>CAVUPL010000001.1:0-147222 GCA_963743445.1 Vulcanimicrobiota bacterium
ACTTCTCAGGGCGAGCCGGTCTGTTCGCTCTCCGCAATCAGCGCCGCGTACGTGCGGCTCGAGTCGGTGGGCAGGCGCTTCAACTCGGGATCGGTGTCGAGCGCTCTTGCCTCGGCTTACCGGGCGGCGATGTGCGGCTCAGCTAAATATTGGCAGAGCCTTGGCCGCATCGTTCATCGGCAAGAGCGATTCCCGCTGCCGGGCGATGAAGGCAACGCCGTTTTCCTGTAGGATCGTTGAAATCCAGCCCACGTCGCGCGGCGGGATTGCGCCGAATGCTAGCACTGGCTGGGCCCGGCCAATTTCCGCACGATAGCGGACGCGGTAGTCGAAGAGCTGGCCCATCCCGTAACGCATACGGTCGACGGCAGCACTCTCTACATTCAGGCTTTTTGCTTCCACCAGTAGCTTTTGCGACGTGAACGACGCAAGCAGGTCGACGTTGTTGTTGAACAGGCATCTCCCGTCGCGCGCCTCCACCATGGCTTTAACCAGTCTCAGGGTTGCCTGATGGTCACCGCGCGCCCGTTCCTGAAGAGCGGCCGACTCAAATACGTCGATCGCTTTTCCGGTGGGCCGGTAGCCTGTGCCGTCCGGAACGACCGCTAGCGGGCGGAAAGCGTCACGCGGCGGTTCCACCGAGAGACCCGGAACCACTAATCCGCTGAGGACGTCATCAATTGTCGGGGCATCACGCCAAGCCGCGCCCGTGAGGCCGGCAGCGTCGAGGATCCTATGGAAGTCCAGCGCGTCGATGTAACGAACGGATCGGCCCTGAAAAGCGTTTCGACTCGTGAACGTCGATTCATACATGCGATTTTCCCGATCGACGTGCGGCACGGGCTTCACGAACTGAATCGGCTGGCGGATCCCCACAAAACGATGCGTCGGGTCGCCCGGATCGGTCCACCAATCTCCTAACTCGCCGCACCCGAAATACGCGCTGGCCTCGCCGGCCTTAGCATCTCTGGCAGGCCTGTAGTAGACGAATCTCTCGCCGCCATCTATTTGATCGAAGTACTGCTGCGGATAATGGTAAACGACGAACTCAGTATCCTTGTACTTCGGATCGTCCCGCCACGCGCGTTGCATTAGGACAAGCGGCATCGCTTAGGTTTTCGTGGTGATGCAGCTGGATTCCAGCTTGAAACGATCGCGCTGCCCCCTAACAATCTTCAAGGACCGAGACTACGTTCTCGCTAACGGCTTGTAGACGTTCCTACTGTGTTTGGGGGAAGAATGGCGCAATTGCAGACTTGGAAGGAGGCGGTTCGCGGCATCGTCCAGACACTGCCCCGAGCGTTTTCGCTGGCTGACGTGCTCGCATGCCACGACGAGCTCCAGCGCCAGTTTCCGAATAATCGGTTCATCGATGCCAAGATCCGGCAGAGTCTCCAATTGCTTCGCGATCAAGGCTTGCTACGGTTTGTTCGACCGGGGCATTATGAGCGAGAGGATATTCCGCCCGTCTTCAGCCCTCTCGTCGATTTTTCTGTGGCCGCGTCCTTCGTCAGCGCCGCTCAGGCAGCGAGAGTTGCACTGGAAACGTGGGCATCGTTCAACCTTTACTGCTTGGACTGTGCGAGCGATGCCCTCGATCGGTTGCCTGATAATACTCCCGTCGCCGATTTCAAGTGTTACGCATGCGGACGATTCTACCAGCTGAAGGCCAAGGACGGCCGGTTTGGCCTTCGAATCACCGGCGCCGCCTTCCAACCGACGATTGACTGCATTCGTCGCGGAGACATGCCCGAACACATCTTCGTCGAGTTCGACAAAAGGTTCAACACCGTAGTCTTTGTCGATGCCATCCCAGGTCGCCTCATTACCGCGGATCGCGTTCTGCCGCGAAAACCCCTGTCAGGCAAAGCGCGACGAGCGGGATGGCAGGGGTGCAACATCATGATTTCGGGTCTTCCATCAGTACGAATGGTCGCGCCGGCCGGGATTGAGAGAAGCGCGGTCCGCGAGCGGTGGAGGTCGCTCTGACCCCACGGAGCGGTTTACGAATCGGCGACGTCGCGGCACTTACGCGTCACGCGCGCAAGTCCGCAAGCTACGAGCCCGCGATTAGGCCGGCGTAGGTTCGGCTCGAGTCAGTCGGCAAACGATTTAACTCGGGATCGGTATCGAGATCGATGTGGTAGAGTCCGAAGTCGCTGCCGTCGTCGAACGGTAGGCCCCACTCGCGATTCGAGGTGATGCTCCAGCAGAGGTATGCTTCTACCGGAGCGCCACGATCGATGGCCTTGCGCACTTGGGCAACGTGCTCTTTTAAATAGTCGGAGCGCGTGAAGCCAGGCACGCGCTCGACGCAGCCGTTCTCGATGACGATGATCGGCTTGCCGGGAAAATTCCGCTCGGCTTCGCTGATGATCATGTCGAGCGCGTCGGGCCACACCGGGGCGTTGGCGTAATTGAAGTCGGAGGCGGCGTCGAGCCGATGCAGGTCGCGCGGCCAGAACGACGGCACGCCCCAGTAGTAATCGAGGCCGACGTAGTCGAGGGCGCCGACGCATTCGCGCGGGCAAAGAAACTCCGGCAACTTGCCGGCCAAACCGAGATTCCACCAATTCGTGCCGAGCAGCGTCGTGAAGATCGCGAAGGCTCTTGCGGAGTGCAAATAACGCATGCAGCCAGGACGATCGGGTCGCGTTCAAACGCTGCTCGCCGCGAACCGGCACGAACTCGACGCGACTCGGATCGCCGAAGATCAGCTGCGCGATGCGATGCGCGATCTCCGGCTCGAGCCCCTCGTACTTCGTGTTACCCTGAGCCGCGCTCTGTCACCCTGAGCCTGTCGAAGGGTGACATCCGTACACAGCCCCGGCACGCCCGGATGAATGCCGACGCGCAGCACGCCGCGC
This sequence comes from Vulcanimicrobiota bacterium, assembly GCA_963743445.1. GTDB lineage: Bacteria > Vulcanimicrobiota > Vulcanimicrobiia > Vulcanimicrobiales > Vulcanimicrobiaceae > Cybelea. The sequence continues at coordinate 2,868 of CAVUPL010000001.1, forward strand.
TTGCGAATGCGCGCGATCAAGCGGTCCATGTCGGGAACCGGCTCGCTGTGTGTCGGTCTTGCGCTTCTTCTTCGCGCCCGATGTGCGCGATCGTCTTGCGGTTGAAAGCGTTCGGAATCTCGGGATGCTCGCGCCGCAGCTCGCGGATGGCGCGATCGACGATGTTGAGCAGCGTGCGGCTCCCGAGCGCCATCGCGACGGCGAAGTACTGCTCGGAGCGCGGAAGCGGCGTGAGGCCAAGCGCGTCGCCGGCGTACTGCGCGCAGCGTCACCTCGTCGTCGAAGACCGCATCGACTTCACCGCGCCGCAGCGCGTCGACGGCGTCGGACATCGCGTTGACATAGCGAAATCGTTGCGGCGCGGGAACCAGCCACCGACGATGCTCGGCCGGAAGCGTGTCGGCGACCACCGCGATCGCGCCCGCGCCACGTTTGCGTGTCGGCCGGAAGCGCGCAACGTGCTCGCGTGCAGCGCCGCAAGCGTGCGTGCAGTAGTACGGCTCCGAAAAGAAGGAGTGCTCGCCGTCGCTGCAGCGTCATCGTGAGCTGCGCGATCGAGCAATCGACGCGCCCGCTTTCCGTCGATCGCCGATGTGCGCGATAGCGCGCCACTTGACGCTTCGCATCCTCCGGCGACTGCAGGTGCGTGGCGTTGCGGTCGATCAAACGTTGCAGCCATTGCGGCAGGCCTAAGACGAGCGGGTTCGTGCCGACGCGCGCGTTCGGCCGGATGCGCCGAATCGCGTCGCGCGCCTTGGCATGCGCGCGAAAGAGATTGGGGATCAGTGTGAGCACGTCGTCCATTTGCTGCGTCGCCGGTTGCGTACGGCGGCTGCCCCGGCGGCATCGCGTAGGCGCGCATCCAGAAAGCCTTTGATCCAGCCGTAGACGAGCTGATCGGGCTCGTTGAGCGTGACGTAGTCGTCGATCAGATCGCCGAGCCGCTGCGCGACCTCGGTTGCGAAGCGCGTAACGCGATCGGGAAAGCCCGGATCGAGCGGCCCCGCGCCTCGGCCGGCAGCCTGCACGTGAAGCGGCCAGGTGTTGTGCACGAGCGTGACGATCGCCGACATTCCGGCGTCGCGAATCGCTTGAAGGACGTCGCGGTAGTGCGCGAAGGCCTCGTCGCTCCAGACGCCGGGCTCCGGCTCGAGCCGCGCCCACGAAAGCGAAAGGCGAAAGACCGTGCAGCCCAGGCCGCGCGCGAGCTCAACGTCTTCGCGGTAGCGATTCCAAAAGTCGGTGGCCTTGCCGCGAGCAACGAGCCCGCGCACGCGCTCCCAAACGTCGCGAATGTCGTCGTGCCCGTCGTAGGCCTCGCATTGATGGTCGGCGGTTGCGACACCGAATCGAAGGGTGCGCGCCACGTGCGCGCAGATGCGCGGCGCGGCGCGAGCATCCCTCTTCTGACGCGGCCCAAGAGGGCTTGCTTGCAAACTGCTTGCAAACTGCTTGCATCCTGCTTGCAAAGCCCTTGCCAAAGCCGGCCTCCAGGGATAGACTGGGAGAAGATCATGAAACGTTCCGGCAAGCGCACCGCCAGTCGCAGCGCCGCCCGCAGGGCGACCGCTCTCGCGCGTCCCGCTTACACCGAAGTCGCGGCCGTGCGACCGCGAGCGCGCCCAAAGGCAAAGAGGGCAACCGTCGTCAGCTTTCCCACCGTTACGCGCGGGCAGATTAAAGCGATCCGCGAGGCACTGCAACTTTCCGGCAACGAACTTGCCGGCCTCTTTGGCGTGACGCGTCAAGCCGTTGAACAGTGGGAAACCAAGAGCGTGCCGGTCGACAAAGCTGCGAAGATCGACCGCGTCGCCGAGGTCGTCGGCGAACTGGCCAAACGTTTCAAACCGCAACGTTTGCCGGTCGTCGTACGCAACGCGATGCCGATCCTCGACAACCGCAGCATCCTACAAACGCTGCAAACCGATGGGCCGTCAGCGATCTATGAGTTCTTCCGGCGCTGGTCGTCCTACGTCCCCGGTATCGAGCCGATCCGAGCGGGCGAGTTCACGTAGCGTGCCGGCCGGGCAAGTCCATCTCACGCGCGGCGGGAGCTACTACCGCGTGTGCGGTCCAGATTGGGACGATCCTTCGGACACCACCTATAGTAAGATCGGCGGCGGACGCTGGAACGCGCCGGGCGCATTTGGCGCACTCTACCTGAACGAAAATCTCGAAGGAGCGCGCGCTAATGCGCGGCGTTGGCTCGAGCTGAACTTCGGCGCCGGCACGCTGCCCGAAGATATTGCCGAAGCGTTTCTTCCTGACGTTGCGAGCTTCCAGGTCGAGAGCACGCGCTTCGTCGATGCGGTCACCGACGATGGATGCCGCGCACTCGGGTTAGCACCCCGCTACGCAATCGAAAAAGGTTACGGACGGTGTCGCAAGATCGGCGCTCGGCTCTACGCCGCCAAGGAATCGGGGATCGCCACACGCTCGGCAATCAAGGCTCAGAGCGAAGAGCTCGTCGTATTCGATACCGTCGTAAAGCGGATTGCACCGCCCGGAGCACGCCGCCGCTTTGCCGATTGGTTTACACCCGTCTAAGCGATCAGGTTTGAGGAGCTAACGCCAATCCTGCTTCTCGTGCGGCAAGACCCAGGGCGCGCAGCTCGTCGGGAGCGTAGGTCGTCTCGTCGCGCTTCGGTCCGGCGAGAAGGAAGCCGGCAATTCCGTTTTCCGACAGCATCGCAAAGACGGCGCTGCCGTCATCGGCGACGAGCGGAGCGAACGACGCCGGCACGCGCCCGTCGCTGGTTGCGATCTGCGCGGCGGGCTGCGGGACGCCCGATCCGTAGGTAAGACGGAATCCGCTGTCGCCACGCCGGTAGAGCCCGGCGAACGACGCGGCGGCATCTTTCGTGACGACGTCGACCAGCGCTTGGGCGACGCGCGCGGCGTCAATCGTTGCGACCGCTTCCGCAAAGGCGCGCAGCGCCCGCAGATGCTCCTCGCGATGATGGAAGATCGCATCGCGAACGAATGGTGCGGCTTTATCGTAAATCCGCGTGAACACCGTGTACGCCACGAATGCGCTAACGACGCCGGCGCCAGTCTTAACCGCCCAGCCGTGATTCGCAAGAAGCGGTAGCCGCTCGACGCTCTCGTCGATCCACGGCACGACGAAATGCTCGCTCAAGAACGCTAGGGTGGTCAGCGCCGCGCCCGCGAGCGACGCGGCCACCGCCGCGCTGACGTAAAATTCGACGTCGACGAGCCGGCGCGTCAGCGCGCCATAGGCGAGCGCGACCGCGGTGAGCACGTTGCCGATGGCATCGGCATTTCGCAGCAGGGCGTTGTCGTGTGCAGTAACGACTACCGCGAGCGCGTGCGCCGACGTTGCCAGCGCTAGCGGCGCAAAGCCGGCGACCACGAGAAGCGCTCTCGGCCGGCGTTCGTCCGTTGCGGCTCGCAATTCGGCAATGGCGCAAACTTCGATCGCGACGCAGCCGGCGAACATCCCCAGCCAGCGCAAACGCTGCAGCCATGGCGCAATTGCATCAAACGTCGGCTGGTCGAGCATCTGTCCGCCGATACTCCCGAAAGAGAGCGCGACGACGGCAAATCCGGCCACCGCAATCGTCGTGCCGATCGCTACCGCCGTCACCGTCGCGGCTTTTCTGAATTGCGGATTCGGATTCTCGTAAGAGGCGTAGCGAATGAGCTGGGCCATGCCGAAAGCGATTGCGGCGTGAGCGAGCGCGGCCGAAAACCAAAAGAGCGCGCCCGGCGGCGTGTACTGCCAGAACACGTCGAGCGAAAGGCCACCGATGCCCCAAAAGAGCAGCGCATCCGAGGCGGTCAGCACCCGTTTGCGTGCGATAAGCGCGGCGACGATCACCAAAACGACGCGGCTCAACGCGAACATGCGCATGTACGCATCGTAGGGCGCCCCGGCCTGGTAGGCGATGCCGCCGATGGAATCTTTGACGGCGTACGTCGCCGCCGCGACGAGCAGCGCAACCATCGCGATGCGACGGCCGCGCGGACTCAGCGCGCTATCGAGGAACTTGCTGAAGCGACGAATAGATTCGGCGCAGCTCGTCGGGAGAGATGGTGCCGCTGAAAATCAGCACCGCTTTCGCGTTACCCAAGCGTTCGAGCGAACGATAGTCCGACGAGTAGAACCACGGCTGCGGGTGTCCGGCGGCGTCGGTGAACTGGTACGGGCTCATTTTGGTCGAGCCGACGAGGTTCGAATTGGCTACGAACGGCCGGCGGAACGAGGAGAAATCCGGATCGGCATCACCGAACTCGCCGTCGGCCACGTCGATGGTGAAATGACCACCACCGGCGGAGCGATATACCAGCGTGTAATGGTTTGCAGAGCCGTTCGCTTTTGCTTTCCGCGCGTCGACTTCGGCGAGGTGGAATCCCGCGGGGACGTATCGCGGGACGACGATCGGTAAGGGCTGCGAGCGCAGCTTGGCGATTTGGTTCTGTGCCAGCTCTCCCGGACCGGTTTGGGCTGCGACCGCGGGAACCTCAAGCGACAATGCCGCGACCAGCGCCGCAGTGGCTCCAGCGCTCCGGTGTCGGAACGAACCATGCATGCCTGAGTTTTCGTCGGTGTGGCAAAGCCGCCTCCATTGCGGTGGGAACCAGCCGGCGACTACCGCGACGCGCCCGGTCCACGCTCGCGTGTTTTCCTGAAGCGCGAACGCGCTCGTTCGCAGCGCGGCACGTGGTAGCCTCGCTGCTCGCCCAGATCGGCCTCGCGCAGCAGAGCATGGCGTACAACATCGGCGACAGCGCCTCGACGCCGCGACTCACCGCCGACGTCGCTCTCACGCTGCTCGACGATCGCCTGACCGCTGAGGGTAGCACGCACGGCGTGACGCGCGACGAGATCGACGCTGCGTTTACCTGGCTGACGAGCCCGTATGTCAGTCGCGCCATCTGGACGCCCTTCGACACCGCTCAGGGTGACACGAAGGCGATTGTCATACGCCCTTCGACAAGCTCAGGCTGACACCAGTGGGCGGCGTGTCGCGGGCAAGTAGCGAATAAAAGAGTTCCGTGATGGACGACGATCGGCCGCATGATGCTAACTTAGCGCCGCGCGACGGGGGCGAGGTTTTGACCCGTATCCCTCTTTTCGTGCAGGTTCTTTGGGTCGCCCTTGCCTGTCTTGGTTTTATCGACAATGTGTTCGGTTCCGCTGGGGCCTCCTTTCCGTGGCATCCGATCGCAGGTACGGTGGCGTTAGCTTGGCTCGCCTTTGGAATCGTTGGCCTTGTGATTAACCGTTTGGATACAGTTGGTCTCCCGGGAGGCGCCAATCTTTCGTTCCGTAGGCTCCAGCGCGTCGAGAAGGCGGCAGCAAAAAGTGAGGACTCGGTTGAGGCTCTTCGAGTGGTGCTATCCGACTATTCCGAACTAATGCAAAACTGGCTTCAGTCTGTCAACCTCTTTACCGAACAACTTGAAAAGTATGCCGAGAGCGACAACGACGTTGCCGATATTTTAGCCCGGTTTTGCCTCGGGCGGATGGAGGAGGCCCGAGAACTCATCGCGGAACGGGGAGATCGCACAAGGTTCTCCTTCTGGTGGTTCGTCGAAGATGAGGGCGGGCTCAAGATGCTGTTCAGCGACGACATCCGTGACGAAGAAACATTGAATCACGTCTTTGCGCCAGGTGCCGGGTTGCTCGGACAATGTTACGTTGAATCCAGGCTGTATAATATCGACGACGCGCCCGCATCGATCTACTTCGAGCGAATCAGGCCGACTCCCGATTATCATGGACTTCTTTTGGTTCCCGTCAGATCGGAAACCGGCGGCCCTGCGATTGGAGTTCTTTCAATCGACCGGGAAAAGAAAGAAGCGTTCGATGAGAACGCTTCTAATGTAGCCCGAGCGCTAGCGGATCTTATCGCCTACGCCATAAAGGTTGGACTCGCTTTCGAACCCAGTTAGCGCACCCGATTCTAGTGCCCTAAAAGGCGGCCAGCCTCTTCGAATGCCAGCTTTGACTTCTTAAGGAGCGTTCCAGCGCTGTCCTTAGATACTTCCGTCGGTTTGTCTCCTCTGTTAGGAGCAACCCTAGCGGCCGCCTCGCGCAAGCGTTGGACGGTGACTGCGTTTGCCTTAAGTGAATTCCTCATTCTCATACCTTCCCAACGTTTCTACCCCACTTCCGGGGACGAGGTTGCAGCGCAGACCTTCAGGGTACGAGGTTTATTTCAACGCCGCTGGTCCGGCACCCTCAGGAGCAAGCTTAGCGTCGTTCCCGAAGCCATGCGTCGACTCCGCCGCTAAGGTTCGCCACCCGATCGTAGCCAAGCGCGTTGAGCTTCTTTGCGATGTATGCGCTGCGGGCGCCGACATGGCAGATCACGACGATATCGCGATCGGTTGGAAGTTCGCCAAGACGATGCTCGACTTCGCCCATCGGAATGTTGACAGAGCCGGCGATGACGCCGTCTACCATCTCCTCCGGCTCGCGAACGTCGAGCAAGAACGGCGCAACGCCGTTATCGAGACGCTGCTGGAGCTCGCCGGGCGATATCGACTTCACTTGGCGCACCCTTCGACAAGCTCAGGGTGACACCGCCGCTCAGGGTGACACCGCCGCTCGGGGTAGCACTTATTCACCCTTCGACAGGCTCAGGGTGACACGGTGCTCGGGGTGACGCGAGGCTGAGGCAAGAATCCTCATAGCGTGAAAGTTCTCGTTACCGGCGGCTCGGGCGCGATTGCGCGCTGGTGCATCGTCGAGCTCCTTCGCCGCGGCTACGAAGTCCGCACGACGGTCCGCGATCCGGCGCGAGAGCCCGAGGTGCGCGCCTCGATTGCAACGCAAGTCGATCCGCAGGACCGATTGACGTTCTACGCGGCCGACTTGATGCGCGACGACGGTTGGGCAGCTGCCGTCGAGGGCGCGCAGTACGTGCTGCACGTTGCATCGCCGTTTCCACCAGGGCCGCCAAAGCACGAAGACGATCTCATCGTTCCGGCGCGCGAGGGCACGCTGCGCGTACTTGCGGGCGAGCGTCGCCGCGGGCGTCGAGCGCGTCGTGGTCACGTCGTCGGCGGCGGCGATCGGGTGGGGTCCGGCGCCACCGGACGGCATCTACACCGAAAACGTTTGGACGGATCCGACGAGCCCGCGAAACTGCCGCCGTACGCGCGTTCGAAAACGATTGCCGAACGCGCCGCGTGGGATTTCATGAAAACGAGCGGCGGAACGATGACGCTGGCGGTGGTGAACCCGACCTGGTCGTCGGTCCGGTGCTCGGCAAAGATCCGTCGTACTCGTTTCAAAGCATCAGCCGGCTGCTCGCCGGCGACATGCCCGCGATTCCGCGGCTCGGTTTCAACTTCGTCGACGTCCGCGACATCGCAGACCTCCACATTCGGGCGATGACGGCTCCCAACGCCGCCGGACAACGCTTTATCGGCATTCGGAACGTTCGCGTGGCTGGCCGATGTGGCGCGCATCTTGCGCGAACGGCTCGGCCCCGACGCGCGAAAGGTTCCCAAGCTCATGGCGCCCGACGTGTTGGTGCGCTTCCTCGCGCTCTTCGATCCCTCGCTACGCGGCGTCGTCGCGGATCTCGGCGAGCATACGCACTTCTCCAACGCGAAAGCCCGCACCGAACTCGGCTGGCAGCCGCGGCCGCTCGACGAGACCGTCGTCGACTGCGCCCGCAGTCTGATTGCGAACGGTATCGTTCACCCTTCGACAGGCTCAGGGTGACACGACAGGCTCAGGGTGACAGGGTTGCGAGGAACGCGTCGATGGCGGCGAAGAGCTTCGCCGGTTGGTCGAGCATGATGAAGTGGCGGGAATCGTCGATCATGACCACCTTGGCGGTCGGATCGCCGGCGAGCAGGCTCTGATAGTACGTCTGTTTTTGTTGCAGCGTTGGCCATGGCGTGTAGGGATTATTGGGGTCGACGGTCGCGTCGAACGGTGCGATCTCGAGCAGCGGAACGTCGATCTTTGACAGACCGGGCCGAATGTCCGACGACATCATCTCCTGCATGTACGTTCCGGTCGCCGCGATGTTTGCGCCCTGTGAAAAAGTCAACGCCGTCTGTGACGTTCGACGGCTTCGTCAAATAGGCAAGGTGCGTCTTCTCTGCGCTTTCAAACTCCGCCGGCGACGATTGCGCGAGCTTACCGCCGACCATAGCCGCCACCGCGGCGCGCGTCTGCGGCGTCATGTTATCGAGCCCCGGAAGTATCGGGAGTCCGTCGACGGCGATCGCCGCGCGAATCAGATCGCTGTGCTCCTCGGCGACGCGAATCGCCAGGTAGCCGCCCAGGCTGTGACCGATCAGCACCGGCTTGTTCGCGCGCGGAAGAAAGGCCGCGATGTCGCGATCGACGGTGTCGAGCATCGGCGCGGGCACCGCTGGGCGACCGCCAAATCCGGGCAGCGTTAACACGTAGACGGTATGCGACGCCTGATAGCGCGCGACGGTCGAATCCCATACGGCGCCCGAATCCGTCAATCCCGGAATGAGCACGAGGGCGGGAGCGCCGCTTCCATATTGGTCGACGTGCACCGAGCCGGCCTCAAACGACGAGGATGGGGTCGCTCCCAGCGTCGCGAGCGGAAGCGCTAGCAGGGCGATAGCGACGATCGAAGGATTTCATCCCGTGCCGTTCAGCCCGCGGGCGCGGCTTCATGCCCAGGTCGGCCAGCACGCGGCCGCGAATCGCTCGTCGCGGACTTTCGTTCGCTGAAGAGTTAACAAGAAAGGACCCAACCGCGTGCGCTACTTCTATGTGCTCCTTGGCGCGATCGTTGTTTCAGGTTGTTCGCAGAGCACGGGATCGTTGCCGGTGTCCGGCGGTTCCCAGAATCAGGTTACCCACGCCAGCGGATCAACGCCGGAGATTACAAAGTTCACCAAAATCAAGCCCGAGCAATACCAGAAGATCGTCATTACGGGAAGCGGCTTCGGCACGGCGGCACCGTATAATGGTGACTCGGCCTATATCAGGATTCGAGATCAAACGGGTGGCTGGGACGCCGGGCACACGAGCTCCTCGGAGATCGACTCCGTGTGGCTTGACGTGACCAAGTGGAGCGACAACAAGATCATCATCACCGGTTTCACGAACGACTACGGCGAAAGCGGTTGGATTCTCAACAAGGGTGACAAGATCACGGTCGATGTTTGGAACTGGCAAACTGGTAAGGGCCCCGCGTCGAAGAACGGAAAGGTGAAATAGCGCCCTTCGACAGGCTCAGCCCTTCGACAGGCTCAGGGTGACACGTGGGAATCGGATCGCGCGAGGCGCCGCAGTAATGTGGCGCCTCGCTTTTTGCGGCGTGGAAGGCATCGAACGCCGCTAAATTATTTTTCAGGCTGCGCGTCGCCTGCTGCGCCACTTGACGGAGTACGGTAGTACGAACAAGTACAGACCCGTGACAAAGAGAAAGGCAAGCATAAAGACGGCCAAGAGGCCCTCCCAGACGACGTATCTGCCCCTAGCGATAGTCACACCGTTGAGAATGACCGCCGCCGTAAAGGCCATCGAGAACCAACGGTGTATCTGCCGAAACCATTTGTTCCGGTCCATGGCACCTCCTAAGCCGACTTATACCCCGAAGATCCTTCGACCAGCTCAGCCCTTCGACAGGCTCAGGGTGACACGTGGGGGGCGGCCGCGCGGTTCGTCGTAGAGATAGTTCGGCTGGGTAGAAAGAACAACGGGCAACGATGACAGACGAAGAGCTTCAGAAATACGCAAACGAGCGCGTTCGGATCAGCCATGGCGGGCAGGTGCTGACGGGCAAACTCATCGTGGGCTTCGAGGCGCAGCTGAAAGTGCAGGCGCCGTACGCGATCGAGTGGTCCGATCTCAATCCGACACTTGGAACGAACGAAGTGCGCTTAGCCGCGATTCCGGGCGCCGAAGCGGTTGAGTCGATCGAGGTCGTCGACGAGCCCGAGGAGACAAGGGCGGAGATTGAAGACGTTGTGGAGGATGCGCAGACACCGGGGTGAGCGAGGGTCGCCCTACGACCGGCTCAGGGTGACACGCGGCGAGGGGCGTATTTGAGCGAGCGCTGAGCATTCGGGCCCTCGGTAGAATAAAAATGTGGTCAAATGACCACATTTTTGATATCATCCCGTGATGGTACCTATGAAGCTTTTTGGGAGCCCTACGCGGACAAAGGTGCTCACGCTCGTTGCGCTGCTTGACGAGACCTATCCCAGGGAGCTCGCGCGGCTTACCGGCGCTCCGCTGGCGAGCGTGCAGCGAATGGTGAACGATTTCGAACGCGAGGGCGTCCTTGTCACGCGGATCGTCGGCGCGAACCGTGAGGTAAGCCTCAGTCCGCGATTCTACGGTGCTAGCGAGCTCCGTTCTCTCCTCTTGAAGTATGCAAAGCGCGATCCTGATCTGCAGCGCCGCGTCTCGCAGTTACGGCGCCGTCCGCGGCGCGCTGGGAAAGCCCTATAGCGTGCCTGCGATTACGAAAGCTTCCTCGCTCGAGGACGTCTGCTTCGCGGTCTGCACTGCATTGCAGCGTGTCGGAACCGTCGCCGTGTTGACAGGCGGCAGCGCCGCAACCTACTACGCACCGGAATCGTATCAATCGGGAGATGCCGATTTCATCATCAGGTTTTCCAGCGATCGCGCGAGAGCTGGCGCAACGATGCGCAAACTAGGCTATCGCGAAGTTGGTGGGACGTACCATCACAGCAAGAATATCTTCACCGTCGAATTCCCGCCGGGTCCGCTGGCCATCGGCGACGATCTCGTCCGATCTTATGACACCGTCAAACGCGTTGATGAGGTTCTTTACGTCCTGTCCCGCACCGATTGCGTTCGCGATCGTCTAGCCTCGTTTTATTTCTTCGCAGACCGCAGCGCGCTAGCAGCTGCGACAGCTGTAGCACGCGGCGGGCAAGTAGACCTCCCAGCGATCAGGCGATGGAGCACGAAGGAGGGCGAAGGTTCACGGTTTGCCGAGTTCTACGAGTCTCTGTAGTCAAGAAACAAGCTTAAGAAAGTATTGCGAAACGGCATCGTCACCCTTCGACAGGCTCAGGGTGACACGCGGCGTGGGGCGTATTTTAGCGACGTTGCGGTGTTGAAGAGGACGACCGGAGCCGGAAGCGTGACGCCGTCGGCAAGCAACTGACGAAGCGCGGCGAGCGTCGCGCCGCCTTCTTCGGTCGCATCGATGCCTTCGCGCTGGTGCAGATCGCGCATCGCTTCTTCTGCGGCTTCGTCGGAGACCGCGACGGCATGCCCGCGCGATTCACGTAGCGCGCGCAGCACCAGCCGGTCGCCGATCCCACCGGGAACGCGCAAACCCCACATTCGTGTCGATCCGCCTTCGACGGGTTGCGCTGAGCTTTCGCCGCGATGGAACGCCGAAACGAATGGCGCGCAGCCTTCGGCTTGAACGCAGACCATCACCGGCCGTTGCGCACCGATCCAGCCGAGCCGCTCCAACTCATCGAACGCCTTCCACATTCCAACGAGCCCGGTTCCGCCGCCCGTTGGATAGACGATCGTACCCGGGACGCGGCCGAGCTGCTCGACTAGCTCGTATCCCATCGTCTTCTTACCCTCGACGCGGTACGGCTCGCGAAACGTCGCGACGTTGAAGGCGCCGGTCTCTCGCGCGTGTTCCGCCGCGGCGCGACCGGCATCGTCGATCAAGCCGTCGACGAACGCGACGTGGGCTCCGTAGCCGTGCATTTCTTCGATGAGAATTTCCGGCGTGTCGCGCGGAATGTAGACGCGCACCGCAAGCCCGGCACGCGCGCCGTAGGCTGCGAGCGCGCCGCCCGCGTTTCCGGCGCTCGGTGCGACCAATGCCGTCGCTCCCAAACGCTTGGCAACGGTAACGGCAACCGACATGCCGCGCGCCTTAAACGAGCCGGTGGGATTCTGCGCTTCGTCTTTCACGTAGATCGCGCCGTGCTCTCGCTCCAAGTTCGCAAGCGCAAGCAGCGGCGTCGCGCCTTCTCCGAGCGAGACCGGTTCCTCGTCTGCGGCGATCGGCAACATCTCACGATAGCGCCACATCGTCCACGGACGCGCCGTCACGAGGTCACGGCGGAGCGCTTCGCCGCGGTACCGGACGAGCAACGGCGCACCATCGTGCGGACAGACAGTTGCCAAGCTCTGCGGCGAAGAGCGGTGCGCTGCATCGCGCGAGCATTCCAAATAATCGGGCAGCATCAGGGCGCGTGTTTCGTCGTGGCGGCGCGCCGCGCCCACAGTGCGTAGGCCGGAAGCGCACTCAGAACGATCGCAAGCCCGACGAGCCCGTCGCGAGGGTACGCCACGCAGGTCGCGATCGCGACACCCCACGATGCGAGCATGTAAACCGCCGTCGAGACCGGATGCCACGGCACGCGGAATGCGCCGGCTTCGATCGGCCAAGCGCGCCGATCGCGCGCGCGAATCACGAAGAGCGCAAGCGCGAACAGGCCGTTGAATATGTAGAACGTTGAAACGACGTAGTTGAGAATGTGATCGTAGCTGCCGGAGAGCGCGATGAGAATCGCGACGATTCCTTGCAGCGCGATTGCGATCACCGGCACGCGCGTGCGCGGATTGACCCACGCCACCGCGCGAAAGAACAGCCCGTCTTGGGCCATCGCATGATAGAGCCGCGGCACCGTCAGCATTCGGTTGCTCATGAACCCGAGCGTCGTGAGCGCGACGACGAGCGAGGCCAAGCGCGCTCCGGTTGGGCCGGCCGCGACCTGCAGTACCGCCGAGACAGGAACCGCCGTGCGTGCCAAGCCGTCGACACCAAGCGCGCGAATGCAAGCGGCATTCACCAGCACGTAGAGCACGGCGACGCCCGCCATTCCAACCCACAGCCCGAACGGTAACGTCCGCGCAACGCTCTTTGCTTCGACCGACATGAAGTTTGCAACCACCGCGCCGTTGTACGTAAAGAGTATTGGAATCATGGCGATGCCGAACGCAGCCGCCATGCCAAGCGGCGAAACGGCGACGCCGGCAACTTGACGATGAGCGCTTGGATGCGCGGCGAACGCGGCCGCAACGAGCCCGCCAAGCGCGGCGATCTTCAGCACGGTCAGCACCCCTTGGATATTGCTGCCCTGCCGGACGCCCAGCGAGTTGACCAGCGCAAGGACGGCGAGCGCAACCCCCGCGACCAGCGCCGGGGCGATCGCGAGACCGGTCAACGAGAGGAAGTATCCGGCGAAGAGCACCGCTGCGGCAGCTAAACCGCCGGTGAACGACCCGAGCAGCGCAACCCAACCGTACGCGAACGCAACGACCGGATGAAACGCATCGCGCAGAGTACGCGTAGGCACCGCAGCCGTCGGGCCGGCGCGCGGCAAGCTCGCCGAGCACGAAGGCGCCGAAGAGCGCGATGACGCCGCCGACCAACCACGCGACGAGAATGAAGGCCGGAACGTGGATACGCTGCGCGACGACGGCCGGAGTGCGAAAGATGCCCGAGCCGATCACGCTGCCCATGACGAGCAGCATCACGTCGAACGGGCCCAGCTGCCGGACGAACGCCGGAGAGCGTCGCGTCAAATAGGCCGTTCGCCGAGGATCGTCGCGCGTCGAACGACGCGCCGCGACGGAAAATAATCGGCGAGGGCACAGTGCTGCGTCCAACGATTATCCCAAAAGGCAACGGTGCCCGCGCGCCAGCGCCACCGCACTTGAAACTCGGGCTGCGTCATGTGTTCGAAGAGAAAACGCAGTAACGCGTCGCTCTCGCGCGCAGAGACGCCCTCGATATGGGTCGTGAAATCCGCATTGACGAAGAGCGCCTTGCGTCCGGTCGCGGGGTTGGTTCGCGCGACGGGGTGCGAGACCGGCGGGTGGGCGGCATACATCGGCTCGCGCCGCTCTTCAATTCCCAGTGCGCGAAATCGCTCGGGTGTAAAGTTCTTCGCGAACGAGTGGCTGGCACGCAAGCCGGAGACGAGCGCCTTGAGCGGTTCGGAGAGCGTTTCGTAGGCGAGGTACATATTCGCCCAGAGCGTATCGCCTCCGAGCTCCGGAATCTCTTCGGCATAGAGCACGGCGCCGAACGGCGGCGTTTCGAGATAGGTCACGTCGTTATGCCAGCGGTCGCTGTTGGCACGATGCGTCGCGTCGTGCGCCAGGATCATGACCTCGGGCGCGTCGTCTTCGCCGGGATAAAACGGATGCGTATAGAGTTTGCCGAAGCGCGCCGCGAAATCGCGCTGCTGCACGCGCGTTAGTGACTGGTCCTCAAAAAACAGCACGAGACGATCGTCGAGCGCATTGCGAATTGCGGAAATCTCCTCATCCGCGAGCGGTGAACTGAGGTCAATGCCCTCGACGACCGCGCCGATTGCGGGCGTCAGCGGTTTAATATTCACCCTTCGACAGGCTCAGGGTGACACATAGCATTCACCCTTCGACAGGCTCAGGGTGACACGTTGAGGCTCAGGTTGACGCATCGTCGCCTACCTTTAAAGACGCCAAATCGCCGGTCCTAGGTTAGCCCGCAGCCTTGGGCCTAGAAACAAGCCGCTGAAGTGCCGTTAAGGAGAGTGCGGAGGTATTCATGAATAACCAAAAGGGCGTCCATAGCGCGTCTATTCGATGCTATGGCGCTATCACGTTGGCAGTCGTCGCCGTTTGCTCAACGGTCGCCGGAGCGCAGACGACAACGGGGAGCGCAGCAGCGCCAGCAGCCTCGCCCGCGACGGTGGGTACCCAGAGAGTCGTCGTACCGGGTGGCACCGTAGTTCAGGTGTCTTTAACCGAACCGGTTTCTTCTGCCACCGCCAACGTCAACGATCAGGTTGCGGTTGTCGTTAAGAGAGAGGTGGACGTGAACGGCTGGGTTGTGATCCCGGCCGGGTCCACAGGGCACGCGACGGTGACCACGGTAGAACACGCGGGATCAAACGGAAGTGGCGGTAAGCTTTCCATGAGCGTCGATTGGGTCTACAGTGCGGACGGCGGAATGATTCAACTTTCGGCCACGAACCACGCAAGCGAGAGCGGCGACACAAAAGGAGCCGCAAGCACGGCAACGCTTCTTTCTTGGGTTTTTTTAGGCCCCGTCGGTTTCTTCGCTCACAACTTTGTTCGCGGCCGAGACGTTACGATCAGCACCGACAAAACTTTTACGGTTTTTGTAGATCACAACACGCATATACAAGCTAAGCAAAGAGCCGCTCAAAGTCAGGGCTTCGACCAATGAGGCTGCGCTGAATGTTGCGTACGTCTGCTGGTGCCGCCTTGGCGTTGGCCTGCACGCTCTTGTGTGCGTGCGGCGGCAGCATTGCTCCGATGCCGATTCCTGAACCTGCGACCAACCCAGGCTCCGCGCAAAACGATATTCTACCGCGGCTGCAGTGGATGTTCAATTATGGGTACTGCGGCGAAACATCCATCATCAGCGCCGGCTTATACTACGGGCAGTACCTCTCGCAGTATGATGCGCGGAGCATTGCCAATCCGGGCGTTCCGCAGTATCTCAAATCGAGTCAGCTCTTGCTCACGCAGAATGCGGCCGCGGCGGCCAAGCAGATGCATCTCGTCGCGCTCACCTGGAACTCGACCGACCGGTCGAGCCCGAATTTCCTGGCATGGGTGAAGCGCAACGTCGAGCGGGGTTATCCCGTGGCAATTGGCGTCTACACGAACGAATACTACTTCTATAGCAAACGCAACCCACACGCCGGCGACCCGAGCTACGATCATATCGTCCCGGTCGTCGCTGTGGGTGCCGATGCGCTGACGTTTAGCGATAACGGGTTGAACGATCCAAGCGCTGGCCCGATCGGGCCACACCCGGGCCACTGGCGCCCGTTACGGAAATACCTCTACGCCTATGCCTTCAATTCGTTTCCGAAGACGCGCGAACAGGCGAATGATCCGCATGCGCCGCCATACTCATTGGCGCTTGCAGGACCGCGCCCAGCGCCGGCCGACTACGGCATCGCGATCGCGGGCGTGATCGATCCGGCAGGGGAGACGCTGCCCGTGCGCCTTGCAACGAATAAGTACTACGAGTGGCCGCCGATCAAAAGGCGGTCGAACGTCCGACCGCGCCCCGAATCCCTAACGCTGACCGTCACCGTCTCCAAACTCAAGCGGGGCGTTGGATACACGCTCTACCGGTACGACGGTTTTGCTTCGGTACCCGACCGCGATTTCAATCACCACGCGAGTTCGGCCTCGTCGCATTGGACCTTCACGCTACAGTCGGGCGACAGCTACACGATGACGCAGACGATCGAATCCGATCAGACTGTCATCTACCGGGCGGTCCCGGCGTCGGGCCCTTAGAGCGTTAGTTCGTGCCCGGATCGAACGCTGCGCCGATTGGGCTTCCGCCATGGGTGCGATACGTATGATCTAACGTCCCACCCGGGAAGCTGTACTGAAGTGCGCCGTTCGCGCTCGACCCCAGCAGCAGCGTGCCGTCGGGGCTGAGCGTAATCTCATTGAGCCCAGCGGTGGTAATTTGCAACCCCGTCGGTTGACCGTCTTCAGTAAACTCCTCGACGCCGTCGCCTTGTCCCGCAACGAGAAGATTGCCAGCATTATCGGCTTGGATGCCGGCCGGATTTCCGCCGAAGAAGATTGGAAGCTGCGTCGCTCCCTTTTGGCGGCCGCCCGGAAATTCCGCGACGGTTCCGGTCGTTCCCAGCACCAGCGTTCCGAAGACGTTCCCGCTCGCGTCGCAGGTCGCAAAGAAGAACACGCCGCCACCGTCGTAGGTCAGCTTTCCGGTTGGCGTACCGCTACCGTGCGCGTACACCGCGATGTCTCCGCCAATGTTGGTAACATAGACGGTGCCGTTGGGACAAACCGTGACGCCTTCGGGTTGCTTCTGGCCGTCGCGCAGGATCGCAAACGGCGCGGAGGCGCCGCGCTTGAACTCCAAGACGTCGTTCGAGCCTCGATTCGCGACGTACAGCGTGCCGTGCGCATCCACGAAGAGTCCTTGCGGGTAGTTCACGTCTGTTGAGATCGTGCCGATGCGCTTGCCGTTGAGTTGGAACACGGCGATGCTGTTCGATGTCGCTAGCGAGATGTAGACAACCGGCTTCTTCGCGCTGCGGGTCAGCAGCCGCGCCGGCCGGCTGCGTGAAGCTTGGCGTACCGCCGGCCGAACATGCGGCGAGACGCTGTCGTCGTGAGTGCTAAAACGGCGGTAGCGAAAACGGGTTTCATCAAACGACTCCTTGCCGTGCCTTCGCGCCCGTGCGTTTTCGTGTGCTGCACCTGCGCCCCCTTTACTTCTGCTATGCGTTATAGACTCGGCGCAGCTCGTCGATGTCGAGTTTGCCCATTTGAAGCATCGCGCGCACGGCGCGCTGCGAACGCTCTTCATCGGCGCCGCCGAGAACGTCGCGCAGGCCTTCCGGCACGAGATTCCACGCGAAGCCGTAACGATCGGCGACCCATCCGCACGGCAACTGCTTGCCGCCTTGCGGAGAGTTTGTCCCAGAGCGCGTCAAGCTCGGCTTGCGTTTTGCAGCTGACGAAGAGCGCGATCTTGCCTTGTGAAAAATTGTCGCTCGGCACCTCCGGATCGTGCGACGGCGCGTTGATCGCCATGAACGGCTGGCCGTCGAGCTCGAACTCGACCGTCATCACCGAGCCGGCCGGTCCTGGGCCGGCTTCGCCGTAACGAGTTACGTCGGTGATTTTCGAATTCTTGAAGATGGAAACGTAGAAGTCGGCCGCTTCTTCGGCCTGACCGGTGAACCACAGGAACGGGGTGATGCTCGGCATGGCAAGGATTATACCCAAAACTACTTTTTAAATGCTACAATCGGGCCTATCATGACGTTCCGCACAATCGCGTTGGCGTCGGCGTGCTCGATGGCGTTACTTCTGTTGGCGGTCGTACCGAGTCCGCCGCCCGCCCTTACGGGCTGGTCCGAATATTTCTCCGGAACGTGGAACTGCCTCTCCGGCAAAACCCCGTACACGGTTTCGTACAGGGCCGCGCTGAACGGTACTGGATCCGAGGAATAAACGTGTCGCGCGGATCGGAAAGTGAAGACATGCTAACCTACAGCGCGCGCACGAAGCAATGGACGCTGTTCGATATGGAGCCCACGGGTGTTTGGTTCGCGATCCACGGATCGTCGGATTCTTCGGGAATTCATTTGTTCGACAAGGTGAGCCGGCTGCCATCGTCGTGATTCATCGGGTCGATGCCGATCGGTACGATTTGGAATTCCTGACGTCGGCCGCGACGAAAGGAAGCAGCGATACGTGCAGCCGGCTATCTTGGCGAAGCGGGTGAACGCCGTTCGTGCACGGCGCCAGCGTCGCGTGTTACGCGCGCTGCAGCCGGAGCTTGCGCGCGCCGACTGCGATCGCGAACAGCACGAGCGAGGCTAGCGTGAAGCCGGGCGCGTACGCGCCTTGCGTGAAGTCGAACGTCGTGCGGTTCATCGGGCCGATGTACCAGAGCACGAGATAGGCAATTTCGAAGAGCCGAGTCGTGCCGGAGAGCGCGCCGCACGCAATCGCCAGCGTCGGAACGAAGACGGCGCCGGCGAGAATGCCTTCGATGCCGCTCAGGTTTCCGGCGAGCGTCCAATGTACGAGCGAACCGCCCGCCGTTGCGATGGCGAGGAGCACGCCGGCGAGCCACTGCGCGACGAACTGCCGGCGAATCGGATGAAGCGTCGGGTAAATGAACTGCTCGGTCGCGTAGACGGCTTCTCGAGTGCCCAACTGCGACCACTGCAACATCGGCCAGATCCAGGCGAGTCCGACGACGAGGCTCTGACCCTTCGCATCCACAAAGAGCTCGGCTATCCATAATCCCGCAGCAACGACGTACCACCAAAAGCTCAGGCCGCGCACCAGCAGCCGCAACTCGGCGAGCACGATCGCACCGAAGTCGCTGCTGAAGAGCGCGTCGATCAGCGGGCCGCTCAACCGCGTCAACGCCGATTGCCAGCGCGTCGCAAACGCGTTGCGCTTCGCGTGTTCGGCGGTGCGAGCGGGTTTGGAGAAGCGATCGAAGAGCAACGCCGCCACGGCGACGACGCCGAGCGCGACGGCGAACCAGATCAAACGGTCGACCACGTCGCTTCCGGTCCACGAAACCCGTGAAAGGTAAAGAGGTGATGCGCGTGTTCGCCGCCGGCGCCGATTTCGACCTCGTTCAGCGTGCGTGCGGATCGACGTTCAGGAGCGCGGACCAGACTTGACCGATCACGAGATTTACGCCGAGCAGGTCACGCCACCACGGCACGTGACGCGCTTCGGTCTGAACGCTCCAGACCAAATACCACATCCAAAGGCCGAAATAGACCACGTTGCCCAAACCGCTTCGCAGCCACGGAATCATTTCGAAGAGCAGCGCGATGGCCGCGACCATCGCGATGGCCGGGAGGACGACGAGCGCAAACGGGGCGGCGATCTGCCCGAGGTCGAATGCCGCGCTCTCGCCGCGCACGAACTGCATCGCAATCGCGACGACGAAGAGAATCGCCGCCATCGAGCCCAGGACGAGGAAGTTGCTCAGCGCCTTGCCGAGCGCGTAGTCGAATCGCGTCACCGACGTCGCGGCGACGATCTCGCCGACGCGCGTCTTGCGGTCGCGCTCTACGGCGCTCTTGACGTTATAGAAGCCGAAGAGCGAGAGCAGCATCGATGCTAGGATGGCGAAGGTTGCGCCGATCCAAGCCGAGTTGTAGATCCCGCGATAGCCGTCGATGAGGAACGTCTCGTATCCCGCGTTTTTCGCAGGTACGAGCAGCGTACCGACCAGCAGCGTGACGGCGATCGTCGCAAGGTACTGATAGCGGCGCGTGCGTTCCAGAAGATCCGCTCGCGCGAGCGAGTAGATCGCCCAGAGTCTGGTCACGCGGCTCGCGCTCCGGCGACGATCTGCAGGTAGGCTTCTTCCAGCGACGATCGTCCTCGCATCAGTTCTGACGGATGGCCGTCAGCGAGAAGGGCTCCGTGATTGACGATGGCGACGCGCGTCGCCACGTTTTCGACGTCGGAGCAGATGTGCGTCGAAAAGACGATGATGCGGTCGCCGGCCATCTCGCACAGGAGCGTTCGAAGACGTACGCGCTCCTCGGGGTCCAATCCGGCCGTCGGCTCGTCGACGATTAAGAGTCGCGGGTCGTTGAGCAGCGCCTGCGCGATGCCGACGCGCTGACGCATGCCGCCGGAAAAGCCGCCCAAGGCGCGCGATCCCGCCTGCGTAAGGTTGAGGACTTCCAGCAGCGTCGCAATGCGGGCGCGTAACGCGCGCCGCGGGATGCCTTTGAGCGCGCCGATGTATTCGAGGAACTCGATTGCCGAGAGATGCGGATAGATGCCGAAGTCTTGCGGAAGATAGCCGAGCGTCCGGCGCAGCGCGTCCGGAGATTTGGCGACGTCGCCGCCGTTGAATCGAATCGTTCCGCTGCTCGGCTTCGTCACCGTGGCGAGCATGCGCATCAGGGTGGATTTCCCCGCACCGTTGGGGCCGAGCAGTCCGAGAATTCCGGGCTCGAGCCGCAGCGTGAAATCACGAACGGCATGGATGCTACCGTAGCGCTTGTTCAGGGCCTCGATCTGGAGTTCCACGGCGCATCTACGCCCTCGGCGAGGGGATTGTTTCTACGCCACGGCCGCTTCCTCCGACGCTTTGGCGGTTGCACAATAGTGCCCTGGGCCCGCGTAGCGCGTGACGAAGGCCACGGCCTGCGATTCCGCGCTGGCCGGTGAATCAGCCTCGATACCGAGCGTCAGCACGGCCTCGCACTCGCCTTCCTCGAGAACTTCTACATCGTACCTCATGCGACGAAGCCTCCTTTCATCACGAATTCTCGTTCGCAAGAACGCAAGGGCAACTGCCCTCGTCGTGATTCCATGGTGCCTCAAAGCGGGTGGCCGCCGTAACACACACTACACACAGGTGACTCTCACAAGTAGCCGGCCCGGCGTGACAAACAGGCGTTCGCCTAACGGCGACGCCCTAAAAACCAGCGATCGGCGTCCTTAACGCTTACCCGAAGCGGGGCTCACGGCCGCAGCAAACGGATAAAAAACGCCTTTCGTGATGGTGCCGCTCGGCGATCCGCCCGCAGGGTACGGGTAGAGCAAGACTCCCGAACCGCTGAAGAACTGATCCGGAGTAGCGACCGTCGAGCCGGCGATCGCAAACTGACCGATGTTTCCGGCACCGGTCAACGTCGTCGTGCCCTCGAGCGTCGCTTTGCTGCCGGCAAACATCCTTTGGCTTTATGGTAGATGACGAGGTTACCTTGGCGAGCCGAGGCGTCGGAGTAGTTCGCAACCGCGAGGTTGCCGGTCGTCGGGTCGACCGCGCAGCCATAAGGCTCGTACCCGGGATCTTTCAGCGTATGAATCGGTTTCGTGCCGCCGTGCGCATATTCGTAAATTTTTGCAAACGTGCTGTCGGTAATGTAAACGTCTCCGTTCTTGTCGACGCACTCGCCGTAGGGCTTATAAAAATCTTTGAACGTCCCCACCAACTTGCCCTTCGGATACGAATAAACCGTAATCGTGTAGACGTTGGCGATATAGAGCAAATCCTCGCTCTTGGCTTCGGGCAACATCCACGATTTGGCGCGCTCCGGGTTCGGCGCGCCGAGCGCCGTGCGTTGCTCGGACGGCGCCGCAGGCACTACGTTGTTAACCTGAGCCTGTTGAAGGCCGCCGCAGCCCGTCATCGCGGCCATTGCAATCAACGCAAACGCGACACAAATCCGTCGCATCATAGAAATCTCCATATCAATACGTGAATTCCTGAAGCGCGTTGGGGGTTGGGCCGTTCACGTATCCCATCCGCTTCGAGGGATTCACGGCCAAATGCGGGACGACGACCGAGTAAGGACTGGGGAAAAAGTCGAATCCGTTGATGTACTCGACGAGTTTGCCGCGCTCGTCGTACACGATGACGGTGCTCCCATATGGCGAGAAGGTCGAGTCCAACTGCGCGACGAGAAACAGATGGTGAATCGGGTCGGCCGCCACGGCAGCGCCATTCGTTAGGGGCCCCTTGCTGTAGTGAATGGGAATCTGCACGGCTTTGCCTTTACCGGTTGACAACTTATAAAACTCGACGTCCGAGTCGCCGGTCGTCGTGGTGCACATCGTGCCAGTCGTCGGATCGATGGCCATGCCGTTTGGGAAACCGAAGCCGACACCGTAAAAACTGCGCAAGCGCTTGCCGGTGGCGGCATCCATCACGTAAAACGTCGGCGATTCGTGCGGGTTGTAACGCGACCGCATAAGGTAGCCGGTTACGGCCTCGTTCGTCGTCGCGTCGACGGCCGCATAGTTCGGAAAACCGGCTTGAAGCAATTCTCTGTTGGGAAAGTCGAAGCGCTTTCCCCAGACGCCGGTTGCGGTGTCGTAGGTGTACATGCCGACAGAGTCGAGGCCTTGTTTGTTAGGGTACAGGGCCATCATCACTTGGTGCGACGACGCCTGATTGTTCGTCACGAAGTTCGGCACCATACCCTCGTCTCGTGGCGGCGCCGACCGTGCGGTGATTTTGCGACCCGATACCGGGCTCATGAGGTCGAATCGGTCGTCACGCTTGAGCGCGAAATCCCGCGCCACGTCGATGATGCCGACGTCGTCTCCCGCAATCGCGTCGACGACGGGCTCGACGTCCGCGTTGGCGCGCACCATCTTCTGGACGACTTTAGTGATCTTGCCGGTAGACTCGTCGAAGGTCTCGATCGCGTTGAGGACGGAGCCGTTCTGCTCGAACGCCGTCTCCGTGAGCACGCCGTCGTTCCTACTTTGATCGATGTCCCACCCGAAAATCTGACCGCCGAACTTCGACTGGACCACCGGACCGAGGCCCGCGGTCAGATGCCGTATGCCCGCGATCGGCGCAATCGAGGGTTGAACCGGCAAACCCGACCCACCGCATGCCGCCAGTGAAAGGGCGAGTACGGCCGCCCACGCCCGGCACTCCAACACGCGGGCATCGTCCTTAAAAAAGGTGAGAAAAGTCTGAACGCGCCGGACCAGATTGCAAGCGCGCCCACCACACCCACGCGATGATGACGATCTGGAGCGGAAGCCGAATGTAAAACAGTGGCGCGCTGCCGACGTCGGCATAGAGTTCGGGGTGTTGCGCCATCTGAACGTTTGCCGGAAAGACCGCGATCAGGAGCGCGATGAGGCCGATTGCGGCGTACCTTCGAAGACTCGGAACGAGCACGCCGATTCCGCCGAGGATTTCGCAGACGCCGCTGATTTGTACGAGCAGAGCATGCGCCGGGAGCCACGGCGGGACGATTCGCACGTAAAATGCGGGATGCAGAAAGTGGTTGATGCCCGCCGCGATAAAGAATACTGCGAGCAAGACCAGCGCGACGCGCCGCCAAAGATTCACGACTGAACGTCACTTCATCAACAGGCGTGTCAATCCCGAGGCTACTTAGCCAGGCTAATCGCCGCGCTGTATGGTGAGTCGAAGCCCGTAAGCTTCTTCGTTGGCTTACCGCCGGCCGGGTAGTTCCAGAAACCAACGAATCCGCCGTCCTGCCCATCGCCCAAACTGCTCGGTCCGATGACGGTCTTACCATCGATCCAGCATCCACTGACATCGTGGGAAAGCGTAAGCGGCGTCACCCCTACAATCTTTCCGCCTGTGCCCGTGGTCCGGTAAATAGCCGAATCCCAGTAAGGCGGAGAACCCACAATCTGATACTCTTGTTCGCCGATCGCCACATACTTACCGTCCCACTGAACGTTGCCCGGGAAGTTGATCGTGGCGCCTTTAAGCGTGATGTTTTTGAATTTCTTTCCGCCCTTAGGAAGTTCGGCGAACTCGAATGCTAGGTCACTGGCGGCTCCAACGACGTAGAGGTTGCCCTTATCGTCGTATGCGCAGTAGAAGTAGTAATAAAAGGCGGGATCCAAGTCGTACTTTGGATTGCCTCTACCGTGCACAAAGATGGCAAGGTTGCCAGGTCCAGTGCTTTCGACAGCCTCGGAAGCCGTGATGGCCAGGTTCCCGGTCACCGGATCGACGGAGCACCCAACGTCATATACGCCGCCATCGTGCACCGTTGCGATGGGTTTCGTTCCGCCGTGCCGATACTCAACGGCATCTTCACCGTTGTCGGATCCCTGGTTATTAACGATCCAGATGTCGCCTTTCTTGTCGGTGCATTCACCGTCCGGATAATAGAGGCCCGTCAGCTTTCCCATCGCCTTACCTTGTGGGTAAGAATAAACATGCACGTCATTCGCTTGGAGATCCGAGATGTAGAGCAAGTCTTGCGTCTTCGCGTCGGGAGCCATCCATGAGCGACCGCGGTCCGGGTGTGGAACTATTACGCCGGTCGTCGCGGAACCGGTAGTATTTGCCAGGCCCGTAGAGAATTGCCCGAGCCACGACTGCGCACCACTCTGCCGGAATGGGGCCGATGGCGCTAGTTGCGACTGGGCTCCGTTGCCGCAGCCGGCGAGCAACGCGAACGCGGCGCAAAAGCCAAGCGCGTAGCGGCGAAAATCTGAAATACTCATTTGCTCTGCTCCCTAAAGCATGAACGCATCGCCAGACAGCAACGTGGTGCCCGGCGCGCTCTGGTCCATCCTAGCACGCAAGCCTCGATCCCGAAAGCGGCCTCGGCCCTCGGCACCGATGCCACCTCGCCGATGTTGCGCCGTTTCCCCTCCGCTTGCCTTTGAAGCGGCGGAGCACAGTTTCCTTGCCGGAAGCCGTTGCAGCTTCGGCAGAATGTCACGGCGGAAATCCATGGCATCGAGCGATCCGTCGTCGCGGGTCGGCGATCGGATCTGAAAGACAACCGGGGATAACTTCGTTTAACCGCCGAATTGATGCGGAGAATTTTCCGATTGGGAGGCGGAGTCGCATGATGAAGTTCAATGGATCGAAGCTCTGCAACAGCGGACTTGCGACGGCGCTGCTCCTGGTGGGATGCAGTTCGCAAGGCACGATGCCGATTGCGCGGTCAGGAGTTTCGCCGTCGGAGTTCGCGGCCGCGAACTCGAGCGGCGACCTCTTGTATGTTGCACATGCCGCGAAATCGCACAGCAAGTACCTCGGCGTCGTTAGCGTGCAAACCTTTCCGGCCGGAAAGCCATATGCAAGGATCGAGCTGACCGGGTATGGCGCCGGAGCGTGCTCGGACACGTCGGGAAACGTCTGGATAGTGGAGGGGGAGAATCGTGAGTATACGACGCTCGAGTTCGCCCATGGCGGTACGAAACCGATTGCGCAGATCAAGATCGGGCGCGCCCACGGCCTAGCCGGCGATTGTGCGGTCGATCCGACGACCGGAAACCTTGCGATATCGGAGGGATATTGCGAAAGTACTTGCCAGGCCTACGAGGCGATCTGGGCCGGCGCCCGGAGAGGCAAGCCGCATTTATTTCCGGTTCCATTCACACCCGTTGGCAACGCGTACGACGCCAGCGGCAATCTCTTCGTCGACGGTTATATAGGAAGCAGCTTGTTCTTTGGCCTCGCCGAGCTGGCAAATGGAAGCCCTGCCTTCGCGAAGATTACGCTTCAGAAGGGCCGCGAAGGCTATCCCGGCGGCATGGCTTGGGAAGGCAAATATCTTGACATCGTCGCGGATAGTCACCGCGCAATGCTTTATCGCCTAGATGTTTCTAACTACGAGGGGCGCGTCGTCGGGAGTGTGCCGCTGCAAGGCCTCTATTACCCAACGTTCTTTGCGATTGGAGAGAATAGCATCGTAGCGAGCCGCGGTTTGTATGGGCGTTTCCTCTCGCTCTGGCCGTATCCCGGCGGCGGCAAGTCCACAAAAACGCTCGCGCACTACCCCTACGCGCCGCGGGGTTTGGCCATCTCCGTGAGACAGTAGTTTAGCGGAGGTTTGCTAACGTGAATCTAGACGATTACGGGTTCCAGGATGACGCGGCGGCTAAGCGGTCGCGGCGACCTTCAAGGGTGAGGCGAACGAGCTCTCCCGCTAGGTACTCCAACGCGTCGTCGGGTGGCTGCTCTGTCTTTTCGCTCTGGCAGAGCGTTGCAACTTCGAGCTTCGCCTCCCTCAACGAAAGGTTGCCTCTCGTCCGGGCGTGCCTTTCGGCTGAAGCCTTCATGCGATTCCAAACTCGGTTTATTCCGGCCATAACGATTTTCTAGCTTCGCTAAGGGTGCGAGGTTCTCCGCTAACTACGTGCGAAGCGCAACTTCGCGCGGGCTTGCGCCTTCGCGGCCTCCACGCGACGGTCGCGCGGGGGAGCCTGCGTGACGAGCGCGTCGAGCAGCTCGCGCGTCACGCCGGTTACAGTTTCCACCGCGTGGTTGAAAGCCGTCTCATTTGCCTTTGACGGATTGGTGAAGCCGCTGACTTTTCTTACGAACTGTAGAGCGGAAGCGTGGATCTCGTCTTCCGTAGCGGGCGGCGCAAAGTTGTGCAAAGTTTTGATGTTACGGCACATACGGACCCTCTTCGCTAGCTAACGAGCATGCCGGCGGGACGAGGACGCACCGGAACGGGCTCGACGTGTTTGGCCGCCTGGCTGACGAACCACATGCAGAGCAGCGTCAACAATGCCGCATCGTCCAATGCGCCCAGCACCGGGATGTCGCCGAAGATGTCGACCGGAGAGATCACCAGCAGCCCGATCGCCGCGGCGACGAGCTTGAGCGACAACGGCACGCGCACGTCGCGCATCAGCGGTACGGTTCGAAAGATGGCCGTTTTCGCGGCGAGCAATAGACGCATGACTCTCATATGCGCCTAGTACCCAAGGCGGGGCCGGGTGTTTCACAGCCGCTCGAGCAGCGACTCGTCCTCGAGCCGCGCGAGCTCGGGCGGCACCCGGCCGCGGATCCGCGATGCGAGTTGCGCTGCGAGTTCCTTGCGCCGGCTGGGGCTCAGCGCGTCGCGCCGCTCGAGGAAACGCTTGATCAGCACGCGCTCCTCGCCGTTGAGGTACGCGGTCGAGGCGTAGGCGGGTTCGGCCTCGCGCGCGCTGGGAGCGCGTGGCGCGGCCAGGCGCGCGTCGCGGACGACGATGGTTCCGGCAGCGAGGTCGCCGAGGCGCTTGTTTTCGGGCGAGATCAGCGCGCTGATCGCCGCAAGAATATAGTAGCCGATGAGCTGCTCGCCGACGCGGATGAGATTTCGAATCAGCGATGCGCCAAAATCGATCGGATAGCCGCCGTCGCGCACGACGCGGATGCCGAGAAGCTTTTTGCCGGGAGTCTGCCCGTTCCAGAGCGCCTCGAAGACGATGAAGTAGCCGAACAGCACGACGAACAAGACCGTGATGACGATTGCGATTCCGATGCTCTGCGCAACTTGCTGCGAGAGAATCGGCTTGACGTACTTGCCAACGCTCGAAGCCGCGAGCACGATACCCACAAGTATGGCGGCGAGCGTGACGATCTGAATCGTCTGATCGACGAGGAGCGCGAGGAATCGGCTCCCCAAGCCGGCGAGGTCGTAGCTAAATGCGATGCTCTCGGGCGTACGAACTTCCAGCGTGCGATCCACAGCCGCCAGGTTCGACGGCCGGCGCTCGCCAACTCCCTAAGCGTTGACGCAAACCACTTTCGTCGAGCGCCGGTCGCAGACGTGGGAGCGCCTCGATGCGCTCCTTAAGCGCGTCGAACGCCGCGGCGTACGCGCGCTCTCACCCGAGGAAATCTACGAGCTGGGCGCGCTGTACCGCGCCACGACGAGCGACCTCGCCTACGCGCAAGGGCGCGGCTACGACCGCGCGCTGCTCGAGTATCTGAACCGCTCCGTCGCTCGCGCGCACGCGCACGTCTACGCGCGAGCGCCCGAGAGCGGTCTGCAGCGCATCGCCGATTTTTACGCGCGCACGTTTCCGCAAGAGTTTCGCCGATCGTTCGCATACTTCGCGATTTGCACCGGAATCACGGTCGCGTGCGCGGTCGTCGCGTACGTGGTGGTGCGCACGCACCCGGCCGATGCCTCCGCGTTCTTGCCGAAGTTTCTCGTCTCCGAAAAAATTCGCAAGAGCCTGCACGACTCCAATTTCGCCGTCGATCCGAGTTTTGCGCCGGCGATGTCGGCGATGATCATCACCAACAACGTCAAGGTCGCGATCATTGCCTTCGCGGGCTCGGTGACGCTCGGCGCGCTGACGATTTACATCATTGCCACCAACGGGTTGATGCTCGGCGGCATGGGCGCGCTCTTTACTAATGCCGGATTCGGCAGCGATTATTGGGCGACGATTGCGCCGCACGGCATCATCGAGCTCACGGCGATCCAGATCGCCGGCGCGGCGGGGCTGCTGATTGCGGCCGGCGCGCTCTATCCCGGACGCCGGCGGCGGCGCGACCTCATCGCCGCGAACGCGCGGCGCGCCGGAACGTTGATTCTCGGCGTCGCGTCGATGCTGATCGTCGCCGGAACGATCGAAGCGTTCGTCTCGCCGCGGAGTCTGCCGGAAAAGACACGCATCGTCATCGGGCTTATCACCGCGCTCCTGCTGGTATCATATTTCACGACTTCGGGCCTCCGGACGAAGGACAACGTCACAGTAGACCGCGCCGCTTGAAAAAGCAGGGCAAGCAAAGCCCCGCTCGTATATATCCATTCACAGTAGTCCGCTTGACCTTAGCAAACAACTAGCAAAGGAGACTACGAGTGAATAATCGCTATCCTGCCTCGACCGTTGCCTTCGCAATGCTCATTGCCGTCGGGTTTTTCTTCGCAGGTTATTCGGTTCGAGCGACGGTGGTGGCTGCCCAGCCCTCTCCAACGTCGACACGTGCTGACGGCAACCCTGTGGGACACGACTTGGTGCCAAATGGTCAGACTGCTACGGCCGCTACTGCAACTTTGACAAAAAGCCTAAAGACCGTTGCTGGCTTTCGGCTGGCAATTCGCTACGTTACTGTCCCGCCCCCTTTTGGGCCAAAGCGCGTCGCGCCACATTGCATCCCCGCTTACGGGCCGTGCTGGCCATTCGTATGGAAAAACATGGATATCCACACCGTGTTTCCTGGCTACATGGCTGGCCATGACACGGTCGACGTATACGGAACTTTTTCGTTGAAATAGCTTTTCGACGTTCAAGCAGATGAGGGCCGCGTGAGATCTTCGCTGATTGCGCTTGCGCTCAGCGTTGCTTGTCCCTGCGTGGCCTGTTCGCATCACGTAAGTGGCTACGCCAGCGCAACCCCGCACGTGTTGAGACTGGCCGACGAATCCGATCCTTCCTCGCTCAATCCGTTGCTCGCGCACGATCAAGTCACGATCGGATTCGACTTGCTCTTCGTTCAGACGCTCGTTGGTCTCTCGCGAGAAAACCGACTGATTCCGATTCTCGTAACCCGCGTACCGACGCGCGACAATGGCGACATCTCTCCCGACGGACGCACGATCGTCTACCACCTTCGTCGCGGCGTACGCTTTGCGGACGGCCAGCTGCTGACGTCGCGCGACGTCGCATTCACGTTTCGCGCCATTTTAGATCCGCGCAACCCGGTGCTCGACCAGCTTGCGTATCGCCACATCGCCTCGCTGACGACGCCCGACTCGGCGACGGTCGTCGTGCGACTGCGTACTCCTTGGAACGCCGCGGTGCGCGAGCTGTTCGCTGAATCGGACTACGCCTTCGGCATTCTTCCGGCGCACGCGTTCGCCAGTACGGCACTGCAAGGGGCGCCGTGGGAGGAACATGCCTTCGGGACGGGACCGTTTCGGGTCACGGCGTGGCGGCGCGGCGATCGCATTTCGCTCGAACCGAACCCCTACTTTTCGCCGCGACCGAGACTCGCGCGCATCGATCTGCTGATGATTCCGGATTTCGATGCGGCGATGCTCGCGGTGCGCACGGGAGAGGTCGACATTGCAAGAGTATTGGCAGTACAGGCTGCGAACGCAGCATCGCAGCCGGGCTTGCGAATAGTCGCGACGCCCATCAACGGCTTCACCTACCTGGCGCTGCAGAGCGCTGCAGCGCCGACCGACGACGTTCGAGTGCGCCGAGCAATCGCGGAGGCGCTCGACGTTCCCGAGATCGAAAAGGCCTTCCGTGGGCTCTATCCGAGAGCGGCGGCCTTCCTGCCCCCGGTACTCGCATGGCACGATGCCAATCTTGTGCCAATCGCCCACGACGAAGCGGCCGCTTCTGCCGACCTCGATGCCGCCGGATGGCATCTGGAACGCGGCGTTCGCGTCAAGAACGGTACGCCGTTGCGTCTTCTCTTCGTCATGGCAAGCGGCGGCGCAAGCCATTTCGAATCGATCGTGCAGCGCCAGCTGGCGGAAGTCGGCATCGAGGTTACCATCAAGGGCTTTCCGGTTACAGAATTTTACGCTCCGGCAGGTCCGATACGTAGCAGTCGGTTCAATATCGCGGCACAACCATGGATCGGCGGCGGAGATCCGGAGCAGAGCGTGGTCTTCGCGTGCAGCCAAATCGGTCCAGACGGTGACAATGTCGCGCGTTTTTGCGACCGTCGATTTGACGCAGCGTACGAAGACCAGGCTACCACGCCGAAAGAGCGGCGGCGCGCCGCCGATTTCATGACGATGCAGCGAATCGTCTTCGATCGCTTGCCTGTGATACCGCTAAATTACCCGCGCTACTTTGACCTGAGCGGTCCGCGTGTCAGGGGCTTTGGCCGAAACATGCTCGCTTTTCCCGTTGATGCGGAAACGTGGGACACACAGTAGCCTTGCAGTGCGGCAACTGCATCGTTTACGCGCATCCGGGCGCCTTCTTCGCGTAACGCCGACTGCTTGGACTGCGGGACCGCCATGTCGAGTGCCTGGGCGGCGACATCGTAGGCGATACTGTCGCGCAACTCTCGCCCGCTTTCCTCGAAAAGACGGTCTGCTAGGCCAAGACACCTCGCCGCCTGCTCGACTTCGCCGTCAAGCGCCTGGACGGCGGCCACGCCATGAAACGCGCGCGCGACGTAATCCTTCAACTGCAGCTCGATTGCCGAGTGAAGCGTCCCGAGAAATTCCTCCAGGGCCTCTTCGAGAAGCCCCTCCTTCAACGCCACGGTAGCGAGGCCGTGGCGCGCGCAGCAGATGCCGTAGCCGTCTTGGGCTTCGCACCTCTCGGCAAACGCGCGCTCAAAAAGCTTGCGCGACTGTTGCAGCTCGTCTAAACCGAGCTGCACCCAACCCATCGCTATTATGAACTCCCCGGCGACCCGCTTTTCCCCCAACGCATCGGCACGCTGCGTCGCTTCTTCAAGCAGCTTGGAAGCCTGACGCAAGTCGCCTCGCTGGCGCGCTAGCATTCCGAGGTTCCCCACGCACAGCATCTGGCCGCGGTCCCCTCTCAACGACGTAAATTCCGCAAGCGCCTCTCGATAGAAGCCCTCTGAAACATCGAGGTGCCCCTTTCGATGCTCTGCCTCGGCGATTCGAAAGAGCGCTTCGGCGCGGCCCGAGCGGCTGGCGATTCTTTCGTAGATACCGAGCGCCTCATGCGAAAGCCGAAGCGACTCGGTCAGCTCATCCCGCATGGTTGCGAAGCTTGCCGCGACGCATAGAAGCGCCGCGCGATCCTCGTCATCAATAGGCAAGCCCACGACCCGAGCGACCCACAGCCGGGCCTCAGTAATATTGCCGCGCACGCGCCAATACGCCGATAAATCGAAAATGAGCTGAGCGGCGGCACGTGTGTCGTTCGCGCTGCTCCATTCGATAGCAGCGCGTATGTTCGGCGCGTCGTCATCGAGCTTCGCATAGAGCTCGGTCTGTCTCGCCGGCGAGAGTTTGATCGACGAAACGAGCTTGGAATAGTACGCGGCATGATTTCGAGCGGCGGCCTCTTCTTTGCCGGCCTCATTGAGCTTCTCACGAGCGTATTCGCGAACCACGTCGAGCAGCCGGTAGCGCGCCTCGCCACGGGCGTCTTCGACTTGAAGCAGGGACTTATCGACGAGCGAATCGATCGCATCGTTCATGGCTGCATCCGCGTCGGCAACGCTTCGAACCGCATCTGGCGTGCAGCTACCGCGGAAGACCGCTAGTGCGGTCAACGCGCTCTTCTCGCCGAGATCGAGCAGATCGTAGCTCCACGCGATCGTGTCGCGAAGGGTGCGGTGTCGCGACCGCTCCGTCGCATCCTTGCTCACGAGGCTCAAGCCCGAGTCGAGGCGGCGCGCGAGCTGATGTAGCGGCATCGACGATAGTCTCGCGCACGCAAGCTCGATTGCCAGCGGTATGCCTTCGAGCTTTTTGCAGAGCGAAAGCACGTCAGCGTATTCGGCGTCTCCGAACGTAATGGCGGGCGCTGCTTGGTGCGCGCGTTCGAGAAAGAGGCGCGTGTCGTCTGCGAGTGGGCCGAGCCGGTAGATCTGTTCGCCGGCGATGTGCAACGGCTCGCGGCTCGTCGCTACGATGGCGATAGCAGGGCATCGCGACAGGATGAGCTTGATGATCTTCGCCGCCTCTTCGATTAGGTGCTCCGCATTGTCAATCACGAGAAGGAGCGTCTTGTCGGTAACGTACGTTACGAGCGTTTCGCTCAGCGGCTGATTTGCAAGCTCGCGAACGTTGAGTTGCGTCGCTATGGCCTGAGCGATGAGATTGGGGCTGCGGATCGCCGTCAGATCGACGAACCAAACTCCATCCTTATACCTATCGATGACGTCCGCAGCCAGCTGCATCGCCAGTCGGGTCTTGCCGATGCCGCCAGGTCCCGTCAGCGTCAACAACCTGACCTCGGCGATCAATCTTGTCAGGTCGTCGAGCTCACGCTGACGGCCGATGAAGCTCGAAATCTGCGACGGCAGATTGTTTGGACGCGAGTCCAGCGAGGTAAGCGCCGGGAACTCAGAGCGTAGGCCCTCGGCCAGAACTTGGAAGGTTCGCTCGGGTTGGCTCAGGTCTTTTAGGCGGTAAGCCCCGAGCTCACGCAGGGCGGTGGGACCGTCGAGGGCGTCGCTCAGGAGCGCAGCGGTCGATGAGGACACGAGGATCTGTTGGCCATGCGCGATTGAGAGGAGCCGCGCAATGCGGTTCACGGTCGGTCCGTAGTAATCGCCGTCGCGTTCGTTACACACGCCCGTATGCAACGCCATTCGAACGCGGATTTCCCCGACTTCGCCAGGCCACGCATGCGCGTGCAGCGAGCGCTGGACCTCGACGGCCGCATTGAGCGCATCACGCGGATGGCTGAACGCCGAACAAACGGAATCTCCGACCGTCTTGAAAATCGCGCCGCAGTTACGTTCGATCGTTTCGCGAGCGATCGTGTCGTGCTCGACGAGCGCACCGCGCATCGCTTCGGGGCAATGCTCCCAAAGCTTAGTGCTCCCTTCGATATCGGCGAAGAGCAGCGTTACGACGCCCGTGGGCAACGATCCGCGCGCCATTTTCATCTATTCGGTTCCGCGACGCCTTCCCACTTCTCCCGCTCATCCTTCGACAGGCTCAGGATGACACGCGACAGGCTCAGGATGACACGCGAAAGCGTTACAACAGGCCGCGCCGCTTGACGCGCAGATACTCGTCGATGAGCGCCGTCGTCAACTTCTGCAGCCGGCACGTCGATGACGAGGACGCCGGCGCGTTCGAGCATCGCTTTGGCGACGCGCCGTTCGCTCGCCAACTCGACCGCGACGTTCGCACGATAGGCCTCGCTTACGGTCTGCGGTTCCTGCGAAAGCGCCCCGCTCACCGCGGCATCGTTCATGAAGACGCAGATCAGCAGGTGGTGTTTCGCGAGCGATCCGACCTCGGCCATCACCGTGGCTTGCGCGAGCGGATCGATCACGTCGGTGAGAAAGACGATCAGCGAGCGTTTGTGCAGGTGATGGCGCAGATAGGCAAAGGCGCGCGCGTAGTTGGACTCCTCGAAGCGCGGCTCCAGGCCGTAGAGCGTGTCGGATAGGCGCGCGATCGACGAGCGCGTCGAGCGCGGGGCGCTCGCGGCGATGATTTCGTGGGCGAAGGCGACGAGGCCGACGCGGTCGCTGGCGAGTCCAGCTATGGTTGCCAGCGAAAGCGCCGCCGTCACGGCGTAATCGAGTTTGCGGCCGGTGTCGATCCGCGGCGTCATAAGGCGTCCGCAGTCGAGCAGCAGCATCACGTTTTGACTGCGTTCGACTTCGTGCTGCGCGACCATCAACTTGCCGCGCCGCGCCGTCGCCTTCCAATCGATCGCGCGGAAGGCGTCGCCGTCGCTCCACTCGCGCAGCGATTCGAACTCGGTTCCAGTGCCGCGCAGCTTCATGCGGCGCAATCCCGCTTCAATCATGCGGTTGCGGAGGTGGAGCTTGCCGTAGCGCTCGACGGCGGCAAGGTCGGGATAGACGCGGATCGCTTCGTTTGCGGCGACGCGCCGCCGGCGGCGAATGAGGCCGATCGCGTTCTCGTACCAAATGTAGAGCGCGCGCAGTTCGTCGGCGCCGCGCGAGACCGGCAGGACGGGGCGCGTTATTTTCGTCCGGCTTGCCGGCGGAACGTCGGCGACGAGATCGTCGATCTCAAAACGCAAGCGTTTGCACGGGCGTTTCGATGATGCCGATTCGAATCGCACGGCTCGAGCGGTTCTCTATTGTATACGAGAGCTCGGCGCGCACGCCGAGCGCGAAGTGCTCGGGCGGCGTCCGCTCGATGCGCAGCGCTGCAAACGGCGGCCCGAGCACCGCGTCGACGATGGTGGCGATTGCAAGCGCGGCGCCTAAAACGCCGGCGAGCGGTACGAAGAACGCGACGCCCGGCGAGCACGCGAGAAGCAACGCGATCGCTGCAAGCGTCCAAAGAAAACGCGGCGTAAGCCAGGCCGGGAGCCAGAGGCGAGTCATCCTTCGACAGGCTCAGGATGACAAGGGAAGAGGCGGGTCATCCTTCGACAGGCTCAGGATGACAGATCGACAGGCTCAGGATGACAAGTTTTCGCCACGCGGCACGGGGATGATGGCGAGGACTTCGTGCAAGACGTCGCGGGCGGAGACCCCTTCGATCTCGGCGTCGGGTGCAACGATGAGGCGGTGCGGGATCACGAAATCGGCGACGTCTTTGACGTCGTCGGGCGTCGCGAAATCGCGGCCGGCAATTGCGGCCGCCGCCTGCGATGCCGTGAGCAGCTGGATGCCGGCGCGCGGCGAGGCACCGAGCGTGAGCCGCGGATGCGCGCGCGTCGCCGCGACGATGCGGTACGTGTAATCGCGCACGCCGTCGGAGAGATGCACCTGACGCACGGCGCGCTGCGCTTCGATAACGTCCGCGGCGTTCGTCACGGGCGCGATGCTCGACGCTTCCAACGCGCGCGCGTCGAAACCGGCAGCGGTGCGCGCGAGCAGCTCGAGTTCTTGCGCTTCCTGCGGATACGAGGCCTCCACTTTGATCATGAAACGGTCGAGCTGCGCTTCGGGCAGCGGATACGTGCCTTCGTATTCGATCGGATTCTGCGTGGCGCAGAGCAGAAACGGCTGCGGCAGCGGATAGGGGACGCCGTCAATCGTGACGCGCCCTTCTTCCATCGCTTCCAGCAGCGCCGACTGCGTCTTGGGCGGCGTGCGATTTACCTCGTCGGCGAGCACGACGTTGGCGAAGATGGGACCGGTTCGCGTGGTGAACTGGGCGGTCTGCGGGTTGAAGACGGTCGTGCCGACGACGTCGGAGGGCATCAAGTCGGGCGTAAACGCGATCCGCCGAAACTCCAAGCCGAGCAGCAGCGCCAGCGCGCGCACGGCGAGCGTCTTGCCGGTGCCGGGGACGCCTTCGATCAGCACGTGGCTGCGCGCGAGCAGCGCGATCGTCAAGCCCAGCGTCAGGCGATCGGCGCCGACCAAGACGCGCTCCATTCCGGCCGCGAGCCGGCCGGCAACCTCTTGAACTCCAGTATTCACGCGTGCTCCTTTCGGCGTCGCCCTTCGACAGCGCTCAGGGTGACTCGTGTTTGCCGCACGACGTCGGCGTCGGGGGGACGGCGCCGCGAGCGGCGCATCAACTCGGCGAGCGCGGCAATGTAGTGCGAGGAATCGCGCTCGTCGGGCGGGTCGGGCAGATAGGGCGGCGCGAACGGCACGTTGGCGCCGACGAGCGCGATGAGAACGAGCGCAACGACGATCCAAACCGCGGCGTGCACCGCCGGCGGCAGCGCCGCCCACATCGAGAGGTTCTCGCTGTAGCCGTGGGCGTATTCGTCGAAGGCCGCCGCCCCGCGATTCGCGATGACGTTGTAGGCAAAGCGCAGGTTATCGCCATTACGCAGCTCTGCGTTGCCGAAGAGCGCGGGCGCGGTAATCGCAATCACCTCGCCGCGACCATACCGGTACCACACGGCAACCATCCCGCGATCGTTGGCAAGCAGCGGTGCGCCGCGCGGTTCCTTAAAAGGAAACGTCCAGTCGATCGAGCCGCTCGCACGTGCGACGCCGGCGGTATACGCATTGCGCGCCAGCGCAATCGCTTCGCCGCCGCTCGCGCGCAGCGTGGTGCCCACGCCGGGCGTCACGTCTTGCGGTCCGGCGAACTCCGCGTCGATCGCGACGAGGCGCCCGCCGTTGACGACAAAGTTGCGCAGCTGCGCCGTGTCGTGCAGATCGAGCGGCTTCGCCGATGGGTCGTCTTCGTAACCGGTAAGGACCAACGTCTTTATCGAAGGGTCGAGTGCCGGAAGCTCGCGCTCGAAGCGGCCCACGGGAACGCCGGCGGCGCGGAGCACTTCGTAGAGGGCGCGATAACCGTTCGGGCCGGTATCGTAGGTGGAGTAGACCGACGGGCGCCGCTGCTGCGCGATCGTGCTGCGTTCGTAGGTAAGCAGCACGAGCACGACCGCGCACATCGCGACGATGCCGATGTCGAGATAACGCTTAGTCATCCTTCGACAGGCTCAGGATGACACGAGACAAGCTCAGGATGACACGGTACCTCCGTCGAGGGTGAGGAAAGCGTCGCGTGCGACCTGCCACTGCGGCTCGTCGACGGCGCGCTCGGCGTACGCTTTTTGCACGAACGGAGCGGCAACCGTATCGAACGCGCCGATCAGCGCGGCGTTGCGCGCGCGCAGCGCGCGCCGCAAGTCTCCCACCGTCGCGCTCGAACGTCCCTCGACGGCGCCTTGCCGGTCGAGAAGCGCGACGGTCGCGGCAAAGAGCAAGAGCGCCGCGCCGCCGTAGTCGGCGCGGCTTGCGGCGTTGCAGGCTTGCCGATAGAGCGCGCGCGGCGTCGGCGGCTCTTCGAGCGGTTCAGAGCGCAAGCGTGATCTCGAGCGCGCGAACTGCAGATTTCGTAATAGGCGAACGACCACGACGATGAAGATTAGTCCGACGATAACGAGGAGCACGTCGCCGATGCTTGCGGTTTGTGCTTTTCCGACGTGCACGCGACCGAAGAGCGCGCGCCAGAGTTGCTGCCAGCGATCCTCGAGCCAGCGCCACACCCGCTGCCACCACGGTTCGGCCACCGGCGCGGGCGGCAGCGGCTTCGCCAACTGATATCGCCCGGGAGTACCGAGCTCACGCTGCGCCAGGGCCGGCAAATCCGCAGGTGCTGCAGCGTTCGGTGCAACCGCATCGTGCGGCCCGGAATTCAATCGCGCTGCCGAATGCGCTGGATTCGCGCGCAGCCAGCGCTCGATTAATTCCTCGCGCGACGGCGTCGCGATTGCGAGGACGACCGCGACCGCCGCGATCACGCCGGCTGTGCGGCGGCCAGGCGCTCGAGGCTTGTCTCTAAATCGTACGCCTCGCGCCGAATGCGCACGTCGAAGTAATAGACCGCGAGAAGAACGATTGCAAATGGGCTGATAACGGCGTTGGGAAAGGCCTGGATGACCGACTGCAAGCCGGGCAAATGCACGAAGGCCGCAGCCAGCCCCAGTATACTGAACATCGTCGAGCCGGCGAAGACGATCGCGGCCACAGCCAGTGAGAAGAGCATCGCGCGCCAGAACTCAGTGCGGTTAAAGACGCGCGAAAAACCGAGCAGAAGCGACGGGATCACGCTGCGCTCCTCAATCACGGCGGCGTACATCGCGAAAGCGAGCGCCACGACCAGCGGCGCGAGCAGCGGCAGCATCAGGAACAAGACGAAGAGCACGGCGAGAAACCCAAAGACGAAGGCGAATGCCGG
This sequence comes from Vulcanimicrobiota bacterium, assembly GCA_963743445.1. GTDB lineage: Bacteria > Vulcanimicrobiota > Vulcanimicrobiia > Vulcanimicrobiales > Vulcanimicrobiaceae > Cybelea. The sequence continues at coordinate 40,827 of CAVUPL010000001.1, forward strand.
CACGGCGGCCCCCAGCGCTACTCCCACCAGAACGATCACCATCGCGACGGTCGCGACGGCAACGTACCAGCCGAAGACGACGAGGATTCCGATGCCCGTCAATCCCAAGATTTGGGGCCATCGGCGCAGCACGACCTCATAACAGGCGCGAAACTCGACCGGCCGGCCGCGGTAGAGACGCGCGACCCCCACCGCGACGGCATTCATCACGAACGGCCAGATCGCGTACGAGAGCAGCATCGTCGCCACGAGCAGCGTGAGCGCGCCGGGCGAGTCGAGGACGGTTGGAATGGGCTGTGTGCCCGCTCGCGACGGATGCTGAAAAACGCGAATCATCCAATCGTACTGCGGTTGCGAACTGAGAGCGATGAAGTACCCCATGATGGCGAGCGGAAGCACCATGACCAGCGCGATGGCGACGAATGGTACGAAGTTACGTACGTACAGCGTCACGGCCCGGTCGAAGATCTCGCCGAATCCCAGCGGTCGAAGCTCCATTGCGGGCGGCTTCTGGCTCGGCGATTTAATCACCCCCGGCGACGTCGATCGGCACGCCGTCGAAGGCCGTAGAGAGCACGACCAGCGTTACGATATGCACCGATACCGGCTCGAGATGATTGAGCAACTCTTCGAGGTGCGTCACATCCTTTACGACCGCTTGCGCGATAAACGAAAACTCACCCGTGACGCGATGGCACGCCAGAATTTCGGGGCGTTCTCGGGCGACTTGGACAAAGCGAGCATCGGGCCCGTTGGGGCGAGCGAGGATAAAGGCGGTTACGGGAAAGCCGAGCTTCGCGGCCGACAGCCGCACTCGGTAGCCCTCGATGATGCCGGCATCCTCAAGGCGCCGGATTCGCTCGGCGACGCTCGTGGCAGAGAGGCCGATCGCTTTGCCGATCTCAGCAAATGAATCGCGCCCGTCGCGCTGGAGCGCGCGCACGATCGAACGATCTACACGATCTAGAGAATGAAACCGAGGCAACGGCGAGGTTTTTCGTTGCATTCTGCCTGTTCCCCGTCTTGGTGCGGAGGTACGATGCAAGCATGTCCGTCGATTGCGTTCTCGCCACGTGCGAAATTGTGCCGGCACTCGATCCCGACGATCGGATGCTCGTCGACGAGCTTCGGGAGCGCGGTTTGACGGTATCGACGGCCGTCTGGAACGACCCGCTCGTCGACTGGGCTGCAGCGCGCCTCTGCATGGTGCGGTCCACCTGGGATTATCACCATCGCTACGACGAGTTCGTCGAATGGATCGAGCGGGTTGCATCGCTGACGGTCGTGCGAAACGATCCGAGCCTGCTGGTGTGGAACGCCGATAAATCCTACCTTAGCGATCTCGCCCAGCTCGGGGTTCCGGTCGTGCCGACGCTGTGGGCGCGGCGTGGCGAGCGTCGTAAACTTTCGGAGATCGGCGAGGCGCGCGGATGGCGCGACATCGTCCTCAAGCCGGCGAGAGGCGCCGCCGCGCATAACGTCACGCTCGTGCGCGGCGATGTTGGGTCGCAAACGATTGGCCAAGCGCGCCTCGACGCGCTGCTTCAAACCGACGACGTGCTACTTCAACCCTACCTCGATGCGGTGGAGAGTTACGGCGAACGCGCGCTGATCTTTCTTCGCGGCCGGTATTCACACGCGGTTGTGAAAAAGCCGTTCGATCGAATTCTTGCCGTCAGCGACGAACGCTCGTCGGCGGTCGAGGCGACGCCCCAGGAAGTGCACGTCGCGACCCAAGCCATCGCGGCCGTGCCGGGAGAGCCGCTCTATGCGCGCGTCGACCTGCTCAACGACGACGCCGGCCAACCTTGCGTCAGCGAACTCGAGCTCATCGAGCCCGGCCTCTACTTAGCCGTTCACGAACCGGCGCGACGAACATTTGCCGATGCCATCGAGCGCGAGCTCGAGCTCGTTTGAAATCCACGGCCCAGTCAAGGCCTTCCCGTTGTTTCCTGCCGCGAGCGAACTCGTTAGGCTGCCTTGCTTCTGCAACCCAGAGGCCGTTCGTGTTACCATCGCACCAGTGTCGCTAGCATCTGCACGACTCTTGCCCGCCTTGGCCGCAACGGTTCTGCTTTGCGCGTGCGGCGGCACCGGCGCGACATCGCCCGCACTGCCTTCCCTAACCGGCGCCATGAGATCGCCGGTCAATGCCCGCGCGGTTTGTCCCGGGAGCGATCCGAGGCTGGTCTATTGTCAATCGCTCGTCCGCACCGGCGTGCCCACGAACTCGCCATCGGGATATACTCCGAGCGACTTGCAATCAGCCTACAATCTGCCTTCGGGGACCAATGGGGTGGGGCAGACCGTCGCAATCGTCGACGTCGACGACGACCCGAACGCCGAATCCGATCTCTTCATCTACCGAAACGAGTTCGGGTTGCCGGTCTGCTCGTCGCTGAACGGCTGCTTCAAAAAACTCAACCAAAAAGGGAAAAAGCACCCGTTGCCTCCGCCGGACGCCACCTGGTCGGTTGAGATTTCGCTCGACCTCGACATGGTTTCGGCGGCTTGTCCGAACTGCAACATTCTGCTGATCGAAGCCAGCCACGATACGTGGCACGACGTCGGCGTGTCGGTCGATGAGGCGGTCAAGCTCGGTGCACCAATCGTCAGCAATAGCTATGGCGGCATGGGCCACGGTGCGAATCGGCGCGACTACGAGCACGCACACGTGATGATCCTCGCGAGCGGAGGCGATAGCGGATACTACGGAGACCACGATTTCGAGCCCGCCGATTTTCCGAGCGTGGTGGCGGTCGGCGGAACCACCCTCAACCGCGGCAGCGGCAGCCGCGGATGGACCGAAACCGTTTGGAGCGGCACCGGGAGCGGCTGTTCGAAGTTTCCGAAGCCGCCGTGGCAGACGGACTCGGGCTGCAAATACCGGACGGCAAACGATATTGCCGCCGTCGCCGATCCGGCGACCGGCGTCGCGGTCTACGACAGCTATCAGCAATCTGGATGGCTTCAGATCGGTGGAACCAGCGTCGGCTCGCCGCTCAATGCAGCGGTCTTTGCGCTGGCCGGGAATGCGTCGCAGCTCAATGCCGCGCAGGCCTTCTATCAGACGGAAAACCAGCAGTACTTGTACGACATTACCAGCGGTTCGAACGGCACGTGCTCGCCCGCATATCTCTGCACGGGCAAAGCCGGCTACGATGGGCCGACGGGGTGGGGCACGCCGAACGGCATCGGTGCCTATTAAGAATGAGGAGACCTTCGATGTTAACTGACAAAGCGAAGCTGTGGTACGTGGGTCCGTGCGTGGCCCTGATCGTCGCCGGCTGCTCCGGCAGCGCCGGATCGCCAGGAACGCCGGCTCTCTCGATGCCGGCGAGCGTGGCACCGAAAAAAGAAAAGCTCGTCTACGTTACCGACTACACGGCGAGCGTCGTGCTGATCTACAAGCAGGGCGATACGGGTGCGGGACCGATCGGCGAGATCGTCACCGGTATCAGCAACCCGCAAGGGGACGCGGTTGACAAATCCGGCACGCTCTACGTCGCAAACGAAGGCAACAACACCGTGACGGAGTATCCCGCCGGCTCGAGCAGCCCGAGCGTCACGTTATCGACGGACATCTCGCAGCCGCTCGACGTCTCCGTCGACTCGACCGGGATCGTCTACGTCAGCGAGGGTCGCGCCGATGCAATTCTGGAGTTTAAGCCGGGGAGCACGTCACCCAACGCGACGGTCACCCTAACGCATCCCAGCGACCTGACGAACGCCAAGAACGACGAACTCTACGTCACCTACAACGCTTCGTCGACCGGACGCGTGGCGAAATGCAAGCCGCTCGCAACGACCTGCAAAGACCTCGGGATTTCGGTGGGACTCGCGCAAGGCGTCGCGATCGACTTGCACGGGAATCTGCTCGTCGGAGATTACTACGGTCAGGTGATCGACATTTACAAGCGCGGAGCCACGGTGCCGTTCCGCACGATCACTACCACCGAGGAAGAACCGGCGAAGCTCGCACTCTCCACGACCGACGCAACGCTCTACCAGGCCGATCCGGCGAACTTCGCGGTCGAACTCTACAACTACGCCACCGGCACCCAGGAGAGTTCCTTTACCTTTGGCTCGGCTGACGAATTGGAAGGAGTGGCCCTCTCGCCGGGACAGAAGCCTGGCAAATAATTCGCTAGCATTCGGCCACGGGTCATCCTTCGACAAGCTCAGGATGACAAGGGGCTTAGGGTAGTTGCTTGCTTGGGTAGGGAACCCGGCGCGGCGAACATTGGGCCTATGAGCGTCTCGGATTTTAGCTACCGGAAACTTATGCTTTGCGGAGTTGCAGCGCTGCTCACGAGTTGTTCGCAAGCGCTGCCGTACATGCAAAATGGCGCCCCGCTGCGAACGCTTTCGGGTACCGGCGCCGGCAAGATCACGCACATCGTCTACATCGTGCAAGAGAACCGCAGCTTCGATAACATGTTCCAAGGTTACCCGGGTGCGAATACCGTCGCCTATGGCAAGAACTCGAAGGGGCAAACGATCAAGCTGCGGCCGTCGAAGCTCGGGGCGTGGTACGACCTCGATCACTCCGCGAACGGGATGTTCGAGGCTTGCAACGGTACGGGCAAGCTGCCAGGTACCCACTGCCGCATGAACGGGTTCGATAAAGAATTCTCGACCGGCGGACCGACAAATCCGCAGTACGTGTACGTGCCGCACGATCAGTCGAAACCCTATTTCGACATGGCGCACGAAGGCGTCTTGGCCGACAATATGTTCCAATCGCAGCTCGACGAGAGCTTCGTCGCGCACCAGTACGTCATCGCCGCGCAGGCGGCCTGGAGCGTCGATCTTCCCTTTGGCTACTGGGGTTGCCAAGACCACGGAGCCGCTCAAGTACAGACGATCAACTCGGACCGCTCGTATGGCGGGTATCAGCAGGCGTGCTTCGATTACAAGACGTTAGGCGACGAACTCGATAAGGCAAAACTCACGTGGCGCTTCTACGCCAGCCAGTACGGCAGCGCGTCGAGCGGCACCGGGGGGACGTGGTCGAGCTATCAAGCCATCAGACACATCTACTACGGGCCCGACTGGAAAAAAGACGTCATCTCGCCAAACTGGAAGTTCATCACCGACGTCCGCAAGGGCAAGCTTGCAAATTTCACGTGGATTACGCCGGTCTGCGACGACTCGGATCACACCAACTGTCCCGACGACTATGGGCCGTCGTGGGTCTCCGCGCTCGTCAACACGGTCGGAAAGAGCAAGTTCTGGAACTCGACGGTGATCTTCATCCAGTGGGACGATTGGGGCGGCCTCTACGACCACGTTCCGCCACCCTACAAAGACCGCGATAGCTTAGGTTTTCGCGTGCCGCTGATCATGCTCTCTCCGTACGCAAGACGCGATCACATCTCAAAAGTGCAATACGAAACCGCCAGCGTTTTACGGTTCGCCGAAGATCTTTTCGGTCTCGATCAAATGGCGGCCGCCGACAGGCGCGCTACGTCGCCGGCGGCCGACTGCTTCGATTTTTCACAAAAACCGCTTCGGTTCGTGAAGATCAGCGCGCCGTTGCCTCCGAAATTCTTCATGCGCCAGTTCCGCGACGATTATTTTGCGCCCGATTACGAGTGAGGGGCGAGCCTAACGAGTCATCCTTCGACAGGCTCAGGATGACAAGGGACGAGTTACTGGTGGAGCATACGTTGCCACCCGACCGGTACGCGCCCGGACGGCCCAGGAACGGGCTGATCCGAAGGGTGTGCGTGTGGGGCCGGCAACTTCGGACCTTCGAAGAACTCCTCAGTGCGGTAGTCGTAAAACCAATTTTCGCCGGGCTCGAAGCTTAGGATAACCGGGTGGCCGGTGCGCTCGTGATGCTTCGATGCGTGTTGGCTTGGCGAGGTATCGCAACAGCCGATGTGGCCGCACTCGGCGCAGCGGCGAAGGTGGAGCCACCAACCGCCGGGAGTTGCCAGGCATTCGACGCAACCCGTCCCCGTCGGTTTTGCAGTTGGATTAATGCCGTCTTGCTGCGGGTTCATGACACAAAGCTCATCGGCTACGGCGATCCGCTGACGATGCGCGCCGTCTTGATGTAATCCAAACGCGGAAATTCTTTCTCGAGGTATGCGTTGCCCCGCGCCGCGATCAGGCCCTGATCCGGTCGTTCCCCGTAGCCAGAGTAGATCTGGTCTACGGCGTCCATGCCGCTTGCGACCTGGCCGATTGGAGCGAAATCCATCCCATCGAGCCTGGCGTTGTCGCCCAGGTTGATGAAAAGGTGCGTCGAGCGGCTGTTCGGCTGTGCGGTTGCGGCAAACGAGACGGTCCCGCGGGTGTTCGACGCCGTGACCGGGTCGTCGGGGATCGTGTTGCTCCACTTCTTGGTAACGGCGGGATCGGCTGCCGCCCCCCACTGCACCACGAAGCCCGGCACGACGCGGTAGAAGCGGGCGCCGTCGAAATATTTCGCCTTGACGAGCTCGTAAAAGCGTTGTGCGCCGTTGGGCGCGGAGCGGCGATCGACGTCAATGACCACCGGCCCCCTGCTCGTGTCGAGCAGCACGCGGTACGTATCGGCAGGGCTTTGCGAGGCCGACTGCTTAGCGGCGCCGCTGCAATCGGCAAACGCAAGCGTCACAGCGGCGAGGATTGACAGCTTATTTCTCACCCTGTCGTCTTTCGCGGGGTCTTGTCAACAGCCTACACAGCGAACGTGGTTCGTCGATTTCGCGTAGTCGTGGATGCGCTTGTCGCGGGTAACGAACTGCGCGCCGTACGCCGCGGCGGTCGCAACAAGGATTCGATCAGCGGGATCGGCGTGAAACTCTCCAGGCAAGGCCGCGGCGGCGGCCGCGATCGCCGGCGTCAACGTTGCAGTCACGACGCCCGGATGCCCGAACAACGCACGTATATACTCCTGCGCCGTCGGAGCAAGCGACAGGCGCCCCTTCTCGACGAGCATTGCGATCTCCCAAGCTGTTATCGGCGAGAGCAGCAGATCACCGCGCCGAGCGGCAGCGTCGATCGTTTTCGACGTTGCCTTCGGGAGCGTGCCGCTTGCACTCCAAAGCGCGACGTGCGTATCAAGTAAGATTGGGTTCATCAAGTTCCCAATGTGCCTCGATTTCGCTCGTAACGTCGCGTTCTTCGAGCACCATTCCTTTGAGCGACCCGCAGAATAAGGCGCTTTCACTCCGAATGGGAACTAGCCGCGCGACGGGCTTGCGATGCCTCGTAATCACCACTTCGGAGCCTAGGCGCTCGACTTCGTCCACGACTTCAAGACAGCGCATTTTAAATTCGGCAGCCCCAATTTCGCGCGGCCGAATCATCAGGAGCGACACGCCCGAGCGCCTGGGCCTTCCGACCTTTTTCCCCGAACTAGCCATATTTTGTGACCATATTATCAGAAGAGGCCGGGGCGCGCAAGACGAAGGAGGTCGTGTGAGCAAGCTCACTCCCAGTCAAACTGCACTACTGGTTATGGATTATCAGGCGGGCATACTCGGTAGGGTGCCCGATGCGCATGGCGCGCTGTCGCGGACGGCCGCGGCCATTGAAGCCGTTCGACGTGCCGGCGGCCATGTCGGGTACGTCCGCGTTGCGTTCGATGACGCCGACTTCAAAGCTATTCCCGCGCGCAATAAGATGGCTGCACGCGTCGTCGCGAGTGGGAGCGAGCTTCACGCCGAGTCCCCGGCGACGGCAATCGCGCAGGAACTCGCGCCCCGCCCCAGCGACATCGTCGTACGCAAGACTCGCGTCGGCCCGTTCTCTACCACCGATCTCGAGCATCAGCTGCGCGAGCGCGGCGTTACCACCTTGATACTCGCCGGGTTGAGCACCAGCGGCGTCGTGCTCTCGACCGTTCGTGAAGCAGCCGATCGCGATTACGAGCTGTTCGTGCTCGCGGACGCGACTGCGGATCCCGAGCCCGACGTGCATGAGTTTTTGATGCAACGGATCTTCCCGCGGCAAGCGGACGTGATCTTGGTCACCGATCTCGATGGGATGCTCATCGATGAGTGAGAAGGCCGTTCCGGCGGATATCGACGAGTACATGATCGGCTTCCCAAAAGAGGTGCGAACGCTGTTAGCGAAAATGCGCGTCACGATCGGAAAGGCCGCTCCAAAGGCGAAAGAAACGATCAGCTATAACGTTCCGGCTTTTACTTTGGGCGGCAAAAAGCTCGTTTGGTTCGCGGCTTTCAAATCACACATCGGCTTTTACCCCGGCGCAGCGGCGATTGCGGCATTTAAGAAAGAGCTGTCGCCGTATAAGACCGCAAAGGGATCCGCACAATTCCCTTTCAGCGATCCCTTGCCGCTCGATTTGGTGAGCCGAATCGTAAAATTCCGCATGGAGTAGCACGGCGCATGGTTTCGCAGGATATGGCGGTCGCTGAGGCTCGGCGCAAAGATTTGCGCTGGAAGTGGCTGCTCCTAACGCTGTGCGCGCTCGGCTTTCTCCTGTTGGTCGTATCGAGCGAAGGCACCATTGGCTTCGGCATCCGCCCCTGGTACGGATTTTGGGACGGAACGATTGCGGGAACGAGTCAGCCGTACGTGCTGCAAATCGTCGCGCCGAGTCCGGGCGGCGCCGAGGCGCGTGCCGGATTACGCGACGGCGATCGCATCGATTTGCGCGATCAGACGCCCGAAGCGCGCGTAGCGGTGGCCTTCCAGCCGATGGCGACTCGCCCGACCTCGCTGAAGATTCGCAGAGGCACCGACACGTTCGTGGCAAGCGTGCGCGGCAGCACCGCGTACGAAGTGAACTCTCTTTGGAAGTTCGGCGCAATAATACCGATGTTGCTCGCGACCGCGTGGTTCCTCGGCTGCGCTTTGCTTATAACGCTTCGCCGATCGAGCCTGCGCGAGGCGCGCATTCTAGCGCTGGTGCTTCTCTGCCAGCTCGGCGTCCTGCTTTATCCAGGTCGTTTGGTGACCTCCGACGCGAAGATCTCGATGCTCTTTCTCGTTTGCTCGTTTGCATGCAGCGTTGCCGCGTCGCTGCTGCTCATCGGCCTCTCGTCGCGCTTCGGCGCGCGCTTCCCCTGGCGCCGCCCAATCGAGTGGTTTGCATACGCGGCGAACATCTCGACGCTCGTCGCACCGATCGCCGCCGCTATCGGTTTCTTGACGCTGCGAATCGACCCGCTGCCGTACGTCTACGGACCTTTCTGGCTGATCCTTGACGACGTGGCGTATGCAGCCGTTCTGGCAGCAGCTGTGGCCGCCGTTGCGGCATCGTCGCCGTCCGTCCGGCCGAGGGCCGCGTGGCTGCTCTTACCGTTGCCGATCGCGTTGCTTCTCAGCACTTGGATCAACGGTCTTCTGCCATCGGTCCATTCTTGGTTCGAATATATGAGCGGAGCGGCGTTTGTGGAGACGGTGCTGCTGCTGGGAGCGCTTGCCGTTACGTACGCCCTCCTCAAGCGGCGCGTGCTGGACTTTGAATTTGTGCTGAGCCGAACCCTAGTCGTCGCGATTGTATCGCTCATCGTTGTGATGGCGTTCGCCGTGCTGGAGTGGCTGCTTGGATCGTTCCTGGCCGGAGCGAGCCATGCGACGGGCTTGATCGCTAACGCCGTGCTCGCAATGGTGCTCGGGGTGTCGCTACGCTTCATTCACGGTCGCGTCGATCGGTTCGTGGATACCATGATGTTTCGGAAGCGCCATGAAGACGAGCGCGCGCTCAGGGATTTTTCGCAAGAGGCCGCGTTCGTCACGGAGAGCGATGCGCTATTGGATCAAGCGGTTGGAAAACTCCGCCGGCACAGCGACGCGCGCTCTGCGGCACTCTTCGTGCGAGAAAACGGCGCGTACAAAGCGGTTCGCGAGTTCGGCGAAGCACCAGCGGAAGTCAGCGAGAACGATCCGGCCATCCTTGCCCTCAAAACCTGGAACAAGCCCCTCGATCCGCACCGCTACGCCACGCGGCTGCGGGGCGACCTCGCGTTACCGATGGTTTCGCGCGGGCAGCTCCTCGGCGTACTCCTGTGCGGCGAACGTGCGGGCGGCGAGGCATACGCGCCCGACGAAGTCGACGCGCTCGCGGTCTTTGCGCACGGAGTAGGCTCGGCGTTCGACGGGCTTCACGATGGCGTTTTACACAGTACCAGCAACGACGAGGTCCTAGCTGCCGTACGTAAGCTGGGTGATGACGTCGCTGCTCTCCGCGAGAGCATGGAACAGCTCGGCGCGACGCTAAGGAGATCGCAATGAAAGAGACCCCCTTCACGATGCCCGGTGCGAGCGATACCTATCACGCCGCCCGCGAAAAACTGATGGATGCCGAAGCGCATCTGCGGGAAGAAGTCGAGGCCGTAGCGGCGATGCGGCGCGCGCTGCCTCCGGGCCCGAACGTTCCCGATTACGAATTCTTCGATGGCGATAAGCGTGTCAAGCTTTCCGAATTATTTGAAGATGGCAAGCCGTACTTGGTGATGTACCACTTCATGTATTGGCCGGACGATCGAGAGTTTTGCCCGATGTGTTCGATGTGGGTCGATGGCTGGGACGGCATCGCCCATCACGTCGCCCAACGCGCGAACATCGTGGCGGCCACGTTGGCCCCAGTTGACGTAGCGAAGGCTTGGGCAAAGAAGCGCGGCTGGCGCCGCATTCGGGTCTTAGCCGATGACGGCCCGGCGTTCGCACGCGACACGGGCGCGGAAGATGGCGAGGGCAATCCTATCCCCACCGTGCTGGTATTTGAAAAGACCCCGCAGGGAATCCGCCACGTTTACACCGCACATGCGGAGTTCCGCGACGGGCACCGCGGCATCGACCAGCTTTGCCCGACGTGGCACATCTTCGACGTGTTACCGTCGGGTCGAGGGGATTGGCACGCGGGCAACGACTACGTAAGTTAGCGAGATGCCTTGCTTTTGTCTGCGAGCGCTTTCGCTACTTTCAGCGCGATCGCACCCCCAGGGACGATCACGTTGAGCGTTTCCGCTCCGAGGTCAAAAAGCGTTTCGGGCTTCAAAAGCTTTGCGACCGCGGCCACCGCTGCGGCGGGTTGCGTCTGAAGCTCTCCGGTGATCGCATCGACCGTCACTTCGGCCGATTTGTTCTTTGCCTCCCAGACACATTTGAAGTTGTACGTGGGCCGGAAGTACAGATCGATGCACTCAACGTTCACTCGTTCTTCCTTGACGTCGTCGGCGTCTGCCGGGCGAAAGTCCTCGCCCAGGAGCGTTCGAATGACCGCTGACGCGCGAACCGCCGGCGCGACGATTTTCGCGCCTTCCGGCGCAAAGTCGTCGAGGTTGACGGGAGTCGCGCGCACCTTCAAGTATGCCTGAGCGTGTATTGGCTGATTGCTCAGCGCGTCGAGCCAGAGTTCTTTCTGCTCGTCGCGCTCGCAGTGTTCTACAACCGCCAGGTCGATAGCGCCGGCCCTCACCGCATAGTCGTTCCCGCCCACCGTAACCGCAGCCACGTGCGGCGTCTTTATTGGCAGTTTATACGATTCGCTTCGGTCGTAAACGAAATGGAGGTGGGCCTTTGCATGCCAGAGCGGAAGATAGCGCAGCTCTTGCTCCGATATCGCGATATCTTCTTCTTTTGGACGTGAAAAGAGCCGGGACAGGGTTCCAAAAGCGGAGACCTTGTGCGCACTCGCGCGACCGCGCGCTTCTTCGGGCGTGATGACCGGGTCAAAATAGAAAGCGCCCTTCTCGGCGATCGCGATTTCCATCCGGTGGCCGCTTTCTAAGGAAGGTTTCGGCTACCCTGGTACTCGCGTTCGCTAGTAGGTCTGTCGCTGAGTCAGCTCTGCCAAACAGCTCCAATTGCAAAAACGAGCCACAAGTCTCGTCTTTCCTGTAAGAAAACAGGCGGACTTTCGGCCTCCCTCCGCGTAACAAGCACCTATCGTGCGCACGCGGAGTCTGTACCGTTGGCTAGCCACGGCCGGCGTTCTGCAAGTGACATTAACCGTCGCGCTGGCCACGCATATGCTCCTCGGGTGCGCTCAGGCGGCCGGTCTTCTCCAGGGCGATTATGACCGCCACGCACATGGCTCGATCGTCGCTATTGGCCTTGGGAGCTTGACGGCGGCAATGTGCGCGATCTTCCTTTATACCGTTCATCTCGCCGGACTCGGCACGCGCTCGCTACCGTCGCTTGCTCGCGACCTTCGAGCGCACCTTGGATGGCAAACGGTTGCCGTAATCGGCCTCCTCGCGTCGCTGCTCCTTTTCGGCATGGAGACCGGTGAACAACTCGCGGCAGACCGCTTCGATGGTGCCTTGAGCGCGTTCGGTGACGCTCCCGCACTTGGCCTTGGATTGATCATTCTATTTAGCACGGCAGGCAATGCCTTATTGCGAGCGCTTTGCGACTGGCTGGTCGACGCCCATACGCATATCGTTTCGCTGATTTCATTTCTTTTTACGGACCGCAGAGCTGCGAAGCCGCTTCGCGCGCGCTTCAAGGGCGAGCTTCTCGCCGCCGTCCACTACGCTTGCGACGCTTCCCAAGCGAACGGCAAGCGTGCACCACCGCTTTTTCGCTAGCTAACCCCCCACAAACCATCTACCTGCTTCCCTAGCGAGGCCCAACTCATGCGCATTCGTTCCGCGCGCGCTCACGCGCGCACCTTTCCCGTTCGCCGCGTCATCCTGTGGCTCAGCATAGCTCTCATTTCAATCGGCGCTATTGTGAGTATCGCCATCGCGAATCGCAGCATTCCTCCGATTACAGAAACCGCGCCGCCGTTTAACCAACTTTCCATCGGCGATTCAGCACCACTCTTCTCCGCGGCTACGACGCAAGGCGCCTTCTCCCTCGGCGCCACGCATCGCCCGGTTTTTCTCGAGATTTTTGCTACCTGGTGCCCACACTGTCAACGTGAAACGGTAGTGCTCAATCAGCTTTACGAAAAATACGAAAAGCGTGTCGACTTCGTGGCAGTAACCGGAAGCCCGTACGGCCACGATCGCGCTTCTCCCGAATCGATGCCTGACGTTCTCGGTTTCGTCCAATATTTTAGGGTGCAGTACCCAGTAGCGTTCGACGGCTCCCTCGCCATCGCGAGTAAGTATCTACAAGGCGGTTATCCTACAATCGCCATCATCGGACCGGATAAACGCATTGTATATATTGGGAGCGGGGAGATTACCGAGGCCAACCTGGAATCCGCAATTCGCCGCGCTTTGCATGCATGAAACGATCCTGGAGCTTGCCATGAAAATTAAACTTACGATCGCGCTAACGGCCTCAATACTTCTCGCGCTACCACTGGCAAAGGCCCATGCTGCCGAAGTAGCTTCTGGTAAGGACATCATCTATCCCGGAACAACTGCGCCTATGAGCGCGTTCATGCGAGCCGATAGAATGCCGGATGGAACGGCGCGTATTGACGTTTGGGAGGTCCACAGCGGTCGGGTAGTTCGAAGTTACGACATCGATATGACAAAACTCATGCATATGATCGTCGTGTCGGATGACCTGACCGACTTTCAGCACGTCCATCCCACACTTTTGCCGAACGGGCACTTCACCATCCAGTTGCATCTGGCCGAACCGGTCGAAGCCTACCATATCTATTTCGATGGTCTGCCTCGCGGGCTTGGGCGAAACGTATTCCGATTCGACTTGCCGGCGGACGTTGGAGCACCAACAGCAGTTCGGCAAATCCACGCGGCCGGTTCATCGGTACAGGTGGGGCCTTATCTTGTAATGATCGACCCGACGTCCGTCCCGATCGGCGAGATCGCCACCATATCGGTTCGGATCCTTAAGAACGGCCGGCCGGCGAAGGATCTGCATCCATACTTGGGCGTTATGTCACACGGAGTCCTCATCGGGACTAAGGATCTAGCCTACCTACACGTCCACGGCATGACCGCCGAAATGCTCGATATGTCCAGCGGAGCGAACGATTGCGGCGACAGCATGATGATGCAGATGACGCCGATGCCTCCGGATCTCAATATCGGCAATGAGTTCGAGCTCGAACTCCTCGCTCCAAGCACGCAAGACTACAATCTGTGGCTTCAATTCATCGGAGGAAAGACTCTCTACACTGCGCCGCTGCTCGTGACAACGAGGTAGAAGGACGATGAACGTTCGCGTGAACGGAGGGACCCGTTCCAACTTGAGCCGTACGTGGCGAACGACCCTCGGAATGACGACGGTCGCTCTTGGGGCGTGCGCTTCTCTCCAGGGAACGGTCGTTCGATCCGAGTCGACGCCCCGCGCCATCGCCGCCAAGGCGATCGGCTCTCCGTCGTTTGCTTTCGGCTCGGGCGGTGATCTAGAACTGCTAGCCGTGACGGCGAGCGGCGGTCATAATCAGATCCGCACCTTCGTATCACGCGATGGCGGCGATACGTTCAAGGACCTTGGGCTGGTCACGCCGCCTGCGAGTAATGTTACGCTCTCGGGTGAGACGCGGCCGCGACTTGTGATGAGTCGCGACGAGCTCCTCTATGCCGTGTGGCGCGACGATGAGCCCAAGCCACGCATCGTCATTGCTGCCCACGACTGGCGAAGGCCAGGCTTCACGACGCCCGTAGCAGTCCGTGATATTGAGTCGCCAAGAGACAGCGATTTCCCGGACATGGCCGTCGCTCCGGACGGTAGTGTGTACGTAGTTTGGCTCGACGGGCGCGATTACGATCCGAAGTTAGGCGACGAATCGAGCGTTTACTTTGCGAGATCGACGGATGGAGGCAAATCGTTTGGGAAGAACGTTCGCGTTGCGGCGCATACGTGTCCATGCTGTCGCCCAACCATTGCGATCGATTCGAAGGGGCGAATCTATATTGCATGGCGACATGACTTCGACGATGTTCGTGACATGGCCGTCGCGACGTCCATCGACGGTGGGAAGACGTTTTCGCGCCTCGTGCGCGTCTCCAAGGATGGTTGGCTCATACGCGGGTGCCCCGAATCGGGCCCGAGCCTGCTAGCCATCGGCAACAGGCTCTACATTGCGTGGTTTACCGTTGGGGCCGATAGCCGGCCGCGCGTCCTCGCGGCGTGGTCGGACGACCAAGGCCGGAGCTTCGCGGCACCCATCGAGCTTTCAACCGGCGTGCTCGATGCCAATCATCCAATGCTTTTTGCCGGTAAGCCGAACGGCGTATGGGCGGCGTTTGAAGGCCGCGACCCTCATCGCGAAGCCGGTTGGTCCCCGTTTCGAGTCTACGTGATGCGAATCGACCGACCCGGAATGCGGGCCGCTGCCGTCAGCACGTCATCCATGGACCAAGAGTATCCGTTTGCAGTGATGCGCGATGCTCAGAGTCTGTTCATCGGTGTATCTTCTGGCGGGCGCGCGGCGCTGCTGCGCGCGCGGATCGATCCCTGAAGAAGGCATCCGCTCGTGAGTGAGTTGGTCGATCTGCCTCGGGTTGACGCAGGGATGTCCGATTCTCGGACGGCCGCACACCGCTTCTGCTCGCCAAGCCTCGACTGGCTGATCACTCTGGCCGGCGTCTGGATTATGACCGGGCTGTTCATCGATGCTCATCAGCACCTGTTCATGGCCGTTGAGTCGTTCATCAATCCTTGGCACCTCACGCTGTACAGCGGTGCGGTTTTCGCAGCCGTCGTACTGTGCGCAACCATCGCCCGCAACTACCGGCGAACCGGATCGTTTCGGAACGCGATCCCGTTCGGCTACAAGCAGAGCGTCGTCGGGGTCGCAGCATTGCTGGTCGGCGGTGCGTTGGACGCCCTATGGCACTCGATCTTTGGTTTCGAGCACCAGCTCGATCTGCTCCTCAGCCCGCCGCATCTCTTTCTCCTCACCGGATTATTCTTCTTGATTACAGGCCCCGTGCGCAGCGGATTGGCCCGGCCTGATGCAAAGGACTTGCTACAACAACTGCCGATGCTGGTTTCGCTAGGGCTCGCATTCGAAATCCTCCAGTTTACGACCCAATACGGCTTCTATCCAGAAGCGCTGATGCGAGATCATCCCTTATCGCAGACCCAATTTCATAGCGAACAGTTCGTACTTTCGGTCTTTCTTTTCTATCGGCAAGCGCTCGAGATGTCGATCGTCATCTGGCAAAGCATTCTACTCGCCGCTGCAGTCTTGTACCTCGCAGCTCGAAAGCGCCTGTGCTTCGGCGCGCTCATCGTCATCAGCGTCGTGGAAAAGCTCTGGATCGGTGGCGAGCTCTCGAGCGATCTGAACGAGTTCTTGCTCGTCGTGTTCGCCTCAGTTCTGGCGGGCCTCGCCGGCGAGGTCGTTATGGCCAAAGCGCGAGCGTCGTTTCGCAATCCCAATGCCTTCCGGCTCTTAGGATTCGTCGTGCCCTCCGCATACTTCGCCGCGTATTTTGCCCTGGCGGTGCCGATGTTCGGCGGCACGTGGTGGGACGCAAGCTTCGTTTTCGGCTCGATAGCCGAAGCGGGGTTGGCAGGTCTTTGCGTCAGCCAGCTCCTCATTGCCGGTTCGCAAGGCAGCGCCGGGGTTACCGTATGACGATCGGCACGAGCCGTTCGGCAGCGTCACCGCGCGTATTTCGCGCTATGATGCGAAGTAGGTATGTTCGCCGGTACTGCGGGATGACGTCGAGCACGCTCTGGGAGAAATTGAAGATACCGAAACGCAGACGATCGGCCACGAAGGAAAACGACTCGGTGCGCAGCTCAACGCTCGCGACATTCGTCGACGTTACGATGCGGCCTTTCCAGACTCGGCCGACCCGGATCGTCGTTTCGTTCATCCACACGGCGAGAATTCTCGGCGGTGCGTCCGGTACGAGCAGCAGGGGCGTCGGCCATGGGGACGGCGCGACGAGCACACGACTCGGATCCGCATCACCTTGAACCGACTGCGAACATGCCGCCCACGCCACGAGCGCAACGATTGCAATGATGCAGCGTGATGCCTTCATGGGAATTGCCTCAAACGTAGCCGACCAATCTGGGACGACCTCGCGCCCGCCCGCGAGCACGACGTACGACTGGCTCATGACAATTGCCTCGCTCTGGCTGGCGGCGGGAATCATGATCGATGCCTGGTACCACTTTCATTCAACCGTAGAAACGTTCTTCGAGCCCGCTCACGCGCTGCTCTACGCAGGTCTGCTTGCGAGCTACGTCTTCACTGCAGTTGCAATCGTAGCGGGGCATCGGCAAGGCTATCCCTGGCGCTGCGCCCTGCCTGCCGGGTACGAGGCCACGCTGGCCGGATTGGTCATCTGCCTGGCCGGCGGCGTGAGCGATATGGTAAAGCACTCGCTGTGGGGATTCGAGGAAGGTTTCAATGGCCTTCTGAGCCCGACGCATCTGCTTATTGGTGCCGGGATGCTTCTGATCGTAGCGGGCCCGATACGATCGGTGCTCGTGCGACCCGAACCTCCGAGAACGCTAACGGCGCAACTTCCACTGTTGCTGTCGGCTGCGTCGATGCTTGAGCTGGTCCATTGGGCAACGCAGTTCATTTTTTTGAGCGAGGCCGAAAACGGCAACGCGCCCCTTTCTCCGGCTAGCGTGCCGCACGCGACCCTGACGCTGCTGACGCTGCAATACGATAAACAGGGAATCGGCCTCCTCGCCGTCATCGTGCAGAGCATACTCGTTTCAGGATTCTTCCTCTATCTGGCACGGCGCATACGGCTTGCACCCGGCGCGGTTGCGGTGCTCTTGGTTGTTGGGAACGCCTTCGTTGCCGCAGCTCAGTCGAACTACGTCGGACAGTTCGTCGCCGTCATCGTCGCCTCGGCCATCGCCGGCGTCATCGTGGATCTTTTTCGACTGGATCCTGCAGATCAGCTGGCCTACCGCTGGGGCATCGCAGCCTTTACCGTACCTGCGATCTATTGGGCGGTACTACTCGCGACACTTGCGTTGACGATGGGCGGCATCTGGTGGAGCCCAGACGTCATTTCCGGTTCTATCCTCTTCGCCGGTCTCGTCGGGCTCTTCGTGAACGCATTGACCGGGCCGTTCCAGCGGCGATCGTAATTGCCTTCGCTTCGCTTCGCGTATCTGCATGAATAGCACCCCCGCCGCGGCTTGGGTGCTAAGATGGGGCTAAGCGCGCGGTCAGAACATATCTGGCTCGCGATCCGTTCATGCTAACGGGAGCACAGCACGTGAGGCTTTCAGACTTTGGCCGCTATGCGCTTGGCTTTTGCGCCGCGTTCGCAATACTCACTGGCTGCGGCAACGGAGCCCAGTCGCAACTGGCGCCGTCAGGCCCGTTCCAGCAGGTTAGTGCGCAGTCGCGGCTCGGCCAACTGCCTGAGGGCCTAGTAAATACGGGCTATGAGCGGCGCCGCGTGGGGCGGCTTGGTGGCGCTGCGCCCGGACCACAGCCCGTCATGGATGGCTCCCGGCGCGGCCACGCAAGACCTGCTCTACATCTCCAACTACGCCGCCTCCACCGTCGTCGTTTACTCGTATCCGCAGGATAAGTTGGTGGGAACGCTGACGGGGTCGTTCGCGGAGCCGGACGGTGTCTGCTCCGACAAGAAAGGCGACGTCTTTATTGTGAACAACGACGCAACACACAGTGGCGAGGACGTTGTTGAGTATAAGCACGGCGGCAAGAAACCAATCGCGATGCTGGAGACTGGCGACGGATACGCCGTTTCGTGCTCCGTCGATCCGACGACCGGCAACCTCGCCGCGACGGTTCTCGACACTTACAGCGGCGCATCGGGCTACGTCGCTATATTCAAGAACGCCAAAGGCAGTCCAAAGTACTACTACACGAATCCAGGGATGTCCGCCGCCGTGTATTTCTGCGGCTACGACAACAAAGGTAACCTACGTTGACGACGCGGTCCCCAGCGTCCCCTTTCAATTCGCTGAACTTCCCAAGGGCAAGAACGCGTTCAGAATTATTAAGTTGAAGGGCGCCACGATCCACTTCCCCGGCGACGTTCAGTGGGACGGCAAGTACGTGGCGGTTGCGGACCAGGAATGCAGCGGTTTTATATCCAGTTATTCCACGTGCATTTACCAGACTACGGGTGCAGGCGGAAAGATCGTAGGCAAAACACCGCTTACGGGTTCAGGCGATATCCTAAATTTCTGGATTGACGGCAACACCGTTATCGGACCGATTTGGGACGACGAGGGTTATAACACGGTGCCTTTCTGGAAATACCCGGCCGGCGGCAAGCCTACTAAGACACTCAAGAAGGGCTTCGGAGACCCAGCCGGCGCGGCGGTCAGCGTAGCCCAATAGCATAGGCCCGCGCCCGGTGTTCGCGATCGCGTGGCCGTTGTTGCTTAGACGCTTCGCTCGCATTGCAGCTGCGCGCGCCTCGCAGCGCGGCAGCTTTGGTCCGCAGCGGCCTCGCAGTTTAGCCCGCGGCGCTTAACGCACTGCGGCCTCGATCGCTTAGAGCTATGCGGCACTGCCAGCTGGGGGGGCCTTGTTTTGAAAGGCCTTAGCCCCTATCCCATCGCCGCCGTTCCTTAGGCCAGCGGATGGCGCATGACCTCGCCGCTCCATCCACGGCTTCGTTTCCGCGGGGCAGAAGTGAATGTGCTTAGGTGGTCACGGCGAGATCGAAGCGATCGAGGTCCATGACCTTTTCCCACGCGGCGACGAAGTCGCGCACGAAATGATCGCCTTCGATGGCGTAGACCTCGGCGATTGCGCGGAGCTGTGAGTTCGAACCGAAGATGAGATCGCAGTTGGTGCCGGTCCACTTCACCTCGCCGGTGCGCCGATCGCGGCCTTCGTACGTGTAGTTTCGGCCGGCCGGCTGCCATTTCGTCGCCATGTCGAGCAGGTTCACGAAGAAGTCGTTCGTCAGCGTGCCGGGCCGCTTCGTGAAGATACCGTGTTTGGAACCTCCGGCGTTCGCGCCGAGCACGCGCAGGCCGCCGACGAGCGCGGTCATCTCGGGAGCGCTCAGCGTGAGCAGCTGCGCGCGATCGAGGAGCCGCTGCTCGGGCGAACGCGCGTGTACGGCGCCGAGGTAGTTGCGGAATCCGTCTGCGGTGGGTTCCAGCACGGCAAAGGATTCGGTGTCGGTATTCTCTTGCGTCGCGTCCGCGCGCCCCGGCGCAAAGCGCACCTTAACGTCGTGACCGGCATTCTTCGCGGCCTGCTCGATCGCCGCGCAGCCGCCAAGAACGATGACGTCGGCTAGCGAGACCTTCTTGCCGCCGGAAAGCGAAGCGTTGAAGTCGGCTTGGACCTTCTCGAGCGCTTGCAGCACGGTCGCCAACTCCGCGGGCTGATTGACGGCCCAATCCTTTTGCGGCGCGAGCCGAATGCGCGCACCGTTCGCGCCGCCGCGCTTGTCGGTGCCGCGGAACGTCGATGCCGACGCCCACGCGGTCGTGACCAGCTGCGACACCGTGAGTCCGGAGGCGAGGATGCGGCTCTTGAGTGCGGCGACGTCCTGCTCGTCGATCAGCGGATGATCGACTGCCGGTAGCGGATCTTGCCAGATCTGCGGCTCGGCCGGTACTTCGGGACCGAGATAGCGCGAGATGGGACCCATATCGCGGTGCGTCAGCTTGTACCACGCCTTGGCAAAGGCGTCGGCAAACTCTTGCGGATTCTCGTGGAAGCGCTTCGAGATCGGCGCGAAGATCGGGTCGACCTTCAATGAAAGGTCCGTCGTGAACATCATCGGCGCGTGCTTCTTCGACCGATCGTGCGCATCGGGAACGCTGTTAGCGCCGGCGCCATCCTTCGGCGTCCACTGATAACCGCCGGCGGGGCTCTTCGTCAGCTCCCACTCGTAGTTGAAGAGATTGTGGAAATACTCGTTGTTCCAACGCGTCGGCGTCGTGGTCCACGCGCCCTCGAGGCCACTCGTGATCGTGGCGTCGCCGTTGCCGGTGCCGAACGAATTGCGCCAGCCAAGGTTCTGCTCTTCGATGCCCGCGCCGGCCGGCCCAAAGCCGACGTATTGGTTCGGATCGGCAGCACCATGCGCTTTGCCGAAGGTGTGGCCGCCGGCGATGAGCGCGACGGTCTCCTCATGGTTCATCGCCATGCGGCCGAACGTCTCGCGAATATCGTGCGCCGCCGCGAGCGGATCGGGTTTTCCGTTCGGGCCTTCCGGGTTCACGTAGATCAGACCCATCTGCACGGCCGCGAGCGGTTGTTCGAGATCGCGTTCGCCGGTGTAGCGCTTGTCGGCGAGCCAGGTGTCTTCCGGACCCCAGTAGATATTTTCGTCGGGTTCCCACGCGTCCACGCGGCCGCCGGCAAACCCGAACGTCTTGAATCCCATCGATTCCAAGCGCGCAGTTTCCAGCCAGGATCATGAGATCGGCCCACGAGATCTTCCGGCCGTACTTCTGCTTGATCGGCCAGAGCAAGCAGGCGCGCTTTGTCGAGGTTCGCATTGTCCGGCCAGCTGTTGAGCGGCGCAAAGCGCTGCTCGCCCGAACCCGCGCCGCCGCGGCCGTCGCCGATGCGGTACGTGCCCGCGCTGTGCCAGGCCATGCGAATGAAGAGCGGTCCGTAGTGACCGTAGTCGGCCGGCCACCACTCCTGCGACGTGGTCATCAGCGCGAAAATGTCCGCCTTGACCGCCTTGAGGTCGAGGCTGTTGAACTCGCGCGCGTAATTGAAATCGGAGCCCATCGGGTCGGAGAGTTCAGACGGCCGGTGGAGCGGCGAGAGGTCCAATAGTTCGGGGAACCAATCGATGTTCACCCTCGGCCGCAGGGGTACGTGCTTTACGGGACAGCCTTGGTCGGCTTCCGACAGCTCGACAATCGTGTTTTCCATCTCGTGCTACTTCTCCGATCCGAAGGAAAGCGTAGAATCGAAAGTGAATGTCACTCTCATAATGGAGAATACTGCCGCGGGCGGCTCCCGTCAAGCGCCCTCGCTGCCGAAAAACTATCGGCTCATCTACGAAATCGTCCAAAAGAGCGGGGCCGGCCGCCATCTCACGTCCTCGCAGATCTACGCGAAGGCGGTCAAGCGGCGGCCCGGCATCGGATTCTCGACGGTCTATCGCGGTCTCGAGCGCTTACGCGATCTCGGTTTGGTCTCCGAGCTCTACGTGCCGGGCGTCGACGCGGCGACCTACGAGCCTTCAGGACCGCGGCACGCCCATTTTCGCTGCAGCAAGTGCGGCGAGATCGAAGACGTAGCCTACGCGATTCCGACGCGCACGATCAGGACGCTCGCGCTGCAGCACGGTTTCAAGATCGAGAGCGAACGCGTGACGTTCGAAGGCCGATGCGCGGCTTGCGGCGCGTCCTGAAAGAGGCGGCATTCTCAATGAAGCGTTACATTTGCGTGGCCGCGGTTGGCGGAATCTTCGCCCTCGGTGGCTGCACCTCGAACGCACCGGGGATTCCGGCGGCGTCGCTAGCCGCGCGCTCATTTGCGCCGAGCGACGCAGGAACAACGAGCAGCTCGTTGACGCAGCTCGTCAACCTCGACTACTCGAATGGCACGATATCGGTTTTCTCGATCGCTGGTAACCGAGCGCGACTGACGAAATCGTTCGCTCCCGGGCACGGAGTAGCCCAGGGGCTGGCCGTTGACGCTCAAGGCCAGATCTACACGACGATCACGGCAGCGAACTCGCACCCCTGCGCCGCATGCGTCGAAGTCTTTACGGCCGGCGGCAAACTCGTCGAGCGTCTTCCAGCACCGATTTTGCCGGGCGCCTCCGGATCGCCGTCGCTGACCGACGTTGCGGTCGACGAGCATCGCAACGTTTACGTCAGCGATTACGGCCAACAAGCCGTGTACTTCTTTCCGCACGCCAGCGCAACGCGCAAACCGACGATCGTCGTACAGAACTCGCAAAACGCGGCGTCGGTTCTCGCGACGCCAGACGGCGGCACCGTCGTGATCTCCGGCGGCTGCGGATTTGCGAGCGTGCGTCCCTATACGCGCGTTGGCCGAAGAAAATACAGCGCCGGCTCGTGCTTCGGCATCGGCACGATCGCACTCATCGGCGGCGCCATCGGCGAGCAGATCGACGTGATGACGCCGGTCGACGGCGCGCCAGGCTTAGTATCGGTGTCGTCGCCGAGCGGCGGAAGCAGCTTTCACACGCCAGGCCGGCTCGCATCGATCAGCGGCGTCGCGTTTAGCAGCGACGCCTCCATTGCGTACGTCGCAAACGCTCGCAGCGAGTCCGTATTCGCTTTCGCGCGTCCGGCAAAGGGCTGGCTATCGTCGGCCCAGCCGAAGCTGCTAAAAACTTACCGGGGCTTCAGGCACCTCGACATCATCGCCGTAGCACCATAAAGTCCGTCCTTCACTTGGATGCGACGATTGGGGCGCAGGCCACATACTTTTTTATATTGGCGCTGCTCTCGTGAATGTCAATGACATAATCCCCATCGAGCAAATCGCCGAGGGTGATGCCGGATATCGTCGTCGTGCTGCTTCCATGGACGATGTTGGTCAGAGTATACCTGGGTACGGGATTCAGCTCTGCGCAGGTGCCCGTGTGGATGTGGGCGGGCTGTGAGCCGTTTTGACCGCCAGCCATCTTTATGACGATCTTGACACCCCCGGGAATCTGATCGAGCGTCGCCGTACCGGTTTCACCCGGCCGATTCTGAGCGTACAGCTTTATGTCTTCCTCCTACATGCATTCGTTCGGTGAAAAGGCGCCTGGGAGTTTTCTGTTGGTCTTTTTGCCGTAAATAGGTCGCGTTGATGGTTCGGCGTTCCACCGCTTAAGTATTCAAAATACCTGCTCGCCATCGATCATTTTGATCGTGCAACCTTATGCTGTCTTTTCGGTTCAGCTTGAATAGGAAAAGAAACTCAATTGAAAGTTGAAAGAATTTATGATGGACCTGACCAAAACCACGCCGCGTAGTTCCGGCGAAACGATGCTCGGCGTCGTGCAGCTTGCGCGCGCCACCGATAAAGCGAAGGCATTAGCGCATAATACCATCGGCGAATACAACTACGATTGCCCGATGGACCGAGACCTCTTCGAGTACCTCGGCATGGATCCGACCGCATTCCTTAATGCCGTGAAGGACGCAAAGAACGATTCTGAAATCGAAGCATACGCGAAGACGTTCGTCACAAGGAAAGATCCTCGGAATATCGAGGCCTTCAACAGAAAATTCCTTTCTGCGGTCCCGACCGGAGAATCGTTGAAGCACTTTGAGGAACTGCGCACCAAGATCGCTCCGAGCCGGACCGATATCGTGTCTTGGCCGGATCTGCTCGATCTCGAAGAAGGTCGAACGGTTCCCCATCGCGTGATGGTTCACGCGTAAGCACCAGCCGGCCACCGGGCCAGCAAGAGAGGGAGCACAATCGTGCTCCCTTTTTAGCATAGCGCCGCCGCCACCGCGGTCAGTGGAGAAGCTGACTGCGAACCGCGGCGGTTAAATCGACGCTTCCCTTCGGGCGCGAACCGGTCAGGATGACGCCGGCGAGGTGACGCTGGAGTCGGATCTCCTCGGCGGTTCGCTCGATCTGGGCGACGATTGCGCGGTAGAGATCGCGCCGATCGCTCTCGAGCCGCGCGAGCTGCCGATCCGTCGCGCCGCGCGATTCGCGATCGGCTTGCGCAATTTGCCCGAAGCGGCCGGAGATCTCGGCACTGGCGCCGTGCAACCCGCTCGCAATCGCGCTCGCATCGCTCTGCGAGCGATACGTCGAGCGGAAAAATGCGAGCTCGGAATCCAGGGATGAAAAGGCAGCGCCGGCATTTGATTCGGCTTGCGAGGCGCGCCGGCGGATCGCAAGGTTCGCAGCGGCTTTTCCGCTGAGCTGTGCGTTCATCCGCGCATTGGCAACCGTTCCGAGCCGGTTCAGCTCGGTCCAGTAATTCGCCAACGTCGCCGCATCGTCGCGTCGCATCTGCGAGAGTGCAACCGCTTCGCGTCGATCGAAGACCTCAAGCTCCGATCGGAGCGCCGCCCGCGTTGCATGGCTGAGGTAGGCGTCATCGTCCAGCTTGAGCCGCAAGCGCAGACGCTTCGGTGCGTCTTGGCGCGCGAGGTCGTAGGCGAACGTCAGCTCTTTCTCGTGCAACTGCTGACGCCGAGCCTCGTAAGCGCGTTCGGTGCGGTCCGCTGTAGCTTGCCCAAAGGCCATGAGGCTTGCGCCGGTTTCGCGCTCCAGCTCGGAGTCGTAAACGGCGACGTCGCGGTCGCGCGCGGAGCGCAGCGCGCCGATCGCCGCCAGCGCTCGGCTCTCTTCACCAAGATCGGCACCCGTGGCGCTCGATGCAATTCGTTGCGCGCGCGTTGCGGCGCGGGCAGCATCGCCTTTCAGCGTCGCCGCGGCGTGCTCTGCGCGCGCAGCAGGATCGGTGAGACCCGAGACGTTTTGCGTGCCGCGCAGCGCGGCGATCTCGCGATCGTATTGCGCCAGGACGCCATGCAGCGGGTGCGCGCCGATGAGCTGCCGCAGATCGGCAAAGCCGATCGGTTCGCCGCGTCCGGCGCCCGTCAAGAGTAGCGCCAAAACCATTGCAACGGCGCGCGATCCCGCGGACGTCACGGAAACTTCCTCACGTACGAAGCGCCAATGCCGTTCGTGCCGGTGGCCGGCGGCAGATTCGTTGCAGGGTTCAGGTCGAGCACGCTGGAGGCGACGGGCTGCGTTTGCAGCTGCGAGGCAAAGAGCGACGGTCCCGTCGCCGTGTACCATGACAAACGATAACCGGTTGCCGGATCCGGGTGCGCCTCGAGCGTCACGGCTTGCACCTTTGGATATCCAAAGCTCTGGGCAAAAATCGCGCTTACGTTCTTGCCCAGTGATTTCACCGCATTGAGCCCCACGCCGGTCTGAATATCGGTCGTGATCTGCACCGACGTGAAGCCGAACGCGCTCGCTACCGAGGCGGAGAGCGGCTCCAGCATCGTCCTGGTGAAGAGCGTGTTGACCTGACCGAGTGCAAACTGCTGTGCGGCCGAGGTCGCCGAGAAACCCGTTCCGCCAGTCGAATTCACGCCCGCGACCGCGCCGAACTGTTGCGCGCCGACGAGCAATCCGAGGATTTGTTGCTTGCCGTACGATGGATCCGAGGTTAGGTCGAGGTTCATGTCCGTTACCGGACCCGTAACGTGCATACGAACGGCCGTCGGCGGATTCGCAACGTAGGTCGTCGCAACTGCGTTGACGTCGGGAACGAGACCGCTCGAGGGATCGAAGTCGAGGTTAGCACTCTCCAAGTTAAAGGTGCGGTAGAAACTGAGGGTCCCGCCGGTCGAACGGAACGTACCGGCCAGCTTCGGCGCACGCAGCGTGCCGCTCAGCGCCACGTCGCCCGTTGCGCCGACGTCGACGTTGGCGCTTTGGACGCGAACGTTCTTCCCCGCGGCGATCCGAAGGTTTGCAAAGGCGATCTCCGGCAGGCCCGGCGACGGTTCGCCGCCGCCCTTTACGTTGAGAAATGCGCTGAGCGGCAGACGCGCGTTCGAGACCGCGACGTCGCCGCTCACCTGCGGCGTCGCGCCGTCAATCCGCGCGACCGCAACGTCGCCGTTGAGTACGCCTTGGAAGTACGCAGGCATATCGAGTCGCGCGTTTTGGAGCCGTGCAGTGAGGTCGAAGCCCGCGCTCGCCGGCTCTCTCAAACTTGCGAGCGCCGCCGTCGCTTGCGCCGTCAGCGATCCCCCGCCGACCGACGCACGCGATTGCAATGAGGCACGCGTGCCGGAAAAGGCGAGCTCGCCGGCGATGCCCGCGATCGGCGATCGCTCCATCGGTCCGCTAAAGCTGCCGTCGCGCAGCGAGAGCGAGCCGCGCAGCTGCGGCGCGTCGACGCTGCCGCCGCCGACGACGGTGCCATCGATGCGGCCCTCGATCTGCGTTCCCTTCGGCAAGAGCGCGACGAAGTTCGAGAGCTCGATGTCGTCGGCGGTTAGGGAAGCCGCAATCGGCCCGCGCCCCGGTGCGACCTTGGCTCCCGTAAGCGCAATGGGAACGCTCGCAGCAACGAGCGCCTTGCCGCGCGCTAAGTCAATCTCACCCTCGCGCACCGAGGCCGAGGTGCGATCGACGCCGATCACGCCGGCAATGCGCGGGATCGTGAGATTCGCGTGGTGCAAGGCCTGCAGCGTGACCGTATCGCTGAGTTCCGGCTGCGCGCGCGTGCCGCTCAGCCGCAGCGTCGAGTCGAGCGTTCCGGTCAGCTTGAAATCTTTGCCGGTCGTTTCATCGAGCAGATCGCCGACGTTCGGGCTCGTGCTGTGCGCAACGAGCGCGAGCGGGTCGTTCGGACGCAAACCGAACGTGCCCGACGCGGTCGTCGTCAACGACGGTAGATCGAGCTGCGCCGACGTAATCGTTCCTCTGCCGTGCGAAAGCGAGGCCGCGACGTCGAACCGCTCGATCGGCACGCGTCCCGCCGTGCCGTTCGCAACGGCGGCGCGCAGGTTCATCGCTACATCGGGATAGCGGCCGGAGATGCTCGTCTGGGCGTTGAGCCGCCCCGTGACCGGGACGTTGAATCCGAGCATCGGAAGCCACGTACCGAGATCGACGTTGGTCGCCTGCGCGCGCAGATTCGCTTGCATCGCGGCGGGCGTCACCGTGCCGTTCAGGTAGACGGTGCCGGCCGGTCCACCCACGCTCGCGTTCGTGTCGATCGAGTGACCGACGGTGCGCCAGCGCGCGGCAACGTTGCCTATCGCGAGCCGGCGATACTGCGCTCCGGTGAGGAATGCGCTACCGCTGCTCGTGATCAGCTGCGTTCCGCTCGTGGTCGCGCTTAGCGCGAGCGAGCCGGTTCCGGCAAGCGTGTCGCCGCGATCGAAGAAATCGTTGAAGTCGGCAAGGTCGGCCTGCGGCGCTCGCAGGTTGAGATCGGCGTTACCCGACGTCGTCGCGCTGGCGGCGAGCGCGACGTTCGTGGAGCCGACGGTAACGTGTCCCGCTTGCAACGCAAGCGCGTCGCGGTCGCCGCGCACGTTGCCGTGAAAGCCGCGAAAGGCCAGCCCGTTGACCGACCCTTCGGGAGCGCTCATCGTGCCCGCGAACGAGGGGCGCGTGCCGGTCCCGCGCACGTGCAGATCGGCGTCCACGCTGCCTTGAACGAGGGCGGCCTCTCGCGGCCGCAGCTCGGCAACGAGCGCGCTCACGTCGGAGGTGTGCAGTTCGGTTGCGAGGTCGTACTGCGGTGCGGACGTGCCGGGCAGAATTCCGGTAACGGTTCCTGCCGCCCCGATGAAGAGGGGACCGAGCGCGGCCTGCGCATCGCTCACGGCAAGCGTTCCGCCTGCGAATGCGAGACCCGCGCTGCCGTTCACCTCGAAGTCGCGGTAGCGCGCGCCGGCGACGACGACGGTTCCCGCAATCTTCGGCGCGTGCAGCGTTCCGTCGACGCGCGCGCCGAAGCTCGCCTCGTTGTTAAGCCGTCCGAAAATCCCGCCTTGCAGTGCATTGTCTCGCGACGCAAGCCGTCCTTGCGCCGTCGCCACGCCCAAAGTCGTCGCGATTCGCGCGATCCCCAACACCCCAATGGTTGACTTTGCTTCGCCGCCAAAGAGCGTCGCGTTCAACGAGCCTTCCGCCTGCGGTATCGAAAAGTTCGCAACGCGAGCTAGACCTACGGCAAGATCGCGCGGCCGGTCGAGCGCGATTCGAGCGTAGAGCGTGCCGGCTCCATGCCGGAGGCGCAGCGGCCCGACCGCGCCCTCACCGCTGCTCGCGACGTTGAAGATCCCTTCAAGGCTCTCGTTCGGTCCGGCTCCCGAGACGACGCCGCGCAGGGCGATGAACTTCGGATCGTTCGCCGTCGCGAGCGCGGTGGCGTCGAGCGCGAACCGTGGCAGCAGCGTGCCGGTGTACGGGAGGTCGCCGGGCGCGGAGCGCACGCCCAGCAGCATCGCGATTGCATCGGGCTGCTTCTGCGGAATCGCGCGACCGCGCGCGGTGAGGCCGATCCCGCGATAACTCCCGTTGAAAGCCACGATGTCGGCTTCGCGCCCGTCGTACGCAACCAAACCATCGATGCGTTGCAGCGATGTCGACGCGTATGCGATCGCGGGAGCGCGCAAGTCGATCCAGATCAGCGGTTTGCTCGCGATTCCTTCGACGAGAAGCCCGAACGCGAGCCGACCGCGCATCGGAAGGCGCGCGGCCTGCGCGAAGGTCTCGCGCAGCCGCGCGAGATCGCCTGCGCCGCGGATCGCAATGCGCACGTGCGGGTCGCGCACGTCGTAGATTCCGCCGTTGATGACGCGCGACAGCACCACCAACGCTCGCACTCAGCCCCGGCGTCAGCAAACCGTTCTCGTAGACGTCGAGCGGGCCGCGCACGCCCGTGACCGGCTGCGAGAGTCCGGCAACCGAAAGGCTCGCCCCCGTCAGCGTCGCACCCGCGGCGACGTGCGGCGTTAGCGTACCGCCGGGTGCTCCCCAGCGCGAAATACCGGGCATCGACGGATTGAAGCATCCCGGAATCGAGCCGAAGCGACGGGGAGTTGATGACGAAGTTTGCTGCGGCGGTAACTGGAAGCTCCGCCGCCTTCCAACGTTGATCGATATAACCGCGTTGCAGATCGATCTCGCCGCGGCCGCGCACCGGATAGAGCCGCTCTAGTCGCTCGCCATATCGCATCGCGATCACATACTGCGAGTGCTCCGACGAGGCGATGCCGGCATCGGCATCGATGTCTCTGACGTACATCCGCCGATCGCTCGGCTTGGCATACGGGCTCTCGTTGACGACCTCGATCGAACCGTTGCGAACGACTGCTCGCAGGATCAGCGGTGTTTGAGCACGTCCGTTGTTCGCCGGAGGCTGCAGCTGCGGAACGTTAAAGCTGCCGTCGGCATGACGCACGATCGTCACATCGGGCGAGTCGACCGTAACGCTTTTCAATCCGTAGAGACGCTTGCCGCCCGGGAGCAGATCGCGCAGATCGTATGTCAGCGAGAGTCGCGCAATCGTCGCAATGGGCTCGTCGCCGAGCGAGGTGACGCGAACGTTTTCGAAGACGGCCTGCTGCGTCGTCAGGTGCATCGAGCCGAAAGAGACTCGCATCTGCGCGAAGGAAGCCGCGGCGGCCGCGATGGCCAGGCGCGCCAGCGTCTGTCTTTGCCAAGATGCGATCGCCGCGATGCAAAGGAGCCCCATCGCTACCGCGACGTAGACGCGAGCTCTCCCTTGCTTCATGAGTACTGCTTTCCCCAGGAAGGCTGAGCGCAAGCTGTGCCGAGCAAGAGAAGGCGATGGCACCCCGGGCGATGAAGTAGGCGTCCGGCTACTTGGAACCGCCGCTGAAAGGTGCTTTATTATGAAGACTTCGCTTCTATTTGCTTTGATTGCGCCGGCGTTTGCGTTGACCGCGTGCGGGCAAAGCAATCCCAGCGGCGTTGCGCCGCTCGTGCAATCGCAGTTATCGCTGTCGCGAACGGCACGACCAGGGGGTTCCGGCCTTCGGATCTTCACCGCAAATCGCAACGGTGCAGACGTCATTGCATTCGACGCCAGCGCAAAGGGCAACGTGGCGCCGGTCGTATCGATCGGCGGTTCAAAAACGAAGCTCAACGAGCCCGACTCGCTCGCGATCGACGCATCGGGCTATATTTACACGGCCGATGACGGCGGAACGAAAGTGCGGGTCTTCCGCCCTAACGCCAACGGCGACGTCAAGCCAAAGCGAAGCATCGGCGGCTCAAAATCGCACCTTGGTGACACCGAGGGTTTGGCGATCGACTCCTCAGGAAACCTTTGGGTGAGCAGCTACAACAACAACGATATCACCGAATACAAGGCCGGTGCAAAGGGCAACGTCAAGCCGATCAACACCATCGCGGCAGCCACGGCACTCGACAGCCCGACGGGCATGACGTTCGACAGCAACGGCAACCTCTACGTGGCGAACACTTCCGGTTCGATCGTCGCGTTTGCGAAGGGGGCCAGCGGCAACGCCACGCCGATCGTCACGATTTCGGGCAGCAGTACGAAGCTCGAGCACCCGTTCGCGGTTGCGTTCGACTCGAATGGCCGTCTGTTGGTTGCCGATGAAGATGCCGGCGTGCTCGTTTTCGCCAGCGGTGCCAACGGCAGCGTTTCGCCGGTAGCGCTGATCACCAGCATCAGTTCCGCCGACGGCGTCGTGGCAGACGCGCAGAATGACATTTGGGCGGTTGGCTATAACGGCCCGCTCAACGAGTACGCAAGCAACGCCAATGGTAACGCAAAGCCGTTGCGCTCGATACACGGCTCGAAGACCACGATCGACGGAGCGAATTTCCTGGTTTTTCGTTAGGAGGTAGTTGATATGACCGTGCGAGCTTCGATCGCAGCAATCTCGATCGCGCTGTTAGCTGGATGCGGCGGCGCAGGCCGTCCCAGCAGTTTCGGCGCCGTGCCCGCGACGTCAACACAGACGAGCTTCTTTCGCTTCGACTCGAACGGGCCGGTGCTTCAAACGCTCGACGTTCCGCTCAGCCAGTTTCCGAAGGCGGTCGGGACCCTTCTCACCGGCATCCGGGGCAATCTCATCACGGGCTTCATCGATAAAATAAACGGGTCGAATCTGGGCGTCGTCTACGATCGAACAACGGGCCTCTGGACGCCGATCAAGTATCCCGGCTCGGCGAAGACCAGCGTGTACGGCCCAGCCATCACGCAGACGGGCTATCGCGTCGTCGGCAGCTACGAGAAAAGGGGCCACACGAACGCTAACGGCTTCGTCTACGACTCGACGACCAAGAAGTATCTCACGCTCGACGCTCCGCCGAAGCTGTGCGCACCCAAATCGTGCAACTACACGATCGTTCACAGCAACTACGGCAACGCGGCCTACAAAGCCGTAGGGAACTACGATGCGGTGAAGTCGGATTCGCTCGTGAGCCATTCGGATACGTATCCGGCTTCGGGACATGCCTTCATCTACGATTCGGCCACCGCGAAGTTCTCGACGCTCGAATTTCCCGGCTCCGTCAGCTCGACGGCTTACGGCATTTGGATCGACCGCAACATCGTCGCCATCGCCGGCGGCTACACCGACAAGAAAGGCACGCACGCGTACGTGCGCAACCTTTCCGGAAAAAAGATGCTCGTCTACGATTGGCCGAAGTCGATCCTCACCCACTTCGAGGGGATCACCGGAGCCGGCGGACCCGGCAACTACAACGTCGTCGGCGACTACTTCGATATCAAGAACAAAACGCTCGAGTACGGTTTCTTCCTGCCGATTCGCAAGTGGACCGCCGGTACTGCCACCGTCATCGGCCCCGTCAGCGCCAATTCGGTCTACCGAAGCACGGTCATCGGCGTTTACGTCGGCGCCGGTCTAACCAACGGCTATATCACGAAGATCCCGTAGGAGTCGGGTGCGGACTTAGGAACCGGAGAAGATCGAGTTCGAGATGTCCTGCTGCATTACGTAGTAGTCGACACTACCAAGGCCCGTGGGAATATCCCATCCCGGCGTTGCGGAGCTTGGGATGCCATTTGTGCCGTAGAGTATGTCGTGGAATCCGCCGATCGGAGCGGTCGTGTCAGGCGGGAGAGCGGAGGTGTCGTCGCCAGGTTCCCCGACGGTAGGCAACCCGTCGATCCCATCGGACAGGGTTCGTAATAGCCGTAGACGCCGTAATAAACGGGAGCTGCGAATCCCAACTTATTGTGAAAGTTGGTTTGCAGACGTGCCCATACGCCCATCGACATCGGTGAAGAGAGGCTCGTACCTCCGATTCCGGTTTGCGTCCCGTTAACGAAGACGTCCATCGGGCAGCCGTTGTTGTCGGCACACATCGCAATGTCGGCTATTCCCTTGCCGGCCGTGCAAAGCGTGCAGATTCCATTCGTCTGCCAGTATGGCGCGGTCTCCCACTTGCTGACGCCGCCGCCGGTTCCCACCCACACGTGTTCGCCGTAATAGGTGCCGGGCTCGTTGCCATTTGCATTGGTATCGAGCGTCGTGCCGCCGACGGCAACGACGTAGGGCGAGGCCGCGGGATAACAGACTTCGGGCACGCCGCTGTTAGGTACCCCGGTCGCCAGAAGCACCGGGCAGCCCACGCCGTTGTCACCGGTCGAAGCGAACATCGTCATGCCCTGAGCCGCTGCTTGATTGAACTCCTCATCGTCGATCAACATCGCACCGTCGGCGTACGCGAGAGTTTCGGGTTCGCCGAAGGACGAGTTGCCCGCCTGGGTGAGGTCATCGTTCACCCAGTGACTAAATTCGAGCGCGGTATCAGAGTCACTGAGCGACGTCGTGTAATACACGTAGAGCCGAGCAACGCTTTGCGCCATCCCGCTCGAGATCTGCGTGTCTAAGTCCCATTCGTCCAGGCCCGACGTATCGGAGCTGGGCGTGCCAACCTTCACGGTTGAGTACGGAACTTTTGGAAGCCCCCAGAAGCTTTCGGCGGAGCGCAAGTCATTGACGACCTGGCTTATGTCACCTTCGGCCATCACCGCAATCGACGTCTGGCTACCGGTGCTGCACGTTTTGGGGCAATTGGTGGCATCGTACGCGACTTGGTATTGCGGCGGACCGTATTCGCCGCCGATGCAAATTCCGTTAACGACTTCAAGGCACGGAGGAGGCGTGCCGCCATCTCGTGTGACCCGCTGATGCACGTTATGGACGTTCATGTGATAGGCGTTTGTCAGGCCGAGTACTGCCGCCACAAGGCTACGTAGCTTGGCCGGCACGAGGGCCGGCTTGACGTTCCCATAGACGAGATTTCCGTTCGAGGTCGTTCCGCGAATGGACGTGTGGAAGGCGGCCTCAACGTTCGAAACAGAGCCCGTGGCACTAACGATCAGATGATTCGGCTCGATTTTGACCTTCGTGAAGCCCTGCCGTCTGAGATAGGTCGCGACCGTGTCGGCCTGGCTGTACGATGGGTTGAACCTCGCGGTAAACTGCGCCGGCGTTAGCCACTCATGAAACGCGTGGCCGGCAGTGTATTGGCTGCGCACCAGCCGCTGCGCACCCTCGCTGTCGCGCATATGCAGACCGACGACGATGTGCAGTGGCATCGTTTTGGAAACAGCGCCGACGGTAGACTCCGTCGCAAATTTGTCTAATGGGAACGCCTTGAGTAGCCGTAGCCGCCCACCCTTGCGGGAGGCTCTCCGAAGGAACGCCATTTGGCGCCGTTAATGACGCACTCGGCAGCAACGGCGGCGTCGCGTTGTTCCCGGTGCACGATGCGGTCAAGATCCCTACGACCAGGCCGGCGCAGAAGAGAGATTTCTTCATTTTTACTCCCATCGAAGAAGCAACTGGTCCCGCCTGACCGTGGCTCTTGCAGCAAGCCCCCGTTTCGGAAGGGACTCTGGCGAGTTTTCCCTTGTCTGCAAGGCCTTAATCATGCCGTCGCGCCGCGCGCTTGCTTTCACGCCGCGCTCCATCGCAGACTCCCGTGCAAAAATTAGCCGGCCGCAACCTTGGTTGTCAAACCAGGCGTTATCACCGGAAGTGCTGAGAATCCTTAGATGCGGCGTGGTAAGTGCCGCCTTTGTCCTCTTCGCAAATTCCATCGCCTTTGCACAGGCTGATTTCGAAGACGATGGAACGCACGTTCAATTTAACGGCACCAGCGTGCACGTGTGTTCTGCGGGTGCCATGCGCGGCGTTGACGCTGGGAACGGCGCCATTCTGTGCGCGCCGCTCAACGTATCGAATGCTATCCTCGACGCCGGAAGCAAAATGACGTTTACCTATAACGGCTCGTCTCATAGCGTGCACACCTGCCCCAACAACACGGTCATGACGGGTCGGCGCAAAGCGAACGACTGGCTCATTTGCTCAACGGTCGTGGGCGGTCTCAACGGTTCGAAGTTTACCGATGCCGGCACCCAAGAAGCTGAGCCCAACCACCCGGAACGATCGCTCCATGCATGCCTACCGGGAACGTACATGGTTGGCATCGCGGAATCCGACGACGTGCTTATCTGCCAATCGCCGTAAAATTTAAAGGTCCAGCCTCGTCTTTCATGATAATTTTCCGCCCGGAGGTCAATAATAATTGAAGACCCCTGGCAGCAGAATACTGATCCTGCTTGCGGTTGCACTCGTTTACGTCCTTGGTGCGAAGGTGGGGTTCACGCTAGCGACTACGACAAAGCGGTAAAGCGGTCTGGCCGCCTACCGGGATCGCGCTCGCTGCCCTCCTGCTCTGGGGATATCGCGTCTGGCCGGCAATTTGGATGGCGCATTCGCGATTAACTCGGTCAGCTCCGGGCGAACTGGACGGCAGCGGCCATCGCGACGGGAAACACGCTCGCGCCGGTCTTCGGCACCTTCCTCCTACGACGTGTGGGCGGATTCGATACGCTGGGTCGAATCCGCGACGTGCTTCTTCTCGCGCTCTTTGGATGAGCGATTGCGATGACCGTATCGGCGACCAACGGAGTCATCCAACTCGCCTTGGCTCGAATCATTCATGGAAAAGCCCTGGCGCGTACGTTTCGTGGCTGTGGTGGGCGATGGCGATCAGCGGCATGTTCATGACGCCATGTTGTAGGGCATGACGAACAGGAAGCACGGCCGATGAGGCGTCTCGTTTTCACGATTCTCTTCATGGCGGCATGTCCTCTTTCGGCGTGGGTGTCTTTCCTGAGCAACTTCCCGCTGCGCTTTTCGATCTATCCCTTTATCATTTGGACGGCGCTGCGTTTCCGGCAGCGTGAAACCGACGCCGCGGTCGCGGTCATCTGCGGCATCGCGATCTGGGCGACGTCGCACGGGATGGGGCCCTGGATTTCCGGCACTCTCAACTGGCCGACTCGTTCAACTCGATAGCTGGATGTCGGTTATCGCGATAACGGGCCTCGTTCTCGGCGCAACCACGGCCGAAAAACGATCCGCGCGCGAACAGCTTCAGGTATTGTTGGCGCAAACGAAGCATTCGGCCGAAACTCTGCAGACCGCGTTCCTTCCCGAGCCGTTGCCGCAGCATGCAGGCTTGCGCGGCGACGTGCTGTACATCGCTGCCGAGCGCGAAGCGCTCATCGGCGGCGATTGGTACGACGCCTTCGACCTGCCCGGTGGGCGGGTCGCCTTTTCGATCGGTGACGTGACCGGTCACGGACTCGAGGCGGCGGTCAGTGCCTCACGCCTTCGGCGGAGCATTTTCGTGGCGGCTCTCGAGGCCGAGGATCCCGCCGAAATCCTGACCAAGGCCGACGGCGCCGTCGCATCGCGCCAGGACGCGCCGGCCACGGCAATGATCGCGATCCTGAGCCGAGATCTCCGCTCGGTCACCTACGCCAGTGCGGGGCACCCGCCGCCGATCGTTGCAGGTCCTGAACATCCCCGCGCGTATGCTGGAATGCGGCGGCCTGCCGTTTGGCATCGGCATTCCGATCGCGTCGCAAACGCACACGGCAGCATTGGCACCCGGCGCAACGCGCTGCGTTTCCACACCGACGGACTCACCGAGTTCAAGCGCGATATCGCGTGGGCCGAACGAACACTTTTAGCGGCGATGACGCGCTTAGTTAACGAACCCAACATAGAACGACCCGCGGCTTTCATCCAACGCAGTATCATGGGTTCCGAACGACCTGCCGACGATACGGTGCTCGTCGTCGTGCAACTCGGCGTCGCGCTCGAAAAGTCTTGGAGTTACGATTCAAGAAACGTACAAACACGAGGCGCACCCGGTGCGGCGCGAGATCGTCAGCTTCGTACGGCACCTCTCGAAGCCAACCGAAGAGGCACCTGTTCTCTGCGCGGAGCTCTCCATCATCGGCGAAGTGACGCTTTCGCGAACACGGTCGAACACGCGCCGGGTCCGGCGAGAGTCAGCGTCGACTGGACCGGCATCAATCCGGTCGTAACCATTGCCGACGGCGGTCCGGGACTGTCGCGGTTTGTGCCGCGCCTGCCCGCCGACCCATTAAACGAAAACGGACGCGGTCTTTTCCTCATCGCCTCCCTTGCCAGTGACGTGCAAATCGAAACGAACGCGCGAATCGGGACGAAACTGCGGATCGTTCTGCCGACTCGCCGCGCTAGGGCGGCGGCAAATTCGGATGATGATTAGTATACGCCGGTGGCTGATAGTTCGGAGCGGATGTTCTGCGAGGAGCCGCATCGCTTCGCGAATCGCGGTTTCGAGTTGCGGATCGTGCCCTTCGCGCACGAGTTTCGGATCCTGGAAAACCTCGATGTCGGGTGGGATGCCGTGGTTCTCGACTTCCCAATGGCCGTGCAATCCGCCGATCGCGATGCGCGGCGCGGTGACGGTGCCGCCGTCGATCAGTTCGGGATAGCCGCCGATTCCAACGAGACCGCCCCAGGTGCGCACGCCGACCAGCGGCCCGACGTGCGCCTTACGGAAGAGCCACGGCAGCGCATCGCCGCCCGAACCGGCGAACTGGTTGATGATCATCACCTTCGGGCCGATAGATCGCCATTAGCGGCTCGAGCGCCGTGCGCGCCGTAGCGCGGCACGGTAATCGCCATCGGCTTGCGCGTGAGGTAGTCGATGATGTAGTCGGCGACTTGACCGCCGTGATTGAAGCGCTCGTCGATGATGACGCCCTTGCTTCTCGATCTGCGAGAAGATAGTAACGGTTGAAGTTCGTGAAGCCGCCGAGTCCGGTATCCGGCAGTAGACGTAGCCGAGCCGCCCGCCGCTGAGCCCGTCGACCAGCCGTCGATTGTCTTCGATCCACGCGAGGTTGCGCAACGGAAACTCGCTCGCGACCGGAATCACCGTGACCTGGCGCGAGCCGGCGCCGGATGGATCGGGCCCGACCGTCAGCACGACTTGCTTGCCGGCCGTCTCTTGAAAGAAGCTGTAGATGCTTTCGCTCGCGTGAACTTCGCGGCCGTTGACCGCGAGGAGATACTCGCCGACCCGCACTTCTGCGCCGGGCTGCGTCAGCGGCGCGTGCAGCTCCGGGTTCCAGTTCTCGCCGTTGTAGATGCGCGCGAAGCGATAGCGACCGTTTTCGACGATGTAATCGGCGCCGAGCAGGCCGACGTTGACTTTCGAAACGTCGGGCTCGTGCGCCGCCGCGCACGAACATGTGGCCGACCGAGATGATAACTCAGCATCTCGCGAAAGAGGAACGTCAGGTCGTCGCGCGAGGCGATGCCGGCAAGATAGGGCGCGAAAGCGCGCTTCTGCGGCTGCGAGTTCGAGACCGTGATAGTGCGGGTCGTAGAAGAAGTCGCGCTCGATGCGCCAGGTTTCGCGGTACATCTGGCGCCACTCGGCCGCGGGTCGACGAACTCTCCATCGACTCGGTCTCGATCGCTCCGTCACCCGGATTCGGCGGCGATTCCGTCGGCGCGACGAACCACTTGTCTCGCGCTGATAGAGCATCTTCTTGCCGTTCGACGAGAACGCGAAGTCGCGATTCCGGAGAGCAGCGGTGTCGGTCTTGCGCGCGACGAGACTAAACTTGATCACGGTGAGCGGCGGCGGCGCGTCGATCGTCCAGGTAGCGGTTGGGCGACGAGGTAGAGTTCGCCGGCGCTTCCTGCCGCAAGACTGACGTAGTTTGCTTCCGGAATCGGCAGCGCGAGAATCCGCTGCGAGATTCCGTCGACGTCGATCCGCATCTCGGGAGGTCGCGGCTTCTTGCGTGGCGGCGGATGCGGCGTCGCCGTTGTTTCGCGGCTCTTCCGACGTCACCGGCTCTTCATCGCTCTCCGGCGCGGTCGGCGAGGCCGCTTCGCGTTGCAAGCACCGCGACGTAGACGGCACTGCTCACGGGATATGCGTCGCTCGTCATGTCGAGACCGGCGGCGGTCAATCCGGTATTCGTGCTGGCCGTGAAGTAGAGATACTTGCCGCTCTTATCGAAGGCGGGATAGAGGCTGTCGCTCATGCCGTCGGTAATCTGCGCGCGTCGCCCATCCGCCAGCGAGTAGACGAAGATCGCGTGCAGGTGATTGGGGAGGAGCCGATCGTAGGCCAGCCAGCGGCTGTCGGGCGACCAGCTCTCGTTGAACCGGTCGGGCTAAAATCCGCGAACGGCGACTCGTCCACCTTGACCGGTCTTGGATGTTCGACGTCGACGTACCAGAGGTTCAGACGCACGTCGGCGTAGGCGATCTTCTTGCTATCCGGCGACCACGTCGGCGCGTAGAAGAACGACGGCGACGGTCCGAGATCGATAACTCGGCGGCGGCTGCAGTCCCTTCTGGTCTTTCAGGCGGAGCGTGTATTCGCCGGATGCGTCGGAGAAGTACGCGATCCAGCGGCCGTCGGGCGACCACGCGGGATCGCGGTTGGCGGTGCCGGGCAGAGTTGGTAAGGTTGCGAACGTCGCCGTGCTCCGTCGGCACGGTGAAGATCTGGCCGTGCGCTTCGAAGACCGCGCGCACGCCGCTGGGCGAGATGTTCGCATTCGAGAATTTGATCGCCGACCTTCTGCCAATGCGGCCGAACCTGCTCTAGATCGTCGGCCATCGTGACGTGGATCGTTCGGGTCGAATGCGACGCAATGTCGTAGAGATGGAAGGTGTCGAACTGCGCGTAGACGATGGCACCCGCGCCGGCCGATGCCGAGGTGATGTCGAAGCCCGAGGGCTGGAGCACGCGCGTTACCGCGCCGGTGTGCGTATCGTACGAGAAGAGCGTTACCGGTCCGTCGCGATCGGAGAGGAAGTAGACGCGTGTCGCCGACCCACATCGGATCGTTGTCGTTCGAGTCTTGACGCGGCACGTTGACGACGCTGGAATCGGCGAGGTTCGCGATCCAGATGGGCGTCGTTTGGCCGCCGCGATAGCCTTTCCAGAACGGCTCCCATTGAAAGCTCGGAACGTACGCGAGATGCGTGCCGTCGGGCGAGTAGCGAGCCGTACTCCGCCATCGAGAGCGGAAGCTGGGCCGGGACGGCGTCGCCGCGAACCGGAATCGTGTAGAGATGATCGGGATCGGAGTTGCTGTCGCGATCCGAGACGAAGAGCACGCGCGAACCGTCGGGAGTCCAGCCCACCGCGGCGTCGCCGCCATGATAGGTGAGCCGACGCGGTTCGCCGCCGCTCGCCGGACGACGTAGACGTCGGCGTTGCCGTCGTAGTTGGCGGTAAACGCGATCATTGAACCGTCGGGCGAGAAGTGCGGACCCGAGGCGAGATCGTATCCGGTGACGAGCCGGCGCGCCGCGCCGCCGTCACGCGAGACGATCCAGATGTAGCCCGGCGTATGCAAACGCGATCTGCGTCGCGCTGACGGTCGGATCGCGCAGCAAGAGCGGCGGATCGCCATCGGCTTGTGACAGGATCGGCCGCGTGCCCATCGCCATAGAGGCGGCTATAAAGAGAAAGGCACGCAAGGAGAGCTCGTCTGCTCATGCGTGCCGACGTTTTAGGCTATCACGCTCGGCGCCCTCAGCGATCGGGAGGCCAGGTCGACGACGAAGGCTTTGCGCGCACGATCGCGGTGGCGTGCAGAACGCCGCGCATCGTAGGTTCCTTGGGCACTGAAATTCTCGCCGACGACGAAGACCACGCTTCGCTCGTGCGGACCGCGCCGGAGTCGTCGACGTGTGCAAGCTTTCCGGTTCGCGTGCGTAAGGTAAGGCGCGAGCCGCTCTTGCCGACGAGCGTGCCGGTGACTTCGTGCGGTGCGCTCATGGTAGTGCGCGGAGCTTTGACCGCTGCGACCGCCGCGGCACCCTTCGCGTTGGACCCGAGCAGTCCGAAGATGTCGAGCTGCTCGTAGCTTGCGACGTAGACTTTGCCGTTTGCTACGACCGGAACGAGGTTTGCGTTTCCACCGGTCGCCGTCCAGGTGCCCGCCGGCGATTGGTAGAGGGTTGAAAGTTGACCTCGTTGCTCGTAGGCTCAGCCGTAAACGCGAAGAGCGTGATGTTCCCCGGCACGTACTGCGGACGCGCGACGGCCCAAATGATTGCGCCGGGGTTCCTTCCCGTTCGATGAAACGGTCGTGAAGAAACCGGGATCTTGACCGCCGGGTAACCCGGGCGAAGATCCCGGTTCAGGCCAACTTTATCCGTCGCGACTTTGCACTCTCCAAACCGTAACGTTGTTGCCGCCGCTGGCAACGATGCGCGGCACGGAGTCGCTCGCCGCGTCGAAGTACGACTGCCCGCACCAGCATCCCCCGATATTCACGGTGTCGACGACGTGGTTTGAGCTCGAGCTGAATCCGCCCAAGCTCTTCTGATTCATCAGGAACAAGCGTGCCAACTTTGCCGGCCGCGGCGGCGAGGGGCGGCTGCGATCCGACTTTCGGCAGCAGCAGCACGCCGCCCGATCCGAAGTCGGCGTCGTCCTGCGTCGAGTTGTCCGACGTTGGAAGGCGTGAAGAAGCTCAGGAACCTGCGTGAGGTCCGCACTGACCTTTGCGACGCTCTCTGAAATGTTGGTGACGCTGTTGTACGTCGAGCCCGACGGATCGGAGTTGCCGGTAACGAAGTAGAGGTTCCCGGCCTCGTCGGCCGCGACGCCGTAGCCCGACATCCAGATGGACGATAAGAAGAAGTCGTCCGGCGACGTGCTAAGCGTGTCGTTCAAGCGATTCGCCGCGAGCGGCGTCAGCGATCCGGCCTGCCAGCCGAGCAGCCAGCCACGCGACTGGGATGCGCTGTAATCGCAGAAGCTGCCGAAGCCCGCGTAGATGTTGCCGTTCGCTTCGAGTCAGCCCCGGCCGCTGTCGCTGATACGTTGCGTTGAACGTGAACGTGTTTCCGTTGGTCAGGGCGTGAGAAGCGGAAACGACGACCGGGCGACGACGTCGCTCAGGTTCGCCAAATTGAGTTCGTGGATCGTGTAGGTCGGCGTGCTGCCGACCAGTCGTGTACGCGATGACGTACATCGCGTTGGCGTGTTCGTCAATGACCGGCGTGCCGTCGATGCCGACGTTGGGCCCGTTGTTATTGCAACCCAGCGGCGTCGGAACCGGACTGCCCAAACTCTGTTGGAACAACACCGTTCCGCTTGAGGCGTCGATCGCGTAGACCGTGTTGTTCTCGGTGGCCACGTAGACCACGTCGTGCTTGCCCGGTGCGACGCCACGGGTCGTCTTTTCATTCGGTACGACGAGCGGTTGGGTATCGACTTGGTCGTCGAGCGTGACCGTATGCAGCAGGCCGAACGATCCGTTGCTGACGTTTTTATCGTCAGCAACGACTCATTATTGTCCCAACCCGTTCGCAGGTTGTTGTAGTGATAGGTCGTGACCGCGATTTTGACGTGTCGTGCCGCGCTGACCGTCGCGTCATCTGAGGGCCGCCACCGGGAGAACCGTAGAGCAGAACGACGTCGGCTACGGAGCCGGAGAAGCCGCCATTCGGGACGACGATCTGCGGGCCGTGAATCGAGGACTGCAGGGGCTCCCGGCGCCCTTGAGCGCGGTCCGGCCAACGAGCGTTGCTCGCCCAGCGACGCTGTAACGGAAGATCGTCGTCGCGGCCGCTTTGGGTGCTTTCGGCGGCTACATACTTGCCGTCCCATTGAATCGAACCGAGACTCGGCGGGCGTGTGCCGTTCCAGGTACTGCTTCAGCCGGGTACCGCCGTTACGCAACTCGAGCAGGTTCACCGCGCCCTCCGCACCGCGGGAAGCGCTCTCCACGAAAAGGTCTCCCTGGCTGTCATACGTGGACGACCAAAACGCTCGTTGCCATCGCCGTATATTTTGGACTGCCGGCAGCGTTGGCATAGATCGCGACGCCGTTGCTCCGAGGCGCCTCCGGAGACGGCGAGGTTTCCGGAATGGGATCAACGGCGCAGAACTGCGCTACTCCCCCGAGCGGATCGTGCAAGACCGCGATCGGTCGCGTTCCGCCATGCCCATACTCTCGGATCTCGTTGCCGTCCGGGATAAAAACGTCGCCGTTGCTGTCGGAGCAGAGACCGTTGGCGTGCAGGTTCTGTAGCCAACCTTTGAGCTTGCCCTCCGGGTAGGAATAAACGTAGACGCTGCCACCTTGGCGATTCGATACATAGAGAAGGTCGTGCGTGGTGGCGTCGCGAGCCATCCACGAGGTTCCATGCGCAGCGCGCCCGGCGTTCGGCTCGGCCGGAATAAGGGGATTCGTTCGTGCCGGAGAGCCCGTGCCGTTGCCGGCACACGCGCTGAGCGCCAGCGCTCCGACGAGAAGTGAGAACAGTCGAGCCGAATGCAGAGTCATCTCGCCCTCCGATTTGTAGCGGATTCTATGATACGCCGGTTTCGCGCCGGCGCTGAATGCGCGAGGCTTACAGACCAGGCGGGAACTGACGAAGGCCGACGTACGTTCCGTCGGGATCCTTGACGGTTGCGACCAAGAGTCCGTTGGAGACATCGGTGACCTCCTGAACCGTTTCCGCTCCGGCTGCAAGGAGTCGTCGCCAGCGCCGCGTTTATATCGCTGACCGTCACGAACGCGAATCGCTCCCAGTCCGCGGTGCGCCGCCTTCGGAACGAGCCCGATTTCCATATCTCCGGCTTTGAAGCCAACGTAGTATGGGGCCTCGGCGTACGGCTCGGTACCGAGCAAGGTAGCGAAGAACTTGGTAGCCTTCGGCACGTCCGAAGCGGGGTAGATGATGAGACCAACCGTGTTCAACTCGTCCTCCTATTTGGGTGAGAGAGGGTCACGGCGTAATGTGACGGAACGCGGCCTCGTCCTTCGACAGCCTAAGGCGGCGAGCGCGGGGTTTTGAAGGGTAAAGCGACAATTGCATTAGGCAATGAATCGGCGCAATTCGTCGGCACGGCATCGGCGTTCGCACTCGCGAGCATCGCCTGCAAGGTGCGCGCCGCGACAGCCAACCGATCGTTATGGGTGTGGCGAACGGCACTCGCCGAAGCGAGCTCGGTGTCAGCGTTCGCGCAACGGTACGGTTTCCGCTTGATATTTCTGTCGGTTACCTCCGCGGAGCGAAGCGCGCTGTCGGCCGGCGATGCCGCCTCGCTGCAGGCGCTGCGCGTACTGAAGGGCGGCCAACGCTTGGTCTACGGCGTAGCCGGGGATCCGGTGTGGGTCGAGCGTGGGCGCAACGAGCCGCCAGAGTCAGTAGACGACCTGCTCGAAGCGCATCGGCGACACACCGTATTCGACGGCCTCGCACTCGATGTCGAACCGCATACGCTGCCCGAATGGAAGGACGGCAGCTCACAGGCGGAGCTCGCTCAAAACTACCTGCAGACGCTACGGCTGATTCGGTCTGCCGCAGCCGAATTGAACCTCCCGGTTTTGGCTACGGTGCACCCAACGTATGCAAAGTATTCACCGCCGGCGGCAAACGGCGCGACCCTTTTACAGGCCGCGACCATGGCGGTCGACGCGACGGACTTGATGGCGTACCGCAACGCCGAGAATACGCTTGACAGTTTCGCGGGCGCAGCAATGCAGGAATTGGCGGCGCTAGCTAAACCATGGTGGCTCGGCGTCAGCACGCATACCGGCTCGCCGGCGGGCACGTCTTATGCAACGCTGCCCGCACATCGTTTCTTACCCGACATCGACGCGACGGCCGCCGATGTTGCGCAGCGTTACGGCGGGGCCTTCGCGGGAATTCCGTCGAGGATTATCGCAACGCGCTCGCATTGCTCGGCGACGGCTGATTTCGGCGCGCCGATGAGCGTTAAGCGCTGCTGCAGGTTCCGGCGGGATGGCTGGCTTGTGGTGCAACGCTTGCCACGGTTCTCGTCGCCTGTTCGCTGCACGCAGTCGTGCAGCGAACGGTAAAGCACGAGACGCTCGCGCCGCACAATGAGGTTGCCGGCGTCATTCTCACCGTCATGGGCACGCTCTACGCAGTTATCCTCGGTTTCGTCGTCGTCGTCGTGTGGCAGGGTT
The DNA here is from genome assembly GCA_963743445.1 of Vulcanimicrobiota bacterium. Taxonomy (GTDB): domain Bacteria; phylum Vulcanimicrobiota; class Vulcanimicrobiia; order Vulcanimicrobiales; family Vulcanimicrobiaceae; genus Cybelea. The sequence continues at coordinate 85,397 of CAVUPL010000001.1, forward strand.
TTACGACAGCGTCGGACGTAGCGCGAGCGAGGCGAACGCATTGGCGAAAGTGTATCGGCTGGCACGAGGCGTTTCGGAGCCCGCCGGAAGCACGATCCGTCGGCATATCAGCGATTACGCGCAAGCCGTACTGACGAAAGAGTGGCCGCGTATGGTGAGCACCGGGGAGTCGGATCGCGAGACCGGTGCGATCGCGCGGCAGATCGCAAACGAAGTCGTCGATCTCAAGCCCACGACGCCGGCGCAAACGAATCTCCAAGCCGCGATGCTCGCTGCGCTCGGCCAATTCCTCGACGATCGCCGAAGCCGGCTCACGTACCTTCAGCCGCGGATACCGGGCATTCTTTGGGGCGTGCTTATCTTCGGCGCGCTGGTACTGCTCGCGATCACGTTTCTGATCGGGTTGGAGAACCGGCTGGTCCAACTCATCATGACGGGCGCGCTGGCCGCGATGATCGCAATCTCGCTCGTCACCATCTTCGATCTCGAATCGCCGCTCGAGGGGGCGAACCACGTAAATCCAACGGCTTGGGAGATCTTCGCCGGGCCGGTGAATGGTACGCCGCAGTGACCAGGACGCTTAGGAAACTATGGCTGTGGATCGCTGGAGCGATGCTGATTCCTTTGGCCGCTGGCGCGTCGACGAACTTCCCGACGACGATCGTTCGAAACGGAGCTCCGATCTCGATCGATCAATGCACCGTCCTGCAGAATGCTGCCCAGAGTAATGCCGACTCTCTTTCGGAATACGTTGATTTTACCAATGTCAGCCAGCGAACGGCGACTGAGGTCCACTTCGCCTTCGACATCGTCGATTCGGATGGACGTATAGCACAGACCATAACCTCCGTAAGCGCTGGGAACTTCGCACCCGGGATTGCGATCGATCATTCAAAGGCGCCGCCCGCGAATCCTAACGACATGAAGCAAACGATCGACAGTGTGCCTAAAGGGGCCAAGGTTTTTTGCAGCGTGAGGATCGTTCGTTTTGACGACGGCAGCGTCTGGCACGAAGGCGATGGACCCGCGGGAAGCGCGGTCATCTATACGCCGCTGCCGGGTCCCTCCCCGACACCGCAATGGCAGTGGCCAGAAGATGAGCCTACTCGATAAGATCCCGCGGTCGTCGCCCCATCGCTCGCGTCGTTCAGCGTTCTTCAAGGACCGCGGCGGCGCGCCGGTGAGTACGGTAAGCGCACCTGGAGGAGGTCGCGATGAAAAACTGGGGAGTGCTCCTGGCGGCGCTGCTTGCGATCACGGGCGAAGGTCCCGCCCCCCTCCTTTTCGCCACCTCGAATACGCGTTCGCGATCTATCCGACCGCCAAGCCCAACGGCGGCTACTACAACGGGACCATGACCGTCGACATCCTAGGCGCAGCCCCCGATGGCGGCATGTTGGTCCGTGCAAGCGATTGGTGGTATTACACGCTTCGGCCACGACAAGCCGTAGAGTGCGAAGTTTATGAGAGTGGGGACGTTCACTGCGATAGCGTACCGCCGTATCCATCCGACAGCGACCTGGTGCTCTTTCCCCTCCTCGCGCAGAACTTCTTCAGCCGCGGTTCCCCGGCGAGCACGTCGTCGTGGCGACAGAAGTTCGCACTTTCGTTTGCGAAAGGTCTGTATGTAACGGCGGTGTCCATGGACTTGAGCGCGACTCCTCAGAACGGCGGCCGCGTTTTGATCGTGACGTCGAAAGGCGTCTTCCAGCAGCTCGATCGTAGAGATCGAAAGGCGCTTGAGGAGGGACGGTTCGTGTACGATCGCGTGGCCTCATTGCCGGTCGTCGTTCACGAAGTTCGCTCGCCAACGCCTACAGGAAGCACGTATAGCCAGACAGCGGTCGACTTGCAACTGACGAAAGATTCGGCGCTGCAACCGGGTCCCGGTGCGGACACCTTGATTCGAGACGCCGGCTCGTCGCGCTAGCTCGGTGCTGCCCCGCTTGAAACTGTAGCACAAAGTCGCCAACCAGGGGAGCGCGCGAAGCGCGGCAGAAGACTTCTTTGAAAGGGCAGCGGAGGTGCGCACAGCAGGAGTATTGGCGTCGGCCATCATGGCGTTGATTCCGCTTAGCGTTGGGGCGGTTTCAGTATCGGGGAGCGATCCCCAAGCGCTCGATCTGCTGGCGAAGCATAAAGCGTTCGTTGGATGGCAGCTCGGCGACGGCACGTTCACGACGATGCGCATCACGGGTAACGTTAGCGATGAAAAACATAAACAGATCGTGGGGCTGGTCCTGCTCTCCGGCAGGCTTGCTCTCCAACGACGGCTCTACACGGAGCTCAAGCGCAACGGCGCAGAAACCGAGCGCGACGGGTTCACGGGGAACCTCTTCTGGGAGGCCGACTACAACGGCTTTACGACGCCGGTCTACGGTGACTTCGCTAAGTTCCTTGCCTCCGCGACTATCTTAAAGAACGAAGGCACGACGGAACTCCCGCTCAACCTATCGCGGCACCAAGACGGTCGACGAAAAGCCCGTCGGCGTGGTTCGCGTCACGCTTAAAAATGGCGATCCGATCGATCTCTACATCGATCAGGCGACGGGCGCTTATGTCAAGGCGACGATCGACCCCGATGGTGCGTACGAGACGACGTACCACATCCGTTCCTACCAAGACGCTCTGCCTGGTAAGAAGATGATCTCTTCGTACACGATTGACGACGATAAAGCAGTAACCACCTATACCAAATTCGAGGCGAACGTTACAGTAACGGGCGCGGATCTTCATCCGCCGGCGGCCATTTCGTCATGGACGTTTGGCGACAGTACGCCGTTTCCGTTTACGATGACGCACGATCGTATGCTCGTGGATGCAACCGTCAACGGCGTCAAGGGCCGCTTTCTACTCGATACCGGTGCGGATTCGATTACACTGGACGACCGATTTGCCGACCGCGCACAAGCTCAAGTCCTCAACAATTCGGACACCGCCTACATGCTCTCCGGAGAAGTCAAAACGCGTCTCCGTAAGGTGCAGACGATTTCGTTTGGCAACTCGACGCTGCACGACGTTGTCGCGTTCTCGCAGAGTTTCAGCATGTCGCAATATGGATTCGACGTCGGTCGCGACGATTTCGACGGCCTCATCGGCTTCGATCTTTTTGCCGGCGCGGTCGTCAGACTGAATGTTTATACGTCGACAATGACGATTCTGGACCCGAACACCGACCTGTCGGCGGAAAAGGGTCTTCCGATCCTGGTCGACTTGTCGCAGGGGGTTCCCATCATCCCGATGACGCTCAATAAGACGACCCCAGTGAACGCGATGCTCGACACCGGCAGTCCCAGCATTATTTTGTTCGGCCCCGATCTTATCTCGAAGTATCACTTTAAAACGTTCGACGGCTGCGCGCCCATTCAAACACTCTCGATCGGCCCCATCGTATACGCGAACCAATCGGCATGCGAGTACGGCGTAGGCGCCAACTACATGTTGATCGGCTTCGATTTTCTCAAGCATTTCGATTTCGTTTTCGACTACCCGCACGGCCGCATCTTCATGACGCCCAATAAGAACTAGGCGGCGAAGGCGAACGCATGACAAGGGCTTCGTACTGGGGGATAACGTTGCGGCAGGCCGCGCTAATTGCCGGCTTTGCCTACCTGTTGGATCCGTAAGCTACGCCGAGTTTACGCTCTACCCCAAACTCGTTATTCCCGGAAATATCGACCAGACGGTTGCGAACATCACCACTCACGGCGGAACGTTCGTCGCTATGACTCTCTGCTATTTCATCAACTTCATCGAGGACATCGTCATCGCGTGGGCGCTCTACATTCTGCTCGCGCCGGTCAACCGATCGTTGTCGCTCTTAGCCGCCTGGTTCAGGCTGATCTACGCGGCCCTCGCATTGGGCGGCACGCTGAACTTAGTGACCGTCTACCGCTTGATCAACGCGCCCGAGTACGCGACGGTCTTCGGAGCGCGCGCCCTGCGAGCCCAGGTCAACCTGCTGCTCCACTCGTTTCGCTACGACTATGCGTTCGTCTTGATAATCTTCGGGATTCATCTTTGCCTGCTGGGCTATTTGCTGTTTCGCTCGGGCTACACCGGTCGATTTCAAAGGTCGTCGGCGTGCTGCTCGTCGTTCCGGGCATCGGCTGGATCGTCTACGAGTTGAGCCCATACCTTTATCCCAGCGCGAACCTAGACTGGCTGTTTTATACGTTCTTCGGGGAGCTGATCTTCATGTTGTGGCTCTTGATCGCGGGGTGGCGGATTAAGGAGCCGCCGATTGAGTCTTTCGCGGACCAGACGCGGCAGTAGGATTGACGATCGAGCTCGACGCAGCATGGACGACGGTGTAGGTCTGCGGGTGCCGAGACCCCCACAAGGCCCATTAGGCACGTAGAAGATAGGGCCCGGCTGCGAGGACGAGCAGTTTCTTTGTCATGGGATCGGCGCTGCGTTGCCGTTGGCGTGTCATTTAATCAAATGTTCCTTAGTGGAGTAATCGGCCGGAATGGTGACCGCGTGCAGTGGTGGCCGGGTGTCTTCCCCACGCTCGAGGGGGTCCTCCAGCGCTGCGATCGTCGTAGGACCGTGAAAAAGCATCTTGAAGCGTACGAAATTCAGCGGTCAGGCTCGTCCAAGACGCCTTGCTATGAAGGAAGTATCGTGCGCTTCAATCGATCGGGTTCACAGCTTTGGGGATTTCTCGTTTCCGCAGTCGCGATCGGCATGTTCGCGGGCTGCGCGAGTCATTCGACGCTCGCGCCGCTGCCGGCGAATCTCGGAAGCACCGATACGCTTGGGCGCCTGGGGGCGGTCGCGCCAGACGTTTCGCCGCCTAAGAAGTGCAAGGGTCAAAAGAATACCAAAAATTATGCCGAGGTGGCGAAAGAGGTACTGAAAGCCGAGGGAGGGTCGCTGTGCGTTCCCGTTTTCGACGGTTGGGGCGGCTCGCTGCAGTATCCGCAGCAATATGGCAGCTATACCTACACCGTCAAACTAATTAGCAGCACCACGGCATACAAAGGGGCGCCGCTTCCTCCGGGCGGCTCAAAAAAGCCGATCTTTTATCTCCAGATCGGGTTCAATAGCTTTCCCGGGTTCTATCCGGCGCTTCCCAAAGGAGCGCCGCTCGTGAGTTCACACCTCAAGCCCAAGAGCAGCTACACGGTCGAGCTCTTCGAGTATTTTTACGGCCTCGGCTGGTCTGAAGAAGGTTCGTGTTACCAAGTTGCCGCGAAGTCAAAAAACGGCGGATCGCTCGCGGGCGCCGGCGCTTTTTTCGAAAAATTCACGTTCTTGGAAAAGAACGGCGCGCTCGAGATTTTCGAGGGTGCGCTGGTGTCGAATCAGTGCTAAGCGAGCGTCCCCAGAATGATCCATGCCCGCCAGCAGCAGAAGATGAAAGTGATGGGAACAGCGGGAGCCGGCAAATCCCGAGACGCGACGCGCGCAAGTACCGCAGCGCACAAGAGGCCGGTTTCCAGCCGATCTTTCGATTCCGGGGAAGCGCCGTATGGAGCCTAATCGTTTCGACGGGCAACCCAAGCTGCGACGCAAGTAATTGTCGACCAGGCCTCGTCGCTTAGGTCGAGAATCCCCCGGCTCACCACATTGCTACCAGACGGAGTGCACAAAGTAATGATGAAACGCTTGGCGTTTACGTGTTGCGGACTTTTCGCTGCCATGGTGGTGCTCGCAGCCTGCGGCGGCTCGACTGGGAGCGCTCTAACGCCGCTCTTCGCTGCGCGCACGAGTTCTGGGCAGGACATATCGTGGATGAGCCCGCTGGCGAGCCGGAAAAAGAAGCTGCTCTACGTTTCGACGTTCAACGGAAATGACGTCACCGTGTACGACTACGCCAGCGGGAAACAGGTGGGAATGCTAACCATCACGTCACCGGCCGGCCAATGTGTCGATGCGAAAGGCGACGTCTATATCGCGAGTGCCGGCGGAGCCGTCAACGAGTACGCTCACGGAGGCAAGAAACCCATCAAAACGTTTACGACGAGCGGAGACGCTTTCGGCTGTTCGGTTGACAAGGCGAACGATCTTGCGGTTACCGATTTTCTCGGGAAAAGTTACACCGCGGGAAGCGTCACGATCTTCCCGAACGGTTCAAGCGAAGGCGTCGTTTACAGCAATCCGACGAATTGTTACGACATATGGAACGCCGGCTACGACGACCAGGGAAACCTCGTAATGATAGCCGAGAACGAAGCCTCCGAAGCCGTCACCTTCTGCGCGGTGCTGAAAGGATCTACATCCCTAACGACGCTGACCGCTAGCGGCTTCACGATCTACTCTCCGGACACCACCATGTGGGACGGCAAATACATCGCTCTTGGCGATCAGCAGATCGGAGGAAACTTTCAGTCCGGTATTATCGAGGCCACTCTATCGGGTTCGACCTTAACTTCTCACGGCCAAGTGGTTTTGAGCGACTCCTGCCAGGGCGACTACACCCATGTGCTTCAGCCGTTCATCGTCGGTCGCAAGAATACGCCGGTCAACGACAAGCAAGGCACCGTCATCGCCGGCGCAAACAACTTTTGCGGCGCAGACTTTCGTTTGTGGCACTACCCGGCAGGCGGTACTCCTTTCAGGTCGTTGACATTCCAATCAGGCGGCCAATCCGTCAGCATCCGCAATTAGGGAGTAGGCGCGAATCGGAGGATAAATTGCTGCGAACTTCCCGTACCCTCATTATCATTTTGCTCGGTGCGATGCTCGCCTCGTGCGGCGGTGCAATCAATCCGGCCGCGCCCCGCGTCTCCCCGCTCGCTGCGCGCGCGAGTTCGGGCATCACGCGCACATCGGCCTCGGGCTACCAGCAGCTCTACGTATTCAAAGGAACGCCTGACGGCGCGAGCCCCTACGGCGGGCTCATCGCCTTCAAAGGCTCGCTTTACGGAACGACGTTGAACGGTTCGAAGAATTTTGTTCGGGCAGTTGCGGCAGCAACGAATGCTATCTCGGCTGCGGCACGATCTTCAAGGTCAGCAAAGCCGGCAAGGAAGCGGTGATCTACAACTTCGACGGCACGTTCAACAGCGGCCACGACGGCTCGTGGCCTTTCGCCGGCCTAACGCTCTTGAACGGCCAGTTCTTCGGGACGACGTCGAGTGCCGGAGAGCACGGCGACGGTACGATCTACACGTCGGGCACGTCGGGTAACGAAGGCGTCATCTACAGCTTCACGGGGAGCACCGGCAACGACGGGCAAGACCCCGAAGCGGCGATGACGCAATACGCCGGCAAGCTCTACGGAACGACCGTCTACGGCGGCGGATCCGGGTGCGGCGGCGCCGGCTGCGGCACGGTTTTCTGGACGACGCCCGAAGGTGGCGAGCACGTTCTCTACCGCTTCCAGGGTGGCAGCGACGGTTATCGCGTCTACGCCGGCGTCACGTTCATCCACGACCACATCTACGGCGCGACGCTCTTCGGCGGCGGCGCGGGATGCGGCAGCACCGGCTGCGGAGCGATCTACGAATTGAATCTGCACGGGAAAGAGCGCGTGCTCTATCGCTTTAGCGGTGGCGACGATGGCGATTATCCAAACGGCCTGACGGCGGTCAACGGTGTGCTCTACGGGACGACCGAGGGCGGCGGCACGCACAACTCCGGAACCTTCTTCTCGATCACGCGCAAAGGCACGTTCAAAACGCTCTACAGCTTCGCCGACATTCCCGACGGCAATTTGCCCGGCGCGAATTTGATATATTCGAACGGCGAGCTCTACGGAACGACCGTGGGCGGCGGAACCAAGGGCGTCGGCACGGTGTTTGAGATCGACACGAGCGGTGCGGAGAGCGTGCTCTACAGCTTCCAGGGCGGCACCGACGGCTCCGATCCGCAGGCTCCGGTCTATTTGCTCAACGGCGAGCTCTATGGCACGACGACGACCGGCGGCAACGGCGGCTGCACCAACGGCGCCGGGTGCGGCACGATCTTCAAAGTAAAAGAATAGTTACGCGCTCCGCCTATTAGATAGCGAGCGCCTCGGCCACGGCTTGATCTTCCGATAGTCGCGCGCCTTCGGCGGCGAGCGCTTCGATCTCGGATTCGCTGAGCTGCGCACTCAGCGCGGTCATGAGAATGTCGTCCACGCGCTGCTCGGTCGTCTCGCGCTCGTAGCCTTCGCTGCGATACCACGCATCAACGTATCCGCGGAGCCGCGCGGCGCGGTGAGGCTGGCCGCTGCGGGCCGCGACGGTCGCAAGATGGTGAATATTAATCATGATATGCTGCGTACCCGCTCCGCGAGCGAGCTGCAGCGCGTCGACGGCTGCGGTGCGCGCGCCGGCGGTATCGCCGAGCGCGAGACGATAGGCCGCGCCGTTCTGCAATGCGACGAATACAAACCTCTTCATGTGCGGCGCACGCGGCTCTGCCTCGATGGCACGTGCAAGCTCGAGGGCCCTGTCGACGTTTCCCATGTCGAACTCGAGCTCGGCCAAGTTCAGGCGGATTCCGATCGCGGCTTCTCGGTCGCCAAGCGACGTGGAAAGCGCGAGCGCCTCTTCGTAGAGTTGCCGCGCTTCGGCAAGGCGGCCGCCATCGTTGGCGATCATCGCCCCGTTGTTCAGGACAGTCGCATGGATTGCAGAACGAGTAAGTCCGCTCTCATTCAATCGTCGCATTGCTCGTTCGATGGCGGCCTGCGCCTCCTGCGCTCGCCCAGCCTGCATCAATCCGAATGCCAGCTCGCTCAAACTCAGCGTCGTGTCGACTCTGTGGTCGCATCGCTCACCAAGATCGATGGCACGCTGCGCCGCTTCGACCCTGCGTAGTCCCCCCGTTGTGCGTGACAGCGCGGCCCACGCCCGCGCCGCAAGCGCAGGCTCCGCGACGGCGTCGAGCCGTCCGATCACCGTCTCAAAGCGGCTCCTCGTTTCGGCCTCTCCGACAAGCCTTCGATAGATGCTTGAAAATCCGACAACTATACGCGCGGCGAGCACGACCTCGTCGTGCGATAGCGCCCAATCGATCGCCGAGCACGCGTTCTCGGCTTCGGGTTCGAACTCAGCGCGCCACCGCGCCGTCATTCCAGTCGACCACCTCGCCTCGTAGGAGAGATCGGCAAGATCGGCCGCCCACTGCGCGTGCTTGCGCGCCAGCATTTCGCGCTCCCCGCTCTGCTCGAGCTTCTCGAGCCCAAAGGCCCGCGTGGATTCGAGCAAGCGGTAACGCGTAGAATCCTGTTCGACCTCGGCGACGACGAGAGACTTTTCGACAAGCGACGAGATCGGGTCGATCACGTCGAGCGCATCGAGCGTTTCATCGGTGCAGACCGTCTCGGCGGCTTCGAGGGTCCAGCCGCCGACAAAGATCGAGACGAAGCGGAAGAGCTTCTGCTCCTGCTCCGACAGCAGATCGTAGCTCCAGCCGATGAGTGCGCGCATCGTCTGCTGGCGCGGCAGGGCGGTGCGGTTGCCGCCGGTGAGCACGCGAAAACGCTCATCGAGCTTCTGCGCCAACTGGCGGGGAGCCATTACCTTTATCCGCGCTGCCGCGAGTTCGATCGCGAGCGCGATGCCGTCCAAACGCCGGCAGATCTCGGAGACGATCGGCGCGCTTTCGTCGCTTAACGCGAATTTTGCATCCGACGCTCTCGCCCGCTCGGCAAAAAATGCGATCGCGCCGTACTGAAGTGCGTCGTCGGCCGTTAGGGCATCGTTTGATGGGACGGCTAGCGACGGCACTTGGTAGACACGCTCGACGGCAATGCGCAGCGGCTCGCGGCTTGTTGCGAGAACTCGCACTTGCGGAGCAGTGCGTAGGATCGCGTCGGCGATGCGTGCCACGTCTTCGATGAGGTGTTCGCAATTATCCAGGATCAACAGCAGCCGGCGAGGCTTGAGGTACTGTACGACCACGTCGAGCATCGGACGATCTCCCTGCTCGCGTAAGCCGAGGATTGATGCGATCGCGTTGACGACCGACGCCGCATCGCTCAACGTTGCCAGCTCTGCCAGCCAGGCACCGTCGCCTACGTCGTGGAGCAGGTCCGCACCGATTTGCAATGCGAGGCGCGTCTTGCCGATGCCCCCGGTTCCCACCAGCGAGAGTAGCGGGTGCTCGAGAACGAGCGGCTCGACCTCGGCAAGCACGTCATCGCGACCGATGAGCGCTGTGAGTTGACGTGGCAGATTGTTCGGCAGCGACCCTAATGATTGCAGCGGTGGAAACGTCTCCGTCAGGCCGGGAGCGAGGAGCTGCCAAACGCGTTCGGGCTCGACAAGGTCCTTGAGCCGGTGCTCGCCCAGATCGCGCAGCTGCGTCTGCTCCGGCATCATGCCGCGCAAGAGCAGCGCAGTCGTGGCCGAGGCGACCACTTGACCGCCATGTACGACGGCTAGCAGTCGCGCGACGCGATTGACCGCGGGCCCAAAGTAATCGCCATCGCGCTCGTCGGTGGCGCCGCTGTGCAATGCCATGCGTACTGCCAGTCCGCCGACCGCACTCCAATCTTCGGCTGCGAGCGCGCGTTGCGCATCGGTAGCTGCTGCTAGCGCATCCAGGGCGCGCCAGAATGCCGCGCAGAATGCATCGCCTATCGTCTTGAAGACGTGACCGTCATACGCTTCGATCGCCGTTCGAAGGAGCTCATCGTGCCGGCGCAGCGCTTCGGACATCGCGACACGCTGCTGCTCCCAATGCCGCGTGCTGCCCTCGATATCGGTGAAGAGCAGCGTTACCGTCCCGCTTGGAAGCGGGGCTCTTAACGCCATGGGCGGGGATTCAGCGGACCATATCTCACGTCATGGTTTTTGCGCCGGTGTTCCCTTGGCGACTACCGTGGCGTGAAAAGACCCACCTGCGTTGTAGACCCAAAACGTCCACAAACCTCCAGCGTTGATTTGACTAACTCCGTTTCGGCCTTCGGCCGGGGTGGCGAGCTGGACGTCGATGTGGGCGGGCTCATTCGGACGCATTGCACGATCGAGCCACGCGCACTGGCCCGGCTGCAATCCTTGCGCCGCCGGGTGCTGGGTCTTTGCGAACGCGACGACGAGCACGGTGCCGTCCAAGGATGCCATGCCGCGCGCGCCCCAACATCGAATCGGGAAGTCGGGCCGCGGTGTCGGGCCGGCTAAATTTGTCCCCGAGGTCGAAAGCTGCGTTTGCTGCTTGACGAGAGGGTGGGCGGCAAAAGGGTTTTGCGACCGCAAGCGTTGCTCGTAACTGAGATATGCCTTGGGGCATTCATGCACGACGTCATGAAAGAGCGCCAGGGCAACGGGATTGGCGTCGGCCATGTCTTCGTCGAGCATCAGCAAGTATTGAAGGGTGCGCGAGTTGGGTTTGGCTTGGCCGGACATCACGGCGCAGGCCTGGGCCGCCGCAGCAGAAATGTCGGCCGCCGTTATCGCACGCGCAGGCCGGCTAGCGGCGATTGTAAGGCCGGTCCACGCCGCGAGCGCGCACACAAAAAGCAGGCAGCGGAGTGGACTGCGCCCGGCGCTGAGCCAAGCGGAGAAGTACCGTGAACTGATTAGCGATGATCGCATGCGATGTCTCCGATCGTGCCGGCGTGTCTAACTTTGGGCTTCGTGGTCTCGGCACCGGGTCCCTTAGAACCCTAAACAACCTTTGCTCTTGCTGGGGCAAGCTACTGTCACGGAATCGCTTCCGGAAATGCAAACACATGGTTCGGGTCGACGTGCTGTTTGATCGATTCTAGCCGTGGGAGATTAGCACCGTAGTACGCTCGTTTCCAGTCCTTGAGGTCGGGATCGATGAAGTTCTGATAGGCGCCGCCTTTGGCGATCGGTACGATCGCGTCGTAGAACTCGGTTTGCCAGGCGAGATTGCTTGCGACGATATTGGCCGGCGTCGACTCCGCCCACGTCAGTGCGATGGTGCTGACCCAATGACTGCGGCGATGCACGAACGCGGTCGCGGCCGGTGCGACGGCGTTCACCTGTTTTCCCGTCTGGAAAACGCTAAAGCGTCGTGAGGGTATTGCCCCGGGCTCTTTGGCCATCCACTCGAAGACCGTCGCGACCGCGCGGTCGTTAAGCGGCTGGTTGAAGAAGCGCGATCGTTCATTGTAGTATGCCGGCGTGCCCGCCTCGCTGAGTAACTGCTGCCCTTGCCAATACTTCGTCTCTTCGATGAACCCTGAAGGCTTAGCGATCGCGTAGACCGGCTGCAATATCTCAAGCAGCTCCGTTTTCGTTCCGACGATTTGACCGAGCAGCTGAATCTGGAAGCTACGCCGGCCACCTTCAAATTTCACTTCCGCGGTGACTTTACAGCCCAGCGTGGACGGTGCGCCCTCCAGCGCCGCGCTCAAAGCTGCAAAGACGTCTTCCTGCCGGTCGTCCCACGCCAGCTCGTAGACCGTCAACGAGCCGACTGGGAAGGTTTGGAATTGAAAAGACGTATTGATGCCGTAGTTGCCGCCGCCGGCGCCGCGGCAGGCCCAGTAGAGCTCCGGATTCTCGCTCGGATTCGCCGTTAGGATGGCGCCGTCGGCAGTAACGATTTCGGTTCCGACCAACTGATCGCACGTCAAGCCATGTGCGCGCATGCTAAACCCGATTCCACCTCCTAGCACCAGGCCGGCGAGGCCGACGCTCGCGCAGCGCCCATGCGTGATCGCCACGCGCAAAGGTGGAAATTTCGCAAATATCTCCGAATTTCGTGCGCCGCCACCAAACGTCGCAATCGCGGTGCGCCGATCGAAGCTGAAGCTGCGCATCGCCGTGACGTCGATCATCAATCCGGTCGTCGTGGAGTATCCGGCGTATGAATGACCGCCCGACCGTGCGACCAGCGGCACGCCGTATTTTCGCGCCCAGAGGATCGATGTGCTAACATCGTGCGCGTCGGCGCAGAGCGCAATGCCCGCGGGAAGCACGGATTTGTAGCGCAGGTTGTTGGGTGAGGCCAAGTAGCGATATTGGCTTTGGCCAGGCCGGATCAACGAGCCGGTGAGGCTGCGCGCGAGTTCTCCCCACGGCAAGCTCGGTGGCGAGGGTGTAACGTTCGAACTGCTGCAGCCAAACGTCGACAGGAATGAGAGACCCGCGCCGCCGGCCAAGGCCGCGCCCGCGGCCGAACGCAAGAACTCGCGGCGACTCGTATCGGCGATGCTCATAGCGTCTTGGTAGGCTTTACGTCAGCCTACTGCTTAGCACTTGGTCGTGCCGTATTCGCCCGGGACGATCTCGATGACGACGTGGGTCCCCGTTACTTTTAGGGTTCCCGAGAATACGCCCCCGACGTCCGGAAGATCGGGGCCGTACTTTCCGTCGACTGCAGTCGCGTAGCATTCCCCGAAAGCGTCCCAGAGACTGCCTCCCGACAGCACGCTGGCGGTAACCGTGTACGCCTGCTTTGCTTTAAGTTGGTTGCTGGCCAAATCGCCTGGGCCCGGAAGCTTCTTGCCGAATTGCACGTCGTCGTACGTCGTGTTGAATTGAATGTAAAAGATCGGCGTGGCAGGCGGAAACGGCGGCCAGGACAGCCCGCTGTAGGGAGTGGTGCTGCTAATCAGACTCGCGGTTACGCGTGACGTCGTCGGGCCCGGATAGGTAATCGTGCCGCCCCAGCCCTTGAATCGCGGAACGCAAAGCGTACCGCCTTTAGTCGAGAGTTTTTTCGCACGCAGACTAGCGTAGTCTTTCGTCGTCTTCTGCCCCTTACAAGCCGGAATCGGCGCGACATCGGGCACACCCCGTCGCATTAATGAGCTAAGAAGCCCCGATCGCTCGGTGCTCTGCGTCAATCCTGACGGGTTGATCTGCATCTGCGATCCGCCGCAGCTTGTAAGCATCATTGCAGCCGCACAATAGCCGAATACGTAGCGGCCAAAATCTGGGATATTCATTGTCCTGCCCTTCTGCAACATAACGCATCGACGGTCGGCTATGCACCGCCGTCGCGCCCAGTTCAATCCTAGCACCCAAAGTGCAATCTCGGAAGCCGCCTCGGCGAGGCGCAGGAACCCGTTAGGTCAAGTCTTTCAGCTCTACGAAGACCACGTGTGTGTCGGTGGTCCCTATGTTTTCGCCCGTATGGATTTCAGCAGGCCGCCAGAGCGCCCGTCCTGTTTCCAGAGCGACTTCCTTAACGTCGTCGCCAACAGTCAGCCGGCGCCGGAAGTCAGACAGAGTTAACAGCACGCTGTTGGGGTGCCAGTGTGGTTTCGTCTTCGCTCCCGGCGCGTCGCGGTAGTCCAGAACTCGGACCCGGTCGTTCTCGGAAATCGTCTTGTACTTGTCCGGATCGGTGTATGTCGGATCTAGCTCGTCCATGTCGCAGCCTTCTTTCTCTCTAGGGACGCTACTCTCGCGCTAGCATAACAGGTTTCTCAGGCGCCGTTCCGTAGGAGTATCACGAAGACCAGCGCGTGCGATACCAACAGCGGCGGTACAATCGCCGTTACGAGGTAGTACCCGGCGCCTAATGCACCGGGGTCGAGGGCGAGGTTGACGCGTAGTCCTTTGTAAAACCCGTACAAAAGATCGACTGCACCCCAAACGTTGAAAATCCAGACTGCCTCAATTGCCGAAGATAGATTCCACGCTACCGCGGCCGCCGCAATGATGGCGAGAATCCCAGCGACGAGGTCGCCGTAAGCGGCCGGCGCAGCCCAGCTCCTCGGTAACGACGCGGAAACGACACCGGGCACCAGAAAGCTGAGGCCGATGAAGCGAAGAAACATGTGCGGAACCACAAGCCACAGCAGCGCTCCATGGTAGCGCTGCCGAGCTTGTAGCCACGGCATCGCAAGAAGCACCGCGGCTGCAACCGAACTCACGAAGCTCGCCAGTACGTTAATTCCGAAGATCGCGAGCGGCTTCATCGGCCACCGCCTGCCTTTTTGCCAGGTCTAAGCGTCACTGTAGCTCCTTTGCGATTCTGTCACTTAGCGTACTGTGGTTTTCCAGTGAGCTGTACAGCGACGAGAGGCCGGCGATCGGTGCGGTGACAGTTGAGCCGTGGGCCAGGGCGGCTTTCGAGATCGCGGCTTGGGTGCTACAATCGCGCTAAGCGCGCAGGTCAGAGCATTTCTGGCGCGCGATCCGTTCACGCTTCAGGGAGTAGAGAAGATGAGTATTTCGAATTTTGACCGCTACGCGCTTGGCTTTTTCGTCGCGTTCGCAATGCTCGCCGGCTGCGGCGGTGGGTCCCAGCCGAAACTAGCGCCATCGGCCCCGTTCCAGCAGAACGCTAGTCAGTCGCGTCTCGGTCGAGTCGCCGGCGGCCTTGCCAATACCTATATATAACCGGCGCAGTGCAAACCGGCATGCGGGCACTGCACCCGACCACAGCCCATCATGGATGGCCCCTGGCGCGGCGAAGAAAGATTTACTCTACGTCTCCAACTTCAACACCGAAACCGTCCTTGTTTATTCGTATCCGGATGGAAACAAAATGGGAACCCTGACAGGGTTTGCCCAGCCGGACGGCCTCTGCTCCGACAAGAAAGGCGACGTCTGGATTGTGAATAACGAGGATTCACAGAGCGGGTTGGACATCGTTGAGTATACGCATGGGGGTAAAAAACCGATCGCAAAGCTGAGCGATGGCTACATCCTGATTGGATGCTCAATTGATCCAACGACCGGAAACCTCGCCGTCACAAATACGGAAACGATCTCTTTTGGGCCGGGCTCCATTGCGATCTTCGCACATGCTAAAGGTACTCCGGCGATTCTATCGGTTCCCAACATGGCGTACCCGCATTCTGCGGCTACGACGATAAGGGGAACCTCTATGCTGATGGATTTCAAACCACCAGCGGCGCCATTGCCACATTCGCCGAACTTCCCAAGGGCAAGAGAACGTTCAAGGATATCAAGCTAGACAAAGGGATCGATTACCCCGGCAACGTTCGCTGGGACGGCAAGTATGTGGCGGTTGGCGATCAGGAGTATGGGTATACCTCGCTCGGGATTATACGAGTCGGCTATTTTTCAGACCACAGGTGAGGGCGGAAGGTCGTGACACGTGATACCGCTTAGGGGTACCGGGGACATTATTGGATTTTCGATCGAGGGCAAGACCCTTATTGGCCCGAATGCCCAATGGAAAAACGCTGGGGACGTCTTTTTCTGGAATTACCCGGCCGTAGGAAAGCCTGCCAAGACGCTCAAGGGCTTCGACGCGCCGTTTGGCACGGCGATCAGCGTTGCGAAGTAGTTACCCGTCACTTACTCGACGGTTTGGCTTGCTTCCGACTCTAGCAGTTTTCGCCATTGAAAATATGCGTCGGCGTCTTGCGAACATTGGGGTGAGCCAGCATCGCATTACCGAAGTCGCGAAAGTCGCTGCCAAATTGGCCCTCCGACGGCTTCCACGCCGCACGCATTCCCGGCATCGAAAAATAGAATTTGACACCCGCGACATAGCTATTGAACGCAGCGTCAGAAAGCATCCCGGCCTCATGCTGAAGAAACGAGTCCTCGCCACTGAGAAATAGCGCGCGACACATCAACATCCACTGGGTAAACTCCACGCGCGTTAAGCCCGCGTCTCCCGACGCGCCTTTTTGGAAAACGCGCGCGAGCTCAGGGTTCGCAGTCGCCAAAGCGGCTTGAGAGGTCCGATCCGCTCGTCCCTGCTGCATCGTCGCGCGCTGAACACGCTCAGCTTGACGCTACTTGCTGCGCGCCAAATACAGAAGAGAGGCGATCACCGCCACCGCCGCAATCGACTGACTGGAGGTAAAAAATGCGCTCAAGCGACATGACTGCGCGCCAGGCATGCTGCGGGTCATGTCGCTCTTCCTCCCGGGGTGCGGACGTTCCGCCGAGCCGGCACCCCATTTTGAGGGGCGATCGCGTCGGGACTGTAACATCGCGAAAGGGAGAGTAGCCTGCGGCGTGAGATAACGCTACGGTGGACTCACTTAGGACCGTGGCCACGTGGCCGTTCGTCCACGGTTTTCTTTTCGTGACGCTGGCCCTGTTCCCGATCGTCAATCCGCCGGGCATGGCACCCATCTTCTTGAACTACACGGAGTCCATTGACGATGCCGTAGCAGAAAGCCTCGCCCGGCGCGTCGCGATCAACGCCTTCATTCTCACGGCGGCGTCCTTGATCGTCGGTCCGCTGGCGCTAAAGTTCTTCGGTTTAAGCCTCTCAGCGGTGCGTGTCGCCGGAGGCCTGGTCCTCGCCGTTGCGGGTTGGCAGCTACTCAGCCAGGGACAGGGAGACTCGAAGCATCGCGCACCAGCCGCTTCAGTGGATGAAGTGCTCGGCGGCGCGTTCTACCCGCTGACGCTGCCGTTGACGATCGGCCCGGGATCCATCGCGATCATGGTGACCGTCGGCAGCAGTTTGCTCGCCGCTCCGGGGAACTTGATCCTACTCGATGGCCTCGGCGCCCTGGCGGGCCTGGCGTTCATCTCCACCTTGATCTATGTCTGCTACAGCCAAGCGGAACACGTCTTACGAAAGCTAGGGCCAACCGGCATCAACGTGTTGCTGCGGCTTTCGGCGTTCATCTTGCTTTGCATCGGCGTGCAAATCGCCCTTGAGGGGTACACCGCGTTTCTTTCGCCGCACCCCTAATTTGTTGTATGTAAACTGCGTGAGTGCGTTATGGCGTCAGCGAAAAGACCACGCCGCCACCATAAGCCCCGCCGGCTTGCGTTATACCGAAGAGGCTCCCACGCTCGTAGGCCAAGTCGCCTAAGGGACCGTTACCATCGATCCCTTTGCTGGAAGTCGTGCAGCACTTTTTCCGTCCCGCCCGTCGTTATGGAGTACAGAGTTCCGAAGCCGTACGCACCCCCCTTAACCGTCGTGCCGTAGAGCGTGCCGCCTACATCGATCAGGCTTCCGTACGGACCACTAGCATCGGTCCCTTTGCCAAAGTTGTGAAGCACTCTCTCCTTGCCGCTCGTCGTAATCCTGAAAACTGTGCCTCTGTCGTGCGTCCCCCCATACGGGGTTGTACCATAAAGCGTGCCTTTTACGTCGATCAACTCTGATGCCGGATTTGCTCCATCAGTTCCCTCGCCGAAGCTATGCAGCACCTTCTCCCTGCCGTCCGTCGTTATGCTGTAGATCGAGCCAGCACCATAGGTGCCGCCTTTATACGTCGTACCGTAGAGAATGCCGTGTACGTCGATAAGACCCGCGTCGGGAAATCGGCCGTCGGTTCCTTTACCGAAGCTGTACAGCACCTTTTCTTTGCCGCTCGTCGTGATCCTGAAGACCGTGCCGCAGCCCTCGGAGCCCTGGCAAATGTTCGTGCCGCCGGCGGCGGTAGTGCCGTAAAGCGTGTCGCCTATATAGAGCAGAACCGACAAAGGATAGTAGCCATCGAGTCCCTTGCCGAAGCTGTACAGCACTTTTTCCGAACCGTCCGTCGTCATGCTGAAGAACGTGCCTTGATTGAACGGACCACCGTACCCCGTCGTGCCGTAGAACGTGCCGTTTACGTCGATCAAGCCTGCGTAGGGCCGGCTGCCACTGGTTTTCGTTCCGCGGAAACTATACAGCACCGTCTCCGAGCCGCTGGCCGTAACACTGAAGACCGTTCCACAGCCGCCGTAGTTGCCTCTACAATGGTGCGTGCCGCCACCGTATGTCGTGCCGTAGAACGCGTCGCCGCGGTAGAGCAAGCCCGAGTTAGGGTAATCCCCGTCGCGATCTGCGCCGAAGCTATGCAGCACACGATAGCTCAGTGGGCCGGCCCCGCTGTTACGCAGGCTATTGACGTTTGGAGTGTATTGGAGGCCCGAAAGTCCCGGCGCTTGCGAGCATGCTGCGAAGACGACGCAGCATGCAAATAGCGCGCACAGGTTCAAACTCGGAGTCTTCATCTGCCTTGCTCCTTTCGCAGATGCATCAGCGCCGCGGTAAGCTCGGCGCTTGCCAGGAGCTCATAATAGCACCCAAGCCTCGCTCTCGGAAGCCGCCTCCCTCCACGACTCCGCGCCACCTCGCCGATCGTGGCCCTCGTCGCCGTGCAGCTGGCTCCGGTCCTTGCTTTTAAGCGCGGCTGCGTGCATCGAAACCAAGCCCTACGCCGTCAACCTGAGGGACTACCGAATGACCCTTGTCGCTGATCCGTTCATGCAGCGAGGAGCAAAGCAGATTATGAACTTGGTTTTTGGTCGCTGCGCGCTAATCATTAGCGCTGAAGCTGCATTGCTCGCGGCCTGCGGCGAATCGCAGCTGCCGATCGGCGCATCGCATTTGCTAGCCTTAAAGACGCTCGCAGTCGCGCTGACCATTCCTGGCGTGGGCGTGTTGCCGCAAATCCGTGCAGCTACGCACGCTGCGGATACGTCGCGTTGAACGATTCGAAGCGGCGCACTCGAAGAACTGTCGTAATCGCCATCGCGGTGATTGGGACTTGCTTAGTTCTTGGCGTGGCATTCTTCCTGGGGATGGTCCCTGACGTGCCCGCAATGGTCAGGGAGTCGCTCGCGGTTGCTATAGGCCCTCCAAGAAGCTCTTAAGGAAGCACCTTCCGTCTCGTATTGGCATTCCCGGGTCTTCTCGGGCAGAGACTTTCCTTCTAACCAAATAAAGACGTACCGTTATCGAACCCATGTAAGCATCCCGCGTCTTTCCTATTTGCGAGCAACGGCTGTGCATGGACGCCAGGCTGCCTTAGTCGATTATGCTGCAACAGGTTACTATCAGTATGGCGAGGTTGAGGGGGTGTCGGATGAGTTGCGACGGCTATGGAATCGTATATATCGAGCGAATCATCTCAGCGATCCCTTGAAAGACATTACGACGATTCAGATAAGCGATAGTAACGGCCGTTATCGCATCGAGATTTCAGTGCCGCAGTGCGCAATGCTGTGAGTATCCGTTTAGCCTCGCGTCCCACTACCCCGTCGCCTCGCGATCGCGAACGCCGGGCATGGGAGTGTGATCCCGACACCGGGTTTTGGCTACTCGCTGATCGCCGCGCCCTGTGGCCAGTCGAATCCCTTCTTGAGTGTCGTCGTCACCTTACCCCCGGCCGGATATTTGTAAAACCCTACGGACCCTTTGTCGTCCTTGGTGTACGGATACCCGATGTTTGGCCCGATAACCGTGCTGCCCTGAATCCAGAATCCAACAATGTCCTCTGCTTCCCCTGAGTTAAGCAGTGTCTCGTGGACGATCTTTCCGGCTGAGCCCGTGGTTTGGTAAATCGCCGATAAGCCGGAAGATGCACTACCGGCGTCCTGGTCACCAACCGCCACATACTTACCGTCCCACTGCACGTTGCCGGGGTAGTAGATTATACCGCCTTTGAGCGTAATATTCTTAAACGCCTTCGCGCCTTTGGAAAGCCCGGCAAAATGGAATTGGCTTTGGGCCGAATCGGTTCCGTCGACGTAGAGATTGCCCTTGGGATCGTAGCCGCAAAAATTGAAGTGCGGTATTTCGGAATCGGTGTAGACCTTTGGCGTGCCTTTCGCATGCGCAAAGATAAAAACACTTCCCCCCCCAGAAGAGCCAGTGCCGTAAGTCGTTACTGCAAGGTTCCCAGTCGTCGGATCGATGGAGCAGCCAATTGGGTCGGAAAAGATACCGTCAAGCTTTGCGATTGGCTTCTTTCCGCCGTGCTTATACTCAAAGGCGGACGCATCGCCGTTGTTTACCACCCAAATGTCGCCTTTCTTATCGACGCAGATGCCGTCCGGGCCATCATAATAACCCGTCAGCATTCCCACCTGCTTATCGTCGGGATATGAGTAAACGTTGACCGTACCGGAATCGAGGTTGGAGACGTAGAGGAGGTCTTTCGTTTTCGCTGCGTCGGGGGACATCCATGACCGGCCTGGGTTCGAGCGGTAATGCAGCGGCACAAGTCCCGCACCCGGAAGGCCCCCGGTGGTATTTACGCCGCCCCCGGCCAGCTGAAGGAGGCGTGCCTGCGCATTACCCTGCTGGAACGGGCCTGACGGCGCTAGTGGTACCTGGTAGCCGCCGCAGCCAGTGAGTATTGCGAACGCGGCGCAAAAGCCAAACGCGTGGGAAAAACCTGAAGATTGCTCCAGTGATGCATAAAAAGCATCAGCGATTTAGTATGTTCGGCGCGGCGCTCCTTAGTTCCCCGCTTTGACCAGTGCGAGCAACGCCTGCCAATGTCGCGGATGCGCTGTCTATTGCCCGCCTCCAAAGTGACGGGCTAGAAGCTTACAATCTGTTTCAAGAATCGGTCGCCGCTATTGCCTTACGAACGCCGTCCAGCTCATCGCGAACGGATTTCGTAGAGGCGTGTTCGTGCCCAAGTGCTTTTTCACGAATCGCCAAGACGCGCGCTAGGAGCGGCTCCGCTTCCACGTAGCGCTCTTGGCGGCAGTACAATTGCGCGAGGTTATGGAGGGACGTCGCAACGTAGAGGTGATCGTGGCCGAAGGCCTTTTCAAAAATTGACAACGCACGCTCGTGCAATGCTTCCGCGTCGTCATAGCGCCCTTGGTCGCGATAGACGAGCGCGAGGAGATTGAGACCATGCGCAACGTGCGGGTGCTCGGGATCGAGCGTCTTGCCCCAAATCGTCAAGGCGCGCGTCAGCAGGGCTTCCGACTGGTCACTGCGGGCCTGGTCGCGATACACGTTTGCGAGGCCATGAAGGCTTAAGCCGACGTCAGGATGGTCTCGCCCGAGCGTTTTCTCTCGAATCGCCAACGCGCGTGTATGGAGAGCCTCTGACTCTGCAAAATGGCCGAGATTGCGATGCACCTGCGCCAGATTCTCCACGCTGTAGGCGACATTGGGATGATCCGGACCAAGCGTCTTTTCTTTGATTGCTAAGGCTCGAGCGAGTACGATCTCGGCTTGGGCATCGTCTCGCTCGACGTACACCCCAGCCAGATTATTGAGGGTGCGAGCGACCTCGGGGTGGTCCTGGCCAAGAGCGCTCTCCTGAACCGCAAGCGCGCGCCTGTATAGGCGTTCCGACTCTTCGTACCGGCCTTGCTCGCGGCGGATGACCCCGAGATTGTTCAAGATGTCGGCTAGATCTGATTGGTCCTGGCCCGGCGCGCCTTCGCAAATCGTTAGTGCGCGGGTCAGCAGCGGTTCGGCTTCCTCATAGCGGTATTGATCGATGTAGACCTTTGCCAAGTGACAAAGGATCGGCGCAAGTTCGTAGTTCTCGGCCCCGCACGCCTCCTCGCGAATCGCGAGCGAGCGCGCGAACAGAACCTCGGCCGCTTCGAACTCGGCTCGCCTCCAAAGATAGAGGCCGCATTTTTGAGCGAGCCGGCTCGCCGGTAAGAACGTTGTGACCTGCGGCAACTTTTCCAACGCGGCGCGTGCATGCGGCAGCAGGCGCGCGCATGCGGGCCACGTGTCAAAGTGCACTTTCGGGAATGCCGCATCGGCAGCTGCCACAGCGGACTCGTGCCACGTGACCGATTCCGCAACGATCCTGTCTCGCGAGGCCAGTTGGACGAGGCGATGGATGCCATACGTACGATTCACCTCGGAGAAGTCGAGCAGAGAAAGCCGGTCCAGCGCTCCCAGTGCTTCGTCCAATGCAAAATCGTCGGCGAGCGTCGAGCGCAAATCACGAGTGAGAACGTCCTCGGACAGCACCGGCTGCAGATTTTCTGCGTAGCTATCGATAGGCTGTCGAAAAAGCTCGTCGGGAATAGCTTCGGAAGCGAAAAGTGCCGCGAAGCAAAGAACCGCTGCGGCGCCCGGAGCCTCGCTTTCCGCTTGCGCGATCGCCGCGTTAAACGTTGCAAAGACGGATTGCGGATACTCCGACGCGGGCGGAGCGACTTTCAGGTAATCGCCGATGCGTTCCAGGTATCGCCGAGGAGTGAGCATCCGCCTGTTGCGCAGCGCAGCGGCAGCGTGCGACAACGCAAGGGGAAGCGCACCGAGCGCTTCGGTAATGGCGCAAGCATCGGCCTTGGTTAAATCGGCTCGTCCGCTCTCGCGCAGCAGATACGTGGCCGCCGCCTCCAGGTCCCAAGCGTGCAAAGGAATCGCCGTCACCTCGGCTCCCCACGCTGCGCATCGCGAGGTCACCAATGCCCGTGCTCCGGTTCGTGGCAGCCAGGTTCGCAACAGCGGCTCGTCTTCTAAGTTGTCAAAAACGAGCAGCGCGGGTTTGGAGAAGCCGTTTAATAGGGAGCCGGTTACCCGTTGGGCTGCAGCGCGGCGATCGGCGAGCTGGTCGAGTCCCCGCACGAAGATCGCTCCGAGGCGCAACAGTCCCTCGATAATTCCGTCTTCGGTCGGCGCCGGCAGCCACCAAATAACGGAATACGGCTCCCGATTGCGCCAGGCATATTCACGCGCTATGGATGTCTTCCCGACGCCTCCCAATCCATGCACCGCAACAACCGCGCCGTCATGCGAGAGAGCTGAGGCGATCGCAGCGAGTTCCTCCTCGCGCGCACTGAAGGTCGGAACCGGGCGGATCGCTTCCGTATCGACGACGCAGCGCGGCGGTCGCCAATATGGCCCCGTGGGTGCGGTACGCCGGCCCTCCTCGCGCACGGCGTCGAGCACGATCTCTTGCAGCAGCTCGCGGTTCTCGCGAATCGGAACGAGATCCCAGTAGGCGAGGCCGCTGAGGAGTCCAACCGGCTCACATTCGGCAACACGCAACAAAATCAACCGCGATCTGCTGTTGAGCTGATCGTCGGCGATCGCGTTCTGCCATTCGGCTTGGCAGTGCGCGCTGCTCAGATACTCCGGCGACAGTAATGCGACGACCCGCGCACCGCCGGCCAGCGCGGCGTGCATGCGCTCCATAAAATTTCGATTTGCGAAATCCCATTGCTGAAGGACAACCGCATAGCCCGCCGATTCCAAAATGCCGCCGATCACGGCAGCAAAGTCCGCATCCGCCCCCGCCCTGCTTACGAATAGGGCCTTAGCGCCTTTCCCCGTCGATTGCTCCATGCGTTACACGTCCCCGAGGCTAGTTCGACGCATGCGGTCGAAAGTCGCTATGGGACACGTTGTCGGCCGCTGTCACCCTTCGACAGGCTCAGGGTGACAAGCGAGAGGCTCAGGGTGACAAGCGACAGGCTCGGCGTTCTAGAGGGTCCGTAAGTCATCGCGGGCAACATCGAGGGTCCATTCCCCAACACTACTCGCCAAGGAGACTTATCGCATGCGTTTGTTTACTTCGGCGGTCTGCGCGACGATCGCAATCGGCCTTCTCGCAGGCTGCGCCGGCAATATCGGGTCCAGCAACACTTCAGCGCTGGGCCTTGGACCGCAAG
The DNA here is from genome assembly GCA_963743445.1 of Vulcanimicrobiota bacterium. GTDB lineage: Bacteria > Vulcanimicrobiota > Vulcanimicrobiia > Vulcanimicrobiales > Vulcanimicrobiaceae > Cybelea. The sequence continues at coordinate 109,531 of CAVUPL010000001.1, forward strand.
TGCGAAATGCACCAATAAGTGTTTTCGACGATGCCGCACCGCCGCGCCTCGTCTCGGTTCTGCACTCGCTGGTGCTGCCAGATAAAAAGAAGAAGCTGCCCAAGTCGGGTACCTATGTTACTGAGTTTTACGCAACCGATCTTCTGGGCTATCATGCCAACAACATGGCGAACAAGAAACCCATTTGCTCGATCCAGGGGGTTTCGTCTGTCAACGACGTTGGAATTGACGGTAAGGGCAACCTGATGGAGCCCGACGGCGGCACGGCTACTCTTTTCATATACCAGGGTCCCAGAATGTGTGGCGCGCAGATTGGTTCGATTTCCGATCCATATGGGCAGCCCGCCGATGCCTCAAGCCCTGACTCCGTAAACGGTCAGATCGCTGTGTCCAACCTCGAGAACGGTAGCTCAGCCGGCAATGTTGCAATCTGCACGTTGGCCGGCGGCTGCACGGTGGATCTCACGAACAGCACTATTTATCACGCGGGCGGCGTCGCAATGTCCAACACCGGCGACTGCTGGGTCGATGCAAAGACGAGCGGGTCCGGTGCGGCTTTGATCTACTTCAAGGGTTGTGCCGGCAACGGCACAGTCGCCTCCCATTTTAACAGCACTTACTATGGCGGGATTGACATCGACAACAACGGCAACCTGGTGATTATCGATGACATGGCCGAGAACGTCACCATTTATAAGGGTTGCAGTCCAAAGTGTAAGGTTGTCGGCGGGCCGTTCGCCCTCAAAGGCGAAAGCTTTTTCGGCAAGCTCAATTCGGCGAATACCGAATACACGGCAGTAGACCGAACGGACGGCATTGTTGACGTCTACTCGTACAGCACCAAGGCGATTACGTTCCAGTACAGTTACGACAATGGCCTCACCGTAAGCGAGCTGCCGGATGGAGTCGCAGTAAATCCGCGTTCGCAGCAATAGCAAAAGCGGAGCGATCGATAGCGGGCCTAGCTAATAAGCGGGCCCGCTTCCACCGCGCAATATGATCGCGGCGCGTAGCCGGCCGTTCCTTCAAATCGAGCTTGCTGAAGGCATCAGCGTCAGCAAGCTCTTCGTGATGCTTGCCGCTTTGATCTCGCTTTTTGTCGATCAATCATTCAACGGCGTGTATCAATCTATCCAGCAGTATGCCGGCGGAAGCCTAGGTGCGAGCGCCGATGAGTTGCCCTGGACGTTGATCGGATTCAGTACGTTCTACTACGTCACGCTTTTGCTCACGCCGTGGCTCATCGACCGCTTCGGGCGAAAACCGATCTTCGGTTTCGGACATCTGACGTTCGGCGTTCTTACGTTGTACCTCGCAATGACCGCTTCGCTAAGCGGCTTCATCGTCGGCCGCTGCTTTCAAGGGATGGCGCAAGGAACGTTTTTCGTCTGCGCCGTGGCAACCGTATTGACGCTCTTTCCCCTAAAGCTGCGCGGCATAGCATTTTCGTTCTTTTCGGTTACCTCGCTCTCAGGTGCGGCGGCCGGGCCGTTCATCGGCGGCTGGTTTATCGACCATGCGTATTGGCGCGACGCATTTGCATTGTATGCTTTACTCGCCGCCTTCGCGGGCGTAGTCATCTTCACGCTGCTAGAAGCGCCGGGTCCTCGATGGACGGGGCGCTTCGACGTCCCGGGCGTCGCGTTCGCGTTACTCGCATTCTTCTGTTTCGAATACGCCTCGTCGTTCGGTGAACGCAGAGATTGGCTTTCGAGCCCGGACATCGTCTGGTGTTGCCTCCTCTCCGCGGTCGGATTTGCGGGATTCATCTGGCGCGAACTGTGTGAAGATCGGTGTGGCTTCATCCAATTAAGGCTGTTTAATATCCGAAATCTCGCGGTCGGGAGCGTCCTCGGCTTCGGGCTCGGCGTGCCGCTTTTTGGCGCGAACCTTTTCCTGCAGTACGCACAAACAAGCCTCGGCTTTCCACCGTCTACTGCCGGCGCGCTCCTGCTGCTGCGAATCCCGGCGATTATGATTGTGGCGCCGATTGTCGTGATGCTCGTAAATTCCGACAAGATCGACGTGAGGATCCCGGTGGTGATGGGTTTCCTGCTCGTGCCGTTTTCCTACGCGTTACTCGTGACGCATACCGCGTCAGGGTCGGATTTCGGGACGTTCGCACTCGCCGTCGTTATTTCGGGTGCCGGGTTTGCGTGTCTGTTCTCACCGATCGCAAACGTGCTGGTCCGTTCGCTCCCCACCGAAGTACGCGCTGAGGGCATTGCAATTTTTAAGATCGTCTTGTTACTCGGCGGGTCCGTCGCCTCTACCGCCCTTGCCGTCATCTACGACCACAGCTGGGCCTGGTATCAAGCGCTGCTCGCGGGCGAGGCGACGTTGAGCCATTTAGTGCCGATCGGTATCGTGCCGACGCTGCCGACGATATCGTTCCTCGTCGATCAGCAGGCGGCCATTCTTGCCTACATGGACAACTCTAAAGTCGTCGCCCTCGTCTCGCTCCTCAACTTGCCGCTCGTCGCTTTACTAAGAAAGCCTGAAGCCGCGTAACCCCGCCCTCGAAGGCTGCCCTCTCATCTTTTTCGAAGAAGCTTTTAATCATTACTAACGAAGCTTTCGCCTCAACGATGCTAGAAATAAAGCATGATGAAATTCCATAACGTCTTACTGGCATGCGCTCTGGGCGCAGGATCGTTACTCGGCGCGGCGGCGCCGGCATCGGCGGCTCACGTCGCCGTTGGAACCGCGCGACCGGCAGCGACGGGGCGGGTGGTCGCGGGCAACCGCTACTACGGAACCGGATACCGGGGTTACGGTTATCGCTACGGCTACGGCTACCCCAATCGTTACGGCTACGGCTATCGCTACGGCTACGGCTACCCCTATCGCTATGGCTACGGCTACGGCTATCCGTACGGCTACGGCGTTGGTGTTGGCGTTGGCGTTGGTTACGGCTACGTTGGCGGAGGTTACGGCTACGTTGGCGGAGGCTACGGCTACGCGCCCTATCCGGCCGTATATGGGCGTCGCGCATATTGGGCACGTCGTCCCTATTGGCGCCCTTATCGCCGCGCATATTGGGGACCGCGCTTCGTTCGCTAAAGTATCGCTCCCAGCGTCTTTGAATAAGGCTCTAGTCGTTTGCGGTTAGAGCCTCTGCGTCAAGGTTACCCGGCCCTGGCAAAGGTAAAGATGTTTTTTACAACGTGATCGTTCATCTGGTCGACGGAACCTACGAGCTCTTCCGCCATTTCTTTGGACTTCGTCGCTTCAGCAATGGGAAGGGGCGACGATTCGGGGCGGTTGCCGGCGTGCTCAACACCGTGATGCAAATGATTGGCGAGGGTGCCACGCACTTAGGCGTCGCCACCGATCACGTTATCGAGTCCTTCCGAAACGGGCTGTGGAGCGGATACAAAACCGGAGATGGAATCGATCCCGCGCTTCGCGCGCAGTTCGAGCCGCTCGAGGACGCGCTGCGAGCGATGGGCATTCCGGTTTGGGCGATGATCGAGTTGGAGGCCGATGACGCGCTGGCCTCGGCGGCCACGATCGCCTCGCAGGATTCTCGGGTGCAGAAAATTTGCATTTGGACTCCGGATAAGGATCTCTCGCAATGCGTGCGCGAGGATCGCATCGTGCAAATCGACCGAAGGAGCAAGGTCATCCGCGACGCCGACGGCGTCCGTGCTAAGTTTGGGGTAAATCCCGAGCTGATACCCGACTATCTTGCGCTCGTTGGCGATACCGCCGACGGCTATCCCGGGAATCGCGGGCATTGGGCCGAAGGGCGCTGCCGCTCTCATCACTCGTTATGGCGCGATCGAGCTATTCCCGTCGCAAGTGCTCGGTGAGCGGCAGCGTCTCGCGCTGTTATTCAAGAGCCTAGCGACTCTTCGAACCGATGCGAACCTCTTTGCGGACGTCGCCGAGTTGGAGTGGCGCGGGCCTACCGCCGAATTTCCCGCCGTGTGCGAGCGGCTCGATGCCCCCGGTCTCCTTGCGCGCGTTACGAGAGCCGCGCGAGCTCGCGCGCACCTTGGATAGCGTCGAGCACTTACGGCGCTAAGAACAGGTGTCGAACTATTGGCGATCGAGAGAAAAGCCAAATGCACCCTCGATCCAGGTATCTTTGTCTTGCGCGATAGCTTGGACCGGGAGCGTTGGTGTCATTACCGCGACACCCGCGCCTTTCTTGACGGCCGTCCCGATGGCGAGGAATTCGACCAAGCTGCCGCCGAGATCGGCTATATACGTTTTAACGCCTACCACTTCTTCGGCGCCGAGATCCGCCGCCTCGCTTTTGAGACGGGCGATAGCCACTTCGCGGGCGTCGTGGATCAGGGTCGTCAACTCATCGATTTCTCCCTTGGTGAAAGACTTCAACGCACTTGTAAAGCCGCCGACGATGCCGAGAGAGTAAATCGAGGCGGAGATCAGCAGTTTTACCGGAGCGTAATCTAGCGTCGTCAGAGCCCAGAGCTCCGCGCCCGTTAAATCGCTCGTTACCGGAGCGGTCTGGGTTGAGGCAGGCAGTGCGCTGTTTCGTGCCGCTGTGCCGGTCATCAGCATCTCATACGTCCCGTGCCAGACCATGATTTTGGTGCGGATGCCAACAACCGCGTTGGCGCTGCACGATTTCGCCTGCGCAACAATGCGGTCCAATGCCTTGTGACGTGTGGCATTATAGACGTCGCTGTATTCCTTGATTTCCCCGCGAGCCATGGCCTTTAAGCTGCCCATGATTCCGCCGCCGATGCCCATCAAATACGAAATATTGCCAAAGACGTGCGCAATAGGCTGATAACCGGCATCCATGTGGCAGTAAAGCTCCTGCGCGTCGCCTGCGCTAGAAAAAAAACTGCCGAAGTGAGAATTGTCTGCACCCGCGCCTTCTACACAGGAGCCGACGAAGAGGAACTCAGTATTACCGTAAAAATCTCTCAAATCGCTTGTCACGCCGGTGACGCCCGTTGCACCAAGCCCTTGCGCTTCTGTTATCATGCGATTAAAGGCATTTAGCCGGCCTTCTTCGATGGCTTGGGTGACTTGGGTGATCTCGCCTCCTGCCATGCCTTTAAAGCTCGCGGCAACGCCGCGAAGAAAGCCCATCGAATTTACACTATTGCCCACAACCAGCTCGCCGGCTTGATAGTTCTTTAATGAGAGGCAGTAAATCTCATTACCTGATAATCCCGTGACCTTGGCCATTTGAGTCTCCTTTCGTCGTAACGATGATCGTGGGCGTCGCAAACCTCACCAATCGTCTGCGCGATCTTCCCAAAAGACATGCGTGGCGACGGTAGCCCCACCGTTCTTTGCTCGACGGGCGTACTCTTCTGGTGAGAGATTTCCCAGCGGGGAGCCGAACCCGTGTCCTTCGACAAACCTACGTTTTCAGCGCCGGCGGAGGAAGGGCCATCAACGGTCCGGAGGCCGTCAGGGTCCACGGCGTGCGAACCACGCCGTTTTCCATGTCGGTCCATGCTTGCGCCAAAATCGTTCGCAGTGTGTAAAGGCGATGCGTGGCGTTCGGGTCTGAATAAAACGTGACCGGTACTCCCGCATTGCGCAAGAACACCGACGTCGTAATGGGATACTGCGTCGGGATGCTCTCGTCGCGTGCTCCCGTCAAGATGTAAAAGGGCGTAGTGCGCAGCATGGCGGTGACCAGATGCGATCTTGAGCCGAGCAGAGCGCCGGCAATCGACATCACAGCGGACCATTGGTTCGGGTGGACCGGCGCAACCGAAAACACCGAAAATCCGCCCATCGAATACCCGGCCAAATAGCGCTTCCGCGGATCGATCGCGAAAGCTTGGGTCGCTGCCGAAAGCGCGTCATACACGTCGCTCTCCGACCCGCCGAAATCGTAATAGCCGCGGCCGTACGGCGCGACGATAATCGTGCCGGTTTGTTCGGCCAGGTCGCCAAGGAACTGGGGCGCGATCAGCGAGGATTCCGACTGCGGGCGGCCGTGAAGAAACACGATCAACGGCGCTTGCCGTCCAGGAACGTAACTACTGGGAACGTAGACTGCGACCGGCTGCATCGTTCCATCCTTCGACGCGCGGATCAGCGTCTCGCCCAGGCCGCGAATCGACGCCATCGGTTGGTACGCCTGCTCGAGGAGTTGCGTGGCCAGGCTCAGGTCGAGCCGCGCGGTGTTTTGCATGGAACGCTGCCACATCGCCGGCGGATAGCCCTCGGGCCCGGGAGCTTTGAGCAGCTCGGGATCGTCGAGCAGACGCTGGTAGTAGTCCATCGTCGTGTCGCCGCCGGTGATGCGCGCGATCGCCGCCACGTTCGAGAAGTATGACGCGGCAGTCGACTGCAGCTGGCCGTCGAGATCACCCGAGCCAGCTCCCACGAACGCAAGCGCTGCCGCAACGGTCACCAGTGATGAAAACCTCACGGCGTCATTATATAACGACGCCACTGCCGGCGAGACAGCCGCTGTAGGCGAGATGGGCGCGACAGTTTCCATCCTGAACTTTAGCCTCCCGCAAGGTTGAAGAATGTTGAAAAAGCGAGGCGTGAATTCGTACGGCTTTGAGAACATTTGATAACGGCTACGTCGATCTCATCGAGCGCGACGGCGTTATCGCCTGGAAGCGGTTGTCGCGCTACCCGTTTGATTGACAGCATGGCGTAGGGCGGCCTATCATAAAAACTAACGAATTAGGAGATTGAAGGGAGAGTCCGTCATTTCAGTGGGCCTGCAAAACCCTCGTCGCGCAACATTAGCGTTCTCCGGATCACCGTCGCAGCCGACGCCGGCTGCGCGTACCTACGGTTTTGGCGAGTTCCGCTTTGATTCGTCGAGGCGATTGCTCTATCGAGGCTCGGAGGTGACTCCGGTCCCGGAGCGGTTGTCCCTAATTCTCACCAGGTTGCTTCAAGCAAACGGTGCCCCGGTGATGAAGGAGGCTCTGGCAGCGAGCGTGTGGCCGCACGAAGCGGTTACCGATGGGAACTTAGCCCAGCACGTTTATATGTTGCGCCGCCTCTTGGGGGAGCGGGCGCGGGATCATACGTACATTCTCTCCGTCTCCGGCAGCGGCTACCGCTTCGCATTACCCGTCGTTGAAGCGCCTCTCGCACTCGAGGAGCCATCTGCCGTCGATGAAGCGAGCCTGGGCGATGCCTTGTTGCGAAGCGGGGTCGATCCGTTTCGCAACTTTTGCCAAGGCAGTTTTTTTATTGAGCAGCGCACCGCGCCTTCGATAAAGCGCGCCATAGGCTTCTTCGAAGCGTCGTTGAGTTCGAATCCGAACTACGTGCCGTCGCTGATCGGCCTCGCTCGCTCGCACTCGCTGCTGGCCGACTACTGGCACGTGCCGTCGAATCTCTCGTTTCCCTTTGCCAAAAAGGCGATCGCGCAAGCCCTTGCGGTTGATCCAACGTCCGCAATCGCTCATGCGGTCCGTTCCGGGATCCTATGCTTTTGCGATTGGGATTGGAAACGCGCTCAAGAGGAAATCGACCTGGCAATTCGACTCAACCCGGGGTCGACGTTTGTCCGAAATAATGCGGCGTGGCTATATATTTGCACCGGTCACTATTCAGATGCGCTCGCGCAGGCTCAGTTCGCGCTGATGATGGAACCGTCGTCCCTTCCTCTGCAGCTTTTGCTCGCAAGAGTGCTCGTCCACTCCCAGGAGTATGCCAGCGCCATTGCGATAATGTCCAATCTTCTAGAGACCGATCAGGGCTTCTACATCGCGCGGCGCTATCGAGCCCAGGCTTATCTTCTCGGGGGAGAGCCTGAAAAAGCTATGAGTGACCTGCAGCTCCTACCGCAGGAGCGCTCGGAGGATCCGAGTTTTCGCTTGCCGATGCTCGGCCGCGCTTACGCCGATATGGGAGAGCGAGAGCGAGCCGACAAGATATTCAAAGAACTGCAACTAATGGCTCTGACTGACTACGTCGTACTGTGGAATCTCGCGATAGTCGCGATCGGCTTGGGTTTGCTGGACGATGCGATGGCCTACCTTGAAGCGGCCTTCACGCAGCGTGAACCGACATTGCCATTCCTGAAAAGCTTGCCGTGGTTCGACGCAATTTCGCGTACGCCGCGCTTCCAACAACTGCTGCACGACATTGGGCCCGCCTATAAACCCCGGCATAAGGCCGCCGTCTGAGCGCCGCAAAAGCTATCCAACGGCGGATCCGCGACGCGGCAGTCTCTTCCGGTGCCTGGTCCGCGAGCTAACTTTCAAGCATACGGTGCGAACGGGTCTTGCTTCACTTCGTCGCAGAAATTGGCGAGGTGAAATCCGGGGACCATACGGTAGCCTACATCGGTCACGAACGAGTTGCCCGTAGCGTCAGGCTTTTGTTTCGCCACGTTCGCGACCGCGTCGAGAAAGACAGGGATGAACCCGTTGCGCGGGGCGGTCTGCAGGACGGTGATGACATCGCTGCGCTCCATCTGATCGAGATAGGCGCCGAAGTCCGCCGCGACGCCGGCGTTAACAAGCGTTACCTCGGCGGCCTTCCACCGGGCGATGTCCCCTTGGTCGTGCAAACTGATCGCGTCCCAGATCAAATCCGCGCGGCTCCCGCCTACCCCGTGGCTCGCTAGGATTTTTCTGGCAAGGTTCGCACCATCCACCTCAAAGCGCTGGTTTCGGCTCATGTGCGCTGGCGTCAGGCCGGTGTCGTGCAGGATCGCGGCGACGTAGACGGCTTCGACGTCGTGAGGAAGCGCTTTGCTCTTCGCAATGAGCTCGGCGAAGAGAAAAGTGCGCAGCGAATGATTGAAAATCTCGGCGGGCTCGGAAACACGCGCAGTTTCGGTCGCTTCCCTCGCGAGCGCCGTGTCGGGAATCCGCAAGCCCGCTACCGTTCTCGGCAGGGCGCCGAAGAGCGCCCCGGAGGCGATAGCGCAGTAAGCGTTGAGGAACTCTGCACGGGATGGGTTTAAGCGTGACCGTTGTCTCGGAACGGAGCGGGAACTCCCGATTGGGAGGTCCCGCTCCTCTGATTGCCTACTTTGCTGCGTACTGTGATCCTTGTTAGATTCTCACCTGAGCGTTGAAGTAGACGTTGATCGGCTGCACCGCACCGCCGATTGCGCCGTTGTTCGAGCCGACCGGCAAGTAGCTGTTCTGGAATGCCGCCGGAGTACGCGCACCATTGGCCTTGAAGTCGTTGATGCCCGTACCGTTGTAGAAGTTGGCCGGATAGAGCGTGCTGTTGAGCGAACCGCCGGCCGGCACGTATCCGCAGACCACGTTGCTGGGCGGAATCGCACTCGTCCACGGCGCCGATGAACCGCCGAAGCACGAGTGGAAGAGATTCGCGCCCAGGACCATCAGCCGAATCCGCGGGCTGACGTCATACGAGACTTGAAGGTTCCCGACGATCGAGCTGGGTTGCTGGTAGTTGTCGAACAGGAACGATCCCGTCTGCGGATTGGGGATGTAGAAGTAGCTGAACTGCCCGAGACCCGGCGCTGTCGTCGAGAGGTAGTTGCACTGCAGCGGATTGGTCTTCGGCGAGACCTTCGTGATGCCGGCCGCCGCCGAGTTTTGCAGGCAAGTACGCGGATCGAGCCCTTCGGTATCGAGCGGGCTTCCATAGAAACCGCCGGTCTGGAAGTTGAAGCTCGGCGTGATCGCCAGTTTGTCGTGGCGCCAGTTGAGAATCAACGACGAGGTGTACGGCGAGATGTAGCTGCTCACCAACCCGTTGAGGTTCGGCGCGATCGCGGTCGAGTACGGGTTGTACCAGGCGTTTTCGTTGAGCATTCCCTGCGCGGGCTGGTTGTAGTATGGATTGAGGATCGTGTCCTGCGAGGATCCGTTGGGCTTGGAGCACGAAACGCCGACGCCGCCCTGGTAGCAGGGGCTTCCCCCGCCGGCCTTGGTCAGCGCGTTATACTGCGCGATCACCTGATTGAGCGCAATCGTCGTGTTCGGGAATGACGCCGCCCCCAGCGGTCGGGATGTTCTGGAACATCACCTTGGAGTTGGTGTAGGTGAAGGCCAGCAGTCCCGAGAGCCCGTTGCGGGTGAAGTCACCCTTGTTGAACTGCATCTCGACGCCTTCGTTGCGATTGACGCCGACCGGGACTTGCGTCACGAAGCCGGCGCCGATGAAGGTCTGCTGCTGCCAGTTACTGACCCACGTGTAGAACGGCGTGAGCTTGAGGCTCATGTCCGTTCCCCGGAAATGCTGCTCGTAGGAGAGGTCGTACTGCCCCGACGAGATTCCCGGAATCGGATGGAACGGCGAGTAGAACCCCAGGTTCATCGTGTTGTTCCAAACCGAACGGTCGTCACCCGTCGTGGCAAGGTATTGAACCGACGCGGAGATCGGCGGCTGCGTGAAGCGACCCGCCGACAAACGCCAGACAACGTCAGGCGATTGGGTGTAGGTTGCCGAGAAACGCGGCTCCCAGTAATCGAGCGCGTACGAGCTCGGAGAGGCCGCCGTGAAGTTGGGTGCGGTAACGCCGTCTTGGGTCGTGCCGTTGGGATGCACCCAGCCGGTCTGCGGCCCGACGCCGTGAGTAAGTTGGGCCACCGCCGTGTCGCAATCGCCGACTACGTACTGAGCTCCCGCCGGGGGCGGAGCGCCTGGCGGCAGCGGTTGCGTCAGCACCTGATTAGTCTTTGCTAGGACGCAGGTGTAGTTGGCGCTTTGGTTGGCGTAGAACTGCGTTGCTGTGGTCGTCGAGTCCGGCAACACGTACGTGAAGTTGTCGTACCGAATCGAAGCGTTGATCAGGAACTTGTCGCTGGGACGGAACTGGTCTTGCAGCGATGCGTTGACGAAGCGCGGCCGAACGGAGTTGAACGAGCCGGTCGCGTTTCCGGTCCACAGACTATCCCACGTCGCCCCGGCCTTTCCGGCCGGAGTGTTCGAACCAGCGAATCCCGTCGGACCCGACGCCGCATCGGCGGTCCAGGTCGGGCTGACGCTGGTCCCTTTGGCCACGTTGTAATAGCTCGGCGCGTTGATACAGATCTGCTTTTTGCCGGAAGTGGGATCGTAGCACGTGAAGTTGCTCCCGCTTCCCGACATGTAACCGATCGGCGAGCAATCGTTGGGGTAGCCAAACGCACCCGGCGCGCACCCGGCGTACGCCGAGGAGTTGTTGAACCGGATCACGCCTGCGGTCGTGTAGTTTCCGTCCAGGCTTACCAAGTTCTGGTCGTTGAGCTGGTCTTGGAAGTCGAGCGCACCACCCGAGGTGTGAGTGATGAGCTGGTACTGCGCGGCTTCGGGAAACGACGGGCACAGCTCGTCGCACGAGCCGAAGCCCGGATCCGTGAGATACCAGTCGGAGTAGAAGGTATATCCGTAGGCGCGCAGATACGCCGATTGGCTCAACGCGTAGGTGTATTGCACCTTCGTGATGCCGGCATCGTTCTGGTTTTGGTTTATCGAGTTGTCGTTGAGCCCGATTGGACCGCCGAACGTGTGCGACGGCGTGCCGGGTGCCATGTAGACTCCCGGCGCTTTGATCGTGGTCATACTCTTTGCGATCACGCTGCCGAACGGAACGTTATACGAAACGTTGTCCGCGTAGGGCATGTACGTGTACGCGCAGCCCAAGAATGAGAGCGACGTTGAGCCGCCGCACTTGAAGGGCAGCGAAACGATCTGACCGCAGTTGCCGGTCGGGTTGCTCGAGATACCGCAGACCGGCACGCCACCGTAGCCGCCGGGGTTGTTGCACCCATTGACCGTCAGCCCGGGTCCGATGGTATCGGGGCCGCAAGTCGGCAGCTTGGCAAGCGTGTTGTACTGCGAGTAGACGAACTGGCTGTTGCCAGGCCCCAAGTCGTCGGGACTCGTGTAGCCGGAGTTGTCGAGCGCGGATCCGCTCCACATCACCTGAACGTCGTCACGAAGCCCGTTGGCCTTGGGAATGCCCATGTGCAGGTTGATCACGTTCTCGCGATCGCTGACCATGAACGGCGCGACCGTCGCCGTGCCGTAACCGGACGTGGCGCTGTAGTACTGCCAGCAGCCCTGCGCGGGAAAGGTGAACTTCGAGACCCCGGCCGAGACGAGCGGACAAATCGGCTTGACGCCCTGGCACGTGCTCGTGAGACACCTGGAGCCGACAGTGAGCAGTTGGAAGCTGCCGAAGCCGTAGCCGGTGCCGAAGCCGTTCGTATTGCCGGAGAAGATGCCGCCCGGCGTACCGTAACCGGCGCCGTTGGTATTGTCGATGAATCGGTACGTTTGATTGTAGCCCAAAAGCCCGATGTAGTAGCTGAAGGTGCGGTCGGGCGTCGAGCCGCCGATTTCCACCTGGGCCTGATGGTAGTAGTTGGGCGTCGAGATCCCAAGGTTCGCCGTGGCGAAGCCCGGGAACGTACCGGTCTTGATGACCTGGTTGATGAAGCCCGCCGTACCGGCCGAGGCGACCGATGACGGACCGCCGCCGGTGTAGACTTGCAGCTCCTGCAAGCCCAGGCTCGACTCGGTGCCGGCGTTGTAGTTATCGAATGCGCGGTTGATCGGAATACCGTCGTATTCGAAGCCGGTGTAGTACGAGTTTTGCCCGCGCACGTACGCGGCATTGAAATCCCAGCCGATGCCGCCCTGGGACGTTTGAACGCCCGGGACGGATGCCATCGCCGAGTAGGCATTGTTCAGGTTGCCGCCGCCGCCGAGCGCGGCTGCTGCGGAAGCCTGAGCGGAATTGACGCTATAGAGGTCGCTGCCGACGCCCGATTTGACGAGCGACGTGCCGGCTTGCGACGTCACATGCGCGATCGTGCGCAGCGCCTTGGTCATCGTATAGGCGACGCTTTGCGTCTGGTCGGCGAAGACCACGACGCCGGGGTACGAAGTACTTTGATACCCACTCTTGCTCACGCTGAGCGTGTAGGTATCTGGGTTAAGCGAGAGGATGACGAAGTGGCCTCCCGCATCCGTCGTAGCGGTCGTGGACTGTGAGGCGGAGACTGCCTGCACTTGAACGCCGGCAATCGGTGCGCCGCTGGAGTCCTTGATCGTACCCGCGATGTTACCAGTGACACCGGCCAGTGCCCATGTTTCCTGCCCGATGAGTATTGTAAGCAACGCCGTCAGGGCAACCAAGGAACGCGGTAACGAAAATCGTTTCATGCGTGTGGTTCCTCCTAAGTCGTAGCGCTAAATTTGCAGCGCGTTCCGCGACCTTTTTTTGGGCCCGTGACGTTCCCTATAAACCTGAGGAAAGTGTCATAGTCGCGGTCACTCCTAATAAAAACCCAGCCTAAACGCTCCAGCTGAAATCAATAACTTTCAAGAACAGTCTAAACAAAAAGCGCATCGACTCTCGCTGGCATTGATAATTGCGTGATGACTGCTTTCGTCACTGCATTTATACTTGTCAGCGTGGCCTTGGTAGTACCGTCGTCCGCGCACGCCACTGACGAAGCACAACTCCGAATGGAAGCCGACGTACGGCGGCTGTTAAATCGTGCCAGCGACCCTTTTCAGCTTGCCGCGCTTCCGTTGGCCCAAGCTTTGTGCGAGCTCACCGGTATCTCAGACGCGCAGCATGCCTTACGAAACGCCGTCGAGAAGGCGTTCCAGGGGAGTTGGCAACATAAGCGCCTACGGGATCTGCTGTTGCCTTCGGACCCGGAAGGCTGCGAGCCGAGAAGGAACGCGGCGGAAAGGTTACAAGTATCGACGCGTCATCTGCAGCGGCGCCGTGCTAGAGCTGTTGCGGTTCTTGCTCTGCACATTCGAAATCTCGTCGGAGCGCCCCGTCTCGCCACGGTTGACGACCGAGACCGAGCTGCCGCAGATCCGTTGGAGACTATTGCCGAATTAGTGTCGGATTTCGATCCCGCTACGGCCGCGAGCATATTTCGCCTTGGCGGCCCGCCGTCGACGTCAAAGGCAACCATGCTTGTGCTTCGGCACTGCGTGAACGTGGGCGACGAAATCAAACCAGTGGGCGTGGAGCTCGAGCAATATAACTTTTCTCCCCTTATTACCATCCTGAGGGCGCAGTCCAAACAGATCAACGGAAAACACGCCGAGGCGGAACAGGAGCTATGGCCGCTGTTCACGCGGGCCGCACGCGACTTGACGAGCAATTCCGAAGTACGGTTCGAATTGGAATGGCTCGCATACCTTCGCGCCCGTCATCGCGGCGACGCACGCGAAATGGATCGCGTGGCAACAAACCTGAAGCGGATCGGACAAGACCATGCCACTTGGCTGTCGCGGGCACTCCTCGCGCAAGCCGAAGCTCGGATCCGTTGCGGGCGGCTTGAAGATGCGAATGCTCTATTAGATGAGGCGGACCTCCGCGGCCTTCGCAACTTTGCAGTGCGGCATCTCGCCTCCGGCAGCCTCTTGCAGGGCGAGATCGCTCTGCAGCGGGGCAATCATGCCGCGGCAGAAAGACTCGCCACCGGCGCCTATATGATTCTTTGGGGGCGACATTATGATGCCTATAGGGCTCAGGCGGCGATAGCGCGCGCCCGGCTGCGACTCGATAAGCCGTGGACCTGCCCCGACGATCTCGGGAAGCTTTCGACGACAGCGTGGGATCGCATAGCCGTCGACATCGAACGCGCGCGCCATTTGAACGCCGAGGGCCTTCGCGGACGCGCCAGGACGTGTTCGAATGAAGCCTTTCACACAGCAGTAGCCCTCAAGTACGACGGGCTGGCAGCTCGTGCCGCCGCTTCCATTGGCGTCACGTTCGACAAAGGAAGTCGCCACAGGCGCGATTGGTATCTGCGCGCCTTGTCTTATCTGCTAGCTACACGAAATCGATCCGTAGGCTGTGACCTCTTTGTGATTGAGAAGGGGTGCACCGATGCAACGCCATTCGCACCCTTTGATGAGGCCGTCACCGAGGTTCTTTACGGCGGATTGCAGAGTGCCATACCACACTTGCGCAACGAATCCGAAACTGACCGCGGCGCCGCGCAGACCTTCTTAAAGCATCTGAGTGCCTACGTTTTGGGGTTTACGCCTTTCTCCGATGAGTTAGCCGAGGCCATCGATGCGCTCGATTTTGGCGCCGGTTCGTTCGCTCAATACATGCTGTATTTTATGGACGAAGCTTCCGATATTCTTGAGGCAGCTTTCGCAGCGATTGTTAGCCCCCGCCAACGCTGCGAACTTGACCAGCGTCTGATCCTCGCGCTGCGCAGGTTCGCAAGCGCCGTACAACCCCGTGGCGACCTCAGGCGGTTCCTGGTGGGATAACGATTCACGGAAATCGCAGGACGTCGGTTTCACATGGGGCCGGCCTGGCGCGTTGCGATATTACGGCGTCGCCGTGTTTTACCCGCTCGTCGTGATGGGCGCGATTGCAGCTGTTGCGGCGCTGACGGGGGCGCTAAATCCCGCTGCCGCGCCCCATCATGCACACTCCGTGTGGCTCAATCTCTTGCTCGTGGGCGGAACGACGATCCCGGTCGCACTGCTCACCGAAGAAGGCTTTTTCCGCGGTTGGTTGTGGGCGTCGCTACGGCGCCAACCAAGGAGAGATTGCAATTTTGGTCTTGACGAGTATCGCGTTCGCTCTATGGCACTGGTCGTCGGTCGTGCTGCCCACCGGATTCAACCCGCCAATGGCTCAAGTCCCGGTCTTTATGCTCAACGCGGCAGTGCTCGGCGCTATCTGGGGAATGTTACGTCTTCTTTCAGGCTCGCTGGTCGTTGCAAGCGTGAGCCACGGGGTTTGGAATGGCCTGGCCTACGTGCTCTTTGGTTTCGGCTCTCACGTCGGCGCGCTCGGCATCTCGAATAGCGTTATCTATGGCCCGGAGATCGGGATTCTTGGACTGCTGCTAAACGCCGCCTTCGCGGCAGGCTTGTGGTGGTGGTGCGCGCCGGGGAGCATTTGAGCGTGTAGGTCCGCTAGCTGCGCGCGAACTCGCTCGACGTCGCGGCGTCGAGGACCGTCTCCCAAAGATACATTTGGTTGCCGTCGGGGTCTTCGAGCTGTGCGAACTTCCCGGCATCGTCTTCGACGATCGCACCGGTGAACCGCACGCCCTTTTCACTCAGACGCGCGACGACGGTTTCGATCGGTTCATCGATCTCGAGTCCGAGGGTCATCGCGCCCTTTGTTCCCGGGGATGGATACTTCGGCGATGCAGGGTGCAGGCCGATTGTAAGGCCTTTCCCCGCGTCGACCGTCGCCCACGCATCGCCGAAGCGGTTCGTGAGCCGCAGCCCAAGCACGTCCGTATAGAACCTTACCGCTTCGTCCATATTCGAGACGAAGATCGTCGCATTTCCGCCTGAAATCATCGTTACTCTCCTTCAGTAGACTGGAAACCATGATGCACCAAAGGATAAGGAATTGAAAGAGCCAAGAGGCAGAACCACTTTGAACCGCCGCCGCGACTATACCGTTCCGGCCCTCGCGCTCGACCGGTGGTCCCCGGAACCACTGCACCGGCAGGTTGCTCGTCAAATCGGCGACGCCATCCGAGCAGGAGAGCTTTCCCCCGAGGCTCGCCTCCCCTCGACGCGATTATTGGCACAGCTATTGCAGATCTCTCGCAACACTGTTGTTGCTGCCTACGACGAGCTGGTCGCGGCGGGTCTGATTCGCGCAGCGTAGTTCATGGACGCCTTAGAAATCTCAAGTAGAACGCTGCGAATACCAAGACGATTCCAATATTCACTATTAGCCGTTCCCAGAATCGATTTTTGAAGAACGCGAAATCTACAGCCACTATAACGGATGCCATCGCCACCACGTAAAGCACGATAGTTGCGTGTCTGCCGCTAAGGGCTTTCAAAACGAGCTCAAACGGTCACGTCCCCCGTACTTTGCTTAGGTGCTCGACCCACTTTGGATCGGGCGAGGCGTCAGCGGGATAATTGTCATGCCAGTTCCACCAGTCGTAGGGTTCGGTCTGAGGATAGCCCTCGGGTGAATCTTCCCACAGTTCTTGTCGCCCGAGTGGGGTTATGTCGAGGTGGTTCCAGGTGCTGCCCATCTGCTCGTCGCCACGGCTGGTAACGAAGTAAGTACGGAACACACGATTGCCATCGCGGAAGAACACATTGTGGCCGTGCCATTCATCCACGCCGAAGTCGACATCGAAGCTGTCGGTGATAGTGTACCAGGGCATCTTCCATTCCATGCGTGCTTTCAGGCGCGCAATGTCCGGCTGCGGGGCTCGCGATGCGAACGCGAGCGTCGTGTTACGCGCGTTCAAGTGCGCGAGGTGAGCGACCTGATCGGCGCCGAGAGAACAGCCGCGGCACGCATGTTCTGGCCAGCCAAACACGCCGGGCTCGAAGAAAGCGCGGTAGAGAATTAGCTGCGGACGACCCTCGAATAAGTCGAGCAAGCTCGCCTTACCTTTAGGCCCCTCGAACTCGTACTTCCTCTCTACGGCCATCCACGGCATCCGGCGGCGCTCAGCAGCTAGCGCATCGCGAGAACGGAACAAGGCTTTCTCCTTCACAAGCAGCTTTTGCCGCGCCTCCTCCCACTCTTGAGGCGATACAATTGGCGGTGTATTCATCTGAGGTTTCCTCCGTAAATCAGCGATCTGTGGAATCCGCTCAGCTGCTCGGGCAGAGCGAACGAATCGCTCGCTCCGCGCGCGGGTCAGCAGCGGTCGTAGCGTAGTGCCAATAGATTGCGTTGTATTTCGCC
Source organism: Vulcanimicrobiota bacterium (assembly GCA_963743445.1). Lineage (GTDB taxonomy): Bacteria > Vulcanimicrobiota > Vulcanimicrobiia > Vulcanimicrobiales > Vulcanimicrobiaceae > Cybelea. Next base: position 127,097 of record CAVUPL010000001.1, read on the forward strand.
GAAGGCGTGACGGCGGCGATCCATTCCAGTTCCACTTGTCCGTTTTTTGCCGCCATGACGAGCCGGCGATAAGAGCCGTCGAACTTCCCGCAGATCCTCGTCGGCTCGCTGGAAACAACTCTGAGCGCCATGAATGCTTTTTGCAGACGCGTCCGATCGTAGCTTTCCAAAATCGATATCAGGGATCCGTATGCACCCAAACTGTAGAGCGCCGAGCGCGGCACGGCATTGACTTCCAACCCCTGCGACGTCCCGACGGGCGGCAACCATACCCATTCGGTCGTACCTTCGGGCAAACCAAACGATGTTGGATCCTGCAACGTCCAGTCTGATGGAACCGAGATCGGCGGAGGCGGCATGTGAACGACCGGATCGGCTGGTGGACAGAGGCTTTCGGCTGCGGCTTCGCCTTCCGCTGAAACTCCGGGATAACCCGGATACTGGTAAGTCAGAAGGTAAGCGCGGGCGCTGGTCAATGCAATCATGAACGTTTCGCCGTTCCCGGAACTGTCGGAGTATGCAAGCTTCCAGCCATGCGTGCCGCGACAGAAAGTTTGCGCGGAGCTGCCTTTTAATGCCGCACCTGGTATGGTGTGCGCGATTCTTGCTTGCGTTCTCTTGACGATGGCGTCGAGGCTCACGCCGTTTCTCGGAGCACCGAAGAGGACCAGGGTCTCACCGCTTTCGCTGCCGCTCATCCAGGCTCCAATAATCCCCTGTTGTGCCACCGCGGTAATCGTGTCCGGCGCCGCCTGCCAAGTCGTCGGTATCGCAATGGCGCCGGAGGCGATGCGAACGAGCCTCGGTTTCGAGGCCGGCGATGGGCTGGAACTGACCGTCGGCGTCGCCGATGCATCCGAGCTCGGCTTTGGCGACGCTTGTGCGAGCAAAACGTTGAGCGCTGCGACCGCGATCATGCTTCCGGCTCCAGAATGACCCGCACGAATGCGTCGGGATGCAGCTTGCGCCGCAGTGCAGCTTGCATCTGCACGGGCGTTAACTCCAGCACCTTGTGCCAAAATGCATCGGTTTGCGCCGGCGTTTCGCCGGCGTCCGCTCGCGTCAGCACGTCTCGAGCGATGCCATTGTAGCTGTCCAGCGGCAGGATGCGCTTCGCTGCGAGCAACGCCTTGGCACGCTCGAGCTCTACGTCGTCGAGCGGCACGCTTTGTAGACGGCGTAGGATCGCGACCGCGGCCGCTTCCGCACGATCGACGTCTTTGGGATCGCTCGCGTACGAGATGGAGAAGGTCGCGCCGTCTTCCTCGATGTCGAAATTCGAGTCGATGCTGTAGACGTAGCCGTTACGCACGCGCAATTCCTTGAAGAGCAGCGAGCCCGTTCCCTCTCCGGAAAGAATGGTGTTGGCGAGCAGCAAGGCGGCGTAGTCGGGATCGCCGAGGCGCATCGGCAGAACTTCCTTGAGCGTGACCTGCGATTGTGTCAGCGATGGCGACTTGACGGTAATCGTCTGTTGCCTAGAAGCTCTCTGCGGCGGAATCGCCCGATTGAAGCCAGGGCGTTTGCCAAACGCCTTCCAATTTCCGAAGTATCGTTCCACGATGCTGCGCGCGCGACCCGGATTCACGTCGCCCACGATGGAAATGGTCGTAAGGTCCGGCCGAAAGGCAGACGCGTACCAGCGGCGCACGTCGGCGGGCGAGATCGCCGCCATCGACTGCATCGTTGCGCGCCGGCGGCGGGGATCGCCGGGCCCGTAAAGCGCCTCGTCTTGCGCGACTATCGCTTGCGCAGCCGGCAAGTGCTCCGCCGCCGAAAGCGCCTGCAGTTGCTTCATCTTCGAAACGGCGAAGCCTGACGGGGGAAACGCCGGGTGCAGCATTCCGTCGGCCAACAGCTGCATCGCGCGATCGAAATGCTCGGAGGTGACGGTCGCACCGAACGTGCTGCCGAGATCTACCTGCGCTGCAATTGCATCCGTCTCCGCCTCGTAGGCTTTGCGGTCGTAACTGGTCGTTCCCCACGCCATGAGCTCGCTCGTCAGCGATGCGACCCCCTCGCGTCCCAGAGGCTCGAAATACGCCGGCTCGGTATCGATCTCGCCCTTGACGACAATGGTCGGAGAAACGGATTCCGGCACGGTCGCGACAGTCAGTCCGTTGGCGAGCCGGAAAATAGTCTCGTTCTTGCTCACTTGCGGACCGTACAGTGGCACCTCGAGCATAGGTGTCGCCCAGTCCGGCAGCGGCTCGCTCGCAGACGGTGTGTATCGCACGTTCTCTTCGACGCCTTTCGCGTCGATCGTAGGCATCGCTTGCAGTGAGGCCGGTTCGAGCAGCGCGGTGATTTGATGCTGCGGCGAATAGTACGTGTTGAAGACCCGATCGATATCGGCATCGGAGAGGTTTGCCACGTCCTCCAGAACCGTATAGGGCGAAGAGAGCCGCTGCGTCGCGGCTTGCGCCCAATCGAAAGCGATGCCAGAGATCGAGGCTTGCTTATAAGCGAGCGCGCTAAGAAGCTTCAGCTTCGCACTCGCGATCAAATCGCGCGGCAGGCCCGCGGTTCGGTAGCGTGCGAGCGCACCGGAAAGGAGATCGGCCGCGCCGTCGGTCGAGCCGGTGAGAGGCGGAATTCCGACCACGAAAGTGGCGCCGCTATCTGAGAGAGCCGTGCCGACGTCAAAGGCTGCGAGCAGCTTGCCGTTTGCGCTCAGATCCGCGAGCGCGCCACGTCCGCTGTTGAGGACCTGTAACGCGATCAGCGACGCGCCGTAGTCGGGGTCATTCGCTCCGGGCGTCCGATAGAGCAGGCCGCACAAGCCGATGGGAAACTCGAACGAATCGCGCAGCGTTGCAGCGGCCAGCGGTGGCAGCGCGGATGCCGGGCGCTGCGGCAGTGCGACGCTCGGCATCCCGCCAAAGAGCTGGCGTATCTGGACAAGGACCTGCTGTGCGTCGATGTCACCGGAGACGATAAGGGTCGCGTTATTCGGGTGGTACCACGCGTGATAGAAGTTCGCGATATCAGCAGCGTGCATCGCGTTGAATCCCTCTATCGTTCCGACTGGCAGCGCAGCGATCGGGCTCTTTTCACCGTAGAAAAGCCTACCCATCTTTAATGTGATCGCGTAGGCAGGATTGCTTTGCCACGCGCGCACCTCTTGTTCGATTGCCTTACGTTCCGACTCCCAGTCGTTCTCGCGCATCTCCGCTCCGGTCATGCGATCCGCTTCGAGACGCAGCGCCACGCCAACGTAGACCGACGGTATCTTGAAGTAGTAGTACGTAGACTCGTTTGACGTTTGGGCGTTGTAATCGGCACCCATGCGGTCCGCGATGTCGGCAAACTGCGTTGCAGAAATGTCGCCGGTTCCGCGGAACATCATGTGTTCGGTCGCGTGAGCGGTCCCGGGTATCGTATCCTCATCCGATCCGACGCCGTACTCGGTCACGACCGTCGCCACTGGCGCCAGAGCATTTGGTAGGAGAATGACGCGCATGCCGTTCGACAGCGTCGTGTCCGTCATCGCGCTCGAGGGCGTGGCAAGAGGAAGCGGGCTCGTGATCGGCGGCGCAGGTGCAACGCCTACGAGCGCTCCCAGAATGAAGCAACAACCGCCTAACAAGAGCGCGTCCCTTTCATCGTTCAGCGGGGCTATTCGGTCAGCGGCGCGACCCCGATCGTGTCCAGCTGAGAATTGATCGATTTTACGCCGGCCTCGATGGACGCTCCGTTGCCGGAGTCAGCAGCGGCCGCTTTGTCTAGTTGGTTTTGCCAGTCGAGCAGCGCGGGTTTGGCAGGTTCCGTGGCTCGCTCCATCCACGTGTCGCTGGTCCTCACCTTGCGGCAATCGTCCTGTTTGGCCCACTCCCCACCGATCCGACGCCCGAGCGACGTAAGCTGGGCTGCCACCGCGGCGTTCGTGCTTGGATCGGTGACGCGAACGAGGATCTTTTGACTATCCGGGAACCAGCCGGCGTAGCCCCGCGCGCCAAAATAAAATGCGTGCACCTGCCCCCAATACCTGTTCCAGCTCTGCCACTCCGATTCACAATGGTCTGTCTGCCAAACCACGCGGAAGGAGTCTTTCCACGAATTGAGGGTCGCAGCGTCGTCGGCAAGACAGCAGGCTCGTGCGATGAGAAAGATCGCGAATGCAATCGGTAGTGAGCGCAGCATTTGCGGCGCTCTGTATCGTGAGATAGACATCGAGCGCTTGGTTCTGCGCCGGCGTCCGCTTTCCCGGGGATCCCCGCCATTGGCCTCCTACCGTAATCGAAGACTTGGGGCGCGTTGGCCGAGAGACTCCAATCGTCAGGCATCTCTTCCATTTCGGAAATGGCAGCGTTGTAGGGCACCGTTTGCGTCTGTATCTCGTTCAGCAGTGCCGAGCCCGCACCCGAATAGCCTCATCTAGAATTACGCCGGGGCGCCGCGGTCTCCGTCTGTCGTGAAGCCGTTTAATCCGCTAGACCTTATTTCTTTGGTGGATCCGGGAACACGTAAACTGCGGAGATCTTGTCGTCGTTCATTCCGAGGCTCGCTTACTTGACAAACCGACAAAGTACGGGCATGTTTATTCCCCACGTTCCTCCGGTGTAAAGAGGTTCGCGCGGACCTCAACTACTTCGCAAATACGCGCGGAGTTTTTATTAAAAATGGAACGGCGTTACTTCGTTCGCATGGCCACGACAGGTTTCTCTGGGGCGTATCTGTCGCTTGTTGCGTGCGCTAATCAAAAGACGACGAAAAGCCCTACTGAAAGGAGTTCACCGATGACCGCAGTCGCGCAACAAACGGGCAGCGGTACGACCGCTGTTCGCCCGTTTCCTCCCGTGAACGTTCCGGAGTCGGAACTTGACGATTTGCGCCGCCGCATCAAGGCGATGCGATGGCCCACAAAAGAGCTCGTCGCGGACCAGTCGCAAGGCGTGCAGCTGGCGACGACTCAGGCGCTGGCAAGCTATTGGGCGACGGAATACGATTGGCGCAAGGTCGAGGCTCGGCTGAACGCGCTACCGCAGTTCGTCACCGAGATCGATGGACAGGACATTGCGTTCATCCACGTCCGCTCGAAGCACGAAAACGCGTTACCCCTGATCATCACGCATGGCTGGCCCGGTTCGATCATCGAGCAGATGAAGGTTATCGGTCCGCTGACCGATCCCACGGCGCACGGTGCAGCTGCATCGGATGCGTTCCACTTAGTGATTCCGTCGATACCGGGCTACGGGTACTCCCCCGAGCCGGCCACGCTGGGCTGGGATCCCATTCGCATTGCCAAAGCCTGGGTCGCGCTGATGAAGCGTCTTGGGTACAACCAATTCGTTGCGCAAGGCGGCGATTGGGGCGCGTCCATCACACAACAGCTGGCTTTGTTCGCACCAGAGAACGTGCTGGGCATTCACAGCAACATGCCCGGTACCGTTCCGGCCGACACTTTAGCCATGGCAATCGCCAACGCTCCGCCGCCCGCCGGGCTCGCGGGCGACGAGCTGCACGCGTATCGGCAGCTAGCTGATTTCTACACGCATCACCTCGGGTACGCCGTCGAGATGTCGAACCGCCCGGAGACGCTGTACGGATTGATGGACTCGCCCGTTGGCCTTGCGGCCTGGATTCTGGATCACGACAAGGACAGCTACGAGATGATCGCGCCGGCCTTCTTCGGCCATCCCGGTGGTCTTTCACGCGATGACGTGCTCGACAACATCACCATGTACTGGCTAACAAAGACGGCAATCTCCTCGGCGCGCCTCTATTGGGAAAATAAGCTCGGCTTCTTTAACGTCGTGGGCGTTACTATTCCGGTCGGCGTGAGCGCGTTTCCGCACGAGATCTATACGGCGCCGCGGAGCTGGGCGGAGAAGGCCTATCCCAAACTCGTTTATTACAAGAAGCACGACGTGGGGGGCCACTTTGCCGCTTGGGAACAGCCGCAACTCTTCTCTGAAGACGTTCGCGCAACGTTCCGATCGGTCAGGACCTCATGATGAAACGTCACTATAACTGCAATTGGAGAGAGCAATGGACGAAGTACAAGTAGAGCAGCAAAGCTATCAGATGCCACCGCACGAGGGGTTTACCGTCGCTCACTTTCTCACAGTGGCCGACCTCGAGCGATCCGCCGAATTCTACAAAACGGTCTTCGGGGGAGAAATCGTGAGCATGGGCGATGGAGACGCACCGCCGTACATCAAAATCGCAAACACGTGGCTCATAATCAACGTTGGAGGCGGTCCGACACCTGACAAACCAACGGTGACGCTGCGCCCCCCTCCCGACCCCAATGAGATCAGCAGCTTCATGAATATCCGTGTAGCAGATATTCAAGCGTGCTACAAGTTATGGAAGAGCCGGGGAGCGACGTTTCTCACTGAACCTCTGGACAAGTATGGTGAGACGCGCTGCTACATCCGCGATCCTGACGGTTACATCATCGAAGTCGGGCAAAGCAAAACTGGGGTCCTTTATGGATGATTTGATCTGAACGACATATGAAAGCATCTGTTGTGAGCGCGTATGGCGGCCCGGAAGTGATGAAATATCAAGACATGCCGGATCCGCAGCTCGGCGTGGACGATGTCCTCGTTAAAGTGGCCGGCATTGGCATCAACCCGGAAGACATGCTCGAGCGCAACGGCGACTTGAAGGATCGGTGGCCGATGCACTTTCCGGCGATCATCGGCCTGGACGTGTCGGGAACGGTGGTCGCGACGGGTATCGGCGTCACCGACCTCAAGGTCGGCGACCGTGTCTGCGCGTGGTCGTACCACACGTACGCTGAACTAGTCGCCGACAAAGCAACTCTTTTCGCCAAGGTTCCGGAGACGATGGACCTGGTCGACGCGGCCGCGATTCCACTCGTGGGCGTCACGGGCAGCCAACTGATCTCGGTCGCAAGCGGATTGCAGTCCGGCCAGACGGTGCTGGTCTCCGGCGCGGCTGGAGCCGTCGGTCGTTGTGCCGTCTACATGGCGAAGGTATCGGGCGGCCGCGCGATCGCGGGCGTGCTACGTTCTCAGCTCGACCAGGCGGATAGCATCGGCGCCGACGAAACGGTCGCTCTCGACGACCCGGCCGCTTTCGCGGCGATTCCGCAAGTCGACGTCGTGGCAAACACGCTTCGCGGGAAAGCGGCGACGGATCTGCTCGCGAAGGTAAAGGCCGGCGGGACGTTTGCATCGGTGACGGGAGAGCCCGACGGCGCCAAGGACTACCCAAACGTGCGCGTTGTCCCGTTCCGCTCACAGCAAGACCGAGAGGGCATCGCTTTTATCGCCGAGGCCGTAAACGCCGGCAAGCTGACGATCCCGATCGGCCGCCGCGACGAGCTGAAGAACGCGGGCGCCGCGCAGGCCGCGTTCACGAAGGGCGGTATCGGTAAGGTTCTGCTCACCCCGTAAGAGACTTGCACCAAGCGTCGGTATAAATACTCTCTATCGCAAATGGAGTCGTTCATGGACGAAGTACAAATCGAACAAAAGAGCTATGAGATGCCGCCGCGGGAGGGATTTACCGTCACGCATTTTATCACCGTCGCCGACATCGACCGATCGGCTGATTTTTATGAAAAGGTCTTCGGCGGCCGCATTCTGAGTAGAGGCGACAGCAAGGGTGCGTCTGGGCACATTCAGATCGCGAATACTTGGCTGATTGTCAACGTCGGGGGCGGGCCCACACCGGACAAGCCGTCGGTAACGCTCAGCGTCCCCGCCGACCCGGATAGGGTCAGCAGCTTCTTGAATATCCGCGTTGCGGACATTCAAGCGTACTATGAATTATGGAAAAGTCGAGGAGCCGAGTTCCTCACGGAACCGATTGCCAAGTACGGCGAGACGCGCTGCTACATCCGCGATCCTGACGGCTACATTATCGAGGTTGGGCAGAGCACCGATCTCACGTACGGTTAAGGCTCGGCCCGGCCGGCTACCGGCGTGATCGATGAAAAGGTTGCGATAATCACCGGTGCTTCGCACGGCATCGGCGCGGGCCTAGTAGCCGCATACCGCGATGCGGGCTTCAAGGTGGTCGCCAGCGCACTCTCGATCGAGCAAAGCACAGACCCGAATGTGCTGAGCGTTGCCGGCGACATCAGTAACCCCGAGACCGCCGAACTCATTATGCGCGAGGGCGTCGATCGATTCGGACGGCTCGACACGCTAGTCAATAATGCAGGAGCTTACATTTCGAAACCATTCACGCAGTACACCCTGGACGACTACGACTTGATGCTCTCAACGAACCTCGGCGGGTTTTTCCACATTGCGCAGCGTGCGCTGCGTGTAATGCAGGCCCAAGGTTGGGGTCATATCGTCAACATCACGGCGACGGTAGCCGAACAACCTGTCAAAGGTGTTCCGGCGGCGTTAGCATCGTTGGCTAAAGGCGGCTTGAACTCAGTGACAAAGGCACTCGCGATCGAATATGCGTCGTGTGGCATCCGGGTGAATGCGGTCTCACCTATAATCATCAGGACGCATCCGGAGGCATCGTACGCCGGACTTGAATCGCAGATTCCGCTCGGGCGAATTGGAGAGATCCAAGACGTCGTCTCTGCCGTGATGTATCTGGAAAACGCTCCGTACGTAACTGGGGAAATTTCCCATGTAGATGGGGGGCAAAGTGCAGGCCACTGGTAGATTGGGGCCACGGGCTCTTGGGGTACGTAAAAGCGATCGATGAGAGTGCAGCCTTTTAAGCGACTCGAATTCTGGTTCGATTTTGCGAGCACGTATTCGTACGTCGCAGCAATGAGGATCCAAGGATTGTGCAGTCAGCGAGAAGTAGATCTCGTGTGGAGGCCGTTCGCGCTCGGGCCGATTTTTCAAATGCAAGGGTGGGATAACTCGCCATTCAACCTCAATGTGCGGCGTGGAGCCTACATGTGGCGCGATATGGAACGACTCACGAAGAAGGGAAACTTACCCTGGCGTAAGCCGTCCGTATTTCCGAGAAACTCGATATCGGCAGCTCGCATTGCTTGCGCGGCCGACTCCCAAACTTGGTGCGGTGACTTCATCAGACGCGTGTTCGTTGCCAACTTCGGCGAGGATGTGGACATCGATGACCACTCGATACTCGCGGCCTTACTCGATGAAGTCGGTGCGCCGGAGGACTTCGCAGAAAAAGCAAGCTCTCCCGAATTTCGAGGGTGCCTTCGACGAAATACCGAGATCGCGATCGATCTTGGCATATTTGGAGCGCCAAATTGCGTCGTCAATGGGGAGCTGTTCTGGGGTGAAGAGGCGCTGGAGGACGCGCTCGACTGGGCCGTCGATACGGGATTGTAGACCTCGGCTTTCGTTGTGTGTGCCTACGCCGCGACATCGTGATCACGGCCACCGGCGTCCTCGGCCGGATCTAGCGCACTCTTGAGCGCCAACTGCGCTCGCCGACGAATCACCAGCGCCGCATTGACGTCGGCATGCAAGACAAACCCGCATGCCACGCAGCAAAAGCGCCTTCTTCGCCGGCTCTCGCTCGCCACGTGCCCGCACCGCGAGCACTCCTGCGACGAGAAACGGGCATCCACCTCGACCACCGCGCGCGCAGCCTCTTCCGCTTTCGCCGCGATCATCTGCCGAAGCAGACCAAATCCACTATCCAAGAGCAACCGGTTCAATGCCGATTTCGCCCGCACATTGCGTCCTGGCCGCTCGGTGGTCCCTTTCGCGCTGCGGGTCATCGCCCGTAACCGCAACTTCTCCAGGGCGACCACATCGGCGCCATCGACGATCCGCCGGGACACTTTGTGCGCGTAATCGCGTCGTGCATTCGCCTCGCGCTCCCGCGCGTGGGTCAGCCGCCGTACTGCGGCAAGGCGCCGGCGCTCGTGCTTATTGCGCACTCGTCCCGCGCCATCGCGGAGGGTCACTGCTTCGAGCTCGCGCTGCAGGCGTGCGGTGGCGGTTCTGCGCCGCTCGCCGATCGCTGAATTGCCAATCAGCCTGCCGTCGGAGAGTGCCGCCAGCACCCGCACTCCACGATCGACTCCAACGACAATCCCAGTCGGCGGCTGTGGCCTTACAGCGCGTTCGCACTCAAAGCAGCTGTACCAGCGCCCTGCGCGCCGCACGATCCAGGCACGCCCGCACCTCGGCACCGCGCGTCCTTTGCGCAGCTTCACCGCTCCAACGCCGGGAATCGTCACCCGGCGCTGGTGTTCGTCAAATCGCAGTGCCCGATCGCCGTGGGGAAAGGTGATCTGCCGCCACCGGGCAGCGCTCTTGAAGCGAGGGAAACCCGGCGGTTCGCTTCCCTGACAGCGGCGAAAGAAGGCCGCCATCGCGAGATCTAGCCGGTGCAAGATGGCATCTTCGGACTCGCGGTAGATGCTGCAAACGCGCCGATCTTCTGCGCGTAACGCCGTCAGCTCCGCATATTGCATCTTACTCGTAACCGTGATCCCGCGCAGCCGGTAGGCGTCGCGTCGTTCTTGCAGCAGCGCGTTGTAGAGTTCTCGTGTTACGTCGAGCATGAAGCCGAGCGCGCGTTCTTGACGAGTCGTCGGGTAGAGCCGAATGCGTTCGATGCGCTTCACGCCACGAGCGTATCACCACCGAAGGTCAGATGCCTGGCACACACTGCTTGTCAAGAGCGGCCGCCGTTCGTGCTATCGCCGCGCCGCTACGCTTCGCACGGCACCTACGGCCCGCAGATAGCTGGACGCCGGGCCTCGCGGCGGGGTCCGTTCGCGTCCAGCTCACTACCTTGGTTTGGCTCTGCTGTAAACGTTACTCCGTTACCGCGACGCCCAGTGGCACGGAAAGCTTCGTGGCGCTGCCAGCGATCGTTTGGATTGGCGCAACGTTGCCGGTTGCGTTCGCTGCGAAGACAAGGATCGAGTTCGAGCCCGGGTTCGAGACGAAGATGTCGCCGCTTGTCTGGCTGAGTGCGAGTCCGAAGTTAAAGCCCTGCCCGTCGCTCAGCCCGGTGTTCGAGCCGGAGATGGTGCGCATCGGCGCGACGTTGCCGGTCGCTCCGGCAGCGAACTCGCTGATCGTTACCGTCTTAGAGTCGAAGACGTAGACGTTGCGCGAAGCGTCAACGGCGACCGTGCCGGGCGCTACGAGCCCAGTGTTGCTTCCGCCGATCTGCGCTTCCATCGTGCCCGATCCCGACGGGAAGATGTCGATCGTTGCCGTCGCGCCATTGGCGACGTAGAGAAGGTTGTTGCTGTCGATGGCCAGGCCGCCCTGGTCGGAGATCGTGCGCTTCGGTTTGACGCAGCCGTTGACTCCGGGCTTGAAGACGCCGATGGCGCGGCCGCCCTTGACGACCCCAGTAACGAAGAGTTGGCCCTTGCTATCAAACGCTACGGCGTTCGTCTGAGTGGGTTTCGGGAAGCACTCGATTCCAGTCAAGAACTCGCCGGTCAGCGAGAACGTTTCGGCACCGAGCTGGCCGGCCGAGTTGATGTTGCCGTCCGCAAACCCGATGCCTTCCTTTGAGCTAAAGCCGATGGCGACGGGTCCACCGTTGTGGTTCGATATGACCGTGGTCGGCGCGACGTTTCCGTTCGCGCTTTCGGAAAACTCGCTGAACGTGCCGCCGTTGCCGCCGCCTTCGTTGGCGACGAGAATGAGAGCGGTAGTCGCGGCTTTACGGACGCCGGCCTGGCCTTGGGCTGGAACGGAATAATGAGTAACGCCGCCGCCGCCGGAGTTGCCGCCGGAACTGACGGGAAGTGTATTCGGCGTCATGCCGGTCTGCGCGCCGGAGCACGCTGCAAGCGCCAATGCGAGGCTAACGCTCGCAACGTGGTGAGGCAATTTCATTTGATTCTCCTGAAAAGTGATGTGTGTTTTGGGATGTCGTGGGTCCGTTGACTTTTTGTGAATATAAAGTCGTCTTGTAAAAAAAGTGTGAGTCAAAGTCTGAAGAAATTGTGAATCCATCGCTGCGCTCGCACTTTACAGTTTTTTCATGTCGAATCGGTAGAGTTCGGCAAAACCCCACGCTGTCGGAGGATTCATGTCCAAGAATCGTAGTTCTAAGAAATTCAGCGCCCTCGCTGTTACGTTTGTCGCTCTTGCGCTCGCTGCGTGCGGAGCGGGCAGTGGCGGCGCTTCGGCACCGCCGCTGACTCCGTTGTGGTCTGCCTCGCAACCGGCGTCGCGTTCGGCACGCCACGCGGTGTCGCTCGGGAAGAAAGACGCCTCCAAGCAGAACCTCCTATGCTTTCGATGCGATCGTCACCGGCGACGTCGGCCTTGTCACGCGCGAGGTTATGCCGAAGGGGTCGCTCTTCGCCAAGCGCTTCTACGACCTGATGGATCCGATCAAGGGTAGGTTCACCGGCAAATGGACGCCGCCGGTCAAAGACATCGAGGTTGAGGCGGCTGGTCCAAATCAAACAACCGGCATGACGGCCATCTTCGCGATCGAGCTCGAGAAGAACGATATTCCCGATCTGTTTGAATCGAACGTCGCGAAGAACGAGTTCGGCAAGGTGTTCCATCTCAATCCGCGCACGTTTGGGGTGGGGAACCTGCCGCAAGTTGCGCAAGATACTGCGACAAACCAGGCGGTCATCGCAACCTCTCCGGACGGCGGGCGCGTCCAGGGCGCCGCGCCGATCAACGTACTCGTCAATCTCCAGACCGGCAAGCAGACGCAGTTCACCGGCTTAAACAACGGCGAGTTTGGAGCGGGCTTCGTCAACGGCTTAGCCGTCGATTCGAGCACGGGCATTGCGGCCACGACTACCGAGCTCAACGCCCAAGTCGAGTTTTACAACCTCGCGAAGCAGACGGGCTTGGCCGCGCAGCTTCCCTGCACTGGCGACACGTCCCAGGGGAACAGCGGCGCCGGCATCGCCATCGATCCGGTGAACGGGTTGTTTTTAGTGACCGATCCGTCCTATTGCAGCGGGAGCCAGGGCAGCGCGATCGTCGTCTACGACGAGAACGGTAATCTGGTCGAGACGATTACGGGGTTCAAGTTTGCGCTCGGAGAGCCCGCGCCGGCGATCAATCCCGGCAAACGTATGGGGTGGGCGTTCGGCCCGGGCTTTAACCAACTGCAGCAGTTCTTTTACTAGGAGCCTAGACGCGGCGCTTCTGACGCGAATAATAAGGCCAACTGTGGTAGCGCCAACGGGAATCGAACCCTCTATTGAGCATGCAGATTGATGCAATCTGATGCAAGTACTTGGCAGATATTTGGGTAGACCTTGGCGGCGTCGCTATACCTTGGAAGCAAAGCTGGAATCAAGAGCATTGGGTCCGCCTTGCCGCCATTAGTAGTTCCTACAAGTTTCCGGGCAGCGTGATGGACGAAATTTTAACGAGCTTGCCGCCCGCGACGGTGTAAGTCGTTATGCTGTTGTGCTTTGCGCAGCAGTTGCCTTCTCCCGCCGAATAAACGGGTTGCTTCACGACGAGGCTGCCTTTCTCGATGCGTGCGACGCACTTGTAGACGCCCAGGGTAGTAAGACGATGCGCGCCGTTGTCACGCCAAACGTAGAGTATGATCGCCATAATGCCGCCCGTGCCCATACCGTCGATCGGAATCACGGCGAGCCAAGTTCCGTTAACCTTGCCCGAAGAACCCCCGCCGGTGTAGCAGCCGGAGACAACGTCGGGAGCGTCGATGCACGTGTACCGCGCAGAGACGGCGTCGCCCAGTTTCACTACGGTGAGGCCGCCGTCGTTCCGAAGAATCGCGTCCCAGTCGGCGTGCGCGAACGGGTCGGCGTCCGCGACGGCCGGAACTCGCGCGGCGGATGCGAGGAACACTAGCAAAACACAAGCGAAGGCGTACCGACTATTCAACTGACCTATTCCTTTAGGGCCCAGTGCGTTCGACGACTTGCCCAGCGACGCTTTCTGGACGCCGGGTTTGCTATCATAGACGCGGATGTCGACGATGAACGCGGGGCCCCCTACGAAACGAGCGATGCTCGCCTTCGAGCTCAAAGCGGCGTTTTTCCGCGCCAAACGCTTCGCGACCGACGCCCGCGGCGCGACGCGCCGCTGGCCGCTCACCGGCGGTTCTTCCGATGACGCGCTCCTGGCCGAAAGTTCGACGCCGCTCCGCTCCGCGGTCGCCGAAACCGATCCCCGCGAGGCACGCCTCATTGAAGGCAAGATCCACAACTTGTACATGGCGCTTCACCAGCTTGACGGCGCCGTAGTCCCCGGCGGCAGCACGTTCAGCTTTTGGGGGCAGATCGGTCGCGCCACCCGCCGCGCGGGATACGTAGAAGGGCGCGAGCTGCGCGAAGGCTGCATCATCCCTACGGTCGGCGGCGGTCTCTGCCAACTCTCGAACGCGTTGTATGCCGCCGCGCTCGATTCGGGTTGCGAAATCGTCGAACGGCACGCGCATTCGCATTTCGTGCCCGGCTCGATGACCGAGCGCGATCGCGATGCGACGGTCTTTTGGAATTACGTCGATCTGCGCTTTCGCGCAGGGCACGAGCTCACGATCCGCTGCCGGCTCCAAGGCGATCGCCTAATCGTGCAGTTTTTTGCGCCGGTGACTGCGGCCGTAACCCAGCCGTTGCGATCCGTTCTCGACGTCGCCATCGCAGCCGCGCCGCCGTCGTGTATCAGCTGCGATCGAGTCGCGTGCACACGGCATCGCAAAATACACGGCGTGAACTCTGCACCGGCGGCAGCATTCTTACTCGACGGCTATTGGCCCGAGTACGATGCGTTCGTCGCGAAGCAAGCAACGACAAGCGACGTGGCGTTCGTTCCGATCGACGGAAAACGTTTTAGTCTCCCCCAATACGCGTGGGCGCTCGCGGGATTCGGTGGCGTGAAGCAGGCGCCGCTCGAAACGCTCGTTCGCGCGGGACGTTCGCGCCGCCTTGCGTCGCACGGGGCGGCGCGTCAACGAGCGATGCTGCTCGATGCCGAGCGAATCGCCCGTCGATTTGCACGCCATTTGCCTTCACGCATCGAGCACGTCGTCGTGATGCAGAACCTGCTGCCGTACCTGTGGCGCACGGGTTACCTCGCCGGGTGCACCTTCGACGTGCTGATGACGTCATTGCCAATGAATGCGCTGCACGAGGTGCTCGATGATGCGGCGCGGCGGCATCCAGATAGTCCGACTCTCTCGGATTTCCGCGCTCCGCGCGAAATCGTCGAAGCCGAACGTGAGGCGCTCGACCGCGCCCGTCGCGTCGTTACCCCGCACCGCGAGATCGCGCGCCGGTTCGGTCCACGCGCCCTGCTGCTGCCGTGGGTCGTTCCAACCGTGCCTCCATACCGTGCGCCTACCTCCAACAGCCTGCTCTTTGCGGGCGCGACGCTAGGACGGAGCGGTGCATATGAAATACGCGAGGCGGCGCGGCGAACCGGCACCTCGATCGTTGTCATTGGCGATCGCGACGCTGAAAGACCCGATTTTTGGCGCGGACTCGATGTGACGCGCGTGGCGAATTTTCGTCAAGGGCTCGATCTGGCGCGCGTCGTCGCCTTGCCCGCGTTTGTCGAACATCGCCCGCGCCAGCTTTTGCACGCGCTCGCCGCGGGCGCCCGCGTCATCGCAACCGCCGCTTGCGGACTGGCGCCGGCGAGCAATCTTACGATCGTGCCGACCGGGAGCGCAGATGCGCTAACGGAGGCAATTCTCTAATCGTCGAAATCAAATGGCCACGCCAACGGGCTCCGCGTATGAGATCAATGCTTCTTGCGTGTGCTCCTGCTACGCTGCCGCATGAATGTACGCACTCGTCCTAGCCGTCACCAGCGCCGCCGTAAAGTGGCCCTGCATTAGCGTCTTTTGAAACGTCGCCAGAGCCAATAGACAGGGACGCCGCTGACAAGCGCGGCGATGCAGGGCAGCGTGTCCTTGGGAAAGGCGACCATCGAGTAGGCGACGACTCCGGCACATACGACGCCGAAGATCGCCGTCGTATACGGATGTCCCGGAACCTCGATGGTAACGTCTTCGTCGGAACGATCGCGTCTGCGAAACACGAAGACAGCGAGCGCGGCCAGTGCGAAGAACGCAAAATCGATGGCGACAACGCCGTCCAGAATCGATTGATACCCTTGGCGCAGCGCTGCGAAGGCGGCTCCAGCAAGAGTAATCGCGATAGCTACGGCGCCCTGCAGCGCGATCGCAACGATCGGCGCTTCCGTCTTTGGGTGCAGCCAGGCGAGGCTTGCGAAGAAATCGCCGTCCTCCGCCATCGCATAGTAGATGCGCGGCGACGTGAGGATCTGATTGCTCAAAAAACCCAGCGTAGAGAGGCCCACGCCCATGGCGATGATCCACTCCCACGCCGGGCCTGCCAAATGCATGATGTCGGTAGCGGGCGCCGACGAGAGCGCGAGCTTGTCGGGACCCAGCACGCGAATGCAGACGATCGTCACGGCAACGTAGAGTACGACAACGGCGAGAACGCCGATCACCAACCCGTAGGAGAGCGTTCGGCGCGGATCTTTGAGTTCGCCGCTCATGAAACTTGCCGTTTGCCAGCCGTCGTAGGCGTAAAGTACCGGGATCATCGCTGAGCCGAGCAGAGCGAACATCCCGAGCCCTATCGCCGGCCCCGGAGCTGGCGCCACCGGCACGCCGGCCGGCGTGACGATGAACCCGGCGACGATCAGAGCGAGAATTACCGCGATCTTGAGCACCATGAACAGGTTCTGCGTGATGCCACCTTCCTTCACGCCGAAACAGTTGATGACGCTGAAAAGCAGGAGAATGCCCACGGCCGAGACGATCGCGGGGGCGTGCCACAGCGCGAGCGGGTTGAAGTACAACGCGAACGTGATGGCGGCCAGAGCCATACCGCCGCTCTGAGACACGAGCAGCGCCGTCCAGCCGTACGAAAATGCAACGACCGGATGAAAGGCGTCGCGCATATACGCGTAGAGGCCGCCGACTTGCGGCCGGCGGGCCGCGAGCTCGGCAAAGACGAAGCCGCCAAAGAGCGCCACAATGCCGCCGACGATCCATGCCGTGAAGATCAACGGGGTTGTATGCGCGCGCGCCGCAACGACCGATGGATTGACGAAGATGCCCGTTCCGATGATGCCGCCCATGACGATGAGCGTCGCGTCGAAAGCGTTCAGCTCTCGCGCGAGGTGCGGACGTTGTTCGGCCACTCGGGGGCCTTTCGTCCAGGCCGCGACCGGGCCTTTTGACTAATGCTCGACGGGTCTCAATACGGCTTGCTCAGCCGTGACCGGCGGCGGCGATTCGCTGCCCTCGTCGCCGCAAACCGCGCTCGCGCGGCACTGCCTAGACTTTCAGCGCCTCTTCGACCGCCTGATCTTCGGTCCACGTAGCGCCTTCTGCCTCGAGTTTTGCAATCTCGTGCTCGCTCAGTGTTTCGCGCATAGTCTCGACGAGCTTGTCGTGGCCCTTTTGCTCCGTGGATGCGCGTTCCAATCCAAGCTCGCTGCATTGCACGTTCACGTAACCGAGCAGCCGCGCCGCGGATCGGCTGTCGCCATTAAGTGACGAAAGTACGGCCAGATGCTCGAGCAAAATAACGACCGCCATTTGGATCTCTGC
The DNA here is from genome assembly GCA_963743445.1 of Vulcanimicrobiota bacterium. GTDB lineage: Bacteria > Vulcanimicrobiota > Vulcanimicrobiia > Vulcanimicrobiales > Vulcanimicrobiaceae > Cybelea. The sequence goes on from CAVUPL010000001.1 coordinate 144,548, forward strand.
CTGTCGCGCAAGGCGCAATCCCTCCCGAGCTTCTTTACGCGCTCCGCCGAGGTCTCCGAGCGCGATGCGATATGCGGCGCTGTTGGCGTGGTACGACGCGATGCTTTCCGCGTTCTTCCCGTGAGATGCGAGCTCGAGCGCTTCGGTTACGTAACCCAACGCCCGCTCCGCCTGACCGCCCGCGAATTCCAGCTCGGCAATGTTGCCCAGCGCGATCGCCGTACCCGCCTCATCCTCAAGTGCCCTGTACGCCGCGAGCGCCTGAAAGTAGAGCTCTTCAGCCCTGGATAGGTCGCCGCGACTAAACTCGAGCGACGCGTACACGTTGAGACAATCTGCCACGTTCGGCTTGTCCCCGCACTCACGCGACGTCGCAAGCGCCTGCACGGCCGCCGTCATTGCCTCGTCGAGTCGCCCACCCATCTGATAGAGAGCGAACGCAAGTGTCCGCTGCGCTCGAGCCGCTCGGCCGGCATCGCCCAAGGATTCGTACAGCTTCAGCGCATGCTGCGCTTCATCGTATCTCCGCTTTCCGGATGAAAGAATCCCGAGTGCGAAGTGCAGGCGTGCCACGATTGGCGGCTGCTCGGCTTCGCTCAGGCGTTCGAGTGCAAGCCCGATCCAATAACGCCCTTCGGCCGTCAGGCCGCCGTCGGCCCAAAACCCGAGCAATGCGCCGGTTATTGCTCCGCCCATTACGGCATCGCTGTTTTGCGTGAGCGCCCACTCAAGTGCCGCTCGGTAGTTGTCGAGCTCCAGCTCCACCCCTGCGAGCCACGCAAACGCCGATCCTATGCCGCGGCGTTCCTCGGCTGCGGCAGCCTGGTCGCGGAAGTACTCGGCGTGGCGGCGACTGCGACCCTCGTGCTCGTCTAACGCGCGCAGCTTTTCGAGCGCATAGGCGGCGGTGGACTCGAGCAGGCGGTATCGGTCCTGATCGCCGCTGGTGTCGGATACGACCAGCGACTTGTCGGTCAGCGACGCGAGCAAATCCAAGATGTCGAGCTGGTCGAGCTCCGTGCCGGCGCAGACGCTCGCTGCGGCGTCCAGGCCGAAGCCGCCTGCGAAGATGCCCAACCGCGCGAACAACAGTTGCTCCGGTGCCGCGAGCAAATCGTAGCTCCAATCGATAAGCGCGCTCAAGGTCTTCTGACGCGGCAGAGCGTCGCGACTGCCGCCGGTGAGAATTCTAAAGCGTTCGTCGAGCCGTTTCGCGAGCTGCGGGATGGAGAGCGCTTTCACGCGCGCGGCGGCGAGCTCGATCGCAAGCGGGATGCCGTCGAGGCGGCGGCAGATATCGGCGATGACGGGCGCGTTGTCATCGGTGACCGCAAAGCGCGTGTCGGCGCGATAGGCTCGATCGGCAAAGAGTGCAACCGCACCGTATTGCAGCGCTGCGTCAGTCTTCAAACCGGTGGTTTCGGCAGGCACCGAAAGCGCCGGAAGCCGATGGACGACCTCGCCCGCGATATCCAGTGCCTGGCGTGACGTGGCCAATATCGAGACGCTGGAGGCAGCGCGAACGATCGAGGACGCGAGCCTCGCCGTGGTCTCCAAGACGTGCTCGCAATTGTCGAGAATCAGCAAGAGCTTCTTACGTCTGAGCCACTGCGGAATCGCCTCGTCGAGGCTGCGGCTTTCCTGGCTCATACCCAGCGATTGAGCGACGACGCTGGAGACCAGCTCTGGATCGGTGATTGGCGCTAAGTCGGCAAACCAGACACCGTCGGGAAATCGATCGAGCAGATCCGCAGCGACTTGCAAGACAAGGCGCGTCTTGCCGAGGCCGCCGGAACCAACGAGCGTGAGCAGACGGTGGCGGCCGAGCAACTCTTCGACCGCTGCGACGTCGCGCTTGCGGCCGACTAATGTGGTTAGCGAAATCGGAAGGTTATTGAGCAACGCATCGAGCGAACGCAGCGGTGCAAACTCGGCCTGCAAACCAGCGACGTTGAGCTGCCATACGTGCTCGGCCTCGGTAAGGTCCTTGAGCCTGTGCGAGCCGAGATCGACAAGCACGGTACCGGCGGGCAAGGCGCTATGCGCGATATCTCTCGTGACGCCCGACACCAGTATTTGGCCGCCGTAGCCGATGGACATGAGCCTCGCGACGCGGTTAACGGCCGGCCCAAAGTAATCACCGTTTCGCTCGACCGCTTCGCCCGTATGCAGCGCACAGCGCGCCCGCAAGCCTCCAACTGCCGAGAAGTCTTCGGTGCCGAGCGAGCGCTGCGCGTCCACACAAGCAGCAATCCCATCGGATGCGCGTGCAAAGACGCCGCAAAAGGCGTCGCCGACGCTCTTGAAGACATGACCGCCGTGCCCTTCTATCGCGGCGCGCAGATGTGCGTCGTGGCGTTTTAGCGCGGCATCCATCGCCTCGCGGTGTGACTCCCAGCGTTGCGTGGAACCTTCGATATCGGAGAATAGAAAGGTCACCGTCCCAGTTGGGAGCATTACCGGCCGTTTCGCCGCTCGCCGAGGCGCTCCCAGCCCGAGCCGTACGATATCGGAGCTCGACTCTTTCCCACCGCTAAAGGATCGGCGCCGGCACGGCGCGCTTGGGCTGCGCGCGACGCGACCTACCTTGCGAGCGTCGGCATCATGCGGGCGTCGGGATCAGACGAAAGTAATTGCATAACGCTTACTGGCATGCGCTGTCGGCGTCAGAGGGT
>CAVUPL010000002.1:0-19254 GCA_963743445.1 Vulcanimicrobiota bacterium
TACTTGCCGCGGCAGCGCCGCCGAAGCGGAGACGCTGACTATTCGGCACTAGCTGTCACAGACGCGCGGTTCTTGGTAGCGCCAACGGGAATCGAATCTGAATCCGACAATCCCGACGAGTGACGCTAAGTGTTAAAAAGTGTTGTCACACGCTTCTTGTAATTTCGTTGTCCCAGGGGATCCCGGCTAAGACCCACAGATCTTAAAGGGTCCGGTCAACCCGATGTTGCGAGGTAACCGTCGGCGTCGGCGGGAGCGGCTTGCCTTCGAAGAAGAAGTCCAAGAACTCCTGAGTCGAGTTCACGCGCGGGAATGGTTCGTTCGGGACTGGGACGCCGAGGAAAGCGCACAGCGGCGCCCAGCCTTCCGTCACGTCGAATATCAGCAGTCGCGCGGGTGGAATGGCAGCGCGGACTTCCTCGGTGCGGCGGCGGTAGGCGGCCAGCGCGCGTTCCTTGTCGATGGGATTGCCGCCTAACGTGTCGTTTATTATCGCGATGTCCATCGCATCCATCATCGCCTTCACGTGATCGGGCAGCGGCATCTCTTTGTAGCCGGCGAACATCCGGCCGATGGTCGAAGAAAAGCTCGCCCACCACACCTCCTCGGGACGCACGGAGTGTATGACCTTGGCATCGGGATAGGCGGCAGCGAGTTCGCGCCACACGTGCGCTCCCGGCCAATCGACTTGAGCGCGGTAGCCTTCGAACACGTCGTCCCAGTCGACGGGCTCACCCGCGACGTAGGCTTGCCAGTGCGCCACCTGATCGGGATTCGTCATGACTTCTTCCATGTGGTGGCATGGGCCGAAGCCCAACATCTCGAGCGCGCGCTTGAGCGATGCCGTGCCGGTTCGTCCGAAGCCGGATCCAATAACCGCGATGGACATCCGTAGCCCCTCCTCGAGCGTCATTTGGAGCCGTGAGCTCACCTATTGGCGCTACGTTCAGGAAAACAATTTGACCGCCTACCGGGGCCTCTGGCACAACGTCGCAAAAATAGCGCCTCAACTATGAACAAAGCCCGTCGATGCGGGCTTTACTTTCCGACATCGCACGAACGCATCTACCTCGACCAGAGGTTAGGCGAACTTGGCCCGCACGGCAAGTAACGAACGTCGCGGGCCGGGCGATCCGTTCGGATGCGCTTAAGCAGGGATCGAATAGGGGTTATGCGCCGCCAAGCGGAGGCTCCAGTCGATTCGCACGATTGGACCGACGAGGAAGATCCAAGCAAGGCCGCTAGACAACGCCATTGCGGCCGCGATCGCGAAGGGAAGATGAAAACTGCCGGTCCGGTCGACGAGGATGCCGGTTAGCGACGGTGCGATGATTCCCGCGACGTTCGCGAGCGTGTTTTGGACACCAACCCATCTGCCCGTCGCTGCGGGACCCGCCATCGTTTGCGCCACGACGAACGTGTTCACGCACAAGATGCCGGTGCCGACGCCGGCGAACGCGAGCCATATCGCCGAAGCCGCGTCGCCCGAATAGCCGCACCCGATCATGGAAATCGCGGCAACGGCCGCGCCAATTCCGAACGTGGTCTTGCGTACGAGCGTCGGCGACGCACCAACCCGAATGAAGCGATCCACAACCCCACCGCAAATTAGCATCCCCACGCCCATCAGCAGAAACGAGGCGCCACCGATGCTCGCCATCTGCTTCAGCGTCCAATGGCGTTCGTGGACCAGATAGTACGGAATCCACGTGAGCAAAAAATAGAGCAGAAAGTTCGAGCAGAAGTGCGCTAGCGACGCTCCCCACAGAGACGATTCTTTCAAGATGAGCGACATCGGCGGCGTACCAGCCACTCGCGCCGCATCGCTGTGCCCAACGTGCCGGTGCGAGACGGCCATCCACGCGACAACCCAGAGCGCGCTCAGAAGGCCAAATCCGATGAAGAACGGCCGCCAGCCGTACGTCGCTACGAGCATGCCGCCGAAGAATATCCCAAAGGCCGGCCCGAAGGCGAGCCCCGATTGCACGATTCCGTTTGCCAGGCCGCGCTGCGCTTCCGAAACGTTCTCGGCGAGGATCCGCGACATGGACGGAAACGAAACGGATTCTCCTACGCCGAGCAGCAGACGGCACGCGAAGAGCGCGGCGAAGCCGCCCGCAAAGCCGCTCAATATCGTCGCGAGCGACCATACGACGAAGCCGGCTACGAGCACGCGGCTCGCGGTGAATTTGTCGACGAGCCAGCCAACAACCGGCTGCATCGGCATGTACGTGATAAAGAACGCCGTAAGCAAGAACCCAAGCTGCGTGGCGGAAAGATTCAGCTCGCGCTTCACCAGCGTCGCCGCGGTGGATAAGTTACCTCGATCGATATAGTTGATGAAGATGGAGATCCCGATCAGGATCACCATCGCCGCAATCCGGCGCGGCATCAGGTCGGCCTATTCGAGAAGCGCAAAACAAGCTCGCGTCACGCTGCGGCCGTTCGGTCTCGAACGCACGACGCCTTGTGCACGGCTTTGAACCGTGCCAACCTCATTACGTCACTGATTTCGACGGCAGACCAGCAAAATGCCGCTGAACAGACGTCACCACCCGACGGCTTCGCCGTCTTTGCCGAAATCCGACCTAAGGCGTGCCAAACAGGCGGCTCGGGCTGCCGCGCGCCCCGGAAAAGACCGGGACCATCCCGCGGCGGCTAGAAAAGGACGGCTATATGGGGAAATCCCGGTTCATATGAACGTACAAGAACAAATCAAAGAGTATATTACCAGCCAACCTGAACCAAAGCGTAGTGATATGCAAGAGTTGCACCAGCTCACACTTCAAGTTTTACCAGGTTGTAAATTATGGTTCGACAATGGTAAAAACAGCGAAAATAAAACTGTTAGTAACCCTACTATAGGCTATGGATTTCACACCATAAAATATGCTGATGGAAAGACCAGGGATTTTTTTCAAATTGGTTTGAGTGCAAACAAAACCGGAATCTCTGTCTATATCCTCGGTATCAAAGATAAGACATACTTAGCCCAAACGTATGGAAAAAAATTAGGCAAGGCGAGCGTGACCGGGTATTGCATTAGGTTCAAAACGCTAAAAGATATAAACATTGATATACTTGAAGCGGCAATACGATATGGGGTAGAGGTGGCGCCGGTTTTTTGAACAACCAACCGGCTCCCGTTATGTGATGACCGCCCAGTTAAGCCGCCTCCCGTAGCGGCTTTTCGAAGTATACCTCGTGACTTGAATCGGCGAGGCCGTTTCGCTTAGGCTTCGAATCCCGACGAGTTTTGCCTAATCCGTTAGATGGCCGTTAGAGGAGCGGGCGGTTTGTTCCACGCTGGTGCGATTTTCCTAGTGAACGCTCTCGCTCAGGGAGTGCCGTAGGATCATCGCCGCCAGCAATTTCGCCGTGCAGTACAAATGCCTGCGGGGGAATGCTCATCTCGTATGTCCCTTTCCCGCATTTCTGACACGTCGATCCGCTGAGTCCCAACAAGCATTCCGTTGTTGTCGAGGTCGTAAACACCGAGCGTAAGCGCGCCTGGACGCTGAGGCGTGAAGCGAAAGTCGCGCGTTTCTCCGATCGTCAGCCCCTGAGTCGCATCGGTTTCGCGCTGCAAACGGATCGGTAGATCGCGACCGTCCTTGGCGATTGGCGTCCATCGAAGAACATGAGAGGCGTCGGATAGGGAGATGACGAGATTTTCACCGCTGAGTGAGAGTTCGGCAAACCGCAGACGTTGCGGCACTCCTACCGTCATCGACATTGGTTCGGGTGTGAGGGACCCTCCGATGGCGACGAGCGGCGCGCCGGCCTTCTCGTAGGATTCAGAGATCATCACCAGATGATCGGTCACAGGGTCGAACACTTCGCCCGGCGGCATGACGATCAGCGGACCGTCGGCACCTTCGGCGAGTTGCCAGCCGTCGTCCATGTGCGCGTGATACATAAAAGTACCTGCATCGGGGGGCGTAAAGCGCGCGACGAATGTTGCGCCCGGGTCGATCGGCGGCGAGATACGTTCGCCGGGCATCGGCATCCCCATACCCGAGCCTCCGTCGAAGTAGCTATCGCGTAAGGCAACGCCGTGCCAGTGCACGCTCGTTTGCTCGCGCGTCCGATTCGTCACGGCGATTGCAACCGGTTGGCCGCGCGTGAGAACGATCGGCGGCCCGAGGTTTCCGTGGGACTCGATGGTCCGCGGGCCATCGGTAAGGCGGATCGTGTCTTTCGGCAGGTCGGGATACGGTTCGTGCGGCTGGTCGTGGGCCTCGATCGTGAGGCCAAGACGGCGCGGCGATCCCGTTTCTACCAGAGTGTGATCGCCGCGACGGGGAAGAACGCGAAGCGCGATCACCATACCTCCCATCGGTTCGTTCGCAAGGTGAAAGCGCTTTGCGATGGTCAGACTTGGATCCGCTTTACCAGCGAGCATGTCGCGAAGCGGCGCGTGACGCGTAATGTGGTCGTCGATGTGACAGTGGAACATCCAACTTCCCGCCCGGTCGGCCGTCCAGGAAAGCTCCTCGGCCTCGCCGGGGAAAAATGCATGCGTCACTTGATCGTACGAATCAGGGCGGTCGAAGCGATAATAGAAACCGTGAAGGTGCATGGGGTGATTCATGGACGAAGCGTTGAAAACGGCCCAGCGCACGTGGTGCCCACGCTCGTATGTGAGACGCTCCGTCGCAGGGAACGAACGGCCGTTGATCGTCTCGAGCAAGTACATGAAATTCGGCGAGCCGTCTTTCATCTTGACCGGCGCGTAGAGGCCGAGTACGAAGACGTGGTCGAGCGACGGCGCTTTTGATGCTTCTACGACGATCGCACCCGAGAGCTCGGCGTCCGCAAAGATACGCGCGTCGATCGGCTCGCCGTTGTCGCTACCGTAATAGCCGTACGCGCCGGCTCGATCGACCACGAAAGAGATACGCCGAGTCGCATCTGCCCGTATTTGCACGAATGACGTTAGGCGTTCGGCGGAGGTGGCCAGCCCACGAACCGTCAGTTCGTGGTCCAGCTCGTTTCGTATGGTCGCGTCGATGCGCGTGCCGACAGGAACGTGCAAGAACGGACCGGGAATTTGTAGCGGTTTGCCTACCTCGCCGAACGCCTCGATCGGCAGCCCGAGCGTACCGGGGCCGTCCGGATAAAAGAGGCCGCGGCGGGCGACGAGCGAGAGGTGTAAGACTCCACGCTCGAGCTTGCCTCCGGCCACGGTGTTATCGTTGGCAGCAACGGCCGGCAGACCGAACGTACTGCCGGCCGGCGGCGGCCCCGCAGTCGTGCGAATGGGGAGAGCGTAAGCCGCGCAGGCTGTTAGGACAAGGAAGGCTTTCCGTAGTGTGCCGTTCATGCATTAAGGCTATCAGCGGGCCGTGCGACGAACGTGCGACGCCCGGATTGGCCTAACGCGTGGAGCGGGTTTCCTCGACGAGGCTCGCGCTGATGAGGTCCGCGACCTCGCGGGGACCGGTTACGTAGAAACTTCGGCCGGAATCGACCCGATGAATCGAGCCCCGCCACTCGCTGTCGCCGTTTTCTCCGATGCCTTGTTGCCACATGCGAACCACGAACACCACTTCGCTACGCTCGTTCTTCACCGGAAAAGCGTAGCGGACGGCCATACCGGGTCCGTGCGGCAGGTGCTAGGGCCGGCCTGCGATGCGCGCGTTAATGGGGAGCGACAAAAAGGCTTCGCGAGTCGGCTCGTCCGCGATTCCTTGGGCGAATCGCTGTAACTCCTCGCGCGCCTGGGCCACGACCTTGCCGGCTTGCTTGTCCTCGCCGCCGGCGGCCAACCCTTGTCCGATTGCCCACCAAATATAGTGCGGCCAAAGCGCTCCGTCGAAAGGCGAACCGATTGCGCACAACTCCTTGGCCTTGATTAGTGCTGCGGCTCCGAGCCCAGCTTCGGCGTAGGCAAGTGTCAGATCGGCGAGATCGTCCACGTAATCTCGCGACTCCTGAATGGGACTGCGAGCCGCTATGCCGGCTTCCATGTGTTCTATGGCGAGGGTAGGATGACCGAGCGCGCGCTCTGCGTTGCCGAGGTTTGCCAGCGCTGCGGCTTCGAAGAGCGGGAATGCGATCTCTCTGGCCGCCGCCAGCGCCGACTCGGCTAGCGACTTCGCGCTCCGCGGATCGCCCAGCTGGAGCTTGACGAAACTCGCATTGACTTGATTGGCGACGAACGTGCGCCGTTCGTGCGCCACCTCGAAAAATGCGTTCGACCGTTCGATCGACTCAAGAGCATCCTCGAACAGGCCCAGGCGCATCAGCAACAGCGTCCTGTTCGCATGCGTCACGGCGAGTCCGCGCTTGTTGCCGATTGCCTCATACGTCTCCAAAGCGCGTTCGAACTCGCGAAGGGCGGTAGGGTAGTCCGCGAGCCATGCAGCCGTTACCGCGAGGCGACCGCGCGATGATGCCTCACCTTCGCGATCGTTGGTTGCCAGATGCAACGCGAGCGCGCGCGTCGTCAATTCGAAGCATTCTCGATATCCTTGCCGAAGGAGCGCCGTGGTCGCGGCAACGTCGAGAGCTTTGGCTTCCACGACTTGATCGGAAAGGCTCCCCGCGCGGTCGCTCATGAGCGCGAGATAACGACGGGAAGCGTCGACGTCGCCCGTGTTCGCGCTGTATTGAACCATGAGATAGAGGCATTCGAGCTGGCCACGAACGTCACCGAGACGTTCGTAGATGGCCAGAGCTTGGCTTGCGGGCGGGAGTCCATCGGACTGTTGGCTGAGCAAGCCGAAGTGGGTTGCGCGCTGGACCAACGCTTGCGCTCGAGCGTCGTCTCCCAGCGCAGGCGCGGACGACTCCATCGCCGAGATGAGGCGACCCTCCTCATCGTTCTCGCCTAAGCTTCTGGCGAGGAGCAGCCGCCGGATCAGCACGTCGAATGTGGATCGCGGGTCGCCGTTCGCCAGTCGCTCCAGCTCGTCGATGTCGCTGCGCTGGCCGTGACGGTCGCCGCGACGGCCTCTCGCCCTCTCGCGCACGTCGAGAGCAGCCCGTCGTATTTCGAGGCTCGCCGGATTCGTCAATGCGTTCGTGGCCAGGTCGATGGCGTCGCCGTACGCGTGAACGGATGCCGCTTGCCGAGCCGCGGTTACGTACCAGGCGCTCGCGCTGTTTCCGTCGCCGGCGCTTTCGTAATGACGTGCTATTTCGCGAGCCGACGCGTTCGGGTCCGAAGGAAACTCCAGCTCGAGAATCCGTGCTATCCGGTAGTGGCGCTGCGCCCGCAAACCGGATTCAACGCCGCCGTAGACCGCCGCAGAAATGAGATGATGGGTAAAGACGTAGTCGTATCCCGACCGCGACCCCGCCTCGCGTAAGATTCTGCGATCGAGCAACTCGTTAAAGCCGATCGCTACTGCGGCCGGAGGCAAATTCGACACCGCCCGAACGAGCGCGACGGTACATCCCGGACCTGCGATTGCCGCAATTTCGGCCATCGTTCGGGCGTGCGAATCGAGACGGGCGATTCGCGCGTCGAGCATGCTTTGGATCGATGCGCCGGGTGCCGCACTCAGGCTGGCGCTGTCGTCGATCAGGTTATGAACGATCTCGTTGAGGAAGAGCGCGTTCCCTTCGCTGTGCGCGAAGAGGGTTCGGGCCAGTTCGTCGCTCGAGCCGCTTAGACGCTCGACGCGCGTAACGAGCTCGGCTACGTCGCTTAGGGTGAGCGGTTCGAGGATCTGCTCCTCGACGTTTTGGAAGAGGCTGAGCGACCGAACCAGGGTGCGAAGCGGGTGGTCGGGGGGCGTTTCCTCTTCGCGGCACGTTGCGACGATCAAAACCGGTACGCGGGCCGACCCTCGAACGATCGCCGCCAGAGCTTCGATGCTGGCAGAACCGGCCCACTGAAGATCTTCGAGCACGATGAGCAACGGGCGAGGATACGCTAGACTTCGTACCGCGTAGGCCAGCGCGTCGAAGACGCGCGCGGTTTCACGTTCGGGCGATTGTTCCGGCAACTCGACGTCGCGTTCGGTGGGCTCCAAGAGTTCGGGAATCAGATGCGCGAGAACCGTCCGCCGGGCGAAAGCCGGCGGTTTCGCGAGCAGGAGCGGCAAACCCGCACGCAGCGCTTCGACGAGTGCTTGATACGGTGCCGATTCCGTGGAGCCGGTAGTCCCAACGAAAGCGCGACCGCCCTCGGATTGTACGAGACGTGCCAGCTCCGCGGTCAACCGCGTTTTTCCGACGCCAGCTTCGCCGCGAAGGAGAACCAAGGTGCCGGCACCGCGAGCGGCTCGAGCCCACATCGCATGCAGCCGCGCCAACTCGAGTTTTCGTCCCACAAAAGGCAGGATTGGTGCGGAAGGCGCGACGCGATGCCCGGTCTCAACCGACTGAGACCGCGTGCCACCAAGCGCTTCGTTTCGAAGAATTGAGTCGCGAACGGCGACCGTCTCCCCCATCGGCGCGATCGACAGCTCGGTGCGCAGCCGCTTTGCGAAGGTCTCGAATTCGGCTAGTGCGCCAGCCGTGTCGCCCGACTCGTATCGAATCGCCATAAGCGAGCGCAACGTGTCTTCGCGCCACGGATCCGTAGCGAGCAGACGTCTCGCGGAGGCGATTGCAGAGCCGAAGTCGCGCATCGCCCGGTGGCGGTCCAACGATTCGTTCAGAATCGCCAAATACAGCGAGCGCAGTCGTTCGCGTTCCCTCACGACCCAATCGTCGTAAACGTCCGTCGAGCAGATCGCCTGTATAGAGCTCGATGGCTTCGGCCTGCGTCTCGGTGTCTGCTGCAAGCCGTTCGAAAGCGACCGTATCGATAAATGCGTGGGCTTCGTCGTTCCAGCAGACCGTTTCTGCATCGATGAAAAGCCACGGGTTACCAGGGCGCCGGGGAAGCGCTTTATTTGCGAGGTACAGATACCGCCGTAGCTCCGCCAGCGCAGTAGCTTCGTCGACGTCCGGAAAAAGCGTGAAGGCCAGAGACTCGCGCGAGATAGCTCGGCCACGCTGCAGCACGAGATGCGCTAACATGGCTAGCGTCGTCGTGCGTTTTGCGAACTTTAAGGGCGAGCCGTCCAACCTGATGTCGGCGTGCCCAAACAGCCGAATGACGAGTCCGTCGCCTTGGGCCATGACGCCACGCTTCTACGTCGCGCCGGGAGTCCACTTGCTCGCCGGCTGTGTCGGCGTTCGCTAATGTCGCACCCGGCAGACGGTTGCCGCCATGCCCGCCCCTCGTCTTCGTCTGACTGGACACTTGAGAGGATGACTAGCCCACTATCGACTCACTACGGCGCCGAACGGCTGCTGCAAGCCGCCGGTGATCGTCTTAATCGGCGCTCCGCCCGACGGATAGTAATAGACGTCGGCGTTAACCTCGCATCGATCCGGTGCGACGACTTTTTTCTTGCTCGGCATGATATAAAATTGCTGTAAGCATGACGTAGTCAGGGTCGTAGTACTCACGACGGTGGATCCCTGCGTTTGATAGATGGTCGATCCTTGATCGCCAATCGCGATATACTTTCCATCCCACTGCACGTTTCCAGGCTGTGCGGGTATTGTGTTCAGCGTGATGTCTACGAAGGTGGAGCTGCCCGCCGGCAATTCGGCGTAGCGAAATTGACCGTAGGCGTCCGTACCGTCGACGTAAAGGTTGCCGCTCGGGTCGTACCCCAGGAAATACGTGCTGAAAAGATTCGGATCGGAATACATCGTCGGAGTCCCCGCGGCGTTGTGAAAGATCGCGACGTCCTCCCCGCCAATGTTACTGACGGCGAGATCGCCGGTCTTTTGGCTAATGGCGCAGCTAAACGGAATCACGGGAGACAGGACCAGGACATTAACCGGACTTGTGCCGCCGTGCGCATACTCGTAGACCGAGTCACCGGAGGAGCCTCCCTGCGTGGTAATCCAGATGTTGCCGGCTCGGTCCGTGCACTCTCCGAGCGGCGCGGTAAAGCCAGTCAGCACGCCGGCAAGGGTCATCGCGGGATACGCGTACACCTCGACGTCGCCCGTGGCCGTGTCCGAAACGTAGAGCAGCTTCTTCGAGACTGCCGCCGGGTTCATCCACGATTTCTTATGGTTCGAAAGCGTGGTAAAGGAACGGACGGCGCTCCCAGCCGCGCCCGGTAAGACGGCCGGCGACGACGTGCCGCCGTTGCAGCCAGTGAGTGGCCCCAGCAACCACGTCGCGCTTAGTAGCGCGCCGAGGTAAAAGCTCCGAGTGTTCATGATTGCAGACCTCCAAAAATGGGCTTAGATTCATCCGATGATAGTGGTCGGCCGTGCCGTGAACATGCCGTTGTCGCCGAGGCTTCCTGCCTGCCGGGAGAGAAGCGCGGCGCCACGCGCGCGGCGTGCTAGAGCCGAACGAGCTCCACGCGACGGTTTAATGCTTTGCCGGCCTCGGTCGAGTTCGACGCCACCGGACGGCTGAGCCCGTAGCCCGCTGCCTGCAGCCGCCTAACCGCAATGCCGTATCGCGCGACGAGATCGTGCACGACCGCAGAGGCGCGGCGCCGGCTCAGCGTGAGATTGTAGGCGACACCGCCGTCGGAATCGGTATTGCCTTCCACGCGCATGCGCCACGCGGCGTGCAAGCGAAGCACGAGCGCGATTTGCGCGATCGCCGATTCGGAGCGCGCCTGGATCCGTGCGCTGTTCACGTCGAAATGTATGCCGTAAATACGGGCCCGGCCGCCGGCCTCGAGCTGTTTGGCGAGGGCTTCGTTCACGTCGAGCTCGATGGAAGCACGTGCGCTCTGGTTTTCCTCTCCGGTCGCCGTCAGCACGTAGAGATGCCGCGTTGGCGTGGCGCTCGCCGGGACGTGCACGACCACATCTATCCGGGCAGTCGTCTTCAGCGTCACGTTCTGCGGGTTCACGATCGCGCGCCAGCCGGGAGAACGTTCTCCTGCAATCGCGAGCTTTACCGCTTCGGGTGAACCCGTGCCTTCGCGATCTACCGTGAAGGTGAAGCGCTCGTCGCGGTTGCTCCCGTAGCCGACATTGCGGTGCACCGATGAGAGTAAGACGAGCCGCGAAGCGACTTGCGCGCTACACGGCAGATCTGCACCCGGCGGCACGTCGTAGGCCAGGTGAGCGAGACGAACGGCCTGCGGTATGCTTGCGCGGAGGTCGTCGACGTCGAAACCATCGTAGACGATAAGGCCCTTGCCGTAGCGCGCGTATGCCCTCACCCAGCCGCTCGACCCGGCCGCGTTCTTGGCGAACATCAAGCCGCACCAGTGCGGGTCTTCGGTCTTCATGACGTCGGCGTCGCCGAGCTGCTGCAGGTCGTTTTTCAAGTACGCCGTCGTGTCGACGAAGTGCGCGCGATCGCTCGAGTCGCTCGCTCCCAACAGCGAGGAATCCGCAACGTAGAGCACGCTTCCGCGTGCGGCCCGTGCGCCGGACGCGGCAGTCTCGAACGGATAAGGGATAAAGTCGTAGTTCGATTGCGAACAGGTGTCGGCGTCGCGTATGACGAGCACGTGACCGCTGGCGACGAAGTTTAGCAGCGCGCGCTGCTGCCATTCTTGCGTATCTTCGCCGGCGGCGCAGCTCGCTGCAAGAACCGCGACGCGCGCCGTGCTCAGGTCGTTGGACTTCATCAGCGGCAGCATGACCGTCGTGTATCGGTAACCCGGGACGAGTGTCGAATACGTCGCGACGTTGGGCGGATAGCGCGAGAGTACCATCACGGCGGGCCCGCGGCCGGAGGGCGGCGGATCGCACTCGGGCGCTTGCGCGATGCGGCGAGCGATGACGTAGCTCGGCGAGGCGTAACCGACGAGCAGCGAACCGCCGCCCACCACCCAAAGCGAACCTTGCCCGTTGACTTGAGCTTGCGCGCCGGCGATGGCGCCGCGCCAGAGGTCGACGACGCGCAGCGTACACGTAGCTACGGTGAGCGTGCCATCACGCTGCACCGCGGCCAACGCATACGATCCGGTCGGTGCGATGCCTTCGGGTATGCTTCCACTCGCTTTTGCGAACACGGTGTCGGAACCGTTGGGGTCCTGAGCGGGCGCCCAACGCCCGGAGAAGCTCGCGTCCGGCACCGTCAGATCGCCGAGCGCGGTCAACGACGCCAGTGTTATCGTGCCGTTGCCGGTTCTCATCACGTGCACTCGCAACCAGCGCGCTGCAACCGCCCCGTCGAGCGAGCCACTCGTCGCGCCTCCATTCGCCGCGCTCAACGCGATCGTCCCGATATCTTTGAACGCCTGCGGTTCTGTCGCCGCCGCTATCTGCAGCTGCGCCGTGGTGCCGGAAGCCAGATTCGCGGTCGCGGCGATCTCACGAATGTTTGCCACAGCCGGTAACTCGAAGACGAGCTCGGGCGTAACGGTGACCGGACCGGCGATGGTATACGCTTGGCCCATGGCGAGCGATTGCGCCGCCGACGTCGTTACGCCCGGCGTCCAATTGCGAACGAACGTCCCGCGCTCAAGGCGCAGAAGATTTGGAATCAGCGTGGCTTGAGGCGACGGCGACGGCGACGCCGGCGGTTGCGACGACGCCGCGAGGAGCGTCACGGCCGGGGTCGCGGTTGCCGGCGTAGGAGCACTTGCCGCAGTCTGCGGCGCTCGGCCCGAACACGCCGCCGCAGCTATCTCGAGCAACGCGACCATCGTAATAATTCTGTGCATCGAACGAGGCCGGCATTATGGGTGGAACACGGGGATGAAAGAAATGATCGTTCCCCCATGATTCTGGATCACGATGGCTCCGCCCGGACACGTATATTTTACGCCACCCGACGCGCTCATGCGGCTGCATGATTTGGGGGCGTTGGTTCCATACCACCGGTCGACGGTTTCCACGGAATCGCTCGTCGTCTGCTGGTACGGAACGCCTTGGGCGAGCGCGTTCGGCGGGATAACGCCCATTCCGGGCGCCGGCGCGCCGCGTGGATAGAGCAAGAGGGTTCCGTCGTGGCCGGCCGCGACGGCCAAAAGTAAGGCGGCAAGTGTGAGATGCTTCATCATGTCGCTTACGATATCGTGTGGCCGTGCGCGCGGCGTGCAGCGTACCGCGCACCCGCGCGGCACGCCGGTGCGCTACGCTTGCACCATCATGCAGCAGTTATCGCAACCTCGCCGCAGACACACAGGAGCCTGGGTGCTCGCGCTTTTCGCCCTCGCCGAACTCGGCGTGATCGCCACGCTGATCGCGTTCAGAGCCAACGCGTGTTCCGCTATCGGCTTCGTTCCGATCGGTGCCGCGACGATGCGCCTCAATGGCGACGGCAACGATGAAGCGGGTGGCTCCAGTCCGCCGCCCACGCCGGCTTCGCAGCCTTCTGCAGCGATCCAGCCGCCGGCGTCGACCGGCGCGTCCGCTGCCGGTGCCGGCGACGTCAAAACCGCAGGCGACACGAATCAGGTTCCCGATCCAAACTGCGTCGCAAAGGCGGCCGCCGCCGTTCTCACGTCGAGTCCCGCTCCCGCCGCGTCGGCGTCGTGCGCCCCAATGAGCCCACCGCCGGCACTCAAGAGCGCCGAGCAGCAAATCCAAAGCGGATCCGTCACCGCATCCTCACCACCATCACCGTAACGTAGCGAGCCTGTAGTCGCAGCCAATACTCAGGCGTACTTCCAAGCAACCGCGCGATCCGCAACGCGGTGTCGGCCGTGAAGGCGCGCTTTTTCAGAGTTCCCCAGGATGCACCGGACGCATAGCCATGTTCCGCGGCCGGTCATCTTGCAACACGCGAGCAGAGTTCGCCAAGGGTTCAGATGGGTCAATTTTCAACCGGCGTGCTAGGTCAATTTTAGCCCGGCGCTAACAATCGTGAAGCGTCTTTCCATTCGCCGCCGAAAGCGCGGGCAGCGCGACAAGAGCACTTGCGAACGTAAGACCGATCGTTAATAATCGCATCTCTTGATTGGCTACTTCGTGTCGACGACGCCGATGATCGTATAGTTGCCGTCGAATGGAATTGCTTTACCTACGTCCACTGTGGCGCCGCTCTTTGTAAAGAAGAGATGGTGACCGTCGGGCGTGGTCTTGGCGCTCGTCAGATCCGGCAAATGTTGCTTGTACCAGCCGGAAACGACGGCGACGGAATCCGAGGTTTTTATGACGTAAGACCCCGGGGTGTGGGCGCCGGGAGGCGACTGAATGTCAATGCCCAGCACGTGGTTTGGATACGGCGGAACGTGATGGAACTCCGCCAGTGCGCTGAGCGAGGCGGTGGCTGCGGCGACAGTGACGGGGACAACGACCGCCAAATGCGCGGGCAGCGCGATGACGGCTGCGGCCGCGAAAGCCTTCGTTGATAACCGCATCGTTTAATGCTCCTCTCGATGATCGTGCAAGGGGCGAGAACCAGGGCAGCGTGCGGAAACGCCTTGCCATGCCCGCTTCAAGATGAATGTTCAGATGGCAGTGGTAGAGCCTGACGCCGGGGTTGTCCGGAACCATTTTCGCGACTATCACGTCCATCGGCTCCAGTTCAGCCATGTCGGTACGCGTCCCGTCGATGGTAACGGTTTCGCCGTGCCCATACGACGCATGGACCACGTCGTCGCTCATAGTGGACATGACGTACCACCGTGTCCGTTCCCCCGGTGCGCGTCGATTTCTCTTCCGACAGCCACATGCATCGAGCATAGGCGGTGCCCGTGCCGCGGGCGTGCGGAGGTGTCGGAGTAAGCGACCAAGTCGACGCGGCAACCGCGCGCCGGTCCACCTGTATCGCTGAAAGCCATGTCGGGTCGCTCAAGGCGCCCAACGGTCATTATCTTCTCGTGACGGTAACAGATCCACGACGATCGGCCTCTGCCACGGATCCTAACGCTCGGTGCAGATGCGCACGTCTACGAAGAGCGCCCGGTCGCTCGCTTGGTACCCCGAGGCGCAGTGAATGTGGCCGAACGGATGGATCTTTGGCTTGATGCGCTCGACGGCTTTACGGAGTTATGTTTGAGTAGCTAGGCTCGTTGTCGAAGCGACGGGCATGCAGTACGCACGAAGAAGCGCTCCAAGTAGCTCGCGAGTGCGCCATGGACGAGTTGCGGGGCGACGTCGTTGCCACCCGCACCCGGACTGTACATGCGAATTGGAGATATTCAGCCACCAGAGACGACGAGAATCTCGGCGACAAAGTGCTAGTAGAGCTTAGCGATCGGTGGGGCGCGGCCATTCTCGATGAGATGCATTCTTGCGGAAATGACGCGGCCAGGAGAACTCCTGAGTCGCGCCGAGCAGGGGTGCGCTCTCCCGAAATGGCTGCAAAAAGAAGCGCAGCTCTCGCGGCAACAGGTTGGCGAGAGTCATCGTGGGCTATGGCGAGCATACAATCACGACACGGACTTATTTCGAGACTAGTTGTGTTTCATAACACCGAGCACTGTCATTCAAGCATTGAGCGCGCCCAAATGAGCGCGATCGCCGATCTCACATCTTACGCGCTTTCAAGTTAGACGATGCGACGCGACCTATAGAATAGCCGCCTTTGGATGGGTCAACTGGAATCGCCGGATCGTGCAGATTGATGCAACGTGATGCAATCTGATGCGATTTGGTAGCGCCAACGGGAATCGAACCCGCAACCAGCGGTCCCGGCCGATCCCGAGCATTGACGAAAACGCTTATCTTATCGGGCTTTCGGCGCTTCACCGTTCCAGCCGATTCCGACCAATACCGCGGCGATTCGGCCGCTCCGTGACAAATCTGTGACAACTTGACTCTTCGCGTGGCCGGTCAGATTAGCTGGTCGACTCGGTGGAGCGGTTGAATGCGGAGGTCTTGAAAATCACTAAAGCCGTCCCGACAAGTCACCGCTAGCGTCGATTGAGCACGAAAACGAAGCTTATCGCGACCACCGAGCACCAGTCGGGCCTATGCGGTTAGCAAATTGTTAGCAGATTCGGAATTTGCTAACGGTGAGACATAACGAGTTGTGGTCGTAGATTGCGGCTCGGGAGTTTGCTGACTCGCGCCCCGAGGCGTCTTATTGCCTGGAACGTGGGTCGAATGCAGCCCCTTGAATTCCTGAGCTAGGGGAGATACCATTGTTGAAAGCGTACAAATATGTAATCGCAGTCGGCGTGTACCTATAGACGTCGACTTGACCATAGTGAGTATCGGCAGTCACGAATCTCGTTGACGCGGCGTTGAGATGCCCGTACATCGCTGTTCCGTGTAGCGCGAATGGCCCTCCGACAAGCTTGCATTGAGGCTTACACCCGGAGTAAACGTACACGGCGGGCGTCGCGGAGCTGATTACGACGAGATTACCGTGATCGTCAAGATCAAGACCGCCGGTTGCTGCGTTTTGAAAGCCTCTGGCAGTCTCACCGGAGCCGGTGCACCCCTTGAAATATGTAAGCACGGGTGCATAACCCATACTAGGCCCCTGCTCTGACGACGCCCAGCAATCACCATCATTCGCCAACGCGACACCCATTACAAAATTCATATCATTGTTTTTCAGATTGCCCGTGCAACCGGCCCTTAGCGTGCACAGCTCAATGCTGCCGGGACCGCTTCCATCTTGTAGAGCCGCCACCGCAACGGTGCCGTTGGCTGCGTCAGAGCTTGCGGCGTCGACGGCGAGGCCGCCCCATCCGATTGGGAGCACGCCAAGTTTCTTGCCGCACATAGGCGAGCCGTTGTAAACAGTAGTTACGCCGAAACCGCCTGCGACAATCACATTACCCTTTCCGTCGATTGCGATGTCATGCGCGTAAGGTGACTTTCTACTACAAGACGGCTTTTTATCGCGCCGATTCGCTCCACCGTATCCTAGGACCCGTGCATCCGACCCGTTCTCATATTCGCTTACGTAAACGTTGTTCGTCTTAGAACCGATGTTCGGCGAACGACCGTTAGCAATTCTTGCTGGGCGACTTGCGATTAGCTGCGGCGTTATCGTCGATGGTGCGCCTGAAAACGCGAAATTACTGCAGCCGGAAGAGACACTAGCCGCCAGCACCAAAGTAATGAAATGCGCCTTGGTGGTGCAGGAATTCATCAGAGACCCTCTCTTGGCAGAATCTCGCCGACGTAACCGTTGGGCGGCCTTCAGATACCGAAGCATGCATACGTGAGCCCCAGATCACTTCCGCCTGCGATTGAGCTACCGGAGCTATTGAAGGCCTGGATTTGAAATCCGGTTGTTGTCTGATTGTTAGCGAGCGGGTTGAGCAGATAGGCCGAGGTCGAGCTCAGGGTACAGTTGTATCTATCGTTGGCGAACTGCGCATTGGCGGCGGTGAAACTTACTGAAGCGTTGTTTAGGGTGCACCAAGTGTTATTTGCACAGGCTCCGTTCGTCGTGACGTTTAGCGAGCTACTATTCTTAACGAGATGGAACGTGGCATTACAGGGAGTCCCGTCGTTTTTATAGCAAGGCGGCACCGCACCAGCGGAAGATGCGGCGGACGAGGTCGATCGCAGAGGCGAGTTGCACGTGAGATTTCCGGCAGAGGTTTCGCCGTAGTCGCATCTTACGCTGCTGGCGCTACTTCCCAGTAAGAGTTCACCGGTAGCTGTGCCTGTGTAGGACACTAGCGAGCCATTGCTCGGCGATGGCACCGGGTTCGGGGTTCCCGCGCCGGCGCCCGCGACAATGGCTGCCCCGGCATAGAGGTTGGTAAGAAGCCCGAGGTTGCCATTTGTATCTAAGGCAACGTAGTATGCACTGTGGGCTGTTGGCAGCGGGCTAACCATGACCGTTACGCCAAAAGCCTTATTTGATACACCTCCGGGACACAGGAAGCTGTCGTCTTGATTACAATCGTCTGCCGCGCCGTGATGCGTGAATGAGCCGGGAGCGGCGGTTGTGGTGGGATTTATGTCGTTTCCGTATGCGAGGTAATGGTGCGAGGCCATACCGGGCGTTCCGAAACAGATGAAAAAGCACTGATTTGTGTCGAGCACGCCCGTGCCGACCGGCCCGTTACTGGTGTTGTAAAAGTTTCCGGAGCCCCAGGCTCCCCCTATGCTTACGTACGCCGCCGCGATCGTGGGTGCCGGTGAAGTGTACCAAGGAAGGTAACTCGGAGGGTCGAGTGGAGTGGGCCCAAGTCCTACGCGGCCGCGTGGGGTTGAATCCTGCGCTGTCACCTTCGCGTTTACGGATATCAAAATTGCGATCGCTGCGAAGCTTAGGGCAAGCCGTTTGGGCAACGAAGATGCCAACCGAAGGCAGGGGCGCTTAGACACGGAAGGTCAAACCCCGTAGCATGCATAGCTGATTCCGAGATCAGTATTGTTCGGAATGGAACTCCCGGAATTGTTATATGCCTGTATGCTGAAGCCGGTGGTTGTTTGGCTATTGGCCAGGAGATTAATCAGATACGAGGTTTGCGAGCTCAAGGCGCAGCTATATTTGTTATTTGAAAACTGGGCATTGGATCCGGTAAAGCTGATTGACGCGCTGCTTAAAGAGCACCAGGTATCATTCGCGCAGGCGCCGTTAGTCGTGACGTTTAGAGCACTGGCGTTCTTAACGATGTGGAATGTATCCGCACACGAACTGCCGTTGTGCTCGTAACACGGCGGGACGGGACCAGGCGAAGAAGAGGCGGAAACGGCCGATCGTACGGGCGAGTTGCAGGTTAAATCGCTTGCCGTCGTCTCGCCGTAGTCACACTTAACGTAGCTTGTGGCGCTACCTAGCAGGATATCGCCCGCGCCAGTGCCTGCGCCGTTTCCTGTATACGAGACGAGCGATCCGGTTGTGGGGGACGGCACGGGGTTAGGCGTCCCCACACCGGCCCCGGCGACGACCGCAGCACCTGCGTAGATGTTGTTGAATACGCCAAAGTTTGCGTTAGCATCGATGGCGATTAGGACCGTGGGCGTGGCCGAAGGTGCCGGATAGCTCTCTAGGGCGAAGAGGTTGTCGGTGACTCCGCCGGGACAAGGCGGAGGGGTCTCAAACGGCGGAACGGGTCCGTGGCAATCATCTGGTGCACCGAGTGTCATAAAAGATTGTGTCGAAAGATCGGTGCCGATTGCGAGCACGTTTTTGGATACCGTACCCGGTGAGCCATAGCATATGAAATAGCACTGCCCTGTATTTAGAATTGCGGTGCCGTTCGTTCCGAAGCCATTAGTCGCAGTATTGTAGAGATTACCTGCCCCGAGCGCTCCCCCTATCGCGGCGTACGCTCCAGTAATCGGGCTAGGGGTAGGAGTCGGCGTCGCGTAATACCACGTGACGTAGCTTGGAGGATCCGCTGGCGAAGCCATCGCCCGCGGTTTTGCCGCGTTCGCACCACCGGTTAGAGCCGATGCCGATGATCGCCAGAAGCGATATCGCCGCGAAGACTCGAGCTGGCA
>CAVUPL010000003.1:0-2642517 GCA_963743445.1 Vulcanimicrobiota bacterium
CCGCTACGACATCAAGATGTTCTGCATCATGCCGGTGTCTTCGTGCGGCAGCACGTGGCAATGGAAGACCGTCTTGCCGTACCATTGCTTGAACCGGACGCGAATCGTCAAGCTGCCGTTGGCGCCGCCCGTTACGTTGCCGGCGGAATGGCGAAGGTATCCCAAATCCCGACGGGATCTTGCTTGACGTCGTTGATCGCGATGAGCTGGAACGAGTTCTCGTGGAGGTGGAACGGATGCAAGTCGTCGGTCTTGTTTTCGATTCGCCACTCTTCGCACGTTCCGACCTTCGGCCGAGTGGGGCAGACCATCTCTTGATAGAGCACGCCGTTGATGAAAAAGCCGAAACCGGTCAGCAGATCCTTGCGCGGTCCCTGCCCGAAGGTGAAGGTGCGACGAGCCACGATATCTTTCTCGGTGATGAGCGGGTATTCGCGCGTGGGCTTCGGTAATTTCCCCGGGATGCCCATCGTCACCGGGCTGCCGGCGACGACGAATCGGGCGAGGTTGAACTTCTGGCCGGCCGCCGGGACGATTCCGATCGCTGGCGAGCGACGACAGCACGTAGGAACCTTCTTTTTTCGGCGCTCGCAGCAGCAGCTCGATGCGGTTGGCCTGCGCGGCAAGCCGAATCGGCGCGGTAAAAAGATTCTCCGGCGTAATTTTCGTTACGCCCTCGCCGCTCATGTCGAGCTCCAATGCTTCGAGCGTATTGATTCCGTCGAACCCGATCTCCCAGGCCTCGAAGCCCGGCAACGCCAGGAAGAGCGGAAGTGAGTTCGTACCGTTGAGCAGCCGTACACGCACCACTTCGCCCGGTTGGACGTGGTATTCCGGGATGCCGAGCGGCGTGAACTCGGCCGGCTTGTCCGTCGTCGCGTTTCGGACCCAGTACGTGCCCTCGCCGTTGACCGTCAGCATCGTGAACTGCGTGCCGAACGAATAGCCGCCGTCCGCGGGTTTCTTGTACGCGATGTACTCGCGCTCGTAGGTTACCGGATGCGTCTTCGTGGGGTTCACGTTCAGCGATTGGGCGACGATGAAGATCTCGCGCGCCGCGGCGATTTCCGGCACTTGATCGATCGGGCCGCGAACGACGATCAATCCGGCCATCCCGCCGCTCACCTGCACGTCGGTCGATCCGTGTTTGTGCGGATGGTACCAGTGCAGCCCGCTGGGGTGATCTGCCGGAATCGGAAAACTATATAAGAAGCTCTTCCCGGGATCGATTTCGATCATCGGCGCCATCGGATCGCTCGTCCCGAGCGGCGCAAAGATGTGAGGGATCGTCTGGATTCCGTGGACGTGCAGATTCGTCGTGTTAAACCCGTGCGGGTTATTCATGCGGTTGATATGGCCTGAGGGCGTCACGCCGTGGCCGTCAAAGAGCGCGTCCATCGCTTCCATCGAATCCTTGATCACCGGAATCGGTACGCTGCCCTGCGGAATCTGCGCGCGCGGATTCGGCGGAAGGCGATTGACGATGCGCATCGTCAGCGTTTCGCCCGGACGCGTTTCGATGATCGGACCGATCGTGCGGCCGTTATACGTGCGAGTCCGCAGCCGATAGCCTTTGATCTCGGTGGTCGCGTACCGCACCACGAGTGTGTGAACGCGCGAACCCGGCGGCGGTACGGGCGGTATAGGGAAGGTGTTTTGGCCGACGCTCCCCGAGCAGGCGTCCGAGACGAGTACCGTTCCGACCGCTGCCGCCGAAATGCCCGTAATAATGAAGCGCCGTCGATCCATAGAGATCCCTCCAATCGCCCAAGTAACACGTCAAGATGTAGGCTTGTGACCCTCGACGATAAGGAGATCGGTGGTGCTCAGCCGTTGGCGCAGTTCCTTTGCCGGAGAGTACTCGGCCGAGTGCCACCATTCATGCGCTTTCTCGTACGAGGGGAACTCGAGGATGACGATCCGCGTGGGCGTCCATGAACCCTCCAACACGTTCATCTGACCGCCGCGCACGAGGTAACGTCCGCCGTATTGCGCGACGGTCTTCTGCGCCATCTCTTTGTAACGCTCGTACTCTTCGGGGTGCTTCGTGTCGACGTTGACGATGACGTATGCTGACATAGTGACATCGTTTCGAACGTCGTCCCTCGACTCCGCCTACATCGCGTCCTTCACGCCGCTTTTGATCAGCCACCAGTTCATGGGATACGACGTCAGAAACCCCAAGCACATTCCAATCTGCATCATGAACCAGTACGCGGCCGCGTTTGGCATCAGGCCGGGAAAGAGCAGAAATTGGAAGATCGCCATCCACCCAAAAAGGCCGATCTCGAACGCCGTCAGCGAGAGCGTGTCGGCTTTGATCGCGGCCCAGATCGCGTCGAATCCCCATGTGCCGCGCATCGGCGCGATGGCGAAATACTGAAAGACGATGCCCAGCAGATAGGCCGCAGCAAAGTCGAGGATCAGCTCCGACGTAAAGAGGCTGCCCAAAAGCGCGAAGCCGGTGAAGAAGACCGCGAACTCCGCGAGCACGTCCCCAAGCGTACAGCCGCTTCCACAATGGGTTGTGCCGACGTAAACCGTCTGCCAGAACGGCTTTTCAGATTGCGACCGGGCGTCGACGCGCACTTTGAATGCCCATTGCATAGTAGGCCCAAATCGCAAGCGGACCCATGTAGAGCGCCGTGATCGGCCAGACCAGATTCATGATCCACATGCGCTGCGGGTGGCGCACTTGTTCGACGATCAGCCACGCCGACGACGCGAAGGCGCCGCTCAGGAAAACCCACGATACGATCGTCAGTCGCTCAGGTGACATTGAAGGTCGCAAAACACTTCAACTGGAGGGCTCCTGAGTACTGCTTGCAGGGTTGGCGGCGCGCGAGGAGTCCGTCTATGGCGACGTACCAGTGCATGTCATTGGGAAGCGGGACTATCTCGACAATAAACGCGCGAGTGGCCGGCCGAGTGATCTGCGCGACGTCGAGGCGCTCTTAGAAGATTTAGACTCGTCCTAAGAACGGTCATCCTTCGACAAGCTCAGGATGACAAGACCGGTAAGCGGATGCGGTGAAGCGACGGCCGATGGTGAGACGGCTTTTTTAAAATGCGCAATTTGAGTACGTTCGGTTGATAGTTGCTGAACGTCAGCGTGCCGTCGACGCTGTAGTCGGGAAACCGGGCCGCAATGTTCGCCTTCGCCGGTAAGCGATAAGTGCCGACGCTCTCGTAGGTTTGCGTGAAGTTGAGCGTGCCGCCGTTGGTGTAGTTCCATTGCGCGCTGCTGATGAGAGCGGTTTGATCGTTAACCGTAACGAGTAGGTTCTGCACTCGTCCGCCGGTCTTCTTCGGAACGAGCGAGTACTTCGATACCGTTCCGTCGTCAGCAGTGGAGTGATCGCGTATTGCTGCGTCGCTTGTTCGTACGTCGGCGACGCCGACACGAGGTCTTTGAAGCGCGCCAGGCTCGCTCGGGACGTTTTGAAACTCAATCTTGCGATTCGGCCGGAGGTAGTAGACGCTGCCGGGGAACGTCTTGTGAACCGGGATGACGACGTGCAAGATCGCCGACAATTGTGCCGACGCGGTAGTACGAGTTCAGCGTTGGGTTCGGATTGGCCGCACGCGCGAGCAGCGCGGGCGATGCGGTGCTCGTGGCGCCGGCGGCGCCCGACGCAAGCAACGCTGCAGCCAAAATCGCATAGCCCGCCGATGGCTTAAGCACGGCGAAGCACCCCGAACAGCTCGCGAACGGGATACGAGAAATCGGGCAGCGCCCAATGCTCGATCGCGCCCGTTTCGTCGAGGCGCACCGTTGCGGTGCGGTCGTGCAGTTCGACGGCACGCTGTTGCGGATCGACGACGATCACCAGCGACGAACCGGCTCGCAAGTACACGCCGATCTTGTCGTCGACGTCGGCACGGCGGTCGTCGGGCGAGAGAATCTCCACGGCGACGTCCGGCGCGAGCGGCGGAATCTCCAGTTCTGTATCGCTGAGCGCTCGAAGGCGCTCGTTCGACACGTACGCAACGTCGGGAACGAGCGGCCGGCGAACTTCGTCCGGCGGCGCGACGCGAAAGCGCCATTCCGGACCTACTTCTCCGCGACCCGCCGCCCAGCGGTCCAGCTGTATCGTCAGCGCTCCCTGCAGCCGCGAGTGCGTCCGCTGGGGGCTCACCTTTTGCAGCGGCCGCCCGCGCACCCACTCGGTCTCGGGCTTCGTCTCCGGCAGCACGATTTCTTGTAGTGCCATGCGCTCACACCAGTCTATCACGCCCTAGGGTAGCGCCGCGAGGCGTCCGCCGTCCGCTAAAAGCGTGGCTCCGTTGATGAAGCGCGCATCGTCCGAGGCGAGAAAGCAGATCGCTGCGGCCAGATCCTCGGGCTTGCCGATCGCGCCCTCGACCTTTTCCACGCCGCTCTTCACATTCGGATTGTTCCAAAGCATCGGCGTGTCGACGGCGCCGGGCGCCACCGCGTTGACGCGGATGTTGCGCGATTGCATCTCCAACGCGAAGCCGCGCGTGAACGCCTCGATCGCGCCCTTCGACGACGCGTAGGGAACGACGTTTTGCGTCGTCGCGAACGCATGCACCGAGCTAATGTTGACGATCGACGACCCCGGCGCCATGTGCGGCACGCCGTACTTGGCAAAGAAAAAGACCGAGCCGAGATTGGTCGTGATGACCTCAAAGAAATCGTCTTCGGCAATCTCGACGATCGGTGTAGAAGGTCATCATCGCCGCGTCGTTCACGATGACGTCGATGCCGCCGTACGTTGCGACGGCTTTGTCGATCACCGCCTGCACCTCGTCGGATTTGCCGACGTCGACCGCCGCCGCGATCGCCGTGCCGCCCGCCGCCGCAATCGCATCGACCGTCGCCTGCGCGGAATCCAGCTTGAGATCGGCCACGACGACGCGGCATCCTTCGGCGGCCATCTGCATGCAGGTCGCTCGACCGATGCCCGAGCCGCCGCCCGTCACGATGCTTCTCTTATTGGTAAATCGCATGTCGGGCCGATTCGGCCACTCGCAACGCGATGCCCGTCGTGCCAACGGGTCTATGGGTTGCTCAGTAACCCGTCACGGGCGGCTTTGGCCAAAAGCGCCGCTCTGCTTCGCACGCCGAATGCTTTGAAGATCTCTTTGATGTGATTGCTTATGGTATATTCGCTGCGTCCTAAGGACCGCGCGATCTCTGCCGTGGACTTACCGTGGCAAAGTTCTTCGAAGACCGTCTGTTGCATGGGCGAGAGTAGCGCCTTCGGCTGTTCGATCTTGCCGCGCAGTTCGTTGGCGAGCCAGCTCTGCTGATAGTGCTGCAATTTTTCTTCGATCTTCGGCAGCAGATCGCGATTCGCGGTAGCACGGTATTCGCTTACGAGGCATTCCGCTGCGCGGAAGTCGTAGCCGTACCGATCGAATACCGCGCGCGCCTGCCGGAGGTCGGATAACCCGCGCGTACGGTTGCCGAGGGCAAGCTCCACAACGGCCATGGAGTAGTGCTCCATTGCCCGTAGGCGCGGGTTCTCCCGAATGTACGGGTCGTTAATCTGGCCGAGACTACGATACTCGGCAAGATACATCGAAGATCTGGCAGTATCGATCTCGCTAAAGAGCTCGGCCAGCAAGAGCAGCCCGACCCGTTCCCATTTTGGAGTGCCATGCCAATCCGTTTCACTGGCCAAGTGCTCTGCCTCGTCCAGCTCGACGCGAGACCAACCGCGCTCCCCAAAATAACGCGCGAGAGAGGCGCGGTCGCAAGCCGCGACGACTTTCCAAGCAGTGGAGTGCGCTGCTTCAGATGCGCGCTTCATATGACGAAAAGCATTGAAATAGTCGCCTTGGAGAGCTTTTGCCCAGGCGAGCGCTTTGAGTGCTTGGAATCGATCGTGAGCGACGTCCCTAGGCCAAGCAACGCCGTTGACCTGGCGCTCAATCTCGACGATGGCATCCGGAATATAGCGCTCGCGGGCCAGGACGGCAAGCGTGTGGGTTGCCGACGCTTGTAGCCCAATAAGTTCGCGCTCTTCGCGCTCGTTGGGGTTAAGCAGACGAAGTACCTCGATTAGCGGCTCGACGGGATCGGGAATGCGCTCTTCTAACCGCATGATGAGCGTGTCGGAAAAAAGCGCAGTGATGCGGGATACTCGGGAGCGGCCTCTTCGCGCGAGTTCAAGCGCCGCCCGCGCGCGCTCGGGATTACCGTCAAACAGATAACGTCTGACCAGGCGATAGCCGACGTAGGCGATGAGATCGTCATCTCCGATGAGCGAGGCCATCCTCAGCGCGGAGTCGAGGTGCTCGTCGGCTGATTCAAAATCGTTCGTGAGACCGTAGGCCTCGCCCAGCAACGCGTTTCGTTCGACTTGGTCGCGCGGTCTGTCGGCCGAGATCTTCAAGCTTACCAGCAGACCCAGAGTTACCGCAGGCGTGGTTAGATGCGCTCGCGCCGACCTCAGTACGAGCTCGGCGGGTTCCGAGGTTCCGGCGAAACGGTCGTAAATCTCGGATGCGTCCAGGAAGCGGCCCTCCTCGTAGGCGAGCTCAAATTCACTCCGCCAGAGCGGGGCCGGATTCGCCTTCCTCGGGGGGTTACTCACGGGCTACCAACTTCGGAGAAAAAGGCACGCCGCCCCCGCAATTAGCTAATTCAAGCCTCGCCGATGCTTTCGAAATGCCTTCGAAACGCCTTCCGATCGCCTTCTCTGCTCGTCCCAGCGAGCAAATTTTCTAGGCTCCCCTTGCCCGGATCTACATCATAAGGATTATAGTAGCTAATATTAGCCAGATATAGACATGATTTAGCCATGATAGAAAGGGGCGAAATAGTGAAAATTTTTGGAGTTCGAAAACTAGCCTTGGGAATTTTGGCGCTCGCGTTTGTTGGGTGTTCAAGTGCCTCGGTGCCAACAGCTCAGAGTGCATCCACAACGATCGGGTCGTCTGAGGTAAGACCCGCCGCGTCTTGCGGTGAGTTCACGTTTGTCCGCGGAGAAAACGGGCCCTACACTGTCGGGGTAGGCGATTCTTGTGTAATGAACGCCCCCGACACTCCCTGTATTCCGGACGTGCAATCGGGGGCTGGATACCTCTTTATCGTCGCGAGCGGAGGCTCCGACGGTACGTTGAAGGGCGGCTCGTTGGGCTCAACCTCGGCGACGTTCAAGCGCAGCTCCAAGGGCAATGTCGTCATAGATTTACTGTACTTCCCGGAGAATGCCGGAGATAATTGTAGACCTGCCGGGGGTGGTACATACGGCTCCGTCACGTTAGACTAGGCCACCGACTCGATATAACCAATCCGATAACCGTATACTCCGGGGCGTTCGCAATAGCGGACGCCCTTGCCATTCCAGCTCCCATAGAGCAGGGAGGCATTCCTTTGGCCAGCAAAGCAAGCTACGCTAGAGGGGGACCGAGGATGCCAAAGCTCACCGAATACTTGCTCAAGCTCGCGACCGACCACGAGGAGCACCGAAAGTATCGAGCGATGCTGGAGAACCCCAAGATGGCGGCCGA
The DNA here is from genome assembly GCA_963743445.1 of Vulcanimicrobiota bacterium. Classification (GTDB taxonomy): domain Bacteria; phylum Vulcanimicrobiota; class Vulcanimicrobiia; order Vulcanimicrobiales; family Vulcanimicrobiaceae; genus Cybelea. The sequence goes on from CAVUPL010000003.1 coordinate 7,486, forward strand.
ACTTTTCGCATATTTGACTAGGCAGCCGCATCCGGGGCTAACCGCCAAACAGGCGGAGGCGATTCAGGGGCACGATTCGCGCCGAGTTATTGAGGTAGTGCTCGAGGAACTTGCGAAAGAGAGCTCTCGTCCCGAGAACCCGTTCTATGGAATCGGCGTGACGTTCGTCGCCGATGTGAATAATCACGTACAGATCCATCATCTGACGGAATGACACCTCGCGGTTCGCTGGTGGTCGTCGGAATCGGAATCCGTTCGCCGGCGCAGGCCACCTTCGAGGCAGCCTCGCGCATCAAGAGCGCCGACAAGGTTTTCATACTCGTGCCCGATCCCGTCGCGCATTATTGGGTTCGAACGCTGAACGCTAAGGCCGAGTCGCTCGCCCATCTGTATGGGGAAGGCAAGGACCGCAGGGATACGTACCGAGAGATCGTCGAACGCATAACGGACGCGGTGAGAGAGGGCCTTGGCGTCTGCGCGGTCACGTACGGGCATCCCGGGTTCGCCGCTTTCCCATTTCACGAATCGATCCGGCAGCTGCGGGCGGAGGGATACCCGACCGAGATGCTAGCGGGCATTTCGGCGGCCGATTGTCTTTTTGCGGAACTCGGCGTCGATCCAATAAACGCCGGATGCTTGAGCTACGAGGCCACCGATTTTCTCCTGCGACGCCGGCCCGTCGATCCGGCGAGCAATCTGATCTTGTTGCAAATCGGCGTCATCGCCGAGTCGGCGTACAAGCAGCAGCGCGAAGCGTGGAACCGCAACGGCCTCGCGGCGCTGATGGAAAGGCTGCTCGAAGTCTACGCGCCCGATCACGAGGTGGTTGTGTACGAAGCGTCCTCGATCTTAGTCTGCGAGCCGATCATCGAGCGAGTCCCGTTGGGATCCCTTGCCGATGCGCGCGTAACCGCAATGTCCACGCTCTTCGTTCCGCCGATGACGAAAGCGCCGCTCGACGAGGCGATGGCTAGGCGCTTAGCGGTCTAGCGACGCGTCGCCATGTCGAACCCGGCTCGCGCCGTCGTCATCATTGCAATAGCTCTTTGGAGTTTAGGTACCTTGTGGCCTCGCGTGGGCTGCATGTGGCATGCGTGTCCGAGCAATGGTCTCCACGTCAATTACGACGGGGTGGTGAACAGAGTCGACAACGGATCTCCGGCGGCGCGGGCCGGGATCGAACCGGGTGATCGTCTCGTCGCGCCGCTACCATACGGTTTGGACCGCGATCCACCGCAAACGCTTTCGTTCGATCTCGCGCACGGCGGCAGCATTCGGCACGTCATTCTGACTCCGGAGCCGGCCGATATGACCGGTTCGGGAAAGCTGCGCCTGTCGGCGCTTCTCGTTTCGTATCTGATCTTCGTCATCGTTGGGTCGGGATTGCTCTGGCTGCGTCCCAGCGCGATGACGTGGTCGTTCTACCTCTATTGCATTTTGCGCCGATACGGCGATCTCTTTTTCTACTGGCCGGGCTCGAGCGCGTTCTTCTGGTTTAATTTCTTGGCTTTCGGCGCGTTGGGCGGAGCCGGCTGTGCGCTGGTCATGGTGTTCGCTCTGCGCTTCCCCGACAACAAGACCAGCGGCTGGCGCCGGCCGTTAGATCGCATCGCCGTGCTTCTTGCAATACTCCTTCCCGCTGCTTGGCTCTACTTGTTCATCCGCTTCGAATTTCTTGGCGTGCCGTCGCAGTGGATCTTTCGCCCCCTCGTCATCGCGACGTCGGTGGTTTACGTGGCAGCGGCCGTCATCTTTCTCGTGACGCTTTTCCGAAGCCACGGTGAGGCGCGGCAGCGGCAGCAATGGATTCTGGTCTTTCCGGTGGTTCTGCTTTTGCGCGTTGCGGTTATCAATTTTCCTCGGTACATGCCCGACTGGATGCCCGATGCATTGATAGCCCTTGGGGTCCTCGTTCCGTTGACGGTCGCCTACGCGGTGATTCGGCGCCGAGTCTTCGACGTGCAGTTCGTGATCAGCCGGGCGCTGGTATACGCGAGCCTTACGACGATCGTCGCGGGGGCGTTTCTGCTCTTGGACTGGTTTATGTCGAAGCAGTTTGCGCAGACCCGATTTACGCTGACCGCCGAGATCATCTTCGCGTTGGCGCTCGGGTCGAGCCTCAACGCGCTGCACCATAACGTGGACCGGTTCGTCGACGCCGTCTTCTTTCGACAACGCCATCTTGCCGAGCGGCGCCTGGCGAAAGCGGCGGCCGCCATCACGCGAGCAGAATCGTTCGCGGTAGTCGACCAGTTCCTGGTGCACGAACCGGTGCACGCGCTGGGACTCGTCTCTGCGGCCCTCTTCCGCAAGGACGAGGCTGGGCGCTTCGTGCGCACGCTCGATCTCGGTTGGGATCACGCCGGCGTACGCGAGTTGAGTCCGAGCGATCCCCTCGTCTTACATCTCCTGGCCGAGAACGCACCGGTGCGTCTGGCTGAGGTGGTTTGGTCCGATGACGCCGCGTCGCATATGGCGCATGCCATTCTCGCGATGCCGTTGCTGCTTCGCGATCAGATCGTCTCAATCGCACTCTACGGTCCACACCGTACCGGCGCCGACATTGACCCCGACGAGGAGAAAAGTCTCGCGCCGCTTCTCGAGCGTGCCGGTGCGGCCTACGATCACATCGATGCTCAGGCGCTGCGGGCGAAGGTCGAGCTGCTGACGCGAGAGCGTGAATCGTCGGAGCGTGAGATCGCGAAGTTGCGCGGCCAGGTACAACAGTCCGGCGCGTAAGCCGGGGCTTTAGTTATAACCGGCCGGCGGCGTGCAACGTTTTGTAAATCGAGAGCATCAGCTTTCCGCCCTGGTCTTCCTTTGAATCCGGTTGGCTGTTCAACCCAAATGCGATCACCGCGTCCTGGCGCGGAAAATAGACGTGGAACATGCGATATCCCAGCGTTTCCCCTTCGTAGAACCAAACGGTGCCGATTTGGGGCATCGTCAGCTGCGCGACGCCCAGCCCGAAGCCGCGCGTCTCGCTGACGCTCGTCTTGGCGATCGGCTTGCCGTTTTTCGTTGAGACGAGGGTGAACAGTTCGGCGCGTTGCTTGGGTGCGAGTATCGGCCCAGTATAGAGCGCGCGAGCCCAGCGCGTCAGATCCGTTGGCGTCGATACGATCGCACCGGCGGCTTTCATCCACGAGACGCTGTCGTCGTGCACGTCGGCGCCGAGCAGCGGGGCGAGCCCCGCATTGTCGGCATCGTGACTAAAGAAATACCCCCAAACCATGCGATCGAGCACGTCTTGCGGATACTGCGTGCCGGAATAATACGTATCGTTCAAACCAAGACGCGTGAAGAACCGCCGCTCGATCTCGCTTGCGTAACTATGCCCTGTTGCGCGTTCGATGATCAGCTCGGCAAGCAGATAGTTCGTGTTCGAGTACGAGTAGCCGGTGGTCGGCGGCGGCGCGCCCGGGCTGCCCGGATAGACGTACGCGATCAGTTCGGGGGCCGTGAAGTTGCGTTTGGGATTCTTCGCGTAGTCGGCAAGCATCGCCGGAACGAGATCGTAGCCGGGGATGCCGCTCGTCATGTCGAGCAGCCGGTGAATCGTAACGTTCCTCCAGGCCGGATATTGCGGCAGCCAGTGCCCTACGGTTTGCGCGATCGTCAGCTTGCCTTCAGCTTCGAGCTGGAGGATCGTCGCAGCGGTAAACGCCTTGGTATTGCTTCCGATCTGCCAGAGCATCGCGGGCGTTACCGGCCCTCCGCCGCCCCCATATTGCGTTCGCCCGGCGGTCACATCGATGTTCGCCGGCTGTCCGTGAAGGCTGATGCTCAGCGAAATGGCCGAGATATGCTCGATCTTCGCGCGGGTGCTTAAGTACTGATCGAGATCGCGTTGCAGCGAGGTTCGCAGCGCGGTATCCGATGGAGTTGCCGCCGCTGGAACGGACGACCAAAGCACGAGGGCTAGGAGGACGCACAGTAGCTTCATAGGCGCGTGTGTTCGCCAGCCTTTCGCGGGCGGCCGCCTTTTGCGCCATTGACTCTCGCGGCTCGGGTCTTTGCTTCGGACTTTGCTTCACCTCCGCGGCGTGCGAGCTCAGACATCCAGCGCTTCCCGCCGTAAACGCCGTGCAGCAGGGACATGATCGTAAAATCGGCATCCACGTCCGGCCAGCTCACCGCGGTTCCATGGCCCACGATTTGCGCGCGACGAAGCTGTGCGGGGGAAGCGTCGCTCAGCCCCTGCAACAATCGCCGAGGGATGATCAGCGCGGCACGGTTGTTCATCTCGATTAGCACCGCATCACGAGCGGGGAGATATCGAACCGAGGTTGCGAGCGGCCCTCCGGCAAGTCTCCTATCGCGGCGCCGATAGGCGCTAGCGATCTCGGCATCGGTGAGCGAGCCGTGACGTTTTGTAACGCTCATCAGCAATAGTTCTCCCATAGTCTTTCCAACTCGGCAAAATGTTCGATCACAAGCCGCTCTGCCTGTCGTACCTGCCTCCGCGTAAGCTCTCGGTCGGCTTCCCGAAGCGTCACCGTCCTGTCTGCATTTAGGCGAAATACCGCCTCTGGGGCACCGACGACGCCGTGGCGCGCGTGCACGTGCCGAGGCTCATGATCGCCTGGAATGACGACGAGGCGCCACCCGCCGGCTTTGATTGAAGGCACCTGATACTATAACCCAACCGTTCGGTTTTGTCTAGGTACCATCGGCCGAATCGCAAACCATTAGAGAAGTGAGGAAGATTTCTCAGCGCGAACTGCGCAACCAGAGCGGTCGAATCGTGCGCGCGCTGGAAGCCGGCGAAAGCTTCATCGTGACACGCGCCGGAGCGCCTGTGGGCGAGTTGGTTCCACTCCGCCGGCGACGCGACGCGGGCCTGCCAACGGTCCTCGCGATCTTCCGCGGCGCGCCACGCGTCGATTATCATCGCTTGCGCAAAGAACTCGACGCGATCGCTGACTCCGATCCACGACCGCGTGCCTTTCCGACGGGCCGCTGATCTCGGCCATCACGAGGGTGGAGCTGGCCGCGTATTTCCGACGTACATTCGACCGAAGATCGCCTCGTGCGCGGCCAAGATGCGCGCTTGCGTCGCGAGATCGACGTCAGTCGACCAGTTTCCGCGCTCGAACGTTCCTCCGAGCGCGATGCCGTCGGATCGCGGAAACATATAGAGCGGCCCGGAAGCTAAATAAATATAATCGATGTCGGGTTGGGGCTCGAGAATCGAGAGCTGGCCGCGGACCGGCTCGAGCGCGTCATCGTTGAAGAGTTTGCGCGAGCCCAAGCCCGTGCAGTTGAAGATCACGGGCTCATGCAGCATCGCAACGTCCGACGCGGTATGGAAGGTGCGCACGGCGATGCGTCCGCCCTGCAAGAGAAAGTCGCGTTCGACTGCCGGAAGAAACGTGTTCGGCTCCATCAGCATGGTGGCGAATCGCCGGATGTTCTTAAAGCCGGCGAACGGCAGTGTGGCCGGATCGATCGTCTCGATATCGGCGTAGAGATCGGCAATGCCGGCCCTTTGCGCGTAATTGAGTTCCCCGCCGGTCTCGTTCGCATCGCGCTTGAGGTCGTAGTTGTCGATCCAGCGAACGCCATACACCGGCCCGACCATGAGCTGAAATGCGCGGTCGGCGATGCGGGATGCCTTGCGAAAGATCTCGAGAAAGGCGGGCGTCGCCGCACTCGCTGCGAAGACCGCCGTTGGCGTCCATTGCGCGCCGGCAACGTTCGAGGTCGTCGCGGGCGGAAGATCCGCGGCGTAGATCGTCACCTGCCAGCCGCGGTTTTGCAGTATTCGCGCCGTCGTCAAACCGATCACGCCGCATCCCAACACGGCCGCATTTGACGGCGAACGCTCCGACACTAAATCCGCGGCGAGCGTCGCGCAGCCCCACGACAGGCTAAATCCGCCGCCGCCGTGGCCGTAGTTGTGCACGAGAACCTTTGCGCCGAATGGTTCTGCTCGAAGCACGAATCCGGTGGAACGAAACGGCCGTAAGCCGACGACGGTGCGAATGACGCGCCCCGCGTCGATGCGGACCGGAACGAGCGAGGTGTTGGGCGCCGCGGCCAGCGCTTGCGGCGACATGCGCGCCGCTGCCAACGCGGAAACTCCAAGCGACGAACCGATGAACGCGCCCCGCGACAAGCGCATGGAATTATGGGCGTTCGAGGAATTGCGTGAGGGCAGTCATCGTTTGCGCCGGCTGCTCTTCCATCATCCAGTGCCCCGCGTTCTTCACCACGACGACGGTAACGTTCGATGCGACGAGTCGCGTCTGCGCGGCGAGCGCGACACCGAGCGATTTATCGCCGCCGATCGAGAGCACCGGGATCGTCAATTGAGTCTGCGCGAGTTTCGAAAAAGCAACGGCAGTCTGCGTAAACGACGCAAAGTAGGCGAAACCGGCGGCCATGCGGCCCGGTCGCGAGTACGCGGCCGCGTATTGAACGCGATTGGCTTCGGGAATCGAGTGATTTGGATTAGCTGCGAAGCCGCTCCAAAAATACTCGAAATAGATGCGCTCGCGCCCCCGGACGAGCGCCAGCGGCGTTGGACCGTAGAAGCGGAAGTGCCAATAGTTTGGGCTGTCGTAGATCGGCTGCCAACCGGCGACGCCGGGCAAAAACGCATCCATCAACGCGAGGCGCTTGACCTCGCTCGGATACATCGCCGCATACGCGTAAGCGACCATGAGCCCGATGTCGTGTCCGACGACCCGCACGTTGCGATAGCCCCACGCTGCCACGGCGTCGTGGACGCGCCGAGCCGACGTCGTCATGTCGAGACCGGATGACGGAATCGACGAGTTGCCGATGCCCGGAAGATCGGGCGCGATCACGGTGAAATGAGCGGCGAGCGCGATGGCGAGCGGTTTCCACATGCGCGAGTCCTCGGCGTAGCCGTGCAGCAGCACGACCGCCGGTCCGTGGCCGCCGATGGTTGCGCTAATCGTGCAGCCGTCGACCGTTACCGTGCGTGTCGTAAATCCCGGTCCAAAGTTCACCGGAAAGGCTGCAGCCGGCGCGCTGAGCGCCGCCGTGAGCGTCGCGATAATCGCGAGAAGACGAAGCAACATTATGAAACCTCCGCCGTCCTATTCTGCGGTGCCTGCCGCGGCTTCCCGTGCACCGCAGGTGACGACGCCGGTTTCGGCGACAGAATGCGCCATGAAACTCTTGCTCTCCGGGTTGGCCCTTTTGTTTTTCTTCGTGGCGCCAACGTCGGCGGCGGTCGTCTCGTCGCCCGCGCCGGCAGAGAGTGCGGCGGGAATCCCGCTCGACGCGCCGTGGAAAGTGCGGATCTACGAGCTCGCCAGAACGAAGTTCGTGCACCCGGCCTGGGGTTGGCAGCACTCCGAGCGCAACTACCTTCTCGGCCTCGACCTCGCCCGAGGCGACAACTTGAGCGTCGATACCGACGTGCTCTTCGCGGCGGCATTCCTGCACGATATGGCGGCCTTCATGCCGTGCGAGGATACGCATCTCGAGCACGGCGCGTGCGCCGCCCTCCAGAGCCCCGCGATCTTACGCGATGCGGGATTCCCGATTGCGAAGATTCCGGCGGTACAAGCTGCGGAGCGCGGCCACATGTACTATATGAATCCCGGCTCCGATCCCGCCGCCATTGTCTTGCACGATGCCGACTCGCTCGATTTTCTCGGCGCGATCGGGGCCGCTCGGATGCTCTCGCTCACCGGCAACAAGGCGCCGTCGTTTGCTCCGGCGGTCCGCACGCTGCGAAAGTTCCTCATAGACATTCCGCCGAAGTTGATCACACGCACGGCGCGCCAACTGGGGGAGGAGCGGTCGGCACAGCTGCGTGCCTTTCTCGATGCGCTTTACACCGAAACGCGCAACGGCGCAGCGATGTAATTTGTCATTTTCCGATGATGACTTCGGTGGCCTTGACGATCACGACGACGTTATCGCCCTCCTTGAGCCCGAGGCGCTGAACTGACGAGGCCGTGATGGCCGCGGTGATCGTCGCGGGAACGATGTCAACCTCAACCTCCGCCATAACGGCGCCCGGGGAGACCGACTTCACGCGGCCTTTAATCTGATTGCGTGCACTGATTTCCATGATCTATCCTTTTGCGTCCGACGCGCCGGCTACTTCTTGAGCTGCTTCTCCAGGAAGTCGCGTAGGTTGAATTTCGGATCGTAGATCAGATTGTAGATGACGTAGCTGCCGGAGGCGTTCTTGCGCAGGACGGCGGTGAGCCTCGTCTTCGGGTTCAGCCGTTCGGTAGGCGTGAGCGTAACCGGCACGTGCACGTCGACGCCATTGGTCGTCGGCGTGCCGAAAGCAGAGGATGCGGCGTCCCACTGCGCGTTGACGAAGGGATCGAAGTCGAGGATCGCCTCATGCTGGTTGGCTTCGCTATGCAAGACCGTCTCGAGCATGGTGTAGAGGCCAGGGTCGAACAGGCCCTTGACCTGGCTATAGTGTTCCGTCCATTCGTGGTTGGGTTGTCGCTCGTACCATCGGTAAAACTTCTTGAGGACGGCGACCGCGGCCGAGTCGTCGGGTTGCGCTCGAATCGGCGTGGCGGCGAGCAGAAACGCACCCGCGAGCATTGCTACTACGACAAATCCGCGCATCGAGCTCCATTAGTTTCGCCGTCGCTGGGGTCCTTGCTCGGTCGATGTCCGAGGAAGCGACAATCTTAAAAGCGTAAAAGCCCCCGATGATTTGCAGTCGGTTCAGGGTATACGGGCAGCCATGAAATACGCCGGCCTTACGAGCGGTGAGATCAAATCGTACGCGCTCATTTTCGACATCGGCGACGACGTGCCGGCCGAGATAATCCGCTTCGCCAAAGAGCAGAAAGTGATGGCTGCGCGCCTCACTGGAATCGGCGGATTCTCGCAGGCCACCCTTGGATATTTTGTCCGCGATCGGAAAGAATACGAACCAATCGCGATTGACGAGCAGGTCGAGCTGCTTTCGCTCGTTGGCGACGTCGCCTGGTCAGGGGAAGAGCCGCTCTTGCACGCCCATGCCGTCGTCGGTCATCGCGGCGGCTCCGTGAGCGGCGGTCACCTGATCGCTGCTCGTGTCTTCCCGACGCTCGAGCTCTTCGTCGACGTCTACGACTACGAGCTGCGCAAAACGAACCGGCCGGAGATTGGGATCGCGACGATTTCGCTTTAGTGCACGCTCTGCCTACTCGGAGATTCTGCGCATCGCGAGGACCGTGGCGTCGTCGCGCATGTCCTGACCCGCGTAGTTTTTGACGGTCTCGAATAAGCATTCTGCCAGGTCGCGCGATCCCAACTCGCGATTCGCGACGATCGTCTCCTCCAAGCGTTCGAGCGTAAAGAGCTCCCCTTTGGTATTGGTTGCCTCGGTGAGTCCGTCGGTGTAGACGACGACGAGATCTCCGATGCCGAGCGCCCTTTCATCAGTCCCATAGGCGACTTCACTATTGACGCCCAACACGAGGTTTCGGCTTGGCATCGTCTCGACCGACGCGCTACCGGCTCGCAGTATCAGCGGCGGCTCGTGTCCGGCATTGACGACGCGCAGCGCACCGGAGGAAGTATCGAGCTCGCCGATCAGAAACGTAATGAAGTGATCGTTGTCGCGCAAGTCCTCGGTAACGACGCTGTTTGTGTGCCGCGTGATGGCCTCGAGTTCGTCGCTACCCAGAGCTTTGACCAGCCCCCGAATGAGATAGCGCAGCATCAATGCGTTAAGCGCCGCCGAGAGCGACTTGCCCGACGCGTCGCCAAGTCCAAAGACGAGCTTACGCTGGCCAATTGCAAACAGATCGATGTAATCGCCCCCGACTTGTCGAGCCGGCGCCGCGTGCACGCCGATGTCCAGGCCGGCGATTGTTGGCACCGCGACGGTCAGCAGCGCTGTTTGAATCCGCTGCGCCGCTAAACTGAAATCGCGCTCCGAGTCTGCGAGCCCGCCGATGGTCCGGTAGAGCGAGGTCCACATGGCCGGTTCATTGGCGGTGCCCGTACGGCAGCCCTAGGGTCGCGTTCAAGAAGTTCAGCGTTGCGCGGTACGCGATCGGTGCGTGCAACCCGAAAGGTACGTATTCGAAGGCGTGTTCGGTCCAGGGCAGCTGCAAAAACGTGACGCTCGTTCCGGCGGCACGCAGGGCATCTCGAAACTTCCACGCGTAGCGAATGTCGACGACGTGATCGCGTGCGGCGTAAATCAAAAGGACCGGTGGCAAACCGCGACGCACGTGATCGAGCGGCGTGGCCTCACGATATCGGTCCGGCGCGCGTGCCGGCGTGTCGCCGATGTACTCCTGGATGACGGCGCGGATGCCGATGGGATCTGGAACGGGCGGATACTTCCATCCCATGGTCAGGTCGACCGCTCCCGAGTAACTGATGAGCGCGCGTACGGGCGATCCGGGAGCGAACGCGATCAGTTCGGCGAGCTCGCCGCCGGATGAATGTCCGATCACGGCAACCCGCTGCGGATCGATGTTGTACGCGCGTGCGTTCTTCCGGATCTTCGCAATCTCGGAGCGCACGTCGTCGAGCGCGGCAGGAAAACGGTATTTCGGCGCATGCCGGTAATCCAACGCAAACACGGCATAGCCCTGATGCGCCAGCGCGCGATTGAGCCCACCGTCGTTGCGCGGAGTGCCATTGTGCCAGGCTCCCCCATATATGGCGAAGATCGTGGGCGTGCGGCGCGGCGAGGCCGGTAAATAGGCGAGTATTTTCGAGCGTTGGGCCCCTAACCGAATCGGGATAGCGCGTAGCGTAACCGGAACCTTGAGGTTGCCGCGCAGAGGAGAAACCGCGACGCTCGTACCGGCGAGGGCGAGCGATGGGAGCGCGCAAACGATGCAGTTCGCTGCGAACACAACCACGGCAGCGCCGCGCATGCGGCCGCTCCCCCAGAGCGAAAGCGCGAGAAACACCACGTTGACTGCCAACAGGTACGCGCTGAGTTCGATCGACGCGACGGCGAGAATGATCGTTAGTTCGTTAAAGGGCGGAATGACTATCCAAACGCAGAGTAAGGCAAGAAAGACCGCTGGAATCAGGAGCACGTCTCTATTCTACGCCCGCGCGCACACTTCGGCCGGCGGCGGCACCAAGAGCGGCCGGGCACACCCGGGTCTGGGGCCGCGAGCCTCCGGCGTAACGCGTGTACGATCGTTAACAAAAAGGCCGCCCGCACGCCGGTAGAGAGGGCAATCGTGAACGCTGCGTGAATCGGTCTTCATATAGGTTAGGAGGCTATGAAGTTCATACTCTTCTCGGACCTGCATCTCGATGCGCCCTTTCAGTGGGCGCCGGTGGCGCTCGGGCGAAAGCTGCGGCGGGCGTTGCGCGAGACGCTCGATCGTATCTGCGCCTTGGCATCGGAGCGGGGCGCTGACGCCGTCTTTTGCGCCGGCGACTTGTACGAACAGGAGAATTTCACCCCCGACACCGCAGAGTATTTGCGAACCACGTTTGCAAACATCGCGCCGGTCAAGGTCTTTATCACGCCGGGCAACCACGATTGGTACGGCCCCGCCTCGCTCTATCAGCGCGTGCCTTGGAGCTCGAACGTCCACGTCTTTACTGAAGCGAGTCTCGTGCCGGTCCCGCTCGAAAAAGGCCTCACGTTGTGGGGTGCGGCCCACCGGGCGCCGGCGAACACCGATAACTTTTTGCAAGGCTTTCGAGTTGAGGGCCAAGGTGCGCACGTCGCGCTCTTCCACGGTTCGGAGCGCGGCTTCCTCACCGAGCAGGGCGAAGGCAAGGCGCCTCACGCGCCCTTCCGCGATGCCGACGTTCGCGAAGCCGGATTCCTTCATGCGTTCGTCGGCCATTATCACGTGCCGAAGGACGACCAATGGGTGACCTATGCGGGGAGCCCGCAAGCGCTCGCCTTTGGCGAGGGCGCAGGCAAAGCGGTCGTCGTGACGATCGCCAACGGCAAGATAACGCGCACGCGCGCCGACGTATCGTCGATCGCGTTTCATGATATTGAGGTCGACGTCTCCGAGGCCACGACGATGTCGCAGATCGTCGCGCGAGCGCGCGCCGCAGTTGCCACCATGCGCGGTCTCGCGCGTATTACGCTCTGCGGAAGGCTCGCTCCAACCGTCGAGTTGCGGCCCGAGGACGTTCGCGCCGTTCCCCACGAGCTCGACGAACTGGTCGTGCGAACCAAAGGCTTGACCGCAGATTACGACCTCCCATCGCTGCGCGACGAGCAGACGGTGCGCGGGCAGTTCGTGCGCGACGTCGAGGGCAGCGATCTTGCGGATACGGAGAAACAACGCGTGCTGACGGTAGGTCTGAGAGCGCTCGATGGGCGCAAGGATTTGGAGCCCGTCTGAGATGCGATTTACGTCGTTAACCGCCATCGCTTTCGGGCCGTTCAAGGATCGCCGCATCGATCTCGCGCCGGGCATGACGATCGTTGGCGGTCCCAATGGCGCCGGCAAGTCGTCCTGGCATGCGGCGCTCTACGCGGGTTTGTGCGGAATGCGCCGAGGCGGCGGAGTGCGTCGCGAAGACAGCGACTTTGCCGACCGGCACCGGCCGTGGGGCGACGAGCACTGGGCGACCGTTACCGAAATCGTGCGCGACAATGGGCAGCGCGTCGAGCTTCGGTACGATTTCGACGGCCGCGTCGATTGTTCGGCGACCGACCTCGATTTCGGTTGGGACCTTTCGGGAGAGATCATCTCCGACGGAATGCCCGATGGTTCGAAGTTCGTCGGCCTCGACCGGCGCACGTTTATAAGAACCGCCTGTGTCGGTCAGGCCGAGATTCTCGACGTCGTTCACTCCGCCGGCGAGCTCCAGGAATATCTGCAGCGCGCCGCAGCCAGCGCAGATCGCGATGCCACCGCATCGAAGGCCCTGAGTACGATCAAGGAATTCAGCGCCGAGTTCGTGGGCGTGGATCGTAAGAACAGCACCAAGCCGTTGCGCGCCGCCAAGGAAGCCCTGGAATCGCGCAAAGCCGAATTGGCAGCCGCGCACGAGGCCCACGAGCGATACCTTGGGCTGCTCGGCGAGCGCGATCGGCTTAACGACGAAGCACAGAAGCTCGAACGAGAATCGGCGCTTGCCGATGCCCTTGCAACACGCGCCGAGGCGCAGGCCCTTGCCGCTAAGGTGACCACCGCGAAGAGTCTCTCGGCAGAGCTTGGCTCTGATCGGCCGGCAAATCTCGAGGACGATCAAGAACTCGCCGACGACGTCGCCTCGGTGTTGAGCCGGCTTCGAGACTTTCCCAACGCGACGGTGCGCGGCGAAGACCCGTCGGCGCTGCGCGCGGAACTGGCGGCGCTTCCGCAGCGCGTGGAAGGCGAGACGACGCCGGATCCCGCCATTCTGGATACGCATCGAAGTCTGGCCGAAGCCGAGGCAGCATCCGCCGAGCATACGCTGCACAAGCGCGCTCCAGTAGAGCAGAGTCCGATAGCGGTGAAGAGCCCCGCATCGGCGGCGCGTTGGCTCTGGCCAATTGCGGGTTTGGCTTTCGCGGGTGCCATCGCGTCGCTCTTCTTATATAAACCGATCTTTACGGCGGCGATGGTTGGGGCGCTGGTGCTCCTTTCGGTGCTGCTGGTCTTGGAACTCGGGCGCACGACCGTGCCGACAACCGCCGAGGCTCAGGACAGCGCGGAAACCGCCGGCTGGGAGTCGCGGGCCAAGCAGCATCAGAAGGAGATCCAGCGCTTACAGAAGGCGTTGCGCAGCGCGTTCGAATCGCGGGGGTACCCCGCAACCAATAATCTGGCCGTTCTCTACAAGCAGTACGTCGATGATTGTGCGACGCGCAACAAGAACGCCGCGCAACTCGCACGCAAACCGGATTTGGAGCGGCGCTTAGAGACCGCGGAGAGTCTCGAGCGCCAACACGCCGACTATTCCGCGCGGCGAGCGGAGCTCGACAAAAAGCTCGAAGAGGTTGCGCACCGTTGCGGGGTCTCGGGAGCCGGCGAAGAGCTCTTCGCTGGATTGCGCGATTGGCAAAAAGAACGCACCAATCGCTTACGCCAGGTGCGAGGGACGATTGCCAAGTGGGAGGAGTTGCGCGGCCTTCTGCACGGCGGTACCCTCGATAGCCTCGAGAGTGAGGCGCTGACCAAAGCGCGCGAGTCCGACGATCTCATTGCGCTCGTGGCGCCCGGCGAACTCGAGGCGTTCGAATTACCCAACGGCACTCCGAGCACGCAAGATCTGCGGCTTCTTCGAGAATCCGCGACCGCTGCGCGAAGCGCTGCGCAGTGGCAATCCGGCGAGCTCGATCCGATCGCCCGCGCGCTGCCAAACGTTGCGGAGGCGAAGGAAGCACTTTCCCAAGCCGGCGCCGAGCTGGAGCGACTCGAGCGCTTGCGGGAGACGCTCGCCACGGCACAGGAGTTTCTCGAACGCGCGCAAGAGACGGTGCACCGCAACATCGCTCCCGTACTCGTCGCAACGCTCGAGAAATGGCTTCCGCTCGTCACGAACGGCTTATACAAACGAGCGACGGTCGATCCCGAGACGCTCAACGTTCGGGTGCGAGGCGAGAACGGAGAGTGGCGCGACGCCACGCTGCTCTCGCACGGAACCGCCGAGCAGATCTATCTGTTGCTGCGCATCGCCATGGTCGATCACTTGACCAAGGGCGCAGCGGAGACGTGCCCCCTCCTCCTCGACGATGTCACGGCACACTGCGACGAGATGCGCACGGCCGCAATTCTGAATTTGCTCCACGGCATCAGCGAAGAGCGTCAGGTCATCGTCTTTTCGCAACAAAGTTCCGTGTTGACCTGGGCGGCGGCGAATCTCGATCCGGAACGCGATCGGATGGAAATACTCGACGAGACCCTCATTCGGGCTTGAACGTTCCGTCGCTGAAGAGCTCGCACCGTTTGCCGTTATCGCCGGCAATGAGAGGGAACTCGCTCTCCCGCCGCGGATCCCTCGCCCCATTCCAGAGCGGCGACTCCAAGCCGCGTGCGGGGCACCTCGTCGACGGCGCAGTCGCGAACCAATGCCTCATGGACATAATTGTATTTTGTTAAAGAGCGAGCGGTCGCTGCGATTTCTCGCGGTGCGCGTCGAAAGCCGCGCCTAATTACTGAACGCTAGGAAGGGAACGTAGAGAAAGATGAGCGCACAAGTTGCACCCGCCATATACACGCCGAGGAAATGGACCCTCTCAGGTCTGCAGGGCATTTCCGATGAAACGCTTCAAATTCATTTTGGCCTGTACGAGGGCTACGTGAAGAATACGAACTTGCTAAGCGAACGAATCGCCGCAATGCGTGCAGAGGGCAAAGGCTCAGGCACCGATCCCGCGTTCGCGGAACTTGTCCGCCGGTTTGGATGGGAGTTCGATGGGATGCGGCTTCACGAATACTATTTCGATAACCTCACGAGCTCGCCGTCTGCGCTGAAGTCGGGGCGCCTCCATGACGCAATCGGCCGATACTTTGGCGACTTGGAGACGTGGAAGCTCGACTTCGCGGCGACTGGGAACATGCGAGGTATTGGTTGGGCTATTGCCTATCGCGATCCAAAATCGGAGCGGCTCGTCAACGTCTGGGTAGGCGATCACAACATCAACAATCTCGCCGGGTGCGAACCCATAGTCGTTATGGATTTATGGGAGCACGCCTGGCTACGCGATTACAAACCGGCCGACAAGGCGAAGTACGTCGATGCATTCATCGCAAACATCGACTGGAGCACCTGCGAATCGCGACTTGTGTAATTACTCGGCACTACTCCCGAGTTCCTCATCAAGGATTGGGATGCCCATATTGCATGCCTGTAAGCCTTGGGCGACGCACAGCTTGAGAACGTCCATTATCTCTTCCATCGTTGCTCCGAGGTTCAGAGCGGCTTCGATGTGACGACGGATACCGGGAGCATACATATGCGTGAACGATGCATCCAAAGCGATGCTTAGCAACTCGGCGAGCTTCGGATCGAGGCCGCCGGTATAGACTGGAGCGCCACAAGCAATGAATGCCTCAGTCCACGCTGGATCGATCTGGTAGAACGCGTCCCACGCGACGTTCCATTTTCCCGTGGCACGCATTTGATCACAGATTGGAGTTGCTGCGGCTCTTTCTTTTGGTGCGGAGCCGGTGCGCTGAGCTTCCTCTAGTAGAATTGGCGCGCTGATGCTACACGTATGAATGGACAAGAGAGAGGCCATCTTCAGCACCATGAGCAGCTCGTCGCGTGTTGCGCCCGCGTCGAGGGCCCGTCGAATATGCCGCCGCGTTCCGTCAGGGTTGAGATTTGTGCACGCTGCGTTGATGGCCACGCTGATAAGCTCCACGGTTTGACGATCCAGCACCCCCATCCACGGATTGCTCGCCATTTTATCAACCGCCGCGCTCCACGTCGGGTCCCATTGTTCCAGCGTAGCAAATGCTGCCGCATCCCAAGGCCCAGCTTTATCGATCGGCATTGTGGCCCCCCTCATAGCTATTCTCTAAGCTTGGCGTAGTGGCCGCATCATCTTCCCACAGGTGAAGCAACTCGCGCGCTTCCTTCGAGGCAAGCATGCGCGTCAAACGCGCGATCTTTCGCCCTACATCTCGTACCCGCTCTTCAGCACTAAGGTCTTTGATACGGCCATCCTCGCTGAAAGCCGTATCGGCATTGTAGATCCATGCTTCGGAAGGAATTACCCAAGCGTGCAGCGTTCGTCCAATCGCGCGCAAGCTGTTCAGGGTAGAAGTTCCGCCCATGCGTCCACCGGAGACGCCAATAAGACCGACAACCTTGCCCTCGAACTCGCGCATGCTCAATAAGTCGAGAGCGTTCTTTAGCACCCCGCTCAAGGAGCCGTGATAGTTCGGAGTCGCCAAGATGATGCCGCTCGCTTCCAAGATTTTTTGCCGTAACCGTTTAACGCCGGCCTTTCCTTGGATCGCGTCAACGTCCGCGCCGGTGCAAAATGGAAGGTCGTACTCGCGCAAATCCAGGAATTCTGCGGTTGCGCCCCTTTCCTCCGCACCGGCGAGAGCGATCTTCAATGCGGCCCCCGTCCAGCCGTTAGGTCTAAGGCTGCCGCAAACTCCAACAACACGAATCGATTCGTGGCCGCCCACTTAGTACGCCAGTAAGTGTGCGTCCGAGACCTCTGGCGCCGGCTCCTTAAAGGTGCCATCTGTCTTGAGCACCAGAAAGCCCTGGTGGCCGGGTTCGCGATTTGGCGGCAGGCCGAGGTGCGCTAGTGTTTCTTCGGTGGTCTTGTATGTAACACCAAGCTTTAGCATCTGCCGCGCCTGCTCGGGTGTGGCTATATCACGCCCAATCTCACGGGCCATTCGAACGTGCCTCTCGATCATTTGTACGGTCGTCATTCGTACGCCTTTTTTGGTGTCATAGAGGTTGTCCTCAATACCAGCCCGCGTGTGTTGTCCCAGGGCGATCATCATCATCGAGATCGGGTGCGTCAAGCGAAACGTTGTTTGATACGTGAACACCGAACCGTGTGGCGTTCGGCGTACGAGCTCCATTAGGTCAAACGGGTTGGCGCCGAGAATGCCGCCGCCGCCGGTGCTAAAAAATCCATTCATCGGACCCTTGTAGTAGCCTCGACGAATCATGCGTTCCACTAGTTCGAGGCTGTGGATATGGCCAAGCGCGAAATACGGCTGAATCCCGTGTTCCACACAGAGCTTTGTCTCTTCGATATAGAAGTCCGGCGTAGAATCGGCCACCATATTTGCGATCCCGTGCATGGCATCTTCATTGCCGAGGTGCGTTCCGCCGAAGGAATCATCCAGCGGGTGCAATGCGGTCAAATCGTAGAGACCGGTACCGCACAAAACGGTAATCTGATCCGGCTTCGGATCGATCTCGGTTAACTTGTGGCGCTGTTCATAGGTCCCGAATTTCCCGACTTCACCCGGTTCAGGCGCGAACGATATCGAGCCCCCGACCTGGAGGATCATCTTCGGCACGGCTTCGCGCAGGCGCCCGATCTGCTCGCCGTATTCCTTGAAGTTCTTTGAGATATGTCCCGTTTTAGGGTCGCGCACGTGGATGTGAAGTAACGTGGCACCCGCGTTATAGCAATCGACGGCAGCTTGAACTTGTTCATCCCAAGTAACGGGGATGTATCCCGGTGGGCCGTCCTCCGGCAGCCACATTGGCCCGTAGGGGGCCGCGGTGATCATGAGAGGTGCCATGTTTTCGGGGAGAAGGGAGTCGTCAGTAAAGTACGCCATGTTTGTGCTCTCCTTAAGGGTCGCGAGACCTTCAACGCCAAACAACCCGCGCCTTCGTTCGGAACGACGGAATATGGTGGCGCACGTTTCTACCAAGCAGGCCTCGGAACGGTTTTTTGCATCACCACGCGCGCCGTCGCGATGCCGTTTCCAAACGTTTGCTCGCCGGTGACGAAGAGTTAAGGTTTCTTACGCTTCGTAGGTGAACGTGCCGCCGGCGACGTTGCCGGCGCCGGTGACGACGATGACGCCGACGGTTCCCGGCGCTGCCGCAGGCGTGTGCGCGGTGATCTTTGCGTCCGAGTCTACGTGGACGTCCGGTGCGGCATTCGAGCCAAACTTCACTCCCGTCGTGCCCATAAGCCCGCTTCCCGTTATCGTCACCGGGTCGCCCCCGGCGGCTCGTCCCGTTCGTGGGTTGACTGCTGAGATTACGGGAGCCGTTGGGCTCGGTGCCGCCGCTGGAGTAAGAATAACGTCTGCGACTCGCTTGATGAGGTCGCGGAAGACCGACTCGCGATAGCCGACGACAAACGCGATGAGGTAATAGAGCAGGTTCGTCGGGATCCCCAGTCCTTGCGAACCGGGAACGTTCGAGCCAACGGCAAGGATGCTCGTTTGAAGAATGAGCCACGAGACGATAGCCAGACTGATGCCGATGAGCGGTCGCGTGAAATGCCAGAGATTCCAGCTCGGGTCCCAATCGTTACGGTGATCGAACGCGCCCGAGAGCGAGATAATGACCGCTCCGAGTGCGCCAAACCACGGAACTCCAACCGGAAGCGAGCCGAGCGTCGCAGGAAGCCAGACGTTGAGCGAATTGTGCAGGTTCGTCAGATAGATCAAGGCGATGGCAAAGAGTACGAGCAGGTACACTACCTCGACGAGCACGACGAAACCGCGTTTTTCGTACAGCTTTTCCATCATCCGTTGTTACGTTCTATCGGGAGCGGAATCCGCCAAGACCGTTCCAGCGGCTTGGAGTGCCGCGGCGAGCGCGTCCCGCTGCGCCTCCGGCAGCGGCGTTTTGACGGTCGCGCAGAGCGCGACGCCTCTCAGAGCGCCGCGAGTAGCGATCGGGAACGCCAAGAGAGGCGGCAATGTACCCGTTCCCGTCAGCACGGCCGGCTTTTGGGAACTCGTCAGCCGTACGAGATCGGCGTCGTCCCGCGCAATCACGCCGGGCACGCCATCTTTGGCAAAGTTCGAGGATATCAGACGAAGATCCGCACCCGGATCGCTCCAATAGAGCGCAATGCTCGAACATCCGCCAAAGGCCTCAGCCGCTCTTCTCACCGCGAGAATTGCGCTGTCCGAGTCTCGGTACGAAACGATCTCACGCGCGAGTGCGAGCAGCTCGGTCGCACCGGGATCCCTCTCGGTCTTCGACCGGATCGAATCGATTCTGGAGTCGGTGAACTGCTCGAGCGAGCGATAACTCAGGACGATCGCAAGCGAAATCGCGAAGTCGGCGGCGCCGGCGTAGCTGCTGCTCGTACCCTTCGTCAAATGCAATGCGTCTGCGAATTTCGTCGAGAGCTCTTCGGCGGTGCTGAAAGCAACGCCCGAGATCGATGCCAGTAGCCCGAAGAGCGTCACGCGGCTCACGGCGAAGTCGACCTCGAGCACCTTTCCGCGAAGGATAGCGTAACCGAGGCCGATCGGCAGCGCCGCCTGCGCGAGATTGTCGAGGTTATTCACCCAGACGCTCTCGCCGAACGTAAGGCGCACGATTCCGTGCACGGCGATGCCGGCGGCCGAAGCCGATACCGATGCGCAGACCCAACCCAGCCAATACCGCTCGCTCTCAGGGGCTCGCAGAAATGCGACGAGCGCGCTGGCGACGACGCACAGGCTTGCCGCGATCCAAAAGATCCAGAAGAGCACGTTGTATGCGATTATTGGGTTTTGCGCGACCAGTTCGCTGCGCCACCACAGCGTTCCGAAGAGAGCGATCAGCGCTCCGATGACCGGCGCGAGCCGCGCAACCGTCGCGCGCACGTGTGCCCAGTCGCCGCTGCCGTAGCTTGCGGCGAAGCGCATGAGTGCGAACTCACCAAAACCGATGCCAAGGTAGTTCAAGGCGACGCTGGGCCAGATCAGGACGTCGTCGCTGGCGTAAAACCACCAGTTGTTGTTGAGCGATAGTCCGATAAGGCCGGCCGCCAAAAAACGAGCGGGCGCGCGCGCCGAGCCCGTCCACGCCACCATTGCGGCAACCGACAACATCAGAATGCGAATGCATCCCCATGCCCGATCGTGAAATTCGGGGACGAGCGCCGTGACGGCGAACTGGTCGTGAAGTCCGAGCGCATCGCGAACCGCAAAGAACACCGCGATCGCAGTTCCGATAACGGCCAGCGCACGATACATCTATCGGAGCTACGACGGCGGCCGGAGGAACCTTTTCGCGCGGCCGACAACTCTCGCGCACGAGGTAGCCGACTTGTTGCAACGTAGACGGATTCTCTGCGCCGCGCTTTTCTTCGCCGCAGTCATCGTGAAACCGGCACTGGGATGCGCGCAATCAACGGTGGCGGCCGTGCGCGCGCAGTTTACTCCCAGCGAATGGAAGCAGCTTTCCAAGATCACCTATACGGCGCTCATCTTGCCCGCGTACGTTCCGGCCGGGTTTACCGTTCGTTCGGTTCACCTGGATCGTAACGGCGGCGGTTTAGGCACCGAAGAGTATGAGGTCGTCTATAGCAACGGCGTGCGCGCGCTGGTGTGGGACGGAGCGAATTGGCAGGCCGGCGGAGATGCGCCGCCGCAGTCGTTCCAGGCGACCTATCACTCGAGCGTTCTGGGAAGCGGCGTGATCTGGATGGAACGAAGCGGCGCGTACTCGCCCAACGACGCAGGCGGTAACTGTTGGACGGCCGGCAAGCAAGACTATCATTTAGGCAACACGCTCAACAACTTCGGCCTTTCGGTCTGCGATCCGCAACTCTCGGCCTACGATGCCGCACGTATGATGAACTCCTTAGTGCTGATCGGCAATGGGAAGCCGCGCCCCAGCGAGTTCGACCAAGCCAAACGGTCATTTGTGGTGTGGACGCTAGTAAGTTCGGGCGGCGGATACCGGCTCGATGCAGTCGAGTACCCAAACGAGAATCCGTGCGAACGATGGGCCTCGAACTCATACACGGCACTGCAAAGAAATCTCATCGCGCAGGTCGGCGAGTATTACGATGATTGGAATTTTGGGGACCTGAACGGAGCTTGGTCGCTCCTCTCGGCAAAATATCAGGCCGCCCAGAACCGAGGAACGTGGCTGCGCGAACACCGCGCAGAGAAAGCAATCGGCCTTTCCGGGGCGTGCGCGATGCCAAGCGCGCGGGTGGGAGCGACGATACTCTGGGTTGACCGTTAGCTCGCCAAGGCGTGGTCGAGCCTCGGCCCGTAGAGATCGGCGTTCTCTTCGAGAAAGTTGCGCAACTCGAGAAATGTCAGCGAGCCGTGCAGCTTTGCAGACGCATTGCAATAGTCGAGGAAGAACTCCAGACTGGTGAGCGCGATCTCCCAACGTGCGTCCTGCGGACGGCCCGAGGCGTGATGGAATGCGGCGGCGATATCTCGCGTCGCGGCGGCGGCAGCGTATGCCGCTGCCGACGTTTGCGGCGTGAGCTCCAAAAACAACTGTGTGATGTCGTTGCAGATTCTGGTGCAAACAGCTTCGTATTGCATTTTTTCTTATCCTTACGTTTGTTTGCGTGCTAAGAGCAGCACGCCGGGTGTGATGAACAAAGCGAGAACGCCGGTTACGAGGAAGGCGTCCGCGTAAGAAAGTGCTGCGGCTTGGCCGGCAACCGCAGCTGCCAGCTGCGTGGGCGTGCCGTGCTGCAAGAACTGCACCACCGGCAGCCGTCCGAGCGTGACTTCCGCGGCAAGGAGGGTCTGGTGAAACTGGAGGCGTTGGTCCAGGAACGCCACGATCGATGCCGACGAGATCGATCCGCCCAGCTGAAAGAAGAGCACGATAAAGGCTGCGGCCTTGGCGGCAGCTTCGGGCGCAACGGCCCGCATCGTCGCGACAAGCAACGGCGAATAGACGAATGCCGAACCGGCTCCAATGAGCAACAGCGGCGGAATAAACGTGCCGATGTCGCTGTTGGTCGTGACGGCGTTTGCGAGCCAGAGCGAACCGAGGCCCGCTACGGCCAAACCCCCGCCGATCGCCCAGCGCAGATCGAAGTGCGCTAAGCCCGCGAGCCGCGCGACCGGTACCGTCAACAGCAGCACCGGCAGCGCGCGAACGCCGATGAGAATGCCTGCGAGCGTGCTCGTGAAGCCCAGGTTATCGATCGTAAACTGCGGCAACAGCAGCAGGCTTGGAAAGATGATCGCCGCATAAGCACCCGCAATTGCGAGCGCCGCGGCGACGGCCGGCTGGCGCAGCACGCGAAGGTCGACGATCGGCTCGCGTACCCGCAGCTCCCACCAAACGAAGACCGACGTTGCGACGAGCGCGAGCAACGCGCAGAGTTGAATCGATTGATCCGAAAACCAGTCATCGCGCTGCCCTTGGTCGAGGACGTACTGCAAGCAGCTAACCGAGATGACGAGCAGCACGATGCCGGTGACGTCGACGCGCGCCGGTTGCGGGCGAGTGTTGTCGCGCATGTAACGCGCCAAGAGAACGAATGCAAGAATTCCCGGAACGAGATTGACGTCGAAGACCCACGGCCAGGAGAAGTTGTCGACGAGGATTCCGCCGAGCGTCGGTCCGAGTGACGGACCGAGGATGGTGCCGAGCGCGAAGATCGATTGGCTCATCCCCATCTGCTCGACGGGAAAGGTGTCGCGAAGCACGACCTGCGCCGTCGCCAGCAAACCGCCGCCGAACGCTCCCTGCAAGACGCGAAAAAGAATCAAGCCGGTCAGCGATGTCGCCATGCCGCACAGCATCGACGCGACGGTAAACCCGGCGATCGACGCGAGAAAGTAGTTCTTGCGTCCAAAGCGCAGCTGCAGCCATGGCGCGAGCGGGATCACGACGACGTTTGCGATCACGTAGGCCGTCACGACCCACGTTCCGTCATCGACCGTCGCTCCCAAGTTCCCCTGAATGGTCGGCAACGCAACGTTGACGATCGTGAGATCGACGGTCTGGAGAAGTGCGGCGAGCATGACACCGGCCACGACCAGATAACGGCGCGTACCGTACTCCACCAGCGACGCCACGTCGCGCGCGGCGAAGAGCTGTTTTGAAGGGGGGCGTGCGGGAACAACTCCGGCGAATCCGGCGCTCCGCTCGGCAACCGTCATAGGGGTTCGTCTACTCTTAGGAGGGGTGGTTGAACTTAGGGTACCGCTTGTGCCATACTATGACTAGAACCCAACTTATCCTAGCACTAGATCGGATACCCTGACTATGAACGCATCGATCGAACGACGGTCGGAGCTCAGCGACTTTCTACGAACGCGGCGGGCAAAAATCGTCCCGTCCGACGTCGGTCTTGCCGACGGCGCCCGCCGGCGTACGCCCGGTTTGAGGCGCGAAGAAGTCGCGCTCCTCGCGAACATCGGCACGACCTGGTACACGCGGCTCGAACAGGGCTTGCCGATCAACGTTTCGGCCGAAGTGCTCGACGGGATCTCCCGCGCTCTACGATTGACCTCCGACGAGCGCCGGCACTTGCATCTCTTGGCGGGACTTACGACCACGGTCTCGCCGCCGCACGAAGAGCACGTGAGCGAACTCGTTCGGCGCGTTCTTGCCGCGCTCGAACCATCGCCGGCGTACGTTCGCGGACGGCGGTTTGACTTGCTCGCGTGGAATCGCAGCGCCGATGCGCTCTCCGATTTCTCGGGTGCCGCCGGCCCCGCGCGCAACATGGTTTGGCGCCTCTTTCGCGACCCCACAACGCAGTGCCGGCTGGGCGACCCAGAGTGTGCGAAGCGCCGCATCGTGGCACAGTTTCGCGCCGTCGCGGCGAAATATCCGCACGATCCGGCATTCACGGAGCTGATCGAAGAGTTGCGGCTGACCTCGCCTGAATTCAAGGAACTGTGGGCGCAACACGACGTGCTGGGCTCGACCGACGGCCTAAAACGCTACGTTCATCCCGACCTCGGCGAGTTGATTCTGGATTACACGAACTTCGATCTACCCGGAGACGCAGATATGCGAATGATCGTGCTGACGGCGGCGCCCGGTTCGGAGAGCGAAGGCAAGCTGCGCCGGCTGTGCGTGGAGCCGGCGCAGCTCTAGCGTCCTAGCACCAATGGCCGGGAATCCAGTACCAGCCGGAATGTTGCACGTGCCGCCAGTGTCCCGCGCACCACGCTCCAGCATGGTGAGCGTAGTGCCCGTGCACCCACACGTAGCCCGAACCGGTCCAGTTGTAATAGCCCCCGACCCAAACGTAGCCCGCACCGGGGCTCGCCGGCACGGTTTCGACGATGGCGGTTGGCGGACCAACTTGGACGTACACGACAGAGGCCACAACCGGCGACGCTACCGAAAAAGCGATGGCCAGGGCGGCGGCAGTCAAGAGACTCTTCATAATTGCGTGAATCCTCCTCGGTGACGGAACAATAGGTTGCCGCTTACTTCGCTGCCTCGTGCGAGCAGTCCGTTGGGTAAATCTTAACAATCAGGCGTCTTTCTGCTATTCTTACGTGGAGAGTTCGTGTCTGCCCGGAGATGCACCATGCTTGCTTCACTCAACATCGTCATCGGGTTAGCTGCCGTATACACCGCGTTTAGCCTCCTCGCGTCGTGGGTGCAGGAGCGTATCGCGACGGTCATGCAGTTCCGCTCGAAAATGCTCAGGGCCGGAATCCAACAAATGATCAACGACGATGCGACGCACCAGGCGCTCTTCAATCAGCCGTCCTTCGTCGCGGCGCAATCTCCGAGACAGCGCGATCCGTCCTATATCAGTGCCACGCAGTTCTCGATGGCGGTCATGGGGATCCTCAACGGCGCGAGCGCTGTCGGCACGACCGGCGCCGACGCTCTCGCAGCGGTGCAGCGAGGAATCACCGGGTTACCCCCGAGCCGTCTGAAAGATGCGCTCGCCACGCTCGCCGGCGAGGCGAACGCGGACCTCACGCGATTCGTTTCCAGTGTTGAAAATTGGTTTGACGACCAGATGGACCGCGTCAGCGGCTGGTACAAGCGCTATACGCAGGTGATTCTTCTCGTCGTCGGCGCAGCGATCGCGGCGCTCTTCAACGTCGATACGCTTCGGATCGCCCAGGATCTCACAGCGGCGCCGCTCGCCATCGATCAAAGCAAAATTACGAGTGACACTGCCGCGGCAGACCAGTACGTGAGCAATCAGGTTTTCAGCCAAATGCATTTTGGCTGGCCCGACGCCTACGCTTGCTCGTCAACGCAAAGCGCCGCCGAGTGCGCCGCCGCCGACACTGCGAGCAAGATTACGTTCAAGATCCTGGGACTTTTGCTCACGGCGATCGCCCTCTCTTTGGGAGCGCCGTTTTGGTTCGATACGCTCTCGCGTTTCGTCAACGTGCGTGGGAGTGGACCAGCTCCGGCAAAGAGCTCGAGCGGATAGCGGCCTCGGCCGCCGCGGCTTCGGTTTCCGTGAGATAGCGAACGGCTCCGCCGCTGAAGTATCGCTCGATGCGGGCGATGACTTCCTCCGGCGAGATCATGTCCATGCATCGCGGCAGGTCGCCGACCGGCGAAACGCACCGCGATTGCGGTTTGTCGTTCGGATCGCCGTCCCCCAGCGCAACGGTGCGGGACTTCCAGCAGCCCCCGTTATCGCAGCATGGCAGCGCACCGATGGTGTGAATGAACTGATGGTGCGGGTATGCCTCCCACTGCGGCGGCTCGCGGCCTCCCGCGACGACGACGCACGGCCGATTCTTCGGGAATCGTCCTTTCACTTCGATCGCCGCAGCCAGATGCATGTGCAACGTAACCGGACAGAGCACGCCTTGAGCGTGATAGATCAGTCGAACGAGTTGGCGCAGGTTCGTTGCGCCGACGAGATTGATCGCGCCGCGCAGCGGCGGATGATGGTGCCCGGCTTCGCCGGCTTGCACGAACAGAATCCGGCCGCGGAAGTGATCGACCACGGCTTGAAAGCGGTCGTGATCCCACCACTTGATCGTAAAGTCTCGTTTTCCGCCCGCGACGACGATCCAGAACGGCACGTTGCTGCCCACGATTTCGTGCACTTGGGAGATCCAAGTTTTTTCCCGTGCCGAGAGATGGATGTCGCCTTTGAACGCCGTCGTTTTGATCGGAACCTGGAGTGAGTCTGCGAGAAAAGCGGTAAATCCCTGGACGAAGTGATGCGGCAGCTGATTGCTGGTGTGAATCAGGGGATAGTGGCATTCGATCTGCTCGGCGCGCTCGTCGTCGTCGGCGATCGAAGAAATGTATGGATTGTTCTCCCACAAGGCCGGGCACGGCGTCCGAACGTCGGTGAGAAACGCGCCGGGATAGGCTTGATGAAGATCGCGAACCGCGGCGGTGAGCATCACGATATCGCCCGGCGATTGGAAATTGCGAAGGACCAAGCGCCGAGGCTCCGTCGATGGGTACATCGTGGGCGACGCGGCTAGGTTGACGAAGAGGACGTCGCCGATGCCGACGACATAGCGGACGACGACGCGACGGAAGAAGAAGAGGATGAAGACGATGACGATGACGACGACAACGATGACGACGACAACGATGACGACGACAGCGATGACGACGACAACGATGACGATGACGCCGAGGAGTCGGATGAAGCCGACCAGCTGGGCGCCGCCGACGCATCGACCGGCGGCAAAACGGAGAGTGGGCTGCAGAGCAGCGCCACAACCTGCATTCCAGGAGCCGCGAATGTCACCGTAACGCCGTCCTTCGCGGTCGTGCCGGTCGCCCCCAAAAGCGAAAGCGGTCCGATCGAACCGCCTGGCGAGGTGAGCGCCGTTATGGCCGCTTGCGACCACTGACCCGAGACCGTGAGATTCTGGACGACGATCAGCGCGATAGGGAAGCCGTAGGTCGCGCCATCCACAGCGTCGCTAGGCGCCGGCAGAAGCCCGCCGCGCGTCATCCCCGGAATGTACCAGCCCTGGTTTGCAAGGAAAAGGCCGTCCCACCACGATTGGCCGCCGCTGTAACGTTGGAGCGTTACGAGCTGGTGGTCGAGCGTTACGGTAATCGTCGAAGAAGTCGACGTCGTGACTTGATCGACGGGCGCAGCTCGGGCGAAGAGCGCGCTCGCATTGAACCGTTCCGGAAGCAGCCCCAACGTAATCGACGGCCGCGCTGCGACGACCGCAGCTTGCGGTGCTGCGCGCGCAGACGATGAACTCGATTGCGGAGCAATCCGGACGGCTTCCATCATCGGTGATGGGCGCGCCGCGGCTTCCATTCTGAACGCCGGTGCCGGCATTTCGAGTTGCGCGCGATTCGCCGTTGCTGTTGTCGTTGCAGTTGTCGTGGCCGTGCTCTCGGGCGGAGCGCTGACGGGCGGCGCGACGGCAAGCGACCGCACCATCCAGAATCTGGTATCGACGATCGGCGTCTTCACGGGGACCGTCGTCGACGACGAGCTCGACGACGTCTGCGAGAAGTTAAATGTCGTCCAGTACCCCGTTGCGGAAGGAAGTACCCAATCGTCGGGCATGCAGGTTAGGTTCTGGTCGGCGGCCGGCACCAAACTCTGTTTCGCAGCGGAAATCTCCGCCGCGACCAGTTTCCACTCATCATCGTCAGGGCTTCCGGCGGGCGCAGCCTGCGCCACCGCAAAGCTGTAGATGAAGCTTGCGGCCCCGTAACTTTCGTCAACCTCGAGCGCAGCGGCCGAACCGCTCGAAATAATAACCGGATAGTCGAAGTTCGCGAGCCAGGCCTCCATCGCCGTGAGGTTGACGACGGTGGAAGTGCCTACCGGCTGCACGATATCGTCAGGCACGGGGAGCCCGCCCGGAAGAAAGACCAGGTCGCCGGTCGGAACGTCACTCCCGTACGCGCCGATCAGAGCCGATGCCAGCTCCTGACCGAGCGCTGCGAGTTGATCGGCGTCAGACGTGACGAGTGTTTATCCCGATTGGCCGGGCGCGCCGCCGCCTGCGCCCGGTGCACCCGTCATCACCTGCTGCGGCGCACTCGAGCTGGAACTCGAACTCGAGCTGGAGCTGGAACTCGAACTCGACGGTAAGTTGGGATCGTCAAGCAGCGGTGCTGCGGGCTGAATCTCGCCGACCCATCCGCAGATTTGCGAGCCGTAGAGATTGAGAGTTCCACCGTTGCCGCTCTTGGAGAAGCTCCAGCCGGACGTTGCCTGCTGGCTGGCGCCGAATGCCGAACTCTCTTGTTGTTGTTGGTGTTGTGCCGATCCGCCGATCCCGAACCACCCCGCGGAGCCGGCGACCGACATCGAGCTCGATTGCCCCGCACCGCCGGCTTGCTGATACGCATTGTTGAACGCGTCGCCGGCCTGACCCCAATCGTCGGCGGTAATAGAGACGTTGCGCACGATGAGAAAGCCTTTGGGAATCATCGGTAGGATCTTCTGGTCGTTGCCGACCTGCGTCGTGACGGAGCCGTCGCTGATGCTATTTTTCTTCTGGCCGACCAGATACCAGCCGCCGATATTCAAGATGTCCCCCAGAAGCCACGGACGATAGATCGTGGCGAGGAAAAATTCGATCGAGACCGATGCGCTCGACGACACGTCGGCATAGTGCGTCTGGCCCGCTTGTCCGGCATGTGCGGCCCACGCGTTCGACCCTTGAGCGTAACTGGCACTCGCGCTCGCGCTCACGAAACCGAAATTGAACCCCCCACTTGCGCCCGAGGACGACGACTGTTCGGTCTGCCAGTTGTTGGCGAAGCTGTTGCTTGCAGTTCCTCCTGCGGCTTGATACGCGGAGTTCGTCGCCGTAATCTTTTGAACGCCGAACGACTCGTCGGTGCTGTCCCACCACGATATCGGACTGATATACGACCAAGGAACGTTGACGGAGATCGAGCCGCCGAGTTGGATATCGTATGCATCGTACATCTGGCGCGCCATGGCGGCGAGCGCCGTCACGGCGCTTTGGCCCACGGTGGCGATCGTGTTGAGTGCGGCCTCGACTTCTTGTCTGCCCATGCTGTTGAAGTCGTTCAGCGCTTGCGTCACCGCATTGGCATAGGTCTCTGCCTCGACCGGCCACGCCTGTCCGGCGACCGGGTTGGACATTGCCACCGCGTACGCGGCGGCCTGAGCGCCGATTGCGGTCGTCCAAGCTGCCCGATTGCGTTGGTACTGCGCGTAGAGCGGCGTGTACCCGATGAAGTTGCCGTTACTGTCCTTGATGTAGAGCAGGTTTTGCGCGGCGGCCACCGCGTTGAGCACCGACTGCGAAGGCTGCTCTGTGGTCAGCGGCTGCATGCCCTCGATCACGGTGTAATACTCGGTGCTGACGTTTCGCTCGGGCCACTCAGCGGCGACGCCTTTGTTCGTCACCATGAGCATTT
Organism: Vulcanimicrobiota bacterium; assembly: GCA_963743445.1. Classification (GTDB taxonomy): domain Bacteria; phylum Vulcanimicrobiota; class Vulcanimicrobiia; order Vulcanimicrobiales; family Vulcanimicrobiaceae; genus Cybelea. Next base: position 37,078 of record CAVUPL010000003.1, read on the forward strand.
GGTCGACCAGCTGCGACGTGAACATCGCGGCTTGGATCGATGCCTGCAGCTGCTCATCGGGCCCCGGCGGGGGCGGCGGATAGACCGAGCCCGGGGGCCCCGCTGGAGCGGCCGCCGCGCTGCTCGAGGATGAGGACTGCGCCACGAATGTCCCCGTATCGCTAAAACTCGCCGACGAGTCCCCGCCTCCGGGAGTCCAAGGGTTCGCGAACATCTTGGGGTCTACGGGATAGCCGATGGGCATGTGCATGTAGATCGCGGTCTGGGAGGGTTTGCCGTCCGGCCCAATCAGGGAAGCGGCCACGTTCTGCTCGATTTGGTCCAGGGCGTTCAACATCGCCTGGGTGATCGCGCCGGCCGCATTTACCGACGATTGCATGGTGGTCATGACGTCCTCCGAGAGTGCGTATCGCGCGTGAATCAACGCGCGGGAGTGGATAAGGGACGCGTGGCCTTTGATAATAGCCCGGCAAACCCAACTAGGCAAGCCCCCCCGTCAAAGGGGGACCGGCGCGGGGCAAAGTGTGCTATTTTATGAGGACGTCAAAACGGAGAACCGTACATGAGCCAACAAGCACGACAATATCTCGTCAGCAAGCTGTTCTTCCAAGACGACACCCAGAAGCCCGACTTGCTCGACGAAAACAAGACGCAGACCGACCTAATCGCGCTCCTTGTCGAACTCGTCAATAAGGGCCACCATATCGAGATTACGGCCGTCCGGACCGATCACAGCAACGATTCGGGTCTCGGCGAGCATTGTCACGCGAACGGGTACTGCGCCGACATGTGGCCGCTTAGCGGACCGACGGCCGGGGCCTGGCTCGACGCCGGCGACCCCTACTTCCAAAAGTTCCTACAGGACGCGGCCGCTTCGCAGTGGCTCTATCAGATCGGACTCGCCGGTTCGGCCTACACTCCGGCCAACGTCACGGCGGCGGGTTCGTCCGTCTTTCAGGATGACGGGGCCGACCACGTGCACTTAGGCGCACAGTAACCTCGAGAACGGAGCGAGCTTTCTTATGGACAACAGCGGACCACCACGGCCAATCTCCCAGCCGTCCATGCCGTCGCAGCCAACCATAGCGCAGCAATCCACGACGCCGACCGGCCCGAGCGCGACTGCGTCGTCGGCCACGTCGACGTCCTCTTCTTCGTCGCAGTCGGCCACCGCTGCGGCGCCGCCGCCACAGGCGACGAGCGATGAGAATCTTCGCGAGGTGCGGGCGGACCTCGTCGGATTCATCGCCGATCTCCAAAATTTACAGAGCACCTACGGAGGTCACCGGGACGCAGCAATCGGACGATTTCAAGCGGCGGTCGCCGACCTCGCCCAAGCTCTAGCATTCAAAGGGGCGCAGCTGGGTACTCGACCCGTCGACGACTGGACGGTTCTATCGATCGAGCACATCTCGCAGAGGCTCGTCGCTCTTCTAAATGCCGACGACACCGATTATGGCGGGCATCGGGTGGACGCCGTCAGCGCAATCCAGGCAGCGATCGGAGAGTTAGGCGCGGCCCTTCAGCCATAGATGGCAAAGAGCTGATAGAGGTCGAACGAGGTCGCGATTTCCGTCGTGTAATGGACGGAAGTGGAATCGTCGTACACGACGGTGACCGTCGGCGTACTGCCGCCCGTGGCGCGCGAACCATACTTGACGGTTTCGACCCAGGTTGCCGGGTCGCCGCTGATTTGAAGCGTGCTCGTGGTGATGTTTTGAACCTTCGTCGAAACCTGCGTCTGCGTACCGGTCTGACTCTGCCACGCCGGCACGATGTGCGGGAAACCGCAGATGAACTTCTTGTTCGAAGTCGGATCGGTAAACGAAAAGACGATGACGACGCCGTCGTCCCATTCGATCGTGAGGCTGACCCCACTCGCTGTCTGTTGACTCATCTGGTTTCTCCTTGCTTATGAAATGAGTGTTGTTGGTGTGCTAGGAGGCGTCGGAGCCGTCGCCGTTGGGGTCGCACCAGTTGGACGTTCTCATCATCGCGCAATCGCGCTTTGCTCGATTGCCGACCTGAGAATACCAGGCCGATTGAGACAACGCGACTGCGGCTTGTTCGAAGAGGTTGTGCGCGCCTGCGGCGTCCCCCGTATGCAGCGCGTGGCAGGCCTGGTCGATGAGGCTCCGCGTGTTCACGAAGCTGAGCCAACCGGCGTTCCCGAGATTGAAGATGAGATCGCACACGACGAAGCGCCGCGCGTCGCTCATGGAATCGTAGTGAGACGGCTCGAGGGACGCGCGAGCCTCGTCGACGATGGGCGCGAAGGAATAGGCGAACAGCTCGCTTACCTGTTGAGCGCTGAGCGCGGTGCCGTTGAGAACCGCGTTGTAATCGGCTCCGATCTTTGCCAGTTCCTGGCGCGCATCGGACCGATTGAGATTGAACCCGACACCGATCGTCGGATTTGGCGGTGAAGCGGAGTCCATGTAGACGGTCGAAGAGTAACCCTCGTTGATGCCGATGCGGCGTTGCACCTCGGCTTCCCACTCTTGAAAGTTCATGCGGGCTCCTTTGTGTGGAAGAAAACCTTAGCGCATGAAGGCGAACGCGTCAATGCACCGCCGAGAGAACCGCTTGACGCGCCCCGCTTGCGGACGTACACTCGGGTTTACGTCGCCGCATATCAAGCAGAACGCGAGGTGTAAGCGTGGCAATCTTTCAGCTGGCGAATTGGCGTGGTCCCGTGCCGAACAAGAACGTGGGCGGAATGGTGCGGCCTTTTCAGGGCCTTGTGTTGCACATTCAGGAAGGGACGGAGAGCGGAACGGATTCGTGGTTCCACAACGCGACGGCGCAGGTCTCCGCGCACTTCGGCAATCCGAAGACGGGCGGCTTGGACCAGTGGGTGGATACGAACGATAAGGCCTGGGCGCAAGTGGCCGGCAACAGTCAGTGGATTAGCGTTGAAAACGAGGGCAACGCCGGCGACAGTTTGACTGCGAACCAGGTCGCGAACGCTGCGACGCTCCTCGCCTGGCTCAACATCACCGAGAGCATTCCGCTTACCCTCGCCAACTCGCCGACCGATTCGGGGCTGGGATACCACGCCATGGGCGGCGCGGCGTGGGGCGGCCACATTGGCTGTCCCGGACAGCCGATCATCGATCAGCGACAGGCGATCTGTGATGCGGCGACTGCGCTCGTGATCTCGCCGAGCGTAACCGGAATTGCGCCGGCAAACGGGGCCGCCGGCACGAGCGTCGTCATCACGGGGTCCGGATTCACGTTTGCAACCTCGGTCGGCTTTGGAAATACGTCGGCGACCCAAATGACCGTTAACAGCGACACCCAAATCACCGCGACCGCTCCGACGGGGAGCGGCACCGTGGATGTCACCGTGATAACCCTCGTCGGCACCTCCGCAACCGCTTCCGCGGACCAGTTTACGTATAGCAACGGCTCCTCGAGCAGCAACGGCTCCTCGAGCAGCAACGGATCGTCGAGCGGCAACGGATCTTCGAGCGACGGGGCGTCGAGCGACTCGACCGACGGATCGTCGAGCGACTCGACCGACGGATCGTCCGGCTCCAACTGAGGTGAGTGCGATGGCCTTCAATCCGCTTGGAAACTTCAATCCTTCCGCACCGGCAAACCCGGGCGTCCTTGCAAAAGCCAAGACCCTGCTGGCGTCGCTGCCCGCGGTCCCGGCAGGCTCGCTTTCGCGCGCCTATCTGCACTGGACGGTAGCAGCATTCGGATGTACGTTCGGCGACTATAACGGCGAGGCCGACTTCGAGAACGGCAACTGGACGATGCTGGTCACGCACGACCCGCGCGACAACGCGACTGGGGTTAACAACAATCCGCCCGCGGAGCACACGTGGCACCGCAACACCGGTGCGGTCGGCATCTCGATCGCCGGCATGAGCGGAGCGACCGAACAGAACTTCGGCCCCGATGCCGTCACGTTGACCGGCCTCGAACATCTCTGCGCCGCCGCGGCGGCGTTCGCAACGCGCTACGGCATCGATGCGCTCGGAACGGTCCAACAAGGGCAAACGCACGTTGACGACAGCGGGAATCAGATAAACACCGCCGGCGAGCACACGATTCTCACGCACGCGGAGTGCGCGACGATCGACGGTTACCTGTGCGGTTTCACCTCGGACCCGGACTGCCGCTGGGATCTCGGTTCGCTGGTTGCGCTCCCCGCCGGCTCGTCGCTGACGAAGGAGATGGTCGCGCAGTGCGGAGACGCTCTGCGCCAGCGCGTGCACGTCTACAAAGGCGCGCTCGGTACGTAAGCTCACCCGAAAAGGAAGCCCATCACCAGCTGGTAGACTTCGTTGAAGTAAATGTCCGAATGCGATCCGGCAAAGCCGCCGTCGTAAAGACCCGCGCTCACGCGCGCTTGATGGACCGGCGTCAAATCCGCGACAACGAGTCGCGAGCCGGCCGGGACGCCGCCGAGCGTGAATCCGGTGTTGATTGAGATAGGCGTCGCGCCGCCAAAACTCGTTTGAGTGTTTTGCGAGGGACCGGCCGCACCGAGCGCGGGTGTCGGATTTCCGGCGTGAAAGAGATTGGCGAGCTTTGACGCCGCGGGATACCAGGTCTGCAGCGCTGCGTCGAGCTGCGACGTGGTGAGCAGCATCCGAAGGTTCGCGATGGTGGAAATTGCGCCGTAAATGTCGCCCGGATCGAGATTATCGTTGTCCGTCGCCGCTTCGAGAAGGACGACGCGGAATGAGACGCTCGCCGGCATGGGGATCGTCTTGTTCGCTATGTCAACCTGAAGGTCGTTGAGCGCGGCGCAGACGACTTTCGAGCCGAAGCTGTGCCCGAGCACGAAGAACCGCAGCGGCATCGCGGAACCGGCTCGGCTCGATAACATCAGGCGCAGCATCGAGTAGACGGCATTTTTCCCAACGGAGTCCGCCCGGTGCTCCATCGTGTAGAACGTAAAGAGCTGAAGGTCGTTGAGCTTGCTGTTGGGATCTTCGGTTATCTCGGATGGCCAGTGAATTCCAACGCCGAGCGAATTCCGCGGAGGATTCGTCAGCGGCGACGGAGTCTGCGCGCCCGCCAGCAGGATCGATTTGGCGAGCTCGACCGAAAAACGATTGTACTCGTCGAGCGCGAGAAATGCGTCGGTCGACCAGCCGTGCGAATAGACGTAGACGTCCTCAAACGCAAAGGGCTGTTCTGCGATTGCTTCCGCGACCACGGCGTTCATGTTGGTGTCGAAGATGATACCGTTCTCGTTGATCGGTACCGTGATGAAATGTGACACGATCGCCTACCTCAAAGGGAACCTTCGCTCTGGCCCGCGCCGTTCCGGCTCGCGCCGTCGACGAATATGTTAGACTAGAGCTCCGCCCCACTCCAACCCACCATTTCGTACGAGGCGGCAGAGCCTCACGGGAGGACCCGTGGCAGTCAACATCGCGGTTGCGGGCGATAATCTCGGCGCAATCGTCGTCGGCGATCACAACACGGTCGTAATTAATCAGCCCGCCGGCGCCGTCGTCTTGCCCGTGCAACCCGTGCAGACGACCCGGCGCGAAGGGCCCGCAAACCTGGGGCCGCGGCCGTTTCCGGATATCGTCGACCGCGTCGAGGAGGACCGGCAGTCGCGAACGGCCCTCACGGCGGTGCCGCCGTCGCCGGTGGACGTATCGGGACCCCCGGGAGTTGGTAAGACCGCGTTGCTCCGTCACGTTTGCGGCGACCCGGCGACGCAAACGTCGTTCCGCGATGGAGCCGTCTATCTGGATGCCGCGGGAGAGAGCGCAAGTGACCTGCTGCAACAGTTGTTCGAGGCGCTCTACGAGACGGATCGGCCTTTCAAACCCGACGATACGCAGCTGCGCAAATTCTTGGCCCGCACGACCCCGCTCGTTGTGCTCGACGGCTACTTAGGGACTTCGGCCGACTTCGATCGGCTGCTGAATCTCGCGGCCACGACGACGTTCGCCGTTTCCGGACCGCAGCGGGTGCTGCTGGGCGAGGGTTGCGCTATAGCGCTGCAAGGATTGGAGCCCGGCGACTCGCTCGCGCTGATGAGCCGCGAACTGGCGCGGCCTCTCGACCAATCCGAAGTAATGCCGGCGCGCGCGATTTGCGCGGCACTCGACGGCAATCCGCGCAACATCATTCTGGTGGCCGCTCACGCACGCGTCTACGGCATTGCGCTCACGCAGCTCGCCGAAGAAGTCCGCTCCGCGGCCTCGCCCGAGGAATGGCTCAAGGCGCTCATTAGCAGCAAGCTCTCGGAACGCGATCGCGCAGCCCTGGCCGCCTTCGCCGCCGTGGATTGCGCGCCGCTCGATGCGTCGGAGATTGACGCGATCGGGGGCGAACCGGCGGCCGAAGCTCTGGAAGGGCTCAAGGATCGCCGGCTCGTCGAGTACGACGGTAAACGCAATCGCGTGCTGGCGGGGATCGTTGCTGCGATCGCGATGTCGTTTCTCGGACTGTTGCCGGCCGAGGCCGCTGCGCAAACCTTTCTGCAGGCCGCCGCGCAGTCGCAACAAGCCACGCTGGTCGAACATTCCGATGCGATCGTCGGCGCGCTCAAACACGCGGTGCTTTCGGGCAAACACGTCGAGGTTATGGCCCTCGCCCATCGGGCTGGGGATGCCGTCGCATTGAGCGGCCGGTGGGATCGTTGGCAGGAGATGCTGCAACAGGCGCTCGAGTCCGCGACAGCGGCGCACGACTCTGCCGCACAAGCGTGGGCGCTTCACCAACTGGGCTCGCGCGCGCTCGCGCTCGGCGACGTCGCCGCCGCCGGTAGTGCGCTGGAAGCCGCGCTGCACATTCGCACCGGCCTCGGCGATCCGATCGCCGTCGACGTCACGCGCCACAATCTGGAAGTGCTGGCGCGCGTACGCTCCGCCGGCTCGAACTCGATGGAGTTTTGCAGGCAAGATCGCCGTCGGAATCGCGTTCCTCGTATTGCTCGGCTCACTCGGTGCCTGGGTTGCGGCACGACCTTCGGTCTCGTTGCATGCGGTTAAACCCAAAATCGCGCGCGGTCAGACGACGACGCTGTGTTATACGGCCTCGCACGTCAGCAACGTGCGAATTAACGGCATTCTCGCCGCAAACGGATGCGTCGACGTGCATCCGGCGCGAACGACGGTCTACAAAGTCGAGGCAACCGGCCTGCTCGGGATTCCGGTCGCTCAATCGACCGTCGTTGAAGTTGCGCCGCCTCGCCCGAACCCGCCGGCACCGATCGCGACCGCTCCGATTCCGCAAAACCATCCAACGCCAGAAATCCCACCGCCGGCGAAGACCGAACATCCGCCGATCCCCGTCCACCCTCGGCCGCCGCGCCCTACGGCCCATCCGGTACCGACGAGAACCGCCCATCCGGTACCGACGAGAACCGCCCATCCGGTACCGACGAGAACCGCCCATCCGGTACCAACGGAAACCGCGCACCCGCGACCAACGCCCAAGCCGCCGCATCGCGTGCCGACGCCGACGCCGCAACCGCTGCGCCCCACGCCGGCTCCCGCGCCGACGAAAACCTTTCATCCCAGACCTACGTGCGGGCCGGCGATCTACGCATACGATGTCGGTACCGTCAGATGCCGTCCGCCGCACTCGCAGCCAACCTTCAACCCAACGCGTGGCGAGCCGACGCCGACGCCCTATCCAACCCGTCGCGTCTCCGCCGAACCAGATTTACCGGTCTTACAATGCGCCATCGGGCTACGACCGGTTCGGGACACCGCACCCGCACACGCCGCGCCCCTATCCACCGCCAAACGATCACTGAGGAGCAGCAAATGTCCGACGAACCAAATAAGAGCGTTTCCATCTCAGTTGGAGGCAGCAACTTCGGTGCAGTCTGGGCTGGAGATCAGAACACCGTCGTCGTCAACGCCAAGACCGGCGTACCGACGACGGTGACGCCCGAGGAAGTGCGCAGCGTAGCAGATTCCATCGATCAGTTGCGCGATCGCATCACCAGCGACGTGCCGCCCGGTCAGCGGGACGAGGCCCTGCGGCAGGTCGCGCAATTGCAAGCAGCCATCTTGCCGCAGCCCAAGGTGGGACGGATGCAAGAAGTCCGGGACTGGTTCGTCAAGCATCTGCCCACGATGCTTGGCACGCTTACTAGCATTTTTGTTAATCCCATCGTCGGAAAGATCGTCCAGGCGGCGGGCGAAATGACTGCAGACGCATTCCATAAACGCTTCGGCTAATTGGCGGATGCCGGCTGGGACGCGCCGAAGCCGAGGGGGCCAACTTGCTACTACACATCAGGAGGCACATGCGAACATCATCACGCGTGATTGCGTCGGCTTTGGGGCTGGCGCTCACGCTTACTGCATGCGGCGGGCATACCTCGTCGCTTCCGGAGCTTGCGGGCAACGGCGCTAGCAGCGCCCAGTCACCCACCAGCTCGACGCTCTCGGAGACCCCATTGATTTCGATCCCCAAACTCTCCGGGGATCTCGCGTATACCGACGCCGGGCGGCGGCCCGCCAACCAAAAGGTTCGGGTTTCGATTACTCTGCGTTACAATCATCAAGGCGAACTCGATCGGCTCGTCGCGAATCTCAGCGATCCGCACTCGGGACATCGCCACTTCCTCTCCGCAAAAGAGTTCAACGCCCACTACGCGCCGACGGTGCAGCAAGAAGCGAGTGTAGTGAGGGAGTTGCAGCGCGCGGGCTTCACGATCACGAAACGTTATGCCAATCGTACGATCGTCGACGCGACGGCGCGAAGCTCGGCCGTGGAGCGTTTCTTCTCGACGGAAATACACACCGTCCACCAGGGCAAGCACGGCGAACGCTATACCAACGTCGAACCGGCGACGGTGCCGGCTTCGATCGCTGCTTACGTGCGTGACGTTTCGCTCAACAATTTGATCGTGGTCCGCACGGTCGCCGATCAAGACGGCGTCACTACGCAACGTACCGCGCCGCAGCTCCAATACGACTCGCAAGGACACGTTGTGCTTCCGCTTCCGCAGACGGCAGTCAAGCCGCCCTCGAGTAAAATCCAGCCGATGCAGGGAATTGTCAACGGCGGCTTCGAGAGCGGCTCGTTCAGCCCGGGTTGGACCAATGAGAGCACCCGCAGCAGCTACGCGGCGGTCACGACGGCACAAGCCCATTCGGGCTCGTACTCCGCGTTCATGGGCACGCTCAAGCCGCCGGAGATCAACGGCTGGGCGTCGATCGCGCAGCTCGTAACCGTGCCGACAGGCGGCGTTCTCAGCTTCTGGGTCTACCAAGGCTCGAACGAAGGACAGCTCGGCTACGGTACCAAGTACGCGTGGCAAGCCGGTTACCTCCTCAATAAGAACGGCACCATCCTCACGACGTTTTACAAGACGGTGAACAACACCAATGGTTGGGTGAACTACACCGTCAACTTGAGCGCGTACGCCGGGCAGAGCGATTACATCTACTTCGGCTGCTACGGTGACGGCTACAACCAGACGTACGTCTATCAATACGTCGACGACGTCGCGTGGGCAGGCGGAGCTTCGCCGACCCCATCGCCGACTGCGGCTCCGACGCCGACGCCGACTGCGGCTCCGACGCCGACGCCAACCGCGAAGCCGACGGCGACTCCGAGCCGCGAAGCCGACGCCGACGCCGACTCCAACGGCGAGTCCTACGGCCTCGCCAACCTCGACTCCCGGCCCGGGCTGCAACAACGCGGCGCCCGATAATGGACCGCTAACGAACTCCGACGGCACGCTCGCAACCGGCGTCGCCAAACCGTTTGACTTTCCGGTTCAACACGGATGCAACGGAGCCGGCTATACCGCCGCAATCGCCATCGACGATCCGGTGAACACGAGCTATCTCGCGACCTACTTGTCGGCCGCACAGGTCACGCAAACCGGCACCGTCACGAACGAAGCCGTTGACGGCGGCGGCAGCGGCGACGATGCCGAGACCGACCTCGACGTGCAAACGATCTCGGGCCTCGCGCCGGGCGCGAACATCATCGTCTACGACATGGGTTCGCTCACCGATCAGCACATCGAAGATACCTACAACCAGGTGCTCAGCGACGGGAAGGCAACGGCCGTGAACTCATCGTTCGGCGGTTGCGAATCGAGCGACGTGTCGTTCGCCGATTCAACAAACTCGATTGCCGAGCAAGGAGCCTCCGAGGGCGTTGAGTTCTCGGCATCCAGCGGCGACTCCGGAAGCAACGAGTGAGCGGCTCCAAGGGCGTGAGCGCGCCCGCAGGCGGACCGTACTTCTCATCGATCGGCGGAATCGACTTCACCGATACGAGCCAGGGTGTGCTCGAAACCGTCGTCATGGGAAATGTTGACGGGGACTCCGGCGGCGGCGGCGTCTCGACGGTCTTCGCTCTTCCGAGTTACCAGAGCGGGATCACGGGCGTCATCACCTCGGGTCGCAATCAGCCCGACATCTCACTTCCGTTCTTCCCCGTGGCGGTGTACACGGGCGGAAGCTGGGGTGAGTACTTGGGAACGTCGTGGTCGTCGCCGGCCTCGGTGGCATTGATCATCGAAGCCAACGAACTCCACGCCACCAAACTCGGGTGGATCGATCCGACGCTGTACAGCCTCTTTTCATCGACGGGCTACAGCGACTACTACACGCCGTGCACCTCCGGCAATAACGGGGCGTACTCGTGTAGTGCCACGCAGTACAATCAGGCCGCCGGTATCGGCGCTCCGAAGGGCTGGGCTCTCGCCAACGCCCTTTAGTTAGGGAACGAAGTCGCGGCGGCGTTGTAGACAATACTCGCCGCCGCGATGTCTTCCGCGGCAATGCCGACCGATTTGAAAATGGTCGTTTCCAAGGCTACGTCCGGTTTGGTTCCCGCGAAGATCTCGCCGATCTCGGCGTAGATCGCCGCGCCGGAAAGAATCACGTCGCCCGATTCCTTGAGAACTGCTTCGCGTGAATCCACAACGACGACGTTCTGCATTGCCTCGTCGTCGAGTTCGCGCCACGTTGGACGGTTGGCGCCGACGGCGTTCACGTGCGCGCCGGGCTTGAGCCAGGCGCCCTCCAGCACCGGCTGCTGCGAGTTGGTCGCGACCACGACGACGTCGGCTCCGCGCACCGTCGCTTCGGCGTCCATGGCGACGGCGCCGTGCGCCCGCGCGAATCTTCGAGCGTGCTCGGGCGTGCGGCTCCAGACCCGCACTTCGTCGAACTCGTGGACGTGCGAGAGCGCCGCGAGGTGCGATGCCGCTTGCACGCCGCTCCCAAGCAGCGCCAGCACGCTGCTCTTGAGAGGCATGAGATATCTGGTTATCGCCGCCGAAACCGCGGCCGTTCGCATCTCGGTGATCGCGCGCCCATCCATCGCGCCCAGCGGCTGACCGTTATCGGTGCGGAAGAGCAGTATCATCGCGTCGTGCGTCGGAACGGCGCTGCCTTCGTTGACGGGATAGAAGCTGACGGCTTTGACACCCATCAGTTCGCGAGTGACGGCAGGCATGATGCCGAGGTAGCGCCGCCCTTCCTCGATGGTGATGGCGGTGCGCACGGGCTGGAGGACGTCACCGCGAGAGAAGGCGGCCAGCACTTCCTCCATCGCGGGGATGAGCTGCTCCCATCGCAGCAGCCGGCGAACCTGCGCTTCGTCAAGACACAGCATGCTTCGGACGCCCGTCGTGGCTGTGCGTGGCGCCGTCGGCGGCGGTCATCGGTTTGGAAAGCGGGTGGCTCTTGAAATACTCGACGGACCGGCGGATGTCTTCGAGCAATCCGTCGGCGAAATCGAGGCTCGAGCCGTGCCGTACCAGGACGCGCATCACGATCATGTCGGCGACGTTGGGGACCATCGTGTAGGCGGCGACTTGCCAGCCGCGTCCGCGCAGCCGCTCCGAGAGATCGAAGAGCGAATATCCGGCTCCGGCGTTTTCGCGCATCGTCCAGGATACGGCCGGTATTCCGTTGCGGCTGTCGCCGTCGAAAAGCACTTCGAACGGCCCCATTGCAGCGATCGCCCGAGCGATGTGCTGCGCGACGTCGTAGCAGTTCTGATGAATCCGCCGGTAGCCATCCATGCCGAGGCGCAGCATCAGATAGTACTGGCAGATAACCTGACCGCCCGGCCGGGAAAAGTTGAGCGCGAAGGTCGGCATATCGCCGCCGAGATAGTTAACGTGAAAGATAAGACCCTCGGGAAGATCGGCCGCTTCGCGCCAAATGACCCAACCGACGCCCAGCGGCGCCAATCCAAATTTATGGCCTGAGGCGTTGATCGATCGTACCCGCGGCAAGCGAAAATCCCAGAGAAGCTCCGGCTGCACGAATGGCGCGATGAATCCGCCCGACGCGGCGTCGACGTGGATCGGAATATCGAGTCCGGTTTCCACTTGCAGCCGGTCGAGCGCTTCGGCGATTTGCGCGACGGGTTCGTATTGGCACGTGAACGTGACGCCCAAGGTCGGTATGACGCCGATCGTGTTCTCGTCCACATGTTTGACGACGTCCTCGGGCGTCATGCCCAACCGGCCGCGCTCGAGCGGAATCTCTCGCAGCTCCACGTCGAAGTAGCGCGCGAACTTGTGCCAGCACACCTGCACCGGCCCGGTCACGATGTTCGGTTTGTCGGCCGGCTTGCCAAGCTTCGCGCGCTGCGCGCGCCATTTCCATTTTAGCGCGAGCCCGCCGAGCATCGCGGCTTCGCTCGAACCGGTCGTCGAACATCCGATCGTCGTCCCGGCCGCCGGCGAATTCCACAGATGCGCGAGCAGATGCACGCAGCGGCTTTCGATCTCCGCGGTCGCCGGATACTCGTCCTTATCGATCATGTTCTTGTCGAGGCTCAGATCCATCAGCCGATGGATGGCATCGTCGAACCATGTCTGACAAAAAGTCGCGAGATTTTGACGGGCGTTGCCGTCGAGCATCAGCTCGTCGACCACGAGCTGCAGCGCCACGTCGGGGCGCAAGCCGTCCGCCGGTATCCGGTGCTTGGGAATCGTCGCTTCCATGGCGCGCGTCGCGTAGACGTCCGTCTCGGGGGTATCTCGCGGGTGTTTTTGCCGATGCAGGGGCACGACCAGCGGTTCGATTACGAGATTTTTTTGCCTGCGCTGGTCGGCGATTCGTCGCTGAGTCTCGTGCAGCGTGGGAAATCGCGTATCTGCCGATGAACGCGGTGCAGCTCTTAAGAAAGGGAGTGTGATATGGCGAAAATTGTGGTTATCGCGAAATGCAAAGACCAAGCGAAGTGGGAGCAGGGCTTTCGAAGCCACGGCGATCTCTTCAGGAACGATTATAAGGTCGCCAAGCCGATAAGCTACGGAATGGGCGAAGACAACCACGTCATCGCCTGTTTGGAACCCAGCGACCTATCCGCCGCCCTGAAGATGTTGGATTCGCCGGCGACCCACGAGGCGATGGAGTCTGACGGCCTTTTGCGGGATACGGTGCAGGTTTTCGTTTTGGAAAAAGAGCTCGCCCTTTAGCCCCGATCGCTCGCGCGCAGCCGGTGTAACCACCGGCGACATGCAACGACCGCCCAGACCGCTTCGATGACGCCGAATGGCCAGGTTCCCGCAAGAAATCCGTATGCCGAGGCTGCTACACATGCAAAGGCAAACGCCAGCGTGAAGCCGGGCGCGCGATCGTCGAGAGCGTAGAAAATCATCATCGAGGCGACGGCGCAGGCACCGAAGAGCGTCAAGGTGGTCACGTGTACCTCTTTCGCTCGGCCCGCGCCGATCGCTTCTGCGACGGGTCATTACGAACTGAAGCCTACCGTCGCTCCTATTGGTTTGTCGAGACCGTTCGTTATCGTCACGGTGGAGGTGTGTTTCGTCAAGTCGATGATGGTGACGTAGCCGGATGCACCGGTGTGGACCGCGGCGCTTGGAATCGCTAAGAGCTGCTGATTGATCGTGAGAAAGAGCGGCGTAGCAAACGTACCGGAGACCTTGCCTTGATACGTCCAGGTCTCGCTAGCGTCGGAGTAGATCGCTACGTCGTTACCGCAGGGGTCGGCCGCGTAAAGAAGTCCATTTGAATCGAAGGCCAGCCCCCAGGCTTGCTGGTTGTTTGATAGCGGGATGACCTGCCAAAGTGTCGGCATAATGTTCTCACCGACGAGAGGACTTGGAGCCACAGGACACGCTCCCGCGGGAGGATTGCCGGTCATCGTACTAGCCGAAACGAAGAAGTTTTGAGATTGTAGGCTCGTATCTACAGCAATGCCTTCGTTGGGTTGCGACTCATTTTCGATTCCGGCGATGCCGAGCGTCGGCGTCCCGTTACCTACTGCATATTCGAAAACTTGCTGGAGGTATCCATTGGCCGAGTTTCCTTGGTCTGCGACGTATAACGTGCCGTTGGCAACGGCGACGTCAGTGGGATGAGCGAGCCCAGTCGAGTAGGTTTCGACCAGTGACGTTCCGCCCGGCGCGAACTCAAGAACGTTACCACCGTTGCCGTTGGCCACGTAAACGTTGCCCGATGAATCGGTGGCGACGCCTGAGACGTCAACGAGATTTTGGGTGATCGTCCGCATGGGAGCCGGGTTTTGCACTCCCTCGGAATAGACGAGCAGTTCCGAAACGCCTTTCTTGGTATGGTCGGAGACATACACGTATCCGGTGCTCGAGTCGGGACGGATGCGTCCGCGCTTCGAGCGGGCCGCCGAATCTCCATTGGAATTGGGCTGCACAACGTTTCGCGGCGCCGGCGCGGCCGAGTTGGGTATGAGTTGTGACGCGCCGCTGCTGCAGCCGGCGAAGATCACTGCGGCCGCGCACAAACTTGACGAGTAGCGGGCCAGATTTGAGATGCTGTTCACTCGAATGCTCCTTCGCAAACACGCAAAGGCAGATGCCCTTGTCGTGATGCGATGGTGCCTCGGAGCGGCTATGCGCGGTAACACACATCAGCACGACTGACGTGCACACTTTATAGGCCCAGTCGTGTGAGTTCCCAGGGGCGGGGCGAGGCCGCGTCGGCGGGCCTCGGAGGAGGGGGAAATGGCCGGCCGCACGGGGCCGGGGCCGGTGCGGAGGCGGCCGGCAGAACTAATGCAAGAGACTCGAAACGATGTTCACGACCAGCGCGAGAATCGCGGTGTTATAGCCGAACGAAATCAGGGCGTGCCCGAGCGCGAGACGCCGAATGGGCCGGTCCGTAATTTGCACGTCGGAGACTTGAAACGTCATGCCGATGACAAACGAAAAATACGCGAGATCGAGGTAATTTGGATCTGCTCCCCCGGGGAAGTTGAGGCCGCGGTCGCTTTGCTTGTTCCGGTCGCGATCGCCGTAATACAGATGCGCGTAACGGAACAGAAAAATGGTGTGGATCAGTAACCATCCCAAGACGACCGCGCCGAACCCCAACGCGTAGGCGATCGCTAGGTGCTCGGGCGTTCGGTCGTTCGGGCCGCGGCCAAGAATCTGAAACGCCGCGAAGAAACCAAAGACTGCCGCCGTCAGTGTGACGACGAAGAGGGCGTCCCGGCCGGGATCCTGCGCAGCGGCTCGCACTTTCGTCTCCGAGGCGTTCGTCCGGAGCACGACGTTCCAAAGGTATGCTAAGAGCGCGATCGCGGCCGCATCGTAGACCGCAACGACGCGCACCATGGTCTGGAGCCAGTGTGGGGCAAAGAACGCGAGTGCTAGTGCGGCGAGTGCCGCCGACGCGGCGGCTGCGGCGAGCGGTGCGAGGGCGCGACTCTTCATTGAGTTGAGTAGTCGCTCGATGCTGCGGAGTTGCTAGAGCAGTAAGCCCAACGCCGCGGCGGCGTCTTCCTTGCGCTCCGTCTTGGAGGGCGCTTTGATCGACTGTCCGAGAACTTGCTCTTCAAGTTCGTGGGCTCGGTCGAGGTTAAGCAATCGCTGAACTCGTATCTCGGCGATGAGGTCGGCGTTGGTCATGGTATCCTTTCGAACCGAGTGCCTCAACGGATCGGCGCTCAGCAAGTGAGAGACTAAGCGCTCAATGGCGTCCGGAGCCCTTCGAGTATAGCACTTCCGAGGCGTGCGGTCCACGAAACGTTGCACGGAAGGCGGATTTATGAGATAATCCAACCATCTACTCAAAAAGTGCGCGATCTTTCGAATGGTCGATAAAGTTGCGCCAGTGAAAGATCGGAACATTTTTACACCCAATTATCCAGGTCCGTCGAACTTCAACCCTCGCCTGAGAGGGTTGATTCTTTGCGCGCACGCCCTTAACGAAAGAAGGAGTACGATCCCATAGCTATTCGCAATCGAAAACGTAGATCCAGTGCCCGGCCGCCGAAGGCCAAGACGTCCCAAAATAGCACGAAGGAAGCGCCGCTCGAGGTATTCGGCAGCATCAAACAAGTTTTTCCGAGCACGACGTTTTCCGTCGAGCTCGATAACGGTCACGTCGTCCTCGCCCACATCGCTGGGCGCCTGCGTCGCCACCGTATCAAAATTCTTCCCGGAGACCGCGTGGAGATCGAGATCTCGCCCTACGACTTAACGAAGGGCCGCATCGTCTATCGCTATCGCGCCGGAGAAGAGCGCCGGACCTCGCAAAGGTCCGAACAACAACTACCTTAAGATTTAGGAGACTCGTTCGTGTATACTGATCAAACCCTAAGCTGCCGCGATTGCGGGCGTTCGTTTACGTTTACCGCAGGTCAGCAAGAATTCTTCGCCAGCAAGGGTTTCGCAAACAAACCCGGCCGCTGCGACGACTGCCGCGCCGTCAACAAAACCGGCGATTCAGGTCGCAGCAGTTCTTTCGGCGGCAGCCGCCGGGAAATGTTCAAAGCGACGTGCAGCCGGTGCGGCGGCGTTGCGGAGGTTCCATTCGAACCGCGGACCGGAAGACCGGTCTATTGCCGCGACTGCTTCTCATCGCAGCAAGCCTACCGCTAGGAAAGCTCTGATTTAGCGCATCTCGTTGTCGCCTCGGGCCTCGATTACCTCAGTAAACTTCGGCCCTCGGCTCCTAGAGCTGCATCTAAATCGGAGCTTTCCTACGCGAGGCGCGGCTCGTTAGTATGTCCCGTAATATTTCGATGTAAGCCGGAACTGGCCCGACGAACAGATCTCGACGATCTGTTCGTTGCTGAGGCGTCGAAACGTCTTGCGGCCGTACTCGAAATCCTCACCGGCGTCCGTCGCGTCATAGCGCGCTTGGGCGCCGGGATTGAGTTGCGGACGCTCCTGGAGCGTTTGCTTCTTGAAGTTGACGCGGTACGCGAGGTCCTTCCCGAAAAGCACGACCTCGCCGCGGCCATTGGCGTAGCCGCCGTAGACGGGTTCGGAGGATTGCGCAACGTCGCGGCCGGTCGCAACGGCGCTGATGGCGAGCACGGCAATGGGAAGAACAGAGGTCGTCACAAGACGTTACAACGCAGAAACGTCCACAAAGGTTGCACTACCATGCGTCTTTTTGTCGACGGCGCGACGCGACTATAGACCGTCGTCCAATCCGCTCCCATGGCTTAGGCTTTCGCCGTCCGCCCGGACGACGCTTTCTAGGCTTCTTTCCACGGCCCGCAATTCGCGCGAACTTCGGGATCGCCCCATAAGAACCGGTCTATCGTTCTCCGTAACAAATTCGGTCGAATCCTCATACGGACGCCCGCTCGCAAGAGTGTCGCGAACACTTTGAACGCGAGGCTCGGGCCGAGAAACGTCAAGATGCCGGTGGCAGCGTTCTGCTGCCTTTGCGTCGCTGCGACCGGTGGGCGCCTCTCGGCCTCAACCGCACGTGCCGCGTCGTCGAGCGACTCACCGGCGCGTATTGCGCCCGCGAGGTGTCGCGCACTCACGACGGCGTCATAGATCGCCACGTTGATGCCTTGTCCGCCGGCGGGCGACATCGGGTGCGCAGCGTCGCCGATCAAAAGTAAGCCCGGCCGTACCCAGCGTCGTGAAGACTGACTCACGACCGGTAGAAGCGCAAGGCTCTCCCAACCAGCGAGCGTCGTTCTGACGGAGTCGCTCAGCTGATGCGGCACGTGACTGGCGATATGAGCGACGCAGGCGCTAAAAGGACGGCTTCTGAGGCTTGCAAACGCGCCTTTACGTAAGAACCATCCGACCTGCATGCGATTACTACGACTCGGGAACGAGACGAATAGCTCGCCGCCTCTGATGCGAACGTGAACGCGATTCGGGGAGCCGGCCGGAACGGGCGTAGAAAACCAAAGGAGGTCGAACGCGACGCGCGCGCCTTCCAACTCAATCGCTGCCGCTCGGCGAACGGCCGAAAATCGGCCGTCGCACGCGACGGTAATCGGCGCGCGAATTGCAACGTGTTCACCGTCGTGCAGATGCCCACGCACGCCGGCGACGCGATCGTTCTCCCAAATCAACTCGCGAACGGAGCATCCCATGATCAGCGCGAATTCAGGCCGTTTAACCGCTTCCTCTGCGAGCAGCTCGAGGAGTTCTCGTTGGGGAGCGATCGTGATCCCCCCGAGTCTCTCCGCGTCGGGGACTCCAGGAAATTCGAACGTGAATAGCCGGCGTTCGATCTGCGCGCTGACGCCGGCCGGAAACTCGTTTCCGAGCGATAGGACGCGCTCCCGCAGCCCGATGTCATCGAATATCCGCATGACTCCAGGCTGCAGTAACTCACCGCGAAACTCGCGAGCGAACGTCGTCGCTTGCTCCAGCACGACGACCCTGATGCCGCTTCGACTTAAAAGAAGCGACAGCATCATCCCGGCCGGTCCCGCGCCAACCACGATCACTTCAGGGTCGTTCACCGCGGATCTAACGGTTCGCGCATGCTCGGCGCCGGCATCCTTGGAGCCGCGCGGGAAACGCCGGAGGCGGGGCGAAAGCGCGCGATGCCGGCGAAGGCCGGCCTATGGAAGGAGGATGCCATGGCTCGTAAGTTCATCGATTGCCGAGAGTATCCGAGCGAGACCAAGTGCACGATCGCGATCTCCGCAGATAGCGACGCCGAGGTCGTCGAGGCGGCATGTCAGCACGCTATATCCGTGCACAAGCACGCCGATTCGCCCGAGCTGCGGACGATGCTGCATTCCGCCGTAAAAGAGGGAAGCCCGGCCTAAGCGGAAGCGCAGGCCATGCTAAGCGCGGCAGTCCCGGACCAGGAGCGGTTGCTATCGATGAGCCGGCAACAGCTCGACGATCTGTACCGCTCTAGTCCGGCTGGCCCGGTTCCGAACGGTCGCGCGCGCGGCGTCGCAATCGTGGCCCCCGGACGCCGTTTTAGTAAAACGATCGCCGAGGCGATCGAACTTTTTGGATGGCAAGGCAAGACGTTCGATGCCGCCCAAGGCGTCCTGCTCAATCGGATAACGCCGTTTGGGATCAACGCGATCGCCGCCAAGGTCTACGCGGCGCCGAGTATACTCGACGATAAGGAGTGCATCGTCCTCGACTATTCGCGCACCTCGACCCTCGCACGCTGGATCCGCGACGAGATACGCAACGTCGCGCCGGATCTCTATCTCGGCTTCGCCTATTGGAACAGGTTGCGGCTGATCGGTTTCAGCCTCGACTTCAGCGCTCATCGCTAGGACGGATTGGAATGCCGCCACACAAGCTGATGCTGATCAGACACGCTGAAAAGGAACCCTCCGGCGGGCCGCCGCCCTATGGCGTTGACGAGCAAGGTAATCAGAACGAACACTCCCTTATCCCGCGCGGCTGGCAGCGGGCCGGGGCGCTGGTGCCATTCTTTCGCGAAGCTTGGGCTCGCGGCATCGAGCCGCCTGACGCAATCTATGCTTCCAAAATCAGCGCCACGATTATCATGGCTGATGGTCACGACATTTCCAAGAGCCTCCGGCCCGCGCAAACGGTAACGCCGTTGGCCGAGGCGATCGGCCCGGCAAAGGGACTTCAAACGCCATTTGCCGTTGGGGAAGAATCGCAGTTGGCGCAAGCGATTCTCGCCCTTGAGAATGGGATCGTGCTGGTCGCCTGGGAGCATAACCACATTCCGATTATCGCGCAGGCCTTCTCGAGCGAAACTCCGCCGTCATGGCCCGGCTCGCGCTTCGACGAAGTCTGGGTTTTCACGCGTTCGAAGCGTGGCGGTTATGGATTCGAGGAGGTCGCACAATCGCTCCTCAGCGGCGACCTGCCGGCGTAGGAGCTGACTGCGAGCAGCCCTCACTCGGCGCTGCCGAGGTTCTCGATTCCATAGTGCTTGAAGCTCGGCCACAGCTCCGGCAACGGTGGATGCATGCCGCGGCAGAGGACGATTGGACGATCGCGTTCGTACGGCATCGCATACGGTGAGGTGCCGAAGCGAGCGATCACTCGCGCCGACCGGCAGATCGCCGACCACTTCGCAGGATCGACGTTGACGGCGATCACGACCGAGCCGTCGTATCCGCGCGGGCCCCAGAGATAATATTGATTGTTGCCGCTCAGCGCCGGCGGCAGATTCGTACCGTAGACGTCGATGGCGGCGGCCTCTCCGTAGTTCGAGGCGAAGATCGCCGCCTTCGCGCGGTCCGCGGGCGGTAATGCGGCGTAACTGCTTTCCACGTCTCGCGCGAGATCGCGCCAGCCGAACTCGTCGGAAAGCATCTGCATGAGCGGAGCACCGATGCCCGCGGCTTCGACCGGCGGCGGGCGGGTCATGCGATCGAGCATTCGCTCCAATCGATCGGGCGGAAGCACCGGCAGAACCAGCGGAAGCGAGAGCGCGCCGTTCGCGGCGGCCAAGACCGCCCACAACGCGACCAGTACGTACGGCAGCCGCGTGCACGCAGCAGCACCGAGCGCAAACATCGTCGGATAGGCGCCCGCGAGATAATAGCTCTTGCCGTGCGTGACCAAAATAAAGAGCGCCGTCGCCACGAAGGCGATCGATAGAAATCGCCACCGCGCGAGCCGTGCCGATAGAAACGGCGCGACGATGCCGGTTGCCCAGAGCGGCGCAAGCAGGAAGTTCACCGACAGGACCTGGGTGATGGTGAATCGGATTGGGCCGCCCGTGAAGTTGCCGGCATTATCGTTGTGGACGAGTTCGAGGAATGGAAAACCGTGCGCGGCCTGCCACACGACGTTCGGCAGAGCGATGGCCGCGGCAATCAGCGCACCGATCCAGCAGTCGCGCGACCGAAAGAGCGAGCGCGGTCCGGCGATCGCGATGCCGATCGCAAGCGCGCCGGCCCAAAACAACGCGCCGTACCTTGCTTCGAACGCGACACCCGCAATCGCGCCCGCCCACCAGAACGCGCGCGGCTCGTCGAGCACGAGCCCGCGAGCAACGAAATACGCGATCGCGGTGAACGCGATCGGTTCGAAGGTCGCTGTCGAGAGCGTCGCGGTCATCGCGGTCACCAACGTGGCGCTGGCCGCGGCGACGGCCGCGAGCCAGGCTCCGCGTGTCGCTCGCGCCGAGCAACTGCGCGAACGCGACGGTGACCGGAACGACGAAGATTGCGGCCAGTACCGCGGGCAGCCGAAGAAGCCACGCATGAACGCCGGCAGATTGCGTCGCCGCTGCGAGCAGCGGGACTAGCGGCGGCTGATCGACGTAGCCGAACGCCGGATGACGGCCGCAGACGATGAAGTAGAGCTCGTTGCGAAAGATCCCGTACTCTCCCGCGACGGCGAAGTGCACGATTGCCACCACGGCAGCGACGATCGCCGCCGCCCACCACGCTCCTCGGCTCACGTTATTCTACAAAGTACGTTTGGCCGGTCTGCGCGCCCTCGATGCTCTTTGAATAAGCGAGGGCGACGCGCCGTGCTGCAACTGGTTCGAAGCCGGGAAAGTAAGGCCCGAAGGAATCCATCGACTCCTCGAGGATCGTCGGGCTCACCGCGTTGATACGATGGTTGGGAAGTTCGATCGCTGCCGCGCGCACGAAGCTTTCGATCGCGCCGTTGACCATCGACGCGCTAAGCGCCGTAGCGAATTGGATCCCGGGAAAGGATGCCGGCGATGAGCGTGAAGGAGCCGCCCGGTTCGACGAATTCGCGACCGGCGACAACGAGGTTCACCTGACCCATGAGCTTGTCGCGCAGTCCGACGTCGAACTCTTGCGGAGTCATCGATTCGAGCGGACCGAAGTGCACGTTGCCTGCAGCAGATGCGACGGCCCCGACCTTCCCGACTCGGCCGAACAGATCGCGCACGCTCGCGAGGTCCGCAATGTTGACGCGAACGTCGCCGCTCGATCGGCCGGCCGTCACGATCTCGTGCCGCAGCGAAAGCTCGGCCGCGACGGCTTTGCCGATCGTGCCGGTCCCACCCACGATGAGTATCTTCACGATAAGAACGCTTCGAGCGCATCGAGCGCTTGCGGAAGATCCGCGCGACCGTAGCCGAAACGCACGTGCTCGTCACCGGCGTCAAAGATCGTGCTGGGTAGAAGAAGCACGCTGGCGCGTTTTGCGAGCCGGGAACAGAACTCCTCGCTGCTGCCGCCGAGATAACGCGGGAAGGCCGTCGTTCCCGCGCGCGGCCTCGTCCACTCGAAAACTGCGCGACGGCGCGAGAAGAACTCGTCGAGACGCTCTAGATTACCCGCGACGATCCGGCGCACGCGCTCGAGGAGCTCTTCGGTGTGGTGCAGCGCGAGCTCCGCGAGGAATTCGTCGGGGGCGCTGTTGCAGATGGTGAGGTAATCTTTGAAGGCCGCCATTCGATCGTAAAGCGCGCGGTCGCGCGTCACGACCCATCCGATACGAAGCCCGGCAAGTCCATAGGCTTTCGATAGGCCGCCGAGTGAAATGCCGCGCTCGTAAAGATCGCAGACGGGCGGGATGCGCTCGGCTTCGCGCTCGAGTCCGCGATAGACCTCGTCACCAAAGAGCCAGAGGCCGCGCCGTCGCGCGATTTCCACGACGGCATCGATCTGATTGCGATCGAATGGGTAGCCCGTCGGATTATTCGGCGTCGTTAGGACGATGGCTCGCGTCGCCGGCACGATGAGGCGCTCGAGTTCGCCGACGTCCGGCGAACCTTCCGCTGCCAAGTTCGAGTTCCACCGCGTGACGCGGGCACCGGCGGCTTCGGGGATCGAATACTGCGATTGATACGCCGGAAACTGGACGACGATGTGGTCTCCGGCATGCAGGACGACGTTCATGAACGTGAAGATCGCTTCTTGCGAACCGCTGTGAACCAAGACGGCGTCGGCGTCGCCGTGCTCGTAGAGCCGTGCGATTGCGTGACGCAGGGCCTCGCCGCCGCGCGACTCGGTATAGCCGAGGCGCAGCTGCGCGAGCCGCTTCTCCGAGCCCGCGTCGCGCACCAGCAGGTCGTGGATCGGCATCGACTCGGCATCGCTGGCACAGAGAAGATAGCGCGTGCTGAACTCGTAGCGTGCAAAATAGCGCTCGAGCGCGAACGGCGCAAAGTTCAACGCTGCGCGAACCGAACCTTAAAGCCGGCGCGACATCGTCACGCTGATGTGGTTGCCGCAGTTCTCGAGATGCTCGATTCGCACGTCCGACGCGAGCTGCTCGACGATGAAGAGCCCTCGTCCTCGTTCGCTCAGCACGTCCTCGGGCAAGTGGCGTTCGACGGCCTGCAGCGGCGGCCCCGAATCGATGACGTGTAAGACGAGTGACTCGTCGTTCAGGTCGACGGAGATTTCGACGGGACCCGGGGCGTGGCGAACGACGTTGCCCAATAACTCTCCGAAAACGAGTTCTGCCGTGTTGATGAAATTCGGGTCGCTTTGAATGCCATTTAGGAACGCAACGAAATGCGAACGCGCGTCGACGGCGGTCCGCGCATCGTCAAGGGAGAGGTTCCAGGCTGGAGCTGCGCTCACGGAGTACTCACCGGTAAACCATTCGCGGCGCCCCTCGTCCAATCCGTCGCTCGCCTGACCGCATAAAAATTCATGGAAATGTATACCTTCGGGCATGGAACTGCGGGCGAGATCGAACTCGCCGCACTGATTCGCAGCGCGGGCGTCCGGTCGGTCGTGGACGTGCGCAGCATTCCCAAGAGCCGCGTTCATCTGCATGTCTGGGCAGAGCGGATGGCGCAGTGGGTGCCGGACCTCGGCGGCGCGAGCTACGAATGGCGGCGCGAGCTGGGGGGATTTCGCAAGCCGCGCCCCGATAGCCCGAACGTCGCGTTGCGCCACGCCGCGTTCCGCGGCTACGCCGACTACATGCAGACGCCGCCGTTCGGCGCCGCTCTCGACGCATTAGTCAAGGAAGCCGAGGTCACGCCGACCGCCGTCATGTGCTCGGAGACCCTCTGGTGGCGATGTCACCGTCGTCTCATTGCCGACGCTCTGGTACTGCTTCACGGCATCGACGTGCGCCATCTCATGCACGCGGGCGCTCCTGTGGACGCATCGCATCACGCCGGGCGCGCGCGTGCTTCCCAACGGAACGTTACAGTACGATCTTCGCCAAGATTAGCCGCGCGGTTTCGCTCGGATCCTGGCCGTCGTCGAGCGTAAAGGCAAGCCGGCGGAATCGCTCGTCTCGCGTTTCGATCACGAGGCACTCGCTGCGGCCGTGGACATCGCAGAAGATGATGCCGTCCGGCGTTGTGAAGATGCCGCCCGTCATCAGCGTTCCCGCTCCCGTTCCGAGCAGCCGCCATTCGAGTTGAAGGTCGTGTAACGTCCCGGCATACGCGCGGGTCACATGCTCGAGCGGAATGCTAAAGTCGCCGTGGAATGAAAAGATTAGCCTCGGGAAGCGAGAGCCGGACGCTTAGGGTGCCTCCATCAACGGTTACTCGAGCCATCGCGCTGCTTTCGCCGTTTCGGAAGGTGGTGCATGCTCCGACGCTCTGGTTGCGAGATGCCGCTGAAGCTGCACAGGCTTGCCGGATCGCTTGCAATCCTCGTCGCGGCTTTCGCGACGTTGGTCGCCGCACGCGCCGACGCTCCCAGCCAAGATGCGCAAGCTGCAGCGCTGCTCGCAAAGCACCGCGCTTTCGTCGGGTGGCAGTTCGGCGACGGCACGTTCACGAGCATGCGCATTACCGGGAACGTTACCGACGAAAAAGGCAACGTGACGTCGACGTTCGTCATGCTTTCCAAGGGCCTCGTGTACCGCAATTCGTACACGGAGGTGGAACTCGCTAACCTCACGACGCAGGCCGGCTTCACCGGCAATCTCTTCTGGCACGCTGACATCAACGGCTTTACGACGCCGGTCTACGGCGGCTACGCCAAATACTTAGCCTCGTTCACCGTGCTGCAGCAAGAGGGGACGACCGAACTACCGGCCAGCTTTCGCGGAGAGAAGACGGTCGATGGGAAAGCGGTCGACGTCGTGCGTGTGACGCTTGCGAACGGCGACCCGATCGACTGCTATATCGATCCGCAGACCGGCGCATACGTCCAGGCAACCATCGATCCCGATGGGTCCTACGAAACGACGATTCACGTTCTCTCGTATCGGCAGGCAGCGCCGGGCAAGAAGATGATTGCCGCCTACCGCGTCGGCAATTCGAACGATTCGTTCAACTATTCCGCGTTCGAACCGAATCTCACCGTTTCCAGCGACCAGCTGCATCCGCCGGCGCCCACGGCATCCTGGACGTTTGGAAGCCAAACCGCATTTCCGATCACGTTGACGCGAAACCGGTTCCTCGTCGACGTCGCGGTCAACGGCGTACAAGGCCGCTTCATTCTCGACACGGGAGCGACGGCGATCGTTCTCGACGATCAATTTGCCGATCGCGTAAAGGTGCCGGTACTCAAAGGAAGCGGCGAAGCGGCGACAATGTACGGGCGCGTCAAGACTCACGCGCGACGCGTGGATACGCTCGGGTTCGGGAGTTCCACGCTCCATAACGTGGTGGTCTACTCCGAGGATTTTCGCAATCACGATTTTCGCGGGCTCGACCGTCAGGGATACGACGGTCTCGTCGGTTTTGATTTCTTTGCCGGCGCAATCGTGAAGCTGGACGTCTACGACTCAAAGATAACGCTCCTCGATCCGTCGGCCGACCTCTCCGGCGTCGGGGGTCTGGGCTTGCTGGTCGACCTTTCAGAGGGGGTTCCAGCGATCCCGATGACGCTCAACAAAACGATCGAGGTCAATGCGTTGCTCGACACCGGAAACCCCGGCGTCGTCTTCATGAGCCTGAATCTCGCGAGGAAGCATCGCCTGTCGATCTGGACTCGCGGCTGCGGCAATCTCGAAAGCCTGACGATCGGGCCGATCACGTACGCCGGCCAAGAGGTCTGTCTCTTCGGGTTTCCGTCGAACTACATGCTGCTCGGCTTCGATTTTCTCAAACACTTCGACTACGTCTTCGATTATCCGCATGGTCGAATGTTCATGACGCCGAACAAGAACTGACATGACAGACGATCGCATGAAGTTCAACCGTACCGCATTCTTGGCCGGCTCGCTCGCGGCGATGAGCGCGGGGCTTCCCGAGAGGGCGCGCAGCGCGGCGCCCGCCGGCCCCGGCGTCGAGCCCCGAGAGGCTCTGGCGCAGCTGATGGCCGGGAACCGGCGTTTTGTCGCGAACGATTTTCCGCCGGCGAACTGGATCGCGGAAAAGCGCGCGCTCCTCGTTGAGAGTCAGGCGCCGTTTGCGGCCATCCTCAGTTGCGCCGATTCACGCGTGATTCCCGAGTTCATCTTCGAGCAGGGCATCGGCCAGCTCTTCGTGACGCGCGTGGCCGGAAACTACCCCGACGATCTGGTCACCGGCTCGCTCGAATATGCGATCGAGCACCTCGGCACGAGGCTGATCGTGGTCCTCGGCCACCAAAACTGCGGTGCCGTCAAGGCCGTCTACTCGGCGATCGAGACGAAGACGCCGTTGCCGAAGCACCTTTCCTCGATCGAGGGCCTCATCGCGCCGGGAATCGAGAGCGTCGTGCACGCGCACGGCAGCCTGGACGATGCGATCGAGGCGAACGTGCGCGCCGCGGTGAGCGCGCTCCAAGCTGCGCCGCCGGTTCTCTCCAAGAACGTGAGCTCGGGGCATCTGATGATCGCCGGCGCATACTATCAGCTTGGCACCGGCAAGGTTCGGCTGCTCGACTAAGACCTAGGTGCCGGCGTCGGCGCCGGCGTGGAAGACGAACTTAACGATAAGGCGATTGAGCGTCGCGCCGGCGGCCGGGCTTCCGATAGTTGACGTAGAGTTCGTTTCCGGTCGCGAATCGCTGGTGGAATGCGACCGCGAGGTTGTTGCCGATCTGCGTTGCGAAGCCGCCGTACCCGTTGATGTCGCGCAGTTCCAGGCTCAACGTGCTCTCGCTGGTGATGTTGTAACCGAGTGAAATGCGGCGCAGCCATTGTGAATCGAGAACGCCGTCGGAGAACGCGCGCTCGTACGTCCCATCGTACTCCAGACCGAGCGAGAGCCCGCGCCAGAGCGGCCGGCTCGTGACGATCGTGAAGAGATGCACGTAGTCATCGCCGAACGGCCCCCACGAATAGTTGACGTCAATCGGCGCCGGCGTACCGTCGCGGTAGCCGACCGGGATCTGATAGAGATCGTACGGCTGCGTCACACCGTCTCGATAGCACGGGTAGCCGGTAAAGCTTGACGTGAAGAGGATTGGTCCGCTGCAATCCGGTCCGTGCGGGAATGCCGAATAGGAGCGAAGTTCTCCGACCGCCTCACCCGCGCCGTCGAGCGAGAATTGATTCTTGAAGACGGCGCTGACGAAGTATTGCAGGTCGGCTTGATGCACCGCACCGGATTCGTCGAGAAATCGATCGGCGGTGAAGAAGAGCGTATAGTTTTTGATCGCCGGCGAGGCGCCCGCGAGGTCGGTATAAAATTGAGGTCCGCGAATGTCGGAGTTCGCGGTGTAGCCGTCGATTGGGTCGTAGTTCGGCGAGATATCGAGGTAGCCGCCGTTGATTTCGAAGTCGCCCTTATGCCGATCGATAAAGAACTGTGTGAGATCCGCGTGGCCCTGCGGAACCCAGCTGCCGTTTTCGAACGAGTAATCGAAAAAGTAAATCATTCCGTTCTGCAGGTTGCGCGATTCGAAGCCGTCCTCGATCGTATCGTCGTTTCCGGCGATGCTGTGGTTTGCAAAGACGCCGTCGCTCCAATAGGTGAACGTCGAGCCCGGAACGGAATGCTGGAAGCCGTAGGCCTGATCGCTAAACGTGTTGTTCGTGGTCTCGTCGTAGCCGTGGAACGTCAGCGCGCCGAAGGCATCCCCGTCGAAGGTGCCCTCGACTTTGGCGCCGCTGTCGAACGGTCCGACGGAGGGGGAGTAGAAGACGAGATACGGCGCCTGCACGTTGGTTCCGACCGGCGCGCGAACGCTCGAGTCGGCGTTGATGTAGGCTGCGCCTTGCGAGAAGAACGGCCGGTACTCCACGAGCTGACGTTGGAACTCTTGCGGAACGATCGTCTGCTGATCGATCTCGACGTTGGAGAAATCGGGATTGAGCGTGCCGACGAAACGAATCGTGGGCGTCAGCGGGTAGCTGAAGTCGCCGCCGAACGCTCGAACGTTCATCGGCAAGAACGTGCCGTTGGCTTGCTGGAAGAGATTGCGATCTTCGCCGATGCTCGCCAGGCCGTAGATGTCGGCTCGCGGCTTCGGGCGCGCGGCGGCGGAAGCCGCAAGATCGAGCTGGGCGGCTGGCCAAAAGCGTGGATCGGGGCTGAAGAGCGGCCACGTGCCGCTCGCGGCATCCTGCATGATCGGGTCCCACACCCACGTGAGATGCTCGCCGCGCGCGGCAATGCCGCGGACAAACTGCAAGCGCCAGGTTTGCTTACCGCCTCGCGGAACGCGCAGAACGTCGAGTGGGATGATCATGACGGCGCTCCACGCGCCGCTCGTGCTCGTTGCAGCGGCGCTCCATCGCGGGCGAAAGCGGCTGTTCTCGTTGGCTTGTTCGTACCGGATGCCGCGCGGCGTCGTCTCGAAGTAAAAGACCTGACTGCCCGTCCCGCTCGTGTCGATGCCGATTCCGACGAAATCGTCGCTTCCGAAGCCCACGTCGTTCGTCGTCTGCGATGCGACGATCGGCACGCCGGCTTGATCGGCCTTGAAGCCCACGTAGAGATTCTTGTCGTCGTACAACAGATAGGCGGTCGTAGCGAAGCGCGCGGGCGAACGCGTCGTCACGTTCTCCCACGGTCCATTTCCGTCGGGCACCAGCCCCGCAGTCCACGCCGGGTCGGCGAGCGCCGGATCGAGCGGTAGAGCGTGCGGCGCGCGCGTCACCGTGAACGAAAACGACTGGCTCACGGCCGCATGCGCCGCCCCGCACGTTAACGCGCACGCCGCCGCGATAGAGAGCGCAAACCGAAGCGCGCAAAACGTTGAAAACCGGCCGGACATATACCGGCGAGTCTAACACGCAGCAACCTGCTCGGCAGTCAATTGACCATCAATTATGCTAAATCGACCACTCCCAAACGTTCCAGAACGGCGTCACGCGCATGCGCGGGGCGGTACTCGCGCAAGTCCGTGTTGATCGCGTCGAGCTGCATCTGATACCAGAGGACGATAAAGGGCAGTTCCTCCGAGACGATGCGCTGGATTCGCGCGTAGGCGGCAGCGCGCAGCGCGCGATCGTAGGTGCTCAGGGCGGTGCGTTCGGCCGCGTCGAGCGGATGACTGCAGAAGTGGTAGATGTTCCAGCCGGCGGGGGGCGCCATCGAGCACATCACCAGAATCGAGTCGTCGGGGTCGGTGCCGTTCTCCCAGTTTTCGAGCGCGACGTCGAACTTGCCCGACTGCTCGATGCCGCCGGCCCCGGCTGTGGCGTAGAGTTTCCCCGACGGAAAGTTCTTGATCGAAACCACGACGCCGGCGGCGCCCCATTGTTGCTGCAGCAGCTCTTCCGCCGCCGTTACCGTACCCGAGCCGGTGAAGCTCACCAGCGTGAGGTGCAGCTTCCCGGGAGGCCACCCCGCCGCCGCGAGCAGCTTCCCGGCGCGGGCGGGATCGTACGGATACCGTTCGACGTCAGGGTTGTAGCTCCACGAAAACGGTGGGTGCAGCGAATCGCCGGTCACGGCGACGCCGTGCATCACTTTCTCTATGAGCGTCCGCTTATCGATCGCGTAGGCGAGCGCGCGGCGCACCCGCACGTCGTTCAGTCCGGGGACCGACGCGTTGATGCCCACGTCGGTGAAGCGATCGATCGGAGTCATCGCGATGCGCGTTCCGGGAATCCCTCGCAGCTCGGGTGCGAGCGATTCGGGAGCGCGGTAGAAGAAATCGATCTCGTGCGAAGCGAGTTGCGCCAGCATGGTTTCGTCGCTTCCCACGATGCGAAAGTCGATCCGGCGAAGGTGCGGCGGCCCACGCCAGTATGCATCGTTGGCGACCATTTCGACGCGCGCGTTGCGATCGTAGGCGACGATGCGGAAGGGGCCGGTTCCGACCGGCAATCCGTTGTACGCGAGGTGATTGAGGTCGGCAAAGCGCGCGAGCAGATGTTTGGGCAAGATCACGTCGGGATGATTCGCCGGGGCGAAGAACGTGTTGACGAATGGCGCGAAGCGGCGCTTGAGGTGCACGACGATCGTGTGCGAATCGACGCGATCGATGCCGGCAACGACGTCGTACCCGACGCGGCTGACGATCGTGTTGCGCGGATTGAGCATCTGCTGCCAGGTGTAGATCACGTCGTCGGCGCTGAAGGGCGCCCCGTCTTGCCACCGGACGTTGCGGCGCAGATGGTACGTGATCCGCAGCCCGTCTCGGCTGATGCCGCCGTTCTCGTGCGTCGGCTCGATGGTCGCCAGCTCCGGAACGAGCTCGTTGCGATCGCTCCAGCGAAACAAGTAGGCGCCCCAGAATGCGGAAATGTCGATATCGACCGTCTCCGTCCCGAGCAAGAGGTTGAGATTGTCGGGATCTTCGCGTTGCGCGATGCGCAGCACGCCCGGAATCGTCCACGAGTTGCGTCCCTCTGCGTGCGAATGGGCGCGCGTGCAGCCGCAAAGCGCCGCGGTCGCCAGCAAGATGAGTGCGACGCAGCGATGCATCAATGATGATCGGTGCGGGGAGGCCTCTCGCGCGCCAGCAGCTCGTCGACGAGCTCGACGATTCCGTTCGCGGCGGCGTCGAGCAGCGCGCGGCCTTTCTCGGGAGTCGCCTTGGTCGCGTCGCCCATCACGCCGCTCTCGCTGAGCTGGCTCCAGTGCTCCATCATCATGAGTGGACCCTCGCCGGCGACGAGGTCGGTCCAATAGTTCTTCGACGGGCGATGCGAGAGCTCGTGGACGGCTGCTTTCATGTCGACGAGATCGGGACGCAGCGCGAGATAGAGGGACGTCTCGAACTCGCACGCATGATTCATCCCGCCGACCGGCTCGGATTCGCGCACTGCGTTCGCAATCGTGGCAACGCCCGGCGCGGCCCAGTAGCTCACGGCGGCGGCAAGCGCGTCGGTGTGGACCACGCAGAGCCGCGCGATGATGTCGACGAATGGTGCGTTGCTTCCATGGCCATTGACGATGAGGATGCGTTTGAATCCGTGATGCGCCAGGCTCTTGCAGACGTCGAGCCCGTAATCGATCAGCGTGTGCGGACCGATCGTGAGTGCTCCGGGGAAGTCGAGATGATGCGGACTGTATCCGTGATTAATCGGAGGAACGAGTACCGTTCGATCCGCTGCGCGCGATGCGGCAAGCTCGCAGATGCTCGAGCAGAGCAGCACGTCGGTATCGATCGGAAGGTGGAGGCCATGATCTTCGAGCGTTGCAATCGGCACGATCGCGACGCACGAACGCGCCGCGGCTGCTTTGACTTCGGGCCACGTCATTTCGCCGTAGCGATACTTTGTCGCCATGGCGCAGGTATTCTCGATGCGATAGAATGGGGCATGCGCCCAACCCTGCCGTGGGCCTTAACGTGAACGTTCGAGCGCCGGGGATCGCCCTAGCCGGGCTACTGATGGCTGCGTGCTCCGCAAATCCCGGCGGAGGGACCGTGCCGGAACGCGGTTCGTCCAGTGCTGCGTTGACCTCGCTCACAAAGTTGACCGGTCTGCGCGTCTCCGGCAACGAGCTCGTCGATGGGCACGGCGACGTCGTCCACCTTCAAGGCGTGAACCGCTCGGGGACGGAGTATGCGTGCGTGCAGGGATGGGGAATCTTCGACGGCCCCAACGACGCGGCTTCGATCGAGGCAATCGCCACGTGGCACGTCAACGTCGTGCGCGTCTTACTCAACGAAGACTGCTGGCTCGCTATCAACGGGATCGCTCCGCAATACGCCGGCGCCAACTACCGAAAGGCAATCGTCGATTACGTCGACCTGCTGCACCGGTACGGAATGTATGCTGAGGTTTCGCTGATTTGGGGAGCCCCTGGGAAGCATAAGGCCACCTATCAACCCGACGCGCCGGACGAAGATCACTCGCCGGCGATGTGGTCGAGCATGGCGAGAACTTTCAAAGGCGATCCGAACGTCATTCTGGCGCCGTGGGGCGAAACGACGGTCGGTTGGAACTGCTTCATGCGCAAAGGCTGCGACGACGAAGCGACGTACGGCAAGAAGAACAAGTACTATTTGACGGCGTCGATGCGGCAGGCGGTCGACCTCATGCGCGCAGCCGGCTATCACGGCGTGATTTCAATCCCGTGCATCGATTACGCCAACGCTTGCGGCAAGATCGACGGATCCGATTACAACGGCTCGACGTGGTTAAAATCGCATCCCAAAGATCCCGACGGTCAGACGGTCGCGGAGGCGCACGTCTACGGAAAGAACCTTTGCGATACCACCAGCTGCTTCGATTCGAGCATGCGGCCGATCACCAAAGTCGTTCCAATGATCTTCGGCGAGACGGGCGAGACCTACGATGGATCGGATTGCGGCTCGAGTTATATTTCGACCTTCATGAGATGGGCCGACGCGCACGGAGTCGGGTACGAAGCGTGGACTTGGGACACCTGGGGCGGCTGCGGCGTGCTCATCACGAGCTATAGCGGAACGCCCTCGTCGGCATGGGCGCGCTGGGTCAAGCAACACTACCTTAGACATTGAGATTATCGATCGACCCCAAGCGCGCGCTGCGCTTCGTCGTTATCATCGGCATCGTCAACCTGTTTGCCGATTTCACCTACGAGGGCGGCCGGGGTGTCGTGGGCGCGTTTCTCGGTCAGCTCGGTGCGAGCGGCGCCGCGGTAGGCGCGATCGCCGGCGGCGGCGAGTTGGCGGGATACGCAATTCGCTCGGTCTCCGGCGTCATTGCCGACCGCACCGGATTCTATTGGCTCGACGTATGGGTCGGATATGCAATCAACGTGCTCTGCGTGCCGGCGCTTGCGTTGGCGGGAAGCTGGCCGGCCGCAGCCGGTCTGTTAATCGGCGAGCGCATCGGGCGCGGAATTCGAAAGCCTGTGACCTCGGCGATGCTTTCGGAGGCGGGACGTTCGCTGGGAAGCGGCCGCGTCTTTGGGCTGAACGAGGCGCTCGATCAAACCGGCGCGACGCTCGGGCCGCTCGCGGTTGCATTCGCCCTCGCGCGCGGCGGCTTTCACCTCGGCTTCGGCATGCTGATCGTCCCCGCGCTCCTGACCTTGGCCTTTCTCTTGGTTGCAACGGCGGCGGGACGAAGCATCGTGCCGCGCGATGAGGGTCGCGCCGAGCCGGCTGTTGCCGATTGGCCGGCATTTCGTCGATATGCGATCGGCGGAGCGCTCGTCGCGGCGGGTTACGTCGATTTTGCATTGATAGCATTTCGTTTTGCGCGCGATCACGTCGTGAGCGTTCCCGCGATCTCGATTTGGTTTGCGGTTGCGATGGCGGTAGGCGCGGTCGCGGCGCCGCTCTTGGGGCGCCTTTTCGATCGCGTGGGTAACGTCATCATCGTCCTCGCGCTCGCGCTGACGTCGGCGGCGACGCCGCTCGCCTTTTTGGGACGCGGTGCGGCGGCCGAAGCCGGCATAGCATTATGGGGAGTCGGGATTGCCGTGCAGGACGCGCTCCTGCTCGCGGTCGTCGCTGGCGTGCTCGCGCATCGACGAAGGGCGACCTCGTTCGGTCTCTACGACCTTATCTTCGGCAGCGCTTGGTTCGCCGGCAGCGCGATCTGCGGCGTTCTCCTCGACCGATCGATCGTAGGGCTCGTGCTCTTTTCGACGCTCGCTCAGTTGTGTGCGATTCCGTTCTTCGTCGTCGGCGGTCCGAAACGCGGTCGAGCGCCTGCTTCCGGTTAGTCGGGAGGCCAATTTGGGAATTACAGCGCTATGAAAGCACTCATTGTAATTGGTACGGCGGCCGTCGGCTTGCTCGCGGCCGGTTCTATCGCACGCGCACAAGGTGCTCCGCCGCCCCCGGCGGCGCCCCCGTACGTCGATACTGCCTGCGGCAGCTGGCAAGCCGACGTTTGGACTCCTAACGGCAACTGTCCAACCACCCTTTACAAGCACGAAGTGGTCGCCGGGACGATCGTCTCGGTTAAGGGTCATTTGGTCACGTTGCAGCAAACGAACAAGCAGGTCGTCATTGACGATTCGGCGGCGCTGAACAACCAAAGCTCGGGACGCGTCGCCGTTGGCCGCCAGATCGTGGCTCACGGCTATTGGGAGGCCGGGAACTTCTACGCGACTGCCATCACGGGCGGTCAGCCGCCCCCGCAATCGGGTCCGTAAAACGACAAGCTCGCGGCAATCGCCGCGAGCTTGTTCTTCGATGCCGGTTGACGTTGAATTAGCGCCGGCGGCTGCCCGAAACGGTCACGTTGACCGCCTTTGATGCGATGCCGTTGGCGACGACTTCGAGCGTGCTCGCGCCCGAACCGATGGTGGCGGGAACGTCGAAGTACGTCCAAACGAGTTTCGAACCCGTAGCGACGCCCATCGTGCTGTGGTTGTGCGTGCGCGCGTAGTACACGTTGCCGCTCGAGTTGTTCGTGATGCGGACCAACGGATAGTTCGTCGCATTCTGAAACTCGTCGCCGAACGACATCGCTTGGCCGAGACCGTTGAACTGCGTTCCGGTAATCTTATACGTCTGACCGGCCGATATGCTCGCTGGGAATTTCTTGATCTTCGGAGCCCAGCTTGCTTGGGGTGAACCGGGGGGCGTGTACAGAACGACGCTCGAGTATCCCACCATCATGATCTGACCGGTCGGGAGCAGAATCGGTGGTCCGGCTTCCGACGCACCGTTGACTTGGGTGAACGTCGTACCGTTCCACTCGTAGAGCGTACCACTGTCGCCGAAGACTAAGACGTTTCCACTCGGCTCGAGCGTGGCATAAGAGTCGCCGGCATTGTCGCCGTTGGGGAAGTTCGGTCCGGTTGCCCACGTGCCGGCCTTGCTCCCCGTCGAGTAATAGATCGCGGTATGTCCCGCTCCGTAACCCGAGCTGAAAGATCCGGTGTAGAAAACCGAGCCGTCAGGCCGCAAAATCGATGGGCCGATCTCGCCGGGCGGAAGATAGCAGTCCTTTGTTTTGGGTCCGTACGGCAAGCAGCTGTGGTAGGGCGAAGGCGAGTGCAAATCGACGATCGTCGAGCCGGCGGTCTTCCAGGTGCCGGTCGCTGGGTTATAGATCTCCGAGTTGGGAGCGTTCTTGACGTCGGCGGTCAGGATCGTGCCGTTTGCAAGAAGCGTCCAGCCCTCCTCGGCGTTGAAGTCGGATTTGCCGCTGTGTCCGACCGTGCTCCAATGCAGCGACTTCGGATTCAAGGCGGCGTCCCAAACATGAAGCTTGTCGCCCATGAGAAGGCGCCCGTCGGGAAGCACGGTCGATGGAGAATCGCCGATCCACTTCCACCGGTTCGGGTGACCGATCGGCGTCCACGCAGCCGTCGTAGGATCGTAGACCGCGCCGAGATTGACGAGCTGTAGCTGGTACGCGCCGCCCTCGTTGTACTCGCCGCCGCTAATGACGAGCCGTCCGTCCGCGAGCAGGTCGGAGGCCATCGCATCGGGCGCGTAGCCGGATTGAAGCGAGCCAACCTGCGTCCAGGTACCGTCGGTGTAGTTGCCCTGCGCATCGGGGACGTAGCGATACCACTCGTTCCAGTTCGCCCCGCTCTGGGTGAGAACGGAGCCGTCGGTCATCAAGAATGCCATGTTCATCCCGACCGGAGGCTGATTCTTAACGACGGTAAAGCGTCCCGCGTGGCTCGAACGCAATGCATCGAGCGTCTGAGGTGACATGCCCGGCAGCACCGAGCGGCTTTCCGAGCACCCGGCGATGCCAACGGCACTTACGGCGGCGCATGCAATGAGCGCCGACTTAATACTGAAGCGAAACAAAGCGAGCCTCCAAGCAAAGAGAAGTCTGGGTACGCCCGTCCTTTTTCGCTCGAGATGGCTTTTCCCGCTAGGAGTCGCCCTCGGCCCATGAGCCCTGCTCTTTCTTGCGGTGCTTGCGATCTTCTTCGACCGTTGCGAGCGCCTTTTTCGCGAGCATTGCACGGGAGGTTAAGCTCCCGCTGGATGCAAAATCGATTCGATGAGGAGAATTGTCGTGCATTTAACGCCGTATCGCTTATTGGCCGCTGCTTTCGTCGCCGCGTTCATCGTCGCGAGCTCGCCCGCACCGGCGCTCTCGCAACAGGTCACGGTCACCGTCAACGGTCAGCCGCTCTCTTTAAACCCGGGGCCGATCGAGCGCGCGGGGCGCGTCTTCGTGCCGCTGCGCGGCATATTCGAACGCCTGGGCGCGGGCGTCGTCTACTCCGCCGGGACGATCAACGCTACCAAAGGAAGCACGACCGTATCGCTGCATATCGGCTCGACGCAGGCGACCGTGAACGGTCAGATGCAGTATCTCGACGTAGCACCCTTTATCGTCGGTGCGACCACCTACGTTCCGCTGCGTTTCATCGCGCAGTCGCTGGGCGCAAACGTCGGCTACGATAATTCAACCCGCGTTGTGGCGATCGAGTTGGCGCGTGCGGTGGCGCCCGTCGCACCGCCCCCGCGTCCGCCCGCGCCGATGCCGCCGAATCCGCCTCCGGCCGTACGCCTGCGCGCACAGCAGCCGCCGCCCGATAGTGAGACCACCGATCGTTTCACCGTTATCGCAGCTCAATTTACGCGGAACGTCGACGCCGGCAGCGTGCGCGTTTGGCTCGACGGCGCGAATCGGACGTTGCAAAGCGGCGTATCGTCCACGGGCTTCTCCTTTAAGCCGCCCGCACCGCTGAGCTTCGGGACGCACACGGTTCGCGTCGCCGGCCGAGGATTCGGGGGCGCGACGTTCGATCGTTCATGGTCCTTTATAGTGGCCAGGGCCGCACCCGAGCCGATGCGTCTGATGATCTATCAGCCGGCGCCAAACGCTCCGGTCGCGCGCAACTTCACGATCCAAGGCAACACGGTCCCCAACGGCAACGTGAGGGTGACCGCGGGCGCCTCGCCTTCCTCCACGGGCCAGTTCGCCGGCACGACGAGCGCGGGACCAAAAGGCAACTTCAACCTGCGCGTGACGCTCACGACGATGCCCGGCCAGCAGACCGTTACCGTGAGGATCGTGGTCACGGATCCCGCGAGCTCGCGCTCTACCGAGACGACGCTTCGGCTGCGCTTGAATCAATAACGCAACCGTCGCTTCAGAGTTTTTTCACGTACGGCGCCTAGAGTGGCGCCATGCTGAGAAAATTCATCGCCGTTGCACTCGCGGTTGCCGGCCTTGCCGTCGCCGCGTGCGGCGGCCACGCTGCAAACGGCAACCTCATTCCGATGGGCGGCAATACCTTTATGCTTCCGCGAGCCGACGACGATCTCGCCATGTTCGCAACGCTACCGAAGGATACGATCGGCGAAGAGCTGCCCGACGAAGGGCTCGGGACGATCAAGTCGGTGAAATGGAAGGCCGTGCTGGGGGGCTTCACGCAACAACGATACTCGCAATCGCTCGGCTTCCCGCCGGGAACGAAGATCACGATTCGCAATCTCTCCACGTCGATCACGCACACGCTCGATGTCGTGAAAGTGATCTCCGGACCGCCCGCCGATTTTCCAAAAAACCCAAACCTGTCGGTACCTGCAAAGGGCGACGGAAAACTCGAGGCCGGTTACGCGAGCGGCCCAATGAATCCGGGCAAAACGGTGACCGTGACACTCGTTAAAGAGGGCACCTATCTCATCGGCTGCGCGTTCCACTACAGCTTCGGAATGCACGACGTGCTCGTCGTGAAGAGGTTTGCGGCGCACGGACCCCAAGCGACCCCGGCCCCACCCTCGGCTACCCCGACGCCCCCGAGGACGCACTCGAGCTACGCGCCGGCCGGTTCGTAAGTTCGCGCAGGGACTGGCCGCGCGGCTAGAAGCCACGCGTGGTAAGACGGGATGCAACGCTCGACGGCATCCCGAATACGATCCGAGGGAATGTTTCTAAATACGAGATCGTCGCGCCTCCTTGCGCGCATCGCGCTGCTCGCGCTCTGCGCGTGTAACGGGGCTTTCGGGGAACGCGTCCACGAACAGTTCCGGCGATCCGTTCCCGCGGGTGAGGCCGCGCTCGTGCGGCTCGAGAACGTCGCGGGCGAGGTTCGAATCGACGGCTGGACAAAGCCGATCGTCGACGTCGAAGCGACGAAATACGGTCGCGACGCGGAGGAGTTGAGCAATATCGCCATCGACGTGCGCCCCGAAGAGGGCGGCGTTTCGATAGCGACCAGGTACGCCG
The DNA here is from genome assembly GCA_963743445.1 of Vulcanimicrobiota bacterium. Lineage (GTDB taxonomy): Bacteria > Vulcanimicrobiota > Vulcanimicrobiia > Vulcanimicrobiales > Vulcanimicrobiaceae > Cybelea. Next base: position 75,491 of record CAVUPL010000003.1, read on the forward strand.
CCGGCACGCACGGCGGCGTGCGATATCGGATTATGATACCGGCAGACGCGTCGGTGCGAATCGAAAACGTAGCGGGCGCCGTCGAAATCGCGGGCGTGCGCGGTAACGTCGACGTCGGGACGCAGGCCGGGATGATCTCCGCCAACGTCGGCCGAGTCGCGGGGGATCGGTCGGTGGATCTGCGCGCGACGACGGGCGCGCTTACGCTGACGATCGCGCCGGGAAGCAGCGCGACGGTTGAGGCGAACAGCACGGTCGGCGACTTCGCGAGCGACATTCCCGGCATGACGGAACGGCGCGAACACATCGTCGGCGCGCGCGGCGCGGGCACGATCGGTTCGGGAAGCGCTCGGATTCGTCTGACGACGACCACCGGTGCAATTGCGCTTCGCGAAGGCCCATGATTGAAGCGTTACCCCGAAGAAGATGAGCGCTATGGAGTTCCGCATCGTGAGCCACGCCTGCCTGGACATTACGGCAGGCGGCAAGCGGTTGGTCATCGATCCGTGGTTAAACGAGCCAACCTATTGGTCGTCTTGGTGGCACTGTCCGCCGCCGCTCTTCGGCCCCGACATTTTCACCGCCGATTACGTCTACATCACGCACTGGCACTTCGATCATTTCGATCCGAAGACGCTTCGCAAGTTTCAAAAAAATACGACCGCGGTCGTACCGAAATTTCCGATCTCGGGGCTGAAGCAACAGCTCGAAGGACTGGGGCTGGAGCGCGTCATCGAGCTGCGCCACGGAGAGCGCATGAAGCTGGGCGACGATTTTTGGCTCACCAGCTATCAAGTCAGCTTTCAAGACGATAGCGTTGCGGTGGTCGAAGCCGACGGTGCGGTGCTCTTCGATCTCAACGATGCAAAGCCGCTTCCGTCCCTATGGCGAACGTTTCGTTCGAAGTATCCCGACGTCGACTTCATGCTGCGAAGCCACTCGCCGGCATGGTCCTATCCAACGCGGTACACGTTCGAGGATCCGTCCGACCGTCTCCCCGTCGATTCGCGCACGTACATGGAGGCGTTCGTGGCGGCAGCGCAGCAGCTGCGCCCGCGCTATGCCGTCCCGTTTGCGAGCGGTATTTGCCATCTGCACCGGGAGGTGCGCGACGAGAACCGGTACCTGGTTTCGGCACCGGAGATGCGCGCCTACTTCGAAGCGAATGCATCGCGCGTACCGTCGGCCTCCTTGATCGTCATGCCCGTCGGCAGCCGCTGGTCCTCCACGTCCGGATTCGAACTCACCGAGAACGTCGTCGAGGACGTCGTTGCGTATGCGGAGCAGCGCGCGCAGACCGAGAACGAGCGCTTGGAGAAGACCTATCGTTCGGAGGAGACAAAAGAAGTCGCGTTCCCCGATTTTGCAAAGTACTTCGAGAAGTTTTTCCGCGCGACGCGACTTCTACGTCCGCTCATCCGCAAGACGCGTTGGGTCTTTGCGATCGATACGCCGCAGACCGAGTATTGGTGCGTCGACTTCGGAAAGGCGACGATCGAGCGAAGTGCCCATATGCCGCAGACGTACGATAGCGTCATCTCGGTGAGCTCCGGGGTTCTCTCGGGCTCTCTGCGCAACGACGTCTTTACGAACGTGGACATCTCGAAGCGCTGGCGCGTTCACATCACGCGCGGCAGCGCGATGCGCCATTTCGTACTCGCGAATCTGCTGCTGCTGTACGAGGCCGAGTATCTCTCACCGAAGCGGCTTTTTTCTTGGCGCTTTTTGACCGGCTACGCGCGGCGCTTTCCCGAAGTCTTTGATTATGCACGAATGGCACTGCTCACCGCGAGCAAGGGCAAGGATTCGCTCGTGACCGCGGTTACGAGCATCGCCGAAGGGTGAGATTAGCGAGCCTCGTCGCTGCAGCCGCTCTCGCCGCGTGCAGCGGCTGGCCGCAATCCGAGCCGGTCGCCGGGACGTCGAACGAACCGGTCGCCGCACTCGCCGCTGCGCCGGCGGCAGGCATTGCGGACCGTGCGGCGTCTTGGATGTCGGTCTCCGCGAAAACCTCATCGGAGCTGCTCTACGTCTCCGATTTAGGAACCTTCGACGTGGATGTGTATAGCTATCCGTCGCTCGCGCGCGCGGGTAAGCTCACCGGTTTCGACGAGCCGCAGGGCGAATGCACCGACGCGACCGGGAACGTCTGGATCACCAACACGCGGGTCTCTCAAATCCTTGCGTACGCACACGGTGGAACGAGCCCCATTGCGACCTTGGCCGATCCACTCGGGTATCCGGTCGGCTGTGCGGTCGACCCGGCCACCGGCAACCTTGCCGTGACGAATCTCTACGGCTTTAGCGGCGCGGGTTCGGTTCTCGTCTACAAGCACGCGAGAGGCACGCCGGCGTCGTATGGCAATCCCAATCTGTATTATTACTACTTTGCCGGCTACGATCGCAAGGGCGATCTCTACGTCAGCGGTCAGACCTCTAAAAAGGCGTATCTCCTCGCCGTTCTTCCGCACGCCGCTACGTCGATGGCGCTCGTCTCCATCAAGGGCGGCACCATCTACTTCCCCGGGACCGTCGCCTGGATCGGCTCGACGCTCGTCCTGGGTGACCAGAGATGTAACGACCGTGCGAGCTCGTGCTTCTACCGGCTCTCCGTCTCGGGGACGACCGCGCGCGTCACCGGCGCCACGCCGTTAAAAGAGGCGTGCGATGTCGCCGAGGCGTGGATCGGCACGAGCCGGCTTGCCGCCGGCAGCTACGCGAATTGCGGCGGCGGGCGTAGCAGCGCGGAGATTTGGCCGTTTCCCGCCGGCGGGAACCCCAAGGTACGGGTGACCGGCTTGAGCATCCCCGTCGGGGCAACGCTGAGCGTTTCGACCGGCCTCGTCCAACGATGACGCGTGGGCGGCCAAGCGCCTCATATCAACCCTCCGGAGTTCGCAGGGAAAACTCAGCTTAAGGCGCATTAGAGGGGTCCGGTCCCAACCGGAATCTCCGTCTGGTCCACGCCAAAACACACTTTCATGAAAGTAGAAGGAGCACTTCGAATCGGAACCTCGAGGGCGGCTTGGAACGGTAACGCGAATTCCGGTGGCAGTGGGGCTGACAAGCCAATAGTTCCCTAACTACAAGTAAGGAGAATTCTCCATATGCGTTTGTTATCAGCAGCACTGTGTACAACGGTTGCTGCAGCGCTTCTCGCGGGTTGTTCGGGCGGCAACGGCTCCTCCCCGGGCGCTTCGACGCCGGGCGGCACCATGCCGCAGGGCTTAAAGTCGCACGGTAGGATCGCGATGACCACGGTTCCCAAGCAATTCCTGCATGTCGGCGTACATAGAAAGATACATCTTTCGTCGTCGTACACTCGGGGCATCGCTGCTGCCGCGTTCTTTGCAACCAGCAACAACGTGGCCATCTACCCGAAGAACAACAGCGCCGACGGGCCGCCGGTTTGTTACGAGAGCACCGAAGACAACATTAACGATCTCGACTCAGATTCCAGCGGCGACCTGATCGTCCCCAACGCCTTCGACGGCGTCGATGTCTACGCGCCGCCGTTCTCGGGCGAAGGCTGCGGAACGCTGCTCGGAACGATCACCGATGCGTATGGCCAGGCCTCGAGTGCCGCGGCTATCGATGCGGTGAACGGAACGATCGTCGTCGGCAACATCGAAGGCGGCTCGGCCGACGGCGTTGTCACCTGCACGCTCTCGAGTCTCACCTGTCACCCGCTCTCAGCGCCGGGCCTCATTGAGACCGCCGGCGTTGCCATGGACAAGGCGGGCAACTGCTACGCCGATGGCATCAACTCGGCCGATGTGGGCGAGCTCTGGGTATTCACCGGCTGCGCCGGAACGGGCGTGGAGGCCAGTGGCTTCAACCCGCAGGGCTACTACTACGGCGGGATCGACTTCGACAACCGGGGCAACCTCGTCGCGGTGTCGCTGCTCGCCAAATCGTTCGAACTCCCCAGCACCGTGGCCAGCTATTCGGGTTGCTCCACGGGCACGTGCACGCAAATCACCGGCCCGACCGACCTCACCGGTGAGGTCGTGTTCGGTCATGTTGGCCGTCAGAACGAACGGTTCGTTGTGGGCGATGTCGAGGATGCGCTCATTAGCGTCTACAGCTACAGCCCCAGTACGGGCTTAGGTTCGTTGCTCTACAGCTTCAACAACGGTCTCGATTGTTCAAGCGATGAGTGCGAATCCGCCGCCTACCTGCCCAACGGTCAACGATAGATCAGCACTTCCTAACGCGATAACCACGAACGAAATGGCCGGCTCGCGCCGGCCATTTCTCTTTTCTCGCCGTGGCAGAGATCAGTCGTCGCCGATGAAGGTCGACGGCTTGGCGTGCCAGGGCGACGTTCGATCGCGCTCGATCCAGTACGCATTCGGCTTGCTTCCGGCGAAGTTCTTGAACTTGCGCGGCTGTTGACCGTAGTCGAAGGCATCCGTCGCGGGATCGTTGGCGCGCGCATCGCTCGCGGCCAGTGGCGGCAGCCCGAAGTTATCCTCGATATAGCGTAGCACGCTGGCGGTTTCGTACCGCACGTGCGTGACGTAGCCTTGCCTGGCGTACGGCGAGATCACGAGCAGCGGAACGCGAAAGCCAAGGCCGTCGTAATCTTCGTAGACGGGCTTGACGGGGTCGAACCATCCGCCCCAGTCGTCCCACATGATGAAGATCGCCGTCGAGTTCCAGTACGGGCTTGTGCCGATCGCGTCGACCAGCGATGCGACCCAGGCCGGCCCGGTGCGCGACTCGAGTCCAGGATGATCGGAGTTTTCGTAGGTCGGTGTGATCCAGGTGACGTTGGCGAGCTTTCCGGCCGCGATGTCGGTAAGAAACTGAGAGGGCGGATTGATCACGTCGTTCTTCCAATCCGGACCGTGATAAATTTTGCGGTCGGCTTGGTACGACGACCAGATTCCGCCGTCGCCTTCGATCGAACCGGCATAGAAACGCCAGCTCACCGCGGCGGTATCGGCTTCGCTTCCAATCGTCGGGTTGTCGAAGCATGCCTGGATGGTCGAGCCATACCGGCGCTCGTCCGTCAGCTTGTAGATAGTGTCGGTAGACGTTCCTTCGCATCCCCACGCACCGACGGGGGAGTCCACCGCCCGGCTGGCATACGCGGCCACGACGTACTGGTGTGCGATGAAGCTGCCGTCAAGGTTCGACGCAAACATTCGGTCGCCAAGCACGTACTGCTTTGCCATCTTCCAATACGGGTCGATCTGCGCTTCGGGGACGTAGGCGTATGGGGCGTGCTTGGGAGCCCCCAGCCCGGTTGGCTCGTTCTCCCAGCCGTCCATCTTGCAGTGCGTCCCGGGCAGCCTTCGTTGCCCGTCGCACGCCAGAAAGAACGCCTGGGAAAAATGATCGATATCCCAACCCGTTGCAAGACCCTGAGCGTGCAGAACGATTTTACGACCGTGGGTATCGTAACCGTACTTCTGTGTGATGGCTCCCGGGTATCCCATGAACAGGTTGTTAAACGAGCGGTTCTCCTGGACGATGAAGACGACGTGCGCGATGGGGCTTGCGCTGCCTGGTCGTCCCTCCCGTCGCAGCGCTTGGGGCGCCCCCGTCCCCGGCACGTTGGAAAGCGAATCGTTTCCGTTGCAGGCCGCGACGGCGAACGCCATCGCAAGCGGCGCTAGGCGTTTCAATTCTCGTCGCTGTCGGCGTCGCATCAGTCGTCACCGATGAAGCTTTGCGGTTTACCGTACCGGCGCGACGTCCGATCGCGTTCGATCCAGTACGCGTTCGGCTTGCTTCCGGCGAAGTTCTTGAACTTGCGCGGCTGTTGACCGTAGTCGAAGGCATCCGTCGCGGGATCGTTGGCGCGCGCATCGCTCGCGGCCAGTGGCGGCAGCCCAAAGTTATCCTCGATATAGCGCAGCACGCTGGAGGTTTCATACTGCACGTGCGTGACGTAGCTTTGCCTGGCGTACGGCGAGATCACGAGCAGCGGAACGCGAAAGCCAAGGCCGTCGTAATCTTCGTAGACGGGCTTGACGGGGTCGAACCATCCGCCCCAGTCGTCCCACATGATGAAGATCGCCGTCGAGTTCCAGTACGGGCTTGTGCCGACCGCGTCGACAAGCGATGCGACCCAGGCCGGGCCGGTGCTCGAGTTGACGCCGGCGTGGTCGGAGTTTTCGTACGTTGGCGTGATCCAGGTGACGTTGGCGAGCTTTCCGGCCGCGATGTCGGTAAGAAACTGAGAGGGCGGATTGATCACGTCGTTCTTCCAATCCGGACCGCGATAGATTTTGCGGTCTGCTTGGTACGACGACCAGAGTCCACCGTCGCCGTTGATCGAACCGGCATAGAAACGCCAGCTCACCCCGGCGGCGTCCGCTTCGCCTCCGATCGTCGGGTTGCCAAAGCACGGACGGATGCTCGGTCCGTGCGTGCGCTCCGCCGTCAGCGTCGGAATCGTGTCCCCCGGCGCTCCCTCGCATCCCCATCCACCGTAGGGGGAATCCACCGTCCGGCTTGCATAGGCGGCCACGATGTACTGGTGCGCGATGAAGCTGGCGTCGAGGTTCGATGCGAACATCTCGTCGGCGAGCACGTACTGCTTTGCCATCTTCCAATACGGATCGACCTGACTTCTCAGGGACGTAGGCGTACGGGGCATACTTGGGAGCCTGAAAACCGGCTAGCTCGTTGTTCCAGCCGTCCATCTTGCAGTGCGTTCCAGGGAGCTTTCCCTTTTTCGCGTCGCAGGCCGCAAAGAAATCGGACGAATAATGATCGATATCCCAAGGCTGCGCAAGATCCTGAGCGTGCAACGTGATCTTATGGCCCTTGGTGTCGTAGCCGTAGTTCTGGGTCGTCGCTCCCGGGTATCCCATGAACAGATTGTTAAACGTGCGGTTCTCTTGGACGATGAAGACGACGTGCGTAATCGGGCTTGGGGCAGCAGGTCGTGTCTCCCGTCGCAACACCTGGGGTGCTTCCGTTCCCGGAACGTTGGAAAGCGGACCGTTTCCGTTGCAGCCGGCGACGGCAAACGCCACCGCTAGCGGCATTATGCGCTTCCAATGCATCGACCAAGGAGCTCCTTTCGGTGAAGTCTCCGCTATTTGGGCGCGTGGGCCCGTCACCCTCTGCAAAAGGGGGTAAGGCCGGCCCGGATCGCCTATTGTATGGAGACTCCATGAAACTCTCGAGTGCTTGCTCTGCACTGGGCCTTTGCGCGGGCGTCGCTCTGCTCGAGGGCTGCGGCATCTCGGCGACGCCTTCCGCTGCGCGGCAGCCGATGGCGCTGTTGGCGCAGATCGCCGCGAACGCCGCGCACCCCGATCGCCGTCCATCCTGGATGGCTGCCGGCGCGAAAGAGAACGACCTGCTCTACGTCTCCGACGTGGGAACCGGTGACGTCTACGTGTATTCGTATCCTCAAGGAGCGCTGGTGGGAACGTTGACCGGCTTCACTTGGCCGGCGGGCTTGTGCGTCGATACTGCCGGTGATGTGTACGTTACGGACCTGTTCGCATTGCACGTCCTGGAATACGCTCATGGCGGCACGTACGCAATAGCGACGCTCAAGGATCCCGGCGAAGATCCGGGCGACTGCGCCTTCGATCCGGCCACCGGAAACCTAGCCGTCGCTAACGTGAGTACGCCGAACAGCAATCCCGGTGACGTGCTGATCTACACCGGCGCCAAGCGCAAGCCGCACGTATATAAGGAGCGGGATATCTTTTATTATGAGTTCTGTGCCTACGACGACGGAGGGAACCTGTACGTTGACGGCGAGAACCACGGCGCGTTTGCGCTCGCCGAAATTCCGAGCGGCCAGAGCGGAGTTCACCAACATAACGCTGGACAAAAGCATCGCGTTTGCCGGTGCGCTTGCATGGGATGGCGGGGACCTAGCCGTTGGGGATTACGAATCAAAGGTTATCTACGAGTTTAGCATCAGCGGCGATACCGGCAAGGAAGTCCGGGCAACTCATCTCAAGCGTGCGAACTTTCCCATCGGCTTTTGGATCCAAGGTTCGACCGTGATCGGACCAAATGACGATAGTGCAAACGTCATGTTTTGGAAATATCCAAAAGGCGGTCTTCCGTTCAAAACCATCGGCGGCTTGCACGACCCGTGGGGATCGACGGTCAGCCGCGCCAAATCGCTCGAGCGCGGTAAGACCAGGCACGTCGTCAAAGTCGAAGCGGAAGAGCACGAATAACCGTGAGGACGTTCGAAAGAATAGCGCTGCTTCTCGCGGCCGTTTCGATCGGTGGTTGCGCGTTTGGTTCGCGCTCGTCACAGTCGCTGCCGCCAAACAACGGCGCCGATCCGCCGCCTGCGAGGGGCGCGGGCAAAATCGAGCACGTCGTTTACATCGTCCAAGAAAACCGCAGCTTTAACGATCTCTTTATGAGCTATCCGGGCGCGTATACGGTTACGAGCGGGAAAGACTCGAAAGGAGAGACGATTTCGCTCAAACCGGTCGGCCTCGCCTATCGATACGAGATCGATCACTCGTCCGCGGCGATGTTCGCCGCGTGCGACGGAACCGGAAAGCTCCCGGGAACGAAGTGCCGGATGGACGGATTCAATCGGGAGGATGCCGCCGACGGGCCGCCCCACGTCAGGTACCCCCAATACGTCTACGTGCCGCGGCGTGATTCGAAGCCCTACTGGGACATGGCGCACGAGTGGGTGCTGGCGGATCGCATGTTTCAATCGCAGCTCGACGAGAGCTTCGTCGCCCATCAGTACGTCATCGCGGCGCAGGCGTACTCGAGCGTCGACCTGCCGTACGGCCCGTGGGGCTGCGCGCCGGGACCTTCCGATAGCGTCTGACACGATTACGCAACAGCGCACCTACGGAGCTCCACAGCTTCCGTGCTTCGATTATCAGACGCTCGGCGACGAGTTCGACGATGCGGGCCTCTCGTGGAGATTCTACTCCAGCCACTACGATACGCCGTCGAGCGGATTCGGCGGCGTCTGGTCGAGCTATCAGGCCGTCAAACACATCTACGACGGTCCGGACTGGACGAAAGATGTGATTACGCCGCAGAGGAAGTTTCTCACCGACGTGCCCGCCGGAAAGCTTGCGAACTTCACGTGGATCACTCCGATATGCGCGAACTCCGATCATACGAATTGCGGGGGAGGTTACGGGCCGTCGTGGGTAGCGGCGCTCGTCAACACGATCGGCCGAAGCAAGTTTTGGAACTCGACGGTCATCTTCGTGCAGTGGGACGATTGGGGCGGCCTCTACGATCCGGTAGCGCCGCCGTATAAAGACTACGACGGAACGGGCTTTCGCGTTCCGCTGCTCGTCATCTCGCCGTACGCAAAGAAGAACTACGTTTCGCACGTCCAGTATGAGACCGCAAGCGTCTTGCGATTCGCCGAAGATCTCTTCGGTCTCGGTCAGCTCGCCGCGGCCGACCGGAGGGCGACTTCGCCGGCCGCAGATTGCTTCGATTTCACGCAGCGGCCGCGGGCTTTCGTACCGATCGAAGCGCCGAAGGGCCGCCGCTTCTTCCTACGGCAGGGTGCCGATTACCGGATTCCTGACTACGAATGAAGCGAGGCGGGTGCTCGCGCCCGCCTCGCTTTGCCCTCTCTACTCTCTCTACTTTAGAAGGCGCCGATGCCGTTGGGCGTTCCCCAACCGGTGGGACCGCCATAGGATTTGTACTCCTTTGTCCCGTCGGTACAAAGGTACGTGGGCGAGCAGCTCCCGTCGCTGCCGCTCGTGACCGCATAAAGATCCTTTTTGAGCTTCTTCTTCGAGAGCGTCCAGAACGTCTTGCCGCCGTCTTGCTTCGTCGAATTGCCGGCTAATCCGAAAACGCCTCCGAGCAGCGGTGACGAGACGCTCGTGCCGTATACCTCGATCCAGCCGCCGTAACTGTAGGAGTCGTATTCCGCGACGGCCGAGTTTTCAGATGCGTCCGCCGCAACGTCGTTGGCCGTCCGGAAGGAGCAGCCGGGGTCGTGTTGCCATGACGGCTTCGCCACGGTCGAACAGCCGGCGCCGGTGCCGTTCCACGCGATCTCAGTCCAGCCACGTTTCGAGCTGTCTTTGGTGAGTTGCGTTCCGCCGACCGAGACGACGCTGTCGAATTGTGCCGGAGCACCGATGCCGTAACCTTGATCGCCCGCCGACGCGAGATACGTCACACCGTGCGTATCGTAGTCGCTGCCGTAGCCGCACGTGCCGCTGCAGCCACCGTCATAGCTATTGCTCACGATGGTGGCTCCCAATTTCACAGCCTCGCGTTCGGCGGCGCCAAGATCGCTGAAGTAGTCGGAGTTGGCCTCGATGAGATAGATGGTGCAATGTGGGCAGCTGGCCGAAACCATCTGGACATCGAGGTCGATCTCCAGTCCCCAGCCGACGTTGCCCGATGGATAATTCTTCTTTTCGCCTTTTTGGTTGTACTTGCTGAAGTTTGCTTTTCCAAGACTGAACTCGGTGCGATAGGTTGCAAGGTCTTTGGCGACGTCGGGATTGTCGTAGGCATCGACGATCGCGACGATCTGGCCCTTGCCCTTGCTTGCGGATGGAAGGTTATAGGCCGACTCGAGATCGGCGGGCGTCACGCCGGCCGGCGTGTCGGGGTTCGCGGGGATGTCGGTGCGCACGAGGGCCGTGCATTGCGCGCGTTCTGAGAATCTGCCAGGGCAGACAGGCACGCCCGTAATCCCATGCGGGGATTGCGCTCCTGCACTGGATTGGCCGGTCGTTCCCGGCACGCTGGAAGGACCGCCGTTTGCGCTACACGCCGCGAACGCGAGCGTTAAAACGAGAACTCCCGCGGGTTTTAAAGATACGTTCAAAGGAAAGCTCCTTGCGAATCGGTTGCTTGGGGGTAGCTTGATTTAGGCTGCGCGAAGGAAGTTCCTCTTACCGCGTTGGTGCCTGCTCGGTCTGTTTGCGGGGCGGCTGTCCAGGATAAAACAAAGGCGGGCGCTTTCGCGCCCGCATCTGTTGACGTTACGTAAAACGTCGTTCTAGTATGCCTTGACGCCGTTCGGACTGCCCCAGCCGGCGGGGCCGGAGTACGTCTTGAACTGTCCCGTTCCGGCGGTGCAGAGGTACGATCCGCCGCACGAGCCGTCGTTCCCGCTGCTGATGTAGTGGAGTTCCCTCTTCGCCTTCTTTTTCTTGAGCTTCCAGAAGTTCTTGGGAGCGCTAATCGTGCTGGCGTTTCCAGCAAGGGCAAAGACGGCTGCGTTCAACGGCGTTGCGGCGCTCGTTCCGCATTCCACGGTCCAGCCACTATCGCTGTACGAGTCGTACTCCGCGACGCCCGGAGAGCAGCCGGCTTCCGACGATATGTCGGCGTCCGTGCGAGAGGAGCAGCCCTTGTCCTTCTGCCACTTGGGCTTCGTCACGCCGGTTGCGCAACCGGCGCCGGCGCCGTCCCAGACGGTCTCACTGTAGGTCGAGCCGTTCTTCGTGAGCTGAGTGCCGCCGACGGCGACGACGCTGTCGAATACCGAAGGTGAGCCGATGTTATTGTAGCCGGCATCTCCCGACCCGGCGGTATAGACGACGCCCGGCGCGTCGAAGTCGGAGCCGTTATCGCAGGTGTTACAGCCGTAGCTGATCCAGCTGTTGCTGACGATATGGGCACCGAGCGTTACCGCTTCGGCTTCCGCCGCGTCCAGGTCGCTGCTGTCGGCGCCATTCGCTTCGATAAGATAGATCGTACAATTCGGGCACGCTGCGGAAACCATATCGACGTCAAGGTCGATCTCAACACCCCAGCCGGGGCTGCCGCCGGGATAGTTACCTTGCTGGCCTTCCTGGTTGTACTTCGTGAAGTTTGCGGTTCCCAGGCCGAACTCAGAGCGATATGTCGCCAGGTCCGACGCCACATTTGGATTGTCGTAGGCGTCGACGATCGCGACGATCTGTCCCGAGCCTTTCGTGATCGGCAAGTTATAGGCAGTTTGGAGATCGATCGGAAACAAGCCGCTGGGGCTAGAGTTGCGGGTAATGCCTTTTACGCGCAACGCTAAGCACGTCGGTTTTCCGACGACTTGCGGACACACGGGCACGGCTTGGTCCTTCGCCTGCCACTCTGGCATTGTGGAGTGCGACCGCGTCTGCGCGGTCGATTGGCCCGGCGCAGCGGGCATATTGGAAGAGCCGCCTGCATTACAGGCAGCGATTGCTAGCGCGGCGACGAGCGGCGCAGCGAGTTTTAAGCGTGCGTTCAAAAGGGGAACTCCTTATGAGTAGGTTGCGTTGGGGTACTCAGGTTTAGAACCCAGCGAGGCAGGTTTCCTTCCTTACAAATAAGGAGAGGCGGGCGCTTTCGCGCCCGCCTCGGAGCTCGTTCGGATTGGGTTCGGCTTAGTAGGCCTTAACGCCGTTGGGCGTTCCCCATCCAGCGGGTCCGGAATAGGTCTTGTACTGCCCGGTTCCAGCCGTGCAGAGGTAACTGCCTCCGCACGAGCCGTCATTGCCGGTCGTGATGGCGTGAAGGTCGTGCTTACGTTTCTTGTTCTTGAGCTTCCAGAACTTCTTCGCAGCGTCTAGGCTGCTCGCGTTTCCGGCGAGAGCAAAGACCCCGGCCGTCAATGGCGACGCAGCGCTGGTACCGCCGACGCCGAACCACCCGCCTTCGCCGTACGTGTCGTACTCCGCGACGCCTGGGCTAACACCAGCTTGCGCGGAGATGTCGGAGATGGTACGTCCGGTGCAGTCTGGATCGTGCTGCCAACTGGGCTTGGTCTGCCCCAAGTCGCAGCCGGCGCCCGCGCCATCCCAGGCCATCTCACCGGTGCCGCCCCCAGTGATTTGCGTGCCGCCCACTGCGACGACCGTCGGGAACGATGCCGGAGGGCCAAAGTTCGGATAGCCACTGTCGCCCGACGACGCGAGATACAGGATGCCCGGCGTATCGAAGCCGGTGAGCCCGCAGCTGCCGCTCGACGGCTGGCAACTGTAGCTATTGCTGATGATCTTCGCGCCGAGCGTCTGCGCTTCACTCTCAGCCGTGGATAGGTCGCTCGATTGGTTGCTGTTTGCTTCGATGAGATAGATCGTACAGAGCGGGCAGGATGCGGATACCATCTCGACGTCGAGGTCGATCTCGACGCCCCACCCGGTGCTGCCGCCGGGATAGTTACCTATCTGGCCGTCCTGGTTGTACTTCGTGAAGTTTGCGGTTCCCAGGCCGAACTCAGTGCGATATGTCGCCAGGTCCGACGCCACGTTTGGATTGTCGTAGGCGTCGACGATCGCGACGACCTGTCCCGAACCTTGCGTGATCGGCAGGTTGTAGCGCGCCTCAAGTTCGGCTGGGGCGATGCCGCACGCCGAGCCGACGCACGCCGGCTGAATGCCCTTCTCGGACAACGCCATGCACTCCGGTTTACCGGAGAGTTGCGGGCAGACGGCGCGGGCCTGGCCCTTCGCCTGCCACTCGGGCATCGCGGAGTGGGATCGTGACTGCGCGGTGGATTGGCCCGGCGATGCGGGCACATTGGAAGAGCCGCCGTTACAAGCGGCTATTGTGAGCGCTGCAATAAGCGGCGCCACAAGTTTAAAGGTTCCGTTCACAGATGCTCCTTATTCGTTTGTGGGGGTACGGGTCTGGGATAGCAGGAGTTAAGTTTGGGTGAGTCCTCCACCTTCCGGCTTCGAAACCGACTCGCCCCTTTTCGATATTAGAACGCGCCGAGGCCGTCTGGCGTTCCCCACCCGGTCGGGCCCGAGTAGCTCTTGAACTGACCCGTCCCGGCCGTGCAGAGATAGGTGCCTTCCAACCTGGGAGGGCAACCGATGATCGTGCCGGAGGCGATCTCATGCAGTCGGCTTGCCGGCTTTTTGCCCTTCATCGTCCAGAACGGCTCGCCGCTTCGGTGCGAGATCGCGTTTCCGGCCAGGCCGTAGACGCCGGCCAGCAGGGGTGCAGCAACGCTCGTTCCGCCGGCGATTTCCCAGCCCCGGCGACCGTAGCTATCGTACATGGCAGTGTTCCAAGCGACGGCGGCCACGTCGTTACCGGTCCGGAACGTGCATTTCGGATCGTCTTGCCACCAGGGCTTGTGCGTGACCGAGCAGCCGCCGCCGCTGTCGGACCAGACGACTTCATTATAGTTCGGTCCGCTCTTCGAAAGCACGGTTCCACCGACCGAGACAACCGTGTCGTAATCGGCCGGGTCCTGCATCCCATATCCGTTGTCGCCGGCGCTCGCGAGATACGTGACGCCCGAAGCACCGAAGGCGTCACCCGGCCGGCCGCCCCGGCCGCCGCCCCAACTGTTACTGATCACGTGAGCTCCGAGCTTCACGGCCTCTCTCTCGGCGGCGTAAAGGCTCCGGCCGCTGTTATCCTTGGCCTCGATCAAATAGATCGTGCACTTCGGACACGTTGCGGAAACCATCTCGACGTCGAGATCGATCTCAGCGCCCCAGCCGATGTCGCCCACGGGGAAATGTTGCGTTTGACCTTCTTGGTTGTACTTCGTGAAGCGTGCAGCGGGCAAGCCGAAAGCGGAGCGATAATTCGCGACGTCAGAAGCGACGTTGGGATTGTCAAACGCATCGACGATCGCGACGATTTGCCCGGAACCCTTGCTGCGGGACGGGAGATGATAACGCGTCTGGAAATCACTCGGACCCAATCCGGCGATTCGGAATGCAAAACGTTCGTTCATGATCAGCGCATCGCAGTGCATGTAGCCCGGGCGGAAATCCGTGCAGGCTCGCCGTGCGGCCTGCGTCGCCTGCCACTCCGGTACCGCTGCTGAAGCGTTGAATTCGCCGGTCGCCGGCATACCAAACGAGCCGCCCGCGTTGCATGCCGCGAGAGCGAGCGCACAAACGAGCGGCGTCGCGAGCTTGATGGGTCCGTTCACAGTTGCCTTTATCCCCAGCTCTTCACGCCAGCGCGAATACCACCAGTTAGAGCCGCTCGGGCTGCCGACCTGCGTGAGCGACGAGTCGTCACCCGGCGGGCGGGAAGGAACGCAGTCGCCCTTGCGGCATTTGCTGTCTCATGGCGCGCCGGCTTTTCAACCTCGCAGCTTTCTCGGCCGCACTCGCGGCGTTCGCGGGATGTTCTGCGGGTCCGAACGATACGGCCGTGCCGTTTACTGCAGGAAGGGAGGCGTTTGGCGCGCTTCTGGGCAGCGGTACCGGAAAGATTCGGCACGTCGTCTACGTCGTCCAAGAAAATCGCAGCTTCAACGATATGTTCGAGGGGTATCCGCACGCGGACACCGTTTCCAAAGGTGAAGATTCGTTCGGCAACACGATCGAGCTTCAGCCGATCTCCCTGAAAACCGTCTACGACATCTCACACTCCGCCAGCGCGATGTTCGAGGCTTGCGATGGGACCGGGAAGCTTCCCGGAACGCATTGTCGGATGAACGGCTTCAACCGCGAGGGTGAATACGGGGGTCCCCAAAACGGTCAGTACGCGTACGTGCCGCACGGCGAGTCGAAGCCGTACTTTGACATGGCGCACGAGTTCGTCTTAGCGGATCGGATGTTCGCTTCGCAACTCGACGAGAGCTTCGTCGCGCATCAGTACATCATCGCCGCGCAGGCGCACTCCAGCGTCAACGTTCCCGGAACCTATTGGGGTTGCGGTGGCAGAGGCGGGGATGCCGTTTCGACGATAACGCACCAGCGCACGTACGGAAGTCCGCAGCGCCCATGCTTCGACTACGAAACGCTCGGCGACGAATTCGACAAGGCCGGCTTGGAGTGGCGGTTCTATACCAGCAAGTACACGCAGCCCTACAGCGGGCTGTGGTCGGGATATCAGGCCGTTAGGCACATCTTCTACGGACGTGACTGGAAGAGGGACGTCATCACGCCGCAGAAGCGTTTTCTTACCGACGTTCGCGCCGGCACGCTCGCCGACTTTACCTGGATCACGCCGCTCTGCGCCGATTCCGACCATCCGTCGTGCGGCGGCGGATATGGCCCGTCCTGGGTCGCCTCGGTCGTCAACGCAGTCGGTGAGAGCAAGTTCTGGAAGACGACGGTTATCTTCGTGCAGTGGGATGATTGGGGCGGCCTCTACGACCACGTGCCGCCGCCTTATAAAGGCTACGATGGTTTGGGCTTCCGCGTTCCTTTGATGGTGATCTCCCCCTACGCGAAGGAGAACTACGTTTCGCACGTGCAGTACGAGACCGCGAGCGTGCTGCGCTTTGCGGAGGACCTTTTCGGCGTTGGCCAACTTTCGGCCAGCGACGCGCGCGCGACCTCACCGGCTGCCGATTGTCTCGATTTTTCTCAAGCGCCACGTAAGTTCGTGCCGTTTAAGGCGCCTAAGGATGAGGCGTTCTTTCTGAATCAGCCCAACGACAACCGAATTCCCGACGACGATCGGTAAGCGGCGTTACTCCGTATCGACCGGCAAGCCCGAGGGTGGCTGGCGTAGGAAGAACTTCTCCGAATAGCGTGCGGAGATTGTTTTGAATGGCCGCGGCGCCTGATTGAAGTCGAACATGTTGGAGATGCTCGTCGAGCTCTGGTCGGTCGTGCCGAGGCGGCCCAAGTTCCAGGTATCCTCGATGAATCTGATGATGCTCCCGAATCCGTAGACGGTGTGAGAGACGTAGCCGCCTTGGCTGCCGCTTCCTATTTTCACGTAAGGCGAGACGACCAGCATCGCGACGCGGAATCCGGCTCCTCCCTGGTCGTCCACGAACGGCGGAGCGACCGGATCGTAGAAGCCGCCCCAATCGTCCCAAACGACGATGACCGCCGTCGAGTTCCAATACTGACTCTTGCCGATTGCATTGACCACGCTGGAGACCCACGAGGGGCCGGTGTCTTTGGACGAATAGCCCGGATGGTCGGAGTTCTGCGCGTCGGGAATCACCCACGACATCGCGGGAAGCTCGCCGTTCGAGATGTCTGAGAAGATGTTCCCTTCGGGTGACGAGATATTTGCAGCGCATTGGCCTTGGCCGTTGCAGATCGATGCGATCACGAGAAACGCGTTCCAGAGCGCTCCGACCGACTCTCGCACCGGTGCGGGCGTATAGTACTTCCACGAAACCGCCGGCGACTTTGCGTTGAAGAGATCGGCGAGGGTTGCATAGCCGTTGGGATTCGGGAAGTCCGTCGTGCACGGGAACGGCCCTTTATTGGCGAGGTATTTGAGCTTGGTCGTTATCAGCGACGTCTTCGATCCGCTCGGCGACATGCATCCCCAGGCGGCGTTGGTCGTCGGATCGTCGACCAAGCTTTGAGTTGAGGTGATGAACGTTCCGCCGCGGATCAAATCCTGATGGGCAATGAAACTGCCGCTGCCCTGCGTCTGAAACATCTCGTCGGCTAACCCCCACTGCGACGCAATATCCCAATACGGTTTGATATAGCTGGGATTGACGTACTGATACGGGGCCGATCCTTCGGGTTTTCCGTTCGTGACGTACTTGATGAGATCGAAGCCGTCCATGGCGCCGTTCTGGTATGCCGTCTGCTCCGCGAGGTAGCGATGGGTCAAGTTGCCCGTATACAAGAGCTTGGCCTCATGAAGCGCGATCGATTTCTCGACGTAACCGTTTCCCTGCTTTACCAGCTCCTTTCCGGTCTTCGTGCTGACGACACCCGGAAAGCCTGCGAAAAGGTTGTTGAAGGTTCGGTTCTCCTGAACGAGGAGAACGACGTGCTGGATCGGCGTACTTCCCGACCGATGATGCACCGATGGCGTCGAGGGCAGGGACGACGATCCGCCGCCGCCGCAGGCGGTCAACGCGAAGGTTGCAATGCCCGCACAAATCGCTGGGGCGAATGCTCGATTCACGATGCGCCGCTAGCGTGGCGCTGCGACGCCGACTCGCTGCGCGATTTGGGCGACGTCGTAATCGAAGCGCGCGGCGACGTCGCTGGTCGTTGCAACGATCTCTGCCAAGACCTCGGCATCGAACGCGGGTTTGTAGTAATCTGGAAAGGAGAGCTTCTCACCGTACGCCGCTCGCGTCTGCGCAAAGCTCCCGGGCTCGAGACCCGTATGCGCGAGGATCCGGTCGATCGTTGCGAGCGAGTCGGTGCAGAGATCCTCGTACCGCACGATGCAGACGCTGCGCGCGAGCTCGGGATCCTCGTCGAGCTGCTTTGCGATGAACCCGTACATGTACGCCCAGTACCGCGCGCGTGATTGCGCCCAGCGTCCCTCGTCGAAGAGGTCGCGAATCTCGCGCAGCACTTCCGGCTTTCCGACGTTCGCCATTACTTGGTGCGGCCCGAACTCGTGATGTCCGGTCAGCTCGATGATCTCGATCTGCCGCGGATCGTCACGCTCTAGCTCGGCCCAAATGCGGTCCTGCTTGATCAACGAGGCGACGTGATCGATGGGGTTGCGCACGTAGAGCAGGAATCTCGCGTCGGGGAAAAGCCGGCGCAGGTACTGCATGCGTACGACGCACATAATCGCCTTGCTGACGTAGCGAGTGCGTCCTCGGACCAAGGCCAGCTTGCAGAGGTGCTCTCGGTAGAAACGCTCGAACGCTGGGTTCGACGTCGTGGCGTCGAGCACGCTGTAATCCGTTTCGTCGTGGACCTGCGGAAAGAAGTGCTCCCACAGTATCTCTTCGCCCATCTCGGCACTGTCGCGCGTCACCTCGATTCGATCGCGGTGGATGCGCGGAACCGGTTTACGCATGGCGGCGACCGGTATCCGCGGAAAGACTTTATTCCAGACCCACGGCATGTACGGCATCAAGAAGTCGGCATACTTGTGCGTTACGACGTCGGGATGCTCGCTGAGCATCTGCAACGTGATGGTGGTGCCCGCTCGCGGGAGCCCGCAGATGTAGACCGGCCGGTCGACGCGCTGCGTCCCTAGGCGGCGAGCAAGCATCCGCGATTCGAGATTTCCGAGGCCCACGAAGAGCGGTGCGGCAGCGTGCACGCCGCGCACGCTCCAATAAAAGGGCCCGGGCACCGAGAATCTCTGAGGTGTCTTCGAATCGGTCGCTGCCATTGCGGCCCTAGACCTTCTCGAAGAGCGCGCCTATCACCGTCAAGCCTGGGCCGAACGCCATGCTCAAGACTTTCGCACCGCGGGGGATCTCGGGCGATTCCACGATCAGCTGCCAGATGTGCGGCGCCGTCGCGGAGGCCATGTTCCCGTGCTCGTAGAGCACTCGCCGGCTCAGCGCGATCGCCGACTCTTCGACTCCGAGCTTGGTTCGGATTTGATTGAGGATCGCCGGACCTCCCGGATGGATCGCGAAGATCATCGCGGCCTTCTCGCGCTCGAAGTCGATGTCGACTTGAGCGCAGATCGCGCGCACGAAATCGGCGATCGAATCGCGGATCATGAACGGTACGCGCTTTGAGAGCGACATGTCGAATTGCAGCGGACCGGGGCGCAGCGTCATCTCGGGCAGTGAGTCGGGAAGTATGTACTCGTCGATTGCGAGGATCTTCAGACCGCTTCGCCCCTGCTTCGCGAACTCCGAGTGCGGATAGGCCGCGTACTTGATGAAGCCGTCCGCGAACAGCGTCGAGGTGACGAAGTTATCCGGTTCGTCTCCCAGCAGGTCGAAATGCAGCGAAAGAAACTCGGTGTGCACGAGATCGACGCGTCGTTTGGCTTTCGGAAGCGAAACGTACGACGATCCGACGAGGCCCGCTGCCGTGCGGATTGCGGGAAACGCGCCGTAGCATCCCATGTGGTACGAGTGGGTCACGCCGACGCCAAGCCAGCCGCGCCGCGAGAGAAAACTCTGAACCGGACTCGGCGAAACGTAGCCCGAGCAGCTCACGTGAACGATGTCGTCGGGAGGCTGGACCTTGGGATCGCGATAGACGCGCTCAAAAACGTCGCACGCGACCTCTTCGAAAAGATCCATGCGTTCGTCGAGCGTCTCCCCGGTTGGGTTCCGAAGTCCGCCGTAACGCCGAACCAGCTCGGACTGATTTTCGGGATCGTGCTTGACGAAACGAGAGGTCAGCACGCTGACCTGCCGGCGCGCGATGTATTGCGCCGAGGTGCCGTAGCGTGCCATGCGTTCTTGCAACGTTCGCGCAACTTGCTCCCGATCGTTGGGCTCGGTAACTTGCCGAGCCGCGCACTGCGCGAGCGTCATGAAGTGGGCTTGAATAGGCTTGAGCTCGTCTTGTGCGACGGGCGCCGTTACGTCGATCGTTTCGAAATCGGACAAAACGACCGGTACGGTCTGCAGCCGCGGCCGCTCGGCAATCGTAGCGGTCGCACTCTCCGCGCCTGGCGACGACGAACTCGTGAATCTATCTAGGATACGCATATCGAAGTCTTGTGAACGTTCGCCGTCTGCTTTCCTATTCCATTTGAGCGAGCGTGCGGACCAAACGTTGATAAACATCGGTAATCCTGGTTATTTTTACTCGTCATCGACGGGCTTGTTCGACGGCGGCCGGCGCAGTAGTTCCGATCGCGAATACTCCGTGCCGATCGGGACGAACTTTCGATGTTTTCCCGTAAAGTCGAAGAAATCGTTAACGAAGTCTGCGGAGTGCTCGTCGCTCGTTCCCAGGCGCCCCAAATCCCAGTTGTCCTCGACGAAGCGAACGATGCTTCCGAGTTCGTACTGCCGGTGCGATACGTAGCCCCTCTTTGCATACGACGAAACGGCGATCATAGGCACTCGAAAGCCCAATCCTCCATAGTGGCGTGCGCCCGGCGGCGGGACGTTGTCGTACCAGCCGCCCCAATCGTCCCACAGGATGACGATTGCGGTGTCGTCCCAAGCGGGGCTCTGACCGATCGCGTTCACGATTTGTGCGACCCACGAAGGACCGGTATCGGAGTCGTCGCCGGGATGATCGGAGTTTTGGAAATCCGGGATGACCCACGACACCGACGCCAGCGTGTCGCGATCGATGTCCGTGAAGACGTCCGTTTCGGGTGAGATGACGTTCGCCGACCAATCCGAACCGAAGCGAACGTACTTGATCGCATCGAACGCGTTCCAGAGATTACCCGCGAAGTTGCCCGTGGTCGGCGTATAGTACCGCCACGAAACCTGGTTGCCGTCGAGCAGATTGGCGAGCGTGGCGTACGTCAGGCACGGAAACGGCCCCTGGAGATACTCATACTTGTTGCTTGCGGTGATCAGCGACGTGTCCGTGCCCGGCGGAGCATCGCAGCCCCAAGGCTGCGTGCTCGGAAAATCGATCAGACTTTGCGCGCCGCCGATTTCGGTGCCGCCGCGAATCAGATCTTGGTGTGCGGTGAAACTGCCGCTGCCCTGGGTTTGAAAGGTGTGATCGGAGAGCACGTACTGTTTGGCGAGCTGCCAGTACGGTCGGATCTGCGTCGGATCGACGTACTGATAGACGTACGTTCCCGGAACTTTGCCGATGGGAACCCGATCGAAGCCGTCCATTTCCCCTTTGTTCCAGTCTTTGACCCAGTACGGATAGCCGTTATTCGGCGAGACGGGACTTTCGAGATTCGCACTTCGCAGCGGTATGGTTTTGCCGTCGTGCGTCTTTCCACGCGTCGCCCCGTCGGCGCCGGGGAACGTCGCAAAAAGATTGTCGAACGTGCGGTTCTCTTGGACGATGATGACGATGTGCGTGAAGTATTTTCCCTGCTTTGCCGGCGCCGGCGGCAGCAATGGCATCGCCGCCGAGGATCCCGACCCGCCGCAGCCGCCCAACGGCGCGGCCAGGGCCCCGGCAAAAAGGAGAAGGACGAGCGGGAAAACCCGCGAGGAGCGATTGAGACGCGGCATTATATTAAAGGTATCGTCCGGGCGCGGGGGCCATCCCTTCCCTGTGCCGCTGCTCCCTGCGCAACCGGAGAGCATCGCGCTCGCCGCCGAGGTGCTACGCGGCGGCGGCGTGGTTGCTTTTCCGACCGAAACGGTCTACGGCTTGGGGGCGCTCGCCTTGGAGCCCTCGGCGGTCGCTCGAATCTTTGAGATCAAGGAGCGTCCGCACTTCGACCCGCTGATCGTGCACGTGCTCGATCGTCCGATGTTGGAGCGCGTCGTCCTCCGGCTCTCGCGCCTCGCCGAGACGCTCATCGAGCGCTTTTGGCCGGGTCCGCTCACGCTCGTGCTGCCGAAAGGCGAATCCGTTCCAGGGTTAGTGACCGCGGGGCTGGCAAGCGTCGCGGTGCGCATGCCCTCGCATTGGATCGCACGCTCGCTTCTCGCAGCGGTGGACGCCCCACTTGCAGCGCCGAGCGCAAATCGATTCGGGAGCTTAAGCCCAACCCGCGCCGAGCACGTCGCCGAGAGTCTCGGCGAGCGCGTGAACGTG
Source organism: Vulcanimicrobiota bacterium (assembly GCA_963743445.1). Classification (GTDB taxonomy): domain Bacteria; phylum Vulcanimicrobiota; class Vulcanimicrobiia; order Vulcanimicrobiales; family Vulcanimicrobiaceae; genus Cybelea. The sequence continues at coordinate 97,675 of CAVUPL010000003.1, forward strand.
ATTCTCGACGGTGGACCAACCGAACACGGGATCGAGTCAACGATCGTCGCGCTCGAGCCCGAGCCGGTCCTCCTGCGGCCGGGAGCAATTCCGGTCGAAGCCCTCGAGGCGGTCGCCGGCCGCCTTGCGCGCGGCAGCGGAGCCGAACCCGCTCGAGCGCCGGGTCAACTGCCGCGCCACTACGCGCCGCGCACGCCGTTGCGGCTTGTCGAACCCGCCAACGTGAATCCCCAGGAGCGGCGGCGACGCCGGAGCGCTCGTATTGCGGGGCAAGGTCGACGGATATGCGGCGATCCGAGTGCTATCGTCGCGCGGAGATCTGCGCGAAGCGGCAGCCCGCTTCTTCGAGGCCCTTCACGAGCTCGACGCACTGGGGTTGGAGCGCATCGACGCGCAGCCGCTTTCGGAAGACGGGCTGGGGCTTGCGATCATGGACCGGCTCCGGCGCGCGGCCGCCGGCAGAAACGCCTGACGCTTGCCATGCGTTATGCCGATAAGGTCGAAGAAGGGATCATGATGCAAAGTTCTGTGTTTTTCGGACGCGCCGCAGCCGCATCTGCGCTGCTCGCAGTATTCTGTCTCGGCGCGAGCACCTGCCGCGCTGCCGTACCAGGTTGCCGGCGACGTCGGCCAGAGCTTTACGCTCCTGACGAGCACCTATTACGAACCGATCGATCCGCAAGTGCTGCTTGCGGCCGCGAGCGACGCGCTCGCGGAAACCGCGCGAAAGCATGGCGTCGACAATTGCGCCCCCGGTGCTTCACGTGGAGGGCGATCGCGATGCAACGCTGTCGCAGCTCGATGGCGCGATTGAATCTGCAGCGCGCGAGGCGCACGCGCCGTCGAGCGATTTTGCCTACGCCGTGATCGATGCGATGGCCAAGGCTACCAACGATCGCTACACGCAGTTCTTCACGCCCTCGGAGTTCAAGGCATTCAACGAAGCTCTCGATCCCAAGCGAATTGGCGGTATCGGCGTCATGATCGAGCCTGACGCGGTGAGTGGATGCGTCCGCATAACCTACGTTTTGCCAAGCACGCCCGCGGAGCGCGCGGGGCTCCGGGTTGGCGACATCGTGACGGGCGTCGACGGCCTGCCGACAAAAGGCCTCAGCGTCGACGCGGTGAGCGGGCGGCTGCGCGGCAAGCCCGGCACGGTTGTCGCCGTTGCCGTAGAGCGCGCCGACGCTCCGGCCGCCTTTACGATCACGCGCGAGGACGTGCAGCCTCCAACGGTCGTTTTTAAGATGCTGCCCGACGGCATTGGATACATCTGGGTAATGGAGTTTGGCCGAGCGACACCCTCTGAGTTCGATACGGCGATCGCGCGTTTGAACCAGCTCGGTGCCAAGGCGCTCGTTCTCGATTTGCGCAACGACGGTGGCGGCTACGTCAACTCGGCGCTCGACATTAGCTCGCGCTTCATCGCGAACAAAGCACTGTTGACCGTCGAAGAGCGCGGAAAGCACGCTACCACGATCGATGCCGATGGCGATCCCTCGATCGCGCTGCCGGTCTCCGTTCTCGTGAACCAGTACACCGCTTCGGCGTCGGAGATCACCGCCGGGGCGCTGCAGGACGATGGGATCGGCATGCTGATCGGCGCGAGAACGTTCGGTAAAGGCGTGATGCAGACGTTGACGCCGCTGCCGGACGGCGCTGCGATCAAGATCACTACCGCTCATTATTTGACGCCGAATCAACGCGACATCAATCTTCGCGGCATCGATCCCGACGTTCGCGTCGACGAAAACCGCGACGCGCGTTTCGGCGACGTCGATAAGGACGCGCAGTTGCGCGCGGCGATCGCGTTGCTGCAGAAGAAGATCGCGGCGACGAAGAGCTAGCCGAGCTGGAGACGGCGGCGGACGAGCCGCACGACGGTCCCGTTACGCGCAAACGAGACTTCGTCCATCAATCGCCGCATCAAAAAGATTCCGAAGCCGCGTTCCCGGTCGCCCGGCTGGAGGTACGATCGATCGGACGGCTCGGCAAAACCGATCCCTCGGTCTTGGATTTCGATCGAAAGCTCGATGCCGTCGAACGCACACCTGACGGTGATCTTCCGGCCGGGCCTTCCCCTGCCGTGCTCGACCGCGTTGCTCAATGCTTCCCCGGCCGCGAGCCGAATATCGCAGATCTCGTCGCGCGAAAAGCCGCACTCGGCCGCGAATTCGGCGATGCCGTGGCGCGCCGGTGCTACGTTTTTGATGTCGCTTGTGTAGGCGGCACAGTACTGTCTCTTCAAATTAGGCGTTCCCCAAGAAGCCTTCCCTGTTGTCGCGCTTCCTTAAACCTTTGCAGGATCGCCGGCCGGCCGCTCGCAGAGAGCCTGCATCGCCGCCGCGAAGGTAGCCGGCACGGGCGATTAGCTCAGCTGGGAGAGCGCCTCCCTTACAAGGAGGATGTCGGCGGTTCGAGCCCGTCATCGCCCACCACTCGTGTCGCCCCAACCTCGCCTAGGGTGCGCGATGGAGCGTGTTGAGGTTTCGGGCAACGATGCTCTCGACGCCGTCACCGCGCCTTGGCCGTGGAGTATGAAACATGAATTCGTTGCGTTTACTGATCGTTGCAGTGGCTTTCGCGCTTGCTTCGACGCCACTGGGACGACGTTCCTCACCGCAATCGAAGCGTCGAGCAATGACGGGTTGCACTTCACGGAGCAGCGGCTTTCCCCAGCGCGACCCGACACGGGATTTCTCGTCGCAGCAGCACATGCGATCAAGACAGCGGAATCCACCTTCCGTTTCGTTCGCGGTTTTCGGTATAACGTCGCGGCGTTGCCGAATAGCGACGGGACTCTATACGTCTATCTCTATCCAGCTCAAACAAAGCCCAAGGTCTTTCCAGTTGGCGGCGACGTACGGTACAAGTTTTCAAGCGATGGTCTGTCGTTACTGGAAGCGCATCGAATGCACAACTCGATACTCGCGCAGGACGTGGACGCTGGAGTGCCACCGGGAGCGCACGCTACTGCTGGCTGGCGGACGGTAGTCGTCGATAACGTCCCGCAGGATACCGACGTCTTTCATGTCCTCGCACGAACACCGCCGGTGCCGGACTACGTTAGCGCGCAAGGCTTTCTCTATCTCATCAAGACGGACGGAACGATCGAATATCTGAAAGATAAGCCGCAAGGCCTGCCGTAAAAGTTGTCAAGATGGCCCCTCTTGCGATGGCTCGACCCTTCGCAGCCACTCTGCGCAAGCGTCGCTCGAGAGAACCTGGCAACCACGCTTTTCCAGCTCGCGCCGAATGAAATCGTCTTCGAGTATGTCATTGTCGCGCGAAACCAGCGCATGAGCGCGGCCATTAATTGCTGCCTCAACGAGCCGGTCATCATCGTCATCGCGACAGCCCATATCCAACCCGCGGATTGGCACGAACTCGGACATCGCCGCGACGATGGCGACGAAGTCGACGGTGAAGTCGATCGGTAATGCTAGGCGCGCCAACTGAAGGGTTTCGGCAAGCTCGTACATTAGCGTCGTCGTTGTAAGGTTAACGGCAATGCCATCGCGCATCGCGAAGAAAAGCGCCGCGCCCGAAGAACGCTCCCGCTCATCCCGGCGTATGATCGCTAGCGCCGCCGATACTAAACAGTTTGTGTCGGCGACAACGCGGACAGGACGCGGAAGGCTCAACGGGCGGCGGCTTTACGTTTGCGCTTCGAACGACGGTCTGCACTGACGGCGTCGAGGAGTGCTTCATCGGATATCCGCTCACGCTTCTGTGTGCCGGCGTATCTCTTGATAAAGGCGTCGAAGGCCGCGCGCCGTTCCTCGACGCTTGGCCGCGGATTGTTCATCCTCTCCGCGATGAGGATATCGATCGCTTCGCGTAGGAGCTCAGACACGCTCGCGTCCTGGGCGAAGGCAAGCTTGCGGAGCATCGCCATGCGCTCCTCGTCCACGTAGAAGTTATGCCGGTTCATGGAGTCAGTATACACCAAGGTGTGTATATCGTCCAGCCTTGAAGTTTGAGCGAGGGTAAGATAGCCGACGGAAAATCCGTGCTCGACTGAGATTCCCTTCCGAGGAGGATGCCGCAGGTTGAAGTTCTGCATCGCCCGTGTCATCCTGAGCGCAGGCGCGTAGCGCCGGAGTCGCAGGGCCGTCATCGCCCATGGAGGATTCCTCGTCATGAATGCACTGCAGACCAACGCCGAACTCAAGGTCGACCGCGACGGCGAGATCGCCGTCATCACGATGAATCGGCCCGAGAAACGCAACGCGCTCTCGCTGGCGATGATGCGCGAGCTCGACGGTGCGTTAGCCGCAGTGGCGCAAGACCCCGGCGTCCGTGCGGTCGTGCTTCGCGGCGAAGGTCCGGCGTTTTGCGCCGGCCACGATCTGCGCGAGCTGGTCGATCGCGATGTCGATGCCTACCGCATCATCTTCGATGCCTGCGTCGATCTGATGACGCGGATTGCAGCGATTCCGCAACCGGTTATCGCCGAGGTCGCGAAAGTTGCTACCGCGGCGGGGTGCCAGCTCGTGGCGGCCTGCGATCTCGCGGTCGCGTCGACCGAAGCGACGTTCGCTACGCCCGGTGTGCGCATCGGTCTTTTTTGCAGCACTCCGATGGTTCCGCTAACGCGCGCGATCGGCCGCAAACGCGCGATGGAGATGCTGCTCACCGGCGACGCGATCGACGCCGCGACGGCGCTTGCGTGGGGCCTGGTCAATCGCGTCGTCGCACCGAACCGGCTCCACGAAGAGTCGCTTGCTCTTGCGCGCAAGATTGCGTCTGCAAGCCGCAGCATCGTGGGTCTCGGCAAGGCGGCGTTCTACAAACAAGTAGATTTGGATCAAGCCTCCGCCTACGAGTATGCCAAGGCAGTCATGACCTCAAATGCGCTCGAATCCGACGCGCGCGAAGGTATCACGGCGTTTCTCGAACGGCGTTCGCCGGCGTGGAAAGGCTCGGGGAGGGTATAGCTGGGTACCGTTGAAGCCGGACCGACCGCGGCGCTCGACCGTGGGCGGAGAGCACTGCGATGAAGCACAAAGCGTCGCCCACACCCGGTATGCGTGACCCGACAAAAAGGGATCCGCGCATACGCGACGGCAGGAGGGCTCGCCTATGGCGAGCCCTTCTGTGATTACGAGATGGGAGAAAAACGGGCGAGTCGGTCGAATGAGAGCCGCTTCGTGACTCTCTTTGCTCAGCGAACGCGCTATGCCGCAATCGTCTTGATAGTTGCCCTGCTCGCTTCGCTTGCGGTCGCGTTCTTTCGAGTGCGCGTGGAGTCGCATGCTCGCCGGGTCGAGCTGGCCATGGATTTCACGGATTTCGACGCTCTTGCCCGTTCGTACGATTACAATCCGGCGGCGTTTTTGATCGCGCTGCGGCGCGCCGGGCTCACCTCGCTTGCATTGACCGAAGAGCTCGGAGCGAACGTGGGATACGACGGAAAGGCCTATGTGACGACGGGGGCGGCGCTCGTGAATCAAGCCGGAATCACGCCGATCCGCGACCCGCTGCTGGCCGCCCTGGTTCGCAGCCACCGCATCGTGAACGGTGCGGTCTATCTCCTCGTTTCGGATGCCTCGACTTACCATCGCTATCGCAGCGAGCTCGCGCTGCACTTCATGCGCAAGAGCGTGCGCGTTCTGCGGGCCTCGCGCCCCTGGCTGATCGAGGTCCGCACTCAGATCGATTACTTCAATGCGCTCGCGCTCGGCATACCGACCGATCAGATCGAGTTGGCGCGACGTCTCGCGCTGCTCGTGGTTCCGCGTTTCCAGAACGACGAACGCTTCGGTGCGCCCCAGATCGACGCGACCTTCAACGACGTGCTCCGGTACGACCCGAAGGTTTCGACGGTGATCTTCTTTGGTTTGAGCAATCAGGTGCTCGGGTATCCCGATCACTTACCGGAGGCCGCCGACGCATTCAAGCGGCACGTTTTCAACTTCGGCTCGATCGAAACGTACGATCCCAGTCCAGGTCCAGAAGGGGAACGATACGCTCGCGAAGCTCATCCCGGGCCGCACCGTCCGCGTGCAGGCGATCGCAAAGACCGAGCTCGACAAATTGAGGCTCGATGAAGTCGTCGCGCGCTACGTTCTCGGCGTGCGCGAGCGCAACGTCCGCGTCGTCTATCTGCGCCCGTGGGGGCATCAGGACGGTAATCTTTCGATCGAGGCGACCAACGTCGAGATGGTCAAGCAGATCGCCGACGAGCTGCGAGCCGACGGTTTCCGCTTGGGACGCGCGACGCCGATCCCGCTCTATCACGGCAACAATCGCGCGCTCGTCGGTCATCGCCGCGCTCGCGGTGCCGTCGATCTTCGTCCTCGTCCTCGATTTCTTCGGATGGTATCGGCGCCGCTGGGCCGTCGCCGCCTACGCGCTTACGGTTTTGCTCTACGTTGCCGGCATCGTCGCGCACCACGACGCGTTCGCGCGCTCCGCGATCGCTTTGGCCGGTGCGCTGCTCTTCGCAACCGCGGCGTTGCTGATCCTGATCCCGGCGTGGAACGAGACCCCGTCGCGCCAATCGCGGAACCCAGCTTGCTCGCAGCCTCGGCTGGACGCTGGCGGCGACCGGCGTTGCGCTGCTCGGAGCGCTCGTCGTCGTCGGCGTGATGAGCTCGCCGCTGGCGATGGAAGAGATCGAGCGCTTTCGCGGCGTGCGACTCGTGCTCGCGCTGCCGCCGCTGATCGCGCTGGGACTCTATCTGCTTCGACAAAAGGTTCGGTGCGGGCGTGCAGCGTCCGCGCGACGTCTTCCTCTCGCCGGTGCTCACCTATCAACTCCTGGCCGGGATCGTCATCGTCGCGCTGGGTGTCCTGATGCTGGTGCGCAGCGGCAACGAGAGCGACGTCTCGCCCTCGCTCTTCGAGCTTTCGCTTCGGCACGCGCTCACGCACGTGCTCAGCGTGCGGCCTCGCTTCAAGGAGTTTTTGATCGGCTTTCCCTGCATGATGCTGCTCCCGGCGCTGCTGCCCCGGCATCGGCGCGCGATCGGCTGGCTGCTCGCGCTCGGCATCGGCGTAGGGATCGGCGACGTCATCGATACCTTCTCGCATCTGCACACGCCGATTGAGATCTCGCTGCTGCGCATCGTCAACGGAGTCGGCAATCGGCGCCATCATCGGCGCGATTGCGATCTGGATCTATCGCCGCGTTCCGGGAACGTCGCAGTGATGGCGCGCGTTTTGCTCTCAGGTTACTACGGTTTCGGAAATCTCGGTGACGAAGCGCTGCTCGAGGTGATCGTCGAGCGCATGCGCCGGCGCTTTCCCTCGGCACAGCTCGAGGTGCTTTCCGCTACGCCGCAGGCGACGGCGGCGGGCCACGGCGTTGCATCGACGCCGCGCTGGAACTGGCGAGCGATTCGCGCCGCGATCGCACGAGCCGACGTCGTTCTGTCGGGCGGCGGCGGCTTGTTGCAGAACGCGACGAGCCTGCGCAGCCTGCTCTATTACGCCGGTATTCTGCGCGAAGCGATCCGCGCGCGGCGTAAGACGATGGTCTTCGCGCAATCGGTCGGACCGCTCGATTTTTGGGGGCGCCTCGTCGTGCGTCAGTTTTGCAAAGGGCTCGATCGCGCGACCGTGCGCGACGAGAAGTCGCGCCGGCTGCTCGAGACGCTGCGTTTCGCGAACGCCGATCGAGCACACCGCCGATCCGGTTTTCTTATATGAAGGCCCCGAAGGCGAAGGCGATCTCTCGGCGGAGGGACTGGGGCCCGAGAGCGGCGCGTACGCGGTGGTGAGCGTGCGCAAGTCGGCGTCGTTTCGCGACGGCCCGGCAATTATCGCGCGCGCCGTCGACCGGCTCGCACAACGGCACGACATTCGTGCCGCATTCCTGCCGCTGGGCGGCGCTGCCGATGCCGCGATTTCGACCGACGTCATTCGCGCCTGCAAATCGAATCCGGTGCTCTTGCCGGAATGCTCGCTAGCGAAGGCGGCGTCGATTTTCCGCAGCGCGCGCGTCGTCGTCGGGATGCGTTTACACGCTCTCGTTCTTGCTGCACGTTATGCGGTTCCGTTTCTCGCGATTGCATACGATCCCAAGGTGAGCGCGCTCTGCGAAGATCTGGCGTATCCTTTAGCGCCGCTCTGGCGCGTGGGCGAACGACGCCCCGCCGACGTTGAGATCGACGATCTCGTCGATCGGCTCGTGCGCGAGCGCGACGCGATTGCGGCGCAGTTGGCGGAGCGCCGCCAAGGCGTGCAAGCCGCAGCCGAGCGAAACTTCGACGTGCTCGGCGAGCTTCTGGCCGACCGGTAGCGGCTATGGATTATCGAGCGACCCTGAACCTGCCCAAGACCGAATTTCCTATGAAGGCCGAGCTTCCAAAGCGCGAGCCCGAGCGGCTCGCCTGGTGGAAGGAGCACGGCACGTACGAGCGGCGGTTGGAACGCAATCTGCCCAACGGAGCGTGGATCCTGCACGACGGGCCGCCGTACGCAAACGGCGACCTCCACATGGGCACCTTCTTCAACATGGTGCTCAAGGACATGTTCGTAAAGGTCGCGCTGCTCGATGGTAAGTACGCGAAGTTCGTTCCGGGCTGGGACATGCACGGGCTTCCGATCGAGTACGAGACCCTCAAGTACTTGGGGGTAAAGGACTTCCACGCGATCGATCCGCTCGAGCTGCGCGAGCAATGTAAAGAACGCGCGCTCTTCTGGCTCGACCGTCAACGCGAGCAGCGCGTTCGCATGGGCAATTTCGGACTCTTCGACCGGCCGTATCGCACGATCGACCCCTCGTTCGAAGCGACGATCGTCAACGCGCTCGCCGATCTGGCCGAGAAGCAACAGATTTATAACGGTCTGCGCTCGACGCTCTGGTGCGTCTACGACGAGACGGCGCTTGCAGAGGCCGAGATCGAATACGAGACCCGCGTCTCGCCATCGATCTATGTGCGCTTCACCGCCACTCCCGAACAAGCCGAAGATATTCTTCGCGTCATGCTTCGACAGGCTCAGCATGACACGGCACCGGATGCGGCGACTGATTCAGATGTCACCCTGAGCTTGTCGAAGGGTGACTTAAAGAAGGTTTCGTTTCTCATTTGGACGACGACGCCGTGGACGCTCCCCGCGAACGCCGCGATCGCGCTACGCGCCGACGCGAGCTATGGGTTGTATCGCATCGACGACGAGAGCGTGATCGTCGCCGAAGCGCTCGCCGAATCGGCCCTCGGAGAACGTTTCGCTCGGGCGACGCGAATCGGCCGCGCGCGCGGCGCGCAGCTCGACGATCTCGCCGTACGCCATCCGTTCGCGAATCGCGACTCGGTCGTCGTGCTCGCCGACTACGTCGATTTGGAGACGGGAACGGGAGCGGTGCACACCGCACCCGGTCACGGCGCCGACGACTTCGATACGGGCATGAAATACGGATTGGCGGTGCTCAATCCCGTCGACGCCGCAGGCCGCTTCACGGTCGAGGCCGGGCCCTACGCCGGCACGAGCATTTTTGAAGCGAACGCAAAGATCGTCGAAGACCTCGAACGCAGCGGCGCGCTGTGGAGCGTGGCGAGTTACGAGCACTCCTATCCGCATTGCTGGCGTTGCCACAATCCGGTGATCTTTCGCGCGACCGCGCAATGGTTTCTCGCAATGGATCAAAATTTGTTGCGGCAAAGAGCGATCGATGCAACCGATGGCGTCGAGTACACGCCGGAGTGGGGACGCGCGCGCCAGCGCCAGATGATCGAAACGCATCCGGAATGGTGTCTTTCGCGTCAGCGCACCTGGGGGACGCCGATTCCGTCGCTGGTCTGTCTGCAATGCGGCGAAGCGGTGCTCGATCCGCGGGTCGCGCGGCTTGCGGCCAAGCGCTTTGGTGAAGCCGGCGCGAGCGTATGGTGGAGCGATCCGGTGGAGGTCTATATGCCTCCCGATTTCGTCTGCCCGAACTGCGGCAGCGCTCGATTCGAGAAAGAGAAGAACATCGTCGACATCTGGTTTGAATCGGGCGTGACCCATCTCGCCGTTCTCGGCCGCGACGGTATGCCGTGGCCCTCCGACCTCGTTCTCGAAGGCGGCGATCAGTTTCGCGGATGGTTCCGCAGCTCGTTGATAACCGGCGTCGCGATCAAAGGCCGCGCGCCCTATCGCCACGTGGTAAAGAACGGCTGGGTGAACGACGAGCAAGGGCGCCCGATGTCGAAGTCGCGCGGCACCGGCATCGATGCAAAGGACGCGATGGCGCGGTGGGGCGCCGACCTGCTGCGATTGTGGGCCGCTTCGGTCGAACCAATCGACGACGTGCGTTTTGGGCCGAACGTAATCGAACAGGTAGGACGCGTCTATCGCAATATTCGCAACCGCATGCGCTTTATGATCTCGAATCTCGACGGATTTGCGGCTGGCGACGTTACAGCGCGCGACGCGATGGAGCCGATCGATCGTCTTGCCTGCGGCGTAGCGGACGCCTTCGTCGCGAACGTCAAGCGCGCCTACGATGCGTGCGAGATTCACGACGCCTATCTCCGAATCGTCGAGTTTGAGAGCGGGATGTCGAGCCTGTATTTCGACGCGCTGAAAGATCCGCTCTACTCGCGCGGGGCATCCGACCCCCGGCGGCGCAGCGCGCAATCCGGTTTGCTGTACGTGCTGACGCGCTTTCTCACCGTGCTCGCGCCGGTGCTATCCTTCACCGCCGAAGAGGCATGGCAAGCCGTGCCGTCCGAGTTGCGCGGCGACGCGGAGAGCATCTTCGATACGTCGTTCGATGCCGGGCGCCAGCGCGGCGCCGCGACCGAGAGCGATCTGCGCCTGTGGGAGCAGTTACGGGCATTGCGCGCGCGGGTCGCCGCATCGGCGAGCCCGCGCGATTTCGAAGCCCAGCTGCGTCTCACGGTAACGCCGGGCGCGTACAAGCGGCTAGCAGATCTGGGCGACAATCTGCGCGAAGCGCTCGTGGTCTCTCAGCTCACGCTGCGCTCGGGCGAACGAAGCGACGGCGAGGGAAACGACGGCGTGGTCGCGTTCGAGCTCTTGCCCGCGGAAGGCGAAAAGTGCGTGCGCTGCTGGAAGTTTCGAGAGCTCGGGACGGACCCGGCGCATCCTTCGATCTGCGCCGATTGCGCGCAAGTCGTGCGCGCGCTCGAAGAAACGCGGAGCTAAGTCCACCCGGCGCTTGCGAACCGTTTCCACTCGCCCGCTTCGATTGCGGTGCGGGCTTCGCGTGCGAGCGCGTTGAGCAAGTAGAGGTTGTGATACGAAAGCAAGAGCGGCCCCAGCATCTCCTTGGCCCGAAAGCAATGTGCGAGATACGCACGCGTATACGTCGTGCAGGTCGAACAATCGCAGCGCGGATCGAGCGGCGGAAGTGTCGCCTCCAAATGCGGCGTTGAAGACGTTGAGCTCTCCGTCGTGCGTCATCGCGCGGCCATTGCGGCCGCAGCGCGTCGGATAGACCGAGTCGAAGAGATCGATACCCGAATCGATCGCCGCGATCAGATCGCGCACCGTGCCGACGCCCATGAGGTAGCGCGGCTTCTCTGCCGGAAGCAGCGTGGCGGTCGCGCGCGCGCATTCGTACATTTCCTCGCGCGTTTCGCCCACCGACAGACCGCCGATCGCGTAGCCCGGGAAATCGAGCTCGACGACGTCGCGCGCGCTGCGCTCGCGCAACGCGCGGTCGAGTCCGCCCTGAACGATCGCAAAGAGCAGGGTGCCATCGCGGGGCGCCACCGCAGCCGATCGTCGCGCCCACACGCTCGTCAAGCGCACCGACTCTTCGAGCTGTTCGCGCGGCGCGGGCAGCTTCACGCAGACGTCGAGAACCATGGCAACGTCGCTGCCGATTCGTTGCTGAAATTCAACGACGTTCTCGGGCGTGAAGCGATGCTCGCTTCCGTCGAGGTGCGACGCGAAGGTGACGCCGTCGTCGTCGAGACGCCGCCGGCTCTCGAGGCTAAAGACTTGAAAGCCGCCCGAATCGGTGAGGATCGGGCGATCCCACGCCATGAAGCGATGGAGTCCGCCCGCCGCCTCGATCGGCGCGATGCCGGGACGCAGCCAGAGATGATACGTGTTGGAAAGCACGATCTGCGTCTGCGCCTCGCGCAGCTGCGCCGGCGTCACGCCTTTCACCGTCGCCGCGGTGCCGACCGGCATGAAGCAGGGCGTCTCGACGTCGCCGTGCGCCAAGCGCAAGCGGCCGCGTCGCGCGCCGCCGTCCCGCGCTATGAGACTGAACATGCAACGAGTGCGCGCGCGAGCCGATACGCCGGCGGAGGCTCCGCTTCGAACTCCATTGGGTCTCCGGTGCGCGGATGCCGGAAGGCGAGCCGCCACGCGTGCAGTGCTTGTCCCGGAAGCTCGAAGCGCGGCTCCTTCTTGCCGTAGACCGGATCGTTGAGAATCGGATGTCCGGCCGCAGCAAGGTGCACGCGAATCTGATGCGTCCGTCCGGTCTCCAGACGAAAGACGAGCTCGGCGTGCTTCGCAAACTCCTCGCGCACCGCGTAATGCGTCACCGCCGGCTTGCCCTCCGTAACGATCGCGAACTTGAGGCGGTTGCGCGGATCGCGGCCGATCGGTCCTTCGATCGTACCGTTGCGGTGCTGCGGCACGCCGCGAACAAGACCGAGATATTCGCGCTCGATGCGCCGCATTTTCATCGCGCGCCGAGCGCGCGTAAGCTTTCGTCGCGCTTTGCGATGACCAGAAGGCCGGACGTATCGCGATCGAGGCGGTGGACGAGGCCGGGTCGCAACCCGTCGCCGGGCAGATGGCCATCGACGTGCGCGAGCACGGCGTTGACGAGCGTACCGCCCGGCGCGCCGTGCGCGGGATGCGTGACCATCCCGGCCGGCTTGTCGACGACCAAAAGATCCTCGTCTTCGTAGAGAACCGCAAGCTCGATCGGCTCGGGTCGCGCGACCAGTAGGCGGCGGTTGCACGACATCGAACTCGAGCACGTCGCCCGCTTCCAGCGGTAGGCTCGGCTTTGCCGGCGCTCCGTTGACGAAGACGTCGCCCTGCTTGGCGCTGCGCGCCGCTTGGGATCGCGAGGCGCCCGAGATCGAAGCGACGAGGACGTCGGTGCGCGTTCCCGCTTGATCAGCGGTGACGACGTGTAGCAAGGCTCGAGAGCAAGAGCAATCCGACGCCGACCGTGATGCACGAGTCTCCGACGTTGAAGATGTTCGGCCAGATGCGATAGAAGTCGATGAAGTCGATCACGTATCCGTAGTGAAGGCGATCGACGATGTTGCCGATCGCGCCGCCGACGATCATCCCGAAGGCGATTCGTACCGTGAGCGAGCGCGCCGCGGCATCGCGGAAGCTGAACCAGAAAAGGACGAGCACGACGATCGCCATCGCGATCAGCAGCACGGCGTTGTTGCCGAACAGGCCGAAGGCGCCGTGAACGTTGCGTTCGTACGTCCACTTCAGAAAATGCGGAATGACGTAACGGCTCTCGCCGGGCAAGAACGATCGCGACGACCAGGCGTTTGGTGTACTGATCGGCCCAAAGCACGAGCACCGCGACGCCCGCGATGACGAACGTATCGAGCTAGATTAGAGACTTGGTTGCGGGACAAACTGATAGAACCATCCTGCGACGTTGAGGAATGCATCGTTGACGAGAACCAATCCGACGACGATGAGAAACGCGCCCGCGCCGAATTCGATCGCCCGCAGCGTCGGCCTGATGCGACGCAGCAGCGGAAGCACGACGCCGATCGCGCCGGCGGCGGCGAGAAACGGCACCGCGAGACCGAGGCAGTAGAACGAGAGCAGCAGCGCGGCTTGGGCGCTGTGCTGCTGCGAGGCAATCGCGAGAATGCCGGCGAGAATCGGACCGATGCAGGGCGACCAGCCGGCGGCAAACGCCATTCCGACGAGCCCGGAAGTCCAAAACGTTGCCCGGTCGTGGCGCAGGTGGAGCCGTGCGTCCATCATGAGCCATGGAATGCGGAGCATGCCCATCATGTGCAGGCCGAGCACGACGACGAGCACCCCGCCGATCTGAGCGATCAGGCTGCGGTGCGCGTCGAGCGCGCCGCCGATCGCGCTGGCGCTCAGACCGAGCGCGATGAAGATGAGGCTGAAACCCAGCACGAACGCGACGGCGTGCGCGAGCGTTTGGATGCGCGCCTGCGCGGTCGTCGCGGCTTTCAGATCTTCGACGCTCTCCCCGGTGAGCAGCGAGAGGTACGCCGGCACGAGCGGAAGGACGCACGGCGATACGAAGGAAACGAGGCCCGCAAGGAAGGCGATGCCGGCGGTAATATGTGTCGTCGCGGTCATTCGCCTTCAGTGGTTAGAAATGCAGCACTGGTTTACCTATCCGACAAACATCGACCCCGTCGCGATCCATCTCGGACCGTTGCGCATCCACTGGTACGGCATCGCCTATCTGGTGGCGTTCTTCTGCGTCTACCTTTGGATGAGCCGTCCGGCCGGGCGGCGGCGGCTCGGCCTGACGAGGGACCAAATTCAGGATTTTCTCTTTTACGCGCTGATCGGCGTGCTTGTCGGCGGCCGGACCTTCTTCGTCATCAACGACATCATCAGCAAGCACGATGCGTCGTTCTATTTTTCCAATCCGATCAATTTCATCGCCGTTTGGAACGGCGGCATGGCCTTTCACGGCGGATTGGTCGGCGTGCTCGTGGCGATGTGGCTTTTCGTGCGCAAGCATCCCGGCCTCAAGTACACCGTGGTCGGCGACGAGGTCGTGATGATGCTGCCGATCGGCATAACCTTGGTGCGGCTCGTCAACTTCATCAACGACGAGCTGTGGGGCGACGTCTGCCGCCCCGACCGGCCATGGTGTATGCGCTTCCCGAGCGCCCCCGATCAGGGCACGCTCTATCGCCATCCCTCGCAGCTCTACGAGGCGATTCTCGACATTCTCACGCTGCCGATTCTCCTGATCCTCTATCGGCTTAAACCGAAGGACGGCGTGGTTGCCTGGACGTGGTTCACGCTCTACGGCATCACGCGGTCGATTGCCGAGCTCTGGCGGCAAGCCGATTTTACCGCGATCGGACTTACCGGCGGTCAGCTCTACGCGCTTCCGATGATCGTCATCGGCGTCGTCGGCATCGCTTACTGCGCAACGCGGCCCGGTTCACGCACCGAAGCTCGAGTGGCCTCGTCCCGTAGTTCGCCCTGAGCGATGTCGAAGGGTGAGCCGAGTCGAAGGGTGACCGAGGTCGCCGAGCGATTGGAGGCGCTGCAGCGAGCAATCGGCGACGAGCTTCGAAACTGCGGCCGCAACCCGGCCGGCATAACGCTCGTCGGCATCGGGAAAAAGCAATCGACCGAGCACGATCGCGGCGGCAATCGAAGCCGGATTGACCGATCTCGGGGAGAGTTACCTTCAGGAGGCTCGCCGTAAGATTCCGGCCCTGCCGCCCGTCCGAAAGCACTTCGTCGGTCACCTTCAAACGAACAAAGCGAAGGCAATCGCCGCCTTATTCGATATGGTTCAGAGCGTCGATCGCGCGCAGGCCGGCATCGCGCTCTCGAGCGCTGCGCTCGAGGCGGGCAAGGAGCTTCCGGTGCTGATGCAGCTCAACGTTTCCCCGGTCGAACGCTTCGGCTGTCCGCCCGCCGAGGCGGATCGACTCGCCGAAACGCTGCGGAGGCAGCCGGGCTTACGGCTCGACGGCATCATGGCGATCGGACCGCTCACCGATGACCGCGATGCGATCTTGCGCGCATTCGAGCTGGCCGCCATGACGTTGGCCCGCATTGGTGGAAGTACGCTCTCGATCGGCATGTCGGCCGATTGGCGCGAAGCAGTGCGAGCCGGGTCGACGATGTTGCGCATCGGCGAGGCTCTCTTCGGTTCGCGACCGGCAAAGGAGGATCGGCAGTGAGCATGTTCAGCAAGATCGGATCGTTCTTCTCGATCCGCGATGACGAGGAAGAGTTTTACGCCGACGACGCGTCGCCGTCGCGCGTCGTTCCGCTCTCCTCCGCCGGCCGGCGGGGCGGAACGCAAGTGAGCGTCTATTCACCACGCAGCTATCAGGACGTCGTCGAGATCGCCGACTCGCTGCGCAACCGCCAAGTCGTCATCGTCAACTTGCAGAACGCCGATCGCACGCTCTTGCAGCGGGTCGTCGATTTCACGTCGGGTGTCGCGTACACGATCGACGGCAAGATCCAAAAGCTTGCAGAGTCGATCTATCTCGTGGTTCCCGCGGGCATCGTCGTCAACGCTGCCGGTCTGCGCGATTCGATGATGGCTGACGGCACCTTCGATTTCATGACAAACCGAACATAGGATACAAGCATGGAAAAGATCACACCGGTCGACATACAGCACAAGAGCTTCAAAAAGGCCCTGCAGGGTTACGATCGTGGCGACGTCGACGGTTTTCTCGACGAGGTCATCGAGACGCTCGAGGACGAAGCGCAGCAGCGAGCCGCTCTCGAAGCAGAGATTGCCGACCTCAAGGAACGAGTCAGTCACTTCAAAGCGATGGAAGAGTCGCTGCAAAACACGCTGGTGCTCGCGCAGCGGACCGCCGACGAAGTCAAGGCCTCCGCGCATAAGGAAGCCGATTTGATTCGCGAGAAGGCGCGTCTCGCGGGCGAACGCGAGATTGCCGGTTATAACGACGCGATCGCCGACGTGCGGCGCGAGCATCAGCGCGCCGTCGAGGCGGCCGAAAAGATTCGCAGCGAGCTGCGCAGTCTGCTGATGACGCATCTGGCGTTGCTGGAACGATCGATCGGTGGACCGGCCAACGGCGAGCCGCAGGGTGCCGCTCCGGCGCCACCCGAGGAACCGAAAGAAACGCCGCCGCGCAAAGACGACACGACGCGAATAACCGTTTACTAGCGCCGTGAGGGTCGCGGTCTTACCCGGGGACGGCATCGGCCCCGAGGTGACGCATGCTGCCGTCGCGATCTTGCGTTGCGTGCGTTCCGACGTCGAGTACGTCGAGGAAGCCGTCGGCGGCGCCGCGCTCGCGCGTGGGCTTCCTGCGCTCTCCGCGCAAGCTCGCGAGCTCTGCGATCGGAGCGACGCGATTCTCTTTGGCAGCGTCGGGCTTCCCGAATACGAGGGCAAGCCGCTGGAAGAGCGTCCCGAGTACGCGCTCTTCATCTTGCGTCGGGATTACGAGCTCTACGCTAATCTGCGTCCCGTGCGCGTCTTCGCGGGTTTGGAAGAAGCCTCGCCGCTGCGCGCCGAGATCGTGCGCGGTCTCGATCTGATGGTGGTGCGCGAGCTGACCGGCGGCATCTACTACGGCCGGCCAAAGGAACAACGCTGCATCGACGGCGTCGAGGAGGCGATTGACACGATGATCTATCGCGCGCCGGAGATCGAGCGCATCGCCCGGGTCGCGTTCGAGCTGGCGCGCGCGCGTCGCAAGCACTGTACCTCGGTCGATAAGCAGAACATTTTGGAGACGTCG
Source organism: Vulcanimicrobiota bacterium (assembly GCA_963743445.1). Classification (GTDB taxonomy): domain Bacteria; phylum Vulcanimicrobiota; class Vulcanimicrobiia; order Vulcanimicrobiales; family Vulcanimicrobiaceae; genus Cybelea. Next base: position 115,044 of record CAVUPL010000003.1, read on the forward strand.
AGACTCTGGCGGCGGGTCCTCAACGGCCGTCGCGACGCGAGTACCCCGACGTGCGGCTCGAGCACCTGCTGGTCGATACCGCGGCGATGCAGCTGGTGCAGCGTCCCGGCGACTTCGACGTTATCGTCACCGAGAACATGTTCGGCGACATACTCTCCGACGAGGCGGCGATTCTCACCGGATCGATCGGAACGCTTCCAAGTGCCAGTTTGGGCGCACGGGGAACGCCGGGCAGACAGTTCGGTCTCTACGAGCCGATCGGTGGAACGGCGCCCGACCTGGCCGGGACAAACGTGGCGAATCCGACGGCGGCGATTCTCTCCGGCCGCGATGCTGCTGCGTCACTCGCTCGGACGACGGCGAAAACGCGGCGCGCATCGAGCGCGCCGTCGAGCGAACCTACGCGGACGGATTACGCACCGCGGAGCTAGCGGGCTCGGGTGCGGGCGCGCTCTCGACGCAGGCCTTCACCGAAGCGGTTGCGGCGCGGCTCTAGACCTTCGTCGTTTCCTGCGCGACCCTGCGGCCGATGAAGTCGATGAACCGGACCGTAAGCAGCGCGTGCTCGTGCGGATGCGCGGCGGTCCAAGCGGCTCGCCAACGCGCGAGGGTAGCGCGCTTCATCGCGGCGATGACGTCGTCGTCGGTTTCGATGTACTGCTGCAGATCGAGGCTAACGATAAGCGTATCCTGCGGCCGAATATCGAAGCCCATGACCAGGCCGGAATACTGCTGCTTGAGCGGCGCGACGGCCGCCAGCTCGGCAGCGTCGATGCGCTCCTGGGGCGATTGCGAGCTGCACGCGGCGACGAACGCCGCCATTGCGGTGAAGACGAAGATGCGCAGATCGGCCATCGTGCGGAAACGATTCGGCCACCCTCGCGAGCTACCATGCGTGCGTGGACGGTATTGCATGGGCGCAGAGCGCGATGGTCGCGGCCCGCACGCGGCTCGAAATCGCGACCGAGAATCTGGCCAACGTCTCGACCGACGGCTTCCGGCCGGAAACGGCGCACGGTTTTCTGACGGCGGCTCGGCGTGACGATCGCCCGCGAACGGGCCCGCGAGACGCCGGGTTCGATGCGTGCCGCCGGCTTCATTCGCGAGCCGGACGGAGCCCTGCGCGATTTGTCCGGGAATCGAATTGCCGGACCCCGCGTTTCAAATGGCGTCGACTCGATTGCCGAGATGATCGACGTGCTCGCGGCCGAGCGTTCCTTCGAAAGCGCGCAAAAGGCCGTCACCGCAATCGACTCTTCCCGTCAAAAAGCCGCAGAAGTTGCGCGCATTTCATAGGAGGTTGCGATGGATCGCGCTCTTTTTGCCGCTGCAAGCGGCATGGCGGCTCAACAGCGAAATCTCGACACGATCGCCGATAACCTGGCCAATGCCGGCGTCGTCGGCTTCAAGGGATCGGCGCAGAGCTTTGCCGAACTGATTGCGCCGGGTCAGGGTGGTTTGGGAACCGTGGCGCTTGGAGCTCGGATGCTCTTCGCGCAAGGGAAGCTCGCGCGCAGCCCCGGACCGTTCGATCTTGCGATCGACGGTCCGGGGTTCTTCACGCTCGTCGACGCGCACGGGCATCGATACTACACGCGCGACGGCGCAGTTCTCGCGCGCCGCCGACGGAACGCTGCGCAACGCGCACGATTTACGTTTGGCCGGAGTGCGCATTCCCGCCGACGCGCTCTCCGCCACGGTCGGAGCCGACGGCAGCGTTCGTGCGACGTTTGCAAACGGCGCGCGCGTCATCGGACGGATCCGCGTGGCCGAGTTTGCCGCTCCCGAACGGCTGCGCGCGATCGACGGCGCGCTCTTCGAAGCGACGCCGGAATCGGGCAAGGCTGCGCGAGATTCGGCCGGGCGGCGACGACGGTCCGAAGCTGCGCTTCGGCATGCTCGAGGAATCGAACGTCACGATCATCGACGCGATGATGCAGATTCTTACGGCGCAGCGAGCCTACGAAGCGAATGCGAAGGGCGTTCAAGCGGCCGACGAGATGCTGCGCATCGCCAACAACCTCCAACGTGGATAGCGTCACGGCGCGGCGCGCGGGCGAGCTGATCGAGGCGATGCTGCTCGCTCCGGTCCTTCGGCCGCTGATCGCGGGCGCCGGAATGCTCGGCGACTACGAGCTCGACCTTCTCGCCCAAGAGATCGCGCAACGCGACGCACGCGGATTTGCCGCGCTCATCGCATCGCGCTTGCAGAGCGACACGGTGACCGAAGCGCCGGCTCGCGAGGTCGCGGTGCGCACGCTGCTGCCGCTCGTGCGCAAGCTGGCGCGCCGGCTCAAGCGGCTCGTTCCGGGCCTCGACTTTGACGATCTCGTCGGCGACGGCTGCGTCGGCTTGATCCGCGCCGTCGATTCGTTCGATCCCTTGCGCGGTCCGCAACTCGCAGAATACGCGCGGCGCCTCGTCGCCGGCGCGATGCTCAACGGGATACGCCGCATGGATCCGGTCTCCGAGCGAGCGCGTCGAATCGTTCGCGACGGGGAGAACGAGCGTTACACGCTTGCGGCCGCTCGTGGCGACGTACCGTCCGCGGCGGAGATGGAAGCGCGGTGTCCAGGATATCGCCGCGCGCTGGCCGCCGCATATCGCGGGCAGCCCCTCTCGTTGGACGCTCCGTTGCCGAAAGGGGAATCGTTGGCGTACGACTGGAGCGAGGATCCGGCGCGCATCGTCGAGCGCCGTTCCGAGCGCGCGGAGCTGGCGGCGCTCCTGCGCGGATTGCCGCAGCGCCAGCGTGAGGTGCTGCTGCTGCACTACTTTAACGAAACCTCGCTGCGCGCGGTCGGCAAGCGGCTAGCGATTTCTCCGCAGCGCGCATCGCAGCTCCATACCAGCGCGCTCGCCCGGCTCAAACGCGACGCACATGCTGCGCCGTATTGAGCTCGAAGAAACCACCCCGGCCCTCGCCTCGCAGATCGGCGCGAGCCGCCCGCAAGGCATCGTTCCGGTCGTCGCCGAGGCCGAGCTTGATACGGCACTCTTACCGCACGATCAGCCGCGCTGGGTCAAGGATGCCGTTGCGGTCTCGCAGCGAGCGCGCGAGATCATCGCGAGGCTTCGGCCGGCGGCGGTGCACGTTCTCTGCTTCTGGGATCACCGCATCCGTGCGATCGTGGTCGGAGATCGGCGCGTTGTGGTCGATGCCAGCGGTTGCTACCGCACGGATTAGCCACCGAACGGCAGCAAGTGCGCGAGAACGGCGATCGCAACGGTCGCCGTGCCCATGAAGACAAAGTAGATCAACGCTTTCGTCACCAGCAGTACGTCGTTGGCGTCCATGCCTCGTATGCTCTCACCGCAAACTGATAAACGACCCAGAAGGCGCTGTGATTCCTCTGAGCTTTGCGAATGCCGCTAGGCGGGCGTAAAGAGATTCCTGCCGGTCATTCGTTCGGGGATGGGCAATCCCATGATCGAGAGCAGCGTCGGCGCGACGTCGCCCAACTTGCCGCCGCTTGCGAGCGTTCCGTGCAGACCGTTTGCGACCAAAACGAACGGCACGGGATTCGTGGTGTGCGCGGTGATCGGATTGTTCTGCGCGTCGAGTTCCTCTTCGGCATTGCCGTGATCGGCCGTAATCGCAAGCAGGCCGCCCGCGCGCAGCGTTGCATCGGTGAGGCGGCGCCAGGCACTCGTCGATCATTTCGACCGCCTCAATCGTCGGCTGCCACGTTCCGGTGTGGCCGACCATGTCGGCGTTGGCGTAGTTCATCACGATCGCGTCGTACTTTCCGCTCGCGATTGCCGCACGCGCGGCGTCGGTGATCTCGCGCGCGCGCATCGCCGGCGCGAGATCGTAGGTCGGCACCGAGCGATCCGAGGGAATCAGAATCCGCTCTTCGCCGTCGAATTGGTCTTCGCGCCCGCCGTTGAAGAAGTACGTGACGTGCGCGTACTTCTCGGTCTCCGCGAGCCGCAGCTGACGCAGGCCGTCGCGGGCGAGGATTTCGCCGAACGTGTCGACTGCGGCCGCGGACCGAAGAGCACCGGGTTCGTATACGCTTCGTCGTACTTCGTCATCGTGGCGAAGAATGGGTTGGCGATAGCGCTTTGACGTAAAGGCGCCGAAGTCGTCGTCGAAATAGATCGTCGTGCCGGCGTTGAAGGCGGTCGTGAGCTGACGAGCGCGGTCGGGACGAAAGTTGAAGAAGACGAACGCATCGCCGTCCTCGATCGGACGCGGCTGCGCGACAATCGTCGGCAGCACGAACTCGTCGTTCTCGCCGCGCGCGTAGGCGTCGCGAACCGCGGATCGGGCGTCGCTCGCGCGACGATCCGCACGTCCGTTGGCGAGCAGGTCGTACGCCAGGTGCGTGCGTTCCCAGCGCCGGTCGCGGTCCATCGCATAGTAGCGCCCGGTAACGCTCGCGATCGAGCCGGCGCGTCCCGCGCGCGGCCAGCTTCGATTCGAGTTGCTCGATGTAATGCAGCGCCGAGCGCGGCGGCGTGTCGCGTCCGTCGAGAAAGCAGTGGACGGCGATCGGCACGTTCGCCGTGACGGCCGCGTCGATCAAGGCGAAGCAGATGCTCGATCGAGCTGTGGACGCAGCCGTCGGAGAGCAAGCCCATGAGATGAAGCGTCCCGCCGCTGCGCTGCACGTGCAAGGAAGGCGCGCTTCAACGTCTCGTTCTTCGCAAAGTCGCCGTCGGCGATGGCCGCGTCGATGATCGTGACGCCTTGCGGAACGACTCGTCCGCTGCCGAGGTTCATGTGCCCGACCTCGCTGTTGCCCATGACGCCCTTGGGAAGGCCGACCGCTTCGCCGGAGGCCTCGAGCGTTGTGTGCGGATAGCGTTCGAGCAGCGCTCGCCAATGCGGAAGCTTCGCAGCCGCGATCGCGTTGCCGTGCGTCTCATCGCGGCAGCCCCAGCCGTCGAGCACGGCAAGGACGACCGCCGGAATCGGCACGGTGTGTCATCCTGAGCCTGTCGAAGGACGCACGGCATTGGCGATGAGCGCGGCGAAGCCGGCGGGGTCGAGCGACGCGCCGCCGACGAGCCCGCCGTTGATGTTCGGCTGCTCGACGTAGGATGCGACGTTGACCGCCGTCATGCTCCCGCCGTAGAGAATCGGCGTTGCTATCGAGGCCGTCGAGGCAGGAGCGAATCGTCGCCATGACGCGATCGGCCTCGGCGGGATCGCAGTTCTCGCCCGTGCCGATCGCCCAGATCGGTTCGTACGCGACGAGCACGCTCGGTCGAGCGAGCCTCGCGGGATCGCCGTCGAATGCGGCGCGCGTCTGCGCGACGACGCGCTCGTCCGTCTTGCCCGGCCTTGCGCTCTTCGAGGGTTTCCCCGACCGCGACGATCGGCGTCAGCTCTTGCTCGAGCGCGGTGCGCACTTTCAGGTTGACGGTGCGATCCGTTTCGTCGCAGAGCGCGCGCCGCTCGGAATGGCCGAGGATCACGTGCGTCACGCCGAACTCGCGCAGCATCGGCGCGCTGATCTCGCCGGTGAACGCGCCGGCCAGCTCCCAGTGCATCGTCTGTGCGCCCAAGCGCACGCGCGTACCGCGCAACCGCAGCGCGGCCAAGGGAATCGACGTGAACGGCGGCGCGACGACGATCTCGACGGCCGGCGGCAGCGTCGCTGACTCTCGGAAGAAACACGTCGAGAAATGCGGCGGTCTCGGCCGCCGTCTTGTGCATCTTCCAGTTGCCCGCGATGATCGTTCTCGGCTGCTAGGCTTCAAGTGCGGCGACTCCGGGCAGCGGCTTGCCTTCCAAATACTCGAGCGTCGCGCCGCCGCCGGTCGAGACGAACGTCGTCTTGTCGGCAAAGCCGAGCATGTGCGCCGCCGCTGCGGCGTCGCCGCCGCCGACGACGCTGACCGCGCCGGCCGCGGTCGCGCGCGCGATCGCATCGCCGACGACCTTCGTTCCGTTCTGGTACGCCTTGCGCTCGTAGACGCCCATCGGTCCGTTGAAGACGATCGTCTTCGCCCGCTCGATCGTGCGCGCGTACGCCTGCGCCGTTTGCGGACCGATATCGAGGATCATCTCGCCGCCGACGGCGTCGACGGGCACGACGTGCGCTTGCGCCTCGGCGTCGAGCGGCGGCGCGACGACTGCGTCCGACGGAAGCGCGAAATCCACCGTGCGTTCTCTCATGTAGCGCCAAAATTCGCGCTGCCGGCTCGAGATCGTCATCGCGCAACGACGTGCCAACGTCGACGCCCGGCGCGGCAAGGAACGTGTTCGCCATTCCGCCGCCGATGCAGAACGAGTCGACGAGCTCGGAGAGACGCTGCAAGAACGCCGATCTTGTCTTTGATCTTGGCGCCGCCGATCGCGCAGACGAACGGCTTTGCCGGGCGATCGACGAGGCGCTCGAGCGCGCGAGCTCGGCTTCCATCAGAAAGCCCGCGGCGTTGGGGAGCAAGTGCGCGACGCCCTCGGTCGAGGCGTGCGCGCGATGGGCGGTTGCAAAAGCGTCGTTGACGTAGAGATCGCCGAGCTCGCGCGAGGCTGCTTCGAAAAGGCTGGATCGTTGCGTTCTTCTTCGGGATGGAAGCGCACGTTTTCGAGCAGGAGCACGTCGCCGTCGCGCAGTCGCGCGACCGCGCGTTCGGCCGCCTCGCCGACGCAGTCGTCCGCAAAGCGGACGGCGATGCCGAGCCGATCGGAGAGCGCCTGCGCGAGCGGGACGAAGCGAGAAGCGCGGATCGGGCTTGCCGTCGGGGCGCCCGAGATGCGAGAGAACGATCGTGCGCGCGTCGTGCTCGTGCAGCCAGCGCAGCGTCGGAATCGCCGCGTCGATGCGCGCGATAATCGAGGATCCGCGTCTCGCCCTGAGCCTGTTGAAGGGTCGGGACGTTGAGGTCCTCGCGCACCAAGACGCGCTTACCCCGAACGTCGAGCTCGGCCAATCGCCGAAAGGACAGACGCTTAGACCTTTGCCGGGATCGTCGCCAGCACCATCGCGGTGAGCTCGGCGAGCCGGCACGAGTAGCCCCATTCGTTATCGTACCACGCGGCGATCTGGACGAGATCGCCGTTGGCGTTGTTCAGTTTGGCAGTCGATGATCGAGCTGTGCGGATTCTTCTTGAAGTCGCTCGAGACGAGCTCTTCTTCGGTGTACGCGACGTATTTGCGCAGCTCGCCTTCGGCGGCGCGTCGCAGGATGTCGTTGAGCTCCTCGCGCGTCGTCGGCTTGCGCGTCTGCGCGACCAGATAGATCATCGAGACGGTCGGCGTCGGAACGCGCAGCGCAAAGCCGTCGAACGTCCCTTCGACTTCCGGAATCGTCAAGATAGAGCGCTTTGGCCGCGCCGGTCGAGGTCGGAATGATGTTGGTGGCGGCGTTGCGCGCGCGGCGCGGATCCTTGTGCGGTCCGTCGAGCACGTTCTGATCGTTGGTGTACGAGTGGATCGTCGTCATGAAGCCCTTGACCCAACCGAGCGTGTCGACGACCGGCTTTACGGCGGTCGCCAGGCAGTTCGTCGTGCACGACGCGTTCGAAATCACGTGGTGCTTGGCCGGATCGTAGCGGTCGTCGTTGACGCCGAGCACGATCGTGATGTCTTCGCCCTTGGCCGGCGCGGAGATGATGACTTTCTTGGCGCCGCCGCCGTCGATGTGCGCGCGCGCCTTGGCGGCATCGGTGAAGAGCCCGGTCGACTCGATCACGACGTCGACGCCGAGATCCTTCCACGGCAGCTTCGCGGGATCGCGCTCGGCGAAGACGCGAATCGTCTGGCCGGTCGATCGTCAGCGTGCCGTCTTGCGCGCTGACGCTGCCCGTCGTAGGTGCCGTAGTTGCTGTCGTACTTGAAGAGGTGCGCGCATTGCTGCGCGTCGATCAGGTCGTTGATCGCGGCGATCTCGATCTCCGGATGACGCTCCGCGATCGCCTTGGTAAAGTTTCGTCCGATGCGGCCGAAGCCGTTGATTCCGATGCGCATGAGCGCGTTTACCGGGCGGCTTTCGCGCTTACCTGCACGCCGCGAAGGTGGTCGGCCAGCCGGCTGAGCGCTCCGAGCCGGCTGCTCACGGTCGGCTTGGCGATCGGCGGATTGCAGCGGCGCCCCAGCTCCGCAAGCGACTCGTCGGGATGCTTGAGACGAAGCTCGGCGACTTCGCGCAGCGCGGGCGTGAGGCGCGCCAGGCCGTAGGCATTGCGCAGATACTCGATGATGCGGCGCTGCGACGCCGCCGCTTGCGCGGTGCGCTCCAGGTTTGCAGCCTCGGTGTTGACGAGACGGTGAATGCGATTCTTCGTTTCGCGCAGTGCTCGCACGTCTTCGAGCGCGAGCACCGCGGCGAACGCGCCGATCTGCGTGAGGAGTTCGACGATCGCATCGAAGTCTTTGTAGTAGAGCACCACGCGCGTTTTGCGCCGCGTCTGCTTTGGCGGAACGCCGGCGCTGCGCAACATCCACTTCAAGCGCGCCGCCACGTCGTCGCCGCGCGCGACGAACTCGAGATGGTAGCCATGCGTGCCCGCGGCGAGCGAGCCGCAGGCAAGAAAGGCTGCTCGCACCTCGATGAGGCGATCGCATTTGTGCACCGGCTTTGGCGGCGTTTCGCGCAATCGCGACGGAAGCGAAATCGCGAAGGTTGGCAAACGTTGGAGGCGCGTCGGCGCGCGCGTTTCGATCGGGATGCGCTTTGCGTTCGTCGAGGAGCGACCAGAAAAGGCGCGCGACCGCATTGCGATGCGTGACGAACTCATCGCGCACGCTTCCGTAGAGGGCGAGGCCGGCAAGCAGCGCTTCGCGGCAATGGCGTGGCGGCCGGGAGATCGCGCGCGAGCGCGTCCTTGGTATCGGCCGAGATCATAGCCACTGCGCATCGTCCTTATGCGACTCGAGGATTTCGTAGAGATCGCCGGGCTTGCAGGCCCGGCGTGACGCGCAACGGCACTTCGCGCACTCGTATCGTGACGAACTTTGTGGCGTAGTGGATCTCGAGCTCGTCGCCGGGCTTCACCTGGTAACCCGGCTTGAGCGGCTTGCCGTCCTTGGTGATCCGTCCGTGCTCGAGCGCTTCGTGCGCCTCGCTCCGCCGTTTCGCGAGTCGCGAGACCTTCATGAACTTATCGAGGCGCACGAAACGGCAAGTTCGGCGCCTCGGCTCGCAGCGCATACCGGCGGCTTGACAGGATAACGATATATCGCATACTATCGTTACCGATAGGAGAAGCAAGACGATGGATATCGGTTTTTGGGGCGATCCGCGCTCGGCATGGTGGGGCCAGCACGAGCGGCGGCATCGCCGGCACGGCATGCGGCGTTTGCGCCGCGGCATTCTGAAGTTCGCCTTGCTCAAGCTGCTCTCGGACCTGCCGCGCCACGGCTACGACCTCATCCGCGAGGTTCGCGAGAAGGGTTGGGGCGGCGGCGCCGGATCGATCTACCCGCTGCTCGCGGCACTCGAAGCGGCCGGCCTGATCGCCGGGCGCGAAGAGGGCGACCGTCGCATCTACGAGATCACGGAGCAGGGCCGGCGATTGCTCGGCGAGCACGCCGCCGAGCTCGAGCGTTTCCTGAGCGACGAAGACGAGGACGACGAAGAAGAGGCGGCCGGCGGGCGCGCCGCGCAACTACGCGATTCGGCGGCCAGGCTGATGCAATCCATTTCGCAGCTCGGGCCGTCGTCCAAAGCCGGAGACGATCGTGCGCGTATGTGAGTTGCTCGACGAAGCGCGCAAAGAGATCTACGAACTGCTAGCTCAGGAGTAAGCAATGGCCCAGGCTCAGGCGGCGCGCCGCCACGGAGTCAATATTTTCGAGGAGGGGAAGCCGATGTGGCAGATCCTCCTCGTCTTTCTCGTGCCGTTGATGCTGAGCAACGTCTTGCAGTCGGCATCGCAGACGATGGCGAGCATCTGGATCGGACGCTTGATTTCGACGAAGGCGCTCGGGCGCCGTCTCGGCAGTCTTTCCGATCATCTTCCTGCTGTTCTCGTTCGTCTTTGGCGTCTCGAGCGGGAGCAGCGTCCTGATCGGCCAAGCCTTCGGTGCGCGCGACCATCACAAGGTCAAGAGGATTGCGGGCACGGTGCTTGGAGCCGCGCTCTATCTCGGCATTATCGTTGCTATCGTCGGGGCGCTTGGGTCGACGACCGTGCTGAGCTGGCTTGGGACGCCGCCCGACATCATCGGGCAGGCCGACTCGTATGCGCGCGTCATCTTTCTTACGATGCCGGTTTTCTTCGTCTACTTCGTCTACGCGACGATCCTGCGCGGTACCGGCGATTCCACCACGCCGTTTTACGCATTGATCGTCTCTGCGGTGCTTGCAATCGCCATCACCCCGCTCTTCATTCTTGGAGTCTTCGGACTGCCGAAGCTCGGCGTCGTCAGTGCGGCGGTCGCGGGATTAATCGCCAACGGCGCGGCGTTGGCGTGGCTGCTCTACTACCTTAACCGGCGCGATCATCCGTTGAAGTTCGACCGCGAGATGCTGCGCGATCTGCTGATCGATTGGAAGATTTTGCGGGCGGTGCTGCGCATCGGCGTTCCGACGGGCCTTCAAGTCATGATGGTCTCGCTCGCCGAGATCGCCGTGATCACGTTCGTCAACCGCTTTGGGTCGAGCGCGACCGCCGCGTACGGCGCCGTGAACCAGGTCGTCGGGTACGTGCAGTTTCCCGCGATTTCGATCGGCATCGCGGCCTCGATCTTTGGCGCCCAATGCATCGGTGCGCGACGCGAAGACAAACTCGGCACCGTGATCCGATCTGCCGTCGGATTGAACTACGCCATCGGCGCGGTCATCATCGGAGCGTGCTACATCTTTGCTTGGGCGATCCTTGGATGGTTCATCACCGATCAGCACACCCTACGGATCGCGCACGAGCTGCTGATGATCACGCTGTGGAGCTATGCGATTTTCGGCAACTCCGCGGTGCTCAGCGGCGTCATGCGCGGCAGCGGCACCGTGCTCTGGCCGACCGCAATCGGCATCTTCTCGATCTGGGGCGTCGAGGTTCCGGCGGCGTACCTGCTCATGCGTCACATTGGGCTCGACGGTGTCTGGCTCGGCTACCCGATCGCGTACTGCACCGGCCTGGTCTTGCAGTTCTGCTACTACGAGTTCGTCTGGAAAAAGAAGACGCACGAACGGCTAGCGTAACGCACGCTCGTAAAGAGACTACCGGTCGTCGTCGGGATCCTGGTTCGAGATGGGTTGTCTCAAAAAGTAATTGGCGTCGAGCGGCGCGTGAATAGGCCTGAACTTACTCGGTCCTTTGGAGAAGTCGAAGCAATCGGCGAGATCGTCGGCTCGCACGTCGGTCGTGCCCAACGAGCCGAGATCGAATGCCTCTTCGGTGAACTTGAGAATGCTGCCGAACTCGTGCGGCACGACCGAGATGTAGTGTTCTTTCGCATAGGGAGAAATCACGACTAATGGTACGCGAAAGCCCAGCTCGTAGGAGTTATAGAGCTTGGGGACCGCGGGGTCGTACCAGCCTCCCCAATCGTCCCACGTAACGAAAATCGCGGTGTTATTCCAATACTGACTCTCGCCGATCGCGTTGACGACCGAGGCGACCCAGGACGGGCCGGATCCGTTGGTGACTCCGGGATGATCGGATTCAAGCGGCGTCGGCGTTACCCAGACCACGTTTGCCAAGTTACCCGCGGCAATGTCGGTCAGGATTTGCGACGGCGGGGCGACGACGTCGGTGGAAAATTCGGTGCTGCCGAAGACCGGCGAAATCGCATCGGGGCCTTCCCAAAGGCCGGGGCCAAGGTGCGCCTGATAGTAGTGCCAGCTCAGCGACTGCGCCTCGATGAGTTGTATGAGAGAGTTGCGATTGAAGCAGGGATAGGTTTGTTGGTTCTCGCGCCCGGCCCGATCGATGACCGTCACCAGCGATCCGGGCGGTGAATCGCAGCCGCCGGTAAACTTTCCCTGCGGGGTGAGCGGGTTTTCAGAAGCCCGCAGCGGCGATCCGTCGGCAACCGTTGACGTGCCGCTCAAAAGATATTGATGAGCTGGGAAACTCGGTCCCTCGTTGGTTTGGAACATCTCGCTCGCAAACGCGTAACGCCGAGCCATCTCATAATACGGCTCAACTTCGCCTTTGGGTACGTAACCGTACGCGCGAATGCCGGGCGACGGACAGGTCTTACCCTTCTTGCATGTGGATAGTACCTTGTTGAAGCCGTTCATTTGGCCGTTCGCGTACTCGGTTTCGAAGGCCGTATGCGTGTGGCTGATGTCGTAGGGCGCCGACAATGGCTCCGGCCGCAGCCGCACCAGTTTACCGTGCGAGTTTTCTCCGACGCGCACGGTTTGGGCGCCTGGCAGATCGTTGAAGAGATCGTTCGTGCTCCGGTTCTCTTGGATGATGACGACGACGTGTTGAATTTGCGCTGATAACGGACGCGAAAGCGTCCGCAGCAAGCCGGCCGCCCCCGTCGCAGGCATCGTGGGAGCTGAGGGAGTCGAAGGCACCGAGCTTTGTGCGCATCCGGCGAGAACCGCAATCGCGCCGAGGGCCGAGAACCGAGCATAACTCATCGTGCCGCTCCTCCGAATCATCAACTCAAACCCTTTTTTTTGCCTTCGGCGTGACGCACGTGCCGGTGGCGCGGCAAACGACGACCGGCGAATCGAGCGCGTCGGCCGCGCTCTCGCCGACGTCCGGGCGTGCGGCGATAACCTTGCGTGCTTCGAACTCCATGCGCCGCGACGTTCTGCCGACGTGCACGACGCGGCCTTCGGCTTCGATGTAATCGCCGGCGTAGACCGGCGCGAGAAACTCCACGCGATCGTACGAGGCGAAGAGCCCTTCGTCGCCATCCATCCGAATCAGCAGCTCGGTCGCAACGTCGCCGAAGAGGGCAAGCATACGCGCTCCGTCGACGAGACCGCCGCCGTAATGCCCGTCGTGCGCGCTCATCCGCACGCGCAGGAGCGCGCTTAAGCCTTCGCCAGTTGCCATAGTTCCTCGAGTTCGTCGAGCGAAAGATCGGAGAGAGTCTTTCCTCCTGCGGCGGCGCGTTCTTCCATGAACGCAAATCGCCGGTAAAACTTCTCGTTGGCCTCGCGCATGGCGGTTTCGGCGTCGATGCCCAGCGCCCGCGAGAGGTTCACGAGCGTAAAGAAGACGTCGCCGAGCTCTTCGCGCACGTGCGGATCGTCTTGTCGCTCCCGGCGCGCTTCGGCCAGCTCGCGCAGCTCTTCGGAGAGTTTGTCGAGAACGCCGGAAACGTCGGGCCAGTCGAAGCCGACGCGCGCCGCCTTTTCCTGCATGCGCTGGCCTCGCTGCAGCGCGCCGAGATGCTTGGGAATCCCGTCGAGCCGGCTGCGGCGCTGGCGGCCGGTTTTCTCGAGCGCTTTGAGCTGCTCCCAATTGCGCCACTGCGCGTCGACGTCTTCGATCACCGCGTCGCCGAAGACGTGTGGATGGCGGCGAACCATCTTATTGGAGAGCGCGTCGACGACATCGGCGATGCTGAACTTTCCCACCTCGGTCGCGAGCTGGGCGTGGAAAACCACTTGAAGCAGCAGGTCGCCGAGCTCCTCGCAGAGTCCGTCGAGCTGCGAGAGCTCGATTGCCTCCACGACCTCGTACGTTTCTTCGATGAGATACGGGACGAGGGTGCGATGCGTCTGCTCGCGGTCCCACGGACACCCCATGCGCAGGCGCGCCATGATTTCGACGAGGTCGTCCCAGGTGTAATGCGCCGATTGCGGCGGCAGCGGAACGAGCGGCATCGTAATCGATGCCGCGAGCGTCGCACGAGGTACGCCCGGAACGATCTCGGCGGCAATGCCGCGACTTTCGAGCGCCCGCAGCAGCGGCGGCAATCCCGGAAAATCGGAGAGCGGATTGCCGAGCACGCCGAGGCCCAGCGGTCCGTCCTGCGGCGCGTCGCCGATGCGTTGCACGAAGCGCGCGATCTCGTCGGCGCTTCCCCGCACGAGCAGCGCCGGATCGTCGACCATTCCGCGCACGATTTCGACGCCGTTGCGCGCGAGATAGGCCGTCAAATTCGGCGGCGCGAGTAAGACGACGGCCCTTCCGATCGCGCGCAGCGCATCAAGGCTGCCGATGGTCAAGAGCCCTGGATCGCCCGGACCCAGGCCCGCGATGCGAACCAGCACCCTCACTGGTTCGCAGCCGCAGACGTGGCCTACTTCGTCGCTGCCGCTGACGGGGTCGCGGCCGGACTCGCCGCTCCCGGCGGAGGCGCCGGCGTCGCGAAGAGACCGGCGAACTGCGGGTCGTTCACGACGATCGTCGCCTTCTGCTGAAGCCCTTGCAAGAAGGGTTGGATCAGCGGCGCTTCTTGCTGCTGACGCAGCGCCTCGAGAATCTGCGGCGTGGCGCTGGCGAGCGTCGCTTTCTGTCCCGGCGTGCGCGACTCGACTTGGATGATGTGATAGCCGAACGGCGATTTGATCGGCGGGCTGATCGCGCCGATCGGCGCCGAGAACGCGTATTTATCGAACGTCGGCACCATCTGCCCGCGGCGAAACTCACCAAGGTCGCCGCCCTTGTCTTTGCTTCCCGGATCGGTCGAATACTTTTTGGCGAGGTCCGCGAAGTTCTGTCCCGCTTTCAAGTCCGCTTCGATCTGATTGGCGAGCGTCAGACTCGGAACGAGAATGTGACGCGCCGAGACTTGTTCGGGCTTGTCGAACGTCGCCCGGTTCTTATTGAAGTAGTCGCTGATCTGAGCCGGCGTTATCGTCACGTCCTTCGCCAGCGCTTTGTCGAGGACGAGTTGCTCGCGCAGCGCGGAGCGTACGTCGGCTTCCGTCAGACCGCGCGCCTTCAGCATCTCGTCCCAGGAACCGGTCGGGAAGTTCGCCTTGATCTGAGTTTCGCGCGCATCGACCTCGGCATCGCTGACGGTGATGTTGTTGTTCTTAGCGTACTGGTCGATCAGCGTCTCCTGGACCAGCTGCTGCAGCACCGTGCGCCCCATGGGGCTTTGTTCGAGGCGGGCATCGAAGGTGGACCGGCTGATCGGTTGACCGTTCACCGTTGCAACCGCGCCGCCGCCCGAGCACGCCGCGAGGAACGTGCCCATGAGAAGGCCGGCGAGGCCCACGGTGATTCGTCGGGCTTTCGACATCATTGCTCCGTGTAAGGAAAGGTTGGAGTGCATAGTAAGCGGGGCCCGAGGCCCCGCATTACGGCGCCCTGGGTTCGCGCGCAATACGACAGAGCTCCTCTAAATCGCGGCTCGATCGCTCAGGAGCTTCCTCAAGAGCGGCATCCAGGTCCCCGAGGCGCGGGCAGGTCGACGAGAATCCGTCCTTCGCCGAATCGGAAACGATTTTTCGTGAGCGACTTGAATTTCGGGACGGCTCGCGGTCGAGCTGGAACCCCGAACCAACGCCGAGCGTCAGGCGGCGTTCGTCGACCACTACGCGCGTCACGTGCTTGCGCAGCGCGATGGCGCGCAGTTTCGTGAGTTCGACCAGATTCGCAAGGGGCTTCGGGAAGGCACCGAAACGATCGCGTACGCCTGCGGCAACCTCGTCGACCTCCTCCTCGGTGCGGGCCTTCGCAAGCTGCTGGTAGACGGCAATCTTCTGCGAGACTTGCGAGATGTAGTCGTTCGGAATGAAGGCGTCGATCTTCACGTCGATGACCGCCTCGCGCCGGTCCTCAAGCGCGCTCGGGGCGCCGCGGCGCTGCCCGATGGCTTCGGCGAGCAGCTCGCAGTACGCATCGAAGCCGACCGATGCGATGAAGCCGGATTGGGCCGAACCGAGCAAATTGCCGGCGCCGCGGATCTCGAGATCGCGCATCGCAATCTGCAATCCCGAAGCCCAGGTGCGCGAACTCGCGTATCGCTTCCAGCCGCGCTTTCGCCTCCTCGGTGAGCGCCTTGTGACCTTGGTAGAGCAGGTAGCAATAGGCCTGATGATTCGATCGGCCGACGCGACCGCGCAGCTGATAGAGCTGCGCGAGGCCGAAGCGATCCGCATCGTTGACGATCATCGTATTGACGTTGGGAATGTCGATGCCGTTTTCGATGATCGTCGTAGCGACGAGCACGTCGAGCTCTCCGTCGATGAAGCGCTGCATGACCGGCTCGATCTCGGCTTCTCGCATCTGCCCGTGACCGACGCCGATGCGCGCGCGCGGCACGAGTTGCTCCAGCGCGTTGCGAACGGCGTAGATCGACTCGATACGGTTGTGCAGATAGTAGACTTGTCCGCCGCGATCGAGCTCCGCGGCAATCGCGCGCTGAACGACCGCATCGCTTGAGGGAACGACGAGGGTCTTGATCGACATCCGGTTCTTCGGTGCGGTCTGAATCAACGAGAGGTCGCGAACGCCCATCAACGACATATGGAGCGTCCGCGGAATCGGCGTCGCCGAAAGCGTCAGGACGTCGACGCTGGCTCGATATCCTTTCAGGCGCTCCTTGTGCATGACGCCGAAACGCTGTTCCTCGTCGATGACGATCAAACCGAGGTCGGCGAAGACGACGTCTTTCTGCAACAGGCGGTGCGTGCCGATGACGACGTCGACTTTCCCTTCGGCGAGGTCTCGGAGAATACGTTTCTGATCGGCCTTTGGCGTGAAGCGTGAGAGTTCTTCGACGCGGACGGGAAAGGCGCCGAAGCGCGCGCTGAAGGTGCGGTAGTGCTGATCGGCGAGCAGCGTCGTCGGCACGAGTACGGCGACTTGCTTATTGTCGGCGATCGCCTTGAATGCGGCGCGCATCGCAACTTCGGTCTTGCCGTAGCCGACGTCGCCGCAGATCAGACGATCCATCGGCCGCGCCGATTCCATGTCGGCCTTGGTCGCGTCGAAGGCTTTTTGCTGATCCGGCGTCGGCTCGTACGGGAACGCCTCTTCCATCTCGGCCTGCCACGTGGTGTCGGGACCGAAGGCGAAGCCTTGCGACATCTCGCGCTCGGCATAGAGTGCGACGAGCTCGTCGGCAATCTTGCCCAGCGCTTCGGAGACGCGCGATTTCGTGCGCGCCCAATCGGCGCCGCCCATTTTGGAGAGCCGCGGAGCGTGGCCTTCACCGGCCGCGTACTTCGCGATCTGATGCATCTGCGTAACGGGAACCAGCATCCGGTCGCTCCCGGCGTACCGCAGGTCCAGATAATCCTGCGTCGCCCCGAGGATCGTTTCGGCGCGTAGACCGAGATATTGACCGATGCCGTGCACGGCGTGAACGACGTAATCGCCGACGCGCAGGTCGGCGAGCGTGACGGGGACGCCTTCTTTGACGGCGCGGATTTTGACGCGCTTGGGCGGAGCTCCAAAAATTTCGCGGTCGCCGAGCACGCGTAGGCGAAGGCCGGGAATGCGAAACCCGGCTTCGATCGATCCGTGCTCGACGAATACGCCGCCACGCGCGCGGCGCTCCGATCTCAACTCCGGCCGCTCGCAACAGATCGACCGTCCGCGAAACCGCGGCGCCGACGATGTAAACGGTCTCACCGCTCGCACTCCATTCGCGCATCGCCTCGGCGAAGAGCGAGATCTGCCGATTGAAATGCTCGACCGGGCGGCACTCTACGACGAATGATTCGAGCACGGCCGGTGTCCAGTCGAGCGACGAAGCAGCGCCCTCGATCGCGCCGGGGAATACGAGCGTCGCGCGCCGCGCGATCTGCGCAGCGAGATCGTGCAGCGATGCGGGCGGCGGGGACTCTTCGGCGAGCAGCGCCTCGCTCTCCGCATCGCTCGAGAGGAGCGTGTGGCGTTCGCGAGCGCGCTCCTCGTCGAGCGCTTCGGCGACGGCCGCAATCGTCGCGGGCTCTTCGAGCACGACCGTTGCATCGAAGGGGAGATACTCGAAAATCGTGGCGTCAAGGTCGACTTCGTCGCTCCACGGGGTGACGGCGAGCGAGTCGATAGCCGCGCTGCTGCGCTGTGATTCGATCGCAAAGGCGCGCATCGACTCGATACGGTCGCCGAAAAACTCGATTCGGATCGGAGCCTCGGCGGTCGCAGCAAAGAGATCGACGATGCCGCCGCGCACTGCGTACTCGCCCACGGCGCTCACGACATCGCAGCGCGTATATCCGAGTGAGAAAAGCTGCTGCTGCAGGCGCTCCCAGCCGGCGTCGTCGCCGGTACGCAGCACGAAGCGCGATTCTTCGAATCGCGAGCGACGCATCAAATGCTGACGCACCGCCGCAATCGGCGCCAAAACGATGCGCGCGGCGCCGTCGGCGAGATCGGCAAGGAGCGTTACGCGCGCGCTTCGTTCGGATGGGCTTTCGATAGCCCCGATCGCCTCGTCGCGCGAGCGAAGGAGCGCGATGCGGTCGGTTCGCTCGCCCATATAGTAGAGCAGATCCGCAAAAGCGCGCTCGGCGGCGTCGGGGGTTGGAACGACGACGAGCAGCGTGCCGCCCAGCGCTCGCTGCAGTGATGCAACGAGTGCCGGCCGCGCGGCTGCAATCGTTTCGTGCAGCGCGTACGCCCCCGGTTTGCGGCCCGGCAGGCGGCGCAGCGCGCGTAATCTTTCGATTGCGTTTTGCCAGGAACGGCTCGACCCAAGAAGCGTGGCGAGTACGTCCGTCTCACCCTGAGGTTGCCGGAGGGCGGAGGGCGACGCCGGGCTAGAGGTCTCAACGGTCATACGAGTCGCTCATTATACCAGCCGCCGAAGCGAATGAGGGCGAGCAGCGGCAGCGTTGCAGCGATGCCGAGCGCGACGGCAGCCGCCGGGCTCGGTTGGCCGATCGCATCCGGCACGTAGCGTAGCATCGAAGTCAACGAGAGCAAGACGGCGACGGCCGCCGCGCGCGTTCTTGGTGCCAGCGCCGCGAGTGCGACGAGCCACAGGGCGTACCAAGGATACGGATTGGGAATGAGAACCCACGCGGCCAGCGCTAGCCAGATCCATCCTTCGAGCACCCCTCGTCTGCATAACGTGATGCCGGCAAGCGCCAGCAATGCGCTCACCGCGAGCGCGAGTCCCCACGCGATGACCGGCGAGAGCGGAGCGAATATCGCTTGCAGCGACGCCTGCGGCGCGTAGGTTCCGTGAAGTGCCAGGTGCGTTGTAACGGCCGCGAGCAGGGGAAACGATAGCAGCAGCACGACCGCGATGCCCGCGATAGCTCCGGCACGCGTCCGGCGGTTGCGCGATTGCAAGCGCAAGAGCCGCCGCGATGCCCGGTGGTTTGATCAGAGCCGATAACGCGACGACGGCCGCGCCGGCGCGCAAGAGCCGCCTGCGCACGAGAAGGAATCCGGCCAAGACGGCAACGAGCGCGATCGCATCGTTATGGCCTTCGACCGCGCACCAGATCGCGACCGGATTGGTGCCGATGGTCGCGGCCGCGCGCAATCGGGTCGCGCGATCGCCCTCGAATGCGTGGTACGCGAGCAGGACGCAGAGCAGCAACGCGACGCATGCGGCGACGCGAAAAGCGTCGAGCTGCGCCAGTAAGCCAAACGGCGCAAACATCGTCACGATGACGCGCGCTAATCCAACAAATGCCGGACCGTAAACGCAGATCGGAAAGGCGGTCACCCATTGCAATTCCGCGGCGCGCACGACGGTATCGGACGCATCGACGGGCGCTTGGGCGTAGGGATTGAGTCCGACGCGCGCCATCTCGCCGTATGCCGCGTACGCGTAGACGTCACTGGAGAAGAGCACCGGCGCGCACCACGCTATCGCCAAAGCCGCAGCCGTGACGGCGAGCACGACGGGCAGCGGCAACGGGATCCGCCGCCTGCAGCGCTCGCCAAGAGAAAAAAGCTGCCACCGCAACCGCGGCCAGCAGCGCGCCGAGCGGCGCAGCGCCGGCGGCGCCCCAATCCGTGACGACGGTTAACGGTTGTAATGCCGCGCGTCACGCGCGAGTGAGCGCAGCAGCGGCAACACCGAGCAACAGCCACCACGCGCCGCCCACTTTCGGATAGAAGACGAGGTAGTCGACCGTTTGATGCATCGCCAACGCAAGGGTCGCGCCCACTCCGGCAACCACCCACGGCGATGCGGTGCGCAATCGGTGCAGCGGACGCACCCCGGTAAGGCCGCCGATCGTCGCGGCGAGCAACGCGATCGTCGCAACGAAGAGCAGAATTCCGCCCTCGGCTAACGATTGGAGGTACCAACTGTTGGCGTGCGTGCGCACGCCGAAGACGCCGTAGGCAGGCAGCGCACGCTCGAAGTTGCCGGCGCCGACGCCGAGAATCGGCCGTGCCAGCCACATGCGCCAGGCCGCGCGCCAAAGCTCGCTGCGGTTTCCGACGCCTCCGGCGTACAGGCTCGGTTCGAGCGACGCGCGCAGCACGCCGGGTGTGTGGGCGTAGATCGCCCACCATGCCGCACCCGGCAGCTCCCGCGACCAGGCCCAGCAGCGCCGGCCGCATCGCGCGCCAACGTGCGCTTGCCGCCGACGACGGCGAGCAGCGCGGCAACGACCGCAAGCCCGATCCATCCCGCTCGCGAGAACGTAAGCACGGCCGTGCAAACCGTCAGGCCGAGGGCGACGGCGAGTAATGCGGATCGCCGAACGAGCGCCCACGCGCCCAGCGTCGCCACCGCGATCTCGCAGTAGCCGGCAAGTTGATTCGGACCTTCGAGCAGCCCGGCGATGCGTGGAACGATCGCCGGCCCGATGTAGAGTCCCGATGGTGCGCCGACGATCTCTTGCGCGAGCGCGGAGAGCGAGACCACGATCGCGGCGATCGCGACTGCGCCGATCAGCGGCGCGTCCTGCGCGTCGAGCGTGTAGCAGACGAACGCCGCCGCGAAGAGCACCGCATACTCGACGACTTTAAGCGTTTCTCGAATGACGGCGCCGCGATCTGCCGCATCGAACAGCGTCAGCAGCGTGACGATGCAAAGCACGGCGAGCGCCCCGAGCAGCAACGCCGCCGGACGTCTGCGTAACAACTTGGTGCAGCCGGCGTAGGTCGAGAGCCCGAGCACAACGCCGAGCAAGACGACCTTCGGAAGCGTGATCGTAGTGCCGAAAATCTCGTGGGCGAACGCAACCGGCGTCACCAGCACCAGGGCCGCCAAACCGTAAGCCGGGCGTCGCGCGGTGAGCGCGGCGGCGGCAATCAGCGCGGCGACGAACAGCGCGGCCGACGGTGGATCGAGCGGAACCGGAATCGCGAAGCGGTCGACGACCGGACGGTAGATCAGCGGCCTGTACCGCTCAAGACCGTTCGATGTCGCTGATAAGGTAGAGCGGACGCCCTTTGACTTCGTCGTAGACCCGGCCGAGATACTCGCCGAGAATGCCCAAGCTCATGAGTTGCACGCCGCCCAGAAAGAGCACCGCGACGATCGTCGAGGCCCAGCCCGGCGTGTACGCCGGCGGATTCAGGCTGAAGAGCTTGAAGACGATAACGATGAGCGCGTAGAGAAACGCGACGGCGCTGACGGCGAAGCCAAGATACGACGCAAAGCGCAGCGGGATGTCGGAAAACGACGTGATGCCGTCCATTGCGAAGCGGATCATCTTTGCGAGCGGATACTTCGTCGAACCGGCATAGCGAACGTCACGGTCGTACTCGATCGCCGTCTGGTTGAAGCCCACCCAACTCACCATGCCGCGCAAGAACCGGTTGCGTTCCGGCGATCGGCGCAACGCATCGACGACGCGCCGGCTCATCAAACGAAAGTCGCCGGCGTCGAGCGGAATCGCGATCTTCGTGAGCCGGTTGATGATGCGGTAGAACGCGCGCGCAGTCAGCACCTTAAAGCGGCTCTCGCCGGGGCGCGTCCGGCGAACCGCATAGACCACGTCGTAGCCTTCACGCCAGCGTTGGAGGAACGCTTCGATGAGCTCGGGCGGATCTTGCAGATCGCCGTCCATCAGCACGACCGCATCGCCGGCGGCCATCTCGAGGCCGGCGGTCGCGGCGAGCTGATGGCCGAAGTTGCGGGAGAGGTTGATCAGCACGATGTGCGGGCGCCGCTCCATCTCACGCCGGATCGCTGCCGCCGTATCGTCGGTGCTGCCGTCGTTGACCAGAACGATCTCGTAATCGAAATCGTCGCGCAACCGGTCGACCACGGTGCCGATCCGCTCGAGCAATGGCGCGACGTTCCCGGCCTCATTGTGGAGCGGGACGACGAGGCTGAGAACGGGCCGCGCACGATTGCTCATTTCACGATTGCTCATTTCAGGTGAGGGGTTTTCAACCTGACGAAGGCAGAACCAAGCTCGGGATGTGCAAGGTGCGCCCGGCCGTTTGGATCGTGGCCTCTTTGCTGGCGCTCTTTGGGTGCGGCCACGCAGCGAGGCCGACGAGTCCGCAGAGACCGGCAGCGACCCCACGCCCGCCGCGCGGGGCTGCACAAAGCCCGCGGCAGCAGCCGGCTTCGCCGATTCCGTCGCCGGGCCCATCCTCAACGCTGCTCGGCGCTCCGTCGCGGCCGGCCCCGAAGAATGTGCCGCGAGTGCCTCCGGAGGCACCCCCGCGAATTCTCGACGTCGAAATCAGCCAGACCACGGTCCGGCCCGGCGACCGCGTTTTTGGAAGCGTCGTTACCAGCTCGAACGTGGCCAGCGTGGAGGCGCGCATCGGCGGCTACGGCGTGAGCCTTGTGAAGACCGGCGTCGGCCGCTTCGATCTGACCTATACCGTCGGTCCGCTGCCATGGTTCATTCATGGCAACTTCACGATGATGCTCACCGCGCGTAACCCGCGCGGTGATAGGGCGACGCGGGCGATCCCGCTGACGGTCCGTTAGCGGTCCGCCGGCGGAGCGCCCGGACAGCCGGGCGGCGGGGGAGGCTGCTTGCCGTGTCCGGGCGGCTCTGGCGCCGGCAGGCATGTCGGAAGATTCGGGAACGGGGCGGGGTTGTAAGGCGTCGGCATGATCTGCGGCTGCCCCTGATTGACGCCGCCGCTCACCGAGTCTTGCCAGCCGTAGACCGTGTCGCGAATCACGCGAACGTCGGCGTCGGTAAGGATGAGCCGGCGCGGTGTGCGCTGCAAACCGTTCTGCGCGATCTCTTGCGATTGGAACGTGCCGCGGTCGTAGAGGTAACGAAAGATCGTTCCGGAGTTCAGACGGCGCGTGATCTCATAGTGGAGCGCATCGACCCGATCCATCGGAATCGCTTGCGCGTTCCAGCCGCTCACATCGGTTGTGATGTAGATGCTCGACGTGAAGGGCGTGTTCGGCGGCACCTGCACGATAAACGTGACGAGCACCGGTCTTCCCGAGAACTGCACGATCGACGCAACCGATGCCCCGGGTTCGGGTGTGGCCGCGTACGCAAGAAGATCCGGATTGGGAACCGGCGAGGATGCCACGACTGCAAAGCGCGCCACGTCGGCGAAGCTGCCCTCCGGCGGCAGCGCCGTGCGCGAGAGGTCGAGCTCGGTAACGGTGCCGCTCGGATCGAAGGTCGCTCGCGCCCAGATGCGCGGCGCAGGATGAATCGTGGTGGCGGCGCCGGTTTTGGCATCGTGGATCACGACGTCGTGGGCGACGCGAAAGCCGTCGCCGGTGGTGAAAAAGACGTAGCCATCCTGATAGGCGAGAACTTGTCCGCTCACGACGATTGACGAGCTCGCGGCGAGCAGCACGACGGTCAGCGTCGCCACGACGATCGACAGCGCGCGGCGCATCATATCGGCAGCACCTGGACGACGAAGGTCGGCTGCCAGTACTGCGTACGGTACGGATTCCCATACCAATAGAGCGTCCGCGAGACGTCGAGCAACGCGTGCGGGAAGATCACGAAGCGCACGTCGGCGGTTGCGTCGTACGGAGGCTCGCCGAGGTACCAGTTATAGAGCGGCTGGCCGATGATGTTGTTCGGCGGGGGTGCGAAGACGCCCGGAACCGGTATCGGAAAATCGTCGTGATGGCGCACCAGCAGCGAGAAGTTGAACTCCGGATTCGGCACGACGTTGATGCCGGCGCTGGTCGTTCGCAAGGTCGAGACGCCGCGGAACGACGTAAAGCTCAGCGGGCAGTAAAAGGTGTTGACCGGCTGGCACGGCTGGTACCCGCCGCTGATGTAATGATCGCCGACGTTTTGGATCTGGTAGCTGACGTACGTGTGCACCGCGCGCGTGAACTGCCGGCTGATCGAGAAGTTTTCCGAGGTGTTGCTGATCCAATGCGGGAGCGAGTTCCACTGGTATTGTTTGTTGAAGCTCGCGTTGAAGTAGTACGTTTCAAACGGGCTCGGCGGATTGTTGAGTTTGAGCGATGGCGTGAAAAAGTTTACGCCGAGCACGCTGTTCCAGATGGTCGTGTAGACCGGACAATAGTACGTGAACTGCTTCGACGGCTGTTCTTGGCAGGGTGCGCCGTAGGCTTGCAACCCCGGCACCGGAATAGGCGGGAAGTGGGGCGGCCAATATTGCGCAAATCCGTTGAGGTACTGGGCCGCGCCGACTGAATCGTGATTGAAGCCGTAGCCTTCATAGATCTGCTCGAAGAGCGGCAAATTCGCGACTTTATTCTGGAAGCTCGTCGCCGTGATCTGCACTTGCGTGGGATGAGAGAGATTGCCGCCGATAGCGTCGGGCACTTCGAGCGATCCAGGGCCGAGGATGTTGTAGTTGGTGAGCTGCGAGGTTGCCTGCAGGTACGAGTGTGGAAGGGCGTACGTCGCGTTGATGTAGGTCGTTTGCTGGGCCGCGCGGGGCTCTTGGAGCCAGAGCTGCTGCGTGTAGAGTTGGCTGAAGGTTTGTATTTGGAAACGGCTGCCGAGCTTTTCGTAGAGCATGAGGTTCCACCACTTCTCGGCGCGCGTTGCCGGATTCACCGAGAAGATCGCGTAATCGTGGTCGCCTACGAGATGTTGCTCGACCGACAGATACGTCTTATATGTCGGATCGTAGCGGAGATGGAGCGCGGTCAGCGCGTTCGGGCTGGCCGCCATCGTCCAGGTAAGATCGACGCTCGCGCCCGAGAGCGTGTTCTGCGCGAAGTACTGATTTGACGAGAAGTTGACGACGTCGGTTCCGAGCGGAATCTCGGCGCCCGCCAAATAGGTGTGGGAGTTGACGAAGCGGACGTAGGTCTTGGTGCCGATGACCGCGCCGCCGGCCGTAATGCTTGGCTGCTGCGTGATAATGGGAAAATAAAAAGTATCGCCCGGCATGATGCGGCCTTTGACGGGATGCGCGAGGTCGCCGTCGAGGAAAGTCCAGCGGTCGGGCTCGCTCGTCACCGGAACGAAATAGATGCGCCGAAAGTCGAGAAAATCGGAGATCGCCGCGCCGTGACCGTTCCGCTGGCGTCGTGCAGCGTCACGTTGCCGGCGACCATGAAGCGATTGAGCTTCAAGTCCATCGAGAACGCATCGCCCGATACGGTGAAACCGTCGCTCGTCCGCAAGTGGACGTCACCGTCCGCCTCGAGCAGGAAACGATCGTAGTAAAAATCGATTCGCTTTGCGCTCAAATAGAGTACCGTTTTGGGCGGTGGGGGCGAGGGCTGCGTGGTCGGCGCCGGGCTAGGTGCCGGCGTGGCGGCGCAGGCTGCAGCGCGCCCGAGGATAAGCATCAGCGTTGCAAGCGCTGCCTGGAGCGCGATACGTGGCACGGTCCGCAACGCTTTTTCGGCCGTGGTCCCCTCTCCTATCGAACAGTAAGAACGGATTCTTAAAGGGAAGGAACAAACGGATGACGCGAGTGGTCGCGATCGTGATCGATTCGGGCGGCGTCGGCGCACTCTCCGACGCCGATCGGTACGGCGATGCACCGGGAGCTAATACGATTGGTAACGTTGCGCGGCGCCTGGGTTCGCTGCGACTTCCCAACTTCGAGGGTCTCGGTCTCGGCCTGCTTACTTCGATCGACGGCGTTGCAGCGGTAGAGCGGCCGCGTGCGCGCGTTGCGCGTCTGCGCGCGCGCAGCCGCGGCAAAGACACGATTACCGGGCACTGGGAAATGATGGGCATTCTTACCGGCGTGCCCTTTCCTACTTATCCCGATGGATTTCCGCCCGAAATTGTTGAAGCGTTCGCGCGCATTACGGGAAAGGTGCCGCTCGGCAACACGACGGCATCGGGCACCGCAATCATCGAAGAGCTTGGACCGGCGCACCTTGAGAGCGGTCGCCCCATCCTCTACACTTCGGCCGATTCGGTCTTCCAGATCGCAACGCACGAGGAAATCGTTCCTCTGACGCTCCTCTACGAGTGGTGCCGGGAAGCCCGGGAGATGCTCCGCCCGCCTCATAACGTCAACCGGGTCATCGCCCGGCCGTTTGTGGGGAAACCGGGGGCTTTCCGGCGGACGCCGAATCGACGGGACTATGCAATCGAGCCACCCCCGAACTTGCTTGACGAACTTCGGACCGGGGATATCGAGGTGCACGCAGTAGGAAAGATTTGCGACATCTACTGCGGACGGGGAGTATCGTCGTCGGTGCGCATTGCCGATAACCGCGATGCGATGGAGAGAACGTTCGAGTTGCTGGAAAAGGTCGACCACGGCTTCATTTTTACGAATCTCAACGACTTCGATTCGAAGTACGGCCATCGTCGAGACGTACGAGGATACGGCCGCGCACTCGAGGAGCTCGATGCAATGCTGCCAGGCCTCGAGGCACGGCTGCGCCCCGGCGACGAAATGATCCTTACTGCCGACCATGGCTGCGATCCGACGGCGCCGGGCACCGACCACACGCGCGAGTACGTTCCGTTCGTCCATCGTCGGCCCCGCCGGCGGCGGCACAATCGGTGACGTCGAAGGCCTCGATTTCGTCGGCCGGACCGTCAAGGAGGCGCTCTTAGCATGAGGTTTTCGAACGCCATGCGCATTGCGGTCGGCGCTCCGGCCGAACGCGACGTGCCGGAGTTCTGGAAATTTCTGAAGCGAGCGATCGACGTCGTCGTCGGCGCCCTGTTGCTCGTCGTTACTGCGCCGATCGTCGCGCTCGCGGCGCTCGCCATTACGTGCGTAACTGGTGGGACGCCCTTCTTCGCGCAAGAACGCATCGGCATGCACGGGCGCTCGTTTAAGATGTTCAAGCTGCGCACGATGGTTAATGGAGCGCACGCCATGCGTCACAGCGTGATGCATCTCAACGAAGTCGACGGGCCGGTCTTTAAGATTCGCAACGATCCGCGCCTCCACCCGCTCGGGCGTTTCCTGCGGCGGAGCAGCATCGACGAGCTTCCGAATCTCATCAACGTGGTGCGCGGCGAAATGTCGTTGGTCGGCCCGCGTCCCGCGCTTCCCAGCGAGGTCGAGCATTACGATGCCGTTGCGCGGCGCCGGCTCAGCGTGCCGCAGGGGGTGACGTGCCTTTGGCAGATCAACGGGCGCAGCGAGGTCTCGTTCGAGCACTGGATGGAGCTCGACAACCGGTACGTCGACGAGTGGACGCCGCTGGGCGATCTGCTGATCGTAGCGAAGACGATTCCTGCCGTCTTGAGGAGGGACGGAGCGCATTAGGTCCACCCCGCACCTCAGAGTTGTCCCGGAACGTCGCCGCCCACGCCATCGCATTTCGATCGCGGGCTCGACGTTCTTCATCATGGGCGCGACCTTTGCATCGACGCTGCTCGGCTTCTTGCGCGAGGTCGTCAGCGCGCGTTATTACGGAACGCGCTGGGAAATGGACACCTTCCTGGCCGCGGCGACGATCCCGACGATTCTCTTCGGCGTTTTCAACGGCGCGCTCGTGAGTGCGCTCGTTCCGACGTTCTCCGAGTACCTCGCGCACCGCGAGGAAGAAGAGGCGTGGCGTTTGGCGAGCACGGTGCTCAACTTGCTTGCGATCGTGTTGACGACGTGCGCCGTTATTGGGTTCTTTACCGCAGGCTGGTACGTGCCGCTCATCGCGCACGGTTTTCCGGCGCCGCAGATGGGCGTCGCGATTCGCATGACCCGGTGGCTCATGCCGAGCATCGTCGCCGTCAGCCTCAGCGGCGTGCTCTCGGCCATGCTCAACGCCTACCACCGCTTCCGCTCCGCCGCGCTGGTTGGGGTCGCGGTGAACGTCGTGACGATTGCGTGCGTGGTGCTGTTGACCCACGGCATCAGAAATCTAGGAATCTACGCGCTGGTTCTGGGAACCGTCTTGGGATTGACCGCGCAGATGCTCGTGCAGTTGCCGTCGTTCCTCTCGATCGGAAGGTACCGGCCGATCATCGACTTGCACCACCCCGGCCTGAAGAAGATTTGGGTCTTACTCGGGCCGATCATCGTCGGCTCGGCAGCGGGTCAGCTCGCGCTCTTCTTCGATCGTTTCTTCGCTTCGACGCTCGGGCCGGGCTACATCGCCGGCATGAACTACGCGACGAAGCTGGTCAACTTTCCGCAGCAGATTTTCGCAGCCGCGATTGCGACCGTCATCTTTCCGCTGCTCGCAGCACAGTTCGCGCGTGAGAACCGGCGCGGCGTCGCGCGCAGCGTTGTTACCGGGTTGAGGCTGGTAAACTTCATTACGATTCCGTCCGTCTGCGCGCTGATCGTCCTGGCGCATCCTATGGTGCAAGCGCTCTTCGAGCGTGGAACGTTCCAAGCCGGTGCGACCGACTTGACCGCCGGGCTCCTTCCCTATGCTGCGATTGGATTGGTCGCGCTCGCAGCCAACGTCGTGTTGACGCGGTGCTGCTTTGCTTGTCGCGAGACGCTCTGGCCGGTCACGATCTCGGTCGTCAGCGTCATCGTCAACGTGCTGCTCTCGCTCGTATGGTTGCCGACCTTGGGCGCGCGCGGGCTCTTGCTCGCGAACTCGCTCAGTCAAAGTATGCAAGCGATGCTCTTGCTCGTCGTCATCGCGCGACTGGTCTCCGGCATCGATTGGGGCGCGCTCCTGGCATCGGCTGGAAAGGTGGCGCTGAGTTCGATCGCGATGCTCGCCGCGTTAGGCTGGATCGGCGCGCTCGGCGTCACGCCCGAGGCTACGCTCGCATCGCGTGCCTGGTTCCTCTTCGGACAGATCGCGATTGGGGGGACGGTCTTTGTAGCAGTCGCGCGCATGCTTGGCGTGGAAGAGCTCGATCTCGCATGGCGCACGATCGTGGCGAAGTTCGAGCGCAATTTGGTGAGCCCGCCCGAGAACCGCGAGGCGCCGATCGCTTAGGCACGATGACTACAATCAACTTTTCACGGGCAGGCTGCCTTTTTCTCCAGAGCAAACCTTCCAGCGCCATGCTCTCGATCCTCATGCCGGCGTACAACGAGGCGAACTCGATCGCCGAGAACGTCTGCGAGACCGTCGAGACGATGCAGGCACTCGGCCTCGATTTCGAGATCGTCGTCATCGACGACGGAAGTATGGACGGAACGCACGCGGCCGCAAGCAACGCCTTGCGTGCGTGGCCGGAACGCGTTCGCGTGGTGCGCTGCAGGCGCAACGAGGGGAAGGGCAACGCGCTTATCTGCGGCGCCTGGTATTCGAAGGGCGATTACGTCGCCTTTCTCGACGCCGACATGGATCTGCACCCGGAGCAGCTGGCGAGTTTTTTCGCGATCATGGAGGCCCGCAACGCCGACGTCGTGATCGGCTCGAAGTTCCATCCGGATTCAAAGGTCGATTATCCGCCGTTGCGTCGCGTCTACAGTTTCTTCTACTATATGCTCGTGCGCGCGCTCTTCGGATTGCCGGTGCGCGACACGCAGACCGGAATCAAGCTCTTCAAACGCGTGGTGCTGGAGCGCGTGCTTCCGCGCATTCTCGTAAAACGGTTTGCTTTCGATTTGGAGCTGTTGGCAAACGTCCATCACTTCGGCTACCGAATCGTCGAGGCTCCGGTGACGCTGAACTTCCAGCGAGTCTGCAGCCGGCTGCGCCTTTCGGCCGTCTGGAACGTCTTTCTCGATACGCTCGCGATTTTCTATCGGATGCGAATCCTGCACTACTACGATCGTCCCCAGCGCCGGGCGGTCAATCTCGAGCGTGCCGACGGCTCGCACGAGATCGTGGTTCCCGTCGTCATCCGAGAGTAACCGGCGTGGGCACCGGCACCGCACTGGTACTGCTGCTACCGGGGCTTGGTGATGCCCTGGCCGCGGGGCCGATCCTCAGAGGTCTGAGCGGCGACGGCTGGACGGTCGACGCCCTGACGATGCACGCGCCCGTCAGCGAATACCTGCGCGAGCTGCACGTCGTTCGCGACGTCGTCGAGTTGCCGCTGCGGCCGAAGCCGACCGATGCGCTGCGCGCGGTCATAACGCTACGCAAGCGCCACTACGATGCGTGCATTTTGCCGTTTCCGGCGACGCGCTGGCAGTACGCGCTCATCGCTCGCGGAGTCGGGGCCGAAAAACTTTGGATGCACGAGTACGGGGGTGCCGCGAGCCTGATCGCGCGCTCCTCGCGCAACGCGCGCGTTCCACTGCGCGGCGGTCATCGCCTCGTCGAGAACCAACGGCTCGCGCGCGCGCTCGGCTTGCAACCCGGCGATCGCGATCTCGAGTATTTGATTCCACTCTCGTGGCGCGCGGAACGGATTCCCGGTACGCTTGGTATCCACCCGGGTTCGATGGCCTGGAAGGGAAATGAGGCAAAGCGCTGGCCGTATGAAAGATTCGTTGCGCTCGCGCGGGCGCAGGCTGCGAACGGTCGAAGCGTGCGCTTCTTTCTCGGTCCGCACGAAGAAAGCGAAACCCTTCGCGCCGAGCGAGATCTTCGCGGCCACGAGGGGGTCAGCATCGTCTGCGAGCCGCTCGCACAAGCTGCGCGACATCTCGCGGAGTGCGAAGTCTTTGTCGGAAACGATGCCGGCTTCAGCCATCTTGCCTCGGGCCTCGGCGTCAAGACGCTCGCGCTCTTCGGCATGACCAGCGAAGTTCGAGGAGTGCCGGTGGGACCGGCCGTCGCGTTGCGGCCGTCGCTCTGTCCGGCCTGCCACGACGAGGGGTCGCGTGATTTCGAATGCGTGCGGCGCATCGAGTATCGATGCATCTTGCGCGACATCGAGTCCGATGCGGTCGGCAAACAGGTCGACGATCTTTTTGAAACTCCTTCAGTCGAACAGCGCCTCGTCTTGGAAGGTCCATTCAGACTCTACGGAAAGGCTTACGCGTGAAAGAGCAGGCAGCCGAAGGTCGCGCGCCGGGAATCCTCGACTGGCCTCTGCCCGTGGTGTTGCAAAAAGCGCTGGTACCAGCGCTCTTCGTCGCCCTTGCTTTACTCGTAACGACCGGCTATGGCAGCGGCGTCCAGCTCAACGACGGGCTGCCCTCGCTCCACATCAATCCGTTGCAATTTTTGGGCCAAATACTACACGCGTGGAATCCGGCGCTCGCGTTGGGTTTCCACACGGGATTCTTTGTCCCGTATCAAACGCCATATTCGTGGGCGTATGGATTGGCTCAATTCCTCCACGTCCCACAGGATTTCGCGCAGCATTTCGCCGTCTTCTTGGTCTACCTCGGCTGCCTGTGGTCGATGTACTACTCTCTGCGCAGCGTCGCGCCGTGGCTCGATGAGGTCGCGCGCATCGCCGGCTCGTGCGCGTACCTCTTCAACATGTACGTTGCGCTGAACTCGCAGGCGCAGATCGTCTGGCTGCTCACGTATGCGACGCTGCCCGCGATGGTGGGCGTTATGGCGCGCGCCATGCGCGGCGAGATGAATATCTGGCGAGCCGCCTTGGCCATCGCGCTGCTGACGCTCGTCGGCGCCGGAATCAATCCGCCGTTGGTCGCAATCAACGCGATAATTCTTGCGATCTTCGTCGTCGTGACGATCGGGTTCGATCCAAAGCCCTCGATCGCCGCGAAGCGAGCCTTGCCCATCATCGTCAGCGGCTTCGATCGCCGCGATTGCGATCAACTTATACTGGATCGTGCCGTTCGCCGATTACTTCCGAGCCGTCTGGCTCAACGGAGTGCTCAGCGAAGGCGCCGTCGATGCACAACGCTGCGACGTCTTTTGCCAACGTCTTGCGCGGGCTCGGTCATTGGGCGACGTTTGTCTCCTTCGCGGGACGCGCGTACTTCCCGTGGGCCGCGGCCTACGCATCCGGCTTGTTCGGTGCGCTCCTCTGGTTCGTTCCTATCGTTGCGCTTGGCGGTGTCGCGTTCAGGCGGAACCAGCGTCCGGCGACGCTCTTTTTTCTGATCGTTACCATCGTCTCGGTCCCGATGGTCGTCGGCTACTATCACGACGTGCTCGGGGACGCCGTGACGACGCCGGTCTACGATCGATTCTATCGTAGCTTTCCGGGATTCCAAATGTTCCGCTTCTCGTACAAGTGGGTCGCGGGCGTCGAGTTCGGAATAAGCGGGCTCTACGCGCTTGGCGCTTATGCGCTGATTGCCGCGCTGCGCGACCATGTTACGAAGCTGCGCGCGCTCGACGCGCGAAAATGGGCGTGGCTCGTCTCTGGAGCGCGGATGCTTCTCATCGCGATGCCGATTCTGGTCTTCATCCCCGTCGTCATCAACAAGATGAACTATCCGGCCGAACCGATCCCGGCTTGGGAGTACCGCGAGAACGCGCTCGTCGGCGGCGACCAGCGCCAACGCGTCGCGCTTTTCCCAACGCAGTTTCTCGAGCAGTTCGACTGGGGCAATCCGCAGTTCTATATTGAGAACTCTTTGGTCGACCGCCCGATGATCTACGGATTTCTGGGAAGCGAGCCCTCTGAGGGGACCGACATTTGGGTCCGCCGGGCATACCGCGCCATGCGCGAAGGGCTTCCGTTCTCTGCAAACTATGTTTCGGACCATGGGTGTCGATACGATTCTGCAACGCGACGACTTCATACCGGCCATCGATTTCAGCTCGCCCGGAGAGTGGCGATTCAACAGCACGACGCTTACGCACGATCTCTTAACCCGCGTGCTTGCGGCCACGCCGGTGCGCTCCGATGGACCGCTACGCGTCTATCATCTACGCGGCGCCTTGCCGCTTATCTATGGCGTAACGCATCCCGTCATGAGCACGCTCCCAACGTTTGCGGACGCGTACCTTGGCGACGTCGACGCGATGGCGAAAGGGCGCGCGCAGTTCGATCCGCCGAGCCGTTCGGCGGACGAGTTTTCAAGCCTGATGCAATCGCTCTCGCCGATCCTTCCCGGATCCGCAGACCAGGTTCGCGATCTTGCCGTCAACGAGGCGCTCCCGGGGGCCATTCGAGTCCACCCGCCGTCGGCCGATGCGGCCTTTTTGACGCACTTCAACGTCAAGAGCGGCGGCGTGTACGCCGTCTTCGCGCACGAGGAGTCCTTGCTCTTTGACCGTTCTGCACCGCAGACGCTCGAAATCGACGGACAGCATCTTTCGCTTCGAAATAGCGGCGGCGCGTGGGCGGAGTACCAGAATTTCGGCCTGACGCCGGGTCTTCACTGGGTTTCCGATGGCTTTCTCGATCCCGATCTGGTTGTGGCGATCGTCAACCTCGACGACCTTCGAGCCTGGCAGGCCAGAATCGTCGCGCTGGAGAGCGCGCTGCCGCAGAATCTCGCGACAGAGACCTTGGTCTACGGAGCCAATACGAACGTTACGCTGCCGTATTCGGGGAAATATCGGGTGCGCGCCACCGGGATCGGACCGTTCGGCCCCGACGGCATCGTCGGCACTCGGTTGCGCCCCGGCCGATCGTTCCTAGGGCAGTTTCCCGTCAAATCTTTCGGGGACGCTTCCCTACGTTCTCGGCCGCGGCATCGTCGGCACGTCGGCGATCAGGATGCCGCCGCAATGGTACAGCGAAGATGCAACGGTCTACCAGTGGCAGCGCGGTGACCCGATCTCGTGGTTTCTCTTTGCGCGCGATGCGCACGTGCGCGTCTTCGTTCCAGGCCGCAGCGGCGTGCGCGGACAGGTTTCGATGCGGATCAGCCGATTGCAGGTCTCCGATCTCATGACCGTCACCGTCGGCGGAGAACCCCCCCGCAACGTCGTGCTCCCTGGCGCGCCGGCGAACGATCAGCAGTACGATACCATTGACGAGCTGAACGGTCCGGCGCCGGTTCCGGTGCGTTTCACGGTTGATCTGCGTCCAGGCTGGAACGACGTCGCCTTCGATTTTCATCCGATGAGCGGCGAGCGTCTCGACCTTGGCACCGACGTGCTCTCGGCCGCCGTCGCTCCGGATCTCGCCTTCACTCAAGTCGGAACGTTGCTGACCTCGCTCTCGCCGCGCACCGACCGGTCGTTCACGGCGCTGCCGCTCGCAAGGCCGTCGACCGGGCTCGACGGCGACCCCGACCTTACTGGAACCGTGAGCAAGACGGCGGACCGGGGTGCGTCGCTTGCCGTCGCGCTCGCGAGCAAAGGCCGCGTCGTTTACCGGCTCTTTCCCATCGCGGCCGACGGTTCGTTTGACATCAACTTCATGCACGCGTTCCCGAACGACTGGAGCGACACGTCGCAACGCATCGCCGGCCTTTGGCTCCTCGCTCGCGGCAGCCATCCGAAGTTTGCGAACGTCGAGTACGAGGTGCACGCGTTGCCCGGTCGAGCCGTTGCGCAGGCCGGCGTCGCTCACGGCGGTTCCGATTCGCATTGACGGCAAACCCGTCGGCAGGGGCCCGGTTTTCCTCACAAGCGGACGCCATCTCGTCGCCAGCGCCGATCGGCAAATCAACATCGGCCTTCTCACGCTCGAACCCGCCAACGATCCGCCAACCAAGGATTTTGGGCTGACCTGGCAGCGGGGCTCAACGACGGCGATCGACGTAACGGCTCCGAGCAGCGCGAGTCCGTACCTGCTCGTTTTCAATGAGGCGTACCATCCGGAGTGGAAGGCGACGCTCGCCGGCGAAACTCTTCCACACGTGATCGTCAACGGCGTTGCGAACGGCTGGATCGTTCCAAGTCTTCCCGGCGGCGGGAAAGTTCTGTTGACGTTTACGGGACAGGAGTACTACGTTGTCGCGGGCGCAATATCGGTGATCGCTCTCCTGATCGCGATCGTGCTCGCATGGGCGCCGGAACTGTGGCCGATTCACCCGCTCGACCGTTGAAACGGCTCCTCCATCGCGTGGGTGCTCGATAGCGCCCTGCGATTCGCGGTCGGCACGTGCGTCGTGGCGCTTCTGTTGGCCACCACGCTCTCGGAACAGCCGGCGGAGCGCTTCGCGACGGTCGCGTATCTCTCCGCGATTTTTGCGGCCTTCGTGCTTGCCGTCCTACGCTTCGTTCCAGCACTCCCGCCGGAAGATCGCAACGCGGTTTCGAGGGCTGCGTTTCCGTCTTTTCTCAAGTACTCGGTGGGGATCGCGGTTCTCTTGACCGTCTTTGCAGCGCTCGTTGCGGAACCTGGCGCCGAGGTGCTCGCGCTGGTTGCCTGCGCGGCGTTGATCGTTCTGTCCGCGCTTGTTCGTAGTGGAAAGCTGGTTGCGTTTGCTGCGGCGCTGCATGCGCGGTTCGCGCGTGGAGGTAATCTCGTCGCGGCGGCGCGTTACGCCGTCGTGGCCGGAGTCGGCGCGCTGGGTCTCGCCGCGCTCGCTCCCGCCGATGCGTCGGAAATCTACGTGGTAGCCGCCTACCGCCTCATGGTTCTTGCGACGCTCTTCCTTGCGGCGTCGTTGCTCGCGACAACGAGCACCGGCGTTTGGGCACAGAAAATCCTCGTGCGGGCCGCAGCGCTGCTCGATAAGCCGCTCGTGCTCGAGCGGGCCGCACGTTATGCGGCCGTCGCCGCCGTCGCGGCAATGATTTCTGCGAGCGTTCTCCCTGCGTCATTTGCAGAACCGTTTGCGATCGTGGCGTACTTGGCGGCCGCTTCGGCCGCGCTTGCGCTCGCCATGGAGTGCCGGCGATTGCGCGCATAACGACCGCAGTCCGCGGTCGTCGCTGCCATTCTTTTCGCCGCATTCGTTGCCGCGAAGGGCATTCCGACGCTTCGTCACGACTGGACTTGGCCGATCGATCGCAGTGCGGTCCCATCGTTCGTGCAGGCGTCGATCTACGGTTGGCTCCCGGTCGGCTTTGGAGAACCCAACCCGCATCCGACCACCTATTTGATCGCATTTCCGATCGCAGCGGCCATGTGGCTCTTCGGTCCGCTCGCCGGTCTGGCACTGCTTGCCGCAGCGACCGGTTATCTTTGCATGCGCTGCGCGGCCGCCGCGTCGGCGCATTGGACCAACGGCGCGCCGGCCGCGATCGGCATCGGTCTCTTTACGTCGTTCAACCCATGGGTTTACAACGAGGTCGTCGCGGGTCATCTCGTTATGGTTCTGGCGTACGGCGGCCTCATCGGTTTGTTTGCCGAGATGCTGCGAGGTCGCAATGCTTCGCCGCTGCGGCTCGCGGTCTGGATCGCGCTGATCGAAGCGCAACTGCAGTTCTTTATTCTTGCGATGCTCGCGCTCGTCGCTTTCGGCGTTCGCGACGCGCAAATGGTCGCCGATTGCATTCGGAATCATCTTCGGCTTGCCGTCGGCCGTTGGGCTCTTCGCAGAGCGCGGCGTCCTGCTGCGCATACCGTACGGGGTGACGTGGCAGGCGAATCAGTCGGTCGCCCCGCTTGCGCTGCTGGGCCTCGGCGGCTACTTTCCCGGCTATGCGGACCGGCTTGGCATTGCGGCAGCCGTCGCCGTTTGGGTCGTGCTCGCCCTCGCCGTCGTTGGCGCGATCGCGGCGCGCCGCTCGAAAGCCGCAATCTGGACCATCGTTGCTGCCGCCTTCATCTACGTCGCGATTTCGGGCGTGCACGGCCCGCTCGCCGTTCCATACGCGTGGATCGTTCGTAACGTTCCCGAAAGCGGCGTTTTCCGCGAGCTCTACGATTTGGCGGGCATTCTTGCGGCCCTGCTCGCGCTGCTGGCATGCGCGGCAACGGCGCGCTTTCGCGCACTCGGCTACGTCGCGCTCGCCGCGGGAATGCTCTTACCGGTAACCTGGCTTTTCCACCCGCCCAGCGATACGTGGATCCCGTCGAACGCGTACCCGCACCCCGTCGTCGTCGCGCCGCCTTTTACCAGGATCGCGCTCTTGCCGGCCTTTCAGCCCCTTGGGTTGCGTGACGGCGGCGGTGACGGCGCCGATCCGGATGCGTACGTCTATCCAGGCCACGTTCCGGCGCTCAACGAGTACTTCCCCACGTATCCCGTCGATATGGCGCTCGCGCGATACGAGTTGTCGGGCGACACAGAACCGTTGCGCGCGCTGGGCGTCAGCGAGATCGTCGCCCGGCCGTGGCTCGTTTCGCGAACGCGCGGGGGAATCGGGCTGGCCGCCTCGTCGCTGCAGCCGAAATCGCCCCGCCGTGCGGAGCCGCCCGTCCGCTATCTCGGACGGCGCGACGCCGTTGATGTCGGAGTGTGCGAGGCCGCGCATCGTTTCACTTGGCGATAGCCTCGGCGCGTGCGACGTTTTCTTCGGCGACGCCCCGGGATACGCAACGGTACGCCCGGCGATCGCGCCAAGCGACTCGATCGATCCCCGAACGGCCTGGATCGACGCGCGCCTTGCGTTCGCAGAGGCGCCGGAACTCGCGCAGGCAATCGGCGGCGCCCTCACGCAATCGCGGCTTCCGCAAAGCGTCGAACCCGGATCGGAGCTGCTCGCATACGTGCGCGGCGCGCTGCGTGCCCCCGACGGCCGGCCGCTCGCGCTAAGCTCCGGCGCATTCGTCTGGCTGCGCATCCCTGCGAACGTCGCTTCGGTTGAGTGTGCGGGTCTTTGCGAGCTGGTCGCGCAGACGGCGTGGCTTCCAGATCTCCCGCTCCATTCCGCGCCTGCGTCCGCGCTCGCTCTCGACTTTCGCGAGTTCACGCCGTGGCTCTACGTAGTCGATAGAAAAGCAGACGGTAAAAACCGGCTTCTGCGCTTCAACGAGCAATACGATAGCGCGTGGATTGCAATCGCATCGGGACGCATGCTGCGCCACGTCCGAATCGACATGTCGGTGAACGGCTGGATACTTGGAACGCCCTCGAGGCGCATCGTACTCATACAGGTAACGGCACTCTTGCAGATGATTGCCGAAGTCGTCGGCGCGTTCTGCGCTCTCTGGCTACTGAAGGCGCTCGCGTGGGCGCCGACGAAGCGCGCCCCGTGACCACGACCACGCTTGTTCCGTTCGTTGATTTGAAGGCGCAGTTCCGCACGCTGCGTCCGGAGATCGTTCCTCGAATCATGGAAGTGATGGAGGACGCTACCTTCATTCTCGGGCCGGACGTTGCTCGCTTTGAGGAGAACTTTGCGTCGTATATAGGCGCGCGCCATTGCGTAGGCGTCGAGTCGGGGACGGCGGCGCTGCAATTCGCTCTCGAAGCATTGGGGATCGGCGCGGGCGACGAAGTGATCGTTCCGGCGAACACGTATATCGCCTCAGCACTGGCCGTTTCGGCGGTCGGCGCGAAACCGGTCCTCGTTGACGTCGACCAAAACTATCTGATCGATCCCCACCTGCTCGACGATGCGTTGACGCCGCGCACGAAAGCGATCATGCCGGTGCACCTCTACGGACAAGCCGTACCGATGGATGCGATTTTGGAGTTCGCGAGGCGTCATGGACTTTACGTGATCGAAGACGCGAGCCAAGCACATGGAGCGCGATGGAATGGGAAATGCGCCGGCAGCTTCGGAGACCTTGGCGCTTTTAGCTTTTATCCGGGAAAGAACCTCGGCGCCTACGGCGACGGCGGCGCGATCGTGACGAACGATGCGGGACTCGCCGATCGGTTACTATTGTTGCGAGATTTCGGACAGCGCAAGAAGTACGAGCATCTCATCAAGGGAGGGAATTGCCGGCTCGATTCGATTCAAGCCGCGGTGCTCGACGTAAAGCTGCGCTATCTCGATTCCTGGAACGAGGCGCGCCGGCGCCACGCCGCGGCATACGACGCTCGGCTCGCCGAAGATCGGCATCAAGCCGCCTCCGCGCCTTACCGGCGAAGGGCACGTCTACCATCTCTACGTTATCGAGGTCGAGCATCGCGAGCGAGTTGCGACAACGCTGCGCGAGCGCGGCGTCGCCACCGGCATCCACTATCCGATTCCGATTCATCTGCAGCCGGCGTACGCCGATCTCGGTCGCAGCCGCGGCTCGTTCCCGCGGACCGAGCGCAGCGCCGATCGCATTCTGTCGTTGCCGATGTTCCCCGAGCTTACCGAAGAGCAGATCGAGCTCGTTGCCGACGCGCTCGCGAGCTCGCAGGCGCTCGTCGTAGCATAGCGACTCTCCTCCGTTAGCAAAGGTATGGAACGTAACCCGCTCGGGATAGCGGTGATTGGAGCGGGTTATTGGGGGCCCAACTTGGTGCGCAACCTTCACGCGTCTGAGGACTGGTCGGTTCGCAGCGTCGTCGAGCCCGACCGTACGAAGCGCGAGCAGCTGCTTCGGCTCTATCCGGCGATCGAAGGACACGCCGACATCGAACCGGCGCTCGCCGACCCGGAGGTGCAAGCGGTGGCGCTCGCGACGCCGCCTCGCACGCACTACGCGCTTGCGGTGCGAGCGATCGATGCCGGCAAACACGTGCTCGTAGAGAAACCGCTCGCAGAAAGTTATCGCGATGCGCAGGAGCTCTGCGCGCGCGCGCGCCGCGCCGGCGTGCACCTGATGACGGATCACACGTTTCTCTACACCGGCTCCGTCGAAAAACTCCGCGCGCTTCGCCAAGCTGGAGAGCTCGGCAAGATCTACTACATCGATTCGGTTCGCGTGAACCTCGGTCTCTTTCAAGAGAGCAACGTCGTCTGGGACTTAGCGCCGCACGACGTTTCGATCACGAACTACATCTTGGATGAAGTCCCGGAGTGGGTCGCACTACAGCTGGGTGCGTGCGTGCACGCATTGGTTCCGGACGTCGCCTTCCTCACGATGTGGTATCCCAGCTGCGTAGCGCACGTGCATCTGAGCTGGTTGTCGCCCGTCAAGGTGCGGCGAACGACGATTTCGGGGAGCCTCAAAATGGCCGTCTGGGACGACGTCGAACCGACGGAAAAAATTTATCTCTACGACAAAGGTGTCGTGCTCGACCCGTCGAGCTCGACGCTGCAGCAGCAAATGGTCTCGTATCGGCTGGGAGACCTTCACGTACCGCTCGTCGACAACCGCGAAGCGCTCGGAAAACTCGTTGCGGATTTCGCCGCGGCGATTAGAAACCAGTCGGCGACGCGCTCCGACGGTCCCTTCGGCGCGGACGTCGTACGCGTGATCGAGGCGGCATTTCGTTCGGCCGAGTTGGATGGAGCAAAGGTCGCGGTGTGACGACCGGTTACGCCCCGATCCGATTTTCGCTGATCCTCCCTACGTTGAACGAAGCGGCGCGCCTGCCGGCGCTGCTCGATTCGATTCGGCGCCAGCGCTATCCGAGCGAGCTGATCGAGCTGCTCGTCGCGGATGGAGGATCGACCGACGATACGGTCGCGATCGCGCGCGCCTTCGGCGCTCGGGTCTTTCACAATCCGGTCCGGCGAGCGGAACCGGGTGCCGGAATGCTGTTGGAAAAGGCGACCGGTGACGTCGCAATGCTGCTCGCCGCCGACAACGCCTTCGCCGGCGACGACTTTCTCGAGAAGATGGCGCGCCCGTTCGCGGATCCGAACGTCGCCGCGGCCTTTCCCAGCCTCACGAGCACCGCGCAGGATGGCGGAACGGCTCGTTACTTCAACGCGTTTAGCGATCCGTTCAATCACTTCATCTATGGCGGGGCGACGTCGCCGGCCTCGTACCATCGAACGTATCGCGTGAAACGGCGCACCGGTGAATACGTGGTCTACGATTTCGGATCCGGGCCGCGACCGCTGGTCGCCCTGGCGCAGGCGTTTACGATTCGACTTCCTTACCAAAAGCCGCACGGAACCGACGAGGACGACGTAGCGCCGGTGGAGATTCTGCTCGCCGAGGGGCGCGAGATCGCCTTCGTCGAAAGCGCGGCGCTCGAACATCATACCGTGCGCGATATCGGCGACGCGCTGCGAAAGTTTGCGCCGCGCTTTCGCACCCGCCTGACGGACGCCGGGCAGCCGGTCTGGGGGCGTTTGCGCGCATCCCGCCGGGCACAGCGCCTACGGGCCTACGTTTGGCCGTTCTACTCGGTGAGCTTCGTCTTACCCGCGGTCGCCGCGATTGGGGGGTTGGTGCGCGACAGGCGTCGGGAGTGGCTCTATCATCCCTTCGTCAGCGCCGCGTTCGGCTTCGAGTTTTGGAGACAGGCAGGCATCGTCGTGGCCGAGCGCCTGAAGCGCCGTACCTAGGCGAATGACGCCGCTGCGATCCTCGAAGACTTCGCTCCAGTAACGCATCATCACGACGCCTTCGTCGTGCCGGCCAAGTAAATTCGGTAGCGCCTTGCCCTCGATCATATCGATCAGCAGCGAGGCGAAATTGATGCCCGCAGCGGTCGTCAACGCGAGCGTGCCGGAGAATCGCGGATTCATCTCGATGATCGCAAAGCTTCCGTCTGCCCGTAACATGCCCTGAACGTTGGCCGGCCCCGAAAGCCCGCTCTTTTCGACGACGCTTCCTGCGATGCGCTCGATAAGAGGATCACGGTACGTCCGTCCTTTGACGGAAACACCGGCCTTGATCGCGATGCGCTCCCGTGGGACCGCTGCGATGACGCGTCCGTCTACCGCGAAGCAGTCGACGGTAAACTC
This sequence comes from Vulcanimicrobiota bacterium, assembly GCA_963743445.1. Taxonomy (GTDB): domain Bacteria; phylum Vulcanimicrobiota; class Vulcanimicrobiia; order Vulcanimicrobiales; family Vulcanimicrobiaceae; genus Cybelea. The sequence continues at coordinate 156,422 of CAVUPL010000003.1, forward strand.
CGTGCCTTCGACGGCCTCTTGGACGATGAGATCGCTGCGTCCGCGAGCGGCCTCGTGCAGCGAGTGAGAACTCTCGACGCGTGAGGTGCCGACCGAGCCCGACCCGCGGCGCGGTTTGAGATAGACGGGGAAGCGAACGATCTTCATTCCTTCCGAGTACGGCTGCGTTGCCGGGCCCGGTACGCCGATCTCACGCAAGAACTTTGCGAACTCGAGCTTGTCGCCCGTGCGCGACGCGACGGCGCGCGGAGGCAACACGAGATGGCAGCCGATCGATTCGAAGAGCTCACGCGCGTCGTCGAGCGGAAGGAACTCACTCTCCACGATGAGCGGCACGAGCAGATCGATCTTCAAGCGTTTTGCAGTCCCAAAACAGGCGCGCGCAAAATCCGGGTCGCCGGCCGGCGGAAGCGTAACGAACTCGTCGACGAAGGCTCGCGTCGCGCAGAGCGGATTCATGTCGCCGGCGGCGATAAACTCGACCCGGCCGTCGTCGCGCAACGCCTTGATGACCGATTGCGCCGTCACCGTTCCCGCGGCCGTCACCATGACGCGGCGCACCCGCGGCCAACTGCTACGGAGCATCGTGCGGATCCCAGCGCATCGGCAGATCTTTGGGGCCGATGGGGCCAGGATGGTGGAAGATGAAGAACCGGCTATCCGGCCCAACGTAGACGGTATCGCGCGTGAGCGGGTCCTGCCCGTAAAAGACCACTGCGTTGGTCGCGCGATCGTAGACGGCTCGCCAGTGATAGCCGGAAGGCAGATGCGAGTAGCCGTACTCTGCCACCGGTCTGCAGCTCGTAAGCGCGAAGAACGCGCTCGTGAAAAAGAGTCCGGTCTTAATACGCGCGGACGTTTCGCAGACCGGCCGCTTTGAAAGCGGCGGCGATCGTCTGCGCGTCCGACCCTGTGTCGGGGTAGATTACGACCGCACGCCCCTCGGCCACGGCCTCGGCGAAGTTCTCGCATTCGTCGTCGGGAATCGCAAAGGCGGCGAAGTACCGCCTCGATGGAGCCTCGTGATGCGGGAATGGGTCAGTGAAGGTTTCGCCCCGGTCTTGGATTCCGGGGACACCCGTTCCACTCGCGTCGTCCAACATTCCCAATCCTTTGGTCATCTCGTCGGCGAAGGAGTTCGATTCCATGTCGTTGATGACGTCGACAAACTCGAGCCCCGACGAATTGGTATCTCCGGCGCTCGCGCTGACGACCTTGACCTTGCTCAAATCGATGTGCTGTCCCGAAAGCGCGTCTTCGAGCGCTTTTGCATCCGATGCGGGGTAGATGCCGACGACCAAGCCTGCCACGCGGACTCCTTTGGAAACCTAAGCTGCGCCTTTATATAGCCTGATGGCGTGGCCAAGCCGTTCGACACCGAGCCGGATATTCTTTTCTGAGGCGTTGGAAAAGTTAAGCCGCATGCCGTCGTGCACGTCGCGCCCCGGATAGAAGTTGACTCCCGGCACGAAGACGACTTTCGCTTCGGACGAGAGACGCAGCAGCGCGGTGGTATCGACGCCGGGCACCGTTACCCAAAGAAACATGCCGCCGGCCGGCCGCGTGTACCGCGCGCCTTCCGGCATCCACTCGTCGAGCGCATCCGCCATAATGCCGCGGCGGCGCGCGTACGTCTGCGCGATTTTGCGGACGTGAGCGTCAAAAGCGTCCCCGTCGCTTGCGTACTCGTGGAAGACGTACTGTGCGAAGGTTCCGCTGTGCAGATCTGCGCCTTGCTTTGCGAGTACGATTCGCTCGCGGATCTCGTCGTCCGCGGTGACGAGCCACGCGATGCGCATGCCGGGCGCCATGATCTTGCTCCCGGTGCCGGAGTAGATGATCGGCGCGGTCGTCTCGTACGCTATGAGCGGCGGTAAATCGTCGCCTTCAAACCGCAGCTCGCCGTAAGGATCGTCCTCGACGATCGGTAGGCCGAAGTGCTCGCAGATGCGCACGACGCGTTCGCGCCGGCTGCCGGAGAGCGTGCGCCCAGTGGGGTTCTGAAAATTTGGAACGAGGTAGAGGAACTTCGGAAAGGGGTCCGCGCGCTCGAGCACCCGCTCGAGCGAATCAGGAAGCATGCCCGTCGTCGTCGGTCTCGACCGTCAGATAGCGGGCCTGATATGCGTCGAAAGCTTGAATCGCGCCGAGATAGGACGGGTCTTCGAGCACGACGTGATCGCCGGGGTCGAGAAAAACCTTTCCGACGAGATCGAGACCTTGCTGCGAACCGTTGACGATCGTGACGCACTCGGCCTCGAAGATGCGGCCGAATCGGCGTGTGAGGCGTTCGGCCACCCAGATGCGCATCTCGGGGATGCCTTCGGTCACGCTGTATTGGAGCGCGGCCGGACCGACGCGTTCCATCACGCGGCGTGCAGCTTCTCCGATCGCGGCCGTCGGAAAAAGCTCCGGCGCCGGGAGACCGCCGCCGAAGGAGATCACGTCGGGCTGCTGCGTTACCTTAAGCATCTCGCGGATCGTCGATGCCCGCATGTGCGCCGTGCGCGCTGCGAACTGCGCGGCTCGCGAGATTGTGGACATGCGGCCTTGTTTAGCCGGCGGCCATGGGGGGTCCGCTTATCGGAGCGCGTGCCGAAGGTGACGCGACCGGCCCTGCAAACGCGTCTCCTCCAAAGGAAAGCATGGTCGCACCCAATCCAATGAGTCCGACGAGGATCAGCACGAGGGTGCCGATGACGGGCACGAGCTCGGCCGCGGTAATCAGCGCGATCCCGACGAGCAGCGCGAGAAGCGGCGAAGGCGTCGTCGCGGGGCTTACGAGCTCGCAGAGCCGCCGCCCGATCAGGAGCGCCAGCGCGGCGGTGCCGATAAAGACTCCCGCCAGCAGAAAGACCAGTTCGAGCAGGATCAGCGGAATCAGAAGAATCGTGATCGCCAGCAGCACGGCCAGCGGGATCACGGCAATGCAGCCCAGCACGCCCGCGGTGACGCTGAGCCCGGGATGCCCCTCCAAGCGGTCGAGCACCATGCGCGTGCGAAGCGGAAATATGAGGAAGACGAGCAGAGCGAGCAGATTCCAGGAGAGCCGCCAAAGCAAGCGGTGGTCGGGAACGAACGGGTTGTATGGCGACTCGCTCGGCGCCCACGGGACGACCGCCTGCGTCACCGCGCCGCCGATTTGATTGCAATCCCCGCTGACGACGCCGCCGGGACGCAGATCGCAGTTCCCGCCGATAACGTTGACGTCGCCCTCGACGATGCCGGCGATCGTTGCATCACCGAAGATCACCGTAAGGTCGCCGTCGACGACCTGACCCGGCTCGACGACGACCGAACCGAAGTACGTTCCGCCGTGGTAGACGGCTTGCGTTTCGGCTCGCGCGGGAGCCGTCGCGAGCGCGAGCGCCGCGAGAGCGAACGCGACGACGACGAACGGGCGCAGCCTCACGAGCGCGGCCCTCTATCGAGATGAACTGCGATGATCGGACGCATGCGGCGATAGCCATAAAAGAGCGCGCACAATCAGAAGGAGGTCGAGCAAGCAGCACGCCCGTGACCGCCGCTGCGGCGACCGGCGTCGCGGGAGCGAGGGCGCGCACGGCGGCGTCGAGCGCCGCCAGATCGCGCCCGCGCGAGCGCGAAGAACGTTTGCGCCAGACGGGCGGCGTCGTGCGGCCGCAGCGCGACGAGCGCGACGAGCGACCACGCGACCCCTAAATAAAGAAGAAGGGCACCAGCCACGGGTACGCGCCGCGGCATCCTAGGGTACGTTGCGTGCGTTGCGGAAACGACCGACGCCGTAAAACCGGCGGCGACCGTAGGCGGTCGTGCCGTCGTCAGCAACGCGTCGACGACGCGCAGTTCCTGCAGTAGCGCGTCGCAGTTGGGGCAGGCCCGCAAATGGGCGCCGACGGCGCGCGCTTCGCGCGGCCGAAGTGTTTTCTCGAGATAGGCGTCGAGCTTCGGCTCACACGAGGAGCAACGCATTGGAGCCTCCCCTTTGCGGAACGCCGCGCAACGCTTCGATCGCGCTTCGCTCGCGCTCGCGAATTTTCTTCGTCAGCGCGATCTTGCCACGATGGATGAGCGTCTTCACGTTGCCCAGCGAAAGACCCAGCGTGCTCGCGATCGTCTGATACTCCATGTTGTCGAAGTAGCGCAGCGCCAAAACCGTTCGCGTGCGTTCGGGAAGCTCGGCAAGCGCGGCGCGCAGCTCGCGCTCCGCCTCTTGTCGCAGCACTCCGCCGGCAGGATCGGCCTGCGGCGAGAGATCGGGAAGCGCACTTTCGAGGGATTGATCCTGCCCGAGCTCCTGCACCGCTGGAGCGCGCAGCGATTTCGCGAGATGCGTTCGAATCACGTTACGCGCAATCTGATAGATCCAGGTTGAGAACTTCCCGAGCTGCGGATTAAACGTTCCAAGATGCGCGTACGCTCGCAGGAAGGTCTCCTGCGATAGGTCCGCCGTTTCCGACGAGTTTCGTACGGTTGCGCCGATGAAGTTCGCGATGCCGCGCTTGTAGCGATCCACGAGCACGCCGAAGACCTCCCTTTCCCCGGAGCGCACTCGATGCACCAGAGCTTCGTCGCTCTGATCATGGAATGCCATCCCCCCTCGATTCGGTTCCTCTGGCGCGTCCTACCTAGCCCGGGCGGGTTTGTTACGCTCCGATAGAGCGGACGCGAGCGACGGGTTCGCGGCGTCCCGCCGGGAAAGGATCGGCCGGCGCCCGGCGAGCGGCCACTCGATCCCTATTTCCGGGTCGTCCCACGCTACCGAGAACTCGCCTGCCGGATCGTATGGCGCGCTCTGCTTATACGCAACGATGGTCTCGTCTTCCAACGCGAGGAAGCCGTGGAGAAAGCCTCGCGGAACGTACATTTGTTGCCCCTGGGCAGCGGTGAGCGTTCGCGCGCACCAGCGGCGATAGGTTGCGCTTTCTGCGCGAAGATCGACAATCGCGTCGAACGCGCTGCCGCGTACGACGCAAACCAGCTTCGCCATTCGAGGATCGCCGTGAAGACCGCGCAAGACGTCGCGGTGCGAAAGGGAAAGATTATCCTGGACGAACGTTTCCTTAATACCGCATTCGCGATAGCGATCGACCGCGTACGTCTCTTTAAAGAAGCCGCGCTCGTCGGTGAAGATGCGCGGCCGCAGCAGCAGCGCCCCGGCGAGAGGTAATTGCTCGATCTCCATGAGAACGAGGGTACTATGAACGGCAGTATGAGTCCGCCCGGCACGTTCGTGCGCCGGAGCGGACTCGAGCGTCTCCGTGCGAGCGCGATGCTCAAGCAGAGCCTGCTCGTTTTTGCGGCAAGCATGGTGCTCAATCTCTGCGGCTTCGGAGCGCACGCCGTGGCCAGTCGTCAACTTGGCGTGACGGTTTATGGCGGTCTCTATGCGTTGATCAATGCGGCACTCATCGCCGCGCTTCCAGCGGCCTTCGTGGCGCCGGTCGTCGCACAGCTCGCGGCGGAGTTTCGCGCGCTGCACGACGACGGCCATCTTCGCGGCCTGACCGACAGCCTCGCGGCCGGATTTGCAAAGCTCGGTCTTTTTTACGTCGTGATCGCGACCTGCGCCGCAGTCCCGTTTGCGCGCTTTCTCCACGTGCCGGTCTGGTCGGTGCCGCTCGTCGGTCTGCTCGCGGGAATCGCGCTCTTCGTCAGCGCGCTGCGTGCCGTGGCGCAAGGCACGCAGGACTTCATCGGATACGCCCTCTCCAACTCGATCGAAGGCATCGCGAAGGTTTGCGGCATCGGCCTGTTAATCGCGGTCGGATTTAAACTCGGCGGCGGCATCGTCGGATTTTTGCTCGGCCCGCTCTGCGCGCTCGTCTATCTCGGAATTCGAACGCGGCGGAAATATGCCGGTGCGCAGCCGCATGCCGTCCGCTACGACTGGCGCCGCATCATGAATGCGGGCGCGGGCGCCGCCGCGGCCACGATGGCGCTGGCCCTGATGGGCTCCGCGGACGTGGTCCTCGTAAAACACTTCTTCGATCCGCACGCAGCCGGGCTTTATGCCGCCGCCTCGCTGGGTGGAAAGATTCTGCTCTATTTGGTGGGCTTCGTTTCCACCGTGCTGCTTCCGCAGGCCGCCGACCGCCACGCACGCGGCGCGCAGACGCGCGAAGTTTTAGCGAGTAGCCTGTTGATGTTTGCGGTCGTCGCGCTCTGCGGACTCTTCGTCTTTCGATATTTCGGGATCGACGTGCTCCACGCGCTGGTCGGACGAGCGTTCGACGCGGCCTCGCCGCTGCTGGTGACGTACGGCCTTGCGATGCTCTTGCTGGCATTGACGAACGCGTTGACTTCCTACGGCATCGCGACCCACCGGCTCGCGTTTACGGTGCCGCTGCTGATCAGCACGCTCGGGACGCTGGCGGCGATCGTGGCGATTCACCCGACGCTCGCGGCCGTCGTCGAGATCCTGGTCGCCGGAAACGCGGTGGCCGCGCTGGCCGTCGCGGTTTCGCTCACGTTGCAGCGAAACACGAGCGGCCGGCGGTCGACCGTGTGAAGCGGGTTCTCTTGATCGGAGGTACCGGTCAGTTTGGAACGGCGATTCGGCAGCGGTGGAGCGATTGCGAAATCGTCGCACCGTCACGCGCAGAGGTGGACATCCGAGAGAGCGCGCAGGTGCGCCACGCAATCGAGCGAGTTCGACCCGACGTACTGATAAACGCGGCCGCGTTTGCGGACGTCGATCGTTGCGAAGACGAACCCGAGCCAGCGTTTGCAATCAATGCTCTCGCGGTAGGCGCCGTCGCGAGGCACGCGCGCGATTACGGAGCGGTTTTCGTTACGATCAGCACCGATTACGTCTTTGACGGCGAAACGGCCGCTCCGTATGCCGAAGTCGACGCGCCGCATCCGCTCTCGGTCTACGGCGTCTCGAAACTTGCCGGCGAATATTTGGTGGAATGCGCCGGCTCGCGGGCCTTCGTCGTCCGTACGTGCGGACTCTACGGGCCGGCGACTGCGCGGCGGCGGCAGCCGTTCGTCGAGCGCGTCCTTTCACACGGAACGCAAGACCCGCCCCTACGCGTCGTCAGCGACGTCGTCGCATCGCCGACCTTTGCCGGGGACCTCGCCGATGCCGTTGGGCGCCTGATCGAGACCGAATCGTACGGGCTCTACCACGCCGTCGACGCAGGCCCGGTGAGCTGGTACGACTTTGCCTGCGAGGCGATTCGCCAAGCAGGCGTCGACGTGACGATCGAACCGATCCCGGCTGCCAGATGGAAATCGCGCGGCGGCGCGCCCGCGCTTTTCGGCGCTCGAGAACGCGAAACTCGGGCGCTTGGGAATCGCGATGCCCTCTTGGCGCGACGGAATTGCCGCGTATCTCGGGCTTCGGTAAGATTGACTCATGGAACTGCGAGTCGATCGTGGGTGCGTCGAGCGTTGCCGAAAACTCGCCGCCGAAATCGCACATCCGATCGAGGCGTTCATTTCGACGCATTCGACGGTCTCGGTCGAGCGTGCCGTGCTGCGCCTGCTCGGCGTCGACGGCGTTACGCCCGAAGAGATTCCGTTGCCCAACGCCGTCGTCGATTCGACGGGGAAAGCGGAACTCGAGCGCGGCGTCGCGCAGGCGTTCGGAAAGGCTCTTGCCGAGACTGGTCTCGAACCGCCGGAGCTCGCAGCGGCGATCGCGCAGGGCCGTTACTCGCTCGAGCAGTTCGCGCAAACGCCCGCGAGCGCGGCGCGCGGCGCGCTGCGTCCGCACGTGGAGGCAGCCCTCGGTCGCATTACCGCACGGCGCGAGGAGCGCACGGCGCTTCTCGCGAGGCTACCGCAGCTTCCGCCGCCGCTGCTCTACGTCATTGTGGCAAGCGGCAATATCTACGAGGATCGGACCGCGGCCGTCGCAGCGGCCGAGGCAGGCGCGCAGGTCATCGCAGTGATTCGTTCGACCGGGCAATCGCTGCTCGATTTCGTTCCCTTCGGGCCGACCACCGAAGGTTTCGGCGGCACCTACGCAACGCAAGCGAACTTCTCGATCATGCGTGCGGCGCTCGACGAGATCGGCGAGAGACTCGGCCGCTACGTGATGCTGACGAACTACGCCAGCGGTCTCTGCATGCCGGAGATCGCGGTTATGGGCGCGCTCGAGCGCCTCGACATGCTGCTCAACGATTCGATGTACGGTATCCTATTCCGCGATATCAACATGAAGCGCACGTTCGTCGATCAGCATTTCAGCCGGATGCTCAACGCCTATTCCGGCATCATCATCAATACCGGCGAAGACAACTACCTTACGACGGCCGACGCCGTCGATCAGGCGCCGGCAGTCCTGGCATCGCAGTTCATCAACGAGGAGTTTGCGCATCGCGCCGGACTTCCCGACCGGCAGATCGGTTTGGGGGATGCCTACGAAATCAATCCGGACCTCGAGGACAGTTTTCTCTTTCAAGTCGCTCAAGCGCAGCTGGCGCGCGAGATTTTCCCGGACGCCGCGCTCAAGTACATGCCGCCGACCAAGCACATGACCGGCGACGTTTTCAAGGGGCACCTCGTCGATGCGATGTTCAACCTCACGTCGGTGATGACGAAGCAGAGCATCCATCTGTGCGGCATGCTCACCGAGGCCATTCACACGCCGTTCTTGGGCGATCGCGCGCTCTCGCTCGAAAACGCGCGGTACATCATGAGCGCGGCCCGACACTTCGGCGACGAGATCGTGCTGCGGCCGGGCGGCGCGATAGAGCGGCGCGCACAAGCCGTGCTGGCGGGATGCGAAGCGTTGCTCGAGCGGGTCGCCGCGATGGGGTTAATGAGGGCGATCGAGTCTGCCTCGTTTGCGGACGTCTCGCGTGCGCCCGACGGCGGACGGGGCTTCGAAGGGGTCTTCGCTCGCGCGGACGATTACTACAACCCGTTCGAAGAAGCGCTACGCCCCGCTATCGTGGAAGCATGACGAGGCTGGTTAAGCCGTATGGCGACACGGAGAACGACGGCAGAGTTCAGCTCTCCTTCACGCTGCCGGTCGAATGGAGCGAGGCCGCCGATGAAGCCGCGCGCCAGCTCGCAAGCAAGATGGGCTTCGCCGACGTGCAGGTCGTCGACGGCCGGCGGATCGCTTCGGGGTTTTCCTTTTTCGTGCTCTACGCCAGCACGCCGCAAGCCGTCGACGTCGAGAGCATCCACGCGCCTTCTGCGCGCGCCGGTGCGATGTCGATGGAGGAGATCGACGCCTTCGTCGCCGAGCGAATCGGGAGAAAAATTCGGGTTGCGGGAGCCTGCATCGGGACCGACGCGCATACCGTCGGCATCGATGCGATTCTCAACATGAAGGGATATAAGGGCGATTACGGGCTCGAGCGCTACCAGATGTTCGAGACCTTCAACCTCGGCAGCCAAGTCGCCGTCGAAGAGCTCGCACGTTTCAGCAAGCAACATCGGCTCGACGCGCTGCTCGCATCGCAGGTCGTCACCCAAAAGGGAAGCGATATCAAAAACTTCACGGCGTTGAGCGAATTGCTCGAAGCAGAGGGGCTGCGCGATCGGATGGTTTTGATCTGCGGCGGCCCGCGGGTCACGAATCGGTTGGCGAGCGAGCTTGGATACGACGCGGGCTTCGGCCGCGGGACGCTCCCGAGCGAAGTCGCGTCTTTTATTGCGGTTGCGCTTGCGCAGCGTCTACGGCAAGGCATCGCGTAACCTTGAAAAAGACCGCACTCGTCACCGGAATCACGGGCCAAGACGGTTCCTATCTCGCCGAGCTCTTGCTGGAGAAGGGCTATCGGGTCGTCGGCATGACGCGGCGCACCAGCACCGAGGTGCACGAACGAATCGAGCATATCGTCGACGACGTGGAGATCGTTTCGGGCGACCTCCTCGACCAGAGCTCGATCACCTCGATCGTCAACGACGTTGCTCCCGACGAAATCTACAACCTTGCCGCGCAATCGTTCGTGCCGGCTTCGTGGAAGCAGCCGGTGTTGACCGGCGAGTTCACCGCGCTGGGCGTGACCCGCGTGCTCGAGGCAATCCGCCAGGTGAATCCGTCGATCCGATTCTACCAAGCCTCGAGCTCCGAGATGTTCGGCAACGCGGTCGAATCGCCGCAAAACGAGCGCACGGCGTTTTATCCGCGCAGCCCCTACGGCGTCGCTAAGGTGTACGGGCACTGGATAACGGTAAACTACCGCGAATCGTACGGCCTCTTTGCATGCAGTGGAATTTGTTTCAATCACGAGTCGGTCCCACCTGAGACGCCGGTGGTGATACGTCGCAACGACGTTGTCGACGTCGTTGAAATCGGCGAGCTATTGCACGTCCGTGAGAAAGGCCAAACGCTGCAGAGATTCGACTTCGGCGACGCACTGGAAGTCTGGGATGGAGAGCGGTTCGTCCGCGTCTTGGGAGGAACTGCCTACCGGCACCGGCCGGTGGTCGACAACAAGGGAGTTCGTCGCATCGAAGCTCGTTGTGGCACCGTGTCGCTGACGGCCGATCACGTACTCTTTTTGTCCGACGGGGAGTGCCCGGCACGGGGAGTCGTCTGGGGCGACAAAATGCACCGCGCGAGTCTTCCCGAGCCGCCAAACTTTTCCAACGTGACGGTGGAGTTCGCTTGGATGTTGGGAGCCTTCGTCGGTGACGGCTGTGCGTACGTTGGCCAAGACGGCCACGCGAGAGCGCGATTCACAAATTCGGACGAAATGCTCCGCACGCTTTTCTCCGAGGCGTGGCGCCGTCAGACGCTTGGGTCCACGAGCTACTCGCCCACGTCCTCAGGCTTTGTTCCCGGCAGGATGGTTGGCGCGCTCGCGCTCAACGGCGCGCCGCGCTTCATCGAGTGGCTACGCGACGAATGTTACACGAGAAACGGTCACAAGCGCGTTCCACGCCTGATACTCAACGCCGATGAGAGCGTCTGGCGGGCCTTTCTCGCCGGCTACAATGCAACCGACGGCCTCAAAGCCGGACGCGGAGCGCATACGTTCAAAAACTTCAAGACGAACTCGCCCGCCCTGGCGATGGGGCTTTGGTGGATGGCTCGCAAGGCGCTCCGTCAGGAGTGCGTTCTGAACGTTGACGTCGGGCCGCCCGCTCGACCCGGGCCGTTTTACTCCATCAATCTGCGGTCTCCGAATCCAGTCGGTAAGATCGGTACGCATCTGCGGACCGATCTGCGCGTCGTCAAACGAGTCGTGGAGGACCCAAGCTACAATGGCTGGTTATACGATCTCACGACGGAAACCGGCCGCTTTCACGCTGGGGTCGGCGAGCTGGTGATTCACAACTCGCCGCGGCGAGGCAAGGAGTTCGTGACGCGTAAGATCTCCGACGGCGTCGCGCGCATCAAGCTCGGGCTTGCGAAGGAGCTGCGCCTCGGAAACCTCGACGCGCATCGCGACTGGGGCTACGCCGGTGACTACGTGCGGGCAATGTGGCTGATGCTCCAACCAGACGAGCCCGACGATTACGTGATCGCGACGGGCCGCACGCATAGCGTCCGCGACTTCGTGCGGATTGCCTTTGAAGCCGCCGGACTCGGTTCGTACGAGCCGTACGTCGTTATCGATCCGCGCTTCGTTCGGCCGGCCGAAGTCGACCGCCTCATTGGCGACGCGAGCAAAGCGAAGCGCAAGCTGGTCTGGGAGCCGAAAGTGAGCTTCGAGCAGCTCGTCGCGATGATGGTCGAATCCGATCTCAAGCGATGCGAGCGCTCGTAACCGGCGCGAGCGGCTTCGCCGGCCGCTATCTCCTCGACGCCTTGCGCCGGGACGGTGCCGAAGTCTTCGGATGCGGTGGTCCCAACGATTCGAGCGGAGAGTTTTTCGAACTCGACCTCAACGATGCGCAAACGCTCGTGGTCGCGCTGGAAACCTTTCGCCCCACCGTCGTCTTTCATCTGGCGGCGCAGACCTTCGTTCCGGAGTCTTTGCGTGCGCCTGTCGAAACCTACGAGGTGAACGCGCTGGGAACTGCTCGGCTCGCCGACGCCGTCCGCACGTATTCGGCCGGTCCGCCGCCGCGGATTCTCTTTGCAAGCTCGGCGGAGGTCTACGGCGCGCGCGAGGCCGGCGATTATCCGCTGCACGAACGTGTCGATCTTCGCCCGCGAAGTCCGTACGGCGCGAGCAAAGCCGCGGCCGAAGCGATCCTGCTCGGCGAATCGCGGAGCTTCGGAACCGACGTCGTAATCGCGCGGGCGTTCAATCACATCGGCCCCCGACAGAGCGAGCGTTTCGTGGTCGCGTCCCTCGCCGCGCAGCTCGCGCGCATCGCCGCCGGCGCGCCTCCGCAACTCTACGTCGGGAACCTCGAGACGGCGCGCGATTTTCTCGACGTGCGCGACGTCGTCAGCGCGTATATCGCGCTCGCGCGCGAGGGCGAACGCGGAGAAATCTACAACGTCTGCAGCGGCCGTGCGGTGGTCATTCGCGACGTACTGCGAGAACTGATCGCGATCGCGCGCGTACCGGTCGAAGTACGCGAAGATCCCGCGAGATTGCGATCGAGCGAGATACCGCTCTCGGTAGGCAACCCGGAGAAACTGCGCGCGCGCACCGGTTGGGAGCCGGAGATCCCGCTGCTCCGTTCGCTGCGCGACATCTACGAAGCATCGCGGCATGACATTCCAAGCTTTCGTCTTTAAGAATCGGGGGCTCTTGCTGAGCCTGCCCGCCGGCGTCCTCGCGCTCTGTGGCCGGCCGAGTGCGTCGAGCATCGCACTCGGTCTACCTCTTGCGATCGCCGGCGAACTCGTGCGCTGCTGGGCGGTCGGATACGCCGGGGCGACGACGCGCCACGATACCGTGACCGCCGGCAAGCTCGTCACCGCGGGTCCGTACGCGTACGTGCGCAATCCGCTCTACCTCGGCAACTTCATCACCGCCGCCGGCTTTGCCATCGCCTTTACCGGGAAGAACTCGGGCGATGCGCGCACGGCGCTCGTTGCCGGCTCGCTTACCGCGATGGCTACGATCTATGCAACCATCGTGCCGCACGAAGAAGCATTCTTACGCTCGCAGTTTGGCGAAGAGTTCGACCGGTATTGCGAGCGAGTTCCGCGCATCGTGCCGCAGTTCGAGCCGCTGGACGATGGGAACGGCAAATGGCACGCCGATGCCATCGTCTCGGCGGAGAGTAAGACGTTCGCACTCTTCGGTGCGATGTTGGCGGCGCTCGCGCTTCGAGCGCGCGGCGCGTAACGCGCATGCCGGTCCGTCGGCAGCTCTCCATTGCCCTGATCGCGACCGCGATGGTCGCGCTGCTCGAATTCTGGGGAGGCGCGGTTTCGCAGAGTTTAGCGCTGACCAGCGATGCGGTGCACGTCTGCACCGACGTCCTCGCGCTCGCGCTCGCGTTGGTCGCGACGATCGGCGCGGCGCGTCCTCCCGATCGTCGCCGCACCTTCGGCTACGGACGCATCGAAGTGCTCGGCGCGCTGGTGAACGGCACGCTCTTGCTGGTTGCGACGATTGCGATCGCGTACGAAGCCGCGCGCCGTTTCGCGACGCCCGTCGAACCCGCTGCCGCGCTCATGTCGCTCGTTGCCGCGGCCGGCCTGGCGGTCAACGGCGGCGTGGGACTGCTCTTACGCCGGAGCAGTAAGCGCGATCTCAACGTGCGCGCCGCGCTCTTTCACGTCTTCGGCGATGCGCTCGGCGGCGGGGCGGTGATCCTGGGAGGCATCGCGATCGGATTGACCCATCGCGCGTGGATAGATCCGCTGCTCTCACTCTTCGTCGCAGGGATCATCGTGATCGGGGTCGTGCGGGTGCTGCGCGACGCAACCAACGTGCTGCTCGAAAGCGTTCCGGGCGACGTCAATCCCGGCAATCTCGAAGCGCACATCGGGAGAATTCCCGGCATCATCGGCGTTCACGACCTGCACGTCTGGTCGATCGCCAGCGGTTCGCACGCGCTCTCGGCGCACGTGCTGCTCGACGACCGCCGTCTGAGCGAAGCCGCCGACGTCCTTCGGGACATCGAAGCGTGCGTCAAGGCTCACTTCGGCATCACACATCTCACGATTCAATTCGAATGCGAGAAGTGTCCTGTCCCGGTACGGCACTAGGGCTCGCGAAGCGCGAGACAAACGGCCGCCCAAGCGACGTGGCCTCCACCGCTGCGCAAGCGACCGTCCGAGGCCTTTGCAACTGCTAGGAGAAATTGCCGCATCATGGACCATATGAATTCCAAGACCGTTGTGATCGGGATGGCTCGGACGCCCTTTGGCAAACTCGGGGGAGCGCTCGCTCCGCTCACCGCGACGACGCTCGGCGCGGTCGCGTTGACCGGAGCCATCGAACGTTCCAAAATCGATCCGTCGGAGATCGAACACGTTTCATTCGGCGAGGTTCTGCAAGCCGGCGTCGGTCAGAACCCGGCTCGGCAAGTGATTTTCAAGTCGGGGCTTGCCAAGACGGTGACGGCCGATACCGTCAATAAAGTCTGTGCTTCGGGCCTGCTGGCGGTCGTCAACGCGATGCGGTCGATCAACGCCGGCGCCAATGCGGTCGTCGCGGCCGGCGGGATGGAATCGATGTCGAACGCACCGTACCTGCTGCGCGATGCGCGGTGGGGCTATCGGTTCGGCGACGGCACGGTCGTCGATGCCATGATCTACGACGGTTTATGGGATCAGTACTTTCCGATGACGATGGCAACCCAGGGAAGCAAAGTCGCCGGTGAGCTCGGGCTGACGCGCGAAGAACAAGATCGCTTCGCGTTCGAGAGCCATCGGCGCGCCGGCGCGGCGCACGGCGCCGGACATTTCGACGACGAGATCGTTCCCGTGAAAGTCGCGAGCAAAGCGAAGGATAAGGTCGTCGTGGAGCGGCTGCCGCGACAGGGTCGCGTGCGCGTGCCCGCGTCGGTCGGCGCGCCGAATCACGTCTGGGAACACGAGCCGTCGGAAGAATTCACGCTCGACTACGCCGCGTATGCACCGTTCGTTACCGGCGAGCAGCCGCACGTCGTCGTGGATCGCGACGAAGCGGTGCGCGGCGATGCGAGCCTCGAAGCGATGGCGAAGCTCCGCCCGCTCGAGCGCAACGGCACCGTGACCGCAGGCAACGCGCCCGGTGTCAACGACGGCGCGGCAGCGATGATACTCGCCGATGTGGAGTACGCCTCCCAGCATGGATACGAACCGCTGGCGACGATCGTCGAGCACGCGACCGTCGCTTGGGATTCACCGTATATTTGCCTCACGCCGGCGATGGCAGCGCGTAAACTGCTCGATCGCGCCGGATTGCAATCGAGCGACATCGCCGTCTGGGAGATCAACGAAGCCTTCTCGTCGGTCGCGATCACCTCGTCGCGGCGGCTCGGCCTCGAGGACGGCACGATCAACCAGTTCGGCGGCGCCGTGGCGATGGGCCATCCGATCGGCGCTTCCGGAGCGCGGATCACGGCGACGGTTATCAATCAGCTGCGCAAACGCGGCGGGGGGCTGGGCATCGCGACGATCTGCTCCGGCGGCGGGCAAGGTGATGCACTCCTTATCCGCGTGGATTAGCATTGGTTGCGCAAGAGCCGGGGCAGTTTGAATTAACCGGCGAGCAGCGCGCGATCGGCGCACTCGCTGCGGAGATCGCGCAGCGCGAGATCGCTCCGTACGTCGCGCAGTGGGATCGCGATCGCATCTTTCCGCGCGAGCTTTATCGTAAGCTTACCGACGCCGGGATCATGGGGATGCTCGTTCCCGAAGAGTACGGCGGTGCCGGTGCCGACTACGTCTCGTACGCGCTGGCGATCGAGGAGCTCGCGCGCGTCGACGCGGGGACGGCCGTCACCGTTTCGGTGCACTCGATGATCTGCTCGGCAATTCGAACGCTCGGTACGCAGCGGCAAAAGGAGCATTGGCTGCGTCGGCTCGCAACGGACGACGTCCTCGCCGGCTTCGCGCTGACCGAATCGGATGCAGGGTCGGACGCCGCCGCGATTCGCGCGACCGCCAAGCGCTCTGCGGATGGATACGTTCTTGACGGGAGAAAGCAGTGGTGCAGCACCGGAAGTTATGCCGGCCTCATCATGGGCATGTTTCGGACCGGCGGTCCCGGGGCGCGCGGCGTTAGCGCCTTTCTCGTCGAAGCGAATCTTCCCGGGATCACCGTCGAGAGGGTTACCGAGAAGCTCGGCATTCATACCAGCAACACGTGCGACTTGGCGTTCGATGGCGTCGAGGCCGGCGAGGACGCGTTGCTCGGCGATGAAGGCGCGGGCTTCGGAAACGCCATGACCGCGCTGACGGCGGGTCGCATCGGCATCGCCGCCCAGGCGATCGGGATTCTCGCCGCGTGCTTGGACGAATCGGTGAAGTTCGCAAAAGAGCGCGTCGCCTTCGGCAAGCCGATCGGCGCGTTCGAGGGCGTTTCGTTCAAGATCGCTCGGATGGCGATGGATCTCGACGCGGCCCGCCTGCTGAACTATCGCGCTGCGGCGATGGCCGACGCCGGGCGAGCCGTTCGCGCTCGCAGCCAGCAAGGCTAAACTCTTCGCTTCGACGGCCGCGCGAAAACACGCGGCCGAAGCGCTGCAAATTCACGGCGGCTACGGATATACAAGCGAGTTTCCCGTCGAGCGGCATTACCGCGACGCAAAGATCACCGAAATCTACGAAGGCACTTCGGAGATCCAGCAGCTCATCATCGCCCGCTCCCTGCTGGGGCGACTCGATTAGCTAGCGCGCTGCTAGGCTGACGGTCACTCCAAACGGTTCGTCGATACGGTCGCTGATGGTCGCCGTAGGTTTCCCGCCCGCGGGATAGTTCCAGTAGCTGGACCGCAGCGTCGTTACCCAGGTGGTCCGGTGCGAGGATCTTTTGGCTTCCGCCAACGTTCGTTATCCAAAAAAGTCCGATCGGCGACCAGTGCGACGTGAGCGAAGTGAAGCCCCGGTAGTATGCGTAATGACCTTGGACGGCATATTTGAAGATGAATCCCGCGTTTGCGATTGCGACGTATTGGCCGTCCCACCGGACGGCGCCGAGCAGCACGGGTTTTAGATTCGGCAATAACGTGACGCCCTTCATCCTGCCCGCTTTGGTCAGTTCCGCCAGAGCAAACGTGTCGCCCAAATACGCGTCCCAGCCATCCGCGAAGAGGTTACCCTTATCGTCATAACTGCAGCCGTAGTAATACCAAACGTTCGGGAGGGTATAGGTCCTCGGTGTGCCCCATCCATGCGGGTAGATGAGGAGGTACCCTTGGTACCAGTCGTAGCCCCAGTTTGTGACGGCCAGATCTCCGGTCGTCGGGTCGACGGAGCAGTCGACAAGACTCGCTTCCGAATCTTGCACGGTAAGGACCTGCAGCGGTTTGGTGCCGGCATGCGCGTACTCGAAGATCTTGTCCTTTTTCCAGCCGAGGATCCATACGTTACCGCTCTGGTCGGCGCAGATTCCCCACGGCGCATTGATGCCGGTGAGCATTCCAAGGAGCTTATGCGTACGCAACCCGTAGACCGAAACGGCGTTTGCACCGGTGTCGGAGACGTAGACGAGGTCGTCGTGCTTCGCCTCCGGAGCCATCCAGGATCTGCCGTTGTCGGGGGTCACGCCGTTGCGCACGTCTTGACCGATCGGTCCCGGCAAGACGCTCTGCACGGGCGATCCGCCGCAGCCCGCAAGCACCGATGCGGCCGCGCACGCCCCTAAAGTCCACCGCGCCAATTTCGAAATCGTCTTCATAAGTGCTCCACCTCAGAGACGCAAAGGCAGTTAAGAAACTTCCGGGTTATGTTTCAGAACGGTGTGGCGGTTGTCATTGTGACAGCTCCCCGCAGGGTCCTAGCTTAAGGGTAGGCGAACCCCCTGGCCCGCTATGAACCTGATGGAGTACCAAGGCAAGGAGCTTTTCAAGCGGACCGGCATTCCCGTGCCCCGGAGCCGCCACGCGCTTACGCCGGAGGCCGTTTCGGAATTCCTCGAGGAGACGCCCGGGGAGTGGGTCGTCAAAGCGCAAGTCTTGATGGGCGGTCGCGGCAAGGCCGGCAAAATCAAGATGGCGTCCGGCGCATCGCAAGGCCGCTCCGCCGCGCAAGAAATAATGGCGACGCCGATGCCGCCGAACCGGCAGAACCCCAAGGGCGAGCCGGTGAACTCGCTGCTCGTCGAAGAGCGGCTCGCGATTGCAAAAGAAGCCTACTCTGCGATCACGATCGACCGGGCCGCGCGCAAGCCGGTCATCGTGGTCAGCCGTTTCGGCGGCATGGAGATCGAAGAGGTCGCCGAGCAGCATCCCGAATCAATTGCCAAATTCTACGTCGACACGACGATCGGATATTCGCCTTTCATCGGACGCGAGCTCGCATTTTCGGCGCAGCTCGATCCGGGCTATCGCAAGGCGTTTCCGCTCGATCGTCGGCGCGCTCTACGATCTCTTCTTTCGATACGGAGCGAAGCTCGTCGAGATCAATCCTCTCGCGCTGACGAACGATGGACGCGTCGTCGCCTCGGACGCAAAGGTCGAGCTCGACGACGACGCGCTCTTCCGCAATCCGGAGCTCGAGGAGTGGCGCAAGGCCCTTCCGCTCGACGAAGACGAGCTGCTCGCCGCGCAAGCCGGCGTCGGCATTCGCAATTTTCGGCGTTTCCCCGGCAAAGTCGGGACGTTGGCCAATGGCGCCGGCCTTGCGATGGCGACGATGGATGCAGTTGCAAACGCCGGCGGCGAAGTCGCCGACTTTCTCGACGTTGGTGGCGGTGCGAATGCGCAGCGCGTGCGCAATTGTTACGAGCTCGTCGTGAACAACACCGGCGCGACGGTTTTCTTCATCAACATCTTTGGCGGCATTACTCGCGGCGACGAGGTCGCGCGCGGAATCGTCGGTGCGATGGAGCAGACGGCATCGCGCAAGATTCCGCTGGTTATTCGCTTGACCGGTACGAATGAAGAAGAAGGCCGCCGCATTCTCAAAGCAGCTGGGATGACGCCGGTGGAGACGATGGACGAAGGTGCGCGCGAAGCGGTGCGCCTTTCGCACGGAGCCTAAACATGTCGATCTTCGTCGACAAGAACAGCAAGGTCATCGTGCAGGGCATAACCGGCGCCGAAGGTTCCTACCACACCGACCGCATGGTGCGGTACGGAACGAATCTGGTCGGGGGAGTGACGCCGGGTAAAGGCGGACAGAAAACGCCGCAAGGTCTGCCGGTTTTCGACACCGTGCGCGAAGCGGTCGATGCGACCGGCGCGACGCACACGTGCATCTTCGTTCCGCCGCCGTTTGCCGCCGATGCGCTCTACGAGGCCTATGAGGCGGGCATTACGTTTGCGGTTTGCATCACCGAAGGGCGTACCGGTTCACGACACGCTCAAAGTCGTCGGCGCGACGGCGGGCATGCGCATCATCGGGCCGAATTGCCCCGGCCTCGCTTCGCCGGGAAAGGCCCTCGTCGGCATCATGCCGGGCCACGTCTTCAAAGAAGGCGCCGTCGGCGTCATGTCGCGTTCGGGCACGCTGACCTACGAGGTCGTGGATCTGCTCACTCGCGCGGGCCTCGGCCAATCCACCTGCATCGGCGTCGGTGGCGATCCGATCATCGGGACGACCTTCGTCGAATGCTTGCGCGAGTTCAAGAACGATCCGCAAACGCGCGCCATCGTGATTTGCGGCGAAATCGGCGGCTCCGACGAGGAAGAGGCCGCCGCGTTCGTCGCCGCGCACATGCCCGAGATGCCGGTCGTCGCCTTCATCGGGGGACGCAACGCCCCGCCCGGTAAGTCGCTCGGCCATGCCGGCGCGATCATCTCCGGCAGCTTCGGGACCCCCGAGAGCAAGATTGCCGCCTTCAAGGCGGCGGGCGTTCCGGTCGCCGAGCGGCCCTCCGCAATACCCGATCTGGTCGCCGAGGGGCTCGCAATTCGAGCCTAGGACGAGTCCCCAACGCCGAACGCCCCCCGTTAAGGGTGTCTAAAGGAACCGACCCAATTCTGAGCAAACCTTGAGCGCAGTGGGTCACTCTGTGAAGCCCCTGAGCCACGTGGCACCGGGCGGCAGAGCGGCTCGCGTTTTGACAACCTAAACATCGATAGAGGGTAAACGAACATGAGTTCACATCGAACCCTCCGTCACGCGGTCATAGTCGCGATGCTGATCGGCGCATTCCTTAGCCAGGGAACATGGGCACTGGCAGGCGTCACCGGTAACATCGCGGGTACGATCAAGGACTCCAGCGGCGCACCGATTGCCGGCGTTCAAGTGCAGGCAGTCTCCGCCTCACAGTCCACGACCGCTACGACGGACGCGGGAGGTCACTTCGTCATCCTCTCGCTTAACCCGGATACCTACACGCTCAGCGTGAGCAAGAGTGGGTATCAAAGTACTTCGTACCCCGGCGTCGTGGTCTTCGCCGACCAGACGCAACAGCGTCGCCTATACGATGACCAAGGCGCTGCGGACGATCGCACATGTGACGTCGCAAGCCGGCACGTCGCTCGTCAAATCGGGCGTCGGCAGCGATCTCTATAGCGTCAATTCCGCTCAGGCTTCCGCGGCGGCCGCGCTCGGCGGCGGCGGCAACCTGAACAATGCCTACTCGGCGATGGCATCCGTCCCGGGCGTTCAAACGTCCCAAGGCGGCATCGGCTGGGATTTCAATGCCGCGTACGTGCGCGGGCAAAACTCGTACTACACCGGCTTCGAATACGACGGTATTCCGATCAACCGCGCGTTCGATAACTACAACGCCGGAACCGAGTCGAGCCTAGGCTTGCAAGAGCTGCAAGTCTACACCGGCGGCGGTCCGGCGTCGGTCGCCTCGGCCGGCACGGCGGGCTTCATCAACCAGGTCATCAAGACCGGTACGTTCCCGGGCTTCGCCACGGCGAACCTTGGGATCTCGACGCCCAACTACTACCATCAGGCCCAGGTAGAAATCGGCGGCTCGACGCCCGACCGCACCTTCAGCTACTACATCGGGCTTCTGGGCTACAACCAAACGTATCGATTCTTCGATAACACCAACGGCGCCGGCTATATGACGCCGGGCGGATACTTCTCCGGTAATGTGGACGGCTTTGGCACCGGCTACGGTTTCGGCAGCTTCCAGCTGCTGACCGTCGGCGACACGTGTCTGGCGAGCACGTGCCAAGGCGTCAAGCCGATCTGTCCGCTCGTCTCGGCCGGGGTCTCGAAGTTCACCTTCCCCGCGCAGGGCTGCTGGCAGTACTACAGCGGCACCTCGGCCAACCCGTTCATGGTCAGCGATCGCGAGAACGTGATCAACCTGCACATGGGCATTCCCAAGGCCAACGGACTGCGTGACGACGTTCAGGTGATGTGGAGCGGATCCGCGCTCGACAACTCCGGCTACACGAGTCCCGACGACTTGGGGCCGGGCAACAACCAGTTCGTCTACTCGCAGTACAACACGCTTGCCAAGCTGCCGACTTGCGGCCCCGATACCATCGGACCCGGGCTGACGGTCAATGGGTGCAACAACCCCGGACGGCTACGGTGGCGTGCCGGTCTGCGGCATCTCGAGCAATCCGTATCGGAAACTGCGGTCAGATCGTTTCGCTGCCCTTCAAGTGCGGCGGCTCAACGTCGGCTCGGATCTTGGGCTGCGCGTACACGTACATGCCCTACGCGGACAACGTTTCGTATAACGTTCCGTTCGGCAGCGTGATCGCCAAGAGTATGACCACGATCAAGGCGCCGGGAGTCTACATCGCGCCCGGCACGCCGTCGCACACGTTCGGCGGTCCAATCGGGCTCAACGACGACTCGATAAACCAAAACCAGAACGATGCCGGCATCACGAAGGTGCAATACACGTACGCGTTGAGCCAATCGGCGTATCTGCGCGCCTACGGATACACCTTCTACTCCGACTGGTATCTCACGGATCCGGGCTTCGGCTCGTGCGACGAGCTGTGCCCGTCGTTCCCCGAAGCCGCGCAGTACCAGCTCATCACGCACACCTCGGGCGGTGCGCTCGACTTCCAAGACCAGCTCAACGACCAGAACCTGGTAAGCCTGGACGGAAACTACACGACCGCAGGCGTGATCCGGTTCAACAACTCCTCGGCGTACGCGGGGTGCGCGCCGGGTGGGTTCGCCTATCCCAACAACTGCTCGCCGATCGGTTACATGTCGCAGGCCGGTGGAAAGTTCACCTGCTACGGCAACAAGAACAACAGCTCATCGGGAGCGTTTGGTTATTCCGTACCTTGCCTCAACTCGGGTTACTACGACGTGGCCACAAGGGACCAGCGTCAGCCCGACCTGGACCGCCGATGCGGCGTCAGGTCCCACAGCGTTTGGCGGCGCGGGCACTCCGGCCGCGAAGGCCGGAGCGACGTGGGATAGTCTCTGGAGCGGAAACGCGACCGGCTCGTACAACTCCGTTCGGCCGCGCTTCGTCAACGCAGCGTTGCAAGACCAGTTCCGTCCCAGCGACAAGTTCCTGATCAACGCTTCGATCCGGTACGACAACTTCACGTACGTTCTGCCGGACTCGACGACCACAGCAACGCAGTTCTACGCCAACCAAACGCGCCAACTACACCTGCGTCCTAGCCAAGACCAATCAGGTCTTTACGGAACCGCTGCCGCCGGGCGCTCCGCCTCCGGCACCGGCTCAGTACGTAGTCGGCGATTGCGACAAGGCAGTGGCCGCGCTTACTCACGGCGTCGGGCCGCAGACCGGCTGGGTCCATCCCAACGGCACGACCCAGGACGGCGTTACCGCACCCAACTTCACGGCGACCTCGCCGAGCTCGTACGCGCTCGATTACTGGGAGCCGCGTTTCTCGGCAACCTACACCCAATCGCCTGACGTTGTCTGGCGCTTGTCGGCGGGTCGCTTCACGCAGCCGCCGATCTCCGCGTCGGTTCAATACCTCAGCGCGACGGGTGACGACCGTTCGGTTTGGAACAACACGATGAACCTTGGGTTCTACTCGCCGTTCCATCCGATTCCGGGAATCTCGTCGGGGCAGTACGACCTCTCCTACGAGCAGCACTTCCGGGGAACGGACATGAGCCTCAAGCTCACGCCGTTCTACACGTGGGTCAGCAACTGGCAGCAGCAGACCTTCATCGGCGCCGGTTTCGTGACGCAAGTCCCGGTCGGCGTCAATCGCAACGAAGGCGTCGAGATGCAGTTCAACAAGGGTGACTTCACCCGCAACGGGCTCTCGGGACTGCTGGCCTTCACCTACACCAACTCGAAGGTGATGTTCCAGAACATCCCGACCGCTGGCGGGCGGCGTCATTCCGAACACGACGATTGCGCTCAATCAGGTGATCTCGCAGTACAACGCGCTGACCAAGGCCGGCGGCGGAAGCCCCTGCTACCAGGGCGGCGTCGGCGTTTCGTGTTCGAAACCCAACTCGACTCGTCGGGCGTGCGACACGATCCTCAATCCGTACTACAACCAATCCCCGCAGGGACTGCTCAACGAGAGCGCCTGGTACAACCCGTACTCGACCGCCATCGCGCCGAACCTCAACGGCGCAGTGAACAGCTACATCTCGCCGTACGCCTCGTCGTTGATTCTCAACTGGCGCCACGACAAACTGGCGATCACGCCGAGCTTCAACTTCCAGACCGGCGGTTTCTATGGAAGCCCGCTCGATACGACCGGGCTCGATCCGCGCAGCTGCCTGCAAAACTCGGCGGCGGCCGGCATCACGAAGGTCTCGCCGAAGACCAATCCGCTGCAGTGCAACTACCTCTCCGAGCAAGCGGCGGGTCTGGGACCGTTCGGCTACTTCTACATCCCCAATCCGCAGACGGGATCGTTCCTGTTCGACAACTACGAGCAACCCAGCTCGATCGTCGGGAACCTTCAGGTCTCGTATGACGTCAGCCCGCGGATTCGGCTGATGGTTCTGGGCGCGAATCTCTTCCACTCGTGCTTCGGCGGTTCATCGGCGCCGTGGACGAGTGCGAGTCCCGCCCAGCAACGTGGTCTGCGGATATGGCGCGGCCGGCGGTCCGCTCAACAGCACGATCTATCCGGCCAACTTCTACAACGGTACGGGCATCAACGACTTCAAGGCCAATGGTGCGCGTA
Source organism: Vulcanimicrobiota bacterium (assembly GCA_963743445.1). Taxonomy (GTDB): domain Bacteria; phylum Vulcanimicrobiota; class Vulcanimicrobiia; order Vulcanimicrobiales; family Vulcanimicrobiaceae; genus Cybelea. Next base: position 180,389 of record CAVUPL010000003.1, read on the forward strand.
CTCCGGCAGCATTCCAGAATAGCTACTTGCCGACCGGCGCCAACAACGGCGCAATCGGCGCTGCGGTGCAGCCGATCAACGTCTACTTCAACGCACAGGTGAGAATCTAACCGATTCGACCCTACGCGCGAACGTAGAAAACGCAAAGCGGGACCCTCCGGGGTCCCGCTTCTGCGTTACGGCAGGCGCCAACGCGCGATTCGAGAAAATTTCGGTAGCTATGCAGAGACTCGCGCTCCTGTCGGCATGCGCTCTAGCATGCGCCACCTCTCTTGCCTCACCGGCTCGTTCCGCCGACACCGCCGGTACCGCCTCAACGCCGCCGCCGCAGATCTATCACGTCGTGACGACCGCCTTGTGCGCGCGTCTCCACGAGCACGTCCGGCCGGCCGTTGCGATGATTCTGGAAAACGACCAGAAGATTTCCAAGAGCCCGCCGCTCTTTAAGAAATACGAGCGCGGCGCGCTCACGGCGCTCGATCCCGCCATTTCCAACGGCAACGGGAATCCGGGGGGCATGGACTCGATCTACAACCAATCGCCCGAGACCAGCATGGCGCTGCAGCAGATGTCCTATCTCGTGATCCCGATCGCGCGTAACCTCATCGCAGCGCAGACGCTGCTCGACGACGAGAAATTGGTCGCGCCGACCGGGAATGCGGCCGACGACGCGGCGCTCGCCAAGATCAAGCAGCAGCTGCTCGACACGATTGCGTTTCAGAGCGCCTCGCTCGATCTCATCAACGGCTTCGTGACGACGCTGCAAATGGGCGAGCTGCAGCATGCCGGCACGGAATACCTCGGCGCAATCCAAACCGGCGATGTGACCTCGAAGCCCGTCCAGGCGACGCCGAATCCGTGGCAAGACCCCAACGCCCCCGGCCTCCCGCCGAATCCCTACGCGTTCGACGTCACCACGATTCCGGGCTTGGCGGTCGGTTACAACCCGCTCACCCGAATCGTTGATGGATTACAATGGCTGCGGGCCGAGACGGGGAAACGCGAAGACTCCGCCACCAAGACGATTTTGACGGCGTTGAGCGAATGCGGTAAGTAGGGGACGCCCTTTTTAGGAGATTGACATGATGCTTACCAGACTTACCATCGCCGCCCTGATCGCGTCGCTCTGGATGGTGCCCAGCATCGCCAGAGCCGACACCGCGATGGGGCAACTCGTCTATAACTTTACGTACAGTGCAAAGCAGAACATCACGGCCAGGGATTCCACAGACAGCGCCGAGTCCTACGTCAATGCGGATCGGCGGTGGCACTGCATTGGCGCCGGGCGGCAATGGAATCAGCCAGTATGGCGGCACGCTGACCGACAAGGGAACGATGACCGTCCAGATCGTGAAAAAACAGGCCGACGGCGCGCTGGTCGTGATGATCAGCGAGCAGGGCGAGCAGCTCCGAAGGGCTTCGCCCGCCGAATGCGTCGTTTACGGCAACACGCACGTCATCTGCGATCCGAACAAGACGGTCTACACCGAGGAGTACACGCTGCTCCGTTTTCTTGGCGGCAACTTCGTCGATCCCAGTCAGCTCGACGCGAATCGTCACTGGGTCGTCACGCAAGACAACGGGTTGGATAACGTGCACGCCGACTACACGATCAACAGCAACGACAACGGGATGATGTCGATCGGCGAGAAACGCAGCGTCAAGGAGTATGGCGTCGGGCACCTGACGACGAACGTCGAGACGAAGATCGCTTACAACTTCAAGCAATCCGTTCCGACTTCGGTCGACGAGTACGCCGACCAATATACGGATAGCGGCCTGAAAGGGACCTCGAGGACGATCTACCAGACCACGCTCAGTCTCGTCTCCGACTCGGTGGCAAAGCAATAGTCGGAGGTTTCGCGTCGTCCTGCGCCGCGTTTTTTAGGAGGTTGAGCATGATGCTTATCAGACTTACGATCGCCGCCATGATCGCGTCGCTCTGGATGGTGCCCAGCATCGGCAGAGCCGATACAGCATCAGGGCAGCTCGTCTACAATTTTACGTACAGCGCAAAGCAGAACATCACGGCAAGAGATGACCCGGATAATGCCGAGACCTACGGCGTTACTGACCGATCAGGGGCCGGCGGCAACACAAATAACCGGCGGTACGAACGGAATCAGCCACTACGGTGGCAACTTGACCGACAAGGGAACGATGACCGTCGAGATCGTGAAACGACAGGCCGACGGCGCGCTGGTCGTGATGATCAGCGAGCAGGGTGAGCAGATCCGCAGGGCTTCGCCCGCCGAATGTGTCGTTTACGGCAACACGCACGTCATCTGCGATCCGAACAAGACGGTCTACACCGAGGAGTACACGCTGCTCCGTTTTCTGGGCGGCAACTTTGTCGATCCCAGTCAGCTCGACGCGAATCGTCACTGGGTCGTCACGCAAGACAACGGTTTGGATAACGTGCACGCCGACTACACGATCAACAGCAACGACAACGGGATGATGTCGATCGGCGAGAAACGCAGCGTCAAGGAGTACGGCGTTGGGCACCTGACGACGAACGTCGAGACGAAGATCGGTTACAACTTTAAGCAATCCGTTCCGACGTCGATCGACGAGTACGCCGACCAATATACGGACAGCGGCCTGAAAGGTACCTCGAGATCGATCTATCAGACCACGCTCAGCCTCGTCTCCGACTCGGTGGCGAAGCAATAGCGCAAAACGGTTATCAGTGCGAGGACTGCGAGGTCGCGATCTTTCCGGCCACGACCCGCAGCGAGCTTGCGTGGCTCAAGGATAGGCTGCACGTAGTACGCGAGGTCGCCCGGCACTCGGGCAACGGGCTCGACTCATGGATGATGGACGGGCTCGCCTTCCTCGACGATCATCAAGGTCATAGCATCGTTCTGGTCACCCGGCGCGGATAACAAAGCTAAGAAAACATAGCTCTGATCTACGATGTCAGCCCTGAAGCGCTGGTCGAAAGTTTACGGTCGCTAATCGAGGTCTGACATGTCGACCCTGAGCTTGCTCGAAGGGTGAGGGCTTTCTATTCAGGTATTCGGAGGTGCTGGCCGGGCTGAATCGTGCCGCTCCGAAGGTGGTTCGCGTCGCTGATGCGATCGACGATTTCCTGGACGTCTGCGCTCGGCGGCGCGTGGGCCGCGGCGATCGACCAGAGCGTGTCGCCGGGGTGGACGGTCACCGTGGCATAGCGTTGCGCGGTAGCGGCGTAGAGGCGGACGCTCGAGAGCGTCGGCAGGGCGACCATGAGTGCGAGGGCCGCCAGCGCGATCGCCGGCATCAGCGTGAACCTCTTCCTTCTACCCATCATCTTCACTCTACCCATCTCCTCGTCGTTTTACTCCTACATGTAGTGCCAAACGCCTGTTCGTCCCCTATATTTTAGCATGTCCGCGCCAATCGATGTCAAGATGTTCCGAACGTATGTTTGCCTTTGGGCAGGATTTATGTTAGGGTTGTACGCGCCGGCTATGCCATACGGTTGGCATGCTGGTTTGGAGGAACATGCGCAAAGAGACCATGGAAAAACCGGCCACGGAGCGGCAACGGCGCATTCTTGAGGTTATTCGTGCCTTTACGGCCGAGCACGGCTACCCGCCGTCGGTACGAGAAATCGGCGAGCTGGTCGGCCTTTCCTCATCTTCAACGATCCACGCGCATCTCAAGGCCCTCGAACGGCGCGGCCTCATCTCGCGCGATCCGACCAAGCCTCGAGCACTGCGCACGGAGAACAATTCGCCCGCGGCCGACGCGCTCGTCCTACCAGTTCTGGGTCGCGTCGCAGCCGGCGTACCGATCACCGCGCAGGAAGACGTCGAGGGCGAGTTCGTCCTGCCGGCCGGCTTCGTGCCGCGCGCCTCGGATGGGTTCATGCTCAGGGTGCAAGGCGATTCAATGGTCGAGGCGGCGATTCTCGACGGTGATCTGATCCTCGTCCGCCCGCAGCGCTCCGCCGAAAACGGCGAAATCGTCGTGGCCATGCTCGACGGCGAGGCGACCGTCAAACGCTTCTATCGTGAAGCCGGGCGCGTGCGGCTGCAGCCGGAGAATCGCGCCATGGCGCCAATCTACGCGAGCGATGTCGAGATCGTCGGTCGCGTCGAAGCCGTCGTCCGCCGCCTCTAAAGCTCTTTCTCGCCTTCGAAGCCCGCGCGGTGCCGGTAATGCGCCGCATCGGCGAGCTGCCGTTCGTCGTGGCGGTGCGCGAGGCATTGCCGTGGAGCTTCATCGGTCTGGTCGCCGCATTCGTCGTCATCCTTGCCGTCGAGCTGCAGCGCCGGCATGCCGCCGAGCGTTTCGCTCGGGCTGCGCCTCGCGTCGGCGCTTCTTCCTGCCTTCGGGGTGATGGCGATCGCGTTGGTCGTCGTTCTGCCGCTGCGCCTCGCGCGGGCGTCAGGCTATGGCGCCTTGCCGTTACTCATCGGAAGCGTCGGCGGTTTCGCGCTCGCGCTCCCGCGCCCGTTCGGCCCCGACGCGATCTCCTATCTGCGACTCCTCGGCGCCTCGGGACTCTTCGTCGCGATCTTGGCCTGCGGCGTCGCGGCAGCGTGGATCGCGTTGGCGCGGCGGTGGTTGCGCGCGCCGCTTTCCGAGCTACGCCGGCGCGCTGCTGGGGCTCTGCACGTTCGGCGCACTCTTCGCGTTGCATTTCTCGTTGCCGGCGGCGATTGCGGCGGCGATGCACCCGATCGCGCGATTGGGCGACACGTACTTCGCGTTGATCGTCATCGTTGCAATCGAGACGCTGCTCTGGACCGCAGGCGTCCACGGCCCGGCGATGCTCGCCGCGATCGTGACGCCGGTCTATCTCACGATGCAGATGCAGAACACGCACGCCTTCACGCTGCACGCGCCGCTTCCGTACATCGTCGTCGTCTCGCTCTTTCTCTTCGTCTTTCCGGGCGGCGCCGGCGCGACGCTCCCGCTCGCCGCGCTCCTCGCGATCTCGCGCGTTCCGCGCTTGCGCCGCGTCGGACGCGCGACGATCGTCCCCGCGCTCTTCAATCTGAACGAACCGTTGCTCTTCGCCGCACCGGTCGTCTTCAATCCGCATTTGGTTTTGCCGTTCGTCGGCGCACCGCTCGTGCTGGCGACGGTGACGTACGTCGCGGTCGCGACGGGATTCGTCTCGCGTCGCCGCCTTCTACGTGCCGTCGTCGGTGCCGACGTTCGTCTCCACGTACCTAGCGACGCAGGACGTGCGCGCGATTGCCTTGGCCGCGCTCAACATCGGCATCGCAACGCTGATCTGGTATCCATTCGTGCGCGCGTACGAACGCCACTTGCTGCGCGAGGGCGAATGATCGCCGCACTCTGCGAGCGGTTCGGCATCGGCGGGCGCGTCCGCGCTGCCGCGCTCGCCGCCTACGACCGCACGGCGACGCTCGCCTACGAGGCGCAGGGTCGCGTCCAAATGAACGTACTGCAAGCGTTCCTCGATGAGGGGCTCGCAGAGAGCGATTTTGCCGGCTCGACCGGATACGGCTACGACGATGCGGCGCGCACGCACTACGAATCGCTGCTGGCACGCGTGCTCGGTGCGCAGCGCGCAATCGCACGGCTCTCGATCGTCAGCGGCACGCACGCCATCGTCGCGGCGCTCGCAGCATGCACGCCGCCGGGGAGAACGCTGCTTTCGATTTCGGGGACGCCCTACGACACGTTGCGCAACGCAATCTGCGATGCGCCGGAAGCGCTCGTCGCCGGAGGCATCGTCTATCGCGAGATCGCGCTCGACCGCGACGGCGGTATCGATTTGCACGCGGTCGAGAAAGCGCTTTCGCAACTCGGTGACGCGACGGTCTTCATACAGCGTTCGCGCGGATACGCGCCGCGCCGTTCGCTCTTCATCGACGAGTGCGAGCGGGCGATCCGCACGGTCAAGCGCGTCGCACCGGGTGCCGACGTCCTCGTCGATAACTGCTACGGCGAGCTCGTCGAAGAGCGCGAGCCGTCGCACGCCGGTGCGGATCTCGTCATGGGATCGCTCATCAAGAATCTCGGCGGATCGCTCGCGCCGGCCGGCGCGTACGTTGCGGGACGCGCGGATCTCGTCGAACGCGTGGCCGCGCGGCTCTACGCGCCGGGCCTCGGCGCGGCGCTTGGGCCGTCGCTCGGCTTCGGCCGCGCGCTCTGCCAAGGGCTCTTTCTCGCCCCGCTGATCGTCGAGCAATCGCTGCGCGGACTCGATTTCACCGCGGCGCTCTTCGACGCGCTCGGTTACGCGGTCGATCCGCAGTCCGGCGCGCGCCGCACCGATATCGTTCAAGCGATTCGCCTCGGCGAGCCGGGACGCGTAGCGCGCTTCGCCGCGGGATTGCAGGCCGCGATGCCGGTGAACGCGCGTTTTCGGCCCGAGCCTGGTCGCGTGCCCGGTTACGCGCAGCCCGTCATCATGTCGTCGGGCGCCTTCGTCAGCGGCGCGACAATCGAGCTCTCATGCGATGCGCCCCTGCGCGAACCGTTCGAAGTCTACGTGCAGGGCGGCGTGAGCGTCGCTCACGCGTATCTCGGCGCACTCTTTGCCGCGCGCGCCTGCGAAGCTTGAATCAGTTCGTTTTCTGGGAGCCCAGAAAGCCGTAAAAATAATACCGGCACCCATCCGATGTGGTGATCGCGACGCGCGTCTCTTCAACCGTGGCCGCGGTTACGCTCTTGCCGACAAGGCTTTCGAGCATGTACTTGAGTTTGAAGAAACTCGGCCGTCCGCAGACCCTCGGGCTCATCGTCGATGAGATGTATCAGCTCGTCAATTTCGTCGTCTTTCATCGCTGTCAGCCTATTCGGCGCCGGCCTTCGATTTCTTAGGCCCGCAGGAAACCCGGTGCGCCAGGAGGCGCCCCGTTCGGCTAGAGAAGGGCTGACGGCCATGTACCTGCTCGAAGTGCTGAGCGGCCCGCTCGACGGAAAGACCTGGCCTTTCGAGCGAGAGATCACCATCGGGCGCGATGAAGCGCTCGCCGAGGCCTGTCTCGCGCTCGATCGATACGTTTCGCGGCAGCACGCCCGGCTGCAGCTCGAAGCCGGCGCGATGCGCCTGGTCGACCTGCGCAGCCGCAACGGCACGCGCCTGGGCGGCAAGGCGGTCGTCGGCGCGGTCCCGCTCCCGGTCGGCGTGCCGTTCGTCGTCGGGCGCACCATTCTGCGGGTAACGCGCGCGTAAATCGTCATGAAGAACGTAACGACCGCTGCGCGGGCGCGCTCGCTCTTGCGCGCGCTGCCGCGCCCGCTTGGGTTCGTGCCGACCATGGGGGCGCTTCACGAGGGGCACCTCGAGCTGGTCCGTCGCGCGCGCGGATCGCTGCGCGGCCGTCGCCGCCTCGATCTTCGTCAATCCATTGCAGTTCGGACCGAGCGAGGATCTGGCGAAGTATCCGCGCGACCCGAAGGCGGATCGAAAGAAGCTCGCCGCTGCGGGCGTCGACGTGCTCTTCGCGCCGGAGACGGCCTCGATGTACGCGCCGGACTTCAGTTCCTTCGTCGACGTTGGGCCGCTCGGCGAGGTTTTTGAGGGAGCTATGCGGCCGGGGCACTTCCGGGGCGTCGCAACCGTGATCGCAAAGCTGCTCAACATCGTGCAGCCCGACGTGCTTTTCCTCGGACAGAAAGACGCACAACAGGCCGTGCTGCTGCAAAAGATGATCGGCGATCTCGATTTTCCGGTCACCGTCGAGATCGCACCGACGGTGCGCGAGCGCGACGGTTTGGCGATGTCGAGCCGGAACCGCTATCTCGACGCCGCCCAACGTGCGGAGGCGCCGACGCTGCACCGCGCGCTGCTGGCCATGCGCGAGTCGCTCGAGCGCGGGGAGAGCAAGGACGATGCGGTATCCGCGGGGACGGCGGCGTTGAGCACGTCGGCGCATCTGGAGTATCTCGACGTCGTCGATGCGCACAGCTTTGCGCCGCTCGACCGCTTGCGCGCACCCGCCTTTGTCATCGGCGCGGCACGCTTTGGAGCGACGCGCTTGATCGATAACGTATGGGTGACGTCGTGAAGGGCGAGGCACTGCGGACCGCGCGGATATTCCTTGGCGTGAGCGGCGGAATCGCGGCATACAAGGCCGCGGCGTTGACGAGCACGCTCGTGCAGCGGGGCGCCGTCGTCGACGTCGTCATGACGGCGGAGGCCGAGCAGTTCGTCACGGCGCTGACGTTCTCGTCGCTGACCGCGCGGCCGGTCTACACGTCGCTCTGGGATGCTCCCGAACGAATTCCGCACATCCGGCTCGTCCGCGAAGCTGACGTCGCGCTCGTCGCGCCGGCGACCGCGAATATCATCGCGAAGCTCGCCGCCGGGATTGCCGACGATTTGCTGACGACCGCGCTGCTCGCCTCGCGGATCCCGCGCATTCTGGCTCCCGCGATGAACGATGCGATGTACGAAGCCGCCGCTACGCAAGCGAATCTTTCGACGTTGCGCGCGCGCGGCTACGAAATCGTCGATCCCGAACGCGGTTTTCTTGCGGAACGCGAGACGGGCGTTGGACGTCTGGCCTCCGAGGATCGCATTCTCGAGGCGCTGGAACGTTCGCTCGCGCGCCGGCAGTCGTTGCGCGGCAAGCGCGTCGCTATCACGGGAGGGCCGACTCGCGAACCCTTCGACCCGGTTCGGTTTATGAGCAACGCATCGACGGGTGCGACCGCGATTGCGCTCGCGCGGGAAGCGGCGCTGCGGGGCGCGCAGGTGACGCTGCTGCTCGGCCCGACGCTCCTCGAGCCACCCGCCGGCATCGACGTCGTGCGCGTCACGACCGCGGCGCAGCTCTACGACGCAGCGCTCGAACGCGCCGCCGGCGCCGATCTCGTGATCGCTACGGCGGCGGTCGCCGACTGGACTCCGGCGGAACACTCGGCTTCGAAGCTGCGCAAGAGCGGCGAGGAATTGATCGTACGGCTGTCGCCAACGCGCGACGTCCTCGCAGCCCTCGGCGAGCGCAAGGGGTCGAGCTTCTTGGTGGGCTTTGCCGCTGAAACCGAAGAGCACGAAGCTCGAGCGCGCGAGAAGCTGCATCGCAAGCACCTCGATGCGATTGCCGTCAACGACGTGCGCGACGAGCGCGGGTTCGGTACCGGCGAAAATGCTCTCGTTCTGCTGTGGGGTGAAAACGGCCGGCGCGATCTGGGCACGGGGCTCAAGGACGCGCTTGCGGCGGGTTTACTCGACGCTATCGAGGAGTTGATGACATGCTCCTGACCATCGACGTCGGCAACACCGAGACGAAACTCGGCTGCTTCTCGAAGAGCGCCCTCGAGCAGACGTGGCGCGTCACGACCGAACTACGTCGCACGCCCGACGAGTACGGCGTATTCTTCACGCAGCTCTTTGCAACGAGCGACCTTGCGACGAGCGCAATCCGCGCGGTGGCGATCGCAAGCGTGGTTCCGCAACTCGATCCGGTGCTCGAGAGCGCCTGCAAGCGGTTCTTCGGAACGACGCCCCGTTTCTTGGAACCGCAGACGCAGAACCTCATGAACGCTCGCAACCGAGAATCCCTCCGAAGTCGGCGCCGATCTGGTCGCCGCGGCGATCGGCGGGCGCGAGCGTTTCGGAACGCCGCTCATCATCGTGAGCTTCGGCACGGCGACCGTCTTCATCGCGATCTCCGCGCAAGGCGAGTATCTCGGTGTCGCAATCGCGCCGGGCATCGCCGTTTCGATCGACGCGCTGATCGGACGAACCGCAAAGCTGCCGCAGATCGCACTCGAGGCGCCCGGCCGCGCGATCGGGCGGAATACGACCGACGCGTTGCAGAGCGGCATCGTCTACGGCTTCGCGGGGCAAACCGAGGCGATCGTCGCTCGGATGCGAGCCGAGATGGGCGTCGATGCGAAAGTCGTTGCGACCGGCGGTCTCGCCGAGGTCGTTGCCAAGCAGACGCCGGTCATCGACGCGGTCGATGCGCACCTGAGTTTGGTGGGATTGGAGCTCTTCCACCGTAAACTCTAGTGGTATGCCTCCCGCAGCCTTGAGGATCGGCCCGATCGAGGTCTGGCCGCCGCTCGTTTTGGCGCCGATGTCCGGCGTGACGAATCGCACGATGCGCGCGCTCTATCGCCCATTCGGTCTCGGGTTGACCGTCACCGAGTTCGTTTCGTCGAACGCGCTCAAATACGGAAGCCGCCGGACGATGGAAATGATCGACCAGCACGGTCTTGAAAAACCCGTCTCGACGCAGCTCTGGGGCGACGATCCCGCGACGATGGCGCTGGCGGCGAAGCTCGTGCGCGAGTGTGGCGCCGACATCGTCGACATCAACTTCGGCTGTCCCGCTCCCAAGGTCACGAAGACGAACGGGGGTTCGGCCTGTCTGCGCGATCCGGATCGCTGCGAGGCGATCATGCGCGCCGTCGTTGCGGCCGTCGATTGCCCCGTCACGATGAAGATGCGCTTGGGCTGGAATGAGGATGCGCTGGTCTATCTCGAGGTGGCGCGGCGCGCGCAGCGTGCCGGCGTGCAAGCGGTAACGCTCCACGCGCGCACCGCCAAGCAGTTTTACCGGGGCGAAGCCGATTGGGAGCACATCGCGCGTCTCAAGCGCGCGGTCGAAATCCCCGTAATCGGAAACGGCGACATCGACGATGCCCACGTCGCGATGCAGCGGATGCGTGAAAGCGGCGCCGATGCGATCATGCTCGGGCGGGCGACGCTCGGTAATCCTTGGCTCATCTCGCAGATTGCGGACCTCATGGAGGGACGCGTTGCGCGCCCGACGCCCGCGCCCGCCGACCGTCTTCGTTTTGCGCTCGTGCATTATCGCGCGATGGTTGAGGAGCTCGGCGAAGCCCGCGCGGTTCCGCAGATGCGTAAGCACGTCGCGCTCTATCTCAAAGGCATTCCCGGCGCGGCGGCCCTGCGCGAGCGTATCATGCGTATCGATTCTGCCGGCGAAGCGGTCGGCGTGATCGGCGAGACGATTGCGCGGCTCGAAACCGCGCCGCTCGCCGCGGCATGAACGCAAGCGCAGGTCACCGGTCCGAGTCGAGAGCGTTCGATGATTGAGGAGCGGGCCGAATTGTACGGCGCGGCGACGCCGCAAGAACTCGCCAAAGAGACCTACGAGAACTACAAGGAGTTCGTCAATCCGCCGCTCGCGCGCGTGATGAAGCTCTCCGGTTCGCCGGTCGAAGTGCGCGCGCAGGGATCGACGATCTGGGATCACACCGGGAAAGCGTATCTCGATTTCGCGGGCGGCTATGGCGTTTTTACGCTTGGATATTTGCACCCGCGTGTGGTCGAGGCGGTGCGCGCGCAGCTCGAGCTGATCGCGCTCTCCGGCAAGACGATGTTCAACGTGCTGCTCGGACGCGCCGCCCGCCGCCTGGCGGAGCTCGCGCCGGGAGATTTGCAGATATCGTTTTGGTGCAACAGCGGCACGGAAGCGATCGAAGGCGCGATCAAACTCGCGCGTGCCGCGACTCGGCGCGCCAAAATCGTCGGCACGTTCGATGCATTTCACGGCAAGACTTTGGGCGCGCTCTCGGTGAGCGGGCGTGAAGCCTTCCAAACGCCGTTTCGTCCGCTGCTCGCCGATTCGGTCTGCGTGCCCTACGGAGAAACGGATTCGCTCGAGGCGGCGCTGCACGATGCGGCCGCCTTTGTTGTCGAGCCGGTGCAGGGCGAGGGAGGCGTCCACGTCCCGCCGGCCGGGTATCTGCGGGACGTGCGTGCAATTTGCGATCGAACCGGAGCGCTCTTTATCGCCGACGAGATCCAAACGGGATTGGGCCGCTGCGGATATCGTTTTGCGTGCGATCGCGACGACGTCGTTCCCGACGTGATGACGCTTGGCGAAGGGGCTCTCCGGCGGCGTCGTTCCCGTCGGTGCGTTCGTAGCGCGGCGGGAGCCCTGGAACCGCGCATTCGGGCGGGCCCCGCTCTTGCACACGTCGACGTTCGGCGGCGGCGAGCTCGCCTGCGCCGCCGCGATCTCGGCAATGGACGTGCTCGAAGACGAGGGTTTGGCGGAGCGAGCTCGCGTGCGCGGCGAGCAGCTGTTGCGCGGCGCGCGCGCGGTCGCGACCGAGTTTCCGATGGTCGTGCGCGAAGCGCGCGGCCTCGGACTCTTGGTCGGGGTCGAGCTGACGAACGAAGGATATGGCGGCTGGATTATCCCGGAAATGCTCAAGCACGGCGTGACCGCCGCGTGGACGCTCAACGCGCAGCGCGTCATTCGGCTCGAGCCGCCGCTGATCGTGACCGCGCATGAAGTCGACCGTGCCATCGGGGCGCTTCACGCGGGCGTTGCAACGGCCTACGAGAAGTTAGGCCGGCTGTAACCCTTCAGCGATGCCGTATGTGGAGAGCAGAATCGTGATCGCCGCCCCCGCACGCCGCGTCTACGAGCTTGCGAAAGATCAAGAACGCTTTCCGCAGTTCATGCCCGACGTGGAAAAAGTGACGATCCTGGAACGCAACCCCGATAGCGTGATCTCGCGGTGGAAGACGCTCGTCGAGGAGGCGCCGATCGAGTGGACCGAGGAGGATCGCTTCGACGACGCGGCGCTGCGGATCGATTACCAGCTGCTCGAAGGCGATCTCGATAAGTTCGAAGGTGCGTGGACCTTCGAACACCGCGACGGCGTTACCCACGTGGTGCTCGGCGTCGATTACGATTTCGGCGTGCCCACGCTCGCCGAGCTGATCGGCCCAACGCTGCAGAAGAAGGTGCGCGAGAACAGCGAGATGATGCTCGCGGCGCTCAAGCGCGAAGCCGAGCAAACGTGAACAAATTCTGTTTCGTCATTCACCCGCTCTCGTTCGAAGATATCGCGCGCTACGAGCCCGGCGCGAAGGGCAAGGGCGAAGCGATCTTGCGCAAGATCATGGAATGGATGCCGTCGTACGCCGCGGTGCACGTCACCGGCGTCCGGACGCCGGATGGCCGCGAGACGGAAGGATGGTTCGTCGCGGCGCCGCTCCTGCCGCAACAACTCGTCGAGTTCCCGCGCGAAGAAGTCTATAGCCGCGTCGTTCGCGCGATCGAGATCGGCGCGGCCTTGGGAGCGCAGGTCGCCGGACTGGGCGCTTTTACCGCCGTGGTCGGCGACGCAGGCATCACGATCAACGATCGTTCGCCGATTCCGGTGACCACCGGCAACTCGCTCACGATCGCGGCCGGCGTCGCAAGCCTTTTTCGCGGCGCCCAAGAGATGGGGCTCGATCCGGCTTCGTCGACGGCAGTCGTGATCGGGGCAACGGGGTCGATCGGAAGCGCCTGCGTTCGGATGATTGCGCCGAAGGTCGAACGTATCGTGCTCGTTGCGCGCAACGAGACCCGCTTGCGAAAGTTTCATCGAGACGTTGCCGGCGAGCTGGCGTGCGCGAGCGAGTACACGACCGATGTTTCGAGCGCGGTGCGCCGCGCGCAGTTGATTCTTACCGCGACGACCTCGACGCAAGACGTCGTCGAGCCCGAAGACCTTCAAAGCGGAGCCGTCATCTGCGAGCTCTCGCTGCCGCACGACGTCAGCCGGCGCGTCGCGCGCGAACGGCCCGACGTCTTGGTGATCGAGGGCGGAAACATGGTGGTCCCCGGTAACCCGCGCTTCGAGCGCGTGCGCGAACCGGGCACGGAGTTCGATCTGAATCTGCCCCCGGGCACGGCGTTGGCCTGCATGAGCGAAACGATGATTCTCGCGCTCGAGGGGCGGTTCGAGCCGTTCACGCTCGGGCGCGGAATCGAGCTCGAAAAGGTCATCCAAATTCAATCGATGGCGACGCGCTGCGGCTTTACGCTCGCCGACATGCGCGCCTTCGACGCGGCGATTACTCCGGAAAAGATCGCCGCGACGCGAGCGGCCGTGCAGTGAAGCGAGTCGTTTCCGTATCGCTCGGCTCGAGCAGCCGCGACCACCGCGCGCGTGTGACGTTCATGGGCGAAGAGCTTCGACATCGCGCGGGTCGGAACCGACGGCAAGCTCGACGTCGCGATCGAGAAGGTGCGCGAGCTCGACGGACACGTCGACGCGATCGGGCTGGGCGGCATCGACGTCTACCTCTACGCGGGACGCCATCGTTACGCGCTCCGCGACGGATTGCGATTGCTCGAATCCGCCAAGATCACGCCGGTAGTCGATGGAAGCGGTTTGAAAAACACGCTCGAGCGCGAAGCCATTCGTTTTATGCAAGAGGATCTCGCGATCGATTTGCGCGGACGGCGCGTGCTCATGGTGAGCGCGTTGGATCGCTTCGGCATGGCCCAAGCCCTCGTCGAGGCCGGCGCGGACGTGCTCTTCGGCGATTTTATCTTCGCGCTCGACAAGGACATCCCGGTTCGCGATCTCCACGAGTTCGAACAAATGGCCGAAAAGTATCTTCCGGATGCCTGCAAACTGCCGTTTCAATTTTTCTATCCCACCGGTAAGAAACAAGAGAAGCCGCCCGAGCCGAAGTATCCGCAATATTACGAGCAGGCCGAAATCATCGCCGGCGACTTTCACTTCATGCGCCAGTTCATGCCGGAACGGCTCGACGGAAAGATCGTTCTGACGAACACGGTTACGCAAAGCAACGTCGAGGAGCTCGCCGCGCGCGGCGTAAAGACGCTGATTACGACGACGCCCGACATTGCGGGGCGCTCTTTCGGAACGAACGTCATCGAAGCCGCGCTGCTGGCGCTGCTCGGCAAGGCGTGGAGCGACGTCGTGCCCGCCGATTACGAGTCCCTGTTGCACGAACTGCAACTCAAACCACGCGTCGTGCGGCTGCGCGAACCGAACTCCTGAGCGAGGGCGCAGCCGAGTCCAAGGGTTGGCCGGCGTGCGGCCTGGGTACAATCCTTGACCGCGGCGGTGCCCGAGAAGGCCTTGGAGCGGCCCTCTCAGAACAAACCGCGCCAGCGTTGGAGAACGCCATCAAATGCTGGGGCTCTCGCCATGAGCGCCCCGAGAGGTCTAGTAGTTGAACGACAAAGAGATCGTGCTGACTGCCGAAGGTCTGGCGAAGCTGGAGCAAGAGCTCGACGAGCTCAAGAGCGTCCATCGGCGCGAGGTCAACGATCGCATTCGCCAAGCCAAAGAGTACGGCGACTTGAGCGAAAACGCCGAGTACGAAGATGCCAAGCAGGAACAAGCTTTCATCGAGGGCCGAATCCTCAAGCTCGAAGCGATGGTCCGTAACGCGCGCATCATCGACGAATCTGAGTACGTCGCCGATGAGGTCCATCTCGGGGCGATCGTCAAAGTCAAAGACCTCAAGAACAATGAGACCTACGAGTTTTCGATCGTGGGATCCGCCGAAGCCGATCCCCCGAATCGTCGCATCTCCAACGAATCGCCGCTCGGCAGCGCCCTGATGGGACATAAGAAGGGCACGACGGTCGACGTCGCAACGCCGCGCGGCCTCGCGAAGTATAAGATCGAGTCGATCAAGAGCAACGCGCCGAAAAAGGCCGCAAAGAAAGCGTCGTAAGTATTGGACGAACTCGGTAAGACCGAAGCGGCGCTCGTGGCGGCCAGACGTGAGAATCTGGCCGCTTTGCGTTCGCGGGGGAACGATCCGTTCGCCGCGCGTCGTTTTGAAGTTGAGGCCACGACCGCCGAGCTGCTCGCACGTTACGGCTTTCTCGTCCCGGGCCAGGACGCAAGCGCCGAAGGATGGAGTCTAGCCGGCCGGATCCTTTCGAAACGTACGATGGGCAAGTCCACCTTCGCCGACCTCGCCGATCGCACGGGCAAGCTGCAGATCTACCTGCGCAAGGAAGAAGTAGGAGAGTCGGTCTTCAGCGATTGGGGAGATCTCGAGCGCGGCGATCTCATCGGCGTGCGCGGTTACATGTTCCGGTCGAAGATGGGCGAGCTGACGCTTCACGTCACCTCGTCTTCGGTGCTCGCGAAAGCGCTGATGCCGCTGCCCGACAAGTGGCACGGCCTTGCGGATATCGAGAAACGCTATCGTCAGCGCTACGTCGACTTGATCGTCAATCCCGGCGTGCGCGATACGATGATCATGCGCAGCCGTCTGATCGCGGAAATGCGACGCTTTATCGACAGCCGCGGCTTTTACGAAGTCGAGACGCCGACGCTCCTGCACGTCGCGGGCGGCGCCGCAGCGCGGCCGTTCGTGACGCACTGCAACGCGCTCGATCAGGAGATGTCGCTGCGAATCGCAACCGAGCTGAACCTCAAGCGCCTGATCGTTGCGGGCCTCGAGCGCGTCTACGAAATCGGACGAATCTTTCGTAACGAAGGCATCGACACGACCCATAACCCGGAGTTCACGATGCTCGAGCTCTATGCGGCCTATTGGGACGTTTCCGATATGATGGAGTTCAACGAAGCGTTGATCGCGCATCTCGTCTCGATCGCAACCGACGGCGGCACCGACCTGCAGCACGGGGACGACCGAATTTCCTTTGCGCTCCCGTTCGCACGCATCGAGTACTTCGAATCGATGGCGCGCTACAGCGACGGAAGGAGCACGCGCGAGCGTCTGCTCGATCCGAGCGGCGCGCAGGAGATTCTGCGCGAGCTGGGCCTGCCGCCTTCGCCCTCGCACGGGCACGCGCTGGACAAGATCTTTGAGCGCGTCGTCGAGCCGCATCTGACCGCGCCGACGTTCGTTACGGGGTATCCGGTCGTGATCTCGCCGCTCGCGAAGCGCCGCGCCGGCGATCCGGAGATTGCCGATCGGTACGAGCTCTTCACTGCCGGCATGGAAATCTCCAACGCGTTCACCGAGCTCAACGATCCCGACGACCAGCGCGCGCGCTTCGCGGCGCAAGTAGCCGAACGCGCCGGCGGAAACGACGAGATACCCGAGCCCGATTGGGATTTCGTGCGCGCGCTCGAGTACGGGATGCCACCGACGGCGGGAATCGGCATGGGCGTCGACCGCCTCATCATGCTCTTGACCGGGCAGCGATCGATCCGCGACGTCACGCTCTTTCCGCTGCAGCGCCAGCACGGTTGACGTTGCGTCGAGTCGTCGTCTTTCTCGTCGTTCTCATCGGACTGCTCGCGCCGGCGGGTGCGCGTGCGGACGATCGCTACTACTATCTGAACCCAACGCAGCTCAACCTCACCGTGCTGCTGCCGCCGCCGCCCGACGCGGCGTCGGCGCAAGAGCGCTCCGACGAGGAGCAGGTCGCGGCGGCGGTCGCCTCGCGCAGCCCGTCGGAGCTCTTCGAGGCCGAAGAAGCATCGAAGCGCAGCGTCTTTTTCTTCGCGAGCTCGATCGGCCCGGGCTTTGCATCGGCGCGCCTTCCGGTGACCGCCCGCTTCTTTTCGCACGTCCGATCCGACGTCCAGAGCCTCATCAACCGGGCAAAGACCTACTGGGATCGTCCCAGACCGAGCGGCGCGCAAAAACGGCGGGGCTCGTACCCAAGCGGCCACGCCGCGTTTGCCGCATCGACCGCAATCCTGCTCTCGCTGCTGCTTCCCTCAAAGCGCGATGCCATCTTCCAGCAAGCGCGCATCTTCGCCGAGAACCGAATCCTCCTAGGACTCCACTATCCGAGCGACGTCGCTTCGGGCTGGACCGCCGGTACGCTCGCCGCCTACGTCATGATGCGCGACCGCGCGTTCCAGCGCGACTTCGCGGCCGTGAAGACCGAGCTTCGCCGCGCGGACTTCGCAGCTGCAACCTACGCAAAGTAGTCCGTGTCCCTAGCTGCACTATGGATTTAACCAAAGAATACCCTCGCAGCGTTCGCGCCAAATGGCTGGGCGTTGTGCAACTCGGCCGCACGATCGACAAAGCTAAGGCGACGGCCAACGGCAACGCCGGAGAATATCATTACAACTGCCCGATGGACCAAGCCGTACTTGCGTTTCTTGGGATCGATCACGAACGTCTGCTCGACGTCGTTGGCAGCGCGAAGAGCGATGCAGAGATCGAAGCCTTTGCTCGCCCGTACGTCGCGGCGAAGTCGCCCAAAGAGATCGAGACGTGGAACCGGGAATGGCTTGGCCATGAACCCGAGGGAGAGTCCCGCGAATTCTTTCTGAAACTTCGCGAACAGATCGCGCCGGATCGAACCGACGTGACGAGCTGGCCCGACCTTCTCGACCTGGACGAGAAGCGGGAAGTTCCACGGCGGACGGCGACCGCGGCCCGGTAACCCTTCGCCTGACCGTCGAATACGACGGCAGCGAGTTCAGCGGCTTTCAGTGGCAGCCCGGGGCGCGCACCGTCGCGGGCGTCTTGGAAGCCGCTCTTTCCCGGCTCTTTGGCGAGCCGGTGAAAGTGACCGGTGCCGGACGAACCGACAGCGGCGTCCACGCCAGCGGACAAGTCGTCTCGCTCGTGACTCGGACCGCCTTTCCATTCGAGCGTCTTCTCATCGCGTTGCGCGGCGTGCTTCCCGCCGATTGCTCCGTCCGCGAGGCGGCGCTCGTTGAGCCGGGCTTCTCGGCTCGATTTTCGGCGCTGGAGCGCACGTACGTCTATACGATCCTCAATCGTGCGACGCCCAGCGCGCTGCTGGCCCGTTACACCTGCCACGTACCTTACGACGTCGATGTCGCCGCGATGCGCGCCGGAGCCGCGCACCTCGCGGGCGAGCACGACTTTCGCTCGTTTGCTACGGCATCGCCCGAAACGGCCACCACCCGAAGGGTCGAGCGCATCCACATCGAGCCCCGGGGCGAGCTGATCCGCATTGAAATCGCGGCCAATGGCTTCCTCCACCACATGGTGCGCACGATCGTGGGCACCCTCGTCGAGTGCGGGGCCGGCCGGCGGGATCCGTCGGAGCTCCCGAGGATATTGGCCGCGCGGGACCGGTCGACGGCCGGCCCGACGGCGCCGGGCCACGGCCTCTGCCTGGCGGGCATCAAGTACGCCGACGGCTACGACTCCTTCGCCGAGCCGCCGATCCTGCGTGGGGAGCCGCGGGCCGTGCTTGACGGGGCACGGGCTTTCCCGTAGGATACCTTGGTTGTGCGCACCTACCAGCAAACGACGGCGCAGACGCAGCACCGTTGGTATCTTGTCGATGCGTCTGGAGAGCGTCTCGGGACGCTCGCGGTTCGCATTGCCCGGGCACTTTCGGGTAAACACAAGCCGACCTGGACGCCGCACATCGACGACGGCGACCACGTGATCGTGGTGAACGCCGAAAAGATCGAGCTTGGCGGAAAGAAGTGGACGCAGAAGCTCTACTACCGTCATAGCAACTATCCCGGCGGATTGAAGGTGCAGACCGCCCGGGAGATCTTCGAAAAATACCCGGAGCGCCTGATCGAAAAGGCCGTGCGCGGAATGCTACCGACGAATCGGATGCGCGACGTGCAGCTTCGCCGCTTGAGCGTCTACACCGGGCGCGACCCACCCGCACGAGGCGCAGAACCCTGCGCCGCTCTCGTCGCTAACGTAGGAGCCGCGTTGGACGAAACGATCGACGTCATTCAATCGACCGGCCGCAGAAAGCGCGCGGTCGCGAGGGTGAAGCTCTCGCTCGGTCAGGGCGTCATCACGGTCAACGGCAAACCCATCGACGAGTACTTCTCGCGTCCGCAACTGCTTCAGATCGTCCGCCAGCCCCTCGAAGCAACGCAGAGCGTTTCGCGCTTCGACGTTGCGGTCAAAGCAGAAGGCGGCGGCGTGACCGGGCAGGCCGGCGCAATTCGTATGGGCATCGCGCGCGCGCTGCTCTCGATCGACGAAGGATTCAAGGAGACGCTTCGCAAGAACGGCTTCCTCACGCGCGACCCGCGCGAAAAAGAATCGAAAAAGTACGGCCGCAAGCGCGCCCGTAAACGATTCCAGTACAGCAAACGCTAAAGACTCTTCCAAAACTCATTGCGATCGTGCTGGGCGCGGTCGCTTTGCTTTGGCAGCCGCGATGCAGCTTGGATCGAGCGCGCGTACGTCAACGGCGTGTATCCGCGCTGGGAGCACCTTGCCTTCGCAATCACGCATCCGTTGCCGTGGTCCCTTGGCGACGTCGCCGGGCTGGCGGGCGTCGCCGCAATCGTTTGGCAGATCGTCGCATTCGCGCGCCTGCGCAAGCGTCGCGCGAAGCACGCTCACGGCGCTCGTTCTGAGCTGCGCGGCAATCTGCGGCATCTATGCGATCTGGTTCGAGCTGAGCTGGGGCTGGAACTACGCGCGCGCGCCGATCGAGGCACGCATGCGGTTCGACCCCGCGCGCGTGACGCCGCAGAGCGCCGCGGCGCTGCGCGTACGCGCGATGGCGCAGATGAATGCGCTCGCCGCTGCCGCGCACGCGCGAGCGACAAGCCCGCTCGATCTCGACACGCTGCGCGCGGCGTGGCTGCCCGCGGTGCAACGCGCGGGAGACGAATGGGCGCCCTCCGTTGGTGCGCCGAAACCGACGATCGCGGATCCCTTCATGGTCGCAAGCGGGACGAGCGGATTCATCAATCCACTTACGCTTAACGTCGCGCTGGCTTCGGATCTGCTCTGGTTCGAGCGTCCCTTCGACCTCGCGCACGAGTGGAGCCACGACGCGGCCTACGCGCGCGAAGACGAGGCGAACTATCTCGCGATCGTGACCTGCCTGCGCTCGCCCGATCCAGCGGTACGCTACTCGGGATGGTTCGAGCTCTTTCTCTACCTGCCGCAGAAAAAGCACTACGCGCACCACGAGTTCGTTTCCGCTGGTCTGGCATGACTTCGCAGCGATACGGCGGCGCGACGCGCGCCACGTCAACGTGATGCTGGCGCACTGGTCGTGGCGCACCTACAACGTCTACTTGAAGAGCAACCGGATCAGCTCCGGAATCGCGAACTACGACGAGGTGACGCGCTTGATGCTCGGCGTGCCGCTCGATGCGGCCGGCTTACCGGTCGCGCGATAAAAGAAGCGGGGACCGTGAGGTCCCCGCTGATGTTCAGCGCCTAGAGCTGCGGTGGCTTGTTGTTCTTATCGCCGCCGTTGTTTGATGGCGGTTTGCTCTGGCCGCCTCCGGCCGGCTTGCCTTGACCGCTGGGCGGTTTACCTTGACCGCTGGGCGGTTTGCCTTGACTGCCCTGGTGCGTGCTCCCCTGCTGGTGCATGCTACTCTGCTGGTGCATGCTACTCTGCTGGTGCATGCTACTCTGCTGGTGCATGCTACTCTGCTGGTGCATGCTACTCTGTTGATGCGAGCTTCCTTGCTGATGCATGCTGCTGTTGCTCGGCGGCTTGTTGTGTGTCGCCGAAGCAGGTTTGCTCTGCATCGTGTTTGCGGGTTTGTTTTGCGTCGGCGCCTTGTTGGTTTGGTTTCCTGTCGTCTTGACTTGATTTTGCGCCTGCTGCTTATCGGCAGCCGTGACCGGCTTGTAGTTCGGGAGTGCCTTCGGATCGGTGACCGGTTTCTGCACCGCCGTTACCGGCGGCTTGCCCTTGTTGACGTTCGCGTAGAGATTGCGGTCCTGACCGGCGACCTTTGCCTGTTGGATTTGGTCATTCGTCGGCGGGCGTCCGTTCCGACGGGCGTCGATTTGTGCGGATGTCGGCCTTGCTTGGACTCCGCCCTTACCGCCGTTGTAGCTGACGTGGTTGCAGTTGTTGCAGACGTTCTTGTTGATGACGGTCTTGTTGACGTAGGTGTTGTGGATGACCGTCCGGTTGACGTTCACGACGGCGGTGTTGTAGCGGAACGCGCCGCCGGACCAGACGCCGCCGACGAAGCCGCTGCCGTAGTAGCCGAAGCCGTAGTTGACGCCGCCGTAGAAGCCGACGTTCGCGCCCCAGTAGCCGCCGGTCCAGCCATAGCCGCCGCCATAGCCGCCGCCGTAACCCCAGTAGCCAGGGGTCCAGTAAAGGCCGACCGTGGGCGGAGCTACCCAGACGCCGGGTACCCAGTAGTAACCGGCCGGACCCCAGGCCCAGTAGCCAGGCTGCCATTGCCAGTTCGGGTACGGTGCCGCCGGCTGCGCGTAGTACGGCAGCGCCGGTGGCGGTACGCCGATTGCAACGCCAACGCCTACGGTAAACTGCGCCGGCGATTGTAGTGGAATAGCAGCGATGAGAATTGCCGCTATGATTGCGGGAAGCGATCTTATGATTCGCACGTTTCCTCCTAATAATTTGGGGATCGTTATGGTCCTATTATACCCTAGGCAAGCAGGGGTGCGGACGAGCTTTTGCCGGTCTCACAGGATTCTTACCCGCTAATTAGCGCCTGCTAACTCGATCCTTATCCGCCCTCTCAGTCACATATCGTCCATCTTGGGTACGTCTCGCGGCCACCCGTCCTCGATAAGATCGACCTATGTTCGATGTCGGCGAGTCTCTGCGCGATGCCCTCACGGCCGCGCGCGACGCTCTGCGCGCGGCGCAAGCATCGGTCGCACTAGCGAACTCCGGCAAAGAGGTCGGGCGCTCCGCCGACGCGGCGATGGCGCAGTACCGCGCAGGCCGCGATCTTTACCGAAGCGCTGCTCGCTGCCGAACGTGCCCGGTTTGCAGAGATCAAGGCGGTGACGAAATGAGGATCGATTTGCTCGACGCGGCCGCAAGCGGGATGGACGCGCAGCGCGCGGCCCTCGATGTTGCGGCTCGTAACATGGCTGCCGCCGAAGCGGCCGGTCCAAATGCAGAGTACGCTCGGATGATTCCACTCTTCCGCATCGAGAACGGCGACGACGGCGACGACCGCAGTCGAGTTCGCCGGCACGCGCATCGAGCACGGGACCAACGTTGACATTCTCACCGAGATGATCGCGGTGATGAATGCCTCGCGCGCGTACGAATCCGATGCCTCGATCTTCGACGTCGGCAAGAGACTGGCCGAAAAAACGCTTGACCTGGAACGACTATGAGAGTCGAGCCGCTTCTCCCCGACGCGCCTCCGGCGCCTAGCGGCGCCGGGGATACCGCGGGATTTGCGACGAGCGCTCGACGCGCTCGGCGACGCCTTGACGGGAGCGACGCGCGCCGAAGACGATTTCGCCTATGGCAGAGGAACGCTGCAAGACGCAGTCTACGAGCGGGCCCAGGCTGACGTCGCCCTGTCGGTCGCAACGGCAACGGCGCGCGCATCGCGCAAGCCACACAATCCGTTCTCAACATGCAAGTGTAGGCCGTGATCGGTGCCGTTGCGCTGCAGACTCGGTGGAAAGGCCTCCCGAGAGCGGTTCGGCTCGTGGTCAGCACAACGGCGCTGGCCATTCTCGCGTTCGCAATCGCAGCGGCAATCATCGCACATCCGGCACGGCTGCCGCTCTTTGCCGCGCCCCTCCACCCCGAGCAGCTGGTTGAGGCCGAAGAACGCTTGGCGGCATGGAACGTTCCCTTCACCCCGACGGCAGAGAACGTCATCGTGGATGCGGGCCGCCGCAACGATCTCTTGCTGCGGCTCTCACTCGCCGGCGTTCCCCATCCGCACATCTTGAGCAGCGGAGAGGCGCTCTCGAGCATCGGCGTCCTAACGCCGCAAGCCGTCGTCGAGGCGCAAACGCAAGCGGGGCTCGCGGGCGACATCGAAGCAGGACTGCGCGGCATAGACGGCGTCGACGATGCGCGCGTCATCGTCGCACCTGCGAAGGCGTCGGAGTTTGCCGATGAGTCGGCGCACGATGCCTCCGCTTCGGTGCGGCTGCAGCTCCGACACGGGCACACAACTCTCGCGCGAAGCAATCGCAGGAATCCGCGCCTTTGTTGCGGCGAGCGTGCCCGAACTTCAACCGGCGCGCGTGACGATTCTCGACGATCGGGGGATCTCGCTCGGAGACGACGCCGCCAGTGCCGACGCGGCGCCCGATTTGCAGCGCTCGTTGCAGTCGGCACTCGATTCGGCTTTCGGCGAGGGATCGACGATTGTACGCGTTCGCGCCGAATACGACGTTGCTCAAACCTCCGAACGAGACGTGCGCCGCGCGCCGGTCGGGGCAGAGGCGATCGCCGGCACCCGGCGCAGCGAGAGTTACGACGGCGGCGGCAAGCGTTATCGCCGCATCGAAGAAGGCGAAGATCGCGGCAGCGAAACGCATGAATCGCTCGCGGCAATCGCGCCCGGCGCGCTCAAGCGTCTCTCGGCCGCAGTTTTCGTCGATCAGGGCCGAGCGCTCGACGTCGTGAAGGTGCGCGAACTTTCAGGCGCAACGCTCGGCCTCGATTCCCGCCGCGGCGATGCGCTCGCAGTCGAGGCAGTGGACTTTCGCCGCGAGCCGACAGCCCGAAAGGACGCGTGGTGGCTGCTCTACGGCGCGGTCGTGCCGCTGGCGCCGGCACTCATCGTGGCGATTGGGCTCGTCGCTTGCGTGCGCCTTGTCGTGCCGCCGCTCGGCGCGTTCGTGCAAGCCTTCACGGAACGCGTCATCGTCGAGCGCGCGTCGAAAACCGCCGCCGTCTTTCCGCCGGCGCGCGTTCGCAGCATGCTCGAACAAGAACCGCCGCACGCCGCGGCGGCGATCATCAGCGCGCTTCCGGCTGCGACCGCCACCGCCGTCTTGGAGCTCTATCCTCCGCATGAGCGCGAAGCGATTGTGCGACGCATGCAGCAGTGTCATGCGCCGCTGCTCTCGGACGCGCACGAGTTGCTGCGCCGCCGTGTCTGACGCCTTCGTTCCTCTCGCCGCGTACTTGCGTCCCGTCGCACGCGAACCGGCGCCCGAGCCGCCTCCGGCCGCGGTGCAGGAGGTAGAGATTGAGCCGGGCCCCATCGAGCGCGACGAGACGCTCCGCGCTGCGCGTCTTTTTCGCGCCGGACTCGCCGATGCGCTCGACGCTGCGGTGCAACGACTGTTGCCCGCGATCGCGCGGGACGTGCTAGCGCGCGAGCTCCGGCTCGAAAGCGCAGACGTAGCCGCAATCGTCAGAGCCGCGCTGTTTCGGTTCGATGCGCAAAGCGTGCTTTTGGTTCGAGCGCATCCTCACGACTGCGACGCGCTCGCTGGCCTCGAGCTGAAGGCGATTGCGGACGATGCACTCTTCCCGGGCGATGTCTGTCTCGAGCTTCAAAGCGGTACCATTAACCTGACGCTTGCGGCGCGTCTCGATGCTGCGCTCGCGGCATGGACGGCGTGATTGCCTCACGAGCGCTCGCTCTGGGGACGTGCGCGCTCGGACGCGCAATCGACGCGGCCGGCGGCCCACTCGACCACGGGCCGCTCTTGCGAGGCCGCAACGTGCCGTTAGAGCTTCGTTCTCCTCGCCCCAACGACCGCGTGCAAATTTCGACCCCGCTTTGGACCGGAATCCGCGTCGTCGATGGCTTGCTGACGATCGGTCGCGGCGCTCGCGTCGGCATCTTCGGGGCGCCCGGAGCCGGGAAAACGACGCTGATCGAGTCGATCGCGCGAGGCTGCGAAGCCGATGCAATCGTCGTCGCGCTCGTAGGCGAACGCGGGCGAGAAGCGCAACGTTGGATCGAACGGCGCGACGATCGTACGACGGTCGTTTGTGCCACCAGCGATCGTCCGCCGCTCGAGCGCGTTACCGCGGCACAGGTCGCAGTGGTGCACGCCGGCGCGCTGCGCGAACGCGGATTGCACGTCCTGCTCGTGCTCGATAGTTTGGCGCGGTTTGCCGCGGCCGCGCGCGAGATCGCGACCGCGGCAGGCGAGAGTGTAGGCCGAGGGGGATATCCACCCAGCGTTTTCGCGCAGATGGCACGACTCGTAGAAGTTGCCGGAGCGCTCGACCATGGCTCGATCACGTTGGTTGCGACGGTGATCAACGATGGAGACGATCGCGATCCCGTGAGCGAGGCAGCACGCTCGCTGCTTGACGGACACATCGCGCTCTCGACGCGACTGGCACAGGCGGGGAGATTTCCGGCGGTCGACGTTCCTGCGAGCGCGAGCCGAACGATGGAAGCGGTCGCCGATCGATCGCACGTGCAGGCCGCGCAGCGGGTGCGGCAAGCCCTTGCACTGCTCGACCGAATCGACGATGCGCGCACGCTCGGTATCGAACCGGCCGAACGCGCAGCGCGCATTGCTATTGCCGCCGAGAGCCGCCTCGAGGCCTTCCTTCGTCAGGGACGCGCAGCCTCACGGCACGGCGCAACGTTGACTGGGCTGATGCAACTCGGCACGCTCCTGGACGGGCTTGGTGGAGATCGCTAGCGACCTCGCTGCCGTCCTGTGGCGAGTCAAAGAGATCGGGGAAGGGCCATCTTTGCAGGTCGCGGAGTTTGGCGCCGCGGTCAGGGCGGCATCGTCCGCCTCGCGCAGCGCAATCGAACGCTACGTTAGCACTAACGCGAACGAAGCGCGCATCGATCCTGCTTTGATTGAGGCGATCATTGCAAACGAATCTGGGTTCGATCCCAACGCGACCTCGCGGGCCGGCGCTCGCGGCCTGATGCAATTGATGCCGCAGACAGCCGCAAGCCTAGGTGTCAGCGATCCGTACGATCCGCAGCAAAACATTCGCGGCGGCGTCCGTTACCTGCGGTCGCTACTCGATCGCTTTGGGAATGTCGAGCTGGCCGTTGCAGCCTATAACGCGGGACCGGAGGCCGTCGAGCGGTACGGCGGTGTGCCGCCTTACTCCGAAACGGAAAACTACGTGCGCAACGTTTTGACGAGCTACCGGGAGCTGCGCTCGCGCAAAGGCGGCGTTCTCAACTCGGCAACGTCACGATGAGCGATCGCTCACACCGCGTTGCGATGATCGTCCCATGATGACGCAACGGCTCGAGGTTAGCATCCTCGCTGCGCCGCTGGCGGCGATCGACCGGCGCGCGCTTTCACAGGCATGGTACTCGGCGCTGCGGCTTGCGCCGCAAGCGCAACGAACCTACGCGGTTCGCTCGCCCGCGCGGCCGATGGTCGGCCTCAATGCCCGAGGGTGTCCACCGCGCGTTGCTGAGACGCTGCGCCGAGCCGGCGTCGAGATCCCTCGCGTTCACCTAACGCTCGCCACACCGAGTGTGATTTCCAGCGACGAAGCAAGAGAAGGCGTCTTGTGCCGGCGCTCGCCGCTCGCCGCGCGGATTGAGCGTGCCTTCGCCGGTCCCTCCGCGCATCCGAAGCGGGCGACGTTTTCGATGGGGCGGGGCAACGCACGCGTCCACGTCATCCTTCAAACGAAGGGAGAGCAAGCGACGCTGCTTGCGATCTGTCGGCCCGAGTTGCGCGCCGTCGTCGCCCGCGCTCTTGCACAGGCTCGCTCTGCACTAGCCGCGCGCGGTATCGGCGTCGAGCTGCGTTGGTCGGGAGGCCGCGGATGTTCTTAAGTTCAAACCTAAGCATCGCGCTCGATCGCATCGCCGAACGGGCCGCCGACGTGCGGCGCGCGTACACCCCGGGCGCGATTCCTCAACACGACGACGTCGCGACGCCGGCAGCCTCCTCCGACTTTTCACTCGATCCGCTTGCAGTCGCCGCGCCGGAGGGCGCCTACTTCGTCACAACCGACGAACAAGGAAAGCGCGCGTACACGCGCGACGGCGCGTTCACGCTTCGCGACGGCAGATTGGTCGATGCGGAGGGGCATCCGATCTTGGGCCGGCGCACGTCAGAGGGCACGCTCGTCGAACTCTCCGTCGATCCGGTCGACGAGGCGCTGGGGAAGATCCACGACGCGCGCATAGAGCGCGACGGCAGCTTTGTGTACCGCCGCGACGCACTCGATCCGCGGCGTGGAATGCGAGAAGCGCAACGCGTCGTCGTTGGGCGCATCGCTCTCGCGCGGTTTGCGGCGGGGACGAGGTTTGAGACGAGCGATGGAAGTCTTTGCACCGCACCCGTGGGCGTCGTTGCGCAGACTGGTACGGCGGCCGATGGAACCTTTGGCGCGCTGCTGCCGATGCATCGTGAGCGCAGTCGAATCGACATCGATGAAAGTCTCATACGGCTTAAAGACGCGTACATAGCCTTCGACGCTCTGCAGGCCGCAGAGGCCGCCAAGGGTCATCTCGGCAAGACCGCAATGGACTTACTGAAGTGAAGTCGCTCGGCTTTGCCGCGAGGGTCGCTGATTGCTCGAATGCGGCTCGCGGAAAGCGCATGAGGCAAGCGCGCTTTGAGGCTCGCTCCGCTCTGCCGATCAGCGCTGCATGCGTCGTTGCAAACGGCGTGCGGGAAACGCTGGGCTCGTTGCTGCGAGGGCCCGTTCTGGTTCGGCTCCTCGAGCCGTCGATTCCGGCTCCAACGGCGTGGCCGGCGATCCTCCGCCACGCTCGGCTCTATCGCGTGCGAGGAAACGTTGCCGACGCGGCGGTGGTGCTCCGAGCGCCCGATGCGACCGCCCTGGCTGCCGCGCTCTTCGGCGAATCGGACGCGGCGCCCGCAGGGGAGCGCGCGCTCTCGCCGTTCGAATGCGACATATTGGATCGCATGGTGAACGCGATTGCGGCGAACCTGACCGCCGTCTGCGGGCCGCGCGACGGCCGCCCCGTCGAGGTCGTAGCCGCACTTGACGGATTTATTACCTATTTCGAACTCTTGATCGAAGAGCCGATAGCGGCAAGAGTCGGCATCGCCCTCTCGCGCGATCCGCCCCCGGAGGCTCGCGGTGGCCTGGACCTCGGACACCTTGCCGGGGTGAAGCTCACAGCGCATGTTTCACTCGACTTAGGGAATATGGAAGCCGCCGCGGTCGTCCGGCTCGTCGTAGGCACGTACGTTCAGGTAGATCCGGCAGAGTTGCATCGTTGTAGCCTTACTGCGCACGGGCGCGAAATCGCTCACGGCAGGTGCGGGGTCCGCAACGGACGGTACGCGCTCTACGTTGACGCGCGCGAAGCGATGTAGGCGCCACGATGGCGACGGATTCGAAGCGCCCCGGGGAGTATGACAATATCGGCGTACTGCTGCACGTGCCGCTCCATCTTACGGTCGAGTTGGGGAGCGCCAAGATGTCGGTCGCCGAGCTACTCAAACTTGGTACGGGTTCGATCGTCGAGCTCGACCGCGACGTCAATCATCCGGTCGATCTGCTCGTCAACCACAAACCGGTTGCGCGCGGCGAGATCGTCGCGCTCGAAGAAAGCTTCGCGCTGCGCATCACCGAGCTGATAGGACTGTAGTGGCCGCTAGAAGCCTTATGCCGCTCGATTTCTTCCTCGGTCCGGCGGGACGGCATGCCACGGCGCCGCTCGATCTTCTCGTCACGTTGACGATGCTCTCGCTCGTGCCGCTCCTGCTCGTCATGTGCACCTCGTTCGTACGGATCGTCGTTGTGCTCTCACTCGTGCGCTCCGCAATCGGTGCCTCGGCCCTTCCGCCCAACGCCGTACTGACGGGGCTCGCGCTCGTACTGACGTTGGTCGTCATGGCGCCCACCGCGCAGCGAATCGGACACGACGCGGTCGAGCCATATTCGCGCGGCAGGATCTCTCCGTCGCAAGCGATCGCACGGGCAATCGCGCCGCTGCGTTCTTTCATGCTTCGCCAGGCGCGCGCCGCCGACGTCGCGCTCTTCGAGCGAATCGCACGGCGCGCATCCGAGCCCGAGCGGCAAGTGCCGATCACGGTCCTGATTCCGGCTTTCGTAGTGGGCGAGCTGCGCAGCGCCTTTGCGATAGGATTCGCGCTCTATCTGCCCTTCGTCGCGATCGATCTGGCAGTCGCCGCGATGCTGATGGGTCTGGGCATGATGATGCTCAGTCCACCCGTCGTCTCCTTGCCGGTGAAGCTGTTGCTCTTCGTGATGGTCGACGGCTGGGCGATGCTTTGCGGAGGCGTTGCCGCGAGCTTCCGATAACTTCTTACGCGATGCGCATCAGCGACGCGCTTGCGACTCAGCGGCCGTTCTTCTCGTTTGAGTTCTTCCCGCCCAAGGACGACGAGGGCTCGCGGCGGCTTTTCACGGCGATCGAAACCCTCCAGCCGCTGCGCCCGAGCTTCGTTTCGATAACCTACGGCGCCGGCGGCTCGACCCGCGCGCGCACGGTTGCGCTTGCAAAGGAAATTCAACAGCACATCGGTCTGACGGTCGTTGCGCACGTTACGTGCATCGGTGCCGACCGTGCCGAGCTGCGCGCGCTCTTCGACGACTTAGCGCGGGCCGGCATCGAGAACGTGCTCGCTTTGCGCGGCGACCCCCCGCCGAACACCTCATTCGTCCCGACGCCCGGAGGCTTTGGTCACGCCAGCGAGCTCATCGCCATGCTGCGCAGAAACTACGACTTTTGCATCGGGGCAGCGTGTTATCCCGAAAAACATCCGGAAGCTGCGTCGCCTGAAGACGATCTGCTGCATCTCAAGCGTAAAGCGGAGGCGGGCGCCGATTTTCTCGTCTCGCAGCTTTTCTTCGATAACGCGCTCTTCTTCGATTTCGAGCGGCGAGCCCAAGCCGCCGGTATCGAGCTTCCGATCCTCCCCGGCCTGATGCCGATAACAAACTTCGCCCAGATCCAGCGGTTCGTTGCCGTGTGCGGCGCGAGCATTCCGCCGAAGCTGCACGTCGAGATGGAAGCGCGCAAGGGCGACGTCAATGCAGTCGAGGATCTCGGCGTCGCGTATGCATCGATGCAGGCCCTCGGCTTGCTGCAGGCCGGCGCGCCCGGCATTCATTTTTACACGCTGAATCGCTCGCCCGCGACGCGCGCAATCGTCTCGTCACTTTTGGCGGCGAGCGCCTGGCGGCCCGCCTTTCTACCTCCGAGCGCCATAACAACTCGGTAACGCTGTCGTAAAGGCGTGCCGCTACCGTTGAGGCGTGGACGTCCTTGACGGATTGTTGCACGACGCGCTCGTTACCACCGCAACGATTGCGTTGCCGATGCTCACGGTCGCAGCGGTTGTCGGTACCACGGTTGCCGTGGTGCAAGCGGCGACGCAGGTCCAGGAACAGACCCTGACCCTGCTGCCGAAAATCCTTGCCGTCGGCTTAATGATCGCGTTCTTCGGTGAGCCCGCGATGCATCTGCTCGCGGAGCTCTTCGATCGCGCACTCGCGGCGATTCCCGCGATCGATGCTGCATGGTGACCGGCCTGCTTGTCTTCGCGCGCTGCGGCGGCTTTGTTTTCCGAGCTCCGGGATTCTCGCATCCCAGCGTGCCATCTTCGCTTCGAGCCGGCTTTGCGATGGCGATCGCGATGGCGATTGCTCCCACCGCGCAACCGGCGCCGCGCAGCCTTAGATGGAGCGGCGTTCGTTCTTGCGCTGATCGGCGAATTCTTGCTCGGCAGCGCGATCGGTATGACGGCTTCGCTGATCTACGACGGTGCTTACGCCGGCGGCCGAGTCGTCGACGACTACGTCGGCGTCAAAGCAATCGCACCGAGCCTGCAACTCGTCGCGCCAAGCGGCTTTGGACGGGTCTGGTCGCTCGCATTCACCGGCGGCTTCTTTCTCTCAGGCGCCTATCGATTCGCACTGCTCGGCTTCGCGCAGAGTTTCGTGCGGATTCCGCCTGGAGTGGCGCCGCATCCGCACGGTTGGGTCGCCTACGCTGCCGCCTTCGCCGAAACAATCGTCCTGGTCGCACTCCAAGTAGCGGCACCGGCCGTCGCGTTAGCATTTGTCGTGCAAATCGCGCTTGGAACGCTTTCGCGCGTCATTCCGCGTTTCGGCAGCTTCACGCTCGCCTTTCCGCTGGCATTCGCCGCCGCGCTCATCGCGACCGCAATTTCGGTGCCGCTGGTCGCCGAGCACGCGCCCGCGCCGCTGCTCGACATTCCGAGGCCCTAACCTGAGCGAACTCTCCGAGAAGCCCTTTGAGGCGACTCCCCACCGCATCGCTAAAGCGAAGCGCGAAGGGAACGTCGCGCGCTCGAGCGAGTTGGCCGCGAACCTTTCCTTCGCGGCGGGTGGATTGACGCTGGTAGCGATCGCGCCGGCGTTCGGCGGGGCCGCATGCAACGCGCTTGGCGCGTGGACATCAGGCCCCGCGCCGGCCGCGGACGCGTTGATCCCGGGGGTCGCGCTTCTTCCCATCGGTGCAGCCGCTCTCGCCGGCACGCTCGGCAATGTCCTACAAAATGGCGGCCTTGGTGCGCTTGCGGTTACCGCGAAATTCGAGCGACTCAATCCGGTCGAGGGAATCAAGCGCATATTCTCGCGCGAAACGCTCGCACACTCGTTGCGAGCGACGCTGTGCGTTTGCATGTGCCGCTGCGGCAATGGCGCCGTTCATTGTGTTGAGCGCGTCGGCGTTATTGCGCGCATTGACGCCGGCTGAGGTTGCAGCGGCCGCGTGGACGGGCGCGCGAGAAGTTGCGGCCGCCGCGTGCGCAGTGGGATTCTGCTTCGCGATCGCCGAGTACGGGGCGGCGCGAACCGCGTGGCTGCGCAAGCTGCGCATGAGCTTCGAGGAACGCAAGCGCGAGGCCAAAGAAGAAGAGGGCGATCCCGGCACGCGCGGACGCCGGCGCGCTTTGCATCGAACGTTACTGCGCGGCGGAATGCGCCGTCTCAAAGACGCGGCGTTCGTCGTTGCTAATCCACAGCACGTCGCGGTCGCGCTCGAGTATCGACCTCCGGAGGTGCCGGTTCCGCGCGTGCTCCTACGCGCCGCCGATGCGGCCGCTATCCGGATACGAGCGATGGCGGCAGAGTATCGCATTCCGATCGTCGAGAACGTCTGGCTCGCACGAGCGCTTTATCGCGACGGGCGCACCGGCGAACCGATTCCGCACGTTCACTATGTGGCGGTTGCCGAAGTCGTCGCGGCACTGCTGCGCGCGAAAGAGATTGCGAATCGATGATCGCGCAGAAGCGGGCGGTCTATGCATTTGCCGCGCTCTTGTTGATGGTCGTCGGAATCCTCATCGTTCCGCTGCCGCCGTGGCTGCTCGACCTGCTGCTCGGCATCAACGTCTTCGGCTCCGCGCTCGTGTTGCTGCTCTCGGTGACCGTCGAGGATCCACTCGAATTTTCGGCCTTCGCTCCGGCGCTGCTCGTCGCCACGCTCTTCCGTCTCTCGCTCGACGTTTCGGCGACCAGGCTGATTCTAACCGCGGGCGCGACGCCGGGATCGGTCGGATCGATCATTCCCGCCTTCGGCGCCTTCGTCGTTCATGGAAACTTGGTCGTCGGCCTTATCGTCTTCGCGATCTTGGTGACGATTCAGTTCGTCGTGATCGCTAGCGGCTCGCAGCGAGTCGCGGAGGTGGCCGCACGCTTCACGCTCGATGCCATGCCCGGAAAGCAGATGGCGATCGACGCCGACGTGCACGCCGGCGTTCTCGATGCCGAGGGAGCGCGGCGCAAGCGCGAGATCGTGCAACGCGAGGCCGATTTCTACGGCGCGATGGACGGCGCCGGTAAGTTCGTTAAGGGCGACGCGATCGCCGCCCTCGTCATCGTGGCGTTGAACTTGACCGGCGGCGTGATCGTTGGAGTCGCATATCACGGGCTCTCGCCGCTCGACGCAGCTCAATACGTTTGCTTTGCTTTCGATCGGGAACGCTCTGGTTACCACGCTTCCTGCGTTCCTCATCTCGACCGCGATGGGGATGATGGTAACGCGTGTCGCCTCCGACGGCGCGCTCGGCGCCGATCTCGCGGCGCAGCTCTTTGCGCGTCCCGATGCACTGCGCAGCGCCGGAGGTTTGCTGCTCGCGCTCGCGCTCGTGCCGGCGTTGCCTCGGCCGCTCTTTCTCATGCTCGGCGCGAGCGCGTTTGCCGTCGCGCACGCCGCGCAGCGTCAGCGCAGTCGACGTGAAACGGAAGCGGCGAGGCACGTGAACGGATCAAGCGCAACGCAATGCGACGCCCCGAGCTCGCGCTGGGCTTGGTCGGGGTCGACGCAATTTCGATTGAGATCGGCGCCGATCTCGCACTGCTGCTCGCGCAGCCGCTGGCCGATGCGTTGCTCGATCGAATCGGCGAAGTGCGTCGCGCGCTCGCTGCCGACATCGGCGTCGTGCTTCCGGGAGTGCGGCTGCGCGACGAGCTTTCGCGCGATCCGCGCACCTACGGCATTCGCGTGAGGGACCGTTTGGCCGGAGGAGGCCGCCTCGAGCTGGAGCGGCTTGCTCGCCGTTGCCGACGAGGCCGTGCTCGCGCGCTTCGGCGTTGCGGTCGAACGCGAGCCCGTCTACGGCTTGCCCGCGCGCCTGGATCGAACCGGGAGCCCGCGAGCGTGCGCTCAATGCCGGCGCGCTCGTCTTCGATCCAATCTCGGTGCTCGGCTCGCACCTTGCCGAGATCGCGCGCACGCACGCGGCGGAATTGGTCGGACGTCAAGAGCTTCAATCGCTGCTCGAGCATTTGCGATCGACGGTTCCAGCCTTGGTCAAGGAAGTCGGTGGTGATGCGCTGCCGTTTGGTGCGCTGCACCGCGCCTTCACGTTGCTGCTGCGCGAAGGCGCGTGGCCACGCGATCCGATCGCAGTGCTCGAGGCGATGCTGGAAGCGAACGCGCACGATCCTCGGGAGCTTGCCGAAGCGGCGCAGGCGCGCGATCGTGCCCGATCTCCTGCGGCGGCGCGGCGTTGCGCAGCTCGAGCCGGCTATCTTCGATGTCGACTTCGAGCAAAGGCTCACCGCCGCGTGGTGCCGCTACGGGAGCGACGGGCTCGATCCAACGACGGCGTTGGCCTTGCGCGCGCGCATCGAAGCCTATGCCGCAGCGATGCCGCGCGATCGCGCGGCGGTCGTCTGCACGGCCGCGCTCCGTCCGGCGCTCGCCGACTTCTTGCTGCGCTCGGGGATTCGAGTGAGCGTCTACGCTTACGGCGAGCTGCCCAACGAGGTCACGCTCGCACCGACCGAGGTCCTCGGTGCAGGGGGAACCGAACGCGCTCGCTTCATGCACCTGAGGACGCTCGATTGGATCATCGTCGTCGTTTCCTTAGGCGTAAGCTTCGTGCCGGCGATCGTGCTGGCGCGGCGGGCCGGGCGCAACATCACCGAGTTCTTTGCCGCGGGCCGGCAGGCGCCGTGGTGGCTGATCGGGATCTCGCTCGTCGCGACGACCTTCTCCACCGATACGCCGAATCTCGTCACCAACTTGGTGCGCGACGGCGGCGTCGCCGAGAATTGGGTATGGTGGTCGTTCTTGCTGACCGGCATGGCGACGGTCTTTTTTTACGCGCGACTCTGGCGGCGTTCGAGCGTGCTGACCGATCTCGAGTTCTACGAGCTTCGTTACGCCGGTCGCGCGGCATCGTTCGTGCGCGGTTTCCGCGCGATCTATCTCGGGCTATTCTTTAACTGCTGGATCATCGCGACGGTCAACCTCGCGCTGGTAAAGATTGCGGGCGTGCTCTTCGGCTGGCCGCGCGCCGAAACGCTGGCGATCTCGGTCATCGTACCGATCATCTTTGCCGCGACGGCGGGGCTCTGGGGCGTAATGGTGACCGACATGATTCAGTTCTGCATCACGATGAGCTCGGCGTTTGCGGCCGCCTACTTCGCGATCCACGCGCCGGGCGTCGGCGGGTTGCACGGACTCGTCGCGCACTTCGCGCCGAGCAACGCCGGCGCGCTCTCGATTCTGCCGAACTTCAAGGATTGGCACACGGCGCTCGGCATCTTCGTGATTCCGATCACCGTCTTGTGGTGGTCGGTCTGGTATCCGGGCGCCGAGCCCGGCGGCGGCAGCTACGTCGCGCAGCGGATGCTCGCCGCGCGAACCGAGTCCGACGCGCTCTTCGGCACGTTTGCCTTTCAGGTGATGCACTACGCGCTGCGGCCGTGGCCGTGGATCGTCGTCGCGCTCGCCTCGACGATCGTCTATCCCACGCTGCACGACATCCATGCGCGCTTTCCAACCGTCGCGCCCGGCCTCATCGGCAACGACATCGCCTATCCGGCGATGCTCGTCTTCTTGCCGTCGGGTTTTGCGGGATTCATGGTCGCCGGCATCTTCGCCGCCTATCGCTCGACGATCGAAACGCATCTCAACTGGGGCACGTCGTATCTCGTGCACGATTTCTACCAGCGCTTCATTCGGCCGGGCTCGAGCCAGCGCGAGCTGGTCTTCGCCGGACGTCTCGTGACCGCGTTGCTCATGGTAGTCGGCGTGCTGCTCACGCTCGCGCTCGACAACGCGCAGCAATGCCTTCAACCTCTTGCTCTCGATCGGGGCCGGCACCGGTTTGATCTACTTGCTGCGCTGGTTCTGGTGGCGCATCAACGCCTGGAGCGAAGTGAGCGCGATGCTTGCGTCGTTCGTCGTCTCGCTCGGCGTTTTTCGTTGCCGCAAAACTCGGGCACGCCGTCGATACCGTAACCGTGCTCTTGACGACGATCGGCATCACGACGATCGTGTGGATCACGGTCACCTATCTGACGCCGCCGGTCGAGACGAGCGTGCTTGCCGCGTTTTACGCGAAAGTTCGCCCCGCCGGTCCGGGTTGGACGCGCATTCGGCGCGAGTGCGCGCTGCCGCCGTCGCCCGACTCGCTCTCGCTCGCGCTCGCCGGATGGGTGCTCGGCGTGGCGTCGATCTACGGCGCGCTCTTTGCGACCGGCGCCTTCGTCTACGGCCGCACGGGCCAAGGCGCGTTCTGGAGCGCGATCGCCGCCGCGGCGATCGTCGGGCTGCTCGCAATCGGCCGGCGCCTCTGGACGCCTGCGGCAGGCCCGGCCCCCGCCGAGGGCTAAGGTCCACCGGCTCCGATGAACTGGAAAAATCTTAAAGCGCCGTTCAAGGCGCTGGTCATTCTCGCAATTTGCGCGATTTCGATCGTATCCGTTGTGCCCATTCAGAAGACGATCCATCTCGGACTCGATCTTCAGGGCGGCGCGCGGCTCTTGCTGCAGCTCAATCCGACGGCCGAAGTTCCGAAGATCACGTCGCAGATTCAGGCGCAGACCCGCGAGGTCATCGACCGGCGCATCAACGGCCTGGGCGTCGCCGAGCCGTCGATCAGCAACGTCGGAGCCGACCGCATCTTGGTCGAGCTTCCGGCGGTGAAGGATCCCGATCAGGCAGAGCAGTTGCTCAAGCAGGTCGCGGTGCTCGAATATAAGATCGTGCCGTTTGACGTCATGCAGAAGGCCGAAGCGGCCAATACGGAGCTCTTACAGCCGAATCTTGCGCCCAAAGAGAAGGCCGCCGCCGAGCTTTACGTTTCAAAGACGGCCTACGATCAGAGCGGCCTGGTCGTCTACTCGGGCAAAGATCTCAAGGCGGCGCAGGCGGGTTACGACCAGGCGGGCCGGCCCGACATCCTCTTCCAGACCAAGGATCCGGCGAGGTTCGGCAAACTGACGACCGCTAATCTCCAAAAGCCGCTCGGCATCTTTCTCGATCATCGCTACCTCTCGGCTCCGATCATCCAGAGCCCGATCTACGACAGCGGCGAAATCACCGGCACCTTTACGCAAGAGCAGACGATCACGCTCGCCAACGAGCTCAACGCCGGCGCGCTACCCGCCCGCATCACGATCATCGAGAAGGAAACGATCGGACCGACGCTCGGAAAGATCGACCTCGTTCAATCGATGCGCGCGGCGGCGCTCGGGCTCGGATTGGTCTTGCTCTTCATGATCGCCGTTTACCGGCTGCCCGGCCTCCTTGCAGACCTCGCGCTGGCGATCTACGTGCTCGTGATGATGGCGATTCTGGCACTCTCGCACGCGACGCTGACGCTGCCGGGCATCGCCGGCTTCGTCCTGTCGATCGGCATGGCAGTCGATGCGAACGTGCTAATCTTCGAGCGCATCAAAGAGGAGCTCTGGAACGGTAAGACGATGCGCGCCGCGGTGCGCGTCGGATTCCAGCGTGCCTTCTCGGCGGTCTTCGACAGCCACTTCACCACCATCGTCGGCGCCGGCGTGCTCTACATGCTCGGCACGGGGACGGTCAAGGGGTTTGCCTTTACGCTCTTCTGGGGAACCGTGGTCTCGCTCTTCACCGCAGTCTTCATCACGCGGTTCTTCGTCGACACGCTCGTCGACAACGATATCCTGACCGCGCCCGAGTTCTACGGCGTCAAGCGCGACGAGATCGGCATTTTCGCCAAGTCCGCGGCAGGAGCGTAGCGCGTGCTTTTTCGGCGGCTGAACTGGAATATCGTCGGCTGGTTCCAGCATCGTGTCGACGATCTCGTGTCTGGTCATCGCGCTTGGCATCGGCTCGATGATCTACCACGGCTTTGCCGGCGGCACGGCTTCCACGCAAAGAACATGCTGCGCCTCGGGCTCTCGTTCACCGGCGGCACCGATATCACGGTGCAGTTCACGACGCCGACGACGACGGATAAGGTGAAGCAGGCGCTCGCGGGTCTCGGCATGACCGAAGAGTCGGTCACCACCGCGGGCTCCGACGGCAAAGGCTTCATCATTCAAACGCAAACGGCGTACGCCAACAACTCCGCTCCGGTCTGGGCCGCGCTCAACACCGTCGCACCCGTCGACCGCGCTGCCTCGCAGATTACGTCGGTCGGTCCGTCGCTGGGCCGCGAATACCTGACCAAGGCGATCTGGGCGCTGGTGATCGCGCTCGGCATCCAGTTCCTCTACATCGCCTTCCGCTTCGGCTGGAACTACATCTTCGGTTTGGTGACGGTCATCGCGCTAGTGCGCGACGCGCTGATGATGATCGGCATCTACTCCCTAGCCGACCGGCGCGCCGACGATGCTTTCCTGGCCGCGGTTCTGACCGTCATCGGCTACTCGGTCATGGACACGATCGTCATCCTCGACCGGATCCGCGAGAATACCAAGCTCATGGCGGGTGCGCCGTACGATCGGATCGTCAACGAGTCGATCAAACAGACGATGACGCGCTCGTTCAACACGCTCGCGACCGTCGTCATCACGCTCGTCGCGCTGCTCGCGCTCGGCGGCGCGAGCTTGAAGAACTTCGCCTTCGCCCTGCTCGTCGGCATCTGCTCGGGCGGTTATCACTCGATTTTTTACTCGGCGCCGCTCGTGCTCGTCTTCCGCAAGCGTCAGCTCGAGGCCGCGGCACGCCGGCGGCGCGCCGGGCTCGCGCAGGATCGCACGATGACCGCCCGCGCTCGATCCGACTCGACCGCCTTGCAGAGCCGCAGCGGCGTCGCACGCGAAGACATCGTCGCGGCGCGGCGCGAACGGCGCCAGAAGGCGAAGGCGGCGCGCAGCGTTGCTCCAACGCCGCCCACGTCGCTATCGCAAGAAGCGTGGCGATGCCGGCAGCGGCATCGCGATTGAAGAGCCGTATGCCGGCGAAGAGGTAATCGATCCGCTCGACGCGCAGCAAGCCGGCCTGCACGATGCGGCGTTGGAACAAGGCCACGAGGAAATCGCGCTCAACCTCGACGATCTCCCTTCGACAAGTTCAGGACAAGCTGAGCGTCGCGAAGAAGGCGCCGGCCCGTAAGGGCCTGCCCGCCTCCGACGCCGTCGGAGGCCGCTTTCGAGGCGGCCTTCCGCGCTCTTCGACGAGACCGTACCGTTCGCGGCGTCCGCGCCCGAAGTCGACGCGGTCGGCGAGTTCCTCGATCGCGTCTTCGCAAAGAGCCAAGAGTATCTCTCCGATCCCTATTCGACGATTGCCGACGCGCCGCGCTTTCACACGAAGCTCGCGGGCGTCTCGTTCGAGGGGCGGCAAGACGTCATCGCGGGCTTGCGCGCCGCCGCGCCGCTCGAGCTGCGGCGGCAGCCCGAGAATCCTCACGATCGTAACGCGATCGCGGTGCATTACGGCAATCTGCAGCTCGGTTTTTTCAACAAACGTCTGGCAGCGCAGCTCGCACCGCTTGATCGACGGCGGTGCACGCTATCGCGCGCGCATCGCATCGCTCACCGGTGGGCCACAATACGCCGAAGCACTCGCGGAGTCAACATCTTGGTTGAGCGCGAAGCCAGCGCGGAAGTCGTGGCGTCGCGACGCGAGGCGAGGCGTCGCAAGAGGATGGGCGAGGCGACGTGGACGCGATCGCGGAGCGCGTTCGGTCGGCGCTGATCGGCGCGTCGCCGCTCCACGACGCACAGCACGCGGTGCTCGAGCGCGTCAATGCGGGGAAGAACACGCTGGCGGTGCTCGGTACCGGGCGAGGAAAGTCGTTCTGCTTTCAATTTTCAGCGGCGCTGCGTGCCTTTACCGGGGCGGGAAAGACGCTGGTCGTCTATCCGCTGCGGGCGCTGGCCAACGACCAATACGAGGCGCTGCGGCGCACCCTCGATCCGCTTGGGTTGCGCTGCTTTCGCGCGAACGGTTCGATCGATAACGAGGAGCGCGACGAGCTCTTCGAGGCGCTGCGCGAAGGAGCGTGGGACATCGTGCTCGCAACCCCGGAGTTTCTCGAGTTTCATCGCGACGCGTTGCGCGGGCGCAGTACGCCGGCGTTTGCGGTCGTGGACGAAGCCCACCATCTCCATGAATCGCGTCACCGTCCGGCCTACGCGCGCCTGGCCGCGACGATCGCTTCGCTCGGCAATCCGCAGGTGCTGGCGCTGACGGCGACTGCCGGCGACGACGCGTTCGCGCGCATCGTCGAGGACTTACGAATCGATGCGTGGGTGATCGACCCGACGGTGCGCGAAAATCTGCACGTCGTCGACGCCCGTGAAACCCGCGATAAGCACGCGT
Organism: Vulcanimicrobiota bacterium; assembly: GCA_963743445.1. Taxonomy (GTDB): domain Bacteria; phylum Vulcanimicrobiota; class Vulcanimicrobiia; order Vulcanimicrobiales; family Vulcanimicrobiaceae; genus Cybelea. The sequence goes on from CAVUPL010000003.1 coordinate 220,637, forward strand.
ATTTGACGCAAATCTTCGGCGGCGGCGCGAGCGAGAAGGGCATCGTCTACTGCAACTCGCGAGCTGAGGTCACGTCGGTTGCGCGCCGATTGCGCAACGAGCTCGGCAACGAGGTCATGTTCTACCACGCCAAGATGCCCAATGCCGAGCGCCTCGAAGTCGAGCGCCTCTTTCGCGAGGGACGGCTGCGCGTCGTGATCGCAACGTCTGCTTTCGGTGAAGGCATTGACCTCCCCGACGTCGCTCACGTCGTGCTCTACCACCTCAACTTCGATTTCGGCGAGTTTAACCAGCAGGCCGGTCGAGCGGGCCGCGACGGCGCTCCCGCGAGCATCCATCTGCTCTACGGGCAGAAGGATCGCTCGCTCAACGAGTTTCTGATCGACCTGCGAAGCTCCGCCGCTCGGCGTGCTGCGCGAGATCTATCGCGGGATGAAGGGACTCGCACGCTCCGGCGTGCTGCGCGGCAGCGATTCGGAGCTCGCGGGAACCTTAGGAATCGAGCGAGTCCGCGATCGAACCATCTCTGCCGCTCTGCGCATCTTTTCCGATTCGAACCTCGTCGAGGCCGGCGAAGACGACGAGGGGCGGTACGTGCGCTTCTTGCCGGTCAGCGGACGTGTCGAGATGGAACGCAACGAACGCTACGCCGAAGGCGAAGCGACGCGCGAGGCATTCGCCCGATTCTCTGAGCTCGCGCTCACGGCTCCAGCCGCGACGCTCGAGCGGATCGTCAACCGCCCCATCTATCCGTCGAACGTGCAACTCAGCCGCTGAAGCGAAACGTCAGTTTACGCAATAACGCGCGTCATCGCGGCTTCATCGGAGTTGCGATAGAAATCGTTGTCGGTCTCGGTAACGCCGGCCGAAGCCCAAGGATCGATCTGCCGTCGTGACGTGGGAAGATGGAGCGTCGGTCCGGCGGCGTTGGAGTAGTCGGCGCCGTCGAACGGTTCGAAGTCGCTGCTTTCGCGATGTGCCAGCACGAGGTTGCGCACCGCTTCGCTCGCGGCGCGCGCATCGCCGCGCAGCGTGGGATCCAAGCGTCCGTCGCTCGCAAGCGTGTCGTAGAAGGCGATCGCCGGGCGATCGGCATGCCACGGCATATCGTTCGTCGAGTCGGGGAAGCGCACCATGCCATCGATTGTGCGGGCGTCTTCGCGCACCGCGCTGCGTACGCTTGGCTTGCGGGCTTGCGCTGCGACGTCGTCGTTGAGACGTTTGATCGATGCTTCCGCACTCCGAATCTTCGCCGGATCGAGGTCGAGGACGTCGAACGCAGCGGCTGGTCCGAAGCCGCCGAAATCTCCGGCATCGTACTTCGTGCGCATCACGTCGCTCGTGACGGCCTTTGCCATCGCGGCAGGGTCGCTTTCATGCGCTGCGATCGCGTGTGCGACGTCGCTGGGCACGCCTGGCGCAAGCATCGTTTCGGGGCTCGCAGCCAGATAGTGCACGCCGGCGTGCGACAACGCGTCGGCGAAACCCATGGTGTCCATCAGGCATTGATTTGCAACGATGCCGTCGACGCCGCGGGCATCTTCGGGATGCTCCTTCGCATGGAGTGCGACGCCGTCGGCGATTGCTTTGGCGATGTCGGGCATGGTCATGACGCTGCCGTCACCGGTCTCTAAACCGCCGCTGTCGCCGCCGCCGTGATCGACGAGATCGATCCAGGTCTGCTTCGCGCCGTTCGCCTCAGCGTTGTCGAGCGTGCGCGCGACAAACCGCGCGAGGTTCGCCTCGTCGCTCATGTCGTGCGGCTTGCCGGCGCGTACGCCGGCCACGTTGCCGCCGGCAATCGTGTACTCATACGTATGCAGCCCACTCGGCGCGTCGTCCTGATCCCGGCGAAGGATCCCGTCGGCTCGGGTCCGCGTCGTATCTTCGACGGTGAACTCGACGCGCGAATCGCGAGCGCTCGTTTGCACCGCCTGCGAGAGCGTCGACTCCTGGATAGCATCGAGATTATTATCACCGTCGCGATAGATGCCGAACTCGAGCGACCGGCGTGACGGCGTGATCGTAAGGTTCTGCAGCATGAGACCTCCTGGCGTAGTGAGTCGGAAGCCTTACTGCGACGACGGTTCGGGATGACTAGGAGGCTGGGCAGGAGCCGTAGCAAGGCTACGGTAACTCCGGCGGTTGCGCTTGGAAAGAATCTGCGATATTTGCGGCGGTGAGCTCACCGATGCGGGGAGCGTCCCAGGCTATCAGGAGCCGAACCTCTACACGATCTTGGATTGCCGCACGTGCTACACGATGGTGGCCAATCCCCGAACGGTCGATCCGCGCGTCTACAATGCGATCTACGCGGTGCCGGGCGGTGCGCCCGGTTACGATCGATACTTTCAATATGCCCGGCGCATCGTGCAGGCGCGGAATCCGCTGCGCTACTTGACGACGCGCGTCGACGCCGCGTGGGGAGTCTCCCGAGCGTTGCGCAAGTACCGCGCCGTTTCGGTCCTCGAGGCAGGATGCGGCCTCGGATATTTCACGTACGCGCTCAAGCGCGCCGGCTATAGCGTGCTCGGCATAGACGTTTCGCAGGAAGCGGTCGCGAAAGCGACGCGCGCTTACGGCGACCTCTATAAGACCGAGTCCATCGAGTCCTTCGCGCACAGTTCGGAGCAGACGTTCGACGCGGTCGTCATGGTCGAGGTAATCGAGCATCTCGAAGATCCAATTACCGCCATTGCCGATGCCGTGCGTTTGCTCTCTCCGGGCGGCAGTATCGTCCTGACGACGCCGAACCGTTCGTACTATGGCTACGATCAGGTCTGGAGCACCGACCTTCCACCCGTGCATCTTTGGTGGTTCTCCGAGGATTCGATCGGGGCGTTGGCGGCGCGGGTGGGGTGCGTCGCCGAGTTGGTAGACTTCTCCGAGTACAATGCGCGATTTCCGGTGCTTCACGCATTTCGAAGCGCGCACACGGCGATGCTCGATTCCGCCGGACGCGTGCTTCGGCGTGAAAGTCTGCCCATCTCCGTCGCGCGTCGAGCGGGCCTGCTGCACGAAGGCTATTGGCTCGCTTCGCGCGCCGCGGGCTTCGTAAGGCGCACGCGCTCTTCGAATCGTCCTACAATGGTCGCAATCCTCAGACCGGCATAATGGCAAATCGCCGGGGCGCTCGGATACGAAACGCATATCGGGCCGTGCACGCCCTTGCTAGAATATGTGCGAGCTTCAATTTACGATGATGCATCGAACAAGCGTTCGGAATGTAGCGGTCCTTTTAGGGGAAACTACCGGGTCGTGACGCAGGATCACGACGTCGTCGTCTTGGGTGCCGGTTTAGCAGGCATGCGCGCGGCCCTCGAGGCAGCGCGTGCCGGCGCCGACGCCGCGATCGTCACGAAAGTGCACCCCATTCGCAGCCATTCAAGCGCGGCGCAGGGCGGAATCAACGCCGCCATCGGCGAGGGCGACACGTGGGAGTCGCACGCATTCGATACCATTAAGGGCAGCGACTATCTCGCCGATCAGGACGCCGTCGAAGTGATGTGTCGCGAAGCGCCCGCCGACATCATCGAGTTCGAGCACATGGGCGTCATTTTTTACCGCGGGCCCGATGGCAGACTCGGAACGCGGGCCTTCGGCGGCGCCTCGCAGGCGCGTACCTACTTCGTCGGCGACATCACGGGTCAGGCGCTGCTCGTGACGCTGTACGATCAGATTCTCAAAGCCGGCGTCAAGGTTTACGAAGAGTGGTTCGCGACCGCACTCTATATGGAAAACGGTGCGTGCCGCGGCCTCGTCGCGCTGGAAATGGTGACCGGCGAGCTGCATCTCTTGCGCGCTAAGGCGGTCATCGTTGGCGCCGGCGGTCTCGGGCGGCTCTACGAGCCGAGCACGAACGCGCTGATCTGTACCGGCGACGGCTATGCGCTGGCCTATCGCGCCGGCGCGCCGCTGATGGACATGGAGATGGTGCAGTACCATCCGACGACGCTGGCCGGCAGCGGTTTTTTGATGACCGAAGCCGCGCGCGGGGAAGGCGCCTATCTGCTCAACTCCGAGGGCGATCGCTTCATGAAACGCTATGCGCCCAATAAGATGGAGCTCGCCGCGCGCGACGTTACGTCGCGTGCCGAAGCGACGGAGATCGCGGAGGGCCGCGGGATCGACGGGAACGTGCTGCTCGATTTGCGCCACCTCGGCTCCGACGTCATCCTGCGCAAGCTCCCGCAGATTCACGAGATGGCGCTCGATTATCTCGGCATCGACATGATCGAAGATCCGGTTCCCGTTCGTCCCGGCATGCACTATCAGATGGGCGGAATCAAGACCGACGTCGATGGCGCGACGCCGGTGCCCGGTTTGTACGCCGCGGGCGAGGTTGCGTGCGTCAGCGTTCACGGCGGGAATCGCCTCGGCGCCAACTCGCTGCTCGACACGATCGTCTTCGGTCGCCGCTCGGGCGATGCTGCGGCCGGCTACGCAAAACGTACGCCGGCCGGCACGGCGGTGAAGATCTGTTGCGGAGCGAGCAAGAACGCTTGCGCGAACTGCTCGCGCGCCCGTACACGGGCGAAACGAATGCCGGCCTGCGACTCGAGCTCGCAACGATGATGGATAAATTAGTCGGCCTCTATCGCGACGAAGCCGGCTTGCGAGAGGCACTCGATAAGCTCCAAGGCTTCAAGAGGCGCTACGAAACGATTGCGGTCGGCGACAAAGGCCGCGTCTTCAATCAGGCCTTGACGTTCGCCCTGGAGCTGGGATACTTGCTCGATTGCGGCGAGACGATCATCCGCAGCGCCATCATGCGCACGGAGAGCCGTGGAGCGCATACGCGCACCGACTTCCCCGAGCGCAACGATGCCGAGTGGCTCAAACACATCCTCTTGACGCGCCGCGCCGAGGGGGAACCAGAGGTCTCGTACTTACCCGTCACGATCACTCAATGGAAGCCCGAGGTGCGCACGTACTGATGCGGTTCACGATCGAAGTCGGACGATACAACCCCGACGGCACCTACCCCGAGAACGCGGTACCCGGCAAACCGTTCCCGGCGCCATGGGACCGTTCGCCGGTTCGCCGTTATCAAACGTTCAGCGTCGACCTCCCCGAGCACGCCGTCGTCCTCGACGCGCTCATCGCGATTCGCGAATATCAGGATCAGTCGCTGGCGGTTCGCTGCGCGTGCCGCAGCGCGATTTGCGGATCGTGCGGGATGTGGATCAACGGGCACGCGCGTCTCGCCTGCAAGAGCAAGCTGGCCGAGTTCACGCAGGATGGAAAGACCATCGTGGAATCGCCGCCGTCGATGCCGATCATTCGCGACCTGGTCTGCGACATGAAACCGTTTTGGGATAAGCACCTGGCGGTGAAGCCGTGGCTGGAGAACAAGAAGCCGATTCCGCCTCCGGATGAAGAGTATCGGGTGCCCAACGCCGCGATGGAAGAGCTCATTCAGGAAGTGAGCTGCATCAGCTGCGGGGCCTGTCTGATGGATTGCGAATCGTTTGCCGTCAATCCGGACTTTGTAGGTCCGCAAGCGCTCGCGCAGGCCTACCGCTACGCCGCCGATCCGCGCGATGCCAAAACGAAGGAGCGCCTGGGAGAGTATAGCAAGCCGGGCGGGATATGGGATTGCACGCACTGCTACGAGTGCGTGACGCAGTGTCCGAAAGGCGTCGCGCCGCTCGAGCAGATTTTAAAGCTGCGAAAGATGGCCGTCGACGCCGGTTTCACGCACAATCCGGGCACGCGCCACGCCGACGCCTTCGCAGAATCGGTCAGAGAGAGCGGACGGCTCAACGAGCTGACGCTGATGCCCAAGTCGACCGGTCTCTTCAATATCGTCGGTCAGCTCAAGACGCTTCCGAGCGCAATCAACATGGCGCGCGCCGGCAAGCTGCCGCCGCTCATCCACAAAGCGATTCCCGGCGTCAATCGCATCAGGGCGATTTTCGAACGTGTTGGAGGACGGTTTAAGTGAAGGTTGCGTTCTATCCCGGCTGCGTCTCGAAAGGCGCCTGCCCGGAGCTCTACGTTTCGGCCAAGCTGATCGCCGAACCGTTGGGGCTGGAGCTGCACGAGCTCGTCTCGGCTCCCTGCACCGGTGCCGGCGTGCTGAGCGAGCAGAATCCGGAACTCGCCGATGCGCTCAACGGCCTGACGCTGGCAATGGCCGAATCCGAGGGCGCGGATTTGATGACGATCTGCAGCACGTGCCAGGGCGTTCTCTCGAACCATAACTACCACCTCAAGCAAGACGAGAACCGGATGGAGCGCGCAAATGCGACCATCGCCGACCAAGGCTTCCGCTACGGCGGGACGACCAAAGTCAAGCATCTGCTTTGGATGCTCTTCGAGGACATCGGCATCGATCGCGTCGCCGCCGCGATCAAACGCAAGCTCACCGGTTTGAAAGTCGCGCCGTTCTACGGCTGCTACATTCTGCGTCCGGACGAGTCACTCGGTCTGCGCGAGCGGCCCGAGCGCAAGACGTACCTCGAGCGGCTCATCGCCCTGCTCGGCGCCGAGCCCGTCGAGTATCGCGGCGCGACGAAGTGCTGCGGGTTTCCGATGCTCACGTTCAATCGCGACAAGGCTCTCGCGATGGGCGGCAATCACATCGTCGAGGCAAAAGAGAAGGGCGCCGATTTGCTGGTAACGCCGTGTCCGCTCTGCCATCTCAACCTTGACGGACAGCAGCCCGACGCGGCGCGCGTCCTCAAGAAAGACATCGGCGTTCCGATCTTTCATCTGCCGCAGCTCTTGGGTTTGGCGTTCGGCTACGAGCCGGACGAGCTGCGCCTCAATCATCACGTCGTCTCGACGAAGGGCGCGCTCGAAAAAGTCGAGCTCAAAGTCTAGCGGTCAAAGCCGCGTCTTAGGCCGGCGGGGTCGGCGTAGGACAGTCGCGCAGCATCGTCATGCCGTCGGGCGTGCTGCGCTCCATCACGTACTTTACGAGCGTCGGCTCGCCGGCGATCTTCTCGGCGGGCGGTGGCTGAAAGCGCATTGGGAAGTCGGGATCCGTGAGATTCCGGTCGGACCACGGGTTCGCGGCCTCGCTCGGATAGTACCAGGGATAGTCGAGGATCATCGACTGTGCCGCGCCGCCGGCAAAGTGAACCGACATGCGGATGTCGACCCAGAATCCTCGCGTGCGCGGGTCGAACTGCGAGCCGTGCGGATCGGAGAACGTGACGAAGCCGCAGGGCTCGTCGCCGCTTGCCGCATCGTTGCCGTTGCCGTGCATGCCCGAACCGTTGCCGGCGCCTGCAGCCGCGCCATTTCCGGCCAGCATCGCCGGTGAGCCCGCGCGAGCGTTCGCGACGTCCCAGACGGGCCGCGAGTTCGACGGTCGCGGCGGGCGCCGGCGCAGCGGAATCCGTTGCGCGCGTCGCAACGCGCCCGCCCGAACGGCCTTCCTGCATGCGAGCGATCGTTGGCGCAAGCGCCGGAGTGACGTGAGGCGCGGCTCGGTTGCGTCGGCATCGGCGTCGGCTTCGGGGCCGGTCGCAACGTGACGCGCAGAACTCGCGCGCGCGTCACGATCTCGGCGCGAGGCGGCGCCTCCGACAAGATCGAGTGGAACGATTCCGGCTGCGATCTCGTGCAGCGCGATCGAAATCGCGAACGCGACTGCGAGCCGGCGCGCGTTCGAGTTTCCAAAGAAAACGCCGAGCCGTTCGGGTGAGAAAGGCTCGGCGTGAGTGAGTCGGCTTCCTACTCAGGGTTGGTGTTGTACGTCTGTACGTACCACTGCTTGAACTGATCGTAGGTCGGATAGTAGCCGTACTTGTGATAGAACCAGTCGCGGTATGCATCTTGCCGGCGCGTCACTTCTTGTTGTTCCGCGCGTTTTTCGCGGACTTTGTGGTTGTAGTTGACGACCAGCGGAACGGAGGCTGCCGCGGCTGCGCTCACGAGGATGATGGTGTTGGTGCTTCCTCCGCCATCGGCGAGCGCGGGAGCTGCAAGACTTGCGGCAAGCGCTGCCGCTGAGCGCGGCAGCGAGGGCTTGCGGTTGCTTCATGTTCGGTCCTTTCTGCAGGCCATTCGACCCCCCGGCTCCAACCGGACCTTCGTGGAGATCGAAGCCTTGATTCGAGCGATCCCGGATTTTCCGATTCCCGGGATCCTTTTCCGTGACATTACCCCGTTGTTAAAAGATAAGCAAGGCTTTCGGCGCGCGATCGACCTTTTTGTCGAGCGATTCAACGGTCGCGGCATCGAGCACGTCGTCGGCATCGAGTCGCGCGGTTATATTTTTGGCGCTCCGATCGCGTACGCGATTGGGGCCGGTTTCATTCCGGTGCGCAAGCCGGGAAAATTGCCGTACGAGAAGCTCAGCGAAGAGTACGCGCTCGAATACGGCACCAACTCGCTGGAGATCCACGCCGACGCGATCGCGCCGGGGCGAGCGCGTTTTGGTCGTCGACGATCTGCTCGCGACCGGCGGCACGGCGGCCGCGACGGGTCGTCTTCTCGAGCGCCTCGGCGCCAAGGTCGAGGCCTTTGCGTTCTTGGTCGAGTTGACGGATCTTCGCGGGCGCGAGAAGCTGGGCGACGCCGAGGTCGTTACGTTCGTTGCGTACTGAAGTGCCCACGAAGCTTGTCCTGTCGCGCTGCTCGCCGTTGCCGCGGCGCTATTGCTGATTGCGCCTGCACCGAGCTGAGGCTCGACCCGCGCCGCAACGCCCAGCCCCTCACCCTCACCCGTCGCGGATCCGGCGATCACGAAGATTGCTCGCCAGCAGTTCGTGCAGTGGCAGGCCGGGGTGGTCAACAAGAATCTTTACGCCGCCGGTGTGCTCCCGCAGCTCACCGACGCGAAGATCGCCGATACGTCGCACGCTCTTGGGCGCAGCTCGGCGCGCTGAACGATATGGTCTATATCGGACGCTGGCTCAATCCGGAGTTCCCGCCGGGATCGCGCGGCTACATCTATCAAATGCGCTGCGCCTCGGGAAACGTCTACCTGTGGCTGGCGCTCGACGCCGACGGCAAAATCGAGACGATCTTCTTCAAGAACCGGCTCGACGTCGAGACCGTGACGCCCTCCCCCTCGGAAAGTCCCCCTTAAGGGTTATAATACCGGGACAGCCATGACCATCGCCGAGCTCATCGAGCGAGTCCGACGTTACGAGCCCGCCGCCGACGCGCAGCGGTTGACGCGCGTCTACGAGCTCGCCGTTGCCGCTCATCAAGGCCAGCGCAGGGCCTCGGGCGAGTCGTACGTCGAGCATCCATTGGCCGTCGCAGGCATCCTGGCCGACCTCGAGGTCGACCACCAGACGATTGCGGCCGCGTTGCTGCACGACGTCGTTGAAGATACGTCGGTCACGAGCGAGCAGGTAACCGCGCAGTTCGGCGACGAGGTCGCGCGCTTGGTCGACGGCGTAACCAAGCTTACGCGAATTCCCTACCAGTCTAAGGAAGACGCGCAAGTCGAGAACCTGCGCAAGATGTTCTTGGCGATGGCCAAAGACATTCGCGTCATCATCATCAAGCTCGCCGATCGTCTTCACAACATGCGGACGCTCGCGAGTCTTCCGCCGCCAAAGCAACAGGCGATCGCGCGCGAAACGCTCGATATCTACGCGCCGATCGCGCACCGTCTCGGTATCTGGAAGATCAAGTGGGAAATCGAAGACGAGTGCCTGCGTTATCTCGATCCGTCATCCTACCACGACATCGTCGAGCGAGTCGCGAAGACGCGCCGCGAGCGCGAGGCCGACGTCGAAAAGGCGATCGCGCGCTTGCGCGACGAGTTCAAAGAGCTCAAGATCAACGCCGAGATCCAAGGCCGGCCAAAACACTTCTACTCCATTTACTCCAAGATCAGCAAAGGCCGCGACTTTTCGACCATCTACGATCTCACCGCGATCCGCATCATCGTCGACACGGTCAAGGACTGTTACGCGGCGCTCGGCGCCGTCCATGCGATGTGGACGCCGCTACCGGGGCGCTTCAAAGATTACATCGCGATGCCCAAGCCCAACATGTATCAGTCGCTCCATACGACGGTCGTCGGGCCCAGCGGCGATCCGCTCGAGATCCAGATACGCACGTGGGAGATGCATCGCACCAGCGAGTACGGCATCGCCGCGCACTGGCGTTATAAAGAAGGCGGCAAGGCCGACCAGTACGAGAACAAGCTTTCCTGGCTGCGCGCGCTCCTCGAATGGCAGAAGGACATGCGCGATTCGCGCGTCTTCATGGAGAATCTCAAACTCGACCTTTTCGACTCGCAGGTCTTCGTCTTTTCGCCGCGCGGCGACGTCTACTCGGTCCCGGCCGGCGGTACGCCGCTCGATTTCGCTTACCAGGTACACACCGACGTCGGCAATCACTGCGTCGGCGCCAAGATCAACGGGCGCATCGTTCCGCTCGACTACGCGATGCAAAACGGCGACATTTGCGAAATTTTAGTCAATAAATCGAGCGGACGGCCATCGCTTGACTGGCTATCGATCGTCAAGACCTCGAGCGCGAAGCACAAGATCAAGCAGTGGTTCCGGAAGGAACGGCGCGAGGAGAACGTGCTTGCCGGGCAGGAGGCGCTCGAACAGGAGCTGGCGCGCGCGGGAGTACGCACGGACGTCGCGCGCGGAGCGCTGCTCGAGCGCATCGCGTCGCGCTTGAACTACGCGACGCCGACCGATCTCTACGCCGCAATCGGATTCGGCGACGCGTCGGCGCAGGCCGTCGCCAACCGGGTGCGCGACGAAGTCAAACACGATAACGTCGTCGATCTCACGAAGATCGGGCGCAAGCCTGCGTTACGCAAGAGTCCGCGGCGGACCAGCGGCGTTCGCATCGCCGGCGTCGACGACGTGCTGGTGCGTCTCTCGAAGTGTTGCTCGCCCGTGCCCGGGCGATCCGATCATCGGGTACGTCACGATCGGCCGCGGCGTGAGCGTCCATCGCGCCGACTGCCCCAACGTGGCCTTCATGAACGCGACCCCCGAGCGGATTCTCCAGGCGCAGTGGGTCGACGACGCCGGCCTTACGCACTGCGTCGACATCGAAGTCGAGGCCGACGACCGTTCGCAGCTGCTCCAAGACATCATGGGGGTCTTTGCCGAGCTCAAGACGCAGGTCAGCTCGGTGAACGCGCGGGTGCGCAAAGACGGCGTAGCGGTCGCGAGCTTGACGGTGCAGATTCGCGACCTCGATCATCTGCACAAGCTGCTCACCAAGATCGAAACGCTCAAGAACGTCCGCCGCGTCTATCGCGTTACGAAGCGCGAGCGCACGGCGCTTTAGGAGGCGTGTCGAACGCCCACTTCGTCGTTCCCGCTATAGCCGCGTTTGCGGCAGGCGCGATGAACAGCGTTGCCGGAGGTGGGAGTTTCCTCTCGTTTCCCGCGCTGCTCTTTGCGGGCGTTCCTGCCGATTTCGGCCAACGCAACGAACAATGCGGCGATGTGGGTCGGCACCATCGGGAGCGCGCGCGGCTACCACGAAGAAGTCACCGCGCATCGGGCGCTTTTGCTGCCGGTGGTCTGCGCGAGCGTCGCCGGTTCGCTGATCGGCGCGTGCGCTGCTTCTCGTCACGCCGCAGGCACTCTTCGAACGCTTGATTCCGTGGCTGCTGCTCTTCGCGACGTTGACGTTCGCGGCGAGCCCGCTGCTTACGCGGCAGACCGGTGCGGACGCCCGCGTCACGCGCGATGGCAAATCGCGCTGCAATTTGCGGTCGCAATCTACGGCGGATATTTCGGCGCCGGCATGGGTATCTTGATGCTGGCGATTCTTGCCTTTTCGGGTCTGCCGAGTTTTAACGCCCAAAACGCGATCAAGAACGTGCTTGCCGTTGCGATCAACGGCGTCGCGCTCGTTCCCTTCGTCACTCGCGCGCATCGTCGATTGGCGCTTCGCCCTTGCCGATGGCGGCGATCGCTCTGCTGGGAGGATACTTCGGCGCCCGCTTCTTCCGGCGCGTGCCGCAGCCGATCTCGCGCGCGCTCGTCGTCACGATCGGCGCTGCGATGACTATAGTATTTTTTATGCGAACTCATCTCTGAAAGGTGACGCCGGTTGCTTGTTCTTGCAGGGTGAGCAAAAGGGCGATTCGAAAAGGCCGCCGACCGAACTCAACAACGTCCGACAGCTAAAAGCAGTGAGGTTTATCATGTCTTACTCCAATCGCGTCGCGCTTCTGTTAGTCGGAGCGCTTCTGGCGGCATCGGCGTGCGGTGGCAACGGCACGGTCCCGTCCGGTCCCGCGAGCGTGGGCGCCGGACCGCCGCAAGTCTCCGGTGCCGGTGCGAACGTCACGTCGCCGGCCGACGATACGTCGATACTCAAGAAGCTCACGAAGGACGTCGATCATCGGATCGACCGTCGATCCGACCAACGGCGATATGGGTGGCCATGCGCTTTCGGTCGTCAAGAAGAGTAACGGGCTCACGAAGGGGCAGCTCCTCGTTTGTAACTTCGAGGACAAAACCGGTGCCGCTGGCGACGGAACGACGATCGACGTCTTCGATCCCAAGCCGAGCTCGAGCCCGTCAACGTTCGCGCAGAGCAGCAAGATCGAAGGTTGCGACACGGCTGCGATCTCGACCAACGATTCCGTCTACGGCGGGGGCCAGGTGAGCGGCGTTGAGGTGTCCTTCAACCAAAAAGGAAAGCTGAAGAAAACGTACGGAGCTCCCTTCAAGGAGCCGTTCTCGGACGTCGACGCGTCAAACCCGGGCTTGTACTCCGGCGAGTTCATCTTTTCGGGCGACGCGACGACCGGGTCGATCGTAAACTTTGGCATCAACCGGTACAGCAACAAAAAGCGCCTCGAGGTCGCGACCGGTTTTGCCGTAAACACTGCGACGGGATGGAGCACGCTCGGACCTTCGGGCTTGCAATACGAACCGAAGGGCGACACGCTCTACATCGCCGACGGCGTCGACAACACGGTCGTCGCCTTCACGCACGCGAGCGAACTGCTCGTGAAAGACGAGATCGTCGTGCAGCCGGGTGGAAAGACGTTTAAGTGCAAGTTTCCGAAAACGACGTGCGGGGAGCTTATCTACAGCGGTAGCCCGCTCGACGCTCCGGTGGCGATGACGCTGCTGCCCAACGGCAACCTTATCGTCGCCAACACCCAAGGCGGCAACACGCTCGTCGAGCTGACGCCCACCGGAAAAGTGCTCGACACGAAGGTCGTTGACAAGAGCAAGACGGCCGGCATCTTCGGGCTCGCCGCTACGCGGTACGAACGATAGCAATACCGCGCTCTTTTTCACCGACGCAAACTCGAACAATCTCCAGGAACTCGAGCAGTAGAAGGGCTCGGCGGCCTCGTCTACATGTCCGTGTCGACCGGCAAATATGAGGGTTTGCGGTGTATGAAGTACGACTTGGTGAGGCTCGATGGAATGTAGCGGAACGCGGATCGGGGCCTGCGAGTAGTCGAAGCAGTCGATGATGCTCGTCGCGCGCTGGTCGCTCGTCCCGAGCGACCCTAGATTCCAGTTATCCTCGATGTACTTGAGGATGCTGCCGAACTCGTAGTACGTCGGCGAGATGTAGCCCGCCCTTGGCGTACGGCGAGACGATGATTGCCGGGACTCGCGCTCCTAATCCGCCGTATCCAAACTTGCTTGCGGAGAGCTCGCCGAGGTTGTCGTAGAGTCCGCCCCAATCGTCCCAGACGATGACGATCGCGGTAGACTTCCAGTACGGACTCTCACCGATCGGCGTTGACGACGCTTGCGATCCACTCCGGTCCCGTGTCTTGAGTCTGCCCGGGGTGATCGGAGTCTTCCAAGTCTGGTACGAGCCACGATACCGCCGGCAGAACTCCGCTCGAGATGTCGTTGAAGATCTGAGTTTGGGGCGTTATGACGTTCGTTTTCCATTCCGGGCCGTAACGAACCGAAGCGATCACGTCGAACGCGCTCATGAGCTTGCCCATCGACGTGCTGGTGGGCGGTACGTAGTACTTCCACGATATATATTTCGCGTCGAGCAGATCGCGCAGCGTCAGATAGCTCGACGTAAACTTCCTCGAGCAGGGTCGCGGTCCTAACGTCTTGAGGTAGCGATCGTCCTCCGTAATGAGGTGAGTCAACGTGCCCGGCGGCGCGTCGCATCCCCACTTGCACTTCTTTCCCGAGCATGTGGGAAGATCGACCATTGCCTTGCCGGGTTCGACGATCGTGCCGCCTCTAATGAGGTCCTGGTGCGCCGCGAAGCTGCCGCCGCCTTGAGTCGGGAACATGTGCTCGGCGAGCATGTACTGCTGCGCCAGAGTCCAATACGGCTCGTATTTGCTTCGGATCCGTATACTGGTAGGGATAGATGCACTCGAGATGCCGTTGCCAAAACGAAGCTTATCGAAGGCATCCATCTTCCCGTCGTCGTGGGCAGTGCGGTACCCTCGGTAACTGTGATTGAGGTCCTTGGGCAAGGCGAGCGGCTCTACAGCCAAGGAAATCTTTTCCTTATGGACGATCGATGGCACGCACTTGAGGTTTGGTACGGCTTTTCCGGTCGTCGTCCCGTCCGCCCCGGGGTACGTCGCGAAGAAATCGTTGAACGTACGATTCTCTTGGATCATGATCACGACGTGTTGGATCGGGCTTGGACTCGGCGGGGCGGTTGACGAACTGCTCGGCGAACTGCCGACCGATGCGGGCTCGAAGCCCAGCGAAGCGCGCGCGGGCGACGTGCCGGCGCCGTTGCAGGCTGCGAGCGTCAACACGACCGAACAAAAGCCGAGAATGTGGAGGCCTGAAATCCTCATCGGTCGCCCTCTCCAAGCCGGAAGCGTCGAGCCGCCTATTCCGTGTCGAGCGGCTGGTTATCCGGCGCTCGTGGACAAAGTGTGAGATCGGATATTTCGAAGGAATCGCCTTAAACTTGCGCGGTTGCTGCGTAAAGTCGAATGCGTCGTCGAGACTCTTCGCACGCGCGTCGGTGTAGCCATCCGGAGTAGATCCGATGCTCCCTGGCGGAAGGCCGTTGACCTCCTCGATGAACCTCAAGATGCTGCCGTACTCGTATTGCGTGTGCACGACGACCCCGTGCTTAGCATACGGCGAAATGATCAGACAAGGGACGCGCATGCCGAGGCCGCGATAATCGAGCTGCGGAGGCGGGGCGTTGTCGTAGAAGCCGCCCCAGTCGTCCCAAACCACGATGATCGCGCTCTTGGACCAGTACTGGCTCGAGCCGACCGCGTTGACTATCGAAGCTACCCATGAGGGTCCTTGGTCGCTTTTATACGCCGGATGATCCGAATCGGGCCTGGTCGGCGTGACCCAGCTCACCGATGCGAGCTTTCCGGAGGATGCATCGGTCAAGAACGTCGATTGCGGAGCGATGATGTTGTTGCTCCAGTCGCTGCCGTAGCGCACGTATTTGATCGCTTCAAAGGGCTCCCAGAAGCCTCCGTCCAGCAGTCGCGTCGCGTACATCTTCCACGAGACCTGAGCATTATCGAGCACTTGCGCGATGGTGTTGAACTGGTCGAAACACGGGAACGGGCCGTCGAAGAAGTGCACGACGCGATCGGGCGTGAGATACGAGCTCTTCGTACCCGGCTGTGAATCGCAGTCGTCGGGAGCGTGGCTTGGAAAATTGACCTCGGCTTCGGAGGGAAGCTTGATATCGTCCGTTCCGGCGACGAGTGTGAGGTGCGCGGTAAAACTGCCGCCGAATTCCGTGGGAAACATCTCGTCGGCGAGCACGTATTGCTTCGCCATCAGCCGATATGGTTCTATCTGCGAATGTTGGACGTACGCGTATGCCTGGTGCGGACCTTGTTTCGTTCCGTACGCCGAGAAGCCGTCCATTTGACCCTTGTTCCATTCGATCATCGAGGAACCCCAATCGTGCTCCAGGTCGGCATTGTCTTTGAACGTCACTTGATGGAGCGTCACGACCGAATCTTTTCCCGGGCAAGAAATCGAGCTGGGCGGGAGTCCCTGTTGGCTTGCCGGCATGACGACTGCATTTCCGCTTGGCTGGAGGGGAAGCGCAACCCGCTCATCGGCGCGTTGGCGCCGGGCCAGCCGGCAAAGAAGTTTTCGAAGCTGCGGTTTTCCTGGATGACCACGATCACGTTGGAAATGTACTTGCTCGCCGAGCCGCTCGAGGGTCGAACCGGCGGCAGCGCGACATGCGTGCCCGTCGAGCCGGTGCCGGGCGACGAACAGCCGACCCACAAAACGAGGCCGAAAAGCGAAAGGATGACGACCGGTTTCGAAACCATCTTTCCCCCTGCCAGCAAACTCTGTATATCGGTGCGGCGATACGACCGGCATTTCATCAACTTCGAGAGGCCGGCCTCCCATAACGCCGAATAGGCCGGTCAACCCGCTGCCCACGGCGTTGAGCGTGGGCCGCCCGCAGTCGCGGGCGTCCGTAGTACGGGGAAACGAATGACTGAGTACGAGGTAACGTACATTTTGCGTCCCTCGCTCGAAGAGAGCGAAGTGGAGCAGCGCGCCAACGCAATCGCCGAGATTCTCAAGAATCAAGGCGGTGACGTGACCGGCATCGAGCGGCTCGGCAAGAAGCGGCTCGCTTATGAAATTAAAGACGTGCGCGAAGGCAACTATGTCGTGATGCAGTTCAAGAGCGAGGCCGCGGCGTCAAAGGAACTCGAACGCCAGCTCAAGTTGCACGAAGACGTTCTGCGCGCGCTGATCGTCCGGCTCGATGCGAAGATGTTGACGCACATGGCATCGCTTGCCGCGGCGGCGCCGCCGCCCGCGCCCCGCCGCCAGCCATAAAAATGGGCAGCGTTTCGGTAACATCTGTGCCATACTGTTGACACTCTGAGGCGATAGCATCGTCCGATGAGTGCATTCGGCGAAAGAGAGTAAGCGATGGCAGGTTCTTATAATCGCGTCATCCTGGTCGGCAATCTCACGCGCGACCCGGAGATCCGCTACACGCAGTCCGGCAAGGGCGTTACGAAGTTCACGCTGGCCGTCAACAATCCACGAAATAAGGAAGAGACGACCTTCGTCGATATCGTTGCGTGGGATCGGCTTGGAGAGACGTGCAACACCTACCTGAAAAAGGGCTCGAATTGCTTGGTCGAAGGCCGCTTGGTCATCCGCAGCTACGACGACAAGGATGGAAACAAGCGCAAAGCCACTGAAGTGGTGATCGACAACATGCAGATGCTTGGCTCACCGCGCGACCGCGCTGCCGCGGGGAGCGACGACGGTGCGGCCGGTTACAACGGCGGCGCTGCCGCTGCGCCGCAACGCGTCGCGCTCCGGCGAGGGCTTCGGCGACGAACTCGAAGACGAAATCCCGTTCTAGAACGAGCTTTGGGCGCCGACCGCTTGGACTCTGCCTAGCGGCGGGACTCCTCGCGGGCTGCGGCGGGTCGCAATCGTCGATTGGTTCGTTCGGCGCGACGCCAAACAACGCCGCACGATCCGGTTCGGAAAGTTCGCCAATTCAGCACATCGTGTTGGTGATTCAGGAAAACCGGAGTTTCGACAGTTTCTTTGCACGTTTCCCAGGTGCCGATGGTGCGACGCGCGGCAAGATGAAAGTGAAACAGGGCGGCAAGTACGTTGACAAGTGGACGACGCTCCGGCCGCATTCGTTGATCATGGGAAGCGACATCCAACACTGTCATGCTTCCTTCGAGACCTCGTACGATAGCAGGCAGATGGATGGATTCAACCTGGTTCATTTCGGTGTTTGCTACCACCCCGGCAATCCCGTCGGCACCGTGCCCTATCAATACGTCGAGCAAGACCAGATTCAGCCGTACTGGGATATCGCCGAGCAGTGGGTCTTGGCGGATCACATGTTCCAGACACAAGGCAGCGGCAGTTTCACCGCGCATCAGGATCTCATCCGCGGAGCAACCAACATCAACTCGACCGAGAGTATCATCGACAATCCAGGCGGGCAGCCCTGGGGCTGCGACGCGCCGGCGCGCGTTGTGACGTCGCTGATAACCTCTACCGGTAAGTACCTGCGCAACCAGGGGCCGTTTCCGTGCACCGATAAGTTTCCGTCGTCGATATCCTACGAAACGCTGCGCGATCGGCTCGATGCCAAAGGCGTTTCGTGGAAATACTACGTCCCGTGCTTCAGCAAATCGGATGGCTGCAACCCTAGCCCAGACTGTCCCGACTGCGCAGGCGACTTATTGAACGCCTTCGACGTGATCTACCCGGTGCGGCACGGATCTGAATGGACCACGAACTTTGGAATGCCCGAAACGAAAATCTTCGGCGATATCACCAACGGCACGCTCCCGGCCGTCTCTTGGGTCATACCCGAGGACAACGAGGACGATCATCCGGGAGAGAAGGTCGACAAGGGACCGTCGTGGGTTGCCAGTGTCGTCAACGCGATCGGCGAGAGCGCATACTGGGATTCAACGGCGATTTTCATCGTATGGGACGATTGGGGCGGCTTCTACGATAATGCCGTGCCGCCGCAGTTCCAGGATAATCTGGGCGGCCTAGGCTTCCGCGTTCCCTGCCTCGTCGTTTCACCGTACGCGATTGAAGGGCAGTCGGAGCAGGGCGGCTACATCTCGCACACGCAATACGAGTTCGGCAGCATTCTGAGGTATGTCGAGGATACGTTCGATTTGGGGCGGCTCAATACGACCGACACCCGCGCCGCCAGCATCGGCGACGTCTTCGATTACGCGCAGAAGCCGCGTCCGTTCAAGCAGATTGGATCGCAGTACTCGATACGGTACTTCGAAAGCGAGCGTCCGTCGGTCCAACACGGCGACCCCGAGTAGCGCTTCACGTCGAGTCAATGTCATCCTGAGCCTGTCGAAGGAACGGACGCTGCCAAAAAGCGACGCTCGCGATCGGGCCCGATCAGAGCTGAAACGTCGACCAATCGTAGGGCGTGAAGCCGCGTCCGGCATCCTCCCAACCCACCCGGTATGCGTTGCCGATGCCGACCCAGTCGTCGAACGCGGCGACACCGACCGGCAGCGGCTTTTCGGGCCTGAGGTAGCGGAGATCGGTAGCGGGAAGGTGCCCGAGGTACCTTGCGAGCGGGTTGTTACCTCGCGTGGCGCGCGAGACTTCGCCGGTGGTTAGGCGGTTGAATGCGAGCCTGCCGAGCGATTGGGCATAGACGTTGCGCATCTCGACCTCGAGTATCTTGCGCTGCATCGTCCCGTAGACGCTGAACGCGATCTCGACGGCGTCCCCGAGCTCGGTGACGGGCTCGAACGGGGGGTCTAACAGCACGACGTCGGCGGCCCTCGCGATTGCGTGGGCAATTCCGACCGAAGAGTTGCTAGCGACCCCGCCATCGCAGTATTCATTGGTGGTTCCGTCGGGACCCGGCATCAGCACCGGATCAAACGCGATCGGAATCGCAGCAGAAGCGAATATGGCCTGGTGCAGAAGGTCCGGCGTCGCTTCCCGCACGATCGTGTGCGGCCCGAGAGAGGCCTGAAGCGCGCGGACGACCCCTTGCGGCAACTCGTCTCCAACGCCTTTGGGACGCACGTAAAAGTACTCCGGGCGTTGAAGCGAGAGATTCGTTACGGCCCATACGAGCGGCGTCACCAACGGCACGGTGGGGTCGAGGTTGCGAACGATCCAGTCGTAGACCGGCTCGCTCTGCAAGACTCCCTTTTGGTTTTTTACCAACAATGCCAGTTGAAGCACCGAAGCGGCTCGGTTCAAGACGCCGCTCGCGGGATCGTGCAATGCCGCGTACCGCGGTTTGAGACGTATGATATCCGCAGCGCTGATGCCGTACCAGAGGTCGTGCAGCTTGGTGTATTGCGCGGTTGCGACGCACCATCCATTGAGTGCACCGATCGACGTTCCGCAGACGAGCTCGTACGGTGCGAGCGGCGAACCATCAGCCACGGAACCAATCGCCGCGAGCGCACCGATGAGTCCTGCCTCGTAGGCGCCCCGCGCGCCGCCGCCGCTAAGAACGAGAGCCCTTTCGAGCGGCTCCATCGCGGGCTCGTTTTGCGATACCCCGAGCAGGGGCGGTGCGAGCCCAAACGCTCCCAGCGCGGCTAAAAACTCGCGACGTTCGATCATTGCGCTCCTGTTACGCGAGAGGCGAACCTCGCCTGCCGGCGCCGCGTTGGCGCGCTCGATGGGCTCGGGTTCGACGGTCAGCGGCACGGCCAAAGTGTTGGCGCGCTTTAACCAATTGTATAAAGGCGCGACCCCGCAGCCGTGCAAGGTCCCAAATAATGTAGCTCGCCGAACTTTAGGAGAACGAGTGACGATGAATTTTACGGACATGCCGGCCAGCGCCGAGTTGCGCAACTTTCTCATGCTGCCCTACTCCGAGCTGGAGGAAATGAACCTGCGCGCAAAAGCGCAGCGCCAAGAGCGCGTCCCCCTTCGTGCGCTGCAAGAAGAGCGGCTGCGGTATCTCGCCGACGAGCCTCGGATTAAAGCGCTCACGGTGCTTTTCAGCGACCTCGAAGGCCGCCTGCACATGCTCGACTATGACAAGAAATTCTTGCTGCGATCCTATGACAACCTCACCTTCGACGGCTCTTCAATCCGCGGCTTCACGCCGCAGCGAGAGAGCGACTTGCGCTTGTCTCTTGACTGGAGCGCGTTCTACTGGGCCCCGGCCGACATCTTCGGTGCCGGAAAGGTACTCGTCTTCGGTGACGTCTTCGATCGCGAAGGCCGACCCTTTGCCGGCGACGTACGCGGCGCCCTCAAGAAGCTTGCCAACGACTCTTATGCGAAGGAAGGCTACGCACTCAACGCGGCAAATGAGATTGAGGGTTTTCTCTTCAAGGGCCTCGACGCCGAGCGGCGCTATCATGAGACCGGTGAGTTCGAATACGTAAACACCGGCGGCTACTACCATTCATTACCGGGCGATCCGCTGCGCAACTTTATCGATACCGTTGCCGAGGTTCAGCGCTCAATGGGATTTCAGAACGAAAAGGATCACCCCGAAGTTGCACCCTCGCAGTTCGAGATCAACTAC
The DNA here is from genome assembly GCA_963743445.1 of Vulcanimicrobiota bacterium. Taxonomy (GTDB): domain Bacteria; phylum Vulcanimicrobiota; class Vulcanimicrobiia; order Vulcanimicrobiales; family Vulcanimicrobiaceae; genus Cybelea. The sequence continues at coordinate 241,538 of CAVUPL010000003.1, forward strand.
AACTACGGCGACGTCGTCGCCGCCGCCGATCAGATCCAGCTCTACAAGCTGATCTGCCGGCAGGTTGCCACCAGGCTGGGAATGACGGCCAGCTTCTTGCCCAAGCCCGTCGTCGGGGTCAACGGCAGCGGCATGCACACCAACGTTTCGGTGAGCAAGAACGGAAAGAATTTGTTCTGGGACCCGAAAGGTGCCGAGCAGCTCAGTCCGTTTGGATGGAAGTTCGTCGACCGCATCCTCACGCACGGGACCGACCTCTGCTTGATGCTCAATTCGAGCGTCAATGCGTATCGGCGCCTCGACCCTCATTTCGAAGCACCGAATCAGCTCAAGGCGTCGGCGATCGACCGCGGCGCGATGATTCGCATTCCGATCGGCAACGAGCGCAGCATGCGGACTGAGGTTCGCTCGGTCGCGCCCGACGCCAACCCCTATATGGTCATGCTTGCGGTCTTCAAGACTGGGCTCGAAGCGAGCGTCAGCAATCTCAAAAACCTTCGCCAAGCCGATCGCTACTTGCCCGACAACATCTACGATGCGCTAACGGCATTTCGCGACTCAGAGTGGACGAGCAAGCTGCTCGGAGAGGACGTCAAGCACCGCTACGCCGACCTGAAACAGGCCAGCGCCGATCGCTGTCCGCGTCTGCTCGGCACCTTCGTCAAGGCGCAAGAGGTGCAGTACCATCACGAAGTTTACAACCAGTATCTCTGGAATTTATTTTAGGAATCGCCATCCTTGGCCGTAGCAAGCAGGGGCCGTGTCGGTAATAGTGAAGAGCTAGCCTCGTAGAGGAGGGCTCTCATGGAGGCTCGCTTATTTTCACTTGGCCGCCTGCTCGTTACGGTCTCGATCGCTTCGGGCGGCTTCTTCGCAATCTCCGGCTGCAACGCGACCGGAATCTCAGCGACGCCGCCAGGCCCGTCCGGCCCGCTGTCGCCGCTGACCGCCTCGCCCCTGGGGCACTCGCAAATAGTCACATCCCTGGCCGACTCCGGACCGGGTTCGCTGCGGGCCGCGATCGAGTTCGCGAACGCCCACGCGGCGCGCGCATCGCTCATAACCTTCGCCGTGCGAGGCACGATACGGCTTGCGAGCGGGCTGCCCGCGATCGGTGCTCGGGTCGCGATCGATGCGACTACCGCGCCGCATTACTCCGGCAAGGCGCCGCCCGTTGAAATCGACGCGAATGGCTACGGCGGCCTCGTTTTCGCCGCGGGTTCGCAGGGTTCGCGTTTGATCGCCGTCGCGGTGGACAACGCCCGCGGCAACGGCGTGACGCTCGATGCCGGTTCGATTACGCTGAACCGAAATTATGTCGGCCTCAACCCGGCGGGGACTGCCTCCGGAAACGGCGGCGATGGGGTCTACGTTTCAGCTCAATCACCAAACAACCGAATCGGCGTGAACCCATCGGGGGCGTCGGGCTTCGTTGCCAACGTTATCTCCGCCAACAAAGGCAATGGCGTAAGTCTGCACGGCTCGTCCGGTAACCAGATCGTTGCCAATCGCATCGGCACGGACCCAGACGGCAGATCGGCGATCTCCAATGGCGAAAACGGCATTTGGATAACGTCGCATTCCAGCGATAACGAGATCGGCGGTACGCGATTTGTCGATAGCGCTACCGGAAAAGCGAACAATCCGACGGGTTCCAAAGGTACGGTGCCGCCGGTGTTCGTCGTTCCGCCGGACGGGAATTTGGTTTCGGGCAACGGTCGAAGCGGAATTCTCATCGACCGCGGCTCGGAGAACAACACGCTCAACGGCAATTTTATAGGAACGACGGCGGACGGGGACCGTACCATCGGCAATGCCGCCGACGGTGTGCGCATCGTGCGCGCCGACAACAACTCGTTAATCGGCTGCAAATTCAGAAACGACCCCTTTGTGTATTACAACGTTGCGAGCGGAAACGGCGGAAATGGTCTGCGCATTACGAACTCCGACAACATAACCGTGCAGGGTAATTTCTTCGGCATCGGTGCAAAAAATAGGAACGTCGTCGCGAACGAAGGGGATGGCATTCTCGTAGAGGGGTCGTCGCTCAACGCCGTAGTCGGCGGAGTGATTCCGCTCGGCAACGTCTCGGCGGGCAACGCTCGCAATGGGATCGAGGTGACCGATGCGGCCTCGGGCTTTACGACCTTTAATACGTTCGGCGGGCTCCTTGCCTTCAAAGGCGCGGCTCCCAACGGTAACGATGGACTGCTGATCACTGCCACCGGCGGCAATCAGACCGTCCGGACCAACGTTTTTTCCGGAAACGCAAACAACGGTGTTGAAATTACCGGAGACGCGTCGGGGGTCGTTTTGGAGCCCGATATCATCGGCCTGAACACGACCGGTGCCGGTACCCTTCCCAATGGAAATGACGGCGTGCTCATTGGGGGCACCGCGCATGGGAATTCCGTTGGTGGCTATACGCAATCGGTCATTCCGCAAAACGTATTCTCGGGGAACGGCGGCTACGGTCTGGCCATTCTCGATCGAGCCCACGACAATAAGGTCTTCAACAGCTTTATCGGAACGAATACGCTTGGCTTCAAACCGCTCGGCAATCAACGCGGCGGCATCTATATTGGAGGTTCCGCGACGCACAATATCGTCGGCGGCAAGGGCGGCACCTCATCGAAACCACAAAGGAATCTCATCAGCGGAAATAGCGGGAACGGGGTGACTTTAGCGGGTGCCTCGAGCTATACGAAGGTCATCGGCAATTGGATCGGACTGAGTCGTTCCGGCCACAGGAGGATCCCAAACTCGGGCCGTCCGATCGTCGTAAAGCCCGGCAGCGACCACAACACGATTAAGGACAACATCACCAAACCGTTTTAGCGACTAGCGGAAGTGATCGGCGATGTAGGCGATCCAGTAGTGGAAGACGTCGGCCGTGCGTACGGGATCGTGTGGAAAATGCCCGTTGATCGGCCAAACTCGCAAGGTTGCATCTTTGTGGTTATCGCGCAGCGCCCGCCAGTACATGGAAGAAGTGGCGAAGCTATCGCGGTTATCGCCGACGTCGGATAGAATGAGCACCGGCGTAGAAACATCGGCGACGTAAGAGATTGCCGATGCGCGGCGCCATTCGGCAGCATTGGAGCCGACAAAGGGTGAGCCGTGAAAGAGATCCGCGTCGGAGAGGCTGTCGTCTGCCGTGCCGTAGTCCGTGATCCAATCGTTAACCGACGCGCCCGACACCGCGGCGCGCCAGATGTGATACTTTGAAATCATCCAGGCGGTCATGATTCCGCCGTACGACCACCCGCAGACCGCCATTCGCGACGCATCGACGATGCCGCGCGCCCGTACCGCGGCAACGGCGGCCATGATATCCTTTCCGAGCCCCTCCTCCGGGTCGTAGAGCACGGCGCGTTGATACGCGAGTCCGAGATCGTCGCTTCCGCGATAGTTCGGCTCCAAAATCAGCCACCCGCGCGCCGCCATGACCTGCGCCCAAAAACTAAACGCGAGGGTCGATGACGACGTCGGGCCGCCGTGAATGACGACGACGAGCGGATACTTCTTACCGGGCGCGTAGCCGGGCGGAAAATAAAGAACGCCGTCGCCCCGAATCCCGGTAGAGGTTGGAAACGTAAAGCGCTCCGCGCCGGCTAGATCCAGACTCGAGATCGCGGCGTTTAGGCCGGTCAGCTGCCTCGTTCCGCCAGCCGAGGAACGCATGAAAATCTCCGGCGGCTGCTTTGCCGTCGTCCCGACGAAAACGATTGAACCGTCGGGACCGACCGCGTTCATCAGTGGCGACGCGATGTTGACTTCGCCGGTATCGAGCCGAGTCGCGCTGCCGGCCAGCGAGACTCGATAGAGCGCGATCGACGCGCGATCGGGCGCGACGAGCAAGAGGCTCTTCGAGTCGGCGGACCAGACCGCATCGCTTACGGACCGATCGATCGACGCGGAGAGGACGGTGCCCGCTCCGCCGAGCGGCGTCGTTACGCAGAGTTGATTGAGATTGACCTGAGGGTCGCCCTTCGGACACAGGTATGCAATGTGCGCGCCGTCGCGCGAAAAGATCGGGTCGCTCTCCCACGCGGCTCGTCCGGTCAGGGCGCGCACGCTCTTCGTTGCAACGTCCAGCAAAGCGACGCGCGAGTAACTTTGATCGTTGAGAATCGCATTCGGCACCAGCGTGAACGCGATCGTTTTGGAGTCCGGCGACCAGGAGAGGGTCGATTGTGACTCGCCCGTCGCGACGCTTTGCGGCCCGAAGGTCAGCTGCGACGTAGCGCCGTCGGGAAGCGAGACCACGAAAAGGTGCGCCGGCTCGGGAAACTTGCGCGCCACGATAGGCTCGGTCGTGAAGATGAAGCTGTCGCGAAAACGGTCCGCCCCGGTGCGTTGCGGCTCCGGATCGGTTGCGGCGTAGACGAGCGCACGACCATCGGGCCGCCAGGCAAACTGATCCACGCCGGCCTTGTCGTGCGTGACGGCCGTTGCGTCGCCACCCGCGGCCGGCATCGTGAATACTTGCGTCTGTGCGTTGTCACCCGTGCCTTGCTGCGCGAGAAATGCGAGCTGCGTGCCGTCGGGAGAGAACGCGGGGTCGGCGAGGCCTTCCCTTGCTGCGATCAGCGTTCGCTGCGCGCCGGTCGCGAGATCGACGAGCATGAGGTCGCTATTGCGCTTGTCGTCGTTCCAGAGAATTCGCGTTACTACGACCACGGCGCGCTTCCCGTCAGGTGAGATTGCCGGTGAATGAAGATCGACGAGCCGCTGATAATCGCTTTCACCGATCCTTTGCAAAGGTGCGGCACCCGCGAAGATCATGCATGCGCTCAGCATCAGCGCTATCGCGCGAACTCGCGTCGCTATCACGTCAGGAATCGTGGCTGGCGCGAATCGCGTCTAACGGGATCGCGATGACGCTGCCGGAGTCGCTTCCGATGATGAGCGTCTTGCCGTCGACGATCGGAGATCCGACGTTGAAGGGCGTATGCATGAGCTTGTCGCCGACGACGCGGCCGCTCTTCGCATCGAGCGCCCAGAGATAGCCGCCGAGGTCACCGAAATAGACGACACCGTCGACGTCGACGATGCCTCCCTTGACCGCCCCGCGCGTCGGCATCTCCCAAACGAGCGTCCCGCTCGCTGCGTCGAGCGCGTGCATCCAAGGCGCGATCGCGCTGCCAAGATAGAGCATGCCGTTGGCGAGAAGCGGAATCGCCGCCTCGTTGCGCTCGGGCAGGGAGCCGCTCTCCAGCGCCACGTCCCAGATCGGCGCGCCGTCGGCGAGGCGAAGCGCGTAGGCTCGCTCGATCGTCAGATCGCCGATGACGGTCGACGTGTCCGGCCAAACCGGCGAGACGTAATCGCAATAGACTTGGCTGCCGTCGCTGACGGGCGGACAATCCCCGATCCCCGAGGCTCCCTTCGAGAAAGGGCTTCGCCAGACTACCGATCCGCCATCGGCGTGGAGTCGCCAGACGGCATTGGTGCCCACTCCAGTGGTAACGAAATCACCGTCGCCGACCGGTAAAGCCGCCGTCATCGAGGCCATCGAGCCGATCGAGTGGGCATACCGCGTCGCTCCCGTCGTCGGATCTATGCCGTTGATCCAGCCGGCGCCGTCGTGGTTCACCAGGATTCCGTCGATGATCGCGGGAGTCGGCATCGCGGACCCGTGCAGCGAAACCTGCCAGCGCATCTCTCCGCTCGAACGGTCGAACGCGATCATCGCGCTGGGCCCTTGACCAACCATAATCGGTTCGGATGGCGAGGAGGTTCGGCTCGTCGGATCGCCCTCGCCCACGATCACAACGTCGCCATAGACGAGCGGCGCGCTCATCAAAGGATTTGGAACGTGGGCTTTCCAGATCACCTCACCGCTGCTCGCGTCAATGGCATAGAGCGAACCGTTGTTGTTTCCGATGTACAGCGTGCCGTCGACGATGGTCGGGCTGGCGGAGATCTGACCGCCGGTCTCGATCCGCCAGGTCGTCTGGAGCCTTCCCGCGAGCACCGCGTTGTTTTGCGGACCCATGCGAAACTGGGTCCACGCCGGAGTGACGGCGGCGATCGTGAGGGCGGTGAGAAGCCACCCGGCCAGCGGAATCATCTGCGAGTACTCTTCGACTAAAGCGTCAGCTCCATCCCGTCGTACGCAATCTCTGCGCCGAACTCTCGCTACGCTTGCATGCGCCGGCGACTCTGGGTCGAGCATCGGGTTTGAGTTATTCAGATGGGTGAAGACGATGCGGGTGCGTACGCCGCGCAGCGCTGCCAACGTCCCGTCGAAGCCGCCGACCGGTTGATGGCCCAGCGTTCGCGCGCGCTTGGGAAGCAAGCCGGCAGCGAGAAGCTCGTCGTCGCTGTAGAACGATCCGTCTAAAAAGGCAACGTCGACCTTCGCGATTGCCTCGGCGAGCGCGTCGTCGATCGCGCTGAAAACCGGCGCGAAGAGCAAGCGGTTCGTTTTCCTGCGATCGGCGATTTCGTACGCGACGACGGCGCCGCGCACGCTGCGGCGGCCATCGTAGCCGGGCGTCGTGCCGGGCACGGCAAGTGCGCGCACCGTGCAGATCGTTTCCGACGATATCGTCGTCGTTTTCGGCTTCGCAAAGCGAATCGAATGGAACCTCGAGCCAGCGATGCGGCAACGCCGCAAACGGAGCAAAGGCCGGCTGGGCGGTTGCAACTGCGCGAACGACGCAGGCTCGATCGCACCAAGAAGCCGCCGGCGCCCCCTTGCCGCAGCATCGCCAAACCGCCGATATGATCGACGTTTGCATCGGTGAGGAGCATGCCGCCTGATCGGCGTGCCGCGCGATTGCGGGGGCTGCAGTGGCGGGAAGGCTTCGATTTGCGACGCGATGTCGGGCGAGCAGTTGAGCAGAAGCCAACGCTCGCCATCGGCGCTGACGGCGAGGCTCGACTGCGAGCGCCGGGACGCGCGGCCCGCGCGCGCGGCGGTGCAGTTGGCGCACGCGCAGTTCCACTGCGGCACGCCGCCGCCGGCGGCCGAGCCGAGAACGCGTACGATCACGCTCGGCGAGGAACCGGTTCGATACTCCTCGGCGCCTTCGCGCAGTGCCACGACGATGTGATGGTTCGGGCTGAGCGAACAGGCCGGATCGGTGACGCCCGCATCGCCGGCGAGCAGAAAACGCTTGGCAGCGGCAACCGCCCCAATCGAGCTCGCGGCGTTCGCAGGAGCGGCATGGTTCGGGCATCCAGCCCGTGCCGCGGTAGCGCGCGAAGGCCTCCGAATTCCGCCAGATCTCGCCAAGCCTGCGATTGCGGACGTTGTCGAACCGCAGCCCGCGAATCGCGCTTGCCGCCGGACACGGCAGAACGTAGCCGTTGGGCGTTACCGTCATGAACTCGTTGCCCCAGCCGTTCATACACGGTTTGGGAAATTCTCCGAAGTAGTCCGGGAGAACGTAGAGAATCTCCATCGTTCCGCGCAAACGCTCGCGCGCCGCTGCAACGACTTCTTCGCCGCGGCGAACTTGCTGCAGGGTCGGCATCAGCGCGGCGCGATTGCGATAAGCCCAGCCGTAGAACTGGACGTTCGCAAGCTCCAAACGTGCGATGCCGAACCGTTCCGCGAATGCGATCGTATCCTCGATCGAGTCGTGGTTTCCCCGGTGCAGTACGCAGTTAAGGGTGAGCGCAACCTCTCGTACGCGCACGCGCCGCAGCGCGTCGAGCTTCTTTTCGTGCACGGCGGCGCCGGCAATGCGATCGGCCAGCTCCTGCTCCGGAGCTTGTATGCTGATTTGGATGTGGTCGAGGCCGTTCTCGAGCAACCGATCGAGCAACGCCTCGTCGAGGAACGTTCCCTGAGTAATCAGGTTGGTGTAGAGGCCCGCACGCGCCGCGGAGCCGACGAGAGGGGCGAGGTCGCGGCGCAACGTCGGTTCGCCGCCCGAGAAGTGCGCCTGGACGACGCCTAAGCCGGCCGCATCGCTTAACACGTCGCACCACTGCTGCGTCGAAAGTTCGTCTCGGTACTCTTGCAGCGCCAGCGGATTGTAGCAGTACGGGCACGCAAGATTGCAACGGTATGTCAACTCGCAGAGCAGTGAGAGCGGCCGCGGCGTCACAGTCATCTTAGGAAGCCGCGTTGCGCCAGCCGCTCGAAGAGCGCGTCCAGATCCTCCCGCGCTTCGTCCGGAGTCGACCTCGAATTGTTCGACGACCTCCTCGACGATCTCCGCAACCGTCCGCGTTCCGTCGACGAGCTCCAGCGCGGCTGCTGCCGGACGATTCAGGACGAGCGCGCCTTCGGGCACGAGGAGCATGACGCTCCCGTCGGGGTCGTGGCGAAGTTTGACGCCCTTGCCGAGCTGGAGGCGGCTCTGCGCGTTCATTTGAAGACGCCGCATGCCAGTGCCGTGGCATCGAGGATGCACCATAGCACGTCGCATTTAAAACGCAACGCGTCGACGCAGCGCTCCTCGATCTCGCGGCGTCGTCGCTTCTTCCAACACCCACGCCAGCGCCGATTCCGCGTCGCGCTGTGCCAGCCCGATGCGCTTTTCGAAATAGGCGAGGCCGGCCGGATCGATCCAAGGGTATTTTTCGAGGATCGCTGCGACGCGCCGCTCCATCACCGGCGGTCCGAAGAGTTCCGTCAGCGATGATGCGACGGCTTCGATCCACGGTCGGGTTCGTGCGAACGTGACGTATGCGTCGACGGCAAAACGCGTCCCCGGAGCGACCCCCCGCTCCGAACGCACGTATGCTTCGTCGAGGCCGACGGCGCGCGCGAGTTCGAGCCACGACAGCAGTCCCTCCCGTGCGCGCCGTTGCCATCGCCGTCGTGATCGACGATGCGCGCCATCCATTGCCGCCGATATTCGGCAGAAGGCAGATTCGCGAGGATCGCGGCGTCCTTTACCGGGATTTGTTTTTGGTAGTAATAGCGATTCTCGACCCAGGCCTGCACTTGGGCGCGGTCGAGCGTTCCGGCGACGAGCCGCTGGTGGAAAGGGTGCTTGTCGTGATAGCGCTCTCGGCCTACGGCGCGCAGGCGCGCGACGAGGTCGGAGCCTGACCTGACGATTTCCGCTTAGAGCTTAGGGTTGCGGACCGGCGCCGTGAGGTATGCGGTCACCTCAGCGCCGAGCGGATGCTCTTGAAAATCGGGGCGCTCCCAATGCGCGCGTGGTTTCTTCATGGTCGTCTCCTTGAGTCGGACGCGTGCTCTCATAGTAGCATTCAATCTCCGGAAGTGCCGAACGAACGTATGTTTGCATACGCAAGGCGCCGCCGCATGAGCTCGCTCGGTATCCTGATGCGATCGGCAAGCCGCAGAAAGGCGAGCAGCTTGACGTGCCACCAGGTCATGTCGATCTCGAACCAGCGCAAGCCGTGGCGCGCTGAGAACGGAAACGCGTGATGGTTGTTGTGCCAGCCCTCTCCAAACGAGATCATCGCAACCCACCAGCAGTTCGTCGACTGATCGCTGGTGCGATAGGTGCGGTAGCCGAGCATGTGCGCCGCGCTGTTCACCAGCCACGTCGAATGATAGCTGACGACGAGACGAACGAAGACGCCCCACACGACCCACGCCCAGCCTCCCATAAGGAAGAGCGCGACGGCAAACGCGATTTGGAGCGGCGCGGCCAGGTACGCCAATGCCCGGTAGAAGGGATCGGCCTGAAGGTCGGGCGCGTAGCGCGATATCTCGGCCTCGGTCGGATAGGCGACGTTGTGGCGGTAGAGCCAATCGACGTGCGCCCACTTGAAGCCAAGCGCGATGTTGTGCGGGTCCCCGTCATGGTCGGCGTGAGCGTGATGCTTGCGATGCACGGCAACCCAACGGATCGGGTCGCCTTGCAACGCGAGCGTTCCGAACACCGCGAAGAGATATTCGAGCGGTTTACGCAACCGCAGGCTTCGGTGCGTCAGAACGCGGTGATAACAGAGCGTGACGCCCAATGCGCCCGTGCAATATGATACTACCGCGAGCACGGCCAGATCGGAAAGGCGGAAGAGCGCGGGCAAAAAAGCTCCGAGCGCGCCGATATGAATCACGGCGAGCCCGACCCCCGTGCCGTACCTAGCGAGTCGATCCATGCTGCTCCGTTCCCACCGAGAACTGTGTAAAGATGTTGCCATTTTTGTTTTGCCGATGAAAAAGAGCCTGCCGAAGCAGGCCCTTTAAGCACCTCGGCCGATCACCGGCTGGTCGTTAGTACGAGCGGCGGGTTCCGAAGCAATCGCGGCAGTAAACCGGCTTGTCGCCGCGCGGCTGGAACGGCACTTCCGCGACGCCTCCGCATTGGCTGCAGGTCGCTTTGAACATTTCGCGCGGACCGCCGCGCCCGCCGCCGTTCGACGAGCGTCCGGCTTTGCGCGCTGCCCGGCACTCCGTGCAGCGGCTCGGCTTATTGGTAAAGCCTTTCATTGCGAAAAACTCTTGCTCACCGGAGGTGAAGGGGAACTGCTGTCCGCAGTCAACGCAGGTAAGTGTTTCGTCTGTATACATTTAAAGAGCGAATCTCCTAAGAATTTTGGTATGCTTTGTTCTCCGGATCCGATTCGCTCAGTGCCTTGGAACTTTGCGGACTTCGAAACCTGGGTAACCAGACCACTATACACCATTTCCAGGCCGAACGTCACGGACCAGGCCGGAGGACTCCCCAGAGCCCTGACCGAACATACGTTCCGAAATCCGGCCTACCCGGCCGGTGGTGGCACGAGTCTTTCGAGCCACCTGGCTAGGGTTTCGCCCTCCCCGGGGCTGGAACCGGCAACCACCTAGTCGAGAGGATACCATGCCAGCGAAAATCAAGCGCGCCGTGAAGGAACGGCGCACCAAGCGTAAACCCTGCAGCTTTTGCACGGACCGCGCCATTGCCGTGAGCTATCGCGACGTCGGGCGCCTCAGGAAGTACGTCTCCGAGCGCGGGAAGATCGTCCCGCGGCGGATCTCCGGGAACTGCGCGAAGCATCAGCGGATGCTGACGACGGCCATCAAGCGCGCGCGTCTCATCGCCTTCCTTCCGTTCGGCTCCGAGTAACAAAGCGTGAAGCTCGTTCTTTACGCTGACGTTAAAGCGCTGGGCAAGCGCGGCGACGTCGTCGACGTCGCCGACGGCTACGCCCGGAACTTCTTGCTGCCGCGCAAACTCGCCGGCGAGGCCGACAAAGGCGCGCTCGCCCAGCTCGACGCGCAACAAAAGGCGCACGGACGACGTCAAGCCCAAGAGTTGGCCGACGCGCGGGCGTTAGCGGCCCGCCTCGAGGCCGCCAAGCTCACCGTGAAAGCGAAGGCCGGAGAGAACGGAAAGCTTTTCGGCGCCGTCACCAATGCGGACGTCGCCGCCGCGATTGCCGGCGTGCTCTCAGTCGCGATCGACAAGCACAAGATCGAGCTTACGACTCAAATAAAGGCGCTCGGAGCCTACCCGGTCGAGATTAAGCTGCATAAGAACGTCGTCGCGAAGGCGGCCGTGGACGTCGTGCCGGCCTAGCGGCGCGTAGCTACCGTGCAACAAGTTTACACCACCCGTTTTCGCCGCAAGTTCGGCGTGGAAGACGAGTTGAGCCGCTACGTGAGCGCGCTCTACGACATGCTCGCGTCGGTCCTCGGTCAAGACAAAGTCGTTCTGCGAGCCGGGAAGGTCAATGCACTCAAGATGATGCGTTCGCAGAATCTTCCCGATCGGCTCTGCGGGCTGCAGCGTCTCGTCTTCGAGGATCCGACGCTCGAACGCGCGACGACGCGCGCTCAGCAGCGCAAGGTGCTCGCGGAGATCGAGGAAGCGATGGCCGACGTCATCGCGCAGCGCCATGCCGAAGATGCGATCGAGCGCCGCGTCAACGAGAAGATGGCCGAGCGTCACCAAGAGTACGTCAAGGACCTCAAACTCGAAGCGCTCCGGGAGACTAGCGGTCCCGAGACTCCGGCATCGCAAGCGAAGCTGGAGGAACTGCAGGCGCTCAACGCAGCGCACCCTTGCCGCATCGGCACTGCAGCAACTGCGGCCGCAGACATTGCGCGACGTCGTCGGTCAGGAACGCGCCATTCGAGCTTTGCTCGCAAAGATTAGCTCTCCTTATCCGCAGCACGCGATTCTGTACGGGCCGCCGGGCGTCGGCAAGACGACGGTCGCGCGACTCGTCTTGGAGGTTGCGAAGTCGCGCCCATACACGCCTTTTGCTAAAGACGCTCCGTTCGTGGAGGCGAGCGGAACGACGCTACGCTGGGATCCGCGCGAGACGATCAATCCGCTCCTCGGCAGTGTCCACGACCCGATCTACCAAGGCAGCCGCCGCGAGTTTGCCGACGCCGGAGTCCCGGAACCGAAGCTCGGTCTCGTCACGCGCGCGCACGGCGGCGTGCTCTTCATCGACGAAATCGGCGAGATGGACCCCCGCCCTCCAATCGCGGCTGCTCAAAGTGCTCGAAGACAAACGCGTGACGTTCGAGTCGTCGTATTACGACGAGAGCGCGCCGAACGTTCCCGAGTATGTCAAGAGGCTCTTTCGCGAGGGCGCTCCCGCCGATTTCATCCTGATCGGCGCGACGACCCGAGAGCCTGACGACATCGATCGCGGCGATTCGCTCGCGTTGCGCCGAGATTTTCTTCTTGCCGCTCAACCAACTTCAAATTCTTTCGATCGTGCTGGGCGCGATCAAACGCCTCGGCGCGAAGGCAACGCTTGGCGTTTCGAAGCTGATTGCATCGTATACGATCGAAGGGCGCAAGGCGGTGCAGATCGTAGCCGACGCGTACGGACAAGCGCTCTACCGCCTCTACCCCAGCAGGCGCGCCGAGAAGGCGAAAAAGCCGTCGATCGTTGAGGACGACGTCCGCGCCGTCGTTGCGGCCGGCCGGCTCGTGCAGCATACGCTCGTGAAGGGGCGCGCGACGCGCGAGATCGGCAAGAGTTTTGGGCTGGGGGTTCTGCACCACCTTGGGAGCATCATCGAAATCGAAGCGGTCGCCTTTCCTGCGGCGCAAAAAAGCAAAGGAACGATCCGCTTCAACGATACGGCCGGCTCGATGGCCAAAGACTCCGTATTCAATGCGGCGAGCGTCTTGCGAGCCATTACCGGCGTCGATATCGCCGAGTACGATTTGCACATCAACGTCGTCGGAGGCGGCAACATCGACGGTCCCTCGGCCGGTCTCGCGATCTTTCTCGCACTCTATTCTGCCGTAACCAAGACGCCGCTTCCACAAGACGTCGCCGTTACGGGAGAGCTTTCGATTCAGGGGAAGGTGCGCGCGGTCGGCGGTATCGTTGAGAAACTCTACGCCGCGCGCCAAGCCGGTATGCGGCGCGTGCTCCTGCCAAAGGAGAACGCACGCGAGGTCGATGCAACGCTTGCGGGCTTAGAGGTCCTGCCCGTTGCCAACATCGCGCACGTATTGCGCGACTTTCCGGAAAAACGCCGACGACGCTAGCGCGAGCTGTGTGCCACCACGTCTGGCACACCGCGCCGTTAGATTTTTTTTAACTATGCACAAGCGGCCCACAAGGCGTTCGCCGCCGGGGCGCCGGACAGCGGCTCGACGCCCATGACCGCTCAACCGATTCCAACGTCGATCGATCGCATTCCGCCGCACAATCTCGAGGCGGAGATGGCGGTGATCGGCTCCGTGCTCGTCGATCGCGAGATGCTTGCGGCCGTCGGGGAGATCGTCCGTCCGGCCGATTTTTACGCCCACGTCCACGAGACGATTTTCGCAGTGCTGTTCGACTTGTACGAGCGCGGCGAACCGCTCGATAAAATCTCGGTATCAGAAGAGCTGCGGCGGCGCGGCGCTCTCGAACGCGTCGGAGGCCTGTCGTACATCAGCGCGCTCATGGACACCGTACAGAGCGCGGGATCGGCCCGGTACTATGCGACGATCGTTAAAGAAAAGTCGGTCTTGCGCTCGCTGATCCACGCCGGCACCGAGATCACGCAGCTCGGTTATGAGGGCGAAGAAGACGTTGCGGTGGCGCTCGATCGTTCGGAACAGCTCGTCTATGCGATCGGCGAGCGCCGCGGTGTCCCCGAGTTCATGCAGGTCAGCCGGCTCATGAAGGGCGCCTTCGACCACATCGACCGGCTCTTCCACATGCGCGGCGATCGAACCGGTCTGACGTCGGGTTTCCGCGACGTCGACGCGATGACGACCGGTTTTCAACCCGGAAACTTCGTGATCGTCGCGGCGCGGCCGGGCATGGGCAAGACGTCGTTTGCGTTGAACATGGCCGTCGCCGCAGCGCGCGAAGAGGGCGAGCCGATCGCGTTCTTCTCGCTGGAAATGTCGAATAGCGAATTGATCCAGCGTCTGATCTGCGCCGAATCGCGCATCTCGATGAACGACATGCGGCGCGGCAACATCAAGCAGCACCAGTGGGAGGACATCTCGCGAGCGATGGGCTCGCTCAACGAGCTGCCCATCTACCTCGACGATTTGGGCGCGCTGACGGTGAGCGACGTGCGCAGCCGCTGCCGCCGGCTGAAGTCGACGGTGGGCCTCGCCGCAATTTTCATTGACTATCTCCAGCTTCTGCGCCCGAGCGTCCTTACGCGCAACTCCAATCGTAACGAAGAGCTCTCGGAGATTTGCCGCACGCTGAAGGCAACTGCGAAGGATCTTGGCGTGCCGATCGTCGCTCTAGCGCAGCTCAATCGCGGCGTCGAAATCCGCAGCGAGAAGCGCCCGATGCTGGCCGACTTGCGCGACTCCGGAAGCCTCGAGCAGGAGGCGGACGTCGTCGCATTTCTCTATCGCGACGGCTACTATAACGCTGAGACTCCGGAACCAGACCTCACGGAGTTCATCATCGCGAAGCATCGCAACGGACCGACGGGCTCGGTGAAGCTGCGCTTCCAGCGCGAGTACACGCTGTTTTTGCCTTACGGCGACGAATCGCACTTCTCGCCCGCCTAGGTCGGATTTCGCGCACGCTACGTAGTCGGTTTGGGGCGCTCGCTTTTTCGCGTCCTGAGTAAAAGCTGCTCGCCTCGTCGTCGCTCTTGCCCTCCGGGCTCCGCTCCTGCCCTTCACACGCCCCTAACCACCACGTAGCGCGCCGGATCCGAACTAGATGGCGCCCTCATAAATTAGGTCCTGGCAGGGGTAATTGAGTGCCGTGACATACTTGTTAACCATGGTTTGTGTTACCCATGGCTAACAAAGACTCGCGCGAGCTGCTTTGCGTCGGTTCCGATCGCTCGCCGGCGCGCGCGCGCGAGGACTACGTCAAGGCGATCTATCAACTCGGCGCCGGCGGACCGGTGCGCGCTGCCGCGTTGGCGCGCTATCTCAAAGTGAGCCGAGTTTCGGTTAGCAAAGCCAAGCGTCTACTCGAATCCGACGGGTTGCTCGAGCACCGGAAGCAGCCCTCGCAGCCGCTGTGTTTGAGCAATCGCGGAAATAAGCTGGCAGTTGCAATGGTCCGGCGCCATCGCTTATTGGAAACGTTTCTGCATCGTGCCCTTGGCATGCCGCTCGATCGCATTCATGCCGAGGCCGAGCGAATCGAGCACGTCATCTCGGACGACATCGCGTTGCGCATCGCGGCGTTGCTGCGGCACCCGCGATCCGATCCGCACGGCCATCCGATTCCATACGGTGACGGCGTGGTGCCGCGCAAGCCGCTGCCTACCCTCGCGAGTCTGGCAGCCGGAAGCAAAGCTCGCGTCGTGAGTCTCGACGACCGTGACGACGAAGCCGTTGCGGCGCTCGCCGCAGCCGGCGTTCTTCCCGGATCGACGCTGCGCGTCGAGCGAAACGATCGCGGCAGAGTTTTCGTGCGCCGAGGGAATCGCGTCGTTGCCCTACGCCGATACCATGCCGAAATGGTGCGCATTGGAACGTAGCTACGGAGTCGGAGCGAGCAGTCCGCAGGTTGTCGCGGCAGCGCGCGACGTGCTCGCCGGTAATCGCCGAGGCTGGCGCAGGCTGCTGCCGTTTGCCGGGCCGGCCTTCGTGGTCTCGATCGCGTACATGGATCCGGGCAACTTCGCGACCAACATCCAAGGCGGGGCGAACTTCGGATACCGGCTGCTTTGGGTGGTCGTGCTCGCGAATCTCACGGCAATGCTCTTCCAGGGCCTTTCGGCGAAGCTCGGCATCGCTACCGGAAGGAACCTGGCCGAGCTTTCGCGCGAGCATACGCCCAAAGCGGTCGCAATGGGAATGTGGGTCGTCAGCGAGTTTGGCGCAATGGCGACCGACCTTGCCGAGTTCCTCGGCGCGATCGTCGGGCTCTATCTGCTCTTCCACGTTCCGATGCTCGTCGGTGCCATTATTACCGGCATCGTGACGTATGCGATCCTCGAGCTCCATCGCTACGGCTTTCGGACGATGGAGACGATCATTGGGTCGCTCGTCGGCGTGATCGCGGTTTGCTACGTCATCGAAACGCTGCTGGCAAGGCCAAACTGGAATCAAGTCCTCTATCATTCCGTCGTTCCATGGCTGGGAGGACCATCGAGCGTTTTCCTCGCCGTCGGCATCGTCGGCGCGACCGTGATGCCGCATGCCATTTACCTGCACTCCGCTCTCACGCAAAGTCGTATCGTGCCGCGAGATCGCCGAGAGATCGCACCGATCGTGCGTTTTGCCTATATCGACGTCATCATCGCGCTGACGATCGCGGGTCTGGTGAACTGCGCGATGATGTACATGTCGGCGGCGGTTTTCTACTCAACCGGCCATGCCAACGTCGCGGACATCGCTACCGCGTACCGGACGCTCACGCCGCTGCTCGGAAACCTGGCGGCGGTCGTCTTTCTCATCTCGCTCACGGCTTCCGGGATTTCGAGCTCGGTCGTCGGCACGATGGCCGGTCAAGTCATCATGCAGAGTTTCGTTGGTTTCACCGTGCCGCTCTGGCTCCGGCGCCTCGTCACGATGCTGCCCGCGGTTGCGGTCGTCGCGCTCGGATTGAACGTCACGCAGACGCTCGTCGTCAGTCAGGTGATTCTAAGTTTCGTGCTGCCGGTGCCGGTGATTGCGCTCGTGTTCTTCACGGCGCGCGAAAGAACGATGGGACCGATGGTGAACGGGCGCTGGGTAACGATTCTCGCGGTATGCGCGGCCGTCACGATTCTCGCGCTCAACTCGATCTTGATCTGGACTGCGGTTCGTCCGGCGTAGGCTCCCCAATGTTGTGGGCCAGATAGAGACGCGAGAGCTTTACGTATTCGTCGGAGGATATCTCGATCCACGCGGCGGCCTCGCCTTCGAGCCTCTTCTTGACTTTCGCCGGCGCACCGGCCGCGACGACTCGCGGCGGAATCGCGGCGCGCTGTCCGACGACGCTGCCGGCTGCAATCAAGGCGCCTTCGCCGATCGTGCAACCGTTGAGAAGCGTCGCGTTGCTTCCGATCAACGCGTGCGGCTCGATCCGGCAGTCTTCCATCACGGCCGAGTGACCGACGGTCACGTCGTCGCCCACGAACGTACCGCCGCCTTCGCTCACGTGAACGACCGCGTTATCCTGAATCGACGTACGGTCGCCGATTCGGATCGGTCCGTTATCGCCTCGCAGGACCGCACCGAACCAGATGCTCGATTCGGACCCGACCTCCACGTCGCCGATCAACACCGCGCTCGGAGCGACAAAGGCCGATGCGGCGACCTTTGGCCGCTTGCCTCGGTATTCGATGATCATGAGCGATGCTTCGCAAGGCGGCCCGTCGAACCTCGCCGCGATGCACCGCCACCGTACACCGCTGCGCGGCGTTAAGGCAACGCCGCGCCCGAAACCCGACGATCCGAACTATACCGCGATCAACTACGAATACGCGGGAAGAACGGGCCACGTGCACGAGGTCGTCGAGATCGGCGGGCGTTCGTTGGCTAAAATTGGATTCGACGATCGAAAAATCGTCTACTATTTTCTGGACGACCTCGAGCTCGACGAGAGCGCGCAGCGCGGCACGTTTCACGATAAGGCGTCGCAGAGCTAGATCGCCATGCAGTTGTAGGGGCGTGTGAAGGGAGGAGCGGAGCCTGGAGGGCGAGAGCGACGACGAGGCGAGCAGCTTTTTCGCAGGACGCGAAAAAGCGAGCGTCCCCAAACTACTGCGTGGCGATCTAGATCTGAGACTCCTCAGGGCTGCACGAGAGGGTTCTTCCAAGCGAACGCGCCTTTTGGATTGGGCTTCACCCAGACGATAAGGTCCCAGATCGCGGGAAAGTGGAAGATCGTGACGACCTGATCTGCGGAGGTGACCCTCTGCATGGCAACCAGCGTTGACGCGGCGGGATGATCCAGATTGCCGCCGGCCGCAACGAAGATCTTATCCCATGCCCAGTGGTCGTACGTCAGTTGCCCCGTTGCGGGATCCTTGGCGACCCAATGAACGTGGCCGTCGAACTCGACCCAGCGGCCCGGGTTAACTCCCCATAGTTGCGGGCGCGACGAACTGCTGCTCACCAGCACCGAGTAATCGGCGCCAAGGAGGTGGCCGTTTTTATCGTACCAGAGTTGACTTGGATGACGAATGTCGGGCGATTGCCATTGCTGGTTGGCGTAGCTGATCGCGCCGGTCTCGTCTTCACTGGTGTAGCGAACGTAGCCGTTCTTTTCGGCATCGGCGGCGGTGGGGTAGCGCGCCATCAGGTCGCTCGCGATTGCCGTGACGAACGTGGTCTCGGACGTGCTGAGCGGACCGCGATACGTTGCGCCTTGGTCGGCGGCGGCGCGCGCCGCAGCTCCGAGCGCCAACAGAAGGGCGAGCCAGGGAATGCGTTTCATCATATCGTCAATAATGCCGCGAACTGCGCGAACAAACTATCAAAGCGGGCTCAAAAGGCGTCGAGAAGCGCACGCCGGGAGGGGCGTCGCGAGCACCGTGGAAGGACCCGCGGCCCGGGCGAGCCCGACAAGCCGACGTAGCTCAACGGTAGAGCAATCGCTTCGTAAGCGATAGGTTATCGGTTCAAATCCGATCGTCGGCTAGATCTTTAACTCCATGAACGTTGGGCACTCGTAGGTCACTGCGGCGTACGGGTCGCACTCCTCGAATCCCAGCGAACGATACAGCCCATATGCCGGACCCAAACGCTCTTTATTCGTGTCGAGAACGATGCGATGAAATCGGCGTTCGCGTGCGAATCCGATCGCGGCGGCGACGAGGGAACGGGCGGCGCCGAGCCCCCGGCCTTCCGGCTTGACGAAGAGGCGCATCACGACCGCCGTATCGGAGTCGAGTTCGGTCAAGGCCACGCAGCCGGTCGGGTCACCCTCGGACGTCGCCAGGAACGCGGCATTACGCCGCTCGTAGGTTGCCTTGAGATCGGCGACGTCGGGCACGGTGCCGTGCCGGAGCTCGCGCGGCAAATCTGCCTCGTACTCGACGAAAAGATTGTAAAGCTGCCGAAAGTCGGAATCGTGCTTCACCTTGCGAACTTCTATGGCCATACGCGCAGCATCCGGGTTACAACCGCTTGCGCAGATGGTACTGGGTCTTGATCGTCGCGTACCCGTGGCGTTCGTAAAACGCATGTGCCCGCGCCCTCACGACGTTCGACTGCACGCGCATTTCGACGCAACCGCTCTGCCTCGCCCATGTTTCCGCGGCCTCGATCAATTGCGCGCCCACCCCACCGCTGCGGACGGATTCATCCACGACCAGCCCTTCTAGGTGCGCGCCGAAACCTTCGACGAACGGCTCGCCGATACTCACTGCTGTCCATCCGATCAGGCGGCCACTGCGCAGTGCGACAAAGATTTCGCGCTCTTGTCTCCGGCGCTGCAGCCGGCCGGCAATCTCGGCGACGGGCACATTGTATCCGAGTTGACTCATCAGCGTCGCAATGGCGTCGGCATCATCGAGCCGAGCCTGTCGGATACGAACGATTTGCTGCGACGACGCCACCAGCGTTTACGGTAGCAGCGTCACTCGCTCTACGGCGGTGCGCTGCACCGCCTCATCGCTGAACGGAAGGGGCCATATGTGCCCCTGGATCCAGGAGGCGGCTTGGTCGGTATAGTGTCCGGAGCCCGGCTCGCCCGATTCACCCTGGGGTAACGTGATACCGCCGAGGTCCCACTCGCCGACGTCCCAGACGGCGCGGAAGCTCTGCGAATAGCCCGGATACTGCACGTGCAGCGTGAGCTGGTCGCCGTATCCCGGCAGCGTCACGCCGTTGAGAAAATTAACGCCCAGCGACGCGAGCGCATGCAGCACTTGCACCGATCCGCCAATCCGCCATGGGGCCGGCGAGGGCAGCGCGACGCCGGCCATCACATCGTGCGTCGGGGCCGTCGCGAGCAGCGTCGGCATTCGGCCGGTGTGGCGATCGGTTAAGTGGAGCCGAAGGCCTTCGATGACCGTGGCGATGGACGAGTCGCCATCCATTTCGCCGTTCCAGGCCGCCAGCGCGCCGCCAAGACTTGGGTCGCTCTTCGCCACGACCGGCGCTACGTCACGCGCGAGCTCTCGTTCGGCCAGGGAGAGTACGTCCATCTGCATGCGCGCGAAATACGCGACGTCGTACGTTCGCCGCGCGCGCAACAGCTCTGCGATGCGATAGGCGCGATAGGGCGGCGCGAACTGCGGGCTTAGCTGCAAGGGGTATAAGTCGTCGTACATTTTATTGTTGGCCGTCCACGCGATCGTGCTCCGCGAAGCCGCCACCTTCGGTAAGCGCGCGAACGGGATCGGGGGATAGCGTTTGTTGAGGTCGCTTGCGGGATGAATCCAGCGAGCGCGAACGGGGTCGTTTGGGATCTGACCGGCGAGAACGTACGCGGCTCGGCCGCTCGTATCGGCGAGCACGAAGTTTTGCGTTGGACCGGGGAACGTCGAGAGGGTTGCGGTCGCATCTTCGATCGATCTCGCGCGATCGAGATTGACGAACGTTTCGAGGGGAGAAATGGGATGGTCGTACGCATTCCAACGGACGAGGACGAAGTCGCCGTGGGTCGTCGTGATGCCGAACTCGCGGGCGGTCCGATAATACCTTGCCGTCGCGCCCGAATGCAGTCGCACCGCGAACCGTTCGGTTTGCCAGCCGGCTGGATCTAGCTGCGCCGGCGGCCTGAAAACCGCAAGTGACGTGACGCTTCCGTCCGTGGCGCCCCATGCCACCGACTCGTTATGCCCGAGCACGACGGTCGGGCAGCCGGGTAATGCGGCGCCCGCAACGCGATAGCCCGGGGCGCGCAGGTCGACCAAGTACCAAACGCCCGGCATTTGCAAGGCCAGATGTGGATCGTTCGCGAGCAGCGCGCGCGCGTGCGACGTGCGATTCGCGCCGGCGGCCCACTCGTTGCTGCCGATCGGCGGCCGCGCGTCGCCGAGTTCGCGCAGCAGCATCGCAACGTGGCGTTTGCAGTTCGGCCCCGGGCGCATTCCGGCGAGTCCTGCCATGACCGGCGCGTCGTAACACGGATCCGTGAGCGGAAAGCGCGCCGCCAATAGCGGCAGACCGCCGCGACGAAACGCCGCGTCGCGCGAGGCGATCGCGTTCCAATCGTCAATGAGGTCGAGCACCGTTACCATCGCGACCGCGAGCGAATCCTGCGGCGTCCACGGCCGAGGACGGTAGGCGAGAATTCGGAACTCGACCGGCAGCGGCTCGCGCTCGATTGCGGCGTTGACGCCGTCGCTGAACGCGCCGAGCAGCACGCGCGAACGCGCGTCAAGCCGGCGCCATTGTGCAAGCACCATCGCGCGGACGGGTACCGCACGCTCTTTTTTGTCGGTCTCCAACGCTCGGGCGCCGTAGACCTCGGCGAGTTCGCCTAAGACGAAGCGCCGTAACACGTCCATCTGAAAGAGCCGGTCGGAGCCCTCCACGTATCCCTGCGCAAAGAAGAGATCGCGATCGTTCTGCGCGATGATGTGGGGAACGCCGCGATCGTCGCGCAGAATCGAGACCGGCGCACGCAAACGCAAGCCCGAGATCGTGCCGGTATAGCGTGCGTGCGCGTGCATGCCGAAGATGACGTTGATCGCGAAGCAGAAGACGGCGAACGCGATGAGCGCAAGCGCGGCCAGAACCAGCCGCGCGAAGATTTTCACCGCGGACAGGCTAAGCATCGACGAAAACCTCATCACCCTCGACGGAGACCTCGAACGTCATCAGCGGCATCACCGCCGGAAGCGTGAGCGCGTCGCCGGTGCGTACGTCGAACGTCGCCCCGTGACGCGGGCAGATGACGTGTTCGCCCTCGAGCTCGCCCTGGTCCAGCGGTCCTCCGTCGTGCGTGCAGACGTCTTCGATCGCGTAGATTTTGCCGTCGACGTTACAGAGCAAAATTTCGACCGAATCTACGACGACGCGCCGGGTCGTCCCCGGCGCAATCTCCGAAACCTTCGCTACTCTGTGCCTGGCCACGCGAATCGGAGTTCTACACGATGCTTGAATTCTTTTCCAGGCGGACCAAAACGCCGGACCGGCGGCAGCACGATCCTCGGCCAGCTCGCGGAGCAAAACATACGCGTCTCGCGACAAGCGGCCCGCATCCGTGCCGGCATCTATCTCCTCCGGCGAAAAAACGGTGTGACGGAGCGTGTTATCGAGAAATTCGTTAACAAAGTGCTCCACGGCGGCTTCGGAGCCACTCGTTTGAGGGATCTCGAGCTTTCGCGCGATCCGTCCGAGCTGTCGGCGCGGGTCGAGCATGAAAAGGTCGTAATCCACGACTACCAACGGCTTCTCGGCAACCACGTCAAGAAACGGAACCACGTAGACGAGCCACAACCGCGCAGCGGTCTCCACGTCCATCGCTTGGCGCGCGAACAGCGAAGCCGCTACGCTCGAGGGGTTGCGAATCACGAGAAGATAGGCATCCTCGACCTTGCATTCGCGCAAGACTCGGCGCCAGAACGGCAAAAGGCGAATCGTGCGGGGGTCTTTGAACCCCCACAGCGGATGCGGTATGAAGCGGCGCCGCAGATAGCGGAGGGTCTCTCGGCGCAGACTTCCTATTCGCCAACGCGCGAACTCACGCGGATCGATCGGCGCAGTGTCGTCCCAGGTGCGCCGCAAGACTTTCAAGACGCGTTCGTTGAGCTCGACGACGCCTTTATCTTCCCAGTATCCCGTTGGGTTCTCGGGTTGAGCGCCCAGGAAATCGTTGCCGAGATAGACAGAGAGCGCCTGAAGGCCGCGCGCTACGGCGCTGGTGCCGCTGCGGTGCATCCCAATGACCGCGACGGCGCGCGAATTTACGCGCGACGTTCTAGGCATGGCGTTTCCGACGCTTCCTCGACGGCTTGCTCTTCCGTCATCATTGCGCCTTCGGCCATATGGCTCGCCACCGCATCGGGACCGATCGCAGCCGCCAGGGCGGCGAGGGCTCTATCGTATCCCTGCTCGTAAATGTACATTCTCGCCGATCCTATCGCTTCGAGGCGAGCGTCGACGAAACCCAAGATACGCGCGGCGTGGCGGTACGCATCGCGCGCGCGTTCGGTGGAAACGTGCGGACGTAAGGCCGCAATCGCTCCGAGGTGCTGGAGCGTCCAGGCGACGAGGACGTCTTGCTGTTGCTCGCGTGCAAGGTCCAACGCTTCATGTGCACGCTCCTCGGCGTCGTCATACCGGCCCAACGCGATGAGATACATCGCCAGGCTGCTGAGAACGGAGGCGACAAAGCGCTGATGGTTGACCGTACGGAAGGTCGCAAGCGCGCTCGTGGCAAGCTGAAATGCCAGCTCGGCATTGCCCGCGCGAAACTCGAACTCGCCAAGGTCCTCGAGTGCCAATGCGGCGCCCATACGCGCACCGAGTGCTTCATAAATCGGCACGGCCTCGGCGACGTAATCGCGAGCCGCGTCGCAGTCGCCTCCGACGGCGCTGGCATATCCAAAGTTGCGTAGGACGCAAGCGATGAGCCTGCGATTGCCCAACACGCGAGCGGACGTCAGCGCTTCTTGTAAGAGCGTTTTGGCTTCTGCGATTCGTCCCAAAGAGACAAGCGCCTGACCGGCGAGATCCTGTGTACGGGCGATACCGAGCGGATCGCCCGTGGCGCGATAGCGCTCGATGGCGCGCTCGCTGCTCGAAAGCTGTACTTTGTACGCACGACGCTGCATTGCGATGATCCCCTCCGCGTACCCGAGTCCCGCGAGTACGTGTGTCGGCGTTTGTTCGTCAGCCAGCTCGAACGCCGAGGCGGCGTAACGTTCACCCTCCAGCGGTGCGAAGTATGCCCAAACAACGTGCAGTGCCCCGACGAGTGCTTGTCCCAAGACGACGTCGTTGCGATCGGTCAGTGCCCACTGCAGCGCTGCTCGCCAGTTGTCCAACTCCTCCTGGGCGAGCGCGCGCCAGATCACGTCCGGCTCGGTGTCGCATGCGCGCTCGAGTTGCTCGGCGAGCTCCAGGCACGCGAGCGCATGACGGCGCGCCACGGCGTCCACTTCACCCCGCGCCGCGAGCTTCTCGCGCGCGTACTCTCGGAACGACTCTAAAAGCAAATAACGGGGGTGGACGCCGTCGATATCGGCCACCAGGAGCGACTTGTCCACCAGCGACGAGAGGAGGTCGATCACGTCGGCCTCGGCGACGTCGTCGCCCGCGCAGACGGCGTTCGCGGTAGCCAACGTACATCCGCCGGCAAATACCGAGAGACGCTCGAACATACGCTGTTCGCGCGCGGCGAGCAAATCGTAACTCCAATCGATCGCCGCGCGCATCGTCTGTTGACGCGGTAGGGCCGTGCGCTCCCCGCCGGTCAGAATGATAAAGCGATGGTCGAACCTGTTCGCAATCGCTTGAACCGGAAGCATGTTGACTCGGGCGGCGGCAAGTTCAATCGCGAGCGGGATGCCATCTAAGTGCCGGCAGATCCCTGCAACGGTCGACGCGTTCTGGTCGGTGAGCGTGAAGCGATGGTCGACGGCGCGCGCGCGATCGTTAAAAAGCACGATCGCACCGAATGAGAGCGCCTCTGCTGCGCTCAGCCGGCGAGCGGCCTCCGGGGTGGGAACGCTCAACGACGGTAAGCGGTACGTGTACTCCCCGGCGGTTCGAAGCGGTTCGCGGCTCGTCGCGAGGATCGCAAACCTTGGACAACCGGCCAACAGCGCGCCCGCAACGATTGCAGCCTCCGTGATGACGTGCTCGCAGTTGTCAAGGATCAGCAAGAGCGCCTTGTTCTTGAGATATGCTATCAGCGTCTCAAGCAGCGGGCGATCCGGCACTTCTTGCACGCCTAGTGTCGACGCGATCGCGGCAACTACTAAGGCAGGATCGCCAACGGGCGCGAGTGCAACGAAGCAGACTGCGGTCTCGCCGGTCTCGCTCAGCGCGGTCCCAACCTGCAACGCCGTTTGGGTTTTTCCAATGCCTCCGGCGCCCGTCAGCGTGACGAGCCGATGCTCGCGGACGAGTCGTGCGACCTCGTCGAGTTCGACCTCGCGCCCAACGAAGCTCGTCAGGGAGAGCGGCAAGTTTGAAACGCCGGTATCGGGCCAAGGGCCTTCCGGAAACGCGCCTCCGCCTAGGCGGCGCCGCGATCCCGAATGCGTCGCAGCCGCCTCCAACTCGCCACGCTGTTCGTCGCTGAGCGCGAGCGCGTTCACCAAGAGCGCGAGCGTTTCGCGTTGCGGCGTGCG
Source organism: Vulcanimicrobiota bacterium (assembly GCA_963743445.1). Taxonomy (GTDB): domain Bacteria; phylum Vulcanimicrobiota; class Vulcanimicrobiia; order Vulcanimicrobiales; family Vulcanimicrobiaceae; genus Cybelea. The sequence continues at coordinate 267,042 of CAVUPL010000003.1, forward strand.
GCGGTACCCGCGTTCGAGCGCGCCGATGCCATTCGTGCTCATCCGGGCGCGTTCGGCAAGCGCTTCTTGCGAGAGTCCCGCGGCGAGCCGGAAGCGCCGCAAGAGCATCCCGAATTCCGACGAGCTTGCTACTCGCCCTTCGTCTTCCACGGTATGCGGAGCTTCGCGCCGTACTGCGCGCCAACCCTCACTTCATGTGCGCTTGACGAACCGACTTATTTTGCGCTGATTGCCGTACCGAATGGATGGGTCAAGGCGGTGTTGTTGCTGTTGGTCGGTGCACCGCCGGCTGGATATGCCCACCGGTACACACCACTCGTGGCATAGGTGCACGGTGACTCGTCGTCGCCGCCGGCGATATACTTCTCACCGGACGCACCGATCGTGCCCTGTGCCATATCGCAGATCAGATGGCCGTTGTAGGCCTTGAACGTCGTTTTGCCGGTTATCGTTCCGGTTGAGCCTGAAATCGACACGTGGTAGATGCAGGTAGTCCTGGTACCGCTAATGTCACAGCGCCGGTCGCCGACGGCGAGGTAGCTACCGTCCGCGTACCATTGCACCATGCCGGGAGCATGGAGCGTGCCGCCGGTGATATGGATGATGGTTATGGTCGAGCTCCCCGACGGAACCTCCCCGAGCACGAACGTCCCGTCGGGCTTGCGGCCGTCAAAGAAGAGATTACCGGCGGCGTCGAAGCCGACTTCCTCGACGTGTTCTACGTGTGCGTCCGTTGGCGAATACGGCGTGCCGGACGGGAGAACAGTGATATAGGGCTCGCCCGGGCCGCTGGGGGGCGGGCTGGGGGGCGGGCTGCTGAGGTCTATATAGTTTGCTAGCGCGATAACGTTTTGGCGACGGTCGCAGCCAACCGGAACTCCGGTGGTATCCGTCAGCGTGCTGATGAGCGTGCCCGTGCGCGTGTATTCAAGCGCCTGGCGCGTCCCGGTGTTCGCCACCCAGATGTTGCCGCTAGGATCGGAACAGAGGCCGTGTGGCTTGCTGAAACCGGTCAACGTGCCCCGCAGGACCAGAGCCGGGAGCGAGAAGATCTCGACCAGATTAGCCACGGGATCGGAGACGAAGAGAAGCCTTGGTACCGGCGCACCGACCGCCGATAATCTAGGCCCGCAGAGGAAGCAGATCGCACAAATGGCTGCAAACCCCAAAACGCCAAACGCGTAGGACGCCGACCGTAGGGTGCTCATTTCATTACTCCTTCTCGCCCTGGGGTGGCGAGATTGCGGCCCGGTAAAGCGACGGGAGAGCGGCTGCTCGCCCGGCGTGCTTAAATGCGACAAAAGTCGCCGGCATTCCCTTGTGAGGGGCTAGCCGACTGCGCCTTCCATCTCCATCTTGACGAGACGGTTGAGCTCGACCGCGTACTCCATCGGCAGTTCCTTGACGAAGAAGTCGAAGAAGCCGTTGACGATCATCGCGACGGCGTCGGCCTCGGAGAGCCCGCGGCTCATCGCGTAGAAGAGCTGCTCTTCGCCGATCTTGCTGACGCTCGCCTCGTGTTCGACGGTCGAACGTTGCTCGTGGATCTTCATGGTCGGCTTGGTATCGCTGGACGACTTCTCGTCCATGATGAGCGCATCGCAGCGCACGCGCGTCTTCGCGCCGACCGCTCCCGGATGGATCTCGACCAGACCGCGATAGGTCGTCTTTCCGCCGTGAGCGCTCACGCTCTTATTCGTTACGACCGACGTCGTGCGCGGCGCCGCGTGGATGACCTTTGCTCCGGCATCTTGGTGTTGGCCTTCGCCGGCGAACGCCATCGAGAGAACCTCGCCGCGCGCGCCCTCGCCCATCAGATAGATCGACGGATACTTCATGGTCAAGCGCGAGCCGATGTTGCCGTCGACCCATTCGACCGTCGCGTTGGCGTATGCGATCGCGCGCTTGGTGACGAGGTTGAAGATGTTGCGATACCAGTTCTGGATCGTCGTGTACCGGATCGACGCGCCTTCCATCGCGATCAGCTCGACGACTGCCGAATGGAGCGACGACGTCGAAAACTTCGGAGCGGTGCAGCCCTCGATGTAGTGGACCTTTGCGCCCTTGTCGGCGATGATCAGCGTGCGCTCGAACTGGCCCATATTTTCGGCGTTGATGCGGAAATAGGCCTGCAGCGGCATCGCGACCGAGACGCCCGGCGGCACGTAGATGAACGAACCGCCCGACCATACGGCCGAGTTGAGTGCCGAAAACTTGTTGTCGCCCTGCGGAATGACCGTCGCCAGATACTTTTGAACGATCTCGGGATATTGCTTGACGGCGGTGTCCATGTCGCAGAACAGCACGCCCTGCTCGTCGAGCGCCTTGGTCGTATTGTGATAGACGACTTCGGACTCGTACTGTGCCGAAACGCCCGACAGAAACTTGCGCTCGGCCTCCGGGATGCCAAGGCGGTCGAACGTCCGCTTGATATCGTCGGGCACGTCGTCCCACGAGCGTTCCGTCTGATCGGTCGACTTCACGAAGTAGTGGATGTTCGAGAAATCGATCTCGTTGAGCAGCGCGGTGTCGCCCCACGTCGGCATCGGCTTGGCAATGAAGATCTCGTATGCCTTGAGGCGGAAGTCGCGCATCCAAGCCGGCTCGTCCTTCATCGAGCTGATGCGCTCGACGATTTCCGGCGTCAGCCCCTTGTCCGACTTAAAGACGTAATTCTCGGGGTCGTGAAACCCGTGCCGGTACTCCTCGATGAGTTCCGAAGGTGCGACGGCGGCTTCGATTTTTAATGCCATGACTCGTTAAGCGTACTGCCTGCAGGCGGATATAGTCAAGATAATGAAGTGCGAGCTTGACTTTCCTGTGGAGGCGCCGTGGAAAGACCCTTTACAGCGGGGGTGCTAGGGGGTATGATTGGCGCCGGTCCTTCAATAGAGGAGCTAGAAGAGGGAACCAAGGGCCTCGTCACCCTGAGCACAGTCAAACGGGGGCCACGGTTTGGGAGGGCGCGCCCATCGCGCCATCGCGGCGAGTCGCCCGCGCACCGCTCAAAAGCGCCGGCAGGAGCTCGCCGATAGGTCGGGGACGTGTCTGCACCGCAGCCGCCAGCCGACGAAGTCCGGAGGTGGGATTCCTCAAGGGTCAAGGAGACCTGAACAATTGAAGGCACTCGGCAGGCACATCGTGTGCGAGCTTTCGGGCTGTCGCCCCTCCTTGCTTTCAGACATCGGCGGCATCGCGGCAATGATGATTGCCGCTGCGCAAGCCGCTCGCGCTACCATTATGGAGAGCGCCTTTCATCGTTTCGAGCCCCAGGGCGTCTCCGGAACGGTGATTTTGGCCGAATCGCACATTTCGATCCACACCTGGCCCGAGAAGGGCTACGCGGCGATGGATTTTTACACGTGCGGCGACCACACCGACCCCTGGCTCGCTTGCGAATACGCGGCGCAAGCACTGCGCGCCACCAGCGTGCTCGCAACTGAGTTCAAACGCGGAATCGAGAAGAGCGACGGCGAGTTTACGCACGTGCTGAGCCGCAATCACGACGTGCGCGTGCTGACCGCGTAGCCGCTATTCCTTAACCCGTATCATCAGCAATTATCAGCTTTTGTACTGCGCGAATTTCGGCAGGCTTGCTGCGCCTGCCGTCCAATTCTTTTGTACCAACGCTTACAGTTCTCTCGAGTGAGGTGAGAAAATAATTCCATGCGTTTACCAGTGATTCGAGCTTAGCGCGGTTGCGACGGTCGCTTCGATCGCGCTGGCAGCCTGCGCCGGCCGCGGCGTCGTTCCGTCGGCACCGAGTGCGCTCGCGCCGGCCGCCTACGGCGATGCGTCGCCGCTCGGAGTAACAACCTGCGCGACGAGCCCGCCGCAATACGAGTGGATCTTCAAAGGCGCGTGCGATAAGTTTACGCTGAAGCCGAGCGGCGGCACGTTCAGCTTACAGAAGTACGAAGACATCACCGTTACGGGTTCGATCGGCAAGAACAACGTCAAAGGTTCGGCCGTGCTCTACCTCGTCGACGCAATCGACAAAAACGGGGACATCGAAAAGGACAAAGGCGCAAGACCTTCCCGCCCGTACAAGGCGTCCGGAACGACGATTTTCTACGCCGTCGCCATCAATCAAAGCAATCAGACCATCAAACCGAAATCGGTGAAGGGCAAAGCGGTTCTCCAATACGTGATCACCGACGCGAAAGGTTTGCCCGGGAAACACGTGCGGCGCGGCCGTGCTTACCGAGCCGAAGGCAGGTAAGTTCACGTGGACATCGCTTCCCGCCCAGGGCCCGGTCAAGGGTAAGACGGTCACGATCAGTCAGTACGAGGTTCCCTCGGGCTTCGAGCTGCCTCCGACAGACGCCGCTGTACTTCGCGGTGAACTGTTACAAACAGTAAGCACCGCACTCGAATATGGGTGAAGAGCCCCGCCGCACGGCGGGGTTCTCGTTTTATGCCGCCAATCTACGCCCCACATGCCGAAGACGCAAACGTGGCACTGGTACGTCGAAGAGTTCGCTCCGACCGAGCAGCATCATCACGCCATCGACGAGGTCTACTATTCCGGCCGGTCCGAATTTCAACAAATCGCGTTGCTGCGCTCGCCCGTCTTCGGCAAGATGCTCGTTCTCGACGGCGATACGCAGAGCGCGCAAGCAGACGAAAAGATCTACCACGAGACGCTCGTGCATCCGGCACTCGCGGCGGCCTCCGATCGGCGTGACGTGCTCGATCCTCGGCGGCGGTGAGGGCGCGACGCTGCGCGAAGTGCTGCGCTGTCCCGACGTCGGCCGCTGCACGATGGTCGACATCGACGCGCTCGTCGTCGACCTCGCAAAAAAATATCTGCCCGAGTGGTCCGCGGGAGCCTTCGAAGATGCTCGCGGCGCGCGTGATCGTTGGCGACGCCTTGGAGTTCATGCGTACGAGCAGCGAACGATACGGCGTCATTCTCTCCGATCTCACCGAGCCGCTCGAGGATTCGCCGAGCAATCCGCTCTTTAACGACGCGATCTTCGAGCTCATCAAGTCGCGACTCGCCGAGGGCGGCGATCTACGTGCTTCAGGCCAGCACGGCGGCGGTCCATAACGCGGCGCTTACATTGCAAGATGGCGCGGACGCTGCGGCGCCACTACGCGCACGTCGTCTCCTTCGTCACGCACGTGCCTGCCTTCGACACGGAGTGGGCCTTCCTGGCCTGCAGCGATCGCGTCGATCTCGCGGGGCTCGATGCGCAGTCGAATCGACGGCTACTGCGCGCGGTTGCGCGGCGATAACTTTTTTTACGACTCGGTTACGCACCGGCGGCTCTTCTCGCTGCCGCTCTATTTGCGACGCATGCTCGCTGCCGGCGGGGATACGTTTTAGGCAACCGGAAAGGCGGGATAGGAGAGTGTCATGACGATCGATTATTCGCACGCACCGCGAGCCTGGGAGAAGGAGAAGAGCAACTTCGTCGCTCTTCTGGATTTGAAGCTAGAGGTTGTCGAGCACGGCAGGGCCGTGATGCGCATGCCCTATCGTCAGGAGATTACCAATGGAACGGGCGCCGTGCACGGCGGTGCGATCGTCAGCCTCTGCGATACGGTTTTTTACGTAGCGCTAGCCTCAATTTACGGACGCGATCAGGACACGACGACCGTCGCGCTGCAGTGCAACTTTCTCGCCCCCGCGCGGCCGCCGCACGATCTCGTTGCAGAGGCGAAAGTCTTGCGCGCCGGGCGCCGAATCGTTTACGGGGAAGTCTACGTCCGCAGCGGTGAAAAAATCGTCGCGCACTCGACGCTGGATTTCCTCAATACCTACCCCGAAGAAAAACCCCGCCCTTCGACACTGCTTAGGGCGGGCCCCGACGAAGCATGATGCGACGGACGGCGCTATACGACGACCACGTGCGCATCGGCGCACGCATGGTTCCCTTCGCTGATTTCGAGATGCCCGTGCAGTACGCGGGCATCTTGAAAGAACACGACGCCGTTCGTAATCGTGCCGGACTCTTCGATCTCTCGCATATGGGACAGTTCTGGTTAACCGGCGACATGGTCGCACAGTGGGCCGATACGCTCACGATCAACGCGGTCGGAACGATGAAGCCGCTGCAGGCGCGGTACAACATCTTTTGCAACGAGGAGGGCGGCGCGCACGACGATACGATTTTTTATCGCCTCGAGAAGGGCTGGCTGCTCGTCGTCAACGCCGCGAACGCCGACAAAATGTGGAAGCTTCTCAGCGAGCAACTCCCTCCCAACGGCGTCGCGCTCGAAAACCGGCACGGGCGACGTGCGCTTATCGCGATCCAAGGGCCGCGCTCGGTCGAGATGCTTGCGCCGCATGCCGACGTCGATCTCGCCTCGCTGCGCTACTATTTCTGCACCGAAGGCCACGTGAACGGTATTCCGGCCGTGATCGCGCGCACGGGATATACCGGAGAAGACGGATTCGAGCTCTTCGTCGACGGCGAGAATGCCTCGCTGATTTGGGACGCGCTGCTGACCGCGCATCAGGTCGACGGCCTCGAACCCTGCGGTCTTGGAGCGCGCGACGTCTTACGCCTCGAAGCCGGCATGCCGCTCTACGGACACGAGCTGACCGAAGCAATCACTCCCGTCCAAGCCGGCTTGAGCTGGGCGCTCAAGCTCGACAAGCCCGAGTTCGCCGGAAAAGAGGCGCTCGCGGAGCAGCTCGAGCTCGATACTTACTCGCGCATCGTGGGCCTGGTGATGGAAGGCCGCACGCCGGCGCGTGATGGCTACCCCGTATGGTTCGACGGCCGCATCGTAGGCTCGATACGCAGCGGATCGATCGCGCCCTCGGTTGAGAATAAGAACGTCGCGACCGCGCTGGTTGCGCCCGAGGCCGCAGCGATCGGTACGCGTCTCGAGGTCGAAATTCGCGGCAAGAATCACGGGGCAATCGTTGTCGCGATGCCGTTTTACAAACGACCGAAATAAATAACCGAGAAGGAGAAAAATGGCGCAGCCTGGGGATCTGCTCTTCAGTAAAGAACACGAATGGGTCAAAGTCGACGGCGACTCCGCGACGATCGGCATCACCGACTACGCGCAGAGCGCGCTGGGCGACATCGTCTATGTCGAGCTCCCGAAGGTCGGCGCAAAGATCGTGCAGTTCTCCAACTTCGGCGTGATCGAATCGGTCAAAGCCGTTTCCGATCTCTATACGCCGATGTCGGGCGAAGTCGTCGAGGTCAACGAGAGTCTCGAGAGCGATCCGGCAGCCGTGAATCGCGAGCCCTACGGCGCGGGTTGGTTGCTCAAGATTCACATGGCAAGGCCCGACGAAGTCAAAAACCTTCTTTCGTCCGACGAATACGAAAAAATCGCAAGTGATTGAAGTTTGGAGCCGGAGCAAGAAAAAATCGAAATTCGTTACGCGGTTCCGGATGACGTCGAGCACATAATCGACCTTCTCGATGAGGTCGCAGTTGAACGGCTGTGGATCGGCACCGAGCCCGGCTTCAATCGCGAGCGCAGGCGCGCGCAGATTCTCGACGCGATCGCTCACCCGGATGAGACGCCTTGCTGGGTCGCGCGGGATGGCGACGTGCTGATCGGCTCGATCGACGTTTTCCATCACCAGCACGCCGGGCTGACCATCGGCATGCTTGTCCGGGCATCACACCGGCGCCGCGGCATCGGCGAAGCATTGCTCGAGTACACCTTCAGCTGGGCTCGAGAGCATGGCGTGGCCGCGCTCAGCTTGCACGTGTTCCCGCACAACAAAGCCGCGCGAGCGCTCTACAAAAAGGCTGGATTCCGTGAAGTCGAGCGCTTCGAGCGAGACGTCAAGCGGCAGAGCGGCGAGGTCTGGGACGTGATTTTAATGCGTAAGGAGTTCGTATAGAGTGAGTATTCCATTCTATCGAAATCTTTGGTTCACTGTGGCACTCGCGGTGGCGGTCGCCGCGGCAGACGGGTACGCGAACAGAAAAATGCAGGTCTGGGGAGACTGGCTGGCATTCGGGCTCTTTGCGTACTACGCCGCGTACTGCGTGCAGAACTTCGTGCGCTGTCGCGAGGTTCATTGTGCCATCACGGCGCCTGGATTCGCGGTGGCCGCGGCGCTTATGCTGATACGCCTATTTGGATTGGCGCACTATGAATATGGCTTGCCCTGGATCGTGTTTGTCGCGAGTGCCCTCACCGGATATTGCGTCCAGTGGATATACAAATCGAAGACCGGAAGCGTCTTCTTGCGTGGGTGAGCCTGAGCCGCCGTAGGAACCGCGTCGTTTGACACCCAAGTTCTGGCGCCGAAAGGAGCGAATTCGATGGTACGTTTTATTGCAGGCGTCGCTTTTGCGCTCGCGTTAGCAGGAGCTATGGCGCGCGTGGTGGCGGAGCCGGCCCAACCGATGCTGCCGCCGCAGCCCGCGATGCATCCCGCCGGAATCCCGGCGGACGCGGTGGAGGTCTCGCCCTGCATCGCAACGATGGGCGAGCACTGGGCAAACCTGAAGAACTTGCCGCTGGGGCCGATTTACGGAGTCTGGCAAGGCAAGCCGGTCTTTACGGAGATGATGGTTTCGGTGAAACAGCTGGAAGATGGCTTCAGCTACGCCGACGTTCGTGCTCTGCCAGGCTACACGATCGACCATATCGATTTCAAATACGAGCCGAAGGGACATGCGGGGTTTCCGGTGCCGCACTACGACTTACACGCCTACTACGTCACGCCGGCGGTACAGGCGACGATTTGCCCAAACGGTATCCCCGATCCGGCGATGAAACCGATGAACCAGTAACGTGGATTAAAGCCTAAGATGTACGCGCCCCATACGCAACTCGATATCGAGCGGATGCTCGAGGCCGTCGGCGTGCGATCGCTCGACGATCTCTTACGCGTTCCCGAGGCGATTGCGCTCAAAGCGAAACTCGACGTCGTCCCGGCGTTGCCGGAGTATTTGATTCAGCGCCGCTTCGATCAGTTCGCCGAGCAGAACACCGGCGTCAGATATCGATCGTTTCTCGGCGCGGGCGCGTATCGCCACTACGTTCCCCCAGCGATCGCGGCGCTCGCCATGCGCGGCGAGTTCCTCACCGCCTACACGCCGTACCAAGCCGAAGTCTCGCAAGGCTACCTTCAGGCCATCTACGAGTGGCAGACGTACATTTGTCTGCTGACCGGGATGGAGCTGGCAAATGCCTCGGTCTACGACGGCGCTACGGCGCTCGCCGAGGGCGCGATCATGGCACTCGGTGCAACCGGACGGCGCAAACTCCTCGTCTCGCGCGCGATCCATCCGAACTATCGCGCCGTGCTGCGCACCTATTGCGATGGGCTCGACGTGGCCATCGAAGAGATTCCCTTCGGCGATGACGGTACGACTAGCAACGCGGCGCTCGTAGACGCGGTAGGAAGCAAAGAGTACGCTGCCGTGGCGGTACAATCGCCCAACTTCTTCGGAAACGTGGACGCGCCGTCGCCGCAAGCGCAGGCTGCGATGAAGGCAAGTGGAACGATTCCGATTGCAGTCGTCGCCGAGGCGCTCTCCTTGGCGGCGCTCGCACCGCCGGCATCGTGGGGTGCGCAGATCACCGTCGGTGAAGCGCAGAGCTTTGGCGTTCCGGTCGCCTACGGCGGCCCGTACGCGGGATTCATCGCGTCGACGCAGGAGCACGTGCGGCGCATTCCAGGGCGTTTGGTTGGAAAGACCGTCGACAACGCGCGACGCACCGCGTACGTGTTGACGCTCCAGGCGCGCGAACAGCATATTCGCCGCGAGCGAGCGACGTCGAATATTTGCACGAATCAGGCGCACTGCGCGCTGATCGCGACGATCTATCTCGCGCTGATGGGGGGAACGGGCCTTCGCGACGCTGCCGCGCTCAATCTGGCGCGCTCGCGCGAACTTGCGAGCGCGGTGGCGAACGTTGCAGGCGTCAAGCTCAAACACGCGGCGCCATTCTTCAACGAGTTTGTCGCCGACGTCGGCCGGCCCGCCGGCGAGGTGCTGTCGGCCCTGCAAGAGCACGGGATTTTGGGCGGCCTCGATCTTGGCCGGTTCTATCCCGAGCTGAGCTCCTGCATCCTGATGACGGCAACCGAGCTTACGACGACGGGCGACATCAACGCCCTCGTTCGCGCGCTCGAGAAAATTTTGCATGTCCCTGCGCCAGTCTGATCTCCCGCGCGGTAAAGCCGCTGCGACGCCGCTGATCTTCGAGCTCGGGCAAGCCGGTCGCGCGAATCGCTACCTCGATGCGGGCAAGCCGCTCGAAACGTATCTGCCCAGGGAGGTGTTGCGCGACGATCTGCCGCTGCCCGATAACAGCGAGCTCGACGTCGTACGCCATTATACGCGTCTTTCGCAGCGAACCTTTGGGATCGATCTCGGCTTCTACCCCCTCGGCTCGTGCACGATGAAGTACAACCCGCGCGTAAACGATGCGATCGCCGCGCGCCGTGAGTTCGCCGATCTTCATCCCTACACGCCGGACGACCTCGCCCAAGGTGCGTTGCAGGTGATGCACGAGCTCGAGCGATCGCTCAGCTCACTCTTCGGAATGGCGGCCTTTTCGCTCAATCCGTCGGCCGGCGCGCACGCCGAGCTGGGGGCGCTGCTCATCGCAAAGAAATATTTTAAGGAGCGAGAAGAGACGCGCCGCGACAAGGTGATCGTGCCGGATACGGCCCACGGCACGAATCCCGCGTCGGCAGCGATGTGCGGTTTTCACGTGATCTCATTGCCGAGCGACGAGCGCGGCCGCGTGAGCGTCGCCGAAATTCGTAAAGTTCTGGGCGCCGACACCGCGGTCTGCATGATGACCAACCCCAACACGCTCGGCCTTTTCGAAGACGAGATTGCCGAGATCGCGGCGGCCGTCCACGAAGCCGGCGGTCTCATGTATTACGATGGCGCCAATGCGAATGCCATCATGGGGTACGCGCGTCCCGGAGACATGGGCTTCGATCTCATGCACCTCAACACGCACAAGACGTTTACGATCCCGCACGGAGGCGGTGGGGCCGGGCATGGGCCGCTCGGCGTTGCCGCACACCTCGTCGAGTATCTCCCGACACCGGTGGTCGCATACGACGGATCCCACTTCAGCCTCGACTTCGATCGTCCGAAGTCGATCGGCCCGATGCGCAGCTTCTGGTCGAATTTCGCGCACGCGGTTCGCGCGCTCGCGTACCTCTACGCCAACGGCGAAGAAGGTCTCAAACGCGTCTCTCAGCTCGCCGTGCTCAACGCCAATTATCTGCGCGTGAAAGTCGCCGAGTTTCTCGAAACGCCGTATCCGGAAAATTGCCGTCACGAGTTCGTTGTGTCGGCGCAGAGGCTCAAGAAAGAGCACGGCGTACGCGCGCTGGATCTCGCAAAGGCTCTGCTCGATTATGGCTTCATGGCGCCGACCATCTATTTTCCGCTGCTGGTGCCGGAGTGCCTAATGATCGAGCCAACCGAAACGGAATCGAAAGAGACGCTCGACGCTTTCGCCGACGCGCTGCAGGCGATCGTAGAGCGCGCGAAGACCGATCCGCAGGCGCTCTTCGAGGCGCCGGTAACGACGGTCGTCGGGCGCGTCGACGAGACCCGGGCGGCTCGCCAGCCCGACTTGCGCTGGCGAGCATAGGCATGCACCGCTAACCAACCAAGCAGCCCAAAAAAGACGACGCTTCTTGCAGCCCTTCTTGGGGCCGGACGGTATAATAGAAGTAATCAGGGGGCTCGCAAGCGGCCCCCTTACCCATCTCCACGTGGAGCGTGATGCGAATCAAGTACGAAGTATCGGCGGGCGGCCTGCTCCTGCGCCGCCGCGCTTCAGCCTACGAGGCACTCCTGATCGGGCGCGGTGCCCCGCCGCGCGTCTGGACGCTGCCCAAAGGACACGTCGAAGCTCGCGAATCTACCGAGCAAGCGGCCCTGCGCGAGGTTCGCGAAGAGACGGGTTGCTGGGGCGAGATCGTCACACGGCTCAGCGAGATTTCGTATTGGTTCTACGTCGGAAAGGCGAAGCACCGTAAGGCCGTCACGTTCTTTCTCATGCGATATCTTTCAGGCGACCCGTCGAGCCACGATCACGAAGTCGACGATGCAGCTTGGTTCGATCTGATGCAGGCCCGCAAGACGCTCAAGTACGTCAACGAAAAGCGTCTCGTCGATCACGCGCTGGAGTTTCTAGCCGCTCATCCCGATGCGGTCGGAGAGCCCGAAGTCGTTCGCATCGCCGAACCCGTATCGTCCTGAGCGCTTTTTACGTCCGGCTCGATGCCTTTGACGGCCCCCTCGATCTTCTGCTCGGTCTGATCAAAGAGCGACAGCTCGACGTAGCAACCGTCCCGCTCGCGAGCGTCGCCGAGCAATACCTCGAGTACGTGCGTGCCATCCAGACGCGCGACGTCGAAGTCGCCGCCGAATATCTAGTCATTGCCGCAACGCTCCTCTTTCTAAAATCGAGAGCGCTCCTGCCCCCGATTCCACAGGAGTTCGTCGACGAGGAGGGCGAGACGCCCGAAGAAGTCGAGGAACGTCTGCGCCGCCGTTTGATCGCATATTCGAAATATCGCGAATTGGGCGAAGAACTGCGCGGGCACCAAGCCGAGGCGAGCTCGTTCTTCTATCGCGAGCCGGGAGACCCGGCCGGAGCAATCGTGCAACGGTACGACGTCGATCCCGAAAAACTCAAACGAGCCTTCGTGACGATGCTCGCGCAGGCTCGCCCGGAGAAACGCTCGATCGCTCGCGAGCGAATATCACTTCTGGCGTCGATGGATTACATCATGCGGCGAATCAAGGAGCGCGGCGAAGCGCGTTTTTCGGAACTCTGCAGCGAGCTGGGCATGACCCGGGACGTTATCGTCGTAACCTTTCTGGCGATTTTAGAACTCATCCGCCGCCACCGTCTTGCCTTCGAGCAGCCCGAAGCCTTCGACGACATCCGCCTCTTCCCGCCCCCAAGAGTTGCAGCGTGAGCGCGCGGCCCGAGGAGCTTTCGGCTGCCGATGAAGCGGCCGCGCTGGAAGAAGCAATTCTTCGCCTGCAGCGCCCCGTTGAAGCGTTGCTCTTCGTTGCCAGCGAGGCGCTGTCCATCCAGCAGCTCGCCAAGCTGCTGCGCGCCCAGGAGCGCGAGATCGCGGCGGTGCTGCAGCAGATCGAGGCTGAGTACGGCGATCGCGGTATCGTTTTGCGCGAAGTCGCCGGCGGTTACCGTTTCGCGACGTCGCCGCTTGCGCGCGACGTCGTCGAGGCGTATCTGTTGCCGCCCAAGACGACGCTCTCGACGCCGGCGCTGGAGGCGCTCGCGATCGTCGCGCACTTACAACCCGTTACTCGCAGCGAGATCGAAGCGATTCGTGGGGTCAACTCGGATAGCGTCGTGTCCACGCTGCTCGATCGCGGGTTCATCGCCGAGGCTGGGCGAAAAGACGTCGTCGGACGTCCGATGCAGTATAAGACGACGGCGTCGTTCTTGGAGTCGTTCGGATTGCGATCGCTCGACGATCTTCCGGAGTTGGAACTCGAACCGGGTCAGCCGCTCGAATTCGATTTGGGAGGCGCGAAGGTTTCCTAGTGCCCGTTACAGGCCACTAGATGCGAATCGGGCTGCACGTGCACGTCGCGGGCGGCTACGTCAAAGCAGTCGAGCACGCGAAGATGGCCGGCTGCACCGCGATGCAGATCTTCTCGACCAATCCGCGCAGCTACCGCACGAGCCCGATCGACGGTGCCGCGCTCGATGCGTTCGCGCGCGCTTCGCCGCGACGCTGCGCTCGATCCGTGCGCGATTCACACCCCGTATCTCATCAATCTTGGAAGCGCCGACCCGAAGATCGCCAAAGGCTCGCTCCATTTACTCCAAAACGATCTCGCCGTCGCGTCGCGCGGCGGAATGCGTTTTGTCAACACCCATCTCGGCTCGTACGGAACGCGCGATCGAAACGAGACGTTCGGCGCGATTTGCCGGGCGCTCGAAGCGGCGCTTGCGGCGATCGCCCCGGGTGTCTTTTTGGTGCTCGAAAACTCAGCCGGTGCCGGCAACCTCGCCGGCGGTACGCTCGAGGAGCTTGGCGCATTCGTGCGGAGCCTCGCTCACCCTCAGCTCGGTATCTGCCTCGATACGGCGCACGCGTGGGCGTCCGGTTACGCGATCGATTCCAAAGAGGGCGTCGATCGATTCGTGGAAGCGGCGGAGCGTGAGATCGGGCTCGACCGCATTTTGATGTTTCACTTCAACGATACCGAGGTGCCGCTGGGCGCGAGCCGCGATCGTCACTGGCACATCGGCGAAGGGCGAATCGGTTTCGAGGGCTTTCGAGCCCTACTCGCTCACCCCGAGTTGCGGGAGAAGACGGCCATTCTCGAAACGCCCGGCAGCGACGCCGATGACGTCCGCAACATGCAGACGATTCTCGCCATTGAAAGGGGTGCGCGCCTATGAGATGCGCAGGTGCGGCAAGCGCAGGCTCGACTCGAGGAAGAGCGCCGAATCGGCGCGGTTGATCTTGAGCCTCAGCTCGACATCTGAGATGTCGGAAACGAGCGGTGCGGTGCGGATGGGATCGCGAAACATGTTAAAACCTCTTGACTGATTGTGGTAACCTTCAAATCATTATATGGTGGTGACAGTAACTTGTCAACGTGCTTTTGCCGGTGCAGCCGGGGGTTCCGCTAGCTCGGTGAGCGCCGGTTCCGATGCGGCCCCGGGAGGGCTCGAGCTCATCCGGCGGTTCGAGAACACCGTCGAGCTGCCGAACGGCCCCGACGAGCTCGATTCGCTCGAACACGCTCGGGCGTGGTGCCTTAGCCACGGTTTGCCGCCTCCGCTCGACCAAGCGCACCTCGAGCTGCTGCGCGCCTTCCGCGAGGCGCTGCGCGATCTGCTCTTTGCCAACAACGGCGAGGGCGATCGCCATTCCGCCTGGGAAGCTCTGAGCCCGTTCCTCGCTCGAGCCCGGCTCGGCCTCACCATCGACCCCGGGCTTGGCCTGGAGCTGCGGCCGGTGAGCCACGAAGCTGAAGGACCGATTGCATCGTTGCTTGCCATCGTCTACGAATCGCTGCTCAAAGGGACGTGGTCGCGTCTGCGCGCCTGCCGCAAGCAGAGCTGCCGCTTCGCTTATTACGACCACACCAAGAACGCCTCACGCGCGTGGTGCAGCATGGCGACCTGCGGGAATCAGGCCAAAGCGCAGCGTCGCCGCGAGCGTGAACGGCACGCATAAGCTTCGTCGCGCACTTCGACGTCGACGCATTCTACGCAAGCGTCGCCGTGCGCGACGATCCGAGCCTTCGGGGCAAACCGGTCGCGATCGCCGGACAGCAGCCGGCGCGCGGTCGTTCTCACCGCCTCGTACGAAGCCCGGCCGTATGGAGTGCGTTCGGCGATGCCGCTCTACAAGGCCCGCCTGGCGTGTCCCGCATCTGCTCGTCGTGCCGCCCGATATGCAGAAGTATAAGGCGGTCTCGCGCGAGATCTTCGGCATCTTTGCGCAAGCGAGGTCAGCCGGTCGAAGGCCTCTCGCTCGACGAAGCCTTCGTCGCCATCGGCGAGAGCACGTTCGAAGAGGCTCGTGCACTTGCCGCGACGTTGCGTCGCGAAATCTTCGACGCGACCGGCCTCACGGTGAGCGCCGGCGTTGCCACCGGCAAAATGATCGCAAAGATCGCTTCCGATACGTGCAAACCCGACGGTTTGTTGGCGATCGCACCCGGTGAAGAAGCCGCGTTTCTCGAGCCGTTGCCGGTCGCGCGCCTCTGGGGCATTGGCCCGAAAATGCAGACGCGCTTGAGCGTCTTCGGCATCTCGACGATCGGCGATCTTGCGGCCCTCGACGACCGGCGCCTCCGCGAGCTCTTCGGCTCGTGGTGGCACGAAGTGCGCGATCTCGCGCGCGGCATCGATCGCCGTCCGGTCGAGCCCGAGCGCGAGACGAAGTCGATCTCGACGGAAGAGACCTTCGAGTACGACGTGAGCGACGAGAGCCGGCTGATCGACGTATTGCGCGATCAAGCACGCGAGCTTGCCGAAACGCTCGAACGCGAGCGCACGCGTCGCGCAGACGATCGGCGTGAAGATCAAGCGCGCCGACTTCACCGTTCGTCGGCCGTCAGACGCATCTTGCCGAGCCGACGCGCGACGCGCGTCGAATCTTTCGCGCCGCCGTGCACTGCTTACGGCGCGCCGGCTTGGAAGGCGCACCGGTGCGCCTGCTCGGAACCCGCGTCGCATCGCTTATTGAAGGCGACCCACTGCAAACGAGTCTATTTTAGCCTGCGTTTTCACCAACGCGCGCCAAGGTGCGACCCGCACCGCAGCGAACGTCGTAACCCCGTTTTCTATCGCTAGGAGGATTCACGTTTGAGTAGCCGGCGGCTGGCATACCTCGCTGCGGCGCTGCTTGCCGGCTGCAGCGGACCGCAGTCGCCGATTGGAACGCCTCCGATCGCAGCCGGTGATGCGACGGCCGCGCGCGGCCGATCGTGGATGGCTCCAGATGCCCGGAAACTCGACCTTCTCTACGTTTCCGACTACAAGACCAACGACGTCGTACGCCTACTCGTATCCGCAAGGCAAGTTGAGCGGCGTGCTCGCGGGCATACTCAAGGATTTCGTGCTCCCGACGGGCTTATGTACCGACCACGCCGGCGACGTTTACATACCGAACAGCTCGAACTCGACCGTCTTGGAATATCGCGCATGGAAGCACGCATCTCCGCGAGACTCTGCTCGATCCTAACGAGCTTCCGTACACCTGCGCGGTCGATCCAACGACCGGCACCCTTGCCGTCGTGAACTTAGAATCGGTCAGCGGCGCTGGCGGCGTTTCGATCTACGCGCGCGGCCGCGGCCGGCCAACAGAACTCACGTACGGATTTCTCTATTGGTTCTATTTCGGCAGCTATGACGACAAGGGCGATCTCTTCGTTGACGCGAGTTACGACGTGGCGAGCGAGGCATTCGCATTCGTCGAGCTGCCTAAGGACGGCAAATCGCTTCAGGCCGTCACGTTGAACCGGAGTTTTCGCGTGCCTGGCGGCGGCGTTGGCTGGGACGGCAAACACGTGGTCGTTGGCGATTCAAAACCTTCGGTGATCTACCGGTTTGCTATAAACGGAAGTTCGGGCACGCAAGTCGGCTCGACGCGGCTGCGCGGCGCCCGCTCCATCGCGCAGTTTCTCGTCATCGGAAACCAGATCGTTGGGGCGAACTTCAACGGTGAGAGCGTGGCTTTCTGGAGCTATCCAGACGGAGGCATGCCCACCCAGACGATTAACGGCCTCGGTGAGCCATTCGGAGTAACGCTGAGTACGGCGCACGCGAGCAGCTCTAAATATGATCGGTCGGCCAACAGAAGTCTCCGCTCGATGCCGGCGCGATCGCACTGAGCAAAAGCTCGCCTTCGGTGCGCAGTCGCGGCCATCATAAAGACCGCGCGCTTACGCCTACGAACGGTCAGCTTGGGCAGCAGATCGCGCGCGCGTTGTGGCGGCAGCCAGCCCGTGACGCGCCGCAAGTCGCCCGCAGCGGCGCGCAACAGCGCAGGAATCGTCAGCGGCCGCCGCGTCGTCGGCGAAAGCGAACTCGTCGAGAATGTAGACGTCGCGCTGCGGGTCGCGCACTCCTAACACGTAGGCGGCGATGCCGCGGCGGCGGCGCACCAGCGAGATTCGTTTCGTAGCCGGTCGGATGCTCCGAAGCGTGTCGTACCCGCAGGCGAATCCAATCCCAGACCGTGGCCGTGCGTATGAAAGCGGAAGCTCGGGAACGCTCGGCGAGCTCGAAAACGCGACGCACGTTGCTCCAGTCGTCGTCGGTAAGTCGAGTCGGCTCGAGGCGGGTCGCCGGAAGCGCGTCGGCGCGGAGCGAGAACCGGCGCGACGGAAGCGTCGCGAAACCCCAAAGCGGCATAAAACTGCGGACGAATGTCGGAGAAGAGATAGGCCAGGTCGTACCCCTCGTCTCGCGCTCGATCGAGCGCCATTGCCAGCATGACGCTTGCGTAGCCGCGGCCACGGTATTGCGCCGGCGTGAAGACTGCACCGAAACCGATCGCGCGCAGCCGCCGCGCTCCGTTACGCAGCGCTCGTTCGTAACGCTTGAACGACGCGACGAGCGTATTGCCGTCGTAGAGTCCCGATCGTCCGGTAGTGCCGTCGCCCATACGTTCCGCGCGCGATCTCGAGCGTCTGCGCTACGTACTCGTCGAACGCGCGACGCCCAGCCCAAAGCGAGGCGGTCAGCGGCAGGACTTGCCGCGCGTAAGAGTCGGGCGGGATTTCGCGCAGGCGCACCGCTACAAAACTAGCGCAGTTCTTCGAGAAACTCGGGCGCGGTCGTGCCGCGCGTCGGTGCCCCCGAGGCCGTGACCAGCACGCTCTTGCGAGCCCGGCGCAAAGCGTAGACGAACGCGCGCCGTTCGCGATCGTAGTAATGTTGCGGCGCTTTCGAGCGGAACATGTAGTAACTGAACTTGGCCGTTCGCGACGCCCGCGCGTCTCCGACGTTCTCTTTTGGAATCATGCCCAGCCGCGGGCTGAAGAGAAAGGCATCGGGCGAGTACCAGCGCGGGAAAGCACCGGGCCGAACGTTGGCGACGACGACGTGGTCGAACTCGCGTCCGCGCGCCGCTTCGACGCTGAGAATCTGTACGAACCCTCGCACTGGCGTCATCGGCCTCGCACGACTTCCAAATCGCTCTCCATCCGTCGCTCGGCGTACTCGAGCACGTCGCGCGAGCGTCGCATCCGGGTTTTGCGCGAGGAACTCATTGAGGCGATCGAGCAGGCGACGCAACGCGACTTGCTGCGCGCGCGCGCGTGCCGAGCCCGGGTCTCCTTCGCGCGCGAGACCCTCTCGCCAAACCGTACGCGCGAACCTTTCGAACGGCGCATCGTCCATCGTTTGGAGCCAGCGCTCGCGCAGATGCGCGAAAGCGCCGCAGGCGCGCGGCCGCATCTTCGCCGAGCTGCGTCGTCGTGCTCGCCGCGAATCACGTTCCAGCCGAGGCGCAAATCGCGCTTGGGATTCCATCGGCTCGCGCGAGCCGTCGGCGACCGGTTCGTCGTCGAACTCGAAGAGCGGCGTTGCGGATCGGGCGGTTCGCCGCAGAGCACCGCAAGCGACGCATCGGAGAGACCGAACGCCGGATTTGTCAGCGTTCGCAAGAGCCAATCGTGACGAAATGGATCGTAAGACGTTCCATAGGAGCGCCAGCGCGTCGAGGGCGCGCCGGTCGGTGAAGACGTTGACGTCGCCGGCGACGACCGCTGGAATGTTGCGATCGAGCATCGCGGCTTCGTAGCCGCCACGTTCCTCACCGAGCGAAAGAGCACCGCGATCTTCTCCGGCCGGAATCCTTCGCCCAGCCAGCCGCCGACGCGCTCGGCGATGAAGGCGGCTTCTTCGCGCAGGGTCGAAACTCGGCGTACCTCGCGCCGAGGCGAGCGGTGCGCAGAGTGGAGCTCGACCTTCGAGCGCGCAAGTGCGAACGTTGCTTGCGGTTGCGTGCATGTGCAGAGACGAGATCGCGGAGGCCGGATCGCCGCAGAGCGTTACTCCCGTCGAGCGCCTCGCCGAAGATTGCCGTCAACAGCTGCAGTTGCGCGCTGGTCAGCTCTTGGGCGTCATCGACGAAAGCGAATCGATGCCGGTTGCGCAGCATTGCGCGCGAGCGCGGCATCTTTTTGAACGCAACGGGCGGCGGCGATCACCGCATCGCGTCCCGGTCATTCGCCCGCTCGAGGCGACGAGCTCGAGGTAGCGCTGGTAGAGTCTGGTCAGAATCTTGGCGAGGTCGATCTCGCGGCGATGCTGCCGGAGCAGTTCCTCGGGCGTAGCGTCGAGCGAATCGTGATAGAGTTCTTCGTCGCAAAGAGCAGGCGCCGGATCGGCAAGGTTTGGCGGATTAGCGTAAAACTCGGTCGCGCCGGTGAGCGCACGCGAGAGAGAAGCGCGGGCTCGACGTCGGCATCGCGCAAGCGGCGAATCAAACGAAACGCCGATTGGAGAAAACGCTCGGGGGAACGCAGTCCGGGAACTTCGGGATCGAGTTGGTGCTGGGCAAACTCTTCCCATCGCAGCGCGAAGAGCGGTGCGCAGGCCTCCGCGAAGAGTCAGTTCGGCCTCGACGTCGTCGACGAGCGTGACCTCATGCCCCGCGCGAGCGAAGCAGCGCGACGGCATACTCGTCGATAGCTGCGTCCCAATCCTACGACCAGCGGATCGGCATCGGGTTGAGCTTCTCGGGCTCGGGCGATGCGTCGGCCAGCGCCGTGCTCTTGCCGGTCCCGGCGGCGCCCAGATCGCGAAGCACTCGTCGTACGGCGCCTCGACGGCCGTGCGCTGTTCGGCGTTCAGTTCGAGTACGATCAACTTCCGAAGCGCTGCGCTTCTGCCGGCGGTTTGGAACGGCACGCCGTTGCATATGCGCAGTACGTGCAGGCGGCCGGATTCTTCGGTCGGTTTAAATGCTGCGAATCGTCTCCCGACGCGAGCTCGTCGCTCAGCTCGATCATGCGCGTGCGCGACCGCTCGAGCTCGTCGATGGCGATGTTCTTGCCGACGTGGAGAACGATCGGACGCACGTCGAGCAGCGCGTCTTTGAGAGGGATCAGGACCAGCCGCGTAACCCGATCGCCGGCAGCCGTGCGTGCCCAGTAGTAGAAGGGAAGCTGAAAGTCTCGAAAGCGGCGGACCTTCTCGCCGATACTCGGCCGCGCTCGTTGCGATGCTTCCGGTCTTATAATCGACGACGCCGATGCCGCCGGAGCGCTCGTCGCGATCGAGCCGGTCGATGTATCCGACGAACGGGCGCCCCTCGCAGATCGAGCTCTGCGGCAACCTCGCGCCCGAGCACCTCAAAAGGCGCTTCCTTCTCCTGCGCCAGCAGCCAATCGACGTAGCGTTGCGCGGTGCGTTGGGCGCGCCGCACTTGCAGCTCGAACTCGACCGGCGTATCGAACCCGTCGCGGTTGCGCTCGAACGCCCACGTGACGCACTCGCGGATGCGCCGGCGCATCGCCGCACTCGTCGGCGCTCTGCGGTCGAGGAAACTCACCGTGGAAATCTTCGAGCGCGAGATGGAAGGCGCTCCCATAGGCCGAGGCCGCGGAGCCGCGGTCTTCGACCGCCGCGCACGCATACTTGTAGAACCATTTGCGCGCGCACTCGGCGTACGTGTTGAGCGCCGAAGCGCTGAAGTGCTTCTGCCAGGGCGCGACGCCGCGGGGAGCTTCGGCCGCGGGCGGCTCGGCGAGATCGAACTCGGCCGCGACCTTCGCGTACTGCGTTCGGCGGCTCGTCGAGCTGACCGGCGACGCGTCCGGCACGATCTCGAACGTATCGACGATTGCCTCGCGCAGCGCTTCGCCGGTTCTAACTCTGGGGCATCGCTCGAACCTTGCGTGCCCGCCGAGCAAAGCGCAAGCACGCTATCGCGATCGGCCGGCGGCAATGCGAGCTGTCCGCGATCGATCGCATCCAAAAGCGCGCCCGTCCGACGCGGCGAGCGTCGCATACGCCGCGCCGATGTCGTGCGACACTCCAGAGCATGACGAGCGGATGAGCCGCAGAAGAGACGCTTCGGAAGCCGGTGCGATGCCAGCAGACGGCATCGTCGACAAAGGAACGGACTCGCGCGGAATCGAGGAGCACCTGATGTGGAGTTAAAGCTTCCACCAGGCGCCCCTGCAGCCAACGTATAACCGCCTACCGATGCGGCGCATCATCATCGGCATTAGCGGAGCGAGCGGGAGTCTCTACGGTTACATGGTGCTGCAAGCATTGCGCGCGATCGGCGGAATCGAGACGCATCTCGTGCTGACGGCGGCCGCGCGCCGCACGATCGAGCTCGAAACCGACATGACCGCCGACGACTTCGAAGCCTCGCCGACGTCGTGCACCGCGACGACGATCTCGCCGCGGCGATCTCGAGCGGTTCGTTCCTCACCGACGGCATGCTCGTGATTCCCTGTTCGATGAAGAGTGCGAGCGGAATCGCCTACTCGATGAACTCGAATCTGCTCGTTCGCGCGGCCGACGTCTGCCTGAAGGAGAAGCGCCGGCTCGTTCTCGTGATTCGCGAAACGCCGCTGCATCTCGGTCACCTGCGTACGCTCGCGCAGCTCGCGGAGATCGGCGCCGTGATCTTGCCGCCGGTTCCCGCGATGTACGCCAATCCGCAGAGCGTCGACGATATCATCGCGCATACCGTCGGCAAGGCGCTCGATCAATTCGGCATCGCAAACGAGCTCTTCAAGCGCTGGCGCTCCCCCGACTGACGAGTCGTCGCGCCAGCGGAACGTCGCTCGGGCGATCGACGTTAACGGCCGTTTCCGGATAGGGTGAGACAAAGGCGCGGACCGGCGCACCGAGAATTTTCGTGGCGCGCGCCTTCGGCCTGCGCGATCGTCAGCCGGCCGACGCGCAAAGCGCGCCAGCATGTCCCACCCGAAGAGCGATGCCAGCTTGAACGGATGCTTTCGCGCGGCGCCGAGCCGCTCGATGAAACGCTCGAGCAGCGGCAACGAGCGCGGCTTCATCGCAACGATTCCGCCTCCGCAGAACGTACCGTCGCGCATTCGCGCCCAGGTGTGCGGAACTTCCGGGAAGCGCTCATGTGGACGCGCTTTTCGACGCAGCCGTAGACCACGTCGGCGCCAGCGCTTCGACTCCGCGCAACGAAATCTTCGACGGCCGGCGACGTCAGAACCGGCAGATCCGAAGCGACGATCAAAACGTCAACATCGTCGCGGAAAGCCCGCCAGCCCGTTGCGTAAGCTTTCGCGTGATGCGAACGCCGTCGGGACGCAGCTCGTCGGCGACGGCCAAGTCGCGGTGACCGTTCATACTCAGAGGTGCAACGACGACAATTCGTCCGACGCTCGCCGCTGCGCGCAGCGCGGCGAGCACGCGGCCGACGAGCGTGACGCCCTCGATTTCGACGAAGGCCTTGTTCGGGGCGCCCGGTTGTAAGCGCGCCACGTCGTCCTGCGGCCCTCCCGCCAGCACGACCGCATCGATCAAGGGCGCCACTCCGGCGTTGCGGCAAAAGCGCTAGTCAAACGCTGGTACTCTGGCGGGAGATCGAGCGCGCGCCAGGATCCGCTTCGATTTTCGCGCGATTCTGGAGCAAGCGTGAAGACGCACGAGCCCGAGCCGGCCAAGAGCGCATTCGTTGCGCACCCGCCGCGCGAAGTGCAGCGATCGCGCCGCAACTTCGGGCGTCTGCGAGGCGATGAGATCGTGAAAGTCGTTCTGCATGAGTCGCTTCCACTGATTCGAAATTCGCCGCGCTGCAGCGCCTCGAGCAATGCGATCGACGCAGACCCCTTACGCGGCCGCTGCGGCCGCTTGCCACGCGGTCGAGCTCGTCGTAAGCGGCCGCCGTCGAAATCGCCACTGGCGGTTTTACGATCAGCGCGTGCCAGCGGGGAATCGCTCCGGCGGGCGTGATGCGTTCGCCCGTTCCCTCGACGAGTGCCGCCGTACCCGCGAGAAAGAACGGCACGTCGGATCCGAGCGTTCGAGCGATGCGCAGCCAATCGCGCCGGGGCGTCGGATCCGAACGCGCCGGCCATCGCCGCCAGCAGAACCGCCGCGGCGTCGCTCGATCCGCCTCCCAAGCCGGCCTGCACTGGGATGTCTCTTGTGCAAACTCATGCGAATCGGCGGAAGGTCGCCGAGCGCGCGCATCGCCGTTACGCCAGATTGCCGTCGCCTCCGAGCTCGCTGCGATCGCACGCGAAGCTGAAGTGAGTGCTCGGCTCGATCGTTAGTTCGTCCGCCAGTTCGAGCGGCACCATCACGCTGCGTATGCCGTGGTATCCGTCGTCTCGCCGAGCGAGCACCTCGAGGGTCAGGTTGATTTTCGCCGGAGCCCGCAGGGTCAGCATCCCGACCATCCGTTTGCCGTCGCGAGAGGAGGCGCCTGTGCGTTCGGTGCCGCACTAGGAGCATGAAAGAATGGGTTTGAGTTACGACGCGCAGCGCAACGAATTTTGCGCCTACGTTCTGCACGAATCGCAGACGCCGTACGGCCTGCTGCTCGGGAATTTCAAAACGTACGCGCAATCAACGGCAAAAGGCGGCGTGCGCGGATTGTGGGATGCGGACACCGATCAAATCATTTTCGGTACGCACCACATCGCGTACCGTCTCGCCGACCGTACGTTCTTCCCGCATCAGATCGAGCGCGAGCTTACGTTTCTGCCCTACGCGCAAATCTCCGAGTTTACGCTCGATCACCGAGTCCACGTTACCGAAGCATTCTTCGTGCCGCATCGGCTCGGGATTCGATCGCGCCGTTTCCTTCGTGGTTGACGTTACGCTCTACAATCCCGGCGCCGCCGAGAGCGGAAGTCGCGGTCTTTCCGTGGGCGATGTTGGTGGGACAGCGTTTTTACGGCGAACCCGAGCACGAAGTGCGCGCCTGGAACGACGGGCGCTTCATCTGCTCCAAGAATCTCGAAACGGGCGGCGAGCGCTGGTGGGGCGGCTCCCGACAGCCCGGTCGCCGTCGAGCTTTCGTTGCGCGAACAAGTCTTGCTCAAGTCGATGCGTCGCGGAACTCTCGCAAAAGAGGAAACGTCGCAGACGCTCGACGACGTGACGCCGCAGCAGGCCGAACTCGTGAGCCGGCGCATTTTCGGCGCCTTTGAGTACCGCATCGCGGTCGCCGCGGGCGCGCGCGAGTCGCTGCGTCTGGCGTCGTCTACCATAAGGACGGGACCGATCGCAGCCGCCCCGTTCTCGAAGCCTTACTTCGCGATCGGCGCGCGCTGCACGACACGCAGGGCTATTTCACCGAGCGTCTAGCCGACGCGCGTTTTCTCGTTCCCTCGCCCGAGATCAGTCGCGGCGTGGCCTGGGCGAAGGCGAACATGCTGCGCATCGTCAAGGAATATCCGCAGGGTTGGGGCGCAACGAACTCGCCGCCGTCCGACATTCTCGTTTCGCGCGATACGTCGTGGCTCGTTCACGGATTCGATTATTTTTGGCCGGAGTTCAGCCGCAACGCACTCGAGGTCTTCAACCGCGCCGTCGAGGAGAGCGGCCTGATGATCGAATACGTTCGCGGCGTCAGCGGTTATAAGACCGACTACGACCTGAACATCAACGACGACACGCCGCTGCACCTCATTGCGATGCTGCATCACTATAACGCGACGCTCGACGATGCGTGGGTGCGCGAACGCATCGCGCTGGTGATAAAGCTTACCGATTACATGCTGACGCAGCGCGACGATCACGGGCTGGTCAACTGCCGCGCCAAAGGCGTCGACATGTACGGCATCTCGTCGTGGCGGAACATCATCCCGTACTACACGCTCGACGGTGCGGTAACCGAGATCAACGCCGAAGCCGTTTACGCGCTCGAAGCCGCCGCGATGCTCTGCGCGGTCGTCGGCGATAACGATCATTGGGAGCGCTATTCGCGCCGAGGCGAAGCGCATGCGCGAAGCGATGATGGATTATCTCTACAACGACGATACCGGAGCGTTCGTGCTCAACTACGATCAAGACGGGAACTATCAGGATAACTTCACCGCCGACGAGATCTTCCCGGTGCTCTTTGGCATCGCCGATCAGTCGCAGCGGCGCGCGATTCTCGCGCGTCTGCAAGAGGCGGATTTCGTGACGCCCGTCGGACTTCGCACGATTTCGACTGCGGATGCGTGGTACTTTCCCTCGTACGGATTCGGATTGCTCGGTGGCATTTGGCCCGACCTGACGCTGTGGTGCGCGGTCGCGCTGGCGCTCAACGGCATGACCGACGAGGCCGTGCACTTTCTGAACATTTCGTATGCGGCGATGGAAGGAGGGAGCCCGCGCAATACCGTGCCCGGCGAGTTCGCCGAGTGGTTCGACGGCGGTTCGTTGAGCAATCGCGGAATCTATCTCTCGCCCTGGACCGGCGCGAAGTACCTATGGGCGGTTGCAGAGACCGTCGGCGGCTTGAACGGCTATCGCACCAGCGGGCGGCCGCACTTAGCGCCGCTGCGCCCGAAGGATTGGCAATGGGTCGCGGCGGCGCGGGTTCATTGGGGAGGGCGCCGCTGCACGTACGTCGTCGATTTGCGCAACGATACGATCTACGGCGATATGCCGGAACTCTCGGCGGAAGAGCCGTTCACGTGCATTCATGCCGGACGCGACGTAAGCGACGAGGTCGCGACGTCGCCGGTCGAAGTCGGTGCGATTGCATTCGAGGACGAGGCCGGCGCGGTGCGGATCTTCGTCGGGAATCAACTCGATCGAGCGCGCAACGTGCTGCTGGAGTTTCGCGGACATACGGCTCGGCGTCGATATGGCAGCCGGCGAGCTGCGCGAGGTGCATTTGATCGGCAAGCCGAGCGATCGCCGGGCGCGCGCGGCCAAGCTCGACGTCGTTCGTCCGCTCGCGCGGGTATAAAGATCGCGGCGCCATGCACCCCTCGACACGATTCCCGACGATTCTTTTGGCGGCGGGCGCCGTCGTGCTTCTCGTTGCGGTCGCCGTTGGGCGAGCGCATGGGAAATCGGGTGATCGGCCAGGCGACGGAGCAGACGCTGCAATCGGTGATACCGCAGGCCGTGACGCCCGCGCCGGATGCCACCTCCGCAGCCATACGGACCCGACTGGAAACGATCGCAGGCGCTCTCCGCGGCGGGCGATCCGCACTTTCCCGATCCGCGCGTACCGCCCCAGCCGCTGCCGACGCTCGCGCCCACGCCGAAGCCGCGCCCACGCCCTTCCCGACCCCGACGCCCAATCCCAACGTGCCGATCTGGCGGCAGCAGCCGTTCCCGACGGTTAGGCCGTCAGCCGCCCCTGCGGGCGAAAACTCGGCGTCTCCTTCACCCTCAAACGCGGGACCATCTCCGGCGAATAGCTCGCGCCCCTTCTAAGCGGTGTACCCAATGTTCCCATTGGGAAGGCCTGATATGATAGAGACATGGAAAGCACGGGAACCGTGACGGTCAAGCGCGGGCTCGCGCAGATGCTCAAGGGCGGCGTCATCATGGACGTCGTCACCCCCGAACACGCGGCCATCGCGCAGGAGGCCGGTGCCGTCGCGGTCATGGCGCTCGAGCGCATTCCCGCCGACATTCGCGCCGCGGGCGGAGTCGCCCGAATGAGCGCGATCGATTTGATTCGCGGCATCATGGATGCCGTGACGATTCCGGTGATGGCAAAAGTGCGCATCGGTCATTTCGCCGAGGCTGCCGTATTGCAGCAGCTCGGCGTCGACTACATCGACGAATCGGAAGTGCTGACGCCCGCCGACGACAAGTATCACGTCGACAAGCACGCCTTTACGACGCCGTTCGTCTGCGGTGCACGCGATTTGGGTGAGGCGTTACGTCGAATTGCCGAAGGCGCGGCAATGATTCGCAGCAAGGGCGAGGCCGGAAGCGGAAACATCGTCGAGGCCGTGCGGCACATGCGCGCGATCGGCGATGCAATTCGCGAGCTAAGCGTCGTTCCGAAGGAAGAGCTGGTCGCTCGCGCGCGCGAACTGGGCGCTCCGCTCGAACTCGTCTCGCAAGTCGCCAAGGATGGAAAGCTCCCAGTGGTGCTCTTCTGCGCGGGCGGCGTCGCGACGCCGGCCGATGCCGCGCTGATGATGCACCTCGGAGCCGAAGGCGTATTCGTCGGCAGCGGCATCTTCAAGTCGAAGGATCCGAAGCGTTTTGCGCGCGCAATCGTCGACGCGACGACGCACTTCGACGATCCGAGCGTCGTGCTCGAAGCATGCAGGTCGCTTGGCGTCTCCGAGGCGATGCCCGGCCTCGACATCCGCCTGTTGGACGAAGCGCAGCTTCTCGCGCCACGTGGCAATTAATCCCCCTTGCGTCGGAGTGTTGGCGCTGCAGGGCGACGTCGTCGAGCACGTTGCGGCGCTCGAGCGAGCCGGCGCTGAGACGATCACGGTAAAGACTCCGGCCGATCTTGCGCGGGTCGAGGCGCTCGTCGTACCCGGCGGGGAGTCGACAACGGTCATGAAGCTGCTCGAACGTGCTGGTCTCGATACGGCCGATCGTCGAGCGCGTCCGCACGGGCATGCCGCTTTGGGGGACCTGCATGGGGATGATCGTAGCCGCTCGTCGAGATCGCAGATCTCGACCAGCCGACGCTCGACTTGATCGACATCACGGTGCGGCGCAATGCCTTCGGCCGTCAAAACGACTCGGCCGAGCTCGATCTTCGTATCGATGCGCTCGGCCGCCGGCCGTTTCCCGCGATCTTTATTCGCGCGCCCTGGATCGAGCGTTGCGGACCGAAGGTCGAACTGCTTGCAGAGCGAGATGGACGCGGCGTCATGGTGCGCGAGGGCAACGTGCTCGCAACATCCTTCCACCCCGAACTCTGCGGCGACCCGCGCGTGCACCGCTACTTTCTCGGGATGGTGGAACGACGGGGGTCCCGCGCCGCGTAGTTGGCCTTTACAAGGGAAGGCCTCCACCGCGGCCTAACTTCTGGCACGACATGTCTCCAGGTGCCGCCTCCCCCGATTTACAGGGAGGCTTTCAAGGGCCGATTCCGCCCGTCGAGCCTTTGCTGAGCGAGGTCATCGCAACGCTCGCCCTGGCGGCGCACGCTTATCTCACCGAGGAAGAGGGTCGCAAGGCCGACCATCCGTCGGCGGAAATTGCGATCGACGTTGCGACTACGGCATTCGAGCGCGTCAAAGAAAGGTTGCAGCCCGAACAGCGGTTAGCGATAACGCAAATGCTAACCGAAACTCGACTGACGTTTGTTCGGAAGCGAGGCACCTGAAATGCCTCGTTTTAATAGCTGTGGATTTTTGGGGGCCCACGCCGCGAAGTCGGCGTGGGGGCGCGCAGCGCAGATTTCGGCGCTGCGCAGCAAGTGCCGAAAGCGGAGCGGAGCGCCAAGCGAGGCGCGGAGTGCCGAGCTATTATGAGCGAAGTGCTCGTGCTGAACTCGACGTACGAGGCGTTGAACGTCACGAGCTTTCAGCGGGCCGTCAAGCTGATCTTCGCGGGAAAGGCGGAGATGCTGCACGGCCGCGAGCGCATGCTCGCGTCGCCGACGTTCGAGATGCGGATGCCGTCGATCATTCGGATGCTCTATTACATCCGGCGCCCGATGCAAAAAGTCGCTCTGACGAAGAAAAACGTTTTGATACGCGACGATCACACCTGCCAGTACTGCGGCACGCACGGCGAGCGGATGATGACCGTGGACCACGTCACGCCGAAGAGCCGAGGCGGCGAGTCCACATGGGAGAACCTCGTCTGCGCCTGCATGCGCTGCAACAATCGTAAGAACAACCGCATTCCGCACGAAGCCAATATGTCGCTCTTGCGCAAACCGCGTCAGCCAAAGTACATCCCCTGGATTCAGATCAAGCGGAACACGCTGCCCGACGAGTGGGGTAAGTTCCTCTTCCTTTACAACGTTTCAATCGACGAACGCATCGAGGCGTAGCACGCCGCTGCAGAACCGAGTCACGCCGTTCGGTGAGATCGTCGCGTTGCCGGGGCGCGGCCTCATGATGGGAAATCGCGGCATACTCCACGACGACGCCCGCAGAATCGTGCGCCCGTGGCAGGCCAGACGTTGGATTGCGTGCGTTCTCGAGTTTCGCGGACGGCGGCGTGCCGTAATGACTCCGCACCGCTACACCGAGCTGTTCTTCCTCGATGAGGCGGCGGCGCTGAGCGCGGGGCACAGACCGTGCGCGGAGTGCCGCCGCGAGGATTACCGGCGATTTCAGTCGCTATGGCGAGCCTGTCACGGAGGCCCAGCGGACGCCGACTCGATGGATGCGCGGCTTCATGAAGAGCGGCTCACCGTGAAGCGCAAACGCACGTATAGCGAGCAGATCGAGAGCTTGCCAGATGGCACGTATGTGGTCTTAGATGGAGTGGCGTGGCTTCTCTCGAGCGCGGGAGTGCACGCGTGGTCCGATTCCGGTTACACGCGCCGGCAGAAACGTCCGGCGCGCGGCGAGCTCGAAGTGCTGACGCCGCGCTCGATCGTTGCTATTCTCGCGGCCGGTTATCGTCCCGGCATCCATCCTACCGCAGTGCCCGTGTCCTCCTAAAGCGTAGTCGAGAGGCAGGGAAAGCTCCACATATTTTGCATTGTGCGGGTTGCATTGGACCAGCATCGAACGCCCTACTTTCAAGCGCTTCTCGAGTACGTCGACTCCGGCGTCCTGCCGTTCCATACCCCCGGGCACGTGCAGGGCAATGGGATGGATTTGGCCTTTCGCGAGTTCGTAGGCGACAATATCTGCGCGATCGATCTCACGCCGATGCCGGGCATCGACGATCTGCTTCAGCCGACCGAATCGATCAAGGAAGCGCAGCAACTCGCGGCGGAAGCCTGGGGCGCCGACAACACGTTCTTCCTCATCAACGGCTCTACGAGCGGCAACCAATGCATGATGATGACGGCGCTCAACCCGGGAGAGAAAGTCGCCGTCCCGCGCAATTCGCACAAATCCATGCTCGGCGGTCTCATCATGAGCGGTGCCGAGCCGATCTACATGCAACCCGAAGTCGACGAAGAGCTGCGCATGGACCACTGCGTGACGCCGGAGACCGTCTCCGCGACGCTGCAGCAGCATCCGGACGTTGCGGCTATTTACCTGGTTTCGCCGACCTACTACGGGGTTGCGGCCGACCTCGAATCGATCGAGCGGATCGCGCACGATGCCGGCAAGCTCTTGCTGGTCGATGAAGCGTGGGGACCGCACTTCCATTTTCACCCCGCGCTGCCGCTCTCGGCGACGAGTGCGGGAGCCGATCTTTGCGTCAACTCGACGCATAAGATGCTCTCGGCCTTTTCGCAGTGTGCGATGCTCCATCAAAAAGGCGAACGCGTCCGCCTCGACCGGCTCGCTTCGGTGCTCAAGATGTTCCTGTCGACGTCGCCGAATTTGCCGATGGTCGCCTCGCTCGACGTCGCGCGCAAGCAGATGGCAACCGAGGGTGAAAGACTGCTCTCACGAACGATCGAGCTGGCGCAAGCGGCGCGCAATCGGATCAACGAGATCGAAGGCCTGTACTGCTTCGGCGAAGAGCTGCGGGGCCGCAAAGGCATCTTTGCGCTCGACCCGACGAAAATTACGGTCACGGTGACGGGTCTCGGTTATACGGGATATGAAGCCTCAGAAATTCTGCGGCGCCGTCACAACATTCAAGTGGAGCTGGCCGATTTGTTCAACGTCGTGGCGCTCTTTACGATCGGGACCACCGAAGACGCCGCCGACTCGCCTCGTACAGGCTTTCCGCGAGATGGCGCGCGACGATCGAAAGGTCGATATGTTCGCGCCATCCGGAATTCTCGAGCAGCGATTGCGGCGCGGAAATTTCCATCTTCCGCCCGTCCCGCCAATGCGAATGCGTCCACGCGAAGCTTTTCTCGCTCCCGCCGAGTCCGTAAAGTTTCGCGAATCGGTTGGGCGCATCTGCGCGGAAACGCTAACGCCGTATCCGCCCGGCATACCCGTCATCGCACCCGGAGAAGAGATCACGCCCGAGATCGTCGATTACGTGCGCCTGGAGTTGAAGGCGGGCGTGCGCATTCAAGGACCGTACGACGACGAGCTGCGCGTAATACGCGTCGTGAAGGAGTGAGCGCTCGGCCCGGGAAATGACGATTGCGTGCCTTGGGGGAATCGGCACGGAAGGCAGGATCGGTAGTTGGCGGTCAGAGTTCATTCCGTTTCCCCAAGTTGGGAATTCTCCCAACTCCTCGACATCTTCCCCCTCGCGATACGGCAGGCGCTCGTCCGTCTCAATAACATCGAAGAGATCATCGAAGTGGTGCTCGACCTCGGGCGTCCGCCCGAGGCTCGCTTCGAGCACGATTTTACGTATCTCAGCGAAGCACCCGTAAGCCACGAAGACATCGCGCACGTCTGCTCGCGCATTTCACCGTTTGGCGCCGACAATCGCGCCGGCATCGAACAGACGCTGCATCGCATCAGCGCCATCCGCAACCGCACGGGAAAGATCGTCGGGCTCACCTGCCGCGTCGGACGCGCCGTCTACGGAACGATCGACATTTTGCTCGACGTGCTGCGCAGCGGCAAGTCGATCTGCCTCCTGGGACGCCCCGGCGTCGGCAAAACGACGATGCTGCGGGAATGCGCACGCGTGCTATCCGAGGAGCGTAAACGCGTGGTGATCGTCGATACGTCGAACGAAATCGCCGGCGACAGCGACATCCCTCATCCCGGAATCGGCCTGGCGCGGCGCATGCAGGTCGCCGACCCCGCGCTGCAGCACGCGGTGATGATCGAAGCGGTCGAAAATCATATGCCCGAAGTGATCGTTATCGACGAGATCGGCACCGAAGCCGAAGCCGCCGCCGCGCGCACGATCGCCGAGCGCGGCGTGACGCTGATCGGAACGGCGCACGGCCAGACGCTCGAAAACCTCTTGATGAATCCGACGCTCTCGGACCTCGTGGGCGGCATCAGCGCCGTGACGCTCTCGGACGAAGAAGCGCGCCGCCGCGGGACGCGCAAGACCGTCCTGGAGCGCAAGGCGCCGCCGACCTTCGACGTGGTCATCGAAATTCACGATCGCGACCGCTTGGCGATTCACAAGAACGTCGCCGACGTCATCGACGCGCTGCTGCGCGGTTACCAGCCGCAGCCCGAGATTCGGCAGCGCGAGCTCAGCGGCGAGGTGACCGTCGTGCAAGAAGCCGACACCGAGTCGATGCCGCGGCTCGCCGAAGGTTTCGATCACGATCGCGAAGCCGACGAGCGCGATCGGCCGCTCTCGATTTTTCCTTACGGCGTCTCGCGCAACAAGATCGAGCGCGCGATCGCCAACCTGCGCGTCAACGCCGCGATCGCGCGGAACTGGGACGACGCCGACGTCGTGCTGACGCTCAAGACGCTCGAGCGCAAAGGAGCAGCCTAAGCTCAAGCAGATCGCTTCCGATAACGTGCCGATCTATTCGATCAAGACGAATACCACGACGCAGATTCAGACAGCCCTGCGCGACGTCTTCAACCTCGGCTCGATCGACAACGAAGAGATCGCGTTGCGCGAAACGGAAGAGGCGATCTATCAAGTACTGCTTGACCAACCAGGCGATCGAGCTTTCGCCGCAGACGTCGTACATTCGCCGCATGCAGCATCAGCTCGCCGAGCGGTATCGGCTGCAATCGCGCAGCACGGGTCTCGAGCCGAATCGCCGCGTGCGAATTTACAAAACTGCTGACGTCTAGGTGCTGCGGGGCGATTCGGCGGACGCGAAAAAGCGAGCGTCCCCAAACCACTGCGTCGCGTTCCATGCTGAATCGCTCGGCGAATGTTTGTTGTAATTGAGGGGATCGAGGGCAGCGGAAAGAGCACGCTGCTTGCCGAGCTCGCGCAGCGCTTGCGCTCCGGTGGCCACGACGTCGTCGTCACGCGCGAGCCCGGCGGAACCGCGGCCGGCGACGCGATTCGCGAGATCTTCTTGAATACGCTCGATTGCGATCGCGCCGCTGACCGAGAGCTTTCTCGTCAATGCGGCGCGGGCTCAGCACATGTCCGAAGTAATTCGCCCGGCATTGACTTGTGGGCGGATCGTGCTCTGCGACCGCTTCACGGATTCGACGTTGGCCTATCAGGGGTACGGTCGCGGTCTCGACCTCGAATCACTGCGTACGGCGTGCACGATCGCGACCGGCGGGATCGAACCCGACCTCGTTCTCCTGCTCGACCTGCCGGTCGAGGCTGCGTGGACGCGTTTACACGAGCGTTCGAGGACCCTCGATCGCATCGAGCGCGAAGACGACGATTTCCACGAGCGCGTGCGTCGAGGTTTCCTGGCGCTCGCAGAGGATTCACTGCGGCATCGGGTTCTCGACGCTACGCTGCCACCGGAGCGCCTCGCCGAGGAAGCGCTTCGGGAAGTTCACGCGCGGCGAAACGCTCCAACATGAGCGAGCTTCACTTCGACGTCGTCGGTGCCGAGGCGCCGAAACGCTATTTCGCGGCGCTGACGCCGCAGCAGCTCGCGCACGCTTATCTCTTTGCTGGCGCCGCCGGCGTTGGGAAGAAGACGTTCGCGCGCAGATTGGCGCAATCGCTGCTCTGTCTCGCGCCGAAGGAAGGCGTCCTGGGATACGACGGAACCTGCTCTTCCTGTATGCTTTTTCAGCGGTGAGAGCGCTCACCATCCCGATTTTCTCGAGCACGAGGGAGTGCTCAAGATCGGCGATCGCGACGCACCGATGGGTTTCTACGAGGGCGACGAACTCTCGGCGCGCGATCTCGTACGTCAGTTGTCGATGCAGTCGTACAGCGGCGGAATGCGCGTGCTGCTGCTCGGCGATATCGACTTCGCGACGCCCGCGGCTGCGAACGCGCTGTTGAAGTTTCTCGAAGAGCCGCCGCGCGGCGTCGTCATGATCCTCACGACGCCGACGCCCGGCCGTCTGCTGCCGACGATTCGCTCGCGTACGGTCGAACTACGATTCCCGCTGCTCTCCAACGCGCAGGTGCGGGAGATTCTGAGCGGTCTGCACTATGGCCGAGAGGATGCCGAGTTGGCTGCGTCGCTGAGCGGCGGAAGCGCGACCCGTGCGCTCGCGACGCTCGAAGGCGAGGAAGAGTCGTTGCGCGGGCACGTCGTGCGTTGGTTCTTCGAAAGCCTCGCTGGGAAGTCGCCGAAAGAGTCGTGGGCGACGCGCGAGACGCTCGACGACGGGCTCGAAACGATCAAAATGCTGGTGCGCGACTGGATCGTAGCGAGCGGGCACGACGGCGTTGCACTCGTCTCACTCGACCACGCCGACGCGCTTGCGCCGGCTGAAACCTATCGATCGACGCGCGGCGGTCGCGCTGCTTGGAAAGCTCGAC
Organism: Vulcanimicrobiota bacterium; assembly: GCA_963743445.1. Classification (GTDB taxonomy): domain Bacteria; phylum Vulcanimicrobiota; class Vulcanimicrobiia; order Vulcanimicrobiales; family Vulcanimicrobiaceae; genus Cybelea. The sequence goes on from CAVUPL010000003.1 coordinate 301,797, forward strand.
GAAGCACAACGCCTGGCGCGAACCAACGTGAGTCCATCGCTCGTCGGTGAGCTCGTCCGAATGGCGCTTACCAGTATCCCCTAAAGGCGACGTCGTCGTACTGCTTCGCGAACGGGAACGCGAGATACGCCAGCACGATCGCTTTGATCGCGGCTAGCACGAGCTCGTAACCAATGACCCCAAGGCTGGCTCCGACTTGGCCGACGACGAAGTCGGGCAGCCAGATCCAAAGCACGACGAAGACGATCGCGAGGATTGCGGTACCGAGCAGGCTTGCGCGAACCGCGCGGAACGATGCGCCGATGGCGAGATTTCCCGGCATGCCGCCGATCGCGGCCGCCGGTATCGTGTAGATGAGAAAGAACGCGACGACGAGCTCGAGGACGATCTGCACCACCGGGCTGCCCGTAAAAGCACCGATATAGCCGGCAACGTAGACCAAGAAATAAAAACCGATCGTCGCGATCAGAATGCCGCCGGCCTTACTGCCGCCCCTCCTCCCACGCTTCGTCGAACGTCGCGCGGCGCCCGCGCCAGACGTTATTCGCGGCGATGACCGCAACGCCGAAGCAGAACCCGTAGACGAGCTGCACGATGATTTGGAATATGAAACTGCCGGCGCCGCCGACCGCATCGGTGAAGAAGGGCGTTATTTGGGCGATCGAGCAGGTCGACGACCGCTGCCAGAAGCGGCATGACGAAGATCGATGGATGTCGCGCGAGCGACGGAATCGCCCGCACGTACATCGCGAAGTCGACGCGGCGGCTGGCGTCGCATTCCGCTACAAACGTGCCCCCTCGAGCGCGTGCCGGCACGAGCAATCGGCATCGACGGAATCTTCTCGACGATCTTGCCGATCGCGTTGCGCACGCGCTCGTTGTTGCGATTGAAGACTTCGATGACTTCGTGATGGGAGACGGGCGGCATACCTTCGAGCCCGACGTCGTAAGTCGGTGATGAGCGAGATGTTGACGTAGCAGATTTCGAGCTCGCGCGCCAAATACGTCTCGGGATATTGCGTCATGTTGATGACCTCCCAGCCCTGGCTCTGGAACCACTTCGACTCCGAGCGCGTCGAGAAACGCGGCCCTTGGATCACGACGACGGTGCCTCGCTCGTGGGTCTCGACGCCGAGGCCTTTGAGCACTTCGATCGCGATCGGGCGAAGCGTCGGGCAGTACGGGTCGGCGAAGCTGACGTGCGTCGTTATCGGGACCATCGTAAAATGTATCCTTGCGACCGCTGGTGCGATCGACGAGCTGATCCGCGACGACCATCGAGCCGGGGCGCACACCCTTTGCAAGCGAGCCGGCTGCGGTGGGACCGATGATCCACTTCACGCCCAGCCGTTTCATCGCCCACAGGTTCGCCCGATAGTTGATCGCTTGCGGCGGAAATCGATGATCCTTGCCGTGACGAGGAAGAAAGGCGACGCGCCGCCCCGCAATCTCGCCGAGCGCGACCTTGTCGCTCGGCGCGCCGTACGGCGTCTCGATCCACTCCTCGCGCGCGCCTTCGATCAGCGAATAAAATCCCGACCCGCCGAACACGCCGATCTCGGCGCGCGTCTCATCTGCCATAATGCTCCTGTCCTACCGGAAGTCAGCGATTGAAAGCGGGATTCGCCACCCAAAAAATGTCACTTACGCTAAACAACCGTCACCGACTTTATTTTCGAGTCCGGCACTTCTGTCACCCTGAGCCCTTCGACTCCTCCAGGAAGATGATCTAGATGATGCGTCTTTGGTGTGTGATTGTGCGGAGCTGGGGCGTATCGATGGCGTCGACCGCCAGTCTGACCAACTGAGCGGCTCCGGGTTCGATTCCCGGACGCTCCAGCCGCGCGGCCGAGCCGTTGCGAAGGCATTGGCGAGGTGATATGCTGAGTGCTGGTCAGACTGGCGGTAACACCATCAATGCGCAAGGCGCCGCAGCAATGCGGCGCCTCGTTTTATAAAGCGCGCCTCAGCGCGAGCCACCCTTCGACAGGCTCAGGGTGACAATGGGCCATCCTTCGACAGGCTCAGGGTGACAATGTTCTTTAGCGATTGAAATCGGACGGTTTGAGGTCTTCGAGAAACTTCTTGAACCGGGCCATCTCGTTGTCGTTGATGGGCCGCTTCTCTGCGGTCGCTTCTTCAAGGACGATCTTGTCGGAAACGAAGATAGGCGCCGGAACGCGTAACGCGAGTGCGATGCCGTCCGATGGGCGCGCATCGATCTCTTGCAGCTCGCCATTGGTGCGAACGATCAGCTTGGCAAAAAATGTCGAGTCTTTGATGTCGTGAATGACGACCTGCTCCAGGTTGGCGTTGAGCGAATCGAGGATGTTGCGCATGAGATCGTGGGAGAGCGGGCGCGGCACCGGTGCGCCTTCCAGTGCCAGAGCGATTGCCGTCGCTTCGAATGGGCCGATGAGAATCGGTAGGTAGTGCGAGCCGTCCATGTCCTTGAGGATGACCACCGGGTCGTGGGTCAGGAGGTCGATACCGAGCTTGTCGACCTTCATTTGGCGCATATGCGACGTATCCGACATACGCGGCGGATTTTCTTGCCGGCTGCGCGAACGGGCCCGCTCGACCATGCCACTTTCATGCGGAATCGTCGGCCTCCCGAATGTCGGCAAGACTACGATATTTAACGCACTCACGCGCTCGGCCCAAGCCTTTGCCGCAAATTATCCCTTCGCGACGATCGAGCCCAACGTCGGCGAGGTTGCGGTGCCGGACCCGCGCTTACCGGTGCTGCAACGCCTCGTCAACGCGCGGCGCATCCTCCCGGCGACCGTTCGCTTTGTCGATATCGCCGGCTTGGCGCGCGGCGCGAGCACCGGCGAAGGGCTCGGTAACGCTTTCCTGAGCCATATTCGCGAAACCGACGCGATTGCGATGGTCGTGCGCTGCTTCGAGAGCGAGGACGTGACGCACGTCGAAGGGCGGCCGGATCCGAGGCGCGATTGCGAGATCGTCGCCATCGAATTGGCGCTCGCCGACCTCGCAACCATGCGCAAGCGTATTTTGAAGCTGGAGCGCGAGGTCCGGGCTCAACCCGCAACGCGTGCATACCTAGAGGCCGCGCAGCGGCTAAGCGAGGCGCTCGAGGAGGCCCGCCCTGCGCGCAGCTTTGCGCCGGGAACGGTGGAGGCTCAGGTCGCCGCGGACTCGTTTCTCCTCACGTCCAAGCCGATGCTCTACGTCGCCAACGTCGACGAAACGCAGCTCGCACGCACTCGCGAACAGGTCGAGACGGTCGAGGAGATCGCGAAAGCGGAAGGGGGCCGGACCGTCGTCCTTAGCGGTAAGCTCGAAGCGGAGCTAGGCGGTCTCTCCGAATCCGAAGCCGCCGAGTTTCGGCGCGAGCTCGACCTCCAGCGCAGTGGCCTCGACGACCTCTCGGCCGCAGCCTACGATTTGCTGGGCCTCATGACGTTTCTGACGGCGGGCGAAAAGGAAGCCCGCGCCTGGCCGATCCCAAAGGGGACGAAGGCTCCCCGGGCCGCCGGGACCATTCACAGCGATCTCGAGCGCGGCTTTATCCGCGCGGAGGTCGTCTCGTACGACGACTACGTCGAATATCAAAACCATGGAGGCGCTGCGAGCCGCAGGCCGAGTCCGAAGCGAGGGGCGCGAATACGTGATGCAAGAGGGCGACGTCGTGAACTTTCGGTTCAACGTCTGAGCTTAAAGCTCGTGCTCCTAGGGGCCACGCGGTAGAACGAGCAAATCTACTGAGATGACCACGGCTCTACGCGAGACCTCGGTGCGCGACGTCTCAGTCTTCGGTGACGCGATTGCCTATTTCAACGAAGCCGCCGACCTGCTCGAGCTCGATGCTGGAATGCGCCGGATCCTCACCCACCCATCGCGGCAGATCATCTTCTCGATTCCGTTTCAGCGCGACTCGGGAGAGTTTGAGGTCTACACGGGGTACCGCGTGCAATACAACTTTGCGCGAGGTCCAGCCAAAGGCGGGATTCGTTTCCATCCGCGCGTGACGCTCGACGAGGTCACCGCGCTTGCGTTTTGGATGACCTGGAAGTGTGCCGTCGTCGATTTGCCGTTCGGCGGCGGTAAAGGCGGGGTCACGTGCGACCCGACGACGCTTTCGTCAAACGAGCTCGAGCGCATCACGCGGCGTTACGCGGCCGAACTGGTCGAGGTCGTCGGTCCCGACAAGGACGTTCCGGCGCCCGACGTCAACACGACGCCGCAGGTCATGGCGTGGTTCATGGATACTTACTCCATGCACGTTCGCCAAAACATTCCCGGTGTCGTCACGGGCAAGCCGCTCGAGATCGGCGGATCGCGCGGCCGCGTCGAGGCGACGGGTCGAGGCGTAACGATTTGCGCGCTCGACGAGATGGCCGAGATGAACCTGCGTCCGGACAAAGCGACGATTGCGATTCAAGGTTTCGGCAACGTCGGAATGCATGCGGCAAAACTCTTCGAGGAACGCGGGTGCAAGGTCGTCGGCATCTCCGACGTGACCGGCGCCTATTACAACGCCGACGGCATCTTCGTAAACGCGGCGATGGAGCACGCCGCCAAATTTGGTACGCTCGAGGGCTTCAAGGGCGGCGAGAGGATCACGAATGCGGAGCTGTTGACGAGCGAGTGCGACGTTCTCGTCCCGGCCGCGCTGGAAAAAGTATTCACCCCCGAAACGGCTGCAAAAGTCCAGGCCAAACTGATCGTCGAGGGCGCGAATGGTCCGACTACGCCGGAAGCCGACCGCATTTTTCGCGAGCGCGGCATCATCGTCATTCCGGACATCATGGCCAATGCCGGCGGTGTGACGGTCTCGTACTTTGAATGGGCGCAAGACCGTATGGGTTACTTCTGGAAAGAGCCGGAGGTCAACGAAAAGCTCGAAGACTTCCTGCTCTCGAACCTGCACGAGATACGTACGATCGCTAATTCGCGCAGAGCGACGCTGCGAACGGCGGCCTATACGCTTGCGATCGATCGAGTCGTCAAGGCCTCGAAGCTTCGCGGAATCTACGCTTGACTTCCGGCGGAGCGGTGTGACGCGTTCCTCTCGACGCCGACGAGGTGCGCGATCCGGGTTGTAGCCTCCCGGTAGTCGCGGAGTCTCTCCAGGATGAAGCGGTGCTCGGGGTCGCGTTCGGCGCCGAGTTCCGTTTCGAGTTGTTCCATAGTTGCTCGCAAGCGATCGTCGCGTCGCGCTCGCCGCGATTCTCGCAACGCCGCCGCGAGCTCGGCCATTTCGGCGTCGAGCGCATCGGCGAACGCTGCGAGCGCTGCTAGTTCTACTCGGCGTTGCGTTTCAAGCGCGGTCTCGAGCGCCAGATTTGCGAGTCCGAAACGTTGCGTCGCGGCGAGTATGCGCAGCGCCCGCGCCGGACCGATCGTGTGATGACGGTGGGGTTCGTGACGGCTGCGGTCGATCGATGCCTCAACCTGCGTTCGCATCTTCCACACTTGCGTTCTCGCCTGCTCGATAGCAGTACGCGCGTCGCCGGACGGCGTCGCGTATGCGCGCAGGATGACGCCGGCCAGGCGGCGCTGCGCGTCAAGTAAATCGGCGAGCAAGGCTCGAGTGCGTTTGTGCTCCCACGTCGGCATCACGACGTAACCGATCATTGCGAGTGCGCCGCCCGCCAGCGTGTCGAGAAGCCGCGCATCGATCGCGGTCGTACCGGGAAGGCCTCGCATGCTGAGCACGATCACGACGAACGAGGTAATTGCGACGGTGAAGAGCGCGTAGTTTGGATTGAACGTGATGTACGCGGCCGCCGCCGTGACGAGAACGCCGGCGAGTTGCAGCGCTGGGTGACCCCGGACGAGCGTGATGACGAGGCTGGCAACCACGGCTCCAACCAGCGTGCCTCCGATGCGCGCGGCGCCCCGGACGAAGGTCGTCTGAAAATCGGGTTTGAGCACGAGTGCTGCCGTAAGCGGAATCCAGTAACCGCGGTCGGCGGCAAAGTGCCGGGCGAGGATCATCGCGATCGCCAGCACGAGCGAAAAACGCAGTGAATCGCGGCTGAACCACTCGATGTGGTTTTGCGTGTACGGTCCCGGCCGGGGCTTCGAGAGCAAATCGAACGCAAGCGGCTTTCCGCTCGTGAGCATCGTTGCGGCCTCGGCCGCGTCGCGCAGGTGGTCCGTCAAGTCCGCGAGTCCCGCCAATTCGAGCGCGCCACTTGACGAAGGTAGCGCGAACGTCCCGGAATCCGCCTTGCTTCCCATCAACACGTCGGCGATTGCATCCAACGCGTCTGCGATCGAGCCTGCGGGCGCCGCGATCTCCGAGCGCGCGGCTTGCGCGCCGAAGGCTGCAGCCACCGCGCCCAGGCGTTTGCGAATGACTTCGGAGTCTTCGAGCAGCCGGTTGAAGCGAGCGATCTCGCCGGCGCGCACAAACGGCTGCGGATCGGCCAGCACTTGGCGCGCCGTCGCAAACGGCGTTATTGGCGGAAGCGCCGGCGAGCCGGTCGCGATCGCGCGTGCGTACGCCGCCAGCTTACGATAGACGTCGCCTAGGGTAGCACGTTCCACGCCCGACCTTGCCGTCGGCCAAACGACCAATAAGAGCATCGCTTGGATCAGGCCGCCCCCTAACACGAGCGCCGATTCCCCGGCCGCTGCCGGCACAGACAACGGTTGGCTCGAAAAGAGAATAAAAGCCACGAAGGAGTTCAGCGCCACCGTCGAAGCGACCGGACCCAACTGTCCAACCGTTCCCAGCGCATATCCGGCCAGCGCGGTCGCAGCGACGAGCGCGGCCGTCGAATGGGCCGCGAGCGCACCGATGAAACTGGTTGCGGACATCCCGATTGCAGCGGCAAGAATCGCCGTCAATCGCGTTCGATAGACGCCTTGCAGCGACGTGAAACCCGTAATGAAAGCGCCGATCGCGGCCGGAACTCCGAGCGCCGGTTGACCGAGTGACGCGGCTATTACAAGCGGCATCGCAACGCCGGCCGTGCAGCGCAACGCGTAACCGGGCTCGAGTGCCGATCGGTCGAAGGTGCCGACCGTTGCCGCGAGCTCGCGCAGCCAGCTCAGTGCTCCGGTGTTAGTGGGGCGCGTATGGGTCGGGGAAGCAGTATTTCTTGTTGCTGCAGCGCGTCCCGTCGTACGCGGCGACGGGGTCTACTTGCGGGATGTGCGCGCCGTAAGCTTTATTGATCGTCGCGATAAACTCGTAAGCGACCAAAGCGTATCCCGTGTTCGACGGATGTATCCCGTCGAAGCTGAGTATGCCGTAAAGATATCCGAGCGAACAGCAAACTCCGGGGTTTATCGATGCCGCGAGTGCGAAATATGGATTGGACGGATTGCCGCTAGCAAGACCGCGAAAGATCGAATAGACGTCGACCAGCGGCACGTGCGAGGCGTTTGCGGCATCGTCGATCCCCGCGTTGACGGTGTTATTGAGCGCCTGAACTTTTGCGGCGAACTGCGGCGTGATGTAGTTGGAGCCGAGCCCGCTCCCAGGGACCGCCTTACAATGCGGTGCCGGTTGCGCGCAATCTAGGTCCGGCAACTCGCCTTGGTACGCTTGGTAGTATTGGATGATCAAGAACACCCCGGGCAGCGTCAGGTAGCCGCATGGAGAGGTAAGCGACGTCGGAACGCACCCTTTGGGAGTATCGAGATGATATTTCCGGGCGATCCCCCGGACGCTTCCGCTGAGGCTCGCCAGTTGCAGCGTACACCAGGCAAAGGTTTGAATCGGGCATTCTTCCTTAGGCTTTTTCGGGATCGTGACGCGTTGGAAGAAGCCGGTCTCTAGAATGTTCGGAAGGTTCGCAATCACGACGCGAGCGCCGGCAGACTGAAGCGTCGAAATCGTCGACCGCAGATCGCCCTCAACCTGACCGACAGAACGGTCGCCGCCGACGAAACGCCCGCCGCTGCCCATGTATTTGAGCACGTCGTTGGCCCCGAGCCAAACCGTCGCAAGCGTTGGATGGAGCGAGGCCGCTGCGTTAACCTCGGTGAGATGACCGTCGAGCTTCGTGAAGTTGCGCAGCACCGGCCAAAACGTTCCGCTCTCCTCGCTGACGGCGTCGCTCAAGAGTCCGGGTATCCCCGGTAAGGGGCTGCACGTGTCGGTCGGGGGTTGATGGATGACGTTCGCTTCGTGCAGCGTGATTCCGGGAATGCCGAAGTTGCGGACATGCGTGGACGTCGGATTCATCCGCACGCGCGCCGATCCGCGCAGCAGAAATCCGGCTTGATTGAAGCCGTGGTCGTACGTGCACGGGTCGGTCCCTTTGAACTGGCCGAAGGGAGCGAACTGATTGCCGGTCGGCTCGATCTGATTGTCGAGGCCGGGCCCTTTAATCAACGGCAGCGGGCTGGTTGCCGGATCGTACATGGCGTCGATTGCAGCCTCGAGCGTCGAGCCCGATGCTTGCTCGTTGAGAAGTGCCCACCATCCGTTCTCCTGATTTGGCGGGATCTGACGCCGCGCTCCCTGATAGATCGGATTCCGTACCCCAGTCTGCCCTATGATGCCGTCGGACTGGTAGCCGGCGGTTAGGCTATCGCCCACGCCGACGATGCGCGTGAGGATCGATTGCTGCTCGATGCGCTCCCCGTGTGCCGGAATAATCGGCGGCGATCCGCCCGCCGCGCCGCTTCCGCCGCAGGCTGCAAGCGCGCCGAGCGCGAGGACGGCGACCGAATTTCTTATGTACGAAAGTTCCATGCTCTTAGCCTCTGAAGTTTATAACGGAAAGACGTTGGGCGAACCGATGCCGAACTGCAACTGAAGTTGCGTCGCTCTCAATCCGCCGATTGCGAGGCCGCACTGATTGTTGATCGCTTGCTGGACCGTCAAGCACTTGATCGCGGTCACGCCGTCGGGACCTTCGTTCGTGGGACCGCCGCTATTGAGCACCGCCTGCACGAAGGCGTACTTCGTGACTCGCTGCGAGACCCCGAGAAAGTACGCGATGAGGTGCTCTGGATAGGGGTCGGTCGGCAGATAATCGCGAGCGCTCTGCGGCTCGAGGAAGAGCGTCGTCCCCCGTAACGGCGTGTACTCGAGATAGAGCACTTGTGCAAGCTGCATCGAGTTGCCGGCGTTCGCGCCGGCGGTGTGTACGAGCCATTGCGGCGCGACGGTGAACGTGCCGAACATCTTCGGCGTCTTGAGAAATGGCAGCGTTATAGCAACCGCATAGTACTGGGCCGTGCGCACGGGAATGTTTTCGACCGGCCCGTCGGGCAGATTGTACGTGAACGGCACGACGTCGTTGTTGTTCGGCGCGAAGCCGATCTGGCCACCACGAGCGACGTAGGTCGGCGAGATCACGACCGGCACCGGGCCGGGCAGCACGTCCGGTTTAATGACGAACATCTTCTGAAGCATGAAGACGCCAAACGTGTCCTTCGTACGCACGTTGATGTTGCGGCCGGCACCGGGGCCGCACGCGTTTCCGCCGCTCAAGTCCGCGCAGCCGACCGGATTTTGGAATCCCGCGAGATAGACCGGCACGGTTCCGGTGTTGAAACCGTAGGGCCAATGCTGAAGCTGAAACATGCTCGCGACGAGCTTCGTCGACCAATTGAACTTATAACCGAGCAGCGCGTCCATGCCGCCCATCAACCAACCCTGCTTCCCGTAGGATCCGATATCGCCGAAGGGCGTCGCCATCGAAAAATCTACCATGTAGGTAAATCTATCGCCGGGCAGCTCGACCGTTGGACCTACTGGGGGCTGGCTCACCGGCGGCGCTTGAGCGACCGTAGGGTCTTGTTTCTTCGGCTTCGGTTGACTCATGACGCTTTTGATTGAGTCGTTTGCGCTGGGAACGATCGATTTTTGAAAAACGTCGCCCGTACCGTCGTCCGCCGCAGCCGGCAGCGCGAAAATCCCGATCGCGAACGCCGCTGCGGTGGCGGCTAGCGCGCGAAATACGAGTACGACCATGCAAGCAAACTCCCCGAAAAACGTGCCGATAACGAGAGTTATTAATTTTACCAGGCGTTGTAAACGGAGGTTGCGCTAAACGATACCAAACCCTTTTCTAAATAACAACTTGCGGCGCTGTCGTTTCTTCCGCGGCCACCTCGCCGTGCGCCTGACCGTCGCGCCCGGGGCGAGCACCGCGCAGTTCGAGCGATTTGATGATGACGTAGAGCACCGGCGTAATCGCAAGATTCAAAAACGTGGAGACGAGCATGCCGCCAAAAACGACCGTGCCGAGCGAATGGCGCGCCGAGCTTCCCGGCGCCCGTTGCAAAGACCAGAGGAATCACCGCGATGATGAAAGCGATTGAGGTCATCAAAATCGGGCGCAAGCGGGTCTGGGCTCCGCGCATTGCCGCCTGTACGACGGTCGCGCCTTCGCGCAACTGCTGATTTGCGAACTCGACGATCAAAATTGCGCTCTTGCTCGCGAGTCCGATCAGCATCACGTAGCCGACCTGCGCGTAGGCGTCCTGGGCGAGATTGGGATCGGAGAGTCCGGGGATTGGGAGGTGACGGAAGTTCATGAATCCGAGCGCGCCAAAGAGCGCGGCCGGTACCGCAAGCAACACGATCAGCGGGTCGATAAAGCTTTCGTACTGCGCCGATAGAACGAGGAAGACGAAGACGAGGCCGAGCGCGAAGATCAACGTGCTCAAGCTTCCCGCGGCGATCTCGTCGAGCTGCAATCCAGACCACTCGTAACTCATCCCAGCCGGCATCACGCGCTGCGCGATTTGCGCCATCGCTTCGATTGCTTCGCCCGAACCGTGTCCCGGCGCATTGTTTCCGTTGAGCTCGACGTTGCGGTACAGATTGTAGTGCGTGATGACCGGCGCTGCTAGAACCTGCTGCATTTGAACCAACGCGCTCAGCGGCGTCATCACCGTCCCGGTTGCCGTCGTAGTCGTCGTCGCCGAACCCGGCGGCGGCGTCGCGAAGGGATTGGTTCCGGTTGGGATGCTGTTTGCCGCCGAGCCCGAGCTGACGAAGAGCCCTTGCAGCGAGGAGACGCGATTGCGGAACGGCTCGTCGGCTTGCACGTCGACTTGCCAGGAACGATTGAGATAGGTGAAGTTATTGACGTAGAGCGAGGCGAGATCGACCTCGAGCGTGTCGAAGATATCGTTGAGCGAGATGCCGATCGCTTTGGCTTTGTCACGATCGATGTCGATCTGGACCTGTGGCGAATTGATGCGGAACTGGGTGAAGACGTTCATGAGCCGCGGGTCCTGTGCCGCCATTCCCATGATGGTGTAGGCGGTCTTCTGGAGCGTCTGCAATCCGAGATTCGTGCGGTCCTCGAGCTCGAACTGGAACCCTCCGAAGCTGGAGACGCCATTAATGGCCGGGGGGTTAACGGCAAAGATCTGCGCTTGCGGAATTTGCGAGAAGAAGCCGTAGTTGACGCGCCCGATCACCGCGTCGATGCTATCGGCGGCCGCTTTGCGTTGGCTCCAAGGCTTCAGCAAGACGAAAATCAGGCCGCGGTTCGGCGCATTGCCGGCGAAGCTAAAGCCTCCGACGTTGAACATGTAGAGCACCTGCGGCTGCCGGCGAATGAGCGCTTCGGCTTTTTCGGAGATCGCCGTCTCGCCGGAGAGCGACGTGCCTTCAGGCGCTTGCACTAAGACGATGAAGTAGCCCTGATCTTCGCTTGGGATGAACGACGTCGGCGTCTTCACGAACATGAAGAGCGTCCCGAGCAGCGCGAGCGCGAATACGCCGATAACGATCCAGCGGTAGCGGAACAGCCGCGGCAGCTCCGATGCGTACCACTGGCGAAAGCGTTTGAGCCCGGCATTGAACCAGCGGAAGAAGATGAACTGCGATTCGGTCTCGCCGGTGAGCAAGCGCGCCGACATCACGGGTGCCAGCGTCAGCGCCTGAAAGAGTGATATGGTGATCGCCGCGGCGATCGTCAGTGCAAACTGCTTGTAGAGCTGGCCGGTCGTGCCCGGAAAGAATGCAACGGGAATGAATACGGCGAGCAGCACGAGCGACGAAGCCACGACCGCGCTTTGAATCTCGCGCATCGCCTGCGCGGCGCTCGCGATCCCGCTCTGGCGCCCTTTGTTCATCTCGATATGGCGCGCGATGTTCTCGATCACGACGATCGCGTCGTCGACGACAAGCCGGTCGCCAGCGTCAGCCCGAAGAGCGTGATCGTGTTGATCGTAAAGCCGAAGATCTTCATGACGAAGAACGTACCGATCAGCGATACCGGAATGGTAACGGCCGGAATCAGCGTCGAACGCGGGTTCTGCAGAAAGACGTAGATGACCAGAACGACCAGGAAGATCGAGAGCAGCAGGGTGATGACGACTTCCCGCACCGACTCGGCAACGAAATCGGTCGTGTCGAAGGCGACCGTACAGTGAATTCCCGGCGGAAACTGCTTGGCGAGCAGGTTCATCTCGGCGATCACGCCTTTGGAGACCTGCAGCGCATTCGCGGTGGGATATTGCTGGACGCCTAGACCGACGACGTCGCCGTTGCCGTTGAAGCGCAGCGAACTGTTGTAATTCTCGGCGCCGAGCTCGACGCGTGCGACGTCGCCCAGACGGGTGAAGCCGCCGTTCGGATTCGCGCGCAGGATGATGTTGGCGAACTGCTGCGGGCTGGAGAGCTGCGTCAGTGCGTTGACCGTGTACGTGTACGGCTGATTCTTGCGATTCGGGGGCCGAGCCGATGCTGCCGCTGGCGACCTCGGCGTTCTGCTCCTGCAGCGCGGTGACGACGTCGCCGGCATCGAGACCTTGCTGGGCAAGCAGATGCGGATTGAGCCAGATCCGCATCGCGTACTGCCGCTGACCGAAGACGATGACTTGTGAGACGCCCGGAAACGCGCGAGAGGTCGTTGACGATGTTGAGCTGGGCGTAGTTGCTCAAGAAGAGCGTGTCGAGCTGGCTGCGAGCTGGACGTGAGCGCGATGCCCAACACGAACGAGCCCGAGTTCTTGCTGACCTGTACGCCGACTTGCTGTACCGTCGCGGGAAGCTGACCGATCGCCGATTGCACGAGGTTCTGCACGTCGGCGGCCGCAATGTCGAGATTCGTCTCGAGCGTGAACGTGCACGTGATCGTCGAGGTCCCCTGCGTGCTCTGCGAACTGATATAACGCAGTCCCTGGACCGTATTGACCGCCTGCTCGAGCGGCGTCGTAACTTGCGCTTCGACCGCCTGGGGCGATGCGCCGACGTACGAGGCGCTGATCGTTACGACCGGGGGAGCGATCTGCGGATACTGCGCGAGCGGCAGCGTCGGCATGACGACGAGTCCCGCGATCAGGATGACCAAAGAGCAAACCGCCGCGAGAACCGGCCGGGTGAGGAAGACCTTCGTCACGTTAGCTTTACCAACCTAAGCACCCCAACCGGGGTTGCGCCGATGGCGGCTCCGGGCGAGGAATCCTAGAAGGCCTGCTCGGCGTGATAGGAGCTGCGCGAGAGCGGGCTCGAGACGACCTGATGAAAACCCTTTTGCTTTGCCAGCGCACCGAGGCGATCGAACTGCGCGGGCGTAACGAACTCGACGACCGGCAAATGCTTCTTGCTCGGCTGCAAGTACTGCCCCATCGTAAAGATGTCGACGCCGGCCGTGCGCGCGTCGTCCATGGCCTCTTCGATCTCGTCGTGCGTTTCGCCCAGTCCGAGCATCAGCGACGTTTTCGTGTAACGCTGCGCAGCGCGTTGCTTGACGTGCGCGAGAACCGCCAGCGACTGGTCGTAGCCTGCGCGCTTGTCGCGCACCGACGGCGTGAGGCGGCGGACGGTCTCCAAATTGTGTGCGAAGACGTCGGGCTTCGCGTCGACGACGATGTCGACCGCGCGTGAGGTCGCCCCGGTAATCGCCGCTGAGAATCTCGACGCGCGCTCCCGGGACGCGTTCGTGAATCGCGCGGACGGTATTGGCGAAGATCAGCGCGCCTCCGTCGGGAAGGTCGTCGCGATCGACCGCCGTGAGGACGAGATACTTCCAGCCCAAATCGCGGACGGCTTCGGCGACGCGCAAAGGCTCGAGCCAATCGATGTGGCCGCGTGGATTACCGGTCTTGACGTTGCAAAAGCGGCAGCCGCGCGTGCAGAGATCGCCCAAGATCATGATCGTTGCGGTGCCCGCGCCCCAGCACTCGGCCACGTTCGGACAGGCGGCTTCTTTGCAAACGGTGTGAAGCGCGAGGCTATTGACCTTAGCCTTGACGCGTTCGTACTCTTCGCCGATCGGCAACGAGACCCGCAGCCAGTCCGGCCTCCTTGTCACGCTGAGCTTGTCGGGTGTCAGGCTGAGCTTGTCGGGTGTCACCCTGAGCTTGTCGAAGGGGGACTCGCCAATCAAATCGATCGTGACGGCCATACTATACGCGCCGACCGAGTCCGGAGCGAACTCGACCTCGAACGTGCGCGCCAGCTCTTCGAGAAGCACGCGCTTCGCATCCTCGAGGCCGATGCTTCGCCCCGTCTGAGCGCAAAGGGAGGTGATGCCGCGGTCGGTCAAGCCGCACGGCAGGATGATCCGATCGTACTCGAGCTCGGTCGAAACGTTGAGCGCAATACCGTGCAGCGAGACCATTTGCCGCACTGCAAGGCCGATCGCGCAGATTTGGTTGCGGCCGACCCAGACGCCGGCATGCCCGCTCCAGCGCTCTCCCGGAACGCCGAAGCGAGCGCAGACGTTGATGACCGCAGCCTCGAGCGAGCGCACGAGCGGAACGACCTCGCGAAAACGCTCGAGCTTTCGGATCGGATAGACGACGAGCTGTCCGGGGCCGTGGTAGGTTACGTCGCCGCCGCGCTCGATCGCGACGAGATCGATGCCACGGCGCGCGAGCTCTTGCGCCGAAAAGAAGACGTTCTCGCGTTTCGCTTGACGCCCCAGCGTGACGACCGGCGCGTGCTCCACCACGATCCAGGTATCGGGCTCGCGTCCCTCACGCACGCCCTCGTGCAACCGCTGCTGAAGCTCCCACACCTCGCGATACGGCCGCACTCCCAGATCGAAGAGCCGCGCTTGCGTAGCCATCGCCTGCGTTACGCGCTCACCGGCGTTTTGGGCTTGGGGTTGATGATGTGAATTGCTTTGCCGTGCGCGGCTTCGGCGGCGTCCATGATTCCCTCGGTAAACGTCGGATGCGGGTGAACCGATAGCCCGACGTCTTCGAACGTCGCGCCCATCTCTAACGCGATCACGCCTTCGCCGATGAGCGATTCAGCTTGGGGCGCGACGATGTGCATTCCGAGCAACAGGTCGGATTGCGCGTCACCGACGAGTTTAATGAGCCCTTCCGTCTCGTTCATCGTGCGGCCGCGCCCGCTCGCGGCTAGCGGGAACTTGCCGATGCGCACCTCGTAACCGCCGGCCTTCGCCTCCTCCTCGGATAGGCCGACCGTGGCGACCTCGGGATCGGTGTAGATGCAGTTCGGAACGGCTACCGGATCGAATGCCGCCGACCGGTCTCCGTTGATGACTTCCGCCGCAATGACGCCTTGTTTCATGGCACGATGCGCGAGCAACGGTGGCCCGGTGACGTCGCCGATCGCAAAGATATTCGGTACTTTCGTGCGTTGTTGCCGGTCGACTGGAATGAAGCCGCGCTCGTCAACGTCGATGCCGGCCGCTTTCAGGCCGAGCTTATCGGTAACCGGATGGCGTCCGACTGCGACGAGCACCATGTCGAACTCGCGCGTTTCGTCTTTTCCGCCGGTCCCTTCGCCGTTGAGCGTCGCGCGCACGCCCTTTGCTTGCTTCTCGATCGCGCCGACCTTCGTGTTGAGCATGATCTCGATGCCCTGTTTCTTCAAGATGCGGCCGAGCGTCTTACCAACTTCGAGATCGGTTCCGGTGAGGATTTGCGGCATCATCTCGACGACCAAGACCTGCGCGCCTAAGCGCCGGTAGACCGTCGCAAACTCGAGACCGATAACGCCGCCGCCAACGACGAGGAGGCGTTCGGGGATGCGCTCGAGCTTGACCGCATCGTCGGAGTTGACGATCGTCTTACCGTCGCGTGGCCACGCCTTGACGTCCACGGGCGCGGAACCGGTTGCGATGACGATCGTTGTCGCCGCGATCCGCTCGCTGGAGCCATCGTCGTGCTTGACTTCGATCTCGGTGGGCGACATGAAGGTGGCTTGGCCGCGCAGAAACTCGACGCCGTTGGCTTTGAAGAGCGTCTTCACGCCGTTGACGTTGGCGTTCACGACGTCGGTTTTGAATTTTGCGACGTTTTCGCGCTCCACTTCGGCTTTAGGCACTTTCAGCCCAAGCGCGGCGGCGCGCTCGATGTGACGAATGACTTCGCCGACGTGCAGCAGCGCTTTGGTCGGAATGCAGCCCCAGTTCAGGCAAACGCCGCCGACCTCGTCACGGTCAACGCAGATGACCTTCTTGCCCAACTGCGCAAGCCTGATCGCCACGTGGTAGCCGCCCGGGCCCGCGCCGATGACCGCTGCGTCAACCTGATGTCCTGCCGAAGTGCTCATACGTCAGGTTTCGCTGCAGTGGGAGCGTTCCCCAGGACCGCAGCGAAATGGAGCCATCCAGTGTCCAGAATTGGATGGGCCGGCATCCTCCCGCAGCTCGATCGCGACTCGATCGTCCCGCTCTACCGTCAGATATACGAGCACCTGCGTGAGGCAATTCTAGCCGGCACCCTTCCCGAATCGACGCGCCTCCCGCCCGAGCGGAGGATGGCCGAAAAGCTGACGGTGAATCGCAGCACCATCGTCCATGCGTATCGCGAGCTGGTCGCAGACGGCTTGATCGAGCAGCGGGTAGGCTCGGGCTCGCGAGTCGTTCCGCAGCTTCGCGGCGGTCAGCCCGAGCGGGCAGCGGGCGTCCCCTGGTGGGTCACGCTGCCGCCGTGGCGCGTCGGCGAGTTTCCGAACGTCTTGGGCGAGCTCGCCGCCAAGCCCGAGCCCGGGCGCATATCCTTCGTTCAGGGCGTCGCGCCCGACGAGCCCTCGCCGCTGGGCGAGCTGGCGAAATCTTTCGGCCGGGTCGCGCGCGATCCGCGCTTCGTCCTCTCTTACGGCGATTCGGAGGGGTACGAACCACTGCGCGCGGCCATCGCGTCGCGCATGCGGGCGCGCGGCGCCGGCACGATCACGCCGGCCAGCATCATCGTGCTGACGGGATCGACACAGGGGATCGCAATCGTCGCGCAGAGTTTAGCCGAGCCGGGCGATGAGATCATCGTCGAATCGCCATCCTATCCCGGCGCGCTGCAAGTCTTTCAAATCAACGGCTTGCGTGCGATCTCGGTGCCGGTCGACGACGAGGGCATGCGCGTCGACCACGTGGAAGCCGTGCTGCGCACGCGCCGGCCGCGGTTCATCTATACGATGCCGTCGCTGCACAATCCGACGAATGCCACGATGAATGCCGACCGGCGGGAACGGTTGGCTACCATTGCGCGGCGTGCCGGCGTTCCGATCGTCGAAGACGATCCCTACGGCCCACTTGCTGCGGAGGGAACTCCGCTCGTCGCGCTCGCGCCCGACCACGTCGTTTACATATCGACTTTCTCGAAGACGATCGCGCCGAGCTTGCGCGTGGGATGGCTGGCCGCGCCGCGGACGATTCTCGAGCGGCTGCTGCTCCGCAAACAGGCCTACGATATGGCGACGAGCCTCTACGTCCAGGCCGCGATCGCCGATTACCTCGAGCGCGGTTACGACGCGCACGTCGAGCAGTTGCGCAAAGAGCTGCTCGAGCGGCGCACCATCGCCGATGAGGCGATCGCAACGCACTGGCCGTCGGGGCTAAAAGCGAGCCGTCCATCGGGCGGATTTTACCTTTGGACGTCGACGCCGCGTGAGATTCGCGCACGAGCCTTGCTCGATGCCTCCGAACGGCTCGGGGCATCGTTTCTCTTCGGCGAAGCCTTCTTTGCGAATTCGGGCGGCGACCATTACTTTCGGCTCGCTCTCACCGCCGTGACTCGCAAGGAGATCGCTGAAGGCATTCGTCGCATCGGTCAAGCGATCTCGACGTTGCGCTCGTGACCAGAATACAACGTCACCTGCTGCGCTGGTATGGCCGTCACGGTCGAGCCGCGCTGCCATGGCGCGTCGCGCGCAGCCCGTATCGCACCGTTGTGAGCGAGTTTATGCTCGCGCAAACGCAAGTCGATCGCGTCGTACCGAGGTTTGAGTCGTTCGTCGAGCGCTTTGCGGATTTTCGTTCGCTCGCGCGCGCCACGCCGGCCGAGGTGCTGCGCGAATGGAAAGGGCTTGGCTACAACTCGCGCGCCGTGCGCTTGCAGCGCGTTGCCGCAGCCGTTGTCGAACGGTACGGCGGGGCATTGCCCTCCGAGGGCAACCAGCTGCGAGCGTTGCCGGGGATCGGTCCCTACATCGCCTCGGCAATTCGGGCATTCGCATTCGACCTCGACGAGGCGCCCATCGATACCAACGTGCGCCGCATTGTAAACCGGCTCTTCTTCGGGCTCGAATATCCGCGCGCCGCCGCCCCGGGCGAGCTCGACCGGCGCGCCCGCGAGCTCGTCCCTCGCGGTCGCGCGCACGACTGGAACTCGGCCCTCATGGACCTCGGCGCCACGATCTGCACGGCACGCGCCCCCAAATGTCTTCTTTGCCCGCTGCGTGGCGAGTGTTCGGCCGCGCCCATCGATGCCGTTGGGCTCGATCGCGCCCGAGCGTCCGCCGCGAAGCGGCGCTCGCCCCAAAATAGCATCCCATTCCGGCAAACGACGCGCTACGCGCGCGGGCGCATCGTCGATCGCCTGCGCGATCTGCCGCCGGGCGAACGGATCTCGTTGATCGAACTTCACCACGCAATCGGTCCGGCGATTTGCGGACGAAGCGTGGAAGAAGTGCGCGAGTTCGTCGGTGCGTTGGAGCGCGACGGTTTGGTGACGCACGACGGAACGCACGTCGCTTTGCGAGAATAGGCTCGGCTCGTAAGTGTTGCGCATCCCGTTTCCAAAAAAGAAAGTACCGCGACGGATCGCGCTCGAAGCGTTGGCAATTCTCGAGCACACCTACCCGCATGCGGTGACGGCTCTGCGGTATCATAGCGAGTTTCAGCTGCTTATCGCCGTGATTCTCTCGGCGCAGACGACCGACGCGCGGGTGAACATGACGACTCCCGCGCTCTTTGCCAAGTATCCGACGGCCGAGAAGCTCGCGTGCGCGCGTCAAGGCGACGTCGAGCAGATCATCCGGTCGACCGGCTTCTTTCGCATGAAGGCAAAGAACATCATTGCGTGCGCGCAAGATCTCGTCGAGCGTTTTGGCGGCCGCGTGCCGCACGCTCGCGAAGACTTGGAATCGCTGGCGGGCGTCGGGCGAAAAACGGCCAGCGTGGTCATGGCAGCCGCCTTCAACGAAGAGGCCCTCGCGGTCGACACGCACGTCTTTCGCGTTTCGCATCGGCTCGGCCTCACGCTTGGAACGACGCCGCGCCAGGTTGAAGACGACCTCACCGCGCTGGTGCCTCCCGAGAAATGGGGCGATGCCACGCACTGGTTGATCATGCACGGGCGTCAGATCTGCAAAGCTCCCACGCCGCTCTGCGACCGCTGCCCGGTGAGCCACCTTTGCCCCACGCCGCGAATCATCGCGAGGCTTCGGAGGACGAAGAGCTAGGCTCGCCCGACCAGATTGCGCGCGATCACGAGCCGCTGGATTTGCTGCGTGCCTTCGTAGATCTGCGTGATTTTTGCGTCGCGCATCATGCGTTCGACCGGATAATCGGCGGAGTATCCAAAGCCGCCCAGCACTTGAACCGCATCGGTCGTCACCGACATCGCGACGTCGCCGCACTTTAGCTTCGCCATCGCGGCCCAAAGCGTGACGTCCGGCGTGCCGGCGTCGCAGCGGCGAGCCGCCTCGTAGAGCAGAAGACGCGCTGCCTCGACCTCGGTCTTCATGTCTGCGAGCATGAATCCGACGCCCTGATGTTGGCCGATCGGTTTACCGAAAGCGATGCGCTCCTTCGCATAGCCGTTTGCATAATCGAGTGCCCCGGCGGCGATGCCGAGGGCCTGGGCTGCGATGCCCGGCCTCGATTTGTCGAGCACCTTCATCGCGATTTTGAAGCCTTCGCCTTCTTCGCCGAGACGATTGGCAGCGGGCACCTCGCAATCTGCGAAGATCAGCTCGACCGTCGGAGAGCCGCGAATTCCCATCTTTTTCTCGACGTTGCCGACCGAGAAGCCCGGCGTCCCTTTCTCGACGACGAAGGCGGTGACGCCGCGCGAGCCGGCCGCGGGATCCGTGACCGCAAAGACGCAGACGACATCGGCGACGCTGCCGTTGGTGATCCAAATCTTTTGGCCGTTGAGAACGTAGGCCTCGCCCCGCTTCTCGGCCCGCGTGCGCATCGAGCCGAGCGCGTCGGATCCGCTCGACACTTCCGTCAGGGCGTACGCTACGAGATGTTCGCCCGATGCGATCTTCGGCAAGAAACGCCGCTTCTGTTCGTCGCTGCCGCCGATCACGATCGGCAGCATGCCAAGTTCTTGTACGGCAACGATGAGCGCGCTCGAGGCGCACGCCTTGGCGATCTCTTCGACGACCTTCACGTACGTGAGAAAAGTGCCTCCCAGGCCGCCGTACTCGGCCGGGATGGGAATCCCAAGCAGATCGTTTTGCGCGAAAAGTTCCTTGACGTCCCACGGGAATTCGCCCGTTGCGTCGATCTCCGCGGCGCGCGGCGCGACCTTCTCGGCGACGAGCTCGCGCACCATCGCGAGGATCATCGCCTCTTCGTCGCTGGGTGCAATTTGGATCGGTAAGGTCGTCATAAGCACAACTTTCCACGGAGGCGGCGCACCTTCCGTCGGCGCATTAGGGGCGCATGGAAAAGGTCTACGCCTCGTGCGCCGAGGCGGTCGCTGACATTCCGAGCGGGGCCTCGATTGCCGTGGGAGGATTCGGGCTGAGCGGGATTCCGCACAATCTGATCGAGGCGCTGCTCGAGCAAGGCGCGGCGGACCTGGTTACCGTCTCGAACAACTGCGGCGTGGACGGCTGGGGATTGGGCGTCTTACTCGATAACAGGCGGATCCGGCGAACGACCGGTTCGTACGTCGGCGAAAACCGCGAGTTCGAGCGGCAGTACCTTCACGGCGAGCTCGAAGTCGAGCTCGTCCCGCAGGGAACCTTGGCCGAACGATTGCGCGCCGGCGGGTGCGGGATTCCGGCCTTTTATACGCCCGCCGGCGACGGCACGCTGGTAGCCGACGGCGGATTGCCCTGGCGTTACAACGCGGATGGCAGCGTCGCCGTCGCATCTCCGAAGAAAGAGACGCGCGTCTTCGACGGCCGCGAGTACGTTCTCGAGACGGGCATCGTTTGCGATTATGCGCTCGTACGCGCGTCGGTCGGAGACCGGGCCGGGAACCTGCTCTTTCACAAGGCAACTCGAAACTTCAACCCGCTCTGCGCGATGGCCGGAAAGATTACGATTGCCGAAGTCGAGGAGCTCGTCGAACCCGGCGCGATCGATCCCGAACAGGTTCATCTGCCGGGCGTCTTCGTGCAACGCATCGTTCACGTCGGGCCGCAGGGCAAACGCGTCGAGCGGGTCACGACTCGTCCTGCGACAAGCTCAGGACAGGCGACAAGCTCAGGACAGGCCAGGTAAACATGGCATTGACGCGGACGCAACTCGCCGCACGGGTCGCGCAAGAGCTGCGTGACGGTCAGTACGTCAACCTCGGCATCGGCTTGCCGACGCTGGTGCCTAACTACGTTGCGCCGGACGTCACGGTCACGCTGCAGAGCGAGAACGGCATCTTGGGCATGGGCCCGTATCCGTACGAAGGCGAAGAAGACGCCGACTTGATCAACGCCGGTAAAGAAACGGTCACGGTGCTTCCCGGCGCTTCGTTCTTCGATTCGGCGCTTTCATTCGGCATGATTCGCGGCGGCCACATCGATCTCGCCGTCCTGGGTGCGATGCAAGTTTCGGAGAACGGCGATCTCGCCAACTGGATGATTCCGGGCAAGATGGTCAAGGGAATGGGTGGCGCGATGGACCTCGTGCACGGCGCAAAGCGCGTGATCGTCATGATGGAGCACGTCGCAAAGGGAAACGCGCATAAGATCCTGCACAGGTGCACGCTGCCGCTGACCGGAAAACGCGTCGTTCAGCGGATCATTACGGACATGGGTGCGATAGACATCGGCCCGGAGGGATTGATCTTACGGGAGCTCGCCCCGGGAGTCACGGTCGAAGAGATTCAAGCGGCGACCGAACCCACGCTCCATGTCCCCGTCGCGCCAATGGTTATGGAAATTACTCTGACGCTCTCTTGGAGGTATCTCATGATACGTTCTCTTAACGTTCGTCTCGGAATTCTCGCGTTCGTCTTTGCGCTCTTTTTCGCAGCCGTCGGTGCCGGAACGGCGCTCGCCGCGCAGACCTACATGCTAAATGCGCGCAGCGATCTCCAGTCCGCGCTTGGCAATCTTGAAAATGCGACCGCGAATAAAGGCGGACACCGCGTCAACGCAATTAATTTGGTGAAACAGGCGATCGGCGAGGTCAATCTGGGCATCCAATACGCCCAGTAAACTTTGTCATCCTGACGCTGAGCCTGCCGAAGTGGCCGAAGGCGCGGAGTTGAAGGACGTAGGCGCGGGTCGAAGGACCAACCGGCAAACCAACAACGAGCCTACTTATTAAGAAGAAGGAAACCTGTTACGATGCTACATTCGAAGCTGCGCCTGGCGGCGTTGGCCCTGCTCTTCGCAATCTTCTTTGCCGGGATTGGCGCCGGCACCGCCCTGGCCATTCAGACGCACATGATGAACGCAAAACACGATTTGGAGAACGCCCTCAGCGAGCTCAACTTAGCCACGGCCTACAAGGGCGGCAATCGGACCAACGCAATTAATTTCGTTAAGCAGGCCATCAATCAGGTCAACCTCAGCATCGAATACGCTCAATAAGGGCCTTGTCATCCTGAGCTGAGTGCCGTAGACGCGGAGTCGAAGGATCGGAACTGCGTGCGATAGAGCCGAGCGTAGAGGCCGCCTCGGGCGAGGAGCGTCGCGTGGCGGCCCGACTCGACGATGCGGCCGTCGTCGACCACGAAGATGACGTCGGCAGCCAACACCGTTGAGAGCCGGTGCGCGATGACCAAACTCGTTCGTCCGCGCATGACTACGTCGAGCGCTCTTTGAATGGCGGCTTCATTTTCGTAGTCGAGCGAGCTGGTCGCTTCGTCGAGAATGAGAATGCGCGGGTCTTTGAGCAGCACGCGCGCGATGGCGAGACGCTGGCGTTCGCCGCCGGAGAGCTTGTGGCCGCGCTCGCCGACGACGGTTTCGTAACCGTTGGGCAGCGACGCGATGAAGTCGGCGATGTTCGCGGCGCGCGCGGCGGCTTCGAGCTCGGCGTCGGTTGCGTCGGGCTTGCCGTAGCGAAGATTGTTGGCGACGGTGTCGTGAAAGAGATAGGTCTCCTGCGTGACGATTCCGATGTCGCGACGCAGCGAATCGAGCGTTACGGTGCGCAAATCGTGTCCGTCGACGAGCACGCGTCCCGCCCTGCGGATCGTAGAACCGCGGGACGAGTTGGGTAATCGTCGTCTTGCCGGCGCCCGACGGCCCGACGAAGGCCGCGACTTCGCCGGGCCGCACGTGGAAGGAGACGCCGTTGAGCACGTCGCGCGATCCGTCGTAGCCGAAGACGACGTTCTCGAACGCGATGTCGCCGGTGACTTCGGGAAGCGTGATGGCTCCGGGCGGATCGTACTCTTCCGGCGTCATGTCGAGATACTCGAAGATTCGCTCGAAGACCGCGAGCGCACTAACGATCTGTACTTGAATCCCTGCAAGCGCTGCGGCGGGGCCGTAGAGCCGGCCTTGTATGAACGAGACGAACGCGACGATCACGCCGACTTGCAGGCCCGCCGCGATGGCGAGCCAGCCGCCGCCGAACCATACCAGCGCGGGCCCGACCACGACCATCGCGGTCACCGACGCCAAGAACCAACGGCCGACCATTGCTAGGTCGACCTCGAGCTGCATCAAGCGCGTTCCGGCTTCGAAGAACCGAGAACGTTCGAACGCCTCGCGCGCAAACGATTTGATCAACGTGATGCCCGGAGATCGAGAGCGTCTCTTGGGTAATCGATTCGATCTCGTCACGCTTCTCGCGCGTCTTCTTGCGGATCACATACATCCGGCGTCCAACCGGCCCCAACGGAAAGACCATCAGCGGAACGATCGCGACCGAAATGAGCGCGAGCCGCCAGTTCCAAACGAACATCGCGACGATGGTCGTTGCGATCACGACGACATTCGTCACGATCGAAGTTAGCGTTCCGGTTACGACGTTGTCGACGTTGTCGACGTCG
The DNA here is from genome assembly GCA_963743445.1 of Vulcanimicrobiota bacterium. GTDB lineage: Bacteria > Vulcanimicrobiota > Vulcanimicrobiia > Vulcanimicrobiales > Vulcanimicrobiaceae > Cybelea. Next base: position 326,082 of record CAVUPL010000003.1, read on the forward strand.
TTGCTGACGCGATTCATGATTTCGCCGGTCTTGGTGCCGGTGAAGAAGTGCAAGGGCATGCGATGGAGATGCGCGACAAGGCTCGTGCGGATGTCGCGCATGATGCCTTCGCCGACGACCGAGTTCAGATAACCTTGCAGCACGCCGATGCCCGCAGCGAGTAGCGCGGAAGAGAGGATGACTCCAACGTCGATCGCGAGCGCGGTCGAGATTGTGGTGGGGGATTACCGCGTCGATGATGTGCGCGATGATGAAACCCGGCACGAGCCCCAGCGCCGAAACCGCGACGATGCACGCCAGCACCGTCGCTTGCTCGCGCCAATACGGAGCGAAGAGCGCGCCCATGCGCTTCCAATCGACGCGCCGCTTGACTTTCGGTTTCTCGGGCTGATAGATGTTCGACCACATCAGCCCGTGCCCGGCCATCATCCTTCGTCAGAGCTCAGGACTAGTGCGGAACGGTGACCTGATGCAGCGAGACCTTGTTGCCTTCGAGGTCGTTCGAACGAAGCGATCTTGCAAACGGGCGTCGCGTAGGGATCTTCGACCTCGACACCCTTGGCGCGAAGATCGGCGATCGTGTCCTCGATGTTGTCGACTTCGAAGACGATACCCGAGGCGCTCCCGGGCTCGCGATCGACCCATTCGTGCAGTGAGAACGCTGAAGTAACCGCCGCCAACGTTGGCTTCGTTGTATTTCTCGACGCCGTTCTCTTCGAATGGGCGGCGAACTTCAAGCCGAGCTTCTCTTCGTACCATTTGCGCAGCGCGGCGACGTCTTTGGCCGGATACGCCGTGAACGCAATCTCTTTAATCACGAACTTCTCCTCATCTGGAAAATCAAAGGTGCTATGTGCTTCGACAAACCCGAAGCGGCCACCCCAGGTTGCCGCCCAGCGACACGGTACCTGAGCTGAGCGTGTCACCCTGAGCGTGTCGAAGGGTGCCGCGTGTGTCACCCTGAGCGTGTCGAAGGGTGACGACTGTCAGGCTTTTCCGTTACGTAAGGCGGAGAGCTCTCTGAAGAGTTTCTTCTCTTTATCGGAGAGGTTTTGCGGAAGTTGGCCGATGAGCCGCACGTATTGGTCGCCGCTGCCCTTGCCTTTAACGTGCGGCATCCCGCGCCCGGCGAGGCGGAGCAGGCGGTTGTTCTGCGTGCCGGCCGGGAACGCTCATCGCGACTTCGCCGCTCAACGTCGGGACGTTCACCTCGCCCCCCAAGATCAAGTCGTAGATGCTCACCGGCAAGATCGACGTAGAGATCGTCGCCTTTGCGCTTATACGTCGGGTCTTCTTGCAGATGGACGATCAGATAGAGATCGCCGTTCGGGCCGCCGTTGATTCCGGCGCCGCCCTGGCCCGCGAGACGGATGCGCTGGCCCTCACCGATTCCTTTGGGAATCGTGACCTCGAAGCGCTTGTTGAGCAGCACGCGGCCGGTGCCATGGCACTGCGGGCAGAGGCGACCGCCTTCCGTGCCGGTGCCGTGACATCTTGGACAGAGATCTTCGATTTGCAGCGAGACTGCTTTCGTGCCGCCGGCATAGACGTCGCGCAGTCCGAGCTCGATGGTCGTTTCGAGGTCTTGTCCGCGGCGCGCGCGTCCGGTGGCTTTGCGTGGTCTGGGTCTGGCGCCGTCCAACACCCGAGAAGAACATGTCGAAGAAGTCGGAGAACCCGCTCGCTCCTTCGGCGTCGCCCAGGTCGAATTCAAACTCTTGTCCGTCGACGTTCGTCCGGTACCGCCGCTGCTGTTCGGCTTGCTGCGCGGCTTGCTGCCAGTTCGGGCCGAGAACGTCGTACTTCTTACGCTTCTCCGGATCGCCTAAAACTTCGTAGGCCTCGGAAATCTCTTTGAACTTTTCCTCGGCCTCTTTAGGGTTTTTCGGATTCGTGTCGGGATGCCATTTGCGTGCGAGCTTCCGATACGCGGACTTGATGTCTTTCTCCGCCGCGTTCTTCGGAACGCCCAAGATCGCATAGTAATCCTTAAAGTTCACTGTCACCCTGAGCTTGTCGAAGGGTCATTCGCGCGATTGTGTCGCGACGATCACCTTGGCAGGACGAAGCAAATCATCGCCCAGCGTGTAGCCTTTCTCGGTGACGTCAACGACGGTATCCTCGGCAACGCCGTCCGAAGGTGACGTTCCCACGGCCTCCGCGACGCGCGGATCGAAGGGCTGACCCTTAACCTCGATCGGCTTCACACCTTCGCTTGCCAGGACGGCTTCAAAACCGCGAAGCGTCTGTTCGAGGCCGCCACGAAGCGTTTCGTCATCGGCATTGGAGTGCAGGGCGCGCTGCAAATTATCGAGCACCGGCAGCAAGCGTTCCAACAGCATGCGGCGGCGCGACGAGACCATCGAATCCACGTCCCGTTGGATTCGCTTTCTATAGTTGTCAAAGTCCGCGACCGCCAGTAAGAACTTCTCGTAGTTCTCGTCGGCGCGGGCGTTGGCCGCGGCGAGCTGCTCTTCGAGCGAAGGCGTCGCCGCGGCTTGTTCTTCGATTGTGGCCTCACCGGCCTCGGTCCGCAGAACCGATGGATCGTCCGACATAGAGCTGGTCAAGGCTAAGTCTACTTGGCTTCCTTGAACTCGGCGTCGATTACGTCTTCTCCGCTGCCTGGTGCGGTGCTGCCGTTTCCGGTCGGCGCGCCATCGCCGGGCGCCGACTGCGCGGACTGATCTCCCGGCGGCCCCGCAGCCTTATAGAGAAGTTCGGCCATCTTGTAACTCGCCTGCTGCAATGCCTCAATCGCCGGCTTGATTTCGGCGACGGTGCCGTTTTCGCTGACACGCTTGAGCTCCGAGAGTGCCCGTTCTACGTCCTCGCGAGCGCTCGGATCGAGCTTGTCGCCGACTTCCTTGAGCGACTTTTCGGTCGAGTAGATTAAGCTCGAAGCGTTGTTGCGCACCTCGGCCTCTTCGCGCCTGGCGCGATCGGCCTCCGATTGCAACTCGGCGTCGCGGACCATGCGCTCGACCTCGTCCTTGTTAAGGTTGGTCGAAGCCGTGATCGTGATCGTCTGCTCTTTGCCGGTGCCGAGGTCCTTCGCGCTAACGTTGACGATGCCGTTGGCGTCGATGTTGAACGTGACCTCGATTTGCGGGACGCCGCGCGGCGCCGGCGGAATGCCTTCTAGCCGAAAGCGCCCTAGCGTCTTGTTATCCTGTGCCATCTGACGTTCGCCTTGGAGCACGTGGATGTCGACGGAGGTTTGACCGTCTTCGGCGGTCGTGAAGATCTGCGACTTCTTCGTCGGGATAGTCGTATTCCGATCGATCAGCTTCGTCATGACGCCGCCGAGCGTTTCGAGCCCCAGCGAGAGCGGCGTTACGTCGAGTAAGACGACGTCGCGCACTTCGCCCGAGAGCACGCCGGCCTGGATCGCCGCACCGACCGCCACGACTTCGTCGGGGTTGACGGTGAGGTTCGGCTCTTTGCCGGTCAGCTTGCGCACCAGCTCTTGAATCACCGGCATGCGCGTCGCGCCGCCGACCATGATCACCTCGTCGAGCTTGGAAACATCGAGTTTGGCGTCGGCGATGGCGTTGCGGAACGGACCCACGCAGCGATCGGTGAGATCGCTGGTCAACTCCTCGAACTTCGCACGCGTCAGCGTGTAGTCGAGATGCTTGGGACCCTTCTTGATCGGCCGTGATGAACGGCAAATTGATGCTCGTTTGTACGACCGACGAGAGCTCGATCTTCGCCTTCTCCGCACGCTTCGGTAAGCCGTTGCATCGCCTGCTTGTCCTTGCTCAGATCGATGCCTTGATCGCGGCGGAACTGATCGACGAGCCACTCGACGATGCGATGATCGTAGTCGTCGCCGCCGAGATGCGTGTCGCCGTTGGTCGCCTTGACTTCGAAGACGCCGTCGCCGACCTCGAGAATCGAAACGTCGTACGTGCCGCCCCCAAGATCCCAAACGAGAATCGTCTCGTTGCCCTTCTTGTCGAGTCCGTAGGCGAGCGCTGCCGCCGTCGGCTCGTTGATGATGCGCAAGACGTCGAGGCCCGCGATCTTACCCGCGTCCTTCGTTGCCTGGCGCTGTGAATCGTTGAAATAGGCGGGCACGGTGATGACCGCTTTGGTCACGCGCTCGCCGAGATAGTTGCTCGCGTCGTTGACGAGCTTTTGCAAAATCATCGCCGAGATCTCTTGGGGAGTGTAATCCTTCCCGTCGATCTTGACGTGATAATCGGCTTCGCCCATGTGGCGCTTGATCGAACTGATCGTGCGATCGGGATTGGTGATCGCTTGGCGCTTCGCGAGCTGGCCGACCAGGCGTTCCCCGGTCTTTGTAAATGCCACAACCGAAGGTGTCGTGCGCGACCCTTCAGCGTTTGGAATGACGACGGGCTGGGAGCCCTCCATGACGGCGACGACGGAGTTGGTCGTGCCGAGGTCGATGCCGACCGTTTTAGCCATGATAACTTTTCCTCGTTCTGTTGAATTACCCGACTGCAGGACCAGCTACGCCGAAGATCGCGCTCATGGCCGAGGTAAATGCCAAGCGGCGGGGCTCCAGCTACGCCTTGCCGCTTACGACAAGCCGGGCGGAATACCGCACCATCATACACGATGGGTGGTAAGAGTTGCTTCGCAATTTTAGACACGAAGGACGGCCCCCCAGTTGCAGGCCATCCCTCCTCGCCTGGGGAGCGCCCGCCGGGCACCAAGTCAATGCCGTGAGCGGCGCTCTCCCTCGTCGTTTTGCCGCGATATGTCCCTAGAGGCCTGGGGCATCGTTGCGTCGTTTGCGACGCTTCTGGTCATCGCGGCGACGGCGATTGCCGCTCTACTGCAACTCCGTCACACCCGATCGGCCAACCAGATCGCAGCCGTCACGGAGCTCGACAAAATGCTCGGGTCCGAAAGGCTCTCGCACGCTCGGCGCTTCGTCGCCGAAGAGGTGCCAAAGCTTCTCGCCGATCCAACGGAGCGAAGCAAGCTGGCGGCTGAGCCCTTTCCTACCGAGATCGAAGCCATTCGCGACGTCGCGAACTTCTTTGAAGTTCTAGGCGTTTTCGTGAAACGCGGTATCATCGACCGCACCCTCGCGTGCGACTTGTGGGACGGTGTCGTGTATCAGGCGTGGAAACAACTAGAGCCCGTGGTCATGATCCGGCGCCGGCGATCTCGCGGCCTGTGCGCAAATTTCGAATACTTGGCGGTGCTATGTGAGAAATCGCTGGCGAAAACGCAGGGCGATTACTATCCACGCGGCGTGCCGCGCATGACGATCGATCGGAGATCGCTAGATGCGGCGGCGGCAATCGCGCAAGACGAAGCCAAGGCTACTCAACCTTAAGGTTGCTGTTCCTCCGGCTGCTGTTGCTGCTGTTCGACCGAGAGCGGCTGCTCGGCCGGCGATTCGCCCAGTTTGATTGCGACGAACTTCTTCACGCCCTGCGACCACACGTTGAGCCGGATAGTCTCGCCCGGCCGTTTTGAGGCGATGTAATCGTGCAGCGCTTTGATGCTGTCGTACTCTTTGCCGTCGGCTTGGAGGATGACGTCGCCCGGCGCAATGCCGGCCTGGTCGGCCGGCGATCCGGAGAAGACCTGCTGTACGGCCACGCCGCCGCTACCGCTGTAGCCAATCTGGTTCTTGACGCCGGGGCTCAGGTCAGCCATGTAGATGCCGAGGAAACCGGTGTCGGTGCCTTGGTGCGCGCCGGGATTCTTCTGGAGTGACGCCACGACGCTGCGCACGGTATTCGAGGGAATGGCAAAGCCAATGCCCTGCGCATAGGCGGACTTTACCGTGGATTGATTCATTCCGATGACCTGTCCGTCGATGTCGATGAGCGGGCCGCCGGAGTTGCCGGGGTTAATTGGGGCCGACGTCTGAAGCAAGCCTTTGAAGTCGATCTCGCCGCCGTTTTCGACCGGAATCGGTTCGGAACGGTTGAAACCCGAGACGACGCCGACCGTCACCGTCGACAGAAGCTGGAGCGGTTCGCCGATCGCGATCGCCCATTGTCCCTGCTCGAGCTTGCTTGAATCTGCGAGCTCGAGGGGCGGCGGAAGCTTATCGTAGTTGTCCACGCGCAGTATGCCGACGTCGGCCGCGATGTTGTACGCCAAGACGTGGGCCGGTACGTGATCGCCGTTGGCAAAAACAACCGTGAGTTTGGTGATCTTTCCACCCGAGGGCGGCTGCAGCACGTGCGCGTTGGTCACGATGTCGCCTTGACCGTCGATGACAAAACCGGAGCCGGATGCTTCGCCTCGATATGGTTGAACGATATTCGGGCCTTGGCCGCCTCCGAAGAACTGCTGAAAGAAGGGATCGGCCGGAATAACCTGCTGCCCGTTGACCTGCTCCGTGATTGCGACGACCGAAGATTTCGTGCGCTTGACCGCGCTGACGATACGATCTTGATCGCTCACCCCACTCAAGGGAACGGCCGCGACCGCCGGCGGCGTCCGATCCGGCCCGGTAGCACCGCCGAAGTGCGTGCTCGTGTAGAGCATCATAAGGAAGCTGCCGACAACTGCGCCCACAAGCCCAATCATCAGGGTGGGCAATATTCGATTCTTCACCATCAAAAGCTCATTCCGTTATGCGAAAGGTGTCTCTTCCAGCCATGTACTCGCCTAACGAAAAAAAGTCGCAGATGGTGGCACAAGTTGGCCCGCGAGCGGGAAGCGGCCAAGCTGCTCCTAGAATTTCAGCAGCTGGGCGCACCGCTGCATGGCGGCGGCTGCGCCGGCCGTGCCTCGCGACGGCGTTGGCTCCTCGGGCCAGAGCGCATCGGGCAACTGCCGAAGGAGCGCCGCCCGCACGCACTCCAACCGCTGGTCCCTCAGCTGGAGCATCCGCATTTGAATTAGAAGACGCGCTTGCCGCAGCGCCCGGCGTGAGAAGAGCTGGTCGGGCGAAAGCGTTGCCGGCGACGGGCTAACGGCGGGCGAGGGTGCACTCGGGGGAGCCGAGGCGAGCAGAATCGAGATCAACGCAGCGAGCATCATAAGCAACCTCCGCCGCGCAATTCACGCCAAACGCGCGGGGGAGCAAGGCTGAGGGGCAAAACCACCGGGTCGTGAGCTATCGACACCCTGACCGTTGCCCCGCCACCGCCGCTACCCTACGTCCGCGTCGTTCCGCTTGGCGGCTGCGGCGAGATCGGGCGTAACATGACCGTGATTGAGACGAACGAGGATCTGGTCGTCGTCGACTGCGGCCTCATGTTCCCCGACGATGAGATGTACGGTGTCGACATCGTCATCAACGATTTTACCTACGTTCGCGAACGCGCCGATAAGCTGCGGGCCCTTCTGGTAACCCACGGGCACGAAGACCACATCGGCGGCATTCCTTACTTCGCGAAAGAGTTTCCGCAAGCGCCGATCGTCGGCACGCCCCTAACGATAGCCCTCATCAAAGCAAAATCGCGCGAGCAGCGCCTCGGCGAGGCGACGTTTACGCAGGTCCAACCCGGAAGTCGCGTGCGCCACGGCTCGATCGAAACCGAATTTATTCACGTCAATCATTCGGTCGCGGGCGCGTGCTCGCTCGCGATACGCACTCCGGTTGGAACGATCTTTCACACCGGCGACTTCAAGTTCGATCAGACGCCAATCGACGGCAGGCCTTCGGACTTTGCGAGGATCGCCCGCGTCGGCGACGAGGGCGTGCTCTGCATGCTCTCCGATTCGACCAACGCCGAGCGCCCTGGCCACACGCTCTCAGAACGGATGGTCGGCGAAGCCTTCACGTCGATTTTTTCGCATGCCAAAGGGCGCATCGTCGTCGCATCCTTTGCATCGAACGTTCCGCGAATTCAGCAGACCGTCGACCACGCCGTGCGATTCAATCGAAAGATCGCCTTCCTCGGGCGTTCGATGCGAAACGTGGTGCATTTTGCGGGCGAGCTCGGGTATCTGCGGATTCCCGCCGAGACCGTCGTACGAATCGAGGACATCGACTCGTATCCTCCCGAGCAGGTCGTCGTCATGACGACTGGATCGCAGGGCGAACCGATGAGCGGTCTTTCGCGCATGTCCGTGCGCGATCACCAGCAATTTCGAGTCGTGCCCGGCGACACGGTCGTGATCAGCGCGACCCCGATTCCCGGAAACGAAAAGAGCGTCCACAAGACGATCAACAACCTCTGTAAGCTCGGGGCGATCGTAATCCACGGAACCGACGGGCGTGCACACGTCTCGGGCCATGCGTCGCAAGAAGAGCTGCTGCTGATGCTCAACCTGGTGCGGCCGGAGTTTCTCATTCCCGTCCATGGCGAATACCGGATGCTCGAAGCGCACAAACAACTCGCAGTGCGGACGGGCGTCGAGCCCGGAAACGTCTTCCTTGCCGAGGACGGCGACGTGCTCGAGTTCACCCACGAGTATGGCGATAAGGTCGGAAAAACGTACGGCGGGAACGTCTTTGTCGACGGCTCGGGTATTGGCGACATCGGCGAAGCGGTCTTGCGCGACCGAAAAGCTCTTTCGAACGATGGCATTATCATGGTCGTCATTGCAATCGATAGCGAGGAGGCCCGCGTGATGGCCGGTCCCGACCTCATTTCGAGAGGCGTCTTCTATCTACCCGAAGCCGGCGGCGTTCTCGACGAGCTGCGCGCCGAGCTTCGCGCGGTGATCGAAGGCATTTCGGTCGATGCGCTGCGCGACGTCGATGCCGTGAAGGAACACGTTCGCAGCGCTTTGGCGGGCGCGATATATTCGCGCACCAAACGACGCCCTATCGTCATCCCCGTCGTAATGGAAGTCTAGCGATGACTGCGTCGGTGAATTCGGTCGTCGTCGCGTGGCCGCCGAGATCGGCGGTCGCGATGCCCTCGGCCAAGGCTCGCGAGCGCCGCATCGTAAACCCCGCGCGATGCATTGGCCGCGCGAGGGTCGTCGATATAGGAGAGCGCGGCAGCGGCCGCGAGGATCATCGCTAATGGATTTGCCACGTTCTTGCCGTACAACCGGGGTGCCGTGCCGTGGGGAGCTTCAGCCACAACAATTGAGGGCCGTAGATTTGCGTCGAACGCTAGGATGACCGACTCAGCCCCCGCGATTGAGCCGAAGAGCTGCATCACCAGGTCGGAGAGACAATCGCCGTCGCGATTGAGCGCCGGTATTACTAGCGGCGTATCGCCGGCCGCCGAGAGCAGCAACGCGTAGGTCGCGTCGATGAGCTGCGGATCGTAATCAACCGTAGGATGGCGCGCCGCCGCGGCATCCATCTCTTCTTTGAGCATGCCTTCGTAGACCGGGCTCACGGTGTATTTTGGGCCGCCGAAAACCGTCGCGCCAAGCTTTTCGGCGTGCACGAATGCATACTCGGAGACGTAGCGGCAGATCCGGCGTTCGATGGTTTCGGTCCGGCACGCGATTTCGTCAATTCCTTCGCCGCTGCGCCACTCCTTCGCGCCGTAGGCGTCGCCGACGGCCATTCGCACGACCGAAATCGGCGCATGAATACCGCCGACGGGACGGACCCGGGGGAGTCTGCGGCCGGTTCGAACGATAACGCTCGCGCCGATTGCATCGCGCAGGATGCGGTTGGGCGAGCCGACGTCGTCTTTGGATTCGGGCGTGATCGTCGCGGCTTTGAGGCCGACGCGATGATGCTTCAACGCATCGGCCGCATCGAGTACGACGCGATTGTGAGTCGCGCGCCGGTTCTCCAGCGAGAGATCGTACCGTTCGAGCTGAAGCGGTATGCCGATCACGGCTGGATCGAGCACGCGCAAAGCTTCGATCAACAACTCTTCTCCGGTTTGATCGCCCTCGAGGACGACGAGCGTTGGTGTGGCCAAAATGAACTCCCGCTGTGACGAAGAAGAGATAGCTTCCATGGCACGCACCCGCCGGAGGGCGTTTGCGCGGACCCGGCTCAACCTCGAGATCGTCGGGATCGCCGCGGTCGCACTCGCCGTCTTCTGCGGCATTTCGCTGGCATTTCCGCATCATGCCGGCAGCATCGGCGGCTGGACTGCTGCAGAGCTGCGTCGACTCTTTGGAGGTGCGGCGCCGCTTTTCCCGGTCCTTATCGCGTTGCTTGGGGCAATCATTTTTTTGGAAGTGAACGTCCCGCGCATGATCGCCGGACTCGGCACCAGCGCGCTCGCGTACTTTTTGATCCTTACCGCGATGTTCGGCGCGGGCGGCCCAACGCGCGGAGGCATCGTCGGCACTAACATTTGGTGGGCGCTGCACGCGCTCGTCGGCGGTGTCGGAGCGTGGATCTTACTCTCGGTCGCGCTGCTTTCGTTGACCCTATGGCTGACGAATGCCAGCATGAAACAGCTCATCGGACGCGTCATCGTCCTTTTCGGCGGCTTACGGCCGCCGGCGGTTCCGAAGATTCCCAAGCTCACGATCGAGCTGCCGCCGAATCACGAGTCGCTCCGCGAGGCGTTCGCGCTGCCGCTGCAGCCGATCGTGGTCGTTCCGGCGAAACCGGAAGGTGCCGTCCTGACCGAAGCGCCCGTGGCGATCGAGGACGAAGGGCCGACCGAACCGCCCTTCGACTCCGCTCAGGGTGACAAGGTTAGGATTACGCGAATTCCGCCGACGGTCACCGAAGGGCAAGGCACGCGTTCCTATCGTCTTCCCGATCTGTCACTCTTCGACGTGCCGCCGAGTCAAACGATCGACGATTCCAATCGAGCGCACGTTCTCGAAGATACGCTTGCGAGTTTCGGCGTCGGGGCGAAAGTCTCGCACATCGAACGCGGGCCGTCGATTACGCGCTACGAGCTCAAACCGGAGCGAGGCGTCAAGATTTCGCGTATCGCATCGCTCGCCGACGATCTGGCGCTCGCGCTGGCCGCAACGAGCGTTCGCATCGAGGCACCGATTCCCGGAAAATCAGCGGTCGGCATCGAGATTCCAAATCTCACCGTCTCGGTCGTTGCGATTCGCGAGATCCTCGATGCCGTTCCGAATCGCGGTCAAGTGCCGCCGCTCTGGATGGCGCTCGGCAAGGACATCACCGGGCGTCCGGTGATCGGCGATCTTTGCAAGATGCCGCACCTCTTGGTTGCCGGCGCAACGGGCTCGGGCAAATCGGTCTGCCTGAATATGATCATCGCGTCGCTCTTGGTTACCGCGACGCCCGATCAGGTGCAGATGCTGATGATCGATCCCAAGCGCGTCGAGCTCACCGTCTTCAACGGGATTCCGCACCTCATCAAAGACGTGATCGCCGATCCCCGGCTCGCGGCCGGTGCGCTCTTCGAGATGACCAAAGAGATGGAGTCGCGCTACGAGCGCTTCGCCAAGGCGTCGGTTCGCAAGATCGAGGAGTACAACGCAAAATATCCGCAGGAGCGCCTGCCCTACGTCGTCATCGTGATCGACGAGTTAGCCGACCTGATGCTCGTCGCGCCGGCGAGAGTCGAGACGACGATCATGCGCCTCGCGCAGCTCGGACGCGCGACCGGCATTCATCTGCTCGTCGCAACGCAGCGCCCGTCGGTCGACGTCATCACCGGGATCATCAAGGCGAACGTGCCGTCGCGGATCGCCTTTGCGGTGAGCTCGCAGGCCGACTCGCGCGTTATTCTCGACATGAACGGGGCGGAACGGCTGCTCGGCCGCGGCGACATGCTCTACCTTCCGATCGACGCGCCCAAGCCGATTCGCGCGCAGGGCGCGCTCATTACGGCTTCCGAGGTGAACAGGCTCGTGGAGTTCTGGGCTCGTCAATCGCGTCCGGATAATTTGCTTGACGTCGAAGTCGTGCCGGTCGGCGACGAAGATCTGGCGCGCCGCGATACCGATCCGCTCTGCTACGAGGCCGCAAAGTTTATTATCGAAGCGAACTACGCATCGACCGCGGCGTTGCAGTCGCAATTCTCGATCGGTCATCCGCGTGCGGTGCGCTTGATGAAGCAGCTCGAAGAGTTCAAAGTCGTCGGACAGCACGAAGGAACGAAGCCGCGAAAGATTTTGGTCGGCCTGCCGGAGCTGGAGCTCATGGCGCCGCGGCTCGGGAAAGACCAAGAGACCCAGCAAGACCTCTTCACGAATGCGGATTAGCTCACTGCTGGTCGCCGTCGCGGCCTTCGCGTGCTTCATCGCATTAGGCGTGGACGTCGTGCGGCACGGCGAGCCGGCGATGCTCGTAGCGTTTCAGCAATCCTTAGCCAACCACTCAACCCTCATAGCGTGGTGGCTCACCTGGCTCTGTTACGGCGGCGTGCTCGTCCCGATGACCGTTGGATTGCTCATCCTTGCGTGGCTCGCGCCGGCCTGGCGCAGCCGCATCCTCTTTAGCATCGCGATGCTTCTGCTCTGCTGGCGAGGCGCCGACTTCTTTCAGCACGTCTTCGCGCGTCCGCGACCGCTCGATTGGGTCGTCAAACACGAGTCGGCATTTTCCTACCCAAGCTCGCATGCGGCGATCTCGACGGGTTTCTACGGCTTGTGGGCGGTGATGCTCTATTGGTCCGAGTTGCCGGGCGCCGTACGAAAGACTGCGGCCCTCGTGCTCGTGCTTTTGGCCGTGGGGATCTGCTGGTCGCGGCTGGCACTCGGCGCACACTACGTGACCGATCTGATCGGAGGCGCTCTGCTTGCCCTCGGAGTAGTCGGCTCCGGCTTGACCGTTTTTCCGATCGCGCCTTTTCGCATTGCGGGGCAGGTCTCCGGAGGGGAGAATAGAGCCCTATGACCTTCGCCGATCCGGCGCTCGCTGATATCGAGCGTAAGCTCGATGCCAACGTACCGCTCTCCTTGGAGGACGGACTCGCCCTCTATCGGACGCCGGATATTCACGGCCTGGGCCGGCTCGCACGCCGAGTCAAGGAACGCAAGAGCGGCAAGAAGGTCTTCTACGTTCTCAATCGTTACATCAACTCGACCAACGTCTGCTTCGCCGGATGTACGTTCTGCTCGTTCGCAGCCGACGAGTTCAAGGAACCCGAGCGCGTCTTTCGGATGACGCCCGATCAGGTCTTTGCCAAGGCGGTCGAGACCGGAACGAACTTCAATCAGCTCCACATCGTCGGCGGTCACGACCCGCGTCAGCTTTCGCTCGACTATTGGCTGCCGGTGATGCGGCGGTTCAAGGCGGAGGTGCCGCACGTGCAGCTCTCGCTTTTTACGGCCGCCGAAATCGAATATATGGCAAAGCGCCATCGCCTCTCGTTTCCGGCGATCATCGCAGCGTTAAAGGAAGCCGGCCTCGATAACGTCAACGGCGGTGCGGCGGAGATCTTCGCCGACGCGACGCGCGCCAAGATTTGCCCGAATAAAGTTTCGGCGGATAACTGGCTGGTGATTCACGAGGAGCTGCACCGCCAAGGCATTGCGAGCAACGCGACGATGCTTTACGGGCACATCGAATCGATCGAGGATCGCGTCGATCACCTCATCCGGCTGCGCGAATCGCAAGTCCGCTCGCCCGGATACAACGCCTTCATTCCGTTGGCCTTTCATCCCGACGGTAACGAGCTCTCGTACTGCGGCTGGACGACTGGACTCGACGACATCCGCACCTTCGCGGTCGCGCGCCTCATGCTGCACAACTTCGACCACATCAAGGCCTATTGGATGATTCAAGGCTTGAAGGTCTGCCAGGTTGCGCTCCACTTTGGCGCCGACGATATGGACGGTACACACGGCTCGACCGACGAGGAGATGATCTATCACGCGGCGGGAACGAGCTCCGGCCAATACGTCGACGATCGCGAGTTCCGCCGTTTAATCGAAGAAGCCGGCTACGAACCGGTGCGCCGCAACTCGACCTACGAAGAGTTTCCGCTCGATTGGACGCCTCCGCAACGCGAACTCGCCCATGTGTCATCGTGAGCGTGGTCATGTGTCATCCTGAGCCTGTCGAAGGATGACTCGCCAATGACGTTGCGCTGCGGGCGAATCAAATACACCAATGACTTGCCGATCTATGCGGCCTTCGATGCGGGCGCGCTGGAGTATCCCGGTACGCTCCACGCCGACACTCCGGCGTCGTTGAACGCGATGCTGCTGCGCGGCGAGCTGGACATGAGCCCGATCAGCGCGTTCACGTGGGCGGCAAACGCGCAGGATCTCGTGCTCTTGCCGGATCTTTGCATCGGCGCGCGAGACGACGTCGTTTCGGTCGTGCTCGTCTCGCCGGTTCCGCCGGCGTTGCTCGACGCGACGCCGATTTTCGTAACGCAAGAATCCGCGAGCGGTCGCAATCTGTTGCGCGTCATCCTCGAACGGCGATATCACATTGCGCCCAAGTACGTTGAGGAGCCCGATCCGCTCAACCGCGCGCTTCGCGGCGATGCGACACTGCTGATCGGCGATTCGGCAATCGACGCGATCCAGCATTTCCCGGCCGAAGTCGTCTACGATTTGGGAAGGCTCTGGCACGAATGGACCGGCCGGCAGACGGTCTTTGCCGTGTGGTCGGCGCGTCGCGACGTCTACGAGCGCGACGCCGCCGGCGTTCGCGACTGCATGCATGCGCTCACCGATGCCTACACGTGGTCGCGTTCGCACGTTGAAGAAGTCGTGGCGCTTGCGCAACGGGCGATTCCGCGCCCCGCCGGCTTTTACGAACGCTACTACGGCAAACTCAACTTCACGCTTCACGTCGCCGCGCAAGACGGCCTCGCGGCGTTCTGCCGCGAGCTTGTCGAGATCGGCGCAATCGGCGCGCTGCCGCCGTTTCCGGAGACCGTCGGTGCCGTCGCTAGCTAATCTGCTCGACCGCGCCGCCGGCGGCGGCCGGCTTGAATTCGAGGAAGGCGTGCGCCTCTACAACGAGGCGGACATCCACGAGCTCGGCGCGGCCGCGCACGCGCGACGCATGGCGATGCATCCGCGCGACGTCGTGACCTACGTCATCGACACGACGATCAACTACACCAACGTCTGCAACGTGCATTGCAGTTTCTGCGCGTTCTTCCGGCCGGAGCACCATAAAGAAGGCTACACGATGTCGCACGATCAGGTGCTCGAGCGCGTTAAGTATGCCGCGGATCAGGGCGCGACGCAGATCATGATCCAAGGCGGCGTCAATCCAGAGCTTGGCATCGAGTGGTTTGACGAGCTCTTCGCAAGGGTGCGAGGCGAGTATCCGGAGGTCGACCTTCATTCGCTTTCGGTATCCGAGATCGTCGGTCTCGCGCACGTCGAGGGAATTTCGACGCGCGACGTGCTCGAGCGGCTTAAGAAGGCGGGGATGAAATCGCTCCCAGGCGCGGGCGCCGAGATCCTCGTCGAGCGCGTACGCAAGCGGATCTCGGCGCGCAAGGTGCAGCCGCACGAGTGGCTGGGCGTGATGCGCGAGGCGCAATTGCTCGGGATGCCGACGACTGCCACGATGATGTTCGGGTCGATCGAGACCTCAGCCGAACGCATCGAGCACCTGCACGTGCTGCGCGAGCTTCAGGACGAAACCGGCGGCTTTACCGCCTTCATCCCCTGGTATTACGTTCCGTTCAAGACGCCGCTGCGTGGGAAAGAAGCGAGCGGATTGGAGTACTTGCGAGTGCTCGCGATCTCGCGGCTCTACCTCGACAACTTCGCGCACCTCCAGGCATCGTGGCTCACGCCTGGTTTGAAGATGGGGCAACTCGCGCTCTTCTACGGCTGCGACGATATGGGCGGGACGATCATCGAAGAGCGCGTCGTCCACGACGCCGGCAGCACCAACGAAGCGACGCGCCGCGACCTCGAAAATCTGATCGTCAGCGCCGGCTTCAAGCCCGTCGTCCGCGACACGTACTGGAATCTCCGCGAGGACATGGCGCTCGCATTGTCATCCTGAGCTTGTCGAAGGATGACAAAACCTGCCCCACGTGTTCCGCGCCAGTCCCGAAATGGTTTGCCAGTCACTCTCGATCAATGAAAGCTTCTTTGCTCGCGACCATCCCTTCAGCTGCTTTTCCCATCGAATGGCATCGTCGACGTTGCAAAAGTCGGACGAGTGCACGAGCGTGACCGGCCTGCGAGCAAACGTATAGCAGCGGTGGTCAACGCCGAAGTTGTGTTGATCAACCCGAATTTCCAAATTGTTCGTTATCCCAACGTAGAACGAACCATCCGCGCACCGCAGCATGTAGACCCAATAGGTTTTCATCATCGCTCGTTCTGCGCACGAGTCATCCTTCGACAAGCTCAGGATGACACGGAAGCCTCAGCGCTGCGCGAGCGCAGCTGACGCGCGTACGGCGCGAGATGACACGACTCTCAGCGCTGCGCGAAGCGCAGTCCTACGGCGCGTAGCGCCGCGTCGAAGGGTCAGGATGACACGGGCGAGCATATCGTGGCGGCGCCGAGGACTTCTTCGCTCGTAGGATCGAGCAGCGCGACCAGCTGACCGGGCGTAACGGCGCGTTGCGGTTGTGAAAAGCGCAGCCGCAGCGCGCCGTCGTCGCGCACGGTCGCGAAAGCTTCGACGGGGGCGGCTCGATACCGGATCATCGCTCGAACGACGACGCCGGTGCGGCCGAATCGCTCCGGGCGAATCAGATTGAGCTCGGCAGCGTCGAGCTCGCTCGAGAGCAGCTCGTCTTCGCGACCCATGACGATGGTGTTCGTGGCGGCGTCGATGCGCGTCACGTATCGCGCGCCATCGCCGTTGGCGGGAAGGCGCGCGCGCTGCCCCACGGTGTAGTTCGCGATGCCGGCGTGCTCGCCGACCGGTTCGCCGTTCGTCGCAACGATTGGGCCGCGTGCGTTGAGGTCGGGCCGTAGACGCGAGAGCACCGTTCGATAATCGTCGCCTTCGACGAAGCAAATATCTTGCGATTCGGTTTTGTCGTGAACGGGAAGGCGCAGGCGGCGCGCGTGCGCGCGCGTCGTCGCCTTGTCGAACTCGCCAAGCGGAAGCAGCAGACGAGTGAGTTGCGCCGGCGTGAGTTGCGCGAGTGCGTACGCTTGATCCTTGGCAGTGCTCGTTGCGAAAGAGATGCGGGCCGTCCTCGCGGCGTTCGAGTCGCGCGTAATGACCGGTTGCTACGTAACGCGCGCCGAGCCGATCGGCATACTCCGCCAGCGTTCCAAGCTTCACGAAGTTGTTGCAGGAGACGCACGGATTCGGCGTTCTGCCGCCTGCGTATTCGTTGACGAAACGGTCGATGACGTTGCGCCGAAAGACTTCTTCGAAATCCAAGACGTAATGCGGAATGCCTAGCGCCGCCGCGGTCGCGCGAGCGTCGTCGAAATCGTCGATGCCGCAACAGCTCTTCGCGTGAGCTGGTCGCGACGGGCGTATACATCTTCATCGTGATTCCGACGACGTCGTAACCGTTTTCGACCAAGAGACCGGCGGCAACCGCGGAGTCTACGCCGCCGCTCATCGCCGCGATGACGCGTTCTTTAGCCATGTGACGTGGAACAGGATAACATTAAGGCGGGGCTAACTCAAAGCCTAAATGCCAGGAGCGTCCGACGCGCTGGGTGAGCGCTTTCGTGCGGCACGCGAGGCCCGCGGCCTCTCCTTATCCGACGTCGCCGAGCAAATCCGCATCCGCTCCGTCTATCTGGCCGCCATCGAAGAAGAGAATTGGAACGCGATCGGCGTGCCGGTCTACGTCCGCGGCTTCCTTCGAACGTACGCACGCTTCGTGGGGATCGATCCGGAAGAAGCGGTTGCTGCATTCAACCGGACGCAGCCCCAGCCGCCTCCGCAGGCGGGAGCGGCGCGAGAGGCGGCTGAGGGCGACTCAACGCGGGCAAGGCAGGGTTCGCCCCTCATTTGGATCGCCGCGGCGGTCGCGGTCGTGCTGATCGCTTTCGTCGTCTACAACGAGCTGACGATGCGACGGCCGGTGACGGACGCAACCGTAGCGGTGGCCGAGCGCCACCGCGTCGCCCTCGGCTGCCGCGTCGGCTACGCCGACGCCTGCCCCGAAGCCGCAGACCGGCCCGGCGGACGGCGCCAACTCGCTGGCCCTCGTGCTCTCCGCCCCCTCGTGGCTCAGGGTCACCGTTGACGGCAGTGTTAGCATGGAGGGTACGTTTCCGGCCGGAACGTCCAAGACGTTTCACGGAAAGAACGCACTGGTGCGCATCGGCAACGCCGGCGGCGTTGAGGTCTACGTCGACGGCAAAGACGTCGGAAAACTCGGCAAGTCGGGCGACGTCGTCGAGCACGCCTTCACCCTTTGAGAGGAGCATCGTAGGCATCCGTGGCGAGCGAATCCTCGTTCGACGTCGTATCGCGCGTCGACCGGCAAGAACTCGACAACGCGCTCAACCAAACCCGCAAGGAGATCGAGAACCGCTTCGATTTCAAGCACAGCAAGACCAGCATCGAGTTCGACGGGTGAAGAAGATCACGCTCATCTCCGACGACGAGCTGAAGATGCGCAACGTCGTCGACATCTTGCAAAGCAAGGCCGTTCGGCGCGGCATCGACATCAAGGCATTCGAGTTCGGCGCGGTCGAGCCGGCCGCTGGCGGCACGGTGCGGCAAGTCGTTACGCTGCGCAGCGGAATCCCCAAGGAACAGAGCAGGGAGCTGCTGGCCCACATCAAGGCGTTGCGGCTTAAAGTGACGACGCAGTATCAGGACGATCAAATCCGGGTTTCCGGCAAAGAGCAAGGACGACTTGCAGAAGGTCATCTCGTCGCTGCGCGCGATGGAGTTCGAGCTGCCGCTGCAGTTCGTGAACTACCGTTAGCAGCACCGTCATGCGAAGCGTTGCGTTCGTCAGCCTCGGCTGCGCGAAAAACCTGGTCGATACCGAGGTGATGATTGCCAAGCTCGGCGCCGCGGGTTGGCGACTGGAAGCGCAGGCAAAGCTCGCCGATACGGTCGTCATCAACACGTGCGCGTTCATCGACCCGGCGAAGGAGGAGTCGACGCAGGTCATTCTCGAGCATGCCGCGCAGAAGCGCCGCGGCCAGCAGTTGATCGTTGCCGGATGTCTGGCGCAGCGGTACGGCGCGCAGTTGCAAAGTCTGATTCCAGAGATCGACGGCGTCGTCGGTACTGGCGCTTACGCCGGCATCGCCGAGATGCTCGAGGACGTCGAAGCCGGGCGCAGACCGGTGCGACTCGATTTCGAACCCGAGCCGGAGCACGACTTCTTGCCGCGGCTCGTCACGACTCCCCGCGCCACCGCCTACCTTAAGATCGCGGAGGGCTGCGATCATCCGTGCACGTTTTGCATCATTCCGGCGCTTCGCGGCCGGTTCCGCAGCCGAAGCGCCGAATCGATCTGCGCGGAAGCGCGCGCGCTCGTTGCGGGGGGTGCCAAAGAGCTCGTTCTGATCGCGCAAGACACGTCCATGTGGGGCCGGGATCGCGGGGTGCGCCGAGGTGGCCTCGCCGCGCTGCTCGAGCGGCTGCACGACATCGACGGCTTAGAGTGGATTCGCTTGCTCTATCTCTATCCGGCGACGGTCGATCGCGAGCTAATCGATGCGATCGCCAATCTTCCAAAGGTCTGCAAGTACATGGACATGCCGTTGCAGCACGCGCATCCCGACGTGCTGCGCGCGATGCGCCGCCCCAGCAACGGCGAACGATATCTCGAGCTCATCGAGGATTTTCGGTCGCGCGTTGCGGGCATCACTATGCGCTCGACGTTCATCGTCGGATTTCCCGGCGAGCGCGACGAGCACGTCGCGTATCTGGAGGATTGGATCGCTCGCGCGCAGCTCGACCGCGTCGGCTTCTTCGAGTACAGCGCCGAAGAAGGCACGCCTGCCGCCGAACTGACCGGGCGCGTCGTCGTGCAACGCCGGCGCGAGCGTTTGATTCGCTTGCGCGAAGCGCAGCGGCTCGCTTCCGATCGCGCGCGCAGCAAGCGTTGCGGCACGACCGTGCGCGTGCTTGTGGAAGAGTCCCGCCGGCTGCGCGAACGGGATCCGCTGCGGCGGCATCTCGGTGCGGCGCGAGCATGGTTCGGGCGTTCGCAGGGTGAAGCGCCGGGCGTCGATGGCGGCATCTATTTCACTGGCGAGGCTCGGATCGGCGAGTTCGCCGACGTGCGGCTCGAGAGCATGGGTCCATTCGATTTCTGCGGCCGCGTTATCGGGGCGGAGCGTCTCGCCGTATGATGGCTCGCATCGCGATCGTCGCCGGCCTTACGGTGCTGGCCGCCGTGTCGGCCTTGGGCGGGTACGCGATCGTGGAACGCCGCAATCCGGTTACCGCAATCACGCAGATTTTCGTGCCGACGCCGCAGCAAGTCTTCGGCAAATCCAACTTGCTCGTGCTGGTCGAAGGGCTCGATTACGACTATACGCCGAGCGACGAAGAGTTCTCGAACGAATTCCCGCAGCGACGTGATCTGGGCGGTCAATCTCGACTTTATTAAGAAGCGCATCGACGAGCTTTCCATTCCGCGCGACATGATCGCGACGATGCCCAACGGTACGCAAGCGAAGATCAATCAGGCACAGTCCGACGGCGGCGTCGAAGAAGCCAAGACCGTCATCGCGCAGTGGCTGGGAATCCCGGGATTCGACCGTTACGTCGTTTTGCGCATCGATGCGACGAAGGAGTTTATCACCGCGATCGGAGGCGTGAACGTCTACGTGAAGTCGTCGAATTGCCTGCGCTATAAAGCCGGCTGCACGGGCGATTCGCTCGATTATGACGACACCTGGGGGCACCTGCACATTCACTTGAAGGAAGGCATGCAGCATCTCAGCGGCGAGCAAGCCGTGGCGTACATGCGCTTTCGGCACGATTGGTGTAGCGATCCCTGCCGAATCATGCGCCAGCAGCAAGTCCTGCACGCTCTCATCGACAAGGTTAAGGGCGATCGTTTCAACACGCTCGTGCATCTCGGCGATCTCCTGGGCGTCTTTCGAAAATACGTCCAGACCGATTTTACGGACTCCGAACTGGTCTCGATTGCCAACTACTACCAGGGGATGGCGAATTCGGCGCTGGTGAGCAATCAAGTCCCCTACACCGACGACGTGAATCTGCCCGGTTACGGCGACTCGCTGGTTCCGGACGCGGCCGCGCGTGCCCATTTGGTCGCGACGATGTTGGTTATGCCCCCGAGCGCGATGCCGTCGCCCGATGCGCTCGCCCTGGCCGCAATCCCGGCCGCGACCTTGCGTGTCGACGTCGAGAACGGCAGCGGGGTCGCAGGCGCGGCGCGCCGTATTGCAACGGTGCTTCGTCAAGCCGGATTCACCATCGGTGAGGTCGGCGACGCCGAACGCTCCGACTACACCGTGACGGAGATTCACGAGCATTCGTCCGTAACGTTCGCCGGTGCGAAAGTACGTGAAGCGCTGCCGCAGCCGTTGCGCGGTGCGGCCGTCGTTTCCGATGAAACGGCGAGTCCATCCCCAGTCGCAACCGCTACGCCCGAGAGCGACGTGACCGTCATCGTCGGCGGCGATTTTTCGAAGAACGCGCAACCATCGCTGCAGGATCATTCTTAAGGAGCCGTGTCACCGGGAGTGAGGGGAACGATCGCGTTCGTCGTGGCCGCCGGGTTGGTCTACGGCGGCTGGCGCGCGATCGTGCACCAGAGCAATATCGCGCCGGCAATCGTCGCTCCCGAAACCAACGTTCATCTGGAGTTTTCGGGTACTCCGGTCGCGCGGCTCTATCGCGTGACGCACGACCTTTCCACGGGCGACCGCTCGAAGCGCCCGCGGCTCATCGCGCTGACTTTCGATGACGGCCCGTATCCGGTGTTCACGCCGATGCTCCTCGACGTGCTCCACGACTTGCACGTTCCGGCGACCTTCTTTCTCATCGGTCAAGATGCGCAGCAATGGCCGGAAATAACGCGACGCATCGAGGCCGACGGGAACGAGATCGGCGATCACACGTACACGCATCCAAATCTCGACCAAGAGACCGGCGACGAAGTGCGCAAAGAGATTGTTGACGGAGGTGACGCACTCTGGACGCTCACCCACGATCCGGCAGCGCGAACGCTGATGCGTCCGCCCCATGGCCGTTACACGGAGCGGACGCTGCAGACCGCGCAACGGCTTGGGTACTCCGTCGTGCTGTGGACCGACGATAGCGGCGATTGGCGAACCGTAACGGTCCCGCAGCTCCAGCACCACTTGCTCGCCTACGCGACCGCGCCCGAGATCGTTTTGCTGCATAGCGGAAAGCTCGCAACGATCGAAGCGCTGCCGTATGTCGTCGCACGGTTCAAGCGGGCCGGATATCGATTCGTCACGGTGGGCGCGATGCTCAGGCTGGTGAAGATCGGCGATATCAACCACCCACTGCGGCGCGCGGTTTAAAGGAGCGTTAAAGGTTTGCCGCGGCAAATCATCGACACCGAGTCGAGCCGGCCGGCCTACACGCGCCGGCTGACCCGCCGTTTCGTGCTTTCGTTGCTCCTGTTCGTGGTGCTGGTAGCCGCCATCTGGTTCCTTGCTCATCGCGCGCGGGCCCAGGAAACTCGGGCGGCTGGGGGAACCGCATCGCAGTGCCTATTAGAAGAGAGAGGGGTCCCCTGCGTCCGTTAGGTTTCCTTGGGCTGATCATGACGGCGGCGATCGTCGCGTGCAGCAGTCTGGGGCAGACCAGCGGCGTCAACGTCGGCCCGAACTTCCCGTCGAAGACGCTCTACGCTACGAACAGCAATCAGAACGCGATCAGCATTTATACGAACGGCACGAAGACGGGCGGCGGGCCGACTTACGAAATCGGCGGCAGCAACACGAGCCTTGACGGGCCTCAATACTTGGCCTTCGATCGAGCGCAAGATCTCTGGGTGACGAACTACAACCCGAGCACCAATCGGGCCTCGATTATCGAGTTCGCGGCGCTGGCGACCGGCAACGTCATACCGCTGGCCACGAACGTTCTGCCGGGGCGGCCGCGCGGCATCGCCTTTACACCGAAGGGGCCGACCCCCTTGCCCTCGAGCTCGGCAAGTCCGATCCCAAGAATAATGGTGATTGCGGATAGCGATCCGATCGACATTTATCCCAACCGGGTATTGCTCTTCGTCGCGGGCGGCACGACTCCGTATCAATCAATTGGCGGACCGAAGCCGGGCCTGAATGTGCCGGGCGGAGTAGCGATAGACGGCCAGGGACACATCTACGTTACGAGCATTCAGGGCGCTTCGGTCGCGCAGTTCATGCTGCCGACGCCCTCTCCCTCGCCCAAGCCGACGCGCTCACCCAAACCGACGCCGACGCCGTCGCCATCGCCCACGCCGAGCACGAGCCCCTCGCCGTCCCCGACCCCTTCGCCGACGCCGACGCCGGTCAATATTTCTCCGCGCTTCACGATCACGGCGAAGAATGGCGTGGTCGCGCCCTTCGGCGTTGCGCTCGACTCGATGGGCAACATCTACATCGCCGACCAAGGGAAGCCAAAGGCGGGCTGCAACAAGGCCGACGGCCCCGCGATCCTCGTCTTCCCCCCGTATAATAAGAAGATTCCCTACACGACGCCGATTCGCAGAATCCACGGCTGCAAGACCGAGCTCATTGCGCCGACCGACATCAAGGTGAATTCGGATGGCTTGACTTACGTTGCCGATTCCACGCAGAGCGGCTCGGGGATCATCTACATCTTTGCCGCGGGCGCAAACGGTAACCAGGCGCCGATGTCGTCTTACAAGTCGCCCGGAGCGGTAACCGGCCTCGGCCTCGTGCCCTAGACCTCCATGTCGTTTCTCAAGACCCTCATCGACGGCAACGAGCGCGACGTCGCGCGCCTGCGTCGCACCGCCAAAGCCGTAAACGAATTCGGACCCCAGATATCGGCGCTCTCCGACGCCGATCTGCAAGCCAAGACCGCGGAGTTCAAGAGCCGGCTCGAGCAGGGCGAATTCCTCGACGATATGCTGCCGGAGATCTTCGCCGTCGTGCGCGAAGCCGGCACGCGCACTATCGGCATGCGTCACTTCGACGTGCAGATCATGGGTGGGCAAGTGCTCTACGAAGGACGAATCGCCGAGATGAAGACCGGCGAAGGTAAGACCCTCGTCGCGACGCTGCCGGTCTACGCCCGCGCGCTGGAAGGGCGCGGCGTTCACGTCGTCACCGTCAACGATTACCTCGCTCGCCGCGACGCCGAATGGATGGGGCCGATCTACGAGTTCTTAGGCTTGACCGTCGGGGTCATTCAGCACGGGCTCGATTCCGCACAACGCCGCGCGGCGTACAATTGCGACGTCACCTACGTGACCAACAACGAGGTCGGCTTCGATTACCTGCGCGACAACATGGCGTGGCAAGTGGAAGACCTCGTGCAGCGCGAGCTCTACTTCGCGCTCGTCGACGAGGTCGACTCGATTCTCATCGACGAAGCTCGTACGCCGTTGATCATCAGCGGGCCGTCGCAAGAGTCGGGCGAGCTGTACGACAAGTTCGCTCAAATCATTCCGCGGCTGCGCAAGGGTGAAGACTACACCGTTGACGAGAAGGCGCACGCCGTTCCGATTACCGAAGCCGGGGTTGCGCGGGTCGAGAAGATGCTCGGCATCCAGAATCTCTACGAGCAGCGCAATATCGAGCTGACGCACCAACTCAACGCCGCGCTCAAGGCATGGAATCTCTTTCACCTCGATCAGCAGTACATCGTCAAGGACGGCGAAGTGATCATCGTCGATGAGTTCACCGGACGTTTGATGTACGGCAGGCGCTACTCCGACGGCATTCACCAGGCGATCGAAGCGAAGGAAGGCATCAAGGTCCGAGGCGAGGATCAGACGCTCGCCACGATTACATTCCAGAATCTCTTTCGGCTCTACGACCATCTGGCCGGCATGACGGGAACTGCAAAGACCGAGGAGCGCGAGTTCCGCGACATCTACGGTTTGGACGTAGTCGTCGTTCCGACAAACATGCCGATGGTTCGTAAAGACAACTCCGACATCGTGTACAAGTCGGAGAAGGCCAAGTTCGAATCGGTCGTCGACGAGATCATCGAGGAACATCAGAAAGGCCGTCCGGTCCTCGTCGGCACGCGCTCGATCGAAAAGAGCGAGCTGGTAGCCACGATGCTGCGGCGCAAAGGCATCGAGTGCAACGTGCTCAATGCCAAATACCACGAACAGGAAGCCGAGATCATCAAGGACGCGGGGCAAGAAGCTCAAGTAACGATCGCCACCAACATGGCGGGCCGCGGAACCGACATCAAGCTCGGCGAGGGCGTGGCGCGCAACGGCGGCCTGCATATCATCGGCACCGAGCGTCACGAGTCGCGGCGCATCGACAACCAGTTGCGCGGACGGTCCGGCCGCCAAGGCGACCCCGGATCCTCGCGCTTCTACGTTTCGCTGGAAGACGAAGTGATGCGGCTGTTCGGCGGCGAGCGGATGACTTCGATTATGGAGCGAGTCGGTTTTACCGACGAGCAGCCGATTGAATCGGGGCTCGTTACCAAGTCCATTCAGCGCGCGCAAGGCAAGGTCGAGAATCACAACTACGAGATCCGCAAGCACGTCCTCGAGTACGATGACGTGATGAACAAGCAGCGCTCGATTATCTACGCCGACCGGCGCGCGACTCTGGAAGGAAAATTTGACTCGCGGACGTTCATGCTGCAGACGCTAGAAGCAAAAGTCGACGAAGCCGTCGCGGAGAACGCACCCGAGAATGCCCACCCAAGCGAGTGGGATCTCGACGAGATGGTCAACGCGCTCGAGCTGATCTTCCCGATCAAGCGTAACCTTACGGTCGACGATTTGGCGGGGAAGGATCGCGAGGAGATCCGGCGCGTGCTGCACGAGCGCGCACGAGAGGCGTACGAGGCGAAGGAGGCCGAGGTAACGCCGGAGATTCTGCGCGTCGTCGAACAGCGCTATCTCTTGCTGCCGATCATCGATCGTCAGTGGGTCGACCATCTCTACGTGATGGATCACCTCAAGACCGGCATCGGCCTGCGCGGTTACGGTCAAAAAGATCCCCGCGTCGAGTACGAAAAAGAAGCGTTCGAAATCTTCGAGTCGCTCAAGAATAATATCGCCGACGAGGCGATCAAGGGCGTCTTCCGCGTGGTCATCGAGCACGGACCGCCGCCGCAAGAACTTACGCCGTATGCGGCCGGGGGGCCGCAGTTCGAACCTATTCCGTCGGGCGAGCTCGTTCCTCAGCCGGTAGCAGCCGGTGGCCACGCCCTACCGCCGCAGCAGGTCGAGCAGCTCCTTGGCCCTATGCCGGGTACTGGGCGTCGCGTGCAGCAGCTGCACACCAACAAAGATGACGCAGAACCCGCAAAGCCGATCCATCGCGACCAACCGAAAGTCGGTCGCAACGAACTATGTCCGTGCGGCAGCGGACGTAAATTTAAGAAGTGCCACGGCGCCGCAGCATAACGGGATAGATACCGTATTTCGCGTCAAGCGTAATTAGCGTCAAAACGCTTCCCAGATCGAAGAATGCCGTAGGCCAGAACCAAGAGTTTGCGCATGACCGCTCCGATGACGAGCCGCTTGTGCTTCCCGGCCGCCGACAGCCGCTCGGCAAAGATCCGAAGAATCGGATTGAACCGAAGGGCCACCATCGCCGGCATATAGAGGGCTTTGCGAATGCGAGCGTTGCCGGTCTTGCACATGCGGGGACGGCCGTGAATGGAAGTACCGGACCGCCGCTCCCGCGGAGATAGCCCAGCAAACGCGGCGACAGCCTTAGCCGACTCAAACCGATCGAGATGTGGGATCTCCGAAAGGATGGATCCCGCGGTTGTTTCACCGATTCCCGGAATCGACGTCAAAAGGTCGCGCCGGCGCTTGAGGTCAGGATGGTCGTCGAAGTGCCGGCGGATCTGCCGTTCGACCTGTGCGATCTGTTCGTCGAGCGTAGAGATGACCTCGCGTATGGAGGCCGTAACGATCGTTGCGTCCGAGGATTGTGCGTAGACCGATTGCTGTGCTCGGGTCGTCTTGAGATGCTCGTAATGGCGCATAAGGGCCTGTAAAACACGGATTTCCGGTGCCGGTGGAACCCACGGCTCCGGACCTTGGCTCTTACAAAATCTCGCAATGAGCGCCGCGTCAACCGCATCGGTCTTCGTGCGCAGCAGCTCGCTCTGCGCGAACGCCTTGATCCGAGCTGGATTGACCACGCTGACCCGCTGCTCGAGGCTGTGAAGATACGACGCAAGAGCTTCCCAATACGCGCCGGTTGCTTCCATGCAGATGTGCACATCGAGGGCGTGACGATTCTTAAGCCACGCGGTTAACTGCTCGAACCCCTTCGCCGTGTTCGGAAACGCTTTCTTCGCCTCAGCGTGATCGCTTAAGAGACACGCGTGAAAGTTTTCCTTCGACAAATCGATTCCCAAGAACGATGCCATCGAGCGTCCCTCCTGAAACGGCGCCTTTCGCGATCGACCTTGTGCATTCGAGCTAACCGACAATGCGGTGCTCACGATACCGTCCGATCTCCGCAGGCGCCAACGGGCAGGCCGCCTATCTATCCCGCGGGGTTACGACCCAAGGAGCTAACTCAGCGTGACCAGCCCTACCGTCATCATACAAGGAGCCACAGCCTAAAATTGTGCACCCCTAGCGCCTGGTTGCTCGGTGCAAAGTTTCTAAGCGCCGCGATCTAAGCCACTTAGGGCTACGCGATCGGCGCCGCTATGCTGCGCAGCTGCAATGCTCGCGATGCGCAATGCTCGCAATGCAGCACGGCCTCGCGAGCGCGAACGCCGGGCGCGGGGCAGAGGCGCGGGGGTGTTGGGGTGATTATGAAGGTTTGGTACGGTCCAGAGTGCCCTTGAACCAAAGAACGAACGAGACGACGATCGCCGTTATCGCTGTCTGCTCTAAAAGCCATAGCCAGGGCTCATGGTCCGCGTAGTGCGCCTTAGCGAACATGAATCCGACGAAACCCGACAAGATCACGAGAAACGTAAGGGTACCCGTCCCCCACCTGATCGGCTCCCAGAGAAACGATAAGGCTCGCACTTCGTGTGGGCTTCTCATGCCGTTTCGGCTTTACCCTCCCGGGGCTCCAAGCCGCCGCGATCTAAGCCGCTAAACTGCGAGGCTACCGCGAGCTAAGCTGCCGCGCTGCGAGGCGCTCGCAGCCGCAATGCGAGCAAAGGTCTAAGCAACGACGGCCTCGCGATCGCGAACGCCGGGCGCGGGGCGGCGGGGCGGGCTTAGTGGCGAGGTAATCCGACTCAGTTATCGTGGTATCGCGTACAAATAGCTTCGCCGTTCACCGGGATGTTGTCGTCAACATCCTTTCGGGAGATAGACAGTTGGTTCGGCGAAATGGTATTGAACGCCATAACTTCATTCATTGTTCTTGCGCCACCAGCGCGGGCTGTCCCAGAGAAATGATGCCCATCGGTCGACATGATGAATCCATAGAATCCGCCACTTTCGGCATAAACCATATAGTACGAGTTCAAAGTTGGGCTATAGCCGAAATAAGCGTCGGACTCATATTGTTCAGCCTTAACATGTTCGTGTAGTCTATTTTCTGCGGAAGGCGTGAAAGTTATTACAACGCCGTTGGGCCCGGCCGAACCGCTAGTCTTACATGTCCACTCGCCCATTAAATAGCTCAACTTTGCCATGCCACTGGTAAGTTCATCGGCGTGGGCTACAGGGCACTGTATATTTCCAAGTAGATAAGCCGTCGAAAACGCAACTAAAGCATAGTTAGGAATGCGGAAGACGCTCACGTGTGTCTCCTCCCGCCGACAAAAGGTCTCACGCTGTAGGCTGCGATCTGCCGCACGCGGGGTGGCGCTATTTGGGTCTTACGCTGACCGTTACGCCAGCGAGAATCTCGCCGGCATTATCAACGCGTTTAAAC
Organism: Vulcanimicrobiota bacterium; assembly: GCA_963743445.1. Taxonomy (GTDB): domain Bacteria; phylum Vulcanimicrobiota; class Vulcanimicrobiia; order Vulcanimicrobiales; family Vulcanimicrobiaceae; genus Cybelea. The sequence goes on from CAVUPL010000003.1 coordinate 354,735, forward strand.
GGTCGTCGGCCTTGGAGATATCTGTAGAGCAGGATCCTGTTGGGCTGCGCTCCACGGATTGCGGGTACGATCAGCGTACCACCGCTGACCCAGAACTGGAAGATCGCGGTCAGGCTACTGAACCCTCGCAAAACGCTACGAGTGATATGGCCGCCGGCACCGCTGGTGACATAAATCGATGGACCAGACACCTCATTCTCCGATTGCCCGACCAAAAGATGGCCGGAAACCCACTGCAGTCCGCCGGGATTCTCAATCTGCGGGTACCGGCGAGTCCAGTGCATTTTGACGCGCTCGAAGGCTTTGCTACCCTTGCGCAACTCGAATAGCTGGAAAGGCACGCGGTTGTAGCCATCCACGTAAAGGTTCCCGCTGTCGTCGTAGGCACTGTCGTTGAGCCTTGAAAAGTGCGGGTCCGTGAGGATCTTCGGCGCACCTTTGGCCGCTTGATAGATGGAAACGCTCGCTGGCCCCGCGCATCCTGAGGATGCGACCTGACGAAAATTAGCGACGGCGAGATCGCCCGTCGTCAGATCGACGGAGCACCCCGCCGGCACTTCGCCAGAATCGCTCAGAACAGAAATCGGTTTGCTTCCCCCGTGAGCGAACTCGACGATCCTCGCGTTCAGGCCGTCTGGCACGAACACGTCGCTCTTCGCATCGACGCATGGGCTGCCCGGTTGGCTGAAGCCCGTTAGCGTGCCTATAAGCGGTCCCGGCGGGTAGGCGTACATGTAGACTTTATTTGCCTTCTGATCGGACACGTAGAGCAAATCACTGCTCTTCGCTTCCGGCCGCATCCACGATCCGCCGCGCTCGGCGTGCGTTGCGATCGTGCTGCTCGGGGGCATCGCGCCCGGCGCGCCAATCGGCGGCTGCGATCCGCCGCAGCCCGCGAGCATAGCTGCAGCCACGCACGTGCTTAGCGCGTAACGGCTAAGATCCGAAATGCTCATCTGCTTAGCTCCTTGCTGATAGCGCGGCGCAAGCTTACGGCAATAGCGGCGGGGAGTATGCTGAATCTTCCGGGTCATAGAGATCCTTGCTGATCTCTCTATGTAATGGCTTGATCGAGCCGGGTGCAAACTCAACAACTGTGTAGCTTCCGAGGTTAGTAATGTATAGATATCCGCCTTTATTGACTGTCGCCGAGGACGGAGAGTTCATGCCCTCAGTGATCGCCTGATACGGGACGCTCTGGCCGGAGCGGTACTCCTCGACGTTATTTTCGAGAACGTTCGTTACGTAGAGCGTATCGTTTGCATCGACGGTTATGCCGACCGGAGACATCACGCCGCTGGTGATCGTCCTCGTGGGCGACCTGCTTCCGGCTGAATAGACTTCAACGTTTCCAGAATATTCGCTCAGGCGGTTCGAGACATACATGTTTCCCAAGTCATCGATTGCGATGCCGACGGGATAGACCATCCCTTTTGTGATAACCGTATGCGGCTTTGTCGATCCTTTCAAATACTCAGTGACGTTCGGACCATAGAGGTTCGTCACCCAAAGGTTGCCCTGACTATCGACGGCGCAGTATGCCGCCCCATCCGTCCCCTTCGTTATCATCTTTGATGGTTTCGTCTTGCCAGCAGGGTATTCCGAAATCCATCCCACACCGTTCGACGACCCGCTGGTAACGTACAACGTGCCTTGCCCGTCCAAGCAGTCACCGTCTGGTCCACCGAGTCCTTCTGTAATGCTTGCCTTCGGGCTGGGGTCTTTCGCCTTGGCATCATATATCAGGACGCTTCCTCCAAAGCCGTACTCCGTAACATATAGAAGCGGACCCGAATGCGTGTATTGCGGTGATTCGATTACGCCTTCCGGCATCGCGCCCGGCGCGCCGATCGGCGGCTGCGATCCACCGCAGCCAAAAAGCATTGCAACGGCCGCGGAAAGGCCGAGCGTGTAACCAAGATTTGCAAGCCTCACTTGCCTTGCTCCCTCGCGATTGACTTGAGATTAGTGGCATTCTCCGGCTGAGGCCGACGTCCCGCTCGGATCATGTAGAGCGCGCGCCGCGACAAGCCGCTTCGCTTCATTAGTTCGCTGATTGGCATGGCTTTGAGGATCGGCAGCCACTTCGTCTTCCACTCGTCGCGCAGCGGATCGGGGTACTCGGTGTACACGTCGCTCGGGATCGAAGAGGCTTTGTTCTTCGACCTCCTCCAGCTTGTTCGATTCCTTGCCGATATAGGTGAAGCCGTCGATCGCAATATGCCGCCGCCCAAGTAGCCCAAGGGTTTGCTTGCCGCACGGAGCACCGCTGGAATCGGCGCACTTGGCCTCGGGATGGTACTCGTACTCGCGCAGCACGTCGCCGTAGCTTTTGACGCGCACCATCGGTCCGCGATCCGTGCGGCGCCGAAGCACTGATCCGGTATCGCTTGCCGAGCTTCGAGTACTGATCGATCCACTTGCATCGCTTCCCATTGCCGCGGATCGGTCTCGTACGGCGCGATGAGGTGGAAGCGCTCCGGATCGGCGCCGATCGGATGCCCGAGCTTGCGCACGTGGCAACTGATGATGAAGTTGAACGGCTTGATCTGCTTCGCGTACGGCTTGCCGTCGTTGAGCGCTTTCAGCGGCTTCATCACGGCGGGGCTGCTGACTGTGATGCGACCGACGGCCACGCGTTTCTCGAATCCGAGCGGCTTGGTGGGTAGGCCGAGCGATCGGCGCACGATCGCAAGCCATGCCTGTGCGATCCAGCTGCGATCCTCACTTTGCGGATCGGTCGGATTGAGCAGATGCCCTAGGCCATGCTCGGAGTAGCGATCTTCCTTGTTATTGATGCCCTCGCGCAGCAGCGCGGGCTCGCCTTTTCGATCGCGAAGGAAAAGCGCATATCGCTTGGCGGAAATCGCCAGGCAGCACAGCTGGCGCTGCCGCCCGGTACTCGGGTCGAAATTGTCGTCCTCGATCTTGAGGACCGAGCCGGGGATCACCGCGCGATCGTAAGGGTTCAGCCGCTCGAACCGCCGCGCGATTGCATCGACCTGCGCCCACGACAGCGCCCGAATCGCAGGTTTCCCGCGCTTGCGATCGGCGCCGCCTGGGCATTCGATCAGGCCGCCGCGCTGCGTGGCGACGATCGCCATGGAGTCAGTATCTTCCATCGCGTACGTGCCGCCCAGATCGGTCACGCAGCATTCCAGCACCGCCAGCATCAGCCGCGCGGCCGCGGTAATCAGCGAGGCCAGCGGCGGGAAACAGTACTCGCCTGGCTTCTCGGGATTGAGTACCCGGCACTCAAATGGCGTAGGATCGATGCCGTAGCACGTCACGGCGGCCTTCTCGGCCGTCTCTTCGCGGCGCATTTCGGCGAAGATGCCGTAGCTCGTCGCATTGGCCAGCACCTTTGAGCGCCTTATCGAGCCGCTGGCGTTCCTCGATCGACAGCGCCGGATTAGAAGCGAGTCGCTTGCGCTCTTCAATGACGGTGCGAAAGAAATCTTGGGTTCGCGGATCGATCGGCACGGCGCCGCGAAGTGTGATCGGCCGCAATCCTGGAACCTGCCCCTTCGGCATGATCGAGAAGGCGTCCACGATCGTGGGGATACGGCCGGTGAGCAGCACCGACGCGACCAGATCGGGGAGCGCAAACCAGAGCCCATCCTTCGGATCGTCGCTGGTCGCGTACAGGTGATTGAGCCCCACTTGGTAGTCGTTGCTCTCCAGGCTGTACTTCGCGCGGGTCGGAAGCACGTCTCCATGAGGAATCACGCGGGTAAAGGCTGGGAGCTTCGTCCACGTCTCCGGGTCGAACAGCGTCTCCGGCGTGATCTTGCAGAGAAAACGCTCGATTTCGGAAACGCAATCGGGAACAACAAGAATCTCCTCGGCGGTGACGTAGCGCCAGAGACCCATAAGCGCGTTTACCGTCGGATACATCGAGAGAAAATCCGTATAGACCACCGGGACAGAGACCTTGCGGATGTGGGCGCTGGTACGGCCTCCAAAGAACGCGGACTCTGCATAGCCGAGATACTGCTTCGGGAAGTTTGGCTGCCGCTCTAGGACGGGCGCAATGCCCATCTTCCGAAGATGTGCCTTGCCAAGCGATGCGGGCGAATAGGCGAGAGTCTCTTGTAAGTTAACGTCGAAGCGATCGTACTCTTCGAGCAACTTGAACGCGAGCGCCGTCGTGGCCCGCACGTCCTGACGGTTGTAATCGATGTACGACGGGCTCACGACGCCATGACGATCGACGGTGCCCTTACCATCCTTGACGCCAAAGGCTTCGCAGGCTGACCTAAGACTGTGACCGCGATCCGTCAGCACGAATGCGAGTGTGCGCAAGTCGAGGAAGTGGCCGCGGAAACCGTGCGATGGATCGGGTTCGCCGGTTGTCGATCCCTCGGGAATCTGGTCCACGGTATCGGTTTCGAACCTGCCGGTGAAGCCCTTGAGCGCACGTTTACTGTCGATGTGCTTGATCGCGATCCGTGGTCGGAACTTATCTTCCTGGCGTTTACCGTTGTTGTCCACGTAGTCCCAAAGCGCCAAGGAAAAGCCACCTGTAAAGCGATCGCGGGCGTCGGCGAACTTGAAAGCCAGTCGGCTACAGTCGAAGGGCTGATTGAAATTGCAAACGAGGCTGCGCGCCTTATACGCGGCGGTATAGAATTTCACCAGGAAGGCGTCCCGAGAGAGCAGCTTGAGCTCGGGAACGCCCTGCCGCCGGTCGGTGTTGGCCGGATGCGTCTTGACGTAGGTTTCGAGCACGGCGCGATCGCGGACAGTCAGATCGTCAGCAAAGAACAGGCCTTCTTCAAGGCAAAGCCCGCGGTCGAAAAAACGGTAGCTGCCAAACGTGAGGGCTTGCGCTGCGTCAGTATGACACTCTACGTCCCAGCACAGCATCCAGCGTGGGCGTCGCCAATGTTCGAGCCCGCGACGTTTGCCGCGGGCTTTGTCGGAATGCGGCTCGGGATAGACTCGAATCGCAATTGGAAGGGGTGTCGGCTCAGTCATTTCGGTGGCAACCGGCGCAGTGGTACCTTCAACCACCACTGCGGGCCAAACTGCTCGCATAAGAAAGCATCAAGTGTCTCAAGTTGCGGCGGAATCCAGCCCAGAAGCCGCTCCATCAGGTAATATGTCGTTGCCATAAGGCCGCGGATGCAGCCCGACATTGCTAACAAAGGGCTGCGATCGGGATTCTGCAAGGTCCGTTTCGGCCAATCATACTGATCGACACTAAGTATTGCCCGATGATCGTTGATCGGAACATCGATTGTGGTCGGATCATTTGCGCGCCCGGCGACGTGATTGGCTTCAAACGTCGATTTGCCACGCTGCTTGGCGTCGCATTCGAAACAGATCACCGGCACGCGGCCAGAGACTAGGGCCTCAGGCCGCATCTCACCACAGCTACAGGCTGCATCGTCGCCGACACGCCGCTGCGATCGAGACTGCCGAGCCGCAGCGTTCATCGGGTCCTTCCCTCGCGGTGCGGCCATCAGCTAGACCCTGGCATAAAGTGACTCGAATGACAGAACACCGACGGCGCCGAGCCGTTCGAGCTCGTCCAGATCGGTAAGCAGCGGTATCCGTTTCCCGCCGGCGTCGATGATGTACTGACCACGGAGGGCCAAAACATCAGTACTGTCGCCGGTCTGCAAGAAGGCCTGCACGGCGTTTGAATGCTCCGCAGCGAGCGTTGCTGAGGCAGAATCTCGGACGACGATTTCCCGAAGACCGCCCGGCGCAACCACCACGATGGGCCGAAGCAGGGTGTCCGAGGCGCGAGCCTCGTATTTGCCACTCTTGGTCTTACGCAATGCGGGACCCGCATGGCGTTGAACCGTCTCTGGCCTGATCCCAATCTCGCGCGCGGCTTCCTTAAGCGAAAGTCCGTCGTTGCGCATCGCCGTGAGGACGTGTGCAGTCTTGACGAGTGACGCCCGTTGCCGCGGAGGCTTGGCAAAGTATTGTGCAGCAGTACGCGGCGGCTTCGAATGCGTCGCTCGGCGCGGTTGCTTCGATTTATGCTTCACTGCAAACACCTAAGCCCTGAGGGCCGGACAGTTGCGCCCGGCCCTCGTTGCTTGAAAACAATTAGAGACCTTTGGCTTCGGTTATGGTATTGAAATAAAACGTTTTGCCGCGCTTTACCAACTGAACATTATGGATCGGGCCATGTGCTTCAAGATGAGCCTTCGCCCCTTGCAACAGTTGGTCACGTTTCTCGTTAGCTTGCAACGTGATGATCTCGTCTGGTCGTCCGTCATTTACCGACACGATGGTCGACCATCTGGGTGCTCCCTCGAAGCCCCCGTGCTCTTCGTACTCGATCGATTTGATTGTAAAGACGAGCTTCTTGGCGACGTACTCGTCCTTATCGGCGTAGAGCGGAACCGTCGAAAACGAAAAGTCCGCCGCGGATTGTGTCTGTTTACTCAACTTGTCCCTCCGTCAGTTTGTTGCTGATTTGCGTGATCACGCTGGCTCGGCGGTTACCGGGTTAGGCCGAGAATGGCGTTTCACGCATGCCAGGGAACTTGACGCCTCTCTGTGGCAAATCTTTTAGGTAAAATAAGTGAGCCGCCAGCGCGTACTTTTTGTTACAAAATCTATTGGGGAGGCACGCAAAAAGTGAAGGAAACCATAAGCTACCCTCGCGGGGCGAAGATGGGGCGGCCGCCCGCTATCATGTTGCTTCCAAAGGATGCAGCAAATTGTTCGGGATGCTGTGACAGTGGCGACGCATTACTACGGAATACGACAACAAGACCTGGGCAGTTGGGTCATCGCTGCAATGCGCAAGTCCGCGGAAATGTCAGTGGAAACTGCTGAGCGACTGTTTCGCGCGGTCCTACTGCCCGACGCGTCGCTAGTTAAGAGAAAGCGCGCCAAGGGACTGCCGCTGCTCGGTGCTGAGACCGCCATTAAACTGCACGTGGAAAACCCCGAAGCGAACCCGCTGCCGCAGGACCCCGCGGTCGAATACAAACTTAAAATGTTTGAGGCTGAGCGAGTAGTGAACGAGTACGCGAGGCCGATGCTCGGATCAACTCTCTTCGTAATACCGGGAACGTCACAACGGATGGCCGAGCTATTAATTGAGTCCTTTACTGAAGAAGCTCAAGGCTTAGTCTTCGGTGAAGAGCTTCAGCGCAGGCTCGTTGGCCATTTATCGTATTATTTCGAAGTTGCTGAACGGCCTCTCAAAGAGATTCAAAACAAGCCGCTTCTCGATAATCTCCGCAAATTGGGTCTACTGAACAGGCTCGACATAACAAACGAGCTTCGCAAATCCTTTCCAGAAGAAGAGCTCTATGATCCCATCCCTCGAACGGTAATCGATGCGCGAACCGCTGCCGAAACGCAACGAAATGTGAAGTCGAATCCCACTCCAGCGCCACGTAAAAGGAAGCGCGGAGGCCGCTGACGTCGAAAATAGACAGACATACTTAGGTGCCCCCGGCCCGCGCAAACGAGCCGGAGGCGTCGCACCCGGAGGGAGTTAACTCCAGATGCAACAGCAGAACTTTACGCCCTTATATCCGCCGCTGCAAGTCCGCGCTGGTGTTCTGGTCGTGGACGGCTTCGGCATTGCACTGCGCGTCCGGTACGGCAAGCTGCACGTGCAGGACGGGATCGGCAGGCAACGCCGCTCGATCGTGATCGATCGCGCTGGCAGCGGCCTCGAACGGCTCGTCCTTATCGGGCACGCTGGATTTGTCACGCTAGAGGCGCTCGCGTGGCTGCGAGCGATCGGCGCGGCACTTGTCCAGATCGGACGGGATGGCGAGGTGCTCGCGCACTCCGTTCCATACGGCTACGACGGGCACCCGATCCGGCGCGCGCAGGCGCTCGCAGTTACAAACGGCTTGGATCTCGCGATCGCGCGCGACCTGATTGCGAGCAAACTCGACGGCCAGCGCCGGAATCTTGTGCAGCTGCGAGCTCCCGATCTGCGCGAATTCGATGCGCTGCGAGCAGCGCTCGTTTCCGCCGATTCGATCGAGAAAGTGCGCGTGATCGAAGCCGAAGCCGCGAGCTCGTACTTCGGGGCGTGGAAGGGTGTCGAGATTCGCTTTCGCGAGCGCGACCTCGCACGAATCCCAGCACGATGGCTTCGTTGTGGTTCGCGCGCATCGGTACTAACCGGCGCACCTCGTGCCGCGACCTCGCCGCTGAATGCCGTGAGGAACTACCTCTTTGCCTGCGTGGAAGGCGAAGCTCGCCTCGCGCTGCTCGCACATGGGCTCGATCCAACGCTTGGCGTGCTGCACGCCGATCAGCGCAACCGGGATTCCCTTGCGCTCGACGTAATGGAGCCGGTGCGAGCGAACGTGGATGCGTTCTTGCTCGATCTGCTGGAAGATCGGGTATTCGAAGCGCGCAGACTTTGCCGAGCTTCCAAACGGCATTTGCCGAATAGCCGCGCCGCTCACGCATGAGCTCGCACTGACGCTGCCGCATTGGCGCGAATGCCTGCGCCCGATCGCGGAAAGCCTCGCACAGACGTTTCGCGGTGCGGTCGTAGGCAAGAACGGGCGCCGCGTGATTCCGGCATCGAAGCGATCGCCGCTGGTAGCAACGCCTCGCAAGGCCTCGCAGCCGCGGCCATATGCTGCCAAGGCATGGCGAGCGCCACGTCCCGAAGCGCTCGCAGCGAATCCGACTGCGTGCGCGTCATGCGGCGAGCCGGTGCTTAAGCGCAGGCGTCGGTACTGCGAGGCGTGCTTACCGCAAGCACGCCGTGAGCGCGGACTGCGAGCAATCGAAGCGGCTCGCAAAGCGCTCGCAGCGCAGGCAGCCGCGGGCAAGGACCCGCGTGCGAGCGCGCAGGCTGGACGCAAGCGTGGCGAAGCCAATGCCGAGCATCATTTGCGCAATCATCGCTGGGCTCGCGAGCAGCAAAGCAACGAGCGCGATCGGGCATGGTTCGAGCGCAAGGTTGTGCCGAAGTTGCAAAGCTATCCGCTCAACACGATCGCGCGGGCTACGGGCTTATCGCTCGCGGCTTGCTCGCGCATTCGGGCCGGTGCGAAGGTGCCTCATCCGCGGCATTGGGACGGCCTGCTCGCATTGGTCGAAGCTGGGAAATGAGGCTGCGCGCCGAACATTCTTAGCCGCCGATGCGTTCTTGCGTCGGGAGCAAGGCAGATGAAGGTTTCTGGTATCAGCCGCTATGTGTTATGCGCAAGCATGAGCATCGCATTGCTCGCAGGCTGCGGGGGATCGCAGCCGCCGATCGGCGCGCTGGGTGCGATGCCGCAGCCCGCTGCGGCCGCGAGCCAAAGCGAGGAAATGCGGCACCGGTTGCGTCGCGCTCATGTCGCGTCTAGCTCGTACGGCGATCTTCTGTACGTCGCTCCGGATTATGACGGCGCCGTTACATACTATACGTATCCGGCCGGCGAACTCGTTGGTGCGTTGAACGCAGGCGCGTTTGGGCTCTGCTCAGATCCTAGCGGGAATATATTCGTCGTCGACCGTGACTCCATTACCGAGTTTGCGCACGGCGGCACTAGCCCGATAAACACTTTCAGTGGTTACGGCTTCAATTACAACAGCTGCTCCGTCGATCCCACGACCGGGGACCTTGCGGTGGCCTTTTTGGGCCTTGGCGGTTACTCACCCGGGATCGCCATTTTCAAGGATGGTTCGGGTAGGCAGTTTACGTACACGGACGCAGACTTCGAGGGTTTGGAGTATTGCGGGTATGACGGCTCGGGAAATCTTTTTGCCGACGGATTTATGAGTGGTCGCGTGGAATTTGCAGAACTCCCCGCCGGAGGCAGGAAACTCAAAAACGTTGCGCTGTCTGTAAAGATCAAAAAGCCCGGCCAGGTTCAATGGGACGGCAAATATATGACTGTCGCGGATGAGAAAGTCGGCACCATTTTCAGGCTCAAGATTAAGGGCTCGCTGGCAACCCGCGTAGGCACGACGAAGTTACACGGTTTCGGGAGCGCTCTCTTTGCGTCATGGATTTATGATGGCGCGATAATCGTTCCGTTCGGGAAAGACGGCGTCGGTTACGTCGGCTTTTGGAAGTACCCACAAGGCGGTTCGCCAACTAAAACATTCGCGGGACCCGGTTACCACACAACTGACAACGCTGTAGCGATTAGCCCTGCCAACTAACCAATAAAAGAGTACGAAAATGAAACAACCATGCATTTTTGTCGCGTCGTGGCTTTATGCAGCGCTTCTCGCCGCGTGCGGCGGCAGCGGGGTGCCGGCGCCTGAGTCGTCGCCTGCGAATGCCGCGCAGCCCCCAAGCGTTTCCGAAGCGGTATTGCACAGCTTCAGCGGCGAGCCGAGCGACGGCGCGTACCCGTTTGCGGGCCTAGTTAACGTCGGCGGCACACTTTACGGAACGACCCGTTACGGCGGCTCGAAGGGCGCCGGAACGGTTTTCGCGATCAAACCGGCGGGCAAGGAAACGATTCTCCACAACTTCGCCGGCGGATCAAAGGACGGGAGGGAGCCGTTTGGCGGCTTGGTCAACGTCAACGGCACGCTGTACGGCACGACCTTTTTTGGAGGCACAAACGACTACGGGGTGGTCTTCGCAATCAAACCGTCCGGCAAGGAACGAGTGCTCCACAGCTTCTACGGCTCGAACGGCGCAGAACCCGTTGGGGGTCTCCTCAACGTCAACGGCACGCTCTACGGAACAACCACGTTCGGAGGCGCGACCGGGTACGGAGTGGTCTTCGCGATCACGACCTCCGGGAAGCTAACCCTACTCTACACGTTCGGCAAAACTTCAGACGAGAGCGGAAAGCCGTATGGGGGCCTTGTCAACGTCAACGGCACACTTTACGGCACAACCGCGATCGGGGGCGCGCATGGCGGCGGGACGGTCTTCTCGATCACAACATCCGGCACGGAGACCGTGCTCCATAGCTTCGGCGGCTCGGGAGACGGCATTTACCCAGAGGCGGGCCTCGTCAACGTCAATGGCACGCTCTACGGTACGACCGAAGAAGGGGGCGCGCACTTCGATTATGGAACCGTTTTCGCGATCACGCCATCCGGCAAGGAGACCGTGCTCCATAGCTTCGGGGGCGGATCGGGAGACGGCACTAATCCGTATGCGGGTCTCATCAACGTCAATGGCACGCTCTACGGCACGACCTACTTTGGAGGCACGAACGGCGACGGAACGGTCTTCGCGATCACGCCTTCCGGTACTGAAGCCGTGCTCCACAGCTTCGGCTTCCACACGCGCGACGGCAGGAACCCATACTCGGCTCTCGTCAGCGTCAACGGCACGCTCTACGGCACGACCTACAAGGGTGGTGCCGGCTATGGAACGGTCTTTTCGGTAACCCCGTAACCACGCCGCCGCCCCGCGCCCGGCGTTCGCGATCGCGAGGCCGTGTTGCATTGCGCGCATTGCGATTTGCGGGCATTGCAGCTGCGCGGCATAGCGGCACCGATCGCGTAGCAGCTTAGCCGCGCATCAGCATTGCGGGCATTGAACCTAAGCGCCGAGCAACCAGGCGCTAGGGGTGCACAATTTTTGGCTGTGGCTCCTTGTATGATGACGGTAGGGCTGGTCACGCTGAGTTAGCTCCTTGGGTCGTAACCCCGCGGGATAGATAGGCGGCCTGCCCGTTGGCGCCTGCGGAGATCGGACGGTATCGTGAGCACCGCATTGTCGGTTAGCTCGAATGCACAAGGTCGATCGCGAAAGGCGCCGTTTCAGGAGGGACGCTCGATGGCATCGTTCTTGGGAATCGATTTGTCGAAGGAAAACTTTCACGCGTGTCTCTTAAGCGATCACGCTGAGGCGAAGAAAGCGTTTCCGAACACGGCGAAGGGGTTCGAGCAGTTAACCGCGTGGCTTAAGAATCGTCACGCCCTCGATGTGCACATCTGCATGGAAGCAACCGGCGCGTATTGGGAAGCTCTTGCGTCGTATCTTCACAGCCTCGAGCAGCGGGTCAGCGTGGTCAATCCAGCTCGGATCAAGGCGTTCGCGCAGAGCGAGCTGCTGCGCACGAAGACCGATGCGGTTGACGCGGCGCTCATTGCGAGATTTTGTAAGAGCCAAGGTCCGGAGCCGTGGGTTCCACCGGCACCGGAAATCCGTGTTTTACAGGCCCTTATGCGCCATTACGAGCATCTCAAGACGACCCGAGCACAGCAATCGGTCTACGCACAATCCTCGGACGCAACGATCGTTACGGCCTCCATACGCGAGGTCATCTCTACGCTCGACGAACAGATCGCACAGGTCGAACGGCAGATCCGCCGGCACTTCGACGACCATCCTGACCTCAAGCGCCGGCGCGACCTTTTGACGTCGATTCCGGGAATCGGTGAAACAACCGCGGGATCCATCCTTTCGGAGATCCCACATCTCGATCGGTTTGAGTCGGCTAAGGCTGTCGCCGCGTTTGCTGGGCTATCTCCGCGGGAGCGGCGGTCCGGTACTTCCATTCACGGCCGTCCCCGCATGTGCAAGACCGGCAACGCTCGCATTCGCAAAGCCCTCTATATGCCGGCGATGGTGGCCCTTCGGTTCAATCCGATTCTTCGGATCTTTGCCGAGCGGCTGTCGGCGGCCGGGAAGCACAAGCGGCTCGTCATCGGAGCGGTCATGCGCAAACTCTTGGTTCTGGCCTACGGCATTCTTCGATCTGGGAAGCGTTTTGACGCTAATTACGCTTGACGCGAAATACGGTATCTATCCCGCGCCGCAGCATAACGGGATAGGGGTTGGCGAAGCCAAGACGAGACACCCGGCCGCTGAGCCGCTCGGCCACACGAATCCAAGCCGCCGCGATCCAAGCTGCAACGCGTTAAGCGTTGCGATCTAAGCTGCGAGGCACGCTGCGAGCTTCCATGAGAAGGCCGTTTTTGTCAAGGCCGACGTGGCGGCCAAATACATCGCTCCACCAATTCATCTCGCCCCGCTTCCATCCGCACTCGTTGTGAGCCATTGTTGGCTCGGTGCACGTTGGGGTTCCTCGTGGAGTTTGGCGCTGCTATCTAAGCGACGATCTCAGAGGATCCTAGCTCGCATCGCAGTCACCAAAACGCGGCGAATTGTTGGAGCGAATGTCGCGCGAAGTTTTCCTCGCGAGTATTTAGGCGACGCCAACCGCTCCTAACGGGACGCCGGCGCGCACGGGCTCGTAGACCTCTGCAGTGACCCACAACCGGTGAAGCAGTACCGCGAGCTTACGAGCCACCGCGACAACGGCTCGTTTCTTGGCATTCTTGCCGCCGCGCTCGGCCAAATGTATCCCAAAGCGCCGTAAGTCGGAGTCTGGTCCAAAGGGTCCTAAGATGTAGTGAGCGCTTCCGATCAGCAGGCGGCGCAGATACCCGTTTCCAGCTTTGGTGATCGGCAGTTGCGGGGAATGTTCACCCGAGTCATCTTGGCGCGGAACCAACCCGAGGTAGGCTCCGACGTCGCGGCTACGTGCAAAGCGAGTCTTGTCGGAAAGTGTGAGCACGAAGGCCAGCGAGGTTAACGCCCCAACGCCGGCTACCTGCCGCAGAACCTCCGTTTCCGGATAGCATTGGTGAGCTAGCACCTCGAGCTGCTTGTCATAGCAGCGGATCTGCTCCGTTAGCGAATCGATTGCAGCTGCTAGCGGTGCGAGCATCGTTTCGAACCGCTCGGGAGTTTGCTCGCGAATGCGCTGAGCAAAGCATGGAGTAGTGCACCGCGGTAAGCGACCACCCAGGGACTTGGTCAATCCGCGCGCGGCATTGATAAGCTTTGTACGCGCGCCAACGAGGACGTCACGCGCACGGATCAGAGAGATGTCGGCTTGCATCTGCTCGCTACGATGCTGGACTGGTGCGAGGAGCTGCGGATCGAAGCGAACTATGCGAGCGAGGATCTCTGCATCGGCGCGATCGTTCTTTCGATCGCTTTGGTGAATCTTGCGCAACTCGCGGGCATTGGCAACGACAACCTCGTGGCCGCAGCCGGCGATGAGTCGGCTGACCCATCCCGAGTGCGTTCCCGTCTCAAGTGCGACCCGGGCCGGCGCACGCGAGTTGAAGTATTCCTGTAACGTCGCCCGAGTCGTGCGCAGGCGAGTTTGGCTGGCGATTGCGCCCTCCTCGTCAAGCACACAGGCTTCGCTATACCGGTCGCCCAGGTCGATTCCGATCGCAAGCGGGTTCGCCTTTGCGCGACGTTCCTTTCGGGACTTGCTTTGAATCTGGACTTTGCTATGCTTGGTCATGAGGGTCGGTCTCCTTTCATTGCACCTCGAGTGCGTCACGGATACTTCGTTTCAGAAGTCCGTCTTGGGGACCGGCCTTCTCATCTCATCTAAGCTTCCGTAATGCGAGGCGCTCGTAGCTGCAATGCGAGCAATGCTGCTAAGCGAACAACGGCCTCGCGATCGCGAACGCCGGGCGCGGGGCGCCCTTATCTATGCTCGGAAATCGTACGAGCTTGACGCGCAGCGGGGACCGCCAAAACCTAGTGTCGCTGTCTATTTTCACACGCGCGGGAAAGAGCGCTCCGAGCCGCTTATATTCTGGCAACAGCCGCTAAACGCAAACACTTCTCAGCGTCCGTTCGTCGTGTAGGCTCTGTTCCAGCCGCAATCCCTTACCAGATTGCCACCCCTACTGGGCTCGCGCGCGTCGCAAACGGCGACCCCCGTACTGGTGTCAAGGCACCGGTGCTTTCGTTGATCGCATAGGAGGAAACGTTGTTCGACCCTTCGTTTACCGCGTAGGCAAACTTGCCCGTCGGATCGACTGCTATTGCCACCGGTTCAGAGCCCGCCGTAAACGGCGACCCTCGCATCTGCGTCAAAGCTCCACTGCTTGCGTTGATGGTGTAGGCGGAAACATTGCCGGAGCCGCCGTTTGTCACGTAGACGAACTTCCCGGAAGGATCGATCGCCACACCCCCCGGACCGATCCCCGCCGCGAAGGGTGATCCCCTCACTTTCGTCAAGGCGCCACTGTCTGCGTTGATGGCGTAAGCGGAGACGTTGCGCGAAATCCAGTTGGCCGCGTATGCGAACTTGCCAGCGGGGTCGACCGCCACCGCGTACGGCTCGTCGCGCGCTCTAAATGGAGACCCTTGCACATGTGTCAAGGCGCCCGTAGTTGTGCTGATTGCGTAAGCAGACACATATTTTGAAAACGAGTCGGTAACGTATTCAAACCTACCAGTCGGATTGATCGCTACCGCCATCGGGTGGTCACCTGCCTTAAATGGCGACCCTGGAACTTTGGTCAAGGCACCACTGCTCGTATTGATGGCATAGCCCGAAACGCTGTGGGCGTCTTGGTTTGCCACATAGACAAACCGGCCGCCGGGATCGACCGCGACTCCGAAAGGGGCCGAGCGCGTTCTAAATGGGGAGCCCTGTACCTCTGTCAACGCGCCGCTCCTCGCGTTGATGGTGTAAGCGTAAGCTCCATCACCGCAGGATACATAGGCGAACCTGCCAGTAGAATCGGTCGCCACCCCCGTCGGATTTATGCCTGTTCCAAACGGTGACCACTGCACCGGAGTCAAGGCTCCACTCGCTTTGATCGCGTAAGCAGAAATACTGTTCGAATTATCGTTGGTCACATAGACGAAGTGCGCGTGGCCTCGCCGGCCCGCGCTTTGCCCAAGGCTGCTCTTTGTATAGCGGAGGATCGTGGAAGGCTGTGTCTGGCCCGGCGCGCCGATCGGCGGCTGCGATCCGCCGCACCCAAAAAGCATTGCAACGGCCGCGCAAGTGGTTAACGCACAGCGGCTAAAATCTGAGAGCTTCATTTATAACTGCCTACCAGGATATGACGACTTTGCTCGGCCCCGCGCCGCCGCCTCCGCGAACCATGACCACACCGGTCGCCCTCGGTTCCGCGTAACCCGAGCCGCCGGCACCGCCGCCGCCACCACCATCCCCACTTGGTGGTCCGCTGCTGCCGCCGCTGCCGCCTCCGCCACCGCCGTAGTAGCCGCCCCCACCACCGCCACCGCCACCCGCATAGCAGGAGGGACAGCCGCCGCCGCCCGCACCGCCGACGCCAAGCGAACCGCTGGCGCCAGGGAGACCGAGCCAACCGCTCCCGTTAGCCGCGTCGCCACCGGGGCCACCAACTCCACCTTTTTGCTGCGTCCCCCCGCCGCCGCCGCCGCCCCCGAAACCTGTGCCGGCAGGCCCAGCGGCGGTGCCCCCATGATGCCCACGGCCTCCCTTGAGAGCGCCGCCTCGGCCGCCCCTTCCTGGGAGACCGCCGCCGTGGTGCCCTCCGCCGGCACCGCCGCCCCCTCCGGCTACGATGACTCGGTCGGTCAGCGTGTTACCACCCTGGCGAACGTCAGACGCACCGCCGCCGGCGGAGCCATCGCTGATGCCTCCGACGCCGGCGCTACCGCCGCCGTTGAAGCCGCCGGTTGTACCCTGCGCCGTTCCGCCAACGAATACCGCCAACGACTCACCGGGTGTAACCGGAATCGTGGCTTTCACTAAGCCGGCGTACGACGATTTCGCTGGCGCGCCAACTGCTGTGATCGTAATATGCCGAACGCCAGGCGGTACAGTAAAGTTCTCCTGCGCACCCGTGTAGTAGAAGGTTTTTGTCTTCGACGCAGTTGCTTGTACCGTCGCTACAGGCGCGATCGGCGGCTGCGATCCGCCGCAGCCAGCGAGCATTGCAGTTGCACAAATGCCGATTGCGCAGTGAAGTGAGTGTGTCGCTAACCGTCGGTTCACGCCTTTGACTTACTTCGGCGACCCGGGACTAAACGCCGCGGATTCGCAATCGTTAGTAGCGCACGAAAATCCACCCAAGCCGTATAGGTACGTCAATCCCGTGCCATGTCCGGTGTACGCGTAGATCTCGATCGTGCCATCCGAGATATCGGCGGTCACCCACTGTGTATTCTGAAGGTTGAGATGACCGTAGATGCTTTCGCCTTGGAGCTCAAACGGGCCGCCTACGACCTTACAGGTTCCCGTGCCGCAACCCGAATAGACCGTTACGGTGCTTGGCATGCTGGACGACGAGTTGAGAAGCGAGAGCACGACAACATGACCTTTGTCGTCGACGCTCAGGCCGCCCAGGTACGGCTCGGAGAATCCGTTGGCGCTGGTGAGCTCAGTGCCCTTTCCGCCGCAGCCCGCATAGTACCAGAGACCGGCGCCGCCCGATGTATCGTACGCGTCGGCATAGCAGTTGCCTGAAGCGTCCATCGCAACGCTGGCGACGTCGCTCATGTGTGGACTCTTGAGCAGCCGGCAGCTGAGCTTCGAAAGCGTACACGTAGCGACGCTGCCGCCTGAGTCGCCGAATTCGCCGACGACGATCGTTCCGTTCAGAGCGTTAACAGCCGCCGCGCTTATCGCTGGGCCGTACGGATCGGGAATCGTTCCGAGCAATGGCCCGCACATTCGCGGGCCCTGATAGATGAGCACGCCGGAGGAGCCGTTGGGAACGATCAAGTTGCCCTTGCTGTCTGCGCTCAGGTCGCCGACGTTGCTGCCGGTGCTCTCGTAGCAAATCGGCCCTCGGCCTGACCTCCAGAAACCAATGATGTTCTTGCTAGTAAGGAAGAACTCCGAGACATAGATCCCGCGCTTGGCAGATAGCGGAGCGAGGCGCCCGTGCTGCACACGCAGTCCCGTGACCTCTTTGGGAATCGCGGACATCGCGCTAGGCTGCGGCATCGCACCGGGCGTTACGATCGGCGGCTGCGATCTGCCGCAACCCGTCAACATTACAACGGCCACACACGTGCTAAGCACATAGCGGCCCAAACCCAAGCTCTTCATCTACGTTGCTCCTCGCCGAGTAAACGGATCGGCAGCTAGGGACGTTCGCTGTGGAGCTTCAGTTCCCAGCTTCAACCAATGCGAGCAGGCCGTCCCAATGGCGCGGATGAGACACCTGCGCCCCGGCCCGAATGCGCGAGCAAGCCGCGAGCGATAGCCCCGTCGCGCGAGCGATCGCGCTAAGCGCAAAGCGTTCGAGCTTCGGCGCAACCACCCGCTCGAACCATGCCCGATCGCGATCGGCGCCCCGCTGCTCGCGAGCCCAGCGGTGATTGCGCCGATGATGCTCGGCATTGGCATCGCCGCGCTTGTGCCCGGCGTGCGCGCTTGCACGCGGGTCCTTGCCCGCGGCAGCCTGCGCTGCGAGCGCCTTGCGAGCCGCTTCGATTGCTCGCAGCCCGCGTTCACGGCGCGCTTGCGGTAAGCACGCTTCACAGTACCGGCGCCTGCGCTTGAGGACTGGCTGCCCGCAGGATGCGCACGCGGTCGGCTTCGCTGCAAGCGCTTCCGGCCGCGACGCTCGCCACGCCTTCGCCGCATACGGCCGCAGCTGCGAGGCTTTGCGAGGCGTTGCTGCTAGCGGCGATCGCTTCGATGCTGGAATTGCGCTGCGCCCAGCCTTGCCTGCGAGCGCATCGCGAAACGTTTGTGCGAGGCCAGCCGCGATCGGGCGCAGGCATTCCCGCCAATGCGGCATGGTGAGTGCGAGCTCATGCGTCAACGGTGCGGCTATTCGGCAAACGCCGTTCGGAAGCTCGCCGAAATCGCGCGCGGTAAACTCGCGATCTTCCAGCAGGTCGAGTAAGAAGGCGTCCACGTCGGCTCGCACGCCTTCGACGGCGTCAAGAGCCAAGCTGTCGCGGTTGCGTTGATCGCTATGTAATACACCGAGAGTTGGGTCCAACCCGTGGGCGAGCAACGCGAGCCGGGCCTCCGCAGTAGCCATTGCCAGAACGTAGTTGCGCATCGAATTTATTGGCGACGTCGCCGCACGCGGTGCGCCGGTGAGTAGTGAGGCGCGCGAGTCGGCTCGCAGCCAGCGCGCCGGGATGCGTGCGAGGTCGCGATCGCGGAAGCGAATCCGCACGTCACGCCAGGCCGGGAAGTAGAGCGCCGCGGCGCTGGCTTCGATCACGCGCACGCGCTCGATCGAATCGGCGGTATCGATCGCGGCTCGCAGTTTGTCAAACTCGCGCAGATCGGCACCGAGCCGAACGAGAATCCGGCGCTGACTGTCGAGCTTGCCAGCGATAAGCTCGCGTGCGAGCGCGAGGTCCAAGCCGTTCGTGACTGCGAGCGCCTGCGCGCGGCGGATGGGATGACCGTCGTAGCCGAAGGGAACGGAGTGCGCGAGCACCTCGCCATCCCGTCCGATCTGCACAAGCGCCGCGCCGATCGCACGCAACCATGACAAGGACTCCAAACTGACCCAACCAGCGTGGCCGATCAGCACGAGGCGTTCGAGGCCGGAGCCCGCGCGATCGAGCACGATCGAGCGGCGCTGCCTGCCGATCCCGTCCTGCACATGCAGCTTGCCGTAGAGCACGCGCAGCGCAATGCCGAAGCCATCCACGACCAGGACGCCCGCGCGGACTTGCAGCGGGGGATATAACGAGGGTATCGTCTTGTTTAGCATCTGGAGCTCAATCCTCCATGGTGCGACGCCTCCGGTCCGTTACAGCGGGCCGGGGGGCATCTTTAGTGGCTATGCTTCTTCGCGTTCTCCAGTTTTGAAATTGTTCCGCGGTTGGAAGTAGAGCGCGACGAAGGTCTGGCAATATCTCTTCGCCATTTTGCGTTGACTCTGAAGAGCCGGCGACGCCAAAGCGCGCCATTGCTCCAAGGCGCGCAACGTGGGTGTAAACTGCGCACTGCCGATCCGCCCACGCCACGGTATACTCAGCGGCAATCACGCGCTTGGGATCGAGCTTTAGATTGCGATCGCGTAGTGCGTCGTCTGCCCTCTGAAGAAGCGGCGGCAATCCTCGCAGTCGCGAGCGCTCTTGAGCAGCTTCAACAAGCCACCCGGCAGCCTTCAACAATTCTGCCGCGTACGAAGGGCTGCCGTCCTTATACAAGTCGCCGCGTCGTGGAAAGCCAGCAACGGCAATGAGTATTGCAATCGCGAGCGGCTTCGGGATGACGGCGGTAACGCATCGCACCTTATCGCTGTTCGCGCGAAGCCATTCATTAAAGAAGGTGCTTTGTGCCTGCGGGTCCGAGCCCTCAGGCGGTTCGGGCGGACTATAATATCCGAACGGTCCTTCTTCCCAAGCGCCCCTGACGTACCGCTCAGCGTACTGAGGAAGCTCCAGTGCTTCCTCGATGCCGACGCTGCCTAAACTTTGCAGACCGTCAAAGTGAAATTGCGGCGAAAGGTCCTCGCCCGAGTCTTCTGCGATCCACTGGTATCCAAGATCGGCGAGGTCCGCAATCGCCTGAAGCAACTCTCGGTAATATCCGGCTAAACCGAACGCTTCAGTCCACGACAGTCCGAGCAGGTCGCACAATGCGCGAAGCGTTTGGGGTGCCGGAAGGCTGACCTTGGGCGGCTGCCCCTCGACAATGCGCACCTCGGTATAGAGCTTGATCGGATGCGTCGTGGCGCTCTCGGCGCTATCGGGCCACAGCCGCCGGGCGATTTCCTTTCGCGTGAGGGGTGACCGTTGGACGGCCGCGGCGAGCCAACGGGCAAAGAACACCCGCTGCTCCAGGTCGGCGTAGCTTCGCGAGCCTGGCCTGGCTCTTTCGACCTCGCGAGGGGGGAGTGGACTTTCCATGGCACAGTCTTCTCTTCCGGGTGGCTAGCTCCCCCGTTATGCTGTAGTGGTAAGGCCACTCAGCCTAATGAAAGGGGTAAGGAAATGTTGAGATTGCGCCTCTGGCGTCTCACCACGGGCCTAACGCAGACGCAGGCGGCCCGGCAGTTGGGCATGAGCCACCTAACCCTGGGCTACCTCGAAAGGGGCCGTCTAAAGGCCAGCGCGCGAGACCTGGAGCGTTTACGAGCCGTCTTTGGCGATCAGGCCGAGCGCATGTTCGACGAGGTCAGCGACGGCCTCGGAGTTGCGCCGTGAAGCCCGGCGATCGGGAACGCATCGCTGAGGCGCTCCAAGACGAGACCAAGCCATTTCGCGCGATTGCGCGCGAGCTCGGCGTAAGCGACTGGGTTGTACGACGCGTTCACCGGGAGGTCAGCGGCGATGATCGCCCGATGCGCGGCGCACGTACGAGAGATGATCCGCCAGAGGACGCCGCGGCGGGTTCCAGCTGGCTTGCATTGGGCTGCCTTATCGTCGGCGTCGTGGTCCTGATTTGGATCGGCGCGCGCCGTATGCCCCCACCGGAGCTATGAGTTCCTCGACCGTACTGCACGCACTCTTCATCTATGGAAAGGAAGATCATGAAGAAAATCTCTGATTCCACGCGTGGAAAACCGACTGTATCGGAGACTTCCACGAATTTCTCGTTTGGTTCCGGCCGCACGTATGCCGACAATTCCGAATTCGCGAGCAAGGGTTTCCAGTTCGACGTGCTCGCAGTCGCATTCGAGCCCGGTCGCGGATATGACGGTAAAGATCGCTGGCTGATGACCGTCAAACCTGCGGACCGCGAGCCCGAGCTGCTCAGTCTCGGATCGAACCCAAAACGCGACGAGCAACTGAAGGCGGCGCGGGCACATCTCGAAGGCGGTGGCACAATCAAGAACGTTCGGCTGCGGCGCTCGGGCAATGCGTACTACCTGACCGATGGAGACCACTAACTACACCTAAGGGGCCGAGGCATGTCCGCCTCGACCCCTTCGACTGCAGTTGAACTATGGCAAAGATACCAAAGCGCCGCCGTGGCGGTCAACGTCGCCGGCGACCGCGAACGCTCGCCCAGTACGATGCGCTGCCGCGGCGCTCGCAAGCATCGGTCGAAAACGTCGCACACGTCGTCACCCGGATGCGCGAAGGCGTTTCGCTAAAGAGCGCGGCGGCCGAGTACGGCGTCGACCCGCGAACCGTCGTCAAACTCGGCGGGTCGGCGCTGCGCAAGACCGCAGGCGGTCGCTACGCCGCGAAGCCGAGCGATAACCTCCTGCGCGTCATGGTTGTGCCGGTTCACGGCGGCCGAGTAGAAGTCGCCGTACGAGGTTCTCGCGCCGCGTCGGAGCTTGGCGAAGCGCGCGGCGGCGCAGCGCGAGTTTCTGGCGACCGGCGACGATACCAAGCTGCGCGAGCTCAGCAAGAACGAAGCTTCTCGACGCGTCGGGCCGCGACGTGCCGTTCCTCACCGACCTCAATGAGCTGGAGCGCCAGGGCGACCTGGGCGTCCTGTCCTTTGAAAGTATCTACGCGCGGCGCGGCTGATGCGCGAGCGCGATCCGATCGGCGCGTGGCTGCGCGATACCCGTGCCCAGCGCCGTGTCGGCAGCGCTCCATGTGCGTGCGGCGAATCGCGGCCGTTTGCGTTGATTACGGGCCGGTCGCCGCCGCTGTGCTATCGCTGCGAGCGCCTTGCGCACGGCCGCGAGCCGTACGAGCTCAACCACGTCTTCGGCAAGCGCAACAGCGCGCTGACGATCCGCTATCCGATCAACGATCACCGGGCGGTGCTTAGCGTGGCGCAATACCGCTGGCCACCCGGTGCCCTGGAGAATCCTAACGGGAGCGTCCTGCTCGCAAGCATCGCAGAGTCGCACGGGCTGTACGATAATACGGAGCACATGCTTGCCGAGCACAAAGCAAACGGCGCGCGGCTGCTCCACGTCGAGGAGTTGCTCGTCGCTGTCTATGGGCCGGACTGGCTTCCAGGGCTTGAAGCTGCGGCGAAGCGAGCTTCCGGCAAGCCCGCGACGAAGCGTAAGCCAGCGCATGACAAGTGACCTGCCGATCGCAGTCCGCGTCTATCCCGATCTACCGTCGTCGCAGTCGGATCGCAAGACCATGCCGCAGATCGACGGCATGCTCGTCTTCGACTGCGAGACGCGCACCGATAAAGCGCAGGCGCTGACCTTCGGCAGCTACAGGTTCCTCGTGGAAGGCCGCTGCCTCGAAGAGGGTCTGTTCTACGGTGACGATCTGCTGCCACGCGAGCGAGCCATCTTGGACCGGTACGTCGCGACCCATGCGGCCGACACCGATCCGCGCGGCATCCCGGAGCGCAGCATCCCGAGTAATCCAAAACTTATGCTGTTATCGGCAGCGGAGTTTCGCAGGCTTCTCTTCCGCGTGGCGTACAAAGGTCGCGGGCTGCTCGTTGCGTTCAACTTTCCTTTCGATATCTCGCGCCTCGCACTTGATTACCAACCTTCGCAGGGCCGGTTCCTGGGCGGGTTCAGCTTCGTACTCTTTCAGTACCGAGACCCCAACGGCATGCTGCGTCCCAGCGCGTACCGGCCAGCGATCACGGTCAAGCACATGGATGGTAAACGCTCCTTCAAGCGCTTCACTGCCACGATCGATCGCGATAAGGAAGACAAAATACCCGAAGGTGCCGCGACCCCCAAGCCGGACGATCGCTACATTTTCCGCGGGCACATGCTCGATGCGAAAACCCTGGCCTTCGCGCTGACCGATCAGGGCATGCGTCTCGAACGGGCCTGCGAGCTCTTCGGTGTCGAACACGGCAAGCAGAAGGTCAAGCGGCATGGGATCGTTACGCCAAGATACATCGACTACAACCGGCGCGATGTGCTCGCAACCTGCGAGCTGACCGAGAAGCTGCTCGCGGAATACGCGCTCCACCTGATCCCCCTCCAGGCGACGAAAGCCTACTCGGCGGCCTCGATCGGCAAAGCCTACCTGGAGGCGATGGGGATCACGCCTCTGCTCGCACGCATGCCGGATTTTCCAAAGCGGTATCTCGGATATGCTGAATCAGCCTTCTTCGGCGGACGTGCGAGCGCGCACGCGCGCAAGGTTCCAGTGCCGGTCGTCTACACAGATTTCCTCAGTCAATATTCGACGGTGAACGTGCTGATGGGACTGTGGAACTTCGTCACTGCGAGCGACATAACGGTCGTGGAAGATGCTCGCGAGGAGCTCGCAGCAATGCTGCGAGCCGTGACGCCTGAATGGTTGCTCGATCAGGGCAACTGGAAGCGCCTTGCAGGCTTCGCTCGCATCATCCCGGATGGCGACGCGCTGCCGCTGCGAGCTTCCATGAGAAGGCCGTTTTTGTCAAGGCCGACGTGGCGGCCAAATACATCGCTCCACCAATTCATCTCGCCCCGCTTCCATCCGCACTCGTTGTGAGCCATTGTTGGCTCGGTGCACGTTGGGGTTCCTCGTGGAGTTTGGCGCTGCTATCTAAGCGACGATCTCAGAGGATCCTAGCTCGCATCGCAGTCACCAAAACGCGGCGAATTGTCGGAGCGAATGTCGCGCGAAGTTTTCCTCGCGAGTATTTAGGCGACGCCAACCGCTCCTAACGGGACGCCGGCGCGCACGGGCTCGTAGACCTCTGCAGTGACCCACAACCGGTGAAGCAGTACCGCGAGCTTACGAGCCACCGCGACAACGGCTCGTTTCTTGGCATTCTTGCCGCCGCGCTCGGCCAAATGTATCCCAAAGCGCCGTAAGTCGGAGTCTGGTCCAAAGGGTCCTAAGATGTAGTGAGCGCTTCCGATCAGCAGGCGGCGCAGATACCCGTTTCCAGCTTTGGTGATCGGCAGTTGCGGGGAATGTTCACCCGAGTCATCTTGGCGCGGAACCAACCCGAGGTAGGCTCCGACGTCGCGGCTACGTGCAAAGCGAGTCTTGTCGGAAAGTGTGAGCACGAAGGCCAGCGAGGTTAACGCCCCAACGCCGGCTACCTGCCGCAGAACCTCCGTTTCCGGATAGCATTGGTGAGCTAGCACCTCGAGCTGCTTGTCATAGCAGCGGATCTGCTCCGTTAGCGAATCGATTGCAGCTGCTAGCGGTGCGAGCATCGTTTCGAACCGCTCGGGAGTTTGCTCGCGAATGCGCTGAGCAAAGCATGGAGTAGTGCACCGCGGTAAGCGACCACCCAGGGACTTGGTCAATCCGCGCGCGGCATTGATAAGCTTTGTACGCGCGCCAACGAGGACGTCACGCGCACGGATCAGAGAGATGTCGGCTTGCATCTGCTCGCTACGATGCTGGACTGGTGCGAGGAGCTGCGGATCGAAGCGAACTATGCGAGCGAGGATCTCTGCATCGGCGCGATCGTTCTTTCGATCGCTTTGGTGAATCTTGCGCAACTCGCGGGCATTGGCAACGACAACCTCGTGGCCGCAGCCGGCGATGAGTCGGCTGACCCATCCCGAGTGCGTTCCCGTCTCAAGTGCGACCCGGGCCGGCGCACGCGAGTTGAAGTATTCCTGTAACGTCGCCCGAGTCGTGCGCAGGCGAGTTTGGCTGGCGATTGCGCCCTCCTCGTCAAGCACACAGGCTTCGCTATACCGGTCGCCCAGGTCGATTCCGATCGCAAGCGGGTTCGCCTTTGCGCGACGTTCCTTTCGGGACTTGCTTTGAATCTGGACTTTGCTATGCTTGGTCATGAGGGTCGGTCTCCTTTCATTGCACCTCGAGTGCGTCACGGATACTTCGTTTCAGAAGTCCGTCTTGGGGACCGGCCTTCTCATCTCATCTAAGTACGGTGGCAACGATTGGCAGATCGGCGTCAACTACGTCTATGCGAACAGCGACAATCCCAGCGATGCGCTGTGGTATTCATGGCCCGATCTTGTGGCGTCCGTGCTCTTAACTGGAAAGCAGCCGCGCATTATCGAGGCGTTCGAGATCGAGCCTATCGGTAAGGCTGAGGGCCTGAAGCCGATCACGTTCCGCGGACAAGTGCCGATCGATCCGCGCTCGCAGGACTTCTTCAAAGTGGTGATCGAGGAACGCAATCGCCTCGCAGCTCGCACCGATCTGGACAAGAGCGAGCGCGATCGGCTCAAGCGATCGCTCAAGACCTTCGGCAGCGCGACGAGCTACGGCATCTTCGCACAGATGGATCGCAAAGAGAGTGAAAAGCCGGTGAAGCTGACATGCTACGGCATCGATCCCGAGTCGTACGAGTGTACCGTAAAGCACCCGGAGTCACCCGGTGAGTTTTGCTTCCCACCGCTGGCCTCGCTCATTACGGGCGGTAGCCATCTGCTGCTCGCGCTGCTGGAGCGCCTGGTCACCGATCGCGGCGGCACATACGCGATGGAAGACACCGACTCCATGGCAATAGTGGCCTCGGAGCGCGGCCGCCTCGTTCCGTGCCCTGGCGGCGCATATAAGACCGAAGACCGGCGCGAGGCGATCCGCGCGCTGACCTGGGCGCAGGTGGACGAAATCGTTGCACTTCTGGATCGCCTCAATCCCTACGATCGCGAGGCGGTCAAAGAGCCGATCCTCAAGATCGAGAGCGACAACCGCGATCCCAAAACCAAACAGCAGCGGCAGCTCTGGTGCCTGGCGATTTCCGCCAAGCGTTACGCGCTCTTCCTCCGCGATCGCAACGGCGAGCCGGTACTGCTGCGTAAGGGTGACAATAACGGTGAGGACGGCGAAGATCGATGGTCGCAGCACGGCCTCGGGCATCTACTCAATCCCAGCGATCCGGAGGGCGACGATCGTAGCTGGATCGCGCAGGCGTGGCTTGCGATCGTACGCCGATCGCTGAGTCTCGCAGCGGCGCCGCTTCCGATCGCCGATCGCGTGGCCGTAGGGCAGATCACCGTGAGCAGCCCCGAGGTGCTCAAGCCGCTAGAAGCGTTCAATGCTAGTAAACGGTACGCGCAACAGATCAAACCATTCAACTTCATCCTTAGCGCCCACGTAGCGTCGTTCGGTCATCCAAGCGGCGCCGATCCCGAACACTTCCATCTGATCGCACCGTATGAGAGCGACCCGCGCAGATGGGAGAGGCTGCCCTGGATCGATGAGTATTCGGAGAAGCCGTATCGGATCAGCGCATCGCTGCCCAGCGCCACGCGATCGATCGCGGCCGTCAAGAGCTACGGCGACGTGCTCGAAGAGTACGAGTTCCACGAAGAGGCCAAGTGTGCCGATGCCACTGGCGAGCCGTGCGATCGGCAGAGCGTCGGTCTGCTGGGTCGGCGCCGCGTCCGGATCAAACAGCTGCATTTCATCGGTAAGGAATCAAACAAGCTCGAAGAGGTCGAGGACCAAGCCTTGTTCGACCCGATGGATGTTTATACGGAGTATGCCGACCCGCGCCGCGACGATTGGCTCAACAAGTGGCTGCCGATGCTGCGATCGACCCCAGTTCCAAAGCTGCTTGCTCTAGGCGTTTCGCGCGCGACAATCTATGCGGCGCGGAGCGGACGCAAGCCGTACGGTAGCACAAAGCTGAAACTCATCCGTGCCCTTCGAATAGTTCATGGGTTGAGTTAGTGACGTTATGTTTGAACATTGGTTTCAGTTAGCGCCAGATATGGCGCCCCAAATCGGAGTGCCCCCAGCTGCCATGATAGCCGCGCACGACATTGTATGCTCGGTCATGGGGTCGGCGTGGATAGAGCGCCAAGCGGAACGTCTGGACGTTCGCGCTCGTTCCATTGCCGATGTTCATCCACTGTTTCGCTCCCTCACTGGAGGCACGGAGTTAAACATCATCGAGGTTTGCGAATTGGCGGCGTATTGCGTCGCCTTTAAGACCGATGCAAGGCTTGGCGAAGCGATAATCTCATTGCGTGATCCCAATAAGTATGCAGCGACAGTCACTGAGTTAAGCATGGCTTGGAAGTTTAAGCTCGCTGGAGCATCAGTTAGGCTCGCGCCGCCAACGGAACGTGGCACAGCTGACTTTGCCGCGGAGGTCGCGGGCAAAGAACATGTGGTCGAAGTTAGTGGATTTCCAAACGACCCATTTCGGAGCGATTCGATGATCTTTGTGGGCGCAATGCAGACTGCGCTAAAGTCGGCGCTAAAGAGGCACGCTTTTGCTCGCCACGTCGTCGTTGAAATAGAAGTTGAAGGTAGCGATGTTGAAAACCTACAAGCAGAAGCGCACCGCGCTATCGCAAGCGCGACCCAAGAATTCGCGAAGTTGGGTACGCAGAGCGCAGTGGCGCACGAATATCCGTTCGGTTCAGTTAAGGTTAGACTTGTCGTTCCCGGCGAAAAGCCGGATACTTTGTATTGGACCTGTGCCGTTTGTCTTACCTTAGTGCCACCGCCTGATACCGGATTGCTTACGATGGAGCACTTAACGCAAGGGCAAGAAACTCATTGGCTCTACGTTCGATTACCAGAACGGCCTGCGTACCCTTACGAGCGGATCAAACAAAAGCTAAAGACAGAGGCACGACAGTTACGCGGTTGTACGGACGCCGTCGTGATGCTAGACTCAGGAGGCCTTCGGATGGGAATACCGTCTGACGGTGATTCCCACCTTAGCCGCATCGCCAAAGATTTCGAGCGAGAACACGCAAGCACAACTGCTTTCGGTGTTATTGCACAACCGGTCAAGAGGGATGGGACTAGCGGCCTCGCGGGTGCCTATTTTGCGCTCGCACCGGGAGCTTTGAGCGCGGCTTTTTGGCGAGATATGCTCAAGGCCGACCAGCAATCGACAGTGCTGTGGGAGTTGGACGAGCTTCGAAAATGAAGCGAAGTGCAGTGGCAGCGAAGGGGGGCCGCCTATCGGCGACGTGGCTGCGAAGCGGGCCGAGGCGGCGACTAAGGCCCTCGGAGCCCGGCTGCTGCGCCGGAACGGAACAGAGCAGCACCGAACACCAAAATAAGATTTCGAGCTGAGCGGGTTACGGAGACTTTGGACCTCGATCGTCTACTTCAGCGCAGCCGCCGCGAATTGCTGAGCAGCGTCCCGGAGATCAAGGAGCTACTAGACTCCTTCGCCGTAACGCGTGATAGCCCTAAGTGCGTTGACGACGTGCGCAAGGCCGAGATTATCAACATGCTGGTAGCGAAGTTTTCATCAATCGGCCTAAGAGAGGACGACGAGCCCAACGAGCTTGGGCTGGCGATCGAGTCGCTTATCGACATCTTTAACAGGGACTAAGAGCGTGCACTGGCTGCTGCACATGGGACTGAGCGCCGCCGCGCCGAACAAAGCCAGGCGCTGAGCGTTCATGCGGCACGGGAGCGAGGACTATGAGGATTCGAAGCTTGGGCTACGCGCTAAGCAGCTGCGTGGCTGCGGCAATGCTCGCTGGCTGCGGCGGATCGCAGCCGCCGCTCGGCGCGCCGGGCGCGGGATTAGCGGGGCGAGGTGATGCGTAGCCGTAAGGCGGCGGCGGTGATGTTCATCATCCTGGTAATTTGCTCGCAGCGCACGACGTTTGCGACAAATAAATACCCCGTGCCGTTCTCGGATAAGCCCGATTGGCATGGCTTCATCGTGAATCCTCCAGCGAGCTTCGCCGCGGTGCTTCATGCTCGCGTAATGGCGCATGCGCTTGTCCTTGTAACGTTGAATTCGAGTGGGACAATCGATCAACATGAGGCGGCGACGCTGGCCTATCAGAATTTGTTCAGCAATACTTCGCGTCTTCCCGCTGGTGCCTTATATGTTGTCGTGATGGTATATGGACCGCCAAACTTCATCGGCGCACATCCAGAATTCGCTTACGTCTTTAGGCGCGATTCAACCCCGAATGGCTGGGAACCACGGCTAGTATCAGAGTCCGAGGTGAAAGCCATTCAATGCGCTCTTGGAAACAAGATCTTGGTTGGACACGGAGCCTGTTAGAGCATTGCGTCACGCGCCTACCATCTGCGCCGCTGCTGCATTGTTCGCGGGATGCGGCGGATCGCAGCCGCCGATCGGCGCTCCGGGCGCGATGCTGCAAAGCAACGCGATAGCGACGTCGTCCTATCAGGTTCTGCACAACTTCGCTGGCGACCCGGACGGCGCGAACCCCTCCGCGAGCTTGATCGACGTGAACGGTACGTTCTACGGTACCACAGCTGAGGGCGGCACATACGGCCATGGCGGAACGGTCTTCAGCATCAATACGACCGGCAAAGAACGCGTGCTCTATAGCTTTGGCGGTGGCCACGATGGCAACGGCCCCGTCGCGAGCCTGATCGACGTGAACGGCACGCTGTACGGCACAACGGAGTACGGGGGACTATGCGGCTGTGGGACCGTTTATAGCGTGAGCACTTCCGGCAGCGAAAAAGTGCTGTATGCTTTCAAGGGCGGCACCGACGGAGCCAATCCGACCGCCGGATTACTCAACATGAAGGGTACGCTCTACGGCACAACCCGTTCGGGAGGTGGCGGCAAGTGCAGCACATCCGGCGCTAGCGGTTGCGGAACCGTTTACAGCATTAGCACGACCGGCAAGGAGAAAGTGCTATACCACTTTGCTGGCCCCGACGGCGAATTCCCAACTGCGAGCTTGATCGAACTTAAGGGCAGGCTCTACGGCACTACATATTGGGGCGGCGGCGGTTTCGGCTATGGAACGGTCTTCAGCATCACTACGTCTGGCAGGGAGCACGTGATTCACAGCTTCCAGGGCGACCCTGACGGCGCACAGCCCGACGCATCCCTGATTAAGGTTAAGGGCATGCTATACGGAACGACGGAATATGGTGGCGCACAGTCCTACCAAGCAGGCCTAGGAACGGTTTTTAGCATCACCACGCGTGGCACGGAGCACGTGATTCACATCTTCCGCTACGGCGATGGCGAATTTCCGACTGCGAGCTTGATCAACGTTAAGGGCACGCTCTACGGCACTACATATGGGGGCGGCACGCATTACGGCGGAACGGTCTTCAGCATCACTACGTCCGGCACGGAACACGTGATTCACAGCTTCGACGGCGGCTTAGCACACGGCCCCCAGGCGGGCGTGATCGACGTTGAAGGCACGCTCTACGGCACCACGTTTTGGGCCGGCACGTATAACGACGGAACGGTCTTCGCGTTGAGATTGTAATGCCCGCGCCCGGCGTTCGCGATCGCGAGGCCGTTGTTCGCTTAGCAGCATTGCTCGCATTGCAGCTACGAGCGCCTCGCATTACGGAAGCTTAGATGAGATGAGAAGGCCGGTCCCCAAGACGGACTTCTGAAACGAAGTATCCGTGACGCACTCGAGGTGCAATGAAAGGAGACCGACCCTCATGACCAAGCATAGCAAAGTCCAGATTCAAAGCAAGTCCCGAAAGGAACGTCGCGCAAAGGCGAACCCGCTTGCGATCGGAATCGACCTGGGCGACCGGTATAGCGAAGCCTGTGTGCTTGACGAGGAGGGCGCAATCGCCAGCCAAACTCGCCTGCGCACGACTCGGGCGACGTTACAGGAATACTTCAACTCGCGTGCGCCGGCCCGGGTCGCACTTGAGACGGGAACGCACTCGGGATGGGTCAGCCGACTCATCGCCGGCTGCGGCCACGAGGTTGTCGTTGCCAATGCCCGCGAGTTGCGCAAGATTCACCAAAGCGATCGAAAGAACGATCGCGCCGATGCAGAGATCCTCGCTCGCATAGTTCGCTTCGATCCGCAGCTCCTCGCACCAGTCCAGCATCGTAGCGAGCAGATGCAAGCCGACATCTCTCTGATCCGTGCGCGTGACGTCCTCGTTGGCGCGCGTACAAAGCTTATCAATGCCGCGCGCGGATTGACCAAGTCCCTGGGTGGTCGCTTACCGCGGTGCACTACTCCATGCTTTGCTCAGCGCATTCGCGAGCAAACTCCCGAGCGGTTCGAAACGATGCTCGCACCGCTAGCAGCTGCAATCGATTCGCTAACGGAGCAGATCCGCTGCTATGACAAGCAGCTCGAGGTGCTAGCTCACCAATGCTATCCGGAAACGGAGGTTCTGCGGCAGGTAGCCGGCGTTGGGGCGTTAACCTCGCTGGCCTTCGTGCTCACACTTTCCGACAAGACTCGCTTTGCACGTAGCCGCGACGTCGGAGCCTACCTCGGGTTGGTTCCGCGCCAAGATGACTCGGGTGAACATTCCCCGCAACTGCCGATCACCAAAGCTGGAAACGGGTATCTGCGCCGCCTGCTGATCGGAAGCGCTCACTACATCTTAGGACCCTTTGGACCAGACTCCGACTTACGGCGCTTTGGGATACATTTGGCCGAGCGCGGCGGCAAGAATGCCAAGAAACGAGCCGTTGTCGCGGTGGCTCGTAAGCTCGCGGTACTGCTTCACCGGTTGTGGGTCACTGCAGAGGTCTACGAGCCCGTGCGCGCCGGCGTCCCGTTAGGAGCGGTTGGCGTCGCCTAAATACTCGCGAGGAAAACTTCGCGCGACATTCGCTCCAACAATTCGCCGCGTTTTGGTGACTGCGATGCGAGCTAGGATCCTCTGAGATCGTCGCTTAGATAGCAGCGCCAAACTCCACGAGGAACCCCAACGTGCACCGAGCCAACAATGGCTCACAACGAGTGCGGATGGAAGCGGGGCGAGATGAATTGGTGGAGCGATGTATTTGGCCGCCACGTCGGCCTTGACAAAAACGGCCTTCTCATGGAAGCTCGCAGCGTGCCTCGCAGCTTAGATCGCAACGCTTAACGCGTTGCAGCTTGGATCGCGGCGGCTTGGATTCGTGTGGCCGAGCGGCTCAGCGGCCGGGTGTCTCGTCTTGGCTTCGCCAACCCCTATCCCGCGCCGCAGCATAACGGGCATAGGGGAAGGGCCTCAATTCCGGCCACCCTGCTCGGCGCTCGTGGATCCAGGCTTGCAGCGAAAAACCCAGTAAAATCAGGCTTTTTTGCGCATTCATCGATCGACGCGCCTAACGCGCGGCCTCGTGCAAACTTTGCAACGCCGTTTGCAAAAACCGCGACGCATCAAAAACGCTATATAGCATAAGGCTTTTTCGGCATGCTCCGGGATGCATGGTCGCGGCCGGTGTATCGGATCATAGAGGGTGCTTGGACGGGGTGGCCGGACGCCGATCGTCGTAAGAGTAGGGCGATGAGGGTAACATTTGACGAGCTCTGCCAGATCCTGGCGCGCGCAAAGTCGGTTCGCCCGGATTTCTGGAAAGAGGATCCGCTATACATAGAAGTCGGTACACACACAGATCGACACGTGTCAAATACCGAACCGTACTCCGTGAGCGGTAGCCCAGACCTCGCAATTGACGTTAATGCTGAAGGCGAAGCGTTGGGAATCGAATTCCTGCCAGTCTAGTGACAAGACATGTCAAATGGAACAACGTTTTTTAGCTATGCTCCGCGATGCATGGTCATCGAGGATGCATCAGCGTGCATCGCTTAGCCGGCTCGGCCTCGCGATTGCGAACGCCGGGCGCGGGGCGGCGGGGTTCGCAAAATCGCGATCGGGTTTTGGCACAATCCTTTAATCAATCGAAGGTGTACGACCGTCGTAAAACCGATGTCCACGCGGATTGGGTCAGAATATGCGCAACCTGAATCGGTTTTAGCTGCCAAACCGTAAGCGCCGGGGGCGAGGTCCGTAAAATGGAACGAACCATCCGACCCGGATAGAGTCTTTTCTATTGTCTGGTTAGCATAAAGTGCAACGACCGATATGGGCACGCCGGAAACAAGCTTGCCATTGTAATCCACGATCGTCCCCGTAATCTCTGGGGTCGGCGATAAAGCTGCTAACGTCAGGATCAAGCAGATCAGTGGGTTCATCTTATCCCCTGTAATCAAAAGCGGCCGTTAGCGTCGGCCCCGTCATGCAGCCATTGATTTCTGTGGAAGTTGGGTAGTTTCGTAGGTTGCGAGGAACTCCTCGGGCGTGCGGTAACCGAGCGCGCTGTGCGAGTGCGTCGTGTTGTAGCCATGCAGCCACCCATGCGCCTTGAGTTGTCCTTCGGCTAGCGAGTGAAACCACTGCGCGTTGAGGAACTCGCAGCGAACGCGGTTGTTAAACGACTCGATAAACGCGTTCTGCGTCGGCTTACCGGGCTGGATGAAGAGCAGCTCGACGTCGTGCTCTTCCGACCAAATCTGCATGAGCTTCGACGTGAACTCTGTGCCGTTGTCGATCCGCAGGTACTTCGGGTAACCATAGATCGCCGCAACACTGTCCAGCACCGCGATCACCGAGCGGCTCGGGAACGAGAACGACATCTCCAGGGCGAGGCCGCTGCGGCTGAACTCATCCTCCATTGAGAGCGTCCGGAACGCCCGGCCGCCGAAAAGCCGGTCGTGCATGAAGTCGAGCGTCCAGCCTTCGAACGGCTTGGTTGCGCGACGCAGCGGCTTGCCTCGCACGATCTTGGCTCGGCCACGCCGGCGCCGTCGACCGATTTGCAGGTTCGCCAAGCGGTAAATCCGGCGAAATCGCTTGTAGTTCATGAACTCGTCTCGTTCGGGCATCGCGTCGCGAGCATAGTCATCGTAGAGTCGTCGACAGCCGTGTTCGGCGTGTGCTTGCGCGACTTCAGTGAGTCGGGTAGCCCAGCGCGCGTCCTCCACCGCTTTCGCACTGGGTTTCTCGCGCGGTGATCGACGTCGCGCACGCACGATCGCGCAGGCTTCGCGTTGACTTACGCCGAGCGTTTGCAGCGCCTTCACGACTTCGGCTCGCCGGGAAGGCTCCAGGAGTTTTTTCGCATGAGCTCTTCCATGGCATCGATCTTGACCGTTTGGCGAGCGATGATGCGCTGCATCTGCACATTCTCGGCCTCGAGCTGCTTGAGCCGGGCGAGATCGCTAGCGTTCATGCCGGCGTACTTCGACCGCCAAAGTCGGATCGTGTTAGCGTGAATGCCGTGGCGGCGCGCAAGTTCTTCAGCCGGCGCTCCGGCATCGAACTCGCGTAAGATCGCAACGATCTGCACCTCGGAGAAGCGACTCTTGCGCATGGGTGGATCTCCTTCGTAGCCCGTTTGGGCGGAAATCCACAGTTATCCCTGGCTCCCGATTCTGGGCCGACGCTAAGCCGCAACGCGTTAAGCGCCGCGATCTAAGCTGCTAGACCTGCGAGGCTACTGCGAGCACCGCTGCCGCGCTGCGAGGCGCTCGCAACTGCAATGCGAGCAAGGCCGCTAGGCAACAGCACGGCCTCGCGATCGCGAACGCCGGGCGCGGCGGGCGGCGGGGGCTCAGCGATCGACGCGGCAGGACGCGCGGCGGGCGTTACGGCCTCAACGCGAAGACCGTTCCCGCGCGGTACGTGTCGCCATCAGATGCGGTCTCAGGCTTAGCGTCGAAGGCGCGGGTTAATGCGGAGCGCGACTAACGGCTATACCCTCCGGTGACGAAATCCCTCCGCTCGTCCCTTTAACGGGATAGCCGCCCGCCGGATAAATCCAGTAGGCAACGTCGTTACCGGGCAGGTCCGCTCCGATGAGCCTCTTCCCTCTCGGGTTTACCTTGCCGTTTCCAAACAACTTTGGGACCGCAAACTCAAGCACCCAGTCCGAGCCACTGAGTGTTGTTGAACCTTCGAGCCGTCCGCTTGAGCCTGACATCGAGAACTGGTGGATCGCGGTTGGACCTGAACCAAATCCCAGCGCAAGATACTCCCCGTCCCACGCGAGGCCGCCGGCAAATGGCGGAGTATCGTCCAGGGTCACGCTCGTGAGCGTACTGCCGCCTTTTGGAAGCTCGACGAGTTGGAAGGGACTACTTGGACCAACGCCGTCGACGTAGAGGTTGCCCTCATTGTCATAGGCGGGATAGTAGAATAATGAGACGCTAGCATCTGCATACTGCGTCGGAGTACCCGATGCGTCTCGGTAAACCAAGACGCTGCTCGGCGCGCTACCCGGACTCGTATTGCTGGCAGCGAGATCGCCGGTCGTCGGATCGACGGCGCAAGCCGTGGGACTTCCGTATGGGTCGCTCAGAGCATTGATCGGGCTCGTGCCGCCGTGCTCGTACTCGAAGATCTGCGATGTTCGAGAGTTTGTGACGAACACATCGCCGTTTCTATCGGCACACAAGCCGCGCGGCGCCTCAAAACCGGTCAACGTTCCTACCTGATGTTGGTATCCCCACGTGTAGACGGTCACCGTATTCGTACCGCCATTCGAGACGTAGAGCAAATCGTCACTCTTCGCTTCCGGCAGCATCCACGACCCGCCGTGCGAAGCGTGCGTTGCGATCGCGCTGCTTTGCTGCATAGCGCCCGGCGCGCCGGTCGGCGGCTGCGATCCGCCGCATCCTGCAAGCAATGCCGCGGCCGTGCAAATGGTAAGCGCGTACCTGGCGAGACGCGAACGCTTCATCTGCTTCACTCCCTACTTTTGTGCCTTGCTCACCGTGACACCACTGAAACTTGACAACTTTGGCGCAAAATGCTGGAGCAGTTTGCGAGCCTTCTCCCCCGTTGGATAATTCCAAAGGCCAATGTTGGGAGCTCTGGACTGGTCCCCGCTCGTGCCAAACGGAATGAGGATTGTGTTGTCATTGATCCAGGACTGGTAGGCATCCCGCATCGCCCCTTTAAAGTGCGTTGTGCCCACGATGGTTGCCGTCGAGCCCGAAAGTTGCAAACGGTAGATCGCGACAGCGTTCCGCGGCTGGTGAAGGGCGACCCCACCTTCAACGGTAACGTAGCTGCCGTCCCACTGGACCTGTCCCGGATTTTCAGTGATGCTGGGACTAACACTTATATTAATAAACGTGCTACTTCCGCTCGGAAGCTCAGTTAAGGCAAATTCATTGTCCGCATACCCGTCGACGAAGAGGTCGCTGTTGTTGTCGTAACCACAGTAAAAGGTCTCTATGTCGTCTTTGTAAATTGTCGGGGTGCCCTGCGCCTCCTGAAAAACTGCTAGGTTGCCTCCGCTTGAAGTGGAGAAGGCTACGGCCAGATTTCCGGTAGTTGGGTCGATGGAGCATCCAATTGCGTTAGCGGCTCCTGGCAGGCTCAACGTTGCAATCGGAATTGTCCCGCCATGCTTGTATTCAAGCACGTTATCATCTGCTGTAAGAAACACATTGCCATTGCTATCCGAACAAGCGCCGTTAGCTCCAGCATCGATAGTTCCCAGTAACTTCCCCGCCGGATACGAGAGCACGTAAGAATGCTCGTTGCCAGCAGCGTAAATGAGGTCCCCATTGTGCTCAGCCTGCGATGTGATCGCGCGGCTTTGCGGCATCGCGCCCGGCACGCCGATCGGCGGCTGCGATCCGCCGCAGCCAAAAAGCATTGCCGCAGCCGCGCAGCTGCATAGCGTGGACCGGCTAAAATCTGAAGGCTTCATCTGCTTAGCTCCTTAGCTGCATGTCACGACGATTCAGGGCAGCAGCGGAGGCGAGTACGCCGAACCCTCCGGGGCATAGAGCTCTTTATTGATTTGCCGCTTTGACGGCGTGATCGAACCAGGTGCAAACTCAACGACAAGGTTGTTCCCGAAGTTGCTGACGTAGAGGCGCCCAATCTTGTTGACAGTTGCCGCCGCTGGTTGGTTCAAGCCTTCTGTGATCGTCTGATACGGATGATTTTGCCCGGCAGCATACTTTTCCACATTGTTTTGCCGAATATTCGTCACATAGAGTGTGCCCTTGGCGTCCACGGTGATGCCGACCGGAGACATTACACTATCCGTGATCGTCCTGCTCGGTGTCTTACCACCCCGCGCATATACTTGAACATTTTGGGTCGAGCCACCCAAACCGTTGGAAACGTACAAGTTGCCGGAGTGATCGATCGCAATGCCTACCGGATAGATAAGACCGCGAGTTATAACGGCGTACGGCTTGGACGAGTCCTTCCTGTACTCGGTAACATTACCGGAAAGGTTTGCGACCCAAAGGTTTCCTGTGCCATCAATTGCGCAGAACGCTGGCCCATTAATACCTTTCGTAATTATCTTAGACGGCTTCGTTTGCCCGGCGGCGTATTCCGAAACCCAGCCAGAACCACTCGCCGGCTCATTTGTTACATAAAGCGTGCCAGCGCGATCGACGCAATCGGCCGCCGGGTAATTCAGCCCATCGGTAATCGTTGCCTTAGGGGGTGGGTCCTTGATCGTTGGATCGTAAACATGGAGCTCGCTCGGGCCAAAGGCATTCACAACGTACAGCAGCGGGGTTGAAGCCGTGTCATGCTCGGCGTGCGTTGCGATCTGCGAGCTTTGCGGCATCGTGCCCGGCGCGCCGATCGGCGGCTGCGATCCGCCGCAGCCCGCGAGCACGGCGATAAGCGCAATAGGGCTAAGGCTTTTCGAAATGAGGCGTAAGGCGCTCATTTTTGGTCCTTTATTTGCGCGTATGCGAGGCGGGTGGGGCGACGGAGACCGTTACGGCGTAAGAAGAATTAACAGCGATTGCCTTCTCAAAAACGGCGCCGGGATAGGTGAGAAGCACAACGTCATTTACCCCATCGGCGACTATAACCGTTGAGCCTTTGATAAAGAAGCTGTCCGCCGTGTCATGGAGCCGTACCGTGCTCACGAAAACCCCACGGTTTCCCTCGATTTTATATCTAAAAAGAAGGCCATCGATCGAAGGGTCGTACGTCCCGTCCCCGAGAACCACGTATGTGCCGTCCCACTGAACGCCTATCGCGACTTTGATGGTTTTCTTTTGTTTAATCTCCGTAAATTGACGGCTGTCTTTCGCAAGCTCGGCCAGGCGATGTTTTGGCTCACCATAACCATGACTACGACTTTTCCCGTAACCCATAACGAAGAGGTCACTGTGGCTATCATAGCCGCAGTAGAACGCGAGAAAATAAGGCTTGTAAACTTTTGGAGTTCCCGTCGCTCCCGGATAGACGAGGACGGTGCTGCCGACGTCATTATCCCCGCCATTCGCGACAGCAAGATTCCCAGTGGCTGGGTCC
The DNA here is from genome assembly GCA_963743445.1 of Vulcanimicrobiota bacterium. GTDB lineage: Bacteria > Vulcanimicrobiota > Vulcanimicrobiia > Vulcanimicrobiales > Vulcanimicrobiaceae > Cybelea. The sequence goes on from CAVUPL010000003.1 coordinate 393,139, forward strand.
ACGGAACAACCCCGAGCCCCATTGTACGGGTCGCTTAACGTTGCGATGGGCTCTTGGCCGCCGTGCGCGTACTCTACAATTTTTGAGTCATCACTAGACCTCGACCCTTGCGTCACGAAAATGTTCCCGTGTCGGTCGGAACATAGTTGCGAGGCGTAGACGCTAAGCTGCCCCACCGGGCTACCGCCTGGATACGTGAACACAGCAACAAAGTGACCGGAAGAATCCTGCCCTGGAGTGGCGACATAAAGCAAGTCCTCGCCCTTCGCTTCCGGCAGCATCCACGATCCGCTGCGATTGGCGTGGGTCGCGAGCGTGGAGGTTTGCGTCATCGCGCCTGGCGCGGCGATCGGCGGCTGCGATCCGCCGCACCCTGCAACCAATGCGGCAGCGAGGCTAATGCTGAAAGCGTAAAGACTGGTGGCGAAGGTTCTCATTTGCGGTGCCTCCGATGCCTGAATAGTGTGGACGTTCGCGTTCGGCGCCGCTCAGTCCCAGCGCAGCAACCCGGCTGGGGATCGTAGCCCAGCTTATTAGACAGCACCGGCCGTCCCGCAACGTGCGGCCGACGTTGCCGAGCGCTACCTTGAAGAATAGAATCTGCTTTGAGGTCACTGACCTCGCGGGACTTAACGCGTTGCGGCTTAGCGTCGGCCCAGAATCGGGAGCCAGGGATAACTGTGGATTTCCGCCCAAACGGGCTACGAAGGAGATCCACCCATGCGCAAGAGTCGCTTCTCCGAGGTGCAGATCGTTGCGATCTTACGCGAGTTCGATGCCGGAGCGCCGGCTGAAGAACTTGCGCGCCGCCACGGCATTCACGCTAACACGATCCGACTTTGGCGGTCGAAGTACGCCGGCATGAACGCTAGCGATCTCGCCCGGCTCAAGCAGCTCGAGGCCGAGAATGTGCAGATGCAGCGCATCATCGCTCGCCAAACGGTCAAGATCGATGCCATGGAAGAGCTCATGCGAAAAAACTCCTGGAGCCTTCCCGGCGAGCCGAAGTCGTGAAGGCGCTGCAAACGCTCGGCGTAAGTCAACGCGAAGCCTGCGCGATCGTGCGTGCGCGACGTCGATCACCGCGCGAGAAACCCAGTGCGAAAGCGGTGGAGGACGCGCGCTGGGCTACCCGACTCACTGAAGTCGCGCAAGCACACGCCGAACACGGCTGTCGACGACTCTACGATGACTATGCTCGCGACGCGATGCCCGAACGAGACGAGTTCATGAACTACAAGCGATTTCGCCGGATTTACCGCTTGGCGAACCTGCAAATCGGTCGACGGCGCCGGCGTGGCCGAGCCAAGATCGTGCGAGGCAAGCCGCTGCGTCGCGCAACCAAGCCGTTCGAAGGCTGGACGCTCGACTTCATGCACGACCGGCTTTTCGGCGGCCGGGCGTTCCGGACGCTCTCAATGGAGGATGAGTTCAGCCGCAGCGGCCTCGCCCTGGAGATGTCGTTCTCGTTCCCGAGCCGCTCGGTGATCGCGGTGCTGGACAGTGTTGCGGCGATCTATGGTTACCCGAAGTACCTGCGGATCGACAACGGCACAGAGTTCACGTCGAAGCTCATGCAGATTTGGTCGGAAGAGCACGACGTCGAGCTGCTCTTCATCCAGCCCGGTAAGCCGACGCAGAACGCGTTTATCGAGTCGTTTAACAACCGCGTTCGCTGCGAGTTCCTCAACGCGCAGTGGTTTCACTCGCTAGCCGAAGGACAACTCAAGGCGCATGGGTGGCTGCATGGCTACAACACGACGCACTCGCACAGCGCGCTCGGTTACCGCACGCCCGAGGAGTTCCTCGCAACCTACGAAACTACCCAACTTCCACAGAAATCAATGGCTGCATGACGGGCCGACGCTATTACTTATCTCCTACTGATCTGGCAGGCTGGTTCGCAAAACTAACGGTCGAAACAGCGAAAAAGCGTCGTTGCCGCGCGAATAGTCGGCTTCCGGCTCTCCCCACTGTAGCCTGCCTCGACTGTCCACGCCGACCCAAGGGGTTTCAAAACAAGGCTCCCCCAGTCGGCAATGCCGCGTGGTATAGCGCTGCGATCAAACCCCTCAGCGCTACGCGATTCGGAGCCGCTCTTAATCGAGGTGAGTGAGACAGTCGCCGCCCTGATTAACGAAACTCGAGCGTCCATGCGGGCGGAAAATCCGTCTGGCAGTGGTTCCTAAATGAGGAACCACTTGAAAAGTGGTAATCGCCCCACGCGCATACGACGTCCTTGTTTGTGAAGTTGCCGGATAAGCCTACCTTGCCATTTTTAGCTGTCTTGCCTTTCGCGATCACCGGACCGTCTTTGCTATTGCGACTAAGCGTAATCAAAAGGCCTGAAATTGGTTTCCCAGTAGCTTTGTTCCAGGCGGTGATCGTTGTGGCGCGCAGTGGGGACACGTTAGGGTTAAAAACTCCGGGCGACCCAAGCGCGCTGCCGCTTCCAGTACCGCAGGCGGCCAGCATTAGAGAAAACGCCGCCACGGCGAGCGCCGACCCATATCGTTTCATAAGATATCCTCCCCGGTTGCAGGTAGATTAGGTTCTTTCGACTGCGCGTCTGTACGGGTGGGCAAAAACTCATTGAATCTCGACCGCTGCGCGCCAGGTTGAGCCCCTAATGGCTAGGGTGCGCCCTCTTGCCGGCAATGTCAATGAGGCCATTAGCAGAAGCGACGCCCCAACGCCGGCCTGATCGATTGTAAAGGGCACGTTTTACGGCACAACAAGCGAAGGCGGTGCGTATAGCTGCGGCGCGAACCATTCCACCTGCGGAACAGTCTTTAGCATCACGCCGGACGGAAAGGAAAAAGTGCTCCACAGCTTCGACGGAGCCGACGGCAAAAAACCCGAACGCCGGCCTGATCGACGTGAATGGCACGCTCTACGGAACCACGACATACGGAGGCACGTACAACAATGGCACGGTGTTTGCGCTGACGCCGCGCTAGCCCCGCCGCCTCGCGCCCGGCGATCGCGATCGCGAGGCCGCGCTCGAAATCCGTAAACGGGCTGATCATTGAAGCGCGGCTGCCATCGTCGCGACATCAAAGGCAGCGGCGAGGATACGTGCAAACTTCACGCGACGCGGTTCGCTAACGGAGAAGGCGGCCCTTGCTTCTGCATGCGAAGAGATCTTTGCGGAGATGAACGGGGATGGAACGATTTAGACGCCGCGACCACGTGGCGATCAACGCGCTGTGGGTCGGTGTGCATTTCCAGGACGCGGCGTTAATGTCGATCATCGTGCCGGCGCTGTTGCTGCAGTTGGCCCCGGGCAAACACACCTACGTCCTGGCGGTGCTCTCGACGCTCGTCGCAATTGGGACCGCAATCGTGCCTCCGTTCGCGGGTGCGCTCTCGGACCGCCTTCGCCGGCGCGGCGGGGACCGGCGCCTCCAGACGGCGATTGTGCTCGCGATCGACGCCCTTGCGCTCCTCGCGATGGCCTGCGCCTCGTCAGTTGTTGACCTGGGCGCTGCCACTGTCGTGGCGACCGTCGCGTTGATGAGCGGCTCGGTCGTCTATCAGGTGCTCGTGCCGGAGATCGTTCCCCGCAGGTTCTGGGGAACCGCCGCAGGCCATCGCGGCGCAATGACGCTGGTCGGAACCATCGTCGGCCTCATGCTGGGCGCGCTATTGCCGCCGCGTGAGGCGCTCTTGGCCGCTGCAGGCGGCGTCGTCGTCAGCGCGCTGACGCTGGTGTTCGTCCCGGCTTCTCCGGCGTTCGTAGCGACGGAGCGCCACGAGGGCCCGCACGTCCGCGATCGCCACGATCTAATCGTCACGCTGATCGCCCGCGCCTGGATCATCATGGGAATGACGTTGCTCAATACCTACGTGCTGTACTTCTTCCACGACGTGCTCGGCATCCGCAACGCGTCGTTGAACACGGGGCTCGTCGCCGGGGCTGCTATGGTCGGGGCAGTTGCGTCAAGTGTAGCGGCCGGAATCGTTTCCGATAAGTTCGACCGCCGGCTGGTCGTCTGTTTGTCGGGGCTGCCGATGACGCTGGCCGCGCTCGGCTTCGCCCTTGCTCCGGATTTGCGATTGATCTTCGTGTATGCTGTGCTGTTTGGCCTCGGTTACGGCGGCGTGTTCGCGGTCGGTTGGGCACTTGCCATGGATTCGGTCCCCGAACTGGGCGACGTCGCGCGCGATCTCGGCATTTGGGGAACGCTCTCCAATCTCCCCACGGTCATCGCGCCGGCGATCGGCGCCGCGATCATCACCGGCGGGGCTACCGTGAGTGACGGCTATCGTTGGCTGTTCGCCAGCGCCGGCGCGTGCTTTCTGCTTGGCTCCCTGACCGTGCTTGCGGTGCGTAAGCCGAATGCGGCTCCCCGATGAAGCCCAACTGGACGATGACGGCGATCAGCTACGGCGTGCGCCAGATCTACCGTTCCTTCAAGATTCGCGATACGCAGTATAGCGGCGCGGATCGCTTAGCACGCTAAGCGGCGTCGCTACTCCGAGCGCAGCAACCAGGCGCTAGGGGTGCAAAATTACCGAAGAATGCCGTAGGCGAGAACCCGGCTAAGGCGAAGCCGTGCCCATCGTGTACTGGCCGGTGCACATATATTTGTTGGTTCCCGAAGTTGGGCCCGCGCCGAACGTGCACGTGCCTTTCGCCGCAACGCCCTTCATCTTGCCGGTACCGCCAACCGCCACGAACGTTCCAGTACCGGACTGCACGACGCCGTTCTCAGTGGAGACCGAAAGCGAGTACTGGTAGAACATCTTGTCGCCGGTGTTGTAGGTGACGGTGAAGATGCCGGCAGCCTTCGAACTGCTCGCAGTAACGTCGGAGTGTTCGGCGTATTGACCGCCGGTGGCGGTAGCGCCGGCCATCGATTCTTTATCGGTGCATTTGCCGGCCTGAATGACGAAGGCATGGCCCGGCCGATCTCCGGCGGGGATGCTCTTCTGCATCGAGATCTTGCAGGTGCCGGCAAGCGTATAACTCGTCTGTGCCGAGGCTCCGGCTATGCTAAAACCGAGGAACGCGCAGCTGCAGAGGATAGTGGTGATCACCAGTTTCATGAGTACTCCAATGCGGGCGGTGAAATGCGGCAGCGTGGTTGCTGCAACACGCTTCGCTCGCCCAGCGACGTTCAAGCGCAATGCGGCGTCTCCTGGCGGGGATTCAAGCCTCCGGCTACCGGATATCCGCCTGCGCCGCCGCAATCCAGGCCAGAAAACTTATCTCGGCATCACGGGCGATGAATTAATCGCCTCCGCCACCGTTGCAACCGGTGCGCGCGATTTGTCCGGGCGTGGTCAGCTTTCGCAGGCCTAAACGACCGTTGATCGCGTCGAACAAGACCTCGTCGCGATTGAAAAATGTAACGCCCGTAATTTCCCATAGCAGCGTTTTGCGTTAGCATCTGGAGCTCTCTCTCCGGGTGCGACGCCTCCGGTCCATTCACGCGGGCCGGGGGCATCTTTAGTTAAACGATCTTTCCTGTGAGGCCCGAAAAATCCGAAATCGGTGGAAGCTTGGCGGGTCGTAAGAATGGCAGTTGTATCTCTGGAGTTATATTATCCATCGAAGAACCGGCGACGCCGAAGTATTGGAAGGCCGCGAGGCGCGCGATGTGCGTGACTGCTGATTATCGCTTGCCGCTTGCTCGCGGATTCCCGCAGGCCGGAGGGTGCGGCATCCGAGGCATTGGGCGGCTTTGCGCGAGCTCGCAGATTTGTCGACGCTTACTCCGCTGGGATAGCTGACGGCAGCCGCGAACGTCGTTAGCTGCTCGTCCGTTCAGCTTCCGGGAGGCATGGAACATGAAAACCTTCGCTCGCTACGCGCTTAGCATCAGCGCCGCTGCGGCATCGTTCGCTGGTTGCGCGGCGTCGTCGCAATCATCTTTCGACCCGCCCAGTACGACGCAAGGGTCAATAGCGATGGGAGCCTATGCGCGCAACCTTCTGTACGTCGCCGCCGCTGGCTCAGTTCAGGTTTTCACCTATCCGCGCGGCAGACCGATAGGGTCGCTCGGAGTTTTCGACAGCTATCTCTGCTCGGACAGGTTTGGGAATGTCTTCGTCACCGGCGCTGAGGGCATAAGCTACGTCTGGGTTTTTCCGCACGGAAGCGGCCAGCCTGTGGCGACCCTGTACAATCCGCAAAGTCCTGGAGGATGCTCTGTAGACAAGAGCAGCGGAAACGTGGCCGTCGCCGATCCGGATTCGAGTCCAGTGGTCATCTTTCCGTATAACCGTAAGCGTGGCTAGAGGCTAGCCCGCCAGTACAATGATCCGAATGTGCGCGCAAGCCTCTATTGCACCTACGATCCCGAAGGCAATCTTTTTCTCGATGGATACAGTACGAGCGATCCTCATAGATGAAGAAGCCTGCGCGGCCGTGAGGTTCTATTTTAAATGACTGCGACCCATTTGAATAACGCGCGCTCAAGAATGAACGCTTCCAGCCCGACACAATTGGCTTAGTTCCTTGCATGCGCGGCGTGCGTCGCGATCGCGGTGCTTTGTGGCATCGCGCCCGGCGCGCCGATCGGCGGCTGCGATCCGCCGCACCCTGTCAGCATAGCGATGCTTACGCTTGCGCATAATGCGTAGCGGCTGAAATCCAAGCTCTTCATCTGCCCTGCTCCTCGCTCCATGAACGAATCAGCGGTTTAGGACGTTCGGCTCTTGGCGCTAAGTAGAGCAAGCAGCAGATGCCTCGCCACGACGCTCAGCGCTGCAATGACCCAGACCTCCGCTACAACGGAATGCAAAACGTCGCCGCGGCTGACGTTTATTGTCGTAAGCACGTAGGCTGCAGTCACTGCGACAACCATTGCAAACACGGCATCTATGCCGACGGTCTTGAAGCTCCATAGTCGTCGTAGTACGGCGCATGTGACCCCGCCGGCGCAGATCCCCAGGACACGTGCCAAAATAATGTTTGCTATAACCAAGATGGCAGCACCAGTTGTTCCGATCAAGTAGCCACCTGCGCGGAGAAACTGCTCGGCTTTCCGACGGCCACAATCGTCAGGGAGTCAGTGCGAAGACGGTCCCGCCCCCACCGTCCCCACCGCTCGTCGTGCCGTACAACGTCCCGTTCACGTCTATCAGGCCCGCCTTCGGATCATCGCCGTCAAGGCCGCTAAAGCTGTGCAGCACTTGTTCCGCGCCCGATGTGCTCACGCTGTAGATGGTTCCGCAGCCTTTAGGGCCGCAGTACTTGCTGCCGCCGCCCCACACGGTGGTGCCATACAGCGTGCCATTCACGTCGATCAGGCCCGCGACCGGATGCTCACCGTCGGAGCCGCCGGCGAAGTTGTACAGCACCGTTTCTTTGCCGTGCGTCGTTATGCTGTAAACAGTCCCGCAGCCCTTATTACAGGACCCAGAACCGCCAGGACCGCCGAGAGATGTCGTGCCATACAGCGTACGATTCACGGCGATCAAACCACCGTGTGGACCGTCTCCCGAATCGCCGAAGCTGTAAAGTACCTTCTCTTTGCCGCTCTGGCTGATACTATAGACGGTCCCGCAGCCATGATTCCGGCAGCGGCCCGTGCCGCCATGCCTCGTCGTGCCATACAGCGTGCCGTTCACGTCGACAAGACCAGTGGTTGGGTCCCGAGCATCCCCGAAGCGGCTGCCGAACCGGTAGACTATTGTCTCCACGCCTTTGGTGCTAATGCGGTAAACAACCCCAAAACGTCCGCCGTGGCCGCCGCCGTGCTCCGTCGTGCCATACAGCATGCCGTCAACGTAGGTGAGGGGCGCCTCCGGAGCACATCCGTCGTCGTTGGGAGCGCCGAGAAAGCTATGCAGCAACGTCTCTTTGCCGCGCCTGCTAATGCTGTAGACGGTCCCGCAGCCGCTAACCCCACCGCCACGCGTCGTGCCGTACAGCGTGCCGTTTACGCTGACAAGGCCAGCCATCGGGTCCTGTCCGTCCTGCGAGCCGCCACCAAAGCGGTGTAGCACCCGCTGTACGCCGCGGGCACTGAGGCGGTAAACGACACCGTAGCCGAAGGCGCCGCGCTCCGTCGTGCCGTACAGCGTTCCGCCTATCTCGAGCAAAGGCGTTGTCGGGTCGTAGCCGCGCGAACCAACCTGGAAGCGGTAGAATACAACGAAAGCCGACGAAGCGGGCCTAGCGAAGGCTCGGGTTTGCGAAATGTAGCCCGGCGCGCCGATCGGCGGCTGCGATCCGCCGCAGCCAGCGAGCATAGCGATGCTCATGCTTGCGCATAACGCATAGCGGCTAATGCCAGAAACCTTCATCTGCCTTGCTCCTCGCTCCATGAACGGAGCAGCGGCTAAGGATGTTCGGCGTGCAGCCTCAGTTCCCAGCTTCAACTGAGCGCGATCGCGCGTGTCACCGGCCTTCACTCGCTGCGTGCTCCCGCTATCGAACCGGTGCGCGTGTACCGCACCCAGGCATTGGCAGGCGCTAGTCGCATTGGTCGAACGATGAAAAAAGAATACGACTAGCCAAGCGGAAGTACCGGAGAGACGAGAGGCTCCTCCAATAATTTACTGCTGCACGCGCCCGCACGAAGGTCTCAAATTATACGAACATGCTGCAGACAATGCCGGCTCTCGCGCTCGGGTTCGCGGCGGGGCTTTCCTCGCTGATCGGAGCAGCCGTTCGACCAGGGAGCAATCCGCTCCCCGATGGGATCTACAAGTACGCGATCATCGACAGCGGGAAGCCGTCGGGCACGAGCACGATTCGCGTCAGCCGCTCGAACGGCCAGATCGTCATCGAAGAGCACTCATCGCCGATGGAAGCGACCGAGTCGTCGCAGCGTAATCTCGATCCCGCAACGTTCGTAACGCGTTCGTTCTCGGTCGATAGCGATGGCAAGCGGTTTGTCACGCTGACGCTCGATGGGGGGACGGCAACTCTTCAGCAGCCCGACAACTCTGTGAAGGGAACCAAGACGACGACGATATCCGCCCCGTCCGGCGCTACGTTCATCGGCGTCTTCGATCTGAACGTGGCGTCCTTCTTTGCACTTGCGGCAGCGCTCCACGCCGCGCATCCCCCGGTGGCGATCGCCAACTTCGCTTTTGACTTTAATGCGGCGCTGATGAACGCCGGCCCCAGCGCGGCCGCGCCGCCCGAGGGCGTTCCGGCGAACGACGTGTGTATTGCCATGACGGACGACAAAGGGACCGGTACGCTCTGGTACGATCCTCAAACGTTCGTTCTGGACGAGTTCAACCTCGCGGCGGCGCGCATCGTCTTCAAGCGAGTGTCATCCGAGCGATAAATCGGCCTGGGGGATTGTAACTCGGCGTCGAAAATCTGTTCCACTTTGGGGAACGTCGTCCTGAACGCTAGCGGAACCCGACGCCCAAATGTCGGATGTGGACTTCGTAATGCACGCGCGAAGTCATGCTGGTACGGAGCAAAGCGCTACAACCGTCGAAGCGCAGCTCGCCAATATTGTCGCAGCCACGCAGCTCGTAAGCGTGTAGCGGCTAAGATCGAAAGTCGTCGTCGGCGGAGGCTCTTAAGCATGAACAGATCTGGGGGCTAGAAATTGAACATGTCGGCAAAACTTTGGGACCGCGAACGCCGGGCGCGGGGCGCCTATTCCGTGTCGGTCGGCTGGTTGTCCGGTCGCTCGTGGACAAAGTGTGAGATCGGATATTTCGAAGGAATCGCCTTAAACTTGCGCGGTTGCTGCGTAAAGTCGAATGCGTCGTCGAGACTCTTCGCACGCGCGTCGGTGTAGCCATCCGGGGTAGATCCGATGCTGCCCGGCGAAAGGCCGTTGACCTCCTCGATGAACCTCAGGATGCTGCCGTACTCGTATTGCGTGTGCACGACGACCCCGCGCTTGGCGTACGGCGAAATGATCAGACAGGGGACGCGCATGCCGAGGCCGCGATAATCGAGCTGCGGAGGCGGAGCGTTGTCGTAGTAGCCGCCCCAGTCGTCCCAAACCACGATGATCGCGCTCTTGGACCAGTACTGGCTCGTGCCGACCGCGTTGACTATCGAAGCTACCCATGAGGGTCCTTGATCGCTGAGATACTTCGGATGATCCGAATCGGGCCTGGTCGGCGTAACCCAGCTCACCGATGCGAGCTTTCCGGAGGATGCGTCGGTCAAGAACGTCGTTTGCGGAGCGATGATCTTGTGGCTCCAGTCGCTGCCGTAGCGAACGTATTTGATCGCTTCAAAGGGCTCCCAGAACCCTCCGTCCAGCAGTTGCGTCGCGTACATCTTCCACGAGACCTGAGCACTATCGAGCACTTGCGCGATGGTGTTGAACTGATCAAAACACGGGAACGGGCCGTCGAAGAAGTGCACGACGCGATCGGGCGTGAGATACGAGCTCTTCGTACCCGGCGGTGAATCGCAGTCGTCAGGAGCGTGGCTTGGAAAATTGACCTCGGCTTCGGAGGGAAGCTTGATATCGTCCGTTCCGGCGATGAGCGTGAGATGCGCGGTAAAACTGCCGCCGAACTCTGTGGGGAACATCTCGTCGGCGAGCACGTATTGCTTCGCCATCAGCCGATACGGTTCTATCTGCGAATGTTCGATGTACTCGTATGCCTGGTGCGGGCCTCGTTTCGTGCCGTACGCCGAGAAGCCATCCATCTGGCCGTTGTTCCATTCGATCATCGAGGAGCCCCAATCGTGCTCCAGGTCCGAGTTGTTTTCGAACGTCACTTGGTGGAGGGGCACGACCGAATCTCTCGGAGGACAAGAAATCGAGGCCGGCGGGAGTTCGTGTTGGCTTGCCGGCTCGACGACTGCATTTCCACTTAGCTGAGGGGAAGGGGAGTAGCAACCGCTCATGGGCGCGTTTGCGCCGGGCCAGCCGGCAAAGAAATTCTCGAAGCTGCGGTTTTCCTGGATGACCACGATCACGTTGGAAATATATTTGCTCGCCGAGCCGCCCGAGGTTCGCATCGGCGGCAGCGCGACATGCGTGCCCGTCGAGCCGGTGCCGGGCGACGAACAGCCGACCCACAAGATGAGGCCGAAAAGCGAAAGGATGACGACCGACTTCGAAACCATCTTTCCCCCTGCTAGCAACTCTGTATATCGGCTAAGGATGTTCGGCGCTTGGCGTTAGGACACCACTCACGACCAATCCGCGGTGATCAAAAATTGCCTGGCGCTGGGCTCCCTCGAAGGTGCAACGCCTTGCCGACCGTGACGCAAAACGGCTTCGCGATCGCGAACGCCGGGCGCGGCGGCGGCGGGTTATGGTTGCCCGAGCAGATGATGCGTTCTTAGCAATTGTATAAAGTCATCAAGGTTCTGGGGTGGAATATTGCGCTTCGGAACGCAAACGCACGAAAGCCCGACGATGAGCAAGTAGGCCTTCGTGGTCTCCATCACGCGGTCTACCGCGGACCAAGCGATGGAGCTTTGAACATAGCGCGACGTCGCCAAGATTCGCTCGCTCGTAAATGTATAGCTCGGATTAGATTCCCTATATCTTTTGTATGCCTTTCGGCCTTGCGTAGCGTTGATTCGGCCGACCAAGTACAACGTGAAAAAAAAGGCCGCCAAGGCCAGACCGGCGAGAATCGAGGCGGGCGTTCCCCACGTCAGCGCCGCACTCGATGCCAAACAAGCTGCACCAACTGCAAGAACCGCCCAAAGAACGGTCCGGACGCCTTTCGAATACCGCAATGCGTCTTGGCAAGCGGTGTACTCCTGCAACGTCATTTCTGCTGGGATCGTAATGTCGTTCATAAAAAGCTTTGCGAGCGTGTGGGTTACATCAAATGCCTTTGCGGCATCGCGCCGGGCGCGCCGATCGGCGGCTGCGATCCACCGCAGCCAGCTAAGAATGCAACAATGGCGGTGGCGTTAAGTGCGTACCGAGTCGAGATTTTCACGAGGTGCTAATGAATCGCGATACCTTGGGGGAAATCGAGATCCGTCTGGTTTCCCTCAATCGCTTCCATGGGGCGCACGTTACCATTTGAGCCGGCCGCATAAACGGTAATACGGCTCACGCTGGCGATACCGCTGGCTGCATAGATATTGCCATCGCTATCAACCGCGATACCAAATGGGCTGACCAATCTCCTCCGACCGCCGTTAATCTCTCGGATGGGCGCGACATTACCGTTCGCGCCCGGAGCGTAAACTGTTACTCTGACGCTATTGTGGTTAGCTACGTACGTGTTTAGACTCGAGTCCAGCGCAATCTGCGTCGGCAAATCTATTTTCGTAAGGTCGCCCTGAATAATCCGCGTTGGTGCGGTGTCCCCCGTACTGCCCGCACGATAAAAAGTTAGCCAGCCGGGATGTCCTGGCGGGGCGTTCGTAACTCCAACGTTTCCACTTGCATCTAACGCGAGGCAGTTGGGATGTTCGAGGAGGGTGTCCGACCCTTGAATCACCCCAATCGGTGAAACGTCGCCCCTCGAGCCCGGGGCGTATATGGTTACGGAACCGCTTCTCGATGGACCGCCGTCGATGTTTGAAACATAAATGTCCGCATTGACCGAATCGACAGCGATCCCGGTTGGTGTGTTCAGCTCGGTGTTCCGGCCGCGGATGGTTTCGGTGGGCTTGACGTTTCCTGTAGCACCGGGCGCGTAGACGGTCACGGACGCAGGAAACGTGTTTACAACGTAGATATGACCACGCCCACCCACCGCGACATCGTGAGGGTGGTTCAGGCCGGTTTTGGAGCCGTGAATGTCTTGGATCGGTTTTACGTTGCCCGTCGCGCCCGAGGCGTAGACCGTTACCCTATATGGTTCACGTTGGTGACATAGAGGCATGGACACGAAGCGCTGCGGTGCTTGCCTGAGAAGACGCGATCGGCATGCGCGGCGATTGCATGGCTTTGCGGCAGGATCGGCGGCTGCGATCCGCCGCACGCTGCGAGCGATGCCACGGCGATGCTGACGCTAAGCACAAAGCGAGCACAGAAACTCATGTACCGATGCTGACCGCTTCCACGCTTCCCAGTTCGGTCTTGACCTTGTAGACCTTGAACGGGTTCCCGCCCTGCGGGTAGTGCCAAAACTCAATCTCGTAAATGCCCGCGCCGGCGCACAAGAGGTTGATGCCCACTACGACTCGCCCTTGCCGGTCGTTCACGGGCGTATTCTTCTCTCCCAGAATGAACGGTGCGGCAATGGACGTTGAGTTACCGCTGCACGTGTCGGTGAGGATCGCTTCGTGGTGGAACTTCAGCGCCTTGCCGGAGAGGCTCGCATCGACGATGCCGTCGGTCGCGTTCTTATCGGCGTCTTCGTCGGTGAGCGCGAAGTACTTGCCGTCCCACATCGTATGACCCGGCGTATTGACCGTAAAACCCTTCATCGATAGGGTCCTCAAGGATTTCGCGCCCGACAGTAACGCGCAAGGTGTAGCCGGCGGCGTTGCGTCCGCAAGTCCAACGAGATTGCCTTTGGTGTCGTAACCCAACGGTAGCATGTCCCCACAATCTTTCGCGCTGTACGTCTTACCTTTCGCCGGGTCGCCGCCGGCAAAGACCGTCGCAGTACCTCCGTTGGTGATAGCCAGGTCGTTCGTTGCATCGGCCGAGCATCCGTCCGACACAGCGGCGGTAGAATAGGTGTTGAGGATCTTATTGCCTCCGTGGGCGTACTCGAGGGTCGTGGCGTTGCTCTGGCCGATGAACACGTCGCCTTTCGCATCGACGCACGCTCCGAAGCCTGCGTTTATGTTTAACTTTCCGACCCGCTTGCCCGTAAAATAATCGTAGACATAGATGCCGCCGTAAATACCTCCGGCATAAATCAGGACCGATTTGTGGCCGCTGCTCTGCGGCAGCATCCACGATCCACGACCTATCGGCGTCGCGCCCGGCGCGCCGATCGGCGACTGCGGTCCGCCGCAGCCCGCGAGAATAGCCATGGCCCCGCAGATGCCAAATGCATAGCGGCCCAAATCTGAAATTCTCACTTGCCTTGCTCCAATTTCCACGCGTTCGCGTCGTCACGTTCTGCCCGCAAGGCCCTCGGGCAAGCGATGCAGTCTAAGCCCATCGTACCACCCAGGTCGCGATCTCGGAAGCCGCCTCGGCCCAAGGCTCCGTGGCGACGGCGCCGTTCGGTGGCTCTCGTCGCTGTATACTTGGCTCCGGTCGAAGCGTTCAGCGTAAGCGTGATCGCTCGGCTTTGCGGCATGGTGCCCGGCGCGCCGATTGGCGGCTGCGATTCGCCGCAGCCCGCGAGCAATGCAGCTGCGCAGCTTGTTAGCGCGTAACGGCTAAAAACCCAATCCGAGGGAAGGACCATTCTGAGCACCTGTGAACTGAACGGGTCCTTTACTACATCTTTGGGAGCGATAGTATGCGTTCGAAAACAAGCATCCAACGCGGTCGATTCCTTGCGACGAGCGCGGCGGCGATCGGTGCCGCCGCGGCGAGCTACTCCTTTGCATCGGCGCAAACGGAAGTGGCTGCGACGACGAGCGGCGCGGGCAAGCCGAGCATAGTTTTCTGTCATGGTCTTTGGGCCGACGGCTCGTGCTTTACTAAAGTAATTGGGCCGTTGCAAGCGCAAGGCTACGATTGCATTGCTGCGCAGTACCCGCTCAACACACCCGAAAATGACGTCACTTTTGCCAAGTGGGCAATGGACGTGGTGAAGGGTCCTATCGTGCTTGTTGGACATTCATATGGCGGCTCGGTGATCACGGCCGCCGGAACCGCCCCGCGCGTGAAAGCCCTCGTTTACATCAACGCGCTGGCTCCCGATACTGCTGCCGGCGAGACATCGCAGAGCATACAGCAGAAGTTCCCCACGACCGACGTGCTCAAGCACATCAAAGTCGTCGATGGACGTATCTGGCTGACCAAAGAAGGCCTACAGTATTTTTGCGGCGATCTCTCGGCGACTGAGCAGCAGCTCGTTTGGGCGACACAGGGCGCGCCGGCTGCCAACATCTTCGCGCACGATGCGCCGGGCGTTGCGTGGAAGACCAAACCGAGTTGGTACATTGTTGGAAAGAAGGATCACACAGTCAACCCGGATCTTGAACGTTTTCTAGCGAAACGGATGAAAGCCAAGACGACCGAACTCGATTCGAGTCACGTGCCGATGCTCTCGCAACCAGACCGCGTGGTCGAAGTAATTCTCAGCGCTGCGCAGTCGGTGTAGAAGTCGGGGAGCACGAGCTGCCACAGGCGGCCACATAAGTCCTCGTGAAAAAAAAAGGACGCCGGCCATTCTTGACCGCATGTGTTCCGCGAATACAAGTTGACGAATGTGCTGGCAATGTTCGGGACCTTCGAAAGCCTCGGCATCCTGATATATCGGCGAGAGATTAACATCTCGCTCGTCGAGGATTATTGCGGCGGGGCGATCGTCTTAGCCGGCAGACGCTTCAAACGGTACATCACAGAGATGCAAGAATCAAGCGGCCGCGCAACCTATTACGAATGGTTTCAGTGGCTGTACGAACGCTTTGAAGAGCGCGAATCCACAAAGCCCGCGGTTCCCGCGTTCGTCGCCCATCGCGATTGGAGGCCCTAGAACACGCCAGGGATTCCGCGTCGTAGTTTCCTTGGTGTCACCGCGCCCCGCGAGTGCCGCATTGCGCCTCGCAGCTGCAATGCGAGCTACGCAAGCCGATCACTGGTTGCGTTGCTTCGTTCGGAAAGCGCGTGCGCTACGGCTTTAGCGAGAAGACCGTGCCATAGCCGTGCGCGCCGCCTACCTCCGTCGTTCCATAGAGCGTACCCTTGACGTCGATCAGGCTTGAGTAGGGATTAGCACCATCGCTTCCGTTACCGAAGCTGTGGAGTACCTTCTCGGTGCCGCCCGGCGTGATGCTAAAGACGGTCCCGTAGCCACAGTTGGAGCCGCAGCGATACGAACCGCCTGCGTATGTGGTCCCATAGAGCTTGCCGTTTAGCTCGATCAGGGATGCGCGGGGATTAGCACCATCGGTTCCGTTCCCGAAGCTGTGGAGTACGTTCTCCGTGCCGCCCAGCGTGATGCTAAAGACCGTGCCACAACCCACGTGGGAGCCGCAGCTGTACGCACCGCCGGCGCCTGTCGTGCCATACAGCTTGCCTTTTATGTCGATCAGGCCCGCAAAAGGGTTACGGCCGTCGCTTCCCGCGCCGAAGCTGTGGAGCAGCTTCTCCGCGCCGCCCGCCGTAATGCCAAACACCATGCCGTAGCCATGCTTACCGCCAGACGCTGTCGTACCGTAGAGCGTTCCCTTTATATCGATCAGGCCTGCATGAGGGAACGCGCCGTCGGGACTACCGGTGAAGTTGTACAAGACGCCCTCCGCACCGGCTGTCGTGATGCTAAACACTGTTCCGCAGGCTTGGCCGGAGTAGTAGCACTCACCCCGGCCGCCTAAGCCTGTCGTTCCGTAGAGTGTGCCCTTTACGTCGATCAGGCCTGCACTCGGCCTCGCGCCATCATTGGGGTACCCGTTGAAGCTGTGCAGCACTTTTTCCGTGCCGCTGCGCGTGATACTAAAGACCGTGCCGCAGTTGACATAGGACGAGCCATAGCACGCATACGAGCCGCCGCGCGTCGTCGTGCCATACAGCATGCCACCCACATCGACTAAGCCGGCGCGAGGGTTCTGGCCATCGCTTCCTGCGCCGAAGTCATGCAGCACTTTCTCCGTGCCGCCCAGCGTGACGCTATAGACCGTTCCGCAGCCGTAGTACGCGCTATCGCTGCAGTAAAACGAGCCCCCGCCGGCGATCGTCGTGCCGTAAAGCGCGCCGCCCACGTAGATTAAGCCGGCGAAAGACTTAGCGCCATCGCTTCCGCCGCCAAAGCTATACACGACTTTGTAGTGCGTGCTATCGGTCCGCACGGCGAGTGGTGCGGTTTGCGGCATCATGCCAGGCACGCCGATCGGCGGTTGCGATGATCCGCCGCACGCGGCCAGCGCCGCCGCGGCCGAGGTTATGCTCAGCACGCAGCGGCCCAAAATAAAGCTCTTCATCTACGTAGCTCCTCGCCGGGTAAATGGATCGACGGCTAGAGAGGTTCGGCGTGACGGCGTCAGAACCCTAAGGCCGCTAATGTCGATTAGTTTCACCGCTCTGTTCGGTCGGAGGCTGTTGATGCGTAGGGGGCGTGTCGCCTCGGGTCTCGCGATATTCGTGATATGTGGGTGCGCAACGATCAGCGCGCCCTTACCAGACTCTGCGACGGCCGGTTACGTTCGACAAACGAATGTGCAAGAAAAAACACCGGTCTGTCACGGACAGAAGACGTACGCAAAGTACGCGAGTGTGACTGAAGCGATTCGGATAAAGCCGACGGAGTTGTGCGTTCCCTCGTTTAAGGGCTTTGGAGGATTCATTGGTTTTCCGGCCGCGCATCCGCCTGGAAAGTTGACATTAATGGCGAGCGACAGGCACTTACATCACGGTTTGCCTAAGCTAAAAGGAATCGCGCCTGTTTTCTATCTAGAGTGGGATCCAGGTTGGCAGATGACGTTGGGTAAAGTTGCGCCAGCCGGAGGCGTCTTCGGTAAGAAATTCATTCCCGGTCACTTTTATACGGCGTACGGACAGGGAGAGAAAGACGGTGGCACCGACCGTGTTGGGCCGTGTTACTCAGTTGCGGTTGAAGGTAAGTATGGCGGCGTGTTTCGCAATCTCGGGAGCCTCGTGACGGGACACAGTGACTCCATCTTCGCCTGGACGCTGGGGATCTATCCGGGCAAAGAGGCCAACGACCGCTGCGGCAGCTAAAACACGCACGATTCGTACAGGTTAGGCATCATCTAGTCTCCTCGCCGCTTCCGGCGTTCCCTGGGCTTCAGAATGCTTCGATGCCGTGTGGCGTACCCCAGCCGTCAGGATACGAGAAGCGCCCTCCGTAAATGCACGAGCTGTAACACTCGACCTTGTAAAGATGCTGCTGATGCTTCTTGCTCCAGAACGTGCGGCCGCCGTCTTGATTTCTTGCGTTGCCCGCGAGTCCGAACACACCGGAGATAAGGGCGGTCGGCAAGTTGTTGCCGCTGGCGTTTAACCAGCCCCCATCTGTCCCGAGGCCGTCAAAGCTGTCAAAAATGACAATGGAGTTAGCGACGATCGAGACGTCATCGGAGACGCGCCCGGAGCAACCTGTCGCGGTTTGCCACGGCGGTTTTGGAACGTCGGTAAAGCAACCTCCGCCGACATGCTTCCAAATCGTCTCAGTCCAGCCCCGTTTTCCACCACCGCCCTGCGTTAGATACGTTCCGCCGACCGCCACGACGGTGTCAAAGTCCGCTGGAAAGACTTCGTCGGGCTGCGGCACCGCAGCCAGCCCGACATACGTGACCCCCTTCGCGTCGAAGTAGGATTTGTCAACGCAGCCGTAGCCAGTACACGCCCAATCGTTGCTCACGATGTGGGCGCCGAGCGAAACGGCGGTCTTCGCTGCGGTTTGAAGGTCGCTCTGATCCTCGCCATTTGCTTCGATCAGATCGATCGTACAGTTCGGACAAACCGCGGCTACCATCTCAACATCGCCATCAATGAAGACCCCGAGGGGTTTGCGCGCCGGCGGATATTTTTTTTGCTGACCATACTCGTTAAACTTGTAGAGCTTCCCGCTCGGCAGCTGGAACTCGGAACGATACTCCGCTTGATCCGAGGCGACGTTGGGATTGTCGCATACTTCCACGAGCGCCACGATTTGGCCGTTGCCGTTGCTCATCGAGGGCAGATCGTATGCGGCCTGAAGATTCGCAGGCGTCAGGCCGCGCGGAAGCGCTCGGCGGCTTTTGTCGCCGGGCCGTACCGTGAGCCACGGCCTAAGGATATTACCGTGGCTGCCGGTGCAGACATCGTACGATTCACGCGTAGCGCTCTGCTGCGACGCGCCCGGCACACTGATGGGCGTTTGCGATCCACCGCACCCCGCGAGCATTGCAACAGCGATGCTGATGCATACAGCGCGGTTCTCGAAATGCGACTGCTTCACTGCCAACTAAAGACGACAAGACCGTTAGCGGTGTGGATTTTTTTCCAGCCTTGCCAACTCCGGTAGGCGTACGCGCTCGGCTCGACGTACGACGAACCGCCGCCGCCGCCACCGCCGCCGAGGCCGCCGTAGTAGTAGTCGCCACCGCCACCGCCGCCGCCACCAGCGCCATAGTAGCCGCCCCCGCCACCACCACCGCCGCCACTGTAGTTGTCGAACGGGCCGCCACCCTGCCCACCTCTGCCGCCAACCGCGAGACTGCCGGGGCTCCCGGAATCTCCGCCGTATGAGCTTGCGCCGCGTCCGCCGTCTCCCCCGGCACCACCGTCAAGCTGCGTGCCACCGCCACCGCCGTATCCGCCGATGCCGTCGGATGAGCCGGTAGAGGAGCCGTAGCCATCGGTTCCGGCGCCCCCCACGCTACCGCCGCCTTTACCGCCCCTACCATCACCATAGCTCGCATAGCTGTATCCACCTGTACCGCCTCCACCGCCGACAACGAGAACGCGATCGGTCAACTTATCACCACCTTCCCGTATATCGGAAGCTCCGCCGCCACCGTACGCGCACCCGCTGCAGTAAGACCCGCCACCGCCGCCATCAGCGCCGCCGTTGAAACCGCCGTCGTATTTCGATCCTTGGCCGCCGACAAAGACCGCTAACTTTTCTCCAGGCGTAACCGGGATGATCGCGTATACGCGCCCACCGAAACCTTGGATGTCGCCGCCTCCCTGGGCGCCGACGGCAATCACCTTAAGCTTCTTCACGCCGCCCGGAACGGTGAACATCTGTTCTGCGCCCGTGTAGTTGAACGTCTTGTGGTACGGAAGTCTTTCGCCCGCGCCGTTCACCGGCGGCGTCGCGCCGCTGCTGCCAGCGTTACCTCCGCAGCCCGAAAGCATTACAGCAGCCGCGAAAATGCATAGCGCGTAACGGCCAAAATCCAAGCTCTTCATCTACGTTGCTCCTCGTCGGGTAAACGGAATCGGCGGCTAAGGACGTTCGCCGCGGAGCTTCAGTCCCCAGCTTCAACCAACCGGCCCCGCTTCCGGATACGTCATCGCTAAAAGGGTGGTACAATAGTCACTGGACCGCTGTAAGTTCATCCGGACTAGACCTGCATGCACGAAGTGATCGTAACTCCGTTTGGCTTTGCAACGACGGCAGATGATGTCATCGCCGGGCTGGACCTTAGCGGCAAGCAGGTTATCGTCACCGGTGGCGCTTCGGGCATAGGGCTTGAGACCGCTCGGGCCTTGGCGAATGCTGGCGCTGAAGTGACGCTCGCCGTTCGCAATAGACGCCGGGAATGCGGCGCGGCTTTGGGACGTTGCGCTGAATCTGTTGTTCTAAATGCGGAGGGGAAGGATGTCTGCTAAGCGGTTTCTCGTCCTTGCATTGCTAGGGCTTATCGTTCCAGCCGGATGTTCTTCTGCCAGCGGTACGCCTGCGGTTTTGACTCGCGCGCTGCCGCAGAGCGGATCTCCGAGTCAATACATTTCCCACGTCGTCGTCATCGTCCAAGAGAACCGCACCTTTGAAAACTTTTTCACCGGTTATCCCGGTGCCAACGCGCCGCCGTCGGGCTGCGCGATTCCAGAGGGACGCGCGCGACCGACGATTACCCGACACGTCGCGCGCCGCGGCGCGAGTTCGGACTGCCCCCGCGGAGATATCTCGGTTGCGCTCCAACCGATCACCTTCGTCGGTCCCGACTTGGGGCACGACTGGCAGACGTCTCAGACTGATTACGACAAAGGAAAGATGGACGGCTTTTCCAAGTTTCACGGCAACTATGGCCCATATCCGGCGTATTCGTACGTCGAGCGGTCTCTGATCAAACCGTACTGGGACATCGCGCGGCAGTACGTGCTCGCCGACGAAATGTTTCCGACGCAGTGGGGCGGGAGTTTCACCGGGCATCTGACGCTGGTCGCCGGCACCGACGACATCGATCAATCGCCATCTGAAGCCGAAATCGACAACCCGACTAGGGCACCCTACGATTGCGATTCGCCACCGGGCACTGAGAGCTCGTACGTAACGTCCACACAGAAAGTGGAGATGAATAAGGGCCCGTTCCCGTGTTTCGACCAGTGGAACACGGTGGCCAACGTGCTCGATAATGCCGGCGTTTCGTGGAAGTACTACGCGACCAAAAAGCTGGACGCGGGCATCTGGGAGCCGTTTGAAGCGATGCAGTACGTAAGATACGGGCCCGACTGGGCTAACATCATCGCTCCCCAGACGAAGATATTAACCGATCCGGGCGACGGGGAGCTGGCATCGGTGAGCTTTGTCACCCCGAGCACGGCCGACTCCGATCACCCGATCGCGAAAAGCGACCTCGGGCCTTCGTGGGTAGCATCGGTGGTTAACGCGATTGGAGAGAGTTCGTACTGGAACTCTACGGCGATCGTCGTCCTATGGGACGACTGGGGCGGATGGTACGATAATGCGAAGCCGCCGCAACTCGATTATCGCGGGCTCGGGTTCCGCGTTCCTTGCCTTATCATCTCGCCTTACGCCAAGAGCGGCTACGTCGATAGCACGCAATACGAGTTTGCCAGCATTCTGAAGTTTATCGAGAAGGTCTACGGGACCGGAAGCATCGGCCCGCGGTCGCAGGGCTACACCGACCAGCGCGCAACGAGTTTGGACGCCGCCTTCGACTTCAACCAGAACCCGCGCAGCTTCACCCCGATTACCTCGAAGTATCCGATGTCGCACTTCCTGCACGAGCCGCCTTCGAACGGACCCGTCGACACGCAGTAACCTTGCAGCGTCGCCGTTTCACGGCGATAACGAGAAGACGGTTCCTGCGTTCTTCGCGCCGCCGGCAGTGGTCGTGCCGTAGAGCGTACCGTTTACATTGATGAGGCCGGCATACGGGTATTTGCCGTCCCTCGAGCCGCCGAAGCTGTGGAGCACGCTTTCCTTACCGGAGGTCGTAGTCTTGAAAACTGTTCCGCATCCATGGACGTCGCCGTACCGCACACCGCACGAAACCGAACCACCATTGGAGGTCGTACCGTACAGCGTGCCGTTGACATCGAGGAGGCCCCCATATGGAAACACGCCGTCCCCCGAGCCGCCGAAGCTGTGGACCACCGTTTCCTTGCCGGAGGTCGCGATCGAGAATACTGTTCCCCGGTTGTTCGTCCCGCCGTATTTACTCGTGCCGTACAGCGTGCCGTTGACGTCGAGGAGGGCTGCCTGCGTTGGGTATCTGCCGTCTCCCGAGCCGCCTTTGAAGCTATAGAGCACGGTTTCCGCGCCGGACGTCGTGATCGTAAAGACCGTTCCGCAACCTCCATTTGAGCTGCAGTTCGCGCCGCCACTAGTGGTCGTGCCGTAGAGCGTGCCGTTGACGTTCATGAGGCCTGCGTATGGGTGTGCACCGTCTGGTGTACCTGCGAAGCTGTGGAGCACGGTTTCCGTGCCGGAGGTCGTGATCGCGAAGACGGTTCCATCGCCGTTTGCGCCGCCGTTAAAGGTCGTGCCGTAGAGCGTGCCGTTGACGTCGAAGAGGCCCGCATCCGGGCCGAAGCCGTCTGGTGTACCTGCGAAACTGTAGAGCACGGTTTCCGTGCCGGACAGCGTGACCTTGAACACGGTTCCGCAATAGCACGAAGCACCTCCACCATTGACGGTGGTGCCGTAGAGCGTGCCCATGACGTTTATGAGGCCTGCCCGCGGGTTTTTACCGTCTCCCGAGCCAACTTCGAAGCTGTGGAGCACGGTTTCGCCGCCGGACGTCGTGATCGCGAAGACCGTGCCGCCGAAGCAACGGTCATGACAGGGGCCGCCCCCGTATACCGTGGTGCCGTAGAGCGTGCCCTTGACCTTAATAAGAGGACCGGCGTGCGGGTCTCTGCCGTCGTTAATCCCGCCTTTGAAACTGTAGAGCACGCGGTACGCGTGACGCACGTGCGTTCGCTCCGCCGCAACTCCGGCAGGCGGTGGGCTCAGCTGCGTGCTGCCGCCTTCGCACCCCGCTACCACCACGAATAGAATCACTGCAGCAAAGCTTTTCAGTCCGTCCCTCATGAAGCAGTATCACTTCGACAGGCTTGAGTGCCACCCGCCTCAGTCCGGATGCGTTTCCGATGCTGGCGCGGGCGTCCGGGCGCCTCGCAAAGGGGCTGAGTTAGCTCCTAGGGCGGTTAATCTCGTGCTAGCTTGCCGCGCTGGGACTGAGGGCTCGCGCGAAGAACGCTCTAGCCGACGATCGACCCGCGGAGCGAGGGGCAAGAGATGACAAACTCAGATTTTGGCCGATATGCGTTAAGCATTTGCGGAGCCATTGTAATGCTTTCAGGCTGTGGCGGATCGCAGCCGCCCATCGGCGCGCCGGGCGCCTCGGAAAGTGCTGCTAACGTGGTACATATGATCCCGGAGTGGCAAGCGAAGGGCCTCGCGCGAGCCGTCTGCCAGCAGGACGTCGGCAAGCCGACGTGCCTGGCGCTGACCCAAAGAGGAATTCAGCCGGCTTGCTCCGGCTCGAAGTGCGGTTGGGCGCCGATCGATTTCCAAACCCGCTACAAACTTCCGATATCAAAGGGATCGGGACAAATCGTCGCTGTCGTTGACGCAGGCGACAACCCCAACGCCGCCACCGACATCTCGGAGTACCGCTCCGAGTTTGGCTTAGGGACGGCGAACTTTTACAAGTACAATCAGGAAGGCCAACAGGGCAACTACCCGAGCTATACTGGCTGGAATGTTGAGATCGATCTCGACATCGAGATGGTATCGGCGTCCTGCCCGCTCTGCACGATATATCTGGTTGAAGCGAACAGCGCTGACAGCGACGATCTCGATACCGCCGAAGTCGAAGCGGTGAAGCTTGGCGCGCACATCGTCAGCAACAGCTGGATTTGTTACGGCTCGGTCAACTGCGTCGATAAACACGACTTTGACAAGAAGGGCGTCACCTATCTTGCCTCCGGCGGCGACGCCGGTTCCTACTATACGGGAGCTCCGGCCGCGCTCGACAGCGTCGCGGCGATCGGCGGCACGCAGCTATCGAAGAATGGCTCGCAATACAGCGAGATCGTTTGGGCCGATAGCGGCGGTGGGTGCGCGATGGGCGTCAAGAAACCGAAGTGGCAACACGACAAGTATTGCACTTACCGGCTGACCAATGATGCAGGGGCGCAAGCAGGGTGTGGTCCCGGCGTTGCAGAGTATGATAGCTACGAAGGCGGGTGGTTCGGAGTCTGCGGTACCAGCGTGCCGACACCATTGCTAGCCGGTGTCTTCGCTCTCGCCGGTAACGCTACGGAACAAAATGGGGGGCGAACGTTCTGGAAGAAAGCGGACCACAAGTACCTTTACCTGATCAACGGGGGTCAGGACCCAGAGTGCGCATACAGTCAAGGCCATTACACGACGTGCGCCGGCTGGGGATCGCCGAATGGCATCGGCGCCTTCTGAAAATCTTCGAATGGGTAAGCCAAATGAAGACACTCGGCATCAGCCGCTATGCGTTCTGCGCAAGCATGAGCGTCGCTATGCTCGCAGGCTGCGGCGGCTCAGTTACTGGAGTAACTCCTCCGCATCCAAGCTCGCCGGCTTCGATCCAGCACATCGTGATCATGGTGCAGGAGAATCGCAGCTTCGACAATCTGTTTGCCGGCTTCCCCGGGGCCGATACTACGATGGAAGGGCTCTGCAAGCCCAAGCTTCCCAAGACAACATGGTGCAAAGTGGCTCACGACGTTCCACTCAAACCTATCAAGCTCGAGGACGGTCACGTTCCAGCAGGAAAGGACATCTGTCACAGCCACCAATGTTTCAAGATCGAATGCGACTTCGACAAGGCGACGAACGTTTGCCTAAATGACGGCTTTGACCTCATCGATCTCGGTGAAGTTCAAACGGGCGTGCCAGCAAAGCTTTACCCATACGCATACGTCGAACGTTCGGAGACGAGGCCGTACTGGAACCTTGCCAAGCAATACACGCTTGCCGACAAGATGTTCTTCACTGCTACCGCGTCGAGCTTCATCGCGCATCAAGAACTGATCGCGGGAACGGTACGGCTCAGCGACGACAAGTCGCTGACCGACCAGCCCGACGCGACGCCGTGGGGATGCGATGCTCCCCCTGGGGCACAAACGCCGCTCTTATTCCGCGATGGCCGATCGTTTGAGGCACCTCGTCCCCACAGCGCCGGGCCACCCTATTTGCCATTTCCGTGCTTTACGCAATACCGGACGATGGCCGACCTTTTCGATGCCGCAAACACGAGTTGGAAGTTCTATGTGTGGTGGATGTTTGGAGCGCACGCCGACTTTTCGGGTGATGTCTGGAATGGCTTTGACGCCATCAAGAAGATCGCGTGCCCGTCGAGACACTCGAACGCGAGTGGACAACCGGTCTGCAGCCGCGGAGAAGACTGGTCGCATATGAGCTTCCCAACCACAAACCTGTTCGCCGACATCAAGGAGGGTAAACTGCCGCAGGTCTCTTGGGTCATCCCGACGCTTTGCGATTCCGACCACCCTGGGAGCGGTGCGAACCGAGGGCCGAAGTGGGTCACGGAAGTTGTCAATGCGATCGGCACCAGCCGGTATTGGAAGAACACGGCGATCATTCTCGTTTGGGACGACTGGGGAGGCTGGTACGATAACGTTCCGCCTCCGCAAATCAATTACACCAGCTTAGGATTCCGCGTTCCGATGATCGTGATATCGCCCTGGGCGAAGCCGCACTATATCTCCCATACGCAATATGATTTTGGCAGCATCTTGAAGTTCGTTGAACAAACTTTCGGATTAGGATCGCTCGGGACGAGCGATGCCACAGCAAACTCGATGGCCGATGTATTCGACTTTGCGCAACGCCCGAACAGATTCGAGCCGGCCCCGTCGCCGCATGTGACCTCGTGCCCAGCCACATCTTTCTCCGAGTTTATTGAGGAGAACGGCGCGCCGCCAGGATAACAGCGCAACCACGATGCAAAGCCGTGATGTCGTGCATGCCGAAGCGTTGCCATGGCGTTCGCGGAAGGAAGCAGAGCAGATGAAGAGCTTGGGATTTGGCCAAACCCTAGGGATCGTAGCCGCGACGGCATTGCTGGCTGGATGCGGCGGATCGCAGCCGCCGATCGGCGCGCCGGGCGCGTTGCCGCAAAGCCGCGCGATTGCAACGCACGCCGAGCACGGCCGGTCAACGACCATGCAAGACATAAAGACTCAGAACTTACTCTACGTTGCTGACTATAGCGTAGGAGTTATCGTTTATACGTACCTGCCGTCGCACATGAAGTACGTTGGTCTTTTATCAGGGCCTTCGTACCCCAGGGGAGAGTGCGTTGACAAGGCACAGAACGTGTGGGTCACAAACGGCGATTATTCGATTCTCAAGTACGCCCATGGCGGGACCAATCCAATTGCAATTTTGAGCGATCCTATTGCCATCCCGGAAGGCTGCGCCGTTGACCCCACAACCGGAAACCTTGCGGCCGTCGGCGCTGGGGAAAACGGAATTGGACAAGTTGCGGTTTACAAAAAGGGCCGAGGTAGACCGGCCATCTACCACGACCCTAGCTTCGGCGACATGTTCTCCTGCGGTTATGATAACAATGGAAACCTTTTTATCGACGGCATGGTCGTCCGCGGCTCCCTCCGTTTTACCGAGCTTCCAAAGGGGAGCGGCACATTCAACAGCATCACCCTCGATCAGTCATTCTTCGGTGAATGGGGCGGTGGCGTTCAGTGGGATGGTAGATACGTCGTAGTCGGAGACTTGCTTAAGGCGGTCGTCTATCAGTTCGATATCGACGGGAGCGCCGGAACCGAAGTCAGTTCGACACCTTTGGATGGCTCCGGTACCGTCTCTGAATTCTTCATCGACGGCGGTCGAATAATCGCGCCAAGTTCTTTCCCAGCCCGAGCGGGCTTTGTGAAGATTTATAACTATCCGGCGGGCGGGTCGGCTGAAAAGACACTCCATAACTTTAGCTCTCCAGACGGGGTCGTAGTCAGCCTCGGACGCCGATAGACGCGATGAAGCGCACCTCCGCGGTTCTTCGCACCTCAGATTTCAACCGCTGCATGCTTGGCATTTGCGCAGCAGCTGCGATGCTCGCCGGGTGCGGCGGGTCGCAGCCGCCGACCGGTGCACCAGGCGCGATGCCGCAGAAGCAGGCGCCGCAAATGATGAGTGATCGCAGTGTCCACCTGAATGGGGCAAAGTGGTTTCTTTACGTTGGCCTGCAAAATGCGAGGTCTCTTGACGTGTATCGCCTTCACGGCAACAAGCCGATACGCAAATTCTCCGGCACGCTCGGGCCCGTAACGATTGCACTTGACCCTTGGAGCGACGTCTATACCACAGATGACAATCCTAGCGGTGGAGCGATCACGGCCTATACCCCGGGCGCGCGCGCCGTGCTGCTTCAAATTGGTCCCTATGATTGGTGCCGCGGCCTTGCATTCGACGCTGAGGGTCATCTCTACGCCGGTTGTTACGCGTCCGTGCGCGTGTATGCAGCGCGCAGCAGGAAACTCATTCGCATAATACGCCAAGGCGGGGTAAACGAGGCGTTAGCTTTCGACTCGAAGGGAAATCTCTACGTCGCCGGTTTGGAAGGTTCGGGCCCACGGGCGCAGATTGAGGTCTTTCCGCCAGGCGCGAAGAAGCCGGCGCGCACGATCACGAAGGGAATTCAATATCCGTTCGCCCTGCTCGTCGACAAATCAAATGACCTCTTCGTTGCCAATTGTGGTTTCATTTATTGCCACTTGAGCAGCAGTAACCGTGGCTCAATCACAGAGTACGCATACGGAAGCGGTACGCCTCTGCGAACGATTACCGATGGCATCGACTCACCGCAAGCGATGGCATTCGGAAAGAAGAGTTTACTCTTCGTTGCGAATTATGCGTACTCGGGGAAAGGTTCCGTCACCATCTACTCATCCGGCACGAAGCCCATTCGAACGATCACGGCGGGAATCCGCAATCCTGATGCGCTGGCGGTCGATCCGAGCGGCCATGTCTATGTTGCCAACTACGCATACGCCAAAGGCCACGACAGCATTACCGTCTACACAGCGGACGGATCCCAGTTAGTGCGAACCATCCCCGAGGAGTTGAGTGGACCGCTCTCCCTCGGCATAGGCAAGGAGTAGCAGTACTATTGCGACTTTACTTCTAGTGCGGCGCCGGCGATCCGTCGGACCAGGTGAGCACCGGTACCATAACCACCGTCGATAGATATGGACCGCGATCAGCGGACAGAGTCGGCGAATTGTCTACGTCGGCACCCCAACTAGCTACTTGATCTCGTGGAATGAAAAACATCACGTGGGGATACCATGGTCCGTGGGCATGGTTAAGATAGCCCTCCTTCGAGAGCATAAAGCCAAATGCACCAGGCTCCGGTGGCTTGACGCTATGATCGGCGAAGGCAGCTTTCGTTTTTTCCGCCATTTGCTGCTTGCTGAGCCCGGCCAGCGCCCATTGCGTCTCCTGAAGGAGCTGCGGTATCTCGGTGCGCGCCGCGGGAGGATTGTAACAATCAGGCCCGCGCTCTTTCGGATTCCAAAACTCGGTATCGGTAAATGGTGCCGTCCAAGAACGTTCGACGAGGCACACGAAGCCGTTCGTTCCTTTCACTGCCGTTTCGAAGCCGTGGGAAGTAAGCACGAGCACCTCGGCGTTCGCCGCGATCGATGGCGGAGCGGCGCTCCGCGCCAAGGCAACTTCCGCTTGACGATCGGGCATAAGGTATGGAGCGACTGGGCCCCTCGTTGGCAATCCTTCGCTGGTGGCGGCTCGCGCCACAAATGGCAGCGCCGTAGCGGCGAGGAGCAGCACGAGCGCTCGACGGAATGGGGAAATCAACACGACCCAGTACCTCCGTTTTCGGCGACGTGCCTTGCAACGCGCGAACCCGAGGCGCTGTGACGACAGCTAAGGAACGATGACAATCCGGTAGGTGTCGTCTGCCGATGCGGTCCAAGCTTCCGAGATCGACGAAAGCGGCACCGTTTTGGTTGGGACGTCGACGCTACCGTCTGCGATAAGCTGCATGTAGACGGGGACTTCGGCCATGATATCGGCAATTTGCGCGGAACCCGCACCGCTGCCGGAGATGCGAATGCGGCGGCTTCGTAAGAGCGCCGCCGGCACGGCTGCTTCGGGACCGGCCGCAGCGCCGATTTGCACGTAGGCAATGTTCCCGGTGTCTTCTTCGAGCCCGCGCCTCGCGAGCGAAGCGAAGACGGTTTCGGCGGCCGCCGCCCACAGAAAGTCGAGCACGATGCTGGGTGTCGTACCGGCGAGAGCGTCGACGATTGCCGCAGCATCGGTCTCGCGATTGCCGGTCAGCGCAACGGTAGCAGCCCCGAGCTCCGCGGCGCGCGCAAGACGTGCCGGATTGCGCCCCACGCCCACGACGCGGTTTGCGCCGAGCATGCGCGCGTGTTGAACGGCAAGATATCCGGCCATGCCGGTCACGCCGAGAATCAGAACCGTTGCGAGCGAGCCGACCTCGCCCACGCGCGCCTTGAGCGGCAACCACGATGCGAAGGCCGGGTTCAATCCGCCGGCAACCTGCACGGGATCGGCGCCGGGGGGCAGCGCAACGCGCATCGTTTTGGGTACCGCCATTCGCTCCGCGAACGTGCCGTACGGGGGACGCGCAAAGCCCGTGTAGATGAAATCGCCAGCCGCGGTACGAGCGACGACGTCGACGCCCGGGACGAGTGGCCACGACTGCGTGCTTCCGTAATGCCGCCCGGCTGCCAGCGATCGTACGATAGGATGGAGCCCCGCAGCTACCAGCTCTACCAGTTCGTAGCCGTCGTCGACCTGCGGTTCGGGAAATTCGCCGTATTCCGGGGTCGCGTCGGAAGCGGTAACGACAGCAGCTTTCATAGGATTCCCTTCTTAAAAGGCTCCTCGGGCGAATAGCCACGCTCCTCCTGGCTCTCCATGAAGAACCCCGCCGCCGGAATAGCCACTGGAACAACGTTGGGTCTGAAACAACGTTGCCTACGCACCGTAGGATGGCTAGGGGAGAAGCGAGGAGCATGCAGCAAACCGACAAAGCCGCGCGCGTGGCCGGGGCGATCTACCTCTTAGGAGTGATTACCGGGCCGTTTAGCCTCATGTACGTTCCCAACAAGATGATCGTGACG
Source organism: Vulcanimicrobiota bacterium (assembly GCA_963743445.1). Classification (GTDB taxonomy): domain Bacteria; phylum Vulcanimicrobiota; class Vulcanimicrobiia; order Vulcanimicrobiales; family Vulcanimicrobiaceae; genus Cybelea. The sequence goes on from CAVUPL010000003.1 coordinate 423,189, forward strand.
GGAAACGCCGCTGCGACCGTGGCCAACATCCTGGCTCACGAGACAATTTTCCGTTTGGGTATCCTGGGCGATCTGCTCACCGGAGTTTGGGGGCTCGCGATTACGTTCGCGCTCTACCGGCTCTTCACGGGCGTCGATCAGAGCCTCGCCGCGGCGATGGTGATTTTAGGCGGTGTCATGCCGGCCGGCATCTTTTTCGTCAACTCGCTCAACTGGATCGCGGCGCTGATGATCGCGCACGGCACCGGCCTGGCCGCCTTCTCAAGCGCGCAGCAGGACGCACTCGCAATGCTGTTCATGCACCTGCACTCCAAGGGAAACGTCGTCAACTCGATCTTTTGGGGGCTTTGGCTCTTTCCGTTCGGCATGCTCGTGATGCGGTCGAGCTTTCTTCCGCGCATTTTGGGTATGTGGTTGATCGGCGGTGGCTTCGGCTATCTCGCCGTGGCTTTCGCCGGACTCTTCGCCCCGCGATACCAAGACGTGGCCTTTATGATTTCGCAACCCCTGCTCTTGTCGGAGCTCGCGATCACGTTCTGGCTGCTCGTCATGGGGGCAAAGGTTCGAGGCTCAGCCGTACCCGCCGGGTAAATGATACGGGATCCCAGCCGTCCCAGCACGAGCTACCTGAGCGGCGAGAGATGCTTTGGTTCGTAGAGGCCGAGCTTGTCGCCGCCGGGGAGTTCGATCGTCGTCACCAAACCCCAGCCGCGGTCGGCGACCGCTGTCGTTTTGATTCCCTTACTCTCGAGCTGCCGTACCGTCGCGGCGATGTCGTCGCAGATCAGCCACAGTTCGTGTTCGGTGTCGTCTTCCGTCTCGTGGACGGCGAGTTCCGTCGGCGGTGCGGCGAAGAAGAGTCGCCCGTTGCCGGCGTCGACGTAGTGCAGGCCGAGCACGTCCTTGAGAAAGTCGTACATCTCCTTGGAGTGCTTGGTGTAGAAGATCGCGTGGATGCCGGTGATCACTGCTGGATGACATTACTACGCTGCAGACACCTCGTCCTCGAATGCGCGCCGGCAGGGTGCCAGCGCCGCAGAGCATATTCTTAATCAATGGCGATCGATCCGGGACCCGACGCCTACGCGATCTTCGCGCGGGCGCGCGCGGCTGTCACCGCCGCGCGTTATCCTGACGCTTTGCAGTATACGATTTCGGTGGCGGGAATGGATGGCTCGTCCTCACAAGCGGACCACTATCGAGCCTACAGCCGCCCCGCCGACGGAATTATCGACGTTGCGACCATCAGTGAAGAGCAAGCCGCCCAACCGCCTCCAGTTATTCACGGAATCAATTTTTCTTTCACAGCATCCATTTGCGGAGGCAACTGTGCTACGGGAAGCAGCACCCTTTCTTTCCCCGCAGGGCGCCCACCGCAAATGCCAGATCTTATCGGCGTACCGATGCTCGATCCAACGTATACGTTTGGGTTGAAGTACCCAGCTAATCGCTCGGGGAAGTCCGAAACGGAAACGCCTTCTCGCTTGCGCATAATCGCAACGGTATCCGCGACGCACCGGGAATATGAGGTTACGCTCGCCGGTGTGTCAACGGTCGATGGCGTTCCGAGCTACCATCTCCTGCTGAGGCCGCTTAGTAAGCCGAAGGAGAATCGACTGCGCGAGCTTTGGGTGGGTATCAACGACTACCTTCCGAGAAAAGCCGTGCTCGCTGGAAACTTTACAATCGCTCCGCTCGTCGACGTTCCGTGGACGGTGAAGTTCACGATCCTCGATGGCGTGCCATTTATTTCAATCGAGATGGCGGAGTCTACGTTATATCTAAAGCACCATCGCGTAGTGCGCGATGCCGTCATTGCATTCGAGCAAATAAATATTTCCGCCGATTCGCTGATAGACAGACCGCTCATCGCACCAGATGTTACGGAAACGACCCTCATTGAACCGCGTGGCTACATTTGAGCCCACGCCATGAAAGGCTAGACAGGCCTGCCGGCGAAGCAGGCAACCTCGCTCCGGGCCGCTCGCTAGCGGGTGGCGCGAGGTCCACGTAAAGGAGATTGACGACATGCGCTTAGCATTGGCCACCGCCGCTTGCGCTGTTATGGGGGCACTCCTCGCGGGTTGCTCCATATCATCGCAGGGATCGTCCGGCCCGCCCGTTTCGGCCGGCACGACCCAAACAGGTGACGTTTTCCCGCGCGCCATTCCCGATTCTGGATTGGCGTTGCTTCGGATGCAAGCCGAGGGTAAACTGCCCGGGCCCGTTCCGATACGGATCTTGCGCGCGCAGTTAAAGCAACTCGAAACACAGCCTCGACCACACTTCAACCTTCGTCCCGATGCGGGCGGCGTCCAGATTTGGTCCGCGATGACCGACGCGGATTACGTGCTTGGGTCATCTGCGAGCGGCAAGAAAATCAATGCCAGCATCGACACCGAAACGCAGGCCACGCCCGGCTACTATCCCACCGGGCTCAAGGTCGATCACGCGCGGAACCTTTGGGTCGCTAACGAAGTCGGTTCCTTCGGCTCCAGCTTCGGGGGCGTCGTGCAGGAATACACCAACGGCACATTCGCGAACGCCTACAGCGTCCAATGCCCGTCATCTGCCGGCTGCAAATACATGTACAGCGCCTCATTCGACGTTGCGGTTAACTCCAAGAACGTTTTTGCCGCACTGGAGTACATGGACTACGAAGTCTGCAACCCATCATGCGTCGCGTACGACGTCTCCGGTTTCGAATACTGGCCTAACGGCAGCCCATCGTCGAAGCCGACGCTTATCGCGCTGAACTACCGCAGTCCGGTTGTCGCTCTCGGCTGGGCGGACGTCGACAGCTCGGGCAATCTCTGGTTCACGGACTCCGGATACTACGACGGTTCGCATTACGGCTACGGACTCGGCGAGATCACCAATCCAACGACTAATCCGACGTTCACTCAGGTTGAGCCGCCGGGTACGTATTCTTTCTGGGGTGGTGTCTACGTGAGCGGCCGTGGGAAGACGCTCAACGTCATCGATGAGGGTGCTCGCAAGGTCTATCAATATGCCTTGCCGTTGTCACCGAGCGGAACGCCGTTCAACACGCTCACGCCGTGCCAATCAGGCTGTGACCCCACCTCCGGCGGCTTCAATAAAGGCGATAAGAAGATGGTCATTGGCGATGCGAACGATTGGCTCGACATCGGCACCGTCGCGACGAACCATTGGAAGCAGGCCAAATCCCCACAGATGAACTCTAGCCTGTCGGGCGCTGCCTACACGCCATCGGATAAGTAGCAACCGTCGTCGTTACGCCAACTCCACGACGGCTGCAAGAATGCGCCGGTTGCTCGTCGTATAACTAGGGCCCCGACGACGCATCGCTTGTCGCGGTCTTTTGGAGGACGAAATGTCCGCTTCAAACGGTTCACCTAATTCGAAGAAACCCGCACAGCGTGAAGTGCTGCCGATTCCAGACAAGCCATACGCCGGCTTCGTTGCCTACGATGCAAAAGACCCAGACTCGAAGTTTCCGCCCATCGAGCCCTTGCGGCCGCCTAAGGGCGCTCCAAACGTGCTTATCGTTTTAATAGATGACGTCGGTTTTGGCGCCTCGAGTGTCTTCGGAGGACCATGCCAGGCACCCACTGCGGAACGAATCGCCAAGGATGGGCTGCGTTATACGCGCTTTCACACGACGGCTCTTTGTTCGCCGACGCGCGCGGCACTCTTGAGCGGGCGCAATCACCACACCGTTGGCATGGGCGGCATTACGGAAATCGCAACCTCCGCGCCGGGCTACAACTCCGTGCGCCCGAACTCGATGGCGCCGCTCCCGGAAATTCTCCGACTCAACGGTTATTCAACCGCGCAGTTCGGCAAGTGCCATGAGGTGCCGGTCTGGGAAACCAGCCCAGTCGGTCCGTTCGATCGCTGGCCGACGGGATCGGGCTTCGAATACTTCTACGGCTTCGTTGCGGGCGAGACCAATCAATGGTATCCCGCGATTCACGAAGGCACCAAGGCGATCGAGCCACCGAAGACGCCCGAAGAAGGCTACCATTTCATGGAGGACATGACGGATCGCGCGATTGCATGGGTCCGCCAGCAACGCTTGCTTGCCGGCGATAAGCCCTTCTTTATGTACTTTGCGCCTGGCGCCACTCACGCACCGCACCACGTTCCGAAAGAATGGGCCGACAAGTACAAGGGGAAGTTCGACCAAGGCTGGGACAAGCTGCGCGAAGAGACGTTCGCACGGCAAAAACAACTCGGAGTTATTCCACAGGACTGCGAGCTGACGGCGCGCCCGAAAGAAATCCCGTCGTGGGATTCCCAAACGCCCGAGTTCCAACGCGTCCTCGCACGCGAGATGGAGGTCTATGCGGGCTTCTATGAGTTTGCCGATCATCACATCGGCCGGCTCATCGACGCGCTCGATCAGGTTAAGGCACTCGACAATACCTTGATTTATTACATTATCGGCGATAACGGCGCCTCGGCCGAGGGCACGCCACAGGGCACATTCAACGAGATGATCCCCTTCAACGGAATGAGCGCGCTGGAAACGGTCGACTTCCTGACGCAGCACATGGACCTCTTGGGTAGCCCGCAGTCGTACAACCATTATGCGGTTGGCTGGGCGCACGCGATGGATACGCCGTACCAGTGGACGAAGCAGGTGGCATCGCACTGGGGTGGCACGCGCAACGGTACGATCGTGCGCTGGCCCAAGGGCATTAATGCGAAGGGCGAGATACGCCATCAGTTCCATCACGTCATCGACATCGCGCCGACGATCCTCGAGATAGCTCAACTGACGCAGCCGTACATGGTTAACGGTGTTGGACAAGTCCCAATGCAGGGCGTGAGCATGGCATACAGCTTCGACGATGCCGCTGCCGCAGAACGCCATGAGACGCAATATTTTGAAATGTTCGGCAATCGCGGAATCTACCACAAAGGCTGGACGGCGGTCACGCGGCATCGCACACCGTGGATCATGACCGGATCGGTTCCGCCGTTTGACGATGACGTATGGGAGCTCTACGACACGAGCAAGGATTGGTCGCAGGCGAAGGATCTCTCAAAACAGATGCCCGATAAGCTGCACGAGCTGCAACGTCTTTGGGTCATCGAAGCGACGCGCAATGGCGTCCTCCCGATGGACGACCGCGGGGCCGAGCGACTCAACTCCGACCTCGCAGGGCGCCCGGTGCTCGTACGAGGGACCTCGCAGGTGCTCGCTAACGGGATGGGCGACCTCAACGAGAACGGCCTCATCAACGTCAAGAATAAGAGCCATTCAGTTACGGCGCAGCTGATCATCCCCGAGGGAATGACGGCCCAGGGAGTCATCCTGTCGCAAGGCGGGATTGGCGGCGGCTGGATGTTCTACGTCCAAGACGGAAAGCCGACGTATCTCTACAATCTCCTGGGCCTCAAGAAAACCGAGATCGCATCCACGCAGACGCTCACCGCCGGAACGCATCAAGTAAGAATGGAGTTCGAGTACGACGGCGGCGGTCTCGCCAAGGGCGGCACGGTGACGCTCTACATTGACGGAAAGCCCGTCGGCAACGGGCGCCTCGAAGAGACAGCGCCGATGTGCTTCTCGGCCGACGAGACGTCCGACGTCGGTCTCAAGCGCGGCTCACCCATGAAGCCCGAGATGCCGGCCGCTAAGAGCGCGTTCAATGGAACGGTCTTCGCCGTCGCTATCGAAACCAGCGGCGAAAATACCGACCATTTGCTGAATCGCGAGGAAGTGCTCAATATGATCATGGCGCGACAGTAGATTCGCTCTTTGACCGCGGGGAGAGTCCCGTCATGCGCAGGTAATCGGCGAGCATCCATGCGACTGCGGCAATCGCCAGGGTTTCGGCACTTTCGGCCCAGTTGAAGTGAGTGTGGGGATCGGCGAAAAGCGTCGGAAGCCATACGAGTAATCCGAAGAGCAGTAACATTGCCGTGAGGAGTCGAGAGGCAAGAAGGGCTTGACGCCCCGACACAATGGCAATGGCGGCGAGCGCGAAGGCAATCGTGGTCGCTATCGCCCAGAACATTTGCCCGGGAGGAATCCACTTTGGAACAAAGCCCGCCGTGACGTGCAGATAGAATGCCTGCTCGAGCGCAAATGAGAGAACGCAGATGCCAAAAAATGTGCGACCGATCCCAGCTGTGCGGGCCGCCCGTGGCGACCCGCTCGATGCTACGCTCGCATAAGCGATGAGCGCGCCCGAGAAAATAGAAAATTGCTCGAAGAAGTTTCCCCAACTATTGTAGGTCAGCGGAGCCTGAACGATTGCGGGTACACAATTCACTGCGAAGACGAGGTAGTAGGCCCCCAGCACTAACGCCCCGACCTGCGCCGTCCGGCGCCATTGAATCGCGATTCCGCCTCCAATTGCAGCCGCAGCGGCGATGTAGCCGAGAGACTCACGGTAGGGGGCGTTCCCAAGCGCCTGAAGCGGCGGCCACGTGTTGACACCGTGCCAGTAGAGGGTCAACGCCCCATAAACAATGGCCGCCGCGCCGTACGCGTGACGCCCAAAGTAACGTGTCACTTGGGCTGGCCTCCAGTCGACCAAACGGACATTCTAGCGTAGCGTTCCCAAGCCTACGAATGTGACGACGCCCGAAGGTCAGGGCTTCCTGGCTTCATATTTGACCAGCGTTGCGCCAAAGTGATGTGCGAGTCCGAGCGGCGTCATGCCAACTGAGCGCATCACGCCTATCGAGCGAACGTTTTCCGAAAACGCGACGGCCACGATACGGGAGATATTCAATCTCGAAAAGCCATGGGCGATGATCGCCCTGGCTGCTTCCGAAGCATAGCCTTGTCCCCAATGGGAAGAATCCAGAATATATGCGATCTCGATTTCCGGAGTCTGTTCGAGAAGGCCTAGCCCGCAATGTCCGATGATCGTTCCGAGGCTCTTAACGACGACGGGATAGAATCCATATCCGTGCTCGATATCCAGCTCTCGCATCCGCGCTACCGCCCGGACGGTTCGATCGGGGCTCCATACGCCGCCCGGAATGAACTCCATAACCTCTGGCTTGCGGTAAATGTCTGCTACTGCCGCTGCGTCTTCGTCGTTCCACTTGCGGAGTACTAGGCGCTCGGTCTCAACGACGACGCAGCTCATCGAGCCCTCAAGGCGTTCCTCCCAGCACCGCGGCGGCGGACGCGAGCGCCTTCGACCATGCGGTGTGGTGGGCGCGATACGTCGGCCAGTTCGGATCATCGGCGGTGAGCCATTCTTGGTAGTAGAGCTCGAATATCTGGGCGTGATTGTAGAGTGCATACGGCAACAGCTGCGTGAGCGGAGCAAGTTTAGGGAACGCCGGGTTGAGCGTCCACGAGATCGGTTGGAACTGCAGCGGAACCTTTCCGGCGTACTCGTCGAACGCGTGGCACCAGTACGGAACCGGGGAGTTGTTCGCGCACGCGACCGTGGTGCTTCCGTAGTTTCCGGATCCGAGGTTCTCGGTGCCGAATCCGATCGCGTTGTCGTAGGCGCTGTGCGCGACCGCGCCGGGGACGTCGAAGGGATGCTGCGGATCGGCGAACGTGTTGAGCGCTACTAGTTGTTGCACGCGTGATGAGTTACGTTGCGACTCCGCCGCAATCTCGCTCACGACGCTCGTGCTGTACGTCGCCCACCGCTTGGCCGACATCCCGTAAGCGGCCCAGGCGGCAAAGCAGTTCCCGTCAGCGCCGTGCTGTGGAAAATCTTCGGCGCCGGCGCCCAGGCCGAAACGCATGTATCCGACGTGCCGATCGCTGGCGTACTTGCGAATCATCGCGGCGATGAAGGCTCCCCACGGCCGCCGGTACCCCGGCTCCCAATAGACGGGCGTCGGCGGACCGGCCTTCTGGCCGCCGCCCGGATTCGGGCATGGCACGACGTCGACTTTGTTGGGGCCGGTTTGCGCGAGAACCCAAGCGGGCGTCGCCGTGTTCGCGGTCCCCACTTCGTTAACGCCGGCCACGAGGACGTTTACTGTCTTGCCGGCCTTCAACCACGGCGCCATCGCGGCTTCGAGCGGCGCAAAGTCGTACTGTGGATTGACCGACGGACCGCGATCGATCGCCGACCACATCACCAAGATGCTCGCGCCGCACAGCCGCGAGTCTCCGGATAGATATTTCAGAATTTCGGGTTGGCTCTTGATTTCGGTCAGGCTGTCTATCCAGACCATCAATCCGTGGGGAGCGGCCGGATCGGGCACCGTAGCCAGCGGCTTGGTACACGAGGCGAACTGCACGGCGCGAGGTGCGCTGGGAAGTTCGTACGTCGCCGCGGAGCATGCGGCCAGCGAAACGAGAATCGTGAAACACCTGAACACCTGACGCACACCTCCCGATTGCGTGGACCCTTAGGGCATCTTCATCTCCATCGCGCCGTCTCCGGCACCGCTCTCGTTGGGATGAAGAGCCCAAATCTTCGCCGGATCCGTTTGCATCGGCCAGACGTGTAGCATCCAGCCGAAAACCCACGCTTTCCAATACCCGTTCGCGGCCACGCAACTGACACGGTCATGGATCGAGCCGGCCAAGCCGAATCGCGCGCCGGGACCGACGTAGTCGCGGCGCGTCGATCCCAGCGGCCCGATGCAAAAGTTGGTATGCCGATGCCACCTTCCGATACTCATTGGCACGTCGGCGTCGAGTTGCGCTTGCGTAGCACTGCGCGAGGCCGTGTACATCGCACCTTGGAGCACCCAACCGTGATCGGTGCGGTGATACATCAACGACGTCGGGTGGCTCGGATCGAAGTGGCCGAACCAAGCTTCCAATGCGTGCGCCTTGTTGGTGAAGTGCGCATCGACTAAATGCAATTCGGGGTGAAACTCCTTAAAACCGTCCGCAATCGCTACGTTGACGTCCCCGTACTTGCGCATTACCGGCTGCAACGCGGCAAGGATGGCATCCGCACGGGCCTGGTCGCCGGGTTCGAGGGGTCGCTTGACCGTCATATCCATGTGCGGACCCATAGCAACGACGGCAACATCGGCGGCCCGGCTTCGAGCGTAGCCGGTCGCAAGCAGTGCGGTCGCGGCCGCAATCACGAGAAAAAGAACTGGCGCTTTCACAACTCGATTCCTCCAGTACCCGCTAACGGCACATCGCGCTTATGACTTCACGCAAGTTCCGTTGTAGCCGGGCTTCATGGTGCCGGTCGAATCGTCTTCGCCCAGATCGTTGAACTTCGTCGCGCTGTAAAGCGTGTACGTGTCGCGGATGTGGATGTTCTTGCCGGTGCTCGAGTCAAAGATGAAACCCGTCCACTCCGTTTTCTTGCCGTTCTGCTTCGTCGATTCGTTACCGATGCTGCCGCCGGGATAGGCCCAGGAGAACCACCACGTGCCGGTCTTCGGAGCGTACGAAAGGAAGCCGTACTGATCGTAGGCCTTGCCCGTATACCGCCAGATGATCGCGCCTGTAGTGCTGCTGCGCGTAGCCGTTAACATCTGAACCGCCGGGCCGGCCAGCGCGCTCGGGATGCTGTTCTTGCAGGTCCAAGTGCCGATCATCCAATCATACGCATGCAGCCCCATGCCCGCCCCGGACATCATCGATGACTGCGCGCGGACGGCAGCCGGAGCGGCGACCAGTCCGGCGAGCGCACAGAGAACGAGAAGCTTTCTCATGGTAAGATCCTCCCAAAGAAGCGAGCTGCAGGTCAGTTAAGCTTCGTATTGCTCGTCGGTGACTTTTTCCATCCAATCCACGGGGCGCCCATCGAGCTCCTCCTGAATGGCGATATGGGTCATCGCCGTCGTCGGCGTGGCGCCATGCCAATGCTTCTCACCAGGCGCGATTGAAACCACGTCACCCGGTCGAATTTCATCGATCGGACCGCCCCAGCGCTGAACGCGACCGCAGCCAGCAGTAACGACAAGGGTCTGGCCGAACGGATGCGTATGCCACGCCGTTCGCGCGTACGGCTCGAACGTCACGCTAGAGCCGAGCGCACGGGACGGATCCTTCGCTTGAAAGAGTGGGTCGATGCGTACCGTGCCCGTAAAATACTCTTGCGGTCCTTTTTGACTCGGTTGCGAACCGGCGCGTTTGATCTCCATTCCAGATTCCTTCGTCTAAGCTCTCAGAGTCTGCGTTTCTTCATTTTAGGAGACCGTGAGCAGCACTTTAATCGCGCGGCGTTCATCCATCGCTTCATACCCGTCCGCGGCGCTGCCGAGCGGTAACGCGAGATCAAGCACCGGCGAGGGGTCGATGCGTGCGGCCTCGAGGGCTGCGATGAGCTGCGGAAGATAAGCGCGCACCGGAGCGACGCCGCCCACGAGGGAAAGGTTGTCGTGAAAGATTTCGTCCAGCGGGGCCGCCTTAACGTTGTGCGGCACGCCGAGGAAGCTGATGGTGCCGCCCGGGCGTGCGACGCCCACCGCCAAATCCAAACTTTCCTGATTTCCGACCGCTTCGACGACGTGCGGCGCTCCGCCGCCGGTCAGCTCGAGAATCTCCTCTTGCACGTTCTCGTCGCGCGAGTTGAATGTATGCGTCGCGCCGAACCGCTGGGCGAGCTCGAGGCGCTTTGGGTTGTGCCCGACTGCGATGATCCGTTCGGCGCGAATGAGTTTTGCTGCTGAAAGAGCCGCACACAAGCCGACCGCGCCGTCGCCGACGACGACGACCGTTGACCCGGTCGCGGAGTGTGCCCGCACGACGCCGTGATGCCCCGTCGCCATAACGTCGCAGAGCGTTACGCTGGCGTTATGCTTGTCAGCGTCGTCCGCGATTGCTTCGGGCATTCCGACGAGCGTCCCATCGGCGTATGGCACCCGCACGAATTCGGCTTGGCCGCCCCATCCTTCACTTCCGAAGAAGCCGCCGTGCACGCATGACGTCTGCAGGCCGGCACGGCAGAATTCGCACGTGCCGTCGCTCCACGCGAACGGCGCGATCACGGAATCGCCCGGACCGATGCTACGCACGCCGGCGCCGACCTCTTCAATGACCCCGACGAATTCGTGACCGGTGCGATCTCCAGGCGTCAGTTGCGTGATGCCGCGATAAAACCACAGGTCTGACCCGCAAATCGCGGACCGCGTAATGCGAACGATCGCATCGGTCGAATCGACGATACGCGGGTCGGCGACGTTTTCGACGCGGACGTCATGTGGGCCGTGATAGACCGCTGCCTTCATAGCCGATTGATCTCCCTCTTCGGGTTACTCGGTCGTCGCAATCCAGATCTGGGTAGCGATTTTCCACGTGCCGCCCTCACGGCGCAGCGTGAGGGCCAGGATTCCATTTTCGTATGCCGGTTGGCCCTTGAGCGTGTACGTGATGTGGAGAGGAACGACGACATAGGCGTTGTCGCCCGCTACCTGGTAATGTTTGACCGTCTGGACCGTTGCCTGTACGTTAGCGGAGTCCAACTGCGCGGTATTCTTGTTTACTCCGTTCCACCATTGGGTGGCGGCCGCCTGACCGGCCCACCGATACGGCGCAAACTCGTCCACGACGACGGCATCGGACGTGTAGTACGCGTCGATCCCGGCGATGTTATTGGCGTTGGTTGCCGCGATCATGGCCTTGATTGGGACCATCAGCACCGCCAGCGGCGTCGCCGCGGCAGCCGGTGCCGCGAGCGTCAGCAGAGTTGCCGCGGCCGCGCAGAGAGTTAGGGCGTAGCGCCCGAAAGCTCGATGCTGCATCTTTGTGCTCTTCACTCCCACCGTAATTGTCTACAACAAAGACGAATTAAATCCATTTAGCCGGTGCTACCGTTCTTTACGTATGCTGGCAGCGCTGCTCGTTACCTTTGCCTTATCGCAAGACTGACTCTCGTATTGCGCTAGCGCGTCGATCGGATGTACGTGGTGGCCGAATGACCGTTGGTGTCTGTGACTCGAATCTGCTCGACGTCGAGCTTGCTGCACGTGAGGCCTTGGGGAACAACCGTCCAGGCGCCGCTCGTCGTGACCGGAGATTGAACGACCCAACATTTTCCGACTGTCGTTTGCGCCGTAAACTGACCCGTGTAACCGTCTTCCTGCGCGATCAACGTGAACGACGACGCGATCGACCTGCTGGCAGGGTTCGCGGCCGTTCCGTTTGGGGTTAACTGAATCACGTTGGGCATGTAGTCGCTGTGGGTGCAGGCAACCAGCCCGAGAGCGATGGCGAGCGTTACGAAAAGACAACGGGACCCGTTCATGAAGAGAGTGCCGTTTGACGTTTCATCGAGCATTGCCCCCTTGCTTTCGTTTGAGGCGAATCGCGCCGTTTGCCCTGCAAACGGCAGGTCGCTATCGAGGCGCAAGGAAGCTGCAATCATGCGACTTCGGAGGGTATCGCGTTGACGGCCGACCGCAACGAAGTGCTAAGAAAGTTCTTTATCTTGCTGGGCCTCATGCTCGTGGTGCCTATCGCAACACCGGCGCAACAGCGCGCTGCCCCGCCGGTGTCGAGGCCGGCGCCTGCGCCGGCAGTCTACCACCCGGCTCCGGTCTATCACCCGGCTCCGGTCTATCATTCGGCTCCGGTCTATCGTCCGGTTCCGGCAGATCGCTTCGCGCCCACTTATTATCCCGCGTCACCGGTGTACTTTCCGGCGCACGAGGTCAGCGCGCAATCATCGCAGAGCTATTGGGCATCGGTACGTCCGGTGACGGTACCGTCAGCGCCGCCATATTGGAGTTGGCGCGGCCCGGTGATTTACAATCCGTACCGTTGGAGCCCGTGGGGGTGGAACCACCACGCCATATGGTATCCCATACACATCTACTGGGGCGGAGGCTTTTGGGGCCCATGGGGTTTGAGCAGGAACAAGGTCGCTCAATACGGTGCGATTACCAACGATCAAAGCGGCGCGATCTATCCGTCGTACGACATCGGGCCAGACAGTCCGGGCGCGCAGGTCCTCATTGACTACGGCCTCGTGCAGACGCAATGCGGTCCTCCGAATCTTGTGATCATATGGGGACCGGACAACAGCGTAATCTGCGCCTATCCGAACGACTTGGTCTCGCCAGGCAACTACGAACTCGATCCCGCCACGTTGTCGCTCCAGTCTCTCTAGAAACGGTTCGGACCCGCCCCGAGGAACCGAAGCTCCACGGTGCGGGTCCTGCTTGACGTGTCGCTAACGGCCAACGCCCAACGCGAAGAGGATGATGAGCACGATCAACGGTGCGCCGAGCAGCCAGAGCAGAATAAGAAGCATACCTACACCCTACCTTTCTGCGCCTCGATGTACGCGTTGCGCTTTTGGTGATGCGTCAGTGTCATTGGTTCGCCCGAAGCCATCCAGCCCCCGATGACGCTGCCGATAAGACCGACGAGCAACGCCGTAAGCGTTGCCATCGCGGTATTGCGGACGATGTCCGGAGAGGCAGGTTGGGCGATCGCCGCGCCGATTGGTGACGCGACGAGGCCGCCGTACCAGCCGCCGAAAGCAGTCCCGGCACCGGCAGCCAGCATGGTGACGAGCAGTGGCGTTGCCACAAGCCACGCGATAGCTGCATGAAGTATCGTCAGTTCGGAATGACGGGCGCCGGTGATTTTTCCGGCGGCCCATCCACCGATCACGAAGCTAAAGAACGCGGTGCAGACGGTTACTGCAACGTCAACACGCGAAATCGTGTGCCATGAAGAGAGTTTTTCCAAAGACGTCGCGCCGATGGCCATGCCGAGCAGTCCGAAGATCAATGCGGCACAGACCGACGCGAGCGCGCCAACCCATATCGCGCTCCAGTTGACGCTCCAGGCTACCCAAGTGCCGGGGCGCGCGTAGAGCTCCTGATCTGATGTCATCGTGTCCCTCCAAGAACTGAGCTTCCGGCTCCTTGCCCAAAACCGGACTTAGCGAAACCCTCAGAGCATCGAGGAGGGCGTTATTGCGACTACGTTTTGACGTGTGCGATCGTAATCATGGTCTTGGCTCCCGACGTCGTGATGGTTAGCGACGTCTGGTCCGTGCCGGGATTACCAATCATGAAGACGGCGCTTTGAACGGGCGCGGTCGTGTGCGACTTTTCAGAGCCGGCGGGCATATGCTGCTGGTACCATGTGTAAACCTTGTCAAACGCATCGTCGGTCGTCATGACCGTGCCCGTTGCACTCTGCCCCATATTGGAGCTGCTTCCCGAAGCCTGCGTCGCTGCGCCGGGATAGCTGGGAATTTCGCCGGACGCTGCGGCAGCAGTTGTGGCGGCGCCGCTCGGCTCCGCAGCAGAGGTTGCCGCCGCGTTCGACTGATCCGAGCTATTCGAATTTGACTTGCCCGCGCACGCGGTCATCGCAAGCGCGGCCGCGATGACGAGCGACATGCTGAATAAACGCATTTGATTCTCCTTTAAAGAACTGAGGCGTGGTGACGCTTGGTCCCTGAGGTTAACGCCAAGCAGTCGCCATTCTCCTGCGGCAATGACCGACCGCCTCTATTCAGCCCGAAATTGGCGAAGCGCTCGGGGACGGCGCAGGCGTGACCACCGGCGTTGCTGACGGCGTCGGCGATGGCGTGCTCGCCCAAGCCGGCTCGAGTTTCGCCCGAATGCCGCGATGAAGTTGATCGCGGCTTTCGCGCGCGTACGATGTTTCTGGGAAATGCGATTTCACGTAGACGAGCAGCGCAACGGCGTGGTCGCGCGCGACCGTTCCGGGAAGCTCCTCGTAAAGCTGCGCCAGCTCATAGCCGGTCGACGCAAGCCACGGATCCTTTGGGTAGAGCCGAGCCCACTCGTCGAACGCATCTTGGGTCAGCAGCAACAAGTGCAAGGTTTGATCGGGAAGCAAGTCGTGGTTTTCGTAACGTTTCTTGAGCTGCATCGTTTCGTACCGGATCCTCAGCGCGCTCATCTTGAGCTTGCCAAAGTACTGGTCCGCCGGCGCAGTCGTGGCGGCCACTTGTGCCGCTACTAAAAAAACGCTAATCAAGCCGGTCCTAGTGGGGCTGGGTGTTCGTGGTGGAACTCGAGTTGCTCTGCTGGGCTCCTGCGTTGCCCGGCTGGGTTATCGTTGTAGTGTTCGTCGTGGACGTCGTACTCCACGGGTGCCAGTAGAAGAGCACGATCAGGACGGCTGCAACGACGATCGCGACGCCGGCGACCCACGCGATGGGACCCGCCGAGTTACGCTGAACTTCAACCACCTGGGGTTCGTTACGCATGCTTGATACCTCCGGGCGCATTCTTCCCGAAGGTCGCAAGCCTCAATCAAACGGATCATTAGGAGTTAGTAAACCGGCCGCGGCTCTCCCACTATCGGTTCGGGAGTTTGATATGGTTCCGGAATCGGAACCGGTACCGGACCCGGGATGCGAATCGGCGTTGGCTGTGGTCCGGAGATCGGAATCGGCGTTGGCTGTGGTCCGGAGATCGGAATCGGCGTTGGCTGTGGTCCGGAGATCGGAATGGGAGTCGGGCTCGGCTGGCCTTGCTCGTGCCCGTTTACCAACGTACCGCCAAGATCGACGTCGTGAGCCGTGACGTCGACGTTGACACCCTTCCCTTCCGGCGTGAGCGTCGTCTCGATCTGGCCGCCGAAACCGTTTTGCGCGTTGACGCGCAGAGCGCCGCTTTGTTCGCAGGTGACCGATTCGCCGTCGCCGAGTTGCAACGTCTGTCCGCGAGCGATCGATATCGATTGCCCATAACTCGTGATCGACGGTTCGCCGTTATCGTTCATGCTGATCGTCGTCGCACCGTTATTCATCGAGACCGTTGCCGATTGGTTCCAAGTGACGCCCTGAGAGTTCGGCGGCGTGACCTGCGTCGAAATGCGAAAACCGCCCTGAAACGAATTGGAGTTGAGCAAATCGGGTTGAGAGGCCATGTTGTTCCACTTCGCGCCATTGAACGAAAGGTGCGGATCGCCGTCGCTCGCGCCGGTCGCGTTCTGGAAGTAGCTCTCGTTGCCGTTGGGTGGACAGCCGCCGGAACCGTAGGGCGGACACCCGCCGGAACCGTAGGGCGGATAACTACCGGATCCGTAGGGCGGACAACCACCGGACCCGTACGGCGGACAGCCGCCCGAACCGTAAGGAGCGTTGCCTCCGTAACCCATCAACGACTGCAGCATCTGCATCAGCTGTTGCAAGATGCCCATGAGAGGTGCGAAAACGTTTTGTAAGGCGCCGGAGTTCCCGTACTCGTCGCCGTACGGCGAGGCGGCGCTGCTTTCGTTGAACGAGGGTGGAACGAAACGCGAGATGTTGTCTCCCGCCGCCGGAGCCGCTGGACCCTGAAAAAGGGCGCCTTCGGCTTCCGCGTTTCCGGCCGGCGACGCGAGCGAATTGGGGCTGAGGGAGCCGTCGAGCGGCTGAACGTACATGGTGAACCTCCGTCGTAGTAGCTGCGCTTCGAATCACGACGAGGGCGCGCGACGACAAGGGGAGCCGAGCATTGTGGAAAAATCCGATTGTCAGGATGAGCGAAACGCAAATAACGCAACTGACGCGCCTCACCGAACGCCTGGAGGCGCTCAAGGAGCGGCTTTGACGACGCAGGAAAACGACGGCGCATAGCCGAGCTCGACGAGCGCTCGCGTTCGCAAGAGTTCTGGAGCGATCCGGACTCGGCGCAGCGCGTCATGAAGGAGCTCGCCGAGTTGCGCGAACAGACGGCGTCGCTCGATGCCGTCGCCCACATTCTGAGCGATGCGCGCGAGATGCTTGGGCTCTTTGCGGACGATCCGGCGGCTGAGGGCGAAGCGGATCGTACGATCGCTTCTGCTACCGAATCGATCGAAGCGCTCGAGATGGCGGCCAGCTTCAGCGGCGAGTTCGACGCCCGCGACGCTATCGTCAGCATCTTCGCCGGTGCCGGCGGCGTGGATGCCGCGGATTGGACGGCGATGCTCGCCCGCATGTATCTGCGTTGGGCAGAGTCTAAGGGCTTCGCGAGTCAGATCGTCGAGGAATCGCCGGCCGAAGAAGCCGGCCTGAAGTCGCTGACCTTTTTCGTGCGTGGGCGCAACGCGTACGGATTGCTCGAGAGCGAGCGCGGCGTCCATCGCCTGGTGCGGCTTTCGCCGTTCGACGCGGCGCATCGGCGCCATACGTCCTTTGCGGCGGTCGACGTGATCCCGGAAGTCGAAGCCGGCGAAGGCCTCGACACCGAGATCAAGCCCGACGATTTGAGGATAGAGACGTTTAAGTCGGGCGGTGCGGGCGGCCAATACGTCAACAAGACGGAATCGGCGGTACGCGTCGTGCACGTCCCCACCGGGATCGTCGTCGCATCGCAGCAAGAGCGTTCGCAGGCGCAAAACCGCGACGTCGCGCTCGGCATTTTACGCGCGAAGCTCGCCGCGCGGGCCGCGCAAGAGCATGACCAAAAGCTTGCCGACCTGCGCGGCGAGCGTCAAGCCAACGAATGGGGCTCGCAGATCCGTTCGTACGTCTTGCAGCCGTATCAGCTCGTAAAAGATCATCGCACGGGCGTGGAGACGGGCAATGTTGCCGAGGTGCTCGACGGCGGAATCGATATGTTCATCTGGCCCTACTTGCAGCAACGTCGCGCATTGACGTCGCCTAGCGGGCATTGTCGTCGGGAGTAAGGGAACGGCACCCGTGCCGCCGAACCGTCAGGCGAATCTCGTGAATATCGGATGAAATCGGAAGAACTCCGCGCGATTCAGGCGCCCCTCAAAGAGCGATATAAGGAAACGCCCCAGGCCGCGGTCATAACGCTGAGAGCGCAAGGCCGCCTCGGCGAGGGCGTAACGTGTAACGTGCAAACCGGCAAAGACCTCGTTGCGGCCGGCCTGCACCCGGCTACCGGCGGAGACGGTTTGAGCGCGTGTTCCGGAGACATGCTGCTCGAGGCGCTCGTCGCCTGCGCGGGAGTTACGCTAAGGGCGGTTGCGACCGCACTGGGAATTGAAGTTCGGGCGGGTGTGGTTCGCGCCGAGGGCGACCTGGATTTTCGCGGGACGCTGGGTGTTGCAAAAGATGCGCCGGTCGGTTTCTCGCACATTCGCTTGCGCTTCGAGCTCGATACCGATGCATCGGAAGATCAGCTGGCAACGCTCATGCGCCTAACCGAGCGCTATTGCGTGGTTTACCAGACGCTGCGACAACCTCCGGAAATGTCGGTCGGGAGGGCTTAGCGATGCCAATGTACATGGACATTCACGACGCTGCAGGGGCAACCGCCGAAGTAGTTGCGGCGGCGCACGCCGCCGACGTCGACGTTCAAGGGAAGTATGGCGTCGAGTACCATAAGTACTGGTTCAACGAAGCTCAAGGTAAAATCTTTTGCTTATGCACGGCGCCGAACGCCGAAGCTGCCGTTCAGGTGCACCGTAACGCGCACGGCCTGCTGGCGCAGAAGATCATCGAGGTCGCGCCGGAGATCGCGGAGGGCTTTCTCGGCGGCTGCGAAGTGGATGCGGGCGGAGCGGCACTGGTTCCGGGAACGATGCACGGCGAGCACGATGTCGGCATCCGAACGGTGCTCTTCACCGACATCGTCGACTCGACGGGTTTGATGGAACGCCTCGGCGACGAAGCCTGCGTCGGGCTCTTCGACGTTCACGATGTGATCGTCCGAGAAGCTCTTGCCGCCACAGCTGGCCGCGAGGTCAAGCATACCGGGGACGGGATCATGGCTGCCTTCACTTCGGCGGCCGCGGCCGTTCGGTGCGCGGCCCGCGTTCAGAAGGCGCTTGCCGAGCATCCGTCGAGGCAAGGCGATTGTTCCATAAAAGTTCGAATCGGTGCCGCTGCCGGCGAGCCGGTGGACGCCAATCGCGACCTTTTCGGATCGACGGTTCACCTGGCCGCGCGGCTTTGCGCGCACGCCGATCCCGAACAAACGCTCGTCTCCAACGTGGTCACCGAGCTATGCCTAGGCAAGGGGCTTGCGTTTCGAGATCTCGGTGAAATTCCACTGAAAGGATTCGACCACCCCGTTCGCGTGCACGCCGTTCAATAGCGCGTGCGGGACCGGTTCCTTTGGATAGGGTGCTTCGTTTACGCGGCGCTCCTTACATGGCTCGGGTCGATCAAGTATGCGGCGCATCGCAACTTGGTCGACTTTGGGATCTTCGCGCAGACGGTTTCGAGCGCGTTCGGCTGCTTCTGCAATCCAATTGAAGGCAGCCACTGGGCCTTTCACTTTTCGCCGATCCTGTATCTTGTTGGAGTTGCGGTCGCGCTGATCCACTCACCGTTCACGCTTGTCGCGTTGCAGGCGATTGCCGGGGCCCTCGTCGCGCCGCCGATCTATGCAATCGTGCGCGCGCGCAGCGACGTCGGACGCGCCCGGCTCGCCGCGCTCGTGACATTGCTCTATCCACCACTGGGCGGATTGATCTTCGGCGACTTTCACGAGAACGGTTTTGCGCCCGCGGCGGTCGCGTGGACGCTCTACGCGTTCGATGCTGGGCTGATGGCCTGGGCGGTCGTCGCCGCGCTCATCACGCTATCGGTTAAGGAAGATCAGGCCGTTTTTCTGGCTATTGGCGGCGCGCTCGCGGCATGGCGCTTCCGGGGCACGACGCGCGGCCGGGTCGCCGCGGCAATTGCCGTGGTGAGCCTGATCGTCTTGGTCGCCTTTTTTGCGTACATTCAGCCGGTGTCGGCCGCGGCAACGCCGGCCCCGTGGCAGCCGTGGCGCTTCTACGCGTGGAGCCCGATCGACGCGCACGGGATTCCGGCGGAAATCGCAGCGAGAGTGGGATTTTTGCTGCTGATCTTCGCGCCGTTGCTCTTCTTGCCGTTTCGGTCCAGCATGATGTGGCTGGCGGTCGCGCCACTTGCCGAAGTGCTCCTTTCGCGCATGCCGACGACGTTTACGCTCGGCACGCACTATGCCGGAGCCTGGATCGGTTACGTCGTGGCAGCGTTTGGGTTCGCAGCACGCGAATTAGGGCCGCGGCGTGCGCGTATTGCGCTCTTTGCGTGCATCGCGCTCTGCGTTCTCGAGTTTGCCGTCGCCGATCCGCTTCACCCGGGGATGAATCTGCGCCGGACGCAGGCGCGTGACGTCGCGCTCGATCGATTTTTGGGCGCCCTGCCGGCCGACGCGAGCGTCGCGACACAAGAAGAAGCGTACACGCATTTGGCGCTCGCCGATCCACTCGCGCGGCTGTTGCCGGAATCACCCGCGCGCCCTACGGCGGCGTGCTTCGTTCTCATCGATTCGAGTTTTCCCGATTCCGCGCGCCTAGAAGAATACGGCGGCGCCGTGCGACGCCTCGTGCGCGAGCATCGCTACGTGCCGGTCGCACAGACCGGCGGAATCGAGCTTTTTCGTCGCGCAGGCCGATGTCGTTAGCGGAGAGTTAGCTCGAGAGCAGATTCGCGAGCGCGTCGTTCGCTGCCACCGGCCACCCTTCATCGGCACGGACGACGCGGTGCGGCGCTCCCCAAGGTGCCCATCGAGCGATCTGCATAGCAAAATCCGGCCCGCGCGGAAACACCCCGACGACCGGCGTGCCGACCATTCCGGCGACGTGCAGCGCGCCCGAATCGGGAGTGACGAGGGCGGCGGCTGCTCCGATCGCCGCTTTCCACGGCTCGAGTTGGTCGAAATAGCTAACGGGAAGGCCCGTAGAAAGAGCGACTCGTTCTGCGTAGGCGGCTTCGCGTTGAGCTGAGAGCAGATGCGGGGCTCCGCTGGCGGTGACCCTGCGAACCAAATCGACGACGTTCTCGAATGCGATTCCGAGCCGCTCCCATTTGTCGGTGATCTGTATCGCGACGCGGTCGTCGGCCGGAGGTTCCCGTTCGAGTACGAGCGGCCGCAACTCGGTGGAATCGTGAGTCGGAGGCTCGTCGCCGATCAACGGTGCGGCAAGGCCGAAAAGGACGTCGCATTCATGCATGCCGCGCGGATCGAGAGCAGCGCTCCGATAGACGCTCCGGGTGAGAAATCTGCGCGCCCAGAGCGCCTTGAACGGTTTACCCCAGAAGTCGGTAAAACCGATCCGAGTTGGCGCGCCGACGAAGCCGGCTAAGCGGTAGCCCCCAGGATCCTCGGTGGCGACCAAGACGTGCGAGTACTCGCGCCGGTGCAGTTCGTGTCCCAGGCGTTCGATGGCAGCCAGATTCGCTTGTGCGCTCGACCGCAGCTCGAAGTCCGCCGTCACGATGCTTCTCGCAGCGCGCGAGGAAAAGACGGCCGCATTCGTCGGGCGCAGCACGACGTCGGCGGGGACCCCGCGGCGGCGCAGCGCCGCGAGCAGCGGCGTCAATGCGAGAGCATCGCCGATCGCGTCGAGGCGGATGATCAGCACCGACGCTGAAATCTTCGGCATGGCCGTTCATTCCGACCGCCAATTCGCAGTCGCCTGCCAGCTGCCGTGATCGCCCGCGACGACATCGTCACGTTCGACGAGCTCGACGGCTACCGTACGGTACGGAGCTTTGGCCACGTTTCCGGCACCGCGTCGCGCCCGCAGAATCGGTTGCGTTCCACCTTTCGCAGCCTGGGCATGCTGATCGGCTTGGCCAGCGCGGAGTTCCTGAGCGACGCCGAGCAGCTGCGTTACGAGGCGCTCGAAGCGCTGCGTCGCCGCGCGGACGCGCTGGGAGCGAATGCGGTCATCGGTTTACAGTTCTTCGTCTCGGAGGAAAGCGATGGTTCGTGCGAGGTCATCGCCTTCGGACGTGCCGTGTCAGTGAGCAAGACGGAGCACGCGTAACGTGGAGGAGACGGAGCGTGCGCGCCGGCAGCAACAGCTCGCGCGAGCCTCGATCGCGGCGGACCTCTGCCGCAATTGTGCGATCGGCTACCAGCGGCGCAACAACGTTTACGGCGAAGGCGATGCCTGTGCGCGACTGATGGTCGTTGGCGAGGGACCCGGCGAAACGGAAGATCAACTCGGGCGTCCCTTCGTTGGCCGCGCGGGACAGCTGCTCGACCGGATGCTCGCGGCAATCGGACTCGCACGCAGCGAAGTCTACATTTGCAACACGGTGAAATGTCGCCCGACGGTGCCGGGCGCCAATGGACCGCGTAACCGCGCCCCCGATCCGCAAGAAATGGAGAACTGCCGCCCGTTCTTGGACGAGCAGATTGCGATTATCGCACCGGAGGTTATTCTCGCCCTCGGCTCGCCGGCGGCGAAATCGTTCCTCGGGCGCGATTTTCAGATAACGCGGATGCGTGGCCGCTGGTACGTCGGGCCGCGGTGAAACGCCGCTGATGGTAACGTTCCACCCGGCGTACGTTCTGCGTCAGACGGGCGGAGAGATCGAGGGCGTGAAGCGGATGGTCTGGGCCGATCTCAAAGCCGTGCGGGCAAAGCTCGACGAGCCACCCGCCGCAGCGGCACAGGCCGAACTCGTGGAAATTCGACAAGCGGGCCTCTTTGAAACCTCTTGACGCATGGCTGCGCGATGTGGTCGGGTCGCGCGGGCTTCTCGAACGTCGATGAGTTCGTGCGCCGTTACGATCTGCGGCCCTATCGGTTGCGACAACTCTACCATGCCGCAACGAAGGAACTGCGCGGAAGCGTCGACGACGTAACGACGCTGCCGAAGGATTTGCGCGTTGCGCTGGCCGAGGCCGGCGTCGCTTTTTCGGCGATCGAACCGATAACGCTGCAGCACTCGCAAGACGCCCAGACCACGAAGGGCCTCTTCCGACTCGCCGATGGCAAAGAAGTGGAAGCCGTGCTGATGGAGCATCACGGCAACCGTACGACGGTCTGTATCTCGTCGCAAGCGGGATGCGCCTTTGCGTGCGCGTTCTGCTCGACCGGGCAAGGCGGGTTCAACCGTAATCTTTCTGCGGTCGAGATTTTCGATCAGGCGCTGTTCTTCGCGCGTTCGCTCGCAGCGCGCAAAAAACGGATAACCAACGTCGTCTTCATGGGGATGGGCGAGCCCTTTCACAACTACGATGCGGTGATGGAAGCGGTCGCGATGCTCAACGATCCGCAGGGCTTTGGCCTCGGTCACCGTCACATCACGATTTCGACGGTCGGGCTCGTGGACAAGATCGATCTCTTTGCCAACGAGCATCTTCAGGTCAACCTGGCGATTTCGCTTCACGCGCCGACCGACGAGCTTCGTTTGCAGCTCATGCCGATCAATCGGCGTTTTCCACTGTCGGACCTCATGGCGGCGTGTGAGAGGTACGTGCACAAGACCAACCGCAAGGTTTTCTTCGAATACGTCATGCTCGGCGGCATCAACGACGATGCCGCATGCGCGCAGGCGTTGGCCGAGCTGATGCGCGGACGGCTCTATCACGTGAATCTCATCCCGTACAATTCGACCCCCGACGCGCCGTTCGTCGCGACGTCGCCGTCGCGGATCTGGGAATTTGCCGCGATCCTCGACGCCGCCGGCGTGCCGGTGACCGTTCGCCAGAACATGGGGCGCGACATCGCCGCCGCCTGCGGGCAACTGCGCGGAACAGTCGAGCGCAAGCGAAACGCCAACTCCTCTATCGAAGTTGTGCTCTAGAAGGGCGAACCGCCCGCGCCCGCGATCTCCAACGCAGGTCGGCAAAGGCGAGTTTGGCCTCGGACAAACGCTCAACTGGTTGATCGGCGGCCCTGATGTTGCACTATGGGCGAAGGCTGACTGTCACACCGTACGCAGAAGCGAATCCGAGGAGACGCTTCATAGGCCGACCTCCTTTCGGGTACGAGTAGAATCCAACCATTGGTTGGCTATTTGAGAGCACAGGCGCGTAGAGTTCGTTGTCCTGGATCCAAAAATCATAAACTGACGAGGCACCGACTAGTGTGAATGCACCAATTTTCGTCCCCTTAGTTCCATTTATTTTAAATCGGTAAATGTTAGCGTCGTTTCGACTTGCCACCGCGAGGTATTGACCATCCCATTGAAGGGCGGAGAAGCTGCTGAAGCTCTGATTCAGAGTAAGGTCGGTAAGCTTGCTGCCGGCCTTGTGAAGTACGGCGAAAGTGGAGTTCTGACCCGAATCTCCGACGCCGCTAACATAGAGGTTCCCTTTGCCGTCGTAGCTGTCAAAGGAAACTTCAGCCATATTTGAGTCAGCGTAGTCCTGCGGCTTTCCTTTGGCGTTTGTGTATATTGAGATGTCTCCTGGCTCAGTTTTGTTGCTGCCGTTAACGGTTTGCAAGTTCGCCACTGCAAGGTTCCCCGTCGTCGGGTCCACAGAACAGCCCCACGGAAAGCCTTCCGGGTCATTGAGGACCGCTATCGGCTCCTTGGCCCCATGCCGATATTCCTTAATGCTTGCGGCCTCATAATCAACGACAAATACGTTGCCGGCCTTGTCGCTGCACGCGCCGCGAATCGCGAAGAACCCGGTAATCGTTCCTACTACCTTACCGCCCGGAAGCGAAAACACGTAGAGAAGGTTGTCGCCGTCGTCAGAAACGTAAAGGAGAGGACCCATCCTTGGTCCCTCACGGGCCATCCAGGATTGTCCGTGGTGTGCAACGCCATCCCGATCTAAGATTGAAGAGCGCATAAGGCCCGATTGGGTGACATTTTGCGTAAGCGCGATCGGGTCAACCTGCGTCTGTGATCCGTTGCAACCTCCAAGCACAATAACGGCTAGCGTAATGCTCCAAGCATGTGGGCCAACGCGCGACTTCATAAGCGGCTTACTCCTTTGCGAATCAGGTTTTCGGGATTTTCGACGTAAGGTGCGACTAAAGACGAGGCGCCGCATTACTGCAGCGCCTCGCGCGTTTCGATGTGTCGACGGCCCGATACGTTGCCGACAATATCACATCTGCAGCGGCTTCGCAACGGTTTGGCCCGTTGCGGCTGGAGCGCCCGGGAATCGAACCCGGGGCCGAGCGGTGTATCGAGCCGTCGGTCGACACCATCGAAGCGCCCCAGCCTCTTCCCATCCCTCGTTCCGACATCGTCGACAAGAAGAAGAGTTCCCGGCCTGTCGAGGCAGCAAGGGATGGGGCGCAACGTACCGGTAGAATTCGGAACGATGGAGCAACGAACGGACCATCGTTCGCACAGCCTCGTGATGAGAGCCGCAGTGTATCTCTACGGCTTGGCGGCGGTCGCCACCGGAATCACTAACGTCATCTGGGGCGACTTCGAGACCGCTGAGGAACCGATCCAGGCCTTTGGCGACCACGTTCCCGGGCGCGAGATATTCGCGTATATCATTGCCTTCTGGCTCATCGTTGGAGGCGTTGCGATCCTGTGGCGCCGGAGCGCTCGATTTGGCGCTGTCGTGCTCGCGATCGTCTCGTTCATATTTGCGGTCTTCTGGCTGCCGCGGCTCTATACGGCGCCTCACATTCTCGGTTTTACGTTTCCGGTCTGCATCGGCGTCTTGGGTGGGGTTTGCCAGCAGCTCATCTTGGTTGCCGCAGCGGCTCTCGTCTATGTCTGGAGCTCGCCGGGCGAATCGCCGTTAGGCGAGCGGATCGCGCTGGCCGCTCGTTGGGTTTTTGGACTGAGCGCGATCGATTTTGGCTTGGCGCATCTGACCGGTATCGCGAACAATGCGCCATTGGTCCCGACATGGATTCCCCTCGGGCAAGATTTCTGGGTGGTGCTGACGGGGATCGCGTTCGTGCTCGCGGGCGTTGCGATACTCTCGCGAGTCCTGGACGTTCGCGCCGCGCGGCTCCTGGCCCTGATGCTAATGGTCTTTAGCGCGCTGGCGTTGGCGCCGCTGATCTTGAGGTACCCCCACGGCCACTCGTCGTGGGGCGTCAATGCATACAATCTTGCAGCGGTGGGCGCCGTTTGGATTCTCGCCGAATGGCTCGCCTCTCGCCGCAGCCCTCAAGCCTGATGGCTTCTTGGCACGACGTGCGACGGTTCGCGCTGGCGCTGCCGGGTGCGAGCGAGGAAAGAACGGCGAGGGGCTGGCGAGCGTGGATAGTCGACAAAAAATTCTTTACGTGGGAACGTCCGTTGCTGAAATCGGATCTCGCGGCGCTCGGCGACGAAGCACCCGACGGAGCAATTTTGGGCGTGCGCACGGCCGGCCTGGAAATGAAGGAGGTCTTGCTCGCGAGGAATCCCGGCGTTTACTTCACCACCACGCACTTCGACGGCTACCCAGCGGTACTGATACGCCTCGAGAAGATTGCTGCGAAAGAATTGAAGGACGTGATTACTGAGGCGTGGCTCGCGCGAGCCGGCAAACGCGCAGTCGCGGCGTTTCTGGGGCAGCGTCGCGGCGGGGGTTTCGGCGGCATCCGATAAATGTAGCGCTTCGATGGAAGCGGCGGCCTCGGCGCAACGCGTCAGCATGGAGGAGATCACCGCGCTGGCGAAGCGCCGCGGTTTTATCTTTCAATCGAGCGAGATCTACGGCGGAATCAACGGTTTTTGGGATTACGGGCCGCTCGGCGCCGTGCTCAAGCGCAACGTGAAGGATGCCTGGTGGCGGGATACGGTCGAGCTGCGCGACGACGTCGTGGCTTTCGATTCATCCATCATCATGCACCCGTTGGTCTGGAAAGCTTCGGGGCACGTGGATGCGTTTCACGACGTCATGGTCGATTGCAAAGTTTGCAAGCATCGTTTCCGATGGGATCAGCTGACGGATCGTGGGCAATGCCCGGATTGCGGCAGCAAAGACTCGTTCACCGAGCCGCGTAACTTCAATCTGATGATGCGAACGTCGGTCGGGCCGATGGAGGATACGTCCGCGCTCGCCTACCTGCGGCCGGAGACCGCTCAGGGCATCTTCGTCAATTTCAAGAACATCTATCAAAGCGCGCGCAAGCGCCCGCCCTTCGGCGTCGCACAAATCGGCAAGTCGTTTCGCAACGAGATCACGCCCGGAAATTTTACGTTTCGGCTGCGCGAGTTCGAACAGGCCGAGCTTGAGTACTTCGTTCCGGACGACGGCAAAGACATGGACGCCTTTCGGGAGTGGGTCGAGCGGCGCAAGGCCTGGTACGCGCAGTATGGGATCGACTCCGAGCGATTGCGCTTCTACGAGTTGACGGAGCCGGAACGCCCTCACTACGCACGGGCTGGCATCGACGTGGAGTATCTTTTTCCGTGGGGCTGGGGCGAGCTCGAATCGATCGCGCACCGCGGCACGTACGATCTGGATGCGCACGCGCGCCTCTCGGGTAAGGACTTACAGTTCTTCGACGAAGCGACGAAAACGCACTATACCCCGCTGTTGATCGAGAGTTCGGCCGGCATCGATCGCACGGTGCTGACGTTCATTATCGACGCGTACGAGCGCGAGCGCAGCGTCGATCCCAACGGCAAGGAGACGGAACGCACCGTGCTGCGCTTTCATCCGGTGCTCGCCCCCGTACAGGCTGCGATCTTTTCGCTCGCGCGCAATAAGCCCGAGCTCGTCGAACGCGCGCGGACGATCGAAGCGGCGCTGCGCCCGGCGCTTCGCACGCAATACGACGAAGGGAACATCGGGCAGCTCTACCGCCGCCAGGACGAGATCGGAACGCCATTTTGCGTTACGGTGGACTATGAGTCGCTCGAAGATGGGAGCGTCACGGTACGGGCGCGCGATTCGATGCTGCAGGAGCGCGTCGGCGTCGACGCGTTGGCCGGCTACCTCAAGGAGAAGTTGGAGCGATGACGGCCCAAGCCGGGACCAAGTACGTCTACTTCTTTGAAGAAGGCGAAGCGGTGCGCGACCCGTCCGAGCCAAACTCCTTGAAGAACATCCTCGGCGGGAAGGGCGCCGGTCTCGCGGAGATGACCGCTGCCGGTTTGCCGGTCCCGTCGGGGTTCACGATCACGACCGAGGCGTGCCTGCGCTTTTACGACGCCGGCGGCGCCTTCCCCGAGGGCTTGCAAGACCAGATAGATTTCGCGATGCGCGAACTCGAGGTGCGTACCGGCAAAGGCTTCGGCGCCGTCGAGAACCCGCTGCTCGTTTCGGTCCGCAGCGGCGCGCGCGTCTCGATGCCCGGCATGATGGACACGATCCTCAATCTGGGGCTCACGGACCGGACCGTCGAGAGTCTCGCGAAGCTGACCGGCAACGAACGCTTCGCTTGGGATGCCTATCGCCGCTTCGTCATGATGTTCTCCAACGTCGTGCTCGGAATCGGCAAAGAACATTTCGAAGAGCAAATTGAGGCGATGAAGAAATCGCTCGGCGTCGCGACCGATGCCGAAATCGATGCGGCCTCCTGGAAGGCGCTGGTCGACCGGTTCAAGGCGATCGTCCGCGAGCGTCGGCCACAAGTTTCCGCAGGACGTGCACGAGCAGCTTCGAGGCGCGATCGAGGCGGTCTTCGATTCGTGGAACTCAAAGCGCGCCATCGACTACCGTCGGTTCAACAAGATTCCCGACGATTGGGGCACCGCCGTCAACGTGATGGAGATGGTCTTCGGGAACATGGGCGACGACTCCGGAACCGGCGTGGCGTTCACGCGCAATCCCAACACCGGCGAACGAGCGCTCTTCGGCGAGTATCTCAACAACGCGCAAGGCGAAGACGTCGTCGCCGGGATCCGAACGCCCGAGAAGATTGCCGATCTCGCCCGACGGCAGCCGAAGGTGTACGAGCAGTTCGCGGAGATTGCGACCCGGCTCGAGCGGCATTATCGCGACGTGCAGGATCTCGAGTTCACGGTCGAGCGGGGAAAGCTCTTCATGCTGCAGACGCGCAGCGCAAAGCGCAGCGCCGAGGCGGCGGTCAAAATCGCGCTCGATCTCGTGAACGAAGGACTCATCGACAAGCGGCGCGCCGTCGGAATGGTCAACGCGCACTCGCTCGATCAGCTCTTTCACGCGCGGATCGATCCAAGTCAATCGATCAGCGCTGCGTGCAAGGGACTCAACGCCTCGCCGGGAGCGGCGGCCGGCCAAATCGTTTTCTCGGCGGAAGATGCGGTGACGTGGAAAGAGCAGGGGCGCAAGACCATTCTCGTGCGTACGGAGACCACTCCCGACGACGTGCACGGCATGATCGCGGCGGAAGGCATTCTCACCGCCAAAGGCGGCGCGACGTCGCACGCGGCCGTCGTCGCGCGCGGCATGGGCAAGCCGTGCGTTGCCGGGTGCGATGCGCTTCAGATCGACCGCCGCAATAAGCGGGCGAGTTTCGACGGCCAAGAGCTGAACGAAGGCGATTGGATCACGATCGACGGCACGACCGGCAACGTCGCCGTCGGCGAGCTCGCGGCTGATCCGCCCGCCGTCGAAGCTGCCGGATTGGTTGGCGACCTTCTTGTCGTGGGCCGACGAGCTTCGACGCATGGAGGTCTGGGCGAACGCCGATACGCCGGAGGATGCCGCAAAGGCGCGCGAGCTCGGCGCGCAAGGCATCGGACTCTGCCGCACCGAGCACATGTTCATGCAGCCCGAGCGTCTGCCGGTCGTTCATCAAATGATCCTCGCCGCCACGACGAACGAGCGCGCGCAGGCACTCAAAGCGCTGCTGCCCGTTTCAGCGCGAAGACTTCAGCGGAATTTTGCGCGCGATGGAAGGGCTCACGGTCACGATTCGACTGCTCGATCCGCCGCTGCACGAGTTTCTGCCGTCGCTCGAGCAACTGCTGGTCGAAACGACCGAGTTGCGGCTCACCAAAGGCACCGAGGCGCCGGAGTATCGCGAGAAGGAAGCGATGCTACGCCGCGTGCAGCAGCTCCACGAGCAGAATCCGATGCTCGGCCTGCGGGTCTGCCGCCTTGGGATCGTCTTTCCGGAGATCTACGAGATGCAGGTGCGGGCGATTTTCGAAGCGGCCTGCGAACTGAAACGCAAGGGCGTCGATGCCCGGCCCGACGTCATGATTCCCGGCGTCGGCACGAAGGAAGAGATGCAGGTTACGCGCGAGGCGGCCAAACGCGTTGCCGACGAAGTGCTCGCCAAGCATCGCGTCGTGCTCCCCTACCGGATCGGCACGATGATCGAACTGCCGCGTGCCTGCGTCGTCGCCGACGAACTTGCCGCGCATGCCGAGTTCTTCTCGTTCGGCACGAACGACCTCACGCAGACGACCTACGGCTACAGCCGCGACGACGCCGAGGCCTCGTTCATTCCGGTCTATCTCGCGAAACGAATCCTCAAGGACGATCCGTTTCAGGTTCTCGACCGGCGCGGCGTCGGCGAGCTGATGCAGCAGGCGGTGCGCCTCGGGCGCGGGCAGCGCGATGGCCTCAAGATCGGGATCTGCGGCGAGCACGGCGGCGAGCCGAGCAGCGTCGCGTTCTGCGACCAGTTAGGGCTCGACTACGTCTCGTGTTCGCCGTATCGCGTTCCGATCGCGCGTCTGGCCGCCGCGCAATCGGCACTCGGCGTGCTAGCGTAGCCGTTCCAGCGCGTCGCGGCGAACGAAAAGCTTACGCCAGTAGGCCTTGCCGCTGAGTTTCGCGATGACGTCGGAGACTTCGCGGGCGTCCAACGGCACCGCCAGGCCCCTCGACCCAGACCGTCGCTTCACCGCCGATTCCAAAGGGCAGCCGATGCAAGAGCTGCGCCTGCGAGTCGGCCCAGACGTTTTCCTCGCCGTAGCGTTCGCGCAGGGCCGCGTGGCATGCTTCGAAGGCCTTTAAGTCGCGCTCGGCGTTGAACTCGGCCGCCAGGGCGTAGATTCTGATGCGATTGCGAAGCGCGCGAGCCGCTTCGCTCTGCTGCTCGTCGAGCGAGTTGAGCACTCGAAAGTCGTCCCATCGCAAGAACTCCTCGACGGGATCGAGCGCGCGCGGATCCGGCCAGAGATCGCGCAAGCACGTCGTGCAGTACGCGGTCGAACATCCGCGTCGTGTGATGGAAGTAGACCGAGGCGAACATCATGTAGCGCGCCATGACGAAGGACTCCAGCGCGACGACGCCGCGCCGATCGATGCCGACCACGAGCTTGCCGTCGCGCTCGAAGAGTCGCAGCGATGCGATCAACTGGTCGGCATCGTAACGCCCCGTCGAAACGCCGGTGAAATAGGCGTCGCGCAGCAAGTAATCCATTCGGTCGGCGTCGAGGTTCGGGCCGCTCACGAGCTCGCGCAGCGCGGGGTATCGGCTCTGAGGATCGCCGACAATCAGTCCCAGTACGTCGCCGGCATCGACGTCGAGCGCGGCGATGCCGCGCGCGACGTCGGGCAGCGCGATCATAGCCTTCGTCCGCTGCTCGTGCGCGATCCCCAGCACGCTCTCGCACGAGTGGCTGAACGGTCCGTGGCCGATGTCGTGGAGGAGCAGCGCCGCGCGAACGAGCCGCCGCTGATATGCCGCATCGTCGGAGTCGCCGAAGAAGCGCGCGCCGGTGCGGAACAACTCGTCGAAGGCACGAGCGCCCATCGCGAGCGCGCCGAGCGCATGCGTGAACCGCGAGTGCTCCGCGGACGGAAACGCGAGGTACGCCAAGCCGAGCTGCCGCAGACGGCGCAGCCGTTGCATCACCGGCAGATCGAGAAGCTGTGCCTCCGCTGTGGATAACTCGATGAAGTGATGAACGGGGTCGAAGATGCGCTTCACTGGAAGAACCGCTTCGCTTATGCCGACCAATCTCCGTTCGCAAATGCAACGGAACCTTCCGTTCCGTGACGAAGTCCTACGTACACCGGAGTGAAATACGACCAAGACGCTCTTCGCGAAATCCGAGCTCGCATCGACATCGCGGCATTCATCGGCGCGCACGTGCCGCTTAAAAAGCGGGGCAACGATCTCGTCGGGCTATGCCCGTTTCACGCAGAAAAGACGCCGTCGTTTCACGTTCATCCGGATCGCGGATTCTTCAAGTGTTTCGGTTGCGGTGCCGGCGGAGACGTCATTACCTTCGTGCAGAAATCCGAAAACGTCGGGTTCGTCGATGCGGTGCGCGCGCTTGCGTCCAAAGCCGGCGTCGAGCTCGAGCCGGAGAATCCGCGCGCTGCCCGCTCGCGCAGCGAGCGCGAAGCGATGTACGAAGCCAATCGGCTTGCAGCCGCCTATTTTGTACGAATGCTGGCAGACGACCGCGGGGCCGCCGCTCGAGCCTACTTTCGGGAGCGCGGGTTTTCCGACGCTACCGTCGAGCGCTTCAGCCTAGGCTACGCACCCGATTCGTGGAGCGGCCTCGTCAGCGAGCTCGAGCGGAACCAGATCGACCTCGCGCTGGCCGCCAAAGCCGGCTTGGTGAAGAGCGGACAGCGCGGCTATTACGATTTTTACCGCAATCGCCTTATGGTGCCGACGTACTCGACGACGGGCGAGGTGATCGCGTTCGGCGGACGCGCGATCGGCGAAGGTGAGCCAAAGTATCTCAACACGGCGACGACTCCGGTCTATACCAAAGGTCATCATCTCTTCGCGCTGAACTTGGCGCGCCGCGCCGCACAGTCCGATCGTACGCTCGTCGTCGTCGAGGGGTACTTCGATTGCATCGCGCTTCATCAGGCCGGGTTCGAAAATACGGTCGCTGCCCTCGGGACGTCGTTCACGGCCGAGCAAGCGGCCGAGCTTCGCAAATATGCCGACTATGTCTTCCTGTGCTTCGACGGCGATGCGGCCGGGAGCGCGGCTGCAACCAAAGCCATCGATGTTGCGTCTATCGGAATCGAGCACACCGGATTATCGGTGCGGATCGTGCTGCTCCCTCCGGGAGACGACCCTGACAGCTTTCGTTCGCAGCCACGGGGTCGAAGCGTTTCGCGCGCTTCTCGAAGCGGCCAAGCCCGCATTACAGTTTAGGATCGATACCGAGATCGAGCGGCTGCGCGCCGGATTCGACTCCCCGGCACGCGCCGCGCCGAAGGCCGAAGCGCTGATTCGCGCCTTGGCGCCGCGCGAAGAGTGGGACCGGTGGCGCGTCTACGTTGCGGGGCGGTTGCAGGTGAACGTCGACGACCTTCGTAATAGCCGGTTTCTCGCCGACAGCGCAAACTTCGCGCCGCGGAATAAAGCGGGGTTTGCGCAAAGCCGTCACGTGGCGACGTCGGTCGAGCCGCTCTCATTCGAACGTGAGGTGCTGAGCGTTCTGCTCGAAGAACCCGCGTTTGCCGTCGAGTACGGCCAGCGCATCAGCGCGTCACGCTTTCGCAATGAGGTCTACCGCCGAGTCTATGAAAAGATTGTGGAAGCGGCCGGAACGCTGACGACTACCGCCGACGTCTTCGGACTTTTCGCGGAGGATCAGGGCATGCTCGATCTGCTCGCCGAGATTGGGCGTCGTGACCGCAGCTCCGCCGTGCGGTACGGCGATTCGCAGGAGCGGCGCACTCACTTGGAACGGGTGGTCGAGCGATTGCAGCTCGAAGACGAGCGGCAGCGGTATCGGGAGCTATCCGATCTCATCGACGATCGGCTTACGAGTGGCAAATCGGTTCCCGAGGAGCTGCGCGGAGAGTTCGAAGCGCTCGTCGCGAAGTTGAAGCGGTAAGGATCAAAACAGAAGGGAGGTGAAAACAAAAGGAAATGGCACGTAAAAAAGGCGCGGCGACGGTCGCCGAGCCGGTACCCGCGGTCACGCTGGAAGATCTTAAGAAGAAGCTGATCGCGCGCGGGAAGACCCAAGGTTCGCTGACGTACGAAGAGATCAGCGTTGCCTTCGACGTTCTCGAGGAGATCAGTCCCGAGCAGCTCGAGGAGTTTTTCGAAGAGCTCGCCGCGGCCGGGATCGAGCTCGCCGACGAACAAAAGGACGAGAAACCCGAAGCCGAGCGAGAGGAAGAGGCCGAAGCAGCGGCCCCCGACGGGCTTTCGCTTGACGATCCCGTCCGCATGTATCTCAAGGAAATCGGACGCGTTCCGCTGCTCTCGATGGAACAGGAGAAGTCGCTTGCGATGCGGATCGAGGCCGGCGAACTCGAGGGACGTCGCGACGGTTCGGCGGATTCGAGCATCGTCGACGGCGGAGAAGAGGCAAAACGACAGCTCACCGAGGCCAACCTTCGACTCGTGGTTTCGATTGCGAAAAAGTACGTCGGGCGCGGCATGCTCTTTCTCGATTTGATTCAGGAAGGGAACCTCGGGCTAATTCGCGCGGTCGAGAAATTCGATTATCGCAAGGGATACAAGTTCTCTACCTACGCCACGTGGTGGATTCGCCAGGCGATCACGCGAGCGCTTGCCGATCAAGCGCGCACGATTCGCATTCCCGTCCACATGGTCGAAACGATCAACCGGTTGATCAAGGTCTCTCGGCAGCTCTTGCAAGAGCTCGGCCGCGAGCCGTTGGTCGAAGAGATCGCCGAAGCGATGGCCCTCACGCCCGAAAAGGTGCGCGAGGTTATGAAGATTTCGCAGGAACCGATCTCGCTCGAAACGCCGATCGGCGAAGAAGAAGACTCGCATCTCGGCGACTTCATCGAAGACCAAGAAGCGGTGGCGCCGGCCGAGGCAGCTTCCGTGATGCTCCTCAAAGAGAAGATGCAGGACGTACTGCAAAATCTCACCGAGCGCGAGCGTAAGGTACTCGTCTTACGCTTCGGCCTCGAAGACGGTCATCAGCGAACGCTCGAAGAGGTCGGCCAAGAGTTCGGCGTGACGCGCGAACGAATTCGCCAGATCGAGGCAAAGGCGTTGCGCAAGCTGCGTCATCCTTCGCGCGGCAAGGCGCTCAAGGATTATTGGACGAACGAATAATCCGCGAGGCCAAAAATCATGCTGCTCAACCTAGTAACCGCCCTCCTGTCGGTGATCGTCCCTGCTCCGTCGCCGACGCCGCGGGAACCCAAGACGATTATTACGGTCGTCTCTTCGCCGTACTGCAAGTCGCTCGCGGAACACTTCAACAATGCGCTCGTGCCGATGCTCGCCAACGATCGTACGCTCGACGGCGTCAGCGTGCAGCTCGACGACTTCAACACGATGTTCCAGTCGCCGAATTACGTCCAGCAGTTCCTCCACATTCGCGATGCGCTGGGACGCCAAGAGACGGTTTTGAATCGCTCGCTGCCCGAAATTCAACGCGAGATTAACGCGCTGCGCGACGCCGACCGCCTCACGACCGACCCTCAAGCGGCGGCAGCCATTCACGAGGCCGCCCAAGAGCTGCAAACCGCCTACGACAAGCAGCGCCAGCTCTCGATCGATATCCAGAACCTGTACTTATCGTTCCTTCGAGTCAATCCGAACCGGCTGCATGCGACGCTCGGCGGCTTCGATCCGCAAGATATGGCCGCACCCGCAGACGCGCGCAACATCAAGAGCTATCTGCGCTTCGACGGTCAGCGCGACGTCATCGCGACGCAGCGAAGACAAGGCCACCGACGTGGCCTTGGACGCCGCCCAAAAGTACTGCGTCCAACAGAAGTAGCGCTTAGCCACGCGATCGCCGCGCGGGCGATTACATGTCGTCTTTTGCGGCGTTGGCGCTCGGGATGACGAGCGGATTCTTGTCGGCGAAGGCGCCGTTCGGGTTTGGCTTCACCCAAACGATGAGATCCCAAATCGATGGGAAGAGGAAGACGCGCTTCACGTCGGCGACGCTTTTGGCGTTGCCCATCTTGACGATCGTTGCAGCTTGCGGATCGTCGACGTTACCGCCGGCCGCGGCGAATTTCTTGACGCTGGTTGCGCCATATGTTTCCGTGCCGTTTGGTCCCACTAAGATGTAATGGACGTGCTCGCGAAATGAAATCCAGCGACGGTAGTTGACGCCCCAAATGGATGGCGGCTCGGGCGAATTGCTTTGCAGAACCGAAAAGTCGGCGCCGAGCAGATTTCCATGCACGTCGTACCAAAGCTGGCTGGGATGTTGCGGATCGCCGCTCTGCCATTGCAGGTTCGCGTAGCTAATCGCGCCGTCTTCGTCCTCGTTGCCGTATCGGAAATATCCGGCTTTCACCGCGTCTGCCGGCGTCGGAAAGCGCGCCATCAGATCTTTTTGGATCGTTTTGACAAAGACGACTTCCGTGCCTTGCGGCACCGGGGAGAGCGTTGCCGTTGGCGCCGGCGTCGCGGCGAACGCGGGAATGGCGGCGAACGCAAAAAACGAGAGGGCGCACGTCATTCGAATGAGCACGAGGATACCTCACTTTCTTGAGGGCCTCTTCGAGCATGTGGTCTTCAAAGCATCGCGGCTAGGCGCGAGGCGATGATGACGGTGACGGCGAGGGCGACGGAGTTGGCCGAGGCGTCCGGCGGGGCTGCGGCGCCGCGCCGGGGCCAAACGGCGTCGCCAGCGGCATCACCGGGAAGGTCGCGTTGGCTGGTTCGGTGCTGGCCTGCAGGGGTCGCGGCGTGACGATCGCGATTGCGCCGTTGCGGCTGCGCGGTGAGCGTCGCTTCCGTATTGGCCGGAATCACCGACCCCGGTCCGAGCACGAAGTTCTTTCCCTTGCGCATGATCTGCCAGAGTGGGTAATACGGCACGAAAATATCGCCGACGGTGTCTTCCGCCGAGACCGTCGATTCGTGTCCGGACGTGACGTTCGGTGAAAGGCGCGCGACCGGCGTTCGAAGGGGCAAAATGCGACCGTCGGAGAGCGCGAGCGGCTCGAAGAAGATGTCGACGAAGCCGTACGTGTCCGCAATGTCGGACGGCGACGCATCGACGATTCGAATTTGCGCGGGCGTACCGGCTGCCGCAATGCTGCGCCCGCCCACAACGATCGCATTCTTAAGATGAGCGCGGACGATCTGTCCACCCTTCGATGACTTCGACGAAATCGGATCGTCGAGCACGAAGAGTAACGTCGAATCGAACGGCAGGACGTTGCTGGGAGGAGGCGCCGAGGGACTTGGAGTCGGTTTCGGCATCGGCGTCGGCGACATAGGATAAGCCCCATGCCGTTCCAACGCCGGCGGTCACTAATGCAAAGACGAAAAGGCCTAGGCTGCGCCCGAGCCGTGAAGGTTTAACTGGCGCGCTTCTTGCGATCGATCGCTGCGCGCTTGCCCTCTTCGATGAGCTGTTTGACTTTTTGCCCACCTTTTTGACCAATGCGTTCGTAGAAGTTCGGGCCATAGCGATCACGCGTGGCTTCGCCGCCCTTTTTCCCACCCTTCTTGCCGATTTGCTCGTAAAAGTCGTGGCCGTGGGCGAGCTTGGTTGCCAATCCGCCCTTTCGACCGATCTCCTCGTAGAACTGGGCGCCGTACTTGTTCTTGACGGTTTCGCCGCCTTTTTGGCCGGCTTCCCGGACCGACATACCGCCGGCACGCCTGTTCTCTTCCGTAATCATGGTTTTCTTCACCTTATGTTTCCTGTGCCGCCATAAGAGGGCGGCAGGCTCGCTCCACTTACTACAACGCACCGGGAGGCCCGAAAGTTTTTGACCTCAGGTTGGGGCTTGATGAGAAGGCGCTGGCTTGGCGAGAAAAGCAAGCGACCACTTAAAAGGCATGCTTCGTATCGACCAGGATGGTGACCGGGCCGCAGTTGACGAGCCCCACGTCCATGCTGGCGCCGAACTCGCCGTAGGCAACGCGCACACCGGCCGCCTCGAGGACCCGGCCGGTGAGCTCGTAGAGTGCGCGCGCCTGCGGCTGTTTTGCGGCGCCAACAAACGACGGGCGGCGACCGCGGCGTACGTCACCGTGCAGCGTGAACTGCGAAATGAGGAGCAGCGCGCCTCCTGTTTCGAGGAGCGAGCGGTTCATCAGTCCGCGCTCGTCCGGAAAGATCCGCAGCCCTGCAAGTTTCTCGGCCATCGAACGCGCGTCGTTTTCGTCGTCATCGACGCCGACGCTCACGAGCACGAGGAGTCCCGCCGCGATCTCTCCGACCGTTCGGTCCTCGACGCGAACGCGCGCGCTCGAGACGCGCTGGACGACGGCTCGCATGACGCTTCTAACGCGAAAAGATGGAGGAGAGCGCGAAGAGCGCGTTTTCGCGGCGCTCGAGCACGCGGCGGTAAAAATACCCGGCCCAATGCGTTCCGAACGGGACGTAGATGCGCAAGCGATATCCTTGCGCGACGATCTCTCGCTGCACTCGCGGGCGAGCAGCCGTAGAGCATCTGGAACTCAAAGCGGTCGTTCGAAATCCCGCGCTCGGCAACGAACTGCTTAACGGCCGCAATCAGCCGATGGTCGTGCGTCGCAATTCCGGGATAGTTCCCCCGTTCTAAAAGCGTACGGGCCAGATCCAGGTAGCGCGCACGGATCTGCGTCATCCGCTTGTAGGCAATTTCCGCCGATTCGTTATAGGCGCCTTTACAGAGCCGCACGCGCGCTCCGAGTTCGATTGCGCGTTCGACGTCGCCGGCCGTGCGCTTCAAATAGGCTTGCAGAACCGGGCCGACGTTCTTGTGTTGCGAAAAGGCGCGCTCAAAAATCCGAAGGGTTGCCTCGAGGACGGCCGAGCCTTCCATATCGATGCGAACGAACGGATCGGTATTGCGTGCAGCGCGTTCGAGAATCGCGGTAAGGTTATCAAATGCAAAACTTTCGTCGACGAGCAAGCCCATTGCGGTCAGCTTAACGGACACGTTCGAATCGACGCCGCTTGCCGCAATTGCGTCGAGCATCTCGAGATAAACGTCGCGCTGGCGCAGTGCTGCGGCTCGCTCGAGCACGTCTTCGCCGAGAAAGTCAAGCGTCGCCGACATGCCCTGGCCGTTGAGCGCACGGACGGCCCGAATAGCGGAGTCTATTCCCTCGCCCGCCACGAAACGGCGAGCCAGGAAATAGAAGTTCTTTTGGATCAGGGCTCTGCCGTTCACAGAAGAGGAGTAAAACTCACGGCGAGCTAGCTTTTGTACGCGAAAGAAGCCGTCCTTTCGGAGCGGCTTCAGCGATCGGGCTGCGGCCGACGACGACTCGGTTGAGTCTTAGTAGCACGCGGGACGCGCGACGAACTCGCGCGAGCTTCTTCCTCGGCGCGGCGTCGGGACCTCGTTTCCCGGGACATCAGCGTGGACTGCACGCTGCCTACAACCGTAATTGGGACTCCGTTATAGAAGCCCATAGAAAACCTCCTTTCTCGTATTTTCGATATTGATTCCGTCCAACATGACACAGCGTTTACGCTGAAGGTTGCGCGATGTTTCGTTTGCATCGCGTGCGACTTTAGTCTCCGCGCCGCAGAATCCAGGCGGCGCCGAGTACGAGCGCGGCCAGCACGATGAATCCGTAGCAAAGCGCGAGCGCTTCGCGCACGCCCGACGCAGAGAGTGCGACGTACAACGCGACGGGTAGGGACGTAGGATGAAACGCGACGATGCTGGTGGCGCCGTACTCGCCTATTGCGCGCAACCACGCAAAGGCGATTCCGGCGCCGATGCTTCCCGCGGCAGCCGGGAGCGCTACGCGCGTGAAAATCCGCCATTCGCTGGCGCCTAGGGTGCGCGCGGCATCTCCATAGATGGAATCGACGGCTCCAAAGGCCGCCGTCGCCGCGATGGCGACGAACGATCCGGAAACGAAGAACTCCGCGACGCCGACGCCGAGCAGCGAATCGGGTACGTTCAACCCATGTGCGGCAAGCCACGCACCAGACGGCGAGTTCGTGCCGAGCGCGTAAATGAGCATCAAACCCGAAGCGACCGGTGGAAAAGCGAGCGGCAATGCGAGCAGGAAGATCGCCGTGAGGCGCACCCTAGCCGGCATCCCGGAAAGGTAGTACCCAGCGGGTACGCCGAGCAGCGCCGCAACGAGCGTCGCGCCTGCGGAGGCGACGAGCGAAACGCGCAGCGCGTCGCCGCCGACCCGGCCGAACGTCCGCACCGCTTCGTCGGGAGGCATTGCCACCATGACCGCGGCGACGGGCGCGACGAGCGCCACCAGCAAGACCATGGTGGCAAAAAGAAAGATCGGCCCCGGCCCCGAGCGCGTCATGCAGGAAGCTTCACCAGGTCGTCGCGCAAAGCGTGCTGGTGAGCGTGGCATTTTTCAAGGTCCTCTTCATCGCGCTCGCGCTCGCGCTCGACGTTTTCGCAGTTAGCGTTGGGGTAGGCGTTCGCGGACTCCCCGCTCGGAATAGGGTGCGCATCGGCCTCGCCTTTGCGAGTGCGGAGATTTCCATGAATCTCCTTGGGGCGGGCCTCGGTTTGCTCGCCGGCCGGCTGATTGGAGAAGCTGCGGGATACTTCGGATTCGCCGCGCTCATCGGCTTGGGCGCATACATGATGCGCGAAAGCCGCACCGACCTCAGCGTCGCGTCGCGACTCGATCTCTCGCGCGGCAGGGGACTCTTCTTTGCATCGCTGGCAATCAGCCTCGACTCGCTCGGCATCGGCTTCTCGATTCTCTACATCGGCGTTCCGATGCCGATCTCGCTGATCGTCATCGGGGGCATATCGATTTCATCAACCTTGTTCGGCCTCACGCTGGGACGATGGCTCGGACGATTCGCCGAGCGAAACGCCGCGTTCGTCGGCGGTCTCTTGCTGGCCCTTACCGGCGTCGTCTTTGCCGCGCTCAAGGCGCTGCGAATCGGCTAGCTGAACTGATCGATGTGCGAGTAGGTTTGGAACTCCTCGAGCTTGCGCGCGCCGCCGATGCACGGTCGATCTTTGTCGTCGGGACCGGCCGGGACGTCGGCAAGACGACCGCGTTGCGCGCCATCTACGCCGCGTCACGCGGGGCGGGGGTGTCGACCGGACTCGCTTCAATCGGACGCGAGGGCGATGCCACACTGCAAAGCGAGGTTCGCGCGAAGCCCCGTCTCTGGCTCCATCCGCAAACGGTTTTCGTTACGGCGCGCGGATCGCTTCCGCGTGCTCCAGCCGTTGAAATCCTCAAGCTTTCGCGGTTGCAAAGCCCGGCGGGTGGGCTGCTCTACGCGCGCGTAGCGTCGAGTGCGTTCTACGAGCTCGTCGGACCACCGGCGGCCTCGGGAATTCGCGAAATCATCGACGAGATCTCCGCGCTCAGCGAAACGGTCATCGTCGACGGGGCCGTTGACCGCATCGCCGCGCTCGCAGGGACGAGGGGCGCGGTGATCGTCGCCTGCGGGGCGGCCGGGGCGAAAACGATGCAGGAAGCGGTGGACGAGGTCGCGGCGCTCGTTGCGCGTCTGCGCGTCCCGCAGTTCGATTCATCAACGCCCGCCATCCAACTCGAAGGTGCGCTTACCACGTCGCAGGCTGCAACGTTCCTTTCGGCGCGCGAGACGCGGCAAATCGTCGTACGCGACCCCACGCAGATTTC
This sequence comes from Vulcanimicrobiota bacterium, assembly GCA_963743445.1. Classification (GTDB taxonomy): domain Bacteria; phylum Vulcanimicrobiota; class Vulcanimicrobiia; order Vulcanimicrobiales; family Vulcanimicrobiaceae; genus Cybelea. The sequence continues at coordinate 463,999 of CAVUPL010000003.1, forward strand.
GCTGAGCGGCAAGGCGGCATCGCAGGCGCTTGCCTATCTTGACGTTCGCTGCCGGCGCCCGTTGCGCGTGGTGGCGGCCACGGTCGCATCGATCGGGGCAGAGCGCAGCTTCGAGCCGCGAGCATTCGCTAACGCCGTCGCGGAGGCAACGGGTCTGCCGACGTTCGACGTCTACGCCGCGGCGCGTGCCGCGTGAAGGTTGTAGAGCTGCTCGACCCGGCGAGCGCGCACGTGGTCGGATTCGAGTGGCTGGCGAAAGCGGTTGCGCCCGTTTCGCCCTACGGCGAGCGCCATTTTGACATGCTCCGTCCGTTTGCCGCGGGCGATGAAGCGCTAGCCGAAGCACGCGCAAAATCGGTTGCGGCGATCGCCGCCGGTCTCACCACGGAGCAACTCGAGCTCGTGCGCGCCGTGCTCGACGATCTGCCCGATGCAGCGGGAGCGATTGCGCGCGCATCGATGGGCGACATTCTCGACGATCCGAACTTTCTCGAGCTCCGCCGTTTTTGCACGGCGATCGGGCGCATCGATGAACTGCTCGCCGATTGCGCTGCCTGTGCGCCGATCGGAAATGAAGCGGTGCGCGCCGTTGACGCCGCGCTCGCGACGGGCAACGCGCACGAATCGGGGTTCTACCTCGCCGATGCCTTCGAGGCGGATTTGCAAAGCGCACGCGAGCGGCTCGCCCGGGAGCAGGCCGAGCTCGACGCTGCGCGGGGGCGCGAGAGCGCGCGCGCCGCGCGCGACTTGGGACGTGACGAGATCGCGAGCGACGAATTTATCGTCATGCGCGCCGAGCTGCACGGCAGTTTGCCAAGCGGCGTGCGCGTGCTGCGAGAGGCACCCATGTATCTGCTGTGCGCGCTCGAATATAGCGACGCGACGCTTGCCGCGCTCGAACGCCGCGACGCCGCCGCATCCGCCGCCGCCGATGCGGAAGAGCGCGTGCGGGTTCGCCTTTCTGCGATTGTTCGCGAACATGCATCCGGTCTCGGCGCTGCGGCCGCTGGGCTCGGCGCGCTCGACGTTCTGCTCGCGGCGGCGCGGTTCACGCAACGTCACGACTGCGTTCCGGCAACGCTGACAAAGGAACCGGCCCTCGCCTTCGAGCGGGCGCGCTTCCTTCCGCTCGAGGCCGAGCTCGCCGACGCCGGCCGTCGTTTCGTACCGCTCGATCTCGAGTTGCACGGCGCGGCCGTGCTGACCGGACCGAACATGGGCGGCAAGAGCGTCTCCCTGCAGACCTGCGGATTCATCGCGCTCTGCGCCGCGTTTGGTCTTCCGGTGCCCGCCGCAAGTGCTCGCACCGCACTCTTCGACCGGATCGCATGGCTCGGCATGGGGCGCGAGCCAGAAATCGGCGGGCTCCTCTCGTCATTTGCGCGCGAGGTCTTGGAGCTGAAGGCGATCTTGGAGCGCGGCGACGCGCGCCTCTTGATCTTGGCCGACGAGTTCGCTCGCACGACGACGCCGCATGAAGGCCGGGCGCTCTTGGTAGCATTGCTCGCGCGCCTGCGCGAGCTCGGCGCCTGCGGCATGCTCGCGACGCATCTTAGCTGGAATCGCCGGCGCGGCCGGCGTTCGTCATTTCGCGGTGCGCGGATTGCGCGGAATCCCGCGCCATCCGGCGGCTCAAGACGTCAGGCAAGCGCTCGCGGCTCTGGCCGACGCGATGGATTATACGATCGTCGAGGTTTCGGGCGACGAGCTGCCGCGAGCCGACGCAATTGCGTTGACGGCTCTGCTCGGCATCGACCGCAGAGTTCGTCGATGACGCGTATCGCGCGTTGTCGCAATGAACTGAACTGCCGCACTGCGAAAGGCCGCACGAATGGAACGAATGAGTCCGCTCATCATCACGTGCGCGCCTGTCGGAGCGGAAGTACGCCCCGAGCAGACGCCCTATCTGCCGTACACGCCGCAACTTCTCGGCGAGACGGCGCGCGCGGTGCGCGAGGCGGGCGCGTCGATACTGCACGTGCACTGCCGCAACGACGACGGCACGAACACGCACAGCGTCGAACGCTTCCAAGAGGCATGCGACGCGATTCGCGCGCAGCAGCGATCTCATCGTGCAGTTCTCGACCGGCGGCGCGATCGGCATGACGCCGCAGGAGCGTGCCAGCGTGCTCGAGCTTCGCCCCGAGATGGCGACGCTAACGTGCGGCAGCGTGAACTTCGGCGACGAGATCTTCGAGAACAGTTTTCCGATCATGCGCGCATCTCTCAAGAAGATGAATGAGTTCGGCGTGCGTCCGGAGCTCGAGATTTTCGACAAAGGACACATTGCCAACGCCCGCCGGCTGGCGCGCGAGCGATTGCTCTCCTTCCCGCAGCACGTCGATTTCGTGCTCGGTGTCCCGGGCGGCCTCGAAGCGACGGTTGCGAACCTCGCCGACCTCGTCGACGATCTTCCGGATGGCTGCAGCTGGTCGGTCGCGGGAATCGGGCGTCAGCAGCTTCCCATGGCGATGGCCGCGATCGCGATGGGCGGCCACGTGCGCGTCGGCTTAGAAGACAATCTTCACTACAGCCGGGGACGCCTCGCGCGCAACGAGGAGCTCGTCGCGCGGGTCGCGCGCATCGCCGCCGAGGCGGGCCGTCCGGTTGCGACGCCAAACCAAGCTCGAAAGCTCCTGGGTATGCCGGTCCCCGCTGCGGGGGGAGCGAGCGCTTAACGTCCAATAACGGCGCGGACATTGTTCACATACGTCGTGCGCCGGACGCTGCAGTCGATTCCGCTGCTGCTTGCCATCTCGATCATCCTCTACGGCATCCTCTACAACATGCCGGGCGGACCACTCGCGCCGTACCTGCAGAATCCGCACATTACCGCCGGCCGACATCGCCCGGCTCAAACACAACCTCGGCATGGACCAGCCCGTCCCGATCCAGTACCTGAAGTGGCTCGGCCACGTATTGACCGGCGACATGGGCTACTCGACGAGCAACTCGGAGCCGGTCTTCCAGGCGCTCATCGAACGCTTCCCGGCGACTTTGGAACTGATGGGCGCTTCGCTGGTGATCTCGATCGCGATCGGCATCGCGTGCGGGGCTCATCTCGGCGGTCTACCGTTACTCCGTTCTCGACTACGTCATCACGACCGGCGCGTTTTTCGGACAATCGATGCCGGTCTTCTGGTTCGCGCTGATGATGCAGCTCGCGTTCTCGGTCCACGGCATCCCGCTGCCCTTCGGCTACCAAATCCAGCTGCCGTCGGCCGGCATCTCGAGCAGCGATACCTTCGACTTGGGCGACCGGCTCGTAGCATCTCATCTTGCCGGCCACCGTCCTCTCGCTGCTGGGCATCGCCTCGTTCAGCCGTTTCATGCGGTCGTCGTTGCTCGAGGTGCTGGGTACCGATTACATGCGCACGGCGGCCGCCAAGGGACTTTCGTTTCGGGTGATCTTGTTCAAGCACGGTTTGAAGAACGCGCTCATTCCGGTCGTCACGGTCATCGCGCTCTCGCTTCCCGGGCTCATCGCCGGTGCGATCTTTACCGAATACATATTCGCTTGGCCGGGAATGGGCCGGCTGTTTTACAACGCGCTGACTCAAAGCGATCTCGCATTGCTCATGGGCTATCTGCTCTTGATCGCGTTTCTCGTCGTCTTTTCGAACCTGCTCGCCGACGTCGTTTACGCGTGGCTCGACCCGCGCGTGAAGTACGACTGAAGGCCGCCTTCCACATGGCCGCACCGTCGCTCCCTCTCGGGCCCGGTGCTTCTCATCGAGGAAGAGATCCAGCTTTCCAACGTTACGTTTTGGAGGCGACTGCGCCGCCACAAGCTGGCCGTCGCGGGACTCGTCGTGCTGGCGCTCATGGTCCTCGCGGCCGTTTTTGCCAAACAGCTTGCGCCGTTCGACCCTAATGCAATCGACAACGTTCACTGGCAAGGAACGCCGCTGCCGCCGTGCTTTGAAAATGCGGCGCAGTGCGGCGGACACTCGCTGGGGACCGACGAGGTCGGCCGCGACCTTCTTTCGCGCCTGCTCTTCGGCGCTCGCATCTCGCTGGCGGTCGGACTCAGCGCGGTGCTCATGGAGCTGTTGATCGGCACGACGCTCGGAGCGATCGCCGGGTACTACGGGGGCTGGGTCGATTACGCGCTCATGCGAATCACCGACGTCTTCCTATCGATCCCGTTGCTCCCGCTCTTGCTCGTTCTGACGGCCATCGTCGCTGCGAGCTCGTCGAAGGCCGCGCTCAATTTTGGAACGATTGTAATTATCATCGGCGCGCTCTCCTGGATGGCCGTCGCGCGTTTGGTGCGGGCCTCCTTCCTTAGTTTGCGCGAGCGGGAGTTCGCCGAGGCGGCGCGGGCGGTCGGCAACAACGACGGCCGCATCATCTTTCGTCATCTGCTTCCCAACGCAATCGCGCCGATCGTCGTCCAAGGCACGCTCGACGTCGCGAACGTCATCCTTCTCGAGTCGGGCCTTTCGTTTCTCGGCCTCGGCATTCAGCCGCCGACGGCCTCATGGGGCAACATGCTCGCAAACGCCCAAAGTAATCTCTCCATCGCGTGGTGGGCTGCGGTCTTTCCCGGCCTCTGCATCCTCGTGACCGTGCTCGCCATCAACTACATCGGCGACGGCCTGCGCGACGCCCTCGATCCCAATATGGGGTAAGACCCCGGCACCGGCTGCCGGGGGGAGCTAGAGGGCGCAGCCGCGAGGCGCCTCGAACCCGGCGTCTGACGAAGCTCAAGGACGAACCCTCGTTTGCGCAAGTGGCGGAATTGGTAGACGCACTAGCTTGAGGGGCTAGCGGGAGCAATCTCGTGCTGGTTCGAGTCCAGTCTTGCGCATGAGGTCACCGCAGCCCCGGCCCGGCTCTCAGGGTTATGGGCGGGGGCCTGAAACAGACCGACGGCTTCGGGCGTAGAGCTAAGCAGTAATGGAATTTCTATCGTGTGGTTGACCCGCTTCTCGATTAGCCGCCCGGTGATCACCGCCATGGTGTTCATCGCGCTCGGCAATTTTCGGCACCATCGCGTTCTTGCAGATCGGACGCAGCGCGAACCCGCCCGGGACGGACTTCCCGATCGTCGTGGTCTACTCGGCATATCCCGGGGCTTCGCCTCAGGAGATGGAGCGCCTGATCGTCAAGCCGATCGAAGACCAGCTCGACGGCATCGACAACCTCGATCAGCTCAGCTCGACCGCCCAAGAAGGCGTCGCGACGCATCATCGTGCAGTTCAAGCTCGGAACGAATCTCGACATCGCTGCGATCAACGTGCAGAGCGCGGTCGACACCGCCCGCGTCTATCTTGCCGGTCGACCTCGATCCGCCGAGCGTCTATCAAAAACGGCGCCTCACAGCCGCTGATCGACTTTGCAGTCAGCTCGAAGAGCCTATCGCCGACGCAGCTCGCCGATTTCGTGAACAACCAGCTCGAGCCGGTCTTCAAAGCAATTCCAAACGTACAGGAAGTCGACATTTACGGCGCGAGCGACCGGGAGTTCCACGTCGAGCCGATTCCCGAACGCCTGCTCGGTGCCAACGCGACACTCGGTGACGTTTTCACCGCGGTCGCCGCGAACAACGCGAACCTTCCGGGCGGTATGCTGCGGCAACCGACGCAGGAGACGAGCGTTTCGGTCCACGCCGAGATCAACTCGGCCCAAGACCTGCTCGGAATTCCGCTGCTGGTGCCCGGCAGCTCGAACAAGAACATGAAGATCGGCGACGTTGCCTACGCCTACGACAGTCACGTCGAGCCGACGTCGATCTCGCACTACAACGGCGCAGCCCCGCATCTACGTCGAGCTCGGTCGCAACATCAATGCCGACGAGATCACCTCGACGAAGGTCGCGCGCGAGAAGCTCAAGGAGATCGCGGCGCAATATCCAGCGGTGACGTTCAGCGAGATCGACGCTCCCGCCGATTACACGCAGAAGTCGCTCAACGGCGTCTGGCAGTCGCTGATCGAGGGCATCGTGCTGACGATGCTCGTGATGTTGCTCTTCCTGCACGCGTGGCGCAACGCGATCGTCGTCATGGTCGCGATCCCGACCTCGATCCTGTCGACGTTCGTCCTGATGAAGATGTTCGGGTTCCATCTCGACACGATGTCGCTGATGGGACTTTCGCTGATCATCGGCATTCTGGTCGACGACTCGATCGTCGTGCTCGAAAACATCACGCGCCACCGGGACCTCGGTGAAGACCCGATCGACGCCGCGATCAACGGCCGCAGCGAGATCGGCGGCGCGGCCGTGGCGATCACGATGGTCGACGTCGTCGTCTTCTTGCCGATCGCGTTTCTGCCGGGAATCGTCGGCGCGTATCTGCGCGAGTTCGGCGCGGTCATCGTCATCGCGACGCTGTTTTCGCTGCTCGTCTCCTTCACGCTCACTCCGCTGCTGGCGGCGAGGTGGAGCGTCAAAGAACGCGACGCCGAGCTCCCCAAATGGCTGAAAGCGCTCGGATCGTGGAAGGTCAATCTCGCGCTCTGCGGTGCGGCCGTCGTTGCGTACTTTATCCCGTGGCCGCTCCCCGAGCTTCGCGAAATTCTGCCGATCATGGTCGGTGCGGTTCTGTTGCTGAATTTTTCGTGCAACGTTACGATCGAATCTTGAACTGGTATCGCACCAAGGCGCTTCCCTATGCTCTCGCGCACGGTCTCTTCGTTGTCTTCGCATGCACGGTGCTCGTGCTCAACTCGCTTACGCTGGCCATGGGCGCCGGCAGACGACGATCGCGCTCGACGTGCTCATTCTCATCTTAGCTGCGGTTTGGCACGGTATCGGCTTCGTTCTGCGGCGGAAAATTCCGGAGAAGAACGTCGCTTACCGCTGGTCGAGCTCGTCCAACGGGCGTAGCCGGCGAGCGACGATCCTTCGCCGCGGCGCCGACGTGCTCAAAAACACTCCGCGCGTCTTCCTTCGTTGGTTCTACGCGACCGGGCGAAGCCGCCGCTCTGACGTTGGCGACGTTTGCGCTTCCGGTCGCCCTGGCGATCCTGCTGCCTTTGCTTGGTCCGATCGACTTCGACTTCGTTCCTCAGGTCCAGACCGGCGAAATCAACATGACGGTCACGTATCCGCCGGGAACGCCGCTGCAGGCGACCGCGAAATACGTGAACGACCTCGAAGCGGGGATCATGAAGATCGACGGGATCAAGTCGGTAAGCTCGACGGTCGGGCGCAAGCCGGAGGGGTGGAGCTCGGCGATCGGCGACAACTATGCGCGTCTCAACGCGCAGACGCTGCCCGAGCGCCGCCACGACACGTATAAACTGATCGATCAGATTCGCAAACTCGGATACTTGGTACCGGGCAGCGTTTTTGAAGTTGCCGGCGACAACGGCGGCGGCTCGGGGGCATCGATCTTTTACTCCGTCGCTGGACCTCAGGACGAGCTCGGTCCTGCGGCCGACAAGATCGCGCAGTACCTGCGCAATACGCCCGGCAGCGTCAACGTTGAAACGAGCAACGAAGCCGCCGCGCCCCGGCTCAACGTCAACATCGACGCCCAGAAGGCCGAAGTGCTCGGCGTTTCGCCTGTCGACGCGGCCAATGCTGCGCGCTTCGCCATCGACGGCGCGGTCGCGACCCGAGTGCGGGCGGAGAACAGTTTGGTCGACGTGCGCGTTCAGTTCCCACTCGCCGACCGTAAGACGCGTCGACGAGCTTCAGGACGTTCGAGTGCGAGCGCAGGACGGGACGCTCGTTCCGATTGCCGACATCGCCACCATGCAATGGACGAAGGCGCCGCTGCAAATCAAGCGCCTCAACCGTCAGCGCGTCGTCGACGTCTACGGGTCGACGCTCCCGGGCTACTCGCTCGGCGCGGTCACGGGGCCGCTGGAGAAAGAGCTTCACAAGCCCGGCTTCCTGCCGCCGGGCGTCCAGCTCACGGCGCAAGGCGATACGCAATTCATGAATGAGACGATGGCGAATATGGGTATTGCGTTGCTTACCTCGTTCATGCTCGTCTACATGCTGATGGTGATCTTGTACGGGTCGTTCCTCGAGCCGCTGATCGTTATGTTGAGCGTTCCGCTGGCGATCATCGGCGCGCTGGTAGCCCTTTCGTTCATGCACCTCGTCGAGCCGACTGCCGGACAATCGCTCAACATCATCTCGATGATCGGTATCATCATGCTCTTCGGATTGGTGGCGAAAAACGGGATCTTGCTGGTCGATTATTCGAATACACTCTGCCGGCGCGGGATGCGCGTGCGCGATGCGGTGCTTGCAAGCTGCCGGTACGCGATTCCGGCCGATTCTCATGACGACGTGCGCGATGATGTTCGGCATGCTGCCGCTTGCGCTCGGCTTTGCCGAAGGCGGCGAGTGGCGGCAAGCGGTGGGAACCGTCATCATTGGCGGACTCTTGAGCTCGCTGATCCTGACGCTCTTCCTCGTTCCGTGGTGTACGAAACGTGGATGGGCTTCTTAGAGCGTCGCGGCGACCAGCGCGCGGTCGCCGCCGAGATGTCGCGACCCGCCGAAGTCGGAATCGTTTGAGAGCGTGAATCGCCGCGCGCTGGTGACGGGAGCGGCCGGCGGCTTAGCGGCTGGAATCGCTCCCGCGTTAGCGCGCGACGGATTCGCGTCCGTCACGATCACCCATCGCTCGACGCCGCCCGATGCGACGATCGAGGCGATCAGGACTGCGGGTGCTGCGGCCGCTACCGTGCGCATCGATTTTCTCGACGATGCCGCTGCGATAGAGGGCGCGCTGGCCGACGCCGTAACGACGCACGGTCCCTTCGATACCCTCGTGCACGCGGTCGGGCCCTTCGTCGTGAAGCGCTTTGCCGGCACGACGCTGCAAGAGTATCGCGAGGTACTCGACGGCAATCTGCGCAGCGCGGTGCTCGCGGCACGCGCCGTGCTCCCGGGCATGCGGGCCGCCAAGTTCGGCCGCGTCGTCTTCTTCGGCATGCTCGGCTCGAGCGAAACGCGTCCGTTTCGCGGTTTTTCGCTCTACCAGGCGGCGAAGAGCGGGCTGGTCGCGTTTGCGCGTTGCCTGGCCGTTGAGGAAGCAGGCAACGGTATCACGGTGAACGTCGTTGCCCCGGGCGACATCCGGGATAAATCGCTCGATCGTTCTCGCGCTTTCGAACGCACGGCGCGCAATCCGCGCGGGCGTCCGGGCAGTTACGAGGATGTTGCCGATGCCGTGCGATTTTTGATTGCACCCCAGCGCGATTTTATTACCGGTGCCGTGATCGAAGTGACCGGAGGCCTACAAACCGCCGGCGAGTAACCGCCGCACAGGAGTGGCGAACGAGCGGCTCGTAAGGTCGGCAGACACGATGGGCGACGAATTGAACGAACATCCGGCTTTTGCGCTGCCCGGCGCGCGCCCCCATTACGGACCCGACAAACTCGTCGCCGTCGAACACATCGACCTCCATCTGACGCCCGATTTCGCAAGCGAGTCGCTCGACGGGATCTGCACGATGACGGTCCGAGCGCTCGATGTGCCGGTTCCGCTGCTGACGCTCGATGCCGTCGATCTGGAAATCTTCGGCGTGCAGCGGTTGGCGCCCGGCTCGCAAGCGCGCGGCGAAGCGCGATTTACGCGACGCGACGGCCGGCTGGAAATCGAATTCGAGCCGCGCGATTCGCGCCCGGCGAGCGAACGACCTTCGCAATACGCTATCGCGTTTCAAAGCCGCGCCACGGGCTCTTTTTCGTCAAGCCTACCGCAGCGCATCCGGAAACGGTTGCCCACGTGTGGACGCAGAGCCAAGACGAATACGCTCGCTATTGGTTCCCTTGCCTCGATTATCCGCACGAAAAGCAGTCGACGTCGGCGACTATCGCGGTTCCCAAAGGGATGTTCGCCCTCAGCAACGGCGAGCTGGTCGAGCGCACGGAAAAAGATGACCGCACGATTTTTCGATATCGTCAAGACGTTCCGCACAGCACCTACCTCGTGACGATGGTAGCCGGCCCCTTCGTCGAGGTCGCGCAAGGGAGAGCCGGTAAAAACGGCGTTCCGGTCTTCTATTACGTGCTGCCGGGGCGGGAGATCGAAGGGGAGCGCTCCTTCGGCAAGACTCCGCGGATGATCGAACGCTTCGAAGAACGGATCGGCACGCCGTATCCTTACGCCCGGTACTCGCAGATTGCCGTTTCGGACTTCATATTCGGCGGCATGGAGAACACGTCGGCGACGACGCAAACCGATCGAACGCTGCACGACGAAACCGCGCACCTCGATTTTTCGAGCGATCCGCTCGTTTCGCACGAGCTGGCCCATCAATGGTTCGGCGATCTGCTCACCTGCCGCGATTGGTCGCACGCGTGGCTGAACGAAGGTTTTGCGACCTTCATGGAAGCGGTATGGCGCGAAGAAGACCTTGGCTACGACGAATACCTTTACGACATATTCGAGTGCCTCTGCATTTACTTGAAAGAAGATGCGGATCGTTACAGCCGTCCGATCGTCTGCAACACCTACATCGTCCCGATCGAGATCTTCGATCGCCACCTGTATCAAAAAGGGGCAGCTGTGCTGCATATGCTTCGCGGCGAGCTCGGCGAGGCGCGTTTTTGGCGATCGGTTGCGCGCTACGTGAACGATAACGCGCAGCGTTCGGTCGAGACGATCGATTTCATTCGCGCGATCGAGAGCGCTACCGGCCGGAACTTGCGCGGCTTTTTCAATCGCTGGGTCTTTCGCGAAGGCCACCCAAAACTCGAAGTGCGCGTGGCATGGGACGCCGAACGTAAGGTTGCCACGCGTGACGATCGACCAAAAGCAGAGCATCGACGGCGAGCATCCGGCGTATGAGTTCGATGTCGAGTTGGGATTTTCGCCGGCGGCCGACGCACTGCCGGCAGTCGAGCGGAACGGCTCGGTACCCGGCGAGCGCCGGATTCGCGCTCACGTCGAGCGTGCGCACGAAACGATCGCGGTACCGCTCGATTTCGAGCCGCAGCTCGTTCGGTTCGACCCCGGCGCGTTTCTGCTTGCCGACGTCGCCTATGCGATCGGCGCCGATCTCGCCGCCGCTACGTTGCGCGCCGATCCCGACGTCGTCTCGCGCATTCGTGCCGCCCGCGAGCTCGCCACGGACGGAGGCCACGCGGCGCGCGATGCGATCGAGACCGCGTTCGAGCGCGAGCCGTTTTGGGGCGTGCTCGCGGAAACGGCCTGTGCGATCGGCGCGACGCGCGCCCCGTGGGCGCGCAGCACGTTGATTCGCGCGCTCTCTCACGAACATCCAAAGGTCGCACGGGCGGCCGCTGAAGCACTCGGCAACTTCCGAGACTCCGCCGTGGCGGACGCGCTTATTGGCGCCGCACGGGCCACGCGTCGTACTTCGTGCGCGCCTCGGCACTGACCGCGCTTGGAAAGACGCGCGATCCGCGGGCGTTCGACGTGCTCGCGTCGGCGGCTAAGGAACGCACGTGGAACGGTACCGTCGAAGCCGGCGCGATCGCGGGTTTAGCCGAGCTGGCCGATGCGCGAGCGATGCCGCTGATACTCGATGCGTCAAAGCCGCAATGCAACGAGGGCCTTCGACGGGCGGCGGTCATCGCGCTCGGGCGCATCGCGTACTCTTGTAGAGAGCGAACGAACGCGCGCCATCGACGCGCTCGAACAGCGTCTCGACGACGAGACACTCTCGGTGGCAATCGGCGCCGTTGCTGCCGCCGAATCTCTTGGCGACGTGCGGCTGCTCCCAACGCTCGAGCGGCTCGGAGAGCAAGCTTTCGACGGTCGTCTGCGCCGCCACGCGATGGAAGCCGCGATTCGCATCCGAAAAAGCTCTAAGGTTCCGACGCAGGTCAACATACTCCGGGACGACATCGATGAACTACGCGAACAGCAGCGTAAGCTTCAGGAGAAGATCGAGGCGATCGCGCGCACGTAAGCGGCGTGCGCTCGCGGTCCTCGTTCTCTTCGCAGCGGTCGCTACTGCGTTGCTCGTCGTGAAGGCGCATTCGGCTTCGAGTCCTCTCGCGTTGAAAAAACCCCGGATCGCGGAAGTGGAACGTAGCTTCGTTCCGGCGGCCGCACCGTTATGGAGCAATGACGACCGCAACCGGTTGAAGGGAAGTTTGCAGGGCGCCTTTGGTCCGGCGATCACGTGGGGCGAGGGCTTGGAGTTTTGCCGCTATTGGGGCAGATGGGCGGACGATTTATGACGATCGGGCAGATCGCGCGGTTGCGCCTGCGTCGGTCCAGAAATTAATCGTTGCGGCGACCGCGCTCGACGCGCTCGGAGCGACCTATCGCTATCACACGCTCTTTGCCGGTCGAGAAGGAATAGCTAGCGACGGCACGCTGGACGGCGATCTGTGGCTGATCGGGTCGGGCGACCCGTCGCTGCAGTCGGCCGATCTGCGCAACGGCGTCGGTACGCTCGCCCGGGCCGGGCTGCGCCACGTCGGCGGAGCGGTCGTCGTTGACGACACGACATTGAGCGGGCCCGGGTTCAACCGCCACTGGGGTGCCGACGACAACGGACAGGATTATGCCGCTCCGACCAGTGCGATTTCCGTCGACGGCGATACGATCGAGTCTCGCCAAGATATCGGCGGCGTCGAAGAACGGGTCTGGACGCCGATGCAGGACGTTGCGCGTTATGTGGCCGCGCGCGTGAATGAAATGCTCGTCGAGCGGGGAATCGCGCCCCAAGTGCCTCCTGCCATCGGTGCCGCGCCGCTCGAGAGCGTCGTCCTCTGGGACCATCGCTCCGCGCCGCTGCAAACGCTCGAAAGCCACATGCTCTTCGTCTCGGACAACCATTATGCCGAGCAGCTGCTTCGAACCGTCGGCGAGGAGGCGGACGGGGTGGCGGACGACGCCGGCGGAATTGACGCCGAGCGCAGATTTTTGCAGCGGCGAGGGCATCCCGGCGCCGGGCCTTCGACTCTTTGACGGCAGCGGGCTCTCCCCGGATAACCGAGTCGCGGCGATCACGCTCGCGCGTCTTCTCACCGATGACGAGCCATCGCTCTATCTGCTCTTGCCTCTCGGCGGGCGTCAGGGAACGCTGGAGTATTATGATTTCACGACGGCGCTGGGGCGCGTTCGTGCCAAGAGCGGCCATCTCTCCAACGTCTGCGCGCTCGCCGGCTACGTCACGACGCTGCACCACGGGCGAGTATCGTTCGCGTTTCTCATCAACGGCTCGCCCGGCGATCCCGATGCCGCAATCGTCCGCGCAGTCGACCGTCTGGCGATGCTTTGAGGAGCGGCACGGCAGTGGCGTTTGACGAGGCACTACTCTCGCAGTTGCTCGGCCGCGCGCTTCGCCACGGCGGTGAGTTCGCCGACGTCTTTTGCGAGCGGCGCAGAACGCTTTCGTACCGGCTTCAAGACGGCCGCATTCACGACGCGTCGTACGGCGTCACGCTTGGCGTAGGTATTCGCGTCGTCGTCGGAGAGTCGGCCGGCTATGCGTGTTCGGACGACTTGAGCGTTCGCGCGCTTACGGAAGCCGCCGACGCCGCCTCGTTGATCGCAAGCTCGGCGCCCAATGGTGAGGTAAGATCGATCGATCTCTCTCCCCGGACGGTCGCATCGTTTTACGACGTGGAGCATTCGGACGTCTTCGATGCCGCGCGCTACGTCGCGATGCTGCAGAGCCGCCGATACCGCTGCGCGGCGTTACGATCGGCGGGTCGTTGCCGTCAACGCGCACGTGAGCGATGAGATTCAAGAGGTTTGGATTGCAACGAGCGACGGACGGATCGTGCAGGATCGCCGTCCGCTCGTTACGCTTCGGCGTCCAGGTCGTTGCCACCGAGAAGAAGGAGCGCGGATCGGGCTATGTCGGCCGATGGCGGACGAACGTCCGTGGCCTACTTCGATCGCGAAACGCCCGAACTGCTCGCTTCCGAAGCCGCCCGCATCGCGACCATCAATGTTGGTGCCGTTCCCGCCCCCGCCGGGGAGATGGAAATGATCGTCGGCGCCGGCGGCGGCGGCGTCTTGCTGCACGAAGCCGTGGGCCACGGTCTCGAAAGCGATTTCAACCGCCGCGGCACGTCGCTCTATAGCGGACGAATCGGCGAACGCGTTGCCAGCGAGCTCGTCACGATCTACGACGACGGCAACCTGCGCGAAGAACGGGGCAGCCTCAACGTAGACGACGAAGGCGTGCCGGGCCAGCACAAGGTTTTGGTAGAGAACGGCGTGCTGCTCGGCTATATGCAAGACCGGCTCAACGCGCGACTGATGGGGGTCGAATCGACGGGGAGCGGACGCCGGCAATCCTTTCGTTTTGTTCCGCAGCCGCGAATGTGCAACACGTACATGCCGAGCGGCGACGCGAACGTTGACGAGATCGTCGCATCGACTCGCCGCGGGATTTACGCCAAGTCGTTCGCCGGAGGCCAGGTCGAGATTGCAAAAGGCGACTTCGTCTTCATGGTCGGTGAGGGCTATTTGGTCGAAAACGGCAAGATCACTACGCCGGTTCGCAACGCGACGATCATCGGCAACGGCCCGGACGCGATGATGAAGGTCGTCGCAGTCGGCAACGATGGCCGTTTGGCGCGACGCCATTATACGTGCGGCAAGGGCGGTCAATACGTTCCGGTCGGCGTCGGCATGCCGACGGTCAAGATTTCCTCCATTACGGTGGGCGGAACCCAGCGTGGATGAGTCAGCCGCAATCGAGCTTGCCAACGAGGCGCTTTCGCTTGCGAGCGCCGCCGGCGCTCAGAGCGCGGAAGCCTCCGTTTCCATTGCGCGGCGCTTTCACGCCGAGGCGCGCGAGAACGTCATCGCCCGGCTCGAAGGGTCCACGGGGAAGAGCCTCTTCCTGCGCGTCTTCTGCCAAGGACGTAAGGCGACGCTCTCGACCTCGGATCTCTCCGCCGAAGGCTTACGCGAGGCAGTCGTGCGCGCGGTTGCGCACGCCGACCTCGTTGCGCTCGACGAGTATGCCGGTCTTCCCGAGGAGTTCGCGACGAACGAGACGCACCTTCGGCTTTGCGATCCTCGCGTGGCGGACCGCGACGGCGCCGAGAAGATAGAGGAGGCGCTCGATCTCGAGCGCTTGATTCGTGCGGCGGATGCACGCATCGTAAACTCCAGCGGCTCGCATTATACCGACGCCGCGGCGGTGACCGCGATCGCCAACTCGACCGGCTTTGCCGCCGCTTATAGCTGGACGAGAGCAGGCCGTTCTACGGGGCCGGTCGCTCTTGACGGCGACGTCAAGCGCATCGCGCAATACGGAACGGCGGCGCGTCACCTCGGCGACCTCGAAGCTCTCGACTCGGTAGCCGCGACCGCCGTACGCCGCGCCGTCGATCTTTTCGGTGCGCGCAAGCCGCCGACGATGCGCGTGCCCGTGATCTTCGAACGCGACGTCGCCGCATCGCTGCTTGACGACCTGTTCGCCGCGGTCTCAGCGGCTAACATTGCCATCGGCAACTCGTGGTTGAGCGGGCAAATCGGCAACCGGATCGGTAGTGAGCTCGTGACCGTCATCGACGATGGGCGCGTGCCGGCGGGCCTGGGCAGCTCGCCGTTCGACGGCGAAGGAGTGCCGACGCGACGCACGGCCGTCTTCGAACGGGGCGTGCTGCGGTCGTTTCTCTACGATACGTACTACGCGCGCAAGCTTGGTGCGGCCACCACCGGAAATTCCACCGGTGGCGGGGTTGGCCCAAGCAACTTCTTCCTTGAGCCAGGGCCGATGTCGCTCGCGGAGCTGATCGCCGGCACCCCGCTCGGCGTGCTTGTGATGGATACCATCGGTTTTGCGACGGAGCACGCCTCGGGAACGTATAGCCGCGGCGCGCGCGGTTTTTTTATCGACGGCGGCGAACTCGCCTATCCTATCGATGAGTTTACCATTGCGGGACAGTATACGGAAATGCTCGCGGCCGTCGACGCCGTCGCCAACGATCTGCGCTTCGACGCTGCCGGTGGTTTCGCCGTCATTCCGCGTTGCCGAGATGACGGTAAGCGGGAACTAGAATAACCATGGTAGCGCACCCCGCGATTAGCTTGACGATGGTCCTGCGCATCGACATGCCGAACGAACCGGGCGCTTTCGGCATTCTCGCCAACGCCATCGGCGACGCGGGCGGAGCGATCGGCGCGGTCGACATGCACACCGTCGGTAGATCGCGCGTCGTTCGCGACGTCACCATCGGTGCGCCGTCAGAAGCCGTCGCGAATGAGGTTCGCAAGGCCGTCGAAGCGATCGACGGCGCGCGGATCATCTTTTCATCCGATTCGACCTTCCTCGCGCATATCGGCGGAAAGATTCGCATCGATTCGAAGATCACAGATCAAGAGCCGCCAAGATCTTTCGATCGTCTATACACCGGGCGTCGCGCGCGTCTCGATGGCCATCGCCGCCGATCCCGCCAAGGCTTTCCAGCTGACCGTCAAGCGCAATAGCGTGGCGGTTGTGACCGACGGCACCGCGGTGCTCGGTTTAGGCGACATCGGACCGCTCGGAGCGCTGCCGGTGATGGAAGGAAAGGCGATGCTTTTCAAGCAGTTCGCCGACATCGACGCGTTTCCGATTTGTCTCGACACCAAGGACGTCGATGAGATCGTCGAAACGGTCGTGCGCATCGCTCCGGTTTTCGGCGGAATCAACCTCGAGGACATCAGCGCGCCGCGCTGCTTCGAGATCGAAGAGCGTCTCATCGAAGCGCTCGATATTCCGGTGATGCACGACGATCAGCACGGTACCGCCGTCGTGATCATGGCCGCACTGGTTAATGCCGCACGCGTCGTCGGAAAGCGGCTGGCCGACCTTCAGGTGGTGGTCTCCGGAAGCGGCGCGGCCGGAACGGCGACGATCAAGATGTTGCTCGGCGCGGGCGTGCGCGACGTGATTCCCGTCGACCGAGCCGGCGCGCTCAATCGCACTCGACCGTTACGAGAATCCCCACTGGCGCTGGTTGGCCGAGCACTGCAATCGGGAAAACCGGCGCGGATCGCTCCGGGAGGTGCTCGAAGGCGTCGACGTCTTCATCGGCGTCTCCGCACCAGGCATCTTGCAACCCGACGACATCGCGCGCATGGGGCGCGATCCGATCGTCTTTGCAATGGCGAATCCGACCCCCGAGATCATGCCCGACGTCGCCGCACCGGTCGCCGCGGTCATCGCGACGGGACGCTCCGATTTTCCCAACCAGGTGAATAATCTGCTCGCGTTTCCGGGCATCTTTCGGGGCGCACTCGACGTCCGCGCCAGCCGTATCACCGAAGGGATGAAGCTCGCGGCGGCCTTTGCAATCGCCGAAATCGTGACCGAAGACGAACTCAGCGCGGAGTACGTCATCCCAAGCGTCTTCGACACGCGTGTCGTCGCCGCGGTGGCCAAGGCCGTCGCGAATGCCGCAGCCGAAGAGGGCGTTGCCCGCCGAACCCCGGCGACGAACGAAGGGGAGGGCTTAAGCGCAAACGTCTGAGCCCTTCGACTCCGCTTCGACAAGCTCAGCGTCGCTCAGGACAGGTTACGTGGTGGTGCAGTCGCTGAAGCTCGATCCGAGCGACCCGCGTCCGCTCTACGTGCAGCTCGCCGATCGTCTCGTCGCCGCGATCGAAAGCGACGAGTTCACTCCCGGAGAGCGCCTTCCGGCAATGCGCGATCTCGCGCGCAAGCTCGATTGCGCGTTAGTGACGGTTTCGCAAGCGTACGAGCTGTTGGCCACGCGCGGGCGGGTAATCGCACGTCCGGGCAAAGGCACTTACGTCGCCTCGCCCCCGAATCGCGCCGAGCCTTTTGCGCGCCGATGGGAGCCCGACGTCGGGCGGTTTGCCCGCGGTGCACGGCTCGAAGGCGTGATGGAACGGCTGACGCGCGGGACCGAACCCGGCGCGATCAATCTCGCAAGCGGACATCCGGCGCCCGAAACCTTCCCACTTCACGATTTCGCTCGAGCCTTTCACCGAACGCTGCTCGACGATTCGCCGGAGCTCATGCAGTACCGATCGTCGACCGGCGACCTCGATCTCTGCGCGAAACTCGCTTCGCTCTTGGTCGGGCGCGGCTGCCGGGCCGACGCCGGTGACGTTATCGTCTGCTCGGGCGCGCAGCAGGCCGCAGATATCGTTGCGACGGTCGTGCTCGACGCTCGCAGCGTCGTCGCAAGCGAGAGCCCCACCTACTGGGGAAGCTTGGGCGTCTTCGATGCTCGCGGCGTCACATACGTCGAGGTGCGCGGCGACGACGACGGCGTTCGCACCGACGACGTCGAGCGCGTCTTTACGGAATACCGGCCGCGCCTCTTCTACGTGAATCCGATCGCGCAGAATCCAACCGGCGCAGTGCTGCCGGCGCGGCGCGCGAAGCAAATCGTTGCCTTAGCGCGGCGATACGACGTCGTCGTCCTCGAGGATCAGACCGGTTGGCAACTGACGTACGACGCGCCCGCGCCGCCGCCACTGGCATCCTACGATACCGACGGACGGGTGATCGTGATGGAGAGCCTTTCGAAATCAATCTTTCCGGCTCTGCGGATTGGCTATCTCTGCGCCAAGGGCGGCATCGCAGAAGCACTCGAGGCGGCAAAAGTGCGAGCCGACGTCTTCACCTCGACGCTGACGCAACGAGCGCTGTGGCGATTCATGGAGAGCCCAGCCTGCCCGCGACACTTTCGCTCGACTCGAGCACTCTATCGTAAACGCCGCGACGCGTTCGTCGAAGCGCTTTCGAAGGTCGTGCGATGGACGACGGTGCGCTCACCCGGCGCCGGAGTGAACGTCTGGCTCTCGCTGCCGCCGCGCATCTCAACGCACGCTGCGTTCGACGCTTGTGCGCGCGAGGGCGTGCTCGTCATGCCCGCCGAGCCGTTCTATCCTACGCGCAGCGGGCCGCCTGCCTTGCGATTATCGTTCGGACACCTCACGGAAGAAGAAGCGCGAGAAGGGGTCGCACGCCTCGACCGCGCCCTCGGCAAGCTAACGCGCGAATAACGATTTGAGTTTCGCACGCACCTTTGCGATCCGCCGCGCACGCGTCTCCAATTTCTTGGCGTCTTCGATCCACAAGGCGTACTCTTTGCGGTGCGAGTAAGATAAGTTGTCGTAAACTCTTCGCTCGCCGGCGCTCATCGCCCGAGCCAGATCGCGCGGTATCTCGACGGTTCGCTCTTTCTCGTCAACCTCCAGGGATACCGTGATGCGGCGGCCACGACCGACGTCGGCCGCCGTACGCATTGCCGCGGGAACGCCGATCATTGGTCCCATGCCCATGTTGCAGATCGTCGTACGATGCTGTACGCCGTTGATGGTTACGCAAACGGGCACCCGAACCCGGCCGCCAAAACGTTTCATAACGGCCGGCGGTATGCGCACGAATGTTGCCGACGAATTGGGGATGCCTTGGAGAACTGCCTCGAATTGCCATGCCACGGTCGTATCGCCTTCGTCAGCCTAAGCTGATGGCTTGGATGTTGCTGCAGGCGCGGATTCGAACAGGGCGCGCTCTTCGGTGCGGATCCGCCACGAGAGCAGCGACGCGTTGAGAATCGAGAAAACGATTGCGATCTCGACTGCCTTGAACGCGAGCGGAAGTATTGCGATTTCCGCGCAGACGATCGCGTAGTTCGGATGCCGGAAAATGCGGTACGGTCCGCCTTGTACCCGCGCGGCTCCGGGTACGGTGATGATGCGCGTGGTCCACCGCGGCCCCAGCGTCGCGATCGTCCAGAGGCGAAGCGGCTGGAGCAGTGCGTAGACTCCGAGCAGCCACCAGTTCGGAATCGTCGACGGCGGGATGAAGACGGCCATGCTGGCCAGCCACGCCGCGTGCAAGAGGACGAAGAAGGGGTACTGAACGGCGCCGGATTCGATTCCCCCGCGGGCAAGCAATCGGCGCGTGTTGCGCGCAGAGTAGACGAGCTCCACAGCGCGTTGCAGCGCGACGAGCCCGAGAACGATCCATAACACCATTATCGATGGTTTTCGAGGAGCGTAAATCCGGCGGTGAAGCCGGGACCAAGCGCGCTCACCAGCGCGCGCCGCCACGGCAATGAATCGCCGATCGTTCGCTCCAACACGAACATCACCGTGGCGGCCGACATATTTCCGTAATCGCGCAACACGTCACGAGCAGTGCCAAGCGCTCCCGGCTTAAGCTCGAAAGCGAACTCTAAAGCGTCGAGCACCTTAGCGCCGCCGGGATGGCAGATGAAGCAATCGATGTCACGCAGCGTCAGCGCGTGTTCGGCCAGAAAGTCGACGGCAACGTCGTGGAGTTTCGTCGTCACGAGCTCCGGGATATCCCGCGAGAAGATCGCCTTGAGCCCTTCGTTGGTCACTTCCCAGCCCATGACGTCGAGCGAATCGGGCCAGGTATATTCTCCGCCTGCGACGATGCTCGCGCCCTCACCCGCGCACGAGATCAGCGTTGCAGCGGCCCCGTCGCCAAAGAGCGCAGTCGCAACGATGTTGCTTTTTGAAAAGTCGTCTCGACGAAAGCTGAGCGCACACAGCTCGACAACGAGAAAGAGCACGAGCGCGCGAGGATTCGATCGAGCGATCGCGGCGGCCCGCGCTAAGCCGATCGCTCCGCCCGCGCAGCCGAGCCCGAAAATAGGCAGGCGCTGCACGGTCCTCCGCAGGTTCATTCGCTCCATGAGGAGAGCGTCCAAACTCGGTGTCGCGATCCCGGTCGTCGAGACGGCAACGACGGCATCGATCTCGTCGGGTCGCCGTTGCGCCCGCTCGAGCACGCGGCGCGTGGCCTCCTCCAGCAGATCGATGGCCGAGTCGAGATAGACTTGGTTGCGCTCGGGCCACTCGTGGAGCCGCTCGTACCACTCGATCGGAACGCACGAATAGCGCCGATCGATGCCGGTATTGCCGAACATGGGAAGCAAACGCACGATCTCGCGAGAACGCGGGCCAAGGGCCAGATCGATGCGCCGCATCACTTCCGCTTGACCGAGCACGAAGGGCGGCACGGCGGTTGCGACGGCAAGGATGTGCGCATCGGCGGTCATAGGGCAACGTTCCGCCCTGTCGGCAGGGTACCCGCGGCCCGCATGGTAATGGCATACCTCCCGTGTCGTCCAGACCGATTGCAGCGGCGCTATTAGCCGCCGTTTTATTGGGTGCGAGGAGTCGCCCCGTTCCTCTGATCGTCTATTCGGCGCCCGCGGGCATTCGGCCGACCGGCGCCGATAAAATTCATCCCGCGGATGCCATTCTTCCCAACGGCAGAATCGCCGCACCCGCGGGCACGAGCCTCTTCGTAGGGAGCAATCCACTCGGTTTGGCACTTTCGCCAGACGGCCGGTACGCCGTCGTCTCCAACGATGGAGCTGCCCCGAACTCCTCGCTCTCCGTCGTCGAGACGAAAACCATGCGAATCGCGAGCGAATATCGCGACCCGGCGGCGTCCTTCTTCATGGGCGTTGCTGTCGTGCGCGATCCAAACGATCCATCGCGCACTTTCGTGCTCGCCTCCGATGGAGCGGCGGGCGCAGTACGAGTCTTCGACCTCGACGGCTACGGAGCGCTGACGCTGGCCCAGACGATAGCACTGCCGTCGGCCGGCGGCAAGCATGCCTTTCCCGCCGAGATAGCGATTGCGCCAAACGGTCGCACCGCGTACGTGGCCGACAATCTCGCCGACGAAGTCGTCGCGATCGATCTCGTCTCGCGGAGCGTGCTGCGCTCGCTGGGGGTTGGAGATTTCCCACTCTACGTCGCGGCGGGCAGCCGCGACATTCTCGCGCCGGGAACCGGACTCTCGGCTTACGCGCCGGTCGCTCCTCCGGCGCAAGCGCCGCAATTTATTCCGCCGGTCTTCGATCCGTCGAAGTCCTCATCGCTGACCGTCTTTGAATCTTCCGCCGCCGGCGAGATCGGCGATCCAGCCACCGTGCGCATGGACGCGGCACCCGATGGAACGCAGATTGTGGGCGGAGCCGCGCCCGGCGCGACGGTGTTGAGCCGCAATGGAGAACTCGCCTACGTCGCGCTCGCGAACGTCGATCGCGTTGCGGTTGTTTCGCTTGCAGGCGAACCTCGAGTTGTCCGCGGGCTCGATCTGCGGCTCTATCCCGGCGCACCGTTTGGCGCCCAGCCGAGTGCCGAAGTGCTCAGTCCCAACGGCAAGAGGCTCTACGTCGCGCTTGCGGGACTCAACGCGGTTGCGGTCCTCGACGCGCAACGTCCGACGCGCTACCGCTATGGGTTGATTCCCACCGCATGGTATCCGACCGCCATCGCCCTCTCACGCGACGGACGCTACCTGTACGTGCTCGACAGCAAAGGCGTCAACGGCTGGGGCATTTTACAGCGCGTCGATCTCAAGCGGACCTATCTTGTGAAAGCGACGCTCGACGCGCTTCGCTATAATCGCACGCCCACCGTCGCCCGATTCAACCCGGTGATCCCTCCTTTGCGCTCGAACAAACGCAGCGAAGCGATAGACCACGTCATCTACATCGCAATCGGTCCGCAGAGCTACGATGCGACTTTCGGCGATTTGAAAGACGACGCCGGGAATCCGCACGGAAATGGCGGCGCCGACTTGGCGCTCTATCCCGAGAGCGTCACGCCAAACCTTCACGCGCTGGCGCGCGCTTATGCGCTGGCGGATAATTTTTATGCTTCGGATGAAGATGCCGACGTCGCCAAGCAGTTCGCGGCGGCCGGCGAGGCGACGCTCTACCAACAGCTGGTCGCGGCGGCGGGAGCGACTCGGTCGCCGATGGACGATCACGGCGACGATCCGGAAGATTATAGCCGAGGCGGGTATTTCTTCAACAGCCTGGCGCGCGCCGGGCTCGCGTTCCGCGACTACGGTGGCCTTTTGCGGCTCTCGGGGTATGACGGCTCTTACTATCATCTTGACGTTCCAGCGTTGGCGGCGCTCAACGGAAACGTCGACTTGAATTACGCAAGTTGGAATCCAAAGGTTGGGGATGCCGAGCGTGCCAAGGAGTTCGTGAGCGATATGCGGCGCTACGTGCAAGCCGACACGGTGCCGAGCTTCACGTACGTCGTTCTGCCCGCCGAAGGCGGTAAATCCGGCGCGACCGAGGCGGATCGCGCGCTCGGTTCGATCGTCGATTTCATCTCGCACACTCCGCATTGGAGCTCGACGGCGCTCTTCATCGTGCCCGAGGCTTCGCAGGACTCAAACGACCACGTTGACGTCTTGCGCACGTACGCGCTCGTCGTTTCGCCGCTGGCGCGGCGTGGCTACGTCGGTGACGTCCACCTCAGCATGGCGAGCGTACTCAAGACCGAGGAAGAAATTTTGGACTTCCCCCGCTGACGCTCAACGATCTTCTCGCCTCCGACATGGCCGGCTTCTTTACGGAAGCGCCCGCACCGCAAGCGTACCAGGCCCGATGACGGCTCAGCGTAGCGTGGACTTCGGCCCGCGTCTGGTGGCGTCGGCGACGGGCCGGTTACGCGCTGCCGTTTTAGTGCGTCCGTCGCGGGCGATTGAGAACGCCGCCACGCTGATAGGAGAGCCCGGAGCGATTTACGACCGAGCGCTCGAGCAGCACGACGTGCTCTGCAAAACACTCGAGTACTTTGGCGTGGAGACGACCGTCATCGAGCCGCGCGGGGACGATCCTTACGAGACGAGTGTGGGCGATGCTGCAATCGCGTTGGAAGACGGAGCCGCATTGATGCGCCTTACCGCGCTCTCCCGCCGAGCCGAAGTCGATCGAATCGAGGCTGAGTTTTCGAGCATGGACGTGCCGCTCGCCGGACATATCGCCGCGCCCGCGTTTCTCGACGGCAACGACGTTCTGCTCGCGGGAAGCTCCGCATTCGTCGGCGTCGGTTCACGTGGTAATCAGCTGGGGCGCAGCGGCTTCGCGCACTTAGCGCGCGCTCACGGTTATCGCGTCGTCGAAGTGAAGCTCGGCGATGGCGTACCGGCGTTGCGCGCCGTCGCAGGCGCGGTTGCAAAGGATACGATCGTGCTCGGAGCAGACAAAGCAAATCCCGAGGCGTTTGATGGTTTTCGTACGATTCGGCTCGAGCTCGGCGAAGCGCAAGCCGCAGGCGTACTGCCTTTGGACGACGGGCACGTGCTCGCGGATCTTCGCTTCCGGACGGCGCTTTCGGCGATGGAACGTGCGGGAGTCACCGTCGAAGCGATAGATCTCTACGAATTCACCAAGCTCGGCCTGACGCCGTCTATGCTCACGCTCGCGCTGCGGCGGGAGTGAGGCGGCATCGGCATGCGTATCGCCGTCCTCTCCGACATTCATGGCAATCTCTTGGGGCTCGACGCCTGCCTGACGGATCTCGAATCGCAAGGAGGCGCCGACGGAGTTGTGATTGCGGGCGATCTCTGCTTGGACGGGCCGAAACCGAAGAAAGTTCTGCAGCGGCTCGAAGAGATCGGCGCGGCGTGCATCCGCGGCAACACCGACCGCTATCTCTCTGAGGATACCGCCGGCGAAGCATTCGAGCCGGCGGAGCTCGCCCAGATCGCCTGGACGCGACGCGAAGTCGGCGAACGCTGGCTTTCGTGGCTGAAAGAGCTCCCCTTTGCCTTGCGCATCGGTGAAGATGACAATCAGCTGCTGATCGTCCACGCCAATCCGAAGAGCGACGACGAGCACATCTGGCCCGATGCGGACGAGGCTGCTTTGGAGCGCCTGATCGGCGACGTGAGCGCAACCGCGATTGCGTTCGGTCATCTGCATCTGCCCTACGTCCGCGTGTGGCGGGGCAAGCTGCTCGTGAACGTCGCCTCGGCGGGTTTGCCGAAAGACGGCGATCCGCGTGCCGGCTACGCTATTTTTACCGAGCGGGAGGGCGGCTGGCAAGTCAAACACCGGCGGGTGGCGTTTGATACCAAGCGAGTCGCAACCCAATTGGCCGATTGCGGGATTCCGGAGAGTGCAGAACTCATTGCGACGCTGCGCCGTCATCGGTACAAAGGATTAAAGAATTTAGTTCCCTAGGTTCTCACGTGCCCGCCGTCGAGGTCGAGCGCCTCGTGAAGCGGTATGGCGCCGTCACTGCGGTCGACGGAATCTCGCTGCGCGTCGGCGCCGGCGAGTTCTTTGGTTTCCTCGGCCCTAACGGCGCCGGAAAAACGACGACGATCAATGCGATCGTCGGCCTGGCTCGAAAGAGCGCGGGAACGATTCGCATCTTCGGCCACGACAACGAGCTTCAATGGCGCGACGCCCGCCGGCTTATCGGTCTTTCTCCCCAAGAGTACAACTTCGACCGTTATCTCTCGCTTCGCGACGTACTGATCTTTGCCGCGGGTTACTACGGGTTGCACGGCAAGGCCGTTGCCGAGCGTGCAGACATGCTGCTCGAACGTTTCGGACTCACGCCGCACGCTCATCGCGAGTACACGAAGATCTCCGGCGGCCAAAAGCGCCGGCTCTCGCTTGCGCGCGCGCTGATACATCAGCCAAGCCTGCTGATTCTCGACGAACCGACCGCCGGGGTCGACGTCGAGCTGCGCTTGGAGCTTTGGGAATGGCTGCGTGCGCTCAACGAAGACGGCCTTACGATTTTCTTGACGACCCATTATCTGGAGGAAGCGGAGCAGCTCTGCAAGCGCATCGCGATCATCCGCAACGGCCGCATCGTCGCCGAAAAACCTACCGAGGAATTGCTCGCGGAGGGGGCCTCTCTGCAAGACGTTTTCCTGGAGTTGATGCGAAATTAACTCGATCGCTTTTTGGACGCTGGTCAAGCGTGAGATCATTCGGAGCCTCAAGATCATCAACCAGGTGATCTGGCCGCCGATTATCACGACGCTGCTCTACGTTTTCGTCTTCGGTCTCGCGATCGGCAGCCGCATTCCGACCGTACAGGGTGTCAGCTACGCGCAGTTCCTTATACCCGGTCTGATCATGCTCCAAGTCATCGATGCGTCGTACGGCGAGTGCTCGAGCTCGATCTTCCAGGGGCGTTTCATGAACTCGATCCAAGAGTTGCTGATCGCACCGATGTCGGCGGGCGAGATCGTAGGCGGCTACGTCGTAGGGAGCTTAGTTCGCGCGCTGCTGATCGCGGGTCTCATCACCGCTCTGGGCGCCGTGCTGGTGCACATCGCGCCGCATAACTGGCCCCTCTACTTCTGCGTGATCGCCTTGGTCTCGATATTGTTCTCGGCGCTCGGCCTGATCTTTGGTCTCGTGGCCGACAAGTTCGATCACATCGCAATCCTCACCACTTTCGTCATCACGCCGCTCACGTTCGTTGGCGGCGTTTTTACCGCGGCGGAGATGCTTCCACCGGCGCTGCGGAACCTCGAGCTTTTTAATCCAATTTTTTATACCATCGATGCATTTCGCCGCAGCTATACGGGACATAGCTACCTCGCCCCCGTATTCTCGATCTCGATGATAGCCATTCTTGCGGCAATTGCGCTCGGAATCGTCTTGCGCATGACCGCAATCGGTTATAAACTCCGTACGTGATGATCGCTCTCGCCATATTGCTCGCGCTCGTTGCAGCCCGCGACCCATTTATCGATCGAGCCGTGGACCGGTTCCGACTTTCAGGTCACGACGGGAGCCGCCGCAAAGTACCGCCTGAAAGTGGCCGGCAAGCCGAATGCTGCGGTCCACTTACGCGCGCTCGGCGTCGCCCATGGATGGCTGGCGGCATTCTGCACGCCGAGACTCTGTTCGCCCCAGCGCATCGACGTCGAGCTTCCGCGCTCGGGTCAGCTCGTCGTTCAGTTCGAGCTCATTCGCGAATCAGATAACGCGCCGAGGCAAAGCGGCGCGATCGTCGCCGACAACACCGGCGCCTCGGTTATTGTCCCTGCGGCGTATCGGCAGTAGCCGGCCGCATACCTACCAAACCAAGGGCAGCAAGCGATATCGGACGTTGCTGCAGTAATTCGCGTACCCCGGCAAGTGCTCGCGCAGAAACCGCTCCTCAAAGAGGATCCGCCATAGAAGAGCGAGCGCCATCAGGACGGTCGTGGTGAGTGCCCAGTAAGAGCCCAGCGCGAAGGGCGTTCCAACGACCATGAGGAGCAAGCCCGTATACATCGGATGGCGAACGATTGCGTACGGTCCGCTAGAGATGACCTTTTGACCGGCCTCCACGTCGATGTTCACCGCGGCAAACGTGTTCTCTTTAAAGGCCAAGAAGATCGTAAAAAAGCCGAGCGCTACGACGACGAGCCCGGCAATTTCTGCAAAAAGCGGAAGATGCGACCATGAAAAGCGTCGATCGAGCGACGAAAGGATAATCGCGCCGGCCCACGCGAGGATCACGAGAAGCTGCAGCAGCTTCTGGCTCGTTTCTTTTTCGGCCCATGGACCGCGTGCCCGGCGCTCGAGAAGCTTCGGATCGTTTTTTCGCAAGTACGAAGTAGTGATTGCGCCGGCCGCGATGCAGACCGCCAGATAGACCCACGCCTGCCAGAACGCGAACGTGCCAGCAGGGGCGAAGAGCAGAGCCACGGCGATGAGAATCTGCGCGGCCGTCATTCCGAGTTGTCGGACGGCAGCGCGCTTCGTCACGCCTGCGCCTTAGAAGGCGTGGACGCCGTCGGGCGAACCCCAGCCGCCGCCGTAGGAGTAGCGTTTAAACAGACACGACGGCGAGCATACGTCGTAGAGATCCTTACGATGCGTCCGCTCCCAAAATGTCCGTCCGCCGTTTTGTTTCGTCGCGTCGCCTGCCAATCCGAAGACAGCCGCAGCCAACGGCGAAGCGGCGCTGGTGCCGCAGACGCCGAACCAGCCGCCGTCGTAGCTGTCGTACTCCGCAACGCCGGGACTGCACCCAGCTTCCGCCGATGCGTCGGCGGTCGCCCGGGAGGCGCACACCTTATCGTGCTGCCACTTGGGCTTCGGAACGCCCGTCACGCAACCGCCGCCGGCATCGTCCCAAACGGTTTCGCTGTAGGTCGAGCCGCTCTTCATGAGTTGCGTTCCGCCGATCGCCGCGACGCTGGCGAAGGCCGCAGGCGCACCGACTTGGTTCAGGCCGCTGTCGCCGGTGGCGGCGACATACGTCACGCCCGGCGTATCAAAGTCGGATACGTCGACGCAGCTGATCGATCCGGGGCAGCCCCAGCTATTGCTGATGATGTGCGCGCCCAGGTTCACCGCTTCGGCTTCGGCCGCGTCGAGGTCGCTGGAATCGGAGCTGTTTGCTTCGACGAGGTAGATCGTGCAGAGCGGGCACGCGGCCGAAACCATTTCGATGTCGAGATCGATCTCGACCGACCAGGCGGTGTAGGGTGGGTAGTTTCCCTGTTGGCCTTCCTGATTGTACTTAAAGAAGTTTGGGGTTCCGAGGCCAAACTCGGAGCGGTACTCTGCGATGTCGGTCGCGGCGTTGGGATTGTCGCCCGCGTCAACGATTGCGACGATGTGTCCAGAGCCTTTCGTGATCGGCAGATTGTAGCGCGTCTGGAAATCGATCGGCGTCCAACCGCACGACGAGCCGACGCATGCCGGACTCACGCCTTTTTTCTCGATCAACGCGTAGCATGTCGGTTTGCCGACGACTTGCGGACAGGCGGCGCGTGCCAGGCCTTGCGCCTGCCACTGCGGCATCGTGTGCGTAGCGCGCGCCGCGTTTTGCGGCATCGCGCCAGGGACGACGACCGGCGAGGACGAGCCGCTGCAACCGGCCAGCCACGCAAGAGCCATGCAAAAGCCGAGAGCGTTTTGAGAAAGAGACGAAATCCTCATGCTTGCTCCCTATCAATCGACGTAGAACGCAACCCATTCGCCATCAGCCGTCGCCGGCCTCTCGGCTTCGGCGTGCGCTTAGAAAAACGGGTTGTGTTCTTTTTCCAGCTTGATGACGCTGGGCGGGCCGTGGCCCGGCATGACGACCGTATCGTCGGGGAGCGTAAAGAGTTTGCTGCGAACGCTATTGAGGATATCGCCATAGGTGCTGGCGTCGCCGTAAGCGCCTCCGACGCTGGCCGCAAAAAGCGTATCCCCGGAGAAGAGTGCGTCTCGAAAGATATAGCACGACGAGCCGTCGGTGTGGCCCGGCGTATGCAGCATGCGAATCGTCGAGCCCTCGCCGAAGGGCAGCGCTTCGCCGTCGCCCACGAGCAACGCCCCGTTCGCGAGCGAACCGATGGCGTGCACGTCAAGAGCGTGCATGACGATCTGGGCGTTAGGAAACGCTTTCGCAACGTCCGCCGTGGCGTCGCAGTGGTCCGGGTGCTTGTGCGTGATGAGGATGTACTGCAGATGGTAGTCGCCGTCGCGCACGATGCGCAGAAGGTTCTGCGGGATCCCGGCAGGGTCGACGAGCGCCGCGCGCCGGCCGTTCTCGAGAAAGAAGACGTAACCGTTGCTCGGATGCGGATCCTGCGGGTGGCGGCGCACGTCGGGGCGTTCGATCGGCGGTGGACGCCAACGGACGGCGGCGGTGTCGGCGAGCTTTGCGCCGTCGAGGTGTAAGACCGAAGCCAACGCGCGCGCCTCATCGTCGTTTGCGGTCGCTTCGTCGTTCAGCCATTTGGCGATCGCGGACGCAGGAATACCGCTTGCGCTCGCGAGTTGCGCGGTGTCGATGCCCGCCCCGCGCATCGCCTTGCGCAGCACGTCGCCGAAGGTATCTTCCAGTGGCAGCTGTGGTTCCGACATACGGCCGACTTCGACGCGCCGCTCCCAAGGGCTGCAACCGGGATGCCGCCGATGGAGTCGAAGAAAGCCGAAGTGGAACGCATCATCATCATCGGGTCGGGACCAGCAGGACTCACCGCGGCAGTCTATGCCGCGCGTGCCAATCTGCAGCCGCTCGTCTTGGCCGGCGGCCTTTACGGCGGCCAACTCATGCTCACGACCGAGGTGGAGAACTACCCAGGGTTTGCCGAAGGCATCCTTGGACCCGAGCTGATGATTCGCTTTCGCGAGCAGGCCGAGCGCTTCGGCGCGCGCATCGAGAACGTCGACGTCACCTCAGTCGACTTCACGAAGCGTCCGCTCGTCGTAAAAACAGACGACGCGCAGCACCAAAGCGCCAGCGTCATCGTGGCAACCGGTGCGAACGCGCGTTGGCTCGACATCCCGGGCGAAGAGCGGCTGCGCGGGCGCGGGGTCTCGAGCTGCGCGACCTGCGACGGCGCATTCTTTCGCGACAAGCAGATTACCGTCGTCGGTGGCGGCGACTCGGCGCTCGAAGAGGCGCTCTTCCTCACGCGATTCGGCAGTGGCGTGACGATCGTTCATCGGCGCGACCGCCTGCGCGCCAGCAAGATCATGTCCGACCGCGCGCGCGCGCATCCAAAGATCGATTTTATTTGGAATACGGTTGTCGAGGAAGTCAATGGCGAGACTCACGTGAACGGTTTGCGGCTTCGCAATCTACTCGACGGCAGCTGCTCTGATTTCGAAACGGCCGCGCTTTTCGTTGCGATCGGTCATACGCCGAATACTGCGATCTTTGCAGGGCAGCTCGAACTCGACGAACTCGGCTACGTCGTCTCGCCGGACGGAACGTCAACGAACGTCGAGGGGGTCTTCGTTGCGGGCGACGTCAACGACCATCGCTACCGGCAGGCCGTGACCGCGGCCGGAGCCGGCTGCCGCGCGGCGATGGATGTCGAGAAATATCTCGAAGCGTTAGAGTTTAAAGTAGATTCTTTAGCGCATCTTTGAGCTCGGGAAACTCAAATCGAAAACCCAGCTGCTGCGTTCGTTCCGGCAGCACGCGCTGACCGTGCAGGGCTAGTTCGGCACCTTCGCCGAGCAGCGCGCGCAGGGCAAACGCCGGTATCGCAAGCGGCGCAGGCCTCTGAAGCGAGCGCGCGAGCTCTTTGGTAAACGTCGCGTTCGTTACGGGATTCGGAGAGCACGCATTGAGCGGGCCTTCGAGGCGATCCAGAGCCATGACGTAGATCGCAACCAGATCGCCGACGTGAATCCACGAAAACCATTGGCGCCCGCTGCCGATCGTGCCCCCGAGGCCGAGGCGGAAAGGCGGCAACAGCTTTTCGAGCGCGCCGCCGTCGGGTCCCAGCGCGACACCCGTACGCACGATCGCGACGCGCATCCCGAGTTCGAAGGCGCGCCCAGCCTCGCGCTCCCACCCCACGCAAACGCGAGCGACGAAGTCGTTTCCGGGTGGGCTGCTCTCAACGAACGTTTCCGATTCGCTGGTGCCATAATAGCCGATCGCCGACGCGCTGACGTAAGTCCTGCACCGGCGCGAGCGCTCTCCGAGCACATCGAGAAAGCGCCGCGGCGCATCGACGCGGCTTTCTTCGATGCGTCGCTTGACGCTTTCGTTCCAGCGCTGCGCTATCGGTTCGCCGGCCAGATTCACGATCGCGTCGCACTCGGCTGCGAGTTCGGCGGCCGACGGATCGCGCAGCGAAGCGCTCGTGACCTCGTCACCGCGCGCGCAGAGCGCGGTGACGAGATGTCTGCCGACGAACCCCGAAGCGCCGAGAAGAAGAACCTTCACGTGGTCAGATTCCGCCCACGAAGCGGCCGGGGTTCAAAGTGCGATTCGGATCGAAGCGCTCTTTGAGCGCGCGCATCCGGTCGACGGCTGCCGGCGCGACGCCCCACACGCGCAAATAGGCGCGATGGGGATGGTTGCTGGCGACGACCTGCGCCCGAGGCTCGAGTTCGTGAAGCTCGTCGTCGAAAGACTCGATTTTCGCTCCGAAGGCGTGCGAATCGAGATCGCTCACACGCAGCACCACATCGCCGTTCATCACGTCGACGATCGTTTCGCTTCGCAATTCGAACCGTCGCGCCAGCTCGTGTAAACTCAGTGCGCATCGCTCGGAGTCTCGCACAAAGGGATAGAGGCGATACGTTACCGAGCGCTCGCCCAAGCAGGCAACGTACGTATCGACGACGCGATCGAATGCCTCGCGAGCGCCGGCCTCGACGACGCGCGTCTCGGGCACTCCCGCGCGGCCTAGCGCCGAACGCAGTTCGAGGGTCGCTCGCTCGAGCAGGGCGTCGCTGCCTTCCAGCAGCACGAGAAGCCGTCCCTCCGGTCCTTCGTCACCGTCGATCGCGTGGTGAAATCCGTCGACCCAAAAAGCCGCTGCAGGCCGAATACCTAGGGCGGCAAGCTGGCCACATGCGCGCTCGCGCGTCCGTTCGGGCAGCGGCGCGAGAAAGAGACGAGCGCGCGGCGGCAATGGGATCGTTTTGAGATTTGCTTGCACCAGAACGCCGAGCGTGCCGAAGGAGCCGACGTAGAGTCTCGTCATATCGTAGCCGGCGACGTTCTTGACGACCATGCCGCCGGCGCGCGCGATCGTGCCGTCCGCGAGCACGATCGTCGACCCGAGGAGATAGTCGCGAACGCGGCCGTAGCAATGCCGCCGAGGTCCCAGCCAGCCTGCGGCCAGCGTGCCGCCCAACGTCCCGTACTGCGGCACAGGAGCGTCGAACGGAACGAACTGTCCTTGACCGGCGAGAAGCGTTGCGACGTCCTGAATCCGGGTTCCGGCTCGCGCGGCGATCACCAGGTCGGAACGCTCGTTTGCTACCACGCCGGTCAGGCCGGTCGTGTCCACTGTGACGTCGACGCGGTCGGGCGGGAAGCCCATTCCGGCGAGCGTTCCCCCGCCTTCGATGCAGATTTTTCCACCAGCTCGATCGCAGCGTGCGACGATCTTGCTCAGCTCTTGCGGCGTCGCCGGGGTCAAGCGCTCGTGAGTGGATCTCACCCCGGCACGACCTCGGGGCAGCGCGTGCCGCTCGGAAAAATCTTTTCCGGATTGAGCATCCGCGCGGGGTCGAAGACGTCGCGCACGCGCGCCATCGTCGCAAGATCTTCAGTCGAGTAGACGCGCGTCATGGCCTCGCGCTTCTCCCAACCGATGCCGTGCTCTCCGCTGATCGTCCCTCCGAGGTCGATTGCGGATTGCAAGATCTCGTTGCCGGTTTCTATAATCGCCGCGACTTGCTTGCGATCGCGCTTATCGTACATGAGCAGAGGATGGAGATTGCCGTCGCCGGCGTGAAAGACGTTCCCCACGGTGATTCCGTTTGCGCGCGACGCCGTCGCGACTGCGCGCAGCGCTTGCGGTAATTTACTGCGCGGCACGCAGACGTCTTGCGTGTAATAGTTGGGTGCGATACGTCCCGTTGCGCCCGCGGCGCTCTTGCGTCCGGCCCACAGCGCGTCGCGCTCCGCTCGATTTCGAGCGTTTCGCCAGGAGCGCGCTCCGTGCTGCATGACGATCGAATGGATCGCGGCGTCGGATGCCGCCACGTCCTCTTCGAAGCCGGCGTTTTCAACGAGCAGCACGGCTGCGGCCTCGGTCGGATAGCCTGCGTGAAAGGCCGCTTCGACTGCATGCGTAATGACGGCATCCATCATCTCGAGCGCCGTCGGGAGAATTCCGGCGGCGATTATGGCCGAGACGGCCGCCGACGCCGAATCCATGTCGTCGAATGCTGCGACCGAGACGCGGACCGATTCGGGAAGCGCGACCAGCCGCAACCAGGCTGCCGTGACGATGCCGAGGGTCCCTTCGCTTCCGACCATGGCGGCGGTCAGGTCGTAGCCGACGTCATCGATGCTCGTTACGAAAACTTCACCCGACGCATCGACGACTTCAAGCGCGAGCACGTGGTTGACCGTCGTTCCGTACGAAAGGCAATGGGGGCCGCCGGCGTTCGTCGCGATGTTGCCTCCGATGGTCGAAATCTGCTGCGACGACGGGTCGGGAGCGTAGAAGAGGCCGCTCGACGCGACGTGACGAGAGAGATCGAGATTGATCAGACCGGGCTGTACGCGGACGCGGCGTCCGCGTTCGTCGAACTCGAGCACGCGATTCATCCGCGCAAACGAGAGAATCACGCCGCCGACGGTCGGCACGGCCCCGCCGCAGAGCCCCGTCCCCGCGCCGCGGGCAACAATCGGCTCGCCGCAATCGCGAGCAATTTTTACGATCGCGCTGACGTCACGCGTGGAGCGCGGTAAGAGCACCGCGGATGGAATTCCGCCGTCGGTGTAGGCGTCGAAGGCATAGACCGCGAGATCTTCGGGCGCGGTTTTTACCGACTCGCTTCCAAGTGCCTCAACCAACCGTTCGCGCAGCACCGTCGAGCCCTTCGCCGTTGAAAGGACGGCCCGCTGCAAGGGCGCCCCTTGACAATCATCGAGGCATGTGATTGCATAGTCGCAATCACGTGGCTAAGCCGGTGAAGAGAACGTTGCAAAAGTCAGCCCCCG
The DNA here is from genome assembly GCA_963743445.1 of Vulcanimicrobiota bacterium. GTDB lineage: Bacteria > Vulcanimicrobiota > Vulcanimicrobiia > Vulcanimicrobiales > Vulcanimicrobiaceae > Cybelea. The sequence continues at coordinate 498,054 of CAVUPL010000003.1, forward strand.
CCAAATCGGCGGGGGTTCGCTTTTTCCGGGCGCTCACTCATCGTAGAGCAGATATCTGCGCCGCATCGACTCGAACTCAGCGACGCTCGGCGTCCATTGAGCCAGAATTGCTTCGGCCGTTTCACCATCGAGCAATGCTCGCCGGAACGAATCGGTACCCCAGTCCCGATCGAGGCCTGAAACGCTCTTGATATCGATCGCGTGCGGAAAGAGGTCGCGAACGGCAACCGCAATCTCGACCGCCGTTCGAACGGCGAAAAAGCGACGGGGATCGAAGACCACTAACTCGACGCCGGTCAGCTCGTGGCCTTCCCAGAAGCCCGTGAGCGGCGACCACGCCGTCGGCCGAAACCATACGCCGGGGAGATTGCGCGAGTTCAGGCGCGCGGCGAGCTTCGTTCCGTCGATACCGGCCGCGCCGGCGAGAAAGAAGGGCAGCGTGAAGCCGCTTCCGTTATTAATGCCCGCGCTATCGAGCAAGCCCGTGCCGACGTAAACAACGGTCGTCTGCCAGGTGGGGATGTTCGGTGAGGTCTGTACCCATTGCAATCCGGTATCGGGCCAGATCATCGAACGCCGCCAGCCGTTCATGCGGACGACGCGCAGCTTCGCGCCGATTCCGAAGCGTTCGTTGAAGAGTGTCGCAAGCTCACCGACCGTCATGCCGTGGCGAATCGGAATCGGATAAAGCCCGATGAACGACTCGTAGGCCGGTTCGAGGACCGGCCCTTCAACGACGGCGCCGCCGATGGGATTAGGGCGGTCGAGCACCCAGAACTCTTTACCGTACGTGCGCGCACTCTGCATCGCGTACGCCATCGTGGAGATGTAGGTGTAGGCGCGCGAGCCGACGTCCTGGATGTCGAAGAGCAGAACGTCGACGCCTTCGAGCATCGCGGCGCTCGGATGCCGAGATGCGCCGTAGAGGCTGTAGACCGGGAGGTGCGTCTGCGGATCGACGTACGACGCCACCGATGCGCCGGCGTTGCGATCGCCCCGAAAGCCGTGCTCGGGCGCATAGATCGCTTTGATGCGGATCGCGCCATGGCGCCGGATCGCGTCGACGATCGATTCCAAACGCGAGGTGACGCCGCTCTGATTGGCAATCACGCCGACCGTCCGGCCAGCGAGATCGCGCCAGGCAGTGCCTAAGAAAACCTCGTCGCCTAGCTCGATGCGGGCCTGCGGCAGCGGCTCCCCCGATATCCGGGCGGTGCTTCCGCACGCGAGTGCCGCGCTGACGGCTAGAAACCGGCGGCGAAGCGTGGCTCCATCTCCCGGTGGAGGATTCCGGCGTCGTGCGCGCGCGAGAAGAGCGCGTGTACGGCCTCGCGGCCGCTTTCGCCGAGATCGTCGGTGAACTCGTTGACGTAGAGCTCGATATGCGCGCGTATTACGTCGTCGCTCATTTCGACGGCGTGTTCGCGGACGTACGGCATCACCGCAGCCTGGTTGGTACGTGCAAATGCCAAGCTTCGCCGGATCGACGCATTGATGAAGCGCGCGTCCTCGTCGCCAATGTCGTTGCGGACGAGAATCGCGCCAAGCGGAATCGGCAGGAGCGTCATGTTCTCCCACCACTCGCCCAGGTCCGCGATCGAAATGAGGCCGGCATCGCGGTAGGTGAAACGCGACTCGTGGATGACGAGCCCCGCGTCTACTTCGCCGCTCGCGACGGCCGGAATGATTCGGTCGAACCGCATCTGCACGACCTTGGGTCGCGCTCCGAGCGCGAGCTGCAGTAACATGAACGCCGTCGTGCGCTCTCCCGGAATCGCAATACGCTTGCGCACGAAGTCGGAAAAAAGCGAGGGAGATGTGGCCGGCAACGCTACCAAGAGCGGGCCGCAGCCACGCCCGATTGCGCCGCCGGACGGTAAGATGCGATAACGATCCATCAAGAACGGAATCGCACCGTAGCTCACCTTCGTCAATTCGAACTCGGAGTGGGCTGCGGCATTATTGAGTTCTTCGATGTCAGCGAGGTGCGTTCGCACCGAAGGCGCGTCCTCGAGCAGCGCATTCGTCAACGCTGCGAAGACGTACGTGTCGTTAGGACAGGGCGAGTACGCCAGCGTATAGGATTTCACCGCAACTGTTCGATCGCCAAGCCGCTGAGCTCGAATAATGCGCCGAGCACACGCTGCAGGCCCGCAACCCCGGCAGCGAAGTCCCAGCCGCTTGCCTCGCGGTCGCCGCAGCGATTCGAAATTCCGCGAATCTCGATTGCGGGAACGCCGGCGCGTTCCGCGGCTCGCAGCACGGCAAAGCCTTCCATCGACTCGACCTGAGCGTCGAAGCGGTGCGCGAGGCGTTGAGCCGTCGCTTCGCTCGAGGTGACGCGAGTGACCGTAATGCCGCGCAGCGCCCCAAACCCTTTGGCGCTCAGCCGTCCGACGAGCCCGGGGTCGGAGCGGGCTCTGTCGACGAGCTCAATTCCAAGTGGAAGCGCGAGCGGAGCGCCGCTTTCGAGTGCGAGCTCGATCGTCTCGTTGACAACGACGACGCCGTCGCCGATACGAGCGGCGCCTCCGAAGGTGCCGGCGATGCCGGCGTTGACGACGAGTTGGTAAGGGCGCTGCGCGAGTGCCGTTGCGACCGAGCACGACGCCTCGACCGGGCCCACGCCGGTGACGAGCCGTTCGACGCCCTCGCGTGGGCGCCAAAAATCGAGCTCGGCCCCGACGGCGCTGACCAGCAAAATCACGGAGCGCCGATAAACTTGTGGGTTTGGAGTGAAAGGCGGAAGCGCTTCGGGTGCGTTTTCGCGTAGCGCAGCGCAATCGCGACGTTCGCCGGTTTGTTCCCTTCGGGCTGCAATAGGATCGTCGGCTTCTCCGAAAAGAGAGCCAAGTGCTCCTCGGGCACGCGCTCGTCAACGATCAGCTTGGCCTCGTCGGCCCGAGTTGCCATGCGCGGATCGACGCGTTCCTTCGGCGAGACGCAGAGCCAAACGTCGTCCGGCAGATCGGTGAAGATCGTGCCGTTCGATTCGACGTGCACGCGGCGGCCGTCGCGGCGTAAGGCCTCAATGAGAGCCGGAGTCCCACTCTGTGCGAACGGCTCCCCGCCGGTGAGCACCACCATTGGACAATCGCAGGCCGCCTCGCGAACCAGGGCGACGATCTCGTCAACGTGCGCGAAGAACTTCGTGGAATAATCCGTGTCGCAAAAATCGCACGCCAAGTTGCAACCGGCGAGCCGAACGAAGACGGCCGGCGTTCCGGTCCACAAACCTTCGCCTTGGATGCTGTAGAAGATTTCGCTGAGCTGAATCATTCGGCGATGTCGCGGCGGCGCAGGACGGCGCAGGCGGTCGGCGTTTCCCACAGGACGAGCTCGTCGAGACGGAGGACGGCGCCGTCGAGCCGTTTCCAAATCCACAACACGATGTTTTCAACCGTTGGGTTCTCGATGAAGTCGTTGAGATTCTGGTGATCGACGGCGTCGAGGACGCGATCGTTCACAATCCGCTCTATCCGGTCGAAATCCTCGATCATGCCGCGCGCCGGTCCGCGCGTTTTCATCGGCCCGCGCACCGCAACCTCGAGGTGGTACGAATGCCCGTGCATCCGCGCACACTTCCCGGGATGGAACGGCAGCACGTGCGCGGCTTCGAACCGAAATCGCTTGCGTATTTGGACTTAGAACTCTCCTTGCGGACCCATCGCTTCGAGGCGGCGCTTGAGGTCGGCGAGGAAGCCGCTGGCTACGTATCCATCGACCACGCGATGGTCGAGCGAAAGGCAAGAGTTCATCATGTGCCGGATCGCGATCGAGTCGTCATCGCGGACGACCAATTTCTTGACGACGGCTTCCATCGTAACGATGCCGGCTTGACCGGCGTTGATGATCGGCGCCGACGCCCAGGAGCCGTTGGCCCCGTTGTTGTTGACGGTGAACGTTCCGCCGGCAAGGTCGTCAACGCCGAGTTTCCCTTTGCGTGCCTTATCGATGAGCTCGCCGGCCGCAATCGCCACGCCCTTGATCGAGAGCTTGTCGGCATGCTTGATCACCGGCACGACCAGATTTGCCGGCAAACCTATGGCGATGCCGATGTTCACCTCGTCATTGACATAAATGCCGGCTTGGCTCGAGCCAGACGACGGCGCGAACTTGGCGTTCATCAGCGGAAAGGCGGCGAGCGACTGAACCACGGCTCGAATGAAGAACGGCAGCAGGGTCAACTTGTAGCCGGTTTCGCGCTCGAAGCGATCCTTTTCGCGCAGCCGCCATTGCCACACGTCGGTAACGTCGACTTCGACCATCGACCACGCATGGGGCGCGGTATGGACGCTCTCGACCATGCGTTCGGCAATGATGCGGCGCGCCTGCGTTAAAGGCACAAACGTTCCCGGAATGGGCTGTGCGTAGGTGGACGTGCGCGCCGCACCCGGGACGGCAGGCGGCGCCGCCGGTGCGTGCGGCGGCGCAACGGCTTGCGAGACGACGGTGCGCGCCGCGGCGAGAATGTCTTCGGCAGTAACGCGTCCGTTTGCGCCGCTGCCTTTAATCGCGCGAATGTCGACGCGATGCTCCCGAGCGAGACGGCGTACTGCCGGCGATGCTCCGCGCGATGCGCTCTCGGCCTCCGGACTCTCGGCCTGCGCGTTCTCGAGCGTGCTCGGCGCACCGTTCGACGATGGCGTCTGGACGGACTCCGCACGCGAGGCGGCCGGCGCTTCCGCGGACGAGCGGGCAGCGCCCACTTCATCGATGACCGCGATCGGGGTCCCGGTAGCAACCGTTTCGCCCTCTTTGACGAGCAGCTCGCGAATGGTTCCCGTCACGGGCGACGGAACGCCGGCATTGACCTTGTCGGTCGAGACCTCGACGAAATCTTCGTACTTGTCGACGTTATCGCCGACGGTTTTGAGCCATTGCGCGACGGTGCCTTCGGTTACCGTTTCGCCGAGCTGGGGCATCGTAATTGTCGTAGCCATCAGAACTTGATCATCTCCCGCATCGAATCGGCCATCTCGGCCGGTGAGGACATGAACTCTTCCTCGAGCGGCAACGCGTACCCCATCGCCGGAACGTCGGGGCCGCACAGACGCCGGATCGGCGCGTCGAGGTGAAAGAGCGCCTCTTCGGCAACCATGGCGCTGATCTCCGCGCCGATGCCGCCGAACTTATTGTCCTCGTGAATCACGAGAAGTTTGCGCGTTCGCTCGACGCTGCCGAGAATGGTCGTTTTATCCATCGGGCGGATCGAACGCAGGTCGATGACTTCGATGGAGTAGCCCTCTTTGTCAAGCTGCCGCGCGGCTTCGAGTGCCCAGTGGACGTAGAGCCCGTACGATACGACGCTTAGCTGGGTGCCTTCTTTGAGTACGTTCGCCCTGCCCAGCGGGATCGTGTAATGGCCGTTCGGCACTTCCCCCTTGATGAGACGATAGGTCTTCTTGTGCTCCAAGAAGAGGACGGGATCGGGATCGTCGATCGCTGCGTTGAGCAGACCCTTGACGTCCGACGGAAAGGAGGGCGCGACGATCTTCAATCCCGGCACGTGGTAGAAGAGCGCTTCTACCGAAACGGAGTGCGAGAGCGCGCCGCGCACGCCGCCGCCGTACGGCGTACGAATCACCATCGGGCACGTGTATTCGCCGTTGGAGCGATACCGAATCTTTGCCGCTTCTCCGACGATTTGGTTGAACGAGGGATAGATGAAATCGGCGAACTGAATCTCCGCGATGGGGCGCAAGCCCTCCATCGCCATGCCGACCGCGATGCCGACGATCGATGCTTCGGCGATCGGCGTGTCGATGATGCGTTGCTCGCCAAACTCCTTGACGAAATCTTTCGTGATCAAGAACACGTTGCCGCGCGCACCAACGTCTTCACCGATGATCAGCGTGCGGTCGTCGGTCTTCAACGCCTCGTAGAGCGTCGCGCGTACGGCCTCGACGTTGTTCATCGTGGTCGAGTTTGCGCTCACGACTGCCACGGCTGCCAAGCTCCTTCGTAGATGTGCGCGTAGAGATCGGAAGGTTTCGGATAGGGCTGCGCTTCGGCTGCATCGGTCGCTTCGTTCGTCTCCTGCAGGACGGACTTGCGCATCTCGGCGACGTCCTGCGCGCTGACGATGCCGTGCTCGAGAAGCACTGCCTCGAACGCCGGCACCGGGTCTTGCTTGCGCCTTTCCGTAACCACTTCGCGGGTCCGATACGTCATGTCGTTATCGTCGGTCGAATGCGCGAGGTAACGGTAGCAGGTACCTTCGACAAGCGTTGGGCCGCCGCCGTTTCGGGCGCGATCCATCGCCTCTTTGACGGCGGCGTACGTTTCTATCGGGTCGAAGCCGTTGAAGCGCCGGCCCGGCATGCCGTATCCGGCCGCGCGCTTCCAAATCTCCGGCTCGGCCATCTGCTTGTCGAGCGGCGTCGAGATCGCCCACTCGTTGTTCTCGACGAGCATCACGTACGGCAGTTTGTGAACCGCTGCGAAGTTCATCGACTCGTGCCACTCGCCTTCGCTGGTCGTCCCGTCGCCGCAGGTCGCAAGCACGGCGCGCCCCGGTTCACCGCGATACTTGATCGCATAGGCGGCGCCGACGGCGTGCGGAAGATGCGCCGCTAGAATCGACGAGAACGACATCAAACCGGCCGCTTTCGACGAGTAGTGGTTGGGGAATTGGCGTCCGCCGTTGTGATCCGGCGCGCGCGCGAAGATCGAGAGCATGATCTCGTAGGGGGAGAGCCCGATGCCCAAACAAAGACCAAGATCGCGATAGTACGGCGCGAGAATGTCCCGGCCACGATTGAACGCCATTGCCGCGCCCGCTTGCAGGGCTTCGTGCCCCTCGCTCCCCAGCGCGAAGGGTACCTTTCCTTGGCGATTGAGCTGAAAGCCCCGGTTGTCGAGCTGCCGCTGCAGCAACATGTTGCGGAAGATCGCACGCAACTGTTCGTCGCTCAGCCCGTGACGCTCGAGCCTGCCGGTCGCAACGTCGGCGCTAGCCATGCCCGCTCCCCTCTGTTTGGTTACATCCACGGGTTCCAGCGCTCCGCGTAGACGCCCTCGTAGAGGTCTGGAGCCGCTGGATAGGCCATCGCTTCGGCCCGGTCTGTGGCATCGTTGATTTCTTCTAGGACGGCGCGCTTCAATGCTTCCGCCCCCTTCGAGGTCAAGATCGAATGCTCGACCAGGAGGCCTTCGAAACAAGGGACCGGATCGTCTTTGCGGCGCGCCTCGACCTCCTCGCGCGAACGGTACGTCCGGTCGTCGTCGTCGGTGGTATGCGATAAGAAGCGATAACACTTCGCTTCGACCAACGTCGGACCGCCGCCGCCGCGCGCGCGGCCGAGCGCCTCACCGACTGCGGCATAGCATGCGATCGGATCCATCCCGTTTACGACCACGCCCGGCAAGCCGTAACCGGACGCGCGCTTGTAAATGTCGGGCTGGCCCATCTGTTTGGCGAGGGGCGTCGAGATTGCCCACTCGTTATTCTCGCAGAGAAAGACGACCGGCAGCGCATGAACCGCCGCGAAGTTCACCGATTCGTGCCACTCGCCTTCGCTCGTGGCGCCGTCGCCGAACGTCGTGAGGACGGCTCGCCCGCGGTCGCCGCGATACTGCAGCGCGTAGGCCGCCCCGACGGCGTGAGGGAGCTGCGCCGCAATTACCGAGCTGATCGTATGCAAACCGAGACGCCGGCTGGCGTAGTGATGCGGGAACTGTCGCCCGGCCGAATGGTCAGCCGCTCGCGCGAAGAGCGAGAGCAGCACTTCGTAAGGCGTAACGCCTATTCCAAGCGCGAGCCCGAGATCGCGGTAGTACGGAACGAGGATATCCTTGCCGCGCTCGAACGCCATCGCGGCGCCGGCCTGTACCGCTTCGTGTCCTTCGCTCGCCGACGCAAACGGAATCTTCCCTTGGCGATTGAGCTGAAAGCCTCGATTTTCGAGGGCTCGCTGCATCACCATGTTGTGAAAGATCGTAACGAGCTGATCGTCGGTCAACCCGTGGCGCTCGAGAGCGAGCACCGCGGGCTTCGGTGTTGCCACGAAGGCCGTAGTCGCTCGTGGCCGCGCCTAAATCCTGCGCGGAGGTAGCGAAGGGGCGCGCCGAAAAAGACTAGACCATGTCTCGCGGAGCTGCGGCACTTCTCGTAGCGTTATTGGGCTCGTTTGTGTCCATTCGCGTCGGTGCGGCACCCCAATATGCGCCGGCGACCATCACCGTGGCGCAACTTTTCGAGCGTAACGGGCACGCTGCGGGATCGCTTCCGAGCGGCGCGTATCGCGTCGTGACGCGGACGGTCTCCTCGAACGGCGACGTTTGGACGGAAGAGACGATCCGCGAGGGCCGCGACTACCGGACGACCACCAGCGAAGGAGGCTTCGTCTGGTCGGAGGGCGAGTTTCGCGGCAAGCAATGGCATCGCGACGCAAACGGCTTAGTTATGCCGTCGTCGGGCCTCTTCGGCGAACACGACGCCTTCGCTATCGCGTTGCGTGAGCCCAGTGACCCTTCTAGCGGCGTTAAACTGCTCGGCGTCACGACGGATGCTGCACCGGCCTTTGTCGTCGACGTGAAACCCAACGGCTGGCTCAACGAGCAGCGCTACTACGATACGCAGACCTATCTCTTAAACCGTATCGAGCGCACCGACTACGACGGGCACTTGCAGGTTTGGGAATACCGCGATTACCGGCCTGTCTTTGGCCGGATGCTCGCGCACGACGTCGAGTACGAAGAAGACGGAAAGTCCGTAACGGAGCGGACGGCGCTCTCGTCTTACGAGCGCGCGAATGCCGGTACCCTCGATCTTTCGATCCCCTTATCGACGCCGCTTTTTGATCTAGGCAGCCGCGAATCCGTTGCGATTCCTGCCGAATTCACGGACGCAGGAGTCATCGTCCGGGTCACCATTGCCGGACGCGGTCTTGATTTCATGCTCGACTCGGGCTCGTCCGATCTTCTCATCGACCCCCAGATCGCGGCGGAGCTGGGAATGAAATCGATCGGCGCGACGCGGGCGAGTTTCGGCGGAGATTTTACGGTTGCGAACGTTCGGTCGGCCGATTTTGCCGTCGGCGACCTGCAAGCGACAAACGTCGCCCTCTCCACCGCGGCGTTTCAGGAAGACCTGCCGGGCCGGCGCGTCGTCGGTCTGCTCGGCACCGATTTCATCGCGAGCGGCGCGTTGGCAGTCGACTTTGAAAAGCAGCGGTTGACTCTGCTTCGTTCGCTACCTGCGAACCTTGCGCAGGAGGGATGGTCGGTGCTGCCTGCACGGATGGATTACGGCGTGCCGGTCGTCAAGGCAACATTCAGCGGCCTGCCGGGATATTTCGTGCCGGATCTGGGAGCTTTCACGTCGGTCCTCTACCCGCATTATTTTTTGCAATTCCCGAACAACATTCCGCGGGGTACGCCGGATCAGGGTGAAATTGAGGGCATCAGCCACGTGCCGTGGGGCATCAAAAATATCACGATGAAACAGCTGATTTTGGGCGACTGGATCTTTGGAGACGCTCAGGTCGTCGTACCGTCATCTAAGTACGCGCAGGACAGAGCTTTTGATGGGTTGATCGGGCGTAATATCCTCGCCAACTTCAATCTCATTTTCGATTATGCGGACGATCAGCTTTGGTTCAAACCCATCACGTTTAGTAAATGAGTTCGAACTGATTTGATGTCGATGCTCGCTTCCAACGCCCCGATAGAGGATCTGCGCCGCTATCGCCGTCACTTTCACGCGCATCCCGAGCTTTCGATGGAGGAGCACGAAACGGCGGTCTTCATCGAGCGCGAGCTGCGGAGCTTTGGCTTCGACGAGATTCGCACCGGCATCGGCAAGACCGGCGTTTTAGCGACGCTTCGAAGCGAAAAACATGGGCCGGTGACACTGCTTCGCGCCGATATGGACGCGCTGCCGGTCGAAGAGCTCAACGATGCACCGTATCGCTCGGCCAACCCGGGCGTCATGCACGCGTGCGGCCACGACGGACACATGGCGATCCTCTTGGCGGCGGCGCGCGAGCTCCACCGGCGCCAAGCGGAGATTCCCGGCACGCTCGTCTTTTGCTTCCAGCCCGGCGAAGAGGGGTTCTCCGGCAACAAGCAGATGATCGAGGACGGCGCGCTGGAAAATCCGCACGTCGATCGTACGTTCGCCCTGCATCTCTACAGCGGCCTCGGCGCCGGCAAGGTCGGCGTGCGCGACGGCGCTTTCTTCGCGTCCTCGGATCGCTTCGACATCGAGCTGGTTGGCAAAGGCGGTCACGGTGCGATGCCGGAGAAATCGGTCGACCCGATCGTTGGAGCCTCCGAGCTCGTGATGCTGCTGCAAACGATTGCCAGCCGTGAAGTCGCACCGCCGCAGCCGGTCGTCGTCACGGTCGGATCGCTGCATGCGGGCACCACGTTCAACGTCATCCCGGAGCGCGCGCAACTTCAAGGAAGCGTGAGGGCCTTCAACGATGCGGTGCGCCAGAGTCTGCCCGAGCGCATCGAACGTCTCGTCGCGGGCCTCTGCAGCGCGATGCGTCTGGAGTACCGATTTGAATATCACTGGATCTATCCGCCGACGGTCAACGATCCGGCGGCAAACGCCGTCGTGCGCGAGGTAGCGCGGCAAGTCGTTGGCGCGCAAAGCCTGATCGACCCGCACGAGATCGTGATGTGGTCCGAGGACATGTCTTTCATGCAGCAGGAACGGCCGGGCGCGTACTTCCTCGTTGGGGCGCGAGGGGCTAACGTGGGCCAGGAGCCGCATCACAGCGCGCGCTTCGACATCGACGAGCGAGCGTTGAGCGTTGGATTCGAAATGATGGTTGGCCTGGGGCTTCATGGATAGCGCTGCGAGTACCGACGTTCGCAGGTACGTCATTATCGGCAACGGCTTTGCGGGCACGACGGCTGCGGAGCAGTTGCGCAAGCACGATCCGGCATGCGAAGTCACGCTCTTTGGCGACGAGCCCTACACGCTCTATAATCGCATCTCGTTGCCGCCGATGCTGCGAAAGCAAATCCCCGAAGCGAAGGTGATGATTCGCAACCTCGCCTGGCACGAAGAGCATCGCATCGCGCTCCACTTACGTACCCACGTCGACCGGATCGTTCCCGAGGAACGCGTCGTCGAAGTCGACGGCAAATCGTATCCCTACGACGCGCTGCTGATCGCGACCGGAGGCCGTCCGAATCCGATCGTCAAGCCCGGCTCGCAGGGCGCAGCGAACTTATTTCCGTTTCAATACCTCGACGATACGCGGGCCATTTCAGAGCAAATCGACCGCAGCCGGGCCGGAGTGGCGATCGGCGGCTCGTTCATCGCCTACGAGCTCGCCGAGGCCTTTTCGTCGCGCGGTCTCGAAACGCACTGGCTGATGCGGGGTCCGCGCGGCTTGCACCGCATCGTCGACGAAGAGGCGGGCGAGCTGCTCCACGAAGCGGCGCGAGCCGATGGGGTGCACATGCACTACGGCGAGGAAGTCGAAGCGTTCGTGCGCTCGAACGGCGCCATTGCGAAAGTTCGCACGAGCAAAGGCCGGGAGATCGCAGCGGAGTGTTATGCGTATGGATTCGGATTAGCAATGAACACCGAACTTTGCGACGGCTCCGGGATTCAGACGAGCCAGAACGGCATTCTCTGCGACGACCACCTGCAGACGAACGTCAAGGATATCTACGCCGCCGGTGACGTCGCGGACTTCTACGATCCAATTCTGGAAATCCGATATCGCATGGGAACCTGGAACAATGCCGGAGCGCACGGCAAGGTCGCTGCCCTCAATATGATGGGCGGCAGCGAGAAGTACCACGACGTGCCGGAGTATTCGTCGCTGCTTTTCAAGGGTCAGACGATTACGCAGTTCGGCCTCGGAACGGATTTACGCCAGGATCTCGAGATCGCACGCAAAGTCGATCGCGAGAAGAAGTGGTATCGAGCGCTCTTCTTCTGGGAGGACCGGCTGGTGGGAGGTCTGATGCTCGGTAAGGGCAACCGCGCCGGAAAACGTAAGTACGTCGAGGCGATCAAATCGAAGCAGCGTTTCCCCAAACCCGAATGGAACGCCATGCTGGACTGGACGGCATAACTCATGCAAACGCCCGTCGTGCGGCCAATCGACCTGGCGTCCATTGAGGCCGCTCGGGCGCGTATCGCCGGGACCATCCTGCGGACACCGCTCGTGCGTCTCGAGTTGGGCGCCGGCTATCCCGACGTGCGGCTCAAGCTTGAGAACCTGCAGCCTATCAACGCATATAAGCTCCGCGGGGCGGCGAATGCCGTTGCCGCACTCGAGCCGAGCGAACGTGCCCGCGGCGTCTGGACGATCAGCGCGGGTAATGCCGGGCAAGGAGTCGCCTACGCGGCCCGCCGCGCCGGCGTGCCGTGCACCGTCGTCACGATCGAAACGGCGCCCGAGTCGAAGCTCGAACGCATGCGCGCCCTCGGGGCTCGACTCGTCCTCGCGCCCTACGAAGTCTGTTGGAAAGCGCTGGAGGAACGCGTGTATCCGGGCGTCGAGGGGACCTTCATCCATCCGTTCGACGATGACGACTTCATCGCAGGGCACGCAACCATGGGACTCGAGATACTCGAGGATGCGCCCGATACGGTAGCGGTCGTTGCAGCGATCGGAGGCGGGGGGCTTATCACCGGCCTCGGCAGTGCCGTGCGCGCACTCAAGCCGGAGATCAAAGTCTGGGGAGCCGAACCTTCGACCGCGGCGCCTGCAGCCGCATCGTTTGCAGCCGGATCGCCGCAGGCTTTTAGCGGCTGGACGGCCTCTTTCGTCGACGGTGCGGGCGGCCAAAGCGTCTTTCCGCGCATGTGGGAGCGGATGAAGCCGGTGATGGACGGCGTCATCGTCGTCACCCTCGACGAGGTGCGTGCTGCCATGCGCCTTATGGCCGAGAAGATTCGTATCATCACGGAGGGTGCCGGCGCCCTCGGCCTGGCGGCGGCGCTCACCGGCAAAGCCGGGAATGGACCAATCGTCGCAGTCGTCTCGGGAGGAAATATCGACCTGGAGAAGTTCAGCCAGCTGATCGGCTAGCTGCGCTCACGCCGGTCTCGACGCGCGGTCCACGCAATCCGCGAATTCGTCGACCTCTTGCGATGTGGTCGCCCAATGGGTCATCCAGCGCACCTCCGGCAGCGTCTCGTCGAAGACGTAGAAGAAGAACTCACGCCGGATTCGGTCAATCGCGCCGCGATCGAGGGTTGCGAAGACGGCGTTGCATCGGACGGGGCGCGTCACGCGGACGCCGGGAATCGCTCGAACGCGATGGTGTAAACGCTGGGCCATCGCGTTTGCGTGCGCGGCGTAACGATGCCAGCGGTCGTCGGTTAGCAGCGCATCGAGCTGGACCGCGAGATACCGCATCTTTGAACCGAGCTGCATCGCCTGCTTCTGCACGAAAGGGGCCGCGCCGGCGTGCAGGCCGGCCCGCAAGAAGCAGGTCGCTTCACCGAGCATCAATCCGTTTTTAGTACCGCCGAAACTCAGCACGTCCACGCCGAGGTCAACGGTCGCCTCGCGCAGCGTCGCTCCCAGCGCGACGGCGGCGTTCGCAAGGCGCGCGCCGTCGACGTGGACGATTAAGTGGTGGGCGTGAGCAAAGGCGGTGAGCTCGCGTACCTCCTCGATCTCGTAGATGCCGCCGAACTCGGTGGCCTGCGAAATTGAAATCGCGCGCAACTGCGGGAAATGGACGTCGTTCCCCGCGCGCAGATACGGCTCGATATCGGCCGGACGTAATTTCCCGTCTTGAGTCGGCACCGGAATCACTTTCGATCCGCTGAAACGCTCCAGCGCGCCGCATTCGTCGGTTTGCAGGTGCGCGCTTGCTGGGGCCAGGACTGCTTCCCAAGGACGCAGGAACGAACTCAACGCGACGACGTTCGCGGCAGTCCCGTTGAACGTGAGAAAAACGTCCGTTTGCTCGCCGAAATGCTCCTTCAAACGATCGATTGCGCGCGCGGTCCAGGCATCGTTTCCGTAGGCTATCGCGTTGCCGGTGTTCGCCTCGACGATTGCCTGCAAGATTTCGGGCGCCACCGGCGCTTCGTTGTCGCTGCCGAGGCTGCGACGCGATGAAAACTCCATGGTTTGAGGATTCCTCATAGATTCCGTTTAACTAGCCAGCGATGCCGGAACGCGATCGACTCGAGGTTGACGTACTCTTCGTAGGTGCCGGTCCGGCGAGTCTTGCGGGCGCGATTCAGCTCGGTCAGCTTGCGCAGACGGCCGGGCGTGCGCTCGAGATCCTGGTAATTGAGAAGGGCGGCGAGGTCGGCCACCACGGACTCTCAGGTGCGGTGATGGATCCGCGCGCGCTCGACGAACTGCTCCCGGCGTGGCGCGAGAGTGCGCCGATCGAGTCGCCCGTCACCAGCGATCAACTCTGGTTTCTCACGGCAGGCGGAAAGATCAAGGCGCCGTTTACTCCGCCCCCGCTGCGAAATCACGGCAAGTACGTCACCTCACTGCAGAAGCTCTGCAAATGGCTGGGCGAAAAAGCCGAAGAGAGCGCCGCGCAGGTCTTCCCCGCCTTTCCCGGTCAGGAGCTGCTCTGGCACGAAAATCGTGTCATCGGCGTGCGCACCGGCGATAAGGGTCTCGACCATAACGGGGTGCCGAAATCAAATTACGAGCCGGGAGCGGACATCCTCGCGAAGGTCGTCGTTCTTGGCGAAGGCCCGCGCGGCTCGCTTGCAAAGCAGGCGGTGTCGCGTTTGGGACTCGCCGACGGGCGTGAGCCGCAAGTCTATGCAGCCGGGGTCAAGGAACTCTGGCAGCTCCCCGACGACCGGTTTGCGGCGGGCGCCGTAATTCATACGCTGGGCTACCCGCTTCCGCCCGAAACCTTCGGGGGCGGATTCATCTACGGCATGGCGGGAAACGTTCTCGATATCGGATTCGTCACGGGTTTGGATTACAAAAACCCGACGACCGATCCGCACAACGAGTTGCAGCGAATGAAAGAACATCCCGTTATTCGCCGGATGCTCGAGGGCGGCAAGATGATTCGTTACGGAGCAAAAGCGATTCCCGAGGGCGGCCTCTTTGCGATGCCGCGTTCCTACGCCGACGGGCTGCTGATCGTGGGCGATTCGGCGGGGTTTTTGAACGGGATGCGCCTCAAAGGCATTCATCTCGCCATGAAATCCGGCATGCTCGCCGCCGAGACGATCTGGGAAGCGCTCGCGGCAGGAAGGTGTGATAGCGCAGCGCTTTGCGCCTTCGACCGCCGTTTCAAGGAGTCGTGGGCCTACGCCGAGCTCCGCACTTCGCGCAACTTCCATCAGGGGTTCCGCAATGGGATGCTACCCGGGCTGATCAACGCCGGCCTCTCGACGCTCACCGGGGGCGCGGCCTTTGGTTTCATCGACAAACTGCCGGGCGAGTACGGCTACGAACGTATGGCCAAAGCCGGGTGGGACCCGAAGGAGACACCGCGCGCCAAGATCGACAACGTGCTGACCTTCGACAAAGTGACCGACGTCTACGCCAGCGGAACGATGCACGAAGAGAATCAGCCGTCTCACCTGATCGTCTCGGATACCGACATCTGTCGCGACCGCTGCACCGTCGAGTACGGCAATCCGTGCCGGTACTTCTGTCCCGCCGCGGTGTACGAGCCGATGTTCGAACCGGTCGATGGAAAGTTTCAAGGACGGCTTCAAATCAACTTCACCAACTGCGTGCACTGCAAAACGTGCGACATCGCCGACCCGTATCAAATTATCACGTGGGTACCGCCGCAGGGGGGTGAAGGTCCGGTCTACCTTGGTATGTAGTTGAGCCGGCTCGATGGCGACGTCATCGTCGCCGGCGCGGGACTGATCGGCCTTGCGATCGCTTTTGAACTCGCGGAACGCGGCGCAAGCGTACGCGTTTGCGATCGCGGTGAACCCGGACACGGCGCCTCTTGGGCCGGCGCCGGAATGCTGGCTCCACATACGGAGCGCATCACCGACGAATCGTTACTCGCGCTCGGCGCGTCCTCGCTCGCTGAGTACCCGGCATTCGTCCAACGCGTCTTCGATGCGAGCGGGATCGACGCGCGTTTGCGGCTCGACGGCGTCTTCTACGCAGCCTTCGAAGATCGCGCGCTCGAGGCATTACGCCGGCACGCGCGCGCGCTGGAGGCGCGCGGCGTCGGCTGCGAGATGTTCGATCGAGCGGGAACGCTGGCGGCGCAACCGTGGCTTGGCGCCGAGCTCGTCGGTGGAGTTCTCGTACGGGGAGAGGGCTTCGTCGATAATCGGCGCCTAGGCCGGGCGCTTGCGGTCGCGTGCGAAGTGCGCGGCGTGCGCATCGAGCAAACCTCGATACACGTGGAGTGCGATGCGCGGCGAGTTCGGGGCGTGCGGACCGATCGGGGATTCCTCGCGGCGGGCGCTGTCGTCAACGCGTGCGGCGCCTGGGCGGCACGGCTTGCGGGCGTGCCGCAATCATGCATCCCTCCGATCGAACCAGTGAAGGGTCAAATGGTAGCGCTCGCGATTCCAATCGGATTCGTGCGGCGCGCAACGTGGGTTCCGGGAGCCTATCTGGTTCCTCGGGACGACGGGCGTCTGCTCGTTGGCGCGACCGTGGAATCGGCCGGATTCGACGAGCGGGTTACGGCGCAAGGCGTTCACGAGCTCCTGCACGCGGCGCTCGCCGCGGCGCCGTCGCTCGCCGGTTTTTCCATAACCGAAAGTTGGGCCGGGCTGCGACCCGGGACGCCGGACCAAGTGCCGTTCCTCGGGCCGACCGCGATTGAGGGATACTTTTTGGCAACCGGTCACTACCGCAACGGGATCCTGCTCGCGCCGGCGACCGCGCGGTTGATCGCCGATGCAATCGAAACCGGCGAGGCGTCCCCGCTCGAGCCCTTTCTGATATCTCGCCTCGGCACGGAAGAGGCTCACCGCGCACGAATAACGCACGCGTGAAGGCTACGATCAACGGCCGCCTCGCGGATCTGCCCGACGAGCTGACCGTCGGCGCGCTGCTCGAGTTGCTCGGTTCGGCGCGGACCGGCGTCGCGGTGGCGTGCAACGATCGCGTCGTGCGCCGGGCCGAGTACGACAAGCAGCCCGTGCGCGATGGCGACCGTGTCGAGATCATCGAAGCGGTCGCGGGAGGGTAGGATGGCTGCGATGACTGCGGACACCCTGAGAATCGGCGAATACCGGCTCGACTCGCGATTGATCGTCGGGACCGGAAAGTATCCTTCGATGGAGGTCATGCGCGCCGCGCACGCAGCGAGCGGCGCCGCCATGGTCACGGTGGCGATTCGGCGCATCAGCTTGGACAATGCGGAAGGAAAGACGCTGCTCGATTACATCGACCGCGATCGCTACACAATTCTCCCAAATACCGCCGGATGTTACTCGGCGAAAGAAGCCGTGCTCACCGCGCAGCTCGCTCGCGAGCTGCTCGAGACCAATCTCGTCAAACTCGAGGTCATCGGCGACGGACAGACGCTTTATCCCGACACGCGCGAGACGCTGGCTGCCGCGGAGCAGTTGGTAAAAGATGGGTTCACGGTTCTGCCTTACATCGGCGACGACCCGATCGCATGCAAACAGCTCGAGGAAATCGGCTGTGCCGCAGTCATGCCGCTCGCCGCGCCGATCGGCAGCGGATTGGGCGTTTGCAATCCTTATTCGATTCGCATTATCAAAGAGCGGGCCACCGTTCCGGTGATCGTCGATGCCGGCGTCGGTACGGCCTCGGATGCCGCAATCGCGATGGAGCTCGGCGTCGACGCGCTCCTGATGAATACGGGCATTGCGCGCGCCCGCGATCCGGTGCTCATGGCAACGGCGATGAAGCACGCCGTCGTCGCAGGGCGGCAAGCTTTTCTCGCGGGACGGATGGAGAAGCGGCTCTACGCCGATGCCTCGAGCCCGATGCGCGACCTGATCTCAACGCAAACCCGCTAATCGTCGAGTCGCCAGCTCCAGGCGTTCCAGAAGGTCGAGCCTCCGGGAGCCGGTGCGATGCCCCGGACATACGTTCGATAGGCGTTGGGAATACGCACTTGCCATAGCGTGAAGATCGGAAGATCGCGAGCGATCGCGCGCTGGACGATCGCGTAGTCCGCTTTGCGCCGCGCCCGATCGACGCTCGCAAGCGCGTCGTGCGTGGCCGCATCCGCGCGCGGATCGCACCAAAAGGAATAGTTGAGGCCCGTCGGCGGCATCTGGTCGCAGGCCATGTTCCACGAGTCGTCGGGATCGCTCCCGAGCACCCACCACGCGTCGTACGAGAGCTGATAGCGTCCGCCGGCAAGCACGCCGCCTTGCGCAGCCGGCGCGTAGAACATTCCGCTTGGGTACTGCTTGATGACCGCGCGAATGCCGATTTTGCGCAAATCCTCTTGAATGACCGAGGCCACCAACTGCGATCCGTTGACTATCTGCGGCGCAATCGCGAGCGTCAGCTCGAGCGTTCGTCCACCCAGCAGCCGTTTCGCGGCGGCGGGATCGTACCGAATTGACGGCGTGGCCGCGTCGTAGGCCCATCCGTTGCGGGGCTGATTAGCGTTGACGATAACCCCGCTCCCGTGCGTAGCGGCGGCAAGCAGCGTTTCGCGATCGATCGCCATCGCAATCGCTTGACGGACCCGAACGTCGCGCACGATTGGGTCACGAAGATTAAAGCGCAAGACGTGCAGGTCGTTGACCGGCGTCAGCGCGATGCCAATCGCGGGAATCGATTGCACTTGCGGCAAGAGCTGCGGATCCACGTCGAGATAGGCGTCGACTTCGCCGGTGCGCAACTGCTCGAGCCGCGTGTTTGGGTCGGGGATGATCCGGTAGAGCAGGCGATCGATGTGGGGCTTGCCGCGCCAATAGAACGGATTGGCGGCCAGCGCGATGCTGTCGCCGTGGCGCCATCGCATCACTTGGAAGGGTCCGGATCCGACGGGACGTTCGTTGTACGCCGCGCGGTTGAGGTCGGAAAGCCCCTGCAGCAGGTGTGCGGGCATGATCGCGCCGACGCCTTGCGGACCGAAGAAATACTGAACGAAGGGCGAGAACCGCCGGCGTAACCGGACCACGACGGTGCGTTCGTCGAGAGCGCTAATCGCCTGGACTTCCTCGTATCCCACGCGCGTAGAGACGTCGTTACGCGGATTGACGACCGCGCGATACGAAAAGAGGACGTCGCGCGCGGTCAACGGTTGACCGTCCTGCCAGCGAACGCCGCGCCGAAGATGGTAGGTTATCGTGCGTTGATCGGCCGAGATGCCCCCGTTCGCTAGAGTCGGCACCTGCGTAGCGATCTCGGGAATCGCATTACCGCGATCGTCGTTCTCGATGAGATACGACATGTAGAGATGGCTGAAGTTGAGTTCGTCGGCTTCGTTGGAGAGCAGTGGATTCAACGAATCCGGTTCGCCGGCAAGGCCGCTAAAGACGAGGCCTGCGCCGGCTGCGTGCCGGCCGCCGGCCTTGGAACATCCCGCACAACAGAGCATCAGCACTAGCAGCGCGTATATAGCACGCCTCATCGTTTGCGCGCTATCGCATACCAGTGCACCGCGCCGGTGAGCGGGCGTTCCCGATGGGCCCACGATCCCGCGACCTCGTCGACGTTGTGCTCGCGCAGTAATTCGACCTCGAATTGCGGGTCGAGGAGCGCGCGCAATCGGTCGCGATCGAAATAGGCGTGTGCCACCCCGCGCTCGTCGCCGCCGTCCGGTGAAAAGGTCGAATCGTCGATCCGTTCCCCTTCTCCAAAGCGCGCGTCGCGCGTCGATCCGAAGGTGGCGTAGAGCAGGCCGCCGCTCTCGAGCCGTTGTGCAAGCGCGCGTACTCGTGCGGCGACCGCCGCAGCGGTTCCGTGAAGAAGGCCATGCGTGGAGAGGATGGCGCTGAACGGTGCGGACTCGCCGGGCAACGGCGCCGTGCGGGCGGCTGCGTCGTCGGCGATCGCCACGACGGTGAAACCCGCCCGGCGCAGGGCTTCACCGTTGCGTCCGCTTCCCTCAGCAAAATCGAGGACTCGGCTTTCGGGCGCGGACTGCAGGCGTTCGATGAGGCGTTCGGCCAATGGATGGGGCGCAGACACCACAGCCGCTTTTCGAGAAAGGCCTAAAAATGCTTGGCGAAGGCGATCGGCTCCCGGCGGTAACGCTGCTCGACGATCACGGAGATTCCATAACGACGACGGACCTGCTGGGAGGGCCGTTGGTTCTCTACTTTTATCCCAAGGACGACACGCCCGGCTGCACGAGCGAGGCTTCGCAATTTCGCGACGTCTACGAGCGGTTCAGGGAGAAGAAGGCGCGAGTCGTCGGCGTGAGTCGCGATTCGGTCGAGTCGCACCGGCGTTTCAAGAAGAAGTTTGCGATTCCGTTTCCCCTTCTCGCCGATACGGAGTCGAAGCTTTACAAGGCCTTAGGCGTGAATGCGCGCACGACGTTCCTCATCGACGAAGACGGCCGAATCGTCAAGATTTGGCCGAAAGTGAACGTCGACGAGCACGCCGAGCAGGTGCTTGCATCGCTCCCCTGACGCTGCGCGTCGTTGGGTCGAGCCCCGCGATGCCGCGGCCGGGCGGGGCGTGCAGCTCGTATCTGCTGCAGACCGGTGATACGACGCTGGCGTTCGATATGGGAAGCGGCGCCCTGGGAAAGCTCCAGCTTGCGATCGAGTACCGGCGCCTCGATGCGATCGTGATCTCGCACATGCACGCGGATCACTTCTTCGATCTGGTTCCGTTCCGGTACGGGTTGAAATACGGTGCCGCTGCGCCCGCCCGACCTCTGCCGCTCTGGCTGCCGCCCGGTGGACGCACATCGCTCGAAGCCCTTCGACGCGCGGTTGCGATCGACGTGCCGGCCGATTTCTTCGACGCCGTCTTTGCGGTACGCGAATACGACCCCGCTCAACCGATACGAGTCAAGGATTTGAGCGTGAGTTTTTGCAAGACGCGTCACTACGTCGAGGCCTTCGCGTTGCGTGCGCAATCCGATGGCGCCAGCATAACGTATTCGGCCGACACTGCGCCGAGCGACGCCGTCGTCGAGCACGCCCGATCGAGCTCGCTCTTTCTTTGCGAAGCGGCGCTCGGTCTAGGCAGTGAAGAAGGCCAGCGCGGCCACGCTTCGGCGCTGGAAGCCGGCGAGATGGCGCGGCGCGCAGGCGTCGGACGGCTGGTCCTCACACACTACCCGGCCGCAGATTCGGTGGAAGCGCTCGTCGCGGCCGCGAAGAGTGAGTTCTCGGGCACGGTGAGCGTGGCGCAGGACGGAGATCAATTTTCTGTCTTTGGATCGCCCCGCGGAAGCGAGAATTGAATCAACGCGCGCACCGGCGCGAGGCCGCGGCTAATGACCGCATAGGGTGTCACCTGTAATCCGAGTTCTTGCAAGCGGGCCGTCGCGGCGAGCAGTTCGCGCCCGTTGGTAACGACGTCCTCGAGAAGGAGAACGTGCTGCCCCGCCTCGTACGGGCCTTCGACGTATTCGTTCGCAAAGGCGCCGTAGGCTTTCGGCTTCTTGCGCACGGCAATCATCGGTATGCCGGATAACTGGGAGACCGCCGTAGCAATCACGACGCCGCCGAGCTCGGTCCCGGCTACGAGGTCCGGATTGAGGTTCGCGATGATCGGCGTAAAAAAGCGCGCGATGCGACGCAGAACGTGTGGGTCTGAGAAGAGGCTAAACTTGTCGATGTAGTAGTCGCTGCGCATGCCGCCCGAGAGAACGTAGTCCCCGCGAGTCAGCGCGCGTTCGACGATGATCTTACGCAGCCAAGCGAGTTCGGGGAGGCCTAGGTGCTCCATTGCCACGCGTTCCACGATTCGACGACGGGGTTCGGATCGAACCCCCGAAAGTCTACGCTGATCGGCTCCATTTGACGCAGCCAGATCCAAAAGATCGCCGGGTTATCGCGGAGCAGTAACTCCTGAATGCGGTAGTAAGCGCCGATACGTGACGCACGATCGTAATGCGTCAACGCGATCGCTTGGGCCGCCTGCATCTGCGAGTTGCAATACCGCGAGTAGTTGTAACCGCTGGGCGGAAAGTTTTCGCACGTAAACTGCGTGCTATCGTCGGGATCGATGCCGGCGAACCATCCGCTCACCGTCATGTCGAACTTCCCGAGCTGCAAAATCCCGCCCATGCCGGCGGGCGCGTACAGAACGTCTCCGGGATAAAACTTGATCTCCGCCCCAATGCCGGCCTCACGAAGCATCGCTTGAACCTCGGTCGCTTCTTTCCGGCGCGTCGCACTTGAGTTGTCCGTCACCATGACGAGTTGGAGTTCGTGGCCGCCCTTTCGCATGATTCCGTCGGCGCCCGGCGCCCACCCGGCGTCGCGCAAAATCGCTGCGAGCCTGGGCGGGATCGTGCGGGTACGAGTGGAGGTTCGGATTGAAAGCCCACATCCAATTCGGAATGTCGGCCGTCGCAACAGTCTGCGTGCCGTAGGTGAGCGTTCGTGCGAGCTCGTTCTTGTCGATCGCGTAGGCAATCGCGAGCCGCACGCGCGGATCGCTTAGGTCCGGGCGCGCAAGATTGAGCTGGATATAATAATAGCCGTTGATGTTCACCCAAACGATGCGAATGTCGGAAACGTTCCGCAGTGCTTCGTAATTCTCGATCGAGGCCTGGAACATATAGTCAATCGAGTGAGTGCGCAACAGGTTGACGGACGTATCTTCATCGGGGATGATCCGCACGTCGATCCGATCCAGGTGCGGCCTGCCCAAGAAGAACGCATCGTTTCTTTCCAAAGAGATATGATCGCCGCGCGCCCACTGCACGAATTTGAACGGCCCGTCGCTCACCGACGGGTCGTTGTTGAAAGGAACTTGATTGACGTTGGGATAGCGGGCTAAGACGTGCGCCGGCGCGATCATATACGGCTGATCGCTTTCGGAAAAAAACGTGTCGACGAAGGGCGCGAAGCGCTTCTTCAAGCGGACGACCACGGTGCTTGCATTCGGCGTGTCGATGCCGGCGATCATGTCGTACCCGTGCCGCGATACGACGTTGTTGCCGGGATTCATGATCGCTTGCCACGACCACTTCACATCGCGCGAAGTGACCGGGACGCCGTCCGTCCACTTGACTCCCCTGTGCAAGTGATAGGTGATCGTCAGGCCGTCCGCGCTGATGCCGCGGTTCTGCGTGGTCGGTACCAGCGCGGCCAGCATCGGCAGCGGATTCCCCTTTGGATCGGCGGTGAGCAGCGGCTCGAACATCAGCCGATCGACGAAGACGTCGGTCGTGTTCGAGTTGAGTAGCGGGTTGAGATTCTTCAAGTCGCTTTGGATCGCCACGCGCAAAACGCCTGGCTGCGTCCACGAATGCCGGCCTGCGACCGCCTCATTCGAGACCTTCGAACACGCCGCCAAGGCTAATACGAACCAAACTAGCCAAAACGACTTCAGGCTGCCGTCACGTCGTGCGAGGGGGCTCCGACGCGAGCGCCTTTGACACGATGTCATAATTTACATTAGCAGGAGGCGCGAGCGCGGTGCAGCAGGAGCGGAACACGGAGGTGGAGCGACGAGCGGCCCCGAGTACGATGTGATGGCCGCCGCAAAGTCGTTTTGAATATCACACCGCCGCTTTCGGCGCGACGCGATTGCCCGGTATAGGATCGTAGCGCTCGTGTCGCCAGCTATACGTGCCGAGGCCCTGCGACCCGGTGCGAAGCTCGGTAATGTAGCGCGAAAGCTCGACCGCCGGAACGTACGCCTCGACGACGTCGAAGCCGCTTCGGTCGGCCGGATTCATGCCTAGAATCTGACCGCGCTTTCCGGTGAGCTGCTGAATGATGGTCGAAGTGTACGTCGTTGGGACGGTCACCTGCACGTACGCGATCGGCTCGAGTACGACCGGATTGCACTTTGGAAGAGCCTCGCGCACGCCCATGCCGGCGGCGGTCTTGAACGATTGCTCGCTGGAATCCACGTCGTGGTACTGCCCGTCGAAGAGCGTTACGTGCAGGTCGGTCACGGGATAACCGCTGGGCCCGTGTGCGAGCGCTTCGCGCACGCCCTTCTCGACTGCCGGTATGAACTGCCGAGGAACGACGCCGCCGACGATCTTCTCGTCGAAGGTAACGCCCGCGCCCCGTTCGCGCGGTTCGAAGCGCAGCCAAACGTCACCGAACTGACCGTGACCTCCCGTCTGGTGTTTGTAGCGCGAGTGGATCTCGGTTCCACCGGTGATCGTTTCCAGATACGGGATCGTCGGTGCAGCCGTTTCGACCTCGACCTTGTACTTGCGGGCGAGCCGTTCGACCGCGATGGCGACGTGCTGCTCGCCTCTGCCAAGCAGCAGCTGCTCGTGCGTCAGCTCGGCTCGCTCGAGCCGAAGCGCCGGGTCTTCGTCGACGATGCGCGCGAGCATCTGCGAGATCTTCGCCTCGTCGATGCGCTCCTTCGGCTTGACCGCCACGGCAAAGACGGGTTCGGCAACCGGTACGCGCGGCAGGAGCACCTTATGTCCGTTCGAGGTAAGCGTATCTCCGGTCGCGACCGAGTCGAGTCTGCCAAGCGCGACGATCGCGCCTGGACCCGCCTCGGCAATAGGCTCTTGCTTCTTGCCCTGGAGCCGGTAGAGTCCGCCGAGACGAACCTTCTCGTCGCGCTTCGTGACGTTCGTCAGCGTGGCATCGGCTTTGATCGTTCCCGACAGCACTCGCGCGATCGAGAGTTTGCCGCTCTGCGGATGGATCGAAGTTTTAATGATTCGCGCAACGACCGGTGCGCCCGGGTCCGGCGCGATGGGGCGACCCTCGGCATCGAGATGCGGCGCTTGCGCCGGCGACGGAAACCATTTTTCGATCGCTCGCACGAGCGCCGCGACGCCTGCCCCCGAGGCGCCTGCGGCGACCAAGACGGGAACGACTTGATCGTGAGCACACTCGGCGCAGAGATCGCGTTCGATCTCCTCGAGCGGCGGCTCCACGCCTTCGAGCAGCTCCTCCATCAAGCGATCGTCGAAATCGGCGATGGCTTCGAGCAGCTCGACGTGCAGGCGGCGCGCCGGCTCCGCTACCTCGGACGGAACGGCTTCTTCCTTTTCGCCGAACGTGCCGGTCCCCGACTCGCCCGCGAAGCGATACGCCGCCATTTGCGCGAGATCGACGTAGCCGTCAAAATTTTCGGCACTCCCGATCGGCAGCTGCTCGGCAACGACGTGCCGCCCGTACGCGTTCTGCAACGCCGCGAGCGTCTGGGAAAAATCGGCTCCGGGCCGGTCCATCTTGTTGATGACGAAGATGTGCGGCATGTGCGTCGATTCGAGATAGTCGACGATGGCTTGCGTCTGGACGATGCGCCCCGGATCGGCTTCGACGACGACGACAGCCGCGTCCACTCCCGCCAGTGCCTGCTTCGTCTCTTCGAAGAAGTCGATGAAGCCCGGCGTATCGACGATGGTGATCTCGACGCCGTCTGCCGCCGTGTGCGCGAATCCCACGGTCGTCGATTGCAGATGCGCGGCGTCCTCGGGTTCGTGATCGGTAACGGTCGTGCCGTCGGCGATCGAACCGCGCCGTCCGATCGCTCCGGTATGGGCAAGAATCGCCTCGACGAGCGTCGTCTTGCCCGCGTGGTGCGGTCCGACGAAAGCGATATTTCGTAGGCGCTCAATATCCGCCAATGCTTCTGTCCCCTATAAGAAATCGTTGCTAGCGGCGCTTCGCCGCGCTCTTCTTCTTTTTGACGCTCTTCTTCGCGTACCCGGCCTTGGGCCGCTTCGGCTTGGATGTACTCCGCGACGCCGGCTTCTTCGCGACGCTTTTCTTGCTTCCGGATTTGCCGGCTGGTGGCTTGCGGGAGGCCTTTTTATGCGCGGCGGGTTTGCCGGCAATCATTTTTTTACCGGCCACCGATTTACCGCCGGGTTTCTTCGCCGCGCGGGCTTGCCCCGGCGATGCCTTCCTCGCGATGCCCGCGGCCGGCTTTGACGCCGGCTTCTTGCTCGTCTTTTTCTTCTTCGGCAAGGCGGCCGGTTTAGCGATTCGCGCAGCCTTCGCCTTGGTCGCAGATGAGGACGACTCGGGGCTGCGACGCGACGTGCTCGTGCTTGGCGGCGCGGGCACGACCGGGCGTTTCGACGTGCGCGCCGAGTCGCTCGCGCGCTTTTTGGGACCGGTCTCTCTCGACGCGCGTCCGCCGCGGCGCGACGCGGCCGTTTCGGCTTGCTCAGGAAGTCCGAGCTCGGCCCGGCTGTAACCGGTGATGCTGCTTCCGGGCGCGCTTGGCTGCCGATCGCGCCTGCGCCTGCGCTTCGAGATGCTCGCGCGTTGCCCGAAGTGCGACCCGCGCCAATCGTCCCGCGACGGGGAAAGACGACCTCGTTGATCCGCGCGTCGTCGAGGAGCTTGAGCATCAGGCCGAACGCGTTACCTTGATCCTTGGGACTGTGAGCGTCCGAACCAACGGCGATGCCGACACCTCGGGCCTTTGCCTTGCGCACGAGTCGCGCATTGGCCTCGAGGTATTTCTTTTTTCGATCTTCCGGGTGGTCGCGATAGAGAAAGCGCGTATTGAGTTCGACCGCCAAACCGCGACGGTGAGCGACGTCGAGCATCCGGTCTTCGTGCTCGTCAAGTTTCTTGTTGCGTCGGCCAGCGGCCGAACGTCGCCGGGGCGTAGAAGTGACCGACGATGTGAGCCGGCAGCTTCTCGAGATCGTCGAGCAACTTTGCCATATAGAGTTCCCACAGCTTATCGGTGCCGACGACCTCGTGGAGCCCGCTGAACTCCTCGTTGTCGAACGGCCAGAGCCAATCGGCTCCCTTTTCCGGATGCGCAATCGGAACGAAATGCACCGATGCGGATAATTCCGTCGGGGCGCATCGCATCGACGATGTTTTGCGCGTCGGGGCGCGCACGGGGATCGTTATCGATCTCGGCGCCGATCGAGAAGCGCATTCCGCGACGCAGTCCTTCCGAAACGACGGCCGCATGCGCGATGTCCACGCCGGCCGTCTCGGCTGCCCCGAGCAGATCGCCCGCTTGCGCCAGCTTCAGCGCCCGGCGCACGGTATTGACGGCGCCAGGGTCTTCAAAGGTCAGGTAGTTGGCGTGGTCGGCGACCATCAAGAAGCGCGGCGACGCGCGCCGGCAGGCGTGGTAGAACCAAAGAAAAAGCATGCGCGCCGAATACGCGATCGGCCGCTCCTCGGTGTAGGGCCGGTGTTCGCCTTTCGCGTGGCCGTGAACGTCGGGAATGGCAGCGATCCGAGGATCGCTCATATGAACGCGTACACCGAGGTCGCCACGTTCGCTAAGGTTGGCGTCTAGCCCCGGTAGCCCTCCATTTCCAGAAGGCGAGCTTTCATTTCCAGACCGTAGTAATAGTTGTGCAGATCTCCGGATGAATCGACGACGCGATGGCACGGGAAAAGAAACGGAAGCGGATTGCGGGCCATGACGCGACCCACCGCTCGCGCCGCTTTCGGCCGACCGATCTGCGTTGCGACCCAGGCGTACGAACGTACCTCTCCGGGCGGAATACGAGCCGCCGCGCGGAGCGCGGCTTGCTCGAACGGCGTTAGGTCGCTGATGTCGACGAGCGCATCGTCGACGGTCCAGGTGCTGAAGAAATGGTCGATCGCATGCACCAGCCAGGGCGGCGCTTCACCGCGCACGACGCGGCGGTGCAGCCGGCGTTGCGCTCGCGCAGACCACCTCTTCGGGCGGTTCGCCCGGTATCGAGAGCTGACGTATGCGATTCTGTCGGACTTAAAACCGACGTAGAGGCGTCCAACCGGCGTCGTTACCGCGGAGAGGACGATCGGCGGATAGACCTTACCCTTGAGCGCCGCAATGTGCTGCACGACTCTCTTTGTCAAATCGCACGATGGCTCCGGCGGGGGCAGACACGAGAGGCAGTACGCAACGCCTTCGTACTGCTCGTACATCGCTTGACAGGATGGGCAGGCTCGCAGGTGGCTGTGAACGGTCTCCTTGAGCGAGGCTTGGCACTCGCCGCGGAGCTCGTCCCACAACGCTTCGACGTCACGACAACGCATGTGCGGGAACTCCTTCGGGGGCAAATCGTCCGATTTGCGGGCCGAGAATGCGCCGCAAAATGCGGACGGCCCGATGGACATGGGATTTAACCGTGCCGATCGGTTGATTGAGAATTTCGGCGATCTCGGGATGGCTGCGCCCTTCGATGAACCGCAACGTCGCGGCGGCGCGAAGGTGCATCGGCAATTGCAAGAGCGCTCGCTCGACGAGGGCGATCTCGGTATTCTGCTCGACGATCGTTTCGGGCTGCGGCGGCCCTTCGTTCGACTCCCGCAGGATCGCATCGGGATCGGCGAGCGCGTCGAGCGCCACGTTTGACGGGCGCTTGCTTCGCAGGCGATTGCGAGTGACGTTGAGCGTTATCGTGTAAAGCCATGGCTGGAGGCGCAGATCGGCACGTTGTTCGGGTGACATCTTACCGAGCGCGCGGTACGCGCGAACGAATGCGTCCTGGACGATCTCTTCGGCATCTTCCCGGTTCCCCGTCATCCGAAGCGCGAAGCCGTAGAGCCGGCGCTGGTAATCGTCGACGATACGCTCGAAATTTACCACGCTTGGCGCGGCACTCTGCCGAGGGTTGCATCGCCGCGGTGCGCCCGGGCGTCGTCGCTGATGGCACGTATACTCCCGTAAGGAGTGGTGCGAGCGCGCTCATACAGTGCCCCGGACCACCACTGCTAGGGCCGTGGTTTCACACGCGCGCCAAAAACTCCTGACGCCCTTCGACAGGCTCAGGGTGACAGCGACAGGGTCAGGGTGACGGAGGCGAACTCATGGTTCGGGCCGCAGGGGTTTCGGACGGCGTTCCTAAAGCATCGCCATGCCGCTTTCGCTCGGGCGCCCGCCCGAACCAAGCCTGAAACCGCTTCGCTCGTAAGGAGACAAGCGGTTTTTCTTTGTGCTGATCCGATCGAACGAAAGGTGCAGTCTATGCAACAAGGCATCGAGCCAACGGAAATTTCGCTGGATGCGTATACGATGTGCAGCTTCTTGCCGGATATCAAGTCGGCACGAGCGCTTCCGCTCGCACTCATCGGGTACCGTCAGAGCGAGGATCCGTGGTTCGTTTGGCTCGTTCCTAAGGAGGGAGTCGATCCCGCCGGACTGACCCAGGATCCATACTATGCGAAAGTGCTACGCGATCCGCACGCGTATTTCAAGAAGAAACTGGCGAAGTACGTCGAGGAGACCGGTTGCGTCAAGCGCGGTATCGAGATGTTGATCGACTGTCATCAGAACCATCTCGCCTTCACGCCGCTCACGGAGTTGCGGGAGCAGCCGTTCCGCCACCCGTTGCAAGTGGAGCTCGTAGGGGCGTTTTAGACGGTTGCTCTGATCGAACGGCGGTAGACGATCCGTACCGGCACCGAGACCGACGAGCGGCTCTGGGCGAGCCGAGCGTCGAGAGTCAGCGTGATGTTTAGCGCGAGAAGCGTCGCCTCATCGAGCGCGTAGTAGGCGGTTCCGTCCATCCGCATCGTTCCCGAAACCAGCGTCTCGGAATAACCGGGAAGCGGCCCGGTCATGGCGCTCTCGGCTTCGAAGCGCACTCCCACGGTCGGACGTCCGTCGATCGGGCCGCCGGCAACCGGTCGCAGAAATCCGTGCAGCACGGCTTCGGCCCCCAGCGGAGAAGTGGCTGAGAACGGCACGCGTCCGCGCAGCGCGCGCACGTCGCGAAGCGTCGCGGCGTCGAGGCGCACGGCGAACGGTTGGTTGAGAATCGTCAAGAAATCGGGGTCGTCGTCGAGGCGATCTTCGAACGTGCCGTCGGGGAGAAGCATTTGAACGAAAAGGGCTTCGCCGCGGCTCTTTCCGTCCGGCCCGTTGCGCGTGTACCGAGCGCGCGCTTCAAAGCGCCAATCTTTGCCGTCTTGCCGCGTCGATAGGCTCTGGGTGCCAGCGTACGACACCTTCGAAATCGTTCCGGCGGATACGATGCGATAGACGTCTTCGCCGGACGTATCGTACCGTACGTCGGCACAGGCAGGTCCGGTTGCCGAAAAGAGCGCGGCAACCAGGGCGACGCCAAGTTTGATTGTGTGGCTCCGTTTCTTCCGAGAGGGTTTTCTTCTACAGTATCACTCGCTGCAAGAGCGAGTTGGAACGAAGTTACGTCCGGTGGAGCGGCGCGCGGCGACGCTGCGTGAGGAAGAAGCGGATGTCGACCGTCCCTTCACAGACGACCGTCGCATCGGGGTCGGCAAAACCCCGGCCGTTGACGTCGACGATGAAATCGCCGGCTGCAAGCCCGGCGAGCGTCCGGTGAACGCTACGTGAAAACTTGTCGTGCGGCGCCCGCGAGCCGATCGCTTCGCGGACGGCAAACTCGAGTAAGTCGGCAACGCGCAACGGAGTAGCGAGCGCAAAGGCGCCTGAGCCGCCGACTGCGACGGCATGGAGGTCGAGCGGAACCTTCACGCGGATCATCAGCACGTCATTTTCTGCCGCATCGAGGAGCTGCCTGCCGGCGGGGATAAATGAGTCGCCGAATGTCCTTCGGGAACGTGCCGGCCGACATGCTGGCAGGTGCAGTCGAGAAGCTTCTCGCGAAGATGGACGAGACCGATCTCGCCGCCTTCTACGAGCGCGAGCTATCGACGATGCCGTCAGAGGTCGTTCACGCACTCGTTGAAGCGCTCTTCGCGGCGTTTCGCGACCGCGGTGAATCGTCCGAAGATGCCGCGGAGGGCGCCGGCACGACACTCGACGCTATCGCGAGGCGAGAAACCGGAGCCGTCACCGCGCTGCTTGCGTATGCGCGCGGGAGCCCCGGTCTGCTCAAAGAGGCGACGATCGTTTTCGTCGAGCAGCGCCCCGATCTGATTGCGATGCTTCCCGCCATCCTACGCGACGCCTTGGCGCGAACGGCTGACGCGGACCCCATCCTGAGAGAGCCGCAGCGGCGTCGTCGATCGGACGACGATCCTGGTGGCGGTTTACCGCTCTTTCCGCTCGTTCTCGTAGTGATTTTGGCGGGACTGTTGCTGGGCGGGGCGCTCGCGCACTTTTTCGGGGGCCCGAAGGCTCCGCCGCGGTCGGGACCAACGGTAATCGGCGCGGTACCTTCGACCGCTGCGACGCCGGAGCCGATTCCAAGCCCAACCCGCCCGCCCGTCAGCCCGGTTCCGACCCGGTCGGCCGCTCCGACATCGCTTCCGTCTCCGACGCCAACGGTTCGGCCGGCGCCCGCAATTCGTCGCGACCAAGACTCCGGCTCCGATCCACTCTTGTGTCGCTGCCGCGGCCAACGCAGAAATCGAGTCTAAAGCCACCGACGTCGCCGCCGGCGAGCAACGCGCCTTCGCCGGCGGTTGCATCCGCAAAGCCTTCGGCGCCGACGCCCGCAGAGAATCGGCCGGAGGCCGCTCGTTCGCTCGTATCTCGAAGCGCTCGCGCGCGGCGATCGTACGACCGCCGCATCGTATCTCGCTCACGGGCTTCCGAGCGAGACGTTCATGAACTCCGATTCGCATATCACGTCGATCCGCTCGGCCGACATCGGCGCGCAGCACTACCGCGTCACGGCTGACGTCGAGACCACCAGCGGGGAGTACTACGTCACGTTTACGCGTCGAGCAGGGTCCGCTCGGGTTACAGATTACCGACCACTACGCAATCAAACCGCAGTAAAAGGCGCTGATTTAGCCCATCTCTTTGTCGCCTCGGGCCTCATTTACCGCAGTAAACTTCGGCCCTCGGCTTCGCGATCTGGACTAAATCGGCGCCTTTTAGACTTCGGCCCCTATGCCCGTGGTTGCGCGTACTTGTAGTTGGTCGAACATTGCCTCGGATTCGCGGTCGCGTGCGAGCAGCGTACCGAGGATCGCGCCGGCCAAGCCGATCGGAATCGAAACGATGCCCGGATTTTCGAGCGGGAAAATCGCGCGAGCGTCCCATCACGACGGGACTCACTGCAATCAAGACGAGCGAGGAAATCAAACCGGCGAGCATC
The DNA here is from genome assembly GCA_963743445.1 of Vulcanimicrobiota bacterium. GTDB lineage: Bacteria > Vulcanimicrobiota > Vulcanimicrobiia > Vulcanimicrobiales > Vulcanimicrobiaceae > Cybelea. The sequence goes on from CAVUPL010000003.1 coordinate 529,977, forward strand.
CCAGCGATCGCGCCGAATCGCGCAAAACGCCGCCAGGAGAGCGCGAGAAGAATGACGGGCACGTTTGCGCTTGCCGCTACCGCGAAGGCGAGCCCCACCAAGAAGGCGACGTTGAAGCCGCGCAGCGCAATCGAAAGCGCGATCGCGAGCGCGCCGACGACGAGTGCCGTGGCGCGCGCGACAAAGACGTGTTCGGTCTCGTCGCCGCGTCCGTTGCGGACGAGGCTGAACCAAATGTCGTGCGCAAATGCGGAAGAGGCCGTAATCGTAAGGCCGGCGACGACCGCTAAGATCGTGGCAAAGGCGACGGCCGCCACGAAGGCCGTCAACAGCGAGCCGCCGACCTGCTCTGCGAGCAGCGGTGCGGCCAGATTGCTGTCGGGCTCGGGGACGATGTAGCCGTCGCGCTTGAGCTGCGCGTCGAGCGTCGCTTGCTGCTGCGGATGGTGCGCGATGTAGCCGATCGCTTGAGCCCGGCGTACATCCGGCGGCCGATGTGTTGCTTGCCGACGATCGTCGCAGCGCCAAGGCCCATGAACGACGTCGTGAGATAGAACATGCCGACCAGCACCATCGCCCAGGCGACCGACGTGCGCGCCGCTTTTGCCGACGGCACGGTGAAGAAGCGCATCAGGATGTGCGGAAGCCCGGCCGTGCCGAGAACGAGCGCCAGGCCGAGCGAGACCAGATTCAACGCGCCGAGTCTTCCGTGAAAGAGCAATCCCGGCTGAAGCAGATTCGATGCTCGTCCGGCGATGGGCACGGCCGCCGCGGCGCTAAAGAAATTTCCAAGCGAGAAGTTGAAGTGCTTGATAACGAGCAGCGAGAGGCCCGAGCGCGGTCACGAGTAAGAGACCTGCTTTGATGATCTGCACCCACGTCGTCGCAAGCATGCCGCCAAAAAGCACGTAGACGAGCATCAGCACGCCGACGACGACGATCGCGATGCCGCCTCCGAACCTGGGAAGAAGCAAATTGACGAGCGCGCTGACTCCAACCATTTGGGCGATCAAATAGAAGAGCGTGATCGCCAGCGTCGAGAGCGCCGCGATCGCTCGGACGGCGCGGCCCCGCAGGCGAAACGAAACGAGATCGGCCATCGTGTACTTGCCGATATTGCGCAACGGTTCGGCGACGAGCAGGAGCACGGCGAGATAGGCTACGAGCCAGCCGACGGAATACATGAAGCCGTCGAAGCCGTAAAAGGCCACCAGGCCCGTAATGCCGAGAAACGACGCAGCCGAGACGTAATCGCCCGCAATCGCCCAGCCGTTCTGCAAGCCGCCGATTCGGCGATGGGCCGTGTAAAAACCGCGGCTCGTTCCGCTCTGACCCGAGGCCCAGTACGTGACGACGAGCGTGATGCTTACGAAGATCGCGAACATCACCAGCGACGGCTGGGTTCTCACGGTTCTGAATCCAAGAGCTCGTGCGTCTCTCGCCGGCGGATCCGAGCCGCGCGAAAGTCAAAGCTGCGGGCCCGCCACAAGTAGAGCGCCAGCAGAATCCACGCCATTGCAAACTGCGAAAGCGCAAAGCAATACGCCACCGTCAGCGGTCCGAACACCGGCCGGCTCATCAGCTTCGGCAGCCAGCCGACCGAAATCGGCAGCGCCAGGTAGTAGGCGATGAAAAAGATGGTCGCCGGAATTACGAAGCGACGCCGCGATCGCAGGAGCGCCCGAAACTCGGGCTCGGCCGCAAGAGCCCGCCACGGCGTCGCCGTAACGCGGTGCTTCACTCCTCGTCCGGCCAGCCGGCGAGCTCGCCGATCGCCGCGCTTTTAAGCACGCGCAGACCGAGCATCGCGCACTTCATGCGCGTCGGACTGATCCCGATGCCGACGTCCTCGAGCACGACGTCTTTGGAGAGTTTCGCAACGTCGGAGAGTCTCATGCCCTTGACCCGTTCGGTAAGCATCGATGCCGAGGCCTGGCTGATCGCGCAGCCTTTGCCGGAGAACCGCACGTCGCTCACGACGCCGTCCTCGATCTTCAACTCCATGCGGATCTGATCGCCGCAGAGTGGGTTGAGATCTTCGGCTTCCGCGTCGAAACGCTCGAGGTTGCCGAAGTTGCGTGGGTGGCGATAGTGATCGAGGATATAGTCGCGATAGAAGTCGTCCACTAGGCCCCTAGCGATCTCAAACGCCGAAGACGCGGGCCGCTTTTTCGAGTCCCCCGCAGAGCGCGTCGACGTCTGCTTCGGTGTTGTAGATGTAGAACGAAGCCCGTGCGGTAGCCGACCACCCCATCTTTTCCATCAGCGGCATCGTGCAGTGGTGACCGGCGCGTACGCAGACGCCCTCGGTATCCAAGATCGAGGCGAGATCGTGCGCGTGAACGTCGGCCAAGTTGAACGAGATCACTCCGGAGATGAGCGCGGGATCGCGCGGGCCGTAGATCGCTAAGCCACGCGGCTCGAACTCGGCTAGTCGTTCGAGCGCATAGCCGGTCAGCACACGCTCGTGCTCGCGCACCCACTCCATTCCGACGTTGTTCGAGATATTCGACGGCGACGCCGAACGCAATGGCATCGGCGATATTGCTCGTTCCGGCCTCGAACTTTCGCGGCGGATCGCTGAACGTCGTGCGATCGTACTCGACTTTGCGGATCATATCGCCGCCCGAGAAGAAGGGCGGCATCGCTTCGAGCAGCGCGCGCTTGCCGTACAGCACGCCGATGCCCGTCGGCCCGAGCATCTTGTGCCCGCTGAAGGTGTAGAAATCGGCATCGAGCGCTTTGACGTCGAGCGGCAGGTGCGGTGCGCCCTGAGCGCCGTCGACGAGGACGACGGCCCCGGCCGCGTGGGCGCGGGGTATGATTTTCTCCAGCGGCACGATCGTCCCGAGCGTATTGCTGACGTGCGCGATTGCGACGAGCTTGCAGCCGTCGAGTAAGTTCGTCGAGGTCGTCGAGAACGTAGAGTCCGCGATCGTCGACCGGAATGAAGCGTAGCTCGGCACCGGTTCGTTCCGCCAGCAGCTGCCACGGCACGAGATCGGAATGGTGCTCGAGCTCGGTCAGCAGGATCGCGTCGCCGGAGCGAACGTTCGTGCTGCCCCAAGAGTACGCGACGAGATTGATCGCTTCGGTCGTGTTACGTACCCACACGACCTCCGAAACGTCCGCGCCGATGAAGCGCGCGAGCTTGACGCGCGCCAGCTCGAATTCCGCGGTCGCGCGGGCGGCGATCTCATAGACCCCGCGGTGAATGTTCGCATTGTACTGTTCGTAGTAATCGACCAATGCCTGAATGACGACCCGCGGTTTCTGCGACGTAGCCGCCGAATCGAGATAGACCAGCCGCTTTCCGCGTGACGTCGGGCGTGCCAGAATGGGAAAATCGGCGATAATCCGCTCGACTTTCCGGTCTGCCGATGTACCGTCATGAGAGCTTCGCCGCTAAAGCAACTCGGATTTCGTCGCGAAGCGCCGCCGAGGGAAACCGCTCGATTGCCGGCTCGAAAAAACCGAGCGCGATGATGCGCTCCGCGGCTGCCGGTTCGATGCCGCGACTCTCCATGTAGAAAATTTGCTCGCCGTCGATCGCGCCGACCGTCGCACCGTGATAGGCCTTCACGTCGTTCGCGCCGATCTCCAGCGCTGGTACAGAGTCGATGTGCGCGGTCGTCGAAAGCAGGAGCGCATCGTCGCGGAGGCGCGCGTCGCTCCCTTGCGCGTGGGGCGCGATGCGAATGTTGCCGAGAAAGCGCGCTTGGCCTCGCTGGCTTGCCGCAGACTTGACGAGCGTTTCGGAGCTCGCTTCGCCGGCGCGATGCTCGACGGTGCTTACGATATCGACGTGCTGCGAAGCGCGTGGAAAGAAGATCGCCGCGATGCGCGCATCGGCTCCCGGTTCTTCGATCGAGACGCGAAGGTCGCCGGCCGCGAGGTCGCCGCCGAGCTCGGCGACGTTCCATGAAATTCGTGCGTCGCGGCCGGGGCGCGCAACCCGATTTGAGATCACGCGGGTCCCGCTCGCCAGCTTGCTGCAGCACTGCGTAGGTAACGTCGGCGTGTTCCGCGCTGACGATCTCCGTCGCGCCGCAGATGAAGGCATCGTCGCCGGACTCCAGACGTTCGACGATCGTCACGCGCGCACCGCGTTCGGCGAGCACGACGGTCCAAGGAAAAATCGCGCTACCGCTCGGCGCGCGATAGCGGACGACGATCGGCTCGTCGCATGCGTGGTCGGAAGGTACGTAAGCGAAGACACCGCGACCGGCAAATGCCTGGGCGAGCGCGCCGAACTTGCTCGCGGCGACGCCCGTCGTGCCGAAGGCACGCGCCAAGAGCTGCGGATGCTCGCGCGCGGCGGTCGCGAGGTCGCAGACCGTGACGGCACGGTCGCCGTTTTCGATGGTAACGCCGGTTACGCCCGAGTCGATCGCACCGGCGTCCGGCACGATCGATTCGAAGTCGACCCTCCAAAAACGGCCCGGCTTTTCACGCCCGCTGGGGAGCGAGAAGAAGCGGTCGAGCGCGCGCGCTCGTTCATCGAGAGAAAGCAGCGCACCGTCGAATGCGGCGAGCAGCTCGTAGAGTTGGTGTGTCTGCGGACGTGCAGACGCCAAGGAACTAGACAACGGCGCCGGTCGAAACAGCGCTCTCCTCGCGGATCTTATCGTATCCTTCGCGTTCGATAAGGTGCGCGAGATCGTGGCCGCCCGTCTTTACGATTCGCCCGTCGATCATGATGTGAACGACGTCGGGAGTCACGTATTGCAAGATGCGCGGATAGTGCGTGATGAGGAGGAAGCCGGTGTTGCGCCCTTCGTCGCTGGCTCGCAACGCGGCGATCGAACTGCCGACGTCCTTGAGCGCATCGATGTCGAGTCCGGAGTCGGTCTCGTCCATGATCGCGTACTTCGGCGCAAGCACGGCGAGCTGGAGCATCTCGAGGCGTTTTTTCTCGCCGCCGGAGAACCCGTCGTTGAGATAGCGTCCCATAAAGGACGGGTCGATGCCGAGCTGCTCCATCTTTTCGAGCAGCAGCGCGCGGAATTTCGCGGGCGGAAGATCGCCCGGCCGCTCGGCCTGGCGGGCGGCGTGCAGAAAGTTTGCGACCTTCACTCCCGGTATGGCGGCTGGGTACTGAAACGAGAGAAAAAGGCCGGCGCGCGCGCGTTTGTCGGGGGGCAGGGCAAGCAAGTCCTCGCCGTCCATGGTGACGGTGCCGGTCACTTCATATGCAGGATGACCGGTAAGCGAGAACGCTAAGGTCGATTTGCCGCTTCCGTTTGGACCCATGAGCGCGTGAACGCGTCCGGGATCGACCGTCAGGTCGATTCCCTTTAAAATATCGTTTCCGGCAACGCGGCAATAGAGGTTGGAGATACGAAGACCTTGCTCGGGCATGCGATTCATGGTAGCCGAGGCTCTCTTAGAAAGTCAAGGAAAAACTTTACTATCTCGCCGTCTTCATGCTAGGATAGCGCCGTAGATGCATGCCGACCGCTTCTTCCAGACAACCCGTGGAAAGATCGTAAGCGAGCTGCGCCGTCGCGGCCCAGCTTCTGCGACGGATTTAGCGCGGTCGTTCGGGCTCTCGCCCAATGCCGTGCGCCAGCAGCTCATGGTCCTCGAGCGCGACGGGCTGGTGGCGGAGACTCCCGTGCGGCGTGGCCCCACGAAGCCCACCTACGAGTTCTCGCTGACGGCCGATGCCGACAAGCTCTTTCCCCAGGCGTACGACAAAATGCTGACGGCCGTCCTGCACGAGCTGCGCAGCCAGTTCGGCACGTCGGGGGTCGAGCAAGTCTTCGATGGGCTCTCGCGACGTGCGATCGAGCGGGCGCGCTTATCGGTGAATTCGAACGATCCCGAGCAGCGGGTTGCCCAGCTCACGGAAATGCTGCGCAAGAGCGGCGTCGTGGCCGAGTATAGTTTGATCGAGGGCGGTTTCGCGCTGCACGAGCACAACTGCCCCTATTCGAGTGCGGCAAAAGAGCATCCCGAGGTTTGTCAAGTGATCCATCACGTGATCGACGAAACGATCGGCGGCGAGCACGTGCAGACGGAATCGCTTGCTCATGGCGGAAGGGAATGCCGCTTCGAACTGCATCCGACAGAGACGGTGGGTTGATCGTGGATTTTCCGAAATTTCAGCGTTTGGTCGAAGAGCGCAGTGGCTTTCGTACGATGGAAGGCGCCACGGCGAGCGGCGAGTACTTCAGCGATTCCTGCGGCGACATGTATAACTTCTTCTTGAAGGTTGGGCCGGGCGCGGTGCTCGAGGACATCTCCTACTTCACCACCGGATGCGGATTCGGCACGGCAACGTGCAGCCTCGTCGTGGCGATCGCAAAGGGAAAGACGATCGACGAAGCTTCCGCCATCACGGCGAGCGACATCGAACGCGAGCTCGACGGGTACCCGGAGAAGAAAAAAGATTATCCGGAGCGCGCGCTCGAGGCGCTGCAGGTGGCGATCGCCGATTATCGCGGCAAGGTCGCCTCCGGAGCGGTACCCGACTACGCGGCGATGCCGCGGCCGGCAGCCGCATCGCCCGCGAAATCCGCACCGGCCCAAGCACCGGCGTCCGCCGGCGCCGACGACGGAAAACTGCTGATCAAGCTGCGCTAGGCTCCTAGGTCTGCGGGAACGGCGCGGTAGCGAGCCGTTCGTAGCGCGACGTTGCTGCGCGCCTTGTCGGGAAGCGATTCGAAGAGGACCAAGCTTCGAATCTCGAGCGGAATTGCAACGAACTCAACAAGCGGAAGCGGGCGGTTCGGTCCCTTGATCCTGGCAATTGTCACGTGCGCGACCGCATCGTTGCGGAATTCAAAACCGAGCGCGACGTAAGCGTTTCGCAGCGTTGCAGCAAGCGTTCTGAAGTGCGCGCCTTGTTCGCGCGCGCCGACGTACACCACGCGGGGCTTGCGCTCGTTCGGAAACGCACCAAGCTTATCGAACGAAAGTGCGAACGGCCTCGACTGCGCGCAAGCAGCAAGGAGCGCTGAAACGATCTCGTCGTAGCGCGAGGTCTCAACAAACCCCAAGAACGCCAACGTCACGTGCAGTTTTTCGGGCGACTCGTATTTCGCATCCAACCCGGTTTTGCGCAGTTCTTCCAGGGCGGCGGCGCACGCGGCACGCGCGCTCGGGTCGAGGTCGATCCCGACGAAGAGCCGCCGCTTGCGGACGATCGGTTCAAGCATTGCGGAGGTATGGGTTCGAGCTGCGTTCGATTCCGATCGTCGTGAATGGCCCGTGCCCGGGGATAACCGGGGTGGCATCGTCGTAGCGCAAGAGTTTGGTGCGAATCGAATGCACGACGTCTTCCATCGACGTACCGCCGAGGTCCCAGCGTCCGATCGACCCTGCGAAGAGCGTGTCGCCCGTAAGCAGCGTCGTTCTTTTGCCATCGGCGACCTCGAAGCAGACGCTGCCGGGCGTGTGCCCGGGCGTGTGCAGGACGCGGCAGCGCAGCTCTCCCGCCTCGAGGAGATCGCCGTCGTGCAGGTCGCCGTCGAGTGCGACGACCGGCGGCACGCGCGGGATTCCGATCCAGCGCGCTTGGAGCGCGAGCGTCCGGTAGAGCGGCAAGTCGGCCGGGTGAAGCAAACCGCTGCCGCCGGTAAGCTCGCGTAGGCGTCCCAGGTCTCCGATGTGATCGATGTGAGCGTGCGTGTGAACCAGGAACTTCGCTCGCCACCCGTTGCGCTTCAGCCGGCCGACGACCTCGTCAACGCCGTCGCCGCCATCGACGACGAACGCGTCGCCGGTGCGCTCGTCAGCGAGAACGGTGCAATTGCACGCGAGCGGTCCAACCTCAAACGTCTGCCGAATCAACGGAGCGCACTAATCCACGTGGATGCCAAAGTCGTGGAAGCCGCCGTTGAAGTATCCGAGCGGCTCGCCGGGACGCGCGCCGCACGATATCACGTAACCGATCAGAATCGAGTGGGAGGCGAACTGGTACTCATGCGCGAGCTCGCAATCGAAGTGCGCGATCGCTCCGCTCAAAACGGGTGCCCCCGTGGCATCGATTGCATACTCGACGTCCGCGAACTGGCGCTCGCGTACCTTTCCGGAAAAGTGCTCGGCGAGCGGGCGCTGATCGCCGGCGAGCACGTTAACGCAAAAAATCCGCGAGCTCGAAATGAAGAGATAGCTGCGAGCCTCTCGGTTCACGCAGATCAAGAGCGAAGGCGGCTCGAGCGAGACGCTGGAAAAAGCGTTGACGGTGATGCCTCGCGGCTCGCCTTCCTTGAGCGTCGTGACGACGGTGACGCCGGTAGGCACGCGGCGCATCGCTCGCCGGAAGGCCTGCGCGCTCGTCACTGTCGGCGAGCGCCGATGCCGATACCGAACGGTAAGATCGTGGCGTCCAAGGCGGGATGCGTCAGAAACCGTTGCGCGAACTCGGGCGTCGCCAAGCAATCGTTGAAGATCGCCAAGCCCGAGAGCTTGAGCATCGGAATGACGAGCTCGAGGTACGCGACGTAGCGGTCTTTGTCCGCAGCGACGAACGCCACGTCGAGATTGCGGTGCGGAAAGTTTTCGAGCAACTCGAGCGCCGGCGTATTGAAGACTTCGATAGAATCGTCTTCACCTGCGCGATGAAAGTAGGAGCGGGCGACTTCGGTCCGCTGCGCGTCCGGATCGACCGTCCAAATTCTGCCCACGCTTGGCTGTGCTAACGCCATCCAGAGCGTCCAGTAGCCGTATCCCGTGCCGACTTCGAGAATGCGAGTCGCCTGCATCGCGGTGACGATCGTGGAGAGAAATCGGCCCGTCACGCGCGAAAGTGTCGGCGCGGCTCTTTCGCTGTGCCGTTCTAGCTCGATCAACAGTGGATGTAGGGGCGGATGCGCCGCATCGAGATCGTGCAGAAGCTCGTCGGTAACCACGAAACTCGCTTATGCGCCGCGCGACTACCGACCTGCGCGTTCCGCTGCCTTCACGACGTTTCGCAGCAAAGCGACATTCGTAACCGGACCGACGCCGCCGGGAACCGGCGTGATCGCGCCCGCGACTTCGACTGCGCTTTCGAAATCAACGTCTCCCCGCAGCACGCCGTTGACGAGCGTCGTTCCGACATCGATGACCGTGGCGCCGGGCATCAGGTCGCTGCCGTGGATTAATCCGGGAGCGCCGGCCGCAACGACGACAACCTCCGCCATTTTTACGTGCGGCTGCAAGTCGAGCGATTCTTTGTGAAGGATCGTTACCGTTGCATCTTGGCCGACCATGAGCATCGCGACGGGCGCGCCGACGACGATCGATCGTCCGATCATAACCGCGCGCCGCCCGCGCAGCGGCCAATGCGGGCTTCGCTCCAGCAACAGCATGACGGCGGCCGGCGTCGCCGGAACGTACTCCGTTCCGCTGCCGAAGGCTAAGTGTCCCTGGTTGGTGGGATGCGCTCCGTCGACGTCTTTGTGCGCCGGAATTGCGTCAGCGATTTCACGAATTGAAAGATGCGGGGGCAGCGGCTGTTGAAGCATCACGCCGTGAACGCTTGAATCTTCGTGAAGAGTTTCAAGCCGCGACCGGATCTCGGCGGCCGTTGCGCTTTGCGCGAGCCGGTCCACAACGACGCGGATGCCGACACGGTCCCCGGTCCGTTCGAGATTGCGGACGTAGGCGAGGCTCGATTCGTTCTCTCCGACGAATACGACGACGAGCGTAGGGCGAATGCCCATTTCGCGTAAGGAAGCCGTGCGCGCGACGAGCTCGGTGCGCAAGTCGGCAGCAAGGCTTCTTCCGTCGAGAATCAGGGCAGGCACGCCGTCGGCGATTCGTTCGCCGAAGGATAGGGACCTAGGAAGCCGTAGGGTTAATGAATGTCCCGTTATATCGTCTGGTCGATCGCGGCGGTGGCGTTGGGAATCGCGTTCTTCGTTCTCGAACCGTTCTTCGTTTCACAGACGGCGCGTCCCGGTGGCCCGGAAGGTCTCGTCGGTGAATCGGCGCCTGCTTTTCCCTTACGGGACGATCGCGGCTCGCGCGTCTCACTCGAGCAGTATCGCGGGCGAGTCGTGTTGATGAATTTGTGGGCGTCGTGGTGCCCGCCCTGTCGAGCCGAAATGCCGGACCTGCAGCGACTGGCAAGGGCCTACGCTCGTAGCGGGATCGCGATCGTCGGCGTAAACGAGGGAGAGTCGTCCCAGCGTGCTCGTGCCTTCGCATATTCGCTGGACATTCACTTTCCGATCTGGATCGACGCCGGTCAGCAATACGGGCGTACGTACGCCGCGCTCGGCCTTCCGACGACCGTCGTTATCGACCGGCGAGGAATCGTCGTTCGAGCCTTCGATGGAGCGCTGACCTTCACGCAGATGGTGTCGGCCGTAACACCCGTCGCGCGGGTGCGTTGAGCGGATTGCGCGCAGCGGCGCTGGCCGCTGCTGCGGCAGCCGTCGTGGAAGTTGCCCTTCCGGGCCGAGCGATCTATCACGCTGGGTGGTTCAACGTCGTGCTCGGCGCACTCGTCGTGGTAGCGATGGCCGCCGGCCGGCACTCGATCCGAGCGCAATCTGCGCGCGCGCGGCTTGCGACTATCTCGCTCGTCGCCGGTGCGGCGATGGTGGGACTAGCGGGTGTGGTCAGCGGCCTCTTCGCGCCCGACAATCAAACCTTCGTCGGGGCGCCCGGCCAGCGGATCTCGGTCGAGGCCCTCGGCCTGCTCGTCTTTCCTCTCGCCTCGACCGAGACTTCCGCAAGCCCCTCGGTCACGTTGCTGCGTCCCCTGCACGCACCGATGGAGATCGGCGCGCGCCCGCGCGACTCCGGAAATTTCATTCTCCGCGCCGTACCGCGAAGCGTCGTTTACGTCGAGGCACGCGATTTGCGAGGCAATCGCCTGACGATCACGCAGCCGGCCGGTTCGGTCTTTCTCTCGCCGGTGCTCTTGATGCAGCATCGGCAAACGATCGCCGGCATGGACCTGCCCTACGATTCGTTCACCGTGCCGGCTGCGCGGACGCGTCGTCAAGGTCGTCATGTTTACGCCCGCGGCAGGCTGCGATGCTGCTCCACGGCGGGGCGCAAATCGGCGAGCCGGCGGTGCTCTTCGCCGTTGACGACGAGAACGAACGGCCGCTTCCACATGCGATTGCGTTGAGCGCCGGAGGGCGAATGATTCGCGTGAGCGGACTCTCGTTGCGCGCGGTGACGGAAACGTACCCGGCGGTTGAAGTCGTCGCCGCTCCCAATATTTTCGCTACCGCATTCGGGGCGTTGCTCGTACTCGGCGGTCTGATTGCGTCGCTTTCGGCGCGCTATTGACCGGCGACGATCGCGCGAACGTCTCTCACAACGATGCTGCCGTCAGAGAGCTCGATGCCCTTGGGCGGCAAGACGTAGATCGCCATAAGCCGCGACGCTCGCGTATCGTTTGGAAAGCGTACCGAGACGCTCCGCCAGCCCGGCTCGCCAAGCTGCGTTGCATCGACGCAGAATGTCTTCGTTGATTTCGTTGCGCACCGCAATCCGAACGCGCGCTGCGCTGCCGTCATCTTGCAGGTCGAAGGCGAGACCGATCGTGTCGGGAGGCAGCGGAATGTCGGTTGCCGCGTAGGCGGCGCGCTCGCCGTTGCCAAACGAGAACGTCAGGCGGACGCAGCTTCTACAACCCGCATTCTTCGCCACGGCGCCTTGGCCGCCGCGACGAGCCGTGACGAAACGCGCGCGTTCGGCAAACGGTAACGCTACATCGTGCGATCCAACCGTCACGCGGGCGCTGGCGACGGTCTCGCCGATGTCGAACCGCGATATTGGCGTCGTGCGACCCGGCATGAAAGTGCCCCCAGGGGTCGATCGAGCCGGCGGTGGCGCTCCAGCGCAGAAGCGGCGGAAGCGCGAGTACGTACCCGTGTGCGTCGTACGCGCGGGCGGCCAATGCAATGGTCGAATTGGGATCGACGTTCGGCCCGACCGGAGTGATCTTGCTGCGCGCCGGCGTCGCGTCAACTTCGATCGGTATGTCGCCTTTGAGGCCATCGCCGCGCAATACCACGCGACCGGAGCCGGGGTGAAGCGCAATGAACTGACCGTTTCGAACGACGCCCAGTCGCGACGGCATTACGGTCGCGCGCGGCTGCTCGCCGCCGCCGGCAATATGGTATGCGGCATCGACCGCCACGACGCGCAACGCCACCTGCGCGCCGTCAATCGCCCGGATGATGCTCGGCCGCGCCACGAGACGGACTGCGGGTCCGGCCGGGGCGCTGCTGTAGACGAAGATTCCGTCCGCAACCGGACGCTCTTTGCCGTCGGACGGCGAGTTGACGACATCGGCGACGCTATCGCCGAGACGCCGCACCACCATCGTCGATGAGCCTCCGCCGTCGAACAGCAATCCCTCCGTAGCACCGAGCGACCGCATGAGGGCCGAAAACTCTCTGCGCGTGACGCCGACGCTCAACTCGGGCTGGCGCCCGTCGACCTCGACGAGGTAAAGCCGGCCGTCGGGCGCGAGCGCGACACCGGAACACGGCATGCGTTTGGAATTCTCTTCGCGATACGGCGCGTCGCTATCGTCGTACCACTCGCCGTCGTGCAGGATGAGCGCGCCGCCGCCAACCGCGGCTGTCATCGAGCCGAGGCCCAGCGGCGCGAGATCGCCGGTCACCGTCACAACCGCGCCGGCGTCCGGAACGCCTACGACGCCGTAGTCGCTTAGCCCGATCGCAACGTAATAGCCTGGCGGTTGTGGGCTCTGATTATCGGCCACGCCGGTCACGCGATAGCGCGACAGCGGGGGAACGCCTTCGATCGGCTCGACCGAGACCAGCGTAACGTCGTCGCGCGGCGGCACGCGGCCGTAGAGCGGCGTGAGCAGTGAAATGCCTCCACCCGGCTGCGGCATTTCGTCGACGCCGTCGAGCGGCAGGGTCCGCTGGTCGATGACGACCTGCCCCAAGAACGTGAACTCGGAGATATGCGCGGCTCCGTCGCGCGTGATTGCAAGAACGTAACGCTTATACGGAAGCTGCAGCAGCGCACCGTCGCGGACGACCATGTTGATAGGCCGATTCGTATTACCGATGTCGAAAAAATCGCCGTTGATTCCGGCAACCGCTCGCGTGCGCCGCGCCATCGAGCCGATGGTCTCACCGCGAGAGATAAGAGAATCGTCAGCTACCACGGAATCCGATGCGCAGGTCCCCGCGGTGAGGCTCCACGGCGACGACGTGAATGGCGAGCGGCCCCGACGTCGTCTCGAGCTGATAGTCGCCGTATTCGACGCCCGGCGCAATGGTCTCGATCGTCGGCGCCTGCTCGATGATCCTCGGGAAGGGTGCGCTCGGCTCTAGGCGAGCGGGCAGGTCGTTCGCGCGCGCCGCCACGCCCGACCAGAAGAAGAGAGCGAGAAGGCAAAAAGCGACGGATTTCATTTTACGCGCTCGTTCGGACGCCATATCGCGACCGCGAGCGGGTAACTTCCGGTTGGAAAAGGAGCGCCACGAACGCGACGCATCGTCCGGACATCGAACGCATCGATTGCATTTGCGCCGGCGCATGGAATGTAGAGACGTGCACGCGCGACGTCGAGCGCCGGCTTCCAAGGTGTGGTGCACGTGAGCAGCGGTTCGCGTTTGGGACGCAAGGTCCGGGCATCGAGCACGTAAATTTTTCTCGAAGCCTCATCGGTAACGAACAAGGTCTGCGTGCCGGGGTCGAGCGCAGCGCCCAGAGGAAACGCGAGATCGGCGCTGCGCGCGACGACCCGTGGCGGGGCGTCGTGCACCGCGAGCACGACGGCGGAACCGGGCGCGCCCAAGAATGACCCAGCACTCTGATTCGAGATTGCGTAGAGCCGCATTCCATCGGGGGAAAGCACGAGTGAGAAGACGCGGCTGATCGCATTGAACCTGCGCAGGACTTGCATTGACCGCGCGTCGACTGCCGTAACCGTTCCATCGTTCGTGTTGGCGACGTAGACGATTTGATGGCGCTCGTCGACGGCAAGCCCTTCCGCGGTCGCACCGGTCGGGACGCGGGTCACGATTCCGGTCCGGCTCACGCGGGTCAGCGCTCCGCTTCCGTTGGCATCGCGGTCGGTGATGAAGACCGCCTGCGTGGTTCGATCGATCGCCACTTCGTCGCCCAACGCGACGCCCTCGATGCGCACGACGCTCCACGGAGAGAGCGTCGCCAGCGTCACGGCAGTACCCTCGGTGTCGGTCGCGGCAATTCTTCCGAAGTCATCGATGGCGGCGTCGCTGGGGGTTCCGCCGGTTGCAAGCACGCCGAGCACCGAAAAATCTCGCGCGTCGTGAAAGACGAGGCCGTCGTCGTACGACGCGACGATGAGGAGCGGGCGATCGACCGAAGGCGCCGTTCCGATGCGAACGTTCGCAGCCGCGAGGCCGGCGCTATTCCCGGCGACGAGCAATGCGCTTCCGGCCGATGCCGCTTGCGGAATCTCGTAAAAACCGCCGGCCAGCAGGCGCCCAGGCCCGACGAGCACCGCATGATAAGGCGGGGCGAATCCATCGACCCGCAACGGGATGAGGCTTCCCGGCAGGTATGGCCATGCAGTGGTCGCCATTCTCCCCGTCGCCAGGTGCGCGCGCGGAGTGCGCGCCACGCCCGCGACAAGCACAAATGCGCAAAAGAGCAGAGCGACCGTGCGAAATCGGACCATCGCCCTAATGCGCTTGGAGCAGACCGATGAAAAAGAACACGAGGCCAACCGCGCTGAGCCCACAGCCGAGCGGAAGGAAGAGCCGTGCTCCGGCGAACGCGGAAATCGAGACCAGCACGATCGCAATCTCGAACATCGTCGTCGCGATCTGCAAGGTCTCATACGATTTTAGAATCGTTTGGGCATGATCTTCGTCGCTGGCGGCGCGTTCCTCGAGAGCCTGTGCTTTCTCGAGGACGGCAGGGGACGAAGTTTGCTCGCTTTGCGCGACCGACTCCAAGCGCGCACGATTTTCGGCGCTGCGCACGAGGTCGCTCGCAAGCAGCGCGCTGTAAATGTTGTAGCGGGTCTGCTTGGCCTCGTAGGCGTTGTAGGCGTCGCTCGCTCGAGCTTGGGTGAGAATGGCCTGATTCTTTACCGAGAGCGCGCTGATCGACCGGTGATGCGAAAATAGCGTTCCGAGGGCTGCGAGGACGGCGATGATCGCCGCAGCGAGGGAGACCAGACGATTGCCGCCCCAGATGTTGGCGCGCCGCATAGGATCGGCTCGGTTCATGTCGCTTTTTCCGTGAGACTGAGGATAGCTGCCACCCGTTCGAGACCTTCCCAAATGTCACTTCCCGGCGCGACGGTCGTCTCTTCGGTTGTGCGCGTATCCAGTGAGAAGCTCGCAAGCCGGTAGTCGTCGAATGTACCCGCGACGATCGTGCCGTCGGGATCGACGGCGAACGCGCGGCGCATCGGCTGGTCGAAGACGACGATGTAGAGACGCAGTTCGAGCGCCCGCGCCCGCGCGAGCCGCTCCGCCCACGGTGACTCTAGCTCGGTGGTCCAGCAAATCAATGGATAACCGGCGCGCCGATAGGCTACCAATCCCGCAGGGTCGAGTACCAGAGCGTCGTCTACCGACGCGACCGGCAGCGCGTGGTCGAGTGCGGCCAAGCGCTGCGCGTCGTTCGGCGCGAGCGCGTAGGCGTCGTCGAGCAGCGCGAGCCGGTGGTCGATGTCTGCGGGAAGCGGATCGAACGAAATTGCGAGGCGGAGTCTCCGGTTGGCGCCGGAGGTGCGCGCGGGCAGGTGGGAGAGCGTCGTCCGCAACGGGCGCGACTCTGCGAGCGCAATCGAAGCGTGAAGCGTTTCGGCATGATGCTCGCCGGCAATCGCAA
Source organism: Vulcanimicrobiota bacterium (assembly GCA_963743445.1). Classification (GTDB taxonomy): domain Bacteria; phylum Vulcanimicrobiota; class Vulcanimicrobiia; order Vulcanimicrobiales; family Vulcanimicrobiaceae; genus Cybelea. The sequence continues at coordinate 545,745 of CAVUPL010000003.1, forward strand.
CGATTTCCCCGCGGTCATCGACGATCTGGCTCTTTCCACAGTACGCGACCATCCCGAGCTCGCTGCCACATTTGTTGGCCGCGACGAATGGGACGCGGTTCTCGTAGGCGCGGACGCGCGCGAGGAGGTCCGCTTGAACGTTCTCCAACGCTTGCGGATTGCGACCGCTCGTCACCCACGCCGTCGGCATCACCAATGCCTGTGCGCCGCGATCCACGAGCGCACGCGCGATCGTCGGAAGGCGGCCGTCGGCGCAGATGAGCACGCCCAGCACGCCGATTGCGGTTGCAATCGGCTCGATTCGTTCGCCCGGCGCGAACCAACGACGGTCGAAGTGCCACAGGAAAAGCTTGTCCGCGCGCCCCGCGACCGAGCCGTCTGCGTCGATCACGATGGCGGCGTTGCGCACGCCCGCATCGCTTGGAAGGGCCGCTCCTGCGACGATGACCGTTCGTGTCGCCGTGGCGACGTCGCGCAACCGGTTGAGTGATTCTGCGATCGCGGCGTCCTCAACGGGCGCCGCACCCAGCACGTATGCCGGAAACGTCGCTTCCGGCAAGACGACCAAATCTGCATGCTCGGCCGCTAGACGGACCAACTCGATGATCCGCTCGAGCGAATCCGGAAAGTCGCCGCGGTCGTGTGCCCGGAGCTGCATCGCCGCCACGCGGATCGAACCAATCATGCTGGCGACTGGTTCGCGCCTCAAAAAGGCTTGCCCTTATCATCGCGCGTCTTTCCGGGAGGCTGCGAGCACAAAACCGTGAAAGAAATACTCCCCAAAGGGTTCCACCGACGATCGTGCGGTGCCCGAAGGGAGATGTTACCGAACGTGAAACGCGCGATACCAACGTTGTCGCTTGCGATGTGCATCGCTGCGGGCGCTATAATTGCCGGGGCTTTGCCGTCCCAGTCGGCAGTCGCAACTGCGCCGAAGCCGACCGCGACTCCCGCGAAGAACAAAGACCTTTGCGGTGCTACCAAAAGCAAGTGGGCTCACCTTCAATGCGAGCAGTACAATAGTTCGGCGCCCGGCGACGAGTATTTCGGGCGCATGAAGATGAGTTATCTCGGGATCGACAACACGTATAAGGACGGCGCGATCAGCGCCGGCGGCTACACGACCGATTCGAGGCTCATTTCCAAGCTCGATTTTGCCACCGAAGCGCTGCGGCGCTGGGCGGCAAAGTATCCGAACGACCCGGAGCTCCCACGCTCGTACTTTCCTCGGCATCCAAGTGCTGCGAAAAGTCTACACGCAGCCCGAGCAACAGATCACGTGGGAGTTCATCCAGATTCTCGTCACAAAATACCCACGTACCTATTTTGGCAAGGCGACGAAGGCGAATGCTCGCCGAAGGCTTCACCGAGCACTGGTTCGGCCTCGCACAGCTTTGTCCGACGCCGCTTCCGCTCGGCGTAATGCCGGAAACGACGCCCGCCGATACGCCGACGCCTTCGCCGGCGCCCGGCCATCCGGCGATCGATATCGTTAGCCCGCCGTGCGTTGCGCCGTCTCCCGCGCCGGATGCAATCGACGCTCCGGCGTTGTCAAGTCCTGCGCCGGTTTCTTTGCCGACGAAACGTTGACGAAACGTTTTAAAGCCAAGCCGCAAAAATGAAAGCCCCTGCGAACGCAGGGGCTTTCGATTCGAACCGGGTCTGAAGCTTAGAGCTTCAGACCGATGCCGGCGTACGGTCCGCTTTCGGAGAATCCGATCGGGGCTGCATTGTTATTCCAGCCTCGGTCGCCCAGGAATCCGGCCTCGAAAAAGATCGGGAACCCTGGGAACGTGTAGGTGACGCCGAGGTCGTACTTCAGAATGTCGTACGACACGTTGTACGTACATCCGACGGTCGCGCTGTCACACGCTCCCGGCGTCGCTTGGTAGTTGCCATTGACGCCGAAGAAGTAGACGGCACTTCCGTAGAACGAGAAGACGTGATCCAGATCCGGAAGCTTCTCGAGCCCCACGCCTGCCCCGTTCTCTTGCGGATAACCGTAGTTGTTGCGCCGCCACATGTATGCACCCACGATGTAGATGCGCGGTTTGAGGATGCGAATGCCGAGGCGCGCGTCCATGTCGTAGTCGCGCCCGGTGAATGCCGGAACAAAGGAGTTACCGCCACAGCAGTTGTCTATGCTGTCTAGTCCGCCGATCGCGGTGACGTAGCACTCGGGATCGCCGGAACCGCCGCAGTTATGCGGCCAGTTGTACTGGCGGTAGTCCACTTCGACCATGAACGGTAGGCTCATGACTGGGATTTCGATTGCGCCGTGGAGCCGGTACGAGAACCCGCCGCTGTTATTGTTGCCGGAGTTGCCCGGGCTGAACTCGTTGTAGACCTTCGGCGAGATAATGTAGTCACCGGCGACGTAGAAGTCGTAGTACGGTGGTGCCGTCGGCACCGGCGTCGCGACTGGCGGCGGCGGCGGTGGTGGCGGCGGCGGAGCCGGAGTGGGCGGCGGGGTCGGCGGGATGTAACGAACCACGACGATGTGGCGGTCCGGTACCCACTGAACGTAGGCGCCCATGCCTTCCGAGATCACGCGGACTGGTACGAGGATGATGCCTTGATAGATGATCGGCGGCACGTCCAGTGGACGCGATTCGCCGTTAATGATGACCTCCGGCTTTCCGACGGTAACTTTGACCTCGGCGCCGGCTTTGCTGACCGTCACGGTCTTGCTGCCTGCGTCGTACGACACAGTTGCGCCCATTTGCTCGAACATCGAGCGAAGCGGGATCAACAGCGTGCCGCCGCGCACGAGCGCGGCGAGAACGCGAGCCTGCTTCAGGATATCGGGCTTGGCATAGACGTGGTGGTCATTGAAGAGAATCGGAATCTGACCCGACGGCGGGGACCCGAAATTCGCCGGCGGAGCAGCCATCGCACCCTGGTCCTGAGCGATCGCGTTGGTTCCAATGTTGCCATGCGAAGCTCCGGGCTGGGCTGCGACCGCGTTGAGTCCAAGACCGGCTGCCATCAGCACGGCCAGGACTCCAGTGCTCAGTCGCTTCAATGTGTCCTCCTAGCTATTAATTGAGCTTAGGCCCAACCGCCCGGACCCTGCGGGCCGGACCGGTGAGTACCTTTGGCGTCCCTTTCGGGGACGGGCGATTGCCTCCCCTGCAGTGGGAGCCTACTCAGGCGAGCTTTTCGCGCAGTTTCGCCAGGAACTTGGATTTTTCGATGATGTATCGTTCGTGGGTGCCCTCCGCGACGGCTTCCTGCTCGTCGAAGACTTGGACGGCGAAGCTCACGCGCGGTCCGTCGAGCATCACGACCTCGACTTCGGTGCGCACGATGAAGCCGACTGGAACCGGCTTCTTATGCTCGAGATCGATGTGCGTTCCAAGGGTAATCTGACCGGTCCGCAAGATCGGCTCGACGCAATGGATCGCCGCACTCTCGACCAGCTGAACGAGCATCGAGGTGGAGAGGACGTCGACGCCCTTGTTTCCGGCCTTTTCGGCAGTCATCCACTCCTCGACGCGGCTCTGAAGGCTATACGAGCGGCCGATGTCGAGTTTCGCGCTCATGCCCCGGGGAGATACGCCCTGCAGCCGATTACCTCATGCCGAGGTTTCTAAGAGCCTGTAGGCTCCTTCGGCGGTTCCTTTGAATCAAAGGCCCTTGAGCGCCGTATATGAGATCAATGAATGGACGATTTTAGGAAAGAGATGCTAGGATGACACCCCCTTCCGTTTCTTTGAGAGCGACGCTTTTGGCGCTTGCCGCGCTCGTGGTGCTGCCGTTTCTTACTGCTTGCGGCAAGAAAGCGCCGCCCCAGGTGCCGCCGCTGAGCGTCGATGCCGCGGCCGCGACGCGGCAAAACCTCGCAACCTACATCACGCTGGACGGACAAATCGCACCGCTCGATCAGTCGACGCTCGCTTTTCAGCAGAGCGGCACGATTATGAAGATCAACGTGAACATCGGCGACATGGTGCATAAGGGGCAGCTGCTGGCCACGATCGATCCGCGAACGCTCGAGGCGCAGCTGGCTCAAGCGCAGGCGCAGGCCGCGCAATACTCGGCGGCTGCGCAGGGTTCGGTCGTCGGATATCCGGTGCAAGTCCAAACCAACGAGGCGGCGGTTCAAACCGCAAAGGCTTCGCTCGAGAACGCGAAGCTCGTCTACGACCAGAACAAACAGCTCTACAAGCAGGGTTACGTTTCGGAGACGACGCTTCAGCAGTCTCAAGCCAACTACGTCCAAGCACAACAGACGTATAACAACTCGGTGGTGGGCTTGCGCAACAACGTCGTCAGCCTACAGAACGTGAAATCGCAGCAGGCGCAAGCGGTGGCGGCCGCGGCCCAAGCGCAGTTGCTGAGTACGCAGCTCTCACAGACGTTCCTTTACTCTCCCTACGACGCGGTCGTGGCAAACCGGTTGGTCGACCCCGGCGCGTATGCGTCGCCGTCGCAGCCGGTGTTGCAGGTCGCGCGCGTCGACAAGGTCTGGATTAACGTCAACGTTCCCGACGAAGAGCTGACGTACGTGCACCCGGGAATCAGCGTTTCCTTCGAATCCACGTCGCTGCCGGGCCGCACCTTCACCGGCCCGGTCGAGACCGTCAACCTCGTGCCGACCGCCGGCACGCTCTCGTACTTAGCTCGGCTCGAGCTACAAAATCCCGGCTACGTTCTGCGAGGCGGCATGCTGGTAACGGTCACGGTGACCAAATCCCGCGCGGTCGACGCGATCGTCGTTCCGCGCAGCGCGGTGGCGCAGACGCCCAACGGCGAAATCGTCTACGTCGTCGCCGATAACAAGGCACAGGCGGTTCCGGTCCGCGTCGGCGTGCAGACCGACACGCTCTCGCAAGTGACCAGCCCCCGGATTCAACCCGGCACGATGGTCGTCACGACGCGTCCCGATGCGCTCAAAGACGGGAGCGTCGTTGCGGTAAACAGCGCGAGTTCGGCAGCTTCCAGCGGGTCGGTGCACTGAAGTGAAACGCGGAAGGTTTCGCGCGCGAGCGCTCGTCGTCGCACTCGCGCTAGGGACGCTCGTGACCGGCGTCGCGTTGGCGCAGACGCCGCCCGCCCAACGAAGGCGAGATACCCGGCATTCCGGGGATTAACATGCCGTCGCCGTTGCCGGAACCAACGGTCAGCGGCACGCCGATCCCGTATCCGGCATACGGCACGGCGGCGCCCGACGTCGTGCAACTCCAGCCCAAGAAAGGCGTTCCGCAATCGATCTCACTCACCGATGCGGTTCGAATCGCGGTCGCGCTCTCGCCGACCTTCGCGCTGCAGAACGCGCAGTGGGCGGCGATTCATGCAAAGTATACGTCATCGGTGCAGGCGCTCTATCCTGGAATAAGCGGCAGCGCGCAGATCGGCAACGAGTATAGCAATGGAACGACGAGCAGCGGTGGCGGGGGGCAGCCGACGAGCAGCCCGAGTCCGCTCGCCATCGGCGGCCTATCGACTCCGGCACCGCCATCGCGAGCCTCGATCACAAACGAATCGGCCACGATCACGATCACACAACTGATCTACGACGGTGGTCGCACGATCGCGGCGATTCGGTCGGCCAAGGAGGCGGATATCGCGGGTCGCGCGACGCTGCTGCGCCAGCTTCAGACGCTCGCGTTCAACGTTGCGAACTCCTATTATACGGTCCTCGAAGATAACGCGACGGTAACGGCCGATGCGCAGCTGGTACACGAGTTCGAAGTCAACGAAGCCTCCGTCGCGGCGCAGATTCGCAACGGTGCCGCGGCGCGCTCGGATATCGCAGCAGCGCAGTTTCAGACCGCTCAGGCCAGAGGAAATCTCGTCACGGCGCAGGGCACTGCAATCGGCGCCCAGGCGACTTTTGCGACGACGCTCGGCCTCGATGCCGACGCGCAGGTCGTTCCTCAAGCGATAACGGCGCAGCCGGCGGCACCGAATCCGACGTACGCCGCGTCGCTGAAGCGCGCGTTGATTATGCGACCCGATTATATTTCTGCGGCATACAACGTTCAGTCGGCACAGGAGAATCTGCGCTATGCTAAGCTAGCCCGGTTTCCAATCCTCGCTGCCGGGGCCAGCGATAGCGTGAGTAAGCAGTTCATCGATTGCTTCGGGCAGCAGGGCTTGCCAACGCGCGTCTCGGCGGCGCTTTGTCCGGGGCCGTCAAGCTATGCCAACGATAAGACGGTCGGTCTGAGTCTCACGGTGCCGATCTACGATCAGGGCGTGACCAATTACAATGTCGCAGTGGCGGCCTCGCAGCTCGATCAGTCCCTCGCGACGCTCAATTCCACGAAGTTAACGGTTGAGTCCGACGTGCGTTCTGCGTTGGCCACGTTGATATCGGCGCGGGCTTCGCTGGTGCAGGCTCGTTCGGAGCTCACGTCAGCGCAGGTCTCGCTCGACGCGACGCAGGCGCAATATAGAGTGGGCGCGACGACGATCCTCAACGTCGTGACGGCAGAAGCTAATCTTACGACCGCACAATCGGCGTACATCACCGCGCTTTACGGCGTTCGCACCGCCGAACAAAACTATTTCTACGCGACGGGTGTAAGCGACGTTCAACTCTAGGGAACGATGATTCGCCACGTTTCCCAAGCTCCGGCGACGATATCGGATCCCGTCAACGCCGCGATCCTGGCGATCTCGGAGGATCGTCTGGCGGGCTTTCAAACCGATCCGTTCGGCGAGATCGCGGCTCGAAGCGGCATTCCGGTTGAGACGGTGATCGAACGCATCGTCGCGATGTTGCAAGCCGGAACGATTCGGCGCGTACGGCAAACGCTGCTCTCGACGAGCCTTGCGAGCGGCGCGCTCTGCGCCTGGGAGGTCGTTCCGGCGAAGCTCGATAGCGCCTTCGAGTACATGTTCCGCGACGATCCGTTTTCCGGCCACGTCGTGATCCGCACGACCGATACGCTCTCGCCGGGGAGCAGCTATCGTCTCTGGACGACGTTGAAAGTGCCGCAGGGCTTTTCGCTGCGCAAACATGCCGAGTTCCTGGGGCGCAAAGTCAGCGCCGCAACGCTTCCGGCTGATGCCGGCAAAGAAGCTTTTTACGTTGGGTGTGGGGCACGTTCGCCGGCGTGGCCTCGAACCGGGTGCCCGCGCAGAACGGCCGGCGCAGCCGCTCGAGACTTCCATCGTCAAATTGTCCGACCTCGAATGGCGGGTGTTGATCGCACTCAAGCGCGAGTTCGCGGCGCACGAACTCGTGCGAAACCTTTGGGATGCGCGCGCGGCAGAGGCGAATCTCGACTTCGCGACGTTCGCTACGATCGCTCGATCGCTCGACGAGCGCGGCGTCATCGGCAGGTTCTCGACCTTCCTCGAACACGTGAAGGTGACTGCCGGAAACGAGCGCGCGACGCGCTACAATGCGCTCTTCCATTGGGCGGTTCCACGCGGCTGCGAGATCCAGGCGGGGTGCGAGGTTGGAAGGCACTACGTGATCACGCATGCGTATTGGCGTGAAGGCGGCCCCGAGTTTCACGACGTCAACGTCATGGCCGTCGCGCACGGGATGGAGAAAACGGCCGTGCTCGCGCATAAGGCGGCGATCGATGCGCATTTGCGGGAGGCCGGGATCGATTTTACGTATACCAACGTTTTCTGGGGCGGACGTAGTGAAATCAAGCCGTCCGAAATCGCGCCCGAGGCGTACCGTGATTTTTGCACGGCTCACGATATCGACCCCGATGGCATGCGCGCCGAAGAGGGCGAGGGAGGAACGTCGTCTGCATGAGCGCCAACCGTTATTGTGTCTTCGTCGCGCTCGCCGCCGCCCTGGGCGGGGCGGCCTGCACCAAAGTCTCCAATGGAAATGCGGTCGCGGGCGCAAGGCATCCGTGGACGGAGCCGGGGGTCCTGCGCTTCACTGAGAATACCGATCCGAAGACGCTCGACGTTCTGCTCAACTCCGCTAGCCCGACGCTCGACATCTCGATGTTCGCCTTTTCGTGGACCGTGCGCTACGACGGCAAGGGCCAACCGGTGCCGGATGCGCTGCGCGAGGTCCCGACCATTGCCAACGGCGACGTGAGCAAAGACGGCTTAACCTTGAAGTACAAGCTCCGGCCCAACATCAAGTGGCAAGACGGTCCGCCGCTGACGTGCGACGATCTTACGTTCACTTGGCAAGTCGTGATGAATCCGCACAACAACGTCATCACGACCGACGGCTACAAGGACATCCGCAGCATCGATTGCACCGGTCCGTACGTGGCCGTCATTCATATGAAGAAGCTATACGCACCGTTTCTGCAACAGTTATGGAGCGAAAACGGCAACGCGCCGATCCTCCCCAAACATCTGCTGGCGAAGTACAATGACGACAAGGGTTCGTTCAACAGCGCCCCCTATAACTCGCTGCCGGTAGGCAGCGGCCCATTCAAGATCGTGGCGTGGAACCGCGGACAAGACGTGCGAATGGTCGCGAACCCGAACTTCTATCTCGGTCGCCCGAAGCTCAAGGAAGTGATCTATAAGATCCTTCCCGACGAAAACACCTCGGTGACGCAATTGCAGACGCACGAGCTCGACATGCTCGCGCTGGGCAGTGGGCTCAAGTGGCCGGAATACGCAGCGCTCGCGGCCGAGCCGCGCAACGGTTTGCGAGCGATCCGCGTGGACGCGTTCGCTTGGTCGCACGTCGATTTCAACCTCAAGCATCCGATCGTCGACGACATTCAGGTGCGCCGCGCGCTCGCGTACGCGACCGATCGGAACGAAATCATTGCGAAGGTCGCGCACGGTTCGGCGATTCCCGCCAACACCGATCAGCAGCCGCACTATTCGTGGGCGTACACCGACGACATCGTACATTATCCGTACGATCCGGCGAAGGCCGCAGCGCTCTTCGACGCGGACGGCTGGAAGATGGGCCCGGGAGGCGTTCGCGTCAAGAACGGTCAGCGTCTCGAGTTCTCGATGAGCACGCCAACCGAATCCACGATCGGCAAGGCGAACGAGACCGTGCTTCAGCGGCAGTGGCGGGAAGTCGGCGTTGAGGCCGACGTCAAGAACTATCCTAGCAGCGAGTTCTTCGACAACTCGACAAACGGCATCTTGCAGGGCGGTCACTACGACGTCGCGCTCTTCAGCTGGCTCGGAGCCGCCGATCCGGACGACAGCCCGATCTATTCCGGCGACAACTTGGCGCCCCACGGGCAGAACGCAATGTTCTGGAACAATCGCACGGCGACGGACGCGATGAACGACGCTCTCAAGACGATCGATCAGGCGCGCCGCAAACGCGACTACGTCATCGTCCAGCAGCAGCTCGCGCTCGACGTGCCGACGATCATCCTTTTCTTCGAGCGTTATCCCTACGTGTACAACACCGACCTGAAGGGCTTCGATCCGTCGCCGGTCATCTCGGCCTTCTGGGATCCCTGGAACTACTCGATTTAAGGAGCTTTGAGGAATGAAAACGAGATTTCAAAGCATCGCAATCTGTGCCGTCGCAATCGCGAGCCTTTGCTCGTGTACGAAGACCGGAACCATGGCGGGAACCGGGGGCCGAGCGAACTCGTGGACTCAGCCCCACGTGCTGCGATTCGCAGATGCGGGCGATGTCAACACCCTCAATCCGCATCTCGGCCAGTTCGCCGACATCGGATACCTTTCGTCGATGACGATGGCCTACCTGATTAAGTGGGACGAACACAATCGCGCCTACCCCGAGCTCGCCACGCAGGTGCCGACTCAGGCGAACGGCGGTGTCAGCAAAGACGGCCTAACGCATCACCTTCCATTTGCGCAGGGGCGTGCGCTGGTCGGACGGTGCGCCGTTCGATGCGGATGACGTCGTCTTCTCGACGAACGTCGTGAACAACCCGGCGAACAACGAGATCGGCCGCTTAGGCTGGGATCAAATCACGAAGATCGACGAGCCCGACAAGTACACGGTCATCTATCACCTAAAAAAACCGTACTCGCCTTTCGTAGAAACGTTCTTTTCCAGCGCCGGCGCCAATCCGTGCATTCTCCCCAAGCATCTGCTGGCGCAGTATCCGAACATCAACCACGTTGCCTACAACTCGCTTCCGATCGGCATTGGACCGTTTAAATACCTGCGGTGGGATCGCGCGCAGGACATCGTGTTGGTGCCTAATCCGCTCTATTGGCGCGGGCGTCCGAAGCTGAAGGAAGTGATATTCAAGATAATCCCGGACCGGAATACGGTGCTTTCGCAGCTAGCAATCTCACGAGCTGGACATGTGGCACTTGGTTCCGGGCGCTTATCTTTCCAGAGTGGCGGCCATTGCGGGCGTAACCATCCTCCGTCAGCCGAGCTATTTCTTCGACCACATCGATTTTAATATTCAGCGGCCCGCGGTGCGCGACCCGGTCGTTCGAGAGGCCCTCAGGCTCGCCATCGATCGCCGCACGTTGATCGAAAAGATCGGTCGAGGCGTTGGAATTCTTCAGGAAGTCACCACGCCAAAGAACGCGCCCTATGCCGTGACGTCGATTCCGACCGTGCCCTTCGACATCGCGCGCGCGAATGCGCTTCTCGACAAGGGCGGCTGGACGCGCGGCGCCGACGGCGTTCGCGCGAAAAACGGCGTGAAGCTGGCTCTCGAATACGCCACCACCGCGGGATCGCCCGACGTCGACGAGGAGATCGAGTTGGAGCGTTCGTGGTGGAAGCAAATCGGCGTCGAGATCACCGTGCGACACTATCCGCCCGCGCTGATGTTTGCGCCGCTGCAGCAAGGCGGAATCGTCTATTCGACCAAGTGGGACGTCATCGGGTTCGCGTGGCTGAACGATGCAATCGGCGATATGTCTGCGATATATTCCTGTCGTTCGTTCCCGCCGAACGGGCAAAACGAGCTGCGCTGGTGCAATCCGCGCGCGCAAGCGGCGATGGACGCGCTGTTCGCCCACTACGACCAGACGCAACGTAACGGAGACGTGCTCGTGGTAGAGCAAGAGCTCGTCAACGACGTTCCAACGATCGTGAACTTTCTACGAGAAGACATCTTTGCCTATAACAGCGATTTAAAGAACTTCCATCCCAGCTCGGTTACGCCGTTCGACAACATGATGAATGTCGATATATAGCGTAGGCGAGCAGCGCGCAGCCTAGCAACGAAAACGAGCGCAGCAGCGCCCATGCCGGCACTGCTGCGAGTAACCCGCTCGCGCGTTGCTCGGCCGACCAGATGCCTGCAATCGGCGCACCGGCGGATGCGTGAAAGGCTCCAAGCGCGTCGGGCCAGACCGGTGCGGGGTTCAGAGCCGCCGTCCAAACCGCGGCCGCGAAGAGCGCGATAAACGCGGGTGCGACCGCCAGTGAGACCGGCAGGTCCGTTTCGTCGCCGAGTGCGACGAACGCGCAGAGCGCACCAAGCGCAAGCAGCGCGCTCTGCACGATCCCCGTCTGTCGCTGCGCGAGGCCGAGCCAGTCAACGCAGACGAGCAGCGTTCCGGCGAGCGCGATGATGCGCGCCGTTGCGCGCGTTCGCAACGCGCACCAGGCAGCTGCAGCGTATGCCGCGACGAGATCGTGCTCGTGAACGAAGCTCGCCGCGCACGGCACGAGTGCCGAAAATGCGGCGAAGCGCGCAAAATTGTCGCGGACTCCGACGGCGATAACGAGTGCGGCCGCGATCGCGAGCAGCGCTATCGCGCCGCCGGCGAAGCCTGCCGCAAGCGGCGCAGCCCCAAAGCCAAACGCAATCGAAGCCGGGTTAATTTGAATCGCTGCGAAGCGTTCCGCAGCGCCGTGCGCCGCAAGGATGCGCGCATACTCGACCGGCCACGCCCAGCCGGCTGCGAGCACGCCGAGCCCGTACGCGAGCAGCGCACCGAGCGCCATTGCGAACGTTGCTCGATTGCGGCCTAATTGCTGAAACGAGGCCGAGCGAGGCGTTCGGCTGAGCGAAAGCGAGGCATGCCGCCGCGCTCGCGCCGGCGAGCGAACGCGCGGCGATGAGGACGACGAGCGTCGCTCCGAGGAATGCCGGCAGAGCGAGCTGTCCGAGTGCGAGGTCGCTGGTCACGGGCCCAAAGGCCAGCGCGAGCGCCAGGAGCGCCAAAAACGAAAAGGATTCGACCGGCTTTTCGCTGCCGAGCATCGTGGCCGCGACCAGCGCGAGAAGCGACACGGCAAGCAGCGCAAACCAAACCGACGCAGCGGCAACGTACGGCAAACGCGCGAACGGACGTCCACGCGAGCAGCGTTGCGGGCGGACCGACGAACGGCAGCACTTCATCGTGGCGCGCGTCGACGCCGGCGACTGCGCGCTCGGCGGTCCAAATGGCGCGGCCGTATGGATCGCCGTGCGCGTTCCACGCCGAGCCCGCTGCCCAGTAGGCCTCGAAATCGCGCAAGAACGGCCCCGGCGTCGGGCGCGGACGCGCTGCAAGGATCGCGACGGCAATCGATGCGCATGCGAGCGCAAGCAGCCAGCGTCGCATCACCAGCCGACGCTTCCGGGACCGTGCAGCGAAGCAATGACGTGCGATTGGGCCATCACGAAGAAGAGGCCCAAGAGCGTCGCGAGATACCAGAGGCTGACACGGACGCGCGCGCCCAAACGTCATGCGCTCCGCGCGCGGATCGACGTGCCCTCTCCATGCGGCGAGCATCGCGGGAAGCCCGAGCACTCCGATGATGACGACGAACAGAACCGGGATGTGCATGACGATCGCGAAGGCGACGAAGAGCGCGAAGCCGACAATCCACAGCGGCGGCCACAGCGCTCCGATGATCCGGCCTCCGTCGAACGGCGGCATCGGAATCATGTTGAAAAGGTTCAAGAACGCCGACAAGTCGGCGCACGCATACCAGAAGCGGTCCTGCGTCGCGTCGCCGATCGCGTAGCAGACCGCGGCGAGGCCGAGCCCCACGAGCGGGCCGGCGAGCGCGATGTACGCATCCTGCTCGAGGTCTTCGGGGGGAGCGCCCGCGGTAAAGGCTCCCAACAGCGGAACGAACGCGGGCAACCGCGCCGGCAAGCCGTAGGCGCGAAAGGCAAAATAGTGCCCGAGTTCGTGTGCCAGCAAGAGCAGCATCACGACGACCGCGAGCCTCCAGCCGAAGATCACGACGTAGATCCACAGCGAGAGCAAGAACGTCCAACTTATTCCAAATAACTTGGCGCCGATGAGAAGAGGAACTTGAACTTGAGGAGGAATGCGGCGAGCGCAGCGATGGCCGCGCCGATACCGCTACGGCGACGCTGGGCGAGTTTCGGCGGCGGCTCGGGCTCCGGCTCGGAGTTTGGGGGAAGGTATTGCACGCGACCCTCTTCAACCGCATCGCGTGCCGGTCATCGTTATCGTCGGCGGAGGTTTTGCGGGGATTGCCGTCGCTCGGCGGCTCGAGCAGCGCTTGCGTCCCGGCGAAGCGGAGATCGTCCTACTGAGCCGGGAGAACTACACGCTCTTTACGCCGATGCTGCCGGAGGTGACCTCGGGCGAGCTCGAGGTGCGTCACGTCGTGACGCCGATTCGCACGCAGCTGCGCCGCACGCCAATTCGTTCTCGCCGATGTCGACGAAATCGACGTCGGTCAACGCGCGGTGAGATATCATCACGTCCTGACGCGGCGCACGCGTCGTACAACCATACGATCACGTCGTACTCGCGCTCGGCTCGTCGACCTCCGATTTTGGATTGCCCGGCGTTGCCGAGCACACCTGGCCCCTCAAAACTCTTGACGATGCCGACGTGCTGCGCAATCGCTTGGTCTGGTTGCTCGAGCTTGCCGATACGATCGACGACGACGCGCGTCGCGATCGGTTACTGACGCTCGTTGTCGTCGGCGGCGGCTTTACGGGAGTCGAAACTGCCGGTGAAATAACGGAGCTCTTTCGCAGCGTTCTACGATTCTACAAACGTCTGCAAGGCCACCGCGTACGAGTGATGCTGGTCGAAGCGGGACCCACGCTCCTCGCGGGCCTGCCGGCGAAAATGGGCGACGTACTCGCGCCGCGTGCTCGAGCGGCGCGGCGTTGAAGTTCTCACGGGCGACGGCGTCGCAGCCGCCGATGAGGGCGGACTGACGTTGCAAAGCGGTCGTCGCATCGAAAGCGAGACCATCGTATGGAGTGCGGGTGTTAAGCCCTCGCCGACGATTGCCAAAGAGACCACGCTGGCGAAAACCAGGCGCGGTGCGATCGAGACCGCAGCGGATATGAGCGTTCCCGGCGTCGACGGCGTTTGGGCTCTCGGCGATTGCGCCTCGATTCCGGACGAAACGGGCGGTCACTATCCAATGACCGCGCAACACGCGATTCGCGAAGGCCCGCGCCTCGCCGACAACATCGTCGCCGTCTTGCGCGGGCTCCCGACCAAACCGTTTCGGTATCGGACGCTCGGCATGATGGCGGCATTGGGCGGGCGCAAAGCCGTCGCGCAGCTTCCCGGCGATCGCGTCATCACCGGCTTCGTTGCGTGGTTTTTCTGGCGCACGTATTACCTGCTGCGCCTTCCGGGACTCGATCGAAAGATGCGCGTCGCTTTCGACTGGACGCTCGAGTTGCTCTTTCCGCGCGACACGGCGGAACTGCGCTTTGGGGAGCGGCAACGCGACGCAAACGAAGAAATAGCGCTGCGCCCGTAGAAGGCCCAAAGATGCTCCGCGAACCGATCGAGCACCTCATCCGCGATCCGAAGGAATTCACGCGCGACGTGAGCTTCCCGGACCCGGCGCAAATTCGCATCTACGACGAAACGCTGCGCGATGGCGAGCAAATGCCCGGCGTCTGCTACACTCCCGGTCAGAAACTGGAGATCGCCAAAGCGCTCGCCGGCGTCGGCGTGCACATCATGAGCGTCGGCTTTCCGGCCGCGTCGGAGGGCGATCGCCGCACGCTGCAGCTCGTGATGGAGGCGAAGCGCCGCGGCGAGCTCGGCGACGGTCGAGATCGTCGTGATGTGTCGCAGCAACCGCAACGACATCGACGTAACCGTCAAGACGCTGCGCGACGTCGGCATCGAGCCGCGCGAAGTGACGTTCTTTATCTTCACCAGCGGCAGCGATCTGCACCTGAAGTATAAGATCGGCAAGACGCTGTTGCGCTACGAGGGACGCGAGGAACGGGAGTGGCTCGATTTGCCGCTGTCGTTCTATCGCGCGGCAAACATCCGGCTGCAGTGCGATGCGATCCGTCACGCGCGCGAGTGCGAGATCGAGCGCATCGAGTTCGGCGCCGAAGACGGCAGCCGCGGCGACGTCGATTACTTCATCGAGTATTTCAAAGCCGGCTTAGACGCCGGCGGTACGCGCCCGGCGTGGCCGGATACCGTCGGCACGCTGACGCCCGAAGCGACGCGCTGGTACTGCTCGCGGATCGTCGAGGCGCTTGCCCGACGGGCTGCCGATCGTCGCGCACTTGCACAACGACTACGGGCTCGGAACGATCAACGCGATCACCGCGGCTTCGTGCGGATTCAAAGTTATTTCGGTGACGGCAAACGGGTACGGCGAGCGCGCCGGCAATGTGAAGCTGCACGAGTTCGTCGTCGCGCTGCGCGTGCTCTACGGCATCGAGCTGCCAGGCTTCAAGTACGGCAAGCTGCGCGAGCTCGCGCGCTTCATGGAGCGCATGAGCGGCATTCCGCTGCAGCAGCACGAGCCGATCGTCGGCTCGAAAGTCTTCGCGCACGAGTCCGGCATCCACACGCAGGCGATGCTGATCGACCACCGGATGTACGAAGCCGTCCCGGCCGAGCTGGTCGGGGCACGGACGAGCTGGGTTTTCGGAAAGCATACCGGTGCTTCGCTCGTCGAAGACACGCTCGCCGCCAGCGCGAGCGCCTCGCCCGCGCCGGAGTCGAGCCGACATCCGAATTGGCGCATCGCGTCACCGACGAGGTGAAGCGACTGCGCGAAGAGCGCGCGGCATCGAGCAAGAGCGAAGAGACGATGGAGCTCTACGAAACCGCGATGCGCCGGCTCTCGCTCAACGAAGACGACGTCGTCGAGATCGCCATCGCATTGGGAACTCCGGCAAAAGCGTCGTAACGCCCCTCGTTCTTTGTCATCCTGAGCCTGTCGAAGGATGGCGACACCACGATCGCGCTACATACTGCATCGGGGCCGCTCGTCGCGCGCGTCCTGCGCGCTCCTGCTCGTCCGCGCTCGCGCCACCTGCTAAGGAAATTATGGCATCCTGCCAATGGCGCTCGCGTCGGAAGCCCCTCTGCAGTACGTAGCGTGCTCGTCTCGTACGCCGCCAGTACTAGTGCGCTGCCCAGGCCCACCCGGAGATAAGCCAACCGGCCGCGCTTTTCTGGAACGCCAAAGCGAATATCCCCGACTCCTTCATCGGCTTACCATGCTGTTTGAAGGCGTAGGTCGCGGGATAGACGGCGTATGCGTGGTTGCCTGTCACCGTAAGGTGCCACGCCGGACCCAGGGTGACCATCCCGTCGGTGATTCCCACGTGCTTGCAGTAGACGGCGTATGCGCTCGCCCAGTCGCTGCATGCCGCGGGACCCTGCCAGCTGTGTGGCGCAAATTCGTCGACGATGGAGGCCGGCGAGGCACACGATGCTGCCCACGCCTTCATATCGCCTTGGTTAAATGCCGTTACTGCGTGATTGACCGCCGCCGACACTCCGCTCGTATCCGATGCTCTCGCAATTCCCGGTACGTGCAGAAATGTTATTGCGGCGGCCAATGTCGCGATGGCCACTCGAGAGATCTTCATGCTTCCTCCTCAGGCACTCAGGGCAGAACTCGGCAAAGCAGCCGAGCAGGCAGTTTTAAGGTAAAACCCAAGCGCCCCTTCCTCGCCGCGGCCCAACCGAGAGGAGCCTTACGCTTGTGCGCCGAGGCGCCAGGTGGCGACGAAGGCTTTGAAGACGACCGGATACTCGTCGTGCACGAAGCGCACGCTGCGCGAGCCGGTGCGTTCGAAGCCGGGGATCGTCGCGACGAGATGCGCCTGCGCTGCCGTGACGAGTTGCACGTCGAGCGTAATCGGCGGCTCGAAGCGATACGGCTTGGCGCCACCCGCGGCACGCACTGCCTCCTCGGCGCCGCGTCGAATTGCGCGGCGCGCTGCGGCCGGCGTCATCGAATTTGCGGCAAAATTGCCGATCGATTCCTTGACGACGACCCCGCGCACCCACGGCATTTGGGCTCGGACGCCGTCGACCGTCGTGCGGTCGCCGCGTGACGAGCAAGAGCGGAACGCCGTAGTAGCCTAGCAGGCCGGCGTTGAGCGTTGCCTCGCTGCAGCGTACGTCGTTGATGCGAACTTCGTAGATGACCGAAGGCGTGTAGGTGTGGCAGAGTACGGCGTCGGCATCGCCGGCGGCGCCGTGGTAGCCGATGAAGAACGCCCCGTCGAAACCCCTGTCGGCGTCCTGTACCATCGAGAACGGTTTGCGGTTGCCGAAGATGACGCGCACGTCGCTGGGCAGCTCGTCGAGGAGAAGATTGCGCATCGGACCGTGCGAGTCGTTGACGAGCACCTCGGTCGCACCGGCCGCGCGAGCGCCTTCGATCGCGCTCGTTACCTCCTGCGTGTAGTATCGCCGGTAGATCGCAAAATCCGGATGTGGGGTTCGAGCGTCGACCTGCTCCCACGCGCAGACGCCCGCGACGCCTTCCATATCGCTGGAGATATATAATTTCATCGTTACCCTGAGCTCCGTCGAAGGGTCATGCGATGGTGTCCGCTGCGGCGGCGATGCGCGTCGCGGCGATGAAGGCTTGAAGGAGCGCGGGGTACTCGCCGGCGGTAAAGCGCACCGCGCGGCCGCCGATGCGCGCGAAGCCGGGCATAAGCTCGATGAAGTCCGCGTGCTCGACGCCGGCCGTTTCGATCGTCAGCTCGCAGGGAGTATCGAAAACGAACGGACGCGCTCGACCGATCCGCCCCATCGCTTCGCGCGCGCCGGCGTGGATCGCTTCCCGCGCGGCATGCGGCGTGAGCGAGTTCACGGCCGAAAAACCGATTGCATCTTTGACCGCAACGCCGACCGCCCATGGCATCGCGCGCGTGCTCTCCTCGACGATCGTGCGATCGCCCGTGACGAGCACGACCGGGACGCCGTGAGCTGCCGGCGAGCGCCGCGTTGAGCAGCGCTTCACTGCAGGGCGTTCCGTTGACCGCGACGGCGTAGATCGACTCGCTGAACGTATGCGAAAGCGTCGCACAGTCTCCCGCCTTGGCGTGGTAGCCGGTGAAGAAGACGCGCGTCGACCGATCCGTCGAGTCCTTGCATCATGCTCCACGGCTTCGGCGCGCCGGAGATCACGCGCAGATCGTCGTCCTCAGGCAGTTCGTCGAGCAGCAAATTGCGCATCGACCAGTGCGAATCGTTGACGACGAATCCGCGCCCTCCGCCTTCGCGCGCGCCTTCGATCGCCGCGCGGACCTCGCGCGTCATATAATCTCGAAAGATCGGATACTCGTGCGCGTCGCTCGGATCGCACTGCTTCCACGAGCAGACGCCGGCGGTCCCTTCCATGTCGCACGAAATATAAATCGTCACTGTGCATCAACGCGTCGCGCGCTTGCGCCAGTCCGGTCTGTGCGGCCACGTTGCTGCGGATTTGCCCGCAGCGCACGCCGATAGAGCGGAATCGCTTCTTGGAAGTGGTTTGCGGCGAGGTACATATCGGCGAGCTGCGTGAGCGCGACGTCGTCGTTGGGATGCGCTGCGATCCTCGCGCGCAGCGTCTGCAGCTGCGCCACAACCGGGGCCGGCGGGCCGCCTTCGACGGCGTTCTGCGAACCTTGGCGTTGGAGCGAGGCGCCGGCTGCAGGGTTCGCCGCCTTTCCGAAGACCGAGCCGGTGACGCCGAATCCAATCGCTACGAGATACGCCATGGTGCAGAGAAAGGATCCCGCGATGAGCGCGACGATCGGAACGTATATCCTAGGCGGCAGGCCGCTCGAGTCACTTTCGGACACGATGGTTCCGTTGGACGCACAGCGAAGTAAATCTTGCGTGGGTCAAAGTGCGTTGCCGAGCGAAGCCGACCTTCAGTTGCTTTTCGCTCGTTTGAACTACGAGTTCTTCAACGGTGAAGTTCCGGATTGCAAGATTCGCTACAACGAGCGCTTCTCGAATTCCGCAGGACGCACGACCTATGGTAGAGCGCCGATCGCGATCGAGCTTTCGCCGAAGCACTTCCGCCAGTATCCCGAAGCGCTGTCGGAGACGCTCCTGCACGAAATGATCCATGCCTGGTGTTATGCGAAGTTTCGCGATACCGGTCACGGAGCACGCTTCAGACGAAAACTGCGCGAGTGCGGTCTGAGCTCGATCTACCACGATCTCGGCAACGTCGGTCCGCTCAAAGAATCGAGGCAAGCGATTCATCCTGCGATGCGAGCGCTGCACGTTCGAAGCGCTTCGCCGAGGACGGCCGCGCAAGCCCGCGAGCTGCCCCCGCTGCAACAAACGTCGCTTTGACGAACGGTATCCGCTGACGATCTACGAGATCGTCGAAATGCGCGCCGCCGGAACGAGCCTCGACGCAGTCCATGCCGCGCGGAAAGGTCCGCGCAACGTTGACGAACGTAGGCGTGATGCGCGTTGAGAGCGATTCGATGGGGAAGATCGAGGTTCCAAACGAGAAGTATTACGGCGCCCAAACGGCCCGATCGCTCGTGCACTTCGATATCGGCGACGGCACCTGGCCGCGTGACGTGATGCCCGCCCAAGTCGTCAAAGCGATGGCCGTTCTCAAGAAGGCCGCTGCGCTCGTCAATACGGACCTCGGCAAACTCGATGCCGAGAAGGCGCGCCTGATCGTTCGGGCGGCCGACGAGATCCTCGAAGGCAAGCTCGACGCGCATTTCCCGTTACGAGTCTGGCAAACCGGTTCCGGTACGCAGACGAACATGAACGTGAACGAGGTGATTTCGAATCGCGCAATCGAGCTCGCCGGCGGCGTGATGGGCTCGAAGGACCCGATTCATCCCAACGATCACGTCAACATGTCGCAGTCGTCGAACGATACGTTTCCGACCGCGATGCACGTCGCCGCCGTGCAGGCGATGGTCGGGATGCTCCCTGCGGTCGAGGCGCTCCGCGACGCGCTCCACGCAAAGGCAAGCGGGTGGGCGCACGTCGTTAAGGTAGGACGCACGCACCTGCAAGACGCGACCCCGCTCACGCTCGAGCAGGAATTTTCCGGCTACGTCACCCAGCTCGACCGCGCGATCGCAGCCTGTAAGAAGGCACTCGATCCGCTCTACGATCTTGCGATCGGCGGTACCGCGGTGGGAACGGGACTCAACGCGCACCCGGAGTTCGGCGAGCGCACCGCGCGCAAGATCGCCGAGTTGACCGGCCTTCCGTTTCGCTCCCATCCCAATAAGTTTACCGCGCTCGCTTCGCACGACGATTTCGTCTTCGCTTCGGGCGCGATGAAAATGCTCGCCGCGGCGTTGATGAAGATCGCCAACGACATTCGCTGGCTTGCATCGGGTCCGCGCGCCGGAATCGGCGAGCTCATTCTGCCGGAGAACGAGCCCGGCAGCTCGATCATGCCGGGTAAGGTGAATCCAACGCAATCGGAGGCGATGACGATGGTCTGCGTTCAAGTGTACGGCAACGACCTTGCGATCGGCTTCGGTGCGTCGCAAGGGAATTTCGAGCTGAACGTCTTCAACCCAGTAATCATCTATAATTTCATTCACTCGGCAACGTTACTGCGAGACGCCTGCACGATGTTCCGCGAACACGCCGTCGAGGGACTCCAAGCCGACGAAGAGCAGATCCGCAAATATCTCGACGAATCGCTCATGGTCGTTACCGCACTTTCGCCGCACATCGGCTACGATAAGGCCGCCCAAATCGCCAAGAAGGCGCACCAGGAGAAGACGACGCTCAAGAAAGCGGCACTCGGCCTGGGTCACGTCACCGAAGAGGAATACGACCGCATCGTGGTGCCCGAAACGATGACTTCTCCCGGCTAAGCCGTTCGTCGAGACTTGCGCTACAGCTGTCGCCAGACGAGCGTGACGGCGGCGGTGACGAGCGCGATCGCGACGACGACGAGTAATTGCGGCGACCTCAAGCGCAGCGAGAGGCGCGCGCCGATCGGGCCCCCGAGCAATCCGCCGGCGACAAGCGGCACGACGTCGCGGGCGACGATGTCGTGCTGCAAAGCGTGAACGGTCAGCCCGACCGGAGAGGTCAGCAGGATCGCGAAGTGCGACGTCGCGCTGATCGCGTGTGCGGGCAGCTCGGAAAAGTACAGGAAGGTCGGCACCAGCACGATCCCGCCTCCGAGGCCGAAGAGACTGGAGAAAACGCCGACGACAAAGCCTAACCCAAGCGCCGCCCGATACGACATGCCCTTGATCGACGTAACGCGATCCCGCTCGATCCGGCCCGCCATGCGCCGTTCGGCATTCCAGGCCATATCGGCTGCAACGGCAACGAGCAGCACGGCGAGTATGGTATCGAAAAGCCGCGGCGAGATGTGAAACGACGCGATGGCGCCGAGCACGCTTCCTGGTAGGCCGCCCGCGGCAATGAGCAGCCCGATTTTCAGATGAACGCGCCGTTGAAGCAAATAGGTGAAGGCGCCGCTCGCGCTGTTCGCGACGATCAGAACGAGCGACGTGCCTGCCGCATACGCCGGCGAGAATCCCAAGAAGATGCGGAGAATCGGGACCAGGATGAAGCCGCCCCCGAGCCCGACCATCGAGCCGAAGATGCTCGCAAAGAATGCGGCTCCAAAAAGCTCCAGCGCAAAGCGCGCTAGCCTGCCCTCCCGAGGTAGCGGCGGTCGCGCGTATCGATGCGGACGACGTCGCCGCTCTCTACGAAGAGCGGAACGGCGACCGTTGCGCCGGTTTCGAGCTTCGCAGGTTTCGTCGCGTTCGTCGCAGTGTCGCCTTTAAAACCCGGATCGGTTTCGACGATCTTCAGTTCGACGTGCGCCGGCAGGTCGATGCCGATCGGCATGCCTTCGTGAAACTGCACGTCGACGACCATGCCATCCTTCAAGAAATCGGCGGGATCCCCGATCAGGTCGCGCTGAAGCGTCACGTTTTCGAAGCTCTCCTGGTCCATGAAATGATAACCGTCCGAATCGTTGTAGAGCATCTGCATCTGCCGGTTATCCACGATGGCGCGCTCGAGCTTCTCGCCTGCCCTAAAGGTGCGCTCCAGCGTGGTGCCGGTTTTGACGTTCTTCAAGCGCGTGCGCACGAACGCCGAGCCTTTCCCCGGCTTGACGTGCAAGAACTCGATGACCGTCCAGAGCTGGCCGTCCACGACGATGGTTACGCCGTTGCGGAGGTCGTTTGAGGAAATCATGAGCTGGGAGGATTACTTGGAGAAACGAATTGGGCCCTCCGTTCCGGCGCGCAATCGGGCGATATTCTCGCGGTGCGTGAACAAGATCAGCACTGCGGCAAAGACTCCGAAGAGCGTTTCGGGAACCGAGCGCGTGAAGAACCAGATGGCAAACGCCGCGAGGATGCTTCCGAGCATCGACCCTACCGAAGAATAACGTGTCACGGCGGCGCCGGCGAGCCAGCCGCCAACGCCAACGAGACCGGCCGGCCAACAAAGGGCGAAAATCGCCCCGAACGAAGTGGCGACCCCCTTACCGCCCTTGAAGCGAAGCCAAGGCGAAAAACAATGGCCTAGCACCGCCCCAGCCGCGGCGAACGCAGCGACGATCTGCTCGCCCGGCGGTAACGGTTCGAAATCCAAATGGCCACGGAAGAACGTCAATGCCCAAAACGTTGGGACGAAGCCCTTGAGCGCGTCGAGCGCCAGCACGGCAATCGCACCGCCTTTTCCAAGGGTGCGCAACGCGTTCATCGCACCGATGTTTCCCGAGCCCTGCTTTCGAATGTCCGTGCGATAGAAGAATCGCCCCACGAGATACCCGAACGGGATCGATCCGATGAAGAACGCTCCGATGAACGCCGAAACGGGAATCGCGAGCAGGATCAGGAGCAACCCTATCGCAGTCGATTCGGGAATACCGACGTCGCTCATCGCGAATGCTCCTCGCGATCGCGGCGCGCGCGAAACTCGAGCGTTAAAGGTACCCCTTCAAAATCAAAATGCTGACGTATGGTGTTCTCTAAAAAGCGTTTGTAATGTGGCGCAACGAGCTCGGGATCGTTGCAGTGAAAGACGAAGAGCGGTGGATGGGTCGCCGGCTGCGACGCGTAGTAAATTCGAACGAGTTTGCCGCCGGCCGCCGAAGGCGGATGTGCGACGACTGCGCTGCGCAGGATGGCGTTCAGCTGCGGGGTCGGAACGCGGCGATCGAGATTATCGGCGACTCTTCGCACGATCGGCATGAGACTTCCCAACCGGCGGTGCGTCTTTGCGGAGAGAAACGTAATCGGTGCGAAGCCGGCAAAAGGGACCGACTCCCGCACGACCTCGGCCAACTCGTTCTGGTTAACGTCCCCTCCCTGCTCCCGGACGAGGTCCCACTTGTTCCCGACGACGATTAGGCCTTTGCGCTCTTCCAGCGCGATGCCGGCGAGACGACGGTCTTGTGCCATGATTCCGGACATCGCGTCGAAGACGAGCAGCGCGATGTCGCAACGGGCGATTGCAGACAACGAGCGCAGCGCCGCGTAGTACTCGATCGCGCCATGGGCCTCGGGCTTCTTTCTAAATCCTGCGGTATCGACTAGGCGGAGCGTACGATCGTGCCACTCGAAAACGCCGTCGATCGCGTCGCGAGTCGTTCCGGGGCTTTGCGAAACGAGCGCGCGCTCTTCGCCGAGAAGCGCGTTGACCAAGGAACTCTTGCCGACGTTGGGCCGTCCGATCACCGCAAGCGCGAGCTCGTCTTTGGCCGCGACGTCCGCCGCCTGTGGCGGTAAGAGCGCGACGATACGGTCGAGCAGGTCGCCCGTGCCCTCGCCGTGGATTGCCGAAACGGCGATCGGTTCGCCGAAGCCGAGCCCACCGAACTCGGCATGAACGGCGGCAGCTGCATCGGGCGCTTCGGCCTTGTTTGCAACGAGCACGATCGGCTTTTTCTTTCGGCGCAAGATGCCCGCGACGTCGTCGTCGAGCGGATGGAGACCGGTTTGGGCGTCGACGATCATCACGATGACATCCGATTCATCGGCGGCGGCCTCGGCCTGGCGGCGGGTAGCGTCGGCAAGCTCCAGGCCGTGCGCCATATCGGCGTCGGGATCGATGCCCGCGGTGTCGACGACGCTGAAGATCGCGCCGCGCCAATCGCAGAGGGCATAAAGACGATCGCGGGTCACCCCGGGCGTATCCTCGACGATTGCAAGCCGCCGGCCAATCAGGCGGTTGAAGAGCGCGCTCTTGCCGACGTTTGGCCGGCCCACGATTGCGACCGTCGCCGGGTGGAGCATTCCTCTCACTTCTCAATCGGCCCGAGGGAGACCCATCGGAGCCGGAACGGCGGCGTCGTCGAGCGAACTGCGCTCTCGAAGTATGCCCAGCGTTTACATCGAGACCTTCGGCTGTCAGATGAACGAAGCCGATTCCCGCTATATTGCCGAGCGTGCAGTCTCGGCCGGGTACGACGTCGCCTCCGCGCCCGAAGAAGCGAACGTCGTCGTGCTCAACACCTGCACCGTGCGCGACAGCGCCGAGCGCCGAGCGTACGGCCGGATGAATCACTTCAAAGCGCTCAAGGCCCGCGACCCGAGCGTGCGTCTGGTGATCGCCGGATGTTTGGCAGAGCAAGATCGCGAGCGCATGCAACAACGCGCGCCGCACGTCGATGCGATCTTCGGCACGCGAGAGCTAGCGCAACTCGGCGATCAGCTCGCGGCGTGGTCCCTCGCGGTCCGAGAGGCTGCACCGCGCATCGCTGCTCAGGATGACGTCCGCGATAACATGCTGCGATTCGCGCTCGGTGGCACGGCAGATGGGGTAACCGACGCCTTTAGCCACCTGCGAGCGTTCGTAACCGTGCAACGAGGTTGCTCCTACTACTGTACCTTTTGCATCGTACCCCACGTCCGCGGCCGCTTCGATCATCGGCCGCGGAGCGCAATCGTGGACGAGGTACGCGATCGCATCGCTCGAGGCGCCCGGGAGATCACGCTCGTCGGCCAAACGGTGAATGCATGGCGCGATGCGGGGGGCACCGCCGACTTCGGCGATCTCTGCGCGGCGATCGCGCGGCTGCCGCAGCTCGAGCGCCTCACGTTTATCTCGCCGCACCCCAAGGACTTCACGCAAAAAATCCTCGACGACCTCGCCGCCATTCCGCAGCTCAATCCACGCATTCACCTTCCCTTGCAATCGGCCAGCGATGCGGTTTTGCGACGAATGAACCGCAAATACACGCTGGCCGGCTTCCACCACGTCGTCGAATCGGTGCGTCAGCGCTTTCCGAGCTGCGCGATCACTACCGACATCATCGTCGGCTTTCCCGGCGAAACCGAGGAAGACTTCGAAGCCACCCTCGCCTACGTCGATAGCGGCGTTTTCGCAAACGCTTTTACGTTCATCTATTCAATACGCCGTGGAACGCCCGCCGCGAAGTGGGATCAGGTGCCCCGGAACGTCGCGCTTGCGCGCTTTGCGCGGCTGTGCGACGCGCAGAACCGCGTGACGCGCGCGTATCACGACCGCAAGGTGGGACGGGTGGTGCGAGCGCTGATCGCCGGAGATTCGAAGAAAGACCCCAGCCGCCTTACCGCCAAAACGCCCGACAACGTTACCGTCGTTGCCGCGAAGCCGCCCGACTACCCGTCGTACCATCGGACCGGCGCACATCCCTATGCGCAAACGCCGTGGGTCGACATCGCGATCGAAAGCGCGCACGTCTGGGGTTGCAGCGGAACGGTGGTCGCGCGAGCCGAGCGATTCTCCGGTGGGGGAAAATCCGTCGCACCTCCGGTCGTCGATCTCACCATGCTGCAGCTGCAAACGCCCCGGCGATGAAACGCTTTCGAATACGAAGGCCGGCATGCGCGCTGATCGCTCTACTCGCCGGATGCAGCTCGATTGGCGGCTCGGCGCTTCCGCCTGGCGTGCGCGGCGCGGCAGAGAGTGCCGGATCGCTTCCGCCGGAGTTCGTCGGTTTTTGGGAGTCGTGGTCGGATGCCAACGCAGAAGATGCGTACCATCGGCTGGGAAGCGTCCCCGCCACCGTCACGACGACCGATGTGGCCTTCAGCATTGCCGACAGCAATGCAATCTCGCCGCCGCAGAATACCTATCCCCTGGGCCGCGGCGCAAGGCAGATCCACGCCCGCGGCGGTAAGCTGCTGCTCTCGTTCGGGGGCGCAACCTCGCCATTCAACATCACCGATCCCGTCCGTTTCGCGGCGAACCTCGAGCGGTACGTTCGAGCGCATCGAGGTCTCTACGACGGTTTCGATTTCGACGACGAGGCGATCCCAACCAACGGTCAACAGCAGTTGATTGACGTGCTGCTCGCCGTTCGTAAGGCGTTCCCAACCGCAATCGTCAGTTTCGATGGTTTTATCGACGGAGCCGATCCCGGACCCGCCAGCGGACACCAAGGCGAGGACATCGCGATCATCCAGCAGGCCGGATCCGCGATCGATTACGTCAACGTGATGGCCTACGACGAATACGGATGGCGGCCGACCGGCCACCCGCGATGCAGCTACGAACAAGGCTCGCACGATGACTGCCGGCTCGACGTCTTGCGTCAGTTTGCGGAGATCAAAACGTCGAAGGGAGAGCCGTTTCCGAAGAGCAAGATCGTGCTCGGCTTGATGATCGGAGAGGCCGACGACGGAGTCGTGATCACGCCCAAGAATGCCTCGGGGTACGCACGCGATGTGCGGACGCTCAGCTGTCGCGGCATCATGATCTGGGATCTCGACCGCGACAATCCGCAACAGCCCCCGAACGGCACCGGGCACGCCAAAGGCACGTACGTGCGCGCGATTTCGAAAGCATTGGGGACGTAGCGCGTACTCCGTGGCCAAGTTTTCCCCCATGCTCGAGCAGTACTTTGGAATGAAAGCGAAGCATCCCGAAGCGATCCTGCTCTCGCGGGTCGGCGATTTTTACGAAGCCTACGGCGAGGATGCCGAGACCATCGCACGTGCGCTGCAGATCGCGCTCACGAGTAAGGAAGCCGGAAGCGGCAAGCGCGTCGCAATGGCAGGCGTACCGCATCACGCCTTAGCCGGATATCTTGCGCGGCTGGTGCAGCAGCGATTCATCGTCGCTCTGGCCGAGCAGCTCGAGCTCGCGCAGCCCAACCGGCTCGTGCGCCGGGAGATCGTGCGATTGGTAACGCCCGGGACGTTGATCGAAGAACAGCTGCTCGACGGCAAACAGAACAATTATCTCGCGGCGGTTGCCGCGGTCGGCGAAACGTTCGGCCTCGCCTATGCCGACATCTCGACGAGCTATGCCGCCGCGACGGCGATAGCCGGCGAAGACGCGTACGACGAGCTGCTTGCGGAGCTTGCGCGCATCGGGCCCGTCGAAATCGTGGCCGACGTCGCCGCCGATCTGCGCGCGACGATTGCGACGGCAGCCGGGGCGATCGGTGCACGATTGGCCACGCCTAGCTTGGGTCTAGTCGAAGCGCGCGAGCGCGAAACGTTCGCCGGCTTTTCGATCGACGAATCGCTTGCCATACACCGGGCTGTCGAGGCGCTCGCTGCGTTCGTTACGCGCACCGGAGTCGCGGGCGGCGAAAGCGGACCGAGCGAACCGGAGCTCTATCGGCGGCGTCAGTTCTTAGTGCTCGATCCGGCGACGCGCAAGCATCTGGAGCTGACGCGAGCTCAGGGACAGAACCCTCGAGCGACGCTGCTCGCGACGCTCGACGCGTGCGCGTCCTCGATGGGGTCACGGATGCTGGCGCGCTGGATACTCGCGCCGCTCGTCGATCGAGAAGCTATTACGAATCGCCAGGACTCGGTTGCGGCGCTGCTGGGAGAACATTCCCGTCGCGCGGCGATTCGCGAAATTCTCAAGGGCGCTTTCGATCTCGAGCGGATCGCGCAAAAGGCGCGCTTCCGCCGCGCGACGCCGCGCGATCTTGGCTCGTTGCGTCGAACGCTCGAGATTCTTCGTCCTCTCCGACAAGCCGCATATCCGGCGCTGTCGCCGCTGCTTTCGCGAATCGGCGATTTTGCGGAGATGCTCGACGACTTGCAGCGAACGCTCGTCGACGAGCCGCCCGCGTCGCTCGGCGAAAGCGGCGCGATTCGGCCGGAGGGCAACGCCGAGCTCGCCGAGTGCGTCGGGCTTCGGACCGATGCGCGCTCGAAGCTCTCGGAGCTGGAGCAGCGCGAGCGCGAGCGCACCGGCATCAAGACGCTCAAAGTGAAGTACGCGAGTCCGTTCGGTTATGCAATCGAGGTCAGTAAGAGCCACGCGGAATCCGTACCGCCGGAGTACGTGCGCAAGCAGACTCTTAGTAGCGGCGAGCGCTATATTACGCCCGAGCTCAAGGAACTCGAGCTCGCGATTTCTTCCGCCCAGACGCGGCAGGAGCGACTCGAACGACAACTCTTTGAAGCCCTTCTCGACCGAATAGCGGCGAGAACCGACGAACTGCTCGAAGCTGCCGCCGCGATCGCGGAGATCGACGTTCTTACGTCGCTCGCTCAGTGCGCTGCCGAACGGGGCTACGTGCGTCCGACCTTCGTCGAGGAAAGCATCGTTGTAATAGATCAGGGGCGCCATCCGGTCATGGAAGCCATCCTGCACGCGAAGTTCGTACCGAACGACTTGGATGTGCGCGCCGAGCAGCGTCGCTTCGTGCTCCTGACCGGTCCAAATATGGGCGGTAAGTCGACCTACCTGAGGCAAACCGGGCTGCTCGCGATCATGGCTCAGATCGGTTCGTTCGTACCGGCGAAGAAGATGGAGCTCGGCGTTATCGACCGGATCTTCACTCGAATCGGGGCCGGTGACGATCTGGCTTCAGGGCAGTCAACGTTTTATATGGAGATGGCTGAGGCAGCGAACATTTTGCGGCGCAGCACGCAGCGCTCGTTGCTCCTGATCGACGAAGTCGGGCGCGGGACGGGCACGCTCGACGGACTGGCGATCGCGCAAGCCATATGCGAGTTCCTTCTCTCGCTCGAGGAACAAGCACCGCTCGTGCTCTTCGCGACGCACTTTCACGAACTTTGCTCGCTCAGCGATCATTGGAGCATGGTTGCGAACTACCATATTACGGCAGTCGAGAATACCGCTCGCGGCGGCGCGCCGGTCTTTTCGCATCGCGTTCAGCCGGGCAGTTCGTCTCGCTCGTTTGGAATCGAGGTGGCGCGTATGGCTGGATTGCCCGAAGAAGTCGTCGAGCGAGCGTCGGAAATCGCCGACGCACTCTCCGGGCAGGCCGACGTTGAAGCGCGCGTACCCCTCCGTAAAAAGATGCCGAAACGCGCGCCGCCCGAGCGCCAGATTTCGTTACTCTAATCCTGAGGATTGCTTGAGCGCCCGCAACAGGGGATGCTCGCGGGGCGACGGAAAGGCGGGTGCTTGAAGATCCTCAGCGTCATCGTCGCCGTCGCGGTCGTCGCCTCGGTGGCTCTAGGGTTCCTAATCGTTCGTGGCCCGATCAGGCAGCAGATCGTGGTGCAGAGCGCGCGGCGTTCTTTTGGGCAGCTCAAGTTGAACCTGTTAATTCTCGGCTATCAAGCCGACGAGATGACGACCGATACGATTATCATCGCACACCTCGACGTCGGACGGCGCGCGGTTACGCTCGTATCCATCCCGCGAGACACCTGGGTGCCGGTCCCCGGAGCCGGCTTTAGCAAGATCAATTCCGCGTACGCATACGGCGGGGCGCATGCCACCGCGAGGGTTGCGAGCAAGCTTCTGGGAGGCGTTCCGATCGACGCAATCGTTGCGTTGCAACCCGAGGGCGCGGCCGCCATCGTCGACGCGATGGGGGGCCTCGACGTGAACGTCGACGAGACGATGGACTACGACGACAATAGCGGCGACCTCCACATCCACCTCACGAAAGGGGAACAGCACCTCACCGGCAGCCAAGTCGCCGGATACATTCGCTTTCGTCACGACGCGGTTTCAGATTTCGGGCGGGTTCGCCGGCAACAGCAAGTGCTCAAGCTCATGCTCGACCAGTTGAGTCAACCGCAGAACTGGGCCAAATTACCGCACGTATTGCAGCTGGCGCGCAAAGAGATCAACACGACGATGAGCACTCGGCAAATCGCCTCGCTTTTGACGATCTATCGGAACGTGCCGGACGAAGACATCCGCTCGTTCACCCTGCCAAGCAAAGCCGGCTGGGTGGGCGACGCTTCGGTCGTCTTCGCCGACCCGCGCTGGGCGAAGTTGATCGGCAGCGTTCTTTTCGGCAGAAACGATCCGCCGCAGGACGAAGTGTTGGTCGCGAATGCGACCGGAAAGACGACGCTCGATGGAACGATCGTCGGCGCTTTGCGGGGCGCCGGCTGGAACGTGCCTACGTTCGTCGACACGAAGGTAAAGCGCAGAAGCGTGGTCATCGGGACGTCGGCCGCTGCGGCGTCCCTAGCGAAAACTTTTGCGACCGTGATCCGGCCAGGGACGAAAACGGCGCTCGTCATCGGCGCCGATCTCGCGCCCGATACTGAGTAAGCGATCTAACTCCCCAGCGACGGGAAGACGATCTGCACGGTGAAGATAAGCGTCAGCACGCCGACGATGATGGCCGTCGCCCACGCGATGACGTTAAAGGCGAGGTTGTTCGTCCATGCGCCCATCAATCGCTTGTTGTTGATGAGCAGCAGCATCAGCACGAGAACGATCGGCAAGAGCGCGCCGTTGAAAACCTGCGAATAAAAGATGATGCCGAGCAGCGGCGCGCCCGGCGCGACGACGATGCCGGCACCGATCGCGATGAGTGCCAGGTAAAGCGAATAGAAGATCGGAGCGCCGCGAAAGCGGTGATCTACGCCTCGTTCGAACCCGAAGGCCTCGCAAACGTAGTAGGCCGTAGAGAGCGGCAGGATCGAGGCAGTAAAGACTGCAGCATTGAGCAGACCCAGCGCGAAGAGCAATGCGGCAAACTTCCCCGCAAGCGGCTGCAGCGCGACGGCGACGTCGCCGACATCCTTGACGACTATGGGGTGCGCGGCGTGAAGGTTGTGGACGAAGATCGTCGCGGCGCACGAAACGATGATAAAGTAGGCGATGACGCTTGCCCAGATTCCGCCGGTTGCCACGTCGAGCCGCGAATAGGCGTAGTCGTCCTCTCGGATGCCCTTGTCGACAACCGCGGCTTGTATGTAAAACTGCATCCACGGCGAGATCGTCGTTCCGATGACCGCAACGATCATCAGCACGTAGGCCTTCGACGCGCTAAAGTGCGGAACGATGGTCTGGCGCAGCACGTCGTTCCAGTTCGGGTGTACCAGCAGGGCGCTGACGATGTAGGCGACGTAGGCGAAGCAAAAGACGAAAAAGACGCGCTCCAGGATCTTCGCGGTTCCGCGCGTTACCGTGAGAAAAACAAAAATCGCCACGCCCACCACCATTGCGATTTTGAACGCTTCGCCGTTTGAAACGTGCAGATAGCCGCCGAAAATCGGCGCCGACGAGGCCACCCCTGCGAATTCGGTAGCGGTGTTTCCGACGTCGCTGAGCACGAAGAGAAGAAGACACCAGAAGGTTACCTTGACGCCGAAGTTCTCTCGAATCAGATCGGCTAAGCCTTTACCGGTGACCGCGCCCATGCGCGCGCACATCTCCTGCACTACGATCATTGCGACCGCCATCGGAATCAGCAGCCAGAGGAGCGAATATCCGAACTGAGCCCCCGCCTGCGAATAGGTTAAGATGCCGCCGACGTCATTATCGGCGTTGGCGGTGATGATGCCCGGCCCGACGATCGAAAGGAACATGATGACCGAGCGCAACACGTTCGGGCGCACGATGCGAGCGGCCGGGACATGTCGCGCGCTCACAGGCTAACTCGCTGATCCACGATGAGCGCCGTCCCGTGCATCGTCGGGGGTACTCCGCCCGCCGTCGACGGAAGGCCGACCAGAGCGTACCGCCGGCCCTCGACGAGCAACGCCGTTTTGGGACCGGTTGCAAACTGCACGCCGGCAAAGCCAACGCCATAGATTGCGTCGACCGGTGTCAGAGCCCACGTCCCAACGGCTTCGTAGCGACCGTAGCCGCCGACCGCGAGGAGGTTCTTGCTGAAATGGTGGGACCAGCTCGCGACGACTTGAGGCGACTGCATGGCCACGATATCGATCGCTTGCCCTGGATCGGCCGGACGGCTCAAATAATCGTCGACGCCATCTATGGCGAGATCGTCCTTCGGTAAATGCCACGCGATATATAATCCGAGCTGTTGGTCGCGTCCGAATGTGGGGAACGCATTTTTCTGTAAGAGAAAAAAACCGTCGACGAAGCCAACCTGCGAGGCGTTTGCCACGGTCTCGGGGACGAGCTGGCGCCAATCCCCGTAACTAGCGTGGAACTCTAGATTCTTGTCGTTGTGGTCGTATCTGAAATGGAGGCCGGCCCGATTGGCTCCGATGACGCTGTTGTCCACGAGCTGATACGTCGACTTGAGCCAGACGCCCGGCCACGACCAGGCGACGCTCCATATGTTCTCGGGGATGCCGTACGGCAGGATCATCGTCGCGTACGTCGGGTCGAAGCGGTGGAACTCGAGCGTCGCGACGTCGCTGCCGAGATGGCGTGCCAGGCTCAAGTGTTCGTAGTTTCCGTAATGCGACGTGCCCGGATAGGTCACCAATCCGGCGTCGTACCATGCGCGTCCGAGCTCGGCTAACGCGTCCCATCCTTTAAAAGGGTGAACGAATGCGCGTGCGCCTGCGATTGTCTGTGCTTGATTCGCCAACACGCTCGTGTACAGGCGGCCCAATGGATTGTTATAGATCTTCTGATCGACGCCGAAGAGGGCCGTCGTGTCGATTGGCTCGCCGCTCGTCCAAAGATGCGCGAGCTGCAAGGAGAAGCGTCCATAGTCGCCGCGGTCCACTACGAGCGAACCCATCGTCAAGCGAACGTTCGTCTCGGCCAGCGACGGTAAGAGCGCGTCGGTGAGTTCGAGGGTCGCATTGCCCTGATGCACGAGGGCATCGGCGCCAAGCAGGGGTAACGATGACGGACTTGCGGACCACGCATCGATCGAGGGCATCCCCGAACCGAGCGTTTCCGCGGTTTGAACGCCTACCGACGGCACCGCCGAGGTGATCGGGGGTGGTGCAAACACGAACCGGTCGCTCTGCGCCAAATTGAAATAGCCGCCTTGCACCTTCCAGCTGCCGTCCGACGCAGCCGCCGAGGCGTTGAGGAGGCTTGCGCTGGAGAGACTGGCGTCATCCTCTCCGGCTTGCGTGGGAAAAACGATCGCGTACGGAACGACTCGCGAGAGATCGTGATTGTTTAAGTTCGCAATGAGCGGTTCGCCCCAGTACAGCGCATTGGTCGTGCTGCCGGTCAAACCGCCCAGGCCGAACGTCGCGCCAAAATCGACGCCGCTTGCGTGATACGTGCCGGAGATCTCGTACTGTGCGATGCCCGCGACACCTGGAGTGACGGGCGCACTCGAAAACCAGTCGTAGGGCGACATCGGCGAGATCGGCGAGCCGTGTGCAAACTCATAACCCTGCGGCGGCGTAGTCCCGGGACCGCTCGTCGCTTGATCGATGAAGACGTTCGATCCGCGGAGGCTTACGGCAAAGCGCGGCGTCGCAACGGGAGATGGCGACGGCGAAGGCGCGGTTTCGACCGCTGCGAGGAGAAGGACCCCGAGCAACATGCGCGCGTGCTTTCGCTATGCTTTAGCTGACGAGAGCTCGCCAAAGCGAAACGTTTGGTTGGAATCCTGGCCTTGATTGGCACTGAGCATATCGTACCTCCTATTCTTGAATCGTTGCCGCGCCGAGCGAGCAGGCACAGCCGCACATCAATGGCTCGTACCAGAGCCGACTGCTTGAACTACTACCAGGTCGATCGTCCATGGCGAGGCATCACCCCCTTTCCGAAATAAAAAAACCGTCGCCGCTCCTCGCAGGCCGACAGTTTGAGAAACTTTGCGCGGCGGGCCGCGCCATCTCCCTCAATGTCGAGCTTTAGCACTGCACGCTATAGAGCCTTGAAGCTCAGCCGCATTAGATTCCGCCTTGATTCGGCGGGATCTGGTCACCCGTTGGGGTCTCTCGACCTTTCCGGGCAGCGGCATCTCTTCGTGCAGACGCCTCACCTAACGAGGAATCCTTAACCAGGATACTCCCGACCGAGGCTTTGTCAACCCCGAGACGCGAAACCATCGCGCGTGGGCCAGATTCGCGAACTCGACGCGGTGACGATCGGTCAGATCGCGGCCGGAGAGATCATCGATCGTCCGGCATCGGTTGTAAAAGAACTCGTCGAGAACGCAATCGATGCCGGCGCGGCCCGTATCACGGTTAACGTGGAACGGGGCGGTCTCGACTCGATCGAAGTCATTGATGACGGAACGGGAATATCGCCGGACGACCTGCGACTGGCGCTGCGCAGGCACACCACGAGCAAGCTGCAAACTGCGGAAGAGCTCGAATCAATACTGACGCTCGGCTTCCGCGGCGAGGGTTTGGCCTCGATCGCGGCGGTCGCACGCACGGAAATCGTATCGCGTGAGGCGCATCGCTCGATCGGGTCGCGCGCGCGCGCCCACGCCGAGCAGATCGACGCGGTAGAGCCGGCAGCCGGCCCCGCCGGGAACCTGCGTGCGCGTCGCCGGTCTCTTCGAAAACGTCCCGGTGCGGCGCGAGTATCTCCGTTCGGCAAACGCCGAGTTCAATCGTATCTCATCGTGGCTCTCCAGCTTCGCGCTCGCCTATCCCGGGATGCACCTTCACGCTGCGTCACGACGGCAAGGAGACGTGGGTAATGCCCGTCGAGCGGCGACGAACGCGAGCGGCTCGCGATGGTCTTTGGGCGCAAGCGGCGCCAAGTCGCTGATCCCGCTCGACTCCGATGCGGCCCGCACGCTCGACGGACGATTGCGGGGCTTCATCAGCACTCCGGGCGACGATCGCCCGGATCGTCGAATGCAGCTGCTCTTCGTTAACGGCCGGCTGTTACGCAGCGCGATTCTGGCCGGCGCATGGACGAGCGGTTACGCGACCTACGCGATGACCGGACGACATCCGTACGGCGTGATTCTTCTCGATCTGCCGCCCGATCACGTCGATCCGAACGTGCATCCCACCAAGAGCGACGTCCGCCTGCGCTATGCAAATCAAGTCTTCGATGCGGTGCGGCGCGCGATTGTTGCGACGCTCGGCAGCGATGCGAGTGCGCGATATCGCGAGCAGACCTCACGGGCAGCGAATGCATCCGTCTCTTCGCGCCGCCCGAACATTCCGTGACCCAGACGCCGGTTGCGTCGCTCTTCGATGGGGCGCCGGAAGCCGAAGACGATCGCCGTGACGGCCGCCTGCGCGTATTGATGCAGCTCGATCGTACCTTTATACTAGCCGCCGACGACGAGGCGCTTCTGCTCGTCGATCAGCACGCCGCCCACGAGCGCATCGCCTACGAAGCCATCCGCGCTGCAGCTCGGACCCGCGCGTCGAGCGAGCCGCTGCTGGTGCCCCACCTCGTCGAGCTCGATCCCGCGCGCAGCGCCGTTCTCGATCGAACGATCGACCTGCTGCGTGAAGGCGGCCTCGAAATCGAGCCGTTCGGCGAGCGGACCTACCGCATCGTCGCGACCCCTTTTGGTTACGGAGCGCGCTCGTTCGATCTCGCCGGATTTATCGACGACTTGACCGACGAGCCGAAGCAGCGCGACGTGCGCGAGCGAGTCTGGGCATCGCTCGCATGCCATTCGGTGACGATTGCGGGCGAACGCCTCGAACCCGACGAGATGGCAATGTTGGTCGAGCGGCTGCAGGCGTGTGAGAATCCGATGCATTGCCCGCATGGCCGGCCGACGATGGTTCGGCTTGGACCCGGCGAGATCGCGCGCATGTTCAAACGTGTCTGACGCGTCGAGCGTCCTCATTATTGCCGGGGCGACGGCGAGCGGAAAGACGGAGCTGGCGATCGAAATCGCGCGCGAGTTCGATGCCGAGATCGTCGGCGCCGATTCCCGCCAAATCTATCGAGACATGCCGATCGGTACTGCATCTCCCTCGGCGGCGCAGCTCGATGAAGTGCCGCATCACCTCGTCGGATTTCTCGATCCGCACGAGCGGTATTCTGCGGCACGGTATGCGAGCGACGCAATTGATGTGCTCAAGGACATCCAACGGCGTGGCAAGCGTGCGATCGTCACGGGCGGTACCGGCTTCTATATTCGCGCGCTGACCGGCGGCGTGGCCCTCGCACCGCAATACGATGAGGCATTACGCGACCGTCTCGCACGCGAAGCGGTGCTGCACCCAGCTGACTTTCTCTACGGTTGGCTCGCCCGACGCGACCCCGTTCGCGCTGCGGCACTCGGCGCGAACGACACCTATCGGGTCGTACGGGCGCTCGAGGTTGCGTTGGCCGCACCGGCGGCGAGGCTGCGCAGCGAGCCGGTGCGCACCTTCGCATCCGAGGCGCTCGCGTACCTGCTCGTCTTTCTCGACGTGCCCTGGGGCGTCATCGACGCACGCATCGCGCGTCGCACCGAACAGATGCTCGACACCGGTTTGGTCGAAGAAGCCGAGCGTATTGGAGTCGAAGCGACCGCCGCCAATGCGGTCGGCTATCCGCAGGCGCGCACATATCTGCGCGGCTGGAGCACGAAGGAGGAGCTGCGGGAATCCCTCGCGCGCGCAACGCGACGATATGCTCGCCGTCAGCGTGCCTGGTTTCGGGGCGAGCCGGCGACGCTATGGCTGCGGCCGGACGCGGTGAAAAAAGCGGTAAGGGAAAAGCTGCGATGGTCTGCGAAGCGCGGTTGATGCAGGTTACCAAGATGCACGGAGCGCGCAATGACTTCGTGATCGTGGACGGAAGAACCGAGCATTTGAACGACGCGGCGTCATTCGCACGATGGGTCTGCGATCGCCGTGCCGGCATCGGTGCCGACGGCTGCATCGTATTGGAGCGCTCGGCAATCGCCGACGTGCGGATGCGTACGATCAACGCCGACGGATCGGAAGCCGAGATGTGCGGCAACGGCATCCGCTGCGCGGCGCGCTGGCTCGACGAAGCCGGCGAGGGCGATCGCATGGCGTTCGAGACGGATGCGGGCATCGTTCGAACCGAAATCGTCGCGCGCGAGCCCGAGTACTCGGTGCGAGTTGTAATGGGCCGGCCTAAGATCGGCGCGATCTCGCTGCCGGATTTTCCGGGTGCGGCGTTCGTCGAAATCGGCAATCCGCACGTGGTGCTCTTTCGCGCCGAAGTTGATACGATCGATCTCGAAACGATAGCCGCCGCTCTGCAGAAAGAGCCGGTCCTTCCGGCCGGAGCCAACGTCCACGTTGCGGCCGAACGCGACGGTACGCTGCGCGTCCGTCATTGGGAACGTGGCGTCGGCTTAACGATGGCCTGCGGAACCGGCGCGGTTGCCTGCGCTGCGGTCGCGGTGGAGCAACGCGGATTTCACTCACCGGTGGAGGTCGTCGTTCCCGGCGGGCGCCTCGTCGTCGAGTGGGACGGCAGCGGCGACGCGAATATCATCGGTCCGGCGGTGCGGGTCTTCGACGCGGAGGTGCACGTTGGCGCAGGCTCGCCGCAGTGAAGAGCGTGCCGTTGGCCTCGCTTCTTGCGATGCCGGCGGCGGTATCTCTTACGATGGAAACCTCGTTCCGCTCGCCGACGGCGGCCTCGTTCGGGAGGCATCGCTTGACGAACTGATTCCGGCCCCGCAGGGGACGCTCGAGATGGTCCTTCCGCAACGTCGTCCGCTGACGACAATCGGCCCGATTGCACGGCGAAGTGCGATGGCCGTCGCACTGCCGGCCGGATACACGCGTCTTCTGCTCCCCGCGTACGTCGTTGACCGTAAAGCGCCCGCGCTGCCGCTCTTCGGCTACACGTTCGCCTGCGTCGTCGAGGATCGGCTTCACGTGGCAGCTATGCGAACCGACGAGGGCGAGGACTGGGAACCGCGGCGCTTCGGGCGCGGAGAGCTCGAAGATTGCATCGAACGGCGTTTGGCGCGAGCGCCGGGCAATCGCGTGCTGCGGCAAGTCGCACGCTGCTCGCTCGAGTATGCTTGCTTCACCGCACAAAACGTCTTTTTGGAACGAGGCGAAGCCGCATTGCCGGTCTCGCCGAAGTGCAACGCGCGCTGCATTGGTTGCATCTCCGAACAAGATGCCGATGCCGGCGTGCCGTCACCCCAAGCTCGCATCGCGGACGAAGCGGCCGCGCAGGAGCTTGCTGCAGTGGCCATCCACCATCTAGAGCGCGTGGACCTCGGAATCGTTTCCTTTGGGCAGGGGTGCGAAGGTGAGCCGCTCCTGCGCTCCGTCACCATCGCTCGGTCAATAGAAGCGATTCGTAGCAAGCGATCCAACGGAACGATCAATCTCAATACCAATGCAAGCTTGCCCGCTGCGTTGGAGCGCTGCATCAACGCAGGTTTAGACGCCGTACGAATCAGCCTGAATTCATTTCGACCGCGCGTCTACTCCGCGTACTACCGGCCGCAGGGCTACGGACTCGAAGACGTCTTCGCGTCGATCCGCTTAGCTATATCGCGGGGCCTGCGGGTGAGTCTGAATCTGCTCACACACCCCGGCGTCACTGACGACGAGGAGGAGATCGCTGCGATGGAAACGTTCCTGCGCACGTCGCCGGTCGCGATGGTCCAGACGCGCACGCTCAATATCGATCCGGCGACGTATTTCGACGCCGTAGGACGCCCCCGCGCACCCATCGGCATGCGCCGTGCGATCGAGCGCATTGCCGGCCTCGCGCACGTCGGCAATTTTACGCACACGCATTAGGCGGTGAAGCTCTGGCAGATCATCGTCGTCGTCGCGCTTGGTATCGGCTATGGACTCATCGAGCCGGGGCGTTTTGCTTATGCGTTCGGTCATGCAACGCTCTACGTTTTTCTGCCGGTATTACTTTTCGAGGCCGCCTGGAACCTCAACTATAAGGCTATTCGGCGGCAATGGATCGCAATCGCGACGCTGGCCGGCCCCGGCGTCCTGCTGACGGCGTCGATCGTTGCGGGAGCCCTCTCGGTCGTGCGAGTGCCGTTTGGCCCCGCGTTGCTCACCGGCGCGATACTGAGCGCGACCGATCCGATCGCGGTCGTAGCAGTCTTTCGACGATTGAAAGTTCCCAAGACACTCGTGACGATCGTCGAATGCGAGTCGCTTTTCAACGATGCCGTCGCGGTCGCGCTCTATCGCGGCGTGCTGGTCTCCCTGGCACTGGGAGCGGCGAGCAGCGGCGCGATCGCGCTGGTCGCGCTCAACACGTTAGGCGGAGCCGCCGGTGGAGTTCTTTTGGGCATCGTCCTCGCGTTTGTGCTTGCGCGCGTCCTGCGCGGCAGTCGCGACGCCAGGATTCAGATAGGCGCGACGGTTCTGTGCGCGTACGGGGCGTACTTCGCGGCCGACGAGCTTCGGCTCTCCGGCATCTTCGCGACGATCGCATGCGGGATTGCGCTGCGATATTACGAGCGAGCGTGGATCACCCTGAGCATCGCGGAAGACGTGAATCGATTTTGGGATGTCGGGGCGCTGTTGGCCAACGTGCTCGTTTTTTTCCTGGTCGGCGCTGCGTTGCAGATCGGACGCGTCACGCAGGAACCTGTTTTTGTGGTTGCGTGCATCGTCGCCGTCGCCGTCGCTCGAATCGTCGTGGCCGGCCTGCTCTTGCCTTGCCCCTACCCTCGCGAATGGATCGACGTGGTGCGTGTTGCAGGGATGCGAGGTGCCCTATGCCTCGCGCTTGCGCTGGCAATTCCGGCGAGCATTCCGTATCGCGAAGCAATTGTCGACGCGACCTTCGCCGTCTCGCTGGCGACCCTGGCAGCGGGTAGCCTGACGCTCACCAGGGTGGTGGCGCGTGCGGCGCTGCGTCAGACGCCGAGCGGATAAGCCTCTTCGCCGTGGAGCGCGACGTCCAAGCCGCGTTCTTCGGCCACTTCGTCGACCTTAACGCGCGTCACGAAGTTGATCAGCCACAGCATCGCGTACGTGAAGACGAACGCCCAGGTGCTGCAGACGAGCGCCGCAACGAACTGCTTGCCGAGAAATGCCGGATTCCCGCGGAGAAGACCGTCGGCGCCGTTGGGGTTCCAGAGCGTCGAGGCAAAGACGCCGAGCAGGACGATGCCGAGGAAGCCTCCCACGCCATGCACGCCCCAGACGTCAAGCGCATCGTCCCACCCCAGCCCGTTCTTCAGCGTGACGGCAAAGTAGCAGACGACACCCGCAGCGATGCCGACGATCACCGCGGTCGTCGGTGAAACGTACCCCGCGCACGGCGTGATCGTTGCCAGGCCTGCAACCGCGCCGGTCAGCAAGCCAACGAATTTTGGCTGGCGTCCACGTGCCCATTCGACGAGCAGCCAGGCGATGGCGGCAAACGACGCCGCAATATCGGTGTTGAGAAAAGCGGAGGCCGTTACCGAATCGACGCGCAGTTCCGAGCCCGCGTTGAAGCCGTACCACCCGAACCAGAGCAGTCCGGTTCCCAGTGCGATTAGAGGGACGTTGTGCGGCTTGTTGTCGATCACGTGGCGTCTGCCCACGTAGAGCACCGATGCCAACGCCGCAAAGCCCGCCGACGCGTGCACGACGATGCCGCCGGCGAAATCGAGACACCCCCACTTCGCCAGAATGCCGTTCGGACTCCAGAGCATGTGCACGAACGGAAAATACACGAAGATCAGCCACGCAGTAAGGAACAAGAAGTATGCCTTGAACGTCACACGATTCGCAAACGCGCCGGTGATGAGCGCAGGAGTGATGATCGCGAACATCATCTGGTATGCGATGTGCACGACGAGCGGGATTCCGGCGTCATTCCCGGTGAACATCGTGTGCAAGGTTACGCCGCGCA
Source organism: Vulcanimicrobiota bacterium (assembly GCA_963743445.1). GTDB lineage: Bacteria > Vulcanimicrobiota > Vulcanimicrobiia > Vulcanimicrobiales > Vulcanimicrobiaceae > Cybelea. The sequence goes on from CAVUPL010000003.1 coordinate 586,587, forward strand.
GGAGCGCATAAGTCGCCGGATTGCCGATAATGCCGTGCCAGTCCGGGCCAAAACTCTCTGAATAGCCGAAGGCAAACCACAAAACCGTGGTCCATCCGAGCGACATGTAGCTTTGCATCATGATCGTGAGCACGTTCTTGCGCTGCACCAGGCCGCCGTAGAAGAACGCGAGCCCCGGGGTCATCAGCATGACCAAACTCGCGCAGAGCAGCATAAAACCCGTGTTGCCGATATTGACTGGCATCGTCGCAGTATTCATAAGGGCCGCCGTTAGCCAGGCACTATGTTTTTCCCGCCTGCAAGGGGCTCGAGGGCGGTTACCGTCGCTAATTCATAAAGGAAAGGCCGGCTCCAACGTAGTGCTGCTTTTGGCCATTCACGAGCGTCGGCGAGAAGCCGTACTCCGCATCGAATTGGAGATGGTTGCCGAAGTCGCGCTGATAGACGAAATCGATGAGGCTCTTGGATCGGAACCCCGGTCCGGTGGCCGAATAATAAGCGTACTCAGCCGAGATCTGCGAAGGGCCGCCGGGAAGACCGGCGGTGAGCTCGAGGCTTGGAATGAAGGCAAAGTACGATTGCGCGATGCCGGCTAAGTTGGCGGCGCTTAAGGCATTGAAGCTGAGCGTCCCGGAGAGGCTGAACTCGGAGTTGATCGTGTAACCCCCATCAAGATCGCCGGTGAATTGCGCGTTTCCGGCGGTGAAGGCACGACTTCCCGTTGGATACGTGATCGCACCGTACACGCCCCAATCGGCGTTCGAGCTATAGCCGAGCTCGTACTTCGTAGCGAGACTCACGTCGCTCGATCCGGTTACTGTAGGTTGACCGACTGACGACGTTTCGTAACTCGGAAGCCCGAACTCGAAATCCAGATGCGGATCGGCCGTTCCGACGCGCACGAGCGACTGCGGATAGATCGCGTTGCTTCCGCCGCCGACTCCGGTCGTCGTAGTGTTGGTATAGCCGTTTTCAACGTCGAAGTGGCCGGTACGCACGGTGCAAACGCCGGTCGTAACGGTCGGCCGATTGACAATTGAGAGAATCGATCCGCATGGATCGCTGGGAGCGCTCGGCGTCGGCGAGGGTGAGGGTGAAGCAGACGGCGCCGCGGGAGCCGGGGCCGCGGTCATCGCCCATGCAAGGGTGGCTCCTGCGAGAATCGCGATACGTAGCATACCCGCCAATTATACGAGCCGGCGCACGGTTCGAGCAGCCGTCACTCGGATGATCCATCCGGCTATCCTTTCGGATCATCCGATCGGCGGATAGCACGCGCGCGAACGGTCGGCTATGCTAGGCGCGTGCTGCTCGAAATAGGGATCATCCTGCTGACCGTCGTGGGTTTCGTCCTTCTCGACCTATACGTGATCGGCTGCGAGAAAGTCTAGCAATGGGCTTCGACGATGCACTCGGCCTCGTCCTTACCGTCGCCGGTTTAGGATATCTCGTCTACGCCATGTTGCGTCCCGAGAGGTTCTGATGACCTCGATCGGGTGGTTGCAGGCCATCGCCTTTTTCTCGATCGTCCTCGCTCTCGCGAAGCCGCTGGGCTCGTACATGGCGCGCGTTTTCGCCGGCGAACGGACGTGGCTGAGTCCGGTACTGGCGCCGGTTGAAAATTTGATCTACCGTCTGAGCGGCGTTCGCGAAGACCAAGAGATGACTTGGTACGCTTACGCGTTCTCGATGCTCGCGTTCTCGCTCGTCGGCATGGCGTATCTTTACATTCTCTTGCGGACGCAGAAGTGGCTGCCGTTCAATCCCGCTCATATCGATAACATGACGCCTGACCTGGCCTGGAATACGGCCATCAGTTTCACGACCAATACGAACTGGCAGTTCTATTCGGGCGAGACGGCGATGAGCTACTTTTCGCAGATGGCCGGCCTGGCCTGGCACAACTTTGTCTCCGCGGCGACCGGCATCGCGATTGCCGTTGCGGTCGTTCGTGGCCTTGTTCGAACGAACGTAAAAACGCTTGGAAACTTTTGGGTCGATCTTACTCGCTGCAGGCTCTACGTGCTGCTTCCGATCTCGATCGTCGTTGGACTCTTTTTCGTTTGGCAGGGAATGCCGCAAAACTTTCACGCCTATCAAACCGTAAAGTCGGTCGAGGGCTTCGCCCAAACGATTACCGGCGGCCCGATGGCTTCCCAAGAGGTGATCAAGGAGCTCGGGACCAACGGCGGTGGCTTCGTCAACGCGAACTCGGCCTCTCCGAACGAGAATCCGACGCCGCTGAGCAACTTCATCGAGCTGCTGCTGATCTTTTCGATCGGCGCGGGCTTGACGTACATGTACGGCAAGATGGTAAAAGACACGCGTCAAGGCTGGGCGATCTTTGCCGCGATGGCAATTCTGTTCTTCGTGGGCTTTGGCGTCGCGTACTGGGCGGAAGCCGCCGGCAATCCGATCGTCCACCATTTGGGCGTAGCGGCGGCAACATGGAGGGGAAGGAATGCCGATTCGGCGTTTCGACGTCGGCGCTCTTTGCGACTGTGACGACGGATACGTCGTGCGGTGCGGTCAACTCGATGCACGATTCGTTCATGCCGCTGGGTGGGCTCATCCCCCTGGTCGACATGCAACTCGGCGAGATCGTCTTCGGCGGTGTCGGAAGCGGTCTTTACGGCATGATCGTCTTCGTCGTCTTGACGGTCTTCATCGCTGGCTTGATGGTGGGGCGTACTCCCGAGTACCTCGGCAAGAAGATCGAGCGCCATGAGGTGCAGTTCGCAATCTTAGCTGCGCTGGTGACGCCGGTGCTTTGTTTGGTGCCGACATCGATCGCAACGGTCCTGCCGGCAGGCCTCGCGACGCTCAATAACGGCGGACCGCACGGTTTCTCCGAAATTCTCTATGCGTTTACGTCGACCAACGCAAACAACGGCTCCGCATTCGCGGGCCTCGGTCCGAACCTGTTTTATAATCTCATGACCGGCGTGAACATGATGTTCGGGCGTTTCGCAGTAGCGGTCCCGGCGCTCGCGCTGGCCGGCGCCCTGGCCGGAAAGAAATCCGTTCCGGAAAGTTCGGGTACTTTCACGACGCATTCGGGAATTTTCGTCGCGTTGCTCATCGGTGTCATTGTGATCGTCGGTGCGCTCACGTTCCTACCGGCCGACTCGCTCGGTCCGATCGTCGAGCATCTGCTGCTTCTCAAAGGAAATACGTTCTGATGCTCAGTCAGAGGCGCTTAGAACGCCGTCCCAAAGCGCGCTCCCTCTTCGACCGGGCGATTATTACGCGCGCTCTTTGGGATTCGTTCAAGAAACTCGATCCGCGCTGGCAGGCCCGTAACCCGGTAATGTTCGTCGTCGAGGTTGGCGCAGCTGCCACGTCGATCTTCTTCGTGCGGGATATCCTTCGCCACAGCGGATCGCCCGGCTTCGATTTCGCTATCGCGGCGTGGCTTTGGTTTACGGTCCTCTTTGCAAATTTTGCCGAAGCGGTCGCGGAGGGACGCGGCAAAGCGCAAGCCGAGACCTTGCGCCGCACGAAATCGGATACCTATGCGCGCTTGCTGCGCGAGGACGGAACGGAAGAACGCGTGACGAGCACGAGCCTGCGCAAGGGTGACCGGTTCGTCGTAGAGACCGGAGAGATCGTGCCCGCCGACGGCGACGTGCTCGAAGGCGCCGCGACGATCGACGAGTCCGCGATTACCGGCGAATCTGCGCCGGTCATTCGGGAGTCCGGCGGCGACCGAAGCGCGGTGACGGGCGGCACGCGCGTGCTGTCCGATCGTATCGTCGTGCGCGTAACCGCAAACCCCGGCGAAAGCTTCCTCGATCGCATGATTCGTTTGGTGGAAGGTGCACAGCGCCAAAAGACGCCCAATGAGATCGCGCTTTCGATTCTGCTTGCGGGGCTGACGATCATCTTCCTCATTGCGGTCGCCACGCTGGCACCGTTTTCGCTCTATGCAGGTAAGCATCAAAGCGTTACGATTCTGATCGCGTTGCTCGTCTGCCTCATACCGACCACGATCGGCGGCTTGCTCTCGGCAATCGGCATCGCGGGGATGGATCGCGTGATGCAGCGCAACGTCTTGGCCATGAGCGGCCGCGCAGTCGAGGCCGCCGGCGACGTCGATACGCTGTTGCTCGACAAGACCGGAACGATCACGTTGGGCAATCGCCAGGCGGTCGAGATCATCACGGCGATCGGGATTGACGCGAAAGACGCGGCGCGCATCGCGTATCTCTCGTCGCTTGCCGATGAGACACCGGAGGGGCGTTCGATTGTTGCGCTCGCGCAGCAAGTGGGTGTACGCGACGGCGAGGCGCCCGCCGGATCCGCTCTTTGTACCGTTCAGTGCCTACACGCGAATGAGCGGGCTCGATCTGGCCGACGGCACGAAGATTCGCAAGGGAGCGCCGGACTCAGTGCTCACATGGATTCGGGAACAGGGCGGCGTGCCCTCAGCCGATCTCTCGCCGGACATCGAACGCATTGCGCGCAGCGGTGGCACTCCGCTACTGCTCGCACGAAACACGCTCGTCATCGGCGTGATCTATCTCAAGGACATTCTCAAGCCGAACATGACCGAGCGCTTCGATCGCCTTCGCGCAATGGGAATCCGCACGGTCATGATCACTGGCGACAATCCGCTAACCGCCGCAACGATCGCCAAAGAGGCCGGCGTGGACGATTTTTTGGCCGAAGCGACGCCCGAAACGAAGATGGAGCTGATCAAGCGCGAGCAAACCTCCGGCCGGCTCGTCGCCATGACCGGGGACGGTACGAACGATGCTCCGGCGCTCGCCCAGTCCGACGTCGGCGTCGCGATGAACTCCGGCACGCAAGCCGCTAAAGAAGCGGCAAATATGGTAGACCTAGACTCGGATCCGACCAAGCTCATCGAGGTCGTCGAGATCGGCAAGCAGTTGCTTATGACGCGCGGTGCACTGACCACCTTCTCGATTGCTAACGACGTCGCGAAGTACTTCGCAATTCTGCCCGCAATGTTCGCGACTGCCTATCCACCGATGAGCGTGCTGAACATCATGCGCCTAACCACTTCGCAAAGCGCGATCCTCTCGGCCGTCATTTTCAATGCGCTGATCATCGTGGCCCTCATCCCGCTCGCTCTGCGGGGAGTGCGGTACGAACCCAAAGGTGCGAACCGCGTCCTCTTCGAGAACGTCATGCTCTACGGCGTCGGCGGCATCATCATCCCGTTCGTTGGAATCAAGGTCATCGATATGATCCTCGCGGCGCTCCATCTCACCTAGGAACCGAAGATATGATTCAACATCTCGGTACGTCACTGCGGGTCACGATCGTTTCGGTGATCCTATTTGGGTTTATCTATCCGCTGGCAATGACCGGAATCGCTCAGGCCATCTTCCCGCGACAGGCCAACGGATCGCTCGTTACGATCAACGGCAAGGTGATTGGCTCGACGATCATTGGGCAGCTCTGGACGAAGCCGCAGTACTTTCATGGGCGTCCGTCAGCCGCCGGCAAGGGCTACGATCCGACGGCAACCGGCGGAACGAACTATGGGCCCACTTCGAAGAAGCTGATCGATTCGACGAAAGCGACGCTCGCGCAGCTGAAGAAGGATAATCCCGACTCGAGCCGGCCGCCGCCGATCGATCTCGTTACGTCGAGCGGTAGCGGCATCGATCCCGACATCACGCCGGAAGCGGCGTATTGGGAGGCCCCGCGCGTGGCGAAGGCACGCCACATGAGCGTCGCTGGAGTCAATGCGCTCGTCGCGCAACACGTACGGGGCAGAACGTTCGGCTTTCTAGGCGAGCCTCGCGTCAACGTCCTGGAGCTGAACCTCGCACTGGACGGCCTCAAACCAGAGTGATTTCGTCCGTATCATCCCAAGCGGAGTCGAAGGACGGCACGGCTTGTTAATTTGAACGTGCGATGGGATGATTCTGCATAGCGACGAACCCGACGTCATGGCAGAGCAAACACCATTGCAGTTCGTCTTCTACTTCGCTGCCCCACCCGATAGAGTGTGGGACGGCTTCGTCTCCCCGGAATCGAACCGCATCATTTTTGGCGGAGCCGAACTGGAAGTAGCGTTGAAGCGCGGTGGCGCGATGAACTGGGTTGGCCCGGGCCCCGACGGCAAGCGAACCGTGTACGTTCGCGGCGAAGTGCTCCAGGCGCAGCCGCCTCGCTTGCTGCAATACACATTTTCCATCGGCTCTTCCAACAAGATCTCCCGCGTCACGATCGAGCTCGTACCGGAGACGGAAGCCACCAAGGTCTCAGTTCTGCACGACCGCTGGGCGGAGGACGACGATGCCCATGCGTCATCTGCGGATGGATGGCCACGCATCCTCTCGCGGCTCAAGACGTTGATCGAAACCGGCAGAACGTTCAAGCCACACTAAAGACAGGCTCCCCTGATACGCGTGGGCCGCGTTACTCTTCCGAGGGCGCGGACGTTTCGGCGCCGGTCGGCCGCATGAGAACGAGCAGCTCCCGCGCACCGGCATCGAGCAACCGGCGGGGAAACGACGGACCTTCGAACCATCGGCGCGCGCGGCGTGCTCCAGCCAGAGCAATCGTCGTTTCGGGACGAGAGCGCGCGATCTCGAGCAGGCGTTTCGGCACGTCGTCGGCCACCTCGTCGATCCATTCCGCATTCGTCTTACGCGCTTCGGCGCGGAGCGTTTCGACGATGCTCGCATCGGATCGAGAACGCGAGGCCCTGACGTGAGCGATGACAAACTCGATCGCGAGACGCGCGGCGATGCGCCCAGCCCGCGGAATCATCGCGAGGTCCACCGGGCGCGAGTCGACGGCCAAGAGAATGCGTTCGAAAGGAGACGTAATGCGTTCTCGTTGCCGCGCGCGTAGGGCCTCGCGCAATGCAAGCTCACGGAGCGCGAAGAGATTCTCCGTGCGAAAGAAATTAGCGAGTGCGGTTTCGCAACGTTCTGGCGGATAGATTTTGCCCTCGCGCAGGCGCTGACGGAGCGTCTCGGGCGTCACGTCGATCAGGATGACTTCATCGGCAAGCGCGAGGATTCCATCGGGCAGCGTTTCGCGCACGACCGTTCCGGTCAGTCGCAAAACCGTGTCGCCGAGGCCTTCTAAATGCTGGATGTTCAACGTCGTGATGACGTCGATTCCGGCACGCAGAACGGCCAGGACGTCGTAGAAACGTTTCGGCGCGATGGAGCCGGGCGCGTTCGTGTGAGCGAGCTCGTCGATCAACGCGACCTGAGGTCTTCGCGCAATCAAAGCATCTCGATCGAACTCGCGGTAGGTGATGCCGTTGACGCTGAGGATCCTGGGAGGCACGATTTCGAGGCCGTCGAGCAGCGCCGCCGTCTCCTTGCGGCCGTGCGTTTCGACGAAGCCGACGACGACGTCGATACCCTCCGCACGCAGCTGGTGAGCGCGATCGAGCATCGCATAGGTCTTCCCCGCGCCGGCAGCGGCTCCGAGATAGACGGTCAACTTGCCGTATCCGACGCGCAAGCGATCTCCCGCGGTCTGCGAATACGGGGAACGCGCGGGATTGGCGCCGAGATACGTTTGACCGGCGCCCACGATGAAAAGGTCGTATGGGAGCGGCGCATTCGTAAGCGTTGCGGCAATTCGTCCACTCGGAAGCGCGACGAGCGAAGCGCGCAGCGCATCGCCCGGCAGGCTCGCAGGGTCGAGCGTTTCGTGCAGGATCTCACCGCCGAGCTCGCGGGTAATGCGCTCGAGCGCCGTGCGATCGACGCCCTTCACCGGCACGACCTCGAGGCCGAGATCGAGCGCGTGCGCGATCGCGGCGGTTCGCTTGAGATAGGGCACTGGGATCGACGATTCGGGTAGACGAATGCGGCCGCCATTGACGTACGGCCGGCCCGGACGACCGGAAGCGTGAGATTGTCGACCGTGCGCAGCAGAAGCTCGCGGAGCATATAGAGCGTCTGCTCTTTGAAGATTCCGTTGAGCGCGCGATCGATATCTTGTTCGTTGACGATCTTGCCGGCTTTGACGCGACTTTGAAGAAGCTGCGGCGAAACGTCGAGCGCAACGACCTCGTCGGCCATCTGTAGAAAGGACAACGGCACGATCTCGCGGACTGGATAACCGATAAGCGCTTCGGCCGTCGGTGCCACCGTTTCGAGATGCTGAATGTTAAAAGCGCCGATGACGCCAATGCCCTGTTCTTTGAGAGCGAGCGCGTCCTGCCAGCGTTTTGCGTGCGGAGCTTCTCCGAGATTGTCGTGTGCGAGCTCGTCGAGGACGACGACATCGGGTTTTTCGCGAACCGTCGCTTCGTAATCGAAATCCTCAAAGATACGGTCGCCGATCTTCACTTGGCGCGGCGGAATGCGCGGCAAGCCGCTTGCGATACGCTCGAGATCGGGCCGTCCCTTCGTTTCGATCCAGCCGATGACGACGCGCTTGCCGTCGGCGGCCAGTCGTCGCGCGTCCTCGAGGAGACGGCGCGTCTTGCCCGATCCGGGCGCACTTGCGACGTAGACCACGAGCCGCGCGCGCCAGCCGAGCTCGCGCAGCAGCTCCTCGGCTCTCGCCGTGCGATCCATTGCCGCAGACTTCGTCCGCTGCGGCAAGGCGCCCCCGCCGGTAGAACCGAAACGCGCGCTCGTGGCCTTACTCTGTTACGGGTTGCTCGTTGCCGCTTGGATCGTCGATCTTCTCACGCCGCAACTCTTCATCGCCGCGATTCTGCTCAACGGCCCGATCGCGCTCAGCAGCCTGGCACTGCAGAGCAGGCTGACGACGAACCTCGTTATCGCAGCGGAAATTGCTAACGTCGTGGCAGGCTACGTCAACGGCGTTCAAGCCGGCCATCATTGGGACGGCATTGCCATCGGAGACCGGCTGCTCTTAGCGGCGTCATTCGTGCTCGTCGGCTACTTGAGCATCAAGACCCAAGAGTACGCTCGCGAAGCCGGAGTCTCGGCCGGCCGGATGCGGCAGGTCGAGATCGAAAAAGCGCTGCGCGAAGCGACCGGCCGCGTGCGCGGTACGCTGAATGTCGAGCTCGTCGAACGAGCGATTACGCGAGAGTCCGTTGAACTTCTCGACGCATCCCAAGCGGCGCTCGTCGTGCGCGAGACGGCGTTCGGGCTTCCGCTGATACTGACGTATCGCCGAGGCGATGGCGATATTTCTGTGGAGCGTCGCGCGCTTTCGACCGAGATCGCCTCGCTCGTTACGCGTGCCGGCGAAGCGGAAGGACGTCTTTCGCGTCAGTAGCAACGATTTGCTCGGGCGGCTCGCGCTCGAAGCGCTCGGGGCAAGCGAAGCGCTGGTGACGCCGATCGCGACGGGCGATACGATAGGTTACGTTCTGATCGCTTCGGCGAGTGCGGAAAGACCCTTTGTATCCGACGCTGTTGCAACGCTGAGTGCTTTTGCGCAGCAGGCGGCGATGGCGCTCGAGCAAGCGCACCTCTTCGCGCAGCTGGGCGAACGAAACGAGGAGATTGCTCGGCAGAAGGACGAGCTTGCCGACCGCAGCGACGTCATTCGCGACATCGTCTACGCCCTCGCCCACGATCTTCGAACGCCGCTCGCTGCGGCGCACGTGACGATGAATCAGGCGCTTTCGGGCGCATACGGCGAGCTTCCGGAAGGCTACCGCAGCATCCTAAGCACGGCGCTGGCGGCAAACGACGATCAACGGCGCATCGTCGAAACGCTCTTGCTCGTCGCGCGGTACGAAGCGGGTGAGGCATCGACGGTGCGCGAGCAGATTGCCTGCAGCGAACTCGCGGCTCACGTCGCTGCCGAGCTTCGGCCCGTCGCCGAGATAAAAGGTGTCGAGCTGCGCGCGGATCTTCCGGCAAATCCGTTGTTGGCGATAGGCGATCCCCACGAAATTCGGCGCGCTATCGCCAACCTGCTGGCCAATGCCATCGATGCAACGCCGCGGGGCGGACACGTCACGGTAAGCGGTCATCTCGCCGGGGAATCGATCGCAATCGTCGTGGAGGACGACGGCTACGGCGTGCCCGAGGAGCGTCGAGCGGGACTCTTCCAACGCTTCGGTGGCGGTCATCCGGGCTCGGGCACGGGACTCGGGCTCTACATCGTCCGGCGGATTGCCGAGAAGCACGGTGGAACGGTGGCCTATGCCCCTCGTGAGCCGCGAGGAAGCGCGTTTACGCTGACGCTTCCGATGGCAAAGGAGTAAAGAATGGAACGGCAAGGTCGCGCGCGGGTCGTTATCGTCGAGGATCACGCACTGACCAGGGCGGGCCTGCGCACCGCGCTGCAGCCGTCATTCGAAGTCGTGGCCGAGGCCGCCGACGGCGTGTCGGGCTGGGAGACGATCGTTCGCGAGCAGCCCGACGTCGCCGTAATCGACATCGGTATTCCGGCGCTGGACGGCGTCACGCTGACCAAGCGCGTGCGCGCTGAGCTGCCCTCGACGCGGGTGGTCATCGTGACGATGATCGATCTCGAAGACGAAGTGCTCGCTGCGTTGGCTGCCGGCGCCGATGCGTACTGCTTGAAGAGCTCAGAGCCCGAGCGAATCGTCGATGCCGTCCGGATCGCGAGCGAAGGCGGAGCGTACTTCGATCCGCGCATCGCCCATGTAGTTCTGGCGCGCTTCTCGGGAGTCAAGAGCGATGCTCGCTTCTCCCCGCTAACGAATCGTGAAACCGAGATCCTGCGCTTGATCTCCGACGGGACGCGCGAACTCGGAGATCGCCGAAAGCCTGCACATCGGTTTGGGCACAGTCAAGGGGCATATCCGCGACATTCTCGAGAAGCTTTCGGCAGCCGATCGAACGCAAGCCGCGGTAGTGGCCTTGAGAAAGGGCTATATTTAGGTAGCCGCCCAGGATCGCGCGGACTCGTTCGACCGCGCCGTTCTTGACGATCACGATCATCGCATCGCCCGCCCGCAGCGTCGTATCGCCGGTCGGAATCTCGAGATCGTGCTCGGGACGGTCGACTGCAACCACGACCGAGTTGTGCGGAAAGTCGATCTCCGCGAGGCGCTTGCCGTCGACCGGCGACTGCTCAGGGATCGCGACCTTCACGAGCTGCATGTCGCCCTTGCCGAAGAGGTGCATCGTTTCGAGCATCGAGCGATATTTCGAGGCATTGACGTGCTCGTTAAGGACGTCGAGGATGAGCTCGGTCGACGAGATGACGATGACGGGATCGTCGGCATCGAGCGAGTTGAAGATCAGCTTGTTCGCAGGGTTGTTGACGCGCGCGATGCAGCGGGCTTTCGATTTCCTTTTCGCGAGAAGCACGACGACGAGGTTGTCTTCGTCGTCGCCGGTATCGGCAACGACGACGTCGGCTCGGCTTACGCCGGCGGCTTCCAAAACGAGTGGATCGCACCCGTCGCCGACGACCGTCACTTGGCGGTCGATCAGCCGCTCGAGCATCTTCGCCTTGCGATCGTCTTTCTCGATGACGACGACTTCGTGACCCTGATTGAGCAGCGCGCGCGTGAGATACGTGCCGACCTTGCCGCCGCCGACGATGAGAATGAACACGATTACGCCGTCACTTTGGGACGCGGAGTAACGTCGGGGAAGCGTTGCGCGAAGTCGCCGATTGCGTTCGGCGCGACCACCGCGCTCAGCTCGTCGCCTTCTTTCAACACCAAGTCGCTCGAAGCGACCATCACCTCGTGCAGACCCCGTCGGACTGGCCGCGATTCGGATGCGGCCCGGCTCCTCGATCTCGCCGACGCGTTTGCCTGCATCGTCGCGGCCGACCACCGCGCGCAGCGACGTGAGCTTGCCGAGATCGAAGTTTTGCGCGTCCCACGGAGCCTCGATCAACACGTCGCGAATCAGCTTCGCGCCCACGGTCGTCGGGCAGACCGTTTGCACGCCGAGCTCTCGATACATCTGTCCTCTCGGCGGATCGTAGATGCGCGCGACGATCCGCTTGATCTTGAACATGCGCTGCGCGATGAGGGCGGCCATGATATTGCGGTTGTCGCCGTTGGTGACGGCGACGAAGCCGTCGGCGCTTGCCGCACCGGCGCGCTTCAGAACGTCGTAATCGATGCCGGTCCCGACGACTTCGTGCCCCTTGAATTGTCTGCCCGAGGCGCTTAAATGCCGCGGGATTTTCGTCGACGACGATGACGTCGTGTCCGTCGGAGTCGAGGAGTTTCGCGAGCGCGGATCCGACTCGTCCACACCCTACGATCAGGTATCTCATTATCAGCGAACGAAGTTCAGAGAACTTCTCAGTTTTACCCTGGTTTTGGCGTGGCCCTGCGGAAGCGATACAAGGAGGCGGCTGCGGGTCTGTGAAAGCTACGAGGTTCTTCGGGGCGTGGCTCAGCTTGGTAGAGCGCTTCGTTCGGGACGAAGAGGTCGCACGTTCAAATCGTGTCGCCCCGATGTTCTCTCCTCCGGTCCTGCAGCGAAGTTGAAGGGCGATTGTTCTCCAAATTTAATCCGGCCGCGCGGCGCGTGCTTCGCGTAGCCGAGCAAGAGTGCCGGAACCATAGCCATTACTACGTCGGGGCGGAGCACTTGCTCGTGGCTCTTCTCGAAGAGCGCGATCCGTCGACGTTGGCTGCGCTCGACGCCGAGGGCATCGACGTGCCCGAAGTGCACGCCGAAGTCCGGCGAGCGCTCGGCACCGGCGAAGACCGGCTCTGGGAAGGAATTCTCATAACGCCGAGGCTTCGGCGAATCATCGCTCTTGCAGAAGAGCGCGCGGGCGAACGCGAGGTTGGGCCGTTCGACCTCTTTGAGGCGTTGCGCTTCGAAGGGGGAAGCTCGGCGGCGGAGATTCTTCGGCGGGCTAGCGCTCGAAACACCCGTTCGCCGGTCGAGTAGCGAGCTTCGTGGAGCACTTTCAGCAAGCCGTTATCGGCTTGATCGATCACTACGGGTACCTCGGCCTCTTCGTCGCGCTGGTGCTGGGGAATTTCGGCGTACCGATTGGAAGCGAGATCGTGCTTCCCGTGGCGGGAGCTTTGACGGCAACCGGCCATTTGAACAGCCTTTGGCTGACGATCGTGGTTGCCTTAGCGGGCGAGCTGGCCGGCGGCTCGGTCGGCTATGCCATCGGCCGCTACGGCGGCGTTCCGATCATCGAGCGGTACGGAAAGTACGTACACTTCACGCACGAACGTTTGGCACGCGTGCACGGTTTCTTCGAACGATGGGGAAACTTCGCGATCTTTATCTGCCGCTTCTTACCGTTCATCCGGGCGTCGCCGCGATTCCGGCCGGCATTGCGGAGATGAATCTCGGACTCTTCTATCTCTGGACCTTTTTGGGCTCGCTGATCTTCTGCACGTTCTTGATCGTGCTCGGAAACGCGCTCGGAGCGCACTTGGACGAAGTCATCCCGCTGCTGCACCGCGGCGGATACGTTCGTGCTCGGCGTCGCCGTTGCAGCGGTCGTTGTTGGCAGCCATCGTGAGGCGCGTGCGCGCGCGCCCCGTGGGCGCGGGGTGACTCCGCTTCCGGCGCTCGCGCAGATCCCTGACGCGCCGGGCGTCTATATGATGGTCGGGCGCGATGGCGAGATCCTGTACATCGGAAAGGCGATCTCGCTGCGCAATCGCGTGCGATCGTACTTCCAGGAGAGCGCAGTGCACCATCCCAGAATGACGGCGATGGTCGAAAAGGTTGTGGACGTTCGAACGATCGTCGTCACGAACGAAGTCGAAGCGCTAATCCTCGAAGCGAACCTGATCAAGCGCCACCAACCGCCGTTCAACGTCCGGCTGCGCGACGACAAGCGGTATCCGTACCTGAAGGTGACGAACGAGCACTTCCCGCGCGTCGTCTTCACGCGATTCGTCCGCAACGACGGCGGCGCGCTACTTCGGCCCCTACACCAACGCGCACGGTTTGCGCGAGCTGATCGATCTCGTGCGGACGGTCTTCCCGCTGCGAACCTGCCGCGAGCCGATTGACGGACGGCGTAAACGCCCCTGCCTGCAGTACCATATCAAACGATGCCTGGCGCCGTGCGTCGGCTATCAAACGGAAGAAGATTACGATCGCACGATCGACGAGGTCGTGCTTTTCCTGGAAGGTAAGCAAGAATCGCTGCTGACGCGGCTGCAGCGCGAGATGACCGAGGCCGCCGAGCACTTCAACTTTGAAGCAGCCGCGCGCATTCGCGATCGCATCGTCCAGGTGCGCCGCGTGACCGAAGAGCAGAAGGTCGTTTGGAAGTCGCGCCTCGACATGGACCTGATCGCGATCGCTCGTTCACAAGGCCAGGCGTGCATGCAAGTGTTTCTCGTCCGCGGCGGCAAGCTGATCGGACAGGAGCACTTCATTCTCGAGGGCGTCTACGAGCAATCCGACGAGGTGCTGACGGGCGAATTCCTCAAACAGTTCTACACTGCGCGGACCGCCGGCGCGCCGGATGACAAGCCGCTTTCTCTGGCGCGGATCGCGCGCGACAATCAGGCGCCGGTGCCGGAGAAGCGTCGCGCGAGCGCGACGAGCGCGGCCGCGGTGCCCAAGGAGCTGCTCGTGTCGGCGCTTCCGGAAGAGCGGTCGACGATCGAATCGTGGCTCTCGGAAGTCAAAGGACAGCGCGTTCGAATTCTGCAACCGCGCCGCGGCATTCGCGCCGAGTACCTGCGTCTGGTGCGCAAGAACGCCGAGCAGAATCTCAAGGCATTTCTCGCGCACCAGGAAGTGCAAGAAACCGCGCAGGCGCGTTCGCTTACCGACCTCGCCGACGCGCTCGAACTGCCCGAGCCTCCGCACCGCATCGAATGCTACGACGTCTCGAACATTCAAGGGACGAACCCCGTCGCGTCGATGGTCGTCTTCGTCGAGGGCCGGGCGAAGAAGAGCGAGTACCGGAAATTCAAGATACAGTACGATCGCGGTCCGAACGACTTCGCGATGATGCAGGAAACGCTGCGGCGGCGCCTGCGTTATTTGCGCCGCGAAACGGATCGCACCGAGACGCCGATCGAGCGCGAACTCGCCAAGAAAGAGAAATTCAACAAGAAGCCCGATCTCTTGCTCATCGACGGCGGGAAGGGACAGCTCAGCGCGGTGGTCGAGGTGCTCGAAGAGCTCGACATGACGGGACTCGTAGTCGCGGGGTTGGCGAAGGAGCACGAGTGGCTCTACCTTCCCAACCAGCCGGATCCGATCGTCTTGCCGGCCAACTCTCCGGCGCTCCATCTCATCCAGCGAATTCGCGACGAGGCGCACCGCTTCGCGGTCACCTATCACCGGCAACGCCGGGCTAAATCCATGACGCAATCGGCGCTCGACGCGCTCGCCGGAGTGGGACCGGTGCGCAAGAAGCGCCTTCTCACGGCCTTCGGCTCCCCGGCCGGTATTCGACGTGCAGGCCTGGATGAAATCGCGGCCGTCAAAGGGATGACGCCCGCTTTGGCCGCAAAGATTAAGCAGGAACTGGAAGGAGGCTATCGATCGTGAACTGGTTACTCAGGTTTCTCATCAACGCCATCGTCCTCTACCTCATCGCAAAGTACGTTCCAGGCTTCTACCACAGTGTCGGAATCTGGAGCGCCCTCGGGGCCGCCATCGTGTTTGGCCTCGTCAATATGCTCATCGGTCCCGTTCTTCGTTTGATCTCGCTCCCGCTCACGTGGATCACGCACGGGCTGTTTTCGTTCGTGATCAACTACCTGCTGTTTGCGATCACCATCCATTTCGCCAACTTTTACGATCCGACCAGCGGCGTGAACCCGTGGCTTGCCGACCTCTACGGCGCGATCATCATGACGATGGTATCGACGCTCATTCAGCAAGGGACCCAGGCCGACGCCCGCAGATCCGCCTAACGGCTACGAGAAGGCGCTGTCCGCCTATTATCTGAGCGCGGGCGGCGCCGAAACTCCGCGCTTGCGCCGTCGTGTTATACTGTGTATCGCCCTTTTGGGCACGATCGCGGGGCTGAAATAGGTTCGACAGGAAGGCCGTGGTCGGCGTTAGCAGGCGGAGTTGCGAGCACTCCTAAAACGATCGCAACGGCAATATCTGCCAATCACGAATACGCACTGGCTGCCTAATCTAGGCTAGTCACCGGACGCAGAGAGTCGGCCCGAACCACTCTGCCTTCCGGTCATAAACTCGGGCTGGCACGCGCGCGTGATTCGACGCGCGTGCGAGACAAAGAATCTGCAGCGAACGGTAAGCCACGCTTCGAGGCGTCCGTTCGATCAAGATAAATTCGAAGCTGAGCCTGGAGAACGCGCCGGTTAGGCTTCTTGGACTCGGGGGGCAGCACCCCGACAGCTCCACCAAATTTCCGCTGCTTCCTTAGGAGGATCACATGACGCGATTCTTATCTCTTGTTGTGCTCGCGTTCTTGGCTCTTGCGCCGTCGCAGGCACTCTCGCAGTCGAACATGATGTCCATGCAGATCGGAGTCGGGCCGCACGGCTACGACTTTGCGATCGGCACCTGGTCGTGCACCAACAGCATGCCCTCCGCGATGTCCGGACCCGCCTCGACGACCCTGACGCTGACGCGCTCGCCGCAGGGTTCGCTGATGTTCCACTCGACGGGCGGGAACTTCGACTCGGTCGGCTACGTCGCGTACAATGCAAAGACGAAGACCTGGTGGAACCCAGGAGCCGTCGGCGACGGCAGCTACAGCACGGAATCCACCCAGCAGACCGGAAGGAAGACCCTCTGGGTCGGCACGTTCTTCGACGCCGCGACGCGAAAGACGACGCCGATCCGCGACACGTACAACTTCGCTGCGACGAAGTACACCGACGTTACCCAACTCCAAACCGGCGGCGTCTGGAAGACCGTCGCGAACGTCGCCTGCACGAAATCGTAGCCGCGATCGGCTAATCTATAGCGCGCCGCCCATCATTGGTAATCCGGTGCAAAGTAGCTGTTCTTGAAGTGATGGTGTATAAAGAATTTCGCGGGGTAGGGAGCCTTGATCTTAACGAAGGGTCGAGGCTCTTGCGAAAAGTCAAAGCAATCGGCTGCGGGGGACGTCGCGCGCGCGTCTGCCGCCGCCAAATGGGCGAGGCCGTAGAGATCCTCGGCGAAGCGTAGAACGCTGGCCGTTTCGTACTGCACGTGCGAAACGTGGTTCTTTCTGGCGTACGGCGAGATGACCAAGAGCGGAACGCGAAAGCCGAGGCCGTCGTAATCCTCGACCGGCGGCGCGACGTGGTCGTAGAAGCCGCCCCAGTCGTCCCACTGGACGAAGATGGCCGTCGAGTCCCAGAATTTGCTCGCGCCGACCGTGTCGACCAGGGCGGAGACCCACGACGGCCCGTAGCCGCCGCCGCACTCGAGATGATCGGAGTCTGCGCATTCGGGCGTGATCCACGTAAAGTTCGCAAGCTCGCCCGCACGCACGTCGGTGATGAACCTCCAGTTCGGCGAGATGACGTCTTTATGCCAATCGCGGCCGTAGAAGATATGCTTTACCGCCTGATAGGCGGACCACGTTCCGCCGTTGCCGCCGGCGTCGTTGCCGTAGCGCACCGCGTAGAATCGCCACGACAGCTTCGCGTGGTCGAGCTCGTCCCCGAGTGTCTCGTAATCGAAACAAGCCTCCTGGCGCGGGCCGTCGGGGTTTCGGTCCTGAGTGATCGTCGCGACGGTATCGCCTGAACCACCCTTACATCCCCAGTACCCATCGGGTAAATCGACGCTCGACTGCGCTTGCGCGGCGATGACGTACTGATGCGCGACGAAGCTCTCGTCGAGCTGCGATTGGAACATTCTATCGGCTACAACCCACTCGTGCGCCATGTCGAAGTACGGCTTCGATTCGCTACGCGGTACGTAAACGTACTGCGGGTTAGCCGGTCCGCCGTACCCGCCTTCGTTGTTGAAGCCATTCATTAGGCAATCGGTCCCCGGGAGACTCCCGGTTCCGTTGCACGCCGCGAACATCGACTGCGCCGAGTGGTAGATGTAATACACGGTCTTGAGAGATGAGGGCTGTAGGGCAATCGTCTGGCCGTACGAATTCATTCCGCTTGAAACGGTATCCGCACCGGGATAACCTTGAAACAGATTATCGAAGCTGCGGTTCTCCTGCACGATATAGATCACGTGCGTAATCTTGCCCGCGCCGGTGGCGTTGAGGGCTCGCACCGCGGCTCCGCCCTGCATATAGGGTAACGACGTCTGGGCGCCGGATGCGCAACCTGCAAACGCGAGGACCGCGAGAGCTCCAAGGTAACGCCGCGTCATGGCGCCCGCTTTCGCGGCGCGGCGCGACCAGCCTGCGGAGCCGCTAAGATTCCTAATAGAGGAGCATGCCGTTCGAAACTCCGAAGTGCTTCTATCGGTTGCTGCTGTTTCGGAGGGGAGGATGAGGAGTTCGTTGCGGCGCGGCGTGGCCCGCGCGTTGCTCGTATTCGGTCTATTTCTTTTGGCAGTTCACGCGGCGCTGGCCGGCACGACCGGAACGATTACCGGAACCGTCGTCGACGTGACCACGAAAGCGCCGATCGCCGGCGCCACAGTAACCGCAGCCAGCCCATCGCAGGTCGCGCACGTTCCGACCGATGGCGCCGGCCGCTTCACGTTTCTGTCGCTGGCGCCCGAGACGTACACGATCTCGGTCGCGCATGCCGGATACACGCCGGTCTCCATTACCGGCGTCTCCGTCTTTGCCGATCAGAGTCAGTCGATTCCAATTGGGCTGCAGAAGAGCCTCAAAGAGATTGCGCGGGTGACGTCGCGGTCGTCGCTCAGCCCGGTGAAGGCGGGCGTCGGTACCGACGTGTATTCCGTCAATCCTAACCTAACGAGTGCGGCCGCGCCGCTCGGCGGCGGGGGCGGGTTGAACAATGCTTACTCGGCCATTGCCGCGATGCCGGGCTCCTACGTTCCGCCGAATCAGGTCGGCGTCAACCAAACGGTCTACATCCGTGGCGGATACTACGATCAGATCGGCTACGAGTACGACGGCGTGCCGATCAATCGGTCGTTCGACAATTACCCCGGGAACTCGGAGACGACGCTCGGTCAGCAGGAACTGCAGATCTACACCGGCGGGGGCGAGGCGGATGCGAACGCGACCGGCCTCGCGGGGTTCATCAACCAGGTGATCAAGACTGGGACCTATCCAGGATACGCGGTCGGCGGGCTCGCCGTGGGCACCCCGACGTTCTATCACGACGCGCGAATCGAAGCGGGTGGATCGACGCCCGATCGAATGTTCTCGTACTACATCGGCATAAGCGGAACGAATCAAGACTTTCGCTACTTCGACCAGTATAACGGCGCTAGCCTGATCGACACCATTCCATACGGATATTGGCCGTCGTATGAAACGACCTATCTGCCCTTCTGGCCGGCAGTCTATCCGAGCTGTCAAAACAACACCTTGTATAACAATCCCGCGGTCAACAAAAACCTCGTAACCAACGACCCAGGCTGTTTCGGATCCTATCCATCGAACTACGGCCAGCCGTCGTCGTTCGACAGCCGCGACGTTGTCGCGAACCTTCACGTCGGAATCCCGCATCGGCACGATGCCGGTCGCGATGACGTGCAGCTGCTCTATATGTCCTCCGCGAACTTCACGCAATACTACTCGAGCCTCGACGACGCTGGGCCACTGGGACTCGGCATCGAGAACGACGGCCTGCTGGCGTCGCATCCCGACTTTTATGCCGGCAACATCAATCAGTGGCCGGACTACTACACGTTTCCGAGTAACACACGCTGGCTTGCGCCGGCCTCGACACCACCGATTGCTTACTACTATCCCGGCTCGCCGGCCGGCCGTTGCGCGAACGTGACCGACGTCCCGAACGCGTGTCCCCTCAACGGACGGGGATACCAAATTGCGTCCCTCGTGCCGGCCGACGTTCGGGATGCCCGCTGGGATATTTCCAGCATCGCAAAGTTACAATATCAAAAGAACCTCGGCTCGACGGCTTACGTTCGGCTCTTCGGTTACACATTCTATTCGAATACGAACCGCGCCAGCCCAAATGGATGGGGTAACAACGTCACGCTGGGAGTGACGAACTATCAATACGAGGTCGATTCGCACACGGGCGGCTTGGAGCTCCAGCTGGCGGATCAGCTCTCCGGCGAACACTTGCTCGAGGGTATGGTCTCGTATATCACCTCAAACACGTTGCGCTATTACAACCAAAATTACTACAATGACGGATCGCAGCAGGTGAGCAATTTTACAAATGGATCCGATTGTTACGCCACCTATACGAGCTCGCGCTATCACATCGGAGACCTGGCGCCCTGCAACAAGTACGTAAGCCAAGGAAGATTCGATGCTCCGTACGGCGGGTTTACGAATCAGGACCCGTGTGCCGACGGCGAGTTGCCGTCGAACGCGCCCGCCTGCGTTGCGGGCGCATCGATGCTGCTGACGTATTCTGGGAATTACGGCTTCATCAACGCGGTCGTGCCGAAGATCACCAACGGCTCGGTCGGCGACCAATGGCGCCCGAACGATGCCTGGAACGTCAACGCTGCCGTGCGTTTCGAAAACGACGCGTACGGCCTCGCCAGCACCAATAACCCGGCGATGAACTTTTGGTTCGCAGCCGCCCAGCGCGAGTTCTGCGTGAACCCGGTGACGCGCCAGCCGGTCTTCATTCCCCAGCCGCCGCAGAGCATCTTCGTCTTTGCGCCCTTCGTCGGCTTCAAATGCCCGATCGACCGCTCGACGAGCACGCCGGTCCAGACCGTCCACCCCAACGGCACGGACGGTATTTTGCTCACCAATAACTACCCATCGTCATACGCCGTCGGCTATGCTTTACCGCGCATCTCGGCCACCTACACCGTGAACGCGGATACCGTGTTGCGCGCCTCGGCCGGCCGTTACGCTCAGCAGCCGCAGAACTATGAGATTCAGTACGACTCGATTCAGCCGAACCTGGCCTCGCAGCTGCTCGGCTTCATCCCGTTCGGCTACGACTCGCCGCTGCACGAGTCGCAACCGCAGTACTCGAACAACTATGATTTCTCGTACGAGCACCATTTCAAGGGCACGGACTTTGCAATGAAGTTGACGCCATACTACCGCTACGCCACGGACCAGCTCTACGAAACGCCAAATCTGCCGAGCCTCAACGTCTCGCCATCGTTCAATGCCGGGACGCTGCGGGTCGACGGCATCGAGCTGCTTTTGACGAAGGGCGATTTCGAAAAGAACGGCTTCTCGGGCACGTTTTCCTACACGTACACCAATGCGGCCGAGAAATGGAACAACTATCTCAACAGTACGATTGGCCCCGTCGATCAGTATAACCAGGACATCGAGGAGTTCAACGCGCTGACGAAAGCGGGGGGCGGCGCTCCCTGCTACAAGAGTAACGGCAAAGGCACTCCGGTGCCGACTTGTCCTGCGAACGCGATTCTCAATCCGTATTACGGAATGTCGCCGCAACCGACGCTCGACGCGAACGGCTGGTACGCGCCCGGTCTCGATTTTCCGTACATCTCGCCCAACACGTTCGCCGTCATCCTCAACTACCGGCGCGGTAAGTTTGCAGTTACGCCGGCGCTGCAGCTGCAAGAAGGGACGACGTACGGAACGCCGGCCGACGTGCAGGGACTCGATCCTCGAGCCTGCTTCGCGAATCAGGGCAGCTTGCACGTCCCGGGCGGGAACCCGCTATCGGCAGATTATACGTCGTGCACGCACGCGCTGACGAGCGACGGGACCGATCCGGGAGAGCTCTACATCCCAAACCCGCAGACTGCAACATTCGATACCTTCGGGGAGTTTCGCCAACCCTGGCAGCTCAATCTCGGTTTGCAGATGTCGTACGACTTTACGCCGCGCCTCTCCGGACGCGTCATCGTGACGAACCTGCTCAACCAGTGTTTCGGCGGCTCCAGCGAACCTTGGTCGCGAGCCTATCCGCCCAACAGCGTCATCTGCGGGTACGTTTCGAATACCTTTTATAACGGCGGTCACTTCTACAACGGCAGCAGCCCGAACGACGTTGCCGCCAACGGTGTGCCCGAGAACCCGTACTTCGCGCAAAGCTTTGCACCGGCGTACGGAGACGCGTTCTCGAGCAACTACCCGCTGGCGCTCAACGTCTATTTCTCTCTACAGGTCAAGCTCTAGCGTCATCTTACCACGATCTCGGCCTTGACCGTCACCGGAAAGTTAACCGATCGAGCGATGAAGCAAAGCCGGTGGGCCGATTCGTGGAGCGCGAGAGCTTTGGAACGAAGCTGATCTCCGATAATCGTTGCGACCGGCTTCAATTCCACCGCGACGAACTGCGCCGATTCGCCGTTCTCTTCCATGCTGCCCGTAGCGTGATCGCGGTACTCGACGACGGTTACACCATTGACCGAACAAAGGTGCAAGTACCAGAGCATGTGGCATGAGGAGAGGCTCGCGACCAGCAACTCCTCAGGATTATACCGCGCGGCGTTTCCGCGAAATGCCGGATCGCTTGAGGCCGCGATCTCCGACTTTCCGTGCGCACCGATCGTATGATCGCGCGAATAGCTGCGATAATTCATTGTGCCGGTCCCCTCGGTGGCAGTCCATTGGACGTACGCGCCGTACGTGTGCGCCTTCACCTGCACCGCCTTTCAACGTTCAGCCATCCTAACACAAAAGTCGCAGGACCCCGCGAGCGACCCAATCAATAGGGTTTTATGGCACTCTCCAGGCGCGTTTCTGCGGAATTTCTCGGTACATTTTGGCTCGTATTCGGTGGCTGTGGAAGCGCGGTGCTTGCCGCGGCGTTCCCAGCGCTCGGCATTGGCTTTGCCGGCGTCGCGCTGGCATTCGGATTGACGCTATTGACTATGGCCTACACCATCGGGCCGATCTCGGGATGCCACATCAACCCTGCCGTGACGTTCGGCCTTTGGCTTGCGAAGCGGTTCCCCGCGCGCGATGTCGTGCCGTACGTGATTGCTCAGGTGCTGGGGGCCGTAGCAGCCGCAGCGGTTCTCTATGCGATCGCGAGCGGCAAACCAGGATTCGTTGCGGGACAATTCGCCAGCAACGGCTATGGCGCGCTCTCGCCCGGCGGCTACGGTCTCGCTTCAGCCCTGATCGTGGAGATCGTCTGCACGTTCGCATTCCTGATGGTCATCTTAGGCGCCACCGACCGGCGCGCGCCGGTCGGCTTCGCCGGCTTGGCGATCGGACTAGCCCTGACGCTCATTCACCTGATCAGTATTCCGGTCGACAACACTTCAGTCAATCCGGCGCGCAGCACCGGCCCGGCAATTTTTGCGGGCGCCGCCGAACTTTCGCAGCTTTGGCTCTTTTGGCTCGCGCCACTGATCGGCGGCGGTCTGGCAGGCCTCCTCTATCCGGTCCTGTTCGAAGGGGAAGTGAGCGAAGAGCCGATTGTCGGTGAAGCGATCTCTTCAGGCAAATAGCGTAACCTTAAAAAAACGACCGGCATGCGAGTGATCACGCTCAATGCCAACGGCATTCGGTCGGCCGTGCGCCGCGGTTTCTTCGAATGGGCGCAAACGCAAGAGCCCGATGTAATCTCCTTGCAGGAAACGCGCGCTCAAGAACACCAGCTTGCGCCTGAAGTCGTTGCTCTGCCGGGCTTTACGGCATACTTCGTCGATTCGCGGCGGCGTGGGTATAGCGGCGTCGCACTCTATTGTCGCAAAGAACCGCTTTCGATCCGGCGCACGCTCGGATCGGACGACATGGATTCGGAAGGACGCTTCGTCCAAGCCGACTTTGGAACCGTGACCGTCGCGTCGCTCTACGTTCCGTCGGGTATCACCGGCCCGGCGCGCCAAGCATTCAAGATGAATTTCCTCGAACGTTTGCTGGTGGTCCTCGCGCAGCTGCGCCATTCCGGAGGCAACCACATCGTTTGCGGCGATTTTAACATCGCGCACAAAACGATCGACACCTACAGCCCCGCGCGGAACAGTCACGTGAGCGGCTTTCTTCCCGAGGAACGCGCCTGGATGGACGCGCTCGTCGAGCGCCTCGGCTGGGTCGACGCCTTTCGCTTGGTCAATCGTCAGCCGAAACAATACACGTGGTGGTCGAATTGGCCCGCGGCGTGGGAACGCAATCTCGGCTGGCGGATCGATTACCAACTGATCACGCCCGGCTTAGCGGCCTCCGTGACGGGAGCATCCATCTATAAAGGGGCGCGCTTTAGCGACCACGCTCCGCTCACGATCGACTACGACATCGAAACAGCGGCCTCCGCCGGCGCGTAACGAGAACGATGAAACGCGTGCTGGCCTTCCCGCTCGTGCGGCTCGTGCTGATCGTCTTGCTTTTCGGCGCGCTCGCGACGCCCTTCATTCTGGTTTTCCATCCGCCGTTCACGACGCCGGTCAACGTTGCCATGAACTGGATCTTGGCGGCTTTGCTCTTTGCAGCGATTGTTACCGTCGAAGGCCTCGCGGCGCGCAAGCCGCCGGCAGCCATCGGTTTCAACCCGCGCAACGCTCTGCTCGATCTCGGATTAGGCGCGGCACTGGGCGCAGCACTCTTCTCCATCGTCGTGCTCGAACTGATTCTGGGTGGTTTCTATCATGTTATCGCAGTTCACGTCACGCCGGATCTGTTGATTGCGGCCCTCCTGTTACTTCCGGGCGCAGCAGTTGAGGAGCTTCTCTTTCGAGGAGCCATCTTTCGATTGATCGAGGAGTGGAGCGGAACGTGGATCGCATTAGCGGTTTCGGCTGCGCTCTTTGGTTTGGCGCACCGTGCAAATGCGGGCGCGACCTGGGTCTCGACGGTTGCCATAGCGCTCGAGGCCGGAGTGCTGCTCGGCGCTGCGTTCGTCATCACGCGAAGCCTGTGGTTTCCAATCGGCCTGCATTTCGCGTGGAACTTTTTCGAAGGCCCGGTCTACGGAACGCAGGTCTCGGGTCACGAGATTCTGACCAGCGCAGTCGTCGCGCGCGTGGCCGGGCCGTCACTCCTTACGGGCGGCGCTTTTGGACCCGAAGCCGGCTTGCCGGCGGTCGTCACCTGCACCGTTGCAGCCGTCGCGCTGCTCCTCGTGGCGAAGCGTCGCTCGCTGATCGTGCCGCCCTCGTGGAAGAAGGAGCTCGCGGCTACCGATTAATGCGCCGAACGGTAGACCGACTTGAAGGTACGGTAGAGTGGATTTTCGCGTAAGACTTCTTCGACGAAGTACCACCAAAATGTGCCGCCGCCGGAATACGAATAGCCCATAATCGCGGATTGGTAGAGCTTCGCGACCTCGTCGCGTCCTTGCGGCGCGATCGAATCGCGCGAACCCCACCACCATCCCGGTCCGCGGTCGTAGTCGAGCTCGGTGATCATGATGCGCTGGTTTGGATAGGCTGCGTGCAGTGCCGTAACGACGCGATCGAACGGTTCGCCCATTGGATTCTGGCGCGGATAGAGCGAGATGCCGAGGTCGTCGACGTACGCCGCGAAGGAGCCAAGATTCGCGTGTGCCCAGTTGAAGATGGCATTGACCGCCGGCCCGTCGCCCAGCTCCCAATAGAGCGTGACGAGCACGCGGGCGTGCGTGTGCGTCTTCACGTATTGAGATGCATACGTCGTCTTTGCAACGACGCTGTGAATCGAGCCGAGCCAGTTGCCGTTGACTTCGTTGCCGGTCTCCCACTCGTCCACGCTCGGCAATGCGCCGACGTACTCACGCGTGCGCTGCTCGAATGCAGCGACGCTCCAGCGGCGCATCTCGGAAGAGTCGAGGATCTGTCCGACGACGTGCAGCCCCAATGCGTGCGCGTGCGCGATCTCGGCGGCATAGTACGAAGGCTTCTCGCCTGGATCGAAGCAGATGCGAAGCCATCCATCTTGGGGATAGAGGTCCGCTGCGGTCCGCAGATCGGCGATGCCGCCGGCAATCGTGTCGAAGGTCGCACCCCACTCGATGGAATGCGAATGTGTGGCGGCGTAGGCAACCCCCGCCTGCGCGAGCAGCAGCGTCTCGGCGCTCGCTCCCGTGTTGAGCGATCGCGCGAAAAGTGCCCCACGCCGCCTTTCGTTCTTCGCTCGCTGCGCTCGCGCGTACTCGTTTTTCGCCGATGCGTAGAGGGCAGCGACCCTCGTTCCTTCGTGGTACCACGGCCGCGCGGAGAGGCTCGCGCCAATATCGCCAAGCACTTGCGCGGCAGCGAGCTCGTCAAAATCGTACGTGCCCTCGCTGCCCGGTAGGTCGAGGATCAGGATCGAGTAGCCGTCGCTCGTGGGCCACGCCAAGGAGAGAGCGGTCGTGCCGTGCGCCGGAAGCGTCAGAGCCGGATCTCCGTTGCCCGATCCGTTGGAGGAGAAGAGCGGGTAGTTTTCGGTGAGAATCAGCGTTGTCGGATCGACGAGCGCGTCATCAGCGCCGCTGGAGCCCTGGCCGTTCTCCTCGAGTTGCCGGAACGCGGTCCAGTCGAGCCGGTTGCCGTGCGTATCGAACGCGAGCAAGACGACGCGCCGGCTCGCGTCGCTTCGCGACGCGCCGCTCGCTCGAACCATGCCGCCGCTCGGCGGAAGCGTTCGCCCACCCTGCGATGCGCAGCCCGTCATCAGCGCCCCCGCGCCCATCGCAAAGGCGATCGCCGTCAGCAGCCTCGTCAAGGATGAGCTTGCGCGGTGTGCGCGAGGTCGTCGAGCACCGGCGCGAAGTGCTTGGCCATTTCGTTGCCCATCATCGGACCGAAGAGAAACGCGAGCGGTCCGGAGATTGCAACGTTCTGCGCGATCGTGCTTCCGCCGTTGTTCGGCACGATCTCGCAGTTGAACGTGAACGTCGTCAATGGCGGCCCTGCCATCGACATGCTAAAGCCGCGTCCCTCGACGACGTCGTGAAACGTCACGTCGTGAGTACTGCCGCGATCCGTCGTCATCTGACCCCTCGTGCCGTTTGCGAGCGGGCCATCCACTTCGGCGGAACCAATGCCCGAGTTCCAGCGACTCCAGTTATTCGGATCGGACCAAACTCTCCAGACGGCTTCGGGTGAAGCGGTCGTCGAACGGGAAACGCCGTATGTCTTCATCGAGAACCTCCCGCGTGCTACCGTTTTCCTAACGCCACGAGAATCTTTGGCGGAATCAGAGAAAAGAGCGTTCCGCTCGTCGACGCGGGATCGATGAACTCGACGCCGGCGAGCGCAGCCTTTTTCAACTCGATTCTGGCGCCGCCGATGGAATGCCCGATCGTCGCGCTCATCGACGGCTCGTGGCCGACGAGCACGATCGCACTTGCATCGGCGTGTGCTGCAAGGATCGCACCGAGCCGTTCCAGATTAAAGCCGGCGCCAAGGCGTGGATCCTCAACGAGCTTCGTGCCCATGTCGAGCCGCTCCGCGACGATTTCGGCAGTCTGCTTTGCGCGAAGCAGCGGGCTCGTCACGATGGCACCGAGGTCGAGCGAAAGCGCCGCGATTGCCTTAGCCTCGCGCTCCATCCGCGCGTGCCCCTCGGGCGTGAGCGGACGCTCGAAATCGCTGCCGCTCCATGCCTCGGGTTCCACGGCGATGCCGTGACGTAAGAAATAGCACTTCATTACCGCACACTACGGCGGCGAAAGGCTTGCAACCTCGGCGGTATGAAACACGGCGCCCATGAGCAAGACGTGGCAGACGCGACTGATGCATCCCGACGCAGCCGTACCCGAAGGCTATCGTTCGCTTGTAACGCCGGTTTATCGCGGCTCCACGACGCTCTTTTCTTCGGCATCCGCGGTCTCCGAAGGGTGGGACCAGGAGCGCGTCGGCTACACCTACGGACTCTATGGGACGCCGACCTCGCTCGAGCTTGCCGCGCGCATCTGCGAGCTCGAATCCGGCCGCCACACCATCCTTACGCCAGGCGGTCAGTCCGCGATCTCGCTCATCGACTTTGCGCTGCTCCAAAGCGGCGATCACATCCTCGTCCCGCGCAGCGTCTACGGCCCCAACCGTCAGCTCACGAGGTCGCTGCTCTCGAAGTTCGGAATCGGCGCAACGTTCTACGCTCCAACGATCGGCGCGGCAATAGCAGACCTCATCACGGAGAACACGCGTCTGGTCTGGACGGAGAGCCCGGGCTCGGTCACGATGGAAGTCCAGGACGTTCCCGCGATTGCGGCCGCGGCGCACGAGCGCGGCGCGATCGTCGTGCTCGACAACACCTGGTCGGCGGGCGTCCTTTTCGATGCCTTCGCGCACGGCGTCGACGTCACGATGCAGGCAATCACGAAATACATCGGCGGCCACAGCGATCTGCTGCTCGGATCGATTACGGTTCGCGACGATGCGCTCTATCAACGCCTAGGTGCGGCGCGGAAAGTCATCGGCTACGCCGTTTCGCCCGACGATTGCAGCCTCGCGTTGCGCGGACTGCAGACTCTCGGCGTGCGTCTGAGCGCGGTCGAGGACTCTGCGCTCGCGATCGCGTATTGGCTTTCGGAGCGTTCGGAAGTGGAGCTCGTTCTCCATCCCGCGCTGCCGTCGTGTCCAGGACATGAGTTCTGGAAGCGCGACTTCACCGGTTCGTCGGGCGTATTTTCGTTCGTGTTCGCGCCGGGGCCGACGCGCGAGCAGGTCTTCGCATTCGTCGATTCGCTCGAGCTGTTCGAGGTTGGATATAGTTGGGCTGGAACGGCGAGCCTCGCCGTTGCATACACGATCGGCTCGGCTCACGGCCGCCCTCCATACGATCACCGGCTCGTGCGTCTTAGCATCGGCCTGGAATCGACGAGCGATCTTATTGCAGATATCGAGCGAGCGCTCCAGGCATTACGCGCCTAGAAGCAGCTCGATCCGAGACCGGCGGGGGTTTAGGGCATCGCAATCAACACCGATGCGTTGTAGTCAACGTAATGGATCTTGATCGTTTGCTCGGGCATCTCAATGGTCGCCACCACCGGAAGATCGTTGGTATTGATCCAGAGAATTTCGTCGTAGGCACCTGCGATATCGTGAACTTGGTATCCGCGAACAGGCTCGCGATCGATGGTCTTCGTACCGAGCGCGGTAATCCGGAAAAGTTTGTGGATGTCGATATCGGGGGGACCGGCCAGCTGCCACGCCGCTGCCAGGAGTGCCTGATGCTCCGGGCCGTTGGGCGATCGTTTCCACGCTCCACCGATTCGCTTGGAATACTCTACGTTGCCGGCGAGGATGATCTGCGACGTGGACATTGTGATGTGATAACGGTCGGGTGAGGCGTATTCGACCGTTGCGAGCTCACCCGTTTGGAAGCGCTCGATCGCCACAACCGATCGAACGTGCTCGAACGCGAAACGCATGCCGTTAACATCGGCATAAGGGTCGTCCGCCGCCGCGGTCCTCTGCACGCTGAGCGCTAGGGCGAGGAGAAGAAAAGAGATTGTCCGCATGGCTTGCTTCGACTTTCTCGCTGGCGGAAGGTTCTCTCTAAACGGCGAGAGATTGTTTCTTACCCACTAACGCGAGGCAACTCTCGGCCAATCGCTTGGCAGTTAGCTGCTCCCTTACGCGGGTCACGTGAGCTGGGCACCCTTCGTTTCGGGCGCCCAACGCAGCGCGACCAGCAATCCGATCGCAGAGAGCGCGAAGGCGCCCTTGACGACGCTCGAGATTCCGTACTGCGCCAAGAGCCATGGCAGCGCGAACGTCCCGCCGAACGCGCCGATGCGGCTGACGGCTGCGGCAAAGCCTGTTGCGCCGGCGCGAATCGGCGTCGGGAAAAGCTCGACCGGATAGGTAAGCTCGAGACCGGCGGCCGCCCCGATCGCGATCGCGTACGCGGCGAAGCTCGCAACGACCAACGACGGGTCCCCGCGCAGCAGCAAGCCGAACGCCGCGGTGGCGACTGCGAACCCGGCAATGCAGAGTGGGCGCCGTCCCCAACGCTCGATAAGCCAGAGCGCGAGAATCGATCCGGCCAGAAATGCCGCGGTGATGATGATGCTGCCCGCGGGAGAGTTGCCACCGGGTATTCCGAGCGCGGCCAAAACGGCCGGAGCAAACGCGTAGATCGCAAAGAGCGGCACGACTTGCAGCAGCCACATTGCCGACACGAAGGCCAGCGCCCCGCGATACTTGGCCTGAAAAATCGACGTGCACCGCGTATGGTCGAGAACGCCGGCGTCGCGCGACGCAAGCCAGAGCGGCGATTCCGGTGCGCTCGCGCGCAGAAGCAATCCAAACGCGGCAAAGAGCGCCGGGCTGGCAAGTATCCAACGCCAACTTTCGGGACCGGCATGCTGCAACAGGGCGTAGCCGGCGGCATACGCCACCGCCGCGCCGAAGAACCACGCCGCCTGCATGCTGTTGAGCGCCGCACCTCGCGCTCGCCCGGGCACGGATTCGCCGATGAGCGCCGCGGCGATTGGATAATCGGCGCCGATCGCAAGCCCCAGCAACAGTCGTAGCGCGATAAGCTCCCACACCTGGTTCACAAAGGCTTGCGCGAGGCAGGCGACCACAAAAACGCAGAGGTCGAAGATCATGAGAAGTCTGCGGCCGAAGCGATCGGTGTAGCGGCCGAGGAGCGGCGCGCCCACCAGGATTCCGAGCAGCGTCGCGGCAGCGATCAGTCCGGTCGATTTCGCATCCAGGTGAAAGCGCGGCGGCAGCGCGACCAGCGCGATGCCAATCGAGCTTAGGATGTATCCGTCGCAGAAGAGCCCGACGTTAGCGTAGAGCAGCAGCGCGCGCAATTTCATAATCTACGTGCGCCTGCAACGTATCGAGTGTCATCGAGCCGCTGTCGATCACCCACGAATGGAATTGACGAATGTCGAAGTTCGCGCCGAGCTGCTCGCGCGCGTGCCGGCGAATCTGAAGCAGCGTGAGTTCGCCGGTCTTATACGCCAGCGCTTGTCCGGGAATGTCGGTCGAGTAGCGCAGCGACTCACTCTCGATTTGTGCTGCGCTCAAGGTCAGGTTCTCGCGCATGAACTGCATCGCGCGCTGCCGGCTCCATCCCAGCGCGTTCATTCCGGTGTCGACGACGAGCCGAGTCGAAACCATCAGGTCCTGCATCAAGCGCCCGGCTCTATCGTATGGCGTCCGGTAGACGCCCATGTCCCAACAGAGCTGCGACGCATACTCTCCCCAGCCTTCGACGAATCCCACCTCGCTGAAATCATAACGGCGCACGTCGGGCAGCGCCGCGTTCTCTTGCTGGAGCGCGATTTGAAAGTGATGCCCCGGAATGAGCTCGTGGCAGATGAGCGCACCTGCTCCGAGCGCCGACGTCCGCTCCGGATGCCACGCGTTATAAAGATAGACGCCTTTCGGCCGCGCCGCGGTCGGCTGATCGTAGTAGCCGAACGTCTGACCTCCCGCGAGTTCTTTGGGCAGCGGCGCGACACCATACGGCGCCGTCGGGACGTGCCGAAAGTACTGTGGAACGACCGCTGCGGCACGCTTGACGTAGACTTCGAGACGTTCGCCAAACTGCGGAGTCGTCTTCACGTAGAATTGTGGATCGTGCGCCAAGAACGACTTGAAGGCGGGAAGATCGCCGTGGAAGCCGACTTCGCTTCGAATAGAATCGAGTTGCGCGTTGAGGTCCGCGACCTGTTCCAAACCCATCGCATGGAGCTTCTCCGGTGTGATCGTGAGCGTCGTGTTCGCGACGACGAGAAAGCGATAGTACTCCGCGCCGCCGGGATACTGCGAAAGCCCGACGCCAGACGGTGCGCCGACGCGATAAGGCCCTTTGAGGTAGGCCGCGACCGACGCAAAGGCGGGAGCGATTTCGCCGGCGACGATCGTTTCGGCGGTGCTGCGCAGCGCGCTGATCTCCGAGGGCCGCAGTGCCGCCAGGCGCGTCTCGCTTGGCACGAGTTTTCCGGTCTGGCTTGGTTGCGCGTAGGCTTCGAAGACTGCTTGGGATGCGTCGGTCTCAACGACGGGGAGGATGATGCCGCGCTGGTGCTGGCCTGCCAATACATCGTGAATCGAGTTGACGAAGGCAGCGTATTGGTTTAGTAGCGACTCGTAACGCTGGGCATCCGCAGGGCCGGCAAATTGAAAGTCGGTAAAGATGCCCGAGATGTAGGCGATCTGAAAACCGCCGGCATAGGGCGTCGCCTGCTGACGAAGCCAATAATAGGTGCGGCCGGCGACGTCGTTTGTTGCGAGATACTCGAGGGTTCGATACGTGAGCCAGCGATCGTGATCGAGCTTGCCGGTGTCGATCGAGCGCAGCCCGTCCAGAACGCTTTGCGCGAAAGCGGCGTCCGCGTCGGCATTGGCATAGGTTAGCGGCCGAATCGTCTCGATCGGTTTGCCGAGCTGAGCCCGTAAATAGAAGTCGTTTGCAAGCTCGCGCTGCCAGTAACGATTGGCGAGGGCATCGAGCGCGTTCGCGTCGCTACTCTGCGGCGGCACGGGTGTCGCTGCCAACAGCACGGCAAAGAAGAGTAGTAACGGCCATCGCTTCGAAGTCCTCACGATGGCGGGTTCCACTCACCGTCCGCAGAACCTATCGGTCGTGCATCGAGCAGCTTTTCGAGCTCGTGCGAGCGTCGCGGTATTGGTTGTTGCGTCGGCGATTCCCGCGGTCGCTGAGGTGCCGAGTAGTACGCGCTTATAACGCTACGAAAAACAATAGGAATCCGACGACGCGTCCCCACCCTCGAGCCGTACCTGGTGCGCGCGGTACTCCGGCGGAAACTCGATGAAGAACTTTGGATCGAAGGCGATGGAACCGTCGTCCGCGACATCGAGGCGCACCATCCAACTCTTGATGCCGTCGGGATAAAACTGATCGTCCCACGCGCGGTAGAGCGAGTTCGTAAAATAGACGCGGCGGCCATCGCGGCTTATCTCGACCATCTGAGGACCGCCGTTGAGCGCCTGCGAGGGATTACCGGGGTGGGGAGTGCGATGTGCGATCCCGCCGATCCGCACCGAGCCGACCAGTTTGGGGTTAAATGGATCGCTGACGTCGTACTGACGCATTTCGCCGGTTCCCCAACACGACGCGTACAGATATCGATCGTCGAGCGAGAGATCGATGTCGCTGAGCAGCGGCGGCACGGCACTAAACCCCTTGAGCAAGTCCGGAAGCTGATCTGGACTGGCAGGCTCCGCGGGAATCTCGATCACCTTGGTCAGGTCCCACGTGCCGTTCGAGCGGTGCCAAAGCCAAATTGAACTGGAAAGATCCTTGAGCGACACGACCACGCCGACAAAACCGTACGTCTTGTTGGGATCGTGGGATGGGCGTATCTCCAGGACTAACTGCTGCTCCGCGCCGAGATCGATGGCTTGAACGTGACGGCGATTGCGCAGATCCCAAAAGTGTAAGTGGTGTCCGTACTTGCCGGCGAGCAACAGCTCCGGATCGAGTCCCTTTTCGATCATGTTGGGGGTCGCCCATTCGCTGGTAATCATCACGTCGTGTCCCAGATGCCACCAGAAGTCGTACGCGAAGTATTGCGGACCGCGATCGACCTCCCACTGACCCAGAACGTCGAACGTATCGCAATCCAGCATAAAAATCCCACCAGGGCCGTCTCCCTGTGCATTTCCAAGCGCGCTCACATAGATCGCGTCGGGACCGCAGTGAATCGTATGCGGGCGCGTATACCCGGCGCGCGCGATGAGTTCGCTTGGCTCGATGACACGAACGATCCGCGGTTGCGTCCGGTCCGGCTTCGTGTCGATGATGTGAATTCGCGACGACCGCAGGCCCGGCACGACGAGATACCGCCGCTCGACATGGGGTTTCGGCGCGTTGGGGCAGAGTGCGCTGCTGCACGCGTTCCAGCCAAAATGGTGGAGTTCGTCTCCGGTGTTGGGAAGCTCCACGCTCCCGACCTGCGAGGCGTAGGTTTTTGATGCGGGGTCGGTGTCCACGACCGCAACGGCGTCGGGCTTGCCGTTTCCGGTGGCGCTCAGAAGGGCAACGTAAGCGAGCGTCTCCGCCGGCGCTTTCATCGCATCTTTTGCCGTCGCGTAGAACGTTGGGTCCGGTTTCAGCAGCACGGCGGTGACCTTTCCCCGGCCGACGCCGGAACGGTCCGGTTTGGATGGGGCCACTTAGCGCTCGATGGGGCGATTCCTCTCATGTAAAGAGCGCGACGAATCCCGCGACGATCAGTGCAATCGCCCATACAAGATCGACGTTGAACCACGCGCGCCGCAAAAAACTCACACCGAACTTCGCATAGACCGCCACCGCGATCGCCGTCATCGTCAGCACGTAGCCAAGAGTATGGACGCCGATCATGAGCACGGCCGCCGGCAACTGGCCTTCGGCGGGTTGGGCCCGCGGCATCGGCATCGACATCGCGGAGTGCGCGAATGCCGGCGACGCGGTTACGAAGGGCACGAGCATCAACCCCGCACCGTGCGCGCTGGCCATGAGGAATCCCCAAAACGCGAGGCCCCAGAACCCTACCCGCATTCCAACCCATCGCGGGTGGCGCGCCCGTACGATGCGGTACGCACCAAAAGAGAGCAGAATCGCGGCGGCGCCCAGGTGAACGAGCCCTCTCGGGAAGGACCAGGCCGCACATGCAGCCACTGTAACGACGGCGGCAACCGAGAGAACGTGTCCGAGCGTGATCGGAATGACGGCGCGAACGACTGCTCCCAGCGAGCGGTCTTGAAATCCGAGGGCGACGGCAAAAAGCCATCCCATCCCCGGATTCAGTCCGTGAAAGCAACCGAGAAGGAAAAGCGCCAGCCAAACGTACCGGTCGCTCACGATCGTTGAGGTTCGGGCGACGTTTGGCCGGTGCCCCCCGCGGCGTCGCGGCGCGGATTCGAACGGCCCCGCCGGGCGTAACGCAAGTAACGGCGTGGCAGTTTAGAAACCGCTCGATGCCGAACCATGTGCGCCTTCGGAGGTGCAATCAGATGAAGACTATCGGGCTGCTCTTAGCCGTACTCGTCGCTCTTAGCGCTCAAGCGCCGGCGCCGGCGCCGGTGCGTCATCTCGTCTATCAATTTGGCTACAATACTGCCGTGGCGAGCTCGGGGCAAGGGACTGGGACCACCACCATCGACATCCTCGGACCGGCCAAAGATGGCGGCATCATGGTCAGCGGAACGGACCATTGGTGGAACACGGTTCGGGCGCGGGCAACGAACACGTGCGAAGTCTATCCGGACGGCAGCGTCTCGTGCTTGCAGAGTCCATACGCGCTCTCCCCGATGCAGCTTACGCTCTTCCCGTTGCTCGGTCGCAATTATTTCAAGGGCTTAGGCAGTGGGGCGACCTCGAGCTGGACGCGCAGCTATCAGGTCAAGGCCGCCATCGTGCCGGGCGCGTCCGGATTTGCGGGGCAGCTATACACGTGGAACTGCGTGTACAATCTGCATGGCAAAGGACCGATCCACAACGCCGCGCCGCTCGTTCTGATTCTATCGGAGGGCACGCTCGATCAAGAAGGCGGGCGTTATCTCAAGGCGACGTCCAAGCAGCGAATCGTCTACGATCCGGTAGCAAAGATACCCGCGATCGTCCGCGACGTGCGCACACATTTGCCGCAGAGAAACGTCTACAATAACGACCTTGTCGAGGTGAAGTTAACGAAGGACTCCGGGAATCGTTAGCGTTCCCTCGGCGATCGGAACGCAGTTGCCGGAAATGCGTACGCGATCGCCGCAATCCTCGACCCAGAGCTCGCCGCCGCGCGACGAAAGCTGCCGCGCGAAGAGCTGCGGCTTGGCGAGGACGCCGGCCCAGTACGGAGTGAGCACGCAGTGGGCCGAGCCGGTAACGAAATCTTCGGCGATGCCGTGCCTCGGCCCGAAGTACCGCGAGACAAAATCGCAATCGCCGGCGAACCCGCGCGCCGTAACGATTAAGCTGGAGAACGGCAGAGCGGCGACGGCGACGATATCGGGGCGCAGATCGCGCACTTGCGCGGGGTCTCCAAGGACGGCCATGCCGCGCTCGGATGCCGCTTCCCAGAGCTCGGTCGGGCGAACGCCAATCGCCTTAGCCACGAGATCGGGCGCGCGTTCCTTTTGCGGTGGTAACGCTGGAAAATCGAGCGCAATCCGGTCGCCGTCGCGCTCGACTTCGAGGCGCCCGGCCCGCGAAGTGAAGCGCACGCGTTCGCGCCCCGCGTGGAGACGGTTGAGCAGGACGTAACCGCTCGCGAGCGTCGCGTGCCCGCAGAGTTGCAGTTCGCCGGCGGGCGAAAACCAGCGGAGCAGAAGCTCGTCGTCGCCGGTTACGAAGAAGGCGCTCGCGGGCAGGGCTTTTTCCCCGGCAATCGCGAGCAGGGTGCCTTCGTCGAGCCATCGCTCGAGGGGAAAGACCGCAGCGGGATTGCCGCCGAACGCCTCCCGTGTAAAAGCGTCAACGTCGTAGAAGGGGATCTTCAACGCCGTCCCATTCGGTGCTGATGGAGCGCGACCTTGTGACTTTTTTGTTGGGCCGAGCGACTAACGGGATGAAATGAGCACGAGCGCCTCACACGACGCGTTTGTCGATCGCCTCGATCGGCACCGCGCGATTCTCTTTAAGATCGCGCATGCATATGGCGGCCCCGCCGACCGTGACGATCTCGTTCAAGAGATGATCGTGCAGTTGTGGCGCGCTTACGAGCGATTCGATGGCCGTTCCAGCTTCTCGACGTGGATGTACCGGATCGCGATGAACGTTGCCATTTCGTTCGCTCGCAGTGAAACCCGCAAAAGGCGCCACATCGGACACGCGAGCGATTCCGTTTTCGAAGAAATCGCTGCACCGCAAGAAGATACCAGCGATCGCCTTAGCTTGGTCCGCGACCTCATCGAACAGCTCGACCCGCTCAACCGAGCCCTCATGATCCTCTACCTCGACGACTATCCGTATTCGGAGATTGCCTCGATCCTGGGCATATCAGAAACGAACGTCGCAACCAAAATCGGTCGGATTAAAGAAGGGCTCAAACGCAACGTCGCCGGCCAGAACCGGCACTAGAACTGGAGAACGCCATGGAAATCGACGAAATCCGAAACCTTTGGGCCCAGAGCAATCGCCAGCTCGAGGCGAGCATGCGTCTGAACACCATGCTGCTACAGCAATCGAATCTTCGCAAAGCCGATACGTTGCTTAAGCAGCTCTCCCGCGGGATCACTTTCGAGCTGATCGTCAACCTCATCGGAGTAGCACTCCTAGGTGGGTTCGCCGCGCATTACGTGCACGAACCACGCTTTCTAATCCCGGCAGTCGCGCTCGACCTCTATGCGATTGCCATTGTGGCTGCCGGCGTCCGGCAGCTTGCGGAGATCAATACCGTCGATTACGACGAGCCGGTGGTTGCCATCCAGAGGAAGTTCGCGGACTTGCGCCTCATGCGCATCCGCACGACGCTTTGGACGTTGCTTTTTGCTCCGCTCATGTGGGTGCCGCTGCTGATCGTGGCGATGCGTGGCCTCTTTGGCGTCGACGTCTACGCTGCCGGTTCGGGATGGCTTGTCGCCAACGCTCTCTTCGGTCTGGCCATGATACCGCTTGCGATCTTCATGGCCAAGCGGTACGGAGCGCGTATCGCAAGTTCGACGCCGATGCGCACGCTGGCCGACGGGATCGCCGGCCGCAGTTTAGCGGCGGCGCTCGATTACCTCGACGCCATCGGTCGCTTCGAAGAAGAAGACTATTCCGTATCGACCGGTTGATCCGACGGTCGCTTATGCTTGAAGTAGCTTCGCGAATATTTCGAAGAGATCTGCGTGAATTTGCGCGGCGATTGCGTAAAGTCGAAGCAATCGACGATGCTGGTCGCCCGCTTATCGGTCGTGCCGAGACTGCCCAGGCCAAACGTGTTCTCAATGAACCTGAGGATGCTGCCGAACTCGTACTGGGTAGGTGAGATGTAACCGGGCGTGCTCGGGGAGGCCTCACGAGCGTACGGCGAGATGACGATCATCGGCACGCGAAAACCCAGGCCGCCGAAGTGATCTTGAAACGGCGGGCGCTTGTTATCGTAGAAGCCGCCCCAATCGTCCCACACGACGACGATCGCGCTGGTCTGCCAGTACGAGCTCTCGCCGATCGCGTTGACGATGCTGGCGACCCAGGATGGCCCGGTATCTCCGTCAGGACCGGGATCGGGATGATCGGAGTCCGGTCGATCCGGAATCACCCAAGAAACGGCCGGAAGCTGTCCCTTGGAAATGTCGGTGAAGATTTGCGTATCGGAGTTCGTTACGTTCGTTCCCCACTCGCTGCCGTAGCGGACGGCATAGATCGCGTCGAAGGCATTCCAAAGCGCCCCCTCCCCGCCTTGGACCGGCGGCGAGTAATACTTCCACGAAACGCTTTTCGCGTCGAGAAGATTACGGAGCGTTGCATACTTCAGGCACGGAAACGGTCCGCGGTCGGGCTGGAACTCCAGCGACGACCCGTTCCAGTACAATAAGCTCGTTTTCGTACCATGCGGAGCGTCGCATCCCCAAGGCGTGTGCGTCGGATCGTCGACGAGGCTCTTCGTATCCTGCGGCGCGTTGATGATCGTTGCTCCGGCGATGAGGTCCTGATGTGCCGTAAAGCTCCCGCTACCCTGGGTTTGGAACATATGCTCGCCGAGTACGTACTGCGTGGCCATGGTCCAATATGGCTGTATCTGCTGGGGGTTGACATATTGATAGGCTGCGGTGACGTCGCCGTGGCATTTCCCGTTACCCAGCTCGAAACCATCCATCTTTCCGCCGTCATAGTTGTTGAGAAAGCCGTGGTAACCGTGTCCGAAGTCGCACGACTCGCTAAGATCGACCTTTTTCAACTGGACGGTCGTATCGCCGGTTCCGTTCTTCATGAGGCCCGTGGTCGTTCCGTCAGCGCCCGGAAACGTAGCAAAGAAATCGTTGAAGGAGCGGTTCTCCTGGACCACGACAACGATATGTTGGATGTAGCTGGAGCTCCTACCGCGCGGCGCGGGCGAGGTTTGCCGCGGCAACGTTGCGCCGCCCGTGCCTCCAACCGAACTGCTCGCGCACGACGCCGTGCCCAGCGTCGCGATTGCAAGCGCCAACCCGGCTCTCCACGCCACCACGCATCCTTCCCCATTCTGGGGCACGATCCCGTGTGAGCCGGGTGCGCTCGTGCTTTCGTATAACTCGTGAAGTGCCGTTATGCGGCAATAGCGGTTTGCCGCACAAAACCGGCTGCGGCAACGACGCCTGCAGAGAAGGCAACCAGCGCCGAGACGATCATCGCGCAACGAAACCCAAACACGTACGACGGCGCGGTGGTGACGACGATGCCGAGCACGGCGACCCCAATCAAGCCGGCGGTGCGCGCGACCGCGTTATTCACACCCGAGGCGACGCCCGAGTGATCGACGCTCACCGAGTCCATCACCGTGGTCGTGAGCGGCGCAACGAAAAGCGCGCCTCCCAAACCGAGGATCGTTGCCGCGGGAAAGAATGTCGTCCAGTACGATCCGCCGGTTCCGGGCAACGCATAGGCGAGAAACCCGAGCCCCGCGAGAACCGCTCCGAGGACGAGTGGCGTCCGAGGACCGATGCGCGTGACCAAGCCGCCCGACCAGCGCGACGAGACGACCATGATACCGACAAAAGGAAGCAGCGCAGCGCCAGCGGCGGTCGGCGTATAATGGTGCACGTTGACGAGCACGAACGGCACGAAGAAGAGGCTGCCGCCGATCGCGGCATAGAGCAGGAACGTGTACGACGTTTGCGACGCTGAAGATTCGCGACGCAAAAAGGTCGCAGCGCACCATCGGGTCGGGAGTGCGGCGCTCGAAGAGAACGAAAATCACGAGCGTCGCGAGCCCAGCGCAAACCGTCCCGAGCGCCGTTGCCGAAACACGGCCCCCATTCATGTCGATCAGCCCGTAGACCAGCAACCCGAGTCCGAGCGCCGCGAGCGTCGCGCCGGTCACGTCGATCTTACGATCGGCCGATTCGTCGCGGCTCTCCGGAACGCCGAACGCGAGGATCAGGAGCACGGCGAGCGCGATCGGGACGTTGATGAGAAAGACGTACCGCCACGAGAAATCCTGAGTGAGCCAACCGCCGATAACGGGGCCGATCGCCGAGGTTAGCGCCGTAAAGCCCGACCACGTGCCGATCGCTTGCCCGCGCGTCCGCTCGTTGTACGCCGCGCTGATCAGCGCCAGACTCCCGGGCATCGAAAGCGCGCCGCCGATGCCTTGAACGCAGCGCGCGACGATCAAAGCCGTAATGTTGCCGGCGAGTGCACACGCCAGTGACGAGGCTGCGAAGAGCGCGATGCCGGCCGCAAAGATCAAGCGGCGTCCGTAGAGGTCGCCGAGCGCCCCGCCCGTGAGAATCAAGGCAGAGAGGAAGAGCGCGTAACCTTCGATGACCCACTGCGTCTGACCGGTGCTCGTATGCAGCTCGCGTTGAATCACCGGAAGTGAAACGTTGACGGCCGTACTGTCGATGAACGCCATCGAAGAGCCGAGGATCGCGGCGAGGAGCACCCACGGAACCTTCACGCTGCGCCCTTCCCGCCGTTGCAGTCGCTTCCTATCCGGCGAAGAATATCGCCGCGTGAGCTCCATTTTGGATCGATCCTTGCGTGCAGGCATTCTCGCCGCGGCCGACAATGCGGTCGTGCGCCGTGCCGTAACGCGATACGGCATGCGCTTGGGGGCGCGGCGCTTCGTCGCGGGCGAGAACGCCGCTCAGTTTTTGCCTGTGGCGCGCGCCGCCAACGCGCAAGGCTTTGCCGTAGCCGCGACGATTCTCGGCGAAAGCGTCAACGATCGTAGCGAGACGCTTGCGGTCACGCAAGAATACTGCCGGCTGCTGCGCGCGTTTGCGGAAGAAGGGCTCGACGCTAACGTCGCATTCAAGCTTACGCACGTCGGCCTCGATATCGACCCGGAGCTTGCGTTCGAAAACGCCTCCGGCATCGCCGAGGCGGCGCGCGAGAGCGGCAAGACGGTTCGCATGGACATGGAACAGTCGCGGTACGTCGATCGCACGCTGACGATCTACCGGCGTCTCCGCGAGCGCTACGACAACGTTGGATTCGTGCTGCAATCCTATCTCTACCGCAGCGGCGCCGACTTGGCCGAAATGCTGCCGCTGGCGCCGAACGTACGCATCGTGAAAGGCGCATATCTCGAGCCGCCGGACGTTGCCTATCCGCGCAAGCCCGAGGTCGACGAGAACTACCGCAAACTTGCCGAGCTGGCGCTCTCCCACGAGGGCTACACGGCCGTTGCAACGCACGATCCCGCGATTATCGATTGCGTCGCGCAATTCGCCGCGCAGGCCGGCCTGCCCAAAATGGGACGCTTCGAGTTTCAGTTGCTGTACGGCATTGCGACGGCGCTCGCTCGTCGCGTGCTCGAGCGCGGCTATCGCGTGCGTCTCTCCATACCGTACGGCGAATATTGGTTTCCGTACCTTATGCGGCGTCTTGCGGAGCGTCCGGCCAACGTCGCATTTTTCCTCAAAGGCGCCTTCACGCGATGACTGGCGGCATTTGGTCTGCCGTGCTGACGCCGATCGGCGACGACTTGTCGCCCGACGCGACGCGGGCGGTCCCGTACTACCGCGATCTCTTGCAGCGCGGCTGCGACGGAATAAACGTGCTTGGAACGACGGGCGAAGCGATGTCGTTCAGCGCCGCCCAACGTGAGGGCTTTATGGAAGCGCTTTCATCGAACGGTCTACCGATGGAGCGGGTGATGGCGGGCACGGGAGCTGCATCGCTCGGTGATGCCGTTCGCCTTACGCGCTGTGCTTTCGATGGCAACTTTGCCGCGGCGCTGATCATGCCGCCGTTCTTTTTTCGCGACGTTTCGGACGACGGCATCGTCGCCTTCTTCGAGGCGCTCTTTTCGCGAACGAATCCGCCGCACAAGCGCGTGTTGCTCTATAACTTTCCGCGGATGAGCGGCATCACGTTCCACCGTGCACTTCGTCGATCGCCTCATTACGGAGTTTCCTGAGACGATCGCCGGCATGAAGGACAGCTCGAACGACGCGGATCTCCAAACCGAGATCCTCGCACGCCATCCCGGCTTTGCAATCTTTCCCGGCTCGGAGAGCGATCTGCTCGCGGCCAAAGCGCGCGGCGTGATGGGATGCATCTCGGGAAGCGTCGCGCTGTGGCCGGAGCTGGCGCACGAAGTCTTCACAAACGGAGAAAAGGAAAAAGCCGACGAGCTCACCCGCAAACGCGCGGCGCTCGACGGCGTGCCGTTCGTACCCGCGGTGCGGTATCTCACCGCGACTGCGCGCAACGACCCGGCGTGGGACCGCGCGATGCCGCCACAGAGGCCGCTGACGCCCCAGCAGCGTCTCTTACTGCAGCGCGAACGCCGTTAGGTTACCGTTTTCGTCGGAGCAGTAGATCCAGCCGTTAACCACGATTGGGCTCTCCCAGTGAACCGGTCCGATTGACTTTTGGGAGCCGTACTTCGCGCTGTTCCACAACACGTTTCCGTTGACCGCGTTGAGTGCGACGATTGCCCCATCGAACGCGACAAAGACGATGCCGTTGGCAACGACCGGAGAGGTCCCCTCACCGCCGGTCGAGCCCGCGCTGTTTTGCCAAATCCCTACCAGCTGGCTCACTCCCGAATGGTTGGTCTTCAATTCGATACGCTTCGACGACGTCCGAGAAGCCCATGAAGATCCACGCATTGTTCGATGCATCGGTCCAAACGGCCGGAGTCGAGAAGAGCCCGCTGGGGAGGTCGACGAGCTGCAGTTCGTTTCCGACACCGGGCAGCGCCGCCCGGTCGACGAGCTTGAGCACCGCATCCTTACCGCCCTGAACGAGCATCCACGGCGTCTGACTCGCAGTTTGCGTCGGCAACATCGCCGGCGACGTGCTTCCGAGGTCGACGTCGCCGTCTTGAAGCTGTTTGTAATCGGTCGGCGTATAGCTGCCCAGCAGGCTCGAGAGATCCGCGCTCAACGAGACAACGGAATCGCCGTAGTTGTGACCTCCGGCGTTCGCGTTGAAATCGCCGTTTCCGGTCGCGGCGTAAACGCGGCCGTTCATCGACGAATCCGGATCGACGACGGCACCGCCGCGGGCCCAAATTCCGGAGCGCTGCGCGGGACAGCCGCTCGCCCCAAGCAGCGTATGCTTCTCGCTGCAGAGCGAGTTGAAGACCGTCCTCATGCCGTTGCTGAGATTCACGCTGACGACGTGCCCGTCGTACGGCGTCCCGTCGCCGTTGTAGCCCGAGATCGTCGCATAGAGATAACCGTTGGCGACGTTAAGCGGCGATTCGTTCGCTTCGGTCGCCGGTATGCGCGTAATCCGCACGGGAAAGCCGGCCCCGTGCAGCTCGTGGCCGTTTGAAGCGATCGAGCTTGTGCACTTTACCGTCGACGCCCGGCACGTAGATCGCCTTGTCCCGACGGGTCGGCAGCCGGCGTCGAGTGGGTGTAGTTCGGCCCGTGCGTCGCAAACTTCCAGACGATCCGTCCCGACATCGCTTCGATTCCGAGCGTTTCACCGCTCTTCGTCGTTTGAAAGAGCATCGGGCGGTAGAAGCGATGGAGCCGGACGTGATCGAGAAAGATCGGCGTCGAGTCGGCGACGGCGCCAAGCGAAATCTGCCATCGCTCGCGCAGGCGATGAACGTTTCCGATCTTCAACGTGGTTTCGGCGGTAGTTGAAGCTGGTGCGCGCCGGATCGAATCCAAAGACCGGCCAATCGACGGCACGAGCGGGAAGCGGCATCGCAGAAATAAGGC
Source organism: Vulcanimicrobiota bacterium (assembly GCA_963743445.1). GTDB lineage: Bacteria > Vulcanimicrobiota > Vulcanimicrobiia > Vulcanimicrobiales > Vulcanimicrobiaceae > Cybelea. The sequence continues at coordinate 630,041 of CAVUPL010000003.1, forward strand.
CGGCGACGACCGCGAGTGTAGAAAGCAGTCTGGCCATGGGATTAGGTTGGCTAGGGCGGGTCGGCCCCCTTTCAACGTCTAAGAGCATGATTGACGATGGCTAAGCGAACCGATGCCCGAGGCCTGACGCCGCCGGTCGAAAATGTCGTCGTCGACGTTCCCGGCTGGCAGCAAGTGCGGCCGCGCATTCCCGATACGCAGCAGCGGCGCACGCTCGAAAAACGCCGCAGCATTCGCGAGATCGTTTTCGGCGTGCAAGACGGCATTTTAACGACGCTGGGAATCATCACCGGAGTCGGGGTTGCGGAAGGCGATCGTTCGGCGGTCTTTATCAGCGGTTTTCTCGCATTGCTTGCGGGTGCGCTCTCGATGGGAGTCGGAGAGTATCTCGGCAGCAAGTCGGAGCGCGAGGTCGTTCAGGCGACCATCGACATGGAGAAGCGCGAGATGGCCGAGGATCCACAGGGCGAGTTTACGGAACAGGTCGCGTACTATAAACTCAAGGGTTTTAGTGCCGACGAAGCCGAGATGATCGTGAGGCGGTTAACGCAGCATCCCGAGATCTACCTCTACGAAATGGTGCGCGACGAGTTCGGCATCGATCCGCGCGAAGCCGAAGGCTCCGGTCTGCGCGCTCCAGTGGCGATTGGGGGCTCCTTCGCGATCGGCTCGCTCGTACCGATTTTAGCGTTCATGCTGCCGCTTTCGATCCTGGCGTCGACGCTGGCATCGTTGCTCTTCGCGCTCATCGGCCTCTTTGCGGTGGGCTACTTCGCCGGAACGCTAAGCGAACGGAATCCTCTGAGAAAAGGTTTGGAAGTCGCGCTTTTCGGATGCGCCGTCTTCATAATCTCATATCTCGCCGGTCACTATATACCGCCGCTCTTCGGCCACGCTCCCGTTTCGGTCGGCGGTTAATGCTGCTCGCCCTAGGTCACGCGCTGATCGCCGGCATCGCGCAGGCGGCTGCGTTCTTTTGGGATAGTCTATTCGGGCTCATTTTCGGCTTTCTCATCTCGGCAGTCGTGCAAGTAATGCTGACGCCGGCGACGATGCACCGTTATCTTGGCCCTGGTTTCAAAGGCCTGCTCTACGCCGCCGGCTTCGGCATTATCTCGTCGGCATGCTCGTACGGCGCGGCTGCCGCCGCGCGCGGTTTTTATCGGCGTGGCGCAGACGCCCGCTCCGTTTTCGCCTTTCTGATTTCGTCGACGAACATGAACCTCGCTATAATGATTCTTTTTTGGTCGCTGCTCGGCTGGAAGTTTGCTTTTGCCGAGTTCTTCGGCGGTGTCATCATCATCGCGATCGTAACGACCGGCTTCACGCTGTTCTTTCGCGCCGGTGAGCTCGCGCGGCTCCAGCACGAATACCTTCAGGCGGCTCCGGCCGACGAGGGCGAAGGCGAATGCCACCTGCACGGCCAGAGTTCGCAACGACGGCACGGATGGGATGCCGTCGCGGCAACCGCGCTCGCGGACGTCCGCATGTTGCGCACCGAGTTGATCGTCGGCTATCTCATCGCCGGGTTTGCGGCGGCGCTCGTTCCGTCCGGCTGGCTCGCGAACGCACTCCACGCCGTGGGCTCGGTTCCCGTAATCGGCTACGTGCTGCTGCTCTTGGTTGGCCTATTGCTCGCCATCGCGACCTTCGTCTGCTCGATGGGAAACGTCCCGGTCGCGCGTTATCTTGCCAATGCCGGCATACCGCTGGGCGCCAATACGAGCTTCATCTACGGCGATTTGCTGATTCTGCCGCTCATCGCGATCTACCGTAAATCGTTCCCGTCGCGGGTCACATGGACGTTCGTCGCGCTCTTTGCAATCGGCGCGATGCTGGCGGGCGCGATCATGGAAAAACTCATCGGCAGCACACTCGGCGGCATTTCGATGGCTTCGATGACCATCAACGATCGCTTCACTCTGATCTCGAACCTCGTGGCCCTCGCTGCCGCAGTGGCGGTGGCCATCGCCGCGTCTAATCCCCAACGGCGGACGACGTGAATCCTCCGTACGCCAGATACGCGCCGAATACGAGCGAAACGACCAAGTATCCGTAGAAGTACTCTTGGAAGTGCAACGATTGGTAGAGTGCAGCTTGCAGCGGCGACGGCAGGATCAAGAAGAGCATAGCCTTGATCGAGGCAATCCAGCCGTAAAGCGTGACGATAACCGCGAGCGCACCACCGGACCAGCGGTTGTGGAGAATAACGACCGCAAGACCAATAGCCAGCGTGAAGACGCCGGTCACGAACACGAGCGCCGAATCGGAAAAGAGTGCGTTGATCGCAGAGATGGTGGCGTCCCGGTTGGAAATCATAGCCGACACCACGAGCAGAGCCCACAGTCCCAAGAACTTCGCGAAAAATTTGGTAAGCATCATTGCGCCAGTATAGCAGTCACCAGGTCTGCGGCGAAAGCGTTATCGTAACGTGACCTGCGTTCGAGTCGTTGCTTCGGCCGTCGCCGCAATCGCTTTGATGGGCGCCGCTGGGGAAGACCTCGGTACCACGCTGCGTTCGGTGGCCGCCGTGTATTACGCAAAAGCAGGGCAGGTGGCGCTCGTCGCAGGGCGCGCTACAACCATGGACTATTACGATCGCCTCCTTACCGATGCGAATTTGCTGAGCGAAGCTCCGCCGCGTAACTATCCGGCCCAAACGTGGCAGCAGATAGTGCAGACGGAATCGCAACTCGACGTGAGCCTCGCGACGCAGCTGATGCGGCGTTCGTATCAACAGATGGCGGCAGTTCGAGGCCTCGGTGAAACGCTGGTGCGTTCGTCCAAGGATGGAACGATGCAGCCCGTAGCGCTCTACGTGCCGACGCAATATTCTCCGGAAAGACCGGCGCCGTTGGTCGTGTTCTTGCACGGCCGGGCGCAACCCGAGTCGCATCTCGTCGCACCGCAGTTCATACAGGAGTTGGCCGAGCGAACCGGCACCATTATCGTGGCGCCCTACGGCCGCGGATCGTATGACTTCGGCGGCTCCGAGAGCGACGTGTACGATGCGTTCGATGCCGCGAACCGCGCCTTTACCATCGACCCGCGCAAACGTTACCTTGCCGGATACTCGATGGGCGGATTTGCGGCTTTTCGCCTCGCGCCTATTGCTCCGAACGATTGGTCGGCGGTAATGTCAATCGCCGGATCGCTTCTCGGCTCGCGAGCGCCGGGCGTGGCGAGCACGCTTCGCCACGCTCGCTTCTACATCTTAACCGGCGCTCGGGACGACAACGTCCCGACGCTCTACCCCACCGCGACGGCCATCTTTCTTCGCGACGTGGGTCTTCCGGTGACGTTCTACTCGCAGCCCGACGGGACGCACTCGTTCTATTCGCTGCGGTCGATTATCGCGCAAGCGTGGACCGATATGGAGGGCGGCATCGTGCGTTCGCCCGCCGGGCTCACCGGTGCGCCCAACTTGCCCGAAGCCGCAACTCCGTAGAACGCTTCATTCTCGGAATGTCCGGCTGCGGGCCGTTCAAACGTCTCTAGGCCATCACACGCTTATAGGAGACTCACAATGGCGGAATTTCTCTATCTTTACCGTGGCGGACAGAGCGGCTGGACGCCGGAAGAATCCGAGCAGATCATGCAAAAGTGGATGAGCTGGTTCAAGGAGCTCACCGCGAGCGGCAACCTCAAGGACGGCGGCCAGCCGCTCGAGGCGGAGGGCAAGGTTGTCAAGGATAAGGGGCGCACGGTGACGGACGGACCCTACGCCGAGGCCAAGGATCTGATCGGCGGCTACACGCTCGTCGAGGCCGACAGCCTAGCGCGCGCCACGGAGCTCGCAAAGGGCTGCCCGATCCTCGAGCGCGAGGGGCTCGTCGAAGTGCGCCCGGTCATGAAGATCGATATGTAACGTGGAGCCGAGCGACCATCTCTTTAGGCACGAATCGGGACGCATGGTCGCCGCGCTCACGCGCATCTTCGGGTTGCACAATCTCGAGCTGGCAGAAGACGTCGTGCAAGACGCCTTCTGCCGTGCCTTAGAAGTCTGGAAGCTGCGCGGCATTCCTGAAAAGCCGTCCGCGTGGCTCATGAAGACGGCGCGAAATCGCGCGCTCGACGTCTTGCGGCGCGAGCGCACCGCGCGAACGTTCGCACCCGAATACGGACGGCTGTTGCAGACGGAGTGGACCCTCGCGCAGACGGTCCAAGAAGTCTTCGATTTAACCGACGTTCGCGACGACCAGCTGCGCATGATGTTCTCGTGCTGTCCGCGCGGCCTTCCCGAAGCGGCTCAAGTGATGCTCGTCCTCGCGCTCGTCGGCGGCTTCGGTGTGCGGGAGATCGCGGCGGCGTTCGTCAGCTCGCACGCAGCCGTGGAAAAGCGGATGAGCCGCGCAAAGCGCGCCTTGAAGGAATCCGGCGCGCTTTTCGATATCGCCGACGCCGCCGACTTTGCGAACCGGCTGACAGCGGTACAGCGCGCGCTCTACTTAATTTTCAGCGAGGGCTATCACGGCGCGTCGGCTACCGAAGTCGTGCGCGCCGATCTCTGTCATGAAGCGATTCGCCTCACGCGTCTGCTCGCCGGCCACCCGCTGGCGGCGACGCCCTCCACACACGCGCTTCTCGCGCTGATGTATCTCGACGGCGCCCGTTTGCCGGGCCGGCTCGATCCCTCCGGAAATCTCACGTCGTTCTTCGATCGGGATCGAACGCGCTGGGACCAGGCGATGATAAACGAAGGCATCGCATGGCTCGACCGTTCGGCGACGGGTTCGGCGCTCAACCGCTATCATGTTGAGGCCGCGATTGCCTCGGTCCATGCGGCTGCGCCCAGCATCGAGGCAACCGATTGGACCGCGGTCGTCTCACTTTACGATACCTTGATGCGTATAGCGCCCTCGCCGATCGTCGCTCTGAACCGCGCGATCGCCGTGGCTCAGGCCGAGGGCGCGGAGCGCGGATTGGAAGCGATCGACGCGATCGCGGAACGCGAACGCCTCGAAGAGTATCCGTTCTATCACGCAGCGCGCGCAGAGCTCGAGATGCGCCGCAATAACAACGTAATCGCGCGGAAGCACTTTCAAGCCGCGGTCGCATTCGCCCGTAATCCGGTCGAGCAGCGATTCCTCCGAAGCCGCCTCGACGCGGTCCCGCCGCAACCGTCGGCCGGGTAGTCGCCTTTCTGACGGTATGCAGACCACCGAACAGCTCGACCGCCGCCCCTCGCCGGCAACTCGTCCCCATCCGCTCGCATATCTCGACGGCACCCTTTGGATGGGCTCTTGGGATACCGACCGCATCTACGCGATCGATCCACGCAAGTGGGTCGTGCGCCGAGAACCCGAAGCTCCCGGAAAGCCGTACGGAATTACCGCGTTCGGCGACGAGCTGCGGGTCGTCGTTGCGCTCGGTGATGACGACGATCGCTATCTCTATCGCCTGGTGCCCGATACGGGCTTCGACCTCAAGAGCAAAATCGCGTGTCCCGATCACACCGGCTCGTATCTCGCCACCTCGGGCTCGACGATCTATCTGGGGCAGATGACGCTTCAGCGCATCCTCGTGCTGACACCCGACGCTACCGTCGAACGTGAAATCCGGCTGCCGACGCGTTGTGCCGGTCTCGCCTTTGGGCCGGACGGCCGATTCTTCATGATCTCCGGCGACGACGAGCTCGAACACCTCCACTTCGGTACGCTTGACATCGATCGGAGCAACCCGCGCTTCGAGAGCATTCGCCCGTTGCCCGATGAGGCACGCTCGCTGGCATACGACGGCTCGGTGTGGTGGACGTGCCTACGGGACGCGAACGAGATCGCCTCATTTACGGTCTGAGCGTTTGACGGCTTCGTAGGCCGCCGGAATCTGCCGGCCCGGATCGCACGTTACTCAGGGCAGTGCAGAACCCTGAGTCCAGCGAAGGATGGCGCCGTGGGAGACGCAGGCCGGCTCATGGAGCGAGTACGGGCGCGTGACGGCGACGCATTTGAAGTCCTCTACGACCAATACCACCGTCTCGTCTACGGCTTGGCGCTGCGGGTGCTCGGCGACGCTGCCGCCGCCGAGGATGTGACGCAGGCGGTGTTCCTAAAAATTTGGAGCGACCCGGAGCTTTTCCGCGGCGGTAACTTCGGGGCGTGGATCGCGCGGGTCGCCCGCAATCGCGCCTTTGACGTCGTCCGCAGCCGAGCGGTGCGTTCCGAAAGTGAGTTTCCCGAATCGCTTCGTATCGACGACGCGTTCGAAGATACCGCCCTGGCTCTGATGGACGGGGAACGGGTTCGCGAGGCACTCGCGCAGCTGCCGCGCGAACAGCGCGAGCTGATCGAGCTCGGATTTTTCGGCGGCGCGACGCAAGACCAGATCGCACGGCAAACTGGTCTGCCGCTCGGGACCGTAAAGACTCGCATCAGGGCGGGCTTACGGAAGCTGCGTAATTTGCTGGAAGGTGCGGTGACGGCGTGATGTCGCACGACGAGCTCCTCGACAGCGTTGCGGCGTACGCGCTCGGCGTTCTTTCGCGACCCGACGCCGAAGTGGTCGCCAACCATATACAAAGTTGCGAACAATGTCGCGACGAGTATCGCTTTTTGGTCCCCGCGGTGACGGCGGTGGCGTATTCGGCGCAAGCGTCCACCGAGGCGAGCGAAGGCGCCGTTCCGAGTCGTCTGCTCAAAGCGCGAGTGATGAAACGGGTGCGTGCCGAGGCGACGCCGCGTTGGCAGCCGCGCGTCTGGCCGGCGTACGCCATTGCGGCTGCATCTTTGGCAATCGCAATGCTCACCGGCATCGTCGACCTTTCGTTAAAGGGGCAGCTCGATCGCGATCGCGCGCAGAGCGCCGTGCAAGCACAGACCCTCGCCGACCTTACCGCGCCCGATTCGCAACGCCGTCGCTTTGCCGGTGGGGAAGTGCTCGTCCATGGCGAGCGCCTCTATCTCACGATGCACGCCTTACCTCCACCGCCGCCGGGACGCGTGTATCAAGCCTGGACCCTGGCGAAAGGCGCGAAAACCGTCGCGCCGTCGGTGACGTTCGAGCCTGGGGGCGGCGGAGTCGCGGTGGTCCGTCTCCCGGAAGCCGCGACGACCATCGCCGCCGTTGCCGTCAGCGTCGAGCCGGAGGGAGGCTCGAAACAGCCCACCACCAAGCCCATCGCGCTTGTGCGCATCTAGGACACGCTCCTAGGCAATCCAAAACCTCGCGTCGCGCGTTTCTCTCGAGACTCCCTTCTTTACGGAGAGCTATGGCTCGGAAAGGAACTCATGAAGAACCTGCGATTGGTAGCGGTGCTTGCTGTCGTCCTGGCTTCGATCGGCACCGGTATTGCTTCGGCCAAACTCATGGCGAACGTGACTGATGCACCGACGCGTTTTAGCGGATCTTGCTGTATTTATACCGGCGCGCCGGCGCTCGCGGTAACGCTCTCAATGGTCGAGGCCGGCGGCGGCCCGAGTAACTTCAGTACCGTCACTCTTCTCAAAACGCTCAGCGGCTCGCACTTCGATGCGGAGGTCGCGAAACTGACGACTCAGTACGGCAAAGCCGAGGTCGGCCAATTTCTCAAGACGTTCGATTTCGTGGTAGACGATTCGCTCAAGATCGTCGGTGAGAAGAAGATCGCGCTTCCCAGCCAGCCGAATCCCAATCCGAAGGATGGTGAAGCGCTGGCGGGCGCATTATGGGCGGCGGGACAGACGGGTGAAGGCTTCAACGTCGAGGTGATGCTCGATCGGGCTGTCTCACATCCGATTCACTTTAAGGTGATGAGCGATATCGACGCCAAGTACGGCCTGGCCGCCGATGCGCAATACCATGCCATTCTTACGACGGCTATGAAAGATCTCGCCGCAGCCTATCATCTCAACGCCGCGGGGCAAATGCAGACGATGTAGCCCCGCAACCAGCAGCAGGGCGGAGCAGCCTGCCCCGACGAACCGCGCAGCATGTACCGATATCGCGCTGCTGTGGCCGCCCTCTTTGCCGCGTGTCTTTTTCTGTGCGCCTGCACCCGCTCGGAGAACTCCAATGCGCAAGCCTCCGCTTCGCCGGGGCTCACGCCTGCAGGCGCCTCGCCGGTCGCTTCGGCGTCCGCGACCACGAACCCCGAGACCGCGCCGGTTGCGACCGGTGGGACGCCGGTCACCTATACCGATATCTCGGGAACGTTCGGTCAGAAAGAAATCACGGATCTTGCTGCGCTCGGAGTTTTCGGCACGCCGAGCGGAAAGTTCGATCCAGCCGGCACCATCACGCGGGCCGAATTTGCGAGATGGCTCGTGCTGGCGAATAATGCGATCTGGCAAAACGATTCGGACAAACTGATCCGTCCATCGGAGAGTACGACATCGGCCTTTCCTGACGTCTGGGCCTCGAACCCGGACTTCGTTTACATTCAAGGATTGTACGACGCCGGCTTTACGGTTGGTTTTCCGGATAAGACGTTCAAGCCCGACAGCCAGCTCACGCGCGAGCAAATGATCGCCATCAAGGAGAGCGTCGATCGCGGCGGCGTCGATAAGTATTACGTCAGCTTCTGGGATGCTGCGACGCCCGATTGGAAAGACAAGCAGCAGATCAACAAGCAGTTTCGCGGTGCCATCGCCGAGGATTCCGGGCTTGACCGCCAAGCCGTCGCGCAACACCTGCCGAATTTAGTGATCGGCAACGTACCCCGTACGTTCGGCGCGATCGCGATGCTGCGGCCCCAGCAACCAGTGACGCGCGCCGAAGCCGCGCTCATCTTGTGGAACATGGGCGCGCACACCGACAAAGTGCTCAACGCACAACCCGGCGACGTTCCGCTTTCCGCTGCCGACGCGCTCATTCCGCCGACCCCGTCGCCGACACCCTCGTCGACGCCATGATCCGTAAGCTCGCCGCACTCGTCATACTCGCCGCCATGCCGATCGCCGCGCCGGCATCGCCAAACGGCTTGGCGTGGGACTCCGTGACCAAGATCGTAATGAACGCCGAGCCGGCCTCGCTCCAGCCCGGATCCTTCGATGCCGATTTCACGGCCGCGGCCTCCGTCCAGCAACCCGAACAGGGAAGCGGCGGCGGCCTCTTCGGCCAAATGAAACAAGCGATGGCGATGGGCCAGAGCATGCAGCAGATGATGCAATACGGCTTCGCCGAGCATCACTACGTTGCGGGCTCGAAGGAACGCACCGACCACCTCTCGTCGCAGACCGCGACGATCGTCGACTGCGCCGCACGCACGATCACGACGCTCGATCTGCGCCGCAAGACGTATCAGGTCGCGTCGATGGATCAGCCCTCCGCGCAGAGCTCCGGCGGAGGCGGCTCGCAGACGGGGCCTTCCGATAACGGCACGCGGGTTGCGATTTCGGTAACGAATACCGCGCTCGGCGCACTCGTCGTCGGCGGTCAGCCGACCAACGGTTACCGCTCTGAAATGACCATCACCGAGACCAACTCTTCGGGCCAATCGCAGACGCAAAACGGCGATCTGCTCGCCTATTACTCCAGCTATTCCAATCCCACGCCGTCCTGCTACAGTGGGTCACCGGTAACGGGCGCGCACGCACCTGCGACGATGGCGAGATACGCGAGCGTCATGCACGCGCTGTTGTTGGGCGGGAGCGATTCGCGCTTCAGCATCACGCAGAGCGGGCCGCGGTTTCCGCTCGGCCGGCTCGCCATGTACGACGCAGTGAGCCTCGGCATGCAGGGCCAGGGCGCGACGATCGTCAGCGAGCTCGGCAACGTTCGCCCCATCGCCGTAAACGATCCCGCCTTCACGATTCCGGGCGACTTCACGCAACGGCAATAGCGGCGATTCGGCTTGCCATCGCCATAATCGTGAGCATCGGATTGACGCCGCTCGACTGCGGAAAGACCGAGGCGTCGGCGACGAGCAGATTCTCGTAATCCCAAACGCGGCCGGCCGGATCGACGACGGATCGTTGCGGGTCCGTCCCCATTACCGCCGTTCCCATCTGATGCGCCGAAAAGAGGACCTGCCGATTTGGCGCAATCCCGATCGCGCGCACGCGCTGCGCGAAGGCATCGCGGCGGCTGGGTCCCCATTGGGACCGCTCGATCTGGATCGGCTTTGCGTGCAGCGTCAGCATGCGCAACGCGCCCGCAGCGAAGCCGAGATCGAAGAGCCCGACGAGGCCCGCGAGCAAGTTCTCGCCGTCGTAGGGTGAGAGGCGGTAGCGAATGTATGCCTCGTCGTCAAGATCGATCGAGCCGGGGTCGCGGTCGCGCGTCAGCGCGAAGAGCGTCGCGACGTTGCGGAATCGGTCCATCAAAGCTGCGTGTTGCGCGCGGTTTTCCCATGGAAGTGCGAGCGCGGCCATGCCCGGGTGCGCGGGTGCGACCTCGACTTTCACTCCGTAGTTGCCCGAGCGGTAATTGAACGCGTCGGAGTACGCGCTTTGCATCGGGCCGATCCATGGCTCAATTGGATGGTCGAACTCTGCGATGGCCGCTGCGACCGGATGCAAAAAGAGTCGTCTGCCGAGCATGGGATTCCGAATTCCACTGCGAGCTAAGATGCCGGGGGTCCGCAGTGCGCCGGCGCAGACCGCCACCAGATCGGCTTCGACATCGAACGACCGCACGTCGCCGGGCGCGGTCGCTTGTCGAGCGCCGACGCTTCGCGCTCGTCCCCCGCGGGTCTCGATTCGGAATGCGGTGGTACTTGCATAGATGGCGCTTGCGTTTGCGGCGAGATCCGGCAAAAAGGCCCAGGCGGTCGAATGTTTTTTTGCGTAAGCGCAGCCGAGGCCGCAGTAACCACACCCGTCGCCGCACTCGGCGCAAGCGTTTCGCGGCGAGGCATCCGCGTGCGCGCCCAGCGCACGCGCACCGTCGAGGATGACGCGGTTGTTCGCGTTGTGATCGCGCGCCGGACGGATCTCGAGGCGTTCTTCGATTGCGGCATAATGCGGTGCCAACTCATCGTTGAGCCCAGCGATACCGCTATGGGCACCCCATTCCTCGGCGATGCGTTCGGGCAGACGCAACGCCGTGCACCAGTTCACGGTCGTCCCGCCGCCGACCGTCGCGCCGGCAAGGATCACGACGCCGAGGTCTTTGCTCGATGTAAGGCCGCCGTCGAGATAGAGCTCCGACGTCATGAGCTCGCGCTGCGTGAAGCTGCGCGCATCGTAGGCTCCGCCGGCCTCGAGCACGACGACCCGTTTTCCGGCCCGTGCGAAAAGCGACGCGACGACGCCTCCGCCGGCTCCGCTGCCGATCACCACGACGTCGGCGCGAACGCACTCGCCGTTACGTGCGGTGGCGAACGGTAGAGGCAACACGCGTGCGGTTGCGTCATGACGCGGGCCGGGATAGGCGAGACGTCTCCATGTTGGATTTTCACTCCCCGGCTCGCTCTCGGCATATGCGAGAAAGAGCGAGAGTCGTTTCAATGCCGCAAATCCCGAACGCAACCGCGAGGCTGACGCATTGGCAAGGAGGTTCAGCAGCGCCGATCGGGGCGCGTCGCTTGCTTTCATCGGCAACCACAGCAGATCGAGGAGCAGGTGCAGCTCCGCTCGGCGTCCGGGCGTCAAGCCGTCGATTGCGCGGGCAGCGTGCTCCGCGATGCGTTCAATTCGGGCATCGGATGGCGCAAAGGTTGCGCAGATGTTACGCAGGGTCGCGCGGCGGCGTGCGTCCACTTATTCCATATCCCAACCCGCTCTCCAGCGTCCGGTATGTCACCCCGAGCACGCGAATTCAGTAGCGATCGCGCTTCCTCGCGACGCTTCGGCAACGAGCGGCCCGGTTGGAGTCCCTAGCCTACTCGAATTGCAGCGGCACCTGAAGCGATGGCTTGTCTTTGCCGCACGTAACCCGCCCGGTTAACGTGGCGGGGCCAGAGTATTTTGGCCGACTGCGCGCGATCGCGTACAGCACGAACCCTCCGTTGGCGGAACTGCCAAGAGTCAAGGTCGCAGAGAAACTATCGATCGTTTTCTTGCCCGACGTAATGGCCCAGGCTAGTTTGCATTTCCCCGTGTAGGTGAGATCCGTAAATGACAGCTCGTACTGCCACGTAAAATTCGACAGGACATAGCTTGACGGGCCCGTCATACCGATGTTGTCGTTTGTCGTCGCGGTGTCGACGCAGTTGATGCACGGCACGCCACCTTGGTTCGGTCCATTGGCGACGAAATTGATCAGAATGGCCGGCAACTTCGAGTCCGGATGAATCGCGAATTTTCGAAAGACCTCTCGGCCTCCAGTGACCTCGGGCGCCGAGTCAAGCACGGCCGCTATCGTAGACTGAGTGGAGAGTGTTTGACTACTGCCGATTGAAGGCGTCGCAGCGCCTCCTCCCGCACCCGAACACGCCGCCAGCGCGACGGCCAAAGACAACAAGAGACCACGCCGAGTAAATACGACCATTCTATGCCTCCTAAGAAGTGAAACGACGAGTCGCCTCTATTCCGCCAGGTGCAGAAGGTATCCTCGCTAGCGTGGCGCCAGTCTTTCAGTTAGCGGCGAAGCATGACGCGCGCGGCATTCCAGCCTGCGGCGCCCATCACGCCGCCGCCGGGATGCGTGGCGGCGCCGCAGAGATAGAGTCCTCGAATCGGCGTCGTGTAGCCGGCGTAACCGGGAACGGGGCGAAACGCAAAGAGCTGGTGCAGCGGCATCGCTCCTTGGAAGATGCTTCCGCCGGTTAGGCCAAACGTCGCTTCCAGATCGACCGGCGTGAGAATCTGCCGAGCGATCACGGAGTCCTTGAAACCGGGCGCGTATCGTTCGACTACGTCGAAGCACCGATCGGCATACTCGTTCCGCAGTGCATCGGTCCACGGGCCGTCGTTCAAACGATACGGTGCGTACTGGGTGAACATCGACATCAGATGTTTGCCCGGCGGCGCCACCGTCGAGTCCAAAGAGGAAGGCATCGTGCATTCGACGACCGGTTCGCGCGACATCGAGCCGTACTTTGCATCGTCGTACGCGCGCTCGATAAAGTCTTGATCCGGGCAGAGATGCACGGTGCCGAAGTGCTGCGGTCCGGGCTCGTGTCCCGGCAGCGCGGTGAAGCTGGGAAGCCGCTCGAGCGCGACGTTGATCTTGCACGACGCGCTTGCGTAGGAAATGCGGCCGATCGCATCTCGAAAGTCCCCCGGGAGCTCGGCGCTATCGAGAAGCTTCTCGAAGGTCAGGTGACAGTCGACGCCGCTTACGACGCGTTTGGCTTCAAACTCGTCGCCGTTTGCAAGCGCGACGCCCGTCACGCGGCCGCCGCGCGTCAGAATGCGCGCGACCTCCGCGTCGGTTCGAATCTCGACGCCGAGATCTTTCGCCGCAGCGGCGAGCGCCTGGGTCAAACCGCCCATTCCGCCGCGGACGTAGCTCCAAACGCCGCGCTTGCCGTTTGTTTCGCCCATCACGTGATGGAAGAGAACGTAAGCAGTTCCCGGCATCGACGGCGCCATGAACGCGCCGATGATCGCATCGGTCGCGATCGTGCCCTTCAATCCTTCGCTCTCGAACCAGCGGTCGAGAATCGGGCGAGCGGCCCCGGTCAGCACTTCAATCGCCTCGCCCATCGCCGGTCCGAGCCGCTGCAACGCGCGGCCCATCTTCGCACCTTCGAGCAGGTCGCCCAGGCTGGGGCGCATGAGATTCGGCGGGACCTGCGTGAGCGTAGGCTCGACCACGGAAGCGACGCGCTCGAGCATCGCTTCGTATTTCGGGTAGTTCTCGGCGTCGCGCTTGCTGAACTTCGCGATCTCCTGCGACGTCCTGCGCGATGCCTCTACCCAGCATGAGATATCGGCCGTCGAGAAACGGCGAGAAGGACGCGGGATTGCGTTCGATCGCCTCAAAGCCGTACTCGCGCAAGCGCAGATCGCGTACGATTTCGGGGCGGAAAAGGCTGTTAACGTACGCCGCGGTCGAGACTTTAAAGCCCGGAAAGGTTTCTTCGGTAACGCATGCGCCGCCGACGATGTAGCGCCGCTCCAGCACGAGCACGCGCCATTTTGCGCGGGCGAGATAACACGCCGTGACCAGACCGTTGTGGCCGCCGCCGACAACGATCGCGTCGTACTTCACGTTAGATGCTCACCTTGAGGCTGAAGTATGCGTTGAACGGCTCGGCCAGCGAGCTCGTCTGATCGTTGTACGTTCCGAAGTACGGCTCGTACGGATAGCGCAGGAACGTCTGCACGTTCGCGCCCGGATTGTAGGCGTTCCCGACGGGCGGCGTCGATGGACCGCCGATGAGGTCGGTGTACAGGCACGTTTGGTTGCTCCAATAGTAGGTAAAGGCCGTGTGCTGACCGCCGAAACACGTCTGCAGCAAGTTCGCCAGCGTGATTGAAGCGCTCACGCGCGGCGAAACTTGGTACGAAATCTGCAAGTGGCCGAGCAGTTGAGCCGGCTCCCGGAAAGCCCCGATCGCATCGAACTGCCCGGTGTAGGGATCGGGAATCGAGAGCGTCGCCGCGCAGGATTGATTGTCGGCGTTGAACGGACCGCCGCCCGACGCGCCGTAGGGATAACGCGGATCTCCGGTCGTCGAACCGCTCAGCGGCTTCCCGCAGCCCGCCGCCGGATCGATGCCGGGCGTCGTAATCGGCGCGCCGTAACGATTGCCTGCAACGTATTGAAACGACGGCGTGATCGCAAACTTGTTATGCTTGTAGTTGAGAATCAGCGTGGCGACATAGGGATAGTTGAAGGCGTTGACGCCCGACCCGATCGGGCCCGGGAAGATCGAGTACGGCAGGTACGCTGCGGTCGGATCGAAGAGCGAGAACGCCGGCGAGCGCCAGTATGGGTTTGCGATATCGCCGGGTTTGCAGGACGGATCCGGCGTACCCCCGGGGGTATAGCACGCCGCAGCGTACGAGCCGTTGGTGGTATAACCGCAGAGCGCTTCACCGAACTGCTTCTTTCCATAATCACTCCCGCCCGGCGCGCACGATTTCGTGTACGCGTTGTACTGCGCGATGCCGGAGTTGATCGGTGAGAGAACGCTCGTTCCATTCGGCAGCAGGCTGTACTTCACGGTCGCGTAGGTGTATGCGAAGGAAAGCTGCGCAGAAAAGCCGTTGCGGCTGAAATCGCCCTTGTCGAATTGGAATTCGAAGCCCCTCGACGTTTGGTATCCGGCATTCAGGCCGGAGACCAGACCGGTGGTGTAATTGATGTAGAAGTTCTCGATCTGATCTTGGGTCTGGCGCAAGAACGGCGTCAACTTGAACGACATGTCGGTGCCCGGCAGGTGCTGCTCGAGCGAAAAGTCGCTGTTGTAGGAAACCGACGGCGCGACTTCGTGTCCGGGAGTCGTGAATCCGAGCGGATAGAACTGGGCAAGCGTATCGGGCAGATTCTGTTCCAGCGCATTGTACTGTTCGTACGCCGCACTCGGTTGTTCGTTATACCGTCCGTAGCTTGCCCGCAGCACCGTGTTGGGGTTGACGGTGTACGTGACGCCGAAGCGCGGCTGTGGAATGTTGTAATCGAAGGCGCCCGAGGTGTTCTGCACGTTCGCATTCGTGTATTGGTTTCCGAAGGCAGAGCAGGGCTTTTGCGAGTTCGTGCTCCATCCGCTCGATCCAACCAGTGCGCTGCGGTCGACGAGGGTGAGCGTCTGCGTGTCGTAACACGTATCCTGGTTGAACGCGTTGAACCAAAAGTTGCGCGCCGGTCCGAAATTCGTATTCGCGCCGATATAGTCGTAGTTATCGACGCGCAGTCCGAGGTTGAAGAAGAGCTTATCGCTCGGCCGCCACTGGTCGGTAATCGAGTAGCCGGTGAAGTACGGGGTGACGGTGTTGTTGAGGCCGTACGCGCCGTTTTCGACGACGTAGAAGGCGCAGGGTCCGCCCCCGCAACTGACGCCGCTGACGTTGGAATTGGCGTCCGGATGAACCTGGCTGAGCCGCAGGAAGGTCGGCAGCAGCTTCGGATCATAGGTGACGCCGCCGCCCTGCCCGTCGCCGCAGGTCGTCGGCGTGGCGCTCCCACCCTCGAGACGGTAGCAGGTCCCGCTGAACGGATCGTTGCGGTTCACGAGGACCGCGAACGCGTTGCCGTAGGCGAGGCCGTACTGGAACATCTGCTCGTTGTAGATGCGGGCGCCAGTCGAAGTCGTATACGATCCTTCGGCTTCGAGGAGGTGCTGCGGGCTCAGCTGATCGGTAAAGTTCACGCTGACGCCCCGCGTGTGGTTGTTGATCTCGTAGTCGCCGGAGTCGTAGTAGGCGTACGGCTGCAGTGACATCATCGGCCCGTTCTCGATCCAGTCCGAATAATACGTATAGCCGTAGACGCGCAGGAAGGCGCTCGAGTTGAAGTTCTTCTGATACTGCAGCTTGACGATCGCCTGACCGTTATAGCCGCGGTCGCGCTGATTGTACGGGTCGGGTATTGGGCCGTCGAACGGATGCTTCGGCGACGACGGATAGAAGTACGGCGTTACCAGCGACGCGTAATTCGCGGGCAAGAACGTGCCCACTTGCCCTTTGTATTGCCATGCATCGAGATAATATGGCGGAAACGATCCGACCGAGTTAATCCAGTTGTAGTAGCCTTCGTCGTTGACGGAGCTGAGGAAGGTCGTGAAGATTTCGTCGTTGTCGTAGAGCAGCTGGACGTCGTCGCGCAGACCGTCGTTCTTGTGCGGGATCGCGATGTGGAAGTTCACGACGGAGGTGCGGGTCGCCAGGTTCGTCGCGTTGATGGTCCCGAAGCCGATCGGCCCCAAGAGCCACCCCGGCTGACCGTTCTGGCCGACGTTCGGTTTGCCGTTCGTAAAGCACGAGGGCAGCTCGGCGAGGCCCGACGTGGGGCATTGGGCGAGCTGCTGACCGAATTCGTTCGTATAGGCCGCGCCGCCGAACTGATCGACGTAGCGATAATCCTGATTGTAACCGCCGATTCCAACGTAATACGAGAAATCGCGGTCGGGCGTCGCGCCGCCGGCTTCGACGTTGGCGCTGTGATAGAAGATCGGCGTTCCCGCGCTGACGTTCGCGGTTGCATAACCCGGGAACGTTCCCGTCTTGATGACCTGATTGATGAACCCGGCGAGACCTTGCGCTTCGGCGTTGGCCGGCGTCGCACCGGTGTACACTTGCAGCTCGAGCTGGCCGAGCGAGGAAAGCGAGCCTGACGGATAATTATCGAAGGCGCGATTGACCGGAATGCCGTCGAATTCGTATCCGACTTCGGACGCGTCGCCGCCGCGGACGTGGACCGCCTGCAGGTACCCGTTTTGATTCGCGGGCACGTACGCTCCCGGCACCGAGGCGATTGCCGAGTACGCGCTGTTGAGCGCGCCGCCGCCGCCGAGCACGGCGGTGCGCGCCTGTTGCGCCGCGTTGATCGAATAAACATCCGCAGTGGTCCCCGGCCGTACCAGGCTCGACGCGCTGCGCGAGGTGACGTTCGCGATCGTCTTCAGCGCGATCCGCATGCTCAGCGAGAGCGTCTGCTGCGCGTCGGCGAGGACCGCAACGCCGGCGTACGAAAGCGGAGTGTAACCTGTTTTCTGCAGCGAGATCGTGTACTCGTCGGGTGCGAGCGAGACGAAGGCGAAGCGGCCGCGAGCGTCGGTCGTCGTGCTCGCGCTCTGCGACGGGCTCGTTACCGTGACCTCGGCGCCCGCGATCGGCGTCGCCGTCCCGACCTCCGTGACGACGCCGCTTATGCCGCCGGTCGTCCCGGCCATGCCCCATTGCGTGCATGCGGCGACCAATGCCAGAAGAACCACCGTGGCTCTCATTCGCACACCTCCTGCTTTGAATCGGGCGGTAAATTATGCTCCGCCAAAAACGCGCGATATGCCGCCATCGCTCTCTCGAATTGCGTGCGAAGCGCGGCGGCTTCGCGCTCGTGTGGCGGCAGCGGCGGCCCTTGCGAGAGCGAAACGACGCCCTGGAGAATCGTAAGGCGTTCGCGCAATCGGTCCGGCTTCAGCTGGTCGTCCTCCGAGTTGA
This sequence comes from Vulcanimicrobiota bacterium, assembly GCA_963743445.1. Classification (GTDB taxonomy): domain Bacteria; phylum Vulcanimicrobiota; class Vulcanimicrobiia; order Vulcanimicrobiales; family Vulcanimicrobiaceae; genus Cybelea. The sequence goes on from CAVUPL010000003.1 coordinate 647,950, forward strand.
CAACTCCCGACGTAAGCACCTTTGTCATCCTGAGCCTGTCGAAGGATGAGACGCCACTCACCGAATCGAGCCGGTTCAGCGCGGTGTCGATGGCGCTGAGCTCGTCGTCGAGCTGTTTGACGAAAGCATAGCGCGCGAGGTATTGAGCCTGTGTCCAGGACGCTCGTGGATCGGGCGACACCTGTAACGGCATTCGAACGGTGGATGCTGCGGCGTGCAGCACCACCGTATAGTTTCCCGGGACGACGGTCGGCCCATCGCCGCCGCTATTCCAATCCCGCGCTCGCAGCCATGGAACGGGCGCCGTCTCGGTCAAATCCCAGCTCGTTCGTTGCACGCCGGCGTTGCCACGAACGCTAAAGCAGCGCACGCGCCGTCCGGCGCTATCGAAGACTGCGATCTGCGCGCTCGCCGGTTTCGCAAGGTAGTACGTAATCGTAGCGCCGTCGGTTGGGTTCTCACCCGAGTACATTCCGGCTGCCAAACAGCATTCGTCGGGATGCGTTCCGTAGTACGACGTCCACCAGCGGTACCACGTGTACGCGGTTTGCAGCGAAAAGAGTGCGGGGACTCCAGCGGTGACGGCTTTGCTCAAGCCGCTGATTGCGCCGAGGTCGTCGAGAATCCAAAAGCCGCGCCCGTGCGTCGCGATCACCAAATCGTGGCGCTGGGGCTGAATCCGCATGTCGTGCACGGCGACCGAGGGCATGTTGAGGCGCAGGCTTTGCCAGTGCGCGCCGCGATCGAGCGTGTACCAAACGCCCTGCTCGAGCCCGGCGTAGAGCACGTCGGGGTTCGCCGGATCCTCGCGGACGACGTGAACGTACTCATCTGCCGGCAATCCGCTCACGATCGGGCGCCACGTTGCGCCGGAATCGTCAGTTACGAAAACGTACGGGCGCGGATCGCCCGTCACGTGACGATCGACCGCAACGTAAGCGCGCCGCGAGTCCGTACTCGAGGCTTCGACCGTGTCGATCCGTCCCCATGGGGCGACCGGCGGGGTAACGTTCTGCCAGTGCGCGCCACCGTCGGTCGTCAGCTGCACGAGGCCGTCGTCCGTTCCAACCCAAATGCGACCCGGCTGCAGGCGCGACGGCGCGATATCGAAGATGGTGTCGTAAAACTCGGCGCCCGAAACATCGGTGTTGATCGGGCCCCCCGCCACCTGCTGTTTGTGCGGGTCGTTGCGCGTCAGATCCGGACTGATCACCGTCCACGTGCGCCCGAGATCCAGCGTCTTGAAAAGCACGTTTGCGCCATAGTAGGCGACTAAGCCCGCTCGGTCCGACTGCGGGCCGCCTATAGTAATAGATTGTTGCAGTGCGATCGGCGCTTCCCAGTTCGAGCGAAACGGCAATCCCGCCAGCGCGCGGCCGTTGGTATCCGTGACATCGGGTGAGACGTCGTAGTTCTGGCGAGAATGGAGATCGAAGATTCCGAGCTGCCCGTTGAGTTCGCTCACGCCGACGTTCCAAATCGACGAAGGGTCGCCGGGCTGTGGCCAAACCCAGGAGCCGTCGCCGTCGTTGCCCACGTCGCGCCAATCGGAGTTCTCGATGCCAAGCGGGCTTAACGAATCCGAGGGGCCGCAGTAGGAATCGTTGTCTTGGATCCCGCCGCAGACGCGATAGGGATTCTGCTCGTCGTAGCCGATCCTATAGATCTGCGCGAGCACGACGTTGAAGCGCCAATCCCACGTTTTGCCGCCATCGATCGAAATCGGCGCACCGCCGTCGTTTGCTTCGATCATGCGCCGTCCGTCGTGGGAAATCCACAAGCCGTGATGGTCCTGGTGAACGGAGCCAATAACGTCGCGATACGTTTTGCCGCCGTCGCTTGTCTCGATGAGATCTTCAGATGAGAAGAAGACGCGATCGGGATCTGAAGGATCGACGGCAAGGCGGCTCATGTAGAACGGCCGCTGGTTGACGAGCGTATCCGCCGTCATCAACCCCCAGCGTGCTTCCGCCGTCATCCGACCGCCACAGCACGCCTTCCTTCGATTGAACGATCGCGTAGACACGGCGCCCCGCGACGGCGATTCCAATGCGGCCCATATATCCTTGGGGCAATCCGTTACCGTGCAGCCGGCGCCAGGTGATGCCGCCGTCAGTCGACTTAAAGATGCCGTCGAGCGGGCCGCCGCTGGAGAAGTTCCATGGCACGCGGCGGAACTGCCAGATGCCGGCAAAGAGGACCTTGGAGTCTTGGGGGTCGATCGAAAGATCCGACGCGCCGCTCGAAGGCCCAAGATAGAGGGTGCGTTGCCACGTGAGCCCGCCGTCGGTCGTGCGATAGACGCCGCGCGCGGTGCTGTCCGGTACGGATTCCCAACCGCCGCGACCCAAACGCGTCGCGAATTTTTCGGATCGACGACGATCTGCGCGATCGCCCAGGTTGCCCGCAGCCCGGCGTTACGCCAATGCGCGCCGCCGTCGTGCGTCACCCAAACTCCGTCGCCGTACGAGATGTCGTTGCGGAGATTCGGCTCGCCGGTTCCGGCCCAGACCGTGTTGCGGTCGTGCGGGTCGATCGCGATCGCGCCGATCGCGCCGACCGCGTCGCGCGGCCAGACACTCTGCCACGTAAGCCCGGAGTTCGTCGTCTTCCAAACGCCGCCGTCGGCGCCCCCAAAATAATAGAGGTTCGGATCGGCATCCGTCCCCGCGACGCCGGACGTTCGGCCACCCGCAACCGCGGGTCCGATGTTTCGCCATGCGAGATTCTGCAGCGACGGCAATGCGACGCCTGCGGCGAGAAGCAAGCCCAGCGTCGTCCTACGCTCCCATCACCTGCAAATAGTGCCGATCAAATGCGTTCAACAATCCTTCCGCGTCTGAATATGGACCCGGCGAGTAGACGCGCGAGCGCAATCCAAGTTGCATAAGCTCGTTGACGTGCCAATCTTGGCGGTTGGTGAGATCCCAAAAGTCGACTGCGTCGCTCGGATTGAAGTCGGGCTGCGCGCTCGTGCGCGGATCGAAGAGGAACGCACAGACGACTTCGGTGCGGTCTGCCGCGAGCGGTTTCACGTAGTGGACCATGACGTAATCCGGGTGCAAACTCAAGAGCAGTGACGGAAAAATCGTGTAGTAATAGACGCGGTCGAGTTCGGCACCATCGACGCTTCCCAGCGGCCGCCGCGAGCTATGTCCGGTCGTTGTAAGGCTCATGCCGCGCCGCCGAACTTCAGAGTACCCGCCGAGAAACGGACCTTCGAAAAGATCGTTACGTCCGCTGTCGGAAGGCGAGAGCTTTTCGAGTTGAGGATGCACGAGCGGGCAGTGGTAGCACTCGGAGTAGTTCAGAAATACGAGCTTCCAGTTGCACGCAAGCTCGTACGTAAGGCTGCGCGCCGTGTTCAGTTCGCCGATATTCCAGCGCGAGAAGCGTCCAATCAAGGGCGCAAACGCTTCTTCGAAAGGAACTTCGCCGGGTTCGTTCTGAGCCTGGCTAAGGGTGACGAAAACGAACCCTTCCCAGAGTGCGACCGTGGCTTTTTTAAGCGGATACTGCGCCCGGTCAAAGCCTGGAATTGCGGCCATGTTCCGCGCGACTTTGAGGTCGCCGTCCAGACCGTACGTCCACGCGTGATACGGGCACTGAATCGAACCTTCGAAACGCCCCGACGCCGTGGTGCAGATGCGCGAGCCTCGATGCCGGCAAACGTTGAAGAATGCGCGCACGCCGCCTTGCGCGTCGCGCGTCACGATCAGGCTTTCGCCGGCGCGTTCGACGGTGAAGAAGTCGCCGGCTTTCGGAATCGATTCTTCGCGCCCGACGCACAGCCACTCTCGCGCAAAAACTCGTTCCTGCTCCTGGGCGAAAACGTCGGGCGAGATATACCAGGAAGCCGGCAGCGTCTTAGCGCCGGCACCGACATTCGGTCTCACAAACGCCTGCATTTTTGCTCTCCCAGTGTCAGCACCAACCGCGTCATCCTGAGCTTGGCGAAGGGATGAAGAACGAAGGCAAGGGGTTCTATCCCGTTTGACGGAATCCGCTACTAACCATCAGTTTGTTTGGCTTTTTGGTAAAGCTAACGGTGAAACCTTCGGAAAATATCACTCTTGAGCCCTCGCTTCCCAAGGAAGCCTACTGGGACGAGTCGTTCTTTGCCCGCGAGCGAGAAGCGATCTTCTGGGGGCAATGGTTCTACGTCGGCCGCGCCGAGCAACTCAACCATCTCGGCGCTTATCGTGTGCTCGACGTCGCGGGCGAGAGCGTTATCCTCGTCCGAGCCGAGGACGGTCTTCGCGCGCATCTGAATTTTTGTCGCCATCGCGGTAGCCGTCTGCTTTGTGGTGAAGGCACAGTGCGCGGCGCCATCCGGTGCCCGTACCACTCCTGGGCCTACGCGCTCGACGGAACGCTCGTCGCGTCGCCGTTCGTGCCGGACGTCGCGATCCCGCAGGAGTCCCGCCGGCTCCATCGCGTCGGTGTGGAAGAATGGGAAGGGTTCGTCTTCATCAACCTCTCCCCCGAAGGTGTGCGGAAAAACCGGCGCGACGCTGCGCTCGCAGCTCGGACCGATTCCGCAGCGTCTGTCGCGCTATCCGCTCGCGGAGCTCAAAGTTGCGGGTTCGATTCGCTACGATATCGAGGCGAACTGGAAAGTGGTGCTCGAGAACTACAACGAGTGCTATCATTGCGCCGGCGTCCATCCCGAGCTCTGTCGGGTGGTCCCTGCGTTCAAACGCCGCGGCGGGGCCGAGCTCGACTGGGAACGCGGGATTCCGCACCGCGACGGTGCGTGGACCTTCACTGCGAGCGGTACGAGCGGTCGCGCTCCGTTCGCAACCTTGAGCGACGACGAGAAGGTTCGGCATAAGGGCGAACTCATCTATCCAAACTTCATGCTGAGCCTCGCCGCCGACCACGTCGCGGCCTTTTCGCTCTGGCCGCGCGGCACGTCGGCGACGACGATCGAATGCGATTTTCTCTTTCATCCCGATGAGATGTCGAAATCCAGTTTCGATCCGAGCGACGCGATGGATTTCTGGGACGTCGTCAACAAGCAAGACTGGCACATCTGCGAGAACGTTCAGGCCGGAATGCGATCGCGAGCCTTCCGCAGCGGCTGCTATGCGCCGATGGAAGACGCGAGCCTCGACATCCGGCGCTATATCGCGTCGCGCGGCTTGCCCACAGAATGACGCGCGATTACGACGTCGTCGTTCTAGGGCTCGGCGCTCTCGGCAGCGGCGTGGCATATTGGCTTGCAAAACGCGGTGCAAGCGTGCTCGGGATCGAGCAGTTCGAATTTGGACACGCGCGCGGCAGCTCCCACGACTGGTCGCGGATCATTCGCCTTTCGTATTTCTCGCCCGCGTACGTTCGGCTGGCGAAGGAGGCGTACGCCGCATGGGAATCGCTCGAACGCGATGCCGGCGAGCAGGTGGTCTTTAAAACCGGTGGCCTCGACATCGGTCCCCGCGGCGGTGCGATTTCGCTCTCGAACTATGCCGATTCAATGGCAGCGTGCAACGTCTATTTCGAGGAGCTCGACGCAGCCGAAATCCGTAAGCGCTGGCCGGTTTGGCACGTCGGCGATGAAGTTCGCGGGCTCTTTCAGCCCGATAGCGGCATCGTCGCGGCCGATCGCGCCACCGCCGCGCTTCGCCGCACGGCGGTGGCGCTCGGGGCAACGTTGTGTGAGAATACGCCGGTGACCGCGTTGCGCGCTGCAAACGGCGAGATCGACGTTGAGACGGGCGGCAAACGCTACCGCGCCGGAAAGCTCGTTATCGTCGCCGGACCGTGGACCGATCGCGCGCTGGCACACTTTGGGATTCGCATCCCGTTTGAAGTGACCAAGGAGCAAGTCACGTACTTCAGGGCTCGGGACCTAGCGAGCTTTGCACTTGGCAAGTTCCCGATCTGGATCTGGATGGACGATCCTTCGTTCTACGGGTTTCCGATTTTCGGCGAGCCCGACGCCGTCAAGATCACGCAAGACACCGGCGGCAAAGCCGTGGATCCGGATACGCGCGGCTTTGAAGAGGATCCCGAGATCAGTGCGCGCGTCGTCCGTTTTCTCGAGCGCTACCTGCCCGGCGCGCTCGGAAAAGTGCAGCGGTTGAAGACCTGCCTGTACGCCCTGACGCCCGATCGCGATTTCATCATCGATGCGCTCCCCGAACATCCCAACGTCTACGTCGGCGTCGCCGCCGGCCATGGATTTAAGTTTGCCTCGGTCATCGGCCGCATTTTCAGCGACCTCGCACTCGACGGTGCGACCGCATCGAACATCGATGCTTTCAGATTCGATCGGCCGATTCTGCAAATGGCGGCGCCTCCAAAAACCTATATGCTATAGCCTCTCGCTCGGCGACGCGCTCTCAATGCGAAACTCTCGGCGTACGCGCTCTTGCTCGAGTTCCTTGCAAGGGCTTCGTTTCATTTTAAAATCAGCCGGGTACATACCGTCGCGGAAAGCGAGGTAGTAAATGCAAGATTACGAGGCATTCGAAACGGAGATATATTTCGACCGCGAGCCTGCGGCCGGTGCCGTCGACCGTCTTCACGGGCTCGGTTACGGCCGAGACGATATTAGCGTGATGATGGACGACAAGACGCGCGAGCGCGCGTTTGGTTCGATGATCAATGCGAAGGGAAGCGAAGGCATCGCGGCAGGGGCGACCGTCGGCGGCGTTCTGGGAGCCATTGTCGCGGGGTTAACCGCAACAGGAAGCGTCATTGCGATTGCCGGGACCGGCGGATTGGCGGCGCCGCTTGTCGTTGGGCCGCTGGCCGCCGCGTTGGCCGGCCTTGGCGCAGGCGCCGCGGGAGGCGGAATTGTAGGCGGCCTCATCGGCGTCGGCATTGCTGAAAAGAGAGCCAAAGAGTACGAGAAAGGATTGCGTGAAGGAGGCATTTTGGTCGCTGTCCGCCCGAAGTCCAAGGAGCATCGCCAGGAGGTGCGGCGCGCACTCGACTACGATCGTCTGGCCTCGACACGCGGCGACGTCGAACCCGACATGGAGTATGCGGGCGAGATGCGGTCCGATACACGCGACGTCTAAGCCGTAGTCGCCACTTGAGTTCCAGGAGCGGTCATGCCATGGCCGCTCCATTAATTGTCGAAGCTCCGAGCTATGGCGCAAGGCCGGGCCGACCTGATCGTCACGGGTGGAACGATACACACTGTCGACGACGTGCGTCCGGCCGCCCAAGCAATTGCAATCCAGGGCGATCGCTTTGTCTACGTCGGTTCGGTTGCGGGAGCGATGGCGATGCGCGATGCGAAAACGCAGGTGCTCGACGTCGGCGGGCAGACCGTGCTTCCCGGTCTCATCGATGCGCATCTGCATCTCACGAATCTAGGCCTCGTGCTGCAGCAAGTCGATCTCATGGCGGCCCGTTCGTTTGAAGAAGTGATCGCACGGACCCTCGCATTTGCGCAAGCCACTTCGGCGCCGTGGATTCTCGGCAGGGGCTGGGACCAGAATCTATGGGTGAGCGACGCGTTTCCGGCGCACGATGCACTGAGCGCGGCGATTCCCGATCGTCCAGTGGCGCTGGCACGAGTCGACGGTCACGCCGTGCTGGCGAACGCGCGGGCGATGGCGGTCGCCGGCATCCACGAGGGGACGCCGGACCCGTTTGGGGGTCGCGTCGTGCGCGACGCGCACGGGAAACCGACCGGCATCTTCGTCGACGCCGCACTTGCGCTGATCTACGACAAGGTACCGAAGCCGGCGCACGATCAGCTCGTACGCGCCACGTCCACCGCGATCGCCGAATGTAATCGTTGGGGTGTGACGGCGATCGCCGAACCAGGATGCGACGACGCGGTTCTGGCAGCCCACACCGAGTTACTCGAGAACGGCGCCTACTCGATTCGTAACTACGCGATGCTCCACGACGAGCCGTCGACGATCGACGCGGCCCGCCGTCGCGGAATCGTCGATGCGGCCTTCAACGGCCGCCTGTGGATACGCGCGATCAAAGTCTACGCCGACGGAGCGCTCGGCTCGCGCGGTGCGGCGTTGCTCGCACCGTATAGCGACGATCCCGGGAACCTCGGCCTCATTTTGACGCCGCAGGCGCGGATCGAAAGCCTGACTGAGAGCGCGCTCCGTACGGGGTTTCAGATCTGCGCCCACGCAATCGGCGATCGCGCCAACCGCATGGTCTTAGACGCATACGACGCGGCGTTGCGGCGAGCCGGCCCGGCATCCGATCCGCGATTACGCATCGAGCACGCCCAAGTCTTGGACTTCGAAGACATCCCTCGAATCGCCGGCCTCGGCGTCATCGCATCAATGCAAGCAACGCACGCGATCAGCGATATGGCCTGGGCGCAAGAACGCCTAGGCGCCCGACGGATCCGCGGCGCGTACGCCTGGCGCTCCATACTCGATGCCGGCGCGACGATCGCAAACGGAACCGACGCACCGGTGGAATCGGTAAACACGGCGCGCAGCTTCTATGCGGCGGTTACGCGCGGCGGCTGGCATCCAGAGCAGCGCATGACCCGGCGCGAAGCGCTCGCATCGATGACCATCTGGGCCGCCCGCGCGAACTTTCAGGAAGGGCTCGTCGGTTCGATCGCTCCCGGAAAATACGCCGACTTCGTCGTGATGGATCGAGATTGGATGACCGCTGCGCCCGAAGAACTCGTAGAGACGCAAATCGTCGCGACGCACTTTGCGGGCCGCCGCGTTTACCCGTAGATCGGCCCGCTACGAGTCATGCACCCGCAAAGCCTTGTGCCGGCCGATTACGTAGATCGCCACCCCGCTAAGCAACATCATCGCGGTGAGGCCGATTACCTTCACGACCGCGAGCACTTTGTTAGGATCGTCGTCGGACGGAAACCCCGCGAAGACGATCGCAAAGATTGTCGTGACCAGCCCGATCAGCGCCGCTACCGAGACGGTCCACTTTCCGCCGGGGATCGGAACCATCTCAGGCGTCCGGCTGCGCGTCGCGGAACTTCAGTGCGGAGGCAAACAAGAAGAGGAAGGGCACCATTGTGATAACGACGGTCGAGCTTACGAGCACGTCATAGGCACCGCGAACGGTCGTTCCGCCTTGTCCCAGAAAGATGAAGATTGCGGCGATGCCGGCTTGCGTCACGAGCGCCGCCACCGGGGAGCCCCAGCGCGGATGCATGCGGCCGAAGATGGGCGGAAGATAGCGGTCGATGCCTGCAACGAACGGAATTCGCGCCACCGCACCCAACCACGCGCCGGCGCTTCCGACGCAACTGAGCGCGACCAGTACCGCCGCGATCGGCGTGAGTGCGCTCCAGCGCAATCGCGTCGCGACGCCTCGAATTGCCTGCATCACACCCGACGACGGATTCACGGCGTGCGGCACGAGCACGGCTAAGACGCTCAGCGTGCCGACGATATAAATAACGGCTATTGCGGGGGCGGCCATTGCCAGACCGAGAGGAATCGTACGTCGAGGATGCTTGATCTCGCCGCCCATGAATGGCATCGCCTCGGGCCCAGTCCACGCAAACGCGATGACGGACCAGAAGATGACGTCCTTGACGTGCAGCGCGGGGCGCATCGATGCCGCGTTGATCGGCGTGGCCGAACCGTACTTCCACCACGCAAGGCCGCCGAGAACGACGAGCAGCAGCGTCACGGTCCATCGCGAGATGGCGCCGGCGTTGTTTAACCATTTCCCGATCTGCAAGCCGTAAATGTTGACGACCGTCGCGAGCGCCAAGCCGGCGAGCGCGACGGTGATGAAGTACGCCGGCGACGCTGAAAGTCCACCGCCATTGCTTCCGCCGATGAAGAGCGCGTTTCCGGCCGCGAAATAGAGCAGCGCGGGAAAGTACGGAAGGTTGCTCGCCCAGTACGTCCAGCCGGTGATGAAGCCGGCGAACGGCCCGAAACGCGCGCTTACTCCAGACGTAGAGGCCGCCTTCGTCGGGATGATGCGAGGAGAGGAAGACGACTGCGATCGACAACGGCGCAAACATCGCGAACGCGCCAATCAGCCACACCGGAATCGAGCTCGCGCCCGCCGCCGCAGCCGTCGCAACCCATTGGAGATTCGAACCGGCGACGACGAAAAAAAGTATAACGTCGGCTAAACCCAACGTCCGCCGAAGTTGCATGCGTGCGCGGCTTCAACGCCGAGAAGAGCATCGCCCACCGGCGTTATGCCGGCGGGCGATGCCTTAGGTGGTTAGTAGGGGCGTCCCCAGTGGCCCGGTCTCCAGACCCATCCGTGCGGAGTCTGCGCCCAATGTCCCGGATGCCACGTTGCGCCTGAATACGGCGGGTACGCGTAGCGTCCGTGCACCCAGACGTAGCGAGTTCCGTTCCACGTCCAATACCCCGGAACCCAATAGTAGCCCGGTGCCCGGTGCAGCTGGCACCGCTTCGTAGATCGGGGCCGGAGGCCCGGTCTGAACGTAGATTCCGGCTGAGACCTGTGCCGCGGCGGGCAGGGCCGCGCCGACTACCGCTGCGCCGAGCGCACATGCGACGAGGACGTTTCTTAAGTTCATCATGCCCCCTTATTACCACCCTAGCACGGGAAACTCGCGGGGGGCCCGATTAAAGCATCATTTAGATCTGATGAGAGTCGAGCGCTTGCATTAGTTGCTCGAGCTCTCGCCACTGCGCGATCGCGCGATCGACGAACTCCTCGCGCTCGCTACGCAAGCGCCGCTCGGTTGCCGTCATGGCCGGGGGAAGAATCCCAAGGAGCACGTCACGATCGTGGGCCTCGCCAAGCGCGTCTTGCAAGAGCGCTAGCCGCTCGGCGGCTGCCTCGAGCGACGGCTCGAGCGCTTGGAATCGTTCGAGCGCATAGCGCAAGCGCTTGCCGGCGATTCGGAAGTCGTGAAGCCCTTGTTTGTCACGACGCTCGAGGCCGATGGTCAACGCGCGCGCCTCACCCAGCCGCGCTTGCACGATGCGGTCGACAAGCCCTCGCACGTCGTCCACGCCTGCGAGATCGATTGACTTCGGCTTCACCCTGCTATGGAGTGAAGCGCATGTCCCGCAGCTGCTTGCAAGCGCGCCGCGTCGCGAGCTCTTCCTGCTCGCGCAGTTGCTCGAGAAGCGGCTGCGCGAGCTGCGTCTCGGCGGGATCGACCGTATTCTCGAGCAGCCGAAAGATGATCGTCGCATCGCGAGCGGCATCGGTCGCGGCGGCGGCGCGCTTAACGCGACGACGCAGTCGCTGCGTCGAAGAAATCGTAGCGACGTCCTCGAGCAGCGAGCGAAACCGACGTCCCGCCGTGCGCACGTCGTGCAAATGCTTTTCAGTCGGTTTGAGAATAAACCGGCAGCGGGCGCGCTCCAACGCGCGCCGCTCGCTCCGGATGGTTTTCACGAGCCACTTCATAGCAACGGGCCGATCATTTGACAGGCCGGTTCGACGGGGGTATTTCGGGCGACCTCTGCGAAAGAAGAATTCCGACGTGAGATCGATGCGCCTTCCCGTCCTCGTCGCGCTTCTGGCGATTGTCGCAGCCGGCACGTGGTATTACTATTCACAACGATCGGCCGGCAACGGCGAAACGATTGCCGTCTATTACACGAAGCTCGACGGAACCTCACTCGGCGACGTCCGCGTCTCCCTGCGACCGCGACAACCCGGCGAAAGTGCGACCGAGCATCGGCACAACGCGGTCCTCTACGCTGCGGTGGAGGCCGTTGCCGGACCGCCCAACGATATCGAAGCGATTCGGTTCCCACCGGGAACCCGCGTTTCGAACGTGGCCGTTGACGATTCGACGGCTACGGTCGATCTGTCGAAAGAAGTCGAACGGCAAGCGGGTGGATCGTTCGGCGAAAATGGTGAATTCAAAGCGCTCGTTTATACCGAGACCGGGATTCGCGGCATCAACGCGGTGCAGGTACTCGTCGACGGCGCTCGGCTGGAAACGCTGCCCGGTGGACATCTTGAACTCGATCAACCGCTTCATCGCTCGGACTGGTAGCTCCGCAGCCCTCGCTCTGGCGCTGGTCGCATCGGCGTCGGCGATTCCGGCATCCGCGGATGCGCCGCTCACCGTCGTCTATCAAGGGCAGACGATTCGCTTCGCGCATCTTTCCTCGACAAGCGGAGCGATTGCGATTGGCGTCAACGATCCCGGGTTCCAATCGCTGCTGCGCAGCACCGGCGCGCTGCTCACCTGGAAGCCCGGCGAACGCTACGTTCTCATTACGACCTCGGTTCCCACGGTCGTGAGCTTTGCGATCGGTGACCGGCGCTACGATGTCGGGCCGATCGCTCTTGAGGCGAGCTTCGCACCGTACGAGCGCGGCGATGAGGCATACTTGCCGTTCAATGAAGTGCTGCGCGCGCTCGATCTCGCTCTGCGGCAAGACGGCGCAGCACGAGTGCTCCAGCCGCAGCTCACCGCGCTCGACGTACGGCAAGAGGGCTCGCGCCTCGTCGTGCTCGCGCATGGCGGCGCGCCGCTGCGCCCGCGGATCGTCGCGCAGAGCGGGTCAGCGGTGAGCTATGCATTCGACGGCGTCGGCACAACGCTGAGCGGTACTCGCGCAATCAACGCGGGCGGCGTGCGCGGCGTGCGGATCGAAAGCTCCGGCACGGTGCGCGATCCAACAACGCTCGTAACCGTCGATTTGGAAGCCGGTACGATTGCCGAGACACCGCAGAATAATGGCGAACGTGACGTGGTGCTTGCCTTCAGCGGTAACGCGACCGCGCCGCAAACGGTGGCGGACGAATCCCCAACGCCCGAGCCGCCGTCGGCGAATGGCCCGGCGGCCGGCGCCGCTGCAAATAGCGCCGCGCTCGTCACGGCCGTGACGGCGCAGCCCTCTGCGGGCGGCGTAACCGTCGCGATCGCGGTCTCCGGCAATGCCGCTTTCGAATGGCACCGGCTCCGGGATCCCGACAACCGCTTCTGGGTTGACATCAAGAACGCTGCGCTGCAAGGGCCGCCGCTCGACCAGAGCGCGGCAAGTCCGCTCGTTTCGATGCGAGTGCGCCAAGAGGATGCGGAGACCGTGCGGATCGCGCTTTCACTCGACGGTCCGAAATCGATCGCGATCGCGCCTTCGGCGACAGGTTTGCTCCTCGAAATCGGCAACGAGGACGTCGTCGACGCTCCACGCTCCGGAAGCGGTAGCGTCGGCAGCGTCCTCTCCGCAAGCGAACAGAACGGCGCACCCGTGACGCCCGCGCCGCTCGACAACTCCTCGAACGATTTTGGTAACGCCGACCAAACGAACTGGAAGTTCGGTCCGCACAGCAGTTACGTCCCGACGAATCCGCGCCTGATCGTCATCGACCCCGGGCACGGCGGCAGCGATCCAGGAACGCAGCACGGCGGACTCAAGGAAGCCGACATCACGCTCGACATGGCCAAACGCCTGCGCGATATTTTAATCGACCGCGGCTGGCAGGTGAAGCTAACGCGCGACGCCGACGTTGACGTCTACGCTCCAAACGACAGCGCGCACGACGAGCTCCAAGCCCGGGTCGACATCGCGAATAATGCCGGCGCGCGGCTCTTCGTAAGCATTCACGCCAACGCGTTCATCAATTCGGGGCCGTATGGAACGACCTGCTATATTTCCAAGCCGGACGACGTCGCGCTCGCTCGCGTCCTCGAAACACGCCTGGCGTCGGACGGCACCAAAGACGACGGGGTCATCAAGGCTCATTACTACGTGACGTATCATACGCGCATGCCGGCAGTATTAATCGAGACGGCGTTCCTTACCAATCCGAGCGATTACGCATTGCTCGCATCGTCCGCCTGGCGCCAAAAGGTCGTCCAAGAGATCGCCGACGGCATCGGCCAATACGCCCGCGAATACCCGGTCCCTAACCAACCCGCTCAGTAACTCTGCGTCATGATCGGCCTTTTTGATTCCGGGCTCGGCGGGCTGACCGTCCTCGCGCGCTTACGCGAACGTCTGCCGACCGCCGATATGATTTTCTTTGCCGATCAGGCCCACGTGCCATACGGCGATCGTACGCACGGCGAGCTCTTGCATCTCTTGCGCGCGAACTTAGCCCGATTCGACGCGTATGGCGTCGACGCGATCGTTATGGCCTGCAACACGTCGTGCGCGATCGCCGAGCGCTACGGCTGGCCGAGCTCCCGCGCGCCGGTGCTCGATTTAATCGATTCCGCAGCGATTGCGGTCGAGCGCGACGGATTCCGGCGTGTCGGCGTGGTTGCGACTGCCGCAACCGTTGGGGCCGGATCGTACGGACGCACGTTACGCGCTCGCATCGCCGGAATCGATGTCGTCGAAGTGCCGGCGCCCGCGCTGGTGCCGCTCGTTGAAGCGGGCAAGACGGAAGGAGAAGAAGCGCGCGCCGCCGTTGCCGAGATCTGCACGCATCTCCCGCTCGATCTCGAGGCGCTCGTTTTGGGGTGCACGCACTATCCGGTCCTCGAAGAGCATTTTGCAACCGTGCTTGGCGACTGCGTTGCGTTGATCGATCCGGCTATCGTTCAGGCGCAGCGCGCCGCCGAACTCTTGGGCGATCGCGCACTCGGTACCGGGCGCACGACCTATAGTACGAGCGGTGATGAAGCCGCGTTTCACGCCAACATCGCGCGCATTATGGGTGCGACCTCCTTACAGCGATTCGGGGCCTCCGGTCGCGAGGAACGTGACGACGTCCCAAGCGTTGCGAATTCCGATGAAGATCAGCAGCAGCACGCCGCCGGCGACGGCAAGGAGCGCCTTCCCGGGGACGGCGTGAAAGGCGATAGCGCCGGCTAAAATCGCGCCGTACGCGAGGAAGGGAAGGGCGTTGTACCAGGTCCAGTCCTCGATATCCGGCCTGTAACCTTGCAGTCGTTTCACCCGGTACGTTACCCGCAGAATGTAGACGACGCCGTAAAGTCCCGCGAATCCAACCAGCGTGGCTGCGATTGCGACCGAACGAAACGGCGCTACGAGAATTGCCGAGACGAACAACGCCGCTCCGAAGTGCATCACCGTTGGCGTGCTGAAGGTCGATATTCCGTCCTGACTGCGCGCTTTTTCCGCGCCCGTGACCAACGTAATCACCACGAACATCAAACCGGTCAGGCCCGCGGCCGACGTGCCGGTCATAACGTAGAAGTTCGACCACGCGGCAAGCAACGACGAGAAGGTTTGGTCCATTGCGCCTAGCGGACCTTAGTGCGCAGCGACGCCGCGGCCTCGGCTGCGGCGCGCTCGCCGGTTTCGAGCGCGCCGTTCACCGTGCCCCCCTGCCCGTCCGTCGACGTTGCTTCGCCTGCAAAGAAAAGCGTCGCATCACTCGGCGCTGCGAGCGCCGCGCGAGCATCGTCGCCGCCGACGGCGACGTAGCTGTACGCGCCGCGAGCAAACGGGTCGGTGCTCCAATCGTGGCTGAAGCCGGCGTCGAATTCGTTACGGGCCAATTCGAGTTCATCGAATAGGGTACCGAAGCCGTCGAGCGCGCGTTCGACGAGGTCGGGCTCCGAACAGTCGCTCATCGCCGTTGCATTCGGACCGCCCGCCCACGCAACGACCACCTCGCCGCGTACCGGAAGCTGCGTCCAGTAGGCCGGAAACGGCTGGCCCGGGCAGCGGAAGAAGGCTCCGTTACGGTAGCGTCCGTTTTCAACCCGCTCCCAAAACGCCGAGCGAAATGCCAGCACCACTCTTACAACGTGACCCATCTCGATGCCGCGCAACGCGTCCCGCTTCGCTGCAGAGAGTTCGGGTTCAAACCGCACCGAGTTTTGGTCCCCGCTGTGGCGTAAGACGCCGGCCGGGAGCGTTACGATCGCCGCTTTGGCGTGAAACGTCCGCTGTTCTCCGGAAGCCTCGGTAGCATCGACGGCGACATTCCCACGCCGCCACGAGATTCGCCGGACGACGGTTGCCAGGCAAAAAGTGACGCCTGCGGCCGTGCACGTACCGTGTAAGTACTCAAAGATCGGGCGATAGCCCCCGAGCGGACGCGCGCTCGTCGTGTCCGCGCCGGATAGCCATTCCCGCGCGATTGCGCGTACGCTCGCAATCGCGGGGTCGGCCGCCTCGAATCCCTCGACGAACGCGCGCGCGGATGCCGCAGTCTCGCGCAGCGACTCGTTGCCCTGAAAACGGCGTAAGAATTGTTCGACGCTCTCGTCCTGCGAGAGCGAGCGCGCTCCCTCAAAGAGACCAGCGGCGGAAACAAAGTCGCGTCGATCGCGTCGCAACGCACCGCTCTCCGCGCGCGTCCAATCCTCGCCCCCCGTATCGACCGCCGCCGTTCCGACCTCACGAAGCAGTGCCATGGTTTCGTGGGCTTCGCCGTGGATGAACTCGGCGCCCAACTCGGCCGGCGTCACGGCCCGCGCCGTCGGCCGTTCCCACACGCGCCCGCCGACGCGAGTGCGCGCCTCGAGCAGAATTACGCGCAGCGACCGACGGCCGAGACTGCGCGCCGCCGCCAAGCCCGCCGCACCGCCGCCGATGACGATGACATCCGCATCCATTATCGCAGGGTGCTCAATGTGCCGAGAGCAGCCCGACGTGGAACAAGGAGAAGAAGAACGCCGTAGTTACGACGGCAAGCATCGCGCCGGCGACGACTTGCACGATCGTGTGGGAGCGCAGATAGACTCGCGCCCAGCAGACCATGGGAATCAAAACCATGAACGGAAGCGGCTGACGCCCGTAGAGCAGTGTGAGCGCCGCCAGCGGGGCGGTAATGCCGAGCGCGTGCGTGCTGATCTTCCAGTAGCGCGTAATATACTGGACCACCATCGTCGAAACAAGATAGCCGAGCATCGCGGCGATCATCAAGCGGGGTGCGTGCGCCAGCCAGAGCGCCGCAGCGCCGAAGAGATCGAAGAAGACGAACGCCGTAAAAACCATCTCGCGTTCGGTGCGTACCGACATGTCGAGATCGGAGATGCGGTCGGTTGCGTAGAGCCAGAAGACGTAGAGCATCGGACCGATCGAGGTAAAGAACGTCGAAATGAAGAGCAAACGCCAGAAGTCGAGGGTGTCTTTTGCGCCAATGTGCGCGAGGATCGCGAAGAGCGCGAAGGCGGTTAGGAACGGATTGAAGATCGTCGAAAGGCTCCGCGCGAGATCTCGCCAAACGCGCCGATTTTTGATCGGAACGATCGTTTGGAACGGCTCTTCCAGCCTCCCTGAGTCGGGCACGCTGTGACTCTTCGGGCGCTTTGGGTCCAATACTTCGTCTCGGGAATCATCCTGAGCGGAGTCGAAGTCATCCTGAGCCTGTCGAAGGACGAAGGGTCATCCGGGCTCGCGGTCGTAGAAATGATGCCGCCATGAACCCCCTTCTCTTGGTCGTTGCGGCCGCAAGCAAGGTCGTACCGTCGGCGGCAGCGACGATTTTACCGCAAGGCGCCGTGCCACCGAATGCATCGCCCGCGTTGCCGCCGGTTGTGCCGCAGCCTGCGCCCACTACGTGGTTCTCGCAACACGTTCCGTGGCTCACGCACGGGATCGCGGGAATCTTCATCATCGCGGCGATCCTGTTGATCTTTCTGCTGGCGATTCAGACGACAAAACAGGAAGGCCTGACCGGGTCGATCGGCGGGCGCGTCGAGTCGGCCTATCACGGCCGCCTCGGAGCCGAAGAGCAACTGAAACGCTGGACCGGTGTCGTCGCGGTCATCTTTGTTGCTTCGGCCTTCGTGCTCTCGCTAACCGGCATCTAACCTGAGTGCCGCTCCTCGAGGTCGAAAATCTCCGAACCACCTTCCGAACTGAAGACGGTGCCGTAACGGCGGTCAACGGTCTGAGTTTTGCACTCGATGCCGGCGAAACGCTCGGTATCGTGGGCGAGTCGGGATCGGGAAAATCCGTCACCGCGCTTTCGATCATGCGGCTTTTGGCGCGCACCGCGACGGTCACGGCCGATCGCATCGCGTTCAACGGCGAAAACCTGCTCGCGAAGAAGGAAGCCGAGATGCGAGCGATCCGCGGTTACAAGATCGCGATGATCTTTCAGGACCCGATGACTTCGCTTAATCCGGTGCTCACGATCGGCGAACAGATTGCCGAGGCCGTCCGTCTCCATCTCGGGCTGGGGAAGCGCGATGCGCGCGACCGTGCGATCGAGATGCTGCACAAAGTTCGAATCCCGATGCCGCAGAAGCGGTTGGGCGATTATCCACATCAGTTTTCTGGCGGCATGCGCCAGCGTGTGATGATCGCCGTAGCGCTCTCCTGCAATCCGCAGCTTCTCATCGCCGACGAGCCGACCACGGCGCTCGACGTCACGATCCAAGCCCAGGTGCTCGAACTCATGGACGATCTTCAGCGCGAAACCGGCGCGGCGATCGTTCTCATCACGCACGATCTGGGCGTCGTAGCTGAGTTCTGCCGCAACGTGCTGGTCATGTACGGCGGCAACATGGTCGAATATGGCAGCGCCGAGCAGATTTTCGGAGAGCCGCGAATGCCGTATACGCAGGGTTTGCTGGCATCGTTGCCACGGCTCGACGACCGGGAGCACCGGCGTCTCGAACCAATTCCCGGACAGCCGCCAAACCTCTTGCGCCTGCCGCCCGGCTGCGCCTTCGCTCCGCGCTGCGCCTATCGCATGCCGATTTGCGCCAACCCCGTGCCGCTCTATGATTTTGGCGCGGGACACGTCGCGCGCTGCTACCTGTATGACGAACGTGCGCGCGATCAGCGGCCGGCCGCGGCTGAGGGGCTGCCGACCGTTCCTGCGGGTGGCCGCTCCTAGTGGAGAACGGCGCACTCGTCCGAGTCAAAGATCTTTACAAGTATTTTCCCATCCATGCGGGTCTCATGTCGCATCACATCGCCGACGTCCGGGCGGTCGACGGCGTGACGTTCGCGATCGAAGAAGGCGAAACGCTAGGTTTGGTCGGCGAGTCTGGTTCGGGAAAGACCACGATCGGACGCGTGCTGCTGCGCCTGCTGCCCGCCACCAAGGGCGAGATCCTGTTCGAAAATCAGAACGTGCTTGCGATGAACCGTCGAGAGATTCGCCGGATCCGCCGCTCGATGCAGATTATCTTTCAGGATCCGTTCGCATCGCTCAACCCTCGCATGACGATCCGGGAGATCGTTGCCGAGCCGCTGCGGATTCACGGAATCGCCACGGGCAAAGCGCTGGACGACCGGGTCGTGGAGTTACTCGAACTCGTCGGGCTTCAACCCTACCACGCCAATCGCTATCCTCACGAGTTCTCGGGGGGCCAGCGCCAGCGCGTCGGGGTGGCGCGCGCCCTGGCGGTGCAGCCCAAGTTTATCGTCTGCGACGAGCCGGTCTCGGCGCTCGACGTTTCAATCCAGGCTCAGGTCATCAACTTGCTCGAAGATCTGCAGGCAAAATTCAAGCTTACCTATCTTTTCATCGCCCACGATCTCTCCGTCGTTCGCCACATCGCCACGCGGGTCGCGGTCATGTACGTCGGCAAAATCGTCGAGCTCGCCGACCGAGACGACCTGTACCAAAATCCACTCCACCCGTATACACAGGCATTGCTCTCGGCAATCCCAATCCCCGATCCGGTCCTCGAAAAACGACGGAAACGCATCGTGCTGACCGGCGATATTCCGTCCCCCGTCAATCCGCCGTCGGGTTGCCGATTTCACACCCGTTGCCCGATCGCATTCGACCGCTGCTCGATAGAAGAGCCGCCGCTTCGCGAGTACGCGCCCAGGCACTTCGCGGCGTGCCACTGGGTTGAGGAGCACGGCGGCCGCGCTCCGGATTTGGCCTAGAAATTCAAAAAAGGGGCGACCGCTAATGCGATCGCCCGTTTCCTTTATCGGCTATCAGCCTGACCTTAAGTCCCGGCGCTTACTTCTTGCGTCCGCGCTTGCGTGCGGCTTTCTTACGCGCTCCCTTGCGCACTTTGCGCGCAACCTTACGACCCGCCTTGCGGACCTTGCGCGCGGCCTTACGCGCTCCCTTGCGCACTTTACGCGCTCCCTTGCGCACTTTACGCGCGGTCTTACGACCGGCCTTGCGTACCTTGCGCGCAACCTTACGACCCGCCTTGCGGACCTTGCGCGCGGCCTTGCGGGCGCCTTTTTTGCGACCGTTTGACGCTTTCTTGCGGCCGTTTGACGCCTTTTTCAGGGCAACGACAGCGGCGACTTTTCGTCGACGCGCTTTGCGCCGCGGCTTCGGCTCCGGCGTCGTTGGGGCGCCGTTCATCATGGAATCGGAGTCCATTCAATCCTCCTCGTCTCGGGGACGATCAACTTTAGTGGACAGCGCTTTGCGCGCTTTTGAACGCATCATAGAGTATTTCCGAAAATGATGCAAATTCGCGCGCACATATAAAGGATGAATTTGCCCGGGTCTTGACCCCGGCGGTATACTAAGGCCCGTGAAAAAGCCCCTTATCATCGTGGAGTCGCCCACAAAGGCTCGGACGATCAAGAAGTTTCTGCCTGCGCGATACGCGGTGAAAGCATCGGTAGGGCACGTGCGCGACCTTCCAAAGAGCACGCTCGGCGTTGACGTCGAGCACGACTTTGCGCCAAAGTACCTAACGATCAAGGGGAAAGGGGAGATCATCAAGGAGCTCCGCGGCGCGGTCAAAAGCGCCACCGACGTCTACTTGGCGACCGATCCCGATCGCGAAGGTGAGGCGATCGCCTGGCACCTCGCGGAGCTGCTGAAACTCTCGCATCCACACCGAATCGAGCTCCACGAAATCACAAAAGAGGCGGCGCTCGCGGCACTCAAACATCCGCATATGATCGACATGGACCGCGTCAACGCGCAACAAGCCCGGCGGATTCTCGACCGGCTCGTCGGATATAAAATATCGCCGCTGCTTTGGTCGAAAGTGCGCAGCGGGCTGTCGGCGGGGCGCGTGCAATCCGTGGCCGTGAAGCTTATCGTGGATCGCGAACGCGAGATCGAAGCCTTCGTGCCGAGGGAGTACTGGACCATCGCGGCCCTGCTCGCAAGCGCCGCGCAAAGGCCTGGCGCGGGCGAACCGATGGCGTTTTCCGCCGAACTCGTCGCGCATCGTGGGGAGAAGCTGGAAATCCGGAGCGGAGCGGAAGCGGACGCAATTCTTCGTGCGCTCGAAGGAGCCGCCTATAGCGTTTCCTCCATCAAGCGACGTGAGGTGCGCCGCAATCCGCCGGCACCGTTTACGACCTCGACGCTCCAGCAGGAGGCGTCGCGGAAGCTCAAGATGCGCGTTCGCCGAGCGATGCAGGTCGCGCAGGGCCTTTACGAAGGCGTCGATCTCGGCGGCAGTGAGGGCACCGTCGGTTTGATCACGTACATGCGGACAGACTCGACGCGTATCAGCGATCAGGCACGCGATGCCGCCCGCGAGTTCATCGTCGGTACCTACGGTGAAGAGTTCCACGGCGGCCGCCGCCATCGCGTCCGCGAGGGCGCGCAGGACGCCCACGAAGCGATCCGGCCGACCTCGGTGCTGCGCACGCCGGAACGGCTGGCCGGAGTGCTGAAGCGCGAAGACCTTCGCCTCTACACGATGATCTGGGAGCGCTTCGTGGCCTCGCAGATGGCGTCCGCTCTCTTCGACCAAACGGTCGTAGACGTCGCGGCAGGCGAGTACGGCTTCCGGACGACTGGAACCGTCATGCGTTTTGCCGGCTTCACGCGCGTTTATGACGAAGCCAAGGACGACGAGGCCGCCGCAAAAGCCCGCGTCGGTCTTCCCGAATTAGATGAAGGCGAACCACTCGAATGCCGTAAGCTCGAGCCGAAACAGCACTTCACCGAGCCGCCGCCGCGCTACACGGAAGCGGCACTCGTTAAGGCCCTCGAGGAAAACGGCATCGGCCGGCCCTCGACGTACTCGACGATCGTCGAGACGATCCAGGCGCGAGGTTACGTCACGCAGCAAGAGCGCCGTTTTATGCCGACTCCCATCGGCACGTCGGTCAACGATCTGCTCGTCGAGCATTTTCCCAAGATCGTCAATCTTGACTTTACCGCGCAAATGGAAGGCGATCTCGATAAGATTGCCGAGGGACACGAGGATTGGATCGCGCTCCTTCGCCGCTTCTATGGTCCGTTCGCGAGCGAGCTCGAAGAGGCGGAAAGGAAGCTTCCCCGCCTCGAAGTGCGCGATGAACCCACCGACGAGATCTGCCCGACCTGCGGCCGCCCTATGGTGATTAAGCACGGGCGATTCGGCAAGTTCATTTCGTGCAGCGGCTATCCTGAATGTAAGACGACCAAGCCGATCGTCAAGGAGACGGGTGCGGCCTGTCCGAGGTGCGCCGGCGCGATCGTCGAGCGTCGTTCGAAGAAGGGACGAGTCTTCTACGGCTGCGCAAACTATCCGAAGTGCGATTTCATCTCGTGGGACGCGGTCGTACCCGAAAGGTGCCCCGTCTGCGGTTCGCACGTCTTGGCGAAAACGCGGCGTGGCGGCAACGTCCAACTCCAGTGCGCCGCCGACCGTACCCACGACGTCACGCCCATCACCGCGAGCCATCCGGTCAGCGCCCTCTCGGGCTAACGTGAAGCCGTTGACCGTAATTGGCGGTGGCCTCGCCGGCTGTGAAGCGGCGTGGCAGGCCGCGCATTGCGGTGTGGACGTGGATCTCTACGAGATGCGTCCGTTCACCAGTGGTCCCGCGCATACAACCGGCACGCTCGCCGAGCTCGTCTGCAGCAACTCCTTCCGCGGCGCGGCATTGGAGAATGCGGTCGGGCTGCTCAAAGAAGAGCTCGCGCGACTCAACTCGGTGATCGTCACATCGGCGCGCGCAACGTCGGTTCCAGCGGGTGGGGCCCTCGCGGTCGACCGGAAGCAGTTCTGCGCGTTGGTGGAAGCGCGAATAACGGCCGAGCCGCGAATTCGACTCCATCGCGAGGAGGCGGTAATCCCGCTCGATCGGCCGGCGATCGTCGCCTGCGGACCGCTGCCGACCAAGGCGTTCTTGGCAAGCCTGGATGAGGTCGTTGCGCGGCGCCTGCACTATTACGATGCGGCATCGCCAATCGTTGCGGCCGACTCGATTGACGAGACGCAAATGTACCGAAAGTCGCGCTACGACAAAGGGGACCCTTCGACAGGCTCAGGGCAAGCTGATTATCTCAACATTCCGCTCGATCGGGACGGCTACGCGCGCTTCGTTCACGATTTGCGAACGTTGCCGCGTCACCCCGCGAAGGACTTCGAGGAGACGCGCTACTTCGAGGGCTGTTTGCCGATCGAAGAAATGGCCGACCGGGGGGACGACGTGCTGCGTTTTGGCCCGCTCAAGCCGGTAGGTCTGCGCGATCCGCGCACGGGGAGAACGCCATACGCCGTCGTGCAGCTGCGAAAAGAGAATCGCGACGCGACCGCCTACAACCTCGTCGGCTTCCAAACGCGCCTCACTTGGCCTGCCCAGCGCGAGACGTTCGGGAGACTGCCGGGCCTCGCAGGCGCGGAGTGGCTGCGACTGGGCGTCATGCACCGCAACACGTTCATCGACTCGCCGCGTCTGCTCGATGCTCGCTTGAGACTGCGTGGGACCAACGCGCTCTACTTCGCCGGGCAGATCACCGGTGCCGAAGGATACGTCGAAGCCGCCGCGTGCGGCGCGATGGCCGGCATTCACGCCGCTCGCTCGATCTTGGGATTACCGGCGGTCGACTTTCCACGTGAGAGCGCTTTTGGCGCGGTCGTCGCGCATTTGCAGAACCACGATACGCCGGATTTCCAGCCGTCGAACGTTACCTGGGCGCCCTTTATGCGTCATTCTGAGCGCAGCCCGATAGCCGGGGCGTCGAAGGACGGTAAGCGCGAGAGGCGTCGTTTGATGGCCGAGCGCGCGCTAGCGGCGATCGAATCCATGGCAGATGAAACCCTCTACGCGCGCCCGGGGTACTGACCCTAGCATGAAATCCACGACGATTTTGGCGGTCCGCCGCGACGGACGCCTTGCTATTGCGGGCGACGGTCAGGTGACGCTCGATAAGACGATCGTCAAACACGGCGCGCGCAAAGTCCGCAAGATTTCAGGCGGCAGGGTTCTGGCGGGCTTCGCCGGCTCGGCCGCCGACGGCATCACGCTGCTGGAGAAGTTCGAGAGCAAGTTTGGCGAGTTCAAGGATCTCACGCGCGCCGCCGTCGAGCTTGCAAAGGATTGGCGGCAGGATCGCGTGCTGCGGCGCTTGGAGGCGCTGATGATTGTCGGCACGCCGGAGCATCTCTTCATTCTCTCCGGCACCGGCGACGTCATCGAACCCGACGAAGGCATTGCCGCCATTGGAAGCGGCGGCCCGTACGCTCAAGCGGCGGCCGCTGCGCTGCTGCGCAATACGCAGTTCGATGCAGCCGAAATCGCACGCAAAGGGCTCGAGATCGCATCGGAGATTTGCATCTATACCAACAGCGACATAACCGTGGAGATGCTTCCGTGACCGGTACGCTGACGACGAGCCTCGATCCCGCGCGCTTGACGCCGCGCCAGATCGTCGAAGAGCTCGACAAGTACATCGTCGGTCAGGGCAAGGCCAAGCGTGCCGTTGCGATCGCGCTGCGCAACCGGTATCGCCGAGCGCGCGCACGCGAGGACCTGCGCGACGAGATCACGCCGAAGAACATTCTCATGATCGGGCCGACGGGTGTCGGCAAGACCGAGATCGCGCGACGCTTAGCTGCGTTGGTCGGCGCGCCGTTCGTCAAAGTAGAGGCGACGAAGTACACGGAGGTCGGCTACGTCGGGCGCGACGTCGAGTCGATGGTTCGCGATCTCGTCGACGCGTCGATCCGGACCGTTACCGAAGAACGTCGCGATGAAGTTCGCGATCTCGCGGCGCGCCAAGCGGTCGAGCGCGTCATCGATAGCTTGCATCCCGAGACCCGGCCGCCCTCGGCACCGGGCCAGGGCAATCCGCTTGGCGCAGCCCTCGGTTCCATCTTCGGTAGCGGTTACTCCGCTGCGCAGCAGCCGCAACCAGGCCCCTCGGCCGCGGTCTCCCCCGACGCGCAGCGCGTTCGCGACCAGACGCGCGGCGAGATCGAGCGCGGTTTCTACGACGTTCGACTGATCGAGATCGAAGTCGAAGAAACACCGAGCCTGCCGATCGGGGTAATCGGCGGCGTCGATCAAGGAGGCGACATCGGCGAAATGCTCGGCGGCATTCTGCCGAAGCGTCGCACGAAAAAGCGCGTGACCGTTGCCGAAGCGTTGCGCATCTTCGAACAAGAGGAGGCTGCGAAGCTCATCGATATGGACGCGGTGAAACGCGAGGCACTTCGGCGCGCCGGCGAGGACGGCATCATCTTCATCGACGAGATCGACAAGGTCGCGGGATCGCAGCAACAGCGAGGCGGACCCGACGTTTCTCGCGAGGGCGTGCAGCGCGACATTCTGCCTATCGTTGAAGGCTCGACCGTAAACACGAAGCACGGTCCGATCAAAACCGACCACATCCTCTTCATCGCGGCCGGCGCCTTCCACATCAGCAAGCCTTCCGATCTGATTCCCGAGCTGCAGGGGCGCTTGCCTATTCGCGTCGAGCTCGATTCGCTCACTGCCGAAGATTTCAAGACGATCCTCACGCAGCCGAAGAATGCCCTCGTCGAGCAATACAAAGCGTTGCTCGCTTCCGACGGCGTGATTCTCGAGTTTACGGCAGGACGCGATCGATCAGCTTGCCACCTTTGCGATGACGGTGAACGAGCAGACGGAAAATATCGGCGCTCGGCGGCTCCATACCGTGCTCGAGCGCGTCCTCGAGGACGTTAGTTTTGACGCTCCGGAAACCACCGGCCGCGTCGAGATCGACGGCCCGTACGTCCGAGAGCGGCTCGCCGACGTTGTGGCCAACGCCGACCTGTCGGGGTATATTCTTTAAGGGAATTCACATCGGGTCCGGCAGGGCCCAGTTTCACTACAGAGGATGTTGTAGGTCATGAAAAAGTCGATTGGCGCTCTTTCCGCTTTTCTTGCCGCTAGCTTGCTTGTGGCATGCAACAATAACAACGGTTTCGGTCCCGGACCCGGTCCCACGTCATCACCGAGTGGGAACTGTGGTGGCCCGCCCAATCAGCTCGAGGTGCTCTATCCGATACCTGGGTCGCATAAGCGCCCCGGCCGCACTCGCGAATATCTACGTTTCGACCAAGGGACCGTTGCCGCCGAGCAATCAATTCAACTTCTACTTGTCGCAGTCCAACGGCTCTACGACCTTTACGGGCTTGTTTGCTACCATTAACGCTTCGCAGATACCGACGCCGCACGCAAAGCCGAGCTATCCAAATCCGACCTACTACGCATCGGCAATTGCAGGTCCCTACGGGTCGTCGTACATTATCGGGCCGAATCAGTCGGTAGCCCTGCTCTGGAACGACGGCGGCAGGAACTGTATCCCGCATTTTCTGGTCGCGTCATTTAAAACCAAGAAGTAGTAACTCGGGCGACTTCCTGAGAGTAGCGGGCGGCGATGAGGAAGAATAGCCGCCCGCGATGCCCTACGTCCGCGAGATATTCGCCGAAGGACACCCGGCGCTGCGAAAAGTCGCAAAGAGAGTGGTTCTTAAAGAGATTCGGGAGCCGCTCTTTCAGCAGCTGATCGACGACATGTTCGCGACGATGTATGCCGCGCCGGGCGTCGGCCTAGCCGCCCCGCAGGTGAACGTTTCGAAGCGGCTCTTCGTGATGGACGTGCACGACGACGAGCATCAGCCGGCGGTCGTGATCAATCCAAAGCTCGAAAAACTCGGCGAGGAGATCGAGTTGAAGGAAGGTTGTCTCTCCGTACCCGGGATAGTTGGAGATATCGTCCGGCACACTCGAGTCGTCGTCACCGGTCTCGATCGCCAGGGCCAGAAGATCCGCATCGAGGGAGAAGGGTTATCCGCGCAGTGCATGCAGCACGAGGTCGATCATCTCGACGGCATACTCTACGTCGATCGCGCGAAAAATCTGCGCCCCGCGCTGAGCGATGAGGAGAAAGAAGCCGCCGAGGCTTGAAGACGCTTTTTTTCGGCACGAGTGCATTCGCGCTGCCGAGCCTGCGGATGGTGGCGATGCGCACGCAGCTCGCCGGCGTCGTAACGCAGCCGGATCGCCCGGCCGGCCGCGGGCAGCGCCTCCGGCCAAGCGCCGTAAAATTGGCTGCGTTCGAGCTGGGCGTGCGCGTCTACGAGCCCGTTAAACTCCGCGTATTTACCGAGCAAGTCGGCGACGAGCGGTTCGATCTCTTCGCACTCGCTTCGTACGGCCGGGTCCTCCCTGCAGAACTCCTCGATCTGCCGCGGCTCGGCGCGCTCAACGTTCATCCTTCGCTTTTGCCGAAGTATCGCGGCGCGACGCCGATTCAAACGGCAATCGCGAGCGGCGAGAAAGAGACCGGAGTCAGCATCATTTTGATGGATGCCGGCCTCGATACCGGCGACGTCGTGCTTGCGAAATGCGTCGCAATCGAGCCGGGAGAAACCTACGGCGAACTGCACGATCGCCTCGCAGTGATCGGCGGCGAGCTCCTCGGCGAGGCCATCGATCTGGCCGCTCGCGGGCGACTCGTGCGCCGGCCGCAGCGCGGAGAAGCGAGCGTGACGCGGCCAATCTCCAAGGAGAGCCTCATCATCGATTGGAGCTGGCCGCCGCAACGAATCGTCGATACCGTGCGAGCCTTTTCGCCGCAACCGGCGGCGCGTGCGAGCCTCAATGGGGAACTCGTGAAGGTCCTCCGCGCGCACGTCGCGCGGGACGGAACGCTCGCGATCGACGAGCTCATCGCGCCGAACCGGGGACGGATGAGCGGTGAAGAGTATCGGCGCAGCCGTCTTGCGACGGACGAGCGATGAATGCGCGCGAGCTCGCGCTCGCGGTCGTACGCGACGTCTTTCCGGCGCCGGAATCGCACGCCGTCGAGCGTCGCGCGCAAGCCTCGTTCGATTACCACGCGCGCCGAGCCGAGCTCAGCGATCGCGACCGCGCCTTCGCGGCACAACTGGCGTACGGTGCGATCAAGATGCGCCGCGCCCTCGACTGGTATCTCGAGCCATTTCTTGCACGTCCGCAAATTGCCGCCGGTGATTCTTGAAATCTTACGATTGGCCACCTACGAGATCGTCTACACGCGCGCCGACGCTCACGCGACCGTCTTTGAGTTCGTTAATCTCGCGAAACGATGGGGGCACCGCGGGCTGGCGAATCTGGTCAACGCCGTGCTTCGATCGCTGCTACGCGCAAAGCCAACCGAGCCGCGACGCGAGTCGTTTGAGAGCGAGGACGAATATTTCGGGACGCGCTACTCGCTGCCGACGTGGCTCGTGCGCCAATGGCGCGAAGTCTTCGGCGAAATGCTCGAGACGGTTTGTGCGGGCGTCAACGAGCCCGCGCGCGCGGCGATTGTCGTCAACGCGCTCAAGAGCACGCCGGCGGAGACGGGCGAGCAGCTGCGCGCGAGCGGAATTGAATCGGAACCGTCGCGGTACGTCCCGGAAGTGTTGTTGGTCGAACGCGGCTCCGCTGCGCGCGCCGAGGGCGACGGCGTTTGGTGGCCGCAATCGGAGAGTTCGGCAATGGCCGTCGACGTGCTGGGGCCCCAACCCGGCGAGTCGATCCTCGACGTCTGCAGCGGACGCGGCAATAAGGCGCTTGCAAATTGGCGCCCGGCTCGCGGGCCGCGGCGCGCTCTTCTGCCTCGAGCGCGACGTGCGCAAGGTTGCAACCCTCTCCAGCCGCTTGGAGAAAGCCGGTCTCGTCGCGGCCGTCGTCACCGGTGATGCCGCTTCGGAAGTATTACCGCCCGATCAGCGTTTCGATCGAGCCTTGGTGGACGCACCGTGTTCGGGCGTCGGCGTGGTCGGACGCCATCCCGAGGCGCGCTGGAAGAAGCAGGGAACGGACGGCGAACGCCTCGCCCTTACGCAACGCGCCATCCTCGAGCAAACGGCTCGTCTCGTTTATCCGGGGGGAGCGCTTTGCTATGCAGTCTGTTCGACCGATCCACGCGAAACGACCGAAGTGATCGACTGGTTCTTAGCACGGCAGAACTTCGAGCGGGGCCTGATACCGTCGGCGTACGCCTCGTTCTTGACCCGTGAGGGCGACGTGCTCGTTCCGCCGGGCCTCGACGGGCGCGACGGCTTTTACTTCGCACGGGTCGAGCGGCGCTCGTGAGCTTTCTGGCCAAGATCGAGCAATTCTGCGCAAGCTTTATCGAGCGCGCCTTTGCGAAGACGTTTCCCAGCGACCTCGAACCGGCGCAGATCGCACGCAAGCTGGTTTCGACGATGGAAGCGCAGACGCACGACGATGAAGGGAACTTGCGCGCGCCCGGATCGTACGCCGTCTACGTCAGCGCGGCGGATTTTGATCGGCTCGCGGAGCATCGGGAGTACCTCGAGCGTGCGTGGGCCGACCTCTTGCGCGACCTCGCTGCGAGGGTCGGCGTTACCTTCGAAGAGAGCGAGCCACACGTGACGATGGAGCCGCGCGACGGCGTGCCGGTCGGAGCTATCGAAATCGACGTTGCCGGGGTAGGCCGGCCGGGGCGGGGCTTTTGCCTGCGTACGATCGAGGGCGTGCCTCCCGCCGGAGTCTATTCGATCGAAGGGAGATCCCGCATCGGCCGCAGCGAGGAGGGCGAAATCGTACTGCTCGATCCCAGCGTCTCTCGCGCGCACGCTCTCGTCGAAGTCGTCGCCGGCGAGGCGATCGTGCGCGATCTCGGCTCGACGAACGGAAGCTTTCTCAACGGCCGGCGCATCGACGCAGAATCGCTTCGAGATGGCGACGAGCTGCGGTTCGGAAACACGCGCATGAGATTTGAGTCGCGATGACGGCACTGCTGGTCGCCGTCGCCGATTTCGACCGGCAAATGCGGATCGGCTCGCTCGAAATTACGGCCGCGCTCGCGCTCGTGGCGCTGCTCGCCGCGCGGCCGCGAGTCCGCGCGGCCGCCGACATCGGCGCGTTGATACCGATGCAGGTCGATCTCGAAATTTTCGACCGCGGAGATCGGCGCACGCTGCACCTGCGGCCTCCGTCTGAAGTTGGGCGGACGAGAGAGGCCGACGTCGTTCTTGGTGATCCCGAAGTGAGCCGGCGCCACGCTCGGATCGAAAGTCATAACGGCGTGGTCTATGTCGAAGACCTGGGGAGCAGCAACGGCACCTTTCTCAACGGCCGGCGCGTCACCGAAGCGATCGAAGTTCGCGAGGGCGACGAAATTGACGTCGGGACGACTCGCTTGGTCGTGATCTCGGTGCGCCCCGGCTGATCCCTCTGATTGTGCGGCGCCTGGCGCCGATGCTCGGCGCCCTCGCCGTTGGCGCGCTGATTCTTCACTTCGCGCCCGCGCACGCGATCGGCCCGCCGTGGATGCTCGCGCTGCTCGCGACGCTTTCGGTCGTATGGGTGCTCTGGCAACCGACGACGATGGTCCGTGACGACGTCTTGCCGGCGCTTGCGGTTGTGCTCGCCGCGCTCGGCCTCGCGATGGTCGCCCGCCTTTCGCCCGCGCTGGCAGAGAAGCAACAACTCTGGATCCTCGTCTCGCTCGTGCTTGCGATCGCGATGGCGCCGGCCTTTTCTCGGTTTCGGCGCTTTGCCGCGTATAAATATCTTTGGGTCGTTGCGTCGCTGGCGCTGTTTGCGCTGTTGCTGCTGCTGGGCCAGGAAGTCAACGGCGCGCGGCTATGGATCAGAGTCGGGCCGATCCAATACGAGCCGATCGAGCTCATCAAGCTCTTCATCGTGCTCTTTTTGGCGGCATATCTGGCGGAGACCGCCGACGTCATCGCCAACGCGCGCCCGTGGTCGCTGCGGGCGAACGTCAAGTATCTCGGGCCGCTTTTCATCGGCTGGGGCGCATCGATGGCGATCTTGATTGTGCAGCGCGACCTTGGGATGGCGACGCTCTTGCTCGCGACGTTTGCGACGTTGCTCTTCGTTGCGACGCGCCGTCTCGACATCGTGCTCTTCGGCGCGCTGCTCTTTGCGTTGGGCGCGTTCTGGGCGGTTCATCACTATCCGTACGTGCAGACACGCGTTACCGTATGGCGCAATCCGTTCAGCGATCCGCTTGGCGCGGGGTACCAATCCTCGCAGGCGTATTACTCGCTGGCGGCGGGTGGTCTCGCCGGTAGCGGATACCGGCTCGGTCACCCCGAATTCATCCCGGACGTTGCAACCGATTACGTGTATGCGGCTTTTGCCGAAGAGTTTGGGTTGATCGGAGCGCTCGTGATTTTGGCGATCTTCCTCGACCTCGTGCGACGAGTTTTCGCGACCGGTCTCGAGCAGCCGGATCTCTACACCAAACTCCTCGCGACCGGGCTCGGCGCCACGCTCGGGTTTCAAGTCGTCATCATCGTTAGCGGGGTCATCGGGTTGCTTCCGCTCACCGGTATTACGTTGCCCTTCCTCTCCTACGGCGGAAGCTCACTCGTCGCGAACTTTCTGCTCGTCGCGCTCGTTTGGGCTATGAGCGCGCGACCACGACGGAGGGCAACATGAGATTGCTGCTTGCACTGGCGCTCGGGTGTGGAATCGCGGGGTGCGCGACGAACTCGCACGCGCCGACTGCGGCAGCGGCCTCGGCGGCCGCCGCGAAGAATCCGGCCTCGGCGAGCGACGGCGCGGTGGTCTATCTCACGAACTGTTCGAGCTGTCATCAAACCAACGGCGAAGGCGTTCCCGGCGCATTTCCGCCGCTCGCGGCCAATCCGGTCGTCACCGGCAATCCCGCTGCGGTGATTACCGTCGTAAAGAACGGCCTCGAGGGCCGCGTCGTCGTCAACGGCGAGGCGTACAGTGGAATCATGCCGCACTGGAAAGGGTTAATTCCGGACGAGCAGATCGCCGCGGTCGTCACCTACATTCGTAGCTCGTGGAAGAACCACGCTTCCGGCGTGAGCGTTGCCGACGTGCAAGCAGTTAAATAGAAACGACTTTATCCTGCCGTAAGCATTCGCCGAACTCGCGTACGAAGAGCAGTTCGACGAACTCGTGCATACCGGGATCGGCGTGGCGCAGTCGAGCGCGTGTCGCGCGAGGCCACGGTGAGGCGGGATCGTTGACTTCCACGTAGGCGCGCAGCGACTCGGCGAAATATTCATCGACGCCGGTTCCCGCATATGGCGTGACGAAGCCGGTCGCGTTGGCAAAGAGCGCGCGAACTTGCGGATCGATGCCGCTACGATAGACCCCGCCCCCAAGCGCGCAGTCGAGGGCATGTCCGAATTCGTGTGCGACGGTCATCGGACTACGGGAGCGCAAATAGAGTGCGCGCTCCTCCACGACGAACAGGCCCGCGGGCGGCGCCGGCCACGCATCGACGTCGATTCCCAAGCGCGCTAGTGCTTGCGAAGCTTCGCGGTAGAGTTCGCCGGAATGGAGCAGGATGATACGGATACGGCTCCGAGCCGCGTAGGCGAGCGCCCCGCGACCAAAACGAAGCAGCGTCTCGATCACATCGGCATCCGCCGGACGCCGCGGGGCGCTTTCGAAGAGGCGGCGGACCGTCGCGATTGCGTCCTTTTGCATCGGCGCTCATCGTCGCGCACCGGGTTTACGGAGATATGGCGCGACCGTTTCAGAGTTTTTTCATCCGTCCGCCCTAACGTGGAAGCTCTCAGCCACCTCGGAGGTATGAATGTTTTTCGATCGCACTACGACATATATCGCTGCAGCAAGTGCCTTCTTAGGCGTTGCGGGCTGCAGTCACGGCTCGATGCTGCCCGCGCAAACCACAGCCGCGCAGACAGCGCCGCTGAGCCGAACCGCCCCGGAAAACGGCGCGTCTATCCTTAAGACGCTCAAAAAGCAGGTCGTGATCGGCTCGACGAGCGACCCGAAACTCAAACAGCTCAATCCCTACGGGCTCACGGTTGCGCCCGCAACCACCGGCGACTTCCAAGAGGGCGACCTGGTCGTCTGCAACTTCAACGCAAAGAGCAACGTTCAAGGCACCGGCTATACGATCGTCGCGCTCCATCCGACTCCCGGCTCGAGCCCACTCCTCGTCTCCGACAGCAAGACGCTGCTCGGATGCGCGGCGCTCGCATTGGGTCCCGCTGACGATATTTGGGCCGCCGCGTTCTCGGCCGACGATAACCCAGTACTTTCGGCCTCCGGGAAGCTCGAGGCAAACATCAAGGGGAAGGATTTCGATGGCCCATGGGGTCAGGTCTACGCGCAACCCAAGGCCGGAGGCGCGGCGTTTTACGAAAGCAACGCCGGTAAGGGAACGATCGTCCGCATCAATCTCGGCTCGTCGTTTACGTACGACGTGATCGCAAAGGGCTTCGCGGTCAACCACGGAAAGCCGGGCAGCATCTTCGCGCCGTCGGGGCTAACGTACGACCCGAAGAACGATACCCTCTACATCGTGGACGGAACGAACAACACGGTTGTCGCCTTTTCGAAGGTGACGAAAATTCCGGCCGGCGGCATCACCGTTGGAAAGAACGGCAAGAGCTTTACCGGCCCGTCGGCCAAAGACGCGCGCCTCATTTTTGCCGGAGCGCCGCTCAACGGGCCAATCAGCTCGACGCTGCTCTTCAACGGTAATCTGGTTGTCGGAAACACGGGCAACCCGAGCGGCCAAAACCTCATGGTCGAGCTCTCGCCGAGCGGCAAGGTACTCGACGTGCGCAACGTCGACAAGGGCGCGTCAGGGGCGCTCTTTGGAATCGTCGCCACGGGCGCGAGCGCGGCCGATACGAAGGTCTATTTCAACGACGACAACGACAACAATCTGCAGGTGCTCGAACATTGAAGTTCGCACGATCGCTGGCGCTGGCAGCGATTCTCGCAGGGTGCAGCGGCGGTGGCTCGGCCCCGCCGCTCGCCTCGTCCGGCTCACTCGGGGCGCAGTCGGCGCACCTATCCCCTCACACGGCCGGGCTCGGGGCCGTTCTTTCGAGCAAAATTGGCGGCCAGATCTTCGGCTTTGGCATTAACCAGGACGGAAGCGATGGCGTCCTCGCCACCGCGTCCGACGTCGAAACGTTCGACTCGAGTACTGGAAAGATTACGAAAACGTTCCCCAAGAAGGTTTCAAGCCGAATCTCTTATAGCGCTGACGGCATCTTCACTGGCGACGTCGGGCTCATTACCCGCTACGTCATGCCGAAGGGCTCGATCTTCGCCATCCGGCAGTACGACGTGATGAACCCCGTCACCGCGAATAAATTCAGCGGTAAATGGACGCCGCCCGTTAAGGACATTCAAGTCGAAGAAGCCGGCCCGAACGAGACGGCGAGCACGACCGCGATCTTCGCGATCGAGCTCAAGAACCAAGACGTGCCGATTCTCTTCGGCTCCGATATTCCAAAGAACACGTTCGGAAAGATCTTCCAGCTTAACCCGAGCTCCTTTTCGCTCGGCGATCAGCCGCAAGTCGCGCAGGACACCGCGACGAATCAAGCCGTCATCGCGACTTCGCCCGACGGCGGCCGCGTCGGCGGCGAGGCGCCGATCAACGTGCTGGTCAATCTCAAGACCGGGAAGCAGACTCAGTTCGAAGGCCTCAACGAGGGACCGGTTGGGTCGGGATTCGTCAACGGCTTGGCGGTCGACTCGACGACCGGCATCGCCGCTACTACCACCGAGCTCAACGCGCAAGTGGAATTCTACAATCTCGCGTCCCAAACGGGCACGGCGGTGCAGCTCCCGTGTACCGGCTCCAGCTCGCAACTGAACAGCGGCTCGTGGGTAACGAACGACCCCGTCAATGGCCTCTTTCTGGTTGCTGACCCAGTGTACGCCTGTGGCTCGGGCAGCGCGATCGCCGTCTACAACGAAAGCGGCGGCCTCGTCGAGACGATTACCGGCTTCCGCTTCGACA
Source organism: Vulcanimicrobiota bacterium (assembly GCA_963743445.1). Lineage (GTDB taxonomy): Bacteria > Vulcanimicrobiota > Vulcanimicrobiia > Vulcanimicrobiales > Vulcanimicrobiaceae > Cybelea. Next base: position 682,633 of record CAVUPL010000003.1, read on the forward strand.
TCGATCAAATTGATTCGGGGATTCCGGTCGTTATACCGAGCCAGCGGATGGGTTGGGCGCCCGGTCCCAACGCAAGCGAGCTACAACAGTTCTTTTACTGACGACGTCTTCGCGTAGGTAAACCCCGGACGCGCGTTACCCGGAGGCGGGATCACGCGGATCGTCACACTGTCGCGATGTCGGCCATCGCTGGCATCGATCCGCCAGGTTCCCAATCGCAAAGCCCAGAAGGCGTTCCCGCTCGCGTCGAGCGCGAGCGGCGCGCCGCCGATGCTCCAGGTTACGCGCCCACCCTCACCAATTGCCCGTAGAGCGAGCTGCTGCTCCCGCAGCGCAAGCGGATTCGCACTTGCGTCGCGGACGAACACATCGCCGTCATGCGGAAAGACGATGTGCAGCACTCCGCGAGTGCCGGCTGCCTGCAGGGCAAGCCAGGAATCGTAGCGATTGCCGGTCGGCGGCGCCGGCCGTTTGATAAACGCAAGATCGCGCGGCAAGACCCACTCCTGTACCGCAGCCGGACAATCGTTCTCTCTTGGCTGCGGCGCGTGGCCGGTCGTCGCGCAGATCGCGGTTCGAACGAAGCCTCGCGGCGCGGGAAAGGGCGGCGGCTCGGCATTGCGTTCGTACAGATGCAGCATGATGCGATTCCAGAGCGGACCGGCGCCTGTGACGCCGGAGATGCCGCGCATCGCGCTGCCGTCGAAGTTTCCGACCCACGTTCCGACCGTGTACTCGCGAGTGAAGCCGACGGTCCAGGTGTCGCGAAAATCGGATGAGGTGCCGGTTTTTACCGCGGCGGCAAACGGCATTTGCAGCACCGAGCCGATGCCAAACGACTTCGCGCGTGCGTGAGGATCGGCGAGCATATCGGCGATCAGCTGCCAGTACCGGCTCTCGCCAATCTGCCGCGACGCGGGCGTCGCGCCCGTTACGAGCGTGAGCGGTACGAATTCGCCGCCGCGCGCAATCGTTGCGTAGGCTTCGACGAGTTCCCAAAGGCTGACCTCGCCGCTTCCCAGCGTCAAGCCGAGCCCGTAATACGATGCCGGCCGATCGAGATGCATGAATCCAAGTGCGTGCAGGCGCTCGAGCAGCGTCCCGACTCCCAAGGCCGAGAGCACCTGCACCGCCGGAGCGTTGAGCGAGTTCGCCAGCGCGTAGCGCACGCGGACCGGTCCGCTGAAGCTGCCGCTGTAGTCGTCCGGCTGATAGAGCTTGCCGCCAGGGATCGCATACGCGGACGGCACGTCGGCGAGAATCGTCGTCGAGCGGATCGTGCCTCGCTCGAGCGCGAGCTCGTACGTGAAAGGCTTGAGCGAAGATCCTGGCTGGCGCAGCGCCTGTACCCCGTCGTTGCGCCCAAGGGTTTCCTCTGAGAAGTAATCCGGTGAGCCAACATAGGCCAGCACGTTGCCGGTGTGATTGTCGACGACGAGCGCGGCGCCGTCAGCAACATGATACGATTGCAGCGCGGCGACCACGTTTTGGGTCTGCGCTTGCACGAAACGCTGCAGGCTTTGGTCGATCGTCGTGCGCACGCGTCCCGTGCTTGTACGGCTGCCCGAGAGAAAGAAGAGCGCGTGCGCGGCATCCGCGATGCCTGAATCGTGCCGCTGCACGTGCAGGCTCTCGGAGAAGGCGAGATCGGCGCGCGCGCGCGTAATTTCGTGCAGCGCAACCATGCGTTGCAAGATGAAATGCTGGCGCGACCGCAGTGCGCCCCAATCGAAACCCGGCTCCAAACGCGCCGGGTCGTTGGGAATGGCCGCGAGCAGCGATGCCTGCGCGAGGTCGAGGTCGGCTGCGGGCTCGCCGAAATAGGTGCGCGCAGCGGCTTCGACGCCGTAGACGTTCCCGCCCATCGGCACGCGGTTGAGGTACGCTTCGAGGATCGCGGTCTTGCTCGAAACGATGGCAATGCGCTGAGCCACGGCAATCTGCGCGATCTTCCCTCGAATCGTCGCCGGCGTCGGATGCAGCAAGCGCGCCAGCTGCATTGCGATCGTCGACCCCCCGCTGTGAGGCTCGCCGTAGATCGCGAAATCGCGCGTGACGCGGAGCAGTGCGGGGACGTCGATCGCACCGTGATGCCAAAAGCGCGCATCCTCGGCTGCGACTATCGCGTCGCGTACGGCGGGAGAAATGGCCTCGAGTGGGACGCTCACGGCACGCGAAGAGTCGGCGCCGAGAACCGTCCCGAGCACGATTCCATTACGGTCGGTATACGTCACCGACTCATGGGATGGGTGGAGCTTCGCAACGTCGATACCACCGAGATAGAATGCGAGCATCGTGAGTGCGACGCATCCGGCAATGCCGAACGCAAGCCGTTGCGTCGTCACGCGTCGAGCTGCTCGGAAGGACCGGCGGGCTGCAAGGGAAGCGCGCGTTTCATGAATTCATCAAATAACGGCACCGTGAACGCCGTTATTCCGTATTCAGGGCTATAGAGCATGCCTTTGCGAATCAGTGCTTCCCTCACCGGCGCCACGGACTCAACCTTTCGGCCCATCGTCGCTGCGATGTCGCCGGATCGCGCGTTGGTGCCGAGCTCGGCGAGAGCACGCAGATACTGCCGTTCTTGCGGCGTGAGCCGGTCGAACCTGACACTGAAGAAGTCCCGGTCGAGCCGGTGTTCGACGTTGCGCTGAATCGCTACGATGTCTGCCTCGGTTACGCGATTCTCAGTTCCCTCGTTCCAAGCGTCGTGGGCCCACTCTTGCAGAAAATAGGGATAGCCCCACGTCCGGCCGAGAATGAGTGCGACGGCGCCTTCGGTGAATGTCACGTCGCGCTGGCGCGCGGGTTCGAGAATTGCTTCGCGAGCGGAGGCAGCGTCGAGCGAACCGATGTGCGGAAAAGCGAAGAGGCGCTCCGCATACGACTTCGCTTCTCCGGCGAGAGCCGGAAGCTGAGGCAATCCCGTGCCGACGAGCAAGATCGGAAGATCGAGCTGGACGGTCCGGTGCAACGCTATGATGATTGCGGCAAACTCGTTTTCGTTCAGGTATTGCAGCTCGTCGATAGCGATGATTGCGCAACTGTTGCGGTCTGCCGCGGCTTGGCCGGTGGAGACGAGCAGATCGGTGAGATCCCGTCGCAGCAGGCCGGAATCGGCTATTCCGACTTCGGGATCGACTCCGACGCTGAAGGCCGCGCCGCCCGGGAGGGTGATTGTGAAACTCCGCAGCACGCGTAGCGCCCGCTGGACCTTTTCGGAAACGCCGCCCAACCGGTCGTACGCGAGCAGCAGGGTACGAATTGCGGCTCCTAGCTCCTCGAGAAAATGGCCGTCTTCGCCGGCTTCCACGTAGGCGAGGTGCGCGCCGGCGGCTCGAGCATCGTCGGCGAAGCGATTGAGCAGTACCGTTTTGCCGACACCTCGCAAACCTACGGGAATGAGACTCTGCCCAGGTCGCCCCGCCTTAGCCTTGGCCACCGTTGCCGCAAAGCCGGAGATCAGGGCATCGCGTCCCGTGAGCGCGGGCGGCCGCGCACCGGCACCGGGGCGATACGGGTTCTCGAGCGGATCCACGGTTATGTCAAGTTTACTGCGGTTTAGGAAGTTTAATCAATAGAGGCTAAACTTCGCATAACTTCAACCTCATGCCGGGAACCGGACGGGCGCATGGTTCCGGCCGGTAGACCGAAAATAGAGTGAACTTGCCTCGCCGGTCTTCGCACTCCGTACTGCTCGCTGCGGCGGCATTTGCCGTTGCGTCCTGCGGCGTCCCCACGCCGAACATCCCCAAGCTTGCATCCGTCGAGGCGCTCCCGAGGCCGTCGTTGCCGTCCTGGATCGCGTCGATTTCGCCGAACGGCAGGGCCGGCTCGCTCGTGCAAATCCGAGTGATTTTCGCCAAGCCGGTCACGGCCGTTGCGGCGCTGTCGGGTGACGGCCCCCGCGACGTCCTCAACCACGTGAGCATCGAGCCTGCGCTGCGCGGGCACTTCACCGTCCTGACGCCCCGCATGATCGGATTCGTCGCAGAGCAAGCGCTGCCGATCGGCACGCGCGTACGCATAACGCTCACCGCGGGGCTGCACGATCTCGCTGGCGACACGCTCGATCGCGAGCTTGCTTGGACGTTCGAAACCGACCCGCTCGCTCTTAGCGGCTTGCCGCAGCTTGCGGCCCAAGGCGACGACGCGACGCCGTCTCCCGTTGGGCTTCGTCCCAAGCTTCAAGTAACTGCAAACGCGGCTGCCGATGCGGCGTCGCTGTCGTCGCACGCAACGCTGGTCGGCGGCGGGGACCGCGTCGCGCTCACGGCTGCGCTTGAAACGCAGCCGACTCCCTATCCGGGCACGAACGCAGAAGAGCTCTTCAATCCATCGCTCGACACATGGGTTTACGACTTGCGGCCCGCTCGCGATCTGCGGCGAGGCACGAACTACGCGCTGCACATCGATCCGGGCGTCGAGCCGCTCTACGGAAATCTTGCGACGAAGCAAGCTTACGACGGCGCCGTTCGTACGTACGGCGCGCTGACGATCGTGCCGACGCGCGCGTCCGGCTCGGGCGGCGACAGTCGCTTCGCGGGGGGCGACCCGGTCATCGCCTTCAGCAATCCGCTCGATGCCGCGTCGGCGGTCGGAGCGGTAACGATCTCACCGGCACCGGCGCGCGTTGGGAGGCTCTTCACCATCCCCGATTATCGCTCGGATACGATTGCCATCGATCCGTATGCACTCGATCCGAATGCGACGTACACGGCGACCATCGCTCCGACGGTCAAAGACGTCTTTGGGCAGACGCTCGGGCATCCCGAACGCGTGACGATTCACACGGCGGCGTTCGCGCCCGGCGCCTGGGCCCCAAGTGGAACCAACGTGTTTCCCGCTGGGAGTTCCATTGCACTGAATTTTTACGCAACGAACCTTCCGGGCAACAAATATCAGAGCGCCTTCGCGCGGATGACCGCGCTCCAGCTCCTCGGCAGCACCAGTGCGCTCGCGGCGCTTTCGCCATATACGAGCTGGCCGTCTCGAACGCTGGGCGGCGCGCGGCGCAACGTGCAAAGCGTGGTAAGCGTTCCGCTGCAGACGGAGTTAGGGGGCACCTACGGAGCCCTCGCGTACGGATTTCGCACGGCGTTGGATGCGCCCAACTCCGATCCGGACAACACCGGCATCGTGCAGCTGACGAATCTCGGCGTCTTCGCGCAGTGGTTTCCCGCGCACGGCATCGTACTCGTGCAGCACTTGAGTGACGGTTCGCCCGTGCGCGGAGCAGGCGTTGCCGTCTACCGCTTGGACGAAGATGGGAAGGCCGCTCCACAACGGTGCGCGTCGGGCACGACCGACGCGAACGGCGAGCTCGATCTCTTCGGCGTCGACGTGGAGCGCTGCTCTGCTCTGGCGCAGGCAAATCAAGCGCCGAACCTCGGCGTCCTCGTCACCGAGGGTACCGACGTCGCAACGGTGACGACGTGGAATTACAGCGGCATCTATCGCTTCGACGTCTATGGGGGCTGGACGAGCGGCGCGCCGCTCTCGCGCGGAACGGTTTTTAGCGATCGCCAAATGTACCAACCCGGCGAGCGCGGCGAGATCACCGGCGTTGCATACTACGTGAGGGGATCGGCCGTCGTCGCGGACGCCAACGCTTCTTACGCGGTCAAGCTCGTCGATCCGAGCGACAAGGAGACCCCGCTGGGCACGGTTCGCACGGATGCGTTCGGCGTCTTTTCGATGCCTATATCTTTTTCGAATCAACAGGCGCTGGGCTATTATACGGTCGACGCGAAGGGCGCCAGCGGCAACGATATCAACGGGTCCTTGCGCGTCGCAGAGTTCAAGCCGCCGAACTTCAAACTCGACTTGACGCTCGCTGCCGCGTCGGCAACGGCGGGCTCGAGCGTTCGCGCGAGCGTCTCAGCCGCATACCTCTTCGGCGCGCCGTTGCAAGGCGGAACCGCGCATGCCTACGTCACGCGCGACGTCGCAACGCTTGCGCCAAAAGGCTGGGACGATTTTTCCTTTGGCCCGCAATGGTATTACCCCGAGCAGACGCCGTCGTTCGACACCGACGTCCTGCAGCGCGATCTTGCGCTGGACGCGCAGGGCACGACGTCGCTCGACGTTAGCGTCCCGAGCGATCTTCCGTTTCCGATGACGTATCGCGTCGACGTGGAGACATCCGACGTCTCGAATCTCTCGGTTTCCGGCTCGCAAAGTTTTCTCGCGCTGCCCTCCGACGCGGTGATCGGCTTAGCTTCCGACGCGATCGGCAAGGCCGGCGCACCGATGCCGATTCGCGTCATCGTCACCGATGCTAGCGGCAAACCGGTTGTGTGGCGCAGCGTTCGTCTCCAGCTGCAGAAGATGACCTATGTTGCGGCGACGCAGGAAGTCGAAGGCGGCGAGAGCGCGCAGCAGGCGATCAAGTACGATACCGTTGCGACGGCCGACGCTAGCTCCGGCGAACGGCCGGTTACGGTGCAGCTCACGCCAAGCGACGTCGGGCCCTATCGCGTCGTTGCGAATTTCGGCGACGCGCGCGGCGACGCCAGCGCAACGAGCATTCAAGTCTTTGCGTTTGGTCCCGGCGAGGCCGATTGGGGTCTAAGCGATGCGAACGCCGTCGCGGTGAAGCTCGACAAGAAGCAGTACGGGATCGGCGAAACCGCAAGTGCGCTCGTAGCGTCGCCGTACGCGCGAGCCGACGTCTACTTCGCGGTCGTGCGCAACGACGTGATCTACCGCACGACGCTGCGCGACGTGAGCGGCGCGGCTCACGTGAACTTTAAGGTAACGCCGGCAATGCTGCCCAACGCCGCGGTTCAAGCGATCGTCGTGCGCCGCGGCGTTATCCCGACGAAGACCGTGCCCAAGCGTGACTCGACGCTCTCTCTAACCGGGATGGCGGCCTTCAACGTCGATCTCGCCGACCGGTACGTCAAACTGGCCATAGCTCCGGCGAACGCCACCGTTCACCCCGGCGCCGCGCAGCACGTTGCCTTCGCTCTCACCGACCGCAACGGCGCGCCGGTGCGGGGAGAGGTCGTCGCAATGGTCGTCAACGATGCGATCTTGCAGCTCTCTGGGTACCGCCCGCCGGATTTGGTGGAGACGGTTTTCGCACAGCAGCCCATCGCGACGATCTTTTCCGACAACCGCGAGAACGTTACGCTCTCAACACAGACGCCGCCGGCCGAAAAAGGCTTCGGGTACGGCGGCGGTTTTCTCGCCGGAGCGGCGAGCACGCGCGTCCGTGCCAATTTCCGGCCCCTTGCCTATTACGGCGTGCTGCGGACCGACGGCAGCGGTCACGCAAGCGCGGGTTTTACGATGCCCGACGATCTGACGACGTGGCGCGTCATGGCGGTCGCTCTCCAACAAGATCGCGCTCACTTCGCGACCGCCGATACGACGTTCATTTCGAACCAGCCGCTGATGGCCAATCCGCTTTTGCCGCAGTTCGCTCGGCCGCAAGACCGTTTCGATCTCGGTGTCTCGATCGCGAACCAAACCGGCGCAGCCGGCGCGCTCGACTTCGTGCTGAAGCTCACCGGTGCTCTGGCGTTCGCACAAGGCGATCCGCAGGTGCAGCGCGCCACCGAACAAGCATCCACCGGTATGCAGGCCTATCGCTTTGCGGTGATCGTGGGCACGCCCGCGCCGACGACCTATCAAGCCGAGGCGCGTCTGGGCGCCCAAAGCGACGCGTTCAGCGTGCCCTTCACCGCAACGCAACGCGAGAGCACCGATTCGGTCATCGAGAGCGGTGCGACGCGCGCCGAAGCATCGATACCGCTCGCGCTAGGTTCCGGCGGAACCCTGCAAATCACCCTCGCGAACTCGGTCGTTCCGCAGTTCGTGACCCCATCGGAAGGCGTCATGATCGACGACGGACTGCCGCTTGCCGACGAGGCGGCATCGCGTCTTACGATTGCCGCTGCGCTGCGGCAACTGCGTGTACCGTATCGCTTGAAACTTTCATTCGATCCGGGCGCCGCCATCGCGACGAACCTTCAAGAGCTGCTCTCCTTGCAGCGTGGTGACGGTGGGTTCGGTTGGTACGCCAACGCCAACGAGAGCGACCCGTTTGCAACGGCAGCGGCCTTAGAGGCGTTGACCTTCGCGCGCGCGCACGGCGTGAGCGTCGGTTCGGATTCCGTTGCAAATGCGGCCGGGTTTATGGGACGCGCGCTGGCGAACCCGGGACTCTTTAAGTGGTGTGCGAACGACGCGCTTTGCAAAGCGCAACTGCGCTTCGAGGCGCTCTGGGCGCTCGCCGGTCAAGGCGCGCCGCGAACCGATTTTCTCGCCGACATCGTGGCGCAGTCGTCCGGCTTCGACAGCGCGGCACAGATTCGGTTGGCTCGCTATCTTCTACGCGCACCGGGTTGGCAACGCCAAGGCGCGACTATGGCGGCGCTCCTGCAACAAACGGTCTACGTCACCGGACGCTACGCCGTCGCGAACGTGTCGGACCGCTGGAGCGCTTTAGGCTCGCTCGTCGACGCGCAGTCGCAGATGTTGCAGCTCATGCTCGAGCGCCACGCACCGCCCGAACAACTCGATGGTGCGGTCCGCGCGCTCGTGGCGCAGCAATGCCGGTGCGGCTGGCCGACCACCGACGACACCGCTTCGGCGGTGATGGCACTGAGTGCTTACGCCGCCGGCGAAAAACTTATGCCGGGCTCGGTGTCTGCAAGGGTTGGGGATCGGACGATCGGCACCGCCCGCTTCGGATCGACCGCATCCTCGCAAACCTTCACGATGCCGGCCTCCGCGCTGCCTGCGAACGTACCGCTTCGCATCGTTCCCAGCGCCGGCTCGGTGCATTATCTGCTTCTCTACACCTATCCGGTGCCGTCGAACGCGCCCGGCGAGCTCGCCGCTTTCCGCGTCGTTCGCACGCTCAACGATCCAAGCGTGACGATGTCCGCGAACCGCAGTCGTCCCGCTCGCAACGATGGACCTCGCGACGGTACCGCCGATCTCCGTTGGGGCGGGCCGCGTTTTCGACCTCGGCATTCGCGTGATCGTCGACCACCCCGTCGATCGGCTTCTCATCGACGATCCGCTCCCGGCCGGCTTCGAAGCCGTGGATACGAGCTTCCGAACCACCTTGCAAGCATTGGTTGCGCAGAGCAATAGCTGGCAGATCGATACCAGCCAAATCTATCGCGATCGCGTCGTCGCCTACGCGCAGCATCTCGAGCCCGGCGTCTACGAGCTACACTATCTCGTGCGTTCGGTGACGCCGGGCATCTTCGCGTGGCCCGGCACGCATGCGTATCTCAAAGACGCGCCGGAAGAGTTCGGCCGCAGCGCCGGCAGCACGCTGGACGTAACGCCCTAAAGCAGCCCGTCAGACTGCGTCGCTGGTCGCGCTTTCTATGTCTTCCACGCCGATCGCGCCGGTGCAAAGGGCGCACGCCACTAAGTGGGCGCGCGATCGCGCATCGAATTTTGCAAACAAACCGCGTACCCGCAGCTCAACCGTTGCGGTGCTCCGCTGGACGACGGCAGCGATCTCCTTGCTCTGCATGCCATTTGCGAGCCCCTTGAGAATGCTCGATTCCATCGGGCTCAAACAGACCCGGTTCATTGCTGTGACAAACCCCTGCCTTCCTATTGCCGAAAGGAAGCTCTCTCCTATATTTCGGCACGTTCGCCTCGTATCGCGAGCAGGGCTGGCCGTAAAATTGCCCGAGGGCGCCGCCTACGAGAAGCGCCCCCAGGTCACCGAGCTGCGGACCCGTCAGCTCTAAGGGCAGTAGTACTTGGCGTAGGCCTTGTCTTTGATGGAGATGCTTGTGGTGCTCGTGGCATTGATCCAGTAGACGTAGACGGGGCTGCCGTTGCCGCCGGTCTCCGTGACGTCGATAGTGAGCGGGGTCCCTCCCTTACTGTTATTCCAGAAGTTATTGAAAAAACAGCCGTTGCGAGGGTTCGGCATTGACACCTTAGCGCAGATGGCGCCCGGCGCGCACGTCTTGTCCGGGGAGATGGCTTCAGCTTGAACGTATCCCGCCATGGCGGGACGAGGTGCCATTGCCGGATTGAACGCGATCGCGGATAAGAGAACTGACATCAGGAACATCGTAACTGCGTAATCTCCTTGCGGCGGGATGTGTTGTATACGAGTAGGATAAGCGCAAGCGTTCCCGTCGCCCGCAAGCAGGCAGAGGGTTCTGTGCAACTTTTAATTCCCAGGGAAACCCGGAACCGGCAAGGGTTCGCGCGAATCTTGAACTATTAATTTTAATAATGTACGATTTATCAGCTCCACCGTCTCGCACCCGATCCGACGGTACGAGCCTAAACGAGGAGTCCCGATGAGCGTCTATCGAGCCCCACTACGAGATATGCAGTTCGCCCTGCGCGAGCTCGCCGAGATCGACAAGGTTGCCGCGCTCCCCGGCTGTGAGGAGACGCTCGACGTCCTCGACTCGGTGCTCGAGGAAGCCGGCTCCTTTGCAACGGGCGTGCTCGATCCGCTCAACCGGACCGGCGACACCGAGGGCTGTACGTGGAAAGAAGGCGAGGTCACGACCCCGCACGGCTTTAAGGAGGCGTATAAGAAGTTTGCCGATGCGGGATGGATCGGCTTACCGGTTCCGGCCGAGTACGGTGGTCAGGGCTTACCGCAAATTCTCTTGGGTCCGACGTTGGAGATGTGGAACGCCGCCAACATCGGTTTCGCGAACGGCCCGCTCCTCAATCAAGGCGCGATCGAAGCGATCGAGCTGGTCGGCTCCGAGGATCAGAAGCGGCGCTACATTCCCAATCTCGTCTCGGGAAAATGGACGGGCACCATGTGCCTTACCGAGCCGCAGGCGGGTTCGGATCTCGCGCAAGTCCGCACTCGAGCCATCCCAGAGGGCGACCACCACCAGATCACGGGAACGAAGATCTTCATCACGTTCGGCGAGCACGACATGGCGGAGAACATCATCCATTTGGTGCTCGCTCGATTGCCCGGCGCGCCCGAAGGGACAAAAGGCATCTCGCTCTTCATCGTCCCGAAATTTCTCGTCAATGCCGACGGCACGCTGGGCGAGCGTAACGACGTCGTTTGCGCGAGCATCGAGCACAAGCTCGGCATCAACGGGAACCCGACCTGCACGCTTAATTACGGCGAGAAAGGTAACGGCGCCATCGGCTATCTCGTCGGCGAACCCAATCGCGGCCTCGAGTACATGTTCATCATGATGAACGCGGCGCGTTTCTCGGTCGGCGTGCAGGGCATCGCGCTTGCCGATCGCGCGTATCAGAGCGCCCTTGCGTACGCGAAGGAGCGCGTGCAGGGACGCGATCTCAAGCCCGGTTCGCGCGCCCCGGAAGTAATTATCAAGCATCCCGACGTGCGTCGCATGTTGATGTTGCAAAAGGCAACGATCGAGGCGATGCGCGCGCTGGCCTACGTGACGGCAGCGTCGCTCGATTACGCGCAGCGCCACCCCGACGAACGCGTTCGCAAAGAGCATAAAGCTTTCGTAGAGTTCATGATCCCGGTCGTGAAGGGCTGGTGCACCGAGAACGCCGTCGAGCTCTGCTCGACCGCGCTCCAGGTTTTCGGCGGTATGGGCTACATCGAAGAGACCGGAATCGCCCAGCAGTATCGCGACGTTCGCATCCTCACGATCTACGAGGGTACGACGGGCATTCAGGCGCTCGACTTGGTCGGCCGCAAGCTGTTGCGCGACCTGGGCGCAACCGCACTGACGGTGGGAAAGAAGATGGAGACGGTCGCAAAGGAGTGCGCGGCGCACCCAGATCCCACGGTCAAGCGGATCGGCGAAGCGCTCGGCAAAGCCCTGGCCGGGCTCAACGAAACTTCGCAGTGGATCGGGATGAACGCCATGGGAGACTTGCATAAAGCCTTTGCATGCTCGGTTCCGTACTTGCGTCTCTGGGGAACGGTCGCCGGCGGGTGGCAGATGGCACGCGCCGCTCAAATCGCCGCAGAGAAAATCGCGGCCAACGATCCCGACTCCGAGTTTTATCAGAGCTAAGCTTGCGACGGCGGCCTTTTACGCGACGCACGTGCTCTCGCAGGCGGGCTGGTTCAAGCGTCAGATCGTCGAGGGATCCGGCGACGTGATGCGACTAACCGACGCGCAGTTCGATCTCGACCGGAAGATGGCAGTAACGGCGTAATGCGGGTTGGAATCGCCGATCGCGACGGCGTGAGAATCATTACGCTCGATAATCCACCGGTCAATGCATTGTCGTTTGCGTATTGCGCAAAACTGCTTAGAAGCAATCGAAACCGCGCACCGCGACCCTTCGGTCGAGGCAGTCGTCTTTACGGGGGCGAACGGTTGTTTAGCGCCGGTGCCGACGTCAACGACTTCAACGAAGAGTTGCGGCCGGATGCCGTGACCATCCGTGACGTAATTGCCGCGATCGAAGCGAGCGTGAAGGTTCACGTCGCAGCGATCGACGGAAACTGCCTGGGCGGCGGTTTGGAACTTTCGTTGGCCTGCGATTACCGTGTCGCGACGGCAGCGCGCGAAACTCGGCTTGCCCGAAATCAAGCTGGGACTCTTGCCGGGCGCCGGCGGAACGCAACGGCTGCCGCGCCTGATCGGTGCGCGCGCCGGCGCTCGAGTTCATGCTCAAAGGCTCGTCGGTCTCAGCCGAGCGTGCGCTCGAGCTCGGCATCGTCGACGAGGTCGTGTCGGACGACGTCGTCGAACGTGCGGTTGCGCTGACGAAGGGTCCCAAGCGACGCATTTCCGAGCGTCAAGCGATCGTTGCCAAGGATCTGCCGATGCAAGCGGCGCCGTTCGTCGTCGCCCAAGCGCATAAGATGGTCCCACCCGAAGAGAGCGGCGGCCTCGCCGCGCACAAGCTCATCGACGCGGTCGCAGGCTGCAGTCGAGCTGCCGTTTAGTTTCGGCATTGCGCGCGAGACGCGGCTCTTCGAAGAGCTCGTACGGTCGAAGCCCTCGCTTGCGCTGCGCCACGTCTTCTTCGCGGAGCGCGAGCTTGCGAAGATTCCCGGCCTTCCGCCCGCCGAACCGTTGCCAATCACGAAGGCCGGCGTCGTCGGCGCCGGGACGATGGGAAGCGGGATCGCAATCGCTTTCGCGCAGGCCGGGATTCCGGTCGTCGTCGTCGACAACAACGACGAAGCCGTTGACAAGGCGCGCCAGACCGTGATGGGCATGTTCATGTACCAAGTGCAGAAAGGCAGGCTGACGCAAGAAGAAGCCTGGAAGCGCGCACAGTCGATCACGCTTCACCGACGACTGGAGCGCGCCTCGCCGACGTCGATCTCGTCGTCGAGGCGGTCTTCGAAAATCTCGACGTCAAGCGCGACGTGTTTCGCAAACTCGACGGCATCGCGAAGCCGGACGCGATTCTCGCGACGAATACCTCGACGCTCGACATCGACGAGCTTGCCGATGCGACCAAGCGTCCGGAGCGCGTGCTCGGCTTGCACTTCTTCGTCCCCGCGAACATCATGCCGCTGCTCGAGATCGTGCGCGGACGCGAGACGTCGGCGCAAACGATCGCAACTGCATTTAAGCTCGGCAAGGCGTTGCGCAAGAAAGCAGTGCTCTCGGGCAACGCCTTCGGGTTCATCGGGAATCGTATGATCTTCGATTATTTGCGCGAGGCAAACGCGCTGGCAGAAGAAGGCGTTCCGGTCGGCGCGCGTGGATGCGGTCATGAAACGATTCGGGTTTCCGATGGGGCCATTTGCGATGAGCGATCTCTCCGGTCTCGACATCGGCTGGCAAGTTCAAAAGGCGCGCGGCGCGGAGGCGTTGGGGCGCACCAACGTGCTCGCGCGGCTCGTTGAAATGAATCGACTCGGACAGAAGACGATGGCCGGTTATTTCAAATACGACAAGGCGGTCGGCAAGGGTCGCGAGCCGATACCCGATCCTGAGGTCGACAAACTCTTTGCCGAGGAGGCCGCCGAGGCCGGAATCGCCCCGCAGCGAAGTGAGCGATGACGAGATCCGCGAGCGGCTCCTCCGCGCACTCGTTAATCGCGGGCGGCATCTGCTCGATGAGGGCATTGCACTCGCGCCCCGGCGACATCGACATCGTCTACGTGTACGGCTACGGTTTCCCGCCGCATCTCGGCGGCCCGATGTGGTACGCGCAAGAAAACCCCGAAACCTCGAGTTCGTCAAAGAGCGACCGGGTCGTAGCCCGTGCGTGAAGCGGTGATCGTTTCGGCGGCGCGCACGCCGATCGGCCGTGCGTTTCGCGGCGCCTTCAATCAGACGCCGGGCGCGACGATGGCGTGGCCACGTCGTCAGGCACGCGATCGAACGCGCAGCGATCGATCCGGCGGAGGTCGACGACGTCATCATGGGGTGCGGCTTACCCGAAGGCGCGACCGGAAACAACATCGGACGCACGACGGCGCTGCGAGCGGGCTGCCCCGTCAGCGTGGCCGGGTCAGACCATAAGCCGTTTCTGCGCGTCCGGCCTCGACGCAATCGCGGCGGGCGCGAAGCGCGTGATCGCCGATGGCGCAAACGTTATCGTCGCCGGCGGCGTCGAGTCGATCAGCATGGTGCAGAACGATTTGCACTTGCGATTCCTCACCGAAGATTGGTTGCTGCGCCACGATCCCGATCTCTACGACGCCGATGCTCTACACCGCCGATTTCGTCGCGAAGAAATACGGCGTCTCACGTGAGCGTCAGGACGAGTATGCACTCCAAAGCCAGCAGCGTACCGCCGCCGCACAAGCTGCGGGCCGCTTCGATGCGGAGATCGTCCCGATGCTTTCGTGGAAATACGAACAAGACGAGAATAGCGGCGCGGTGACCGAGCGGCACGTGGAGCTCGAGCGAGATGAAGGTAATCGCCCGGACACGACGCTTGAGGGTCTCGCCGCGCTCAAAAGCGCGGTGCCGGGCGTCGCCGAGTCGTCGGTCACGGCGGGCAATTCCTCGCAACTCTCCGACGGCGCCGCCGCGGTTGCAATCGTGGATGCAACGCTTGCTCAACGGCGCAATCTGACGCCGCTGGGAATCTATCGCGGTTACGTCGCTGCTGGGTGCGAGCCCGGCGAAATGGGAATCGCTCCGGTCTACGCGGTGCCCAAGCTTCTCAAACAGCACGGTTTGACGATCGACGACATCGGCTTGTGGGAGCTCAACGAAGCATTTGCCGTGCAGACGGTCTACTGCCGCGACACGCTCGGCCTTCCCAACGATCGCTTCAACGTCGACGGCGGCGCGATCTCGATCGGCCATCCGTACGGCATGAGCGGCGCTCGCATGACGATGCACGCACTCATCGAAGGCAAACGCCGCGGTGCAAAATACGTCGTGACCACGATGTGCGTGGCCGGCGGCATTGGCGCCGCAGCACTTTTTGAAGTCATCTAAGCCAAATACTCGCTGAGCGAAATGAATGCGCGGCTTAGCGCGCACGCATCGGATGCTAGCGAATGACTAGCTCTTCTTCGCCCAGGCGGTGCACCAGCCGTTGGGGCTGATCGTGCCGGCGACGAGCTTGCAGCTCCCGTTCGCCGTTGACGAACTACCCGCTACGAAAAATGTGCACTGCGAGCACTTCTGTCCGTTTTTTGGCGTTGTTTGATATTTGAACTGGGCCTGCGAGCCTTTAGCTTGCGCGGTCGTCGTTTCGGCGAGAAGCACTCCCGCGAGAGCCGGGAGCACGATCGCTTTGGCGACGAACGTGCGGCGCGTCATTCCGCTGGCTGAGTCTTTCATCTGCGGTTACACCTCCGGCTGTAACGTTAGCCGAGCAGGCGAGAGCCCCTCTCACCCTAGCTTAATGGTAAGCTAATCATGGTTCGATGCTTCGCCTCTCGCGTTCGGTTTCAATGTTTGTGAGGGGACAAATGCATAACAATATGAGTAAGTGGATCACGAGTCTGTTCTCCGGGGCTGCCCTGATCGGGATGACCCTTTCGAGCATCGTTCCGGCAGCGGCCGAGCAGGCACCCGATAAAAGCGGACCCGGCGTTACCCGGGTCAGCATCGTCGAGGGGTCGGTCGTCGTTCAACGCGGTGACAGCAACAAGCAAGTCGCCGCGGTTGCGAACGCGCCGCTGCTCCCAGGCGATTACATTTCAACCGGAGCGAGCGCGCGCGGCGAGCTGCAGTTTGACGGTTCGACCGCTGTCCGGCTCGGCGGAAACGTGCAGGCTCGCATTACGAACGACGATCCTAATAACCGGCAGCTTCAGCTTGCCGACGGCACGATCGTAATCGGCCTCGTGCGCAACACCGCCGCCGTCCAAGTCGACACGCCGTCGGTGACCGTTCGCGCGAACCAGGCCGGCGACTATCGCGTCTCGATCGGTAAGGACGGCTCAAGCTGGGTGACCGCGCGCCGCGGAAGCGCGGACGTGGTCACGCCGCAGCGCACCTACACGCTCGAGTCCGGGCGTACGCTCGTGGCGCGCGGATCGGCTTCCAATCCGTCGGTTACCTACACGACGGAAGTCGGATACGACTCGTTCGATGACTTCAACGCCAAGCGCGATCAGACGATGATTGCCGCGCTGAACGCGAGTCCGAACCTCAATCCCGACATCGCTGGTTACGATAACCTGGGTGCCTACGGTCAGTGGCAAGACGTGGCGGGTTACGGCCAAGTATGGGTTCCCGATCAATCAAACGGTTGGGCTCCATATAGCAACGGATCTTGGACTTGGGGAGACGGCTACGGCTGGACTTGGGTGGCCAACGAGCCGTGGGGCTGGGCGCCGTACCACTACGGCCGCTGGTTCTACGCGAACGGTTACGGCTGGGCGTGGTATCCACCGGCGTACTCCGCCTACCCCGCATGGTCGCCCGCGCTCGTAGGTTTCTTCGGATTCGGCGTCGGCGTTTCGGTTGGCTTCGGTTATCCTTACATTGGCTGGTATCCACTCGCGCCTTTCGCGCCCTACTATCCGTGGTATCCGGGCTGGGCTTGGACCGGCTGGGGCTGGGGATGGGGCGGCTGGGGTTGCTGCGGCTACGGCTGGGGAACGCGAGTCGTTAACATCACCCACATCACCAATATCTATCGGTACTTCCCGCATGGCGGCGTGCACGGGACGCTGGCGGGGAACTTCCGGCACGGAACGATCTCCGGTCACACCTTTACGGTAAACTCGCACAACATCAGCGGTCACGTCGGAATGATCCACGGAGCCGTGCCGGTGACACCGACTCGGGACAGTCTCGGCTTCGGCGGCCGCTCGATCAGCGGGCACACCACGCTCTCGAAGGCCTTCGACTCGCATCGCTTCGCATCGGCGAGCCGGTCGCTGACTGGACGCATGTCGTTCGACCAGCAGCAGAAGGCGGTTTCGCGAGCGATCCAGGGCAACTCCGCGCGCGACAATGCTGCCGAGCACGCCATCGCCACGGCGGCCTCCCGTACTAACGCGGGTACGCACGAGAACGCGACGATCAGCCGCGAGAATGCTCCAGCGTCGCATGACGCTGATGCCGTACGGCACGAGAACGCGCCGTCCGATTCGTGGCAGCGCTTCAATGAGGCGCGCGGCAACGAGGGGCGCAACTCCGTCGCGTCCCACTCCGAGCCGAATTCCTCCGGACGCTCAGGCTTCGCAAACGAAGGCGCGCGTGAGCAACGCGGATCCTCGGATTCGTGGGGCCGGTTCTCAAACGAGCGCGGATCGTACTCGCGGGGCGAGTCGTACGGACGAAGCTCGTACGAAAGCCCGTATGGGCGCGCTTCGTACGGGAACTCCTACGGGCGCGATTCTTCCGAACGTAATCCGTACGCATCGTACTCGCGAGGTTCGTATCCGTCGTACTCGCGCGGTTCGTATCCGTCGTACTCGCGCGGTTCGTATCCGTCGTACTCGCGCGATTCGTATCCGTCGTACTCGCGCGGTTCGTATCCGTCGTACTCGCGCGGTTCGTATCCGTCGTATTCGCGCGGCTCGCAGCCGTCGTACTCGCACGGCGGCGGGTACTCCGCTCCGCATAGCGGGGGCTCCTCAGCCCCGCGCGGTGGGGGTGGGGGCGGCGGCGGGGGAGGCGGCTCCCATGGAGGCGGACGGCCTCCGCAGTAACCTCAAAGACTCGCGAGAGTAAAAGCGGGGCGGCGCCAAGGCACCGCCCTTTCGCTTGCAGAACTCAACCGCAATCTCGAATCGGAATTCTGATAAGGAGCCCGCATCAATGAACTTCAAGCGTCTCTTAGTAGGCGTCGCAGCGCTCTGCTTCGTCGCCGGCTCTCCCGCGGCAACGCCGGCGCAGACCTCTCACGTCGCGATGTCGCAGGCCGCGCACCTTACAACGGCGCACCCCATCCAAGTGAGCGCCTGCAATCCGGAACGGAACGTCAGGTACAATTATGCAGGCTACACTCCGGGATTCTATCCGGGCTACGCCGGCGGCTACTGGGGCTGGCCGTCCGTGTATGGTGCGATGTACTACCAACCAGCTCCCGTTGCGAACAATCCGACGCTCGGCATCGACTATGTCAACGTCACCAACGTCGTGATGAAACAGATCGAATTCGGTCTCATCGTGCGGGGTAGCCTCGTCGCAGAAGTCAAGGACGTCGGCACCTTCTCGCCAGGCGCCGAGATCAAGCACAAGTTCGGTCTGAGTCCGAACGTCTTCCCGTTGCAAACGAGTTTTGCGAAGTGCGTTCCGCTGAAGATTACGTTCGAGGACGGATCGAAATGGAAGAATCCGCACTTGCCGGCGTATAGGGCTAGCATGTACGGCACGCACCCGTAGAATTTCTAGACTGGCCGCATTAATAAGAAATATGACGACCCAAGATCTCTCCGCCCTTCAGGCGGTCGATAACGTTTGGGAGATGGCACAGCGTCAGCTCGACGAAGTCGGGCTGCTGATTGGTTTAAACGAATCCCTTCACGGCTATCTTCGTCAGCCCAAGCGCGTGCTCGAAGTTTCGGTGCCCGTCCGCATGGACAACGGGACCTTTCGCATGTTTACCGGCTATCGCGTGCAGCACAACCTCGCGCGAGGACCCGGGAAAGGCGGGATTCGCTTCCATCCCGACGTGACGCTCGACGAAGTCAAGGCGTTGGCGATGTGGATGACCTGGAAGTGCGCGCTGATCAACATTCCATTCGGCGGCGCAAAGGGCGGCGTTATCTGCGATCCCAAGGCGATGTCGCTGCAGGAGCTCGAGAATCTGACCCGTCGCTTCACGACCGAGATTTCTATCATCATCGGCCCGGAGAAGGACATCCCCGCGCCGGACGTCTACACGACGCCGCAAATCATGGCGTGGATCATGGATACGTTCTCGATGCAGCACGGGTACTCGATTCCCGGCGTCGTCACCGGCAAGCCGGTCGCGATCGGCGGATCGCTCGGGCGCGACAAGGCAACGGCCCGCGGCTGCATGTATGTCGTCGACGAAGCGATGGAGGCGCTCGGAAAGACGATCGAGGGCGCTCGCGTCGCGATTCAGGGATTCGGCAACGCCGGCATGTATGCGGCGCAATTGATGGCCGAGCACGGCTACAAGGTCGTTGCCGTCTCGGATTCGCACGGCGGCGTGGCGAACGAGCGGGGCCTCGACGTCAAAGGCCTGATCGCGCACAAATTCGAGACGGGTTCGGTGGTCGGTTTCAGCGGGGGCGAGCGCACCGACAATAGAGAAGTGCTGGAGTTCGATTGCGACGTGCTGGTGCCGGCCGCGCTCGAAAAAGTCATCACGCGTGAAAACGCCCCGCGCATTCGGGCGCGAATCGTCGCCGAAGCGGCCAATGGCCCGACGCTTCCCGACGCCGACGACATTCTCTTCGAGCGCGGCATCATGGTGCTCGCCCGACATCTTGGCCAACGCGGGCGGCGTGACGGTTTCGTACTTCGAGTGGGTGCAAGACCTGCAGGCCAACTTCTGGGAAGAGGACGAGATCAACGAAGGCCTCAAGCGCAAGATGACTCGCGCTTTCCGCGAGACATACGAACAGGCAAAACGTCACGGCGTCTCGATGCGAAAAGGAGCGTACTGCGTCGCGGTAGCGCGAGTCGCCGAGGCGACGAAGCTCCGCGGCCTCTACCCCTGACGCAACTCGGACTCTTCGGCGCCGGCAGTCGGACGATTGTCGACGACGAGACCGGCAGGATTCTCTACACGCCCGCGTTTGCCGACGCACCGACCGCGCGGCGATGGTTCGAAGCGCTTCGCGAAGAGGTTACGTGGCATAGCGAGCGCCGCCGAATGTACGACCGCGACGTGGACGTGCCGCGACTCGTTGCTAGCTACCAGCTACCCGGCGAGCGGCTCCCGGCCGTTCTTGCGGAAGCGGCGCACCGAGCCGCGCGATGCGACGGGAACGCCGTTCAACAGCGTCGGCTTGAATTTCTATCGCGACGGGCGCGATAGCGTCGCTCCGCACAACGACCATCTCTACGAGATCGTCGCCGGCCATCCGATCGCCCTCATTTCGCTGGGAGCGACGCGCCTCATGACGATTCGCAGCAAAACCTTCGATTCCGCTCGCGGTAAACTCCGACGGCGAATCTTCGATTTGGATTTGGAGGACGGCAGTCTTCTGCTCATGAGCTACGAGACACAGCTTCACTACGACCACGGCATTCCCAAGACGGGCGCCGCCGTCGGGCCGCGGATCAGCGTCGCGCTCCGCGTTCGTCCTTGAGACGTGTCGTTGCGCTTGCGTTGGTTTTGACGGCCTGCGCGCGCACCGGGACCGAGTCTGCTCGACCGCACGTACTGCGGATCGCAGATAACGTAGATCCCTCGTCGCTCAATCCGCTCTTGGCGCACGACCAGGACACGATTGGGTACGATCTTCTCGTTACGCAGACGCTGGTTGGCCTCTCGGCCGATAACAAGCTCGAGGCCGTTCTCGTAACGCGAGTTCCCAGCCGGGCAAATGGCGACATCTCGGCAGACGGCAAGACCATCGTCTATCACCTCCGCCGTGGCGTCAGATTCGCCGACGGTAGAGAACTGACGGCCGCGGACGTCGCCTTCACGTTTCGCGCGATCGTCGATCCGCGCAACCCCGTGGAATCGGAGGACGCGTACCGGCGCGTCGCCTCGCTGCGGACACCCAACCGCTATACGGTGATCGTGCGACTGCGCAAGCGTTGGAACGCTGCCGTCGCCGAGCTCTTTGCGCAGGCCGATTTCGCGTTCGGCATTCTGCCGGCCCATGCATTTGTATCGACGGATGTCACTAAAGCGGCGTGGAACCAGCTCCCGTTCGGAACCGGACCGTTCAAGGTCGTGGCGTGGGAGCGCGCGAGTCGCATCGTACTCGAGCCTAACCCGTATTTTCGCCCACGCCCTCGGCTGCGCCGTCTTGTCTTCGCGCTGATCCCAACGACACAGGCTTCGCTCCTCGCCTTGCGCGCGCGCGACGTCGACCTCACGGAAATCGGCTCCGCTCAAATACCCGACGCACGTAACATTGCCCGCGCCCGAGTGGTGGTAACACCGATTAATGGAGCGTATTTTTTGTTTATTCGGACGACGGCTGCGCCGACCGACAACGTTCACACTCGTCGCGCGATTGCGGCCGCGCTCGACCGGCCGGAGATCGCACGCGAAGGGTTCGGCTCGCTCAGGCCGGCCGATTCGTTTTTGCCTCCGGTCTTTGCATGGCACGACCCCGCACCGCAAACGGCGGCTGGCGATTCGGCGACGGTGGTGCGCGAGCTTGGCGTCGCGGGATGGCGAAAGAGCCGCGGCCGTTGGTTCAAGGACGGCGTGCCGCTGACGGTGACGATTGCGCTTGACCCGGAACGCGGAGCGTGGATGCAGGTGATCGAGCAAGAACAGTTGCGTCGCGCGGGCATAGAGACGGCTTTAAAGCCCTACGCGGCCGCCCTCTTCAACGCGCCCGACGGTCCGTTAAGAACCGGGAACTTTACGCTAGCGGCCGGGCTCTGGATCGGCGCTGCCGATCCGGAACAGTCGGTCATCTTTGCCTGCAGCCAGCGCGGCTCTAACGGCAACAACTCGATGAACTACTGCAACCCCCGCTTCGATGCACTCTTCGACGATCAGGCCGTCACCGCAGATCCGCGCCGGCGCCGTCGTGACTTCGTCGAAATGCAGCGCATCATTCGCCGCGATGCGCCGGTCGTGCCGATTGCCTTCGAGTCGAGCGTCGACGTGATCAGCGATCGCGTGAACGGCTTCCGACGGAACATGTTGATGTATCCGGTCCATGCCGAAACTTGGGACGTCCGGTAGAGGAAAGGCGCGTCATCTTCGATGAGAGAACCACGACAGGTAACCAAAACGAGGAGTTTCCCAATGCTGAAGTTTTCCCGGTTTGCGGGCGCGTTCGGATTCCTGGCCGCCTGCGCGCTACCGGGATGCGGCGGCGGCGCTAGCGTCTTTCCCGCGACGGTTCCCAGCGGCCCTGACTGGGCGTATGCGGGCGGAGTGCTCTACCATCGCCCGCACTACGCGCCCACTCACCAAACGGCGCCCGGAATCGTTCCGTTGTTGCCTTACGTGCCGTATATGGGCGGCGTGGTGATCGTCGCCCCTAAGTTTTATCTCATATTTTGGGATTACAAAAAGTACGGAGATGCCGACCGCCTGCAACCCTTGCTCGAGGCCTATACCAAGGCCATGGGCGGAAGCGCTCATAACAACATCGAGACGCAGTACTACGAAAAGTCGGGGCACAAAAAGACCTACATCACCAATCCGGCCAACCAGTTCGGCGGCAGCTGGGATGACGAGTCGCCGATCGCAAAGAATCCGACCGACCCACAGGTTGCTGCCGAGGCGTTGCGAGGAGTCGCTCACTTTGGCTACGATCCCAACGGCGTGTACGTCGTGGCGACCCCGCACAAGCATAGCGAAGCCGGGTTCCCAACGTCATGGTGCTCGTATCACAGCGAGACGTCGTACGAGAAACAATTGGTGCCCGTACGCAAACCTGCCGTACATGACCGATGCCGGCGCCAAAAAGTGCGACGCGAACATCATCGCGCCGCCATCGGACGAGAGCGGAAAGGACGAGGGTATGACGATCTTCGCGGGACACGAATACGGCGAAACGATCACCGATCCGGATGCGTACACCGCGTGGTGGGGCGTCAACGGAGAGATCGGCGATCCTTGCGTGACGGCCACGATGGCGAACGAGCAGTTCGGTGCGAAGTCGTACACCATGCAACCGATGGTCAGCGATGCCACCGATTCATGCGTCCAAACCTATCCCTAGGAGCCTGTCGGGTTATGCTCGTGCGTGATGCTGAGGTCTATTTCGAGTGAGTTTTAGGAGCGAGGGAAGGAGCATAGCAGCGCTCTGTGACCGAGCGAGCGACAACAAAATCGCCGAAATCGATCTCAGCCCTTCGGGTTGGGCACGGCGCCGCTCGCCGACCGCGTCTCTCCTCGCTCAAATGGCGCTGCCATTCCGCGCTCGTCGATCCTTGTCGGCGAAGGGCGGCGTGCCCAACAGCGCACACGACCATAACCCGACAGGCTCCTAGTGTTTTGAGGTTAACCGGTTCTTCATGACTCGACGCCTGATTGTTCTGCTCGTCGCGTATGCGTGGCTTGCAGGCTGCGGGGGCCGCTCTAGCGGTCCGGCGAATCCGATTCCGCAAGCGCCGGCGGAATTGACGCCCGTCTCACCCGACGTGAACGTCAACGAGCTCCCCGAACCGCCGATCGTGCATGCGGTCCATGGCGTTGCAAAATTTTCGCTGATCGCCAACATCAATCCGGCGACCGGCTTGCCTGCGTTCCAGTACCAATACATGCACGGGGTGGCTCCGACGGTCGAGATCGCTCCCGGCCAGACGTTCGAGATCGAGCTTACCGACGATCTTCCGCCGAGCACCGGGATGGCCGCCTACGCCAATCTGCACTTTCATGGTCTGACCGTTTCCCCGCGCGGTCACAGCGACAACGTACTCGGGCTGCTTGCAAAACCCGGCCAAAAACTGCACTATGTCGTGCACGTTCCGGACAATCAGGAGCCAGGACTCTACTGGTATCATATGCACGTCCACGGTGAAACGAGCTATCAAGTGGGCGAAGGCGGCATGTCTGGGGCGATCGTCATTGAGGGACTCACGCGCCATTTTCCGGAGCTGGCCAAAATGAAACAGCGTCTGATCATCGTGCGGGCCACGGGAATTGGCGTAAATGTGCGGCGCGACGACGATGCCGACGAGCCATCGATGGGAATGACCGAAAGTGCGTCCGGCGCGTCGGGTACCGGTCAGATACGCCCACTGCACAGCAACACGGCTCCGTGTTCGTTCAGGGATGGTCTGACGGTGACGCTCAACGGCGCCCGTCGGCCGGACATCACGATCGCTCCCGGCGAAAAGCAGTTCTTCCGCGTCGTGAACGCAACCGGCCACAAGACGCTGCGCCTCAACGTCGAGGGAGAAAAGGTCGAGGTCGTCGCGATCGACGGTTTCGCGCTCGATAGTTATCCCGGCACACCGCCCACCCTCACGGAGTCGTCGGTCGTGATCCCGCCGGCTTCCCGCGCCGAGTTCGTCGTCACCGGACCGGCGAGCGGCCGCGCCAAGTTTCAGACGCTGTGCTACAATACCGGCCCCAACGGCGACGCCGATCCATACATCGAGCTAGCCCATATCGTGCGGCCGAAGCAGCATCAGGCCGGCGGGGATTTCTCGGAACGCCCGCTGACCGTCGGCGAGCCGCTGCCGCAGAACGCCTATACAACTGCCCTTCCGCCGCCGGCGGCGAAGCGTTTGGTCGTGTTCAGCGAGAACAGCAAGCCTCGTTTCTTCATCAACGGCCGGGCTTTCTCGGTGAAGTCGCCGCCGATGTTCGTGGTCCACGTCGGCACCGTAGAAGAGTGGCACGTTCTCAACGTGACCGAAGAGATTCACGATTTTCACATCCACCAGGTTCACTTTTTGGTAGAGAGCATTAACGGCGTGAAGCAGCAGCACCCGCACTGGGCCGACAGCTTCATCGTGCCGCACCGCTCGGCGTTCGGGAAGAAGAGTGTGCCGGGTTCGGTCGTGCTCTTGATGGATTTTCGCGACCCGATTATCCGCGGTGAGTTCCTCTTTCACTGCCATATTCTCGACCACGAGGACGAAGGCATGATGGCGAAGATCGAGGCTATTTAAGGGAATGGCATCGATGATTCGACGCGTATTGGCGCTTGCGGTTGCCTACGGGTGGCTTGCCGGCTGCGGCGGCAAAGCGAGCGGTCCGAACCCGATTCCGCAGGCGCCGCCACCGGCGGTGCGCCTCCCGTTGCACGATGCGGCCGTCAACGGGCTTCCCGAACCGCCGGTGGTGAAAGCGGTCAACGGCGTCGCCAAGATCTCGCTCATCGTGAACGAGAATTTAACCACCGGTCAGCCCGAGTTCGTCTACGCTCGTATGAGCGAGGTCGCGCCCACGATTGACGTTAAGCCCGGCGAAACGTTCGTCGTCGACGTAAAAGACAATCTGCCAAAAGAGCCGCCGCCGGCACATTCATTGGCCCCTATGGGATCAGCGACGCGGGGAGAAGACATCAATCTGCACTTTCACGGGCTCGGTGTTTCGCCGCAGCGGCCGGGAGACGACGTGCTAACGGTCCTTGCAACACCCGGTGAGAGGCTCCACTACGTCGTTCACATTCCAACAAATCAAGAGCCGGGACTCTATTGGTACCATCCGCACGTGCACGGCGTGACGAGTTATCAAGTCGGTGCCAGCGGAATGTCGGGCGCAATCGTCATTGAAGGCCTCGCGCGTCACTTGCCCGGCTTGGCGAAGATGAAGCAGCGCCTCATCATCGTGCGGGCGATTGGAACCGGAGGCGAAGATACCGGCACGGGAATGGACGACGACGCGATGCAGGGGATGAACGATGTCGCCGATACCGGCGGCAGCGTTCGCCCGCAGCATACCAATACCGCTCCGTGCAGCACGAAGGACGGGCTGCGCGTGACGCTCAACGGCGTCTCCCATCCGGTCATCACGATCGCTCCCGGCGAGAAGCAGTTCTTTCGCGTCGTGAACGCAACCGGCCACAAGACGCTGCGCCTCAACGTCGAGGGAGAAAAAGTCGAGGTCGTCGCGATCGACGGTTTCGCGCTCGATAGTTATCGGGGCACGCCGCCGACGCTGACGGAGTCGTCGGTCGTGATGCCGCCGGCCGCACGCGCCGAGTTCGTCGTTACCGGACCGGCGAGCGGCCGCGCCAAGTTTCAGACGCTCTGCTACGACACCGGCCCTAACGGCGATCCGGATCCGTACATCTGGCTCGGCGATCTGGTGGCGCCGAAAGGCCGGCACGAGGGGGGAGACTTCTCTTCGCAAGCGCTGACGGTCGGCGAGCCCCTTCCGCAGAACGTCTATACCACTGCGCTTCCGCCGCCGTCGGCGAAGCGTTTGGTCGTATTGAGCGAGAACAGCAAGCCCCGTTTCTTCATCAACGGCCAGGCGTTCTCAATGAAGTCGCCGCCGATGTTCGTGGTCCACGTCGGTACCGTCGAGGAATGGCACATCGTCAACGTGACCGAAGAGATTCACGACTTTCACATCCATCAGCTTCACTTTTTGGTAGAGAGCATTAACGGCGTAAAGCAGCAGCACCCGCACTGGGCCGACAGCTTCATCGTGCCGCACCGCTCTGCGGGCGGAAAGAAGAGCGTGCCGGGTTCGGTCGTGCTCTTGATGGATTTTCGCGACCCGATCATCCGCGGTGAGTTCGTCTTTCACTGCCACATCCTCGACCACGAGGACGAAGGTATGATGGCGAAGATCGAAGCGATCTAGGAAAGCTCTGATTTAGCGCATCTCGTTGTCGCCTCCGGCCTCATTTACCATAGTAAACTTCGGCCATCGGCTCGTAGAGGTGCATCTAAATCAAAGCTTTCCTTGCGTACGGTTGGATCGCTACCGAGCGGGGCTGACGGTTATCGCGTTACCCGGACGGCCGTGACGGATCACCTTGCGGGGATTGCCGCCCGCCGGATACGCCCAGAAAACAATCTCGCGCGACGGCGTTGCCACGATCGTGCCGCCTTGGACCCACGATTCTCCCGGGTCTTTTTCGGGCCAGCCGTGGAAGCGGCTAACGCTCAAGACTTTTCCGATCGAGCCTGAAATCTGGATGCGAAAGATGCCTTCGAAGAGTTTCTCGCGATTGTGCTTCAAGTACACGAAGGATTGTAGGGCGAGATAGGCTCCGTCCCATTGGACGTGCGCGACTCCACCGAGCGTCTCCGAAAGCTTGATCGTCGTCAAACCGGTTTTGCCCACCGGAAGCTCCGCACCAACGTTGCCGCCGCTCGTCGCGAACAGATTCCCGCGATCGTCGTAGCCGGCTTGGGGCGCGGCTCCGATTGCGCGGCTCACGTAAATCTTTGGCGTTCCCGCCGCGCTTGGGTAGATGGCGACGCTCGGCGCGTAGTCGCGGCTGCTTTGAAGCGTGACCGCCAGGTTCCCGGTCGTCGGATCGCTCGAGCAATCGATCGGAATCTCGTGCTTGGGCACGTCGAGTTTCGCAATGGGTTTCGTGCCGCCGTGCATGTATTCATAGATCGCCCCGTTATCGCCGCTCGACCCTCCTGCGGTCAACGCCGCGAAAACGTTTCCTTTAGAATCCGAACACATGCCGCTCACCAACCCGGGTGTCTCGATCGTCTCGTGGTAGCGTCCGGCCGGATAGGTATAGATCTCAACGCCATCCGTTCCGCCCACGTACATGAGATCGCCGCTTTTCGAACCGCCGGGAACGGCGGTCCCGCTCTGCGTCGCGGCGTCAAAAGGGTTGAAGGTGGACGGCGGCACGCCGCACGAGGCAAGCATGCTGCCGGCGGCACAGATCCCTAGCGTGCAACGCGGGACCCGAACCGTTCGCATAATGGCCGTGCTTCGTGTCAGGAGGGCGTGGGCGACGGTGTGGGGCCGTAGACGGCTTCAGCGGTGCTGCAGATGCGCGCGGAATTCAAGCTGAAATCGACGAGCTGCTCGTCCTGCGCCGTTACCGCACTCCCTCCTACGGTGACGGCCGCACCGGCCGGAAGGGCGATGCGGTTGTAAAGCAGATCGGTTTGACGCGTCAGCGCACCGATCGACCGGTCGGTGAGGTTGTCGTCGAACCACTTGCACGTGTCGACGGATCCGCGAAGCCCGGTGAACGTAAAGAGAATTGTCTGGGCCGATGCGGCGCCGCTTGCTACCGCGAGGAGAGCCGCGAACGCGGCCGCAGCCGCCGAGGAGTGCTTCATGCTCGCTTGATACTACGCGCTGATGCGACGCCCTGTAATATCGGCCGCGGCCCGCGCTAAGAGGCGCCGCACCGTCTCGTCACTGGTCTGCTCGAAATTCCGATAGTAGAGGCCGACGGCATGAAATGGCTCGGGCGTGTCAACGCAGACGACGCGGTCGACGACATCCTTGAGGCTCGCACACGTGCGCGACGCCGCGACCGGAACCGCGGCCACGATCGCCGCGGGATGCCGCGCGCGCAGCGCCGTCGCTGCCGCGCGCATCGTAGCGCCGGTTGCGAGGCCGTCGTCGACCACGATGACGACCTTCCCGGTGATATCGGGCTCCGGGCGCGCGTCGCGATAAGCGGTCTCTCGGCGCCGAAGCTCGTCGATCTCACGATGTACGACCTCCTCCAACGCCGCTGCGCCGATGCCGAGCGAATCGATGAGCTCTTCGTCCACGACGCACGTGCCGTCGCTGGCGAGCGCTCCCATTGCGAGCTCCTCGTGGCCCGGGACGCCCAGCTTTCGCACGACGTAGACGTCGAGCGGCGCGCGCAGTCTCCGCGCGACTTCATAACCGATCGGCACGCCACCGCGCGGCAGCGCCAACACGAAAACGTTGGGCTTGCGTGAGTATGCCGCGAGGGCATCGGCGAGCTGCCTACCGGCATCGGCGCGATCGGCGAAGAGCTGCACGGCTACTCGGGAATGCCGCCGTCGTGCTCGATCAGCCGCCGCGTCGCACTCCCATCCACCTGTTCGTCCGCGCACGAATTGGCGTGAGGGATCGCAGCCGGATGGAAGGTATTCGGCGTCTGCGTGAAATCGAAGGCATCGGCGAGCGAGTTTGCGGGGGCGTCGGTCGTTCCCAGCGAGCCAAGGCCGAAGGTCTGCTCGACGAATTTTAGGATACTGCCGAAGTCGTACTGGGTGTGTGAAACATAGCCGGGCTTGGCATACGGGGAGATGATCACGATGGGCACGCGAAAGCCCAAGCTCGTGTAGTTGATTTGTGCCGGCGGGACGTTATCGTACCAGCCGCCCCAGTCGTCCCAGAGCAGCAGAATGGCAGTGTTCTTCCAATACTGACTCGTGCCAAGCGCGTTGACGACCTTGGTCACCCATCGCGGGCCGCCGTTGCAACCGCTGGCCGGGTGGTCCGAATCGAAGAGCGTCGGGATCACCCAAGAAACCGCTGGAAGCGTTCCGGCCTTGACGTCGGTAAAAATATTGGTATTCGGTATGCTGATGTTTTTCTTCCAGTCGGGGCCGTAGCGTATCTTCTTGATGGCATCGTAGCCATTCCAGACGGCGCCGGAGAAATCGTAATGCGGTTCGGTTGAGAACATCGCGTCCACGTAAAATTGCCATGAGACGTTCGCCGCATCGAGCAGGTCGGCGATCGTACCGTATTGCGTGAAGCACGGAAAGGGTCCGCCGAACTCGCTCACTTTACCGTTGGTGAAGATGACCGCCGTCGGCGTGTGGGGCGGCGCGTCGCAGCCCCACGGGGTGACCTCCGGCTGATCGGTGAGCGATTCTTTGTCGTTCAGCCGCACCGTACCGGAGAGGAGCATTTGGTGGGCGATGAAACTCGAGGCGGTCTCGGTGAAGAACATTTCATCCGCAAGCGTGTACTGCTGCGCGAGCTTCCAGTACGGCGCGGTTTCGGTACGGTCGATGTAGGCATACGGATACGTCATCGCCGCACCGCCGCCGCCGGATTGGCCGTAATGAATGAGATCGAACCCATCGTTTTGGCAGATCTTGGCCTTATTAGCCGCGCACTCGATCTCGAAGCCGCGATGGCTATGATCGATATCCTTTCCTGCACTGGGACTGCCGTTACTTTCGAGCTTTACCGAGTGGAGCGTCACCATGTGCGAGCCCGTGCACCACTTCGCCGGCTTGCACGGCCCCTGCATGGCGGTATCGGCGCCAGGAAAGCCCGCGAAGACGTTGTTGAAGCTCCGATTCTCCTGGACCATGATGACGATGTGCTGAATCGGTTGCAACGTCGACCCACTCGGCGCCGGCACGGTAGTCGAGCCATTGCACGCCGTCGCGAGAGCGGCCGCAGTGAGAGCCGAGAAGAGACGAAAGCGTCCCACGATTGTTCCTCCTAAAGATATCGAATCGAGCTTTAATCCGGCGCGCCGCCGGCCCGTTCGATTATATTTTGTATCGTGTCCTCGCTCTCCTCATCGATCTTGGCGCATCGCTTGACGTGAGGAAGGGCAGCCGCGTGGAAGGTATTGGGCGTTTGGGTGAAGTCGAAGAGGTCGCTCATCGAGTTGGCGCTCGCATCGGTCGTACCGAGCGAGCCCAAGCCGAAGTTCTGTTCGATCAGCTTCAATATGCTACCAAAGTTATATTTCGTGTGAGAAATATAGTGAGGTTTCGCATAGGGCGAGATGACGATCATTGGCACGCGAAAGGCTAAACTCGTATAGTTGATCTGTGCCGGCGGGACGTTATCGTACCAGCCGCCCCAGTCGTCCCAAAGCAGCACGATCGCCGTGTTTTTCCAATACTGGCTTGTGCCCAGCGCGTTGACCACCCGCGTGACCCACCAAGGCCCACCGTTACAGCCGCTCGCCGGATGATCGGAGTCGTAGAGCGTAGGTACGACCCAGGATACCGCGGGGAGATCGCCGTTCTCGACGTCCGCGAAGATTCTCTTGTTCGGGTGAATGATGTGAGCGCCCCAGTCCGGTCCGTAGCGTACGGCTTTGACGGCATCAAATGCGTCCCAGAACGCGCCGGAAAATTCGGCGTACGGACGCCCGGGCAAGCCTTCCACGTAATACTTCCACGATATATTTGCGGCATCGAGCAGGTCGGCCACCGTCTTGTATTGCGTGAAGCAAGGGAACGGCGTACGTTTGCTCGGGGCGTAGATCTCGCGTCCGTCCCGCAAAAGAATGTCGGTTTGCGTTCCGTCAGGCGCGTCGCAGCCCCACGGCGAGCTGGTGGGCTGATCCGTAAGCGATTCGTCGTCGGTAAGACGCACCGTCCCAGCGATCAGCTGCTGATGAGCTATAAAGCTGGAGGCCGTATCGGTCGAGAACATATTATCGGCGAGCGCGTATTGCTCCGCGAGCGCCCAGTACGGCTTCGTTTCGGAACGTCTGACGTACGCATAAGGATAAAGCTTTGCGGCTGGGCCGCCGTAACTCTCGCCAAAACCTATGAGATCGAATCCGTCCATCCGGCACTCTTTTGAAGCGTCGAGATCGCATTCGAGCTTGAAACACTTATGGCTATGGCAGATGTCCTTTCCGCCGAGATTTGGCGAGCCAACTGCGAGGTCGATCGGCCGAAGCGAAACCTCGCGAGCCACTTTGCACCATGGCTTGACCGGCTTGCACAAACCCCGCGTAGCGGTATTGGCGCCCGGAAAGCCCATGAACAGATTATCGAAGCTGCGGTTCTCTTGCATTAAGATGACGATATGCTGGATCGACTGCGGCGCGCTTGGGACCGGAGCGGGCGGCGAGCCGATCGAACCATTGCATCCCGCCGCAGCGACCAGCGCGGCCGAGAAGATGAAGCTCGCGAACCGGTTCATGGAACCTCCGAACGCCCAGTTACGTTACTCAATCGTTCGACGCAGGAAAACGTAAAGTCTTGTTGCAGCCTGCTCGCAACAGAAGGAACGTACGACACATGCGATTTTCAACAATTGCGGTGACCTTAGTTATCGCTTTAACAGCCTGCAGCGGCGCTTTTAACGCAGTGCCCTCAACGGGAAGTTCGGGACTCGCGCCCAGCGCGGCGCACCGTCCGAGTGCCGCGCAGCTCGGCCTGTGGCCGCGTCCGGGACCGGCGGTCCGCGTCTGCGGCGCCGTGCCGCAGGACTACGCGCGCTGCCAAGCATGGATTCGCACCGACATCGCGGGATTGGTGCGCGAGGGCACGCCGGGCGGTTACGCGCCGAGCGACTTGCAGACGGCCTACAATCTCACGCCTTACAGCGCGAGCAACGGCAGCGGCGAGACCGTCGCGATCGTCGACGCATTCGACGACCCCAATGCGGCATCGGATCTGTCGGTCTATCGAGCCGAGTATGGTCTCTCCCCTTGCACGAAATCGAACGGGTGCTTTACGAAGAAGAAGTACGCGAGCACGACCAACGTTGGCTGGGCCGAAGAGGAGTCGCTCGACGTCGACATGGTCTCCGCAATCTGCCCCAACTGCAAGATTCTGCTGGTCGAAGCGGCTTCGAATTCGACGTCGGCTCTGAGCACGGCCGAGAAGTACGCAACCGCGCACGCGAAATACGTGAGCAACAGCTGGAGCGGCGACGAGGGTACGAAGCGCTTCGATGGCGACTACAATGTCAGCGGCGTGGCCATTACGGCAGCGACCGGCGACTACGGCTACAACAGCACTGCGCAGTGGCCGGCGATTTTGCCGACGGTCATAGGCGTCGGGGGGACGAGCCTGACATCGATTAGTCCGCGCTCGGAAACGGCCTGGTTCGGCGCAGGGAGCGGCTGCAGCAAGGTCTACGCCAAGCCGAGCTTCCAGAGCGGCATCACGACCGGCTGCTCGGGGCGCGCGCAGGCCGATTCGTCGGCCGTCGCCAATCCGAACACCGGCGTTGCGGTATACGACTCATTCCATCAAAGTGGCTGGCTCATCTTCGGCGGCACATCCGTTGCGACGCCGGTCACGGCGTCGGTCTTCGCGCTTGCCGGCAAGACCAGCAGCAACGATCCCAATAATCTCTACTCGCACGCATCGGATCTCAACGACGTGACGAGCGGAAACAACGGCAGCTGCGGCGCACCGCTTTGCACGGCCGGCGTCGGATGGGATGGTCCCACCGGACTGGGAACTCCCAACGGCATCGGTGCGTTCTAACTCGCTCATCGCCGTCGCCGCGGCGACGTTCCTCGCGTGCATCGTCCCGCGGCCGGCGGTGGCCGTCGACACGATACCCTTCAGCGAAGTCAACGGCGGCTTGATCGAAGTCCAGGCTTCCGTTGACAACGAGGGGCCGCTGCCGATGCTCGTCAATCTCGGCGCCGGCGTCGACGTTGTGTCGAGCAATCTCGGCCGGCGTTTCGTCGCTATTGACGGGAAGTACGTCAGTCTTCGGCTGACCGGCGAACGCGTCGATCTGCCGATCGGAAAAGTCGTCAGGCTGGCAATGGGCGGCGTCCCGCTTGACGCCCCGCACGTCGGCATTTGGAACGGGCTCGACGGCTCTGGAATCGATGGGCTGATCTCGGCGACGGCCTTTCGCAACGTCACGACGACGTTCGACTTCCGCAATCGCCAGATCGTGATCGAAGACGCTCAGACGTTTCCAGAGCGCATTCGTCCGGCCACACGTGTTCCGCTAATTTTACAAGACGATTTGGGAATCGCGCTGGCGCTCTTCGCGCGCTTCGATTTCGGCGGCGGCAAGACCGGGCTCTGCGAGATCGATACCGGCGCGACGGGCATTACGCTCGATAAAACCTTCGCGGCGTCGGTCGGGCTCAATCCCAGCAGGGCAAGCCAGACGCGCCTGGCATCCATTGCGCTCGTCGGGGCGCCCCAAACCAGGATCGCCGCGCCGACCGTGCGCTTTTCTGATTTAATCTACGACTGCGACGTGGGCAACTCGTTTTGGGCGGGGCGCACCTTTACGCTGGACCTGCCGAACCACTTCATCTACGTCTCCACGTCCTCATAAAGAGAAGATTAGCGAGCCGGCCTGTTCGCTGAGCGCGAGTTAGACGCGAGCGCGGAACGGGTACGAGGGCGACCATGAGATTCTATCCGAGTACGTTCATTGCGAACCGGGCCATTTTGCATCCATAAGGCCTTGCCTTGATGTCGCCCGCGGGCGCGCCACCTGTACTGACGCAGGTAGCGCAACGATTTGCCGAGACGAGCCGCGGCATCGTAACGTTCCAGATGCACCGCATCTTCGACGTCCGTGACGTCGTGCGCCATCGACACGAGGATCTCGTGATGAACGGCGTTTACGACGATGGCGCGCTGGTGCGCGTGCACGTCGTGAGCTATGCGATCGACGGACGAGCGGCAAGTGCCGGCGACATCGCGAACGTGGAACAATCCTGGAATCAGCCCCGACCCGGCGACGTCTTCGCGGCGCCTTTCGATGCGCGCAACTTCGACGCATATCAGTTCCATATCGCCGGAGCTTCGACGATCGACTTTACCTCGAGCGATCGCGACGCCGGTCACGGCAACGGCAGCTTCACCTACGACGACCAGTACGAGGTTCTTTCCTATACGTACCAACCAAACGCGCTGCCCGAGTATGCGCACTGGGCCCAGATCACGGATCGCCGTTCGGAAGTGCTCCCGGGATATTGGGCATCGACTCAAGAGAAGCAGGAGTATAAGGGAAGCGTCGGCCCATTCGCCGGCAGCGGAATAATACAAGTAACGTACTCGTACTTCCGGCGTTTCCCCGACCTTGAGAGCGCCTTGCGCGCGCTGTAGGCTCTTGTGGCAGTCAAGAAGGCTTTGGGCTCTCCGTAGAAAACCCGTGACGCCGAAGGAGAAAACCCATGCCCGACTTCTTGAAGACTCTGTTCGTGAACCCGCCCACCTTCGAAGGTTACGATGGCGGCGCGGGCTCGCGCTATCAGTGTCGTCGCGAAGTCCGGTCCTTCTGGTATCCGACGTGGCTCGCACAGCCGGCGGCGATGGTACCGGGTAGCCGCTTGATCGATGCGCCTCCGGACGATCTGACGGTGGATCAGGTTGCGCCGCTCGCGAAAGAGTACGAGCGCGTCGTCATTCACACGAGCACCCCGTCCTTCAACAACGATGCGCGTTTTGCGGTTCGCTTGAAGGAAGAGAACCCGAATGCGATCGTCGGGATGGTTGGCGCCCAAGTCAGCGTGCTCCCCGAAGAATCGCTCAAGGGCGCGCCCGCGGTCGATTGGGTGAGCGTCGGCGAGTTTGACTACACCTGCGTCGACGTCGCGTTAGGCAAGCCGTTGAGCGAGATCGACGGTCTCGCTTACCGGCAAAACGGCAGCGTCGTGCGCACGCCCGAGCGTCCGATCATCATGGATATGGACGCCTTTCCATCGGTGCTGGACGTATATCGCCGCGACCTGACGATCCCGAACTACTTCAACGGCTACCTGCAGCATCCGTACCTTTCGCTCTACACGGGCCGCGGCTGCAAGTCGAAGTGCACGTTCTGCCTCTGGCCGCAGACGATCGGCGGGCATCTCTATCGCGTGCGCAGCGCCGAGAGTGTCGAAGCCGAAATGGCGCGCGCCAAGGCGCTCTTCCCTGAGGTCAAGGAGTTTTTCTTCGACGACGACACCCTCACCGACAACATTCCACGCGTCGAAGAGATCGCACGGCGTTTGGGCCGCATCGGCATCACCTGGTCATGCAACGCCAAGCCGAACGTACCGCGCGCAACGCTTGAGATCATGAGAGCGAACGGTTTACGCCTTTTGCTCGTCGGTTACGAGTCGGGAAATCAGCAGGTGCTCAACAACATGAAGAAGGGCACGCGGCTCGACATCATTCGGCGCTTCTCGAAAGACTGCCGCGAACTCGGCATCAAAGTGCACGGCACGTTCATTCTCGGCATGCCGGGCGAGACGCCGGAGACGAT
The DNA here is from genome assembly GCA_963743445.1 of Vulcanimicrobiota bacterium. GTDB lineage: Bacteria > Vulcanimicrobiota > Vulcanimicrobiia > Vulcanimicrobiales > Vulcanimicrobiaceae > Cybelea. The sequence continues at coordinate 718,360 of CAVUPL010000003.1, forward strand.
CCGCGAAACGATCAGCTTTGCCTGCGAGATGGATCCCGAGACGATTCAGGTCTCGCTCGCCGCGCCGTTTCCGGGAACGTATTTATACAAGCAAGCGCAGGAGAACGGCTGGCTGGAGGCCCAGAGCAGCGATCTGGTCGACACGCACGGCGTGCAGCACGCGGCGTTGAACTATCCGGGGTTGAATTCGACGATGATGTTCGAGTCGGTGGACGAGTTCTATCGGCGCTTCTATTTCCGTCCGCGCAAGATGTTCTCGCTGCTGGGTGGGATGATCGGCGACCGTCAGGTGATGAAGCGGCGCTTGCGGGAGGGCGTCGAGTTCTTCCAGTTTCTGCGCGAACGCAAACGCGAAAACGCTACCGCAGCGACGAGATAACGATACCACTCGTTCTCTTTGGAGCGGTCGTACTGCGCCTGTTTTGGCACGCGGCCAACGTAGTGATTGACCGAACGTACGTTCGCATGGTAGAGTCGGTATCGTGAACGCTAGGAGCGCAGGGTGAGCTGGCTGTCGCGTCTGCGCTCCTCGCTCGGTCGCGCGCGGGAAAGCTTCGCCGCCGTGACGCGCCTCGGCCGCCCCGAGCGCCCTTTGACCCCCGAGTTCTGGGACGAGCTCGAGGAGACGCTGATTTTAGCCGATTTCGGCGTGCAGGCGACGCAGAAAATTCTTACCGGCTTGCAGACCGTTGCGCGACAAGAAGATTGGAAGACGGCCGATCGGCCGGTGGCACGTTTTCGCAAAGACGTCGAGCGTTTTCTGACGTTGCCCGGTGCGGAGCTGCGGCTCGACCGCAACCCGGCCGTGATGCTAATCGTAGGCGTTAATGGGAGCGGTAAGACGACGACGATCGGCAAGCTGGCGATGCGTATGCGAAAAGAAGGCCGGCGCGTCTTGCTCGTCGCGGCCGATACGTTCCGAGCGGCGGCCGCCGAACAGCTCGCCGTTTGGGCCGAACGCAGCGGGAGCGCGATCGTTCGCGGCGCGGAAGGCGCGGATCCGGCTTCGGTCGTTTTCGATGGCGTGCGCGCCGCGAAGGCGCGTGGCGCCGACGTCGTCCTCGTCGACACCGCCGGGCCGGCTCCAGACGAAGACGAACTTGATGGAAGAGCTCAAGAAGATGCGCCGCGTGATCGATCGCGAGCTCGGCGAGCCGCCGGCCGAGACGCTTCTCGTCGTCGACGGCACGAACGGGCAGAACGCGATCTCGCAGGCGAAACTCTTTCACGCCGCAACCGAGCTGACCGGGATCGTCATCACGAAGCTCGACTCGACCGCAAAAGGCGGTGTGCTCGTCGCAATCGTCGACGAGCTCGAGGTGCCGATCAAGTTCGTCGGCCTCGGTGAGGGGGCGGAGGACCTGCGTCCGTTCGCTCCCGCGGAATTCATCGACGCCCTGTTCGAAGAGGAATGCCAGCCCCTTGGCACTCGGACGTGAGAGCGTGATCTAAGGCACGAAAGAAAGGAACCAAGATGGCATCAGAAGACGAACGGCAAGTCGCCCTCACCAACGCGCTCGCGCAGATCGAGCGACAGTTCGGCAAAGGCTCGATCATGCGGATGGGCGATTTCCAGGAACGCATGGCGTTCGAAGTCGTACCGACCGGCTCGATTGCGCTCGACTTGGCGCTCGGAGTCGGTGGTTTACCTCGTGGGCGGATCGTCGAAATCTACGGTCCCGAGTCGAGCGGCAAGACGACCCTTGCGCTCCACGCGATCGCAGAGGCGCAGAAAACCGGAGGAACCGCGGCCTTCGTCGACGTCGAGCATGCGCTCGATCCCAACTACGCCGCCGCGCTCGGCGTCGATCTCGACAACCTTCTCGTTTCACAACCGGACACCGGCGAACAGGCGCTTGAGATTGCCGAGATGCTGACGCGCAGCAATGCAGTAGACGTCGTCGTGGTAGACTCTGTCGCCGCTCTCGTCACGCGAGCCGAGTTGGAAGGCGACATGGGCGATGCCCACGTCGGATTGCAAGCACGATTGATGTCGCAAGCGTTGCGCAAGCTGACGGCCGCAATCTCACGCAGTAAAACGGTGATGATCTTCATCAACCAGCTCCGCGAAAAGGTCGGCGTGATGTTCGGCAATCCCGAAACGACGTCAGGGGGTCGCGCGCTGAAATTCTACGCTTCGATACGGCTCGACGTTCGGAAGCTTGAAACGATCAAAGTCGGCCAAGATGTCGTCGGCACGCGCACGCGCGTCAAGGTCGTCAAGAACAAATGCGCGCCGCCGTTTCGGCAGGCCGAGTTCGACATCACTTACGGCCATGGGATCTCGAAGATGGGCTCTATTCTCGACGTTGCGCTCGATCAGAACATCGTCGGGAAGAGCGGCTCGTGGTATACGTATGGAGAGCAGCGCATCGGACAGGGGCGCGAAAATGCCAAGGCGTTCCTCGAGGAGCACACCGATCTGGCCGGCGAGATCGAATCAAAGATTCGGGAGGCGCTCGGCAAGTCGGCTTCGACTAACGGTAAGGCTCCAGCGGCCCTCGCCGTCGAGGATTAATCTTTTCGACCTCGCTCGGGATGACACGAGGCGAAATCCATGACGAAGCGGGCGTATGCCATTGCACTGGCGTTTCTAGCGCGGCAGCGTTGTACCGAAGCGCGACTGTGGCAGCACTTGGAACGCAAAGGCTTCGACGACGAGGCTGCCCGCGCTGCGATCGAACGCTGCAAGAGCGAAGGCTTTCTGGACGATCGTCTCTACGCGAGGCTCTACGTGGAACGCAAGCGCAAGCCCGTCGGCAACGAACGGCTCGTCGGCGAGCTCGTTCGTCAGGGAATCGACGGCGAGGCCGCTGCGGAAGCGGTAGCCTCACTGGAAGAAGATGAGGGTTCGCGTTGCGCCGCGGCTTTCGAGCGGCTGTTGGGGAAAAACCCGGTCATCGCATATCCGTCGGCGGCGCGGCGTTTGGAAAGGCTCGGATTCCCGGCGGCGACGATTTACCGGATTCTGCGTGGCCATGCCTCGAATTTTGGCCCGCTCGCAAACCTCGACACAATATAAGCTCTAAGCTAATGCAAAAATGTATTATTGGCGCTGCGTGGAAATTCGCTTATAAACGATTCGCGCAGCGGGCAGATCGCATTCGTCAAGAACGAAAGTCGCGGGATCGTACCAGAGCGTTACGGTCGCACCGTCAAGAATCACGGCAGTGCTCGCATCGATTGCTGCAACGCCTGCGGGGCGCTTCGCGCTTGCGGCCGATACCATGAGCGGCTCCGCGGTATCGCCGCCGAGAACGACAAGTGACAAAGCCGAGGCTGCCGCCCCGTGCAGCGTCGCGGGAAGATGAAAGAATGCGCCGATGAAGTAATCGAAGACGATGAACGGTGCTCGAGGAAGCGCGGACACCCTCGCGGCCGGTGCTCCTTCGCGAAGAGCAATCGCCGTACTTCCGTTGATCGTCAACGTGAAATATGGCTTGCCGTCAGAAGCGTCCGTATACGAGCGCAGCGCGAACGTCGACGGATCGAGCGTGCGTCGCGACGATTCGGCCTCTTCCATCGGCGAGGCGTGTTCTTCGATGACGAGATTCCCGGCCGACCGGCTTACACGTATGGCGCTCGTCGCCGTCGGCTGCCCACTGTCGATAACGGCGTAGCGGTAGATCCCGTCCGGAAGCGGGGTGACCACCGGCTCCGTTGCCGTGGCCCCCAATAGGACTGCGGCGGAGGCTCCGTAGATCAAGCCGCGGAGAGGAACGCTCGTTACGCGGCCTTCGTTTGCACGAGGGTAAAGACTCGATCGAGCGCCGTGACGGAAAGTGTACGCAGCACGTCTGGCCGGATCGACCGAAGCGCGAGGTCTCCACCGGTAGAGCGCACGCGGCGGAGCAGCGAGATCAAACCCCGCAACGCCTCGGTGTCTAGGACGACGACGCTGTCGAGGTCCAGCACGACTCGTGCTGTTCCCTGTTCTACCGCCGAAAGGACCGCGGCTTCGACCTCGGGATAGGCCTGCGGACGATACTCGATCACGAGCGATTCCATGCACTGCTGTGACCGCCTAACGCGGCGCCTGGATGCAGAGCTCCGTGATCTCCTTGGAAGATTCGGGTGAGGGCCGGAAGTCTCACACCCCGTCCTGCCCGGGTACCCGCTCCGGCATGCCGGCGCACACAATTCTCGTTGCCGAAGACGATCCGGCGACCCGCGAGTTGCTCACGCATCATCTCGAACGTGAAGGTTTCGCGGTCGTCGGCGTCGCCGACGGGCATGCGGCGCTCAGGCGCGCACGCGGCGCGGCGGATTTGCTCGTTCTTGACGTAGGACTGCCCGGCGTCGACGGTTATGACGTCGTGCGAACGCTGCGACGCGAAGAACGCAGCGTGCCCATCGTCGTGCTTACGGCGCGCTCCGACGAGATCGATCGCGTCCTCGGCTTCGAGCTCGGCGCCGACGACTTTATCTCGAAGCCGTTTTCGCCACGCGAGGTCGTGGCCCGCGTCAAATCGATTCTACGCCGCAGCGGCCGGGCGGTCGCGCAACCGGGGCCGGTCTTGCGCTTCGGACGATTGGAAATCGATGCCGGCGCGCGCGAAGCACGCGTCGACGGGACCGACGTGAAGCTCAAGCCGCGGGAGTTTGCCTTGCTGATGGAGTTAGCCGGGAACGCCGGGGTTGCGCTTTCACGCGACTGGCTCTTGCAGCGAGTCTGGGGCTTCGACTTCGACGGCGATGAGCGGACAGTCGACGTGCACGTCCACCGGCTGCGCGCCAAGATCGAGGAGCAGTGGCATTTGCCGCCGCTGCTACGGACCGTTCATGGATTTGGTTACAAATTCGTGCGCGGGTAAGCTGCCTGTCGATCCGCAGGTGGCCCGCGCGTTGCTCGCGACCATCGGTCACGAGCTGCGCACGCCGCTCACCTCCATCTGCGGCTACATCGAGACGCTGCTCGAAGGGGAATACGATCCGACGACTTCGCGGCGCTTTCTCGAAACCGCCCGCCGCGAGGCGCTCCGTCTCGGCCGGCTCGTCGAAGGAATGCTCGCGGTCTCGTTTCTTGACCCTTCGGGTGGCGAGCGTCGTGCATGCGACGTGGTCGAGCAGATCCGTGCGACCATCGACATGCTTTCTCCCATTGCAGCCTCTCGCCGCGTTACGATACGAGCGCACCTCCCCGATTCCGCATACGCCTTTATCGATGGCGACGCTTGCATTCAGGCGCTGGCGAATCTCGTCGAGAACGCCGTCAAGTACGGCAGCGAGTGCGGGACCGTCGACATTTCGTGTGTCAGCGAAGAGCGTTTCGTTACGATCGCCGTCGACGACGATGGATGCGGCGTCGCCCCGGATGCTTGCGAGTCGATCTTCATCTTGGGCGTGCGAGGTGCTACCGCCGGGCAATCGGGAAGCGGCATCGGACTCGCGGTGGTCAAAGCAATCGCCGAGCGCGCGGGCGGGGACGTTCGGGTTGAGCCGGCACGCCTGGGGGGAGCGCGATTCGTCGTGCGCTTCCCGGCGGGATAGTGGGGCGCCCGCGTCGTAGATAACAGCCCGTGGCTATGTCCCGGGTCCCGTTCGCGCATGCGAGTGAAGCCGAGCTGGCGCGACTCTTCGATTTCTATCGAATATCCTGGCAGTACGAACCGCGAAGTTTCCCCATCGCTTGGAACGAGCGAGGCCGTCCGGTTGAGTTTTTCACACCGGATTTTTATCTTCCCGAGTACGATCTTTATATCGAAGTCACCGTTGCGAAACCGATTCGCAACACGCGCAAGAACAGAAAGCTGCGGCTGCTGCGGTCGCACCATCCTCGCGTCAACGTAAAGCTCTTTACTCGCCGCGATATCGAGCGCGTCTTTTCGCGCTTAAAGCGGGCCTCGTGATCGGCGACCCGCTCTTCGACTCCGAGTCGATTGCGGGCCGCGTCGCTGCCATCGGAGCTGCTATCTCCCTCGACTATGCGGGCAAAACCCCACTCATGATCGGACTGCTCGATGCGGCGGCGACCTTTCTTGCCGACCTGGCCAGAGCCGTCACGATCCCCTGCCATGTGGATTTTATCGCCGTTAATGGTTGCGGCGAGGGTGAGGGCATCGTCTTCGAGCAGGACGTCGCCATCCCGGTCGAGGGGCGGCACATCATCCTCGTGGACGATACGGTCGATACCGGCTTGACGCTGCAGTACGTCGTCAAGAGGCTCTCCGAGCGCCGGCCGGCGTCGCTGGCCGTCTGCACGCTCCTCGACCGGCCGCACAGGAGAATTGCCGATATTCAAATCAAGTATAGGGCGTTCGAGGTCCCAGACGTATACGTCGTGGGCTATGGCCTCGATTATCTAGGACGCTATAGGGAGCTGCCGGCTTTGTACGCACACGGTTCCTGGCCCGCGTAATGGGCCGACATATCGCTAGGAGCGTACTTCTCGCGTTGCTCTGCACCGGAGCGGCGCTCTTGCATCCGCTTCCGAGCTTCGCGCTAGAGCTGCGCTCCATCGAACAAGCCGCGGCCGACTACCGCAGCCCGAACGAGCATCTTGCCGAGATGTTCCGCGCGGCGCTGCTCGACACGAGCCGGCTCGCCCAATACGCGCCCGACGGCACCGCGTACATCATGACCGGAGACATACCTGCCGAGTGGCTGCGAGACGCGAGCGCCCAAGCACGCCCATATCTCTTCTTCGCAAAGGACGACCCCGACGTGCGCGCGTTGTTGCGTGCAATCATCGCTCGGATGGTGAAGTATCTGCAGATCGATCCGTACGCCAACGCGTACACTTTGGATTACCGCGTCTGGGAGCAGAAATTCGAGCTCGATTCGCTCGCCTATCCGACGGCACTGGCGTGGAGTTACTGGAAGACGACTGGCGACACATCGATTTTCAGCAGCGACTTTTCATTGATGCTCGACTACGTGCTGGCGACCATGGAGCGCGAGCAGAACCATCCGCGCGACTCGAGATACACACATAAGGAGCTTCCTGCGGACGGCCGAGGCAATCCGGTCGGTTACACGGGCATGATCTGGACGGGCTTTCGGCCGTCGGACGACGCGTGCCAGTACAATTTCTTGATTCCATCGGAGATGTTCGCGGTCGTTGCGCTGGGCGACATGGCCGACATCGAGCTCAACGTCTATCACAACGTCGTGAAGGCGCGCGAGGCAAAAGCCTTACGGGACGAGGTACAGCGCGGTATTCAGACCTACGGTCTCGTGCTCGTCCCAAAATACGGCTATATCTATGCCTATGAAGTCGACGGTCTCGGCCACGCCATTCTTACCGACGATGCGAACATCCCAAGCCTGCTCGCTGCTCCCTACTTCGGATATACGGCGCCGAACGACCGCTATTACGAGAACACGCGACGGTTCTTACTCTCGCAGGATAATCCGTCGTTCTACCAGGGCCATTTGGCTCGAGGAATCGGCAGCTACCACACTCCCGACCACTGGGTATGGCCGCTCGCGCTCATCGTCGAAGGCATGACCGCGACGACCGGCGTCGAGAAACAAGACGTCCTCGGCCAACTCCTCGCGAGCGATCCCGGCGACCACCTGCTACACGAATCCTTCAATCCTGACAACCCGCAGCAGTACACTCGGCGCAACTTTGGCTGGCCCAACGCCCTGTTCTCGGAGTTCGTGATGACGCAGTTCGATGGGACCGCCGAAATCCCAATGGGCGACACGAGCGACCTCGAATTCAACACGGAATAGCGGGCATTTCAAAAGCTGACGTCATCGTCGGGCTGCAGTGGGGCGACGAAGGCAAGGGCCGGATCGTCGATCTCTATGCGGCAGCTGTACGACGTGGTCGCGCGCTTTGGCGGCGGCGACAATGCCGGTCATTCGATCGTCGTCGGCGACCGCGAGCTCGCTCTGCGAATCGTCCCCTCGGGCGTGATGCATCCGCACGTCGAGCTCTTCGTCGGGGGCGGCACCGTCGTCAATCTGCGGACGCTCATCGAAGAGCTCGACTGCCTTGGCGGCGCTCGGCATCGACGTTTCGCGGGTCAAGATCTCCGATCGTGCCCACGTGGTTTTTCCGCATCACGTCGCCCGGGACGCAGCAAACGAACGAGCGCGGACGAACGCGATCGGTACGACGGGGCGCGGCATCGGACCGGCGTACGTCGATCGCGTCGCGCGCACCGGCATCCGCTTTGCGGATCTCGTTCGACCCGGCTTGGCGGAAAAGATTACTCAGGGTGACACGGATGACACGGTTGAAGAGACCATAGCGGCTGCGAAACGGCTTGCTCCGCACGTCGTCGACGGCGTGGCGCTACATCCAGGAATGTTTTGCAAGCGAGAAGCGCGTGCTGCTCGAGGGCGCGCAGGGGTCGCTGCTCGACGTCGGCTACGGCACCTATCCGTACGTTACGAGCTCGCATACGATTGCGGGCGGCGCATGCACCGGCCTTGGCATCGGTCCGAGTGCGATCGGACGAGTCATTGGGGTGCTTAAGGCCTACAGCACGCGAGTCGGCGCAGGACCGTTTCCGTCAGAGCTGCGCGACGAGCGCGGCGAGCGGCTTGCGTCGGCAAGGCGGCGAGTACGGAACCGTGACCGGGCGCCCTCGCCGCTGCGGTTGGCTCGACGCCGTTGCCGCGCGCTACGCCGTCGCGCTCAACGGGTTGACGAGCGCCATGATTACGAAGCTCGACGTGCTAAGCGGGTTCGAACGCGTCGGAATCGTTACCGGCTATCGCCTCGGCGGAAGGCCGGCCGGCTTTGCGGCAATTGACTCACCGCAGCTGGAAACGGAGGTCGAAGAGTTGGTCGGCTGGAGCGATGCAATCGGCGAGTGCCGGCGCATCGCCGACCTGCCGAACGCCGCGCGCGCCTACGTCGAACGGGTTCGAGAGCTGCTGGGCGTCCCCATCGAGCTAGTCTCGGTCGGACGAGAACGGTCGCAGCTGGCTCGCTGAAGCCGGCCGGCGGGAACCTCCTCGAGTATGTCGGCAAAGTTCGATTTTCGACTCCAGCCGCTGCTCCAGCGGCGCAAGCGCATCGAAGACGAGAAGCGGCGCGACTTTGCGGCACGCCGGTGCGTTCGAGATGAAGGCAGGTGCGAACTCGAGCGGCTAAGCGATGAGGGCCGCCGGTCCGTCGAGCAGCTCGTGACGTCGGCATGCATGCGCCCCGCGGCCGAGCTGCGGCTGCGCGACGCGCACCTTCGCTCTCTTGAAGCCGCGATCGATGACCAGCGCCGCCGGCTGCGCGAATACGAGGCCGCCTGCGAGAGCGCGCGCGAAGCGTTGATCTCCGCGAGCCAAGAGCGTCGCGTCATGGAGAGACTCAAAGAGCGCTGGCGGCGCGCCTTCGAGGCGGATGAGGCCCGCCGTGAAGCGCTCGAGCTGGACGAGGCTAACGCTCGGCGCCACGATCATGCGGCGCGGACAAGGCTCGTCCTCGACCGAGCCGGAAGAGCGGCTCCGTGATCGTGCTCACGCGGCTCAATGGACAGCCGGTCATGCTGAACTGCGACCTCATTGAGTCGGTCGAACAGAACGGCGAAACCATCATCACGCTGACGACCGGGAACGTCGTCGTTGTGCGCGAGCCGCTCGAAGCGATCGAGCAGAAAGTTGTCGCGTTCAAGCGCAAGATTTTTCCCGAGCGGCAGCACCGCGCATAGTTCCAAATGCCGGGAAGCTTCTGGCCTGTCTACTTCGAGAAACTTGCAATCGTCGCGGTCGTCCTCGGCGCGCTCTATCTCATAGCGCGGCGCCTTGCGCAGACGCGACTCTTCACGCGTTCCGGTCGCCGTATGACCGTGCTCGAGTCGATGATCCTCTCGCAACATGCGGCGCTCTACGTCGTGCGCGTGGGGTCGCGCTCCTTCTTAATCGGTACCGGAGTCAGGGTGCTCGCGGACTTGGCCGAAGCCGACGCGGCAGAAGTTAGACGTTGAAGTACCGGAACTGACCGATCTTATTTCCGGCGGTCTCGACGAAGTAGATTTGCTCGTCGCTTCCTAACGTCATCGCGGTCGGCTCCGAGTTCGCCGTAGGAATCGGATAGTAGTTGACGTGGTGTCCCCGGAAGAAGAATTGCCCGATCCTATTCTTCGCCGTGTCGGTAAAATAGAAGTTTCCATCGACGCCTTGAACGATGGCGTCGGGCGTCATCGCGCCCGCAAGCGGGTACTCCGCCGTCACGTTGCCCGTGGTGGCAATGCGGCCGATCTTCTGAGTCTTTTGTTCGGTAAACCAAAGCGCGCCATCATTTCCCGCCGCGATTCCCGTCGGTTCCGAATTTGCAGTCGGCACTTTGTACTCGGTCAGCGGTTTGCCGCTGACGGGAAGGCGCCCGATGCTGTTCGTCCCGGGTTCCGTGAACCAAAGCGCGCCATCCGGGCCGTTGGTGATCGTCAGCGGTTGCGCGTTGCCCGTGAGCATGAATTGCGTGAATCGGACGTGCGGCTTGACTCGGAGTTGTTCGATCCGCCAGATCGAGTTCGTTCCGGGATCGGTTAGCCACATATTGCCGTCCTGTCCGAGCGCAAGGCCGACCGGCCTGGCGGCGGGATCGGGCAACGTGTACTCGGTGTACGGCGGGCCGTTGGTCGTAATCTGTCCCACCTTCGCGACCTTGGCCTCGGTAAACCATACATTTAAGTTTGGTCCGGGGCCCGAGGCGACCCCGAGTGGGCCGGCTTTGCGCGTTGGCGTAACGCTCTCGGAGACTTTGCCGCCCGTGCCAAGCCGGCCGATCTTGCTTGAGGCAAACTCCGTTATCCAGAGATTTCCATCGGCTCCCAGGGTGATGCCCATCGGAAGGCAGGACACGGTCGGAATCGGGTACTGGCTCGTGACCCCAGGTGTCGGCGTTGGTGCCGGGGTCGCCGTGCCGCTGGTAATGGGTGTGCCTTTGCCGCAGGCGCTTAAAACGGCGGCGGCAAGAAATGCGAGCGCGACGCGTACCGGTACCAACAATTGCTTCTCCTTGGATTGTAAGGCCGATGGATCAGCCTCCGTTATTGGCAGACGGTTTCGCCTTTCCCGCAACGCCGGCGAAGCGGGCTTCAATCGGGCGGCTGTTTTAATCCTAAATAATTAGTTGACAAAGCCGCGGCCGTCCCGTATTATACAACTAAATATTTAGTAGCTTGCAGGAGGCACCATGACTCGTAACCCCGATACCAACAACCCAGAGGTCCCCCGCACGGCGCGCAGCCGGGTGCGGCTTCCAGAAAGCTTTACACCGGCACGGCTCTTTCAGGGCTGGGGTCCGGAGCTGGGGCGCTAGCATGGCGCGAGGCCGCTCTGCGACGCTGACCGAGGCGGAACTTCGGCTCATGGAGGTCCTCTGGCAGAAAGGGGAAGCGACGGTTGCCGACGTCACCGCGGCCCTCCCGCCGCCACCCCTGGCGTATAACAGCGTTCTGACCACGATGCGCATTCTCGAGCGCAAAGGATACGTCGCCCATGAAGAGGTGGGTCGTGCCTACGTTTATCGGCCGCTCGTCGCGCGTGACGAGGCCGCAGGCCACGCCGTTGGCCACCTGCTCTCAAAATTTTTTGACAACAGCGCGGGGACGCTTGCGCTACGCTTGATCGAAACGGGGCGGCCGTCAGATGAAGAGCTGCTTCGCCTCAAGGCACTAATCGAACAGTACGAGGAACCGTCGAAGTGATGGACTGGCATCAAGGATTTGTAACCGTCGCAAGCGCGATTTCCGCGACGGTGCTCAACGCACTGTGGCAGGACGCATTCCTCGTCGTTTTCGTTTGGCTGCTTCTGCGTGCGTGGCCAAAGATCAACGCCGCAACTCGCTATGTGGTTTGGAGTGCGACGCTGGCCGCCGCATTCGTCGTGCCGATCGCGACGACTTTGGCCTTTTTTACGCCGGCCCGAACGGTACCAGCCGTCGCAGCGCAGACGACGTCGTCGATGGCGCCAGCGCCGAGCATCCGCGTACCGCGGCACGAAATCGCGCCCTCGACCGTGGCGGCGCCCATGCTGGCTCCCTCCACACCCGAGCGCCTGCGCATCACGCTCTCAGCTCCGCTGGCGATCGGCATCCTTACGCTCTGGCTGCTGCTCGCCGCCTACGCGCTCGTGCGGCTCGCGATCGGGCTCCTTCGCTTGGAGCAACTCAAGCGCGACGCGTTACCGCTCCCGGTTGAGTATCGCGACGCGATGCCGCAATGGTTGCGGGCAAACAAGGGCGCGCGCGACGTGCGCCTCTGCGTGAGCGACGAGACGGACGTGCCGATTGCGGTTGGACTCTTCGATGCGATGATTTTGATACCGCGCGTCGCTGCTCGACCGTCTCTCCGAGCCCGAGGTCGATCAGATTTGCCTGCACGAGCTCGCGCATCTTCGCCGCGCCGATGACTGGACGAACGGATTACAGCGCGTCATCAACGCCTTGTTGGGCTGGAATCCGGCGGCACTCTTCATCGGCCAGCAGCTCGACCTCGAGCGCGAGGTCGCATGCGACGATTGGGTGCTCTCGTTCGTACGCACGGTTCGGCCCTACGCACTCTGCCTGACGAAGATGGCCGAGAGTGCCTCGTGGCCGCGCCGGCCGATCCCGGCGCCGGGCGTCTTTGCGACGCGAAAGCACATCTCGTTGCGCATCGAGCGTCTGCTCGGCGTCGGTCGCAACATCGCGACGAATCTTGCGCTCGCTCCCGCAGCGGCGGCCGTAGCGGTCGTTGCGGTCATCGCACTCGTCATTGCAGTCGTCGCACCGTCGGTTGCGGCTGCACCGATCGTCGCGCAGGCAGTGCAGCCGATCGCGCCGGTTGCGGCAGCGACGGCGAAGAACGCCACGCCGGAGCGGCACGTCGCCCCCGGAAACGGAGAAGCGCGTGGCACGCGCGTCGCGACGGTCGCGACGCCGATGCGGGCAACGACGTCTTCGGCGACGGCGAAGGTCCACGTCGAAGTTCCAGCCACGCACCTGGAGGTTCCAGCGGTGCACGTCGAGTTGCCGACAACCAAGGTCGACGTACCAGCGATGAAAGTCGAGGTTCCCGCGACGCGTGTGGAAATACCGAAGACGAAGTTCGAGGTTCCTGGGTTGGATGCAAGGCAGCTCGCCGATACGATCACCCGCAACGTTACGAGCGGAGTAATGCAGGGGCTCCACGGCACGTCGATCGCGCAGGGTAATTCGTGCGTGGGTTGCGACTACAGCGGCGTGAATTGGGCCGGAAGGGATTTGCATGGCGCGAATTACAACGGCGTCGACTTTTCGAAAGCGAATCTTGCCGGTGTTAACCTTTCGGGAAGTTCCCTACTTGGCGCGGACTTCTCCGGGGCAAATCTCAGCGGCGCGTCGTTCCGCAACGCGCACGTAAGCGGCTGCGATTTCTCGGACGCGAATCTGAGCGGCGCCGATTTCTCAGGCGCATGGATCTCGGGATGTCAGTTTACGCGGGCTCGGCTCGGCTCGTCGCAGCTGCGCGACGTCCTCAATGGCTGCAAAGGCTGTGATTTCAGCCACGCCGATCTCGGCGGCCTCGACCTGCATGGAGTGCGCACCAACGGAGACGATTTCTCGGGCGCCAACCTTCGTAATGTCAACTTTGCCGGCGCGGAGCTCGTCGGCACGGACTTCAGCAATGCAAAATTGGCCGGCGCAAATCTGGCCGGCGCGACGCTCAACGGCTGCGACCTAAGCGGCGTCGATCTCAGTCGCGTCGACCTTTCCAAAACAAAACTTATCGGCACTGACTTACGAGACCAATGAATCCGCACGACAGCGGTAATCTAACCGCGCCGTAGTTCCCCGAGGCGCCCGAAGAACGGCCTCGCGGGATGAGGCTTGGTTAAGTGCGTCCTTTCAACGGCTTAAAGATGGAGGAAAGAAATGATAGCGTTGATCTTTGCGACGGTCTTAGGAGTACCGGGAAACTGCACGGGATGCGACTTCGCCGGGCGCGATTTGCGCGGCGCCGATCTCTCAAACGTTTCCTACGTCGGCGTCGACTTCGATCGCGCGGATCTGCGCGGCGCGAATATGCGCGGCGCAAAACTCACCGGCGTTGACTTTCGCAACGCAGATCTACGCGATGCGGACGTGCGCGGAGCGATTCTTATCGGGGTCGATTTGGTCGGCGCGCGCGTCGACGGCGCGAACTTTACAGGCGCCAAGCTCACGGGCGTCGATCTGCGTGGCGCCGATCTCGGAGGGCACGATTTTTCCGATCTGTCCCTGATTGGCAGCGACCTGCGCGATGCCAAGGCGCGCGGCGTGCGTTTTGAAAGAGCCGATCTCGAAGGCGTCGATTTCGCCGGCGCCGACCTGCGTCGTGCAGACTTTCGCAATGCAAAGCTCTGCTCGTACGGCAACGCCGATGTCAGCGGCCTCCGCTATGCAACCGCCGGACGCATTGGTTGCGCCGATTTTCGTGGTGCCGACCTTCACGGTGCGGACTTGCGTGGCGCGCTGCTTTGTCGCAATGGCCGCGAACCGCGGACGTGTGAGCCGGTAGATGCCGCGACGCTTCGGCAGGCTGGCGGCTCCGATCTGGACGGCGCAATCCTTCCATGAGCAGAATTGCGGCGCTGGCCTGTGCGATCGCGATCGTCGCGACGACGGCGCGGGCGTCGGCTTACCCGCAGGTCAAGGTCCCGCTCGCGGTGCCGCAGTCAAAAGAGCCTTCGCTCGATCCGAACGCGCCGGCGAGCGAGTGGGTACAAGCGACGAGCCTGGCGCTCTCGTGGGACGACGTTCGTTCGCGGCCGGCGAGCGAGCCGACCAAGGCGTCGATCTTGACCGACGGACGCGCGCTCTACCTGCGCTTCGACGCACCGCAGCGCGAGCCGATCGTGGCGCAGCAGCATACCAACGACGTCGGACAGGGCAGCGACGACGAAGTTTGGATCGATCTGTGGCCGAACGGCTTGAGCGGCTATTTTTACCAGTTCTATGCCACGCCCAACGGGACGCATTACGAATATTCTTCGGAGAATACGGCCTACTCGCCGAACTGGGAATCGCAGGGGGCCGTGCACGGCGACGGCTACACCGTGACGATGAAGATTCCGTTCGACGTGCTTCGCAACGCGCACGGCGGCACGTGGAAGGCTCAATTCGTTCGCTACGTTCGTGCGACGGGCGAGCAGCAGGTCTGGTCGTACGACCGTGTCCAGATGCAGCCGGATACGTATGGAAACGCCGATTACGCTCACGCGGGCAGCATCACCCTCCCGCAGCTAACGATCGGCATGGCGCGTCCGAAGCCGCGCGCCGCGCTCTACGCGCTCGGCGAAGCGGCAAGCAGGAGCATCGGCGGATCGACCTCGCGCGTCGGCGCCGATCTCTCCATCCCGATCACGCCGACTGCCTCGTTCTATTCGACGTTCCACCCTGACTATTCGAACGTCGAGCTCGATCAGCAGACGATCGCGCCGACGGTGTACCAGCGCTACTACAGCGAAGTTCGCCCTTTCTTCACTCAGGCGGCGAGCTTCTACAACCAGTTCAACTGTAACGCGTGCCAAAACATCCAATCGCTCTACACACCGGCCATTCCGACGCCCGCCGAGGGATACGCGGTCGAAGGGAAGCAGGGGCCGTTCGGGTTCGCGTCGTTCGATTCGATCGGCGATAACCGGAATGACTTGGCAACGGCCATCGATTATACATCGCAGAATGCGATGTGGAACTCGAGCGTTCAGCGCGTTTCCGTGGACATGCCCGGCTTCATCGACACCACGACCGAAGGCGGCCTAGCATACAGCGATCTGAAGCACATCAACGCGTACTTGAACTACGGCAACGACTCTGGAACCAACGTGTTCGTACCGAACCAAGCGCAGTACTACGAAATCGGCGGCGGATGGGCGAATCAAACGTTTGGCTTCTTCGGCGCGACTCGAAAAATCGGCGAGTACTACGATCCGACTGACGGATTCATCTCGCATCCTGGGATTGCCGGTTACGCGCTCTACGCCGCAAAGATTTGGGATTTCGACGGTAACGACGAGCTCGCGTCGGTCGGTCTCTCCGGATTCGTCGATCGTTATCAGGGACCGGAGTTCGGACAGGCGCAGAGCGACAACCAGATCCTCGTCGACGTCCTCACGAAGAAAGCGCTCGACCTGCAGATTTTCAGCGGATCGAACTATTGGCGCTTCGGCGACCTGCTGACGCCCATATCGCAGAACGGCGGCTTTCAGTTCACCTACGATAGCGGCTTGCAGACGAACAATCCGGGAAACTTTCCATACCACGGTCCGTCCGCGACGCCGACCACGATCTCGTACAACACCGGACGCTACGGAAACGGCCGGCTCGACACGTGGTTTCGCTCGACCACGATTCGAGTCGGCAATCACGGTGCGCTTACCCTCGCGCTCGACGATACCGCGCAATGGCTGCCCGCGCCGGGTCCAAACAACGTTCAATGGTTCGAGAGTCTGAGCTACGCCTATCAGATCGGGCGCAACTCGTCCTTCGCGATCGGCCTCCGCCGAGTCGTCGGAGATCCGCCCATCCCAAACGGCGGCGGCGATTGCATCGGCGCGTGCTCGAACGTCTCGGTGGCCTATCATCTACGGGCGCGCAACAGCGAGGTCTACCTCGCCTACGGCGATCCGAACACGCTGACAACCGTTCCGCAAGCGATCTTCAAGTGGATCTTCTATGCCGGGGCCGGCAAGGGCACGTGAAACCAGGATGGCCTTGGTCCGGTATGTGAGGAACATGCGTTTTGCAGCTTTCGCGGGCCTGATCCTGGGGCTCTTTCCTATCGCGGTCTCGGCCGCTCCGGTTACACCCGAAGATCTCTTCAAACTCACGCTCTTGAGCAACGCAGCGATCTCGCCGGACGGCGCGCACGTGCTCGTCGAGGCTTCGCGCATGAACGGACCCAAAAATACCTACGATCGCACGATCGAGCTCGTCGACGTCTCGACCGGCGGTCTCACCCATAACGTTACCAAGCGCGTCGGGCGACGGCGACTTCGCATGGATGCCGGATAGCCGAAGCTTCGTTTTTATTCGGACGGTCGAAAAGCAGAAACCGCAGCTCTACCGCTACACGCTGGCGAAGCGGCGCGGTCGTCCAGCTCACGCACGTCACGCAAGGGGTATCGGGGCCGGTCGTTTCACACGCCGGCGATCGCATCGCGCTCACTGTAACGGAGACCGATCCAGCCCACGATACGTACGCCGATTTTGCCAAGGCCGGCTTCACACCGAAGGATTCGCAGAAGAAGAGCGATATTCGCATCATCGACCAGCTCTTCTTCGAGACGAACGGGCAAGGCTACACGTATCGCGACCATCAGCACATCTGGACGATCGATGCCGACGGCTCCCATGCGAAGCAGCTCACTTCCGGCAAATACTCGGAAAACTTCGACGCGTGGTCGCCCGACGACCGAACGATACTCTTCGATTCGTTGCGCTACGAATCGGTCGACAGCGGTCCTAGCGACGTCTACACGATTCCCTCGACCGGCGGCGCGATGCAGAAGCTCGCCTCGCCCCTGCCGGCGAACGGCGGCTTTTTCTTTAGCAACGACGGGAGTCGCATCTATTTTTTGAGCGCTGATGTGAAAGATGCGGCAGAGCTGCCCGCTCTGGTTTCTGCAAACCCAGACGGCTCGGGCAGGCGAGTGATCGTCGCGCGGGACACCGTCTCTTGGGGCGATACGCTGCTTGCCGACATGAAAGAGGGTGGCGGTTTATGCGGATGGCCGCTGCCGGGCGGAAAAGAAGCGTTGCTCAACGTGGACGGTGCGGGCTATTCGAACCTGCGCCGGCTCGATTTAACGAACGGTTCGTTGAGCGACGTGACGCCGCGCAAGGGCGAGGCCTGGTCGTGCACCGTTTCGCAAGACGGCGGCCGGGTCGCGTATCTGTACAGCGACTTCACCCATCCCGCAGACGTGTACGTCACCGACGTACATGGCGGGATCCCGCGTCAGCTCACGAACGTCAACGCGGCATATCTTGCGTCGGTGACGCTTTCGAAGCCGCAGGAGTTCACGGTCAAAGATCCGGCCGGCTTTACCGTACAGGCATGGTTCATGCCGGCGACCGGCGGCACGGCGGCAGACGAAGCATCCGACGCTTCTCGACATTCACGGCGGCCCAGAGACGCAGTTCGGCGATACGTTCTTCCAAGAGTTTCAACTGTATACGTCGATGGGCTACAACGTCGTCTTTTGCGATCCGGCCGGCAGCACCGGGCACGGGTACGCGTTTGAAGAAGCGCTCGAAAATAATTACGGCGATGCGCATGTTCGCGGACGTGCAGGCCGTGATGGATGCGGCCGTGCGCCGCCCCGACGTCGATGCCTCGCGCCTCGGCGTGCTCGGAGGTTCGTATGGCGGATACGCGACGCTGTGGGTGATCGCGCATACCGACCGCTACAAGGTCGCGGTCGCCGAGCGTGCCGTGAGCAATCTTGCAAAGCGAGAATCTGGCGGCCGATTTTGCCGGCAAGAACGGCTTGGGCGGCGGTTATTACAACTGGGGCCCACCGTGGGATCCGGCCAGCAGCGTCTATGCCAAATTTTCGCCGCTGACCTACGTTGCAAACGTGCACACGCCCGTCATGATCCTTCACTCCGACGACGATACGCGCGCGCCGATCGACCAGACGCTCCAGGAGTTCACGTCGCTGAAAATCCTGGGACGAACCGTCGAATACGTCGCCGTTCCCAACGAAAACCACGATCTGTCGCGCACAGGCTCGCCTATCCATCGAGTCGAGCGCCTGCACCTGATCTTGGACTGGCTGCAGCGGTACATTTAAGGCTCGGGCGCGTCACAGGCAGGTCTCGCGGGTCGTCCTAGCAGTAGAGTGGCTTTGGTGTTGCGAGTGGTGGTCGCGGTCATGGTGGCGATGCTCGCGGTCGGCGCTACGCCGCCGCCGCAGATTTACCACGTCGTCACCCGCCCGCTCTGCGCCGAGCTTCACGAGCACATCGCGCCGGCCATCGGCATGATGCTGCAGAACGACACGACGATCAAGAAGAGCCCGCAGCTTTTCAAACGGTATAATGACGCCACGCTCTACGGGGCCGATCCTTCCGCTCAAGGCAGCGACCCCGTCGCGGGCGATCCCGGCGGTGCCACTATGAACCCATCGCAAAACATGGCGCTGCAGGGAATGGAGAGCCTGATCCGCCCGATCGCCAACAACATCATCGCGATTCAAACGATGCTCGATTCGCCGGAACTGCGCAACGGCACGGGCCGCCCGGAGGACGACCAACGACTGCAAGCAATTCGCGAGAAGCTGCTCAAGGCGCTTGCGGCGCAGAACGCATCGCTCGATATCATCAGCGGTTTCGTCGATACGCAGCAGATGGCCGATCTGCAGCATGCCGGCGAAGCGTACATCAGCTCGATGACGCAGCCGGATACGGCCGGAGCGAAGACCGCCACGCCGGGGCCGAACCCACTCGAGTCGAACCCAAACTACGCAGGGCTTCCGCCCAACCCATACGACATCGACTTGGCGACGGTTCCGGGCCTGACGCTCGGCTATAATCCGGTGACGCGACTGCTCGACGCGCTTCGATGGACGATCGACCAGACCGACAAACGCGAGAACGACGCGGCTAACGCCGTGATGTCGAGCGCCGCGCTCTGCAGCAACGCCGTTCCGACGCCGTCGCCTTCGCCCTGAGCGCTCGTCAGGGCTTGTACGTAAATCCCTGAATCCAGGCCGAATGAGTCGCGGTGTCGTTCCAGACGATCCAGATCGTGCCCGTACGCGGATCGATCGCGGTCGTGTGCACGCCTTGCGCTATCGGCAACGTCCCGAGCAGCTTCGGATCGGAAGTGCCGTCGTACGAGTAGAGCGTGATGCCTCCACCGGCGCACGCAAGCCAGCCTCGCCTCCCGTCCCAAGAACACTGATCGACTCGTCCCGGGTAGCTAACCCTGTGCAGAAGCTCTCCCGATCGATCGTAGACCGCGAGGACGTTGTTCTCGCCGGCTACGATGAGAGCAGCGTGCTCCGCGTCGTACTGGAGCGGATGATTGCTCTTGAGGAAGGGCGTTGGAATCGAGCGGGCGACCTTTAACGACCGTGCATCGATGACGACGATACGGCTCACTGCGGGATCGTCGCTCGCAATATTCTGGTAAACGTCGTGCGTTTGCGGATCGACCTGAATATATTCAGGCTTGTTTCCCGGCAGCTCGACCACTGCGATCTGCTTGAACGTGCTCGTATCGATAACGAAAACGCGCTTCCCGTTGTCTTCGTCGGCGTAGATACGACCGAGCTGGGGATCGTAAGCGATGGCATCGACCGAGCCGTCGACGAGAGCCGTACGCAGGATCGTTTGCGCGTTGGGATCGACTTCGCTGACGGAGCGCGCGGTGCCGTTTCCAGTGAAGACGTGGCCAGTCTCGGGATCGACCGCAACGCCGTGCATTGGCCCGACCTTGACGATACCGAGCAACTTGCCGGTGTCGGCATCTGCTATCATCAAACCGCCGCCGCCGCCGTGGGCCGCGTAGACGCGCCGGCGCTGCGCGTCGACGGCGACGTAGTCGAAGCTCCCGCTCGGCGTTACGGGTTGCGCTTGCGTAACCGCAATGATAGGCATGCGCCGTCCTGCGGTGACCGCCGCTCATAATCCTCTCTTATCACTCCCTTAAGGATGCTCGCGTACGGTTAACGCAGTTGGCATTCTTGCAAGGAGATGACCGTGTACGCAGAACTCGACGCGCCCAGCAGCGATGTGATTGCGATGAACTTGACGATTGCGGCCATCGATCGGTGGCTGGAGAACTCCTCCGACGATAAGACCGGTCAAGAACTCGGCCGTGAAATTGGCGCGATGTATCGCGAGATTCATGGCGTCGTTGCCTCGCTATCGCCGATCGACGAGGACGACGAAGAGGACGAAGACGACGAGGACATCGTCGACATCCCGCACGGCATCGCGGTTTAGCCGCAACTAAGCGGCCGGCGCCGCGCGAATTACCGTCGCGTCGCCGGAGAGAGCCGAAGCGATCGCGTTCGGTTTCACTCCGCAGATGTACGCAGCGGCCGCGCCGCCTTTAGCCGCGTTCGCCGCCGCGCAGAGCTTTGGCTTCATGCTCGAGCGACACGCGTCGCTAGCGGCAAAGAGCAACGCTTCTTCAGGTGTGAAGCGTTCGATCCCGGACGTTGGATCGTCTGGCGTGCGCAGAACCCGCGGCACGTTGGTTACCGCAAGAAACGCTTCGGCATTCAGCGCCGCAGCAATCGCCGCGGCGGCGAGGTCGGCATTGACGTTGTACGCGTGCGACGCGTCAGGGGCCACGGCGAGCGGAGCGACGACAGGTAAAAAACCGGCCGCGAGCAGCGTCTGAATAAGGCGAACGTCGGTCGATACGATGTCGCCGACGTAGCCGAGGTCTTCGCCGTCTCGCCCCAATGCGCGGTGCGCAATCAGCGTGCTGCCGTCCTGTCCGCTGAGGCCGACCGCGGAGATACCTAGGGAGAGCGCCCCACGCACGATCCGCTTGTTGATGGTGCCGCAGAGTACTGCCTCGGTAACCTCGAGCGTCATCGCGTCCGTGACGCGCATCCCGTCGACGCGCGACGTCGCGATGGCGCGCCGTGCCAACGCAGCATCGATCTCGGGGCCACCGCCGTGGACGAGCACGACCGCGCTTCCCGCTCGGTGCAGGGATGCGATCTCGGCGAGGATCGGATCGGCTAGGTCGGCGCTTCCGGCCGCCATCGCGCCGCCGCCATATTTCACGACCAGGGTGCTTGCATATTTATGCGTCATATGCATAAATATACAGGACGTGTATGCTCTAGCGCCAGCCCCCGTCCGAGTTACGAGCCTCTGCGGGCGTCATTTCTTGCGGGTCAGTGATTTCTCGCGCGAGGAGCTGCTGGGGGTGCTAGGGCTCGCGGGGTTCTTGAAGACCCGGCCGTTAGCGGAGCATCGCTATCTGCTGCGAGGCCGAACGGTCGCGTTACTCTTCGAGAAGCCGAGCTTGCGCACGCGCGTTTCCTTTGAGGTGGCGGCCTCGAAGCTGGGGGGGCAAACGCTCTTCGCGCAGGGGGCCGAGTTCGCGATCGGCTCGCGCGAAACGCCGGAAGACGCAGCGCGCGTGCTCTCGCGTTACGTCGACGCGATCGTTGTGCGGACCCACGATCACGCACCGCTCGAACGCTTCACTCACGCCGCAAGCGTGCCGGTGATCAATGGTCTCTCTGCCGCTGCTCATCCGTGTCAGGCGCTGGCGGACATGCTCACGCTCGGCGAGCTCTTCGGTGCGGTTGCGGGCCTTCGCGTTGCCTACGTGGGCGATGCGCGCAACAATGTTGCCGCGTCGTTCGCGGAGGCGGCCGTCACGTTGGGCGCAACAGTGCACTTCGGTTCCCCGCCTACGCACCGTCCGTCGGAAAAGTTTCTCGCGCATCTCACACGCCTGGGCCGGCCCGCCGGCGGCGGCGCCCGCGCATTCTCCAATACGGTACGCGCGGTGCGCGGCGTCGATGCCGTCTACACCGACGTCTGGACCTCGATGGGCGAAGAGCAGTATCGGGAGCGCAATGATGCGATTCTGCGACCGTACGCCGTTACTCGCGAACTAATGAGCTACGCCGCGCCGCACGCAATCTTTTTGCACTGCCTTCCGGCGCACCGAGGCGACGAGGTCAGCGCCGAGATCATCGACGGACCGCGGAGCGCCGTCTTCGACCAAGCCGAGAATCGCATGCACGCGCAAAAGGCCCTGCTCGTCGCTCTCCTCACCGAATGCAAAGGATTTCCGATATGAAAGATCGCCGGCAACGCGCTATCTTGACGCTCGTCGCCACGCGCCCCGTTCACTCGCAGGAGGAGCTGGTGGCGCTGCTTCAGCGCCAAGGGTTCGAGGTTACGCAGGCAACGGTCTCGCGCGACGTCAAGGAGCTTCGCCTCGCCAAAGTGCCTATCAGGTCCGAGCAGGGCGAGGTCTTTAAGTACGTCGTTCCAAGTGCGGCGGCCAATTACGTGAGCCGTCTCCATCGCGCGATGGCCGAGCTCGCGACGACGATTACCGGAAGCGCGAATCTCATCATCATCCATACCGGACCGGGCAGCGCGATGATGCTCGCTTCGGCGGTAGACGAGGCGGGGTGGCCCGAGGTGCTCGGCACCATCGGAGGCGACGATACGATTCTGGTCGTCGTGCGGTCGCCCGAAGAGATGCCGTACATCAAACAGCGCTTTGTGGACCTAAAAGCGCAGACCGCAGCATGAGCAGAGTCATTCTGGCATACTCGGGCGGCCTCGACACGTCGGTCCTCTTGAAGAAGCTCGTTCTCGAAGGGCACGAAGTCGTTGCGATGACCGTCGATCTGGGTGAAAGCGATGCGATTGCCGGTCCCGGCGCGCAGGCCGCGCTCGACGCGGTGCGCGCCAAAGCGATCGCGCTGAGCGCCTACGAGGCCGTGCTGATCGACGCGCGCGAGCGGTTCATCACCGAGTACGCATTCGTCGCGCTGCGAGCGAACGCGCTCTACGAGGACCTTTATCCGCTCGCGGCAGCGCTTTCCCGTCCCCTCATCGCCGAGCTCCTCGTCGAGAATGCGCGCAAATACGGCGCGACCGTCGTGGCTCACGGGTGCACCGGCAAGGGGAACGACCAAGTGCGGATCGAGCTGGCGGTGCGGGCCCTCGACCCAACGCTAACCTGCCGTGCGCCGTTGCGCGACTCGCCGCTATCGCGACCCGATGCGATTGCCTTTGCACACGAGCACGGCGTTCCGGTCTCGCATACCGCGAAGAAACCGTATTCGATCGATGCGAATCTCTGGGGCCGTTCGATCGAAGCGGGCGTGCTCGAAGATCCCTGGTGCTCGCCGCCGGAGGACGCGTTTGCCTGGACCGCGCCGCCCGCGCTGCAGCCGGCGTTTTCGGAAGAGATCGTCGTCGAATTCAATGTGGGTGTGCCGAGCTTCGATGGGCGAACGACGACCGGATTGGTCGCCGAGCTCAATGCGATGGGCGGCCGCCACGGCATTGGGCGCATCGATCTCGTCGAGGATCGCGTCGTCGGTTTTAAGTCACGCGAAGTCTACGAATCTCCCGCCGCGACGATCCTTATTACCGCGCATCGCGCGCTCGAGCGCCTCGTTCTGACGCGCGACGAACTTCGATTCAAGGCGCTCACCGATCGTCGCTACTCGGAGCTGATCTACGACGGCTTGTGGATGCAGCCATTGCGCAACGCGTTGGACGCATTCAACGAGGCGCTGGCCTCGCGCATGACCGGAGAGGTTCGCTTGCGGCTCCATCGCGGCAGCTGCGTCGTTACCGGCGTCCGTTCGCCGTACGCGCTTTACCGCGAGCATCTCGCTACCTACGGCAGGGACGACGCCTTCGATCATCAAGCCGCGAGCGGATTCATTGCGCTGCACGCCCTCCCGCTCGAAGCGTATGCGCGAGCGGTGAAACCAGAGGCGATTCCGACGTGACCGCGCTTCAGTGGGGTGGACGCTTTACCGCCGGCGCCGATACGCAACTGCTTGCGTTTGGTTCGTCGTTGGAAGACGACCTTGTACTGGCACGGTTCGACGTCGCGTGTTCGCTCGGTCACGTCGAGGCGCTCGAAGGCGGAAAGATCGTCACCGCATCGCAGGGCGCGGCATTGCGCGCGGCCCTGCGCTCGGTGGAAAGTGAGATCGGCGCCGGTAGCTTCGCGGCGTACGCTCGCGCAACCCAAGCCGAGGACGTTCACGGAGCAATTGATGCGCGCGTGCGTGAACTCGCCGGCACCGCCGGTGAATGGTTGCACGCCGGGCGCAGCCGCAACGATCAGGTCGCCACGACGCTGCTGCTCTTCGTGCGCGACCGCGCCCGGGCCGGGGCACAACGGTCGCACGCCATCGCTTCAGCGTTGGCCGGCCGGGCGCGCGATGCGCTGCGCGCGCAGACGGTGGTTGCCGGGTGCACGCACCGGCAACCCGCGCAGCCGGTGCTTCTCGCCTTCGTGCTGACGGCATGGAGCGAACCCTTCGTGCGCGCCGCCGAGCGGTTTGTGGCCGTGGCTGATTCCGCTGGGAAATTCTGCCCTCTTGGGAGCGCGGCGCTGGCGGGCTCGGGTTTGCCGCTCGATCGGGAACGGGCGGCGCAGTGGCTCGGATTTAGGGAGCCTTCGCGCAATGCCCTCGATGCGATCGGCAATCGCGACGCGGCGCTTGACCTCGCACACGCATGCGTCCGCGCCGTCGTCGATGCCTCGCGCGTTGCCGAGGAGCTCATTGCTTGGTCGGCTCCGGCCTACGGTTACGTGCGGCTTGGCGATGCGGCGTCGACCGGCTCGAGCCTGATGCCGCAGAAGCGCAACCCCGATCCGTTCGAGCTCGTGCGCGCGTGTGCGGCGAAACTCGTTGGCGCCTATGCCGGTGCGCTGGGAACGCTCTGCGGACTCGCGCCTTCCTATCAGCGCGATCTGCAGGTCACGAAGAGCCAAACGATCGCGATTGCAGAGGAAGCGATCGCGACGCTGGGTGCTTTCGCTCGAGCGTGGGAAGCCGTGAGCTTCGATTGTGAGGCGATGGAGCGCGCCGCACTTGAAGGGTTCACGATCGCGACCGATGTCGCCGATGCCTTGATAGCGCATGGGACGTCTCCCCGCGAGGCGCACGCGCGCGTTGGAGCCGAAGTCGCGCGCGCCGAATCGGAAGGCCGCGCGCTCGAAGCAGCGCTCGATGCGCGCGCCTCCGTGGCGGCGAAGCGCACCCGCGGTTCGACGGCGCCGGGTGAGGTTCGCGACCAGCTTCGGTCGCTCGAGCTCCAACTCGCCAACATATCGAGCGTGCTCGCGTGACTCGGGTCCACGTCTGGGGTGCGAGCGGATATGCCGCCGGCGAGCTGATTCGGCTGCTGCACGCGCACCCGGCAGTCGAGGTCGGCGTACTGGAGAGCCAAAGCCATGCCGGAGAGATGCTTGCCGACCACTTTCCGCGCTTGCGCGCGACGCCGTATCGCTTTGCGCAAGGCGGTGCGCTCTTGGAAAGCGCGCAAGGCGACGACGTTGTGATCAGCGCCGCGGCAGAGGATGAGGCGCGCACGATCGTGCCGGCGCTCCTCGCGCGGAGCGTACGCGTGATCGACCTCTCGTCACTCCATCGTTTCGACGCCGCGGCCGTCTATGGGTTGACCGAGTGGCGGCGCAGCGCAATCGCGCAGGCGCAGCTCGTCGCCAATCCCGGCTGCTATCCGACGGCCGCTTTACTTTCGCTCTTGCCCATTGCCGCTGTGGCTAACCCGCGTCACATCGTCGTTGACGCGAAGAGCGGGATCACCGGCGCCGGGCGCACCCCGCGAGTGGGGTCGCTCTTCGCCGAGGTCGACGGCGATATTCGGGCCTATGGCTTGAGCGGTCACCGCCATCAGCCTGAGATCGAACGCTACCTGCGCCTTGGCCGCATTGAGACGAGCGTCACGTTTACGCCGCACGTCGTTCCGCTCGCGCGGGGAATGTTGACCGACGCGTATGCGCTCTTCGACGCTCCGCTCGACGCACGCGCCATCGAATGCGCCTACGCGGACGCCTATCGCGGCGCTGCATTCGTACGCATGCTCTCGGACGATCGGGTTCCGAGCGTCGCCGCCGTGGTCGGGACAAACGACGCGGAGCTCCGCGTTGATGTCGACGGACCCGTCGTGCGCGCGATCTGCGCGATCGACAACCTCGGCAAAGGCGCCGCCGGTCAAGCCGTTCAGAACCTCAACGTCATGCTCGGCTATCCCGAGCAGAGTGGACTCGATGCTCGCGCCGTCTTCGCTTGAGCTCATCGCGATGCGGGGCGGTCTCGGCGCCGTCCCGGGCGTACGTTTAGCCGGCGTGCATGCGGGAATTAAGCCGCGCAAACGCGATCTTGCGCTGATTGCCTTCGATGCGGCCCAAAACTGCGCGTCCGTCGTGACGACGAACGAAATCAAAGCGGCGCCCCTGCTGGTGAGTGCGCGACATCTCGCGGATTCCGAAGCGATGCGCGCGCTCGTCTGCAACTCGGGGTGCGCGAACGCCTGTACGGGCGAGCGTGGCGAGCGCGACGCGCGTGCGACCGCGCGACAGGCGGCGGCACTGCTGGGGATTTCCCCCTCGCAGGTGATCGTCGCATCGACCGGGGTGATCGGTACTCCGCTTCCGATCGATCGCGTGCAGCGTGGGCTCGAACGGGCCGTCGCGCAACTCGATTCGGGCGGGAAGTCTGCTTTCGATGCGGCTGAAGCGATCATGACCACGGACCGCGTTCCCAAGCTTGCCGCGTACGCCTTCTACCATCGCAATCGTAAGTACGTCGTCGGGGGGATTGCCAAAGGCTCGGGCATGATCGCGCCCAACATGGCGACGATGCTGGCCTTCGTCGCGACCGATTATCCATTATCGCGCGGCGCGCTCGCGGAGCTGCTCGCGCGAAGCTGCGACGAGAGCTTCAACATGATCTCCGTCGACGGCGATATGTCGACCAACGACGCGGTCTATGCATTTGCGCCCGCGAGCTCCAACGGTACGCAGGCGCCGGAAGGGTGCGCGCAAGCACTGCGCGCCGTCTGTCTCGATTTGGCGCGCGCAATGGTTGCCGATGGCGAAGGCGCGACCAAGACGCTCGAGGTCCACGTGACTGGTGCGCACGCGGTGGCACAGGCGCGGGCGGTTGCGCGCGCGATACTTAACAGCAACCTCGTAAGGACGGCGCTTTACGGCGAGGACCCAAACTGGGGCCGGATCATCGCGGCGGCGGGCGCGGCGCGGGCGGGCCTCGATCCGCAGCGCTGGTCGCTCGACGTCAACGGCAAGGGGTGGGTCGATTGCGGGGGGATCGAGCTGCTCTCCGAAGCGGAGGCCCACCGCGAGCTCGAGCCCTCGAGCATCGCGATTGAGTTGAAGCTCGGCCTGGGCGAAGCGGAAGCGACCGGTTGGGGATGCGATCTCTCGCGCGATTACGTGCGAATCAACGCGAACTATCGGACCTGATCCGCGTCATTGGGGCAGAGGTGGTCAACAGTTAGCGACGTATGCTCCAATCGTGCAAGACGTAACCGAAGTATTGCGGCTGCCGTCGCCCGCGCCGCGCCCGCAAGCGCTGGCTTTCGACGGTGAAAAACTCTGGATGGGATCGATCGAGACGGACCGTCTTTACGCGATCGATCCTCGGCAATGGACGGTGATCGAAGAAGAGAAGGTGCCGGGCAAACCCTGGGGCATGACGGTCATCGGCGACGAGCTGCGCGTCGTTTGCGGGATCGGAGAGAATGATGACCGGGTCATCCGCCGCTTCGTACCCGGACACGGTTTCAAATCGCAGGGCACGATCGAGTGTCCCGACGCAACCGGATCGCAGCTCAGCTACGACGGAACTCTTCTCTACCTCAGTCAGTGGTACAACCGGCGGATTCTGGGGCTCGACGAGCGGGGCACGATCGTGCGCCAGATCGACGCGCCGCACCAAATCTGCGGACAGTGTTATATGAACGAGAGCTTTTATCTCGTAACGACCGACGACGAAGAGAGCGGCGAGTACTTTCTTACGCGAGTCTCCACGAACGGCACCAACGCGTCCGAAGACCTCGCGCGAATCCCGTTCGCGGCTCGTGCGCTCACGTACGACGGTTCGATGTTCTGGACGAACCATCGCGAAGCGAATCAAATCGTCGCATTTGAGTCCTGAGCAGTTCGCTTCGGACGATCCGCACGCACGGATCGCCATCGCGGCACTGCGCTTGCTCTTTGGAGAGGCCTATGCGCGGGACTTCGGAGTCCTGTTGTGGGACGGATCGCGCGTCGGCTCGTCGAATGGCGAGCGATTCGTTTTGCAGGTCAACTCGCCCGGAGCGCTGCGCTCGGCACTTATGCCGCCGCTCGATCTTTCTGCCGGACGAGCTTTCGGCGCGAGTTTACTTAGCGTCGACGGCGACCTCGAGCACGCGGTAGATACGATTCATCGCGCGAACGCGTCGCTGCGCGTCGGGGAGACCGTGCGTCTGCTCCGGCTGCTGTACCGGCTTCCCAAGCTCCCCGTTCCGCGCTTCCGCGAGGCGCAGCTGCGCGGAAGAATTCATTCGCGGACCCGCGATCGAGCTGCAATCGGGTTTCATTACGATCTGCCCGTCGAGTTCTATCGGAGCTTTTTAGATCGAGAGATGGTCTATTCGTGCGCCTACTGGGACGACGGCGTCGACTCGCTCGAGGGCGCGCAGTTGGCGAAGCTCGACTATACCTTGCGGAAGGTGCGGTTGCGCGCCGGCGAACGACTGTTGGACATCGGCTGCGGGTGGGGTGCTTTGGTTATTCGTGCCGCACAAATGGGAGCCCAAGCGCTTGGTATCACGTTGAGCCGTGCCCAATACGAAGAGGCGCGGCGACGGATTGCCGCTGCAAACGTTGGGGAGCGGGCCCGCGTCGAGCTGCGCGATTACCGCGAGCTATGTAGCGAACGGTTCGATAAGATCGTCAGCGTTGGGATGTTCGAACACGTGGGCCGCGCGCGGTTTTCGGAGTACTTTCGCGCGGCATACGGGGCCCTTCGTCCAGGTGGCCTCTTTCTCAACCATTCCATTGCCGATCAAAGCCCCGGGAGGCGTCGGGTTGGCCCGGAGCGCGGTTTTCTCGGGCATTTCATTTTTGCCGACGGCGAGCTCGTCGCGGTCGCCGACGCACTGCGCGCCGCTGAAGCGACCGGTTTTGAAGTGCGCGACGTCGAGAACTTGCGGGAGCATTACACGCGCACGTTGCGTGCCTGGTTGGCCAATCTCGAGCGCAACCGTAGCGCCGCGATCGCCGCCGCCGGCGAAGCGAGTTATCGTCTCTGGCGTCTCTATCTCGCGGGGAGTGCCCAAGGCTTCAACGTCGGCCGAATCGCGGTCTTTCAATCGTTGTTAGCGCGGCCGAAAAGCGATGGTGGCGTCGACCTGCCGGAAACGCGAAGAGACCTTTACGCGTTGCCATCACTCGTGTCGTCCTGAGTGCCCCAAAACAACGCGCGGTCGTAGCTCAATTGGATAGAGCAGCAGGCTTCGAACCTGTTGGTTGGGGGTTCGAGTCCCTCCGACCGCGATATTGGCAAGGCCCCGACAACTCATTCGTCGGGGCCTCGGTGTCCGGAGGTGCAATGATGCCACTACTACCTAAGCGGCGTCATCGCTCTTTCCATCCGGGCACAGGCGAGTAACGAGGGCTCTTCAATGGAGGTTCCACGACAAAAGTGGTAGGCGCCCGCAAGACAACCCTCAAGACCAAGAGAGGCTTCGAAGTTGGCTGAGGGTTCGAGTCCCTCCGACCGCGAAATTTGTTCTTTGGGATGCTTACCCGATGATACGCGACGTGGGTGCACTCCTCGCGGTAGACGGGATCGGCGCAGCGGTCATCGTGCTGCTGCTCGCTTCGTGGCGCATCGAACCGCCGGCTCATCCCGTGCTGTCAATGTGGCTTCTTTACGCATTCGCGGCAATGCTTCTCGGCATATTCATCTATAGTATGGTCTTGACATTCAGCGGCCGATCGAGGCCGGTACCGTTCGCTGAGCGTCACATAACCGAAAAACTATTATGGCTGGGCAAGGGGATCCTTATCGGAGGCATCGGGGTCTATGCCGCCGTCGTGATCGTCCAGCACTTCTATCGATCGTAAGCAACGGACGAAGGGTGCGCTAGCGCCGTCGAAAGTCATAGAGGTATATCGAATAGCCGATCCGCGCGCTTGGCGACTGCGAACGCAACCATCCCCACGTGCTTCCGGCAATCGCCGGGCCTCCATAAAGCCACGTAACGCTTACCGCGACGACGCAATTGAGCTTGTCACGATTGCTGCGGTTGACGTAGCCGGGCCAGGGCAACTGAACGATGCCATAATAAAACGGATATGCCATTCCGAAATAGGCCGTACACGCCCCGTGGATGCCGTGTGCCTGTAAGAAGACTTTGAGTTTCTTCGTGTCCTGTCCCCAGTCGATGTTCGAGTCTAAGAGATAGCGCGGTCCCTGCGCGGGCCCACCAGCGATCGCATTGAAGAACGCCAAATAGTTCGGATAGATCATCGCAGACTCTGCGACGACCAATGCCAGAGATCCAGCGACGAGCCACCGCCATTTGGGCAGCGGCAAGTTGAGCGCAATAAAGATGTATACGAACGGATAGACCGGCAGCAGTACGCGGATCCCAAGATCGATCGGCGAGACGATGCACGCAGCAGCATACACAGCCGCCGGAACGAGGACGACGAACGAATCGGGAGCGATTTGCTTTCGGCGTACGAGCGCGACCACTACTAAAGCGACGAGAAAAAAGACGCCCAGTGGAGTTTTTACTGCAGCAACCGCAGGATAGAAGTACCAGCGGCCGTGGCGAAACGTGGATCCAAAAACGTAGGCGAGCTGTCCCCCTCGGGCATGGTCGAGCGAAGCGCGTATAAGATCTCCATAGTGGTAGAGCTGGCCATGGTACAGAACCGCCATCACCGCAACAGCCGTTCCCGCCGCTATCAAGGAGCCGCGGATCAACGATCCGGTACTCGAGGGCCGCCTGAGGCAGAGTAGCACAAAGATCGGCACGAGCAATAGCGCCGAGAGTTTGGTACACAATGCAAGGCCGAGCGCGCCGCCGGCTAGAGCGTAGTCGAGCGGTCCGGAGCGGCGAAGAGCACGATGCCACAAGACGACGGCGACAAAAAAGAAGAACGCCAGGTACAAGTCGTTGGTCGCATATCGCCCGTGTGCGAGAATATTCGGATCGAACGCAAATAGGATTAGTGCCACGATTGCAGGTAGCGTTCCGGCGCGGCGCCGCGTCCAAAGCGCGATGACGAGACCGAAAAGGATGGTGACGACGATCGTGACGCAGCGGGACGTAAAGAGAATAGTGTCGGCCGGCAGTCGATTGTTATAGAGAAACCGCGCTCCGAACGCGTACTGATCGGCGCGTTGCCAGGACGGGTCACGGATCGGGAGCTCCAAAGGGAGGAAGAGCAACGGCGCCGCTTCCAAAAACTTAGCCAACGGCGGATGTTCGGTATTCAATCGGTAATCGTCGGTCTTCCAGTAGGTGTAGCCGGCGGCGATGTACACCGCTTCGTCCCAGGTCTGCGCCTCTTGTCGTACGGACGTTAGTTGCAGGAGCGCCATGATCGCTAGAATCAGCGCAGCAGCAACAGGGAAGAACGTATCAGGGCGACGCGTGGTCTTTAGAGACAAGTCATTTTAGGATGTCAGTTCGAACGGCAGGTTTGGGTCGGCGCAGAGCGTGAGCGGATCGGCGCGAGTGGCGTCGCGCTGGTAGAAGGCCGCCGCGGCGATCATCGCCGCGTTGTCGGTGCAGTATTTCGGGGGCGGAACGAAGGCGCGGAGGCCGTTACGGATGCTCCAGGAACGGAACGCGGCCTGAAGCGCGGAGTTCGCCGCGACGCCGCCCGAGAGAACCACGGCGTTGTAGGAGTCGCGCTCATAGGCCGCTTGCAGCCGTGCCATCAACACGTCGACGACCGCGGCTTGAAAGGAAGCCGCGACGTCTGCGGGTTTAGCGTCGCGGCCGGCTTGCGATTCCAAGAAGTAGCGCACCGACGTCTTAAGCCCTGAAAACGAAAGATCGAGCGAATCGCCGGCGGGGCGATGGCGGGGAAAAGCGTGGGCACGCGGATTGCCGCGTTGTGCCAGCGCGTCGAGCGCGGGTCCGCCGGGGTACGGAAGGCCGAGTAGACGCGCCGTCTTATCGTACGCTTCGCCTGCGGCATCGTCGTGAGTGCGCCCGAGGATGCGCATGTGCGTGGCCGACTCGACTGCGACTAGCTGCGAATGGCCACCCGAAACGAGCAACGTCAGAAACGGATAAGGCGGCGGCTCGTCGCATTCGAGGAACGGCGCGAAGACGTGCCCGTGCAGGTGATTGATGGCGAACAGCGGCCGCTGCAACGCAAACGCATAGGCTTTCGCGGCGGCGACGCCGACGACGAGGCTCCCGATCAGACCGGGGCCGCAGGTTACCGCAATACCGTCGAGATCCTCAAATGTCGTCTGTGCGCGCTCGAGCGCATCTTCGACGGCGGCCGAAAGCAACGCCACGTGCCGGCGACTTGCGATCTCGGGAACGATGCCGCCGTACTTTGCATGAAACGCATCCTGGTTGGTCGCGACGCTCGCAAGCACGTCGCGTCCGTCGCGCACAACGGCCGCGGCGGTGTCGTCGCACGATGTTTCGATCCCAAGAACCAGCACCGATTGCGAATTGGCGCTTAGAAGGAGCGCGCCTCCAAAGCAAGCAATCGATTCGTTGTGGGCGCTCGAATCTTTGGTTCCGGCGAACGAATCGCTGCCTATGAAATCGAGGATACGCAGCTGGCCGTGGGGAGCACGCTGGGTGGCCCCAAAGGCGCAATCGTCATCAAGGCCTCCGGGGCGATCGGAAAGTTCTACTCGAGCGACTTGGGACTGACGCTGATGTCGGGGATCTCGATCCAGTTCTGGGACGGGCCTACCGGCGCGGCGCGCCCGAAGATCGACGGTAAGTTCCGAATCCATCCCGATTTTCAAGAGTACGCGTACCGCATCGACGACGGCGTGAGCGTTGTTGAAAAGCTCTTTCTGCTCAACGGCAAACCGCGCGGCAACCGCGTCGATCCGCTAACCGCCTATCTCATGATCGAGATGCGCAACGATTCGGGCGAAACGCACGACTTCGACAGCCTGAGCGGCGTGCTGCTGCGCGGCGACACCCGGCGCGACGTGCGCGCAAGCTACGACGGGGCGCTTCGCGCCCTGGTGGCATGGAACGTTTCGGCACCGAATCAAGGGCGCGCGATCGGATGTTCGCGAGCGCCGACGAGTTTCGAAGTAACGACCGACCACGGCAAGATGACCCGGCCGCACTTTGCCGGGAAGCTCTCGGACACTATCGTGCGCAACTCCGCCGACCCGGTCGGGCTCTTCCATCACCGGCACCATATGGCGCCGGGGCGCGCGTCACCGCTTCTGGTTCACGCTCGTTGGCTCGCCGGAGGGCGCGCGCGGCGCGCGGCGCTGGTACCGCAACGCACCGGCCGCGTCGGCGGCACTCGTGCAGACGAGGCGCCATTACGAAGAGGTGCTAGGGCGCTCCATCGTCGTAACGCCGGACGAACACATCAACCGCGGCGTGCTCTGGGCAAAAGCGAATATGCTGCGTACGGAGCTCTATACACCAACGGGCTGGGCTTTCGTCAACGATCCGACGCGCTCCAATAATAGCGTGGGCCGCGACACGGCCGCTTTCGCGCTCGGCTCCGATTTCGTCACACCGGATTTTTCGCGTGAGTCGTTGCGATGGTATTTCCGTAACGCTCGGCGAAATGGCAAGATCGTCGAATATTACGACGTTCGTAACGGCGAAGCGAACGACTATGGCCTAAATGTCAACGACGATACTCCGCTGGTGATCCTGGCGCTGAATCATCATTACCTCGCGACGGACGATCTCGAGTTTATTCGAGAGTCGTACCCGGCAGCCAAACGCGCTGCCGAGTATTTGCTCGGTCAGCGCGACTCGCGGGGGCTTGTATGGTGCACGTCGACGAAGACTGCGACCGAGGGCATCATCGGCTGGCGTAACATCATCGACGACTACCGAATTTCTGGTGCTTCTACGGAAGTAAACTCCGAATGTTACGCGGCGTTCGCGGCAATGGCGAACATGGCCCAGGCCCTCGGGAGGAAGAAGGACGCGCAGCGATTCGAGCGCGAGGCGATCGCATTGCGCGCGGCGATCAACCGCCACCTGCTCGATCCCAAGACGGGACTCTACTATCTCAACATCGACGTTGACGGGTGCGCGCGCTCGAACGTAACGGCCGATATGCTGTTCCCGGTGCTGCTGGGAGTCGCCGATCACGACGTCGCAGCGCGCATCGTCAGCCGTCTCAGCGTTCCTTCGTTTTGGACGGAAGCCGGCATCCGTACCGTTCCGCGCGACGACCTGGACTACAGCCCCACTCAAAGTTGGGGCCTGCTCGGGGGCGTTTGGGTCGGTTTAAGCTTCATGTACGCCTTAGCCGCGGCGCGTTTCAATCCCGGTTTCATGGCCTACGCACTGAGCACGAGCTTCCAGCATTATTCTCGAGATCCGGGACGCAACAACACGGTGCCCGGGCAGTTCTCGGAATGGCTGCACGGAGAAACGCTTTCCAACCATGGCATGATGCTCTCGCCGTGGTACCCGCCGCGTTACGTATGGGCGGCGATCGAGGGCGCGTGCGGGCTACGAATCCATGGCTCGCATCCAAGTTGCAATCCTCTGCTGGCGCCCGATTGGAAGTGGGCCGGAGCCCGGAACGTGCCATTTCGCGGAAGGCAGCTCTCGTGGTTTGTTGCTCGCCTTCCCCAGCTGACGCTCTATACGACCTTCGAGTGCACGACCGATTTGAATCTTGAAGCGTACGACCGTGACGTCACGCCGATGCTGCGCTCCAGCGACGATGTCGTCGAGATCGCCCTGAAGCGTGGCGGCAACTTCGTCATCTTCATGGGCAGCACCGCAACCCGCACGGTCGCCACGCCGCTTCGATTCGCCAGGTCGCTGCGAGGGTGCTACCACGTTCGCTACTTTACGAGCTTGTTGGGCGAATGGGTTTTACGCGAGAATTTGGAGGGACGCAAACTCGAGCAAGGCTTCGCGATCGATTTGGACGCGCTGGGTTTCTGCGTCGTGGAGCTTCAACGAGTGAGGAAGTGAACGCTCGTAGTCTAGTGCTGCTGGAAGATTGATGCGGGAATCGCCGCATTGAGTTGATAGCTGCCGTAGGTAATGGTTGCGGTGCCGCTATACCCCGGGAATTTTGCGATGACCGTCGCGCTGCGAGGAAGGTGATATTGCGTGACGCCCGGGTGATGTTCGAACGTAACGGCGAGCGTAGCGCCATTGGTGTAAGCAAACGTGACGGATTCGACGGCGTAGGTTCTGGCGCTCACCCACATCGTCATGCTCTTGACACGACTTGTGGCTTTGGGCGTGCCGGTCAAGATATAGGCGGCATGGTGCCCGTGCGGTTGTGAGCTCGGTGCCGAGATTGCGTAATCGCGCAACCAGGTCTGCGGCGTTCCCATTGTGGAGAGGGTGTTCCCGAAGCCACGCGCGAGGCTCGGCGGATTATTGAGATGCAGCGCCTGTTCGTTGGGCGTTTGGTAATATTGAGTGCCGGTCATCGTAAACGGCAGTGAAATGATGGTCACCCTTACGTGGCCGCTGATCGTGACCGGCACGTCGTACGAGTTGAGACCCTGCCAACGACTCTGGCTTCGCTGCAGGATCGTTGCGGCGTCGGGCGGCGCAGCCGGGCTTGCCGGCGGAACGGCAGAGACCGTCGCGGTCGCGAGGAGTAGGAATGCACCGACAAAGCTCACTCGCGCTAACGTACGACTCCGAAAGGAAAGCGCCTGGACCCTTATCGCCGTTTCTTGCGCGCCGCCGTCGCTTTGCGCGCCGTAGTCCCCCCGACGCTCGTGCGCTTACGGGTGGCCGCGGCTTTTTTGGCAGCCTGCTTGCGCCGAGCTTGCGGATGGACGCCGAGATCTTGCCACGACGTTTCGGATAAGCTGACGCCGTAGTATTCGGCAGCTTTCTTAATATTGGCGAAAGCCAATGCGCGGTCGGCATCGGATACGTCGGTGACCTGATCGAGGCGAGCGATTGCGTTGCGAACGTGGCGCGCGTCGGTCAACGGCTCTTTGCGTTGCTTGGGGAACGCGTAAACGCTGTCTGGAAGGTCGCTTTGCCGGGTCAATCGGCCATGTTTTTCATGGGGCTTCCAAGT
The DNA here is from genome assembly GCA_963743445.1 of Vulcanimicrobiota bacterium. Taxonomy (GTDB): domain Bacteria; phylum Vulcanimicrobiota; class Vulcanimicrobiia; order Vulcanimicrobiales; family Vulcanimicrobiaceae; genus Cybelea. Next base: position 755,032 of record CAVUPL010000003.1, read on the forward strand.
CGTTCTCATTTGGACATCGTACCCAAGCGGGGTCGATCGAGCGCCTCCGCGGGCAAGCCTAGGAGGCCGCTTAGAAGGGAAGCACCGCCCGGACGTGAGTTCCAAAGCCAGGGAGCACTTCGACTTCGAGTTGCGCCCCCAGCTGCTGAATCAACCAGAGGCCGCGCCCGTGTTCGGTCAATAGGTCGACCATTCGCGACTCGGTAGCGGCGAAGCCCTCACCGCGATCGATGACGTGGAGCACTGCATTGCGGCCGTGCGTCTCGAGGGCGACTTGGATTGGGCCGTCGGCGTGCTGCGTGACGTTGGCCGTAAGCTCACCGAAGATGAGCTCCGCCGCTTTCAGGTCGGTTCCCGGGCCGGCGCAAGCCTCGAGGTGCGCCACAAACTCCCGGCGCGCGCGCCTTGCGGCGCGCCAGTCGCTCGAGTGAAACGCCCAGCGCCGCGACTCGATGAAGTTCAGAAGAAGTATGGCTACGTCATCTGGCGCTTGATGGGGCAGGCACACGTTTTCGAGAAACTCTGCCGGGCTTTCGACGTAACAGACAGCCTCGCTGCTGAGCGCCTCGCGCAGGGTCCGCTCTCCGGCGAGCATATCGCGCGTGGCTTCGGTCAATCCGTCGGTGTAGAGAGCAAGAAGCGCGGCGTCCTCGACGCGCTCGGTGACGGGTGCGACCGGTGGACCGACCGAACGCAGACCGATCGGCAAGCCGTTGGCTTCGAGCTCTTTGAGCGACCCATCGACACGGCGCAAGATTGGATAAGGATGTCCGGCATTGGCGTAGGTGAGCGTACGATCGCGTGCGTCGAAAATGCCGACGAAGGCAGTAGCGACGGAACTCGGATAACGACGCAGCAGAACGCGTTCGGCTGCGTCTAAGATACGCACCGGATCGGGTTCGTACATGGCAACGACGTTGATGGCGTGCCGCAGCTTTCCCATGACGACGGACGCCTCAAGACCGTGTCCGGTGACGTCGCCGACGGTGAGGAGCACGCGATGATCGTCGAGCTCGAACGCGTCGTACCAGTCGCCGCCGACTTGCACCTCCGAGGCGGCCGGGCGATAAATGGCGCTCAATGAGGCACCCTCGACGGCCGCCAACCGCGAGGGCAGCGTCGCCTGCTGAAGCGTTTGAACCAGCCGCCGCTCTCGCGCGAAGCTCTCGGCGTGCTCGAGCGCCAGCGAAGCGCGCCGGCCGATCTCTTCGACGAGCTCAAGCTGACCGCGGTCGTAACGGTGCGAGTTCGAACAGCATATGAGTGCTCCGTAGACTGAGTCGCCGACGAAAAGCGGCACCATCATCCAGGAGCGTGGGCGCGTCGTTTCAAAAAGCGGACCGGCCTTCAGCCGGCCCCCGCGGCCCACGTCCGGTACCGAACCCGCCAGGATCGAGCGCCGCTCTCGCAGCGCGGCGACCATCTCGCGCTCGGTCGTGTCTCTCAATCTGACTTTCGTTCCGACCGAGGCGACCGAGCGAAGTTCTCCGTCAACGAGCGACGCTGCCATTCCGTAATCGGCAAATTCTTCTCCGAGCGCTTGGAGTAAGAGCTCGAACATCTTCACCGGGTCGAGCGTAGCGAAGAGGCATTCGGTGACGCGTGCCAAGAAGCGAAACCGCTCGGTAACCTGCTGCTCGCGTTCGAAGGTCTTGATGTTCTCAAGAGCCATCGCGAGTTGACGACCGACGACGACGGCGACGTCTACGTCGCGTGCAGCGAAACTCGCGGGACGCTCCGATTCGAGAAAACTCAACGTACCGATGCAACTCTTTGCGACGAAAAGCGGCACGACGATCATCGAGCGCGTGTTTGCCGCTCGAAGCAGATACTGCATTTTCTCCGCGATCGGCTCTTGCAGCGCAGCGGAGAGTAAGAGCAGTGGCTGCCGGGTGCGGACCACCTCTTCGACGCCGGCGTCGAGCACGTCGGACCGTACGCCGAGCTCGGGCTGCCGATCGGCGACACCTTCTAAGCGAGTCGATCCGTCGTCCTCGAATGCGTGTAGGGCACAGAGATCGCAGAAGTGGTCGACGGATGTTTCGAGAAACCGATTGACGAGCGTCGCGCGATTGAGCGACGACGAGAGCACCGAACCCGCTTCGGAAATGAAGCGGCTCCCCGAATCGGAGAAGCGATCGACCTCCGCGGCGCTCCCCGACCAGTAGAGCACCTCGTCTCGGTCGTCGAGCACCGGCATCGCTTGAATCAAGAGCGTGCGAGGCGAGGAGCCGCGGGTGCGAACGTGATAAACCGCGCTGAAGCGCTCGGCGCAGCGAACGCAACGGCGCCAGAGCTGTTCGACACGATGGACTTCGGTTTGGTCGAGCTCGCCGTCACCAGTCGGAAGCGTTGGCCGACAGGGGGTGACGCTCGTGACCGCTCCATCGGCATCGGCCTGCCAGAGTACGTCGCTCGTTCGGGCCATGACGACTCGAACCGAATGCAGCGTGCGTTCGCTGGGAGCAGCCAACGGTTCTCGTTCGTTTGGTCGCTTCATATCGTTGATTCGGCACGCTCCGAATTGGGGAAGATTGCTGCAGAACACGCAAGGAAGGGGCCGCACCCTTCCGTCGCTTTACAGTAAGATAGGAGGGGAAATGGTCGGCATCCTTTGGGCAATCATCGTGATCTTGTTCTTCTTTTGGCTGATCGGATTTCTGCTCCACTTCGGTGGAGGCTTAATCCATCTCTTATTGGTCGTGGTGCTCATTCTGGTCATTGTCAACTTGCTCACGGGACGCGGCCTGCGCGTCTAGCCGTAAGGAAAGGAGAAGCGCCTCATGGCAGCCCGGAAGAAATCGAGTTACCGCAAAAAGAGCTCGCCACGTAAGAGCACGTCGCCGCCTGGCGGCTCGCGTAAGAAGACCAGCTCGCGCAAGAAAACCGGTTCGCGCAAGAAGTCCGGTCGAAAGTACGGGCCGACGGCGGGCAAGAAGGTCGAGCGCGCGATGCACGAGATGGAGCTCGGTGAGCTCAAATCCGGCCGTTCCGGGAAGAAGGTGACGAGCCGCAAACAAGCCATTGCGATCGGCCTAAGCGAAGCGCGCCGCTCCGGCGGCAAAGTGCCAAAACCGCGTTCGCGTAAGAAATAGAGACCCCGAGGCACGGTCTCAGCTTGGTTGCGTCGAGGGGGAGGCGATCGGCCTTCGCTTCCCCTTACGCTTGAAGGCTCCCTGAGGGTTGTGATATACTGCCTCTCTGTGCCCCGTGCCAGCGGCGACGGTGGGAGCCCTTACGTGACGACGTGAGCGCGATCTCCCTGCGTAAGCGGCGGCCGCGGTGGGCCGGACGGAGTCCCTCCCTTTGAATCTCATCGACGTCAACAACTTCGACGCAATGCGCATCGGCCTCGCGTCGCCAGAGCAAATTCGCGCCTGGTCGTTCGGCGAAGTCAAGAAGCCCGAAACCATCAATTATCGTACGCTCAAACCAGAGCGCGACGGGCTTTTCTGCGAGAAAATCTTCGGGCCCACCAAAGACTGGGAGTGCCACTGCGGCAAGTACAAGCGCATTCGCTTCAAGGGCATGATCTGCGATCGCTGCGGCGTCGAGATAACCCGCGCGAAGGTGCGGCGCGAGCGCATGGGCCACATCGAGCTCGCGACGCCGGTTAGCCATATCTGGTACCTCAAAGGCGTCCCGAGCCGCATCGGCATCCTGCTCGACATGTCGCCTCGGCAGCTCGAGAAGGTCATCTACTTCGCGGCATACGTCGTCATCGATCCGGGCGATACGACGCTCGCCAAGCGAGAAGTGCTCTCCGAACAAAAATATCGCGAGGCGCGAGACAAGTTCGGCAACCGCTTCAAGGCGGGTATGGGCGCCGAAGCGATCCGCGAGCTGTTGCGGGATCTCAACCTGCGCAAAATCCAAGAAGAGTTGCGTAAAGAGTTCAAAGAGACGAGCGGACAAAAGCGGCTCAAGGCGATCAAGCGGCTCGAAGTCGTCGAGGCGTTTCTTTCGAGCGGCAACCGTCCGGAGTGGATGGTCCTCGCCGCAGTGCCGGTGATTGCACCGGAGCTGCGACCCATGGTTCAGCTCGACGGCGGAAGGTTCGCAACCTCCGACCTGAACGATCTCTACCGCCGGGTCATCAACCGAAACAACCGGCTCAAGCGGCTGCTGGAGCTCAACGCGCCCGAAATCATCATCAAGAACGAAAAGCGCATGCTCCAGGAGGCGGTCGATGCGCTGATCGACAATGGCCGGCGCGGGCGCCCCGTCACGGGACCCAATAATCGCCCGCTCAAATCGCTCTCCGACATTCTCAAGGGCAAGCAGGGACGCTTCCGGCAGAATTTGCTCGGCAAACGTGTCGACTACTCGGGACGCTCCGTCATCGTGGTCGGCCCGACCCTCAAGCTGCACCAGTGTGGTCTGCCAAAAGAGATGGCGCTCGAGCTCTTCAAACCGTTCGTGATGAAGAAGCTCGTCGACCGCGGGTTGGCGCACAACATCAAGAGCGCGAAGCGTATGGTCGAACGCGTGCGTCCGGAGGTCTGGGACGTGCTCGAAGAGGTGATCAAAGAGCATCCGGTCCTGCTCAACCGCGCGCCGACGCTGCATCGCCTCGGCATTCAGGCCTTCGAACCGGTGCTCGTCGAGGGAAAGGCCGTGCATTTACATCCTTTGGTCTGCACGCCGTACAACGCCGACTTCGACGGCGATCAGATGGCCGTTCACCTGCCGCTCTCCGCGGGCGCGCAGGCGGAGGCGCGCATCCTCATGCTGTCGTCGAACAACATCCTCTTGCCGGCGTACGGCAACCCCGTTTCGATTCCGACCCAAGACATGGTGTTGGGTCTCTACTACCTCACGTTCCATCGTGACGAGTACGCGGGTCCGGCGAAAGCGGCGATCCCCGACGACTACGAACGCTTCGAACGCCCGAAGAAGAAGCACGCGCCGGCGGCCGATGCGGCCGGAGCGATTCCGACCTTCTTTGACGGCAAAGAAGCGATCATGGCCTACGAGAACAAAGCGATCGGCCTTCAAGAGTGGATCTACGTGCGCTGGAACGGCACGCTCATCAAGACGACCGTCGGCCGCGTGATATTCAACTTCGCTTTCCCCGAGCGGTGGAACCACGAATTCCTCAACTGCATCATCGACAAGGGCGGCCTGAAGAAGACGATTACCGATTGCTATCGCCGGTACGGCAACGCCGAGACCGCGCGATTCCTCGACGCGATCAAAGATCTCGGCTTCCACTACGCAACGCTCTCGGGGACGACGGTCTCGATCAACGACGTGATCGTGCCCGAGAACAAGTACGAGATCGTCGGAAAAGCCCAAGACGAAGTCGACGAGCTTCACCGGCTCTACGAACAGGGCTTCATCTCGGAAGACGAACAGTACAACAAGACGATTGACATTTGGTCGAAGGCATCTGACGAGGTCACGACCTCAATGCAGTCGTCGCAGAACCCCCTCAATCCGGTCTTCATGATGGCGACGTCGGGCGCGCGCGGTTCGATCGCGCAGGTCAAGCAGCTCGGCGGCATGCGCGGACTGATGTCCGACCCTTCCGGGCGAATTCTAGAGATCCCAGTCAAGGCGTCGCTCAAAGAAGGCCTGACGGTCCTCGAGTACTTCATCTCGACGCACGGCGCGCGCAAGGGTCTCGCCGACACGGCGCTGCGCACGGCCGACTCCGGCTACCTCACGCGACGACTCGTTGACGTCGCGCAAGACGTGATCATCCGCGAGGAGGATTGCGGCACGAGCAGCGGGATCGTGGTGAGCGACATTCGGACCGGCAAAGAGATCATTGAGCCGCTTATCGATCGTATCATCGGGCGGCGTGCGGCCGAAGAAATCCGGCTCGACCCGAAACGGCCGACGACCGCAATCGTTTCGCGCAATCAAGAGATCGACGAGGAGAAAGCGAACGCGCTGATCGAGGCCGGCGTCGGCCAGGTGAAGATCCGCTCGGTGCTCACGTGTCAATCGAAGTACGGTGTCTGTTCGCTCTGCTACGGCCGCGATCTGGCTGCCGGCAGTCGGGCGGACATCGGTACCGCGGTCGGCATCATCGCCGCGCAGTCGATCGGCGAGCCGGGAACGCAGCTCACGCTGCGAACCTTCCACACCGGCGGCGTAGCGACCGAAGACATCATCACCGGTCTGCCGCGCGTCGAAGAGATCTTCGAGGCGCGTAAACCCAAGGGTCAGGCGACGATTGCCGAGGTGAGCGGCACCGTCAGGCTCGGCGACGAGAAGAATAAGCGCATCGTCTACGTCGTTGACGCCAACGGCGAAGAGCGAGAGTACGAGATCCCCCCGGGTACGCATTTGTTGGCGCAAGATGGGCAACACGTCGAGCCGGGCGACCAGCTTAACGAAGGCTCGCTCAACCCCCACGACATTCTACGCGTCAAGGGCGAGACCGCGCTGCAAAACTACCTCGTTCAAGAAGTGCAGAAGGTCTACCGTTCGCAAGGCGTCGACATCAACGACAAGCACATCGAGGTCATCGTGCGTTCGATGTTGCGCAAGGTGAAGATCGTCGAAGGCGGCGACACGAACCTGCTTCCGGGACAGTTGGTGGAAGCGGCCCAGTTTCACGAGGCGAACGAACGGATGCGCGCGGCCGGTAAGGAGCTGGCGACGGCCAACCCCGTACTGCTCGGCGTGACCAAGGCGTCGCTCGCGACGGAGTCGTTCCTGTCGGCGGCGAGCTTCCAGGAGACAACGCGCGTGCTCACCGATGCAGCGATCAAGGGCAAGTACGATCCGCTTCTCGGCCTCAAGGAGAACGTGATCATCGGCAAGCTGATCCCGGCCGGTACCGGAATGTCGCGGTACCGTAACGTTGACATTGTGCCGGAGGGACAGGACGTTGACGCCGACGGGCGTCCGCGCCACGAGTACGACGTGCCTTACGCCACGATGACCGCGGACGAAGCGGCCCTCGCCGAAGTAATGGGCACCAACGGCGACGGCATGAGCCGGTTGGTCAGCGCGTACGAACGCAATCGCGAGCCGCTGACGGTGCAGTACGAAGGCGACTACGAGGACAGCGCAAATCCGCACGCCTCACCCAAGAAAACGCAGTACGATCGGCTCAAGGGCATCAATCCCGAAGATCTGTAGACTTCCTCTCACGGCGGTCCTGGCGATCGTCGCGATCATCGGCGGGTCTTTCGTCGCGCCGCAGGCCCTCGCGCAGAACGTTGCCGCGACGGTTGAGTTCGATGGCCTGTCGCGCACGTATCGTGTTTTCAGGCCTGAGTCGCTCGCGAGGGCGGCGCGCGTCCCGCTGGTTGTGGTGTTGCACGGTGGGTTCGGTACCGGCCTGGGCGCCGAAAGGGCGTATCATTGGGATGACACGGCAACCCGCTTCGGCTTCGTCGTACTCTACCCAGACGGATTCGAGCGTGCCTGGAACGCGGGCTCGTGCTGCGGCGCGCCGCAGCGGCGCAACATCGACGACGTCGGATTCCTAAGCGCGCTCATCGGTCGCGTCGTTCGCGATGAAAACCTCGATCCCAACCGCATCTACGTTACCGGCATGTCGAACGGCGCGATGATGGCATATCGGATGGCTTGTGACGCTCCGGTTGCGATCGCGGCAGTTGGCCCGGTCGCCGGAACGCTCACCGTAGCGTGCAAACAGCCAAAGCCCACGTCGGTGCTGGCCATTCACGGGCTTGCCGACCAAAACGTTCCGTTTGCCGGGGGCGTAGGAAAGAGATTCACCCATGACAGCCGCCCTTCGGTGCCGGCGAGCATTGCACGCTGGCGCAAGATCGACGGATGTTCTGTGCCCGTCGATCGCACGTCGGGCAGCCTGACCGAATCGCTGGCGCAGTGCCTCCACGGTCGCGCGGTGGAACTAATAACGATCGCGGGCGCGGGGCATCAGTGGCCCGGTGCGGTGCCCCCTCCAGCGCTCGCACGCGTCTTGTTGCAGCTCGATCAACCGAGCACGGCGATGAATGCGACCGCGACCCTCTGGCAGTTCTTCAACGCTCATCATTCATAGAGTGGCAGCCGGATCGCGAGGTCGGGGCGTTACGAGGGAGAGAAGCGCCAAGACGGCGACATTGGCGGCGAGGCCGACAAAGCCGGCGTTGATGCCCAGCGGCGTGATGTTCAACGCGGCGAGAGGAACCGCAACCGCTAATCCGGCGGCGATTCCAGCGCCTACGCCCCACGCAGTTGCGCGCGGCCAAATAAACGTTGCGATGACGCCCGGCGCAAACTGCGCTATCCCGTTATAGTAGAGTAAGAGCAGTTCGACGACCGTGCGTTTCGCGATCAACCACACGCCGAGAGCAAGCACTGCGACGACGATGACGAGCACGCGAGTAAGCATCGTGCGCGCCTTGTCGCTCGTTGCGATGCCCAATGCGTCGCCGGCGACGTTCTTGGTGATCACGCTTGCGCCGCCCAGAAGCAGCGCGGAGCCGGGAACGAGTGCTGCGAGCGCGCCGGCCGCGCAAACCAATCCCAGAAGCCACGAGGGGTAGTAGTGCTGAACGACTAGCAGAAATGATTGATCGACTGCAGGTCCCTTTAACCCCGGTGCGATCAACGCGGCGGAAAGGCCGGCGAAGAGCATCAGGCTCAAGAAGCATTGATAGAACGGCAAGAGCATTGCGTTGCGCCGCAGCGTGTCGCCGCTGCGGGCGCTAAAAACCGCATTGAACGACTGTGGACCCATGAAAAACCCGATTGCCGATAAGAGCACGGTTGAAACAAACCACGTCGTTCCATGAAAGGCACTCCCGGGAGGGAGCACCAGCATCTGCGGGTGCAGCTGGGCCACCCGATCGAACATCCCGCTCGGGGAACCGAAGAAGCGGACCGGAATAGCGATCCCCGCGAAAATCACGGCTCCGAGCACGAAGAGGTCTTTGACGACGCTCGCCCAGGCCGTGCCGCGCAGTCCCGCGCTAAAGACGAACAGCGCGAGGATGATAAAACCGATGACGACCGCTGCGGTGGCATCGTAAGCACCGTAGCCCGCAATGCGAAGAAGAATCTGGAGGCCGCTGAGCTGCAGCGAAACGTAGGGCACGATCATGATGAAGTACAATACGGCGGTGCCGACGCCCAACGCGCGACTATTGTAACGCGTCTCGAAGAAGTCGGGTCCGGTGAGCAGATTGTGCTCTTTGCCGACGCGCCAGACGGCGGGCGTTAGGAAATACGCAATCACGTACGCGCACGTACCGTAGACCATAACGTAGTATGCCGGCGCACCCTGCGAATACGACATGCCGGCGATGCCCAAAAACGTGAAGGTCGTGTAGATTTCTCCGGCGAGGAGAACCCAGAGAAAAATCGTTCCAAACGAACGGCCGCCGACGATGTACTGCTGCGGGTCCATCTTGACGCGTCGAACCGCAAGCAACGCAAAAACAATCGTCCCAAACACGACGATCGCGACGATCGCAAGCGCGGTGGTCGCGGGTGAGATCACCAGTGCCGCTCCAGGCGCCCGATGGTCCAAAGGAAAGCTGGTGTTAGGAGAACCCACGCGACAATCCAGCAGAGAAGAAAGGGCACCCCAAGAATCCGCGGCTCGACGCGATTGACTAGCGGCACCGCGACGCTCAGCGCCGAAAACGGTATCGCTGCCAGCAATATCCGCAGCCAAAGGGCGTTCGAGGGAGGGGCAGGCCGCATGGTGGCGCATTTACGCCACGCTATGCAACAACGCCCTTCGTACGTCGGTCCTGTTGTCGTAATTGGGATCGTGGTCGTCGTCGCGCTTTTCGTCGCGGCTTCGTACAACTCGCTCGTCACGCTTGGCCAGGCTGTCGACGCTCAGTGGGGCCAGGTTCAGAACGTCTATCAACGCCGCGCCGATCTGATCCCCAATCTCGTGGCGACCGTCAAAGGTGCGGCCAACTTCGAATCGAGCACCTACGAAGCCGTCGCCAAGGCGCGCGCCAGCGTTGGGCAGATCTCGCCCGAAGCGGTCCAAAATGCCGTCAATAACCCGCAGGATTTCGCAAAGTACGCGGCTGCGCAAGACCAGCTGGGCTCGGCGCTCTCCCGTTTGCTGGCGGTCGTCGAAAATTACCCGCAGCTTCGGGCGACAGAAAACTTCCAAACGCTCCAGGCTCAGCTCGAGGGCACCGAAAATCGCATCGCTTTTGAGCGCCGGAAGTATAACGATGCCGCGCGCGCGTTCAATACGAAGCGCGACACGATTCCGACGGTTTTCATCGCCGGTATGTTCGGCAGCCGCTTTAACGAAAAGCCGTACTTTCAATCGCAGCCCGGCGCCGAAAAACCACCGGTCGTGAACTTCAGCCCGTGACGCGCTCGGAGCGCGAAGCGATCTCCCGCGCCATCGCCGATGCCGAAGACGGGACGAGCGGGCGAATAGCGGTTCGCATCATTCCCAACGCGAGCGTGGACGCCCTCGAACAGGCAAAGCACGAGTTCGGCAAGATCGGGTTGCACCGGCACGAGCATCTCAATGCCGCGCTGATTTTAGTGGCGCCGAAGGCGCGCCGGTTTGCAGTGATTGGCGATCGGGCGTTGCACGAGCGCGTTGGAGACGAGTTTTGGGCGGACGTGGTTCGAGGAAGTGAGCCGTATTTCGCGCGCAATGCCGTTCTCGAGGGGATTCATTACGCGGTTGGGCGGCTCGGCGGCGTGCTGCACGAACATTTCGCGGAACCGGCGAAAGACGGCGTGACGTGAGAACGCGCTTATTGCTCGTCGGAGCCGCTCTGGTGGCATGCGCGTGCGTCCTCCCGGCGCTCGCGGCCGACTTCCAGATACCGCCCACCCCGGATCATTATGTCACCGATAACGCCGGCGCGCTTTCAAGCGGCACGCGCGCGTCGCTCGAAAACCAGCTTCAGGCCTACGAAAGGTCGACCGGGCATCAGCTCGTCGTTTGGATCGGTGAGACGACCGGAGACGTTCCTTTGGAGACCTGGACCGGGGAGACCGCCGACCAGTGGAAGATCGGGCGGCGCGGGCACGACGACGGCGCGGTGCTGTTTATCTTCATGCAAGACCGCAAGGTTCGCATTGAGGTTGGATATGGATTGGAGAGCAAGCTGACCGACGCCGACTCGTACCGCATCATTCAAAACGAAATCCGTCCGCGAATGCGTGCCGGCGATGTCGACGCCGCGGTCGCCAGCGGCGTCGCGGCGATGATCGTGACGATCTCGCCGTCGTACAAGGGCGTCGTGCCTCCGTCCGAACCGCAGCAGACCTCGGCCGAGGCTGGGAGCATCGTTGTGGTCGTCGTGCTCTCTCTGATTATCCTGTTCGTCATCTTCATTATCGTGATGCAGGTCGTCGGCAGCATCCGTTACGGGTACCTCGTGATGCGCGAAGGCTCACTAGCCGCACGGAGGGACATGCGACGGTGGTGGTTCTGGGGCGGCAGCGGCTTCGTGGGGGGAATCGGCTCGTCATTCGGCGGCGGTGGTTGGGGCGGTGGCGGCTTCTCTGCGGGGGGCGGCGGCTTCGGGGGTGGCGGCGCTTCGGGCGGTTGGTAAGTGATGCTCGGCGTTCTCTTCGCAGTTTCGGTGCTCACGTACGACGTGTTGATCTCGGCCGGTCACGAAGGGCGTCCCGCGAGTTGCGCGCGTTTTCCGCAGCACCGTTGCAATCTCGGTGCGGCCGGTGAGCGCGCTTGGACGCCGATCGTTGCCGATGCGGCAACGAAGATTCTGCGCGGCCACGGCCTTACGGTCGTGCGCCTTCCAGCCGACTTCGCGGGAACCTACCGCGTCGAAGCGGCCGTGTTCATCCATTTCGACGGCTCGGATCCGCCCTGTCGCAGCCGTGCCTCGATCGGATACCCGCACAAGCATGATGCCGCAGCAGCCATGGCCTGGCGCGCATTGTACGGCCGGTACTGGCCGTTTGGATTCGAGCCCGATAATTTCTCAGAGGGTTTGCGTGACTACTACGCCTACCGCCAAGTTGATGCGCGCGACGGAAGCCTCGTGCTCGAGCTGGGCGAGATCACGTGCCAAGCGCAACGCGCGTGGCTTACACCGCGTCTGCATTGGGAAGGTGCTCTTTTGGCGTACTTCGTGAGCGAACTTATCGGTAAAGACAACGTTCCGAATCCGGGAGCGTATCGAGAACAGGCGACGACGAAAGCGCCTTAGAACGAAGAGCGATGGTCCGGGTGCTCACTCGCGAAAATCGCAGTCAAGTCGGCACATCCGCAGCGATCGAGCGGCCGCGTCTCGTCGAACGGTTAGCTGCCTGCGCGACCTATCCGATCGCGCTTGTGATCGCTCCAGCCGGTTACGGTAAATCCGTCGTGCTCCGCCAGTATCTGAATTCGCTGGCCGAGCCCAACGTACGATTCGCGTTGCGCGCCGAGCATGTGACGCTACTTGGCTTCCTGCGCGGCCTCACGGAAGCGCTGCACGAGACCGCACCGCATGCCGGTACGGCACTGGCGGAAGCCTACGAACGTAACACCGTCTCCCCAAAGCGTGGAAGTGAGCTGGCCCGTTGGATGCACGCGCACCTTGAGTCGTTCTCCGGCGTTATCGCCATCGACGATCTCCACGTTGCCGACGGCGATCCGGAAGTCGCGCAATTCGTAAGTTCGCTGGTCGAGCGGACGAAGGGAAGAGTTCGGTGGATTCTCGCTTCACGTTCCACCACGGGTCTTCCGGTCGGAACGTGGCTGGCTTATCGCGATGCGGACCTTCCGCTCGAGGAGCGCGACCTGCGATTTACTTTCGACGAAGCGCGTGAAACCGCCGATGGCTTGGGCCTTTCGATCCGTGATGACGACCTGGCCGACCTCCTCGCGCTGACGGAAGGATGGCCGGCGGCAATCAGTTTCGCTCTACGCCACTCGACACGCTCTTCGGAGCTACGCAACGTTTCCGCTATCACGCGGGAGATGATCTATCGGCTGCTCGCGGAGCAGGTCTACGCCGGCCTCGACGATGACGAGCGCAGCTTGCTGGAGGTGGCGATAGCACTGCCGATCATCGATGTGAGCGTGCTCGAAGGTGCCGGCTTCGATCGTGCGTTTACAATTGTGGAACGACTCCGAGAACGGACTGCATTCATACACGAAGAGTCACCTGGCATCTATTACTGCCACGATCTGTTTCGCGAGTTCCTGCTCCATCAGATCGCGCTTAGTGGGAAGCGGTCGCAGCAAATCGTGCACGAGCGAGCCGCACGTGCGCTGGAAGCAAGCGGCGACGTAGAGCACGCGATCGGCTCGTATGTCCTCGCGGCATCGGCCGCGGATGTCCTCCGCCTGCTCGAGCGCCACGGCTTTCAACTTCTCGAGCGTGCACGGGGCGATGTCGTGGCGCGCGCAATCGAGGCGCTCGGCGAGAAAACACGGCGCGAAAATGCGGCGCTGCTCGCTCTGCAGGGCGTCCTGCAAGCAATAGCCGGCAAATTTGCTAGAGCCGAATCGTTGTTTCGTCGTGCACTAGCTCGTGCGGGCAACGACCACGATCTGGTAGCAATGGCGAGTCTCCGGCTCGCGTCGCTCCTAGCAAATCAGGGAGAAGATGTCACAGAGTTGTTGAACGCGGTCGGAGAAAATGCTGAGCACAGCGCGGCGCGTCGCGCTGAGGCGCTTTCCCTGATCGCCGGTCAGCGCGCGGTCGCGGGGGACTCAGCGGCAGCAAACACGGCTCTCGTTCAAGTCGAAGCGCTGATGTTGGAGATCGAGTCAGATGGCGTACGTGCGAAGGTGCTACACCACGTCGGAATCGCGTTCCATCATTTAGGATCGGCGAACAGGGCGTTCCAGGTGCTTACGCAATCAGCGGAATTGGCCGCAGAGCTTCATTTGTATAGCCTTGCGAGTCGAGCAAACGCAGTGCTTTCGAACCTAGCTCTTCACGAAGAAGACGACGTTGGGCAGCAGCTGCTCTACGCGGAACTGGCCGCGACGGCCGCGACGAAGGCGGGGGACACCTTTGCGCTCCAAACCGCGCTGCTGCAGATGCTGAGTGCACAGATGCGCCGGGGCGAAGTCCAACTAAGCATCGAAATCGAGCAGCGACTGGATGCGATTAGGAAGAGCGATCTGGCGGTGCGCTACCTCGCGCTTTTTCGGTCCCTCCGACTGGCGTGGGAAGGGCGATTCGGTGAAGCCCATCGGTTGGTATCATCGTGTTGGACGCAGCTGCCGTTCAATTTTGATCGTATCGTTTGCGGCAGTGAATATGCGCTCTTTTTAGCACTTGACTCACAGCCCGAGCTGGCCGCCAACCTAATAAAAGAGATCTTACGACTACTGGCTTCCTCGCCAGTTACGGGCCTCTTCCGAATCCGGGCGATGGCAATCGCTAGGGCGCTTTGCGCGCTATCTGAAGCTATAAACGGTCGGATGACTCACGCGGATCGAATTTTACGAAGCGTAAAGATAAAGGGCGACGCTGTTATCGCGCGCATGGTGAGTGCCGTAGACGGCATGCTGCTGCGGCAGCGTCACAGGGGCGAGATCGGGCCGGATCAGATACGAGAAAGCGTTGAAGACCTTACGATGCTCGGATATGCCGACGTAGCCCGGCTGCTTGACGCGGCAGACCGCGTGCTGAGTTGTGGAAAAGCGAAGCTTTTTTCGGGAACCGAACTCACGCGAGCTGAGCTCGATGTCCTGCGGTTGCTGGCCGAAGGCTTGATTCCAAAAGAGATTGCAGCTAGGAGCGGGAGGAGCGTGTGCACAGTCCGCGTGCATATTGCTAACGTCATCGCTAAGCTCGGCTGTCATGGCCGTTCGGAAGCGGTCCGTACAGCCCACCGCATGGGCTTGATCTAAAGTGACCGCCGTTAAGAGCCTAGTCAATTTTGACTAGCGACTAAAAAAACCTGAGCGCGTACCATCGATCGTAGCCACTAACTCTTTCGGGAGGTCACATATGTTGAGCTTCTTAGTAGCCCTTATTTTCGCTCTTGCCGCAACCCCGCCAGATCCGCTAGCTCCGTAACTAGTGCGCCACCCAGTTGGCACTCGTCCATGCCAAGATCGTGGCATGGACGAGTACTTTATAGGGGCCGGGGCACTCCTGACGGCGGGGCCGACGGCCTCGATTACCGGGGCGACTCTCCATGCGCAGACCGGACCCGGCCTGGCGGGGATCGAGGCGGCTCTGGTGGATTTCGAGGCTACACAGGTCGCGGAGCTCTCGCGCATCCTTATAGTTGCGGCTGGCTGGAGCGGAGCTCGCTTCCAGGCCGAAGTGGTCGGCAAGCTCCTCGCGCTGCGCGAGTGCGACCTGGCCGACGTGATTGCGACCCTCGCCGAGGCGACTGGGACGCACGAAGTCCATATTTTCGCTCATTGGCTCCCTGACGACGCGACGATCGCGCTCCTCGCGGATCGGGGGGTTCATCTCCTGGCCCACCCCCTCGAAGCGATCGGTCGGGCGGCGCTTGTTTCGGGCCAGCGCTTGAAGCGGTGGCATTCGCCCATCCGCGCTGCCTAGCGAGCGGGTTCAGGCGGCTCCAAGGGTGAGAACGCACGATGCAGCGTAGAAATGCTTATAATGCCCAATGCCCGCGTTGCGGTCATCGACGACGACCGCATGGTGCGGGAGATGTTGGAACTGGGACTCTCCCGCGAAGGCTACGAGGTGCGGACGGCCACCGATGGACTTGCCGCCCTCGAGCTTGTCAAGATCTTCGATCCGGAACTCATCGTGCTCGATATCATGATGCCGAAGATCGATGGCGTGACGCTATTACCCCGCCTGCGCGAAATCACGCAGGCGCCGATCCTCATGCTCACCGCCAAAGGCGGCACCGAAGACAAGGTCCGCTCCTTGAGCTCCGGCGCCGACGACTACCTCGTCAAGCCATTCGTCTTCGAAGAGCTGATTGCACGCCTCCAAGCCAAACTGCGTCGGCCCCAGCTGATCGAAGAGAATGTGCTGCGGTGGCGCGACATCTCGATCAATCCCGCCACGCGCGAGGCCTGGCGGGGAAAAGAGCCGCTAGAGTTTACCCAGCGCGAATTTGACCTGCTCGAGGTCTTTATGCGCGAGCCGCGCCGCGTCTTTAGCAAGGATCATCTTCTCGAAATCGTCTGGGGCCACGACTTTGAGGGCGGTCCCAACATCGTCGAAACGTACATTTCGTATCTTCGCGGGAAGGTGGATCGGCCCGGCGAACCCGGCTCGTTCGTTCGGACGGTTCGCGGCGTCGGCTACGGCCTTTCTCAATAGCAGAGCGCCGGTAACGTGAAACTCGCAGCGCGCCTCTCCGCTCTGTACGCCGCGCTGCTCGGCGTGACCGTCCTGATCGTCATCCTCGCGTCCTCGATCGCCTTAGTGTTCGAGCTTTCGCAGTTTTCGCGTGACGTCATGATTGCTAAACACGAAGAAGCCCGCATCCTCGTCGAGCACTACCGTCGGGAGGGAATGACGCTTGCGAGGGCGGCACCCGAGATCGTCAACGCGCTCAGCGGCATCGGGTTGCGCGTGACCGTCTACGACTTAAAAGGCCGGTATCTCGCCGGTGACAAGACGTTGCGTCCGAGATGGCTTGCGGGGGTCGTAGCGGCCGGCGGAATGCAACACTTTATTCCGCCGTCGCAGCGCCCGCCGCAGGTGACGACGTACCACTCTTCGCACGCCACCCTGCACGTCTACAGCTACCGCGCGCCACTTCCGCCCATGCCGCCGGATCCTACCCAACTCGAACCGCTCTCACTGACCTACGTCGAAGGCGGATACGTCGGCTTTGAGCCGTCCTTGCCCCTTATGCTCGTCTCGCTCGTCCCGTATTGGCGCATCGTCCTCACGATCGCGTTAGCAGCGATGCTGCTCTCGTGGTTCGTTGGACGGGTCTTCGTGCAGCAGTCGCTGCGCCCGATCAATGAAGTGAGCAAATCCTTACGCGCGTTGGCTGACGGCGATTACACGCAGCGCCGTTTCGTCATGGCGGGCGGCGACGAGATTGCGTCGCTTACGGGAGCCTTCAACGACGCCGTTGCGAGTGTCGCGACCGCCATCGATCACCGCAGGCATGCCGAGGAACGCATGCGTCAGTTTGCTGCCGATGCCTCGCACGAACTGCGTACCCCGCTCACCGTGATCGCCGGATATATCGACGTCTTGCGACGCGGCGCGATCGAGGAGCCTCGAATCGCGCGCCAGATTCTTGCCACGATGTCGCTCGAGAAAGAGCACATGCGCGGATTGATCGACCGGCTGATGCGGTTGGCGCGACTCGACTCGGAGGCACCGCCGCACGTCGAGCAGGTTGACGTTGCCGAGCTTCTGCGCGGTCAATGCGAGGCGGCTCGGCGCCTGGATGACCGGCGGACCATCGACTATAGTGTGGATGGCGTCAAAACGATTGACGTCGATCGGGGTGAGCTCGCGGAAGCGGTCTGGAACGTCATCGAGAACGCGCTAAAGTATGCGCCGGATGCGCCGATTCATCTTAGGGCGGCGCGCAATAATGGCCACGCCATCATTACCGTTCGGGACGAAGGGCCCGGCATGTCGGAGTCGGAGCGGCTCCACGCGTTCGAGCGATTCTACCGAGGCGATCAGCGCGGTGAAATCGTAGGCACCGGCTTGGGCTTGGCGATTGCTAAGCGTGCCGTCGAGCGCGCTGGAGGCGATATCACCATCGACAGCGCGCCGGGTCAGGGTACCGCGGTCACGATCACAATCTAACAGATTCACAGCGCTCCTTCAGGCGCCTGCGGCGGTCGTTCCCTATAATCATTCGGACATGGTGCGACGACGAAGCGCCGCGGCGGCACTTTCTCTGCTTGTGTTGTTGGCCGCGCTGACGCCGAGCGCCCCGGCGCAATCCGATTCCGGCGAGATCGATATCATCGTCGTCGATGCCGCTACCAAGCAGCCGCTCGAACTCGCTCGCGTCCTGCTCGACGGACCCGTCATCACGTCGGAGCTCGCCGGCAAGAACGGCAAGGTTGTTTTCACCGACGTCCCGGATGGCATCTATCGCGCGCGCATCGTCAAGCGCGGTTACACGAGCTTGACCTCGGCGTCGTTCGAAGTGCTGGACGGTCGAATTGTAACGGTCAGCTTCGCGCTGGCGATGGCGAACGGCGGTCTGAAAGTCATCGGACAAGTCACCGCCAAGGCGTCCGCAACGATCTCTTCGTCGAGCATCGATCAAAATTCGCCGCAGCGGCGCCTGTCAACCGATTTAGCCGACGCCCTGAACAAGCTTTCGGGCGTGACCGTGTCGACCTCGAGCGACGACAGCGACGCGACGCAAACGATCTCGCTCGAGGGCCACGATCCCTCGCAGACGCAGCTCACCCTCGACGGCATCCCGCTCAACGCACCGGGCTCGACGGGAAACCTCGGCGCCTTTGCGACCGATCTCTTCCAAGGCGCATCCGTTCACATGGGGCCGACGCTCGGCGGCCTGGGAGGCTCGGTAAGCTTTAGTACCCTTCAACCGACACTGAGCTGGATAACTCAAATGCAAATGTCGATTGGAAGCTACGGCCGCTACAATTATTCGGTCGCTGAAACGGGATCGGTTGGCAAGCTCGGAATCGCGGTCCAGACCGTCGACCGCCTATACCCCAGCCTCGTTGACGGCGATTTTTACGAGGATGCCAGCGGGCTAGCGTACAGTCACGATGGCGATAGCACAATCTCCGGCAACGTCATCAACGCGCGTTACGAGTTCGGTGATAACAATTCGTTGAGCGGGCTTTTCATGAACTCGACGCGGGATACGAACATCGTCTGTTTACGATACAATGATTACCTGCCGAGCCTTCCGTGCGGGTATGGCCCGAACAATACTAACAGCAGCAACGTGCAGCTCTACTCGCTTACCGACAACGCACTGATTGGTGCGACGCAGCTTCAGGCCTCGATCTATTCAATCGGCCAGAGCGGCGTCTTGAACGAGCTGGCTCGCTATGTAAACGGTCTGCCCTCGCCAACGGGGTATTCGAGCGACACGCGATCCAGCGGATACGTCCTAAACGCGACGCTGCCCGCACAGGAGCGCCACACGCTCTCGATTCAAGCCTACGGATCGTCGTCGGAGTTCACGACGACGCCGTTGATCGCACAAGCCGCGGAGTTTTACAGCGGCGCGCAAGCCACGCGATATAACGTAGTTCAAGCGACCGACACCATTCACTCGAACGATAAGCTCACGCTTTTCGGCTCGGCCGGCTTGAGCACGGCGACCGGCAACTCGGGTATTTCGCAGCTCGGGAGTGTCGGTTCCACCTGGAAGCCGAATGCTCGCGATACGTACGCCGCTTCTTTTGCGCTCGGCGGCGCCGCGGCGACGCAGGCACGGCTGCAAGTTCTCAGCGATCCCGCGTCGCTGCGCTTCGATTGCGCGGGTAAAGTAGCGTTCGGAAGCGCACCGGGGGGGCAGCCGACGAACAGCTCTTCGAACTCGGTGCGCGTAAGCTACACGCATCAGCTGCGCGGCGGCAACGTTTCGCTCACACTCTATCGCCAGGTGCAAAACGGCGTCTTGTTGCCCGTCTACGTCGACGGCGTCGTGCTCAATCAGCTCGGCGAGCTTCCGGTCGGGTACTTTCAGGAGGTCGCGTCGCTCTACAATTCGCCGGCCGGCTGCAATGCGCCGGCAGGGACGCCGTTCTTTCCGCAACAGCTCTATATGACGACGCCGGTCGCGGGCGTGCAACGAGTCTATCAAGGGGCCGAAGTAACGGGATATCTGACCCTCGGCGATTTCGTTATTCAACCGTACTACAATCTGACGGGAGCGCAGGCAGAAGCGACCAGTTACCTCTTCGATAACCCGTGGTCGATCACGATTCCCGGTCAACAGCTGCCCAACGTGCCGTTGCAGAAGGCGGGGATCGTGCTCGACTACAAGGCGCCGGGGTCGATGTTCGAATGGCTCGCCGACGCCCAGCACGTCGGCGCGAACAATCCCAACGATTTGCCGGCCTACACGACCTTCGACGCCGGCGTGACCGCACAGCTTACGCGCGGCACGCTTACCTTCGCAGCGACGAACATCACCAACGCGTATTCGGGAATCTTCGCAAGCCCCGCCAACGCCGTGCCGTACACGACTGCGGGTGGATACACAATCGCCAACATCGCTCGGCCGCTCGTGCCACGCACGTACTCTCTAACTTACTCGGCGCGGTTCGGACAGGGCGTGCTCTCGTCGCAGATGGCGACGGCGTTCCACGCGCGCGGGACTGGAGGCGGCTCGGGCGCGCTAGGCGGAGCCGGCTCATATGGCGGTCCACCACCTGGTGGTCCGGGCGCCCCCGGCGGTCAGGGCGGGGGACGCGGTTTTCAATCGCTCTTCTCGCCGTTGCCGCAGACGCCGCCCGGCGATCCGTTCGTCGTCGGCGCCAACCCGACGACGTGCAGCGCGCAGAATGCCACCAAAGCTCGGCAACTCTCGACCGAACTCAAAGCATACGTCGCGCAAATCGAAGCTGCACGAACGGCAGCCAGCTATCCGGCCACGATGCCCGCGCCGTTGCTGCCCGATGCAACCGTCACGTATCACGGCCTCGGTACGACGTACGCTCTCGCGATTACGCCTAAGGGCACGGGCATGCTGCGGGCGCTGGCGGGCTGCATGTCGCTGCATATCGCACGCGCAGACGATGTGTCGCAGCGCAAGCTCTACGCGCCGTCGAGCCCACTCTTCTTCGTGGCACAGCTCAACTTCATGCCGGCGGTCGGACTCTATTTCGTCGCGCGTCAACCGCAAGCCGGCCAGGAGATGTTCCGCGTCTACAAACTCACGGCGACGCCGCCGAAGGATCCGTTCGAGGTTCGCACATCACCGTCATGCACCGCCCAAGTGCGCGACCTCGCAACGCAATCGCTCAACGAGCTAAAGCAGCACTTCAGCGGCGGCGCACCGACACCGAGCTGGACAATTACGGCGCATGCGGCTAAAGCGGGGACGTGGTACGAGTTAGATCCGGGCGATGCGACGGTCATTCCGGCGGTGATGATCTGCGGGCGCGTCGCCGCTACGACAACGGAAGAACTCGCACAGCGTGGATTCGACGGCAAGCTCATCCCGGAGCTCAACTACGCGCCGAACCTCGGCCTGTATCTGGTTCGACCTGCGCCACGGTCTTCGCCCTCACCGTAAACGTTCGGGCGATCGGCTCTCACTGCGGGCGCGCTCGACCATTTCACGCATGCGCGGATGCTCGCCGCGAATCGTCTTGACCCACGCTTCGAAGGGCGGCACGGTTTCACCGGTGCGGAAGAGAAAGTACCAGACGTTCATATCGCCCATGAAGGCGAAACGTCGCTTGAAGTCTTTTGCCAGCGCTTCGTACGATTTGAAGGAGCGCAGGTATCTTCGGAAGCCGCCGTATTCGCGGTCGGCTTCGAGCAGCGCGTTGGCGTCGGCGATCGCCGCCCGGACTTTGCGAGGCATGCGAAGGACGCCCGGCGTCGCAAGCACGCGCTCGACGTCGAGATCGTCGTACGCCGCAACGCGGACTGGGTCGAAGTGCGAAAACGCTTCGCTATAGGCGTCCCAATGCTCGGCGATCTGCTTCCAGCTCACGCCCGCTTGGAAGACCGCCCGCGCCATGACTTCGAAGTAGTCGGCCAGCGAGGCGGGGTCGATGACGTCGGGTATAGTTTCGGCCACGATGCTGCGCCGTCGGTACGGCTTGTGGAGGGCGCGCCCCTCCCAGGGGCGGCAGGGACCGGCGCGGCCGAGGTCGCAGAAGCCGTCACCATGCTGCTCTCGTCACGTGGTCGGATTCTCGGTTGCTCCGGCTTAGAAGTCCACACCGTCGGCAGAGTCTAAGGAGTTTCTCGTTTCGTGTACGTAGATGAAATGCTCAACTGCGTGGACTGCGGACGTCAGTTTGTATTCAGTTCGGGCGAACAACGCTTTTACGAGCAAAAAGGTTTTCAGAACAAACCGAATCGGTGTCCCGATTGCCGCCAAGCGCGCAAGCAAATGCGCACCAGCGGCGGCGGAACGGGTGGCGAGCGGATCGCACGGCCGCGTGAGATGTTCACGGCAACGTGCAGCAACTGCGGCGGCGTGGCCGAGGTCCCGTTCAACCCGCGCGGCGATAAACCGGTCTATTGCCGGGATTGTTTTGCCTCGCGGCCATCGTATCGCTGAATCGTCTCTCCCAGCCAGCCCCTAAGCGCTCGTACGACGCCGTCGTAATCGGCGCCGGCCACAATGGCCTGGCGTGCGCAGCGCTTTTGGCGAAAGCGGGCCGATCGGTCGCGGTCTTCGAGCAGCGGAAGGTCGTCGGCGGCGCAGCCGTCAGCGAGACCGACGTGTGGGCGGGCTATACGCTTTCGACCGCCTCGTACGTGTGCAGTTTGCTCGATCCGTGGCTGGTCGAAGAACTAAACCTGCGCGACCGCGGCCTCTCGTACTATCGCAAGGATCCGTACGCGTTCACGCCGCTGCTCGACGGACGGTCGCTGCTCCTGGGCACGAATCGCGGGAACAACGCGCGCGAAATCGCGTCGTTCGATCCGCGCGACGTCGCCGGCTTCGATGCGTATGTCGAGCGGACCGGCTCTTTAGGAAGAATGCTCTTCGATACGTTTTCGGATGACGACCCTCGATTCGATCGGTTCGATGCGCAGACGCAGCGCCTGCTCGGCGGCTCCGCGGCCGAATTGGTGGAAGCTTACGTTTCGACGCCGGTTCTGCAAGCCGAGCTCGTCAACGACGGATTGATCGGGACGAATCTCGGTCCTCGCGACGCGGGAACGGCGTACGTTCTCGCGCATCATCTCGCCGGGCGCTTGCTGGGATCGCAAGGCGCGTGGGCGTTCGTGCGCGGCGGCATGGGCTCAGTTTCGCAGGCACTGGCGTCGGCCGCCCAGGCGTACGGGGCGGAGATTTTCTCGAATGCGGCCGTCAGCGCAGTCGTGGTTGAAGACGCCGGCGCCTGTGGCGTGGAGCTCGCGCAATGCCAAGTCCGTGCCGGCGCGGTCGTATCGAACGCGCATCCACGCACGACATTTTTGGATCTGCTCGATTCCTCGATTTTTGATGCCGAGTTCGTGGCGAAAGTAAGGGAGTGGAGGAGCATCGGTCCGTCGTTGAAAGTGAACCTCGCGCTTGGCGAGCTGCCGAACTTCACGTGCCGGCCGGGAACGAACTCGCAGCCGCACCATCGCGCAACGATTCACGTTGCGCCGTCCATCGACTACTTGCAGAAAGCTTACGCCGATGCATGCCGCGGCGGCGAAAGCGACGAACCGCTGATCGAATGTTTTCTTCAAACTCCGACCGATTCGTCGCTCGCCCCGCCCGGTAAACAGATCCTTTCAATCTTCGCGCAGTACTTTCCGTACGATCGTGCCGACGGCTGGACGCCAGCCAAGCGTGAGGCAGCGGCCGACAAGATTATCGCAATTTTGGCTCGTTACGCGCCGAATCTTCCCGGCGCGATCGAACACCGTCACGTCTTGGCGCCGCCCGACTTAGAGGCGCGATTCGGATTGGTCGGCGGCCACATCTTTCACGGCGAGCTGCTGCCGGGGCAAATTTACGAAAAGCGCTTCGCGACGCGCACGCCGCTGCGCAATCTGTATCTGTGCGGCTCCGGCGCGCACCCCGGCGGTTGCGTTAGCGGGTTTCCCGGCAAACGTGCCGCGCATGCCGATCCTTCACGACTTCGTCGAAAAGCGACAACGCGTTGACAAACGCGCCGTTCACACCCGTGAGCTACGCTAGGCCGAAGTGCAAGTAACGTGGAAACCGGTGCGCGGCGATGCGGACGACTCCTCGCGCGAAACTCCCCGACAGCGCTTTCGCCTTTCCGAACGAGCGCAAAGAGCCGCTGACCGATGCGGCGCACGTTCGCAGCGCAATCGCGCGTTTCGGCGAAGTGCGCGGCGTAACGGAGAACGAACGCGCGCAAGCCTTTGCCAACATCAAAGCCGCGGCCGGATACTATGGCGTCACCGTGAACGCGTCGAGCTGGCACGACCTGGTGGGCTAAGGCCGACCACAGGCAGCTCCACCCGGCGTTAGGCGAGGCGAAAGGCATCGGAGGCGTCCGCTCGCAAAGAGCAAGCGGATCCTCATGGAAAAACCCCTGTGAGATGAAAACGTTCTTCGTCAGCAGGGCGGACGCCGACGCAGAGTTCGCTTCCGTAATCGAGGAGGTTCTGCAAGCCGCCGGTTTCACGGTCATCCTTCAGCAGTGGGATTTCGCGAACCGAAACTTCACGGAGCGCATGCACGCGGCGCTTGCAGAGGGCGCACGGGTGGTCGCGTTGCTTTCCCCGGAGTATCTGCGCAGCGAGCATTGCCAAGCTGAGTGGCAGAACGCGATTGCGGACGATCCCCTCAATACGAAATCGCGATTGATTCTGCTGCGCGTTGCCGCGTGCGAGCCCCCCGGATTGCTCAGCGGACTTGCACACTGGGACCTCGTCCCGATCCGCGACAATCGCGCGCTGCTGGAAAGTATCGTGCTCGGTGCGGTGCGCGAAGATCGTGATGCGGCGTTCGGCGGCCCGTATTGGCGCGCG
This sequence comes from Vulcanimicrobiota bacterium, assembly GCA_963743445.1. Classification (GTDB taxonomy): domain Bacteria; phylum Vulcanimicrobiota; class Vulcanimicrobiia; order Vulcanimicrobiales; family Vulcanimicrobiaceae; genus Cybelea. The sequence continues at coordinate 779,466 of CAVUPL010000003.1, forward strand.
CCCGGCTCGATCGTAGACGTTGAGGCGATCCGCCCGGTCCCTGGCTTCAGCGGTCGCGAGCAGGAACTCGCGGCGCTCTCCGCAGCGCTTTCGAACGATAACGCGATCGCCGTCATGCACGGCTTGGGGGGCGTCGGCAAGTCCTCGGTTGCCCGGGAATATGCCTGGCGCAATCGCGAGGAGTATTCGGTCGTCTGGTGGCTCAACGCACAAACCGAAAGCGCGATTGTCGAGGGGCTCTTGCGCGTCGGAACGCTCTTCGTTCGGGGGCTCGATCAGCTCGCGGACCGGCGTGGTGCGGCACAGCAGGTGACGAACTCGGTGCTCGGTGGTTTTCCAAAGCCGTGTTGCTCATCTTCGATAATCTCGAAGACGAGCGATTGCTGCGACCGTGGCTGCCGCGAAACGGCTCGCGGGCTTTGGCCACGTCGCGCAAGGTCCCAATCATGCCGACGTTGCAACGACCCTCAACGACCTCGGGATCCTGTATTACGAGCAAGGCCGCTACGGTGAGGAAGAGCCACTCTACATGCGCGCGCTCACGATTGAAGACGAGACGCTGGGTGCCGATCACCCCGCGTCGGTACGAGCCTGGACAATTCTCGGCCTTCTGTACTTGGCAGGGACGCCACGATGACGCCGAGCCGATGAACGTGCGTGCGCTGAAATTCGGGAGACGGCGCTGGGGCCGGATCACCCTGGGGTTGCATACAGTCTCAACCTCGCGAGCTTGTACGAACCTCAAACGCTTCCGGGAGGCGGAGCCGCTGAAGCGCGCGCTAACACTTCGAGAAAGCACTCGGGTCGGATCATCCCGAAGTTGCCGATACTTGAACAATCTCGCGAGGGTGTGTCTCCGGCAAGAACGCTATGAAGAGGCGGAATCGCTCGACAGGCGGGCGATGTCGATTCGCGAAAAAGCGCTGCACAAACTGCGTTCGAGATGATGGATCGGCCCGAGCCCGCGAACGCAACCTTCGGCCCGATTCCGCTCATCGTGGGCGTCGCCGGCCATCGAAGCCTCCCGGACGCCCAGCTCGCGCTGCGAGGCGTAGTACGCGACCTATTGCTCGACTTCCGCAATCGATACCCTTCAACGCGTATCGTGCTGCTCTCGGCGCTTGCAGAGGGCGCGGACCGGCTCGTCGCACGGGAGGCGCTCGAGCTCGGCTTTTCGCTCGTCGTGCCTCTTCCGATGGAACGAGAGGAGTACGAGAAGGACTTCACAACGCCTGAATCGGTTGCCGAGTTTCGGTCGCTGCTGCTGCGGGCGGATTCCGTCTTCGTCGTGCGGCCCTTCGCGGCGAATTCGACCGCTGACGCGCGGGCCACGGCGTACGCCACCTGCGGCGCCTATATCGCCGCCCGATGCGTCGAGTTGATCACGCTATGGGACGGTGAGGACTCCCCTACCGGCGGTACGGCAGAGGTCGTGCGCTTCAAGCTCGACGGCATTCCAGCACCCTACTTGCCGGAGCACGAGGCGTTCGATCTATCGCGTTGTGGTCCGGTGCTGCACGTGATGACGCCGCGAGGAGCGAAGCCCGATGTAGAAGGCGCGTTTTCGGTCACGGTGCGTTACCCTCGATTTGTGGTCGTCGATCCCGCCGGGGCGTTCGAAAGCGCGAAGTCCGACATCGAGCGTTTCAATCGCGACGCGACTCGCGGCCCGCTCGCCGCACGGATCCGCGACCTAACGGTTCGTCAACAGGCCGAATCGCTTGCCAACGAGTATCAGCGCCGGACGGCGGCGTCGCTGATCGCAATCACCGTAACGGTTTTCCTCGCGTTCATCGCCTTCAATCTCTACGCGACGTTTGCGAACCATCCGGTGCCATTGCTCGTCGCATACGTCGTCTTCGGCGCCGGCGCCTTCGTGCCGTACCTGATCTCGCGGCGCGGCGAGTGGCAACTGCGGTATCAAGATTATCGCGCCTTCGAGCAGATGCTTCGAACCGAAGAGTATTGGCGGATCGCAGGGATCGAGCGTTCCGTCGCATCGCGCTTCGCGGAGAGCGAACGTGCTACCGTCGATTGGGTCAGCATCGCGCTGAGGGCGCTGACCGAGGGTCCATCGAAAAGCGACGCCTCGTCACGCCCCGTTTCGCCAAGAGCGCTGAAGGAAGTCTACGAAGAATGGATACTCGGCCAGTACCGGTACTTTACCGGTGCCGGCAAGCGCGAACGCGTGCGCGAACGAGTTTCGACGCGCATCATCGCGGCAAGCCTCGTGTTGTCGGTTGCGCTCACCGTCAACTCCCACATCGGTTCGTGGTTCGGAACATTTCACGATTTCGTCGGAATAGTGCTCTTTGCCGCCACAGTACTGGCGGTCGCTGCGGCGCTGATTCATAATTTTGCCGAGAAGCGAGGATGGAGCGAGCATAGCCGTCACTATGAGCTGATGGCTGCGCTGTTCGGATACGCCGCCGAACGGTTCGCTCCGATCCTCAACGAAACTCAGCTGGACGCGCCAACGATGAGCCGCTTGCGGGCGATCCTCGTCGCGTTGGGCGATGAAGCAATCCGTGAGACTGCGGCATGGCTTAACTTGCACCGGTCGCGGCCGCTCAACGTGCCTCAAGTTTGAGCGCATGGCAGCGCACGCTCTGGCTGATGGTGGCCGTGCAGGCGTTGATGTCCTTCGCCTTCTCCGTTTCCGGCCCGTTCCTGCCGCTCTTCATCATCCAGCTCGGCGTTAAGCCAATCGCTGCGGTCTCGGCTTGGGCAGGCGTCATCGCATCCGTGAACTTTCTGGCGGCGGCTATCTTCTCGCCCGTCTGGGGCGGAATCGCCGATCGCACCGGACGCAAGGCGATGGTGGTTCGCTCATGCGTGGCAATCGCGATTTTCACCGCACTCATGGGTATCGTGCAGAACGTCTGGCAGCTTTTCGCCGCCCGTGCCTGCATGGGGATCTTCAGCGGTTTTTCCGCCGCTTCGATTGCCTTGATCGGTACCCAAGTTCCCGAAGAAAGCCTCGGATTCTCGCTCGGCTGGATGACAACCGGTCAACTCGTCGGTGGTCTCTGCGGGCCGCTTTTTGGTGGATTACTTGCCGATCGGCTCCACGATTACCGCCAAGTTTTCTACGTGACGTCGCTCTTCGCGCTCGTCGCGGCCATTGTGTGCATCGTGTTCGTGCAGGAGCGATTCCGGCCCGAGAAAGAGTCGATCGGGCGAATGCCGTTCTTCACGAGCCTGCGGGAGGTTGCGACGCATCCCAGACTCGCGCCCATGTTCGTCGTGGTTCTGCTCGCGCAAGTCGTCGCTTTTGGCGTGCAGCCCGTCGTGGCGCTCTTCGTTCGCGATCTCGTCGGCAATGCGCCATGGCTAGCGACGGCAGCCGGTTTGGCATTTGCGGTAACCGGCCTGGCCGATCTGGTCGCTTCGCCTTTTTTAGGCAAGCGCAGCGACCGCATCGGTTATCGCCGCGTGCTGCTCATCTCGCTCTGCGGCGTCGGATGCTTTACGATCCCGCAGGCCTTCGTGCATAGCATCGCGGCATTCATCGCGCTGCGCTTCGGCGTGGGCTTGTTCTTGGGCGGCGTTCTTCCGACAGCCAACGCGTTGATCGGCAGAATCTTCCCGCTCGAGCGGCGCGGACAAGTCTTCGGCATTACCTCGAGCGCAACGTTTATGGGGATGTTCGTCGGGCCGCTCCTTGGCGGAACGATTGCGGCGCGCTTCGGGTTCGAGGCCCTCTTTCTAACGATTGGCGCGATGGCGCTGGCGAACTTGGCGTGGGTCGCCTTTAGCGTGCGAACGTCGCCGGCGGGCGCACCGATTCGCTGAACGCGCCGACGAGCGCCTCGATTCCCACACGGTCCGCGTCGGTGAAGCGCGCCGCGCGCGGGCTATCGCAGTCGAAGACGCCGGCGAACGCGTCCCCGACAAACACCGGCACAACGATCTCCGAGCGCGATGCCGTATCGCAGACGATGTGACCGGCGAAGGCGTTGACGTCGTCGACGACGAGCGTTGCGCGGCGCGACGCCGCCGCGCCGCAGACGCCGCTGCCCGGCGACAGACGAGTGCAAGCTGGGCGGCCGCAAAATGGTCCAAGAACGAGCTCACCCGATTCGGTCGCGAAATAGAAACCCGACCAGTTAACGTCGGGCAGCTCGTGATAGACGAACGCCGCAAAGTTCGCTGCGTTCGCAATGAAATCGTCCTCGGCACCGACCAGGACCCGTACCTTCTGCTCGAGCAGTTCGTACGAAATGCACGAGCTCATCGCACCGTGCTTCGCTTGCGAGAAAGGGGGGTCCGCTGCGAAGTGGGAAGCTCACCAAAGCAAGCAAGGAGGGCCTGCCATGCACCGCACACTCAAACTGATTCTTACGCTCGCGGTACTCTCTTCATGCGGCAGGACGAACGTACCATTCGCGACGCCAGGAGTCGCGACCAGCGGCTCGGGACGCGTGACGCCGGCCAAGGTGCCCGTCGTCGGGGGCTGTGCGATATTTCCGGCAAACAATCCGTGGAACACCGATATCTCGAGCTATCCGCTCGATCCACTCTCGTCGAAATACATCGCAGCCCTTCCAGGGAACCTGCACCCTGATTTCGGCGAGGATCCGCATTACGGAATCCCCTTTAACATCGTGCCGGCTTCGCAAAAAAAAGTTCCGGTACACTTTCACTACCAGTCGCAGAGCAATCCGGGACCGTATCCGATCCCGCCTAACGCGCAAATCGAAGGCGGCCGGCACGCCAGCGGCGATCGCCACGTGCTCGTTCTGCAGCAAGGCGTGTGCAAGCTCTACGAAATGTGGGATGCTTACCCGGTCAACGGCGGCAAGAGCTGGCGCGCCGGTTCGGGCGCGATTTTTCGGCTCGATACCAACAAGCTGCGGCCCAACGGCTGGACCTCGGCCGATGCCGCAGGGCTACCGATTCTCCCGGCGCTCGTAAAATGCGCGGAAGTCAAGGCAGGCCAAATCGACCACGCGCTCCGGGTTACGTTTAACGAAACACAAGCCGGCTACATCCATCCGGCGACGCACTATGCGAGCGACAGTCGCGCGAAAGATTTGCCGCCCATGGGCCTGCGCATTCGCATGAAAGCTTCGTACGACATCTCCGGCATCACCGGGCAAGCGCACGTCATAGCGGTCGCGATGAAGAAGTACGGCATGCTGGTTGCGGACAACGGGTCGAACTGGTACTTCCAAGGCGAAGGCGGCAAAGCTTCGAAATGCTGGAGCGACAACGACCTCGATCAGCTCAAGTATGTTCCCAACACGGCGTTTGAAGTGGTGAAGACGGGGCGCATCCTTCGCAAATCGGGACCGTGACGCCGTGAAGCACATCCCGTCGTTGATGATCGCCGTTTTAGTATTGAGTTCGTGCGGTCGAGTCAGCGTGCCGTTCGCACAGGGAGGAGCACCGGCCGACGGTTTCGACAACGCGGCGCCGGCGAAGGTGCCGGTCGTCGGGGGTTGCGAAATCTTCCCCGCTAACAACCCGTGGAATACCGACATCTCGAAGTACCCGCTCGATCCGCGCTCCTCGCAGTACATCGCGGCGCTCCCGGGTAACCTTCACCCCGACTTCGGACAGAATCCGCATTGGGGCTTTCCGATCAACATCGTGCCGAGCACGCAGAAGAAAGTGCCAGTCCATTTTCATTACCGAGGACAGAGCAATCCGGGGCCGTACCCGGTCCCGCCGAACGCCCAGATCGAAGGCGGCAGGCACTCCACGGGCGATCGCCACGTGCTCGTCTTGCAGCGAGGCGTCTGCAAACTCTACGAGATGTTCGACGCGTATCCGATTTACGGCGGTAAGAGCTGGCGGGCCGGCTCGGGGGCGATCTTCCCGCTCGATACGAACAAGTTGCGCCCCAACGGCTGGACCTCCGCCGATGCCGCGGGCCTGCCGATTATCCCGGCGTTGGTGAAGTGCGCCGAAGTCAAGGCAGGCGCGATCGACCACGCGCTTCAGGTGACTTTTAACGAGACCCAACAAGGTTACATCCATCCTGCCACGCACTTCGCAAGCGACAGCCGCGCCAAGGATCTGCCGCCGATGGGCTTGCGTTTTCGCCTGAAAGCGTCGTACGACATCTCGCATATCACCGGGCAGGCGCACGTGATCGCGATCGCGCTGAAGAAATACGGCATGTTCGTTGCGCAGAACGGCTCGAACTGGTATTTCCCCGGCGAGGGCGGCAGGGCTTCCAAATGTTGGAACGACGACGATCTCGATCAGCTCAAGACCATACCGGGCACCGCCTTTGAAGTCGTGAAGACGGGGCGGATTTTGCGCAAGTCTTAGCGATGGTTCTTTCCCCGCTACTGGCTGCGCTGCTTCTCGGCGTGGTTTCGGGATTGCGAACGATGACCGCTCCGGCGGTGCTTTGGATCGTTCGGCACGGTGGGGCGGCAGCATACGGACTCGGCGCGCTTGCGGCTTTGGAATACGCCGTCGACCTCAATCCGAAAGCGCCGGCGCGCACGTCGCCGCCCGGCCTCGTCGTGCGTGTGCTTAGCGGCGCGTTCTGCGGGTGGGCGGTGACCGTCGCGGGCGATGCGCCGGTCGTTTTGGGCGCAGTCCTTGGAGCGTGCGGCGCCGTCATCGGCGCTTACGGCGGGTTAGCGGCGCGGAGTCGGACGATCGCGCTGATCGGGCGCGTTCCGGCAGCGTTGTTGGAAGATCTTCTGGCGATTGCCGGAGCCGTTTTGATCGTCATCCACTCGTAACCAAACGAGTCATCTGGTCTTCGGGCGTGCCGCACACTTGTGAGGGCTAAGTGTGTGGATCGTTGGTGGTTCGACCAATGGGCCCGCGGGATGATGGGGTCACCGAGGCACTTTGACCTCGACCCCACCAGACCCAAGGAGAAATGTTATGACACGCCACCTCGTTACCGCTGCCGCCCTCGGCGTCGCTCTCGTCAGCCCCGCCCTCGCCGGCACGAAACCTACAGCCCCCATCGCCCGCGTCGCTGCTCCGGTTTTCGGCCAGCAGACCTTCGATCGAATGCGCCCGATAACGTCCAACTGCTCGACCGCGAGTTTCCCAGCGAACGTGGCTGGGCGCTGCAGCATCCCCACGGCGACCCCGATCATCAGCATCGCCTCGCGGGGCGCCTTTACGAACCTGGACGGCGTGACGTTCGACCGTTCAGATGTGATCCGCTGCGCGTCCAGCGCTGCTTTCCCGGTGGCCGCGGTTCTCGCGTGCCGGCCCAAGACCACGGTCAACGCCGGCGACTTCTCGGCGGATACCTATACGCGGACGAACCTCAGGGTGAGTCCGCCTATCATCGTTATCCGCTGCGAAGCCCGCGCAGCCGTTGCGACGCCCGTTCCCCCCTGGTGCCGGCCCCAACCGGTAGTCAACAGCCGCGACCACGCGGTTCCGGTGCTCTACTACCGGCATCACTGGGATCCGCCCCAGTTCGGCCTCAGCCTCCAGCTCGGGAGCGCTGCGCCGCGAGTCTTCGGGACCATCAATCCGTAACGAAGCAACTCAGCGTTCTCACAAGGTCACGATGAGCGGGGATTCCGATCCCCGCTCATCTGTCGCTGGTCGGGGTCGCAGGAACCGGGATGGGAAGCTCGATTTGACGCGCGTCGACCTCGCCGTTCGATTCGGACGGCCGGTAGCGCTGCGGGGCGAACCGCAGATACATAATCGGAATCAAGAGCAGCGTCAGGACGAGCGAACTCGAGAGACCGCCGATGACGACGATTCCGAGAGGACGCTCGGCTTGCGATCCAGGATCGAGCGCGAGTGCCAGCGGCAGCATGCCGGCGATCATCGCGACGGTCGTCATGACGATCGGGCGAAACCGCGCGAGGGCGCTCTCTCGAATCGCCTCGAGTTTCGTGAGTCCGCTTTCGCGCAGTTGGTTTGCAAAGTCGACGAGCAGAATACCGTTCTTCGCAACCAAACCTACGAGCAAGATGGAGCCGATCAGTGAAAAGAGATTGAGGGTCTGATGGGTGATCGCGAGCGCTCCGAGCGCTCCGACGACGGCGACGGGTACCGTAAACATGATGATGAACGGCGTGACGTAGCCGTTGTAGAGCGCGACCATGAGTAGGTAGACTAGCAGGATCGAGAGCGCCAGCGATATCGTCATCTCGACTACGGTCTGGCTGAGCGAAGCCTGATTTCCGCCGGCGACCGGTGTCACGGTTACACCTTTGGGCAGGTTCAGTGCCCTGAGGTGCCGCTCGAAGGAGCGCGTCACGTTTGAAAGCACGGCGCCCGGCGCGACGTTCGCGCCAATGAGGACGACGCTGCGTCGATTGATTCGCATCATCAGCGGCGGCGCCGGCGACATCGTCAGATTCGTGATATCGCCGACGGTAACGAGCGAGCCGTTGTTCGCGCGGATCGGAATGGCCGCGATCCCGGCGAGCGAGCCTAAGTTACGCTCGGGATAAATAACTTGCACGTCTTTGAGTCCGTTGGGACCGGTAAACTCGGTCGCGGTATAGCCCCCGAAGGCGGCGCGGACCGCGGTCGAAGCGGTACCGATGCTGGCGTCGAGCGCCCGCGCGCGCTCCCGGTCGAACTCAACCTCGACTTGCGGCGAGCTCTGCGTCTGCGACGTCGTCGCATCGATCGCGCCCGGCGTCGAGGCAAGGAGCGCGAAGGCGCGCTGCGCCGACGGTCCGGGGTCGACGGTCAAGCTCGATACGACGTAGCTAATCGGTTGCGCGATACCGCCCGAAGAATCGGTTGCGGGAACGGCCACGACCTGGGCCGCAGGCAGCAGCGCACCGATCCTCTTGGTGAGATTTTCGACCCAGTACGACGTGGAATGCGATCGTCGATCCTTCAGAAAGAGATGGATCTGCCCGATTGCGCCATTGTTGACGTAACCGCTGATCTCGCCCTGATAAGCGCCCGCTATCGACGTCTCCGACTGCAAATCCGTAATTCGGTCGACGATCCCTTCGGCTTGCAGAAGCGCCTGCCGCGTCTGCGTCAACGGCGTTCCCGTGGGGAAATCGATGGTCACGAAGATTTCGCCGCGATCGACCGGCGGCATGTATTCAAAACCGACGATCCCGAGCGGAATGAGCAGCAGCGCCGCGAGCAAGCTGCCGAAGGAGATCCAAATTACCGTCGAGCGATGCTCGAGGGCCCATGGGAGCGCGCGCTGCGTATACCAGCGACGCGTCCGTTCGAACCCGGCCGTAAAGCGGTCGACGATCGGCCACGGCTTCCATTTGGAGTAGAGCGCCCAGCGGCCCGCGAGCGCCGGCGTTACCGCAAAGGAAACGAAGAGCGAGGTTAGCGTGGCCACCGTGACGACGAGCCCGAACTCGCGCAAGAACAGGCCGACGGAGCCCGGCAGAAACGATATCGGCAAGAAGACCACGACGATGACGAGCGTAATGACGATCGTCGCGACCCCGATCTGGCTCAAGCCGTTGACGGCCGCAAGTTGCGGTGCTTCACCCTCGCGATAATGGCGTTCGATGTTCTCGAGAACGACGATGGAGTCGTCGACCAGAATGCCGATCATCAACGTCATAGCCAGCAACGAGACGGTATCCAACGTGAACCCGGCAACCCGCATCGCGGCGAGCGTCACCAGGAAGGACGCTGGGACCGCAATCATGACGACGATCGCATTGCGCCACGAGCGCAAGAAGAAGAGCATCACGATCGCCGTGAAAACGATGCCCTCGACCAGCGTGCGGGTGACTCCGGAGAGCAGCTCCTTGGTGTAGGTGGATTGTACGTTGAGCACTGTGAAATTGACGGCGGGATACTGTTGACGCAGTTGGGGAAGCACGGCCAACACCGCATTCGATGCGGTAACTTCGCTGGAGCCGGCGGCCTTCTGGACGTCGAGCTCGATCGTCGGCTTTCCGTTACTGTACGCAAAGACGCGCTGCGTCTCGTAAGCATCCTTCACATCGGCAACGTCGCCGAGCCGGTATAAGCGGGCCGAGGAGCTCCACGGATAGACCGAACTGTTCGACGAGGAGCTCGAAAACGTCGTCGTGTTACCGAGCAACAGATTGGCGACGGAAGGCACGTCGGTGATGTCACCGCGCACGTCGAGGGTCGTTTCGCGATCGGGTTCGTAGACGATGCCGCCGGGCGCCCTGACGTTGTTGTTTGCGACGGCGTTGACGACGTCAGTCAGCGTGAATCCGGAGGAACGCAAGGCGTCGGGCTTGACGTTCACCTGGATCGAGGACGTCACATCGCCGTTCTGCTGAACGTAGGAAACGCCGGGAACCTGCTCGATCGCCGGCACGATATTATTGGTGACGATGGCCGAGAGGTCGCCCAGTGCGAGCGTTGTCGACGATGCGATCAGAGAGACGACGACCGCCTCGCTTGGGTTATAGATGGAGATCTGGGGCGTGGGCAGATCGGTGGGAAGCTGGTGCAGCGAGTCTTGTACGCGACCCTGGACCTGGACCAGATCGGTGTTCTGGTCGGAGTTCAGCGAGAAGACCGCAACGATCGACGCCTGTCCGGGCTGGATAGCAGTCTGCATATAACTGAGGTCCGGCGCGCCGGCGATCTGATCTTCAAGCGGACGCACGACGGCGTCCCGCATCTCCGTCGTCGACGCGCCGGAATAGGTCAGTAGCACTTGGATCGACGGAACGTCGTAGTTGGGAAGCTGCTGTTTGACAAGGGTGAACCCCGCGATCGCTCCAGCTAGCAGCACCAGCGAGAGAAAGACCGTTACTAACGTCGGCCGGCGTACGAAGAGCCGTGTTATGCGCACTTACGTCGCAGCTCCCGAAACGGAGAGCTCCGGCAACTCGTGCGATTCCGTTGTAGACTGGATCTTGGGTTTGGGCCCGAGCCACATAAACATCACCGGCACCAGAACGAGTGTCAAGAGCAGCGAGCTCGTCAAGCCGCCGATCACGACGATGCCCAGCGCTTGGCGCTGGGCCGCGCCGGCGTCGAGCGCCAACGCGATCGGGGTCATGCCCGCGATCATCGCGCACGTCGTCATGATGATGGGCCGGAAGCGCTCGCGGGCGGCTTCGATCATCGCGGATGAGCGATCCATCCCGCGTTCGACCATGTGGTTGGCAAAGTCAACGAGCAGGATGCCGTTCTTCGATGCCAGGCCGACGAGCAGCACGGTCCCGATCAGCGAGAAGAGATTGAGCGCCTGATGCGTCACGGCAAGCGAGGTCAGCGCGCCGACCGCCGCCACCGGCACCGAAAACATGATGATGAATGGCAGCCGATAGCTGTCGTACAGTGCTACCATCAGCAGGTAGACGAGAGAGAGTGACAGGATCAGCCCTACCGCCATGCCGTTCACCGTGTCGGAAAGATTCTGCTGTTGTCCACCGACGTTCGCTTTTACCGAGACCGACGACGGGAGATGCAACGCGGCAAGCCGCCGCACGAAGTTGTTCTGAACGATCGATTGCGTCGCTCCCGGCACGAGGTTCGATTGCACGTGGACGACGGTTTGACGATTGACGCGAGTTATTAGGGGCGCCGAGGGATCCCGGACGAACTTGGTGATGTCGCCGATGTACGTGAGCGTGCCGCTGTTGCTGCGCAGCGGTATTTCGCTTACCGTGCGCAGCGTCGTCTGAAAGGCCGGCGGATAGATCACCTGTACGTACTTCGTGCCTCGCGACGTATCGAACTGGGTCGCGAGCGTTCCACCGAACGCGGCGCGGATCGCCGACGCGGCTTGTCCGATGTTTACGTTCAACGCCCGGGTGACGTTTCGATCGAACTCGACATCCATCTGCGGCGCGAGGCGCTCGGCCGAGGTATTGACGTTGAGCGTTCCGGGAGTCTGGCGCAGCGCCGCGGCAACTTGCTCGGCATACTTGTCGGGAGCATCCGTCGTCGACGTCACCAGATAATCGATCGGTTGTGCGTTCCCGCCGCCCGTGCCGGTTGCGGGAATAGCGACGACTTTCGCGGTCGCAGCAACTTGACTAGCGATGCGTCCCAGCATCCGGGCCACGACGTCGGTCGAATGCCGCCGGTTCTGTTTTAAGAAGACGTGGATTTGCCCGACCGATCCCTGCGCGAGCAACCCGCCGAAGTTCGACTGGGTTCCGCCGGCGAGCGCAGTGAGCGAATCGACGTCCGTGAGTTTGGAGAAGCGTTGGTCGATCGCGGCGATCGCTGAATTCACCGCCGCCAATGGCGTGCCGGTCGGATAGGTGAGCTGAACGAAGACCTCGCCGCGGTCAACCGGAGGAATGAACTCGAAGCCTACCACACCGAGAGGGACGAGTAGTATCGCGGCCGCAACGGCAGCGCCCGATACTCCAAAGACCAGCAGCGGCCGGCGCAGCGCCCAGGGCAGGGCACGCCGCGCGTACCACTGGCGGACGCGTTCGAAGCCTCGCGCGAAGCTCTCGATCGGCTTGGGCGCTTTCCAGTCAGAGAGCAGCGACCAATTCCCGGCCAGCGACGGCGTTATCGTGAACGAAACGCAGAGCGAGGTCAGCGTAGCGACCACGACAACCAATGCGAATTCCGATAAGAAACGGCCGACCGTTCCCGGCAAGAACGCAATCGGAAGGAATACGACGACGTCGACGAGCGTTATGACGATTGCTGCCGGTCCAATCTGCGTACGACCTTTAATGGCAGCATCCCACGGTGCGTCGCCGTTCTCGTAATGGCGTTCGATATTCTCAAGGACGACGATAGAATCGTCGACGAGAATGCCGATGATGAGCGTCATGGCCAAGAGCGACACGGTATCGATCGTAAAGTTGACGATCCTCATGGCCGTCAAAGTGACGCAGAGGGAAGCCGGGATGGCGATAAGTACGACGATGGAGTTGCGCCACGAACGAAGGAAGAAGAGCATCACGACGGCCGTGATCAGGATGGCCTCGATCAGCGTGTGAAAGACGCTCCAGATCTGCTGCTTCGTATAGGCCGCTTGATTGTTGAGAACCTGAAAGTCGATGGCCGGGTACGACCTCTCCATCGCCGGCAACGCCGTCATCACGTTCTGCGCCGCGGTAACTTCGCTGGCATTCGTCGATTTTTGCACGCCGAGCGAAATGGTCGGAGCGCCGCCGACGTAGCTATACTGCCGCTGCGGCTCGAACGAATCCGTGACCGTCGCGACGTTCCCGACGCGCATCTGGTGCGGCGACGCGCTCCATTGGTTGAGCGTGGACAACGCCGGGCCCCCATAGTTGCCGCCCGTCGCCACGGCGACTTCCGGCGCCGACGCGGCAGGTGGCGCACCTGGGGAGGCCTGCGCGACGATCGCCGGAGCGACGCCAGGCGGCAAGGAGGTAGGCAGCGGCGACGGCGACGCGATCACGGTTGCAGCAGCGGTGACCGAGACATACGGTGAGGGCGTTGGCGCCGGTGAACTCGACGGCTCTGGCGATGCGATCGCGGGCGCGGAGCTCGGGGCCGTGGACGCCGTTGCGGCCGGAGCCTGTGTTGGGAGCGCTGCAGCGATCGCGCCCGCGCTCGTTCCCGCGGCTGAGGCGCTCGACGGCGCACCCGGCGCACCCGGTATCGCCGGCACGCTATAGGAAGCGTTTCCGAACGTCGTGGTGTACTGCGAGGCCGCCTGGATCGGCAGGTCTGCGACGCTGGCAACGTTCGTAACATCGCCGCGTACGTCGATAGTCGTCTCGCGGTTCGGGAGATAGGCGATCCCGCCCGGCTCGCGGTTGTTGTTGGACGAAATCGAGCTCACGATGTCGTTGAGCGTAAAGCCGGCGGCGGAGAGCCGGCGCGGATCCACCTGAACTTCGATTGCCGGCGTCAGCAAACCGCCGACGTTCACGTTCGAAACGCCGTCGATCTGCTCGAGATCCGGCACGATGTTGTTGGTAACGATTGCCGAGAGCGCGCCCGCCGCGAGCGTGCGCGAGCTGACGCCCAGGGTGACGACGGTCGCCTGTGCGGGATCGAACGTTCCAACGGTCGGAGCCGGCAGGTCGGTAGGAAGATCCGCTTGCGCGAGCAGCAGACGCTGCTGTATTTGGACGAGATCGGTGGTCTTGTTCGACGTCAGCGAGAAGACTGCCGCGATCGTCGCCTGGCCTTGCTGAACGGTGGTGTTGATATGATCGAGGTTAGGCGCACCGGCGATGGCATCTTCGATCGGCTTTACGATCGCATCGCGAATCTGCGTCGTCGATCCGCCCGGATAGCTCGCGCGGACCGTGATCGTCGGAAAATCGATATTTGGAAACTGCTGCTGAACGATCGTTGCCAGCGAAAAAGCGCCCGCTACCGCGAGGAGCGCTAGCGTCACAAAGACCAGCGTCGGGCGGTGAACGAAGAGCCGGGTCGGCCACATCGCCTAGGGTCCGGGAGAACCCGCGATTTGTTGCCCGGCCGTAATGCCGAGCTGACCGTTGGTGACGACCCGCGTTCCGCTGGCGAGACCCGTCACGACCGAGGTTTTTCCGTCGTCGCCCTTTTCTGCGACGTGCTGGAGCTTTGCGGCACCGCTCGAATCGACGATCATGACGCTGTCGTGGGCGTCGTCGAGAAACGCGGTTGCCGGGATTCCGACGCCGCTCACCGAGGGCAGCGAGACGGTGCCGGTGACGGCCATTCCGGATTTCAACCGGAAGCCCGGGTTCGCAAGAATGGCTTGCACGGTAAAGTTCGTCGACCCGGGCTCAACTTGTCCGAGCACCGCGCTGATTCTCCCACGATAGACTGCGCCATCTACACCGGCAACGCTGACCGAAACCGGCGCGCCGCGCTGAATACGAAAGACGTCTTCTGAAGACGCGTTGAGCTCGGCGTACACCGGATTGAGCTGCTGGATCGTGAAGATCGTTTGCGAGCCCGGGTACTGACCTGGATTCAAGTTACGATTGACGACGATGCCGTCGACCGGCGATACGACGAGCGCCTTATCGATCGAGGCTTGAATCTGAGCGGCCTGCGCGTGGGCCGACTGCGCGGCGGCGGCGGCCGATGCGATGTTTGCGACCTGGAGCCCTTTCTGATACGTGCCGTTGACGCGGGCGTTGAGCTCCGCCGCTTCGAGGCTGGCCCGCGCCGACAGCGCCTGCTGCTGATCGTTGTGCACCATCGTTCGCTGCTGGTCGACCTGTTGCTGCGATACGTAGCCGGTCTGCAGCAAGCTTTGGTATCGCTTGAGATTCAGCTCGTCGAGGGTGAGCGTCTGCTGCGCCTGGAGCAGCGACGCTTGCGCGTTGCGCACCTGATCGTTTCCCTGACCGATGTTGAGCTGCGCCTGGTATTGCGTCTGCGCAACTCGGGCGTCGTCGGATACCGCGTTCTGCTCCGCAGCGTTGTAGCTCGCGCGCAAATCGGTCGTATCCAGGACGGCCAAGACCCGGCCTTTGCTGACGTAATCGCCTTCAATAACGTCGACCGAATCGGTCGGTTCGACGAGCGAGCTGGAGAGCGAGACGTTTTGAAACGGAGCGATGATGCCGGCGATCTGCACCGTGGGGTGAACGGTCATCGGCGCGGCCGTCGACGTCGCAACCGGCGCGGGCGAAGCCTGGCCGAATCGGTTGCCGCGGGAATGGTGACCGCCCGCACAGCCGGGCAAGGCAAAGGCCCACAGCGCCAGCAACGCCGACGCTGTTACGCCAAGCCGTGAGCGATGTACCGCGATCCCCATTCAGGTGCTAATTGTACCCCACCGCCGCGGCGCGCGCCTGAAAGTCGGCTGAACCATCGGAAAAGTCGCACTTTAATGCGATGGTCGCGAGCAGTCCGCCGGAAGGGCAGTTGTGGAGACCCACGCTGCCGCCGCTGCGTTCGACGCTTTTCCGCGCGATCGACAGGCCAAGTCCAGTGCCCTCGATGCCGTCGGCGTTGGAGCCGCGATAAAAACGGTCGTAGGCGCGTTCGAGGTCGGCTTGAGCCATGCCGGGTCCATTATCGGTGATTGTAATGATGCAGGACTCGCCTTCGGAGCGTGCTACGATGCTGACCTCGCCGGGCGCATATTTGAGCGCATTTTCAACGAGTGCGAAAAGGGCTTCCCGAATGTCCGCTTCGCGCGCTCGGACTTTGATCGCGTGCGGCGCGGGATGTAAGACGATGCGTCGTTGCGCCGCTTCGTCGAATCCTTCTCGCGCGCGTGCAATTACCTCGTTGGCGTCGAAGCCTCCGCTCGGAGATGCGTCCTCGTGTTCGAGGCGGGCTAACGTGACGAGGCGATCGAGCAGTGACTTCATGCGGCGGGCTTGAGCGAGCATCGATTCGTAAGACTCGCGCTCGTCCGCTGACCGAGCACGATGAAGCAGGCCGCTAGCGTATCCCGTAATCACCGTAAGCGGAGTGCGGAGCTGGTGCCCTGCATCGGCGACGAACTGGCGCATCTCGGCTTCGGCTTGGTTGCGCTTCGCTAAGGCCTGCATGGTTTGGTCGACGGCCGCGTTGTACGCGCGCGCTAGTTCGGCCGTCTCACCGCTATCCCCGTCACGCACGGAGACTTTCGTGAAGGCGCCGCTGCCGAAGCGGCTGAGCGCGGCGGTCGTACTTACGAGTGGTTCGAGCGTGTTTGCGGCCACGACCACGGCGATGCGCCATGAGGCCGTCAATACAACGGCAGCGAGCACCGTCACGAAGAGCGCCAATCGATCGAAGGTGCCGGCGAGGCTGCGAGGATCGACCAAGATGATCGCCTTGCCGCCGGGAAAGGCCGTGACGACCGGCTTGATTTGCACGGCGAGAAGGTGCTCGAAAACTGACGTGAGGCGCGGCCGATCGAACCGAGCGAATCTGGGCATCGCCTGCCGTGCACCTGACGGCAACAAGGTGTGGACGATGAGGCCCTGAGCGCGGAAATGCTCCCGCAGGAATGGATCGATCCCTTTGATGTCGCGATGCTTCGCACGGTAACTGGCGACGATGCTCGGGACTTCCGAAGCGGCGGCGGCCATCGCTTGTCGCGCTTCGTACGCTCTGCCCTCTATGAGCACCGCTGCGGCGAGCAGCGAGACGATCGCGACGATGAATACGCCGACGCCCACATACCAACCAATGAGCCGCGCGCGCAGCGATCTCACGTAAAGCGATATCCGACGCCGCGAACCGTCGCAATGAGGGGCTCGGCACCCGGGGAGTCTATCTTGCTTCGAACGTACGAAACGTAGGTCTCGAGTGCGTTCTGCGTGACCGTCGCTTCATCGCCCCATACGCTAAAGATGAGTTGGTCCTTCGTGAAGACTCGCCGCGGCTCGCGTGCCAGCGTTACGAGAAGGTCGAATTCACGGCGCGTGAGTTCGATAGTGCGGTCGCCGCGTTGAACGGAGCGTGCGCGAAGGTCGATTGTAAGATCCGCGTGTGTAATGCGCTCGGGCCTGTCGAGAACTGGCCGGCGCAATGCCGATCGCAATCGCGCGATAAGTTCGGGCATTTCAAACGGTTTGGGAATGTATTGATCGGCGCCGCATCGTAGGCCGAGCACCCTGTCTGCGGTGCCGCCCTTGGCGCTTACCACAAGAATGGGAGCTTGGGTAGCGGAGCGGTACCGCGGGAGGATCGAAATCCCGTCGATCTTCGGCATCATGACGTCGAGCAAGATTACGTGCGGCTGCCATTCCCGTATCAGGTCGAGACCGGCCGGCCCGTCAGGAGCGCTGCGCACCTCGAAACCTACGTTGCTCAATTCCCGTTCGAGCAGCGTCCGGATGGCCGGCTCGTCGTCGACGACCGCTACCCGCGCCGCTTGTCCCATCGGCTCCATAGCTTCCAACCTAGCTGCCCTTTCTTGGGCTCCCCTGGGGCCTACTCTTGGTTCTCAGCAAATCGTACAAAAGCATCGGCACAATTACGCGTATGAATAAGAGCATTTTGGCGCTCGCACTCGCGGTTGGCTTGATGCCTATCGCCGTGCTCGCTCAGGATACGAATGGGTCTTCGGCCCCGACCGCCGACCAGCGTCAGGCCATGCGTCAGACCTTCGAGCAGTTTGCTCAGCAGGAAGAACAACTACACCAGCAGATGCGCTGGCAGATTCTCTCGGCGCTCAGCCCCGTGCATCGCCGCGCGGTTGCGGCGACGATTGGAGAGCTTGCGATCTCACCTAACCCTGATTCCCAGGCTGCCGCGCAGCGGCTCGATCAGATACTCTCGCCTGGCGAACGCCAGCGAATTCTCGCCGCGCATGCCTCGTTCGCGGCACAGAGCCGTCAACTGCACGATCAAATGCGGACCCAGCTCCAGAGCGAAATGCCGGCAGGACATTCGGATGCGATGAACCGTTGGGGGCAAAAGGGAGCGACGCAACAGCACGGGCAACTCGACGCCGGAACACTTCTCCTGATGTCGCTCGTGCCGCGCGGTCCGATGATGGGGCATCACTTCGGAATGCCGAATATGTAACGAACTGAAATCAGGTGGCGTCACGGCGACGCTGAAGGCGCTGCCTCCCCGCCATAGTGGCCCATATGCCCTCCGACGAGCAGCACATTCGTGATCGTCTGCTGACGGCCGAAAGAGGCGCGGAAGCGCCCGCTCACGGTCACCTGGCTCCCATCGCTGACGTTCGTGTTATCGAACTCAATGACGTTGATGCAGGCGTTGTCACAGAGCTGATAGGCCGTAGCCGTACCGCGGCGCGTCTCGCGGGCCGTAGGGTTTTTCACCGTACCGGAAACGGTAACGCTCTGTCCGTCATAGTTGGCGGGATTGGCGGCGAGCGCGGATGGCGCGACCGATTGGCTCGTATGAGCGCAGGCGACGGTCGAAGCAACGGCTGCCAGAAGTAGGTACCTCATTGCGGCACGTAACGGCGGTAAATACGAAACTGAAGACATCGATCCCCTCCGGCGGTTTACTGCATGGAGTGTGGCGGCAGACTTCTATCAACACATTAGCTGTGGCCTTGGGCGCAGGAAAGCAATCAGGCCACCGTGCGCACCTTCGCGGCGGTGCGTTGTTGTGCGTGGCGTCGTGGCGCGCTGAGCCTCTCTACCCTAGTCGGGAGGATCGTTGATAAAGTCCTCGGCATCCACGATGCCTTCGCCGATCGGCCCGTTTTGAGGTTGCCGCAGCACGAAGCGGACCTCTTTCGCTGACGTGCCGGGAACAACACCGAGCAGCTGCCATCGGTTTAAGTACTCTGCCAGGGTCAGTCCGTCGCCACGATCGGGAACCTCCAATGTTCCGTCATCGTCAGCCTGAGCCGTAACAAGCTTAATCACAAGGCCGCGTCACTTCACCTGACGCTAGTTAAGCCCTTTTAGGGCGCCCGTTACCACACGAAGCTTATTCTGGAAGTGGCCCCTCGACGGCGGCGATCAGCTCCCTAGCAAAATAATAGTTGGTACCCTTGTAGCTAACCGGATGTTCACCGTCGAGAATCTTAAGCTCAATCAGCTTTTGAACGTGCGCTTTCGCCGCAGCATATGTAATGCCCGTCAAGTTCACGGCGCTAGGAACCGACATTACTGGAATCTCGAAAAGGTCGTCGATCAACTTATGCGTGTTGTGAGATCGTCCGTTCGCAGCCTCAACTTCTTTGTGATACCGCTTTCGGAGGTTGTCCAGATTCTTTGCGCGTAATACGGAATCTCTTGCTTGAGTCGCAACGGCTTCAAGAAAGAACAGAATCCACTTCTCCCATTCGCCGTGCGTACTAACCCTAAGAAGACGATTATAATATTCTTCTTGCCGTTGCTGAAAATACGCGCTGATATACAGCATCGGTGCAGGGAGAATACGCTGACATTCTAGCCAGGCGGAAATTAGAATGCGCCCGACGCGTCCGTTTCCATCTAGGAAGGGGTGGATTGTTTCAAACTGATAATGCGCGATTGCGAGCTTGATTAACGGGGCTTCATCCTCATTAGCTAAATAATCAGCTAAGTTTTCAACGAGCTCGCGCACAAAATTCCAGGGGGGAGGAACGAACCTCGCCTGTAGCGGTGGTGGGCTTCCGATAACCACGGTCCGCTCGCGCAGGCGACCCGGCCCGGTCCGCTCGGCGTCGTCGTGCTGCACGAGGATGCCGTGAATTTCCGAAAGCAGAGTAACCCCAACCGGAATTTCATGGCATCGTTGTCGGCTGTACTTGTAGGCTGCCAGATAGTCGGAAACGGCCAGTGAGTCGTTCCTAGAATCCTGAACGAGGTCGAAAAGGGCTAGGTCCGCGAGTGTCGTGCGCGTGCCCTCGATCTTGCTCGATAGCAACGCTTCGCGTTTCAAGGCGTTCAGGAAAAGATTTTCGGGGTCTGCAATATTCCCGGATGCGCCGTCAAGCCTCGCAAGCTCACTGTCGGCCCTGGACAGGGCCAGACGGATAGGCTTTTGGCTGACTTCGGGAATATCTACCGGAAGGCGCTGCGGCAAGAAGGCGATCCCCCTGTTGCCACGCTCGTCTGTAATATCTACCAGCTCGCCAGGAGCTCTAGGAGTGAAGTTCTCTCTAATCATCCGCTGGACATTATAGTTTGGCGGCCTAAAACTATAATCCTAGGGGCTCTTATTATAGGCACCGGGCCCTAAACCATCATGCCAACCTACTAACGAAGGTACGTCCACCTCTCTCGCTCCACGTAGGGCTTGATTTCGGTGGACCGAACACCTGTTCGCCTCATGGCTAGGCCGCCGCAGTACGAGCGCTCCGAGGATCTCACCCGAGATGTGACGGCCGTGAAGGCCGCCGTCAAGCATCTCGGACAAGCGGACCGGGCGCAGTTGATCGCGTGGATGCTGCTCTACTACCAGGACGACGGATCGATGTTCTCACCGCAAATCAGCCGGCGGCGGAAGCGCATCGCGATCGACGGCGTCGAGTATTGGCTAGTGCGAGTGCCGAATAAATAAGAAAGCGGGAGGCACAATGACTTTAAGAGTTCTCGCCCTTTTTCTCGCACTATCATTTGCCTGCGTGAGCGAAATCCAATCGGTGGGCATTGATAACGCGATAGCTTCGTCGTAAATTGGAATGAGGGAATGACGGGCGGCTCGTTTGATCTCGATTGCGGGAGAGAGCTGGCGCACTTCATGATACTGATGGACGTGACAACCGTTAACGGCGTGCCGGTCTCGCGTTGGGCGGGGGTGCGCCGTCGCCGTTCGGAACCCACGACAACCCCAAACGGCTGTGCGTGCAGGTCTTCTATCACCCAATCGGGCGTTACAACCGCGAGGCTCTGCAAATCACTATTCTAGGCAAGTCGTCACCAATTCATTGCTAAAGAGCGACTCGACGCGACGGTCGTAGGCTTGATGCTCGATGACGCACGCTTCGAAGCCGCCCGCTTTGGGCTACGCGACCGGCGGCGCTAAGTGGTCACCGTCAGCTGTCGAACCTTGACCCGAAGACCGGCCAACCGCACATGATCGGCTGACGTTGGACGGGTAAAACAGCACCGTGAGAAACATGCTCCTCCAGATGCCCTGGCAGGTGATCGTACTGGCCGTCGCGGTCCTGGTGATCGTCGGAGTCATCCCCACAATCGCGCGTCCATCGAAGACCGCTCGGCATAGATGGCTCGCAGTATCGCCACACGAGCGATTCCATACGGGCCCGGCAGCAGCGCGTTATCCTGACGCCTGTCCGCACTGCGCGCGCGAAGCCGAGTCGCCCGACAAATGAAGGCGAGAATGCCGGACGGATGCGTGGACAAGCTAGACGCCTTCGCGCCCGCCCTATGTTTTAGGCATACATCCCGCGTAGACCGTCAACGTGGCTTTGGACCCCTGCATGCCGCCAGTGACGCCTACTGTAATCGACCAGGCATCTTCCGGGCCGGTCGAGCCAAG
Organism: Vulcanimicrobiota bacterium; assembly: GCA_963743445.1. Taxonomy (GTDB): domain Bacteria; phylum Vulcanimicrobiota; class Vulcanimicrobiia; order Vulcanimicrobiales; family Vulcanimicrobiaceae; genus Cybelea. The sequence goes on from CAVUPL010000003.1 coordinate 801,144, forward strand.
GCTCCGATATGGCACATCCGCTAGTACTGACCAACTAGAGCCTATAGGAGCGAGAATGCTGTAGCCGCCGCCCGTAACGACCTCGGTTGAAGGATGGGGGCAGATGGCGCGTACGGTCCCCGATTCGCCCACTTGGACGTATCCTATTTGCGAGACCCAGGACAGCCTCGCAGTCGTTTTATCGCCGGCGCGAGCAACCTTCGAGTACAATCCGCCCTGGGTCGTCCCCGAAGGTTGTGATTCGCCGCACCCTGCCAGCATAGCCGCAGCCGTGCAAATGCTTAAAACATAGCGGCCGAAATCGAAACTCTTCATTTACCTTGCTCCTCGCTCCGTAATATCGCGGAGACCAGCAATAATTTCGACTCGGCCGGAACTCCACCCCATCGTGATCGGCGCGCAGGAATGCCCTAGGGCATGCGTCCCGGTCGACGGCGCTGAACGTATACGGGCACGTCGTGGCCAGCGCGCAAGAGCGAGCCTTGAAGGCTCTCGGCGAGGCACTCAGTTAAAATAAAGAGAATCATACACGCGCCCGTAGCTCAAACTGGATAGAGCAGGGGACTCCTAAGCCCAAGGTTGCCAGTTCGATTCTGGCCGGGCGCAAACCAGAAAGCCCTTACGCGGTAAGCCAAGAGACTAAGGCTGTCGGGTTGGGTATTGCTTCGCGATGAGAACGATGATCAGGCTGGCAGCAGCAGCTGCCGATAAGGGCCAAAACCTTATTGCCAACTCCAGCAAGCCCGACAACATGAGTGGCTTCTTCGTCGCCTGTCGTTATTGACCCAGCGTCACCTCATCGCGTGCGACGTTAATGACGACGGGTCCGCCCTCGCCGTCTTCGGCCTCGTAAGGCCAAGGTTGCCAGTTCGATTCTGGCCGGGCGCACCACGCTTGCTTGCTTGGTTTGTCGGCGCGACCCGTTGCGAGGGGCGAGCCGGTGTGCTAGCATGGGAATCTGGAACGGACCGGCGGTCCGTTTTATTCATGTTGTGATAGACTACTGATGGCAAAGAAAGAAACGCGCGTGATGGTTGTTCTGGCGTGCACGATATGCAAACGCCGCAACTACAACACGCAAAAGAATAAGCAGAAGACGACGGACCGGCTGGAGCTTAGCAAGTATTGCCGCTTCTGCCGCTCGCACAAACCGCATAGGGAGACCCGATAGGGCGGTAGCTCAATTGGTAGAGTCCTGGTCTCCAAAACCAGTTGTTGCAGGTTCGAGTCCTGTCCGCCCTGCCAGTCTTCGGAAATGAACCTTTGGTGAACGAACAGCAAAAGAGAACGGCCCAGTCGATCGCAGGAGGCGATTTCGTCCGCGGCGTCATCGCGGAGCTTCGGCGCGTTACGTGGCCGACCCGCGAGGAGTGGATCTCCGCGACGATTCTCACGATCGCTTTGGTCGTTGGAATCGGCTTGTTCACCTTCGTCGTCGACCAGCTCTTCGGCTGGCTTTTAACGTGATCCATCCGGTGACGCAGGTAACGCCAATACGCACGATGTACGATATCGAACATCAAGAGCTCGGCATCGACGAGCCGCCGGTCGAAGAATCGATCATCGACGACTCGCAGATGGGCGACCTCACGGGAGCGATTGAAGAACCGCGCGTCGAGGAAGCCTCTGCTGAGGTCGAAGAGCCGACGGCGGAAGAGGCCTTAGAAGAGACGCAAACGGAAGAGCTCGTCGCCGAGGCGGCCGCGGCCAAGCCGAAAGACAACCGGAACTGGTTCGTCGTCCACACCTACTCGGGGTACGAGAACAAGGTCAAGGCGAATCTCGAGCGCCGCATCCACTCGATGGGCATGCAGGACAAGATCTTTCGCGTGCTCGTCCCGATGGAGGACGAAGTCGAGTTCAAAGACGGCAAGCGCAAGATCACGCCGAAGAAAGTTTTTCCCGGCTACGTGCTCGTCGAGATGATCATGGACGATCAGTCGTGGTACGTCGTGCGCAACACGCAAGGCGTCACGGGTTTTGTCGGCAGTCCGGGCCCGGGCGAGAAGCCGGTGCCGCTGCAAGAGAAAGAAGTGAAGACGATCCTCAAGCAGATGGGCATCGAGGCGCCCAAGCTGAAGATCGACTTCAAGAAGGGCGATCGCGTCAAGGTGACGTCGGGCCCGTTCTTCGACTTCACCGGCGTCGTCGACGAGATCGCGCCGGAGAAGGAACGCCTGCGCGCGCTCATCTCGATCTTCGGACGCGAAACGCCCGTCGAACTGGAGTTCTTCCAGGTAGAAAAAGTCTAGAAGCGACACGGAACGCAGACCCCGGCGCGTGTGGCACGACGATCGGGGGAGAAACGTGCTACAACGATTCGAACAGGAGAAAACCAATGGCTAAGAAGGTCGTAGGCAAGATCGGCCTGCAGATTCCGGCGGGCAAGGCAACTCCGGCGCCGCCGATCGGTCCGGCACTCGGACCGTACTCGCTCAACATCATGGATTTCTGCAAGCAGTACAACGAGCGTACTGCGTCGCAGGTGGGCATGATCGTTCCAGTGGAGATCACGGTCTTCGAAGACCGGACGTTTAGTTTTATCACCAAGACGCCGCCGGCGTCGTTTCTCATCAAGCAGGCGCTCAACATCGAATCCGGCAGCAAAGAGCCCAACCGCAACAAGGTCGGCAAGCTGACGCAGAAGCAGCTCGAAGATATCGCCAAGGTGAAGATGCCCGACATCAACGCCAACGACATGGACGCGGCGAAGAAGATCGTCGCCGGCACGGCGCGCTCGATGGGCGTCGAGGTGGAGGCGTAGATGCCGCAACATCACGGGAAACGCTACAAGGCGTTGGCCGGCGGACTTTGACAGCAAGCGGCTGTTCTCGACCCCCGAAGCGATCGCGATCGTAAAGAAGAACGCCAACGCAAAGTTCAACGAGACGGTCGAGGCGCACGTGCGACTAGGCGTCGATCCGAAGAAGAGCGATCAGAGCGTTCGTGGGACGGTGCTTCTACCGCACGGGACCGGGCGCACGCGTGCGCGTCATTGCGTTTGCTAAAGGTGACAACGCGAAGGCCGCACAAGAGGCCGGCGCTGACCTCGTCGGCGATCAGGATTTGATCGACAAGGTAAAGGGCGGCTTCATGGAGTTCGACGTTGCCGTGGCGACGCCGGATATGATGGCGCAGGTCGGCAAGGAGCTCGGCCGCATCCTCGCGCAAAAGATGCCTAACCCCAAAGCCGGAACGGTGACGCCGAACATCGGCGGCGCGATTCGCGACATCAAAGCCGGCAAGGTCGAGTTCCGTCTCGATAAGGCCGGCATCATTCACACGATCGTTGGGAAGGCGAGCTTCGACGAAACGCACCTCGTCGAAAACATCACCACGCTGCTCGACGCGATCGTCCGCGCCAAGCCGGCCACGGCGAAAGGAACCTATCTACGCAGCGTTACGCTTGCGAGCACGATGGGGCCCGGCGTGAAGGTCGATCCGAACAGGATAAAAGCAGCGACGTAACGCGCGCACTAGGAGGGGAGCGGAGCTCCCTGCGCGCGGAGCTGCTCCTCCAACCGGCGGATGCGCGCGTGCGATTTGCTCGGCGTCGATGTGGTCGTAGGCCGCACCCGCGTTGCGCGCGATCGCTTCCAACAGGCTGCGCTCGTCTGGCGTAAGCGACGTGCCGTTACTGCGCGGTCCGTAAAAAACGAAGCCGAAAACCGCGCCGCGCATGAGCAGCGGAACCACGAGTGCCGGCGCTTTCGAGCCGCCCGGCAAGATCGTTTCGGCGCGCGGACGCCCGTCGAGGACGATGGGAGCGAACTCCGCGCGCAGCTCGACAATCAGCGGGTCTTCAGGGTCGATTTGCTCGGCTTCCTGACGCGACCAGCCACGGTCTGCCGTTCGTCGAAACGCGCCGCCGTCGGGTTGCGCGAGAAAGAGCGCGGCCGAGGTGAGGTCGAGCACGCGGACGGGTTCGTCGACGAGAAACTCGACGAGCGTCTTCTCTGAAGACGTATTTGCCAGAGCTTGCGCAGCACGGCGCAATGATTCTTCGGCGCGCCGCTGATCGCGATAGAAAAACGTGTTCAGGAAATTCTCGACGCGGCCATGCAGCGCGTTGAGCGTGAAGCCGATAAGAAGCGCCGCAAAGAGGCTTACGTAGATTGCGGGCCTCGTGCTTTCGAAGATCTGTTCGGCCCACCACTCGAGGACGCCGAACAAAAGCAGTAACACAGCGGTAACCGAGCCATAGATCGCCGCTCGACCAATTGCGAAGCGGAAATCGACAACCCGCTCCGAGAGAAAACCGTAGACGACGAAGATCGAGCCGATGAGCCCGAACCAAGGACCGAGCGTGTCGGTCCAGTGCTGTACTTCAAGCAAAAGCGTCGACCCATTGCCGATGAGCGTGCTTAGCACGTTGGTTATGGCCCACGTAAGGTCGAGGATTGGCGCGAGCGCGATGCCGGCAATGACCCAATTAACGCGGCCTCGAGCGATCCCCGTCGCGCCGGAGGCAATGTACGCCAGCGCAGAGAGCACCACAACGAGCAGCAATACGTCGGAGAGGCTCATCAAGAGGGTCGTCGGGCCCGGCATCCCATATCGCTGATAAACCATCCACACGATGGGATTCATCCAAGCGCCAAAGACAACGATCGAGAGCACGATGGCAGTCCCGAAAAACCAAGGCCAGGCGCGGCTCGGTCGACCGTACAGTCTATGAGCGAAGACGAGAATCATGAGCTGCGCCAGCGGATAGACCACTTGAATCGCGAGATCGCTCGCGAGGCTGATTGGCCAGGTAGCGAGGTCGAGCGCCGTCTGGTTGACTTTTACGAGCATCAGCATCGTGTAAACGTAGAAGGCGAGCGTAATCGGCCGCGGGCGCATCAAAAAGAGCGCGCTCGCGAGGGCGAGCGAGAGAAAGAACGACAACGGCGTGCCGACGTCGCGCGCAAGCCTCGCGCGTGGCGAGTTATCGATTGCACCGGCAGTAACAGTGACGGGATAGCTGCGGCGATCGCGCAACGCGCGAATGGTTATGGTGCTCCCTGACGCAGAACCATTGATAAGGGCAAAGCGCTGCTGCGGCGTTAAGGCTTGCAAGTCGACGCGATCGCCCGTCTGGAGCGCATTACCAAGGGATGCGCCCGGTTCGACTTCGACCTGATTGGAGTTCCGTTCGAATACGATCGGGTAAGAGCCGAGGTGTGTCGCATTATCTTCGACAACGACGAACACCAGGACCATAAGAATGCTTCCGATGGCGACGACCGCAAGCGAGAGCCGCTCGCAGACGAACGTTGCGGCCGAGCGGACGAGGTCGCTAGGAGAACGCGACACGGCCGGTGCACCCTTCGGGCGGAAACGCTTGCATTCCCGGGCAATCCTGTGGTACTCTGACCGACGGCTCCAAAGACCGTAGCCGGCCCGAGGGCCTTAATGAACGGCTACCGAGGACGCGAAACGATAAGTCTCCGAGATCGCCGTATGCGATCCGGACTTTGAATGAGGCGCCCTCCACGGGGGCGTTTTCGTTTAACTGCACGTCGCCTTTTGCTGGAAACTCACATACATGCCGACCGCTCGTAAAGAAGCCGCCATAGGGGAGCTTGCCGCAAAGCTCGCCGCAGCGAAGAGTCTCTTTCTGACCGATTACTCGGGCTTGACCGTCGAGGAGATCACCAGACTTCGCGGCGAGCTTCGCAAAGACGGAAATACGTACTCGGTCGTCAAGAACACGCTCTTCCGTATCGCGGCCGGCGACCTCGCCGGCAAGCTCGAAAGCTTTCTGGCCGGTCCGACCGGGATCGTCTTCGCCGGGATCGATCCGGTCGCGCCCGCCAAGGCGCTCAAAACGTTCAGCGATACCGTCAAGCGGGTTGGCGTCAAAGCAGCCTATATTGACGGACAGATCGTCGACGCGCAACAGGTCGAGAAGCTTGCAAAGCTTCCGCCGAAAGTCGAACTGATCGCAATGCTCGTCGGTACGCTCGCCAATCCGATCCGCGGGCTCGTCACGGTGCTCTCCGGGAATCAGAGCGGCCTCGTGCGCGTGTTGGATCGCATTCGCGAGCAAAAAGCCGGCGCAACTTCAAACGCTTAATAAGGATAACCACGTATCATGGCAGTTCCCGAACTCATCGAACAAATCGATAAGCTCACCGTCCTCGAGCTGGCGGATCTCGTCAAGCAACTCGAGGAAAAATACGGCGTCTCAGCGGCCGCGCCGGTGGCGATGATGGCCGCCGCGCCCGGCGCAGCGGCCGCACCCGAAGCCGAGAAGACCGAGTTCGACGTAATTCTCTCGGAAATCGGCGCAGAAAAGATCAAGGTCATCAAGGCGGTCCGCGAGCTCACCAGTCTGGGCCTTACCGAAGCCAAAGCGTTCGTCGAAAGCGCGCCGAAGGCCGTCAAAGAGGGCGTCACCAAAGACGAAGCCGAGCAGGTCAAAAAGAAGCTCGAAGAAGCGGGCGCCAAGGTGGAGATTAAGTAACGCCGCAGGCCGATCAGAACGCGCCGGCGTGGGCACAAGTGCTGCCGCTCGTCGTGGTGGTGGCGCTGCTCGCGATTCGCTTGATACGTCCGCAGCGAATAAGCGTGACGCGCCTGTGGGTCACGCCGCTCATTCTCTGCGCATTGACGGGATGGGTTATCTATCTCAACAACAAGCTCAACCCCGCACCGCCCTTGGAGATCGCCCTGGGGTTATTCGTCGGCGCGCTGGCCGGCGTTCCGTTCGGGGTTTTGCGCGGCATCCACACCGACGTGCGCCCCACGGACCGCCGCGGAGTGATGTACCTCGGATCGTCCTGGGTGACGCTGGCGATCTTCGTCGTCGCGTTCGGCCTGCGCTACAGCGTTCGGTTGTTGATGCCGCATCGCGGAAGCCTAGTGGGCACGATCGGCGACGCGCTCTTGGCGTTCGCGATCGTATTCATCGCGGCGAGCTACGTGGTGATTTTTCAAAAGTACGAACGACTCGCGAAGGCCTAACCTGCCCCCCGCGTCACGCTGAGCGGAATCGAAGCGCCACGCGGACGCTCCGGCAGATCACCCGGAAGAGAGCTGCGCGGAGAGTGACAACGGCATGGGCTGCATTCGTCACCCTTCGACTCCGCTCAGCGTGACACGGGTGATTGCGCACGGGCCACTAGCAGCGGACGGCGTTGGGCGTAACGCCGGTAAGGCGCTTCATGGAGCGGGCCATGTGGCTTTGATTTGCAAAGCCCGCCTGGAGCGCTACTTCGCTGAGGGGTAGCTTCCCGCAAGATATCAGTTCGGTCGCGTATTCGACGCGGCTTCGAATGACATATTGATGGACCGGCAAACCGACGGATCGCTTAAAAATAACCTTGAAATGCGATGGGCTCATGTCGACGAGCTGCGCGAGTTGCGCGAGCGACAGGTCCTGCGCGAGATGTTCGCGGATGTAATCCACGACGCGCTGTAACCGGCGTCGCGAAAGCCGGAAGTCGGTGCGTGACGCGCGCGCCGGCAGGTAAGCTTGTAACAGATGCGCGGCCAGTGCGAGGCCAAGACTCTCGCCATACAATCGGCCGAGCGGTTCGTTCGCTTCCAGTTCGGCTTTGACGGCCCAGCCGATGTGCTCGATGCGGTCATCTCGAAGGTGCAACTGCGGCGGAATGTCGATGCGGTCGGAATTGACGTTCATCGCTTCGGCTGCCGAGCGCATCAGCACCGAGCTGAGGTACATCGAGAGTTTGGTTGTGGCCGATTCGGTTTCCCAAACGCGCGGGATGCCCGGCGGAACGATTTTGACGTCGCCCGGCACCTGAAGCCGGCGCACGGTCTCACCATTGCAGCGGCTGGTGACCAGCACGGGGCATCCGACTTGCATGCTGACGTTATGCCGGACGAATTGCTGTTGGGAAAAGCCGGCAGACGCGTCGTAAAGGATCGCCTCAAAGCCATTCCAATGACGTTCCGCGCTGCTCGTGCGGACGCTGAAGACCATCTCGCGAGCGTCGTGCCGGCTCCGAGCACGCTCTTGCCACATAGTGAATTAAAGATAACGCGATGGAGCCGGCAATCGTGACCGCTCTCGAGGCCGGCGCGTTACGGCATGAGGGCTCGCCGGCGTACGAGTTGACGCAGCTGGGGCGACAACGCGATCGGCTGCATTGTGGTGCCGGCGGCACGCGGTTCCGACGGATTGCCCTGCCCAGGGGTCGCCATGAACGCGGGCGCGTCGCTTCCGCACGCGCTGCTTACCACAACGCACGCGCCGCCTGCGATCACGCCGTGGTCGTTGATGTCGTTGGCGTAGAGCAGAAAGAGCTGAGAACTCGGCGAAATCAGCGAGTTGAGATCTACCATCTTGCCGTTCTCCCAGATGAAGGCACGCGAGGTAGAGAAGCTGACCCCGTAGGAAACGCCGACGATCTGCTCCGCCTCGTTGACGCCCAAGGCCTCACTATACGCATCGCCGGGAAGCGTGCCGAGGTCTTTCATCCCGCCGCTCTTCGTCCAAAGGAAGGCGTGGAAGTTCGGGCCGCCGCTCTGATCGCCGGAGAGGTCGGAAAATCCAACCACATCGCCTTTGTTGTTGATTGCCATCGGTGTGTTCCAAGCGATGCCGCCGAGGCTTCCGAGGTTAACGGTCTTGCCGTTTTCCCACAACACGGCATGGTGTGCCGTGAACCGGCCGACTGCCTGATCGCATTTTCCGGAAATGCCGACCACTTGGCCGCGGTCGTTGATCTCGGTCGCGGCACCGTCTTTGTCTCCGTGGAATGGGGACAACTCGTGAATTTTGTTTTTGCCGGACGGTTCGTAAACGACCGCTTCAAAGCCAAGAACTTGTGGACTCGTGCAGGTCGCGTCGTGCTTGCGCGTTTCGGCCCAGCCGACGATCGTGCCCGACTCGTTTGCGCCGGTCGCAAAGCCGTTATTGCCCCCTAACGTCGGCAGCTCCGTCATTACGCCGTTTTGCCATGCGAAACCGCGGCAGATGTGACCGCTCGGTGGTTGCGGGAAAAAGGCTTCCGCGCACGACCAGGTTTCGCCCAGACGTTGTTTGGCGCTCGTTTCGGAAATGCCCGAAAGTAACCCGTGGTCGTTCTTGACCGGCCACTCAACGGCGCTATTCGGGCCCCCCAACGTCTCCAAGTCGGTCGGAGATCCGCCGTTTTTCCAAAGTGCGGCGTGTACGTACGAACTCGACGAAAGGCTGGAAACGCCGCTTGCCCAATTGCGGTCGTTGATGCTGTTGGCGCCGCTCACGGCGCCGCCCAACGTTCCCAGGTTGACGACGGCGTACGTCGAGCTCGACGCAGCGCTACTTCCGCCTGGCGGCGCGGAAACAATTTGCGTTGCCGGGAGCGAGCCGCTCGCGCCCGAAGCACACGCGGCAAGCACCGACGCGAACAAAGAGCATGTAACGACGTGGAATTTCATCGCAGGTACGCCTCCATCTCAAGTGTGAGAGGAGCGTACCAGCATTGTTACGCGCGGTCGCTCACATTCGGACGGTCCGGAGTAGAATCGGACGACGTTTGCGACCGAGCCCCTAAGATTAGTGGACGAGGAAGGTGACGAGTAAGAGTGCGACGATGTTGAGCACCTTGATCATCGGATTGATCGCGGGCCCGGCGGTGTCTTTGTAAGGATCGCCGACGGTGTCCCCAGTAACGGCGGCTTGGTGAGCCGTCGAACCTTTTCCGCCGTAGTGGCCGTCTTCGATGTATTTTTTCGCGTTGTCCCACGCTCCGCCGCCCGACGTGAACGAGATCGCGACGAAGAAGCCGGTAACGATCGAGCCGACCAGAATGCCGCCCATCATCTGGGCACCGGTATCTCCGGGCAGCACGTTGAAGTACGAGAGCAAAACGACGAGCACCGGAACGCCGACTGGAATGAGCGCCGGCAGAATCATTTCATGCAGCGCCGCGCGGGTTACGATGTCGACGGTCGTTCCGTAGTCCGGACGCGCGGTGCCTTCCATGATCCCGGGAATCTCGCGAAACTGCCGGCGCACTTCCTCGACGACCGCGCCTCCGGCGCGCCCGACGGCTTCCATCGAGAGCGATGCGAACAGATACGGCAAGAGACCGCCGAGAAAAAGTCCCGTAAGCACGAACGGGTTGCCGATCGCAAAGAGGTTGCGCACCGCCGCGACGCACGACGCCGTTTCGGCGCCTGGGCACTTGTGTCGCGTAAGTTCCTCGAGGAACGAGGCGAAGAGCACGAGTGCGGCCAGCGCCGCCGAGCCGATCGCGTAGCCTTTCGTAACGGCCTTGGTAGTATTTCCGACCGCGTCGAGCGGATCGGTGACGTCGCGCACCTCCTGGGGCATGTCGGCCATCTCGGCGATCCCGCCTGCGTTGTCGGTGATCGGGCCGAACGAATCTATCGCGACGACGATGCCGGCCATCGAAAGCATCGACATGACGGCAATGCCCACGCCGTAGACTCCTGCCATCGCGTAGCTGACGAGGATGCCGACTACGATAACGAGCGCCGGAAGGGCCGTCGACTGCATTGAGACGGCGAGCCCCGCGATAATGTTGGTTGCGTGGCCGGTGACTGACGCCTTGGCGATGCGCTGAACCGGCGGGAACTGCGCACCCGTGTAGTACTCGGTGATCACCGTGATGAGTCCGGTGATGACGACGCCGACCACGGCGCAGATGAAGATGCCCATGACGCTTACGCCGGAAGCGCCTGAAAAAACTTCACGCGAAGCGAAGTAGAAGCCGATCAGCGCGAGGATTCCCGCGACGCCGATCCCGCGATAAAGCGCTCCCATGATCTTCGCCCGGCGAACGCCGCCGACGCCCACGAACACTGCGCCCACAATCGATGCGACGATCGAGATCGCGCCGAGCAAGATCGGAAAGGTCGTTGCTTGGGGCAACGTCGCTCCGAAGAGCAAGTTTCCGAGCAGCATCGCGGCGACGGTCGTTACGCAATAGGTTTCGAACAGATCGGCCGCCATGCCGGCGCAGTCGCCGACGTTGTCGCCGACATTGTCGGCGATCACCGCGGGGTTACGCGGATCGTCTTCGGGAATTCCGGCTTCGACTTTTCCGACGAGGTCGGCGCCGACGTCGGCCGCCTTGGTATAGATGCCGCCGCCGAGACGTGCAAACACGGAAATGAGCGAGCACCCAAACGCAAGGCCGACCATCGCGTTGAGCGAGGTTGTGGCATCGCCATCGTTGACGCGTAAGAGAATGGCGTAGTAGCCGGAGACGGCGAGCAGACCCAAACCGACGACCAGCATCCCGGTGACGGAACCGCCGCGGAACGCGACGTTCAGGGCGGGCGTGAGCCCTCCCCGCGCCGCTTCGGCCGTCCGTACGTTCGCACGCACCGAGACGACCATGCCGATGAATCCGGCCGCACCCGAGAGGATCGCCCCGATCAAGAAGCCGACGGCGGCTTCCCTGCCGAGGGTGGGAGCGAAAAGGATAACGATCGCGAGGACGATTGCGACGATGCCGATGGTGCGGTACTGGCGCTGGAGGAAGGCCATGGCGCCCTCTTGGATTGCGGCGGCGATCTCGCGCATCCGCTGGTTGCCCGCCGGTTGGGCGAGCACCCAAAAGGTAAGCGCGATGCCGTAGAGCACGGCCAGGACGCCACCAATAAGTCCGGCTGCGATCGCTGTCTGGGCGGTCATTCCTATCCTTTGGTCAAGCAAAAATACAGGCCCGGGGGGCCAAGCGGCTTGCCTACTCCGGCCAGCCATCCAAGTCCTATCGCGTCGCTTCGCGACGCTCGGAGAGCAGCTAGCGAGGACTCCGCGGCTTGCCGAGGGTATTGCATGCCGTGGCTCAGGCGGCTCTGTCGCGCGAAGAGATCATTCACAAGTACTTGCACCTCGTCAAGTACGTTGCCGGCCGTATATCGGTCAACTTACCCTCAAACGTGGACATCGACGACCTGATCAATGACGGCGTCTTCGGTTTGATCGACGCCATCGAAAAGTATGACGACTCGCGCGCGGTCAAATTCGAGACTTACGCGATCACGCGAATCAACGGCGCGATCATCGACGCACTGCGCTGTCTCGACTGGGTGCCGCGAACGGTTCGCCGTCGCGCACGTGAAATCGACCGGGCTCACGAGGCGTTAGAGTCCGAACTGGGGCGCGATCCGACCGACGAAGAACTTGCCCAACGGCTCAACATGTCGGCGCGCGAGCTGGATCGTGTCCGTCAGCGCATGCGCAGTGCGAACCTCGTGTCGCTCGAGGATCCCCTCCCCAACGTCGGAGACCGCGACCTTTTCGTACGCGATACGCTCGAAGATACGGAAAGCGACGTGACGAGCGCCATCGAAAGCGACGAGCTTCGCGACGAACTCGTGCAGGCGGTCGAGTCGCTCAGCCCGCAAGAGCGCATCGTGATCCGACGCTTTTACTTCAACGGCGAGACGCTCAAGGAGATCAAAGCCGAGTTGGGCGTTTCGGAGTCGCGCGTTTCGCAGATCCATGCCCAGGCCGTCACGCACCTTCGGCAAATGCTGCGACGAGACTGAGGAGTCATCGGAAACTCACGCCGCGGTTCTCTTTGCGAACGAGATGGCCGATTGCGGCCAACGCAAAGACTGCGGCAAGCACGACGACCGTGACCGACGCCATTGCGGCACCGTAGTTGAGCACACCGCCTCGGACCGGCATAGTTTGCGCCAGTGCAGCCTCGATCTGCGCGACCCCGGCCGCGATGAGGTTGCCAAACTGATAAGTAAAGCCTGGAAAAGTGCCGCGGGCTTCTGCGGGTGAAAGCTCGTTGAGGTGCGCGGGGATGACGCCCCAGGCTCCTTGAACTGCGAACTGCATGACGAAGGCGCCGCTTGCGAGTAATGCGATGGTGGGGCTGAATGCCCACAATGGGATCGCGCATACCGCCAGCGCCGCGCACAGCATCACGATCGCGCGCCTGCCGATGCGTTCCGAGAGCGTGCCGGCAATAATGCTGCCGAGGATCGCGCCGGTCGCGCCAACGATCGAAAGCGCCGACGTCACGCTGGGCGAAAAGCCGTGCTGCTTCTGCAAGAACGTCGCGTACAAATCTTGCGTGCCGTGCGACATCGCATTGAGTCCGGCCATAAACGCTATGGCGTAGATGAAAAGCGGCCAATGGGACGCGATCGTTTTGAGCAGGAACGCGGGCGGCAAGGCGATGCGCTGCGCGCGTTGCGCCAGCCATGCCGGCGATTCGGGAACGCTCGTGCGGATATACAGGATCACTCCGGCCGGCAACGCTCCAATAATGAAGAGAGCGCGCCAATCCCAATGGGTGAACGTAAAGACGACGTAGTAGGCGAGCGCGGCAAGCAAGTACCCGACCATGTACCCTTGCTGTAGCAAGCCGCTGAAGAAGCCGCGTCGCTGCGGCGGCAGCGCTTCCATCGTCAGCGCGGCGCCAAGCCCCCACTCGCCGCCCATCGCCACGCCAAAGAGCGCGCGCAGCACGAGAAAGACGGTGAAGTTTGGCGAGAAAGCAGTGAGCAGTTCGATGAGGGAGTAGAGCGCGATGTCGACCATCAGCGGCGTCCGCCGTCCGTAGCGGTCGCCGATCCAGCCGAAGATCAACGCGCCAATCGGCCGGCACATCAACGTCAGCGTGATTGCGAATGCAACTTCGACGATGCTCCGGCCGAAGCTCGTCGCGATCCGCGAGATGACGAACGTTAGAAGAAGGAAATCGAATGCGTCAAGCGTCCAGCCGAGGAAGCTGGCAATGAAGGTTCTACGGGCTGCCGATAAGCTCAGAAGCGCGCTTGAGGAGGACGATGTTTAGGGAGAAGCGCTGGGCGAGGTCGTGGGGGATGGCGTCGGCGAGGGGGTGGGCGTGGTGCCCGGGGGAAGCTGCGCGCCGTACATCGCGAGCAGCCAGATCTGCGTGTGCCGCACCGTTATCTTCGGGACGTTAAACTGGAACTCCACCGCGTTGCTTTCCGGCGTTGTGAACTTTTGATAAGTTGCGATGATCTGATCGACGCGCTTTCCGCGAAGGTACGTCTCGTTGTAGAGCTGCAGCGCGAAGACGCGGCCGGCATATTGCACGGGCGGCAGCGTGTACTGCACGGTGGAGCCGCCGTTGAGCTGAAAGTCCATATTGCTTTGTAAGCGGATGGCAACGAGCGGCGTGATGTGCATGAAGAGCGGATTCGGATTCGTCATCGTTGGAACGTCGTGGGGCAATGGCTCCATTTGCAACGTCATCATGCCGGCGGGCGTGGGTGAGGGCGTCGGCGAGTCGCTGTCGTCGCTGTCATCGCTGTCGGACGACGAGGCCGGCTGCGGCGTCGGACTCGCCGTTGGCACGGCGGTGCCCTTCGCACCCGGCGACGGTGATGGCATGTTGAAGGCGAGCGTGCAGTTGTATTGCTGACCTAACTGCAGCACGGGCGGGCACTTCATGCCGCTGGGCCCTTGTCCGATCGGATACTGGGCTTCATTGGGCGCCAGCGTTGCACCAGGATTGGTCAGCTCTTCTTGACCGTTTGGTCCGACGTTCGGACCGGCGATTTGGTTGCCCATCCCGCCGGAGAGCCCGCCGGCACCCGGCATGCCGCCGCCGCTCATCGAGCCCGGATTCGAAACCGGCGGAGCCATTTCACCGCCCATACCGCTATCGAAACCGCTACCTTGGCAAGAGGCCAGTATCAAGGCAAGTGCGCCGAAAATCGCGCGAGTGTCAAACCTCATCGTTGTTACTGCTTCGCCTCTACCGCTCTGTGCAACTCCTCGACGAAGGACTTCACCGAGATCGTGCGCTTCTCGTCGACGCCGCGCTCATTGACGTTCACCGTACCGTCTGCAACCTCTTGTTTGCCCGTTACTAGGATGTACGGCACTTTCTGCGTCTTCCAATGCCGTATCTTATACCCGAGTTTTTCGTTGCTTTCGTCAACCCGCACCCGAAAGCCCGCTCCCTCGAGTTCGACAGCCACCTCGCGCGCGTAGCCCGCTTGCTGTTCCGAAATAGGTGCAACCACGACTTGTATCGGCGCTAACCAAGCAGGGAAGGCCCCGCCGTAATGTTCGATGAGAGTGCCGAAGAAACGTTCGAGTGACCCGGCAAGCGCCCGATGTATCATCACGGGGCGCCGGTCCTGTCCGTCGGCGGCGCGGTACTTCAAGCCGAAGCGAGCGGGAAGAACGAAATCTACCTGCACCGTCCCGAGTTGCCACGAGTGTCCGATCGCGTCGCGCACGTTGATGTCGAGTTTGGGACCGTAGAAAGCGCCTCCACCCTCGTCCACCTCAAACGGCAGCTCATATCGTTCAAGCGCCCCGCGGATGGCGCTCTCGGCAACTTCGTCCGTTTCGGTTCGATCCTCGCGCGCGCGTCGCGAAAGCACGTACTGAAACTCGCCGAATCCGAAGGCGTTCATGAGGCGCCGCGCTTCGTCGACGGTTTGCTCGAACTCACCTTGGAGCTGTTCGGGCGTACAGAAGAGATGGGCGTCGTCCTGAGTGAATCCGCGCACGCGCGTGAGCCCGTGAAGCACTCCCGAGCGCTCGAAGCGATAGACGGTGCCGAACTCTGAATAGCGCAATGGAAGATCGCGATAACTGCGCAGGCGGCTCTTATAGATGAGAATGTGCCCCGGACAGTTCATGGGCTTGAGTCGAAAGCGCTGGCCTTCGACCTCGATCGAACCAAACATGTTTTCGCCGAAGTTTTCCAGGTGTCCCGAAATCTCGTAGAGACGTTCGCTGACGACGTGCGGCGTAACGACGGGCTGGTAGCCGCGCTCGCGCAAGCCTTCACGGATGAAATCCTCGATGAGGTTGCGCACGATCGCGCCTTTGGGGTGCCAGAAGACGAGACCGCCGCCGGCCTCCTCTTCGATCGAAAAGAGATCGAGCTCCGCGCCGAGCTTGCGATGGTCGCGCCGCTGCGCTTCTTCGAGTCGGGCGAGATACTCCTCGAGTTGCCCGCGGTCGTACCACGCCGTGCCGTAGATCCGCTGCAGCATCCGGTTCTGCTCGTCGCCGCGCCAGTACGCCCCGGCGACGCTGGTGAGCTTGAACGCGCCGATTCGGCCGGTCGAATCGGCGTGGCCGCCGCGGCAGAGATCGGTGAACGTCCCGATCGTGTAGAGCGTGATCGGCTCGCCCTCGGGGATCTCCTTGGCGATCTCGATCTTGTACGGATTGCCGGCGAACGCGTCGATCGCTTCCGCACGCGTGACCTCTCGGCCGGTCATCGGGTAATCGGCCGCCACGATCTCGCCCATGCGTCGCTCAAGGCGCTCGAGATCGTCGGGCGTGAACGCCGCAGCGCGGTCAAAATCGTAGTAGAAGCCGTTTTCGATCGCGGGCCCGATCGTCGGCTTCGCCTCGGGGAACAGGTCCTGCGACGGCATAAGCGAGCACGTGAGCGGCCGTGTGGCGGAGCTCGGCAAGCGAAGGCCGGCGATCGTCGATCCCGGCGTCGTTCATGGGGCGCCGGCTTCTGCGATGTGGACGGTCATCCTTGGCGGCTTCTGCTTCGCTTGGCATTACAACTCTTAACGTCATGTTAATGGGGCTGGCTTAAAACTAGCTAGAGCGTACCTTTGCTAATAAGGAGTTTTTCTGTGAGAGGATCGTTCGTTCGCTGCTTTTCAATAGCCGCCGTCGCGATCGCCATGGCCCTTCCGGCCGCGGCCGCGACACAGCTGACCGGCGCGGGGTCGAGCTTTGATTACCCGTTCTTTTCGAAAGCCTTCTACATCTATAATGAGAAGAATCCCGACGTAACCGTCAACTATCAGTCGATCGGAAGCGGCGGCGGCATTCAGCAGTTCACGGCAAAGAACGTCGACTTCGGCGCGACGGACGTTCCGATGAACGCCGCAGAGCTCGCGCGCACCGGCCAGCCCGTCCTTCAAATACCGGTGACGCTTGGCGGCGCGGCGATTGCCTACAACCTGCCGGGCGTTAGCGACACGATCCGGCTCTCGCTCCAAGTCGTTGCTGACATCTACCTTGGAAAGATCTTGAAGTGGAACGACCCGCAGATCGCTAAGCTGAACCCGAGGGTAAAGCTTCCCGATATGCCGATCGTGGTCGTTCACCGCTCCGACGGCTCGGGTACGAGTTACATCTTTACCGATTTCTTGAGCCACGTCTCCGGTGAATGGAAGAGCAAGGTCGGCGTCGGCAAGAGCGTTTCGTGGCCGGCCCCGAGTTCGGTCGGCGCCAAAGGCAACGAAGGCGTCGCCGGACAGGTTCGCAGCACCCCTGGAGCGATCGGCTACGTCGAGCTGGCGTACGTGATCGAAAACCATATGCCGGCGGCGCTCTTACAGAATCGCGCCGGAAAGTGGGTCGCATGCAGTACCGAAACCGTCGCCGCCGCGGCGGCATCGAAGCCCGAAGTAACCGCTACCAACTTCTCAATCGTCGACGCAGCCGGTGAGAACTCATATCCAATCTCCGGTTACTCATGGATCGTCGTCTATAAGAAGCCTGCGGATGCGTCTCGTGCGAAACTTCTTTACGCCGTACTCTCGTGGCTGGTCGGGCCCGCGGGGCAGTCCAACGCGCAGTCCGTCGATTACGTGCCTTTGCCGCACAACGTACAGGATGCGGCCGCCGCGACGCTCAAGCAGATGCAACGCTGATTGGAAAAAGCCCAGCCGCACTTCCGGCGCGTAGCACGGTTCGTTAGCCCCGCCGATCGCGGCTTTGCCGCGATCGTGTACGGTGGAAGCATCCTCTTTGCGGTGCTGATCGTCGGCCTCTTCGTCGAGCTCGTGCTCGGGTCGTGGCCGTCGATCGTGGCATTTGGCCCGTCGTTCATCTGGAAGAGCGCCTGGGATCCGATCACGAGCAAGTTCGGCGCGCTGCCGATGATCTACGGGACGGTCGTGACCTCGTTCATCGCGATCGTTCTCGCGGCGTTCGTCGGCATCATGGCGGCCGTGTTTCTCGCCGACTTCGCCCCGCGCTGGCTCGGTACGCCGCTTTCATTTCTCATCGAGCTGCTCGCCGCGGTGCCGAGCGTGGTCTATGGCTTATGGGGGCTCTTCGTGCTCGCTCCGTTCGTGCGAACGGCGATTGGACCGGCGTTGCAAAAAGCGCTCGGCTGGACCCCACTCTTCTCGGGGCCGATCTACGGCGTCGGATTGCTGACCGGCGGACTGATCCTGGCCTTGATGATCGTTCCGACCGTGACCGCAATTTCGCGCGACGTCATCGCGGCGATTCCGCGGGATCTGCGCGAGGCCTCAATGGCGTTGGGAACGACCAAGTGGGAGACGGCGATGCGAGTCGTTCTGCCGGCCGCTCGCATCGGTGTCTTCGGCGCCTGCATTTTGGCGCTCGGACGGGCGTTGGGAGAGACCATCGCGGTGACGATGGTGATTGGAAATCGTCCAGAGATCTCGGCATCGCTCTTTGCGCCATCGTACACGCTCGCCAGCGTGATCGCCAACGAGTTTACGGAAGCCACGACCAACATCTATATCAGCGCGTTGATCGAGTTGGGACTGATTCTCTTCTTCGTGAGCATGATCGTTAACGGTCTCGCGCGTGTGATGATTTGGAGCGTGCGCGGGTCGGAGCGGACGTAAGCAGGATGGCCGGTAACAGTGGTCTTTCCAGACACGAACTCTCGCCGCGCTATCGGCGTCTGGGCCGGCGGCGGGCCTATGGCTCGCTGGGGGTCGCGCTGGCGCTCGCTTGCGCGATACTCGCTGCCGGCGCGCTGCTGGCCATTTTAGGCTACGTCGTCGTCCAGGGCATCGGCGCTATCAACTGGGCGTTTCTTACGCAACTCCCCCATCCCGTTGGCGTTCCGGGCGGCGGCGTCGGAAACGGCATTCTAGGGACGTTCATCATCATCGGCATTGCGACCGCTATGGCCATACCGATTGGTCTGCTTACCGGAATCTATCTCGCGCTCTTCGGACGCGGCCCGATTCCGGAGGCACTGCGATTCCTGTCCGATGTCTTGTCGGGCGTGCCAAGTATCGCGATCGGTCTCTTCGCGTACGCCGTGCTAGTCGCGCCGCTCAAACACTTCTCCGCTTTTTCTGCGTCGTTCGCGTTCATGATGCTGATGCTGCCGTTGCTCGTTCGTACTTCAGAGCAGGCGATCCGGTCGGTGCCGCAGACCGTACGCGAAGGCGCCTTGGCGCTCGGGATGTCGAACGTGCGCGCGACGGTGGGGATCGTGCTCCCCACAGCGATGCCGGCGATCATTACGGCGCTAATGCTGGCGATCGCCCGGGTTACCGGCGAGACCGCACCGTTGCTCTTTACGGCCTTCGGAAGCCAGTTTTGGGAGAGCAATCCCAATAACCCGATGGCAGAGCTTTCGCTCCAAGTCTTTACCTACGCGATCTCGCCCTATCCGAGTTGGCAGGCGCAGGCGTGGGGAGGGGCGCTGCTGTTGATAGTGGCTGTGTTTGTTTTGAGTTTAGGTGCGCGGCTCACATTGCGCCGGGCGTTGCGGGGGCTCGAGAGTTGAGCGCCGTTACGGCTCGCGAGGAGTTGCTGGCTACCGACGATTTAAGCGCATATTACGGCGAGCGTAAAGCGGTCGGAAACGTGTCGATCGCTTTTGCGCGTAAGGCCGTGACCGCATTGATCGGTCCGTCGGGCTGCGGCAAGACGACGCTTTTGCGTTGCCTCAATCGGATCCACGAAGTGGGATTCGACGCGCGCGTCGAGGGGCGCGTCTTGCTCGAGGGCGAGGACATTTACGCGGGGGGAGTCGACCCGATGTCGATCCGGCGGCGCGTCGGAATGGTCTTTCAACGTCCGAATCCGTTTCCGACGCTGTCGATTCTCGACAACACGGTCGCGTGCGCGGGGCGCGGGCTAAACCGCCGGCAGAAGATCGAAACGGCGGAACGTGCGCTGCACTCGGCAGCGCTGTGGGAAGAAGTCAAAGACAAGTTGCGCACCAGTCCTCTGCGCCTTTCCGGCGGACAGCAGCAGCGCCTCTGCATCGCTCGCGCGATTGCCGCGGAACCCGAAGTCCTGCTCATGGACGAGCCGACGGCATCGCTCGACCCGATCGCGAGCGCGGTCATTGAAGAGCTGATGGCCAAGCTCGCCGAGGAGTTCACCATCGTCGCGGTGACCCATAACATGCAGCAGGCGGCGCGTGTCTCAGACGTCACGGCATTCATGCTCGCCGACGAGACCGGGATCGGCCGGCTGATCGAGGTTGACGACACCGCGAAGCTTTTCACTAAGCCCAGCGATCGAAGGACCGAAGACTACATCACGGGGCGATTCGGGTAACCGGCGCTAAACCGTCGCTCGTTTAAGCCGTAAATAGAGTTATAGGGAGGTAGGCCGCGCCTTACCGATCAATGGGGTATATCGGATCCCCTCTTTTGCATTCGCTCGGCCGCGGGCGGCCTACCCCCTACTAAGGAGGATTCCACGTGATCCGCATACCTGGATTAGGCTCGGTGTTGCCGGCATCGGCCGTCGCGGTCACGGTCGTAGCCGTGGGTCTTGTTGCCTGTACCGGCTCCGTGCCAATGTCGTCTGCAGGCTCGTTGCCGGCGACGACCCAGACGAGTGTCGTCCCGGACGGAACAGCAAAGCCTTCGCCTACTCCGTATTCGTTTAATTTCGAGACGGTCGATAAACCAGGGAGCGACGCCAACCGGGTCACCGGGATCAATCAGCTCGGCCAGATTACGGGCTACTATGGCACCGGGTCGAAGAGCGACCCGGCGTACGGCTACAAAAGCGCACCACCGTATTCGAAGTTCCAGCCCGTAGATTTCCCAAATGCGGTCAATACGTATCCAATGGGCATCTCCGACGATTTCCTGGTCTCCGGCTACTTTCTTTCGAAGACCCTCGGTAATCACACGTTCGGATTCGTCAAAGATCGCGGGCTTTACACGCTTTATAAGGACTTCAAAACGCCCAAAGGGCCGAACACAATCAACGAGTTGCTCGGCATCAACGATTCCGACGTAGCCGTTGGCTTTTATACGGACCTCTACGGCAACAACCACGCATACGAACTCGACGTTACCGAGCATAAATACGCCAATCTCAATCCACCGGGCTTTACGAGCACGGTCGGGGCGGGCATCACCAACCAGGGCAATGTCGCCGGCTACGGAGTGACCTCAAAGGGTGCGACGGAGGGTTGGATGTATCGCGATGGCGTCTACCGGACGTTGTCATACCCCGGCTCGACAAGCACCGAGGCGCTGGGAATCAACTGGGAAGACCAAGTTGTGGGTGAATATACGAGCCAAAACGGCGTTACTCATGGCTTTGTCGTAACCAACCCGACCACCAATCAGCCGACGTGGCAGTCGGTGGATGAGCCCGATGCAGTGGGAGTAACCGTCATCAGCTCGATCAACCATCACCATGCAATTGCCGGTTGGTACATCGATTCCGGTGGCAACACCGATGGCTTCGTGGCAACGATCCCTCAGTAATAGTTGACCCGTCACGCCTGCAGCGGCTAAGGCTCCGGTCTTCAAACGACGGAAGCAGAAGCCTAGCGCACCTAGGAGGATGACACCGGGACCGCCGGCGCGAATTTCTTCGCGAGTCGAAGGAGGGCGCTGTGTTTGCGGATCGAGTAGCATTGGTTACGGGCGGAACGCGCGGCATTGGCGCCGCCATTACGGAGTGTTTGGCGCAGAGCGGGGCGTCAGTGGCGGCGGGCTATAATCGAGGCCGGCAGAGCGCCGAAGATTTTCAGCGGCAGATGACCAGTAGAGGCGCTACCGTATCGATCCATCAGGGGCGCGTCGATGACCGCGACGATTGTAACCGCGTCGTAAAAGAGGTCATGGATCGTTTCGGTCGCGTCGACTACCTGATCAACAACGCGGGGATCACGATCGACAAGACCGTGCGGAAAATGTCGGTCGACGACTGGCGTCAAGTGCTCGACGTCAACCTGTTGGGCGCGTTCCAAATGACCAAAGCGGTGCTCGAGCACATGATCGACCGCGGCTCGGGGCGGATCGTCAACATCAGCTCGGTGATTGGCGAGACGGGAAACGTCGGTCAAGCAAACTACGCAGCCTCAAAAGCGGGCCTCTTCGGATTTTCGAAGAGCCTCGCGCTCGAGATGGCGCAGCGGGGTATCACCGTGAACTGCGTGGCGCCCGGCTTCATCGCAACCGAAATGGTAGCCGCGATTCCCGAGCCGGCGCTTGCCAAGGTCGTTGAAAAGATTCCTCAGCGCCGCCTCGGCCGTCCCGACGAAGTCGCGAGGGTCGTGCGCTTCCTCTTGGAGGACGACTCGAGCTACATAACAGGAGCCGTCTATTCGATCAACGGTGGTTTGGATATGTGAACCCGCGCGAGCCCGAGCGGCGCCTGGGAGGTTTCTGAGCGCGACGTTGGGTAAATCTAGCGCGTGGATAGTTTACCTCTCAAAGGGCGTGTCGGGATCGTGACCGGGGGGGCCCGCGGAATCGGAGGCGCGATCAGCAGCTTACTGGCTCAAGATGGAGCGACCATTGCGGTGCTCGGGCTCCCCGAAGACCGAGCGCGCGCGCAGAACCTCGCAGCAAGCCTCAATGGAGCGGCGCCGCGGCTCCATTTTTACGAAGCCGATGTCGGCATCTACGAACGATGTAAGGCGGCGGTCGGGGCCGTGCTCGCGGAGCACGGCCGGATCGATTTTCTCGTTAACAATGCGGGTATCACCCGCGACCACACCGTTGCGCAAGATGACCGTGGAAGAATGGCAAGCGGTCCTGCAGGTTAACCTGTCGGGGCCGTTTTTTATGATCAAGGCCGTGCTCGACACTATGCTCGACCAAGGCTACGGCCGAATCGTCAACGTCAGCTCGGTCGTGGGCGTGACGGGAAACTTTGGACAGGCGAACTATGCTGCCGCCAAAGCAGGCGTGATCGGCTTGACCAAAACGGTCGCTCGTGAAGTCGCAAAGCGGGGCGTCACGGTCAATGCGGTTGCGCCGGGCTTCATCGATACCGATATGACCAAGGCGATGCCTTCCGAAGCGCTACGAAGCGCGGTTGCGCAGACGCCGAAGCTTCGGCTGGGACAGCCCGAGGAGGTCGCCCACGTGGTGCGGATGCTCGTCGACGAAAAGGCCGGCTACATCACGGGTTCGGTCTACAACATCAGCGGCGGATGGTATATGTAATGGACCAGAGTGCGCAGTGTAATCCAGAGATGACACCCGAGGAGCTCAGCTACGGGATTGACGTCACCGGACTCGACCCGGCGTCGCTGACCGACGCGCTGCGGGCCGTCATCGCCGACGTGATGATGGACCCGATGCGCATGAGCACGTGGCTTACCGGTTTCGCGCTCGCCGAGCAGAACGTCGGTCTCAATATGCTGCGCCGGCTCAGCGGCGAGCGCCGGCGACCCAAGGCTTCGGCGACGACAAGCGTTTTGCCGAACCCGAGTGGAGTCTCAATCCGATCCTTGCCGGCTTGGTCGAAGATTATCGAGCCCGCACGCAGGCGGCGTTACAACTCGTCGATTCGGCGCGACTGCCGGAGGCAACGCGGCGCAAAGGCGCGTTTTGCGATGCAGCTCATGTGCGACGCGTTCGCACCGAGCAACGTACCGTGGCTCAATCCCGGCGTCGTGAAAGAGGCAACGGAGAGCGGCGGCATGAGTCTCGTGCGCGGGCTTGAGAATTTCTTGGATGACGTCAAGAATAACGGCGGGTACCCGCGCCAAGTCGACAAGTCTGGTTTCGAGCTCGGCAAGAACATTGCCGCAACCGCCGGGCGCGTCGTGATGCGCAACGGCTCATAGAACTCATCGCCTACGAGCCGCAGACTCCACAGGTTCACGAAACGCCGCTGCTCTGCAGTCCGCCCGTGGATTAATAAATATTACATCATGGATTTGGCGCCGGGGCGCTCGTTCGTCGAATGGGCCGTTGCGCACGGCCATCAGACATTCATGATTTCGTATCGGAACCCAGACGAGTCAATGGCGCACTGCACGATGGATGATTATCTGCGCGAGGGCGTGCTGGCCGCGCTCGATGCGGTGCAGGAGATCACCGGCGCGCCGCGCGTGAACGTGGTGGGACTCTGTTTGGGCGGGACGCTGGCACTCATCGCGATGGCGTACCTCGCGGCGCATGGCCAAGGCGACCGCATTGCGTCGGCGACGCTCACGAACACGCTGGTCGATTTTAGCAACCCGGGCGATCTCGGAGTCTTTACCGACGAAGATACGATCGCGCGGCTCGAAAAGCGAATGCGCGAGCGCGGCTACCTCGAGCCGGCAGAGATGGCGCGGACCTTTGACTGGATGCGGTCGAGCGATTTAATTTGGAGCTACGTCGTCAACAATTGGTTTAAAGGCAAGCAGCCGCCGGCGTTCGATATCCTCGCGTGGAACAACGATTCGACGCGCATGCCCGTCGAGATGCACTCGCAGTATCTGCGCGCGTGTTATTTGCATAACTCGATCGTAAAGCCGGATGCGTTTACGATCGGCGATACGCCGATCGACCTCCGAAAGATCCTTGCGCCCCTTTACGTGCTCGGCGCAGAGAACGATCACATCGCGCCGTGGCGCGCGACGTACTTGACGACGCAGCACGTGGGCGGCGAAGCAAAGTACGTGCTCACCAACTCAGGCCATATTGCGGGCATCGTGAACCCTCCGGGCGGCAAGAAGACGTGGCACTACACGCAGCCCTCCGTGCGGCGCGGCGAAAGCGCGGACGAGTGGCTCGAGGGCGCAGATCGCCACCAAGGATCGTGGTGGCAGGACTGGGCAACATGGGCGCAATCGCATGGGGGGCCGCAGCGGGAGCCCTATCCGGTTCCGGCGGGAGAGCCGGCACCCGGCCGATACGTGCGTAATGAGAGTGCGGCGCCGTTCCCCCTCGCCGCTAGCACGACGCGGAGCGAACAGGTTGTGGAGGCACGATCGTGAGCGATGATGAGAAGAACGTTCCAGGCGGGGCTTGGCGCAGTCTAGGCGATTTTATCCGGGGCCAACGAGAGCTCGCCAATCTCTCGATGCGTCAACTGGCCGAAATCGCAAAAATCTCAAACCCGTACCTGAGCCAAGTCGAGCGGGGGCTCTATAAGCCGTCGGCCGACGTGCTCAAAAGCATCGCGAACGCACTGCAGATCTCGGCGGAGACGATGTACACGCAGGCCGGCCTCCTGGACGATTCCGGGCCCCGGGATGAGAGTCATCACGGGGTCGAACACGCCGTGAAGCTCGACCCGAGCCTCACGGTCGATCAGAAGGAGGCTCTGATCCGAATCTACCGGAGTTTCGTAGGGAACGGTTAAGCGAGCGGTAGGCAGTTTGGCGACATGGTAGTTGACAAGCATAGCAGATGCTTGGTATACTTAGCGCACACTACACCGCAAGGAGAAAAATAGCAATCATGGCCGTCAACGTATCAGAATATATGACCAAGTTTCAGGAAGAGGGCCTCGCGGCAATCAAAGAGACCCAAGACGCCAGCCTGAAGGCGATGAACTCGTTTCGCGAGTTCACCAAAGAGATGAGCGAGAAGCCTGGCAGCGTGCCGGCTTTCGAGAACCTCCCGACGCCGACGCAGCTCGTTGAGCTCTCGTTCGGATTCGCCAGCCAGCTGTTGGAGCTGCGCAAGGCCTACACCATGCGCATCGCCGAGATGCTCGTCGAAACGCAGAAGCAGGGTGAGGCCAGCTTCAGGTCCGCGACGACGGCGGCAAACCGTCCTTCCAGCAAGTAAGCTGTAAGAAACTTCACGCAGAGACCGCTCGGCGACGCCGAGCGGTCTTTGTTATAGTGCGGCGAAGGCTCGGCGATGAACGCCGCTACGCCAATCACGATTGGTGAGGACCTTTCGGTCAGACGTCTCGGTTTTGGGGCGATGCGCTTGTGTGGGCCTGGAATTTGGGGATGGCCGGCCGATCGCGCAAACGCGCTGCGCGTCCTTCAGCACGCCCTCGAGCTTGGCGTGAACTTCATCGACACGGCCGATGCGTACGGCCCACACGTCAACGAAGAGCAAATCGCGGAGGCGCTCTATCCGTATCCCGCGGATTTGGTGATTGCAACCAAAGGCGGCCTGACGCGCAGCGGACCCGGTGAATGGAAGCGCTTCGGCCAGCCGGCACACTTGGAAAAAGCCTGCGAAGGGAGTCTGCGCCGTTTGCGACTCGATCGCATCGATCTCTATCAGCTGCACGCGATCGATCAAGACGTCCCGCTCGAAGATCAGGTCGGTACCGCTGCGTAAACTGCGCGACGCAGGGAAGATTCGCTACGTTGGGCTCTCCAACGTCGACCTCGAGCAGCTTCAGCGAGCGGAACGCATCGTCGAAATCACTTCGGTGCAAAACAATTACAACGTAACCAATCGAGTGAGCGAACCCGTGCTCGAGCATTGTGAACGCAAGGGCATCGCGTTCATTCCGTACTTCCCACTCGATGGCGGCGACGTCACTACGGTGGAAGCGCTAGCGCCCATCGCGCAATCGCACCATGGGACGATTTGGCAAATCGCGTTAGCGTGGCTGCTCGGTCACTCGCCCGTGATGCTGCCGATTCCAGGAACTTCCTCGCTCTCGCATCTTGCCGAGAACGTGGCGGCGTCGCAGCTATCGCTGACCGCGCAAGAGCGAGCGACGCTCGACGGGCTGACTGCGGCACCCAGCATGCGGTAGGATTACACGCTCTCGGCTTTTCGGTAGGTTACAGAGAAGCGGGAGATTTTCAACGGCGCCCACAACGTCGTCGCATGGAGTTCAACTACCATGTGGTCGACGTTTTTACGACGACACCTTTGGAAGGGAACGCGTTGGCCGTCTTTCCCGATGCCTCGGGAATGGACGGCGCCACCATGCAGCGCGTGGCACGGGAGCTGAACCTATCGGAGACGACTTTTGTTCTTCCGAAGGAGTCGACTGATGACGCGGTGCGCGTGCGCATCTTCACGCCGACTGCCGAGTTGCCGTTCGCGGGCCATCCAACGATCGGCACCGCATACGTCCTGCGCCGGCTCGGACTGGTAGCGGCGGGCGCCGAGACGTTTGCGCTTAATGAAAACGTGGGGCGCGTGCCGATACGGGTCGATGGCGGCGACGATCCGATTCTATGGCTGACGACGCCGCCGATTCGCAAGCTGGCGGAATTCTCGAGGGAGCGTAGTGCTCGGGCGCTGTCGTTGGGACCAGACAGGCTCGCGGCGGGCATTCCGTGCGAACAGCTTTCGGCTGGGAGCCCTCTGATATTTGTCGCGGTGAAGGATCGCTTGGCGGTCGACGACGCGCGTCTCGACATCGGCGCATTTTCGGATCTGGTTCGCCCGTGCCGAGGCGTAACGTCCATCTTCGTCTTTGCGCCGACGGAAACGGGGGCGTACTCGCGCATGTTCGCGCCGCAGCTTGGAATCGTTGAGGACCCGGCGACGGGTGGTGCGACGGGGCCGCTGGCGGCTTTTATGATCAAGCACGGCCTCGTTTCCGGCGCCGATGGCGCGCGGTTCGTGAGCGAACAGGGCGTAAAGATGGGCCGTCGCAGCCTGCTCCACGTTCTCATTCACGGAGATCGTGGCGAGCGCGGGATCGAAGTGGGCGGGAACGTCGTGCATATCGCGTCGGCAACGTTGCGGCTTCCGATTTCGTAGCGCAATGCACAGAACGTTTTGCTCGGCGCGAGTTCTCACCGGTCTCGCGATAGCCCTCGCATTGGTTGCGCAGCGAGGCGCAAGTTGCGCCATCGCGGGAGAAGGACGCATCGTACTGCCGGACGGGTGGCTCCTGGGCGCTCCGCCGGGTGCTGAAACGGTGACTGGAACGATGCCGCAGGGCATGGCCGTATCGCCGGATGGTTCGGTTATCGCAGTCGTCGAGTCGGGATTCAATCCGGCGACGCTTGGGCTCTACCGCGTGCCGGATCTCGAGCGCGTCGAGTCGATTCCATTGCCTGGTGGATTCGGACGACCACTTTGGCGCGATACCGAGCACGTTCTCGTCCCCGGAGGCAACGCGGATGCGCTGCTCGACGTCAACGTCGGCACGCAAACGCTGCATCGGATCGCCTTTCCGAAGGGCTCGTATCCGGTATACGTCGCATCCGCGCCCGATCGACAAACCTATGCCGTCGCGACCGACGGAGACGGCTCCGTACGCATCGGCGCCCTCGCACAGGTTGGCAAAAGCGCCGCGATTCCAATCGGAGGACATCCCGGAGGCTTGGCATTTCGGGCGGATGGCGCGAGTCTATTCGTCACGGTCGTTTCCGGCACGGAGGTGGTCTCGATTGACGCGCGGTCGCGCGCGACGCAGCGCGGGAGAGTTGGCCTGCATCCAGGCGCAATTGCGGTCGCCGGCGAGAAGGTCTACGTCGCCGAAGCCGACGCCGACGCGATCGGCATCTACGATGCGCGCGATCTTCATGAGCTCGACAGCATTCCGCTTGGCGACGCGACCGAATCGCACGCCGTCGGCGTATCGCCGAATGCGATTTGGGTCGAGGGCGGTACGACCTTCGTGAGCCTGGGTGCTGCAAATTCGGTTGCCGTCGTTCGCGGCGGCCGGCTCGCGGGCCGACTCGAAGCCGGGTGGTATCCAACCGATGTCGTCGCGATTGGCGGCCGGCTTTACGTGCTTGACGGCAAAGGCGAAGGCGCGCGACCGAATCCGCAGTATCGCTCGGGAAGCGACCGCGATTACATCGGCGCGATCGAGTTTGGCTCGATGCGCGCGTACGACATATCCGGCGCCGTCGGCGCCGGCAATCCACAAGGCGCTCTCGGATGGGATGCGCCAGGCGGCCTCCGCGGTCGTGCGGCCGAATGGTCCGATCCGGCACGTTTTCTTCGTGCTCAAAGAGAACCGGTCGTACGACCAGGTTCTGGGCGACGTGCGCCGAGGAAACGGCGATGCTGCGCTTGCGTTTTTCGGTGGTGCCGTCACGCCCAACGAACATGCAATCGCCGCGCGCTTTGGTCTGTTCGACAATGCGTACACGGCTGAAGTGAGCTCGCCCGGCCATATGTGGGCCGACGCCGCGTTTGCGAACGACTATATGCAGCGCTTCTGGCCGGTGTCCTATGGCGGCCGGCGCGCAACGGACGATCTCAACGCGGGTGACGGCGCGCACGTTCCGGCTGGTGGCTACCTCTGGGATGCGGCTCGGCGCGCGCACGTAACGTTTCGCGACTACGGCGAGCTCATTGAAGCAGGCACGACTCCGGGCGGCCCCCGTGTCGCCGACACACCAACGCTCAATGGGCGTTTCGATCCCTTCTACACGGGGTGGGACCTCAATTACAGCGATTTCGGACGCGCGAAGGAGTGGCGCCGCGAGTTTACGGCGTTCGTCCGAGCGGGGAATCTGCCGCAGCTTGAATTTATTTGGTTGCCGGGCGATCACACCTATGGCAGCAAACCCGGGAAGCTCGCGCCGTCGGCGTACGTCGCAATCAACGACGCAGCTTTAGGAGAAATGGTCGACGCGCTCTCGCATTCACGCGTGTGGACGTCGTCGGTGATGTTTGTGATCGAAGACGATGCGCAGGACGGTGCCGATCACGTCAGCGATCAGCGAACCACATTGTACGTGATCTCGCCCTACGCGCGCGGCGGCTTGCGCCACGAGCACTATTCAACGGTGAGCATCCTTCGGACGATCGAAATTATGCTCGGCATGCAGCCCCTGTCGACTTACGACGCAATGGCGGTTCCGATGTACGCCGCGTTCGGCTCAGCCGATATGCGGCCGTATGTGTCGATCGCGCCGAAGACCGACGTTACGCGAAGGAATCGCACCACGGCATATGGCGCGGCCGTAAGCGACCGGCTCGATTTCAGCCGGCCCGACGCGACTGCAGGCGGCGTTTTGGAGCGGATTCTCTCGCACTACCGATAGCCAGCAACCGTCAGCATCGGCAAGTAGCGCCCGTTGGGGGGACCGGTGCGCTCCCAGATCGTTACCCCGTGCGTTGACGGCCACGACAATGAGAGCGGGCCGGAGACGTAGTTCGCACTGGGATCATTCAAGAAGTGCGCCGCCGACATCGGCACGCAGAGATTCCAGGTCTCCGTATGAACTAACTCCAGGCTGGGAATGATCAAAGCAACCTGGTCGCTGGAAATCGCAATGACGGGAACGCCGTTGTTTGCATCCATTTGCACCTGGTTGAGCACCGTTTGCTCGCCGGCGAATCCCATGGCCGTCCATGCCGCGCTGGTTGGCAAAAACGCATAGATGCCGGCGGCATCGAGGTAGCCGCCAGTGGTCTTAAGATCTGGGAAACCGTACGTTTTGTCGATGACCATCCCCACGAAGGAATTGCAAGCGCCGCCGATTGGAGCTCCCTCGACGCAGGCCGAGTCAGCCGATTTGATGCCCTTCGACACGCTCAGGCCGAGCTTCGCCGAATACGAAGCGGACACGTCGGGACAGGCCGCGCTCGCGCCGGCGGCGGTTAAAGCCGATAATATGACGGTGGCAAGTGCCGACAGCCACGGACGGCAAGAATAGAACCCGCGCCTCATCGACCCCCTCGCTCCAGTCCGAACGGTGAACTTTATTACACTTCGTTGGCCCATCTCCTCAGTTCGTATGGTCCTACCACGGCGCCTGGCCGGGGAGCCGAAGGAACCTCTGTTCAGGAAGGAAGGTCGGCAGGAGAGGGGACGAGGGAACGGACCGTCCGGCGCCGAACCGTTACGCTATCAACGGACCGTCAACAGATGTGGTCCGTTGCGGGAGGAACTCGTGACCGCGGTTCGCGTTCATCGGCAGGGCTTTCCCCGCAGCATTTTGGAGCTGCGAAAGTTACCCATGCGCGAAAACCGCAGCGCTGAGCTACCGCGCCCGTTGGCAGGGTCGATCGGATGATCGGGCGGGTTTTGACCGTAAGCGGCTCCCAGATGACCGTCACTTTCGACGGTAATGGCTCCAACGGTAACGGCGGCAACGGCAGTTACGGAAACGGTCAGATCGCCACCGCGAACTTGGTGCGCGTCGGCTCAATGGTCAAAGTCTTCGACGGAGACCGCGAGATCGTCGCCGGGGTCAGCGAAGTGATCAGCAATCGTTCGGCACCCGACGGACAGCTGCTGGTCGTCTACCTTTTGGGTGAGCTGGTTCCAGCGAACGGTGGCTTGCGGTTTAGCCGAGGCGTATCGGTGCATCCGGTGCCGGGCGAATCCGTGTACGTCGCCGACAACACGGACCTCAGTGCCGTCTACGGTGAGCCGACGCGAGCCAGCGTGAAAGTCGGCACCCTCTATCAGGACGCAAACCGGCCGGCATTCGTTCTTACCGACGAATTGCTTGGAAAGCATTTTGCCGTGCTGGGCTCGAGCGGCTCGGGAAAGTCTTGCGCGCTCACGGTGATCTTGTCGGCCATTCTGGCAAAGAACCCGAACGCGCACGTCATCCTGCTCGATCCGCACAACGAATATGCGGCGGCCTTTCCAGAGCTCGCCGACGTTATCAACGTCGACAATCTTCAGCTGCCATTCTGGCTCCTCAACTTTGAAGAGGCGACCAAGGTGCTGGTGCGCGGCGGCTCCGAAGGCGACCAAGAGTCCCAGGCGCTCATTCTGAACGACGCGATGACGTGGGCTCGTCGCAACTATGGGCGGACCGGCCGACCGGGACCATCGACGATTACCGTCGATACTCCCGTGCCGTTCCGCATGCACGAACTGCTGCGCTTCATTAATGATGAGATGGGCCGGCTGACCAAGGCCGACGGTGCCGCCCCATACCTGCGTCTGAGAACGCGAATCGAATCGCTTCGTAACGATCGGCGATTTGATTTCTTGTTTTCAGACGAAGAAGACATACTGCAGGAAATCGTCGGCCGGCTCTTGCGAGTCCCCGTCAGGGGTAAACCACTCACCATCGTCGATCTCTCGGGTGTTCCGTCGGAAATCGCCGACGTGATCGTCTCGACCCTGAGCCGCGTGTTGTTCGACTTTAGCGTATGGTGCGAACGGGAAAAACTGCCTCCGCGTCTGCTCGTCTGCGAAGAGGCTCATCGGTACGTGCCGGCGGACGAACGGTTTGGTTTCGCTCAGACCGTCCAGGGGATCACCCAAATTGCAAAAGAAGGCAGGAAATACGGCATCTCGCTCGCGCTGATCACGCAGCGGCCATCTGAACTTTCACTGCCGGCACTCTCGCAATGCGGAACGGTCTTTGCGTTACGTCTGGGAAGCGACACCGATCAGCAGTTCATCGCCAGGGCGCTGCCGGACGTTGCGCGCGAGATGCTTTCGTCCTTACCAAGTTTGCCCACTCAGCAGGCGATCGTCTCCGGAGAAGGCGTCAAAATCCCAATGCGCATCCGGTTCAGCGACCTCCCGGAGGACCACCGCCCGCGTAGCGAGGCTGCGGAGTTCTCGAGCGCTTGGCAGACCGACACCGCCGATCGTGGATTCATCGACCAAGGCATCCAGCGCTGGCGCACGCAGAGTAGAAGCAACAGCTAGCGTTCCCGCAGGTCTTGCCCGGTAAGCTCAACGGCGCTAGGGGCATATTCAATGACCGAACTCAACCGCGTCTTCACCAATGCCATCACCGACGCGGCGAAGGACGGGCACGATGATGCCGCGCTAACCGAAGGTCACACGATGGCGAAGTACGCTGCATGGCACGCACGCAACTGTCGTTGCACGCCGGCCGCCGCGGCAAAGAATGATGACGGCGCGCACGCTGACGACGAGGCCTCTGCGGAGGCGCGGCGTGAAGAAGGCGGAGGATCACATCAATGATGTACCCCGAAAGAGAGGCAACGGCAAGAGAACGTCTGCGCCGGTATTTCGCGGGCGACTTGGATCCGTCTCAACGGTATCAGCGGTGCTTCACGGCTAGTTTGTGTTCGTTTTGAGGAGAAGAGTTCATCGGCTCGGTGCAGGCGCATGAAACGATGACAGGCGGTTCGCTTGGAGGCGCCGTTCTCCGACATTCGAAAGGGCGCAGCTTAGCGTCGCCGACTATCATTGCGCCCGCTCGCGGAGCCGTTTACTGAGGCGACTCGGCGGGCGGTAAGAAGGCCGAACGAGCCACCACTTCGTACTTAGCTTCATGAGCGTTTCGCGTTGTTGCTATGCACTCGCCGTTAGCCTTTCCGCTACGATTCTCGGGTCGTGCGGGGCGCAATCCCAACCGAACTCCTTTGCAGCCCTGCCGCAGATTGGCTCGACGCCGAAGCCGCAACAACGGGAAGCCTCCTGGATGTCGCCCGCCGCGCCGTCAATAAAAGAGCTGCTCTATATCTCGGACGAGAGCACGAACGACGTCTTCGTGTACAACTACAGCACCGGTGCAAGGGTCGGAACCGTAAAGGGCTTCGATTACCCCTTGGGGCAGTGCGTCGACGCTACCGGCGACGTCTGGATTGCCAACTACTATGGGACGTCCGTCGAAGAATTTGCCCACGGAGGCAAGACGGCGCTCGCCACGGTCACGACCGATGGAAACCCTGTAGGTTGTTCGATCGACCCGAAGACCGGCGATCTTGCCGTTGCGAGTGAACCGGGAGTACTGCAAACTTGGCACGCAGGCAAAGCCGTTGGAAAATACTCGAACGGCGACTGCGCTTTTCTCCTCGGACCCGGCTACGACGATAAGGGGAATGTGTACGCGGCCTGCTTCGTCACGCTCAGCGCCGTCCACGTTGCCGAAGTCCCAGCCGGAGGCAAATCGCTCAAGGTTATTTCCTTCAACCAAACGCTGTTCAGCCCCGGCGACGCCATGTGGGATGGAAAGTACATCACGTTCGCCGACACCGAGTTCGAAGATAACGGCGTTACGGCGATCTATCGCGCAAAACCAACCTCGGGCGGTCTGAGCTTGGTGAGCACCACGGTCCTTACCGATAACTGCGCCAAGTCAAACGACTACGATGGCACGCCGCAGCCCTTCATCGTCGGCACGAAAAATACGCCGGTAAACAACCGACAAGGCAAGCTGGTCGTCGGCGGAAACGAAGATTGCACGCCCCAGCCTTTTGACACGTGGGCTTATCCGGCTGGAGGAAATCCCACTTCAAAACTCGCTAAAGCGCCCAGCGTTCCAGCTGGGGAAGCTGTCAGCATCGCTACCAAGTAAAAGCATTTGCTCTAGGACGGCTGCAGCAACGCGATGAGGGAGGACCAACGTCCCCCGCTCATCGTGGCCTACCGATACAAGGCATTCTTCCTTTTACTGTTATCGGCGGATGGTCCCGAAGAGGCGCTCTTTACGGCGATTGACAACGGGGCAGCAGAGTCGGCGGAAGTCGCGTTGCTACATCCGTTGCTACACGATGCCGACGCGGAAACTCAAAAAGCCATATAGCATATGGTGGGCGGTACATGGATTGAACATGTGACCTCTTCCGTGTCAAGGAAGCGCTCTCCCACTGAGCTAACCGCCCATCGCGATCCGCGAGAAGAGTCCCAACATTCGTAATCGAGTTTCGCGCACCTCCACCGATGTTTGACAAGTCAACCGCGCGTATGATAGAGTTTCGCGTATTACTCGCTCGTCACAAGGAGGCCGGATGAATCAAATGCGTCAGTTTTCCTCCACAACGCCGCAAATCGGCGTTGGGTCGACGTGCTTTGGACCTTCGGGGGGTAGGGCGGCGTAGCTCTTGCCGTTGCAGCCCACCTGAAGGCCTCCGCAGATCGACCGGAGGCCTTTTCAATTTCGTGCGTACTTTTCTTTTACGAGGTGAATCATGGAACTTTGGCTCGACGCCGAAATCCGGATTCGCCGTGACGATGCCTTGGAAAACGCTCGCCGCAGCCGGCTCGCACGCCTCGCCGCGAGTGGACGAAGTCCGAGGATCCGCATTCGCATCGCTGCCGGTGCCCAGGCGATGAGCGATGCACTCGCTGCCTTGGCACGCAGCTTGCGGAACGGCGAAACCGCATGACGGCTACGGGAGGGCGTCATCGACGCTCGTGTCGGCGCCCTCCCATTCTTTTTCGAAGCGCGCGCGGGTTGCCGCGGCTTGCGCGATTTCTCCGTTCGCCTGCAATGCTCGCGCTAAGCCGAAGAGCGCGCGGGGATCGTTTGGATACGCCGCGAGCACATCGGTGAAGGCGGCAATCGCTCCGGAAGTATCGCCGTGGCGCAATCGCAGGTCGCCCAGTGCTTCACCGGCGGGAACGAGCGGAATCAGTTCGCCGGCGAAGTCAGCGCGCTGATTCGTACGGCTTCGTTCGATCCAAAGCTCCGCCTCGGCATACCGGCCGTCCGCTTCTGCGAGCCGCGCTAAGAAGAGCTGAGGCAGATACCCCGGCATTGCGGGGCGGGTAGGCATTCGCGCGGCGAGCGCATGCGCCTCGGTAAGCCGGCCCAAGTGCAAAGCGGCGAGTCCGCCAACGCTCACGCCGCCGAATCCGTTTACCCCCGCCGCATAAGCGGCTTCGTAGCGGCCGAAACGTAGCGCCGTTAGGGCCTCGAAGCTCGTTCCAAATGCGTTCGTCATGCGTTGGCTCCAATGTCGCGCTACAGCGTAGTTCCCGAGCATCATCGCCGCGGAGTACCCAACCGCAATGTCGTGGTTTGCGTAGGCTTGCGCGTGCTCCGACTGGTCGCCGCCGACGGTCAGCTGGCTCAGGAGCGAATACGCGCGTTCGCTCGAGCGCAGCGCCGCAGCGTAGTCGCCAGTTTCGATCCAATAGTGTGCGGGCATGTGCGCGAGGTGTTCGGCTTGCGGGGGGAAGGCCGCGACGTCGAGACGTTGCGCGCATGGCAGCGCCGGCGTTCGATCCGGCGCGAGATCGTAGAGATGGATGCAAAGGTGATTCGCCATGACACTGGCCGGATCGTCGTGCAGCACGCTTGCGACCAGTTGCAATGCTTCCAGCGAGTCTTGCTGCGCGAGCGTTCCATGCTGCCAGGTCAGGCCGCCGTGCTCGAGAAGGGCTTCGGCCGCCAAGAGCTGCGCATTTTCGTCGTGCGACGACTCGGCGAATGCGAACATTGCGCGCCGATAGGCAGCGTCGTTGTCCGTCCAGCTTGCAAACGTGCCGTGATAGCGCAACCCCATGATCGCGATGAATCGCCGTTCGCGTTCCGGCAAGGCGCCGTCGAGCGCGACCGCTTTTCGGATTGCGCGCGCGGCAACGTCGAATCGATCTTCGGTTGGCGGAGTATTTAAATCGGGACCCTCGGCGAGCGCGGTTCCCCAATAGGCCATCACGAGGCGTGGATCGAGCGACGCAGCCTGCGCGAAGGAACGCGCTGCGTCTTGGCCGTTGTAGGCATAATAAAGGAAGAGACCGCGATCGAATGCAGTTTGCGCTCGCGGATCGCTCGTCGATACGGGCATCAGAACCGGCACGGCCGCCGACGCCGCGGCAAAGACGAGTGCAAGTAGATTCACGCGAAGTTTTTCAACCGTCGCATCGCGCAGTCCGTGCTAGACAGGCCCGCGCACGGTAGGGTAAGATGCGATTTTGTCCAAGGAGCCGCTACCGGTACGGGCGCGTAGCTCAGCGGGAGAGCATCCGCTTCACACGCGGGGGGTCGCTGGTTCGAGCCCAGCCGTGCCCACCAGAGTCGGCACAGCCGGCCTTGGCGCTGTAGCTCAGTTGGTTAGAGCGTCGCCCTGTCACGGCGAAGGTCGTGGGTTCGAGCCCCATCAGCGTCGCCATCATTTCGAGCGCATCCGCATTGCTAGAGCCGGTGATGCGGTGCGCTCGCTCACCGGCGCGCCAAGGTAGCTCAGTCGGTAGAGCACGCGCCTGAAAAGCGCGGTGTCGCGCGTTCGATTCGCGCCCTTGGCAGATGCAAACGAGGTCTCGCCGTCTTGACGAGACCTCGTTACTCCCTTAACGCGAAAGAGCGGCGAGCTAGCGAAGCGTTCGATCGAAGAACTCCACCGTTCGGCGCCACGCCGTTTCGGAGTGCTCGCGATCGTAATGTCCGAGGCCTCCCTGACCAGGCTCGCCGGTGTTGAAGAAGCCGTGTTTGGCGTCGTACCGGTGAAACTCGGGCGAGTTGCCGGCCGCTTTGAGCTTGCGCTCGATGTTATCGACGCCTTCGATCGTGAAAAAGCCATCGTCGAGCGCCCAGTGACCCTGAATCGGCACGGAGATCTTTGCCGGATCTCCCGCTTCGGCGGGCGGGTAGCCGTACCAAACGCTGGCGGCGTCGAAGCCGTCGCCGTACATCACGCTCAGCATCGCCAAGGCTCCGCCCATGCAGAAGCCGGCGACCCCAACGCGCTTTGCCCCGTGCTCGCGCAGATACCGCTCAGCGCCGCGCGCATCTTGGCTCGCCGCATCCTTGAAGTCGAGGCCCTCCATCAGATGGTTTGCTTCATCGCCGGTCGCCGCACTGCGTCCGCGATAGAGATCGGGAACGACGACGTTGAAGCCGTGTGAAGCGAGACGGTCGGCTGTGGCTTTGATGCGATCGTCGAGTCCCCACCATTCTTCGAAGAGAACGACGCCAGGCGAGTTCGGCTCGGACGCTTCCGCAAAATACCCCGGTGCGGCCTTTCCGTCGGGCCGGACGAACTCGATGTTCGAGCCCATCAATGGTGCTCGACGATGGCGGCCTCTTCGGCGTCCTGTCGGTCGAGATTCTCGGATCGCTCGCTTAAGAGCCACTCGTTAGCACTTCGAACCTCTGCTGGAGTCACGCGTTGCGCGAACCAGGCATAAAGCTGCTCGTCGCTCGGATTTTGTCGCAGCGCTTCATCGAACTCGCCGGTGCTCATCCCCCAACGCTCAATCATGCCCCTATCCATCGGACAAGGATAGACGTAATCGTAGAGCGTTCCGGCCGCCGATGCGCGGCCTTTATCAGATGCACGAAGCAACCAGAGCGCTTCGCCGATTGCCTCGCGCCCGCGGCGCGGAAAGGTTTTTCCATCACGAAAATCGGTAGGCATGCGCTCCATAATACGCAACGGCAACGACGGGTTGCGCCGGTCAGCCAAGCGAAAGCTCCGGTCATGCAAGACCAGCCGGTGCCGCCACGGCATGAGCCGAGATGGCACGCCTCGCTCGGCATTCTGGCAGCGGTGGCGCTCTACATCACACTTCCTCCACGCCTGATCATCGGACCGATCTGGGCGGCTCCCGTGCTGGTGCTGCTCGTGCTCATACCGCTCTCGGTACTGGCGCCGCGCCGTCATCGAGAGACGCACCGAACGCGCTTCTGGAGCATCTTGCTCATAGCGATCGTCAACTTCTTCAACCTCGCTTCGGTGCTGCTGCTCGTCGGCGGCCTCTTTCATCCCGAAAAAGCGGCACTACATTCGGCTGCGATGTTGTTGCGCACCGGCATGCAAATCTGGCTTACCAACATCCTCGTCTTCGGGCTTTGGTACTGGGAGCTTGACGGTGACGGCCCCGATGCGCGTGCGCACGCCAATGCCGCGACCGAGTTCGAAAACGCCGATTTTCTCTTCCCGCAGATGCAGCTGACCATCACGAGCGGCGGGAGCTCCCCATGCATCGATCCATTGTGGAAGCCGCAGTTCTACGACTATCTCTACCTCTCGTTTACGAACTCGACGGCCTTTAGCCCAGCCGACGTGATGCCGCTGAGCCGCTGGGCTAAAGCGCTGATGACCGTGGAGGCGCTGATCTCGCTCATCACCATCGCGATCGTGTTAGCGCGCTCGATCAGCCTGATCTCGTAGTCACTCTGCGAATGGCCAACCATGCGAGCAAATTCGGGGTTGTAGGACGCAGCGTGAAGAGACTCGAACCGGAAGGGTCGCCATGGCGGGCGGGTATGATGTAATGGCAGCCTGCGACCTTCCCAAGGTTGATGCGTGGGTTCGATTCCCACTACCCGCTCCAGCCGACGACGGCGACGTAGCCAAGTGGTAAGGCAGGGCTCTGCAAAAGCCCCATTCGGCAGTTCGAATCTGCCCGTCGCCTAAAGGTTTGTCAAAGTGACGCGCATTGCGGTCGTCGGGGCGGGCGCCATCGGAGGATTTCTCGCGGCGGCGCTCGCCAAAGCCGGAGTCCCCGTTGCAATCGTGACGCGCGGCGCGCATCTTGCCGCGATCCGGCGCGACGGAATTCGCGTCGAGAGCGATCTTGGCAGCTTCAGTGAGCGCGTCGAGGCCACCGACGATTTGAGGCTGGCCGGCGATTTCGATCTGCTGCTGCTTACGTTCAAGGCGCATCAGTGGCCGGGCTTTCGCGAGCAGCTCGAGCCGTTCGCCGCAGGCTCGGCTACGATCGTGACGATGCAAAATGGTCTGCCGTTTTGGTTTGTTCGCCAACCACCGTTGCAGAGCGTCGATCCCGGTGGCGCAATCGGAGCGCTCTTCCCGGACGATCGGATCATTGGCGCGGTCGTGCACGTTTCCGGCGAGATCCTTGCCCCCGGCATCGTGCGGCAAAGCGGCGGTCTGCGCTACGTGCTGGGTGATCCGCGCGGCACCGCAAATACTCGCCTTGAGGCGCTCGCCGGACTCCTTCGAGAAGCCGGCCTCGCACCCGACATCGACTCGAAGATCCGCGCAACCGTGTGGTTAAAGCTGGTCAACAATGCCGGGCTCAATCCCACTAGCGTTCTGCGCGGCATGACGATCAAACCCATGCTCGCGGATCGCGACGCGCGCGCGCAGGTGCACGGGATGATGACTGAAACCTTGCGCGTCGGCCAGGCGATGGGCGTTGTTTCGAGCGTGAACGTTGACGAGCGCATTGCGTACGCGGCACGCTTGGATGATGTGAAGACCTCGATGCTCCAAGACTACGAACGCGGCCGGCCCCTCGAGCTCGATCCGATTCTCGGGGCCGTCATCGAACTGGGCGGCCGGTACGGCGTCGCCGTCCCTACGCTCAGCGCCGCGTACGAACGCCTCCGAGGTTTGACGGCGGCGAAATCCGCGAAGTGATCGCGCCCAGCA
The DNA here is from genome assembly GCA_963743445.1 of Vulcanimicrobiota bacterium. Lineage (GTDB taxonomy): Bacteria > Vulcanimicrobiota > Vulcanimicrobiia > Vulcanimicrobiales > Vulcanimicrobiaceae > Cybelea. The sequence continues at coordinate 840,864 of CAVUPL010000003.1, forward strand.
CGATCTCCGGCGCGGACATCGCCGACCTCAGCGGCGTCGGCCCGAAAACGGCGACGCTCTTTCGCGAGCTTGGAATCGAGACGGCCGGCGCGCTCCTAGAGTACCTGCCGTTCCGGTACGACGACCTGCGCTTTCCCACGCCGGCGACGCGCTTGGGCGAAGCGGGGGGAGAAGAAAACGCCGTCGGACGCGTCGAGGGCGTCAAGGAGCGTCGCGTTCGCGGTCTCGAGATCGTCGAAGTGCGATTAACTGACGACGCGGGGCATCCATTCGTCGCGAAATGGATTGGTCGCAACCGCTATGTTTACGGCCGCTTTCACGAAGGCATGCGACTTTTTGTCCGCGGTCGCATCGAGCGAATGCTCTCCGGACCCGTCGTCGGCGTTTCTCACTACGCCGTGCTTGGCGAGGGTGAGGCCTATCGCGGCGAGCTCGTACCGGTTTATCGGGCCTCCAAAGAACTGGCCAGCCGAAAGATCGCGATGGTGGTAAAGAAGAATCTGGCGCGATTGCTCGACGCCGCGCCGCCCGATCCGCTGCCTGCGCCGTTGGCCGAGGCTCGGCGATACGGTTCGCTCCGAGAAGCGTACCAAGCCGCCCACGCGCCGCGAACGCCGGAGGAGGCCGAACGCGCTCGCGAACGCTTCGTCTTCGCGGAGTTCCTGGCGCTGGCAACTGCGGCACAGTTGCGTCGCAGCGAACGTGAACGGGATCACGATGCCCGCCCGTTGAGCGCCCCGGGCGACCTGCTCGAGCGCTTCGAGCGCACGCTTCCGTTCGCGCTCACGGGCGCGCAACGACGGGTGATTCTCGAAATTTGGCGCGAGATGAGCCGGGACGTTCCCATGAACCGGCTCTTGCAGGGCGACGTTGGGAGTGGGAAGACGCTCGTTGCCGCGGCGGCTATTCTGCTTGCCGCGGGAAATGGGATTCAATCGGCGGTGATGGCGCCGACCGAACTGCTCGCATGGCAGCACGCAAGCAAACTCGCGCCGCTGCTCATGCCGTTCGGGGTTACGCTCGAAGCCGTCTTTGGAAGTCAGAGCGCGCGATCGCGCAATGCCGCCCTCGGTACGCTCGCAAGCGGTGAGGCGTCGGTCGCTGTTGGCACGCACGCCCTTTTAACCCAGGGTGTCGATTTTAAGCGCCTCGGTCTCGCGATCATCGACGAACAGCACCGCTTCGGAGTCGAACAGCGCGCTCGCCTGCGAGCGAAAGGCGTCTCACCGCACACATTACATATGACGGCGACGCCGATTCCACGGACGCTCGCGCAATCGGTCTACGCGGATCTGGATCTCTCCGTCATCGACGAGCTTCCGCCCGGGCGCACGCCGATCGAAACGTTCGCCGTGCGGACGAGCCGGCTCGCTCGCGTGTACGAGTTCGTGCGCAAGAACGTGGCGATCGGTCACCAGGCCTACATCGTCGCGCCGATCATTGATGAAGGAGAAGGGACGCTGACGAGCGTCGTTATTGAAGCCGAGCGCCTCAAGAGCGAGGTCTTTCCGGACCTGCGGCTGGGGCTGCTTCACGGCCGTCTTTCCTCCCGCGAGAAGGAAGCGATCATGGGAAGCTTCGTGCGCGGCGAGCTCGATGTGATCGTCGCGACGACCGTTATCGAAGTGGGTGTCGACGTACCCAACGCTACGACGATGGTGGTCCTCGACGCGCAGCGTTACGGACTCGCGCAGCTTCACCAGCTGCGCGGGCGCGTCGGCCGCGCGGCGACCAAGTCGTTCTGCATTTTCGTCTATCCCGACGACGCAGGCGAACGCGAGCGTCTTGAGATTCTCACGCAAACCACCGACGGATTTAAAATCGCCGATGAAGATTTGCGCCTGCGGGGGCCCGGGCAGTTGGCCGGTACGGTACAGTCGGGAGCGGCCGAAGTGCGGCTCGGCGATCTGCTTCGCGACGTCGACGTTTATCGTGCGGCTAAGCTTGCCGCCGAGAAAATCGTGGCGCACGACCCGAATCTTGCGCGTCCCGAACATGCGGGTCTGCGCGCGACGCTCGAGCAGCAGCCCAGCACCCGCGCGCTGCTGCTTTCGTCGTGAGGGTTACGCCGGAACGACGCGAATAGCGGCTGCCATGCAGAATCGTAGCGTTTTCATCGTGGCACTCGCGCTTGCGGCGGCGCTAACGGCGCTCCCCGTGGCCGCGCGTGCGCAAACGACCGACGTGGCCCGGGCGACGCTTTCGAACGGCCTTCGCGTGATCGTCGTGCGCAACGCTCTCGCGCCGGTCGTCACGATGATGCTCAACTACGAGGTCGGCTCCGACGAGCAGTGGATACCGGGGCTCGCGCACGCTACCGAACACATGATGTTCCGCGGCAGCCGCACGCTTTCGTCGTCCCAGCTCATGGATTCTGTCGGTATTACCGGTGGAGATTTCGATGCCGACACGCAGAGCACCGTTACGCAATATTTCTTCACGGTGCCGTCGCAGTATCTCGATATCGGCCTGCGCGCGGAACGTTCGCGTGCGACCGGCTTATTGATGTCGCAGAAACTCATGGAATCAGGAACGCGGCGCGATTACGCAAGAGGTGCAGCAGGACAACAGCGTCGCCATTTATCGGCTCTTCGTCAAAATGCAGTCGCGCCTGATCGGCGGGACCCCGTACGCAAAGAACACGCTCGGGACGGTCGCCGACTTTGCGAAGAACGTGAACAGCCCGCGGCTATTGAACTTTTACCACACCTGGTATCATCCCAATAACGCGATCTACGTGATCGCCGGCGACGTCGATCCTGCAGCGACCATCGCGAAAGTGCGGGAGCTTTTTGGCGACATCCCGGCGGCGAAGCTGCCGGCACGGCAGCCGGTACGGCTCGCGCCGCTCAAAGGGGCGGTCTATCACGATGCTTCCGATCAGCCGTACACCGCGGCTCTTGCTCGGCTATCGGTTTCCCGGATACAAGAGCGCGGATTACGCCGCCGGCCAAATTCTGGGCGACGTCCTCAACAGCCAGCGAAGTTCTTTTGGCGGATTAGCGTATTCCGGGAAGGCGTCTCGCCACGCAATTCTTTATCCAACCATTTCCGAAGGTGGCGATCGCGATCGCGTTCGCCGCGGTGGCGGTTACGACGCCCGCCGCAAACGATCGACCGCGAGTTGCGCGGCGATCATCGACGGCTACCAGAAAACCGGAGTGCCGCCCGATCTCGTCGAGGCCGCGAAACTGCGCGAGATCTCGCAGCTGGAGTTCAGCGCGAACTCGATCGAGGGACAGGCCGACGAGTGGAGCCAAGCCGTTGCCGTGCAGGGTCTCTCATCGCCCGACGACATGATCGCAGAGTACGATAAGGTCAGCGTCGCAGACGTCAACCGGGTGCTCCGGACGTACCTCGACAACCAACGCGTCGTCGTCGCCTACGCCGTTCCGAAGAATACCGGAGCAACGAACTCGGGCGGTGCGATGGCTAAGGAGAACAACGAGATTCCGCCCACCTCGCACGAGCCGCTGCCGGTGTGGGCGCAGAGCGTGCTCGCGCATCTCCAGGTTCCGGAGCAGACGCTGGCGCCCGACGGACATGACACTTTCCAACGGCATTCGTCTGATCGTCCAACCCGAGCATATCTCGCACACCGTCGTCGTGGACGGAGAGATTCTCAACGATCCACAGGTACAGGAGCCGCCGAATCAAGATGGCGTCGGGGACGTGACCGAAGCCCTGCTGCCGTACGGAACGACGACCTACGATCGGGTCGCGTTTCAAACCGAGCTCGACAAGATCGCTGCATCGACGTCGGCCGGCACCGACTTCGGTTTGGAGGTTCTGTCATCGCAGCTCGAACGCGGCGTGCAGCTGTTGGCCGACGAAGAACTGCATCCAGCCTTCAATGCCGGCGATTTCTCGATCGTTCGGCAGCAAAACGTCGGTGAGCTCACGGGAGAGATGACGTCGCCCCAGCACCTCGCCGAGGTCGCGCTCAATAAAGCGCTCTATCCTCCGGCGGATCCGATGCAACGCTTCGCGACGCCCCAGACCGTTGGTGCGCTAACGCTGAACGACGTCAAGTCGTGGTATGCGACCGCGTACCGTCCGGATCTCACGACCATCGTCGTGATCGGCGACACGACGCCGGAGGCGGCCAAGGCAATGTTCGAAAAATATTTCGGAGGCTGGAAGAGCTCGGGAGCGAAGCCGAACGTCGAGCCGCCCCCCGTTCCGGCAAACGCGCCGAGCCTAGTGAACGTTCCGGCGACCGGGCGCGTGCAGTCGTCGGTGCAGCTCGTCGAGACGCTCGCACTGGTGCGCTCGGATCCGGCTTGGGCGCAGCTGCAACTCGCCAATACCGCGCTGACCGGCGGGTTTTACTCATCGCTGCTCTACCACGACCTGCGCGAGGTGAACGGCTACGCATACTCCGTCGGGAGCCGAGTTGCCGCGGGCAAAGTGCGCGCAACGTTCGGCGTCAACTACGCGTGCGAGCCGCAGAACATCCTTCCGGCTGAGGCGCTCGTAAAGGCCGTGCTCGCGCAGCTCCAGCGCGAGCCGATCGAACCCGACCGTCTCTTGCGGGCGAAGGCGCTGCTGATGGGCGAGGTGCCGATTCGGGAGTCGAGTTACGATGGAGTCACGTCAGAACTGCTCCGGTACGCGATCGCTTGGGTTGCCTTTGAATCAGAACGTGCTCGACGCACGGGCCGAACTCTCCGCAACGGCAGAGAGTGTCCAGGCGGCATTGGCCAAGTACATACGCCCCAACGCGTTCGTGCGCGTCGTCACCGGCCCAGGGCCGCGTTAGCCGCAGAGGTCCTAAGGGCCGCCAGCCCGCGGCGTCGAACGCGCGGAGCATGGACGCCCTCCGCGGGATCGGTTTCGATCTCGACCATACGCTTGCAATAGACAACAAGCTCGAGCGCGTGGCGTTGCTTCGATTGCTGGAGCTGCTGTTGAGCGAGGGTGGGAGGAGCGTCGGAACGCTCGCCGACGAGATTGATAACATTGACGGCTCCTCGCGCGCCAGCGCCGGGGAGAGTTTACGATCGACGAGGCGGTGCGGGGATTCGTCGAGCAACGAGGGCTCAATCCGGAGGCTCGATACGTCGAGATCTTCCGTCGCAGTGCCGTCGACATGGTCGACGAGTTCGTGGTGCCGCTTCCGGGCGTGAAGCCGGTGCTCGAGGCATTGCGCGATCGCGGCATCGTTCTGGCCGTCTTGAGCAACGGCTGGAACCCGCTCCAGCTCCGCAAAGCCGAGCGGGCCGGTTTTCGTGGAGCGGTGCTCGTGAGCAGCGAAATCGGCGAGCAGAAGCCCGACCGCCGCGCCTTCGAGCGGCTCATCGATACGCTCGGAACGGATCCCCGGGCAAGCTGTTACGTTGGCGACGATCCGCGCGGCGATGTCGCAGGCGCGCAAGCGGTTGGAATGCAGACCGTCTGGATGAACTGGGAGGGTAAAGAGTATCCTCCGGAGCTCTGCCCGCCCACGCACACGATCGCGACCTTCCAAGAGCTACTCGATCTCTTGCCCGCGCCGGTTCGGACGTGATGCGCCGCGCTCTCGTTCTGGCCGCAAGCTGCGTGCTGCTCTGCACCGCCGCAACACCGCAGCCGGCGCCGCCATCCGGCTATCAGCAGCGCCTTATCGACTTGGAGCGCCGCTACACGTTCTGGTCCTTCCAGCAGAATCCGACGAGCGCGACCGACGCCGGCATCCACACCTACGACGACAAGCTCGCCGATTATTCGGCCGCGGCGCAGGCCGCGCAGATGCGCCGGCTGCGCGCCTACCGTAACGAGCTTACCGCGTTGCCGCCGCCGGCCGATGCGAGCCCGCACGCGCGCGTCGACTATCTGTTGATTCGGGCGAGCCTCGAAGGCGACTGGTGGAGCCGAACCGTCTTGCGCGGCTTACAGCGCAATCCGTCGATCTACGAAGGCGAATGCAGCAACGGCATCTTTTCGATCGTCAAGCGCGAGTACGCGAGCGACGAGGTACGCATCCACGCCGCAATCGCTCGGCTTCGGGCTTGTCCGCGCGTTCTCGATCAAGGGCGCTCGAATCTCACCGACACGGTACGCGAGTTCGCGCAGATCGCCTCGGAGGACATCCGCGACGGAGACTCGCTCTACACGACGACGCTCGACGGAGTGGCGCGCGACGTCTCGCCGGCAACGAGAAGCGAGCTTACGCAGGCGCAGTCGGCAGCACTGACCGCGCTGCACGCTTACCGCGCATGGCTCGACGCGCATATGACCGGCTTCCACGCCGGCGGCTTTGCCGTGGGGCGCACGCAGTACGATTGGTATCTCAGGCGGGTCTTGCTGCTGCCGTACGATTCTCGCGAAGTGGCCGAAATCGGGCGTGTCGAGCTCGCGCGGGATCGAGCATTGGAAATGTGGGAAGCGGCGCGCGACGCGCAGCTTCCGCCGCCGACACCCGCTCCGACCTTTTCTTCGAAAGCCGCGTTCCTATCGTACTACGAGCAGAGCCTCGCGAAACTCATCGCGTTCATCAACTCGCATCAGATCGTCACTATTCCGCCGTACATTGGTCCGTTTCACATCGTCGAGGTTCCTAAAGCCCTGGCCGCGACCTATCCGGGCGGCTTCATGAACCCGCCTGGGATGTTTTCGAGCGACCCGGAAGGTTTCTACTTCGTTCCGGATTTTAGCGCGAGCAATCAGAGTTTCTTCGTTGCGCAATCGCGCCAATCGGTGTTACCCCTTTTCGGACACGAGGGAATCCCCGGCCATTTCATGCAGTTTACTTACGCCTACCACAACCCCGATTTCGTGCGCCACGTGCAGGGCGACGGCACGTTCGCCGAAGGCTGGGCCTTTTACGGCGAGGAGATGCTGATGCGCGAGGGGCTTTACGCCGACGATCCCGGCGCGCGCAAACAAGTTATTCATCTGATGCGCCACCGCGCGACGCGGGTCGGCGTCGACGTCGCCTTGGCGACCGGAGCGATGTCGCTTCCGCAGGCGATCGCGTATTTCCAGAAGAACGCCGACATCGATTACGATACGGCCCGCGGCGAGGCGACGCGATTTGCGATGGGGCCGGGCTATGCGATCGACTATCTGATCGGCAAGACACAAATAGAGACGCTGCTCGGCCTCGTGCAAGACCGCGAAGGTAACGCATTCACGCAGCGTGCCTTCCACGATCGGCTCCTCTCCTATGGCACGGTGCCGTACTCGACGATCCGTTACGAATGGCTCGGCGACTCGACCTGGCTGCGTCAATCGCTCCAGCCGATCGCGCCGCAGGAGTTTTAAGCCGTGCCACCGCGCATCACCGGCGGATCGCTCGGAAGCCGAAAACTGCGCTCGCCGAAAGGTTTGCACGTTCGTCCGACGCCGGGACGCGTGAAGGAATCGCTTTTTTCGATTCTCGTGGGACGGCTCGAAGGTGCTCGCGTCCTGGATCTTTTCGCGGGAACCGGCGCCATCGGTTTCGAGGCGGCTTCACGTGGGGCCGGTCGAGTGATCTCCGTCGAGGCTTCACGCGACGTCGCGCACGCCATCGAAGAAGCCGCAAAAAACCTTGGCGTCGAGGACGTCGTGACGGTCTTTCCGGCTTCGGCGGAGCGGGCGCTTTATCGTTTGGAGGGGCCGTTCGACATCGTCTACCTCGACCCGCCGTACGCCGAGCCCGTTCCTCTGCAGCTCTTCCGTCTCATGCGCGAGCGCGAGTTGTTGGCGCCCGATGCGTTAGTCGTCTACGAGCACGCCGCGAAGCGGATCTTGCCCGAGATACCCGGGTATCGTTCGGTGCGCGAAGAAGTCTACGGCGATGTCGCCCTCGCGTTCTTGGCGCCGGAATCTTGACGAACGGTAAACTGATGCGCGTGACGCGCGCGGTTTACCCGGGATCGTTCGACCCACCCACGAACGGCCATCTCGACGTCATCGAGCGTGCGGCGCGCTGTTTTGGAGAGCTGGTCGTCGCGATCGTCGTCAACCCGCAAAAGCGCGCGCCGATGTTCTTGCTGGAGGAGCGAGAAGAGATGCTCAAAGCCAGCGTCGCGGGGTTGTCCAACGTGCGCGTCGAGCACTTCCGCGGGCTGCTCGCCGACTACGTGCGCGCGGCGCGTGCCGACGTTATCGTTAAGGGTCTGCGAGTCATCTCCGATTTTGAGAGCGAGATGTCGGCCGCATTGATGAATCGCTCGCTTTCCGATGTCGATACGCTCTTCTTGATGTCCGACCAGAGGTATTCGTTCGTTAGCTCGAGCCTCGTCAAAGAGGTGTATTTTCTCGGCGGCGAGGTCGCCGCGCTCGTCCCCGAACCGGTACTCCGCGTCATGGCGGAGAAACGCACAAACTTGCAACGGAGGTAGCAATGTCGGTCTATCGCGTGCTGGATAAGCTCGAAGCCTACGTTCACGAGGGAACGTGGCTGCCCGCCGGCTATCGTATTCTCTCGGAGGAGCGCTTACTCGAGCTGCTGGAAAAAATTCGCGCATCGTTGCCCGAAGAAGTCGGGCGCGCGAAGGTCATCGCCCAGGGCCACGAGCGCATGATGCGCGCTGCTGCAGAGAAGGCGCAGGCGATCGTGGACGAGGCGGCGAGCAAGCACGAAGAGCTTGTCGACGAAAACGAAATCGTGCAGCGCGCTCGTACGACCGCCGACGTAGTGTTGCGCGAGGCCGAAGAACGCGCGCGCGCGATTCGCGAAGGCGCGGACCGCTACGCAGGCGATGTGCTTGCCGAGATGGAGGCCCGCCTGGGCGGCGCGCTCGGCGCCGTGCGCAAAGGTCGCGAGATGCTCGCGCGGCCGCGGCAGGCTTCCGATCAGCCGCTTGCCGATGCTGCGGCGAAGAGCAAGCGTGCGGCATTCGATCTGGCAGCCGCTTCAGAAGAGACCGCGGCGCTCGAATCGGTCTAAGCTGCGGCCTTCTGGGGAATACCGTGACATGAGACATATAGCAATCATGCTCGCGCTCGCCGGCTCACTTGCGGCAACTGCGTCCGCCGATCAGCCCGGTGGGATTTCCGGAACGGTCGTGGATGCGAAGACCGGTCAGCCGATGGCGCACGCAACGCTCTACTATTATCGTGCACCGTATCGCGAGAACGGTCCCAATCACATCATGACGCTCGGGACCAACGCGCGCGGCTTTTTTAGCGATGTGACGCTCGATCCGGGGCGGTACGTCGTCATGGCGCGGTTTCCTGGAAAGGTGGAAGGCTGCGCCGTCGACGACGTCATCGGTGGTGAGGTTGCGCACCTTCGCATCGAAATCGGACGTGACGCAATCATGTGCAGCGGGCCGCGCGTTCATCCCGCGCTCGTCGACGCGAACGCGACCGCCGACGTTTACAGAATCTAACGCAACCGCTCGTCGCGGTTAAACCGGGGGCGCCTCGACGTTGTGGGCGAAGGCCTCTAAGCGTGCACGGTCGATCGCCCGCACGCGCCCTCGGTCGAGTTCGAGCGCACCGGCAGTCTTGAGCCGCAAGAGCGCCCGCGCCGCCATGTCGCGTACCGTTCCCGCAGCCGCAGCGATCTGTGCTTGCGAGAGGCTTTCGACTCCGGGAAGACCGCGCGCCATTCCCACCGACGCCCGCGCGTAACCGAGCAAAAACTTTGCGACGCGTTGCAGCACGTGAGCGAATGCAAGGTCGGCAATCGTATCGATCGAGCGACGGCGAGCCTGGGAAGAAGCGACGAGAAAACCGAGTGCGAGTTCGGCGTCGTTTCGCGCGGCGTGAACGACGGCCTCGCTGGGCAGCGTGACGATGGTAGCATCGGTTAGCGCCTCGGCGCGCGTGGTCGCCCCGCCGCTGTCGAATGTACCGCTCTCATTGAGCGTGTCGTGAGTAAGGCGTTCGCCGATCGTGTGTGTTTTGCCGTCCGGTGAGAGGAGCGTGTAAATGATTTTGCCGCTCTTAACGATGCCGAGATACGGCCACGCTTCGCCCTCGTCGAAGATCGTATCGCCCGACCGATAGCTGCGCTCGCTCATCTGTGCGGCGAGCTCTTTGATGGTGTTCGGCTTTGCGGAAGTAAAGGCGGAAACGTGCGTGAGGAAGGTCTCACCGTCGGCGTTTTCGTCGATCCGCTCCAAACGTATCGTCCAGCGGTTCCCGCCAAGATTGCGGGCGTCCCAGGAGAATCGGCCCGGACGCAGTTGCGCCATTTCGTTGCGGAGCGCGCGCGGATACATCTCCTCGTGGATTTCCAACGCGCTGCCGATCTGGAGCTTGTCGAACGACTCGAGGATCTGATCGGTTTTCCTGGCGGTTAGAAGCGACCGGGCATCGAGCGTCACCGCCGGGGGACGATTCATCGGCATACGTGGCCCGTCTTAGTGATGGCGCATGAGCGCGCCTGCCGCGTGCGGAATACTCCGGCGCACCATGAGCATTGCAATCCAAGATACCGACATCGTCATCCTTGCGGGGGCGCGCACGCCGTTTGGTAATCTCGGCGGAGCGTTGGCCGATCTCTCTGCAACCGACCTCGCCGTGGCGGCCGCTGAAGCGGCGATAGAGCGCAGCGGCGTCGCGCGCGAGTCGATCGACGAGGTCGTCTTTGGCAACGTCATCCAGACGAGCGCCGACGCGATCTATCTTGCGCGCCACGTCGGGTTGCGCGCCGGGCTCCCGGTAGGCGTCCCGGCCTTGACCGTGAACCGCCTTTGCGGCTCCGGCCTTCAGGCCATTCTCTCCGCGGCGCAATCGCTCGCGCTCGGAAATGCAAGCTACGCACTGGCGGGCGGTACGGAGAATATGAGTCAGGCGCCGCACGTGGTGCGCGGCGCGCGCAAGGGCTTTCATCTCGGCCAAAATGTGGCGTTCGAGGATTCGCTTTGGACTGCGCTGATCGATTCGTACGGCAACACGCCGATGGCAATTACCGCAGAAAACCTCGCGAAAAAGTACGCGGTCTCGCGAACGGAATCCGACGAATTTGCGCTGATGAGCCAAGAGCGCGCGCTCGCCGCGCAAGGCAACGGGTATTTTGCGCAAGAGATCGTGGCGGTCGAGGTTCCCGGGCCGAAAGGTACGAAAGTGCGCGTCGAAAAAGACGAGGGCCCGCGGCCGGGCTTAACGATGGAGAAACTCGGTAAGCTTCCAGCGCGGTTCGTCGAAAACGGCGTCGTAACGCCCGGGAATGCAAGCGGCATCACCGACGGTGCTGCCGCGGTCGTGCTTACGACGGTAAAGCGCGCAAAAGCCGACGGGCTGCAATGGCTGGGACGCATCGTCTCGGGCAGCGTCGTCGGCGTCGATCCTGCGATCATGGGAATCGGGCCGGCCTTTTCGATTCCAAAAGCGCTGCAGCGCGGCGGTATCGGAATAGGCGATCTCGCGGTGATGGAAATCAACGAAGCCTTTGCGCCGCAGGTCATCGCGTGCCTACGCGAGATGCAGGATGACGGGAAGAAGCTCAATCCACACGGCGGTGCGATCGCGCTCGGCCACCCGCTCGGTGCATCGGGCGCGCGCCTTGCGATAACAACGCTTCACGAGCTGCGCGAACGGGGCGGCGGGTACGGCATTGCGTCCGCCTGCATCGGCGGAGGTCAAGGCATCGCTGCGCTCTTTACCGTGGAGTAGATTTTGGGATGTGCTCGCGGTGCTGGCGATCGCGTTTGCGATCTGGAAGGTATTCCTCGCGCCACGTACGTTCAGCGCGCCGGGCTCGCATCCCGCGCCGCACGCCATCTATCCCCGTCTCGACGGCGGAACGTTTCGATTGTCGGACCAGCGCGGCCATGTCGTATTTCTTGATTTTTATGCCACGTGGTGTGAGCCGTGCAAGATCGAGCTCCCGCTCGTGCAGCGATGGGCGCGTGGTCACCGCGGTGCGGTCGTGGTGCCGATCGACGTCGGCGAATCGCGTTCGGTCGCCGCGGCCTTCGCACGGCAATACACTCTCGAAAACGTCGCCCTCGATCCGTACAGCAGCGCCGAGGCGCTCTTCGGCGTCGAAGGGCTTCCTACGATCGTCGTCATCGACTCCAGCTTACACGTTCGCGCAAAGTGGGGAGGCCTCAACCCCGCAATCGGTCTTGCGATGACCAATGCGGAGAAAAACCTCTAGCGTGAGGTGAAGGGACGGCAAGAGTGAAGCTCGATTCTTTGGCAACTTCGATGCTGCTCGCTGGTGCGCTCGCCGGATGCGGTGCGATGAGCGCCCTCACGCCGGCATCCGTCGGTGCGGGCACTTCGCCGCAACATGTTGGCGGATCGCGCGGGTCGTACTCGACGCAATACGTCCAGCTCGTTATCTTTGAGAACGAATCCTACGGCGACGTGATAGGAAGTTCGCAGGCACCGTATATTACGAGCCTTGCGAAGACGTGGGCGAATATGACGGATAGCCATGCTATCACGCATCCAAGTGAGCCGAACTATCTGGCCCTCTTCAGCGGATCGACGCAAGGCGTGACCGGCGACAACTGTCCCGTCACATTTAAGACGGCGAGCTTGGGCAGCGAACTGATCAAAGGCGGACTAACCTTTACCGGATACGCCGAGAGCATGCCGCGAAACGGCTTTGAGGGCTGCCAGGCGCATCCGGACAGTCTGCCCAGCGGCTACCTCTATATGCGAAAGCACGTACCGTGGCCCGATTTTACGAAAGTGCCGCGGAGAAATAGCATCGTCTATCGTCGCCCGCTCGACGAGCCGCCCTCGCGATTCGTGTGGATTACGCCGAATATGTGCAACGATATGCACGATTGCTCGATCGGCACCGGCGATAAATGGGCATCAAAGAACCTGCCCAAGCTCATCGCGTGGGACGCCGCCAACGACGGAATTCTGATTCTCACCTTCGACGAGAACGACGGGAGCCCGGGAAACCAAATACCGACGATTCTTGCCGGGAACGTGAACCCGGGTCAATACGGTCAGAACATCAACCACTATAACGTGCTGCGCACGATCGAAGACATATTTGGCGTCAAGCCGCTTGGAAACGCCGGCTCGGCCACGCCGATTCAAGGCGTCGTGAAGTAGCGGTCTCCGCTACTTGCCTCTCCAAACCGGTTTGCGCTTTTCGAGAAACGCGCCCGTGCCTTCTTTGATATCCTCGGTGTCGACGAGCGTTCCGAACTCCAGCGCCTCGAGTTCGAGCGCGTCGTCGATTGAGAGATGCGCTCCGTTGTTGATGACGCGCTTGCAGGCGGAGACGGCGAGGGGCGCCTTCGATGCGATGGTCGCGGCGACGCGCTTTGCTTCGTTCAAGAGCTCGGCGGGCGGAACGACTCGTTCGACGAGTCCGATTTGCAGCGCTTCCTGAGCGCCGATTATCTCGCCCGTCAAACAAAGATACGTCGCCATGCCTTTGCCGACGCGGCGCGTCGTGCGCGCCGTGCCGCCGTAGCCGGGAATTAGACCGAGATTGACCTCGGGCTGACCGAACTTCGCATTCTCACTTGCGATGATAATGTCGCCGGCCATCGCGATCTCACAGCCGCCACCCAGAGCAAAGCCGTTGACGGCCATGATCACCGGCTTGCTCAGGCGCTCGATCTGACGGGTGAGTGCCTGACCGCTTCGCGCCTGAGCGCTCCCGAGTCCGGCCGAAGCGAGTGCGTTGAGCTCGGTGATGTCGGCGCCTGCGGCGAACGCCTTGTCGCCGGCGCCGGTTACGATTATCACCCGGACGCGCTCGTCGCTTGCCATCTCGGCGAGCGCGGCGGAGACTTCCCTCAAGAGACCGGTGCGCAATGCGTTGAGCACCGCCGGACGGTTGAAGGTGATGATGCCGATCGGCTCTTCGACTGTTACCAAAATATCTTCAAATGTCATACGGCGAAACCTTATGATTTGATAAAGGCTGAAGGTTCCTTCGTTGCGTTGCACGGAAGTGCCCTTTGCCCTATACTGGGAACGAATTTCGCGGGAGGTGGCAGTGGCGGTTCGGACGGCGTATCATGAGGCTTTGGAGGCGACACGGCTCGACGTCGTGCGCCTGGGAGCGCTCGTGGGCGATGCGATACGCGTTGCGGTTGACGCGCTCGAGAAGCGCGATGCGTCGGCGGGAGCGCGGGTCGTGGCGGGCGACGATGTGGTCGACGATCTGCGCAGACGCATCGAGGCGCATTGCATCGAGTTGATCTGGCGGCAGCAGCCGGTCGCCGGCGAGCTACGAGAGATTGCCGCGATGCTGGAAATCGCCACCGACCTCGAACGGGTCGGCGATTACGCTGTGGATATCTCAAAGAATGCAATCAAGCTTTCCGACCAGCCGATGCGCCCGCAGCGCGTCGAGATCGATCGCATTGCGAGCGTTGCTCACGCGATGCTGCTCGACGCTATGCGCGCCTACACCGAGCGCGATGCCCGTCTGGCAAGCGAGGTAATCGATCGCGACGACGAGGTCGACAAGCTCTACAAACGCAGCATTAAGCTGCTACAGGAGGAGATGCGAGGCGACCCGGAGATCGTCCGTCCGGGCACGCGGTATCTCTTTGTCCTTGCATCGCTCGAGCGCGTCGGAGATCGTGCGGGCAACATCGCCTGGCACACGAAGGACATGATCGGCGCCGAGTGAGCACCCCGCCCCCGCGCACCGAATTTGCCGCCACGCAACGGTACGTCTACTTCAGCCACGCGTCGGCGAAAGCAGTGGTCTAAGTGCCGATGCTCCCAACGATACTGCTCGCCGCCGCCGCGGTGAGCCCGCTCTTCCCCTCGGCGGGAACGTACCGGTATACCGCGGCTCTGGGCGCACAGCGAATCGGCGAGTGGTCGGTGAGCGTCAAGGCCGGCGACGGCGGCACGGAGATCGACGAGAACTCCTCAGGCTCGTTCGCGGGAATGCAGATCGAGGCGACGGCCTCGCTGGTTCTCGGCCCCGACCTCGCGCCGATGCGGTATGCGGGCAGCTATCGCACCGCCGGGCAAATCCCCACGGTTCACGTCGCGCTCACGCCGACCTCCGCAACGATCGTTGGAGGTATTGGCGGATCGACGCGGACGCTGGCCCTCGAGCCGAACACGCATCATTTCGTCGTGATCGAACCGGCCTTGCTCGCCGGCCTCTTCGTTCTTCCCGCTGAGCTGGCAGCGTGGGGCGAGAGTTCGGTCACGTGGATTGCTCCCGTCACCGGCCAAGAGCAAACGATCGCGAAGGATTCGACGAGTCCAACCCCCCGCCCAAGCTCCGTGCCCGCGCAGGACATCGCACTTTCGATGCAGGGCCAAATCCCGGTTACGATCTGGTACGACCCCGTGACGCTCGTGCCGGACGAAGTCGTCGTCCCATCGCAGAACGCCGTTCTTACGCGCGAACGACCCTGAACTCCGCCGGCTCGAGCGGCACGGCCAGAGGAGAGTCGAGCGGTAGATCGCGCAGCAAGCGCTCCAGGATGCCTAACGTGACGCGGTGACCGATCACGAGCGTCGCATCGCCGGTCTGCAAAACTTGCGCGAGCGATTGCAACCGGGTTGCTGCGTCTTCGATACTCTCACCCTCGGGCGGACGAAAATGAACGGGATCGCGGCGCCGTTGCGCAAGCATCTCCGGCGCGTGATTCTCGAGCCATTCCAGCGTCTTACCCTCCCAGCATCCGAAGTCAACTTCGCGTAACGCGGACTCGATCGTATATGGTACGTCCGGCGAGACTACCTCACGGGTCTCCAAGCAGCGCCGCATCGGGCTGACGAAACATCGCCTGAAGGCGAACTGCTGCAGCTTCTCGCGCAAGCGTCCGGCCTGTTCGTGTCCGCTTGCGGCCAACCGCGGATCCGAAGTCGAGAGAAAGCGCTTCGCCAGATTTGGCTCGGTCGCAGCATGCCGGCAAAGGACGAGGCTAGACACGGATTGACGACGTCATCACGGCGTCGCTCATTCCGTGAATGAGCCGTTTATCCGCCGGAGCGATCGTCGCCAAAACGCCGCCGAGGCGCACGCTATCTTCGCCGGTGACGAAATAATATGGGCAAAGACGGACGCGGCCTTCGTACTCGCGGATTTCGTCGCGGTCGCGGTCGAGGTAACTCTGTCGCACGAGCTTTCCCTTGTGGAAGCGCTGCAGGATCCACGGCGTGCGGTCGTACGACGCGAGCGCCGTTTCGATAACCGACGCCCACTCGTCGCGCGTGAGATCGTCGCCGATCTTGACGCCGCGCGAGCCCCACGCGAGCTCCGAAAACCCCGACGGTTTCACGACGTAGGCGCGTTCGCTTTTCGGGAGCGCGATGAGTTGACGAAAATCCGAGACCGGTGCACCGCCGGCTTCCAATCCCGCGATCGTTCCCTGCGGCGGCAGCGGCCGAGGATCGACGATCCAGGTCTTTGGGAGGATTGTTTGCAGCCGTTCGAAGGTTGCGTTGCCGAGCTCCGAGCGCCAAAGTGACGCGAGAGCGTGATGATGGAAGAGCGCGAAAGCGAGTTTCTCTTCGAGTGGGGCTTTCGGCGGAGGGGTGATCTTAACGCGGTTATGGCGCGCGGCATAGAGCATCAACTCTTGCTTGGGCACGTTGAAAAGATCGAAGAGCTCGAAATTGCGATAGAGCGCATCGAGCCGAGACTCACGGCCGTCCTCGAGGCGGATGAAGAGGCCTTCCTCGGTGAACGTAACCTCGTCGGGCCGGCGCAACCACGCCTCGGCGAGATGCAGCCGGCGCAGCGCAGCGGCGAGCCAGGCCATTTCGTTTCGATAATCGGCCGATTCGTCCGAAACGACGATCGCAACCGTGGGGCGCTCCGCGCGCGTGACATGGCGTACCATCGCGGCAAACGCCGCCGGAATGCCGTCATCGCCGCCGAAGCTCTCGATTCCCAGCTGGCAATACGCCTCGGTCATGGCGCCCACAAAGCCCATGCCGCCGGGGATACTGTCGAGCTCGGTTGCGACGAAACCATTCGCGGTGAGGATGAGATCGGGGCGAATCACGCCCGGCAGGTCTTGTTTGAATCGATTTTGGCGCGCAAGCTTGACGATTTGTTCGGGCTTTCCCTGATCGAGATACTCGGCGATGAAGGAGGGCGCAGTACCCCGCGCGCTGCGATTGTAGAGATTGTTGAGGGCGCGATAGAAGTTCAGAAGGTCGGGGCCGAGTCGTTCGATCGCGTCGGCGTCTTGTGCGGATAACGCAAACGGCTCGGGGCTGACGCGCCAGGCGATACGCTCGTTTTCGTCCTGAACCCGGAAGAGGCCGGGGGGTATCGCTTCGTAGAGGTGGTGCGCTTGCTCGCGAGCCGTGAGATTTGGGATAGTCGCCGTACAAGGCATGGCTAAGGGACCGTCTTCCCTATCGACAGCCGTCGGGAATCTTCGAACTGTTGAAGGCAATGTAGCGCCGGCGCATACGCACTCCTAGAGTCCCAGGCGCCCCGGTTGGGTTGCGGTAAAGGCCACGGTCTCGCTCATTTTATCGTGATCGCCCCGGGCGTCAGCAAGGCGCCTTCCAGGCGGACCAGACCGCGCGAATACGCTAGCGTGAGGTGCAAGGTACCGGTCAGCCCAAGCTTGGTCAGATCGAGGCTTTCGAGCACCCGCGAGACCCCTTCGCCCGCGATAAAATGCAGGTCAATCGCACGCCGCAACGTCCCACCGGGTGCCGAGTAGGACGCCGTGACCGGGACGATCACCTCTTGCTCGCCGCTAGGCCGGATTGAACCGCTAATGCAGTAACCGATCGTCACCGGCGCTCCCTCGACCGTGACGGTCTCCTGAGTGCACGGTGCGGCGGAGAGAGCCGCGGGAACGGTGGTTACGGCCAAGACGATGAAGATCGTCAGCGCTCGTGTCATGTTGGAATACCGCCGAACGAATTCGGTACGAAAGCACGCGATACCCGTCGAAGCAAGTCCGATGAGGGTTCGGGTGCTGGCCTTTGCACGTTTGCGAGAAGTAATCGGATCGCCCGAACGGAGCCTGGAGTTACCCGAACGGGCCCGTGTCGACGACGCGTGGCAAGCGCTCCTGCGGGAGTGTCCCGCTTTAAGTCAAGAGCGCCGCTCGACGCGGGCCGCACGCAACGGTCAGCTCGTTTCCTTCGAGGAAACGCTCTGCGAGGGCGACGAGCTCGCACTCTTACCGCCCGTAGGCGGCGGATAATGTTTCGCATCGTCAGCGAACCGATCGAGGCGCACGTCCTCGAGAGGATCGTTCGCACGGGCGACGGTGGAGTCGTGACGTTCCTGGGCATCGTGCGCGACACGGCGGACGACGGCAAGCGCGTGCGTGCTCTACGATATGAAGCGTTCGAGCCGATGGCGCTGCGCGAGTTCGAGGTCATCGCGAGCGAAACGCGGGATCGGTTCGGGGACGTTCGCATTGCCATCGTTCACCGCATCGGCGAAGTGCGCGTGGGTGAAATCTCGGTCGCGGTACTCGCTGCGGCGGCGCATCGCGGCGCGGCCTTTGACGCTTGCTGCTACGCAATCGACCAACTCAAAGCGCCGCGCGCCCATTTGGAAACAAGAGCGTTATGTCGACGGCACTGCGGAATGGAGAGCCGGTGAGCAAGGTTGAGCTTTTTCGCATCTCCGCCGAACGCAACCCGGTCGCAGTGCTCTGGTACGAGCCTCGCCGGCCACGCGGCATCTGCGTCATTGCCGGGCACGGGTACTCGTCGAGCAAACAGAACCTCGATTTCCTCTGCTCGTTTCTCTCCAGCCACGGTTTCGGCGTCTATAATTTGGATTTTCCGGGGCACAAGCTCGGTGCGAGCGGAGGCGAGCTGGGCGGTGTCGACGATTGTATCGACGCGATGTTTGCAGTCGTCAGGTTCGCACGCGAACGCGGCGACGCGTCGGCGTATACCCTGGGTCATAGCATGGGCGGAATGACCGCGATCTTTACCGCCGCTCTCGATCCAAACATCTTAGGGACCATCGCAATCGCGACGGGATATGGACGCCCCACCTCACTGGAAACGATGCAAAGAGTGGGGGTTGCGGATTTTCGGTCCTCGTACGTCGTCGGCGTAACCTTGCCGGAACTCGTCGCCGACGTCGACCGCCGCTACCGCGAGTTGCTCGTACGTCTCGCCGGGCGGCCAGCACTCTACGTGTCCGCGACTCGCGACGCAATGGTGAGTCCGAAGAGCGTGCGGGAACTCTACGACCGTGCGCCGGAGCCAAAATCATTTGCAACCATCGAAAGCGATCACACGTACGCCGCCGAGCGCGCGCGCGCGACGGTCTTGGAATGGCTCAACGAGCGCCATCCCGTTGCACGAGGTGACGGCGAATGAACGCGCGAGAACGGCGTCGCTACAGCCGGCATCTCTTGATTCCCGAAGTCGGCTTATCCGGCCAAGCACGACTTGGCGGCTCGCGCGTCCTCGTGGTCGGCGCAGGCGGCCTGGGATCGCCTTCGCTGCAGTATCTGGCGGCGGCCGGCGTCGGGCGCATCGGCATCGTTGACGACGACGCCGTCGATGAGACGAATCTGCAGCGCCAGACGATCTTCAGCGAAGTCGACATCGGACGGAACAAAGCGGTTGCTGCCGCGCAGCGTATACAAACGCTCAATCCACTGGTCAACGTCGACGTGATGCCGCTTCGCTTCGATGCGGGGAATGCACGCGAGCTCGTGCGCCTCTACGACGTCGTCCTCGACTGCACGGATCGCTTTCCGACGCGCTACCTGATCAACGACGCCTGCTTCTTTGAAAAACGCGCCGACGTCTACGGTTCGATTTTTCGGTTCGACGGCCAGGTGAGCGTCTTTGGCGTGACGGGCCGACCCTGCTACCGCTGCCTGTATCCCGAGCCGCCGCCGGTCGAGAACCGGCCGACGTGTGCTGAGGGAGGAGTGCTCGGGGCGCTCGCCGGCGTCGTCGGCGCGTGGCAGGCGAGCGAGGCGTTAAAGCTGCTGCTGGGCATTGGCGAACCGCTCGCGGGAAGGCTTTTGCTGATCGATACGCTGGTTGCGCGCGTGCGCGAAGTTCGCTTTGACCCCGATCCCGCGTGCGAGCTTTGCGGAAAGTCCGGGACAATCGTTGAGATTGTGCCGGAAGCATATGAAGACGCGCAGCCAGAGTTGCTGGTTTCAGAGATTGCTGCAGAGCAACTCGACGACGCGCTCCGCGAAGCTCGCTTGTTAGACGTTCGCGAACCGCACGAAGCGGTGCTGGGATCGATCGATGGCGCGATCCGGATTCCGGCCTCGCAGCTCGAGGCGCGAATGCACGAGCTCGACAGCGCCTCGCGGTACGTCGTCGCCTGTCGCGTCGGCGCGAAGTCGCTCTGGGCAGTGCGCAGGTTGCGCGATGCCGGATTTACTCGCTTGCAGCACCTTCACGGCGGTCTGCTGGCTTATGCCGTTCGCCACGACGACTTCGAGTTTTTCTAACCGGTGAAGTACAAGCCGTTCGGAGCTACCGGAGTCGAGCTTCCGGTCGTCGGACAGGGCACGTGGAACATGCCCGAAAGCGGCGCGGCGCGCAAGGAGGCGCAGCGCGCGATTCGACGCGGGATCGAGCTGGGCATGACGCATATCGATACGGCCGAGATGTACGGTGCGGGACGCGCCGAGGAGCTGCTCGGCGAGACGATTCATGGTATCGCGCGCGACCGGCTCTTCATCGCAACAAAGGTTCTGCCGAGCAATGCAAGCTATCGTGGGACGCTCGCTGCGGCAGAAGGGAGCCTCGCCCGCCTAAGCTGCGGGTATCTCGATCTCTACCTGTTGCATTGGCGTGGCTCTCATCCGCTCGAAGAGACGATGCGCGCGTTCGACGCGCTCGTCGAGCAAGGGAAGACTCGATTCGTCGGCGTGAGCAATTTCGAGGCCGATGAGATGATCGAGGCGGCATCGTATTTGCGCAAGACGTCGCTGGCTTGCAATCAGGTCCTCTATCACCTCTGCGAGCGCGGAATCGAGCACGGGGTCATACCGGCGGCTCGCGCGCGCGGCATCGCAATCGTCGCCTACACGCCCTTCGGCCGCGGCGCCTTCCTGCGCTCCGCCCGGCACCGGGAGACCCTCGAGCGCATTGCCCGCAAGCACGCTGCCACCGTGCGCCAAGTAGCGCTCGCATTCTTGACCAGGGATTCCGACGTCTTTGCGATTCCAAAAGCTGCGAGGGTGGAACACGTCGAAGAGAATGCCGGTGCGGCAGACCTTCAGCTCGACGCGCAGGACGTTGCGACGATCGACGCGGCCTTTCCGCGCGGCGGACGGGGGCCACTGGCAACCCTATGATGACGAGAATTGATTTGGGCGCAATCAAGGAACGCGCGATTCGCACGGCCAGGGGACTGGGCGCGGGTGCGGTGCGCGTTGCACCGGCGTTTGCCGACGAAGCGTCGCGACGGCGAATGCAGGCGGCCTTCGAGCGGGGTGATTTCGCAACGTGGGGCTACGGCGCCGAGTATGCACGCCGGGCCAGCGATCCCGGCGAGTTGTTACGTGGTGCGCGCTCCGTTATCTGCGTGGCGCTTCCGTATGCTACTCGGGGATCGAGAAGGATTGCACCGCTGCGCGGACGCGTCTCAAACTACGCGTGGTCGTCGGACTACCATCGCCGCTTGCGCGCCCTGTTGCGCGCGGTCGCCGAGCAAATCGACGAGGCCGCGGGCGAGCCGGTGACGGCAATCGCTTGCGATACGCAACCCTTGGCGGAACGCGCCTTCGCCGCACGTGCCGGGCTGGGCTGGATCGGAAAGCACACGAACCTCATCGCGCCGGAGCTTGGCTCGTTCGTTTTTCTCGGCGAGATCGTCACCAGTCTGGAGCTGCCATTGGATCCACCGTTGCGCAAGAGCTGCGGCGCGTGCGCGCGTTGCATCGAAGCGTGCCCGACGGGAGCGCTTCGCGGCGATTATACGATCGACGCCACGCGCTGCATCTCCGACTTGACTCAGCGTACCGATTCAATTCCGCCGGCAATGCGCCCGCTCGTCGGCGAGTGGGTGTGGGGCTGCGATATCTGCCAGCTCGTCTGTCCGCCGACCGCTTCGGCATCCAAGGCCTCGTCGCGATGGGAGCCGCGCGATGAGAATGCGGAGCGTCCGCCGCTCGTCGATTTGCTTCGGCTGCGCAGCGGTGCTTTTAAACGGCGCTACGCAAAGACCGCAATGGGATGGCGAGGCGCGGCCGTCTTGCGGCGCAACGCCGCCATTGCGCTGGGCAACGCGCTCGATCGATCTGCCGTCGATCCGTTGATCGAAAGCTTGCGGAGCGATCCGCACCCGATGGTGCGCGGCCACGTTGCCTGGGCTCTGGGGAGAATCGGATCGCCGCGTGCGGTCTCGGCGCTGCGGGGCCACTACGCTACGGAGCGGGACGATGACGTGCGCGCCGAGATCGGTTCGGCCTTGCAGGCTTTCCTATGAACCTGCTCGCCGTCGCCACGGCGGCAACGTTGCTCGCGCGCATGGCGACCCTCAATCCGGGCCTGCACTCGTTCACCGCGACGCTCCACGCCCACGTGGTAATGAGATCGTTTCCGTTCCTGTCGGCCGATCTCGTCGGCACGTATTACTACGAGGAGCCGGACAAGAACAAAGTCGTTTTCACCGGCGGCGTACCGCTCATCGCGCAGCAGTTCGACAAACTTTACGCGCATATTGAGAGCCCGTCGAAGTGGCAACAGCTGTACGTCGTAACGACCGTTTCCGACGACGGCAAGACGACCCACTTTAAGCTGGTGCCGCGCAAACGCGGAAACATCGAGGACATCGACGCAACCGTCGACGACACAAGCGCGACGGTGGCCTCGATGCGCTGGAACTACGAGAATGGCGGCTACGCCGAAATGATCAATCGCTACGGCCGCGTCGAGGAGAACCTCGTCGTCGAGTCGCAAAGTGGGCACGTCGAGGAACCGGGTTACATCGCGGACATTACCTCGACGATTGGAGGCTACAAGATCAACCCAACGCTTCCGGACAGCGTCTTCGAGGACCCGTGACGGCCGTCTCGCTCGTCGACGGCTTTAGCCGGCCGATAACCTATTTGCGCGTTTCGGTCACCGATAAGTGCAATCTCCGGTGCATCTATTGCATGCCGGAAGGGGGGCTGCCGTGGCTGCGGCGAGACGAGATCCTCAGCTACGAAGAGATCGCCGCAATCGTGCGCGCTGCGGCGTCCGTCGGCGTTCGGACGATTCGGTCTTACCGGCGGAGAGCCGCTCGTCAGACGTGACCTCAGCCGGTTGATCTCGGCGATCGCGTCGGTGCCGGGGATCGACGACATAGCGCTTTCGACCAACGGGCTGCTCTTAGAAGAGCAACTCCCCGAGCTCGTTGCGGCCGGCTTGCGGCGCGTGAACTTCTCGCTCGATACGCTTAAGCCGGACCGCTTTGAGGATATCGCGCGTCGTCCGGGACTCGAAGCCGTGCTGCGCGCGATCGACGCCGCTGTGAAAGCCGGTCTGGCACCGCTCAAGCTTAACTGCGTCGTCATGCGCGGGAAGAACGACGACGAACTCCCGGGCTTTGCCGAGCTCACACGCCATCGGCCGATCTACGTGCGTTTCATCGAGGTCATGCCCGTTCACGAGAACCTAGGATTGCAGCGCGATACGTACGTTTCGTCGGACGAGATCCTCGAGCGTATCTCCGCAATCGGCGAGCTGAGCCCGATTTCGGGGCCCGCCGGCAACGGGCCGGCACGATACTTTGCATTGCCTGGCGCCCCCGGCGCGGTCGGCGTGATTAGCCCCCTCTCGCATGACTACTGCGAGCGCTGCAACCGCGTGCGCTTAACCGCCGACGGCCGCTTGCGCCTCTGCTTGTTTGGCGATCACGCGCTCGATTTGCGGTCGCCGCTGCGCAACGGAGCGACGACGGAGGCACTGGCAACCCTCCTTCGTTCGGCGATGCTCATCAAGCCTGAGCGTCACCATTTGCGCCTGGGTGAGAGTGCATCGCGAATGCGCGCATTTTCCGAGATCGGCGGTTAGGAGCCCGTGAGCCTGTCACAAGTGGGAAGACCGAGCCGTTGAGGAAGGACGTGGAGGCTTGCCATGAGGTCGACGCAACGACGATCGCGCAAGCGAGGGCCGAGGCGTTGGTGCTCGAGTACCAGACGAAACTCGCGAGATACCTGCGCCGCATGGTCGGGGACGCCGAGGTCGCGCTCGATCTGACGCAGGAAGTTTTCCTTTCGGCGTATCGGATGCTCCGAGCGGATCCAGGTCGGGAACTCAGCGCGGGCTGGCTCTACCGAGCCGCAACGAATGCGGGCATCTCGTTTCTTCGTCGCAAGAAAATTCTTCGCATGCTTCCTCTCGATCGCGAGATCGATCGCAGCGCGTGGCGTGTTGACGAACGCAGCGCGGCGTCGGTCGATTTACAAGCGGCGCTCGGGCGTTTGGCTCCGGAACAATCGGCGGCACTGCTGCTGACGAGCTACGCGGGGTATTCGTCGGCCGAGGCCGCCGCGATTCTGGGAACGACGCCGGACGCAGTGCGTCAGCGAGTCTGCCGCGCGATGCGCGTCTTGCGAACGATTATGAAGGAGGGCATGGAGTGATGACGCGTCAAGACGATTGCGTCGCTGCGGAACGGCTCGCCGGCGCGATCGCGATCGGTGAGGCCGGCGAAACGGAACGCGACGCCTATCGTCGTCACGTCGCAGGCTGCGCGCGCTGTCTGCACGATCTCGGAGGCGAGCGCGAGATCGAGCGCGTCATGGGAACCATCGCACGAGCACGGGACGACGAACGGTGGGAGCCCGATCGGCGCGTGACGCTCGCCGGCCGACGAATCCCGCGCAACGCTTGGGCCCTCGCGACGGCGCTTGCGGCGGCGGTTGTTTTCACCGTTGGGCTGCGGGCAACGGAGAAGCCGCGGCCCGTAACTCCCGCGCAGCACGCAATGTCAGCGCACGATGCGCGTGCGATCGCGGCGCTCGATACTCAGACCGCACCGCGGCGAGAAGGGCGCGCCGAGTCGCTCGCGGTTGGCGCACCGACGACGTTCTCGACGGCATTCGACGTAACCGTTGACGGACGTGGAATGCCGCTGCGGTGTTCGATCACGAAGAGCTCAGGCGATCGCGTCCTCGACCAATCCGTCTGCCGTACCGCTATGCGCGCGCGCTATACGCCGCAACCGCCGAAAGACCATTAGCCACTAGCGCAGGGGAGCGCGCGAGACCCAACCGAAACGGCCCCAAATGGCGGAGAGGCCGTTCATCTATCGTTTTACGAAGGACCTGCGCCTCGACGATCACGCGGGATTAGTCGCGGCGGCTTCACGCGGGCCGGTGCTTCCTCTGCTCGTCATCGATCGCGCGATGGAAGCGCGACTGAAGGCCTCGCCACGCAGGGCTGCGTTTTTTTGCGCCGCAGCCGCCGCCCTGGACGCCGAATTATACGAACGCGGAAGCAAGCTCGTCGTACGCCGCGGCGAACCGGTACGTACGATCGCCGAGATTGCCCGTACCGTAGATGCTGCCGGAGTCGCGTGGAGCGCTTCGTATGATGGCGCTGCGATGCAGAGCGATCGTCAAATGCAGTCCGAGTTCGAGGAGCGTGCTCTTTCGGCGTTGCTCGTGCATGACGCCCCGGCAATCACGCCCGAGGAGAGCGCAGCGGCGCGCAGCGCCGCCGGTTCCGGCTATCGCGCGTTTGCGCCCTACTTTGATGCCTGGTGCGAGCTTCCGATCGTATCGCACGAGTATCCGCTGCTGCTTCGCTTCGCCGTTTCGGACGTACAGAGCGAGCCGCTCCCTTTGCCCGATGAGTTCGGCGGCACGGGGGACTCGGTGGCGGCAGGGCCGGCCGTCGCTCGCCGTTGTTTCGAGCACTTCCTGCGTCACGGAGCCCCCCGCTACGCCGCTGCCGCAAACGTGCCGTCGGAAGACCGGACCTCGCACCTTTCCGCGCATCTGTCCTTGGGCAGCATCTCTGCGCGCGCGATCGCGCGTGCCGTGCGCGAGCAGCTCACCGATCCATTTGCGCTCGGTGAAGAACGGCTTTCGCTACGCCTTTTTCTGCGGGCCGTCGCGCATCGCGATTTCTTCTTGCAGCTTTCATGGTTTCATCCCGCGACGCAAGACGAGCCGCTGCAAGAGAAGATGCGGGGATTCACGTGGGAACGCTCGCACCCCGCGCTCGATCGCTGGCGTGCGGGTTCGACGGGATATCCGTTCGTCGACGCTGGAATACGTCAACTCCACGCGACCGGATGGATGCATCCGCACGTCCGTGCGGTCGCGGCATCGTGGCTTTGCTTTGACATGGGCGTCGATTGGCGCGTCGGCCGCGAGGAATGGGATCGTTGGTTGATTGAAGACGATCCCGCGCTCGCGACCGGAAACTGGCAGTGGATCGCCGGCGTGGGCGCAGATATGGCGCAGTATCCGCGCATCTACAATCCGGAGCGTCAACGACGCCGTTACGATCCGGCGGGCAAGTACGTGCGCCGCTGGATACCCGAGCTGCAGCAGGTGCCGCTGGACGCGTGGTATGGACGGCACTCCGATTCACCACAACTCGCGCTCGCGCTTTACGACGCCGACGCGTACCCGAAGCCGGCCCTCGACCATGGAGTTGCCGCGCGAGCGTTTCTACGCCGCTACCGCGAGTTTATCGCAGTACCTTAGTCGGAGGCTCCGTTGGGGATGCGATCCTCGATCCAGCTGCCCACAATCGGAACGCGTACGTCGTCGCCGTTCCAGGTCTTGATGCCGTAGTAGACGCTCGCAATAAGAAACAGTATCGGAAGCAGCGGCAACAATACCCAGGCAGAGAAACCCATAAACGGCACTTGCGCGATGAGCCAGAGGAGCCCGCCGAAGCCCCAGAAGCCCGCGTTGAAGCCGAGCGCCTGGAGTGCTTGGCGGCGCAGGGTGCGAGACTGTTTTCGATCGAGTAGCGAGAGGAGGGCCAACGGCCAGAGCGGGTACCCGAGTGCGACCAGTGCGCGGGACTCGACTGGGTCCGACGGCGCGGCGACGGTCGCTCTGCCGCGCACGCTCGGCGGCGCGGCCCGGGGCGGCACTTGGCCGGGAATCGGGCGGCGAGTAGCGGTCGCGGCCTCGACCTTCGCTGCGAGTCGGCAGCTGGGGCAGCCCCCGCGTTCGTCTCGGCATGTCGCGCAGATCGGCTTGCCGCAATCGGCGCACGGCGCGACCGACGGTACGTTTGAGTGAAAATAGCAGTCCATGTGCTTCTCCCGATCCTCCTGGAGTTGTTGCCATCATCACGTACCGGACAGCGCTGGGGGAGGTTTCACCGCTTGGCGGCCGCAAGACCGTGCCGCCGATGAGCCGCCGCTCGATTCTCCTGCGTCTGGTGGGGGAGGCGCGACCCTACTACCCGCGCCTCGCGATCGCCATGGCAATGGGCGTGCTCGCAGGGGTGCTCTCCATCGCACCGCCGCTCGCATTTCGAATCATCATCAATCAAGTGCTCGTGCCCCCAGCCGGTCATCCGCCCGATTTGCAAGCGTTGTACCTAGCACTCGGGCTGACGTCGTTCGCGCTCATCCTCGCCAACGCCGCGATCTATGGCCAAACCTACCTTACGGCGTGGAGCGGGCAGCATCTGGTCGCGCGTCTGCGGGTGCGGCTCTTCGACCGATTGATGAACTTGCCGCTTGGCGAGTTCGACAAGTGGCGTCCCGGCGAGCTCATCGCGCGCTTTGCAACCGACCTGCAGATGATGATCGATGCGGTAAGCGTCTCGGTGCCACAGCTCGTGGTAGCGCTTGCCACGTTTATTTCGTCGTTCGCGACAATGATCTATCTCGATTGGCTCTTGACGATCTCGCTCGTGCTCGTCGCGCCGGTCGTTTCGTTCGCCGTCTCCAACTTCCAGCGCTTGATTTCGGCGAGCACGCATCGCGCACAGCAGCGCATAGCCGACCTGACTGCAAACCTGTCGGAAGTGCTTGGAGGCCAACGAGTCGTAAAATCGTTTGGTCGCGAGGAGTTCGAAGTCGGCCGCTTTCGCAACCGAAACGACGATTTCTTCGGCGCATACATGAAGCTGACGCAGTTCATTCAGACGCAGCCGCTCGTCATTTCGACGATTATGGTCGCCGCGGTCGTCGCCATTATGTGGCTCTCCGTCCGGGAAGTCCTGGTCGGCCGTCTCGACACCGGCCGCGTGTTCATGTACTGGGGCCTGCTGGTGAACTTGATGAATCCTATGAACCGCGTCGCGGCGTTCTTCGGCGACATCAGCAAGGCAGTCGTCGGAGCCGGCCGTGTTTTCGAGCTGCTCGATCTGCCGGTCGAAGTCCGCGATCCGATCGGCGCGATTCCGCTGCCGGCAGTGCGCGGACGCATCGAGTACGTCGACGTTACGTTTCACTATAAGCTCGCGGAGCCGCCTGCACTTCGTCACGTCAACGCCACGATCGAAGCGGGAGAGATCGTCGCCCTGGTCGGGCCATCGGGCGCCGGCAAGACGACGATCGTCAACCTCGTGCCCCGCTTTTATCAGCCGCAAGAAGGCGCCGTGCTTTTGGACGGCATCGATATCGCAAGCGTGCGTCTTTCGGATTTGCGCGCAGCGATAGCGATCGTTCCGCAAGACGTGCAGCTCTTCCGCGGTTCGATACTTGAAAACATTCGCTACGGCCGCATCGGAGCCAGCGATGCGGAAGTGCGAGCTGCCGCCCGCGACGCGAACGTCGAAGAGTACGTCCAAAGCTTTCCTGACGGCTATGCAACGCAGGTGGGTGAGCGGGGCGTTCGGCTCTCGGGCGGGGAGCGCCAGCGTATCGCAATCGCGCGCGCGGTGCTGCGAGATCCTCGCATCTTGATTCTTGACGAGGCGACGAGCGCGCTCGACAGCCACTCCGAAGCGATGATCGAGCAGGCCCTCGACCGGCTCTTACCGGGGCGAACGACATTGATCATCGCGCACCGTCTCTCTACCGTGCGGCGGGCGCACAAAGTGCTCTTCATCGAGGCCGGACGCGTTGTCGAGATCGGCACACACGATGAGTTGCTGGCCAAGGGCGGCGCCTACGCACGCTTGCACGCGGCGCAGTTCGCGTTTAAGACTCCTTAACGCGCATGGACCCGGCGAGGGCGTCGGGCCAAGGTGCCGGGGCTGCAAACCAACAATATGGTCGCGAAGAAGTCGGCCAACTGGGGACATCCTCCTCGAAGTTCCTGCTTTTGAGTGATGGTTGCCCCTTAAATTAAACCTCCCAGAAAGGAACTCCAGTTGAACCAGGGATTCACGGTGTGGCTCACGGGTCTGTCCGGCGCGGGCAAGAGTACTATCGCCGAACGGCTTGCACCCGAGCTGACCGCTCGAGGCTGCGGCGTCGAGGTGCTCGATGGCGATGAGGTCCGCACGCATCTCTCCAAGGGACTCGGATTCAGCCGAGAGGACCGCGACATTAACATCGGGCGCATCTCGTTCGTTGCGTCGCTGCTCGTCAAGCACGGTGCCGCCGTGATTACCGCAGCAATCTCGCCGTACGCGCAGGCGAGAGCGCAAGCGCGCGAGCGCATCGGAGACGCGCGCTTCGTCGAAGTCTACGTGCGCTGTTCCTTGGACGAACTCGTGCGGCGCGACGTCAAGGGCCTCTATGCGAAGGCAATCGCTGGAGAACTGCAACACTTTACCGGCGTTTCCGATCCGTATGAAGCTCCCGATAATCCCGACGTCGTGGTCGACAGCGAGCGCGAAACGGTCGAACAGAGCGTGTCGAAAATTCTTGCGAAACTCGAGCAACGCGGCTACGTACGCGCCGACATCAAGGCGGCGTTATGATCGCTCCACACGGTGGCGAGCTGATCAACCGAATTGCCGACTCGGCGCAGGCCGAGCTCGAGCTGCGCGAGGGAAGCCAAGGACTTCCCACCCTCACGCTCACCGGCCGGGAGCTCAACGATCTTGCGTTGATCGGTATTGGTGCCTGCAGCCCGCTTACGGGTTTTATGACCCGCAGCGACTACGAGCCCGTCGTTACCTCAATGCGCCTGGGCAATGGGTTGCCGTGGAGCATTCCGGTCGTTCTGGCCGTCGACCGCGAGGAAGCACCCGGCGTGGGCACGCGTGCCGCACTCGCAGACGGCGAAGGCCGCCTGCGCGGCGTCATCGAGGTCGAGGATGTATTCGACTACGAAAAGGCGCGCGAGGCGCGCAACGTCTACCTCACTGAAGACGCGAACCATCCTGGCGTCGCTGCGCTCTTCGAGCGCAAAGAGGTGCTCGTCGGCGGACCAGTTTGGTTGTTGCCGCGCGAGCGCGATCCGGAGAGCCTCACGCCGCTCGAAACCCGTGCCGAGTTCGAACGGCGCGGTTGGAATACTATCGTCGGGTTTCAAACGCGCAACCCGGTGCACCGCGCTCACGAATACATTCAGAAATGCGCGCTCGAGATCGTCGACGGATTGCTGCTGCACCCGCTCGTCGGCGAGACGAAGGGCGACGATATCCCCGCCGAGGTGCGGATGCGGTGTTACCGTGCGCTGCTCGAGAACTACTATCCGGCCGATCGGGTGCTCCTGAGCACGCTGCCGGCCGCGATGCGATACGCCGGTCCGCGCGAGGCGATTTTTCACGCGATGATCCGTAAGAACTATGGCTGCACTCACTTCATCGTCGGGCGCGATCACGCCGGCGTGGGAAGTTACTACGGAACCTACGACGCGCAGAGGATTTTTGCCGAGTTCGATCCGTCAGAACTGGGGATCATGCCGCTCAAGTTCGAAAACAGCTTCTACTGCCGGCGCTGTCAACAGATGGGCTCGAAGAAGACGTGCAGCCACGAATCGGATAGTCACGTCTCGTTGAGCGGTACGAAGGTGCGCGAAATGTTGCGAGCGGGGGAGTTACCACCACCGGAGTTCTCGCGGCCGGAGGTCGCGCAGATCTTAATCGAAGCTTCGCGCGAACCGGCCTCAGCCTAGGAAGCTCGTCCTCCACATTCCTAGGCGACGTTCTCCTGCGCTGGCGTTCGGCGCTGGTGCAGCGCGAACCGATTCCCTTCGGGGTCGCGCACAAAACACGTAATGCACGCCGGAAACTCGTGCACCTCTCCGACCTCGACGCCGCTGGCTTTGAGCCGTTCTCGCATGGTCGGCATGTCGTCCACCTCGAAGGCCGCGCCGGTGGAAGATCCAGGCTCGAATCCCAGCGGCTCGCCGTTTCCTATTCCGAAGGTCGTATTGCCGACATTGAATTCGATCCAATGGTCGCCGAACGAATCGCCCTGCTTGAGCCCCAGTGTCTCAGCGTAAAAAGCGCGTGCGCGCGGTAGATCGCGCACGGAGTAGGCGAAAAACGCGATATCCCTGACCATCGGCAGACCCTCCAGGTCCTGCCGATTGCATGCAGAGGCCGCGGAACCCTAGCGCGAGAAAAGGGCAACGTTTCGGCGTTACGGCCGGCCAAGGAGGGCGTCCATGCTGGTGCTTAGTCGCAAGGCGAATCAGTCGATTATGATCGGCAACGATATTCGCATTCTCGTCGTCGGACTCGACCGCGATCAAGTGAGGCTCGGAATCGAGGCGCCGCGCGACGTGCCGGTCCACCGTTCCGAAATCTTCGCGGAAATACACCGCGCCGGTCCGCCTGTCGTTGCGTCAGGCAAGCAGCAGACGTAGGAAAAGCCGCTGCCAAGGCCGATATATCCCGCGATGCCAGCCGCTATGGGCGGGGACACGGCCCGGGGCTCGTTGAATGTTGACCTAAGTTACTTAGCAGGAGGACCGCGCCGAGGCCGTTCAGGGCACGGCAGCGGTCGCGGAATGCTCGTCGACGGGAGTTTTTCGTGGTCTGGAAGCTCGGGATGAGCCCCGTGAACTGGGAATACATCGTGGTTGGATTCGTTGTCGGCGCCTGCACCGCGTATAGCGGGGTCGGCGCCGGAGCAATTACGACGCCGCTACTCATTTTTCTGGGCGTAGGAACCGACAAGGCCATTGGGTCGGATTTGCTCTTCGCGCTGGTTACCCGAGTCGTGGCGATGATGACTCACATTCAGAAAGGCACGGTCCAGGGATCGGTGCTGTGGCGTCTTTCACTGGGGGGGCTGCCGGGAGCGATTATCGGCGTCATCGTTAGCGCCAATTTGCACCGGTCGCTCAACGTCCATCAGCTCGAAAGTGTGCTGCGTATCGCCGTGGCGGCTGCTTTGCTCGTCTCCGCCGCGGGAATTATCTTCAACCGAAAACTCGCGGGCGATTCGGCGAGCGCGATGAACGGCTTGCCCACATTTCGGCTGGCAGGCATCGGTTTCTTTGTGGGCTTAACCGTCAGCATCACGTCGATCGGAGCCGGCTCTCTCACGCTGCCGTTGCTCTTGCTCGTGGCGCCGGTCGTCGCACTGCGGCGCCTCGTGGGGACCGATCTCGCGTTTGCAGTCGTCGTGCTCGTGCCATCGCTCCTGGGGCACTGGCGCATCGGCGACGTCAACCCCGCGATCGCGGGCTCGCTGTTAATCGGCTCGATTCCGGGCGTCTTTCTTGGAGCCTACTTCGTGACGCGCTTGCCGGAACGGTGGTTTCGCGGCGCGCTCGCCGGAGTGCTTATCGTCGTCGCGCTGGCGTTGCTGCCGATATTGCCGCACGCAAAGGGCTAACTGCCGGCTCGTTCGCGTGCCACGAGCTGGCTCGCCCGAAAGAGACTTTCAAACGTGCCGGCGTCGCTCCACGCGCCTTCGAGAATGTCGTAGAAGAGGTCGCCCTCTCGGATGTACCGGTTGTGCACGTCGGCGATCTCGAGCTCCCCGCGCTGTGAAGGCGTCAGCGCTTTGATAAAGTCGAAAACCCGCCGGTCGAACATGTAGACGCCGGTGACGGCGTAGCGGCTCTTGGGGCGGACCGGTTTCTCCTCGATCTCGACGATGCGATCGCCCTCCAGAACCGGTACGCCGAAGCGCTGAGGGTCGCCGACTTCTTTGAGGAGTATACGCGCCCCCGAACTCTGCGCCCGGAATTTTCGAACGTAGGGCGCAATGTCGTCCTGCAGTATGTTGTCGCCAAGAACGACGACGATGCGTTGACCCTCCGCAAAATGCTCGCAGAGGCGTAACGCATCGGCGATGCCGCCCTCCCCCTCTTGGTAGGCATAGTAGATGTTGTTGAGGCCGAGCTCCGAGCCATTGCCTAAAAGGCGCAGGAAGTCGCCCGCGGAGTTGCCGCCCGTCACGAGCATGATCTCGCGAATGCCGGCGCGGCAGAGCGTTTCGAGCGGATAGTAGATCATGGGCCGGTCGTAAACCGGCAAAAGGTGCTTGTTCGTGACCTTCGTCAGCGGCCGCAGCCGCGTGCCAAGGCCGCCGGCCAGGACCACGCCTTTCACGCGGATGGAACCTCGCTCTTGAGGGGTCGCCACCAAGATTCATTGGCGCGATACCAGTCGATCGTTCGCGCAATGCCTTCTTCGAACGCCATTTGCGGCTTCCACCCGAGCGCGCGCAGTTTGCCCGAGTTGACGGCGTAACGGCGGTCGTGGCCCGGGCGATCCGGGACATGCATGACGTGCGTCTCCATCGAACGGTCGCAGCCTTGCGCGAGCGTTCGCGTCAGCTCCAGATTCGTTCGTGGAGTATCGCCGGAAACGTTATAAACGTTTCCGGTCTCGCCGCGTTCTAGGACGTGCAGAATCGCTCGCGCGTGGTCTTCGACGTAAAGCCAATCGCGTATTTGTAAGCCGTCGCCGTAAAGCGGGACTGGCCGATCGTCCATTAGATTCGTTACGAAGAGCGGCACGATCTTCTCGGGATATTGATACGGACCGTAGGTGTTGCTTCCTCGCGTGATGAGCACCGGAGCGCCGTGGGTTGCGTGATAGGCAAGGACAAGCAGGTCGCCGGCAGCCTTGCTAGCGGCGTAGGGGCTGCGCGGGCACAACGAATCGCTTTCGAGAGACTCGCCGTGCGGGACGTTGCCGTAGACTTCGTCCGTCGAAACCTGGAGATAGCGCGGGATCGCGAACTCTCGCACGGCCTGCAGGAGCACGAGCGTTCCGAGCGCGTCCGTTCGGAGGAACGCTTCGGGATCGGCGATCGAACGGTCCACGTGCGTCTCGGCCGCGAAGTTGACGACGGCGTCTGCCCCGCCGAGCGCCTCGCGCACCGCCGCGGGGTCGCAAACGTCCGCTTTGACGAAGCGGTAGCGTGGATTTCCTTCGACGTCGCGGAGGTTTGCCGGATTTCCCGCATAGGTCATCGCGTCGAGGTTGACGACCTCCAGGCGCGGCCGCTCGCGCAAGGTGAGCCGGATGAAGTGGGATCCAATGAAGCCCAATCCCCCCGTTACGAGCCAGCGCATGCCGCGCGCTTTCGGCGCGGCCCTTGGAGGGTCCGCGGTCTCGTGTTATAATCGCGCGGTTGTCCATCACTTCACCCCGCACGGACGCGGGGTGGCGATGGCTCCGCGATGCGGCCGCAATGCCAGGGATGGGCGGCGGCCGGGAGCCAGAAAGGTTAGCATATGACCGTCGTTACCATGAGAGAGCTCTTGGAGGCGGGCGTCCATTTCGGCCATCAAACGCGCCGTTGGAATCCCAAGATGAAGCCCTTTATCTTTCAAGAGCGCAACGGCATTTACATTATCGACTTAGCGCTCACCGTACAGAGACTGCGTGAGACGTACGATGTCGTCAAGCAGCTCTCGCGCGAAGGCCGCATCATCCTTTTCGTCGGCACGAAGAAGCAAGCGCAGGACGTCGTTCGCGAGGAGGCCGAGCGCGCGGGAACCTTCTACGTCAACCAGCGTTGGCTCGGCGGTACGCTGACGAACTTCTCGACGATTCAAAAACGTATCGCGCGCCTGCGCGAGCTCGAGAACATGAAGATGCAAGGCGATTTCGATCGGCTTCCCAAAAAAGAAGTTGCCAAGTTGCAGGACGAGATGAACCGTCTGCAGCGCTTCCTGGGCGGAATCAAGGACATGCATCGATTACCCGACGCCCTCTTCATCGTCGATCCGAAGAAGGAACGGATTGCCGTCTTGGAAGCGCGCAAACTCAAGATCCCGATCATCGCGGTGATCGACACGAACTGCGATCCAGACGAAATTGATTACCCGATTCCAGGGAACGACGATGCGATCCGCGCCGTCAAGCTGATGGTCGGCAAGATTGCCGATGCGATCATTGAAGGCAAGACGGAGAGCGAGAGCGCATACGACGAGGAAAGCTACGACGCGCCGCCGGCGGAGCTGGGCGAAGATCTGCCTGCGACGATGGCGGAGGCACCTCTGTGATTTCGTATCAACCGAGGCCCGAGGAGATCAAGGCGCTGCGTGAAGAGACAGGCGCGCCGATGATGGATTGCCGTCAAGCGCTGGTGGACGCGGCGGGAGACACGGATCGGGCAAAGGCTCTGCTCCTCGAGCGTGGCGCCGCCCAGGCCGCCAAGAAAGCCGAGCGTTCCGCCGACGAAGGGCTTGTGACCAGCTACATTCATCCAGGCGGCAAGATCGGCGTCCTGGTCGAAGTCAATAGCGAGACCGATTTTGTCGCTCGAAATCCGAGGTTTGCCGAACTCTCACGAGACATCGCGATGCACATCGCGGCGATGTCGCCGCAGTACGTCGACCGCGAGAGCGTGCCGCCCGACGTCGTCGAGCAGTTGCGCGGCGAGTTTCGCGCCGGCGTGCCCGCCGATAAGTCGCCGGAGGTCGGCAAGCGAATCGTCGAAGGGAAACTGACGAAATGGTTCGAGGAGCACTGCTTGCTCGATCAGGCGTTCGTTAAAGACGACTCGATAAGCGTCGGCGAGCTGATCCACCGTGCCGTTGGAGCGCTCGGCGAGAAAATTCGCGTGCGCCGCTTTGTGCGATACGCCCTTGGTGAGTGAGGTGGGCCCGCCGCGATTCGCTCGCGTGCTTCTCAAGATATCCGGCGAGGCATTTGCCGGAAACGGTACCGGCGTCGACGTCAACACGACCGACGCGATGGCGGAGCAGATCGCGGACGTACGGCGCGCGGGGGTCTCGGTGGCGATCGTCGTGGGCGGCGGAAACATCTGGCGCGGCAAGGTGCATGAAGAGGCCGGCATGGACCGCGCGACGGCCGACTACATGGGGATGCTCGCGACCGTCATCAATGCGTTGGCTCTGCAGGATTCGCTCGAGCGCATGGGCGTGCCGTCGCGCGTTCAAACGGCGATCGCGATGCACCAGATCGCCGAGCCGTATATCAGGCGCCGTGCGATTCGTCATCTCGAGAAGGGGCGCGTCGTCATTTTCGCGGCGGGAACCGGCAACCCGTACTTCACGACCGATACGACTGCGGCATTGCGCGCGGTCGAGGTGAACGCCCAGGCGATCCTCAAGGCAACCAAGGTCGACGGAATCTATACAGCCGATCCGAAAAAAGATCCGCGTGCGACCCGCTTCGAGCGCCTCGAGTACCTCGAGGTGTTGCAGCTAGGATTGGAGGTCATGGATTCGACCTCGATGGCGCTCTGCATGGACAACGCATTGCCCGTCATCGTTTTCGACATGTCGGTTCCCGGCAACATCCGCCGCGTGATCTGGGGCGAGCCGATCGGGACCTACGTTGGGCGGCCCGAAGCGGCGCCCGTCGGGAGTTCGTAAAGCATGGCCGATTCGTATTTCAACGAGATCGAGTCGAGAATGCACAAGTGCGTCGATGCGACGCGCGGCGAGTTCGCCTCGGTTCGCACCGGACGAGCCATTCCGGCGCTGCTCGACCGGCTGGTCGTCGAAGCGTACGGACAATCGGTCCCGCTCAAACAGGTGGCGGGCGTTTCGACCCCGGACTCGCGGACGCTCTTGATCACCGCTTGGGACAAAGGGGTCGTTCCCGAAATCCGCAAGGCGGTCGAGAAAAGCGATCTCGGTTTGACGCCCAACGTAGACGGCACGGCGATTCGGCTGGCAATTCCGCCGCTCAACGAAGAACGGCGCAAAGACCTCGCCAAGCTCGTTAAGAAAAAAGCCGAGGACGGTCGGGTCGCTGTGCGCAACGTCCGGCACCGGGCGCACGACGAGCTCAAAGCGCAACTCAAATCTCACGAGATCACCGAAGACGACAACAAGCGCATGCAAGAGTCGCTGCAGCGGCTTACGGATAAGTACGTCAAGGAGATCGACGAGCTGGTTGGCGCTAAAGAAAAAGAGATCATGGAAGTGTGAACGAGGATTTGGTGCTGGTGCCTGAGGTGCAGGCACGGCGCGTTCTGCGCGAGCGGCGCATCCATCTGCACGTGCTCGCTCCCTACGGCTCGTGGATCGGTTGCGGGACGCTGCGTGTCCTTCGCTTGAAGATGAACGAGCTTTCCGAGGAAGTGGAGCTGACGGTCGGCTACGAGTCGTATCACCCGTGAGCATCTCGCTGGCCACCGGCGGCCGCGCCGTACTCGACTTGCGCTGCCTGCCGCGACACGTCGCGATCATCATGGACGGCAATCGCCGTTGGGCCAAGGAGCGGGGCCTGCCGGCGATCGAGGGGCATCGCCGCGGCATGATTGCCCTGCGCCACGTAACGCGCGCCGCCAGCGATCTCGGCATCGACGTGCTAACGGTTTACGGCTTCTCGACCGAGAACTGGAATCGCGACGCGCGCGAAATCTCGCTCCTTTTCGAGCTTTGCGTGTATTTCGCGCGCAACGAGCTGATGGAGCTTCGGCGCAATAACGTACGCGTTCGAGTCATCGGCGAGTGGGAATCGCTTCCGCCCGCGCCGCGAAGCGCGCTCGCCGATCTGCAAGCCGAAACATCGGCGAATACGGGACTGATCCTCAACCTCGCGGTTAATTACAGCTCGCATGCCGAACTCGAACGGGCGGTTCGAACGATTGCGCGCGACGTCGCCCGGGGGACGATCGCACCGGAGAGCATCGACGAGGCGGTCATCGGCCGCTATCTCTATACCGCCGATCTGCCGGAGCTCGATCTCCTCATTCGGCCAGGCGGCGAGCACCGGCTCTCGAACTTCATGCTCTACCAGGCCGCGTACGCCGAGCTCGTGATGACCGACGTCTATTGGCCGGATTTTTCGAAGGATGATTTCCTACGAGCGTTGATCGAGTTTCAACAGCGGGAACGGCGCTTCGGCGCGACTTGACTGAACGACGCATCGTCGTCGGCTTGATCGTCGCAGCGGTCGGGCTGTTTTGCGTCCTCTTCCCCTGGGCCTTCTACGTGTTGATTCTCGCGATCGGTCTTGCGAGCATCTACGAGTTTAACTATCTCTGCGCGATCAAGGGCCAGCCATTGGAGTATCCGGTCGCCGTGCTCGGCGTCACCGCTTACATCGCGATGGCCGTCTTCAGCCTGCTCCACAAGTGGGAAGGCGTGCTGCTAGCGGCTATCGTGATCGCCGCCTTTGCCATCGGTATGTACGGCGAGCAGAAGGGATACTTTGCCCGCACCGCTTACACCCTGCTCGCCGTTCTCTATATCGGCAAACTGCTGACGTATTTCGTCTTCATCCGTCAGATCGCCGGCAACGGCATGTGGCTAACGTTCTACGTCATCGTCTTGATCGTGCTCACCGATACGTTCGGCATGCTGGTGGGCACGCGTCTGGGGCGCCGACAGCCTGACTAAGATTTCGCCAAATAAAACGGTCGAAGGCTCGGTAGGATCGCTCGCGATCGTGATCGTCGTTGCCATCGCAGCGACCTGGTTGCCGCAGCTGC
The DNA here is from genome assembly GCA_963743445.1 of Vulcanimicrobiota bacterium. Classification (GTDB taxonomy): domain Bacteria; phylum Vulcanimicrobiota; class Vulcanimicrobiia; order Vulcanimicrobiales; family Vulcanimicrobiaceae; genus Cybelea. Next base: position 879,292 of record CAVUPL010000003.1, read on the forward strand.
ATCTCCAATGGTGGCAAGGGGCCGCGCTCGGGCTATCGACGAGCGTCGCGGCGCAGGGGGGCGACCTCGTCGAGTCGGCATTCAAACGCGATGCTGGGGTGAAAGACGCCGGAGCGATGATTCAAGGCCACGGCGGCGTTCTCGACCGGTTCGATTCGTATCTGTTGGGCGGAGTCGCCTTCTACGCGACGCTGCACATTCTCGGCATCCTCCAGGTGCAGTGATGGAGCGAAGAAAGGTCGCGATCTTGGGATCGACCGGGTCGATTGGAACGCAAGCGCTCGACGTGATCGGGCGACATCCCGACGAGTTCGAGGTCGTCGGCCTCGCCGCGGGGCGCAACATTGAGCTCCTCGGCGAACAGGCAGCTCGATTCGGCGCTACGGTGACGAGCAGGCCGCAGGATGGAGCGGCCGGTTTACATCGCGTCGCAGTGGAAAGCAATGCGGACGTCGTGCTCGCCGCGACCGACGGATCGATTGCGTTCGAGGCCGTCTTTGCGGCGGTCGAGCGCGGCATCGACGTCGCCGTCGCAAACAAGGAGCTCGTCGTTGCGGCCGGCGCACTGCTCGTCGAAGCAGCGCGACGCAGCGGTTCCCGACTGCTGCCGGTAGACAGCGAGCATAGCGCGATCTTCCAGTGCTTGATCGGAGAGGAGCAATCGAGCGTTGCCGCGATCGTGCTTACCGCCTCGGGCGGCCCATTCTGGAAGACGCCGCGCGAAGCGATGGAGCGCGCGGACCTTGCCGCGGCGCTCGCTCACCCGACCTGGCGGATGGGTACGAAGAATACCATCGATTCAGCCACGATGATGAATAAAGGGCTCGAGGTAATTGAGGCGAGCCGGCTCTTCGGCATCGAAGGGGATCGCATCCGAATCGTGGTGCATCCTCAGTCGGTCGCGCACGGCTTCGTCGTCTTCACCGACGGCAGCGTGAAGTCGCAGCTCGCAGCGCCCGATATGCGCGTGCCGATTGGCTATGCGCTCAGCTACCCAAAAAGACTGAAGTCTTTTTGGGACCTTCTGGGCTCCCCAAATGACGCGAACGATGACGTGTTACGGATGCTCGGGTCAAAGGACGGGGAGGCGGTCCTTCGGTACGAATTCGAGGCCCCCGATCCGGCTCGGTTCCCTTGCATACGGCTCGCATACGAAGCGTTAGCTGCAGGCGGAACGCAGCCCACCGTCCTCTCGGCTGCAAACGAAGTCGCCGTAGAGGCTTTTGTAGCAGGCAGAATCGCTTTCGGCCGCATCCCGGAGGTCATCGAAGGAGCCATCCACCGAGTCCCACCCGAAGAGCCGAACCTCGCCGGGGTAAGAAGGGCCGATGGCGAGGCGCGCAAGGCCGCCGGAGAGATCGTCGAAGCCATCGAAAGGCCCATTCCTTGAACCTACTAGCTGTCGTAACCTTCGTCGGATTCGAGAAGGTCGTCACCTTTCTCGTGATGCTCTCGGTATTAATCGTGCTTCACGAGGCCGGTCACTTCGTGCTGGCGCGCCGAAACGGCGTGCGAGTCAACGAGTTTGCGATTGGGTTCGGACCGAAGCTCCTTGCCTGGACGAGCCCGCGCAGTGGTACGCAATATACGTTGCGCGCCCTGCCGATCGGCGGTTTTTGCGCCATGGAAGGCGAGGACAACAAGGTCTCCGAGGCTGCGCAACAGCGCGAGTTCCTTGCCGGAGGGCACGCTGCCGACAGCAACTTCCAGGCCAAGTCACCGTGGCGCCGGCTCGCGATCATCATCGCCGGGCCGATGGCAAACTTTGTTCTCTGTTACTTGATCCTTTTGGCGGGAGCGCTGGCTTTTGGAGTCGCAAGCGACAAAGCGATGCCGGTGGTCGGGGAGATACTCCCAGCGTCGCCGGCCGCGATTGTCGGAATTCGTCCGGGCGACCGAATAACCGCGATCGACGACGTGAACATTACGTCGGGCAAAACGCTGGTCGACACCATTCATCATGCGCTCGGCAGAAAGCTCGATTTAGTTTACGAGCGCAACGGGGTACGAACCGAGGTCTTCGTAACGCCACGCGCCTGTCCGGCGCAAGTCGGAAAGAAGTTTGGCTGCATCGGTTTTCAGCCGGTTCCTGCCTACGAGCGAGTCGATTTCGGGACGGCGGTCCGCCAGAGCGCCGTGGAGTTTGCAGCGATCGCGAATCAAACGGTGGGCAGCATCGCGCTTCTCGTGACGCAGTTCGCGAAATACGCGCCCGAGATTGCCGGGCCCATCGGCATGGGCCAAGTGGCCGCGACGGTACAGGACTGGGGCTGGGGACCGTACTTTTATCTCGCGGCGACGATCTCGTTTGCGTTGGGACTCTTCAACCTTTTGCCGATTCCGGCGCTCGACGGTGGACGGGCGGCGTTTATCATCGCCGAGCTCATTCGCGGGCGACCGGTCGATCCCGAAAAGGAAGCGATGGTCCACATCGCCGGCTTCGCGGCTTTAATGGCGCTGATCATGCTGGTCGCCTTTCACGACATCGCCCGCATCGTGAACGGACAGGGGGTAATGTGAGTACCCGCGGAGGAGAGTAGCTCGTGTTACGCGTGCGGCGCAAAAGCAAGCCGATCTTCTTACAGAACAAGACCGGAAAGGCAGACGCGAAAAGCGTGTGGATCGGCGGTAATCATCCCGTTGCCGTACAGTCGATGACGACGACGGACACGGCCGATGCCGATGCGACGCTGCAGCAGATCTACGGTCTCGCGATGGAAGGCTGCGAGATCGTCCGTGTCACCGTCAAAGATCCTCCCGACGCGGCCGGCTTGCCTGCGATCGTTCATCGCTCGCCCGTGCCGATCGTCGCGGACATTCACTACGATCACAAGATGGCATTGGCGGCCATCGAAGCCGGCGTCGCGAAGCTCCGGTTAAACCCGGGGAATATACGCGACCCCAAAAAAGTTGCGGAAGTCGTCGAGGCCGCCAAGGCGCGTGCTATTCCGATTCGCGTCGGCGTGAACATGGGCTCCCTCGCTCCCGATTTGGAAAAGTCGCTGGGGCATACGTCCGAGGCGATGGTGCTCTCCGCGTTGCGTCACGTCGAAATTTTGGAAGAGCACGGACACACCGATGTCGCGATTTCGCTCAAAGCGCACGACGTTGCAACGACCGTGGACGCTTACCGCATGATGGACGCGAGGCTGCGCGAACGAGCCACGCCGTATGCCCTGCACCTCGGCATAACCGAGGCCGGCTTGCTGCGCGACGGCACCATCAAATCGTCGATCGGGCTTGGAATTCTGCTGTGGGAGGGCATCGGAGACACCATCCGAGTCTCGCTGGCCGACGACCCAATCGAAGAGGTTCCCGTTTGCTGGGGCATTCTCAAGTCGCTCGGGTTGCGAGAAAAGGGTTTTGAGATCACCGCATGTCCGTCATGCGGGCGCGCCGAGATATCGGTGCTCGAGCTGGGCCGTGCGGTGGAAGCGATCGCAAAATCGTACAGCGCCCCGGTGAAGGTCGCGGTCATGGGGTGCGTGGTCAACGGACCGGGCGAATCGAAGATGGCCGACGTCGGCGTCGCGGGCGGCAAAGGAAAGGGCGCCATCTATCGCGCCGGCGAGCTCGTCGGCACCTATCCCGAGAGCGAGCTGCTCGGCATGCTGCGCCTGGAAATTGAAAAGGTCATTGCCGAGAAATACCCAGCGTATCTCGAAGAGATCGGTGGATCGGTCGCATGATTGCACGGACGGCGCAACTCTATCGGGCGATGAGTTTGCAGCGTCTGGGGGCGGTGGCGATCGCTGCCCTGGTCGTCTCCGTGCTGTTCGCCTTTTCGCGGCCGATCGTCATGCTCGTGGACGGCGAGCGAGTGGATAGCGACGTCGCCCCGGTAACGACCGCGAGCGAGAAGGCCTTCGTGCCGTTACGCTCGATTGCCGACGCGCTCGGGGCCGAGACCGAGCTCGACGAAAAGACCGGCGGCGTCGACGTCGTGCTCGGCGGTCAGTCGCTGCGCGTGCGTCTCGGTGACACTCACGCCACGCTTAACGGCATGCCGTTCACACTTAAGCACGCACCGTTTCGCGTTCGCGGCCGCGTGATGATCTCGCTCGATGCGGTCGCGCGGGCGCTCCACGTGGATGCGAGATACGATCCGCGAAACGCCCGGATCGAGGTCATGACGCCGGGCGTCGGCCAAGCGCCCAACCCTGTGGGCGCGCCGCAATAACGCTGGCTGCGTTTAGGCGTATTCGGCCAAGCCGGCCGGCTCCTCGACCGGCACGACGTCGGCCGGATTCGATTTCCGAAAGCCATAGGCGAAGAAGAAGACCAGCCCGCAGACCATCGCGATAAGGAACCACGTCCACGTCGCTCGAGAGAGGCCGAAGACGGCCAGGAAGAGCGAAAAGACGATTCCCAAGATTGGAAAGAGCGGGACGAACGGCACGCGGAAGCTGCGCGGAAGATCGGGCCGCCGCTTGCGCAGGTAAAGCACGCCCGCGCAAACGACGCAAAATGCGATCAGCGTCCCGATGTTCACAAGATTGAGCAGGTTGTTGAGCGGAACGATGAGCGCGAGGATCGCGACCGCAAAGCCGGTGATGAGCGTCGTGACTAAGGGCGTCTTGAAACGAGGATGGATGGCGGCGACGATGGGCGGCAGCATTCCGTCGCGGGCCATCACGTAAAAGATCCGCGATTGGCCAAGGAGGGACGCGAGCGCAACACTCGTCGTGCCGGCAAGAACTCCGATCGTGATGACCCAGGTAAGCGCCGGAACGTGCAAGCGGCGCGAGCGCATACACCAACGGATTCTTGATCGGCACGTGACTCCAAGGCACCGCACCAACGAGCACGATCGCGGTAGCGCAGTAAATCACGGTGCCGATCGCAAGTGCGCCGATCACTCCGACCGGCACGTCGAACTGGGGTCGCTTGCACTCCTCGGCGGTCGTCGTCGCCGTGTCGAAACCGATATAGCTGAAGAAGACGTACGCGCCGATCGCGATGATGCCGTACGGCTGCGCCGACGACGAATAATCGGCGAGCCCACCAAATGGCTGGAGTTTTCCCCAACCGACCGGGTTGAAGTTGTGCAAATTCGCGGCGTGAAAGAGGAACAAGCCGGCGATAACGAAGACGACGAGCGCCGAGATCTTCAGCACGACGAAGACGTTGTTCACGGTCGCGGACTCGCGGATTCCGACGGAGAGCAGGACGCTCAGGCCAATGACGAAGATCGCCGCGACGAGATCGTACTGCGAGTGCGCGAGGTCCCAGCTCGACGGCAGCCACCACGCACCGTGAACGATCAGATTCGATTGCTGGGCCCATCCCGGCAGTACCCAACCGGTGTCCTTGAAGACGTCTTGAATAGCGGCCGAAAATTGCTGAGCGACCGGCGCGGCGCTGATGCCGTACTCGAAGATGAGTGCAAAGCCGATGATCCAAGCAAAGAGTTTTCCCATCGTCGCGTAGGCGTAGGTGTAGGCGCTTCCGGCGACCGGGACCATCGCACCGAGTTCCGCGTAGCAGAGCGCCGCAAAAAACGACGTCAGCCCGGCCAGCAGATACGAGACGATGACGGCAGGACCGGCGCCTTTGACGCCGGTCCCGATGGTGGTAAAGATTCCGCCGCCGATCATCGTACCGAGGCCGATGGCGATCAAGTCCTTCGCGGTCAGCGCTCGCCGAAGGATCTTGCGCTTACCGAGTTCGCGCAGCTTCTCGGCGTCCGTCGTCGCGAAGAGCTCGGAGAAGAACGACATTCGGGCGTCGCTTCGCACTAAGAGTCCGGCGGCCTGCTGGAGGGGTTCCAGAGGTGCTCGGCAACGCCGCTTACACTCGTTGATCCACCTCGCCCATACGAAGAGCGCATCGGAAAGACGATTGAGATAGCGCAGCGTCTCGGTCGATCCGATTTCCTCACGATCGGTAAGTGCGACGAGAAGGCGCTCGGCGCGGCGGCAAATCGTTCGCGCGAAATGGAGATACGCACCGGGCATCGAGCCGCCAGGATGGATGAAGTTCGCCAGCGGCGGGAGTTCGTTTTGCGCTTCGTCGATCGCGCGCTCCAGCGCTTGGACGTCGTCGCTCCCAACGCAGGCCGATCGTTGGCGGCCGATCGTTCGGCAACGTTGCAAGCTCGCTGCCGAGATTGAAAAGGGCATCTTGCGTCCATGCGAGCCAGGCATCGAGCCGGAGCGCGCGCCCTTCGTTGGGCAGCAACGGGCGCAATGCGGCGCGAGCGATGCCGATTGCGCTCGAGAGCTCATCGACGTGCCATAGGTCTCGATGCGCGGCGCGCTTTTCTTGATGCGGCCGCCGCCGACCAGTCCGGTCATCCCTTTATCGCCAGTGCGAGTGTAGATCCGCGTGCGCTTAGGCATCGCTTTCCCTATGCGCGCCGCGGACCGAAGCTCCTCGGCGGAGGCCGTTCCGGCATGGCGCGCGAAACGGGGCCGGTCATGTCCGAAGCGCTCGGCGGGGGCGCCGTTAAGGAGATTCCTCCGAAGGCGGCGGACCTTTCCGCATGGTATACCGCGGCCTGCCTCAAGGCAGAGCTGGTTTCGTATTCCCCCGTTCGCGGATGCGTCGTTCTGCGGCCCTACGGTTTCGGGCTTTGGGAGAATCTGCAGAAGCATCTCGATGCGCGCTTTAAGGCAACCGGGCACGAGAATGCGTACTTCCCGCTTTTGATTCCGGAAAGCTTGCTGGTAAGGGAAGCGGAGCACGTTGAAGGCTTCGCACCCGAGGTGGCCTGGGTGACGCAGGGCGGCAGCGAAAAGCTGACCGAGCGGCTCGCGGTCCGGCCGACCTCCGAAGCGATCATCGGAATGATGTACGCGCAGTGGATAGAGTCGTATCGCGATCTCCCGATCCTCATCAATCAGTGGGCGAACGTCGTGCGGTGGGAGAAGGCGACGCGGCCGTTTCCTGCGCACGATGGAGTTTCTCTGGCAGGAAGGCCACACCGCGCATGCCACGGCCGCGGAAGCGCGCGAGGAGACGCTTAAAATTCTCGAGCTCTATCGCGATTTTGCGGAGAACGTCGCAGCGGTGCCCGTCTACTATGGCGCAAAGAGCGCCAGCGAGCGTTTTCCGGGAGCGGTAGAGACCTTCGCGATCGAGGCATTAATGCCCGACGGCAAGGCGCTGCAATCGGGTACGTCGCACGACTTGGGGCAAAACTTTGCTAAAGCCTACGACATCAAATTCGTCGACGCCGACCAGCGCGATCAAACACGCCTACACGACCTCGTGGGGAGTATCGTGGCGAATGCTTGGCGCTCTGATCATGGTGCATGGCGACGATCGCGGCCTGCGCATTCCGCCGAAAATGGCACCGATTGAAGCGATCCTCGTTCCTATCGTTCGTTCGAACGACGATCGCGCGATCGAAGCGTGTACGAGCCTCGCGCAACGTCTGAGTGAGGCCGGGTTCCGCGTGCGCGTCGACGCGCGCGACGAACAGCCGGGCTGGAAATATAGCGAATGGGACTTGCGTGGCGTGCCGGTTCGCATCGAGATCGGTCCGCGCGACGTCGAGGCCCAGACGGCCGTGCTCGCGCGACGCGATCGCAACAAGGGAGAGGCAGGGCAGCGGCGAGAGCGTCGCGCTCGCGGAGATTCCGGAGGTCTTGCGCGAACTGCTCGACGAGATTCAGGAGTCGCTGTACGCGCAGGCGAAATCGTTTTTGACCGATCATACCTTCGTGACGCTCGACCGCGACGAGTTTTTCGATCTCTGCAGCAGCCGCGCGGGAATGATCGACATCCCGTGGTGCGAACGGGCACGAGTGCGAGGCGCACGTGAAGGCGAGAACGACGGCGACGACGCGAATCGTGCGGCCACTCGACGAATCGAACCTTGTATGCGTCGCTTGCGGAGAACCGGCGAAAGTCAGGGCCTACTTTGCGCAGTCTTACTAGGAGCGTCTTGGGCGCGGCGCTTGCGATGGGCATCGCGAGCGGAATGGCAGCGGCCTACGCTCCGAGCGTTGCGCAGCTCGACGCGGCGGCGCGCGCGGCCGGCAACCGCCGCGACGTTGCGCAGCGCATCGGTGGGGCAATCTTTTCGACTCGATGGCCGGCCGAGGTAAGTCAGATCTCGGCCAACTGCCCTCGCAGGACACCTTATCGTCGGCATCCGCGTTTTGGGCGTCAAGTTTCATCGCCCGATGACGCGGGACGAGTTCGTGTCGGAAGTCGTGGCATTGATAGAAACCACGTTTGGCGCCGCTCCGGCGACGGAGGAAATCGATCTCTGGGCGAGCGTGCCGATCAGCGTGGCGAAGGGAGCGGTCGTGAGCGGCGACTTGGCCAAGCCGACGTCACGAACGGTATTTAGCCTGAGCGTGCGTCGCGGAGAGAGCGCCTGCATCGCTGCGCGCGCGGGTAAGCAGCGCCAGGCGACGGCGTCTTCTGGGATTCGCAGTGGGCGCGTTCCGCCTTTCGTGAGCCGGCATAATGTACAACCGAACGACGCTTCCAAATGGCCTGCGGGTGCTGACCGAGAGCGATGCCGGCGGTGCGGTCCGCGACGGTCGGCATTTGGGCGGACGTCGGCTCCTCGGTCGAGAGTCGCGAACGGCGCGGCATCTCTCACCTCGTGGAGCACATGCTCTTCAAGGGAACCCAGCGCCGAACGGCACGGCAGATCGCCGAAACGATGGACGGCGTCGGCGGAAATCTCAACGCCTTCACCGATAAAGAGACGACGTGCTACTACGCAAAGGTCATCGACCGTCACGTCCCGTTGGCTCTCGACGTCCTTGCCGACATGTTCGTGCACTCGATCTTCGATCCGCAGGAGCTCTCCAAAGAGCAGAAGGTCGTCCTCGAAGAGATCAAGATGTACGAAGACTCGCCCGACGATCTCATTCACGACGTCTTCCTGCAGACGATGTGGCGCGGATCGAGCCTCGGCGAGCCGACGATCGGCTTTGCCGATACCGTCGTCCGCATCACTCCGGACGATCTGCGCGCGCACATGCGCGCGCACTACGCGCCGAACTCGGTCGTCGTCGCAGCCGCGGGAAACGTCGAGCACGAGCGTTTCGTCGAGCTGGTCAGCGAGCAGCTTTCGACGTTCGAGGGAACCTGCATCTTGCCCGGAACCGGAGCGGCCGGCGGCGACTCCCGCGACGAACGTACGCTACAAGGATAGCGAGCAGGCGTACGTTGTGGTCGGAACTCGCGGCATCGACGTCCGTGACGAGCGCCGTTACGCGCTCTCCTTACTCGATACGGTGCTCGGCGGCGGCATGTCGAGCCGGCTCTTTCAAGAGATTCGCGAGAAGCGCGGCCTCGTCTATAGCGTCTATTCGTTTCAGGCCGCCTATCGCGGCCGCGGGACTCTTCGGCGTCTACGCCGGAACCTCGCCGAGCAACGTCCAGTCGTGCATCGACCTTATCGTCGAACAGTTCGCGCGCGATCTGTAGCGCGCCGATCGACGAGCGTGAGTTCCAGCTGGCAAAGGAACATATCAAGGGCAACCTCACGCTCTCGCTGGAGTCCACGTCGAGCCGAATGATCCGTCTTGGCCGCAACGAGTTCGCCTTCGGCCGCAACGTGACGGCGGAAGAAATCGAGCACCGAATCGATGCAGTGACGGCCACGGAGGTGCAGGAGCTTGCGAGCGAACTGCTCGTCGACGAAAATCTCGGATTGTGCATTATCGGCCCGGTGGATGAAGGGGCAATCGTGTGGAGGTCTCACGCTGCGTAGCCGCGGTGCCATCGGCATGCATTGCGACCTACATGCCGCGTCGGGGTCGCTCGTCGCCCGCCTCCTGCGGGCTCCTGCTCGTCCGCGCTCGCGCCACCAGCTAGGGAAAATTTTGACATCCTGTCAATGGCGCTCGCGTCGGAAACCCCTCCGCGACACGTAGGTCGCAATGCATGCCTTGATGGCGCTAGCTCTCGTTCCGCACGTTTGGTCTGGAAAATTGGTGGGGGCGATGGCGATTACGTTCATCGTGCAGGGCGTCACGATCGGGGCGTATGCAGCGCGGCTGGCAGGCGTTCAGACGAAACGGATTGCGACGTCGATCTCGCTCTTCAATTTGTTCGTGACGACCGGGCGGCTGGCGAATCTTTTTATGGCGTTCTTCGTCGGGCCCCTCGCCGACGAAGCCGGAAACGCAACCGTGGCGGTAGCGGCGTGGCAACACGTCTTCGAGCTGCAGCTGCGCTTGATCGTGCTGGCTGGGACGGCCGGGATGGTGGTCTTTAGCCTGTTCCTCCCGATGTTTACGTATCTCTTTCGGCGAGGCGTCCACTCGTTCGAAGCGCGAGGATCGGTGCCTCATTCGTTGCTGCGTTTAGCCTCGCCCTCGGTGATAGCCGACGTCCTGCGCTCGCAACGGCTGCCGCGGCTTGCCGAGCTGCGTTCGTTCGACTGGCGGAAGCTTCCAAAACGCTTGCTCATCTTCAATACGATTGTGATGTGCGTCTACGCGATCGGCGTGCAGGCGTCGTACCTTGCATCGGTTCTCGACACGAACGTCGCGCGGACGGCGATCGGGCTTTCCGGCGTCATCAACGGGATCGGAACCATCGCCTTTACGCTGTTCGTCGACCCCACCTCGTCGATCATCACCGATCAGGCGATTCACGGAAAGCGCACCGTCGAGGAGGTTCGCTCGATGGTGTTCTATCTATCCCTTACGGCCATCGTTGGGTCGCTGCTCTCGCAGGCGATCCTCTATCCGGCCGCAGTGATCATCGAGGTGGTTGCACGATTTGCCGGACACGTTCATTTCTAAGCTAGCAGCGATAATCTTCGGCGTCGCACTCCTTACGGGATGCGCCGGCTCGATCGAGCGTTGGATCGTAAATACGCGGGTGCATCAAGGCGACGTCGCACTCGCCCGAGGCAGACGCGCGCGACGCGGAGCTCGCCTACCGCCTCGCGCTTCGCGTCGATCCCAACGACCCGCAAGCGCGGGCGGGATTCGTCGAGGCCGCCGTCGGCCCTAGCTCAGCTCGAGTATACGAAGGGGAGTTTCGACGATGCGCTGGCGACGGTGGATGCCGGGCTCGCCGTGGACCCTCAGAGCGTACGGTTGGCGGCGCTCAAAGGGACGATCGATCAGGCAAAGCTGCAACGCGAGATCGTCCTCTCGAACTATCCGACCTATCGAGCCGCCATGCTCGAGGTTCAGCGCGCCTATCAACAGCTCAACGTGACCAACGCGCTCTTGTTGCGAAGCCTGCGGCGCTTTGGATACACGTTCGACACCAACGAGCTGACCAATGCCATCAAACGGAGTTATGAACTGCAGCTCGACGTGACAAAAAACACGAATCGGTTAATCGTCTACCGCCAGCTCGTCACCTCCGGCGCACCTGAAACGCCGGCGGAGTCCACAACCTTCGGGGCAGCATCGCTGCTGCCGTTGCCTTGAAGCAATGATCGCATGGCTCGAATCGCTGCCAACGCTGCAAGCGGGTATCGTGGTCGTGGGTGGCTTCGTCGCCATTGCGCTCGCGATCGGATACGTCGTCGGGAGATTTACGTCGCGTGAGATTCGCACCGCGCATAACGACCGAGCCGGTTTCATCCTCGCAGTCATCGGCGTCGTCTACGCGGTGCTGCTGGCCTTCGTCGCCATTGGCACGTGGGAGCGGTTCGAGCAGGCCGAAGTGCGCAGCTACGACGAGGCCGGCTCACTCGCAACCGTCTATCGCGACGCCGGATCCTTTCCCGACGGAGCGCGGTTGCGCGCGATCCTGCGAGCATACGTCACCTCGGTCATCCGCGACGAATGGCCGCGAATGCAGCGAGGCGAAAAATCGCAACTCTCAAACGCCTTGCTCGAGGCGGCGGACCGCGACGTTCGAGCTCTGCCAGCCGGCTCACCTCGTCTGGCGGATATTCAAACCCAGATGCTCGCCGCGATGGACGCCGCGCTCATGGATCGTCAAACGCGGCTGACAGTCGATTCGAACGGCATCAACGGCATCATGTGGACGGTGCTGATCGCCGGGGCCGTCGTAACCGTCGCCTTCACCTATCTCTTCGGTTTCGAAAAGACGCTCATGCAAGAGCTGATGATCGGCGGCCTGAGCTTCTTGATCGGCTTGGTGCTCTTTTTGGTCATGGCGCTCGATTACCCATTCCGCGGCAGCATCTCGGTGGAACCGGAAGCCTTCCGCGCGTTGCTCGAAACGTTCAACGCGATCGGGCCGAGGTGAAGCGCTCGGCTTTCACGCGGCAAAGGCCGCGCGCGTCGAGAAAGGCTCGCCCGCGCCCATCGCGATCGGCGTTGCGGAAGCTCCGCCAGAATGCCTCAGCCGTCGGAGCAACCTTTGCCGGATCGGTCTCGTAGACCGGCCATGCCCCACCCTCGTCGAGGATAGGAAAGCGCTGCAGCCAAGCGCAGAGCTCGAGGTTATTCCGAAGGCGATTATCCTCGACGGAAATGAAATACCGCGCGCCTTTTCCGACGGCGCTCTCTTCGTCAAAGGGCGTCCAGAGCGCGGGGTCTTCTTCCCAGCCGAACCGGTCGATGTAGTATTGCACGTCGGGCCCGTAATGACCGATGACGATCAGCGCGTTCTGCGGAAGGGCGCCGTCGAGCGCGACCGCGTTGCGATAGGCTTGTTTGTTGTAGCGATAGTAGGCCTCAACGGGCGCGCGGCTTCCCATTAGCGCCAGTATCGCAACGATCGGAACGAGTGCCAGCAGCGCGTAGCGCGCGCTCGGCGCAACGTCCGTGGCACGCACGAATGCTACGAAGCGCGACACGCCGGCACCGATGACCAGCGCGCAGAGCGGCAGCATTGGATACATATAGTAGTCGACGCGTTCGACCGTGACGACGACGTACACATACGCGAGGCTGCCGGCGAGCCAGCCCCAGAGCAGCGCTTTGCTCCGCGACGGTATCCAGGGCAATGCCACGAATCCCGCGAGCGCTAGTCCAAACGCAACGCTGCCGAGCAACCGATCGCGCAGGAGACCGAGAACCACGCCGAACCGGGCGAGCTGGACCTCGAAACCCGCGGCGCTCGTCACGGCGTCGCGCAGCGCGGGCAGGACGTGCAAGCGCGCGATGCCGCTCGCCCAGTGCCATTCCGCGTACGAGTCGACCCGGCGGTCGTAGAGCGTGAGGACGGCAAACGGAATCACAATCAGAATGGCGATAAAGAGCGGGCGCATCGTGCGCCCGGCACGAGCGCGCTCGACGAGCATGCCAAGCAGCGGCACCACGGCGAGCGCCGCGACGGGCTTCGCGAGATATGCCAGCGTCAGCGTCGCCGTCGTAGCGGCTAAGCCACGCAGCGAGAGCGTGCGATCCTCGACGAGATAACGAGCCGCGACGTAGAGCGCCGCGGTCAAGAAGAAGACCATCGCGCAGTCCGGCATGAAGGTCCGCCCGTAGTAGACGCTTCCCGGGAAAATCGCGTAGAAGAATGCCGCAGCGAGTCCCGCTACCGCGCTGGCGAAGAGCCAACGCGCGAAATAGGCGAGCGCGGCTACGGTCGCGAGACTGAAAGCCAGCGTGATGATTCGGCCGAAGCTTTCGTGCACGCCCAGAAGCTTGTAAAGGCCCGCCGCCAAAAAGGGCACGATTTGGAGTTCCAGCTCGACGTAATTCGGCGGCGGACCGTTGTAGAGCGTTTGGGGATACATGATATCGAACCGCAGGCGGTAGAAGTTGCGCGCAATTGCTGCGGTGTCGCCTTGGCGCCAACCGGGATGGTCGAGGATGGGATCCCCAATGCCGTGGATCCGCAACACGAGGGCGATGACCAACACCCCGAACAGCCCGAACGCCCAATAATAAGGGCTTAATTTATGAGGCACGGGAGGGCCGTGTTGTCAGCGCGGCGTGTGAATGCGTTGCGAAGCCAGGGAGGGCGGGAGCAGCGCAGAGGCGAGCGCAGCGAGCGCACGATGCGCGCAGCAAGCGTCCGCAAAGACAATACGTACTTCCCATGCCGAATCAATTCAGGTGACGGAACGTCCAATACTTGTTGAGGAAAAAGTTGAGGAAGACTCCCGAGAGCGTGGCCACGAACCACGTCGTCGTAAAATGGTGGAAACCCGTCCGGCCCGCGATCGTAAAGACGACCTTGCCCACGAGCAGCGCGATCGCCGACACGGCCAGGAACTGCAAGCCCTCCACGAGCGCGTTGCGTCGCGAGCCGAACGTCCAGACGCGATTGAGGAAGTAGTTCGATACGCCGCCGACCATAAATCCGATTGCGAAGTCGCCGAACCAGGAGAGGCGGGTCGTTTTTTCCAGCGCATGCGCCACGACAAAGTTCACGACCATTCCCGAGGCGCCGACGATTCCGAACTTGATGAATTGCCGGACGCCGCGTCTATGCAACCCAGTACCAATCGGCGAACAGGACCGTGAAGAGGCCGAGCAGAGGCAGCGAGAAGGCGAGAATCACGTTATTCACCCACGGGCGCTCCCCCCAGCGCGCCAGGATGGCGAACATCGGAAAGAGGACGAGTGCGAAGCGCGGCATCGACATGAGATTCGACGTCGACATCGGCACGAGGATCGAAAGCGCCATGTACGCGATGTACGATGGACGTAACCGATGCCAGCCGCCGAGCAGAACCGCGATCATGAGCAGCGTGAACGCGATCTCGAGCGATTGGTTCGCTACCACCAGCGCTCCGGACCCATGGAGCACTTTGCCGATTGCGTTTGCCAGGCTGACCCACGGCATCGCGAGGTGGCGATTCCAGTGACTCTGGACGTGCGAGAAATAGAGAGGATCCGCTCGCAGTACCCAGAGGTAGGCCATATAGACGGCCAATCCAAGCGGGATGAGAATTCCGGCAGCGAGATCGTACATCGCCTTCTGGCCGGCCGCGCGGTCTTGTGCCCGCCACTCGATGATAAACGGAACGATCAGCAGGACGCCTTCGACGCGCGTAAGCGCCGCAAAGAAACCAAGGATTCCTGCGAGCCACCACGACCGCGAGCGCATGTAATAAAACGATGCGACTGTGAGCATGAAGAAGAGCGATTCCGTGTAGACGGCGGTAAAATACACTGAAGTCGGGAAAATCGAAACGTAGAAAATTGCTCGGCGCGCTACCGCGCGGTCGTATTCGTGCTCGAGCAACTTGTAGAG
This sequence comes from Vulcanimicrobiota bacterium, assembly GCA_963743445.1. Lineage (GTDB taxonomy): Bacteria > Vulcanimicrobiota > Vulcanimicrobiia > Vulcanimicrobiales > Vulcanimicrobiaceae > Cybelea. Next base: position 894,352 of record CAVUPL010000003.1, read on the forward strand.
ATAGAGAAGGCCGAAGAAAAATGAGGCGTTCGAGATGAGCAGACCGGCAACGAGATGATTGCCCGCGAGCGATCCCACGATTCGTATCAGCAGGGGGAAAAGCGGAAAGAACGCCATGTCCGTGCCCTGGTAGCCTTGGGTCGCAATGTCGAGATAGTGGACGGCGTCCCACCGTCCCCAAACCGCGAGAAGAGCGTGCGAGGATTCTTGTACGTGGGTTCCAGCGCGCTGTCCGATGATAACGGAAGCGAGTTCGGCGATGACGATGATCGCGGCACGGGTTGCCGCAAAGTCGATCAGGACCTCGCGAACGGTCTGATTGAATCGCGCGGCGATGAGGACTTTCCCAACGCAGGCGAGGATGAGCGCCCCGAGAAACAGACGCGCGCCGTGCGTGAGTTCGGGCGGTAAGACGAACGTAAACCACAGCAGCAGAAACGGAAGCCAGGTCAGCCCGTCGTATTGAAGCGAGCGCACGAACGTAATGCCGGCCCGCCGCGAGAAATATTGTGAATAGCCGATCCACGCCGCAATCGCAATGAGTACCCCAGCGACGGCGCTCGCGATGAGTCCGAATTCACTGACGGCACCGTGATGGCGGGGAACGATCAGCGCGTACCAAGCGAAAAAACCGAGGGTCAGGCCGGCGAGCGCGACGGCGGCCAGCGCCGACCAGCCTGCGACAAGCAGGTCGGCGAACGGGAGGAGTCGCGAATGTGTGGGCCGCGAGAGGCGGGTACCGGCGAGCACGTTGTAACGATTTTAACAGGAAATGCACCGCTTCCCTTTGTAGGCTGTCATAAATGGCACGGTCGATCATGCGCGCGGTGCTGGACCATCCGGTTCATTCGCTCGACTTCGTGAAGGTGACTGAAAGCGCTGCGCTCGCCGCATCGCGCTGGATGGGCCGCGGCGAACGTGACGCGGCCGACGGTGCTGCGGTCGAAAAGATGCGCGAATCGCTCGGCGATATGGAGATCGCCGGTCGCATCGTCATCGGCGAGGGTGAACGCGACGAGGCGCCGATGTTATACATCGGCGAAGAAGTCGGCACGGGCGGGAAAGAGGTTGACATCGCCGTCGATCCCGTCGAGGGCACGAATCTGGTGGCAAACGGTCTGCCCAATGCCATCGCGGTGATGGCTATTGCCGAGCGCGGCGGCCTACTTCATGCACCGGATACGTATATGAAGAAGCTTGCGGTTGGGGCGAAGGCGGCGCCGTACGTGCATATCGACGCGCCGGTGCGCGAAAATCTTGAAGCCGTGGCCAACGCGCTCGAAAAACCGATCAATGACGTCTGTGTCATTATCCTCGACCGCCCCCGCCACGCCGACCTCATCCACGAAGTTCGCGCGGCGGGCGCGCGAATTCGCTTGATCTCCGACGGAGACGTCGACGCCTGCATTGCGACGGCGATCGAGTCGACGGGCATTCACGTCGCCATGGGAACCGGGGGCGCGCCCGAAGGCGTGCTCGCCGCTGCCGCGATCAAGTGTCTGGGCGGAAACTTTATGGGACGGCTTCAGCCGCGAAATCAAGCCGAAACGGAACGCGCCATCGCAATGGGCGTTGGCGACGTCGGTCGCGTCTTAGAACTCGATGATCTCGTGCGCAGCAACGACGTGATCTTCTGTGCGACCGGCATCACCGACGGCGACCTGGTTCGCGGCGTGCGCTTCTTCGGGAACCAGGCGCGAACGCATTCGATTCTGGTCCATTCCAGCGGGACGGTGCGCTTCATCGAGTCGACGCACCGGCTCGGTGCCCGCCCACCCGGGCGGTAATGCACGATCGGCTCCATCGTCACGACGTAATCGTCGTCGGTGCCGGTTCGGCCGGCTATGCTGCCGCACGTACCGCTCGCGACGTCGGTTGCGACGTCGCGCTCGTCGATCGAGGACCCCTGGGCGGTCTCTGCATCCTGCGCGGTTGCATGCCGAGCAAAACCTTCTTAGCGTCGAGCGACGCGCTCCAAGATGCGCGGGAGGCGCGCGCACTAGGAATCGGCGCGCAAGGGTTCACGGTGGACATGCGCTACGTTGCGGCTCGAAAGCGCGAGCTCGTGCAAGGATTCGCCGATTACCGAATCGATGGGATCGAAGAGTTTCCGCTTTATCTTGGTGCGGCGCGCTTTCTCTCGCCTAATCGTCTCACGGTAGGCGACGGGGTGTTGCTGGAGGCGTCAAAGTTCGTCATCGCAACGGGCAGCACCGTCGCGCCGAGCGTGCTGCCGGGTCTTGCAGAAGCCGGCTACGTCGATAGCGACGCGGTGCTGGAACTCGAACGGATTCCCGACTCGGTCATCGTGCTGGGCGGAGGTTATACGGCGTGCGAGTTGGGCCAGTTCCTCTCGCGCATGGGCGCGAAAGTGACGATGCTCGTCCGCAGCAATCATCTGTTAACTCAAAGCGACGACGACATCGGCGATGCGCTGACGGGGTATTTCCGAGAAGAAGGCATCGACGTCGTCACGCACGCAACCCCGATATCCGTGGAGCGGCGAGGAGGCAAGAAGGTCGTCGCTTATCTCCGTGACGGCGCCGCCGGGGAAGCCACCGGCGACGAGATATTCTACGCCCTGGGTCGCACGCCGAATATCGCGGGCCTCGATCTCGATAAGGCCGGGATCGCGTACGGACCTGGGGCCGCTATTACCGTCGATCGCGGGCTTCGCACGAGCAATCCGAACGTTTATGCCGTCGGCGACGTAACGGGCGAATACATGCTCGTGCACGTAGCGATCTACCAGGGAGAGGTCGCAGCGCGCAACGCTTGCCTCAACCTCGACGAGGCCGCCGATTACAGCCTGGTGACCGCACACACCGTCTTCAGCGATCCTCAGTTTGCCGCCGTTGGAATGAGCGAGAAAGAATTGCAGCGCAAACGAATAGCCTACGTCTCGGGCCGCTACGATTTTGCCGAGCATGGTAAAGCGCAGTGCTTGGGAAAGACTAAGGGCTTTGTAAAAATGATGGCCGATCGCGAAAACGGCCGGATTCTTGGCGCGGCCGTCCTCGGCGCGCAGGGCTCGGAGCTCGTGCACGAAGTGATCGTGGCCATGCGTTTCTTATCGACGGTCGATCAGTTCATGCGGATTCCGCACCTTCATCCAACCCTCTCGGAGATCTGGACCTATCCTGCAGAGGCCTGCGCGGCGCAGCTCGGCCGCAAGGTTCCGGGCGACGAGCAAATGGAGACGGCGACGAGTATGGCCGGTGAGTGAAGCTCCGACTCGCTTGCGCGTGGCGTTGCTGCAGACCAAGCCGGCGAAAGGGCAGTACCAGCGCAATCTCGCCGAGGCGGGAGAGGCGTTTGCCCAGCTTTCGGAAGACGCGCCGGATTTAATCGTGCTTCCCGAGGCCGCGTTGACCGGCTATTTTCTCGAAGGCGCAGTCTACGACGTTGCGCTCTCGGCGCCGCAATTTGCGAGCGATCTCGCGCGCACGTGGCGAGAGGCATGCGGCCAACGAGTCGATATTGCCGCGGGATTCTTCGAAAACGACGGCGGGACGTATTATAACAGCGCAATCTACGTGGAGGTTCGGCCGGACGACGAACGGATCGTGCACCTGCATCGCAAGATGTTCTTGCCGACGTACGGCGTCTTCGACGAAGAGCGGTTTCTGTCGCGCGGTCACAAGTTAGGCGTCTTTGAGACGCGCTTCGGCACGATGGCGCTGGTGATCTGCGAGGACGCCTGTCACGCGATCGTGCCCACCATCGCGGCGATCAAGGGCGCTCGGATCCTGATCGTCCCCAGTGCATCGCCGGGGCGCGGCATCGAAGGCAATGGCGAGGGCGAGCTCGAGTCCGTCACTCTCTGGCGCGAGATGTTGCGGCTGGCCGCCCTCGAGCACGGCATCTACGTTCTCTATTGCGGGCTGACCGGATTCGAGGGCGGGAAGGGCATGACGGGATCGTCGTGCGTCGTCGATCCGCGTGGGCGGATCGTCGTGCAGGCGCCTATGACGCAAGCGAGCATCGTCCGGGCAGACCTCGACTTGCGCGAAATAGAACTCGCTCGCGCAAACCTGCCCCTCCTCGGCGACCTGGAGACGGCACTCCCCGACCTGCTGCTCGACGACGAACTTCCCTTACCCCGGGGGCGTTATGACGTTGCCGATCATTGAGCGTCGCCCGGCGCCCGCGGCCGCGCCGAAGATCGACCCCGTCGTTACGACCGAGTGGCTCGTAACGTTCTTGCGCGACGAGCTCGTTGTGCGGCGCGGCATCCCGCGAGCGGTAATTGGCCTTTCGGGAGGCGTCGACTCAGCGGTCACGGCATTTCTCTGCGCGCGCGCGCTGGGCTCCGAGAACGTCTACGCGATTCGCTTGCCGTACAAGACGTCGCATCCGTCGAGCCTGAGCGACGCGCAGCTCGTTGTCGACGCGCTCGATCTTCCTTGTCAAACAATCGACATCAGCCCCGCCGTGGACGGATATCTGCAGTTCGAGGCGGATGCCGATCCGCGCCGGCGCGGAAACGTCATGGCGCGCATGCGCATGCTCGTGCTCTTCGACCAGTCGGCGAAACTGGGCGCGTTGCCGATCGGAACGGGGAATAAGACGGAACGGCTGCTCGGCTATTTTACGTGGCATGCAGACGACACGCCGCCGGTAAATCCGATCGGAGACCTCTTCAAAAGTCAGGTTTGGGAACTCGCACGGTACCTCGGCGTGCCAAAGCGATTGGTGGCGAAGGCCCCCACCGCGGACTTGCAGGCCGACCAAACCGACGAAGCCGATCTCGGAATCAGTTACGCCCGCGCCGACGCAATTCTCGCGAACCTGTTGCTGGGATACTCGGACGAGCAACTCGCGGAACGCGGCTTCTCGCGCGACGAGATCTCGCTCGTACGGGGGCGCGTCGATGCGACGCATTGGAAACGCCACCTGCCGACGACCGCAATGCTCAGCAACACGGCGATCAACGAGTTTTATCTCCGTCCGGTCGACTACTGACGTGCGACGGCCTTTTTTCCCGGTGGGACTCAATCTCGAGGGACGGCGGTGCGTGATCGTCGGTGCCGCCGACGACCGTGAAGCGATTGAAAAGGCGGCCGCCCTCCGCGAAGCAGGCGCCGACGTCCGGCACATCTACGATCCACTCACGCTGCTCGACGAGGACCTCGCGGACGCGTTTTTCGTCATCTCGACGCCGCAGGACTCCGCGCTTTCCGCTCGGCTGCGCGCACTCGCCGATCGTTACCGGTTCCTGCTCTGTTGCATCGATCAGCCGCGATACGGCTTCGTTGCGATGGCGGCGATCGCGAAGGCCGGTCCGGTGCGCGTCGCGATCTCTACCGCGGGGCTCGCTCCGCGTGTGGGCAAAGCGCTGAAGCAGGGACTGCAAAAAGCGATGGACGAGCGATTTGCGCGTTTCGTCGAACATTTGGCCGAGCGCAGGGAACGCACGCATGCGGCCTATCCGAAAGCCGAGAGCTCGAAGGTCCGGCGTGAAGCGATGATCGAGGCGGCGCGGGGCTTCCGGGCGGACGTGCGCTTTTCGTATCCGCAGTGGTTTGACGACGCCGATGCCGAGCGTTGAGCTCGTAGCGATTGGCACCGAGCTGCTGCTTGGCCAGCTCGTCGATACGAACACGTCATTTATTGCGCAGCGGTTGGCGGAGAACGGCATCGACGTTCGGGCGACCCACGCGGTCGGCGATAACTGCGAGCGCATCGCTGCGATGATTCGGGCCGCACTCGAACGTGCCGACGGTTTGGTCACGACGGGCGGTCTCGGACCGACGGTCGACGACGTCACGAAAGAGGCGGTATGCGCGGCGCTCGAGCTTGGAACGGAACTCTACGAGCCGGCGCTGGCGCGGATGGAAGCGGCGTTTGCTTCGCTGGGACGTCCGATGCGGCCGAACAATCGCAAGCAAGCTGAGATCCCGAGCGGAAGCCGGCCGCTCGAGAATCCGAACGGCACGGCGCCGGGCTTCATTGCCTTCGCGCCTCACGAGAAGTTCGTGGCATGCATGCCGGGCGTGCCGCGTGAGATGAAGCCGATGCTCGCGGGCCAACTCATCCCTTTCATACGCGAGCGTTTGGGAACCGGCGAGGCAATCTACACGCGCGTGCTTCATACGATCGGCCTCGGCGAGTCGGAGATCGACCATCGCATCGCCGATCTCTTTGCCGGCTCGGAGCATCCGAAGATCGCCGTGCTGGCGCACGATTATCGCGTCGACGTCAAACTCACGGAGAAGTCACGCTCGGCGGAGGCGGCGCAGGCAACGATCGCGCCGGTGCAGGCCGAGATCGAACGGCGCTTGGAAGGATACATCTTCGGTCGAGATTCCGATACGGCGGCGAGCGCGATCCACGCGCTGCTTCAATCGCGTGGACGAATGCTGGCGGTCGCGGAGTCGGTCACGGGTGGCAGAATCTCAGCCGCGCTGACGAGCGTGCCCGGAGCTTCGCAGAGCTTCGCCGGCGGGATGACGGCTTACGCGAACGCGGCGAAGGTCGCGCTGCTCGGCGTGCAGGAGGCGACGATCGAGCGTTTCGGTGCGGTGAGCGAGGAAACGGCGCGCGAGATGGCGCGGGGAGCGCGCGAGCGTTTCAGCGCCGGCGTCGCGCTTGCGACAACCGGCATCGCGGGTCCGACAGGCGGTACGCCGTCGAAACCGGTCGGTCTCGTCTGGTTTGCTCTCGACGATGCGGACGGGACGACCAGAGCGTCGCAGATACAGCTGCACGGGGAGCGCGACGCAGTCGTCCAGCGCGCAACGACGATCGCGTTGGGCATGCTGTGGCGACACCTCTTCAGTCACGTCTCGTAACCAATCGCGGCAAGAACCTCTTGCGTCCGCAGGGCTTCCTCGAAGGTCGGCAGCGCGTTGGGCTTGCCTTCGATATTTTTGAGAAATTCGTCGTAGAGCTCCATGAGCAGCGGTACGTTTTCATTGATACGAGCAAAGGCGCGATACGGCGAAGGCTTGCACTCGAGTTCGTCGGTTTGATTCCGATCGACGGCGTAGAGCGAGAGATCGGTTATCGTCGTTCCGCTCGCCACCGCAGTCCGCATCTCTCCGTGGACCGCGCACGTATAAGATTCGACGGCGGTCGTCGCATCCGCGCAGAGTCGAGCGGCCAAGCCGTCGTCGTACTCGATGAGCGCAAACGCCCCGTCATCGACCGTGGAGCGAAACGGCCCACGGTCGTCAATTCGTTCGGGATTCGCAGTCCGGATGAAACCGGCCGTTCGTAGCGGGGGGCGTCCAGCGAGCCAATTCGCCTGATCGATCAGGTGTGAGAGCACGGCTCCGGCGATGCCGCCGCCGCGCGTGCGGTCAAACCACCACCCGCGAGAACGGCCCTGCTCCTGCCGGCGCAGGTTCGCCCGAAGCAAGGTGAGCTCCATATTTCGAAGCAGACCGAGATGATTGTTGGTGACGAGTTCTTTGGTCGCCGCCGCTTCCGGGACGAATCGAAACTCGTGGGAGATGCCGCACGCCGTGCCGGCCGCCTTACCCGCCTCGACCATCGTGCGCGCATCCGCGACGCGAAGCGCGAAGGGCTTTTCGGCAAGCACGTGTTTGCGCGCACTCAGCGCCGCGAGTACGTCCTCGAGGTGCGCGAACGGCGGTGACGCGACCGTTACGGCATCGAGCTCGCAACCGGCCACCATCTCTGCGCAGGAACGAAAGGCGTGGGGGATGTTCGAGCGGCGAGCGATCTCGGCGGCACTCGATGGCGAGGCAATCGCAACCACTTCGAAACCCGGATGATTCGCAAGCGCAGGCAGGTGAGACGCTGCGCCAAATCCGGTTCCGACGATTCCAATGCGACAATGCTTCACGGTTGTTGCGTTTCTGCAGTGGCGTGTTCGAGAACCTGGATCGCGCGATCGAGCTGCTTTTCGTCGATCATTAGCGGAGGCGCAATGGTGATCGTTTCGCCGTCGATGCCCGATTGTGAAAGAATGACTCCGCGCGCGAGCGCGCCTTTGACCACCGCGAACGCGGTAGCAGCATCGCAGAGTTGTACGCCCCAAAGCAATCCGCAACCGCGTATGTCGACTACGCCGGGGTGCGCGCGAAGCGCTTCGAGACGCTGCCCTAGCTGCGCGCCTAGGCGCTCGGAACGCGCCGGCAGCTGCAGGCGCTCGAGCTCGTCGATCGTCGCGAGCGCGGCGGCGCAGCCGAGTGGATTTCCTAGGTACGTCGACGTGTGCAGCGCCTCGCCGGTAGAGAGCGGCCACGCCTCCATCACGTCGGAGCGACCGACTGCGGCACTGATCGGAACGCCCGAGCCCATCGCCTTGCCGATGCACAAAATGTCGGGAACGACGCCGTCGCGATCGACGGCGAACCAAGCGCCGGTGCGCCCGAAGCCGGTGAAGATTTCGTCAACGATCATCAGGATCCCAAGTTCGTTGCAGATAACGCGAAGCTCGGCAAGATACCCTGCCGGAGGGACGATGCATCCCGCCCGCCCTTGGATCGGTTCGATCACGAGCGCGGCGAGATCGTCGCGCGCGCCAAGCGTCTCACGCGCTTGCGCGGCGGCATGAGCGGCACTTCGCGCCGCACCATCGCGCGGGTACTCGAGCAAGAGCGGTTCTGCACCTAGAGCGGTTGCGAACGGCGCTCGGAAGCGTTCGATGCCGCCCACGGAAAGAGCACCGAACGAGAGGCCGTGGTAGCCGTGGCGGTACGCTGCAAACCGCGATTTTCCCGTCGCTAGCATCGCGCTCTTGAGCGCTGCCTCGATCGCTTCCGAACCGGTGGTGGCCAAGAACATCGTGGTCAGACCGCGCGGTAGAATTTCCGCTAGCCGCTCGAAGAGCCGTACGCGAATTGCCGTCGGATGAACGTCGCCCATGCCGTGCATGAGGCGCTTCATTTGTTTGGCGACCGCTGCCGCAACGCGTGGGTTGCAATGCCCGGCGTTAGCGACGCCGAATGCCGCCGTGCAGTCGATATAGTCGTTACCGTCGACGTCCGTCACGGTCGCACCCTTTGCGGATTCCCAAAAGATCGGAAAATCGTCGGCAAGAAACGTGACGTTGCGCTGCTCGTAGTCACGAAGCTGGCGCGCAAGCGCCGAGCTGCGCGGACCGGGGATGCTCATGTTTCGTCGCCGATCCAGCGCACGAATTCGGCGACGCGCGGTCTGCCGCCATGAAACGCGCCTAGCGGAGGCGTCTGAAGCGTCCCAAACGGCGCGACACGCGCTGCTCCGGCCTCAGCCGCAAGGTCGAGCAGATCGGCGCGGCGACGGCCGACCGCGAGAGCCTCGAGAGAAATCCCGTGACGTTTGAGATATTCGGCGGCCTGCGATGAATTTTCGACAGTGCGGATCCCGATCGACCGAGGAAGAAAGAGCGGGTGTTCGTCGATCGGCGGATCGAGGATCGCGAGATAGCCGGCATGCGGATCGGAATAAACGCGGCGCGCGCCGGCGCGAAACGTCGCGAGGTCGCGCTCCATCGCGCGGCGCGCCGACGTGGCCGCCCCGGTCGGCGCCGGCGGAAACTGCGATGCAGCCGCGCGCATCGTAGCGACCAACATTTCCGCGAACCGCTCCGGAGAAATCGCGCCGCCGCTCTCAACGAAGAGCGCGTGCAGCGAGAGGCAGCCTTGACTTTCATAGAGCACGAGGTCGCGCGCCGCGCCGCGCGCGATCGCTTCCGCCTCGATCGCGTCACCCAACGCTTCGCGCGGCACGTATCCGGCGCTTGCCTTCGATCCAAATGGAATAAAGCGCGCGAAAGTGCGAAGCTTGTTCTCCAGCTGCGCGAGCGTCGCGTCGTTGCCGAACGCAACGACGACCTCAAAACCGCGCAGATCGATCTCACGCTCGTCGCCCCTCCACGTCTGCGCCGTCGCAGCGTCTCGGAGTTCGGCAAGCTCGCCTGCCAACGTTTCGAAGAACGCCGCGACGAGGTAATCTTCGCGGTCCTTGACGAGCACATCGCATTTCGAGCAGAGAGCAAAGATCGCGGGCAGGATAGCCACGCCGATGGTCGTGCGACTCGAAACGACACAGACCCGCCCGAGAGGAAGTGCACGTACCGCCGGGCGGCCGGTGCGCGCAACAAAACCATCGAGAACGTCGAGGGAACCGAGCTCGTCGGCAATGACGGCCTCGATCGCGTTCCGTCGCAGCATGCCGAAGAGATGGTCGAACGCATACTCTACGGCGGACGGCGAGTATCCGGTGCGTGTGCTGACGGCATCTCGCGCTCGCACTCGCGGTGCGAAATCCGCGTCGCTCCAGCGAGCGGCCGCAGCGTCGATAGCGCCGACGATGGATCGCACCGGCTTCTTAACCATCGTTTCATCTCTTCAGGAACACCGAGAGGGACTCCCCGAGGTCCTCAGGCGCAGCGCGGCAAAGGGGTATCGCAATGCAAGGTCGCTGGTTCGCGCGCCTATTCTTTGCGGTGGTCGGGGCGTTGGCCGTGGCGGGAGTCGTCAGCGGCACGGCGTGCACGCGGTGGGGCCAGCCGGGTCCGGGTGTGCCGACGATCGCTCCGCTCGCATCGATCTACGTGGATGCGAGCACCGGGAGCGACACGACTGGGAACGGCAGCATGAGCAAACCATACAAAACGCTCACGAAAGCGGTTGCGGTGCTTAGCTCGGCCAAGTCATTCTCTCCCGCGGGCGTCGTCATCTATCTGGCGAGCGGCGATTACAATACCGCCAATGGCGAAAAGTTTCCAATCGTTATCCCGACCAACGTGACGCTTACCGGAATGAACTACGGATCGGGGCCGAGGAGCGGCTCGTTCATCGACGGTCTGGGAGAGGATACGATCTTCGAGCACATCGTGCACGCGCCCGCGCGCACCGCGTACACGACCCTTGAGATTGCGCCGCCGGCGACCGTCGGCGTCAGCGAAATCTACGTCGGCGCGTCGCGCATTTCGTTGCCGAGTCGCGCAGCCTACGTGTCGCTCGACGATCTTGCTACGCTGAGCGGCTCGACGGCATCGTTCGGCGCCGGCATCGTAACCTCGCTGACGAGCGTCAGCGGGGTCCTGGTGCCCGGCGGTTCGTTTACCTGTGCTTCATGTCAAATCCACGGCAACGATTTTGGGATCGGCGCGCTCTCGGTGCCCGTTGCGACAGCCTCGCCCTATGCCACGGCACCGACGATAACGCTGAGCCACTCGGTGGGAGATAGCACGATCTCCGCAAAGATCGTCGATCTCCTGACCGATGGCAGCGTGAACGTCACCGCCTCCGGCGAGGCTTTCGAGCAAGGCCGGTATGCGTACTCGGATGCGCTCAAAGCAATCGTCTTGGTACCGGTTCGTGGAGCGATCGACTTCGGCGGCGGCGCCGCCGACTCGACCGGCTTAAACACCTTCATCGGCGCGAGGATCACGGAGGTCTTTGTAACGCGGCGCAACGAAACGGTCATCGCGCTCGACGACACGTGGAATCCGAACCAGCAGCAGGCGAACCGAAGTGGCAAGTACAAGCGAACGATACCGTTCGCTTCCGGAGATTCGGGCAAGAACGTCACGATACGTAAGTTTGCGGTCGGTTCGACCGTTACGGTAGGACCGGCGCCGGTTCCGACGCCGACGCCATCAACGAGCCCCTCCACGTCGCCGACCTCGACGCCAACCTAGGAGCATCGCTGCACGGATACGCTGCAGAAGATCTTCGCGGCTAAGGCTGCATTGCTCGAGCAGGAGCAGGAGCACGAGCCATATGAGGTCGTGCGTGCCCGCGCGCTCGCGCGTGTGGGCGAGCGCCGCGGTTTTCTCGCGGCGTTGCAAAATGCAGCCGGCGGGGCGATTATCGCCGAGATCAAGCGCGCGTCGCCCTCGAGCGGGCTCATCGCCCGCAGCTTCGACCCGGTTGCAATCGCGCGGGGCTACGACGCTGCCGGCGCCGATGCAATAAGCGTCATTACCGAGCGCGACCATTTCCTCGGCGAGTTGTCGTACGTCGACGAGGTGCGCGTCAACACGTCTCGTCCGGTACTGCGCAAGGATTTCATGTGGACGCGCTATCACGTCGCACAATCGGCTGCGTACGGTGCCGACTGCGTGCTCTTGATCGTCGGTGGTATGGACGACGAAGCGTTGCGCGAATCGATGCAGGAGGCCGCGGCATACTCAATGGACGTGCTCGCCGAGGCACACGACGAAAGCGAGTTGCGTCGAGCTGTCGACGCCGGAGCGCGACTGGTGGGAATCAATAATCGTAATCTGAGGACGCTCGAGACCGATCTTGCGGTCAGCGAGCATCTCCTCCCGAAAGTCCCGCCGGGAGTCTTTGCCGTCAGCGAGAGCGGCATGCGCGGTGCTTCAGACGTCGCTCGGTTACGTGCCTCGGGGGCGCACGGGTTTCTCATCGGCGAGGCGCTCATGCGCTCGGGGGATCCAAGATCCTTGATCGCGGCGTTGCGGGGCGGCGCTCGCAATCCGGTCGTCGCGCGTTAGGCGCTACAACAGAAAGAACAAACTCGCACCGACCACCGTGCCCAGAACCGCGACGGCGGCCGGGGCGCTGCGGCGTCCCAGTGACGACGCGGCGAGTCCACCCAACCCGAAGCCGACGACCCCGGTGCCGGGGTAGATTTCGCCGTGTTGCAGATAGCACGTGAGCAGCACTCCGGACAATCCGAAGAGGAAGACGATGAGCGGCGAATGGCGCCGGTCGAGCGCCGTCGCGATGAGCAGTAAAATGGCTATGGCGAGCAAGGCGTGGAGGGGAGCCAGCGGCTCGCCCGCCATGCCGACGCCTAAGAAGAACGCCGCAATCGCGACGGCGACAAGCTGCGTCATGGCGTAGGCTTCGCGTCGCAGCAAGCGAGCCCCGCTGCGCAAGAGCCATAGAAAGGCGCAGGGGCCGCCGGCTGGTACTATAGTTTCATGACGACGACAGCCACGAAGCCCACTCTTGAAGCGGCACCTTTCCAAAACGAACGCGTGAAGAATTTCCGCGACTCGGCGGATGCCTCCGCAATGAGGTCTGCGCTCGACGCGGTGAAGCAAGAACTCGGAAAGCATTATCCGCTGGTGATCGACGGCCGAAAGATCGAGACCGAGAAGAAGATTCGTTCGCTCAATCCGGCCGACCCCGACCAAGTGGTTGGCCTCACGAGCTCCGCATCGAAGGAGCAGGCAGCTCAGGCGATCGACGCGGCGGCCCGCGCGTTCGAGTCCTGGCGTCATCTGACGCTCCCGCAACGCGCCGGCTACCTCTTCAAAGCCGCGGAGCTCTTGCGGGCACGGCGCTTTCACTACGACGCGCTGTTAGTCTACGAGGTCGGAAAGAGCTGGGTCGAGGCCGACAGCGATATTGCCGAGTCGATCGACTTTCTCGAGTTTTACGCGCGCGAGGCGCTACGCTACGCGCAGCCCCAGCCAGTCGTGCCGCTCGAGGGCGAACGAAACGAACTCGTCTATATTCCCCTCGGGGTCGGAGCGGTGATTCCGCCTTGGAACTTTGCCGGAGCCATCATGATCGGCATGACTTCCGCCGCGATCGTTTCCGGGAATACCGTGGTGCTCAAGCCCTCGAGCGACGCCGCGGTGATTGCCGCATGGTTCGTCGATCTCTTGCACGAGATCGGCGTTCCGCCCGGTGTCGTGAATTTTATTCCCGGTTCGGGGGGCGAGATCGGCGACGCGATCGTCACGCACCCCGAGATTCGGTTCGTCTCGTTCACCGGCTCCAAAGAAGTCGGTCTGCACATCAACGAGCTGGCTGCGAAGCCGCAGCCGGGACAGAAATGGATCAAGCGCGTCGTAGCCGAGATGGGCGGCAAGGACTCGATCGTAGTCGCGTCCGATGCAGACCTGGACGCGGCCGTGGAAGGCGTCGCCGTTTCGGCGTTCGGCTTCCAAGGGCAAAAATGCTCGGCGTGTTCGCGCGCCATCGTGGAAGAAAAAGTGTACGACGAGTTCGTCGATAAACTGCGCCGGCGTGTCGGCGCGATCACCGTCGGCGATCCGCGCGATCCCGAAAACTTCATGGGGCCCGTCGTTAACGAGGGCGCGCTGAAATCAATCATGCGATACATCGAGCGAGGGCAGGCCGAAGGCCGTTTGGTAACCGGCGGAAAGCGTGTCGGCGATCGAGGGTATTTCCTGGAACCGACGGTCATCGCGGATGTCTCCCCGGACGCGACGATCGCGCAAGAGGAGATTTTCGGTCCGGTGCTAGCCGTCATCAAAGCGAAGGACTTCGACGATGCGCTGGCCATCGCGAACAACACCGAGTTTGGTTTGACCGGTTCGCTCTACACGACCGACGAGAAGAAGATCGAGCGCGCTCGCGACGAGTTCTTTGTCGGCAATCTGTACTTCAATCGCAAGAGCACTGGGGCGATGGTGGGCGTCCATCCGTTCGGGGGCTTCAACATGTCGGGGACCGACAGCAAGGCCGGCGGCCGCGATTACCTGCTGCTCTTCATGCAGGCAAAATCAATCTCGCGCAAGGTGTAGTTACTTCGGGGCTTCGCGATAGCAAATTTCAAGCTTGTTGCGGTCGGCATCTTCGAAGAATGTCGCGTAGTAGAAGGGAGTGTACTCTTCGCAGACGTGGGGAGGCTCGAATGCCGCCGCCCCAGCGGCAAGCGCGAGCTCGGCGAGCCGGTCGACGTCGGCACGGCTGGCCGCTCGCAAGGCGATCCTAGTCCCGCTAGGACGGTGGTTCGGGTCGAGGACCAGGCCAAAGAAGGGCGAGGAGCGGTCGCCGTCCGGGCGGTAGTAGCAGATCGAGTCCGGATCCTCAACGACCCGGCTGAAACCTATTGCCGGCAGCAAGGAGTCATAGAGTAGACGCACTTTGGTGAAGTCGCTGACCCGCAGGTCAACGTGATCGAAAAGCACGGCTGCGCCTTCCACCTAGAGTCTCGCAAAGCTGGCGGCCAACCAGGCGACCGGCCCCCTTTGGGAGCCTTCCTTGACAGCCCTGAAGGGCGGCGATATGATAGCCGTCGTGCCCGCAGCGACGCGAGTCGTTTGTGGGCGGCCCGTAGCGTTCAAAGGCGTTCGGCGCCCGGCGCGGTCGGTTGACTCGCTTGGTGGCCGCGGGCTTACGTTCGCTCCTTGAAAACTGAACAGTGCAGCAAGCGCATAAGTCTGTGGGTCTCCGACCTCTGGAAGATAGCGTCGTTTGGCGATGTCTTTCCGGTCGAGAGATTTCTTATCAATCATAGAGTTTGAGGGCCATGTCAAAGGCTCCATAGTTTTATTATGGAGAGTTTGATCCTGGCTCAGGACTAACGCTGGCGGCGTGCCTAACACATGCAAGTCGAACGGGGTAGCAATACCCAGTGGCAGACGGGTGAGTAACACGTGGTCAACCTACCTCTGTGTGGGGGATAACTAGCCGAAAGGTTAGCTAATACCGCATACGATCGCTTTGGGGCATCCCTGAGGCGATGAAAGGAGCAATCCGCACGGAGAGGGGACTGCGTCCCATTAGTTAGTTGGTGGGGTAACGGCCTACCAAGACTCCGATGGGTAGCTGGCTTGAGAGAGCGACCAGCCACACTGGAACTGAGACACGGTCCAGACTCCTACGGGAGGCAGCAGTGAGGAATTTTCCGCAATGGGCGAAAGCCTGACGGAGCGACGCCGCGTGTGGGAAGAAGGCCTTCGGGTCGTAAACCACTGTCGAAGGGGACGATAATGACGGTACCCTTGGAGGAAGCCCCGGCTAACTACGTGCCAGCAGCCGCGGTAAGACGTAGGGGGCAAGCGTTGTCCGGAATTATTGGGCGTAAAGCGCTCGTAGGTGGATCAACAAGTCTGCAAGCAAAGACCCGGGCTCAACTCGGGAATCCGTGTGGAAACTGTTGATCTAGAGGTAGTCAGAGGATGATGGAATTCCCGGTGTAGCGGTGAAATGCGTAGATATCGGGAGGAACACCAGTGGCGAAGGCGATCATCTGGGGCTAACCTGACACTGAGGAGCGAAAGCTAGGGGAGCAAACGGGATTAGATACCCCGGTAGTCCTAGCCGTAAACGATGGACACTAGGTGTAGGTGGTATCGACTCCATCTGTGCCGCAGTTAACACAATAAGTGTCCCGCCTGGGGAGTACGGCCGCAAGGTTAAAACTCAAAGGAATTGACGGGGGCCCGCACAAGCGGTGGAGCATGTGGTTTAATTCGACGCAACGCGAAGAACCTTACCGGGGCTTGACATCCTGCGACATCCTAGGAGACTAGGTTTCCGGGCAACCGGACGCAGAGACAGGTGCTGCATGGCTGTCGTCAGCTCGTGCCGTGAGGTGTTGGGTTAAGTCCCGCAACGAGCGCAACCCTTGCCGTGTGTTGGTCGCAAGATCTCTCACGCGGGACCGCCGGTGACAAGCCGGAGGAAGGTGGGGATGACGTCAAGTCAGCATGGCCCTTACGTCCCGGGCTACACACGTGCTACAATGGAAGGGACAACGAGTCGCGAACCCGCGAGGGCAAGCTAATCTCACAAACCCTTTCTCAGTTCGGATTGAAGGCTGCAACTCGCCTTCATGAAGTCGGAATCGCTAGTAACCGTAGATCAGCTACGCTGCGGTGAATACGTTCCCGGGCCTTGTACACACCGCCCGTCACGTCACCTGAGTTTAGTGTACCCGAAGCCGCCCGTGCAACCGCAAGGAGCAAGGCGTCTAAGGTATGCTAGGTAAGGGGGACGAAGTCGTAACAAGGTAGCCGTATCGGAAGGTGCGGCTGGATCACCTCCTTTCTAAGGAGTACATGTCATCGAATCGTGCTCGCACGATTGCGATGGCGTACAAAAACCTTAAGTCGACCACAGACCTCTTCGACTCCGTTATAGGATGAGAGGAATAGCCTATTGCCAAGGAGTCTATCGATCATCTCGATCGTACGGCTGGAGGCATGAAGCGTCGCGTTTTGCCTGCACTGTTCAGTCTTGAGGGAATGAACCCTTAAGGCTTCCAACGCTCGACCTCGGCAGCGGTTTTCAAAGAGATCGCCGCCGAGCGAAGCGTCCGGCTAGGAGCGAGTGGGCCGAAGTGTACTAAGGTACATGAGGCCACGAGCGACAACGCCGGCGGAGGCGAGATCTTTGAAAACTGTATAGAGAAGAACTTTCATGTGTCATACGAAGACACATAAAAGCGGCCTCCTTCGACAAGCTCAGGATGACAATCGTCGTACTGTGCTGGAGAGGGGGGTGCAATTTTGCGTTAGTTAAAAATAAATAAGGGCATGCAGGTGGATACCTTGGTTCCACAGGCGATGAAGGACGTGCCAAGCTGCGAAAAGCGTCGGGGAGCTGCTAAGAAGCGATGATCCGGCGATATCCGAATGGGGCAACCCCCATGCCGTCATGGGCATGGACACCACGATGAATCCAATAGTCGTGAGTGAGCGCACCCGGTGAACTGAAACATCTAAGTAGCCGGAGGAAAAGACATCAACCGAGATTCCCCTAGTAGTGGCGAGCGAACAGGGAAGAGCCTAAACCGTTCATGTGCAAGCGTTCGGGCGTTGCATGAACGGGGTTGTACGACAGCCGTCTCGGAGCCGAATCTCCGAGCGCGAGTCAAAAAATCGATCGTTAGCAGAAGCCGGCTGGAAAGCCGCACCAAAGAGGGTGAAAGTCCCGTAGGCAAAAGCGATCGATCTCGCGGAGCTGTTCGTGAGTAGGGCGGGGCACGGGAAACCCCGTTTGAAACTGGGAGGACCATCTTCCAAGGCTAAATATTCTGTGGAAACCGATAGCGAACTAGTACCGTGAGGGAAAGGTGAAAAGAACCCCCGGAGGGGAGTGAAAGAGAACATGAAACCGCGTGCCTACAAACCGTGAAAGGCCAATGCGCAAGCAAGGCTGATCGCGTGCCTATTGAAGAATGAACCTGCGAGTTACTTGTAACGGGCTTGGTTAAGGTGTTGAGCCGGAGCCGTAGCGAAAGCGAGTCTGAATAGGGCGTTCGTCCGTTGCAGTAGACCCGAAACCGAGTGATCTATCCATGGCCAGGGTGAAGCGTGATTAACCTCACGTGGAGGCCCGAACCTGTTGTTGTTGAAAAAACATTGGATGAGCTGTGGATAGGGGTGAAAAGCCAATCGAACTCGGAGATAGCTGGTTCTCCCCGAAATAGTTTTAGGACTAGCGTTGCGCGTTAACCCGCGGGGGTAGAGCACTGACAGGGCTAGGGGTCTTACCGGACTACCGAACCCAATCAAACTCCGAATACCGCGGCGAATTGCGCAGCAGTCAGACTGTGGGGGATAAGCTCCATGGTCAAAAGGGAAACAGCCCAGATCAACAGCTAAGGTCCCTAATCGATGCTCAGTGGTAAAGGAAGTCCTGTCGCTCAGACAACTAGGAGGTTGGCTTAGAAGCAGCCACCCTTGAAAGAGTGCGTAATAGCTCACTAGTCGAGTGATGGGGCGCCGAAAATCCAACGGGGCTCAAGCATCGAACCGAAGCTTTGGGATTACTAAAATAATCGGTAGGGGAGCGTTGTGGTGTAGGCTGAAGCACGACCGTAAGGACGTGTGGACGAACCACAAGTGCGAATGCAGGTATAAGTAGCGATAAATGCGGGTGAGAACCCCGCACGCCGGAAGTCTAAGGTTTCCTGAGCAACGTCAATCGTCTCAGGGTGAGTCGGGAGCTAAGCCGAGGCTGAGAAGCGTAGGCGATGCACAAGCAGTTCATATTCTGCTACCACCGACGACCGTTTAGACCTTGCCGTACAGCGTTCAACGTTACGTTGGCCGCCGTTCGACAAGGCCTATGAACCGAAGGGGTGACGCAGGAGGATAAGTCGGCGCGCGGATGGATGTGCGCGTCTAAGCCGGTAGGCGGTGCTGTAGGTAAATCCGCAGCACGTAACGCCGAGAAGCGAATGCGAGGCTCTTCGGAGCCGAAGTGACTAACTCCACGCTGCCAAGAAAAGCCCCTAGGTAGATCGTAGGTGCCCGTACCGTAAACCGACACAGGTAGACTGGCAGAGCATGCTAAGGCGACGGGAGAATCCCTGTTAAGGAACTCGGCAAATTAACCCCGTAACTTAGGGAGAAGGGGTGCCTCCTTTGGTCTAGTGTTTACCACGAAAGCTGAGGGAGGCGGCACAAAATAGGCCCAAGCGACTGTTTAACAAAAACACAGGTCTCTGCGAACGCGAAAGCGGACGTATAGGGGCTGACTCCTGCCCGGTGCTGGAAGGTTAAAGGGAGTCGTCAGCGCAAGCGAAGCGGCGAACTGAAGCCCCAGTAAACGGCGGCGGTAACTATAACCGTCCTAAGGTAGCGAAATTCCTTGTCGGGTAAGTTCCGACCTGCACGAATGGAGTAACGACTTGGGCACTGTCTCAATGGGGATCCCGGCGAAATTGCAGTACCAGTGAAGATGCTGGTTACCCGCAGCAGGACGGAAAGACCCCGTGAAGCTTTACTGTATCCTGATCTTGGGTTTTGAGATTGTCTGTACAGGATAGGTGGGAGCCTATGATCCGGCGGCGCTAGCTGTCGGGGAGGCAACG
Source organism: Vulcanimicrobiota bacterium (assembly GCA_963743445.1). Taxonomy (GTDB): domain Bacteria; phylum Vulcanimicrobiota; class Vulcanimicrobiia; order Vulcanimicrobiales; family Vulcanimicrobiaceae; genus Cybelea. Next base: position 913,807 of record CAVUPL010000003.1, read on the forward strand.
TTGGGATACCACCCTGATGATCTTGGGATTCTAACTAGCCGCCATAATCTGGTGGTAGGACATGGTCAGGTGGGCAGTTTGACTGGGGCGGTCGCCTCCTAAAGAGTAACGGAGGCGCCCAAAGGTTCCCTCAGGACGGTCAGAAACCGTTCGTACAGAGTGCATAGGCATAAGGGAGCTTAACTGCGAGACGGACAGGTCGAGCAGATGCGAAAGCAGGGCTAAGTGATCCGGCGGTTCCGAATGGAAGGGCCGTCGCTTATCGGATAAAAGCTACTCCGGGGATAACAGGCTTATCTCCCCCAAGAGTCCACATCGACGGGGAGGTTTGGCACCTCAACATAAGGGGTGAGGTGATGGAAACATCATCTAAAGTTCCGGCTTATAACGGTGAACTCCGACTGACTCGTGGACGAGTCAAGGACAATACCGTGGGAAGTCTGGCGATACCATCGTCATGACCCTGTAACGACTGATCCATCCGTGAAGACGGATGGTGAGATAGCGCGCTGGTGGTCGAGCGATCGACCAAATCTATGGCCGCTATCATACGCCGGCCCCTCGCCCGAGCTTATCGGGCAGGGTGAAGATATAGTCTGCGCCATCGGAAACGATGGATTTACGCGCGATGTCGGATCGTCGCATCCTGGGGCTGTAGTAGGTCCCAAGGGTTGGGCTGTTCGCCCATTAAAGCGGTACGCGATCTGGGTTCAGAACGTCGTGAGACAGTTCGGTCCCTATCCGCTGTGGGCGTAGGAGATTTGAGGAGAGTGGACCCTAGTACGAGAGGACCGGGTCGAACGAACCGCTGGTGAACCGGTTGTTCCGCCAGGAGCATAGCCGGGTAGCTATGTTCGGATCAGATAAACGCTGAAAGCATATAAGCGTGAAACTGACTCCAAGATGAGATCTCAATCCCGTAAGGGTGAAGAGTCGTGGTAGACTACCACGTTGATAGGCCGGAGGTGGAAGCGCCGCAAGGTGTGGAGCTGACCGGTACTAATCGCTCGGAAATTTTAACTAACGTGCGCTCTTCTGTGGCACTGAAAGTTCTTCTCTGTACAGCTTTGCAAGATTTCCCCCGCGATCGGCTCGAGCTCCGGCTCGCCATCGCGGCGGGAATCAAAGTTTCTGGCGCCCATGGCGGCGGGGCCCCACCCGTTCCCATCCCGAACACGGCAGTTAAGCCCGCCAGCGCCGATGATAGTTTGGCCGCAGGGCCTCTCGAAAGTAGGACGGTGCCAGATTACTCGAAACGGAAAGCCCGTCGCACTTTGCGGCGGGCTTTCCGCATCGAGCATTTTATACACGCAACCGCGTGTAGGCGCCCGTGACCGTTCGCTGGCATCCTTTACGATGGTCGCTCCTGATGGCCGCGTACTGGCTCTTTGGTTCTTCCGCTATCGGGTGGATCATCGTTATGGAAGCGGGGGGTTCGCGCTACGCTGTGATGGCGTATGCCGCCTATGGCGCGATCCTGTTGCCGGCGACGTACGTGCTGCTGGCACTCATGATCAATCGTACGACGGTCGCAGTCCGATCGGGCAGCCTAATCGCGCACAGCGGACCCTTGCCGTTCGCAAAGCCGCTGGCGATTAGCGTGCACGATGTTACCGACGTAGTCGTTGGCTCTCAGATGACCTACGGATATAAGGGCGCGCCCGCGGGGCGCATTTATACGGTCCTCGCGCGCACGGTCGACGGAGCGACGTTGCCGATCGTGAGCTGCGCCATTATCGGCGCGGGCGAGCGGGCCGATGCCCAAGAGCTTGCGCGGCGCATCGAGGCTATGTGCAAAGGTCAAGTTCTGGAAAACGCGATCATCAACGATTGATCGGCGCGCCGGCCCTCTAAAGTAAGACGGCGCGGGGTTGGTGAAGGGGAACGGTTATGAGCGATCTTCCGAATTTCAAATTCGATCTCGAGAAGGCGAAGGGCTGGAGCGGCGCTGCCGGCTCGGCCCGGCAACACACCGTCAATGAGTTTCCGGTTTCGCAGAGCTTTGCAGCGGTCTCGATGCGCCTGCAGCCCGGCGCACTCCGAGAGCTGCACTGGCATGCGATAGCGGCGGAGTGGGCGTACGTGATCTCCGGCCGCTGCCGCGTCACGGTTATCGCGCCTTCAGGCAACGCCGAGATCTCGGATTTCGGCCCTGGCGACGTCTGGTATTTTCCGAAAGGGCATGGGCATTCAATTCAAGGCCTCGCCCCGGGCGAGTGTCACTTCCTGCTGATCTTCGACGACGGTCGATTCTCCGAGTTCGGGACGTTTAGCATTTCCGATTGGATGTCGCGCACGCCGCCGGACGTGCTCGCGCAGAATCTAAGCCTGCCCGCCGACGCGATCGCCAAGCTTCCGAAGCAAGAGGTTTACATCGTGCAGGGCGATGTGCCGCCCGATGCGCCGCCTGCGCCGATGAATCCGAATCTCGAGCCCAGCCAGCTCAATCACAAGTTTCGCCTCGGAGCCGCACCGCTCATGACGTTTGCGGGCGGCACGGAACGTTTGGTTTCCCAACAGCAATTCCCGATCTCCTCCACGATCACCGGCGTCTTGCTGACGCTCAAACCGGGCGGACTACGCGAGCTCCACTGGCATCCCAACGCCGACGAGTGGCAATATTACATTCAGGGGCGCTCCGAGATCGGCGTTTTCGGTGCCAACGGAAAATACCGGCAAGACGAGTTCGGTCCGGGCGACGTGGCGTTCATCAATCGCGGCTTCGGCCACTACATCCGTCAGATCGGCAGCGAGGAAACGCGGATCCTCGTCGCATTTAACAGTCCAGACTATCAGGAAATCTCGATATCAACGTGGCTCGCTTCGAACCCGCCGCGGCTTCTTTCGGACAATTTTGGCCTCGATCTCGGCGTGATCGAAAAGTTACCGCACGCAGGGCGCTTCATCGTAGGCAGCAAGACGGGCGTCGCGTGAAGCCGCGAGAGCAAGTTTATGGCCGGGCGACGGCCTCGAACTGCTTGCGAAACTGTTGCGCATTCAAATTCGTCTGGGCCGCGAGTGCCGCGAGTTTCGCTTCATCGGAGAAATCCGCGGGTTCAAGGTAGACCATGTAATCGCGCGCGACGCGATAGGCCTCCGTTGACCGGTCGACTTGACGCGTGCGAATGCGGCCAGTCGCCGGATCGAGCAAATCCTCGAGCATCAGCGGGCGAACGTTGCCGCCTTCGAGCGCGATCAGCGCGCCGCTCCCGCCATCGACGAGATAACGAACCGCGCCATAGCCGAGCGTTCGCGTGTAGTCGACGTCAAAAGGCACGGGTTTGGCGCAGCGCAGCTCGTATCCGATATCCTTTGAATGAAGCACGCAATCGACGCCGATCTCGCCAAGGCGCGTGCGTAAGGCGTCGCGGAGGATCATTCCGAGCGGAATGTCGGCGAGCGGTACGTTGCCGAAAGAGTCGCGGACGGCGGTATCGCTCGAGCTGAAGACGTCGTCCCAGATGCATTCGGCAATTCCCTCGGCGACGACGGCGACGCCGTGCCGGCGCCCAAGCGCGCGTCGTTTGACGATGGCGCCGACGATCGTGTCCGCAACCGACGCGAGCGTCGCATTGTCGGGGAATTCTTCGGGCAACACGGCGAGCGTGGAGCCCGCGGCCTTGCACATGCCCAAGGAAAGCGATCCGGACTTGCGCCCCATGCACACGACGACGTACCATCGTGCGGTCGTGCGCGCGTCCTCCATAAGGCTTTCGAGAATTCCCGCTCCGACCGATCGCGCCGTTTCGAAGCCGAACGTCGGCGCATTCTCAGGCAGCGGGAGATCGTTGTCGATGGTCTTCGGGACCGTGGCGACGCCGATGCGGCCGCGCGTACGTTCGGCAATCCTCGCCGCGCCGTAGGTCGTGTCGTCGCCGCCAATACAAACGAGGTATCGCAAACCCAGTGCGGTGAGCGAACGAACGCAGCGTTCGAGCGTGGCATCGTCTTTGGCCGGATTCGTGCGTGAGGTGCGTAATATCGAACCACCGCTGGTGTGGATACGCGAAACGTGGTCGAAGGTCAATTCCACCGTTTGCGGCGGGGTCCCGGCGGCAAGGTCACGGTAGCCGTCGTAGATTCCAATTGCGCGCAATCCGCATTTGAACGCTTCCATCGCAGCGGATGCGATAACGCCATTGATTCCCGGTGCAGGGCCGCCGCCCACCAGGATCGCGAGCGTTTCAGCCATGTTTGGGACGTACGCGATAGATCGCGCCGGCAGCGTCGTCGGCGACAAAGAGCGAGCCTTCGGGCCCGACGGCTATGCCGCTGGCACGTCCGATGCGCGAGGTGCAACCCGCTTGAAATCCCGTCACGAAGTCAGTCCATTGCGTACTGGGATTCGTCCAGTCGACGCTTTTCGTTGGGCGGTCGCCGTCCATAGCGATAAAGACCACGCGAGAAGGCGCCGCGTCGCACCCCTCGCCGTTCCTATGCCAGGAACCGTGGACCGACGCAAAGAGTCCTCCGCGATATTGTTGGGAAAAAGCGTACGAGCCCGATTGATGCACGGGGTAGAACGTCGCACCGATGATCGTGGAGTAGGCGGGCAGCTCGACGAGCGGTTCGACGGTGTTCGAACAGCGATATCCCGGCGAATACGCGTGATGGTTCTCCTCGCACTCGGGCCAGCCGTAGTCGGCGTCGCCGGGACGGGCGGAAAGGTCGTCGAGGAATTCGTAGGGATGGCCGAACGGCAAATCGTCCTGTCCTGCATCTCCGACCCAGACCGAGCCCGTCTGGGGATTGACGGCGAGGGCGATCGCATTGCGTATGTGCTTTGCCCGTTGCGCGAACGCGGTACCGTCGGGCTTCATTACGGAGACGGCGGCGCGTGTCGAATCGACCTCCTCGCACGGCCTTGCGCCATCGTCCATCGTTGCGTTGCAGGACGATCCGGCAGCGACGTACACGATGCCGTTGGAGTAAGCGACAGACGTCGTCGTATGGACGTCACCGTCGGTTCCGGGGGCGACCGGGCCGGTGCGCACGTCGGCGATTCGATGAACGTGCGAGGCGGCGCGTTCGCCGCGATATGGAATCGCCCAGACGTGATGCATCGTCGCGACGTAAATCTCTTTGCCATCGCGCGCGAAAGCAACTCCGGCCGCGAGATCGTCGTCGAATGTGGCAAAGACGCGGGGCGCGCCGGGCGTTCCTTCGGCGTTGGGGACGATGTAAACGTCCGATCCTCGCGTTCCGACGATGAGATCACCGTTTGGCAGCGCGGCGAGTTCGCGTGCGCCGCCCACGTCGGCAATCGTTTCGAGGATGAACCCCGCGGGTACGTGGAAACGTACCGCCGCGCCCGAGTCTGCCGCTAAGAATAGCGCGAGAGAGAGAATCGCGGCGCGCATGAGGACTCTTTCGGTCGCGCGCGCGCCGTTACCCGGCCTAGGGAAATATGGGCTGAATTTCAGGCTGCGGGTGGGCCGGGCGGTTGCTGGTCGGGTGGCGGTTGCTGATCCGGCGGACCCTGTTGCTGATCCGGCGGACCCTGCTGCTGATTGGGCGGCCCCTGCGGGTACTGCTGGTTGGGCGGCCCCTGCGGATACTGTTGGTTGGGCGGCCCCTGCGGATACTGTTGATCCTGCGGACCCTGCGGACCCTGCGGATACTGTTGATCCTGCGGACCCTGCGGACCCTGCGGATACTGTTGATCCTGCGGACCCTGCTGATTCGACGAACCCTGTTGACGCGTCTGTGCGCGGCGCGCGCGCATTTGCTGACGAAGTTGATTCTGCTGATCGGGCGTCAGGATGCCCATCACCTGGCGTCGCACATCGCGGGCGGCATCGGGATCGCGCGGGCTTCCCTCGGGATGTGCCTGCGAATATTGATTGATGATCGATTGAATCCGCTGCTGCTGATCGCCGGAGAGATTGAGGTTGGCGAAGCCGCTTCATCCAACGATGCTGGATTCTGGCCTGGCTGGGGGTCGTGCGGCCGTATGCGAAGGACGGCGCCTGACTCTGCTGGGCGTACACGCCGAGCGGCATCGCAAGCGCTGCGGCAAAAGCCACTGCGGCCAAAAGCTTGGTCTTCATAGTGTCGATCTTAGTCCGCGGGCCGTAATGCCGCCTGAACGGCGGATTAGGACCGAGCAAGCGGCCGAATTGCGACTGCGGCGACCGAGGGCGAAACGTGTGAGTCAAAGCGTTTGAAGTTATCGAAGAAGAGCTGCGCAAGTTTGCGCGCTTGCTCGTCGTACGCCGAAGCGTCGGCCCACGCGTTGCGCGGATTGAGCACGTCACCGGGCACGTCGGGAACGCTCTTCGGAATCATCAATCCGAAGAACGGCTCGGCTTCGAATTCGTTGGGGATGCGGCCCTCGATCGCGGCATTGACCATCGCGCGGGTATGCGCGATCGCCATGCGGTGACCGACACCGTACGGGCCGCCGGTCCAGCCGGTGTTTACGAGCCAGCACTCGACGTCGTGCTCGTCGATTTTGCGCCCGAGTAGTCGCGCGTAGACCGTGGGATGGTGCACCATGAACGGCGCACCAAAGCAGGTCGAAAACGTCGCCTGCGGTTCGCTGATGCCGCGTTCGGTTCCGGCCACTTTCGCGGTGTAGCCGGAGAGAAAATGATAGATCGCTTGGTCGCGCGAGAGTTTCGCAATCGGCGGAAGCACGCCGAATGCATCGGCCGTGAGCATGACGATCGTCTTCGGATGACCGGCCTTGCTCGACGGTACGACGTTGGGGATAAACGCCAACGGATAGGCCGCTCGCGTGTTCTCGGTCTTTGCGTCGGAGTCCACGTCGAGCACGCGCGTGTTTTCGTCGTAAGCTACGTTTTCGAGGACGGTAGAAAACCGGTTGGTCGCCGCCCATATCTCCGGTTCGGCAGTCGGCGACAAGCGAATGACTTTTGCGTAACATCCGCCTTCGAAATTGAAGACGCCGTCGGCCGACCAGCCGTGTTCGTCGTCGCCGATGAGCGGGCGGCGCGAATCGGACGAGAGCGTCGTCTTGCCGGTGCCGGAGAGTCCGAAGAGGATTGCGACGTCGTCCTTTTGGCCGACGTTCGCCGAACAGTGCATCGGAAGCGTGTCGCGCAGCGGCAAAAGATAGTTCATCACGGTGAAGACCGACTTCTTGATCTCGCCGGCGTAGCGGGTGCCGCCGATGAGAATGATTCGCCGGTCGAAGTTTACGAGGATGAACGTGCTCGTGCGCGTGCCGTCCCGTGCGGGATCCGCGGAAAAGAGCGCGGCATCGACGACCGTGAACTCGGGTACGAAGTCGGCTTCGGGACGCTCCGGCGTTATGAAGAGATGGCGCGCAAAGAGACTCTGCCATGCGAGCTCGGTGTAGACCCGCAAGGGAACGCGATAGCGTTCGTCGGCGCCGACGTAACAGTCGAGGCTGTACGCTTCACGTTCGGAAAGATAGGCGGCAACACGATCCCAAAGCGCGTCGAAGCGGCTTGCGTCGATTGGCTGGTTCGCCTCGCTCCAATCGATGTGGTGCTCGCTCGAGGGCTCGCGTACGAAGAATTTGTCCTTCGGCGAGCGACCGGTGTGCGGGCGCGTGTCGACGATCAACTGTCCGTCCACTCCCAGGACGCCTTCGCCTCTCGCGATCGCGTGTTCGATCAGAGTGGGGGCCGACAGGTTTTCAAAGAGTTTACCGACTTTGAGTTTTGCGGGAACCGAAAGAATACCGTCCTCCTCTTTCAACGAGTGCCGAGCATCCTTTTCCGCCTGCAAGCGGCGAGCCTGCAGGCCGCGCTTGGCGTCTGCGTCCAATGCAAGGCGCATGCGCTGGATGCTACTCTTCAGCCGTCTTACCCTTTCACTTCGGGTTCTTTGCATCGGGCCCCCTCGATGCGATCACCGACGTTAGCGGCGTGCGGGTCGCGAATCTCACGAAAATCGAAGGCAGCGATATCCGGACCGGGGCCACGGCGGTTCTGCCCAACGCCGATCCTTGGGATCACAAGGTTTCGGCCGCTTTCTTTGCGTTCAACGGCAACGGGGAGATGACCGGAACGCACTGGATCGAGGAGTCGGGGTATCTAGAAGAGCCGGTCGTTCTGACCGATACGCTCGACGTCGGGAGGGCTGCGGACGGCGTCGTCAGTTGGGTAATCGAACATCACCCGGCGGTTGGACGCGGCGATGACGTTCCGCTCCCCGTCGTGGCGGAGTGCGACGACGCACTGCTCAACGACATCCAGGCACGAGCGGTGACGCCCGGGGACGTTGTTTCGTTGCTCGATTCTGCAACAACGGGAGAGTTTGCGCGCGGTAGCGTCGGCGCCGGCACCGGCATGAACGCTTTCGGCTTTCGGGCGGGCATTGGGACGGCATCGCGCGTGCTTCCCAGCGACGCCGGGGGCTATCACGTTGGCGTGCTCGTGAACGACAATACCGGGAGCAGCCGGCGGCAACTTACCATCCTCGGCGTTCCCGTCGGCGAGCGTCTCCAAAACGAGTATCGGCCGTTTTTCCCAAAGAAGGTTTCGTTAAAAGGTCGCCTGGGCCAGGGAAGCATCATCATCGTTGTTGCAACCGATGCTCCGCTCGAAAGCCGTCAGTTGCGCGCGCTCGCGTTACGCGCGTCAATGGGCATGGCGCGAACCGGGCTAACCTCGTCGGTCGGGAGCGGCGACCTCATCGTCGCGTTCTCTACGTCGCGCGTCTTCGAGCGCGTCGCCAACTTCACGGTAGCGTCGCCGAGGGACCCGATTCTGGAAGACGACGATGCGCTCGACGCGCTCTACGCCGCTACGGCCGAAGCGACGCAGGCGGCGATTTACGACGCACTCTTCGAGGCAACGACGATGACCGGTCGCAACGGGGTGACGGTGTATGCGCTGCCGGCTGACCGCGTCATGGAGATGCTGCGTGCCGCGCAAGCAATCACGCCGTAAGCGCAGTGGCCTCTAGGAAGCCCAGGGGAGCCGCTAGTGAACGCTGACCAACCACTGGACGCCGAAACGGTCGGTTAGCGAACCGAACTTTCCGCCCCAAAAGACCTCCTCGAGCGGCATCGTCACCTGACCACCCTCGGCGAGCGCGTTGAAGACGCGCTCTCCCTCGCCGGCATCGGTGGTTGCCAAGGAGAGCGCGATGTCGTCATCGCCGTCGGGCGGTGGGCCCGTCCTTCCGTCGGAGGCCATGAATTTCGACACCCCCGGCCACGAAGCTCGCGTGCATCACTTTATCCCGAAAACTCGCATCGACGCTCTGCTCCATCGGAGAGCCCGCAAAGCGATTCAAGCCGACAATCTCGCCGCGAAGGCACTCTTTGTAAAAATTGAGCGCTTCTTCGCAGCGCCCGTGGAAGAAGAGATATGGCTCTAGCTGCATGCGATCGGAACTCCTTTCAAAGACGCGACAAGGGTCGCCCGCGTCGCTTAGGGTAAACGTTCGCGTGTCCTGCCGCCCGAAGCGTCCGTGAGCCAGTTCGTCCACCTCCACGTCCACTCCGAATACTCGTTGCTCGACGGTGCCTGCCGGATCGATCGGCCTGGGGATCTCCGAACCGGCCTCTGCCGGCGCGCGGCTGAAATCGGAGCGACCGCGGTCGCCTTGACCGATCACGGCGTCATGTACGGCGCGATGGAGTTCTACTATGCGGCACGCGAGCTGGGGCTCACACCGATTCTGGGATGCGAAGCGTACTTGGCTCCTCGCGGACGTTTCGACCGTACGGCTCGCGAGGAGGCTCACGTTACGCTGCTCGCCGCCGATCTCGTCGGCTACCGCAATCTCATCGCGCTCGTCTCGAAGGGATTTTTGGAAGGCTACTATTACAAGCCGCGCATCGATCTGGAGCTTCTCGCGCAGCACCACGACGGCCTCATCGTCCTCTCCGGCTGCATGTCGGGTTTGCTCGCTGCGCCGCTGCTGCAAGGGCGACTACGTTACGGCGCTTCGTAACGCCAAAACGTACGTCGAGATCTTCGGCGATCGCTTTTACATCGAGGTCATGCGTCACGGCATGCCGGAGCAGGACGCCATCAACGATGGACTCGTTCGCATCGGAAGAGAGCTGAGCGTCCCGATCGTTGCGACGAACGATTCCCACTATCTCGAACAGAAAGACGCGCCCGCACACGACGTGCTGCTCTGCATCGGCACCGGCAAGACGGTTTCGGACACGAATCGGATGCGATTCTATTCCGACCAGTTCTATCTCAAGTCGCCTCAAGAGATGCGCGAGCTGTGGAGCGATCTTCCCGAGGCGTGCGAGAACACCGTTCGCATTGCCGAACGCGTCGATATCCGAATTCCGGAAAAAATATTCCACCTGCCACAGTATCCCGTGCCGCAAGACGACGGATTGCCCGAGCGCGACGATGCGCAGTACCTCGCGCGAGCTTTGCGAGCTCGGCCTTGCGCGAGCGGTATGGGGAGGAACGCGTTCGTGGCGACGCGGCGCTGCGCGAGCGCTTGAAATACGAGCTGGACGTCATCACGAAGATGGGCTTCTCTTCGTACTTTCTCATCGTCTGGGATTTCGTGAAGTACGCGCGCGATCGCGAGATTCCGGTCGGCCCGGGGCGCGGTTCGGCCGTCGGATCGCTGGTCGCCTACTGCTTGAAGATCACCGATCTCGATCCGCTGCGCTTCAACTTGCTCTTCGAGCGCTTTCTTAATCCCGAGCGCATATCGATGCCCGATATCGATACCGATTTCTGCGTCGACCGGCGCGACGAAGTCATCGAATACGTCACGGAAAAGTACGGAAAGGACCGAGTCGCCCAGATCGTGACGTTCGGAACGATGGCGGCGCGCGCGGCCATCCGCGACGCCGGCCGGGCTCTCGGGGTGCCGCTTCCGGACGTCGACCGGATTGCCAAGCTCGTCCCCTCCGGACCCGGCGGGTTTTCGATCAAACGCGCCATCGAGCAGATCGGCGAGCTCAAAGCGATCTACGCGTCACAGCCCGAGATACGCAAACTGCTCGACACGGCTAAGGAGATCGAAGGACTTGCGCGCAACGCGGGCACGCACGCCGCGGGGGTGGTCATTTCGGCGGGACCGCTTACCGAATATACGCCGCTTTGCCGTTTTGGCGACGGCGGCGTCAACACGCAGTACGACATGGACTCGATCGAGCGCATCGGTCTGCTCAAGATGGACTTTCTCGGGCTGCGGAACCTGACCGTGATGGAGAACGCCGTTCGAGAAATTCGCAGGACGGTCGATCCGGCGTTCGATCTCGCGAAGATTCCCTTCGACGACGCGCGAACCTACGAGATGCTAGGGCGCGGCGAGACGGTCGGCGTCTTTCAGCTCGAGTCGGAAGGCATGAAACGCGTCTGCGCCGAGCTCCAGCCCTCGGAATTCGACGATATCATCGCATTGGTCGCACTCTTCCGCCCGGGCCCGATGGATTGGATCCCGCAGTACATCGCCGGAAAGCACGGGCGCGCGAAGCCTCAGTACCTGCACGCAAAGTTGGAGCCGATTCTGTCGGACACCTACGGCATACCGGTTTATCAGGAACAGGTTATGCGGATGGCCCGCGAGATCGCCGGCTTTACGCTTACCGAGGTCGACGAGCTGCGCAAGGTCATCGGGAAGAAGCAGAAGGAGAAGATTCCGTACTATCAAGAGAAGTTCGTGGCGGGCGCAGCCGCGACGTCTGGGGTCGACCGGGCGTTGGGAGAGCGGCTCTTCCATCACATCGAACCGTTCGCCGGATATGCTTTCAACAAGGCTCACGCGGCGGCGTACGCGTGGATCGCCTATCAGACCGCTTATCTCAAGGCGAATCATCCGCTTGCAGTATCTCGCTGCGCTCATGACGTCGGTCAAAGATAAGACCGAGAAACTCGCCGAATACATCGACGAAGCCAAGAAGGTCGGGCATCGACGTATTGCCGCCGGACGTCAACGAATCGCTGGTCGATTTTACGGTGGTCGGCGAGGCGATTCGGTTCGGCTTGGCGGCCGTCAAGGGTGTAGGAGAAGCCGCGGTCCGCAACATCATCGAAACGCGCGAGCGCGACGGGCGTTTTAGCGATCTATTCGATCTCGCCGAGCGCGTCGACGCCAAGCAAGTCAACCGGCGCGTTTTCGAAGCGCTGATCAAATGCGGGGCGCTCGACGACATCGCTGGGAATCGCGCTCAAAAACTCGCCGCGCTCGATACGGCACTCGAGCTCGCCGCGCGAACGACGCGCGACGCCGAGCTCGGGCAGGCGTCGCTCTTTGGCGAGACGAGTGCGCAAACGCCGACGCTCGCGCCCAAGCTTCCCAGCGTCGCCGCGCCGACGACCCGCGAGATGCTCTCCTGGGAGCGCGAGACGCTCGGCATCTTCGTCTCTGGCCACCCGCTTGCGGAGATCGCGCCGCTGCTCGCGCGCGCCGGAGCGATGCCGATCAAGGAGTTGCGCGATCTTGCCGGACGACGCGCGCAGTGACCGTTGCCGGTACCGTGACCGGCGTGCGTCGCTCGCTCACGAAAGCCGGCCAGCAGTATATTGGTGGCGCAGCTCGAGGATACGACGGGCGTGTGCGACGTCGTGCTCTTCTCGAAGATCTATCCTCAAGTACAGCACCATTTCGAAAACGACGCTATTCTTGTCGTCAAAGGGCAGGCTGCGGTTGCGCGAGCGTCCCGGTGCGGCGCCGGGGGACGAGCCTCGCGTCGAGCTCTCCGTCGCGGCAAACGAGGTGTCCGTATTCGTCGTTCCCGCCGTCGCTTTGCTCGGTGGTGCCGTTCGCGGTTGGCACGTCGAAGTAACTCATCGCGATCAAATCGATCGGCTGGCGCGTCTGATCGACGAGTGGCCGGGCGAAGTGCCGGTCGTGATGCATGTGCGCGGACGTTCGCAGCGCGTCGCTCGCGCGATCGCCAGTGACGCACGCGTGCGCGGTGAGCTCGAACGGATCTTCGATCCGCACGGCGTGCGTGAGGGTGCGCTGGATGCCTACGGATGAAGGTCGTAGCAGCTTCCGAAACGGGCGAACTGGACGGGCTGCTCAACGCAGGGTGGGGTGCCTCGCAGGAGGTCGTTGACGAAGTCGCCCAGATTCTCGCCGACGTCCGCGGCCGAGGCGATGCCGCAGTCGTCGAGTACGCGCGCCGGTTTGACGACCAAAGCTTCGATCTCTCGAAATTGCGGGTACCGATTCCGATGCTCGATGGCGCCAGGTCGCTCGTATCCCAAGAGGTTGCGGCAGCGCTCGCGCTGGCAAAAGACCGCATCGCGCGGTTTCACGAGCGTCAGCGACAGCCGGACATTGCGTACGTCGAGGAAGACGGAACGCGGTATGCGGTGCGTCGGCGTGCGCTGCGATCGGTTGCGGTCTATGCTCCGCGAAGCGGCGCGGCGGCAGGGATCTTGATGGGCGCGGTGCCGGCGAAGATCGCAGGCGTCGCACGCGTCATCGCGCTCTCGCCGGCGAGCGCGGACGGCCTTGCCGGTGCGGTAAGCTTTGCGTGCGCGATTGGCGGCGTGGACGAACTCTACGCCGCCGGCGGCGCTGCGGCGATTGCGGCCGCGGCGTTCGGTACGGATTCGATCGCACCCGTCGACAAAGTGGTCGGGCGCGGCGGCATTTGGACGACCGAAGCGAAGCGGCAAGTCTTTGGATGGTGCGGGGTCGATGCGCTGGCCGGGCCTACCGAAGTACTAATCGTAGCGGACGACGGAGCGAATAGCGAGTACGTCGTCGGTGAGCTCTTAGCTCAAGCCGAGCTTCCCGGAGCGACGCGCCTGGCGGTGCTCTCTGAATCGCGGCCGCTGCTCGAGGCGGTCGCTCAGCTCATCGACACGCTCGACCTGCGCACGTTCGAGCGCCATGAGTTCGTCACCGACGCCGATTCTGACGCATTGCCGTCTGATCGAGGCGCGCTCGAGAGAGGAGCTCTTCGAGGTCGTCAATCGGTTCGCGCCGGCATATCTCTGTCTGCAGGTTCGCGACGCTTCAGCCTATTTGGACCGCATCAACACGGCCGGCACGGTCTTCGTCGGCGATATGACGCCGCTGGTAAGCGGAGAATACCTTGCCGGCACGAACCGGGTCGTGCCAACGTCGGGAACGGCGCGTTTCGCGTCGAGCCTTTCTCTGGGCGAGTTCACCCGCAGTTTCAGCGTCGTCGAAAACACGAACGAGCGGATCGCGAGCGACGCTCCGGCGCTCGTATCGCTTGCCGAGGCCGACGGCCTGCCGCACCACGCTCAAACTGCGCGTATGAGGTGCGACGATTGACGGCGCCTGCGCTCGTTGCCTTCGATGTGGACGGAACGCTCGTGGGTCGCGATCTCGTGATATCGAAAAACGTGCGCGACGCGATTGCGCGGATGCAGCAGACGGCCACGACGGGATGTTTGGTTACGGGCAGAATGTATCGCGCGACACTGCCGTTCGCGCGCGAGACTCGGTTTCGACGCGCCGCTGATCTGCTACCAGGGCGCTGCAATCATCGATCCCACGACCGACGAGTTGCTCGCGCACACCGCGCTTGCAAACGAGATCGTCCGCGAGCTAATCGCGCTCGTCGAACGCGACCGCATGCACCTGCAGCTCTATCGCAACGACGAGTATTACTGCGAGGCGCGCAATCGGTTCTCGGACCTCTACGCGTCGCTTTCGCTGATAGAGCCGGTCGTCGTACCCTCTCTGCGGGAAGCATTCACGTATAGCCCGGCGACGAAGGCGGTCGTCATTGCCGACGAGCCCGTTGCCGCAGCGATACGCCGAAAAGCTGCGAGACGTTTTCAAGGGACGCGCGAACGTGACGCGCAGTCTGCCGGAGTTCGTGGAAGTGCTCGATCCGACCGTGGACAAGGGCGCCGCGCTGCGATTCGTGGCCGCACGGCTCGGCGTAGCGATGGATCGGACGATTGCGATCGGCGACTCTTGGAACGATGCGCCGTTACTCGAGGCCGCTGGCTTTGCGGTTGCGATGGGATCGGCACCGCCAGAGCTGCGCGCGATAGCCGATGCCGTCGTCGGTGACCTCCAGCACGACGGCGTCGCTGAGGCAATCGAAAAATACGTGCTCGCGTGCGCATGAAGGCGACACGACGCAGGCGGTCGACGGTGGCGCGGCTTCGCCCGTTTTGGATGCCGATCGCTTTGGGAGCGGGCCTCGTTCTCATCGCCGCCTGCATTGCAGCGACTGGCCTGGGTTCTACCCGAGGCGCATTGTCGTTACCGGAAATCATCGGGTAGCGCGCGCCGAAATTCTGGCTCGTGCCGAGATTGCACCTCGCGTGAGCATCTGGTTTCAAAACACCGGCGCGATTGCGAGACGAATCGAAGACGATTCCATATATCGCGACCGCCGGCGTTCATCGAATTCCGCCGGCTTCGATTCGGATCGCCGTCTCGGAGCGAGTGCCGTTCGCGGTGTTGCGCAGCGGACCGGACGAGGTCGTCGTCGATCGCAACCTGCGCGTGCTCGAACCGGCAACCGGCGGGCGAACGGCTCCCCCTGCTCCTGGTAGAACCAGGACTGGATTTCACACCCGGAGCTTACGTGCTGACGCGCGGCGCGATCGAGTTGCGCGATTCCTATCGCGCGATAGCCGCCGCGCAAATCGTTCCGCTGGAACTTAGCTTCGACCGCTTCGGCGGCCTGATCGTCACTATGGGCGACGGATTACAGGTGCTCCTCGGGACGCCGAACGATCTCGGCTCAAAAGTTGACGCTGACCGATGCCATCCTCAAGCAGGTGGTCGGCCGTCAACGGCGGGTCGCGGCGATCGACGTGCGGGCGCCGGCGGCTCCCGTCTTCGTCTATCGGTGAGTACGAGCTTAGTGGCTGGTCAGGTCGAGATAGACCATCACGTTGCCGCCGATGAGAGAGAGCTTGATCTGGTCGTTCGGCTGCACTTTGGAGAAATTGACGTAAGGCCGGCCGGCCGGCAACGTGGCCTCTTGGCCATTCTCGAGGACGACGTCGACGTGTTTAGGGTCGACCACCTTGACTACCTTAGCGGTATAGGTGCCGTCGGGAATGCTCGTTGGGCTGACCGTAGCAGCCCACGTCGCAATCGGCGATAACGCGAGGCAGAGGACAACGAGTAAGCAAGAACGATTCACAGGCGCGAACTCCCAGTCAGCAGCGTCTACTCAAAGTTGCATCATAACCCAAACGCCGGGCGGTCTTCTATAGCGCGGCGAACTTTTTCTGCGCGAGGTTTGAGTTCTTTTTGAGAGCCTGCTCCGCGGCTTTTCTTAGCCGCGCGCTCGAACATGCACAGCTTCTCCACACCTTTGGCCGGTTCTCCTCAAGGAGATGGCGGAGCGCTCGCAAAGGCTTGCGAATCCCGTCCGGCCGCTCCTACGCCTAGTAGGAATCGGGGCGGTGAACCACAATATATCGTGGTTAGGCGGTCAATTTTCTAAGGACAGGTGTGACGGAGCGGATGAAGCACGAGACCGTATGCGGGCTCGACATCGGAACGACCAAGACCTGCACGGTCGTTGCCGTTAACGGCTCCGCCGGACTCGAGATTGTCGGCGTCGGCGAAGCGCCGTCGCTTGGAATGCGTAAGGGCGTCGTCGTCGACTTAGAGGAGACGATCAAGTCGATCGAGGCGGCGACGGAAAAAGCCGAGCGCATGGCGGGGATTCATTTCAGCGAGGTTTTCGTCGGAATTACCGGCGACCACATCCGAAGCACGAACAATCGCGCGGTCGTTGCCGTTTCGGGCGATGACCGCGAGGTAACGTCCGGAGACGTTCGGCGCGTCATCGATGCGAGCAAGATCATCAATCTCCCCAGCGACCGCCAAATCATCCACGCGCTTCCGCGCTATTTCACCGTTGACGGGCAAGAAGGCGTTAACGATCCAATCGGGATGGCGGGCGGCCGTCTGGAGGTCGACACCCACATCGTGACCGGAAGCAGCAGCTTCATTACCAACGTGCTCAAGTGCGTCCAGCGAGCCGGGTTGGAGGCGCTCGGCGTCGTCTTCGAACCGCTCGCGAGTTCCGCATCGACGCCTCTTGCAGGAGGAGAAACAGGTCGGGGTCGTTCTGCTCGATATCGGAGGCGGGACGACCGACATCGCCGTCTATTCACTCGGCAGCGCTATCTACACGGCGACCATTCCGGTCGGCGGGAACGTGCTCACGAGCGACATCTCGCTCGGGCTCAAGACGACGCTGGCCGAAGCTGAAGATGTCAAGAAGCGCCTCGGCGCAACGCGAGAAGGACGAACGTTTTGACGTGCGTACGCTCGACGGGCGTGCGACGCGCGAGCATTCGACTGCGGAACTGCGCCAGATCGTCGTTCCGCGCGTCCTCGAAACGCTGCGTATGGCAAAGCAGAAGATCGTCGAGAACGTACCGCGCGATTTGGTGCTCGGCGAAATCGTGCTCACCGGAGGCGGCGCGCAGCTTCCCGGCATCGAACGCGATCGCCGAGGACGTTTTCGGTTTGCCGGTTCGGATTGGGACGCCCAACACGGTCGGTGGTTTGACCGAGGCTCATGGCGGCGCCGCAGTACGCGACGGCGATCGGGCTCGTTCTCTTCGGCGCAAACGGTGACCGCGACGACGCGATGCGCGTCGGGCGGCGCGGAAACTCAATCGTTGGCGAAAGCCCAGCGCTGGCTGGCGGATCTTTGGACCTAACTTACACTCTTATTTTTAACGGAGGAACCCCAAGCAATGGCTGATGGACGACGTTCCACATCCGAACCCGAACACGCAGCGGCGATCAAAGTGGTCGGCATCGGCGGCGGCGGCTGCAACGCCGTCAATCGCATGATCGCCGCCGGCTTAAGCGGAGTCGACTTCTTCGCGGTCAACTCCGACGTGCAGGCGCTGCGCGGCGCGCTGACCGAGAATCGCGTTCACATCGGCGGAAGCCAGACGCGCGGCTTGGGCGCCGGCGCGAATCCGACGCTCGGGCGCGAGGCCGCGGAGGCATCGCGGGAAGATCTGTCGCTGATCCTGGATGGTGCCGATCTCGTCTTCCTGACCGCCGGAATGGGCGGGGGAACCGGAACGGGCGCCGTCGCCGGTGATTGCGGAGCTGGCGCGCGAGTCGGGCGCGCTGACGATCGCCGTCGTCACGAAGCCCTTCGCATTCGAGGGCAAGAAACGCATGCAGATCGCCGAGAACGGCATCGCCGAGCTCGAGTCAAAGGTCGATACGCTTATCACCATTCCGAACGAGCGCATCTTGCAGGTCATCGAGAAGAAGACGCCGCTCAACGAAGCCTTCTCGTATGCCGACGACGTCTTGCGCCAAGGAATCGCCGGCATCAGCGATCTTATCACGCAGCCCGGCCTCATCAATTTGGATTTTGCCGACGTCAAGACGATCATGACCGATGCCGGCTCGGCGATGATGGGCATCGGCGAAGGAACCGGCGAGCACCGCGCCGCGGACGCCGCGCAAAAGGCCATCGCATCGCCGCTGCTCGAAACGACCGTCGAGGGCGCGCACGGCGTCATCTTCAACATCACCGGCGGTCCGGACATGGCGATGTACGAGGTGAACGAGGCGGCCGAGATGATCAGCCGAGCCGTCGACTCCGAAGCGCAAATCATCTTCGGTGCGTCGATCGATCCGGCGATGTCGGGAAAGGTACGCGTCACCGTGCTGGCCGCGGGATTTGGTTCGCGTCGCGGCTATCGCGGAGCGCAAGGCGGATACGCTTTCGATACGGGCAGGCTCGAAACGGTCGCTCCCGTCACGATGGACGACATCGACGTCCCGGCGTTCTTACGCTATCGGGGTTAGAGTAGCGCTGCTTCGCGGTGGCCTATAGCGCACGCGTGCTGCTGGACTCCGTCAGCCCGATCGGAGTCCGGCTCACCACGCTCGAGGTTACGTTCCCGCGTTTCGTTCTTGCGGAATTTAACACGCATCAGAATTTTTTCAAGGAATTCGGCGAGCTCGAGAGCCGTTCCGACGTCGAAGATTGATCGAGCGCGTCGAGTGCGATCCCGTACTTCCGCTCGAATGGGGTCGCAATAAGGCCGGGCATGTCGGCGAGCGACGTGCTCACCGATGACGAAGCGCGAAGCCGCCCGCCGCATTTGGCTGGAAGCGCGCGACGACGGCAGTGGCGCACGCGCGGCGGCTCGCTCGCGCTCAACGTGCACAAGCAAGAGCTGAATCGGCTGCTCGAGCCGTTTCTTTGGCACACGGTCATCGTGACCGCGACGGAATGGGAGAATTTCTTCGAGCTGCGCTGTGCGCCCAACGCGCAGCCCGAGATTCGCGCAGGCGGCACTTCGCATGCGCGAGGCCATCGAGGCGAGCTCGGCGCAGCCGGTTGCCTGCGGAGAGTGGCATACGCCGCTGCTGCAAGAGGACGAGTACGGCCTCGACGTCGAGACGCGCAAGCGAGTTTCGGCAGCGCGTTGCGCGCGCGTCTCCTATCTCACGCACGAAGGCAAGCGCGAGATCGAGAAGGACCTCGAACTCTACGAGCGCCTCAAGAGCGATCGCCACTGAGCCCGTTCGAGCACGTCGCGACGCCGGCGAACGACGCGGCGTTTCACGCAAACTTCCGGGGTTGGATTCAGATGCGGGCGGAGATAGAAGCGCTCGGGTAAGTCGCCGGTTACTCGTCGTCGACGGGCTTATACGATGGAGCCTTCCGGAGGAAGTATGCCTTGGAATACCGCGATGCAATTGGACGAAACGGGCGCGGCTTTTGAGTGAAGTCGAAAAAACTGCCCGCGAAATCTGACGAGGTTTCGTCGGTAGTTCCGAGCCGCCCCAAACTCCAATTATCTTCGATAAATCGTACCACGCTGCCAAACTCGTACTGGTCGTGCGATATGTACCCGGCCTTCGCAAAAGGTGAAACGGCGATCAGCGGTACTCGGAAGCCCAAGCCGCCGCTTCGGTGTAATCCCGGCGGCGGCACATGATCGTACCACCCGCCCCAGTCGTCCCATAGGATGAGTATCGCCGTTGTGTCCCACGCCCTGCTCTTGCCGATCGCGTTCACAACTTGTGCAACCCAAGAGGGACCGGCGTCGCCGCTCCTGCCGGCATGGTCGGAATTCACATAGTCGGGGATCACCCACGAGACCCCGGGTAGCGTGTCTCGATCGATGTCTGTGAACACTGCTGTTTCCGGCGAGACTTGGTTGGTCGACCATTCGGGCCCCTCGCGGACCGCTTTGATCGCATCGAACGCGTCCCAGACGTCGCCGCCCAAATTTTGGCCCATCGGGGGAGAATAGTAACGCCAGGAGACCTTCGCCGCGTCCAACAGATCGCGCAACGTTTTGTACGAGAGACACGGGTATGGGCCCGCGTTGGCGCTATATCGGTTACCTGGCGCGATGAGTGACGTGACCGTGCCGGGCGGAGCGTCGCAGCCCCATGGCATCTGCGTTGGCAAGTCGATCAAGCTGTCGGACGAGCTTATTTTCGTGTCGCCTCGAATGAGGTCCTGATGAGCCGTGAAACTTCCACTACCCTGCGTTTGGAAGAAGTGATCGGCCAGCACGTACTGCCGCGCCATATCCCAGTACGGCTTGACCTGCGCTGGATCGACATACTGATAGACATACGTTCCGGGCGTCCGGCCAATCGGAATCGTGTCGAAGCCGTTCATCCTGCAGCGCCCGCCCGGGGCGGCGTTGTTGCAAGCTCGCCTCCAGAACCGATAGCGGTTCTGCGGATTGATTGGACTGTATAAGGGCCCCATTCGCAGTCGTCTGGTACCATCGTGCGTCTTGCCTATCCTCGCCCCATCGGCACCGGGATAGGTGGCAAACAGATTGTCGAACGTGCGGTTCTCTTGGATGAGCACGACGATGTGGGTAAAGTATTTCCCTTGCGGCGGCGGAGGAAGCGGCAAGAGCGGTGCCGCTGCGGAACCCGAACCGCCGCATCCGTCCAGGACGGGAAGGAGCGTCGCGGTCAGCGCGAGGGCGGCAAGGGACATAATCCGCGGCGAGCGATTGCAAGTCGACATCCTTACCCTATCGTTGTGCGGCGGGCGCCGTCCTTCGCGAAGGCGGCTGCAACGGCGAGGCCCGCGAAGAGTGCAGCCCACGTCGGGAGCTTAATCGCAAACCAGAGGGGATCGCTCGTGCTCCGCGCTTCAGTGTAATCTCGCCACTCGCGCTGCACCAGCTCAGACGGGGCGTAGCTGCGTCGGGCAGCGGCGATCGGCACCGGCAGGTGCGGCGGATGTAGCTCGAATGCGTAGATCACCGCAGCGACGACGCAGAGGAATCCGAGAGCAGCTCGGCCGTCGATGCGTAGTCGCAGCAGTATCACCGCGCAGACGAAGAGAGCCGCGAGAAAGAGCTGCTTGGCGCCCCAAATAGGTATCCATGGAATCGCCAGAACGCACAAGATAAAGGCCATGGCGACCCTCGTCCTGCCCGCGGTGACGATGGCCAACGTAAGCATCGCCGGCAGCGCAAAGCAGAGCTCTTCTTGGTGAAGAAACGCGCCACCGATGACCGAACAAAGGGCAGGAATGAAGACGAGCAGCTCTCGGCGACGTAGCGCCGCGCTCGCCCGCGGCGCTAGCGCCAGCCCGACCGTCAACAGCCCCAGATAGGAGATCGCGCCCCCCGCCCGCGCGGCTGCGGGCGCGACGCCGAAGTGGGCCAGAGCATACGCGAAGCTGTATTGGAACGGAAAGTGCGGCTCCGAGGCCGCGTGCGCCGGCAGCACGGCCGTTACATACTCGAACAAGCCGCGCGGCCCCACGAAGGCGATCGAGCAGACCGTAAGCACGAACAACGTCGCCGCAACGGCAGCGCGTGATCGTGGCACGAAAATCAGCATCGCGAGAACGACCGGGACGCCGGCCGTCGGTTCGATTGCGGTCAAACCCGCTGCGATTCCCGCGAGCGTATCGGCCTTGCGCGCCAGAGCGAGACCGCAAAGCACCAGCGCGAGCAATGAAAACGGGACGATCTGCGCCGTGTTGAGCTCGACGTAAGCGGTCGAGAGCGCCAACGCTGCGGCGGAAAGTTGCCAGGGAACGCCAAGGTCCGCGAGCACGATGACGCAGAGGCCAACCGACAAGAGGATGGAAATGGCATCGATGAGACGCGCCGGCGCAAACGGTAGCCGCGCAAGCGCGGTAAATGGAGCAAAGTCGAACGGAGGCTGCGGGGCGGGAACCGCAACGCTGGGATTGCTCTCGAAGAGCCGAGCGCGGAACGAGTTGCCGACGTTGAGGCGATGTTCGCACGTATGGATCGGCTCGTACGTGTATGGGCTCAGCCGGCGATCGATCCCCCAACCCGCGCAATAGAAGTCGGGAAACTCATCCATGGTCCGCCAGGGTAACGCCTCGCCTAATCGGCTGAAATCACGCACTGCGGCAACGGCGAGGAGAGCCATCACAAGACCAATGACGAGCCGGCGCCGCTGCGTCGTGCTCATCGCGTGGCAGGCACGCTCGGCGCGCGCAGCGCCGCCAAGCATGCAACGAGCACGCCGCCAAGGCCCAGCCAGGTCGGCACTTTCACGAGCAACCACGTGACGCTTGCCGTGCCGAGCTGCTCGACGTACGCGCGCCATGCCGCTTGAGCCAAATCGCTCCCGAAGAAAGTTCCCGGCGTCGTCGCGACCAGCGGCGCGGGAGGAGCAAGCTCGAGCAGGTAGATGCTCGTCGCGATTGCCGCAAACGTCGCCACCGCAATCCAGACCCTCACGCGCAGACGCACGAGCAGTGCGGCAACGACGAAGAGCGTAGTGAGAAAGAGCTTCTTGGTGATCCAAACCGCGATCCATGGAACGGAGAGCAGGCAGAGCGCTACCGAGGCGAGCTCTCTGGGGCGTCCGCGCAGCGAGCGTGCGAGCACGAGCGCCGCCGGGATTGCGAAAGCCAGATCCACCATGTGAACGTACGGACCGGCGATCACGCTGCAGGCCGCGGGAACGTAGGCGATCAGCTCCGCGCGGCCAAGGCGCTGCGACGTCCGCCGCCCTAGCCAAACGCCGAGCGCGAGCATGAGCGCGTAGGAAAGCTCACCGGCAAGGAGTGCGAGCGGCGGCGGCAGGCCGAGCGTCTTCAGCAAGTACGTCAGACTGTACTGATAGACGTAGCCGATCTCGGCGGAGGCCTGGGCCGGAAGCACGCGGTTCAGGAACTCGGCGACGCCCGCTATGCCGACCAGCAGCGCGCCGACGCTCGCGAGCACCAGCGCCGTCGTAGCGAGCCCGAGCCGGCTGCGCGGCACCCACAAGAGCATCGCGGCGCAGACCGGCAGGCCGAGATGCGGTTCGATCATCGTCAGCGCCGCGAGAACCCCGGCGAGACGATCGCGCCGCCGAGCGAGCGCGACGCCGCAGAAGACGAGGGCGGTCAACGCAAACGGAACGACTTGACCGGCATTGAGCAAGACGTAGCCTGCCGGCAATACGAGCGCGAGCGCAGCGACGTCAAACGGTGCGGTAACCGACGCGAGACCCCAGATCGATGCCAGGACCGCTGAGGCGATAGCGATCGCGTCGATGATACGCGCACTCGGAAAGTTCAAGCGTGCGACGAGCATGAACGGCGGAAAGTCATACGGCGGAAGCGGCGCCGGAACGACGCGGCGAGGATCTGCCCGATAACTCGCGCTTACGTTCACCGCGTGTTCGCAGCTATGCAGCGGTTCGTAGCGGTACGGATCCGCGCCCCGGTCGAGCGCCGCGCCGGCGCAGTAAAAGTCGGCGAAGTCGTAGAGTTGACGCCACGGAAGCGCTTCACCAAGGCGCGCGAAGTCGCGCAAGGCTGCAATCGCGAGGAGCGCGAGCGCCACGAGCACTACGCCACGCGACGCTTTCATGTCGCAGAATAGCGGCGCCGTCGCGCGGACTCCTGCAGGGTCTTGCGCTTTCGAAGTGCCTGGTATATAACGATTAAAGTCTTTCGAGAAGAGGGTTGGGTGTGGCTCTTCAATTCCGTGCAACGACGTTGCGCCGGCTCTTTGAGCGCGACCGTTTCGTTGAAGAATATTGGTATCTCTGCCGGCGGGCCGCGCGCAGGTTCATGCGCCGCGGGCTCGAGCGAGCGGATCTCGAGCAAGTCGGCGCGATCGGATTAATCAAGGCCGTCGACCGGTACGATCCGGCGCAGCGTGCGCCATTCGAAGCCTACGCGTGGCTCCTCATCGTCGGCGAGCTGATGCATTTCGTTCGAGATGGCGAACGCTTCTTACGGGCGCCACGCGCGGCTCGCAACCTGGAACGGCGTTGGAGGGCGGCGGAGCGCGAGCTGTGGCCATTTCTCGGACGAAAGCCGTCCGAGAACGACGTGGCGCGATTCATCGCTGCGACGCCCGCGGATACGCTCGAGGTACGCTCCTACCGCGCCAGCAGCCGCGTAATCTCCTTCGAGCTGTTAGCCGACTGCGAGCAGTGCGGTTCGGCCTCCGATATCGACGATCTGCTCGACCGATTGACCGTCGAACGGATGCTCGCGGCACTTTCGCCGCTCCAGAGGCAGATTGTCGTTTCGATTCATCTGCGTGGGATTACGGTCGTCGAGCTTGCCGCGCGACTCGGCTACTCGCGGCGACATGTGACGCGCCTGCATCGTGCGGCCATCGACCGCTTGAAAAGCTCGAGTGAAGTAGGCGCGCTGCGAGGCGCCGAAGCAAGTTCCGGTGTTTGCGTACCTTACCGCCGGTGAATCGCACGGGCCCGCGCTCGTCGGTATCCTCGACGGCATTCCGGCGCACCTGCGCTTGGACGTGGAAGCGATTAACGAGACGCTGGCGCGCCGGCAAGGTGGTTACGGGCGCAGCGCGCGCATGAAGATCGAGCGGGACGAGGTCGAGTTCTTGGCCGGCGTCCGTGGTGGTGAGACGCTCGGTTCGCCGATTGCCGCGATCGTGCGCAACCGCGACTACCTCACGCCGAAAGTGCGGGCGCTGATGGACCCCATCGCCGGTGCGGGCAATCCGTTGACAAATCCGCGACCCGGCCATGCCGATTACGCGGGCGCGCTGAAATATCGCCAGCGAGACTTGCGCAACGTGCTCGAACGGGCGAGTGCACGCGAGACCGCGATGCGAGTTTGCCTGGGCGCTATCTGCGCCCAGTTTCTTTCGGCGGTCGGCATCCACACGCGCAGCTATGTCGCTCGAATCGGGGATGTCGAGGCCCCCGATCTCGATGAATGGGAGCAGGCCGAGGTAGAACGAAGCGACGTCCGCTGTCCGCATCCCCAGACGGCCCAGCAAATGGTCGCCGCGATCGACGTTGCGAAGACGGCCGGGGACACGCTCGGTGGACGCTTCGTGGTTCGCATCGACGGAATGCCGGTAGGGATCGGTAGCAATCGGCAGCCGAACCAGCGCCTTGACGGCATCCTTGCCGGAGCCGTGATGGGCATGCAGACCGTTCGATCCGTTGAGATCGGGCTTGGGGCAGACCTTGCCGCAACGCCGGGGTCGCAGGCGCACGACGTCTTTGCATTGGAAGGCGATAACGTGGTGAGGCCGAGCAATCGCGCCGGCGGCATCGAAGGCGGAATGAGCAACGGTGAGGCGATCGTTCTGCGCGTTTCGGTAAAGCCGATTCCGACGCTGATGAAAGCGCTGCCATCCGTGAACCTCCATGAAGGCACCGACGCGCCGGCGACGATCGTGCGCAGCGACGTCTGCGTCGTCCCGGCGGCGGCGATCGTCGGTGAAGCGATGGTCCGGCTCGCGCTCATGGAGCCGCTCTTGGAGAAGTACGGCGGTGATTCGATGGAAGAAACCTTGGATAACCTCCAACGAAGTCGCGACGCTGCCGCGCGGCTTTTCGCGCGGTGAAGCGCCACGTGGCGCTGGTGGGATTCATGGCTTCGGGCAAATCAACCATTGGCCGAAAACTCGCGCGTACGCTTGGCTGGAGTTTCTTCGATACCGACGCACTCGTCGTCCGCTCCCACGGGCCGATCCCGGCGATATTCGCAAACGAGGGCGAGGCCGCGTTTCGGCGTTACGAACAGGCCGCGATCGCAGGCGTGCTCGAACGTGTCGAGCCGTGCATCGTTGCCCTTGGGGGCGGTGCGCTTACCGTTGCGGAGAACCGGAGTTTGCTTGCGGATCGCACGTACCGCATCTTCATCAGGATCTCGCTGGAGCAAATACTCGCACGGGCGCGGCGAAGCCGTGAGGTACGACCCATGCTCGGCTCGCGGCCAACGCTTTCGGGCGTTAAGGAACTCTACGCGCGGCGGATCGCCGAATACGAAAGTGCAGATCACGTGATCGATGCGACGCGCCGCCGGGATAGACAGGTTATCGACGAGATCGTCGGCTGGCTGCGCGAGCAGAAGCTCGACGTCGATCGCGTCGCGTCGTAATGCCGGAGCCGTCGCTCAACGACGACCTCGGTTATCCGATCGTCGTCGGCGAAAACCTGCGTACGCAGCTGGCGGCCTTCCTGCGCGACCAGGGACCACCGAGCGTGGTTCTCAGCGACGCGAATCGGCACGTTCGTGCCTTGGCGAACGACGTTGCAGCTGCCGCAGGCGCGCCCCCAGTACTCGGTTTTGCGCTGGGCGAAACGCGTAAACGTCTCTCGACCGTGGAACGCGTGCTCGATGCGATGGTGCACGCCGGGGTGGAACGTTCGGATCTCGTGCTCGGCGCCGGCGGAGGCATCGCCAGCGATCTCTTCGGATTCGCGTGCGCGACCTACATGCGCGGCGTCCGGTACGCGCATCTCGCGACGTCCCTGGTGGCGATGGTTGACGGCGCGATCGGCGGCAAGACCGGCGTCAATCTGCGCGATGGAAAGAACCTGGCGGGATATTTTCGCGACCCAGTCGGGGTGTTCTGCGACGTTGCGGCTTTACGCACGTTACCGCGACGCGCGTTTGACGAAGGTCTGGCGGAAATCGTCAAGGTCGCGATCATCGAAGGCGGCGATTTCTTCGAAGCGCTCGAAGAGTTCGCCGCACATCCGCTTGCCCGTTGGCCGTGGTCGAGCGTGATCGAATCGGCGGTCAAGGTCAAGACGATGATCGTTGCCGACGATCGCTTGGAAGCCGGTACGCGCGAGCTGCTCAATCTCGGACACACCTTTGCGCACGCAATCGAGCGCGCTTCCAAGTACTCGACGACGCACGGTGCGGCGGTCGCGGTCGGCTTACGAGCGGCGGGACTGCTCGCATTACGAACGGGCCGCTTCAGCCGCGCGGAGCACTTGCGCGTTCTGACGCTCTTGACGCTGCTCGGTTTGCCGCTGCAGACATCGGCGCCGCCCGAGGCGATCTTCGCCGCGATGAGCTCCGACAAGAAAAGGCGATCCGGACGAATGCGGTTCGTCTTACCGCGCGCCATTGGAGACGTCGAGTACGGTGTGGAATGCACGAGCCAGAGCGTCCGCGCGGTTCTTTCGCGCCTCGGAGAGCCGCCGGAGAAACTTCGTGCGCGTCGTTGATGCGCTGCCGGCGATACGTTCCTCGCGCTTCGAGCTGCCGCTGACGTATGACGCCGGCTCTCTCCCGTTGCGGATCGGTGAGATGGTCCGCGTCCCGCTTGCAAACCGTGAGGTTCTCGCCTTCATCGTTTCGTCGCCGCGAGAGACCGGGGAACCGGCCCGGCCGCTCAAGCCGGTGCTTGAACGGCTCGACGTCCCGCGCGCGTTTGACGAAACCGGTTTGCATTTGGCGCGTTTTATGGCCGAACGTTATCTCTGCACGCTCGGCGAAGCACTGAGCGCGGTTTTGCTTGCCGATGCGATTCCGCGCATGCGCGATTCGATCGTGCGTCTCGCGCGGCCAAACCCGCGGCGGCATTCGGCGGTTCCCGCGCGTCTGATCCGTTTGATTTGGGACGAGCTCCCAGAAAGCTTCGCGCTCGAGCAGCTGCTGCGTCATCCCGAAGCACGACGAATCGCCGATCGAGGAACGCTGCTCGCACACGTTCGGGCGCTGGTTCGTATCGGGCGCCCTCGCGCGCGAGCGGCATTTGGTCGACCCCCGGACCAGCGAGTATCGCGTGCGCGTCCTCGATCCCGGCGACGGTCTCGTCAGAGGCAAGAAGGCGCAGGCGCTGGCGGCATTCGTGCGCGAGCATCCGGGAGTTCCACGTCGCGCAAGCGCGGCTTGCCGGATTCAGCAGCACTGTGATCGCGCGCGCACTGAGGGCAGGCGCAGTGCACGAACGGCAGGTGCGGCCGGCTGCGAGCCCGCGCGCCGTGACCGCGGCGCAAGCGCCGCCGGCGGCGACGACGGAGCAATCGCGAGCGCTGCAATGGATCGACGCGGCGCTCGATGCGAAGCGCTTCGATGCCGCGCTTCTCTACGGCGTTACCGCGAGCGGTAAGACCTACGTCTACGTCGAGGCGATTAAACGCGTCGTGCGACAGGGCGGTCGCGCGATCGTACTCGTACCGGAGATCTCGCTGACGCCCCAAACGGCGCAACGTTTCGAGGCCGCATTCGGTGACCGCGTTGCCGTGCTGCATTCCGCGCTCTCGGAGCGCGAACGCTTCGACGCGTGGCAGAGCTGCGCGCGCGGCGAAATCGACGTCGTCGTGGGGGCGCGCAGCGCCGTGTTTGCTCCTCTCGACCGGGTCCGCCTATTGATCGTGGACGAAGCCCACGATCCGTCCTACAAACAAGAGGTCGTCCCGCGCTACGACGCCGTCGCGGTCGCGCGCGAGCGCATGAAGCACGAACGGGGCGTGCTGCTGCTCGGGAGCGCGACGCCGTCGTTAGAGAGTTACGCCGCCGCGAAGAGCGGCAGGATCGCGCTTCTGGAGCTGCGCGAACGAGCGACGGCGCAGCCTATGCCGACGGTCCGAGTCGTCGATCTTCGCAAGGAGTTCGAAAGCGGTAATCGCGGCATTTTGAGCAGCGCGCTCGTGCAGGCCTTGGGCGAGCGGTTGGAACGCGGTGAAAAGAGCTTGCTCTTCGTCAATCGCCGCGGTAGCGCGAGCGCCTTGCTCTGTCGCAACTGCGGAGATTCACCGCACTGCCCGCGCTGCAGCGTCGCGCTCTCCGTCCACCGCGGCGAACGATTGCTGCGCTGCCATTACTGCGATTATCAAACGCCGATTCCGCAGCGTCTGCCCGACCTGCGGGTCGGAAGCGATTCGGGAGCTTGGCATCGGAACCGAACGGGTGGTCGAAGAGGTTCGCCGGCTTTTTCCGCAGGCGCGCGTTTTGCGGATGGACTCGGATACGACGACCAGGGTCGGCGACCACGCGCGGATTCTTGACGGAGTTCGGAGCGGAGGGCGACGTGCTCGTCGGCACGCAGATGGTAGCCAAGGGCCTCGACTATCCGACGGTGACGCTAGCCGGCGTCGTGGCGGCTGATCTGGGACTCCATCTCCCCGACTTTCGCGCGGCAGAGCGCAGCTTTTCGTTGATCGCGCAAGTCTGCGGTCGCAGCGGACGGATGCGGCAAGGTGAAGCGATCGTACAGACGTACGCGCCCGACCATCCGGCGATCGCTTTCGCCGCACGGCACGATTACGATGGGTTCGCGGCGGCGGAGCTCAAGGATCGAGCCGCGGCCGGTTTTCCGCCGGCGCAGCGCCTGGTCTACCTAGGGGTGATCGGACGCAATCGTTCGCAGGTCGCCGCAACCGCAAAGCGGTACGCGCAGATATTGCGCGATGCAGATGCCGGCGAAGTGCTCGGTCCGGCGCCGTATCCTATTGCGCGCGTCAACAACGAATGGCGATATCGCATCGCGCTGCGCAGCCGCAGGCCCGCGGCCTTACGAGCAATCGTTCGTGAGCGCATCCTCAAGCCGGCGCGCGCCGATCGCGCGACGCGGCTGGCAATAAATGTGGATCCCTAGGGGGGCTACTTTTTTCGAGTTGTGCGGCGTTTTGCGGTTTTCGCGGTGGTTTTCGCAGGTGCGGTAGCGCTGCGCTGGATCGTTTTGGCCAAGCGCGCCTTTTTGCGCGCGGCTTTATTCGGGTGGATGATGCCCTTCGCGGCGGCCTTGTCGAAGGCGCTCTCGACCGGTCCTACCGCGGCGGCATCGCCTGAGTCGACGGCGCGTTTGAAAAGCGTTTTGAGCCGGCTCTTGACGTTCTTATTGCGCGCGGCGCGCTTTTCCGATTGCAGCGCCCATTTTTCGGCGGCTTTGATGTTTGGCACGGCGTGTATCATAGCAGGCTGCCGCGGTGAGTGTCTACCCTCGTGGTCCGTCCTGCGGCTAGGTTGGTTCCAGCAGCATTTTTCGGTAGCTCGCGTATCGGCTCGGCGCGATCCGCCCGTGCGCGACGGCCGCTTGTACCGCGCAATCGGGCTCCTGGAGATGCGTGCAATCCGTAAAGCGGCAGTGCTACGCGGGCTCGCGCATCTCGCGAAAGGCCTCGCTCAGGGCGCGCGCGTCGATCGCGCCGAGGCCGAACTCGTTGATGCCCGGGCTATCGATGAGAAAGCCCTCCGGCGTTCGGTAGAGGCGTCCGACGGTCGTCGTCTGTCGGCCCAGGCCGTGGCGTGAAACGTCGCCGATCGGCGTGTCGCCGCCGCCGCCCAGCGCCCGAAAAATCGTGCTTTTACCTACGCCTGAATTCCCAACGAGCAGCGCGCGACGTCCGGCAATGAGCTCGCGCAGCGCGTCGACGTTCTCGCCCTGCTTCGGATTGACCGCGATCGTGGATATTCCAGCGCCTGGTAGAGCGCGAGAAGAGCATGCATCTCCGCCCGATCGGTAAGGTCGGGTTTGGTAAGAATGACCGCCGACGCGATTCCTTCGATTTCGGCGAAAGCGAGGAGTTGATCGAGGTAACCAAACGCGGCGCCGGATTCGCGAGCGCCGTGACGGTAACGAGCAAATCGACGTTTGCGGCCATCGTTTTGGCACGCCCGCCGGCGCTGCGGCGTTCGAGTGTAGAAGCCGCGAGGTTCCATGCGTTCGACGAGAGCCTGTCCGTCTTCGAGAATGCGTACCTCGACGACGTCGCCCGGCACGGGCATGAAGCGATCTCCCGTCATCCGCCGGAGCTGTGCGATTCGCAAATCGCTCTCTCCGTCAACCGAGATCCAGGCGGAATTCTTCCCCGTAGAGACGACCAGCGCCCGATGAGTCTCGCGTTACACGCAAGATTGCACTGCTGCAAACGCCTAACGATGAAGCGTACGTGGTTTATCTGACCTTAAGCATCGACGGAGCACTCGACGACGCGCGGCGCGTGGCGATTGACGACGCCGTAAACCGTGAGGGCGGCACAATCGTCTGGCGTACGAGCGAGGCGGCGGGGTGTTCGTATGCGTTGCTCGAGCTGCCCGACGAGTACGATCGCGCCGCAATTCGCGCGGTGCCGGGAGCGGCTGCGTACGACGGACCCATCATTGCATTGGCTGTTTTCCCTGCAGTTGCCGAAGCCTTGCCGGCGCTGGTCGAAGCACTCGGCGGCCCGGGCCGGCCCGCGGGAGTTCTTGGGTGCCGCCCTTGTACCGGCGGTGCGATCGTTGAATGGGATCCCGACGTTACCGACCCGCGAGTCGTCCTGGGACTCATCGACGTCGAACTGCGACGATTCGGCAGCGGGCGCGTTGCAGAGTTGCTTTCACCGATGCCGCGTGCGCTCGTAGCAAAGGTCGCAGCCAGCGGCTTGCAGGCGCCGCAGATCGAGCCGCAGCGGATTTTGGATCTGAGGATCGACCGTGCCTAGCCCGTTCGGATACGTCGGGATCTCGGACGTCATCGACGTCATCGCCACGAGCATTCTCATCTATTACGTCTTGCTGCTGATTCGCGGGACGCGTGCCGTGCAGATTCTGACCGGAATCCTGGTTCTGATCGGGTTGCTGGGGGATCGCAAAGCTCTTTCACCTCGATCTGCTCGCTACGATTTTGAGCCTGATGGTCGTCGGCGCGGCCGTGACCGATTCCGATCGTCTTTCAGCCGGAGTTGCGTCGAGCACTCGAGCAGATCGGTCGCGGCGGCCTTTTTCGAATGGAGAGCGAACGCAGCGACGCCGCGGGCGGCCGAACGGAGGACCGCACGATTGCCGTCTTGGGCCGCACCGCGTTCGACCTCGGCCGCGACCGGTGCGGCGCGTTGATCGTCATCGAGCAGCAGAGCGGCCTGAAGGATTATTGCGAAACCGGGACGCTGCTGCGCGCCGACATCTCTGAAGAGCTGCTGCCTGTCGATCTTTGCACCCGCATCGCCGCTGCACGACGGCGCCGTCATCGTTCGCGAGGGCCGCATCGAAGCCGCGGGCTGTTTTCTGCCGCTTGTCGGAGCAGCGCCCCGGCACAGCTCGGGTTGGCGCTCGTCATCGCGCCGCACTCGGGCTCACCGAGCAGACCGATGCCGTCGTGCTTATCGTTTCGGAGCAGACCGGCGCCATTACGATCGCTCGCGTCCGGGCTGCTCTCACGTCCCGTCGAGGACGAGCAGCGTCTCGTCAAGATGCTGTTGGCCGTGACGCGTCCGCCACGCCGGCACCGCCGCCGCCCCGACCTCATCGCGCATTTGCGCTCGCGCTTGCGGACGCAGCGCGGAGCGCCCACGTCGCGGGTTTCGTGAAGGAACGTCGTCGTTGCAGATCGTCAGAAAGAACTTTGGACTCAAAGTGCTGGCGGTCGCGCCTCGCCATCATAGGTTGGGCGTATTTCCGCTTTGCGGACAATCCGCTCGTCGCGACGCCGCAGTTTCAGCAGCTTTCGATTCCCATCGCGGCTGCGAACTTGGCGTTGGGCTACGTGGCACGGTTCATGGACCACGAAGCCGTCGTCACGTCGCGACCAAGCGTGGCGAACCGGCCGTCAAACCGGAAGAGATCAAAGCGGTGCTCGATCTCTCGAATAAAGGGACCGGGCGTCTACAACGTACCCGTCCAGCTGGTCGCGCCCGACGTCGCCGTCCAAAGCCTGAGCCCCGCATCGGTGACCTTGACGATCGAGAAAATCGAGCAACGCTCCTTTCCGATCACCGTCCACTACGTCGGCGCGCAGCCCGAGCGGCATCGTCGTAAGCGAAGTGCAGATTCTACCGCAGGCGGCGCTCGTGCGCGCGTCCGACCTCGCTCCTCGCGCAGGTTTCGGCGGTACACGCCGACCTCGCGCTACCGAGCCAACCCAAGGCGCTCGACGAGATGGTGCGCCCGATCGCGGTCGATTCGTCGGGCGCGGAGCTCTCGGACTTTCGGTCGCGCCGAACCTGGTGCGCGTCCAAAGTGCGCTTCGTCGCGGGAGGCGCGCCGGCCAAGTGAGCCGGCTCTTCGGTACCGACGGCGTGCGCGGCGTGGCGAACGGCGAGCTGACTCCGGAGCTGGCGTTGCGAATCGGTCGCGCCGCCGCGAGTTTGCTTTCGGACGTCGCGAGACCTGAGAACGCCAATCGTCGTCGGGCGCGATACCCGCGTATCCGGCACGATGCTCGAAGCGGCGCTCGTCGCCGGAATCGCGTCGGTCGGCCGCGATGCGATTTCGCTGGGGATCGTTCCTACGCCGGCGGTTGCGTGCGTCACCCGGGCGATCGGTGCCGCCGCCGGCGTCGTGATCAGCGCGTCGCACAATCCGATCGCGGACAACGGGATCAAGTTCTTCGGCTCCGACGGTTTCAAGCTCTCCGACGAACTGGAGGATCGCATCGAAGCGTCGCTGGAATCGCCGGAGCTTCCGCGGCCAACCGGCACCGGCGTCGGCGTCGCACGCGTAGCGCACAATCTCGTGCGCCACTATTATCGGCGAGCTCAGCGAAGGCGCCGGTTCGCTGCGCGGTCTCCACGTGGTCGTCGACGGTGGTTTCGGGGCGGCGTATGCGATCGCTCCGTACGCGTTGCGCAAGCTCGGCGCGCAGGTCACGGAAATCAACTGCGAAAACGACGGAGCGCGCATCAACGTCAATTGCGGTGCGACGGATTTGCGCGGGTTGCAGGCGGCGGTTCGGTCGAGTAGTCGAGGCGGGCGAGCGGCGCGTCGTCGGCGTGGCATTCGACGGGGACGCCGATCGAGCGCTCTTCGTCGACGAAACGGGAGAGGTCGCAACCGGCGACCACGCACTTTTCGCGTTGGAGTACGGCGATGGAGGCGCGCGGCGAGCTCGCGCGCCACACGATCGTCGCGACCGTCATGAGCAACATCGGTTTCGAGCGCGCGCTGCGCGCGCGCGGAATCGAGTTGATTCGCACCGCCGTCGGCGATCGCTACGTGCTCGAGCAGATGCGCGCCGGCGGCTACACGTTGGGAGGCGAGCAATCGGGTCACGTGATCGATTTTCGTCACAATACGACCGGCGACGGACCGCGAACGGCGATCACGCTTCTTGGAATCGTCGCAGCGCAGGACGCGACGCTTGCACGATTTGGTGCGCGAGGTCGTCTACGCTACCGCAGGTGCTGGTCAACGTTCGCACGCAGCATCGACGCGTGCTCGAGACCGAGGGCGTACGCGAAGAAATCGCATCGGCACAAGCCGCTCTCGGCGAGTCGGGACGATTGCTGGTTCGTCCCTCGGGAACCGAGCCGCTCATTCGCGTGATGGCCGAGGGCGACGATCGGGCCGTTCGTTGAGGCGCTGGCTTGGCGGGTTGCCGGCCGAATCGAGCAGGAGGTCGAGCGCTTCGTTCCAACGTAAGCCGAGGAATCGGAGGTTGACTCGAATCGTAGGAGGGCGCCCCAGCGTAATGCCGAAGCGCCGCCACATCGAGGGGGCTCCGAGAGCAGAAAGCTACTCGACCGTCCCCATGCCTACAAGGTCACTGAGTCGGAACGGAGAGTTCCGAGCGGGGGATATCCCGGTAGGGGTGAGTGGGCCGGTCGGCCCTAGGGCGAATCTTTCCCGCCCGAACCCGTCAACTAACCCCGCAAGTGTCGTGAAAGAGGAGCGGTTTCTTGCGTCATGCGTTAGCTGTTGGGGCATTTGCCCTTTTGATTGCCGGATCGGGCGCCATTGCGCGAGCCGGCGCAACGCCACCCCAGGTCGATTATCTCGGTTCTTCGCAGCGGTCAACGCCCAAGCCTTAAGCCCGGACGTCGCGGAGTGGACCTCCCGGCTCATGGTCACCAGCCCCGCACGTCATCGCAGCGGTCTCGAACGGTTCACCGGCGGGATCCTCGCCCGCACCTCCAAGATCGCGCAGCAGCTCACGCGCAGCGCGCTACGTTTCCTCGGCAGCGCCCTACGTTTTTGGCGGAACGACCGCATCGGGCTTCGATTGCTCGGGCTTCGTCCAGCACGTCTTTGCGATGCTCGGCATCGGTTTGCCGCGCACGGCCGACGCGCAGTACGACGTCGGCCGGCCCGCCGTCGGCGGTCCTCGCCCAGGCGACCTGGTCTTCTTCGATACTTACGGCGGCGTTTCGCACGTCGGCATCTATCTCGGGCGCGGGCAGTTCGTGCACGCCAGCTCGAGCCACGGCGTCATGGTAAGCCGGCTCTCCGAGTCGTACTGGGCCTCCCGCTACGTCGGAGCGAAGCGCCTCATCGCCACGCGATAGTTCGAGAAAGTCACCGGCACTTGAGAAGCGCCGCCGTGTATCGCGGCGGCGCTTGCATTTACGAAAGCAGACGGCTTGCTCTTTTACTCCCGACAAGCGAAGCTAAGCCTGTCCGTGTCGAAGATAGAGCGCAGCGATGGGGTGTAGCCAAGCGGTAAGGCAGCGGACTTTGACTCCGCCATGCGTTGGTTCGAATCCAGCCACCCCAGCACCGACACTATTTCCGAGGCCCGGCCGGGTTGGCTCTACATAGAAGAGAGGGACGAATGAAAGTGTTTTCGCTGCGACGTCCATTGGGTCTGTTCGCGCTGCTTGTCGTCTTCATAAGCCACGAAAGCGTGGCGCTTGCAGGAACGCTCGGCGGGATCGCCGGCACGGTTACCGACGCTACCACCGGTGCGCCGATTCCCGGGGTCCACCTGCAAATTACATCGCCGTCTCAGTCGGCAACCGCGACGACCGATGCGAAGGGTCGCTTCATCGTCTTTTCGCTGCAGCCCGACGACTACACGTTGACCGCCATGAAGGACGGATACAGCACGCAATCCGTTTCCGGCTATTCCGTGTACGCCGATCAAACGCAACGGTACGATCTCCAGCTCACGCCCGCAACGGCCGGCGGATCGCCGGGGCCACCCTGAGTGCGGCAAATATTAGAATTCTAGTTGACAGAGTCCGGCACCGTTGCTATCTTACTATTATGAAACTAATAGCTAGCAGCCGTGCCGGCGATGCCACGTAAGAAATCGCCTGTTCTGACCGACCACGAGTTGCGGCTCATGGAAGTGCTCTGGCGCAAAGAGCACGCGACGGTTGCCTTAGTGGTTGACGCTCTTGACTCGCCTCCGCTTACGTATAGCACCGTTCTCACGACCCTGCGAACGCTCGAGCAGAAGGGCTACATCGCGCACGAGGAAGACGGGCGCGCATTCCTCTACCACCCGCTCATCGAACGCCGGCAGGCCGCAAACTCCGCGGTTCGTTATTTGCTGGATCGCTTTTTTGGGAGCTCGCCGGGGGCGCTGGCCGTCGCGTTGCTGGATGAGACGCGATTGAGCGACGACGATCTCGTGCGGATCCAAAAGACGATCGAGCGTCAAAGGAAGAAGGCCACATGATCGCACGCGTGCTCTTCGACGGCCTTTGGCAGGGTGGCGCGGTCGTCGCGATTGCGTATCTCGTTACTTGCAGCGTTCCGCGGCGTAACGCTACGACGCGCTACGCGGTCTGGTTTGCGGCGCTGCTCGCACTCCTCGCGGTCCCGCCGCTAGCCAACCTCTCAAACCGGGGCGCGCTGTTGTTAGCCGCTTTGCGACCGCCCGCAGCTTCGACCACGTGGGCTATTTCGCTTATTCCGGCGCGATCGCTTGTGCACGGCGCCGCGGAGCTCTTGGCTCCGGCAACGCTTTGGATCGCCGTCGCTTGGGCGGCGGGAGCCGGCCTCTGCTTCATTCGCTTGAGCGCGAGCCTGGTACGCATTCGACGGATACGCAGGCGCGCCACGCTCCTCTGGAGTGAACGAGGCGACGTTCTCGTGTCGCCTGACGTGACGATCCCGGTTGCGGTGGGATTCCTCAAGCCCGCGATCATCATTCCCAAGGATTTGCTCGAACGGCTTGCTCCGGACGACTTGGAGCGCATCATCGAGCACGAGCGGGCGCACCTTCGGCGTCACGACGTGGCCGGCAACTTCGTGCAGCGGCTGGCCGAAGCGTTGTTGTTCTTCAATCCGTGGGTCTATCTGGTCGGTCGCAATCTCATGCTGGAACGCGAAGCCGCTTGCGACCACTGGGCCGTTCGAAAAACGGGAAGGCCCGACGAGTACGCGGCTTGCCTGGCATCGCTCGCAAGGAGCCTTCGTGAATCGCGCCCGCCGCTTGCAACGCCAAGCGCACTCGGATCGCGCAATGTGCTCGTCGAGCGTATCGAACGGCTCTCCGGCAGTGCGTCGCGTCCAATCACGCTCGATTACTCGGTCATCGGAGGAACTGCCGTGCTTTTTTTGATGCTGACGCTCGTGCTCGAAGCGTTCTCGCCCGCCCTGGCCTTCGCGCCCGCGGAAGCAAATGTCGCGCAGGTATCGGGCGGCCCGAGTTTGATGGCCGCGACGTGCAACAAACCCGACGTCGACGCAACGGTCACATCGGCCGCCGAACCAAAGCTGCCGCATGGGACGAATCTCAAGGGAACGGCCATCATAAGCGTCACGATCGCGCCCAGCGGGAACGTCGTCCGCACGAGCGTTTGGAAATCGAGCGGCAACGTTCAGATCGACCGAGCCGTACTCGACGCGGCGCGAGAGAGCAAATACTCGCCCAAACTGGTAAACTGCGAGCCGGTCGAAGGGACGTACCTTTTCCGGGCCGACTTTTCGCCATAGCGGGTACTGATTCCGAAGAAATTGCCCTTGTGGAAGCGAAAAACCTCGCATGCAACGTATCGGGGTTTTTTAGCTGGCGCGATCGGCGGCTACACTCCACATCACCAACGGCGACGGAGCGCTCTACCTGCTCAAGAAGGCGGGGATTGTGGGGACGCACGTTGCGTGGCGGGATGCGCTCAACGAAGGTCCGGTGCCGGGCGGTTTGTCGCTTGAAGAGACGAGCGCGGTGCGCGCAGGCTATCCTGGCAGAGCGTGGATATGGAAGCCCAATCAGGTTAATTCACGAGTTTTCGCGACGCGACGCGCAGCTCCGCGGTGCCGCAAACTGCAATGAAGTCGTGCTCTGGTTCGAACACGATCTCTTCGATCAGCTGCAGCTCCTGCAAGCGCTCACGGCGCTGGAAGAGCTCAACCTTGAGCCGGGCCGGGTCTCGGTGGTGCAAAGCGACCACTACCTCGCGAGCATGACGGTCGACGAGATCTTTTCGCTCTTTCCAAAACGGCGCACCGCAACGCCGGCGGTCTTTAAGTCGGCCCGCCGCACGTGGGAGCGCTTCACCTCTGCCTCTCCCGCCGATCTTTACGCGGCGGCCGGAGAGGACGCCATCGGACTTCCGTTTTTGCGGGCTGCCCTGCAGCGACTCTGTGAAGAGTATCCGTGGAAACGAGACGGGCTATCGCGGTCACAACGCCAGGCCCTTTATGCGGTAGCACAGGGGCCAGGCCGTTCGGAGGAGCTCTTTGCGCGAGCACAGTCCCACGAAGAAGCCTATTTCCTTGGCGAGCGCGTCTTTGAAAAGCTGCTCGACGATCTCGGCGCCGGCAAGGCCGCTCTGGTTGAAGAAGAAGATGGAAAACTCGTCCCGACGGCATTGGGCCGGCGCGTCCTGGCAGGCGATGCAGATTGGCTCGACGAGCACGCCATCGATCGGTGGATCGGCGGTGTCCACCTTGTGGCCGAACAGGTGACGCGCTGGGACGACGACGCAGCACGTTTTGTCTGAGCGCAGCGGTTGCATGAATGCAAGGCCCAAGGTAGTCGAGGCGCGAAAGGGCAGGCGGTAAGATGACACACGACGAGTTGAGCATCGACCTCAAGACGGAGAACGACGGTGGAACGCTCGTTTTCAAACTTCGCGGGAGCTTGGACCTCGCGACGGCCCCCACGGTGCGCGCGGCGTTGAGCTGACGCGGCGGAAAAGGGTAGTCAGGATCTCATCGTTGACCTAACGCAGCTCGAGTTTCTCGACTCGACCGGTTTAGGCGTCCTGATCGGCGCTCATCGTCGCGCGGCCGAGCGCGACGGATCCGTTCGGCTGATCATCAGCGACGGGCCGATCTCGCGCCTGCTCAACATCACGGGCCTGATCGGCGTCTTCTCGGTCTATCATTCGATGGAAGACGCACGAAGCGATCGATCTCGCGTCAGCGCGTCACTCTAAAGCTTTTCGTAGGCCTCGTCGAGAAGCTCGACGATGTGCTTTACCGTCACGCGGCAACCTGCATCGCGTAAACCCGCCGCAACCGAAATCGCGCAGCCGGGATTAGCGGTCGCCACGATGGTTGCTCCCGTCCGCCGGATCGCCTCGATCTTGCGACGCTGCAGCCGCGACGCCATTTCTGGTTGCGTCAGGTTGTAGATTCCGGCGCTGCCGCAGCAGACGGCGCTCTCCTCCATTTCGACGAGGCGCAATCTAGGAATGCGCGCGAGCAATCGGCGTGGCGCTCCGGCGACGCGTTGCGCGTGAACGAGGTGACAGGGTTCTTGGTAGGTGACCGTTGCGTCGAGGGGTCGCGTCGCCTGACCGAGGTCGAGCGCGTCGAGCACTTCGGTGACGTCGCGGACTCGATGTGAAAAAGCGGCGGCACGTTGCACCCAGGCCGGATCGCCTGCGAAGAGTTCTGCATACTCTTTGAGCGCACTTCCGCAGCCCGCCGCGTTTACGACGTAGACGTCGGCCCGCTGCGCTCGAACGCGTCGATGTTGCGTTTGGCGAGTTCGCGCGCAAAATCCATGTCGCCCGCATGGACCGCAATCGCTCCGCAGCATCCTTGCCCGCTCGGAACGAGAACGGATAATCCGCCCCGGCGCAACATGCGAACCGTTGCGCGGTGCACCTCCGCGAAGGCGACCGGCATGATGCAGCCCGCGTGAAGAAATGCGACCCCTCGAGCTACGGCCGCTTCGAAGCGCTGATCCCGCGCGACGAAGAACGTACTCGACACCTTTGGCGCCAGCTTCGCGGCAGTCGCGAGGCCAACGAGTCCGGCCAGTGAGATCAGACGCGTTTGTTGCGCGAAGCGCAGCAGGGTTGCGGCGAGGCGCATGAGATCGAGGCGAGCGAAGAGCGTGCGCAACAGAAACCGGCGCAGCGTACGCTCGCGCGCCGGCTCGGTGGGTGCCTGCGCGCGCCGAATTTGCGTGCGCGCCGTCTCGACGAGTTGGCCGTAGCGGACGCCCGGACGGACAGACCGCCTCGCAGGCGCGGCAGTCGAGGCATTCCCACATTTGCTCGACAAAGCCCGCGCTGAGAAGATCGAGCCGCGATTCGCCGACGGCTTTGATGAGACTAATCCGGCCGCGCGGTCCCGAGGTTTCTGTCATAGTCTCGAGATAGGTGGGGCAAGACGGCAGGCAGAGACCGCACCGAATGCAGGTATCGTAGATGGACGCGCTGGGTTGGTCGGTTCCGTTAAAGCCTATCAGCGCATGCTCGGTCATCGGCGTAGTGCCCTTCGCCTTAAATGAGCGTCATTTCTCCTGACGAAACGGGGCAGCGTGAAGAAGCGAATTAAAGTAGCGGTGACGGGCGCGGCGGGCCAGATCGGATACGCCCTTATCTTTCGAATGGCCTCGGGCCAAATGTTTGGGCCCGAGACCGAGCTGGAACTCCAGCTGCTCGAGCTGGAGCAGGCACTTGGGGCGCTCGGGGGCGTCGCGATGGAGCTCGAAGACTGTGCGTTTCCGCTCCTGAAAGCCGTGCGGTACGGCTCCGACGTCAATGAGGCGATGCTCGACGTCAACTGGGCGATCCTCGTCGGAGCGGTGCCGCGCAAGGCCGGCATGGAGCGTTCGGATCTCTTGCGCGTCAACGGCCAAATCTTTACCGAGCAAGGCCGCGCGATCGACGCGCAGGCTGCCGACGACGTCCAGGTCTTCGTCGTCGGGTAATCCGGCGAACACGAACTGTTTGATCGCGATGAATAACGCGCCGCGCATCCCCAACGATCGGTTCTTCGCGATGACGACGCTCGACGAGCTTCGCGCTCGCGCACAGCTCGCGCGCAAAGCCGGCGCGGACGTGACGGAGATCGCGCAGATGGTTATTTGGGGCAATCACTCGACGACGCAATATCCCGGACTTCGCTCACGCAAAGATTCGCGGCCGCGCCGCGCACGACGTCGTGGGCGACCGCAACTGGCTCGAAAGCGAGTTCATCCCGACGGTTCAGAACCGTGGTGCCGAGGTCATCAAATCGCGCGGAGCATCATCGGCGGCGTCGGCGGCGAACGCTGCAATCGTCGGCGTCTACAACCTCACGCACGACACGCCGCCGGGCGAATACTACTCGGTAGGGCGCTGCTCGCACGGCGAGTACGGCGTCGATCCGGGCCTGATCTTCTCGTTTCCGTCTCGTACCGAGAACGGCGTATCGCGGATCGTCGAAGGGCTCGAGCATGACGAGTTTGGCCGAGGGAAGCTCGCGGCCACGCTGGAGGAACTGCGCAAAGAGCGCGATGCTGTCAAAGACCTGGGCCTGATACCCGCGAACTAGGCTGCATGACCGATTCCAGAGGCGAGCGGACCCGAGCTCGACCTGATCCACGTCAACGTCGCCTCGACGGCAGGCGCTTACACGGTGGGCAGCGCGTCGTTCTTTCGCTATATCCTCGGCTCGGTGAGCTTGGGCTTCGGCTTTCGCTTGCGGATCAAGAAGCGGTCGACGTGCTCGCAGCGGTTCCGCACGCACTGGGCCCGGAGGAAGAGGTCCTCTTCGTTTCGGGACCGGGCTGGCGCGTCGTTCCCGCACAGGGTGAGTTGGATTGGCCGGTTTTGGAAGCGACCCCGGAGCGACTTCGCAGCGTGCTCGAGCGCGCGCGGAGCATCCTGTGGGCGCACGCTGCGCGCTTTCACGTGAGCGCCCGTGAGATTGCCACAATCGAACGAGAGCTCGACGAGGTCTACGGCGTATTGATGCGCGCCGCGGCCGCCGGCGTCGCCGTCAACGTTTCCTACGTAGCGTAACCAACAAACGGTGAAGACCCTGTGCGAGCTGCCGCTGCGCGGCGCGGGCGGCGAGCCGATCTCATTTGCGCGCACGATCCATTCGCACGGTTGCGCGCGCCTGCCTCCGGCGTCGGTAGAGATTTCGCCGCTGATCTATCGCCGGCGATTTCGCGTCAGACGGGCGCGTCATCGAGGTAGCGATGCGGGAGGATGACGGGAGGCTCGTCGCAGCGACGGCGTCGTCCTTGCGCTCGAGGGAGCGCAACGCGATCGAAGCCTCGATCGCGCGCATGTTTCGGCTTTCCGACGATCTCTCGCCGTTCTACGCGCAGATTGCCGATGACGACGCGTTGCAATGGGCGGCGCAGGGCGCCGGGCAGGATCTTGGCGAGTCCGACGGTCTTCGAAGACGTCGTCAAGACGATCTGCACGACGAACTGCGCCTGGTCGGCTACGATTCGCATGACTCGCGCGCTGACCGAGCTCGGCGGAGGCGCTTTCCCGGAGGCCAAACGAACTCGCCGCGACGCCGGAGTCGTGGTATCGCGACGTCGCTCGCATGGGATATCGCGGGCCGTACGTACGGACGATCGCTCGTGCGGTCACCAATGAAGATCTCGATCTCGAATCCTTGCTGGACGGACGGCGATACACCGACGCGA
Organism: Vulcanimicrobiota bacterium; assembly: GCA_963743445.1. Lineage (GTDB taxonomy): Bacteria > Vulcanimicrobiota > Vulcanimicrobiia > Vulcanimicrobiales > Vulcanimicrobiaceae > Cybelea. The sequence continues at coordinate 956,361 of CAVUPL010000003.1, forward strand.
AGGTCGAGGAACGGCTGCTGGCGCTGCCCGGCATTGGGCCGTACGGTGCGGCACACGTGATGCAGCTGCTCGGGCGTCACGGGCAGTTGGTTTTGGATTCGTGGACGCGTCCGAAGTACCGGCGACTCGCCGGCAAGAGGCGAGCCGCCGACTCGACGATCCGGCGCGCCTTCGCGCGGTATGGCAAGTACGCCGGACTCGCCTTTTGGCTCTACCTTACGCGGGACTGGATCGAAGAGTAACTCGGTGACGATCAAGCTCTAGGCGCCCAAGAGCCAGAACCAAAGCACGCCCACCGCGACGGTGGCGGGGACGACGAAGGCTCCGAGCCGCATGTATTCAAGAGCGCTCACGCGCACGCCGTAGCTTCGGACGATCGTGAGCCAAAGGATCCCGGCGAGGGAGCCCGTGATCGTCAGGTTCGGGCCAACGTCGACTCCGACGATCAGCGGATACGCGATCTGCTCCGAGCTTGCGTGGGCGACGATATTGGACGCTGCGACCGCGACGGGCAAGTTGTTGAAGGCATTCGAGAGGACCACCGCGCCAAGAGCGGCGATCCCGGTAGCGGCGAGCGTTCCATAGCGTAGCGCGCGATCGAGCTCCGTAAGCGTCCATTGCACGAGGCCGGCACGAGTCAAGGCATCGAGCAGCACGAAGAGCCCTGCCAACAGTACCAGCGTCTTCCACGAGATACGCCGAGCGGCGGCGAGAGGAGCGCAGCCGGCTAGGGGAAGGGTTATCAGCGCTCCAAGGAACGCGACCGGGCCGAGGGGCCATCGGAGCAGCAAGGCAATCACGTATGCCGCGCCGACGCCCGCGAAAGCATAGAGCGTCAACATCGTTCGGCGTACGGGCGCCGTCGAATCGACGAGCGGAAACCGGCCGCGTAATTCGCGGCGGAAGAAGAAGAGAAAGATGGCGAGATTAATCGCGACCGCCGCGACTTGCGGCACTCCGAGGTGCCAGACGTACGGCAGCAGGCGCGCGTGCGGCAAGATCAAGACGTTCGTCGGATTGGAAAATGGCAAGCCGAACGAGGCCGTGTTCGCCGCAAAGACGCAACCGAATAGAAACGGTTTGACGTCTCCGGCTGCGCGCTGGGAAACGGCGCGGTAGACGATCGGCGTCAGCGCGATGGCCGTGGCATCGTTCGAAAGCAGAACCGTCACGAGAGCGCAGGCAAGAAAGAGCAACACAAAGAGCCGATTGCGCGAGCCCCGCGCGTGGTGGAGCACCAAGTCGGCAATCCATGCAAAGGCGCCGCTCTCTTCGGCGGCAGCCGAGATGCCCATCAAGCCCAGGATGAAGAGCAGCACGTTCCATTGGCGAGCGACGGCGCCGGCGGCCGCATGGATCGGTTCGTAACCGAGAAGCACCACGAGCACCGCCCCGGAAACGGGCCAGACCCACTGCGGAATTCGCCACGGCCGAACGGCGAGCAAGATCATGGCGACCACGGCGATGGCGACGACCAAGGCCAGTTAACGCTCCGGCATGCGATCGCGCGGGTGGGCCTCGTCGTACGCGCGCCGTTTGTGACCCATCGCGAGCTGCAGGTAAATCCCGGTCGTCGCGAGGCTTTCGTGTCCAAGAAGCTCGCGGACGGTCTCGAGATCGACCCCGTTCTCGACGAGATGCGTCGCAAACGAATGGCGCAGCGTGTGCGGGGTGGCGTGCTTTTGGATGCCGCTCACTTGGTAGATCGTGCGGAAGATGCGCCAAACGTGCTTGGGAGTGAGCCCCCTTCCGCCACGCCCGAGAAAGAGCGCGGAGTCGGCGCTGCGCGGTCGCACCCGCAGGTAGGCTTCGATGGCCGCGGCGGCCGTGCGATTGATGACGACCGTCCGCTCCTTATTGCCCTTTCCCGTTACGCGGATCGTGCGCTCGGCGAGGTCGACGTCGACGAGACGGACCCCGGCCAGCTCCGCGCGGCGCATCCCGCTCGCATAGAACAACTCCATGATCGCGGCGTCGCGCAGGCGAGCGGCATCCGTTCGGCCGGCAAGCGATGTGCGCAGCAGCCGCATGACCTCGTCGACCTTGAGCGGCGCGGGACGGCGTTTGGCCACCGAGGGCCCGGGAATCGCGGCCGCGGGATCGTTTTCGAGCGCTCCGGTGATCTTGAGGAACCGGTAGAGCGCCCGGATCGACGAGAGCTTTCGGCAGACGGTCCGGCTGTGACAGCCGCGGGCGTCGAACAGGTGCGCGATGTATTGCCGGATCTGCGACGACACCACGGCAAGCAACGCCGGATCGGGAAAATCTTCCGGCCGGCGAGCATGCGACTTTTGGAGAAAATCCGCGAACTCCATGAGGTCGCGCTGGTAGGCGGCCACGGTCAGTGGGCTGCGCTTGCGTTCGGTGAGGAGGTACCCCGTGAGGTCTCGTATGAGCGGGTCAGGCCTTAAGGTGCTTTCCGAGGCTTCTAAATGCGACATAATAAATCTTTCGTCGCATTCGCGCGGGGCAAGCCGCAGTCCTATTCTAGCGGTGGCGCGAATACGACAAAAGATTCCGCGGGGGCGGGGAAGTCAGCTTCTTCACACGGAGGCCGAGGCCCATGAAGGTTTTGAAGGCCAGAGGTTACGCCGCGAGAGCCTGTGTGAGCGCGGCCGCGGCGCTCGCGCTGACGAGCTGCGGTTCAAATTTGCTGGCGGCGCCTGGATCGGCCCGCCAAGCCGGCGCGGAGGTCATGGCGGAACTCGGGCCGGGTCCGCCGAGCGGGAGCGAAGCGGTTCTGTTCAGCTTTACCGGTACCGCTGGCCAACTGCCCGGAGCGAACCCGACGTCGGGGCTGACGCTCATCGAAAGGAAAGGCGACACATATTTGTATGGCGCGGCGCCGATGGGCGGCCATCAAAAAGTCGGTACGATCTACGACGTGCATGGGAAATTGCATCACTATGTTGCCGGGACTCTAAGGGTGTTCAACGGCAAAGACGGCGCGTTTCCCTACGGTGGCGTTTCCATTCCCGACCCTAACGGCGACTTGATTTATGAAACGACCGAAACCGGCGGATTGAAGGACGACGGCGCGGTGATCGAGTTGTATCGCTCCAAAAATGAGTACAAGGAAGTCGTGATTCATAGCTTCGCAGTCTCAGACGGGACACAACCGTACGCGGGACTCACGCCGGCCAAGGGCGGAGTCTTTTTTGGTACGACGCTCGGAGGGGGGAGTGCCGGCAACGGCACGATCTACGAGCTGCTACCGCACGGAAGCAGCTATAAGTTCACCAGCATCTATAGCTTTCCGGGGGGACCGGCGGAAAGTACCCAGAGGCTGCGCTCATCATCGATGAGCCGGGCGACCTTTTCGGGACGACGATCGACGGGGGCGGAAAGAGCGAAGGCACGGTGTACGAGCTGACGCCGAAGCAATCAAAGTTCACCGCAACGATACTCCACAGTTTTGCGGGAGGCAAAGACGGCGCCTATCCATATGCCGGCCCGATCAGGGACGAATACGGCGACCTCTTCGGAACGGCGACCAATGGCGGAAGTGCGAATTACGGCGTCGTCTTCGAGCTGAAGCCATCCGGAAAACAATATCGGGAGAACATCCTCTACAGTTTTGGGAGCGGCAGCGATGGCGAGTACCCCTACGGCGGGTTGTTATTCGGGGCTCACGGCGTGCTTTACGGCACGACCTACGGCGGCGGCAGCTCGAATGACGGGACGGTCTTCTCCCTTACGCCGTAGTCCGGTTGCTTTTTTGCTAGTGGCCTTTACAGGTGAGGATCCAGGCGGTGAGCTCGAGCTTCTTGAGCATCGCGGTGTCGTGGTTCTTGGCGGCCTCGGAGCAGTTGCCGGTTAGGAAGCGCTGCTGGTCGTGATAGTACTCGACGTCGACGACGAGCCGGTTTGCGTTGGTGTAAAGATCGAACTGCTTGCACCAGCCCTGCGTGTAACATTGCTCCACGACGGCAAAGTCAAAGAATTTGACGAGATCTTTGACCTGGTTGTTGTCACCCTTTTGATCGACCGTCAGTCCGCGGTCGTGTGCGGCCGTCGCGACCCAGGTGTCGTACGTGAGCTGCTCCTGATAGGTCAGCGGAAAGCCGGTCTTATTCTGATAGCCGTCAAGATTGTCGGGGTCGATTCCGTCGAAGCCCTTCTTCTTACAGAGATCGAAGCGGGCACCCATGATTGGTTCGAGGACCGACGTCTGACGAATGTCGAGCCAGCGTTCGCCGGGCCAGTGTCCGTCTTTATCGCCGATGACGCTTTTTGGAAACTTATCGGCGTCAGGGCGCCATTTCTCCCACGTTCCGACGGAGATGTAGCACATGACGCGGCGGCCCATAGCGTGGAGCTTCGCAACGACCGCCGGATGGGTGTCGAACATATCCAAGTCGTAGACCGTTGCCGGCACGCGCAAATCGAGCTTTCCGTCGTATTGAATTTGATAGGTCGTGCCTGCGGCCGGTATCCAACGAGAATCGGAGATTGAGGTCGCGCTCCGGTATGCCGGCGTGCTGGGCGTCGGTGCGAACCCAGCGCCGCCGCAGCCCGCGAGCACAAGCGCCAGCGCCGCGAACGCGGCTCGGTCGTGAAAGAAGCGTCGTGAGCGCATAGAACCGTAAAGTTCGTGAGATTCGCCCTCCTTCTTCTTCCGCTCCAGAGCCTCGCTGCGTGCAGTGCAGCGTCGCCGTACGTCACGACCGTTGGAATTCTGAAGCCGGGGGCGACGCTTGCGGTACGCGTCGAGTCGGCAAACGTGAATGCCTATCAGCCGGTGACCGGACAGCGCCACGATCTCTTCACGATCGCCGCGACGGCGTTGCCGAAGGGAACGCCGCCTCCGCCGCCGCGCCTACGGGCGGCCGCGCTCGGGATTGTGGTACGCGCCCCCGGAACGCTCGATTCGCTGCTCGTGCGCGTTCCCGACCGCGTAAATCTTCTCGTAGAATCCCAGCGCGGCAACGTCAACGTCACCGATATTACGGGGAACGTACAGGTCGTGGCGCAACGCGGCAACGTCGATGTGACATTGCCCGGTTACGCGCAAGCCGCGGTCGGCGACGGTACTCTTTCGGTGACGATGGGCGCCACGCAATGGCCCGGCACGCTCTATTTTTCGACGCATCGCGGCGACATCGAGCTGCGGGTGAACCCCAAGGCGGACTTCGACGTCCATCTCCACACCGACGACGGCGTGCTCTTTACCGACTTTGGCCTGCGCGGCACGTCGATCGGGCGCGCAGAAACGATCGACGGCAGCGTGGGCGCCGGCTCGCCGCAACGCATCGACATCGAAACCTCGGCCGGAGCGATCCGGCTGCTGCGCTTACAGCCGCAGGCGTGACCGTGCGAGGAGGGTTTCGCGGGCCTTGACGAGCCGCACCATCGCGTCGTTGTAGGGCGTCGGGGTGCCGGTGCGGCGCCCGAAGGCAACAACCGCGCCGTTGATGTGATCGATCTCGCTGGGATGACCCGACTCGAGATCGTACGCCATCGAGCTTTTCGCATCGGCGCCGAGTGCGACGACGTCGGTAACGTACTGCCAGGGGTTGACGAATGGAAGGTTGATCTTCAGTGCGGCGGCAACGCCGGCCGTCTCTTCCGCGAGCGCCTCGGCGAGACGCGCGGCGTTTGGATCCTTCGGAATCTCACCGGCTTCGCAATCCAGTAGCGCCGAGAGGGCGTTCACGGCCGCGTTGGCGACCAGCTTTCCCCAGAGATGCGGCCGAATGTCGTATACGACCGATGCGCGCAGGCCGTTGCGGGTCAGCATCTCAGTTACCATGCGTGCGGTGGTCGGCGAGGCCGTCATCGACCCGACGATCGTGTTGCCTTCTTGCGAGCTTCGCACGTGGCCAGGGCCGATCGTTTGAGAAGATTCGGTCGTAATCCCGAGGATCACCGGCACGGCCCCGAGCGCAGTTTTGATGGCGTCTTCGTTGCCGATGCCATTTTGCAGCGAGATGACGGGCGCGGATGGGTCGAGTTCACCCGCGAAGGCGCGAAGCGCCCGTAACGTATCGACGGCTTTGACGAAGAGAAAGAGCATCTGCGAGCCGTAAAGGTCGCGCGCGTGATGTGCCACGGCGACCTTGCGGGCCGGTTCGTCGTTGACGCGCAGACCGTTGCGTTCGACGGATTGGGCTAGCTGCGCGTTGTCATCGAGCATCGTTACGTCGCAACAGGCCGCGAGATGGAATCCAAAGAGCGTTCCCATCGCGCCGGCGCCGATGATGCCGACGCGCGCCCGTTCTTCTTCCACTACCGGCCCCCCCACTAGAACTGGTACTGTAAGCCGAAAGTGTTGCGGCGGGACGCGTGCGTAACGTCTCGTTGCCCGAAGAAAAGTTCCGTGCCCGGGGCAACGTGGATGTTTCCGTACAGATCGATCATCGGATACGTTAGATCGTAGACGCGGGTCTCGAAACCGAGCCCGTGCAACGGTGCGTATTGACCCAGCACGCCGACTTGCGAGTATAAAACGCCGCCAGCGATGTGGAAGTTGCCCTTATTTTCCTGGAGGAGGGCGTTCCAGGTCGTGTTGTTGCCGATGGCGTTCGCGCCGACCATGACGCTCGTGCTGCCGTGCGGGAGCAGCACGAGATTGATGTCGCCGAGCGGCCCTTGGCTGCTGGTGAGAACGGGATTGAGTCCGGGGTTATGCTGCGGCGAAAGGCCGCTGAGCCGCAGCTGGATGGCGACGAGGTTGCGAGCGAGCGAGGCGAGTTTGCCTTGCAGCTTCGAACGCGCTTCCGGCGAGATGCCGCTCGACGGCGTGCTTCCGGCAGCCGGCGTTACGGGATAGGGAGAGTTGCTCGGCACCGTGAGCGGGCCGGGCGTGGCGCCGGCGTCGACGCCGTACACGTGGCTGGTGCCGCCGAGCTCGCCGAGCAGCGCGTTGGCCTTCTGCATCACCGCATCGAGATTCGCGACCGTGTTGCGCAGCTGAGCCTGGGTCTGCGGATCGCCGGTGACGGTCCGCAGGTCCTTGGTCAGGGCGGCGAGGGTCTGCGTGGTATCCGCGATGTTTTGGGTCGTCGCCATGATATTGGCCTTCAGGCGCGGGTCGGTCGCGAGATCTTGTAACGCGTTCATCGAATGATTGAGCGCGACCGCTGTGGATTGGAACTGATCGAGCAACGCTCCAAGCTTCTTCGAATCGATCGAGGCCGCGTTGTTCAGCGTACTCGAGAGCTGCACCACGTTGGCGCTGGCCTCACCCAAGCTGCCCTGGAGATTCGAACCGAGCGCGAGCAGTTCGTCGGAAAGCCGCTGCACCGAGGCTTTCGTGGAGAGCGTCAGGTCGTTAGCGTTGTTCAGCGTCGTTTGCAACGTATTGAGCAGTTTGGGAGTACGCTGCTCGACCAAGGCCATGACCGTGTCGAATCGTTTGAGCTCGCCCTGCCCCTCCTCGAGCAGATCGGCGACCGAAATGCCGTTGCTGCCTTGGGGCTGTTCGGCGATCGGCAAGACTTGTCGCGGCAGCAGCGGAACCGGCGGCTTTGCTCGCGGCGGCACGATGACGACGGCGGGTGATCCGGTCAGCGGCGCCTGAATCAGAAAGCGCGACGCGGCTGGTACGTCGATGTCGCGGTTGATGGCCAGGATGACGTCGACGGTGTTGTCGGGGAGCAGTTCGATCGAATCGACCGAGCCGACGGAGACACCGCTGAAATAGACCAATGCTCCAGACGTGACGCCTGCCGCGGATTGAAAGTGGACGCCGATGCGATAACCGGTATGCCGCGTTCCAAAATCCGTAATGACGTAAAAAATTCCGAAGAGCAGAAGCAATGCGACGATCGCGAACGCGCCAACCTGAGCTTGCCTAGTCATACCGCCACTATTAGTCCTTCACGGAAAAAGGGCCTCGCACGCGGCGTTCGTGGCCGGTACGACATTAAATTGGAATCGGCCCGACTTCCGAGCCTTGCAAAAACTGGGCAACGATGGGATTTTTGGAGTTCTTGATGCGATCCGCGGTATCGTACGCGATGATCGCTCCTTCGAAGAGCATCGCCACGTAATCGGCCATCGCGAAGATCGAGGGAAGGTCGTGGGAGATCACGACCGCCGTGCCCGTAAGCTTCTCGCGCAGCTTGAGGATCGTATCGGTGATCAAGTTCGTAACGATGGGGTCGAGGCCGGTGGTGGGCTCGTCGTAGAGGATAAGATCGGGCCGCGTCACGATCGCTCGGGCAAAACCGGCGCGCTTGAGCATGCCGCCCGAGAGCTCGGCAGGGAGATTGTCGAACGCTTCGGTGAGACCGACGCTGTCAAGCGCGTCCATCACGGTTCGACGGATCTCTCCCGCAGAGAGCTTCGTGTGCTCGCGAAGCGGAAGCGCGACGTTCTCGCCGACGGTAAGACTGTCGAGCAGCGCGGCGAACTGAAACGAAAGGCTGATCTTCTGACGCACGCGGTTGCGCTGTTCTTCGGACATGTGACAGATGTCCTGACCCCGCACGTAAACGTGTCCGGCGTCGGGGAGCAGCAGCCCGTCGAGCAGGCGCAGGATCGTCGATTTCCCCGCGCCGGAGAGCCCGATGATGCACGTTATCGCGCCGTCGACGATATCGAGGCTGCAGTTCTTCAGCACGACCCGGTCGCCGAACGCGAGCGTCACGTCGTCGAGCCGAGCGATGAGTTTGGAGCGCTGCGTGTCTATCATTAGCCGAACAGGAGAAATGAAAGGACGAAGTTTGCTATGAAGATCAGGATCATCGCGAGCACGACGGCGCCCGTCGTGGACTGGCCGACACCCGCGGCGCCGCCCCGCGTGGAGAGGCCTTGATAGGCTCCGACCATAGCGATGATGGCTGCGAAGACGAACGACTTGAGGATACCCTTGATAACGTCGCTGAAGTCGATCGACTGCCGTACCGAGGAGATGAACGAATCGTAGGGGATGTGCGCGTAGACTTGCGCGACCCACATGCCGCCGAGAATCGAAACGACGTCGGCGAAAATCGTGAGCAACGGCAACATCAAAAGCAGCGCGGCTAAGCGTGGTACGACGAGAAAGCGCGACGGTTCGAGCCCCATCGAGCGCAGCGCTTCGATCTGCTCCGTGACGACCATCGAGCCGAGCTCGGCTGCAATCGCGGCACCCGACGCGCCCGGCCACCACCACCGCGGTTAGCATCGGCCCAAGTTCTCGCACTGAGGCGTAGGCCACCGCTCCGCCCACGAGGTTGGCAAATCCGTATGCAACGGCTTGCTGAGCCGATTCGAGCGAAATAACCATGCCTGTGAAGAGCGAGGTGAGCATCACGATGATCGTCGACTGCACGCCAAGCAGCGCGCACTGAGAGATCGTTTCGGCGACACGAATGCGAAAGCGCGCCATAAAGCCAAGCGACTCGGCCGACAGGAGCGTCAGGCCGCCGGCGTATTCGAAAAAGTTGATCGTCGCACGACCGAAGCGATCGAGCAATCTCACGGCGATCCCCGCTCGAGCTCGGCGAGGCCGTCGAGGACGGCGGCGGTGGCTTCGATTCGCTTGACCGCGACGCCGCGTTCGGCGGTGAGGTTGAAGTGAACTTGGTTGACACGCTCGAGGCGCCGATCGACGTCGCGCAGCTGCGCGCGCGCCTCGGTATCGAAGCCTTCGAAGTAGCGGCGAACGGCGCGCAGGTATGTGGTACGCGTCGCATCGTCGACGGTGCCGCCGTCGCGAATGGCGTCCTCGATCCGGCGTTGCGCCCGCGTCATCGCGCGCTCGGTGATATGGAAGGCGCCGACGCGCGCTACGAGGTCGAGCAATGCGGCGTTAGCCGGCATGAACCGGCATCGGCAGGCCGAGCGCAGCGCTTTGCAGCTCGAAGAGCCGCCGGATTCCGCTCTCGGCGAGCGCCAGCAATGCGTCGAGGTCGCGCCGATCGAACGGCGCGGCTTCGGCGGTGCCTTGCAGCTCGACGAATCGCCCGGCATCGGTCATGAAGACGTTCATGTCGACGAGCGCCTGACTATCCTCGTCGTACGCGAGATCGAGCAGCCGGTGGCCGGCAACGATGCCGACGCTGGTCGCGGCAACCATCGCGCTCAGCGGCCAATGCGCTCGATCGGCCGGATCGAAGCGCGTGCGCAGGGCCAGCGCGAGGGCAACCCAGGCGCCGGTGACGGCCGCGGTACGCGTACCGCCGTCGGCCTGAATGACGTCGCAATCGAGCCAGATCGTGCGCTCGCCGAGTTTCGCCGTGTCGGTAACGGCGCGCAGCGCACGCCCGATGATGCGCTGGATCTCGTGCGTTCGACCGCCGACGCGGCCTTTCGAGGCTTCGCGCTGCGTGCGCTCCTGCGTCGCACGAGGCAGCATCGCGTACTCGGCAGTGACCCAGCCGAGGCCGCGCCCTTTCATCCATGCCGGTACTCGCTCCTCAATCGAAGCCGCGCAGACGATGCGCGTGTTGCCGACGCCGATCAAGACGCTGCCTTCGGGATACTTCAGGAAGCCGGGTTCGATCGTCACCGGACGCAGCTCGTCAGGCCCTCGCCCGTCGCTGCGGATCATTACTCGACGGTGACGGTCTTAGCGAGGTTGCGTGGCTGATCGACGTCCTTGCCTTCGATGTCGGCAATATGGTAGGCCAACAGCTGCAACGGGATGATGTTGACGATCGGCGATAGCAGTTCGTCCACCTTCGGCACCCAAAAGACGTGGTCGCTTACACCGGCGACCTCTTCGTCCCCGCGATTCGCAACAACGATAACCGGCGCTTCACGCGCTTTCGATTCCATAAGATTCGAGATCATCTTTTCGCGCACGCGATCTTGCGTCGCGATGCCGACGACCGGCACGGTCGAGTCGAGCAGCGCGATCGGGCCATGCTTCATCTCGCCGGCCGGATAGCCCTCGGCGTGAATGTACGAGATCTCCTTGAGCTTGAGGGCGGCTTCCAGGGCGGTCGGGAAATTGACGTAGCGGCCGATAAAGAGGACGCTCTGCGCTTTTCGCAATTTGCGCGCCACCCTTCGAATTTCGTCGGACGTGTTGAGCACCACGTCGACGGCGGCCGGCAACAGTTTCGTTCCGTCGGCAATCTCCTTGAGGCGTCGCTCGTCGGCCGTGCCGCGCAGCCGCGCGAGATAGAGCGCAAAGAGCGTCATGGCGACGACCTGGGAAACGTAGGTCTTCGTTGCGGCGACGCCGATCTCCGGACCGCCTCGCGTAAAGAGCATGCCGTCGGCGAGACGCGTTAGATGCGACCCGAGCACGTTGCAGATTCCCAAAAGACCGGAACCCGCCGCTTTGGCGATTCGTACCGCTTCGATCGTGTCGGCGGTCTCTCCCGACTGGGACATCGCGATGACCAGCGTGGTCGGATCGATCACCGGCTCGCCGTAGCGAAACTCGCTGGCTAACTCCATTTCGACCGGCAGGCGCACGAGCGAACGGAGCAGGTACATACCGACCATCCCGGCGTGATATGCCGTGCCGCATCCCGTGATCGCGATCTTGCTGATCCTTTGCAGGCGTTCGGTCGTGATCTCGCCCAGCTCCTTGCCGAGATGGACGCAGCCGCTCTCGTCGATTCGGCCGCTCAAGGTCTCCTTGATCACCTGCGGCTGCTCGAAGATCTCTTTGAGCATGAAGTGTTTAAAGCCGGTCTTCTCCGCCGATCCGGCATCCCACGTAATCGCAACAGCATCGCGCTCGATGCGGGCGCCCGCGTAATCGGTCAGGCGATATCCGTCGCGGCCGACGACGGCGATTTCGCCTTCCTGCAAGATAATCTCTCGCCGCGTGTAGGGCAAAATTGCCGGCGTATCGGAGGCGACGTACATCTCACCCTCGCCGATGCCAAGCACGAGTGGGCTTGCGCCATTGCGTGCGAAGACGAGATGATCGGGATCGTCGCTCGAGATCACGCCGAGCGCATAGGCGCCTCGGACTTCGGGAAGGGTGCGGCGGACCGCCTCTTCGAGGTCTCCGTCGTAGTGAAGCTCGATCAAATGCGCGAGAACCTCGGTATCGGTCTCGCTCCTGAAGACGTGACCGAGCTCCAGCAAGCGCGCGCGCAACGGCGCGTAGTTTTCGATGATGCCGTTATGGACGACGGCGATTCGCCCACGGCAATCGAGGTGCGGGTGGGCGTTGGCGTCCGACGGGGCGCCGTGCGTGGCCCAACGCGTATGCCCGACGCCGACGACGCCGGAAAGCGCCTCGCCGTTATTGAGCCGCTCGGCGAGCCGCGAAAGCTTTCCTTCGGCTTTCGAGCCCACCAGGACGCCGGCCGAATCGATCACCGCGATGCCCGCGCTGTCGTAGCCGCGGTATTCCAAGCGCCGCAGCGCGTCGAGGATTATCGGGACGCTGTCGCGCCGGCCGATATATCCGACGATCCCGCACATGGGGGTCTTACTTGATTCCTTCTCTGGTTCGGCGGTATTTGATCTTGCCTTCGGCGATCTCGTCGAGCGCGATCGAAACCGGTTTGTTCGGATTGACGCTCTCCTGGTCGACTAGCGGCTCGCTCGCGAAGTACTCCCGGCGATCGGTCGCGGGCAACTGCTGGACGCGAATCCAATTGTTCAACTGTCGCGCGCGTTTGGTCACGATGTTGACGAGGCTGAACTTGGAGTCGGCGTGCTCGAGCAGCGCGTCGAGGTCGCCGAATACGGATTTGCTCATAAATAATCGAATGATTCCCTTTACTTAGCGTTGTTGTTACGACGATTCGACCCTATGGATCGAGTCGTCGGGATATCGGTGGATGCGAAACCGTTCTGCCTGCAAGATTGCCTCTAAATCGCGGACCGCCTCCTGCGGGCGATCCTGGGCGTTGACGACGATGTAATCGAACCTGCGGATGAACTTCATCTCCTGTTGTGCGATCTCGAGCCGCCGCGCGATCTCTTCGTTCGTTTCCGATCGCCGCGCAAGCAGCCGTTCGCGAAGATTCGAGAAACGATCGGGTACCAGAAATATCAGTACCGCGTCGGGATACGCGGCCTTGACGGCGAGCGCACCGTTAACCTCAGGCTTCATGACCACGTCGTATCCCTCGGTCAGACTCCGCTCGACGTAATCGCGAGGCGTCCCGTAAAGGTTGCCGCCATACTCACGCCACTCCAACAGACCGCCCTCGCGCCGGAGCCGTTCGAACTCGAGATCCGAAACGAAGAAATAGTGTTCTTCGTTACGCTCCTCCGGCCGAGCCGAACGCGTCGTGGCCGAAACCGAGTACCGCAGGCTTGGCCGGTTCTCGCGGAGGGCTTCGACGAGGGTATCCTTGCCGGCGCCCGAGGGCCCCGATACGACGAACAGCAGACCCGGCCCCGTGATCAACCTTCTTCCCTTCAGGGAGCGAGGCCGCTTGACCTAGTGAAGCGAGCGAGCCGGCCCTATGACAGGATCCGGAGAATCGCAAAGCCGCCCGCATCGATGACGACTGGGAGGCCCGAAAAGATCGCATCCCCACCGAGCCGGCCCTTGTTCTGCCACGCGTTCCAGACCGTCGAGAAGAGGCGCAGGGAGTACTCACCATCCTTTTGGCCGGAAAGCGAGACCGCGGTCATCATGGTGCTATCGTTCGAATTTCCGACGAAAATCAGCGTGCAATCGTCGTCCGCGAGCGCGACGACGGTCGCCGAAGGATCGGTAACGCGCACCGTATCCGTTACGTCGCGCGCGTACCTCTGCGTCTTCGCTCGCGAGGCGAGATTCGAGGTCGTGTGCAGATGGAGGCCATCGGGCATCCGGCAGACGATCCAGGCGATCCAGCCTCCCCGATACGGGACGTTGACGGCCGTGAGCCAGCGCCAGTGGTCGGCGAGCGCCGCGTTGATTTCGGGCTCTTCTCGCAATACGCGCAGGCCGCCGGCCCCCTCGATGGCCGCCCACAGGTAGCGGGGCGCGTCCCAGGGCGAGAGCATCATTCCTTGGTTGGAGAGGATCTCGCCATGCAGCCATTCGGAAAACTGGCCCGGCACCGTATTGTTACGCCGCGGATCGATGGAAAAATGGTGAAAACTGTTTGCCAGCGCTCTCGCCATGGCGCTCGGCTGATGCTTCGAGGCCGCAAAGGCGAACCAATAGGAGAGGGCAATCCACACGCCGCCAAGCAAGCCGTAGGCTTTGACCGGCCCATAATCGAGTGCGTCGCGGGGCACCGTGCGAATACCCGCATCCGTCCAAAAGCTTGCGTCGCTCAGCGCGTTGACGATTACCGCCGCTCGCTCGGGCGGCGCGACGTCGAAGAGAACCGGGAAGATCAGATCCGCGGTGACGTCGGTACGCCGCGAACCGTCGACGTCGATGTTGAGCAAGTAGAGATCGTTTGCGGGATTGACGAGATGCGTGTTGATCGCATCGCGCAGCTTACGAGCCTCGGCAAAAAACGTCTCCGCCTTTTCGTCGCCTACGTGACGTCCCAGTTCGGCGAGTGCCGTCAAGGCTCCGTAGCACGCGGAGTTGAGTTCGGTCGACGCGCCGCTGATGCGATAGTTGGGAATGATGTTTCTCCAGCCGACAATGCCCCAATCGGCCGTCCCTGTCGCCGTGCACCAGACGAGGCCGTCTGCGTTGCGCTGCGAAAGCATGTACTCCATCGCGCGAACGGCGCCTGGATAGCATTCGCGCAGGAACGCTTCGTTGCCGGTTGCCGCGATGTGGTGACATAACGCGATGACCGCGAGCGGCGTGTCGTCGTTCACGTTGAGTCCGTAGTCGTCCGACCGATCGTTACGAACGTCATAATACTCGACGATCTTTCCGCTGGGCTGTTGCAGCCGGAAATATGCCGAGAGCGATTCTCGCGCGAAGTCATAATTCAAGTAATCGGCGCCGAAGGTCATCCAGGCGGTGTCGCGGCCGACACTATTATTGCTGCGCGTCGGATCGTTCGTGAAGCACCAGCCCGTCGGCGCATAGGTCTGCACGCGCAGTATGTTTGCTTTTGCCCATAAGACGCCGTGATTGACATCGACGCTGGGCGTGCGAAGGACGGAACGCCGTAAGAATTTCCAATAATATTCGGTGGTTCGGCGGCTCGCCTCAGCACCGGACGGGCACCGTTTGGTGCACGCATGCAGATCTTCGCGCGAAGTTGCCGAGAGGACGCAGAGAAACTCCACCCAGCGCTCTTCGCCGGGCGCAAGTCCGATGGCGGCGTGAAGGACGCCGACTGGATCGCCATCCAGCGATGCTGCGGAGTTCGCCAGCGGGCCGGGCGAGAGCGCTCCGGCGACTTTGCCGCGATCCGAATTCGTCTCCCACCCGTCGGAGTTGTCGAGCATCGCGAAGAGCCGAACCTGTGTCGGCGTCGCTGCGTTCCATGCGACGATTCCTCCGCACGCATCGTCGTATTCGGTCACGACGTCGTGAGGCGTGTTGCCGCGAAGCTCGCAGAATCCGTAGGCGTCGAACGCCACCGGAGTCTGCCCGGTGTTCTTGAGGTGAACACGAAAGTAGACCGCCGGGGGCGGGATCTCACTCGTGCGCTCCCACGCGTCGTTAAATGGAAAGACCTGTTCGTGGATATGGACGCCGTTGTCGAGCATGAAGATATGATCTTGCCGCTCGGGATGAATGTGAAACTCGCCGTGGAGGCGGCCGAGGCGGACCTTGCTCGTGCGATCCCAATAATGAACTTCGAGCGCACCCAGAAAATCGTAGCCGGCGTCGGGCGAGTAAATCTTTTGAATCGCCCCGGTCGGTTTGATGACCGTACAGCAGCGGGGCGCTCCTAGCGTACTCCCCTGAGCCATCTCGTCGTCGCTGAGGACGTAGGCAAAGCGGGGATCGATGACGGCGCGGTGCGCGAAGTCGGTCGAGCTAGGGAGCAGATCGTAGCGCGTGATCACAGCGTGCAGAGCGCGGTTTGCATTGCTTGCAGTACGCTCGGATCGACCGGCGCGCCGGTCGGGCGTATGTAGGTCACGCGCACAGCCTGACCGTTGCGGACTGCAAATCCCTCTTGCAGCGTCGTGTGATCGCTGAGCTGAAACGTAGCGACGCCTGCGGCGCCCGGACACGGTCCGAACGGAAGACCGCCGCGAAACTTTGCGCCGCGATGGCTCAACAGCTCCTCGATCGTGACCTGCGACGCGAGGTCTTGCAGAGCGCCGCCGAATTGTTTCTGCGAGTAGAAGTACTTTTGTGCGGCAGATCCGCTTCCGCTCGACCACGCGGCGCTCGCGCCGGGTATCGGCTGCCAGCCTTTCGGAGCGTCTGAGCCGGCGGCGCAGGCGGCGAGTAATGCGAGCGCAGCGGCCAAGGCTATTGAGGTTCTCACGATAAGAAGGTTTGATGCTGACCGATTGGGTCCTTATCGGCAGGCTCGCTTCCGAGATCGAGGATCGGCTGCGTCGAGCAAGGGTCGACGACGCCGGCTTACTGCCCGATGGGCGAACCGCGATACTCTTCCGCCGGCGCGATGGGCGCTCACTTCTGGCGATCGACCTCTTTGCATCGTCGCCGAGCGTGACGCTCGAGGAAGGCGAGTTGGGAGTCGGCAGCGAGCCCGGTTTCGTGCGCGCGCTCGCGCGATCGCTGAAAGGGATGACGTTGACGGAGGTGAGCGCGCGTCGTAACGACCGGCTCCTTCGGTTGAGGTTTGCGTCGAGGTCGCGGTTTGGGGTGGGCGATGAGTTCGAGGTTTACGTAGAGCTCGTTCCGCGGTTCGGGAACATCGTGCTCGTAAAGGACGGCACGGTGATCGCGGCCCGCAAAGAGTTCGGGCTCTCGGAAAATCCGCGCCGCCCGGTGCAGGTTGGAGCCGCTTACGTTCTGCCGCCGCTTCAGGCGGATCCACGCACGTTGCCGGCACAACCGCCGGGATCGGCTTTAGAGTACTTCGCAGGGTTGCGCATGCACCAATCGGCTCACTCGGGGAGCGAGCGGATCGAGGCACGCCGGCGCGCTATTCTCAAGCGGCTCGGCGAACGCGAACGCAAACTCCGCAACGAGCTCGATTCGCTCGCGGGCAAGCGTGTACGGGCCGATCGGCGCGATGCGCTACGCGCCGAAGGTGAGGATATCTTCGCAACGCTGCACGCGCTTGACGAGCGCGAGCGCGATGAGGCGAAGGATCGCGCGGGCGCGATCTTTGCCGAGTACAGGAAGCTGGCAAAGAGCGTGCCGCACGTCGAAACCCGCGAGCGAGCGGTGCGCGCATCGCTGGAAGCGGTCGAGACGCTGCGCTGGGAGGCGGGGCGCGCGAGCGATGAGGACCTCGAGGCGGTCGAAACGACGGTTGCGGAGTTCGGTGGAAACCGCCGCGTCGCCGCGCCTGCCGGCCCGCGAAAGCGCAAGCGCCCGTTGCTCGAGTTTCGCACGCCGCGCGGCTCGCGGATCCTCGTGGGACGCTCGCCCGTCGAGAATGCCGAGCTCACCTTTCGAGTCGCTCGGCCGAACGATATGTGGTTCCACGCCCAGAAAATTCCCGGCGCGCACGTCATCCTCGCACGCGACGATCGTACGACGGCACCCGACGAGGATCTGGAATTGGCGGCCTCGCTGGCGGCCTTTTACTCGCGCGCGAAGACGTCGCCATCGGTGCCGGTTGACTATACGCTGCGAAAGCACGTGCGCAAACAGCGTGCGGCGCCACCCGGGCTCGTGTGGTACGCCCGCGCGAGGACGATCGTCGCGGAACCGAAATCGCTCGATTCCGTCGAGCAGTCGGCCGCCGGGGAGGAGCCTCCCTCGAAGCGCGCAACCACCCGCTGATAGCACCACCCACGAATCCGAGGAGGTCGTAAGTGAAGAATCCGTTGGACTCGCTCTGGGGCACCGTCATCAGCGGTTTCGTTGTGACGGCGATTCTGTATTTCATCGCGCGCGCGATCGTGTCGCACGCGACGGGGGCGGGCGCATAAGATGTGGCAAGATCCTATTTTCCGCTGGTTCCACATCATGGCCGGCATCATGTGGATCGGGCTGCTCTACTTCTTCAACTTCGTCAACGTCGCGGCGGTCAAGGAAGCGACTGCGGCCGGCGAGGCCGGCCCAATCTCAAAGTACGTCGTGCCGCGGGCTCTTCTCTGGTTTCGCTGGGGCGCGGTTGTGACGTGGATCTTCGGCGCAGCGCTGCTGAGCAATTTTCACGGACCGTCGGGCGGGAACGGGTTCATCGCCGCCTTCGGCCTGCAGGGAGCGATGGCGCCGATCGGATTTGGGGCGTGGCTGGGAACCATCATGTTGCTCAACGTCTGGGGCGTCATTTGGCCGAATCAAAAGAAGATTCTCGGCTTCGTCCCGGCGACCGATGAAGAGAAGGCCAAAGCGCGCCGCTCGCGTTCCTCGCTTCGCGCGTCGAACACGATGCTCTCGATTCCGATGCTCTTCTTCATGGCGACGGGACCGACGTCGATCGGCCAGGCAATCTACCATTAAGCGGAATTGAACGCGGCGTGAGCACGAGCTTGCCGATGTGTGCGCTCGACTCCATGCGAGCGTGCGCTTCGGCGGCGCGCTCGAAGGAATAGACCGCGTCGATGACCGGCACGATCGCATCGCGCTCGAGCAGCAGCGGCCAAATGCGCCGTTCTAGCGCGCGCGCGATCGCGGCCTTCTCGGCGGCCGTGCGTCCGCGGAGGTGCGACGCCATGATCGCGCCGCGCTTGGCGAAGAGCCGCCGCAGATCGAGCTCGACGCGGCTGCCGCCTAGCGTCGCGATGCATACGATTCTTCCGTCGAGCGCGAGGCATTCGAGGTTGCGGGGGAGGTAGTCACCGCCGACGATATCGAGCACGACGTCGACGCCGCGTCGCTGCGTGATGTCGCTTGACCTCAGCGACGAAATCGGAAGTCGGTAGTCGATCGCGTGGCGCGCTCCGAGCTCGATGCAGGCGGCGCACTTCTCGGGCGATCCGGCCGTTGCAATGGCGGTTGCTCCGAGCGCGGTTGCGAACATGATCGCGGTCGTTCCGA
The DNA here is from genome assembly GCA_963743445.1 of Vulcanimicrobiota bacterium. Classification (GTDB taxonomy): domain Bacteria; phylum Vulcanimicrobiota; class Vulcanimicrobiia; order Vulcanimicrobiales; family Vulcanimicrobiaceae; genus Cybelea. The sequence continues at coordinate 975,205 of CAVUPL010000003.1, forward strand.
TGCCGCTCGTTCCGCCGTGAACTAACACGAGTTCGCGCGCTTCGCAAGCGCGCGCGAGTGAAGAGGTTGTCGTAGACGGTGAAGGCATTTTCGGCAAGGTCGCGGCCTCGATCGCGCTCCAGCCCTCAGGTATCGGAAGCACCTGACCGGCCGGAACGGCGACGTATTCGGCGTAGCCGCCGCCGTTCGTCAGCGCGCAGACGCGATCGCCGATCTTCCATCGCGAGACGCGCTCGCCGACGCCGGCGATCGTGCCGGCCACCTCGAGACCGAGAATCGGCGAAGCGCCGCGGCGGCGGCGGGTAGTTGCCTTCGCGCTGCATGACGTCGGCGTGTGAAACGCCGGCGGCTTCGACGGCGATCAGTACCTCCCGCGCGCCGGGCCGTGGAGTTTCCATTTCGGCGACTCGCAAGACGTCCGGGGCCGCCCGGCTCGTCAAACGTGATGTAGCGCACGCTACCGATCCTCTCCCGAAACGAACATCGCATCGCCGAAGGAGTAAAAGCGGTAGCGTTGCGCCGATCGCTTCGGCGTAGGCGCGCAGCACGCGCTCGCGTCCGGCAAACGCGCTCACGAGCATCAGCAAGCGTCGAGCGCGGCAAATGAAAGTTCGTGATCATCGCGCCGACGACGCGGAAACGAAAAGCCCGGCGTAATGAAGAGCTCCGTGGTCTGCTCGCCCGCTTCGATGCGGCCGAACGACTGGAAGTTCCCTTCGAGCGCGCGAACCACCGTCGTACCGGCGGCGACGATCCTGCGGCCTTCCCGGCGCGCGCGTTCGATCGCAGCGGCCGCCGCGGGCTCAATCGCGTACGCCTCTTCGTGCATCACGTGCTCGTCGATCGATTCGACCGTTACCGGACGGAACGTCCCGAGCCCGACGTTGAGCGAGAGACGAACGATCTCGACGCCGCGTCGCGCGATCTCGCGCAGCAGTTCCGGCGTAAAGTGCAGCGAGGCGGTCGGCGCCGCGACGCTGCCGGGTAGACGCGCAAACACGGTCTGGTAGCGCTCCTGCGCTTGCGGTGAATCGTTACGAATGTACGGCGGCAGCGGCATCCGGCCGGCGCGTTCGAGAAACGCCTCGAATGGGAGATCGATGCGCAATTCGATTTCGCGCATTCCTTCCTCGAGCTCGCGGCGAACCGTGGCTTCGCCGAGCGTGCCGAATGCGACCCGGTCGCCGTCGCGGAGTCGGCGCGCCGGCCGTGCCAGCGCGATCCACGCGAGGGCATGCGGATCGTACCGCATCGAGCCCGCGGGATGGAGCAAGCAGCAACTCGACAGCGCCGCCATGGCCGTCGCGGCGGACGCGCTCGCCGAGAAGCCGAGCCGCGAATCACGCGAGTCTCGTTGAGCACCAGAAGATCGCCGGGACGAAGCAGATTCGGCAGCTCGCGAAACGTGCGATGAACCGTCGCTTCGCCGTCGAGCACCATCAAACGGCTCTCATCGCGAACCTCAGCTGGAGTCTGCGCGATAAGCGCATCGGGCAGCGCGTAATCGAACGCCGCCGCGATGAGCGTCGTTCTAGTTGAGATCGTGGACGACCGTGCCCGGAAAATAGTACGCAAGATCTCGACGGCCGAACTCCCCGACAGCGCCATCCCGCGGGCGCCCCACTGGCAAAGGCCGACGCCGTGCCCGAGGCCGCCGCCGTCGATGACGAGCCCCGTCGCCGTCGGGAGTACGCTGCACGTTCGTCAGCAGTAAGCTCGGCAGTACGCGCGATCCGATGGCGCGGCGAAAAGCGCTCCCCGCGACGATCGCATCGCCGCGATCGGTTACCACGTCGAAGCTCGCGGGCTCGGCCGCTGGCGTCGCGTTCGCTCACGCGCACGTCGTCGACCTTGGCAAGCGGCGCGAGCGACGTCGAGAGCCGCGAGCGCGATCGCATCGAACGCAAGGACTCCGCTCCCAGCGATAGTTCGGCGAGTCGGTACAAAAGCGTGCAGAGGACGCCGGCAAGATACGGAATCGCCGCGTTACCCCACGCGTCGGAGGACGACTCGGTATGTCCGCCGCAGCACGACGAGTACGCGACTTGCGCGAAGCCACCGCCGAACGCGAGCACCGTTGCCGGCCGTAGCATCGACGGCGGCGATGCCGGAGATCGTCTCGCCGGCGATGCCGTCGTAGAGCTGATCGAGCTCCGATGGAACGAGATCGTACGAGCGGCGCGGGTCGCTGCGCTGCAGAACGTAGGTGCGCGCGCATATCGCCTGCGTCTCGAGCGCCGGAGGCGGCCAACCCGCGGGCATCTCGCGCGAGACGACGCTGTAGAGATACTGCTCGAGATCGACGAGGTTGACGATCTGCCCGTCGTCGGTGCGCTCGAAGGTTCCGCGGTAGAGCTTTCCATCGAAGGTGAACGTCTGGCCCGATGCGCGGCGTGGCCTCGCCGCGGCCGAGGAGCACGCGCAACGCTTGACGGCGCGAGGAAATCGGCTGGATCGGCATCGTTCTGCGCGCGCGCCGGACGCGCAGCCAGCAGCGCCGCCGGCTCCAAGCATGAGAAAACTCGCGCGCTGCATCGAACGCGCGTCTGTTAGAGGAGGCGCTCCTGCGCCGGCGCTCCGCCCGCGAGGCCGAGATGTTGGTACGCCCGCGCGGTCGCGCGCCGTCCGCTCGCGGTTCGCGTGACGAAGCCTTCCTTGAGCAGATACGGCTCGACGACGTCTTCGAGCGTTTCGGCGTCTTCGGTGAGCGTTGCGGCGATGGCGGCAATTCCGGCCGGACCGCCGCGGTACTGCTCGACGATCGTGCGCAAGAACGCGCGGTCGAGCCGATCGAGCCCGAGCTCGTCGACGCCTTCGCGCTGCAGCGCCTCTTCGGCGATCGCCGGCGTGACGCGGCCATTCGCGCGGACTTCGGCGAAATCGCGAACGCGCCGCAAGAGCCGGTTCGCGATACGCGGCGTGCCGCGGCTTCGCCCCGCGATCGTTCTCGCAGCGGCGGCGTCAATCGGTACGCCCAAGACGCTCGCCGAGCGACGAACGATCCGCTCGAGCTCTCGCGACGGCGTAGTAGTCGAGATGGTGCACGATGCCGAAGCGCTCGCGCAGCGGCGCCGTCAGCATCCCGGCGCGCGTCGTCGCGCCGACGAGCGTAAAACGCTGCAGCGGAAGCTTGAGCGTTTTGGCGTACGCACCGCGATCGACGACGAAGTCGATCTGGAAATCCTCCATCGCAGGATAGAGAAACTCTTCGACGACGCGGCTGAGGCGGTGAATCTCATCGACGAAGAAGACGTCGCCCTTCTCCAAGCGCCGTTAGGATGCCGACGAGGTCCTTCGGTTTCTCGAGCGTCGGCCCGCTGGTCGGCCGAAAGTTCGCGCCGAGCTCGCGCGCGATCAGCCCCGCGAGCGTCGTCTTGCCGAGGCCCGGCGGACCGTAGAAAAGCACGTGCTCGAGCGGCTCGCCGCGTTGCTTGGCCGCATCGATCGAAATGCGAAGGTTCTCGACGACGCGCTCTTGCCCGACGTACTCTTCAAAGGATCGCGGGCGCAAGCTCGCGCCGTAGAACTCGTCTTCGAGCGTATCGTGCGGATCGACGACGCGCTCGTACTCGTGAGCCCCGGACGGTTCGAGCGAAACGTCCGCGGGGCCGAGCAGACGTCTGCGAGCCTGGCGCTCGCTCATGCCGGTTCCTTCGCCTTATGGCGATATATCTCCGCGAGCAGCCGCTCGGCGTGGTCGATCGTCGGATCGGCATCGAGCGTCCGCCGGATCATCGCTTCGCCTTCGCTTCGTTTGTAGCCGAGCTGCAGAAGCACCGCGAGCGCTTCGTCGGCGAAGTCGGGAATCGGCCGCGCCGGCGCGGGCGGCGCGTCGCGGATCAGCAAGAACTTCGCGACCTTACCCTGCAGTTTTGCGACGATGTCGCGGGCTTTCTGCTGCCCGATGCCCGGCAGGCTCTTCAGGAACGCGTAATCGCCGCGATCGATCGCGCCGGCAATCGTCGACATCGGTGCGCTGAACGCACGCGCCGCCGAGCGCGGCCCGATCGACGCGACGGTGAGCAGCGCTTCGAAGAACTCGCGTTCGATCGCGTTGGTGAAGCCGTAGTACGTGAAACGTCCGCTGTTGCCGTCGAGGTTGACGACGGCATAGATCTCGAGCGTCACTCGATCGCCCGGCGTGGCCGAAACCTTCTCGGCAATGCACGGCGGCAGCACGACTTCGTATCCCAAGCCGCCCGCTTCGATCACCGCCGTCTCGCCGGTTCGCTCGATCAGCGCACCCGAAATTCTAGCGAACACGAAACGGCCCGCGGCGGTCGACGACGTTCAGAAACGCAAGCGCGAGCGCGAGGGCGTCCGAGACGTCGTGCGGCTTCGGCGCGCGGCGCAGCCCGAGCAGTCGCGTCACCATCGCATTGACCTGCTCCTTGCGAGCGCTTCCCGAGCCGACCAGCGCGCGCTTGACGCGCGCGTGACCGAGCGTATGAACGGCGACGCCGGCTTGCGCGCTCGCGAGGCAAAGAACGCCGCGCGCGTGTCCCATCAACAGGGCCGAGCGGGGATTTTTGTAGGTCGTGTAGAGCTCTTCGATGACGACGTAGTCCCGGTTCGGTTTGCGCGATCACGTCGCAGATGCCGCCGTGGAGCTCGCGCAGCCGCTCTTCGAGCGTTCCACGTACGCTGCGGCACGACGACGCCGGCTTCGATTAAGCGCACGCGCCCGTTACAACGTTCGATCGCGCCATATCCCGTCGTTCGCAATGCGGGATCGATTCCAAGGATCCGGAGTCGCGGCTGCGGCATTGCGGTCCTTACGGCGACGGCGGCGTTCCGTTGACCGTGACGGTAACGCGAAGACCCGGGCGAAAGCGGCGTCCCGGCGCTCGGCTCGGTTCCAACCACCTTTCCGTCGGCGCCGACCGCCGTCGTATACTCCCAGCGCGCGACGGAGTAACCGTAGGCGCGCAACGTCTTGATCGCCTCCTCGGTCGTCATGCCGCCCGTATCGGGGACTTCGCCAGAAACCGAGAGGGTAATGACTACCGGCGAACCCTGCGGTACTTGTCCGGCCGGCGGCGTTTGCTCGACGATCCTACCGTTGTTGGCGCTCTGCGCAACGAAGCGCACGGCGAATTGAAGGCCGGCTTGCGTCAGCATCTGTCGCGCCGAATCGTAATCCTGGCCTACAACATTCGGCAGGCTCACGATTGGACCGTTTCCTTCGGGCGTCGGCGATGCGTTCGGCATGCCGCTGTTGACGACGACGCGCACGATCGCATTGCGATCGACCGGCGTGCCCTGCGCGATGTTTTGCGATGCAATCGTATCGGGCGGCATTCCCGGAATGCTCTGCGACGTGTCGAGCGTTATACCGAGCCGGTTGGCAAGCGCGCGTGCGGCCTCGACCGGCATGCTGACGAAATTCGGCATGACGACTGGCCGCGGACCGTTCGAGACGATCAGCGTCACGCGCGTGCCTTCGGGAACCTTTGCGCCGGGCTTGGGCATTTGATCGATGACGTTATCTTTGACGGTGTTGTCGAAGCGCCGAACGAGCGTGACACCAAATCCGTTTTCCTGCAGCGCGCGCTGGGCATCGTTGACGCTAAAGCCCCGCACGTCGTCGAGCCCGAGCAGCGGCTTTCCGTTGCTGACGAAGAGCTCGACGACCTGATTCTTCTCGACCTTCGTTCCGGCCGGCGGCGATTGGCGGATGACGTGGTCGGGCGGTACGGTTTCGCTCGCGCTCTTCGTAAAGCGCGTGCGCAATCCGGCGTTGACGATGGCCTCCTGCGCGTCCGCCTGCGTCATGCCGGTATAATCTCCGACCACGACGCCGCCGCGCGAACCCTGGAAACGGCCTGGCAAAGAGGAGGTAACCGATGACCGTTGCCCCGAGCAGGGCCGCAAGAAGACCTACGAATATCCATGGTGAGCGACGCTCCTCGGCGCGCGCCTGCGCGAGGGACGACCGATCCGGCATCGGCGAGCGTCGGGGAGGTAAGCCGGCCGCGGTGCGCGCGGGAGCGTCGTCGGCGATACGGTATCCCGGAATGCTCGGACGTTCGCGCGCCTCTCGCAGCGCCGTGGCGAGCTCGCTCGCCGACTGAAAACGATGCTGCGGCTTTTTCTGCAGCAATCGGTTGACGATCGCGGCCAGCGCAGGGCTAACGCCGGTTTCCCGAACGTCGATCGTCGGTACCGGATCGCCGATATGTTTGAGCGCGACGGTGACCGGCGACTCGCCGGTGTACGGCAGCTTGCCCGTCAGCATCTGATAGAGCACGACGCCGAGGCTGTAGAGATCGGCCGTTTCGTGCACTTCGTGCTCTTGCGCTTGTTCCGGCGAGATATAGTAGACGCTGCCCATCACTAGCCCGGGCTTGGTCAGCGCCATCGTCTGCTGCGATACCGCGCGCGCGATGCCGAAGTCGGAGAGCTTGACGACGTCATCCTTGGTCACGAGGACGTTGGCCGGCTTGATGTCGCGATGGAGAAGACCCTGACGGTGAGCGTAGGCGAGTCCGCTTGCGATTTGCGCGGCGTAGTCGATCGCGACCGGCTCGGGAAGGCGCCCGTCGGCGGCGATGATTTCGGCAAGCGACGGGCCGTCGACGAGCTCCATCACGATGAAGTACGCATCGTCCTGGTGGCCCATGTCGTAGGTGTTGACGATGTTGGGATGCGACAGCTTTGCAGCCGATTCGGCCTCTTGGTAGAAACGGCGTACGAACTCGGCGTCGGCGGCGTACTGTTCGCGCAGTACTTTGATCGCTACGCGCCGGCGCAGCAGGATGTCGGTACCGCAGTAGACGGTCGCCATGCCGCCTTCGCCGAGCTTGCGGTCGAGCCGGTAGCGATTGTTGAAGATGCGTTCTTCGATCAACTACCGGCGCTCTCTAACGCGGTGCGCAACACTTCCCGCGCAATCGGCGCCGCATACGTCGCGCCGTAACCGACGTTTTCGACGACGATGGAGACGGCGACGCGAGGCTGCTGCGCCGGCGCAAAAGCGACGAACCACGCGTGCGACCGGCCCAGCGGATTCGTTGCGGTTCCGGTCTTGCCGGCGACGGTTACGTGCGGCAGCTGTGCCGGAGTGCCGGTTCCACGCTGCACGACCGCGATCATCATTTGCGTAACCTTCGCGGCGGTATCGGGCGATACCGGGCTTGCGAGCGTTGCGGTTCCCGACGAGCTCTGGGATATGCCTCCGCGAACGACCTCGCGCACGATATACGGGCGCGGTTCGTTTCCGCCGTTGGCGATCGTCGCGCCGAGCAGCGCCATTTGCAGCGGCGTCATCAGGAGCGCTCCCTGCCCAAACCCCATTTGCGCGAGTTCTCCCGGCACGATGCTCGACTTGCGGCGGCACGCGATCGGGCTCGGCCGGCAGCTGAAAGTCGAGCGGAATCGCCGATGCCCCAGCGCTGCAGATAGTCGTAGAACGTGTCGACGCCCATCTTGAGCGCAATTTGCGCGAAATCGACGTTACTCGAGAGTGCGAAGGCGGTCGTCAAATCCGCGTATCCGGTCGCCTCGCTCTCGTTATCGTGCAGCGTAAAGTTGCCGATGACAAGGTATCCCGGATCCTCGAATTGAGAGTCCATCGTGACCGTGTTGCTCTCGAGCGCCGCGGCCGCGGTGAAGATCTTGAACGTGGACCCGGGCGGATAGAGTCCGTCGAGCGCGCGATCGAGCAACGGCGCCGCCGGATCTTCGCTCAGCGTCGGAAACTCCGCATCGAAGTCATTGGGATCGTAGCTCGGCACGCTCGCAAGCGCGAGGATGGCGCCCGTACGCGGATCGAGTACGACTCCGGCGGCGCGCGGGTACTGTGAGAGCAACTCAAAGAGTCTCGCTTGAACCGCGGGCACGATCGTCGTGACGACGTCGGCACCCTGCGTTACGACGGGGCTTGCGCGTAGGGTTGCCGCGAGCTCGCTCAGCTGCGCCAACGGATCGCCGCTGAAGTCGGGCGAGGTCAGCGCGCGGTCGAAGCTGCGCTTCGATGCCGCTCGTGCCGTAGCGCACCGATGTGTAGCCGACCGTTTGCGCGAGCTGCGCGCCGAGCGGATAGAGGCGCTTTCCGCCGACCGTTTGCGCGAGCACCGTTCCGTCGGTTGCAAGAATGCGGCCGCGGCCCGCGTCGAGCAGCGCGTGGCGCGGGTTTGTCGCGCGCGCAGAGATCGACGGAGCGGCAACGAGCTGGACGTAGACCTGACGTACGGCCAATACGGCAAAGAGCAGCACGAAAAAGGCCGAAAGATCGCGGATCGCTCGGTTGGTCATGCTTCGCGCAGCACCACGAAGCCGCTCGCCGTCTTGACGCCATGTGCGAACGCGCGGGATCGCGCTCGAGCAGCGCGTTGACGATTGCGTGAGTCGCGTCGATCTGAAAGCTCCGCGACCGTCAGCAGAACCTCGACGCCGAGTTCGTCTAAGAGCGCGGGCGCGACGTACGCGCACGATGGAAGCGTTTCGAAATGGCGTGCTTCGTATGCACCTTCGTGCCAGGGGCCGCGCTTGCCAAAGACCTGCGCGTGATAATCCCAGGCGCAGAGCTGCTTCTCTTTCCACGTAAAGTCGTCGCGCACGCAGAGCCGCCGGCACGCGGCACACTGCACCAGCGCGACGGGTGGCCGCGTCAGCGCGTCGGCTATTTCGTCGGGCAAGTCTTCGACGTTGAGGATGCTGCGTTCGTCGAGCGTGTCGGGAAGCGGAGAGTTCCAACCGATCCGAGTGAGCAGTTCGAGATCGCGCATCGATGCGACGAATGCATGCTCGTCGTCCGGCGGAAAAGTGCGATCGATCCAATCGACAGAGCTCGGAGAGCGGGATGCCGACTTCTTGCGAATCGGCGCCCACGGCGATGCCGAGCGGCGTCCACGCGAGCGGATATGAGTCGGGCAGTGACGCCGCGCCCTTCGTTGGGATGCAGGTCGTTGACGACGGCGAGAGTGCTGCCGTTTGCGCCGAGGACGAAGACCTGTGCCTTGGTTTGCGGTTCTACGGCGCGATCGTCGCCGGAGCGGCGAGGTACTCTTGCAGGCTGCGCGGCGGACCAGCCTTGCTTGTGAGCGCCTCCGCCAGCGCCCGCGCGGTATCGAGACTCGTCAAACACGCAATGCTCGCTTCGACCGCAGCTCGACGAATCTTGTAGTCGTCGGAGATTTCACGCGCGCCCTTGGCGTCGTTGATGACCAAGTCGACTGCGCGCGCGCTAATGAGGTCGAGCACGTGTGGCGAGCCGTCGGCGATCTTGTTGATCGGCTCGGTCGCAATGCCGGCTTCGGCCAGCATCGCATGCGTGCCGGGCGTCGCGACGAGCGTATGCCCCAGCGCGGCGTAGGCTCGAAGCACCGGTATCGATTCTTCCTTCTCTTCGTCGGCGATGGAGACGAGAATGTGGCCGCCTCCACCAGGCAGCCGAATGCCCGCCGCCAAAAACCCTTTGCGGAGCGCCCCGCCGAAGGTCTCGTCGATTCCGAGCACTTCTCCGGTCGACTTCATCTCTGGTCCTAATATCGTCTCGACGCCGCGCATCTTGGAAAACGAGAATACCGGCACTTTCACGACGACGTAGGGAACGTGACGGCCGCAGTCCGGTTCCATACTCCATATCGCGCAGCTTCTCGCCCAGCGCGATGCGGGTCGCGGCGGCAACCAGATTGATGCCCGTCGCCTTCTGAATGATCGGAACGGTACGGCTGGCGCGCGGATTCGCTTCGATAATGTAGAGCGTCTCATCGTGCACGACGAACTGGACGTTGATAAGCCCGCGGATGCCCAACTCGGCGGCGATGGCAAAGGTGACGTCAACGACGCGCCGTTCCATGGCGGCATCGATCGACTGAACCGGATAGACACTGATCGAATCGCCTGAGTGAACGCCCGCTCGTTCGACGTGCTCGAAGACGCCCGGCACGAGGATGTCGTCGCCATCGAAGACTGCATCCACCTCGAGCTCCAGGCCCCGCAAGTACTTATCGACGAGCAGCGGTGCGTCGGGAAGAATGGGTGGCGCCGACTCGGCATACGCGGCGAGCTGCGCTTCGTTGTAAACGATCTCCATCGCCCGGCCACCTAAGACGAATGACGGCCGGACGAGGACCGGGAACCCAAGTTCGCGCGCAATCGCTCTCGCCTGCCGGAAGCTACGCGCCGCCTTACCCAGGGGGCGTGCGACCCCCAGACGCGCGAGGGCAGCATCGAACTGCTCGCGATTCTCTGCCATGTCGAGCGATCGGCGATCGCTGCCGACGATCGGCACGCCGCGCCGGCTCAGCTCGCCGGCGAGATTGATTGCAGTCTGTCCGCCGAAGGCGAGCATCACGCCACTCGCGCGAGTCGCGCGGTAGGTCGCCTCGACTTCATCGGGGCCAGGCGGTTCGAAGACCAGCGTGTCGGAGATGTCGAAATCGGTCGAGACCGTCTCCGGATTATTGTTGATCACGACCGGCGAACGCCCGGCGTCCTTCAACGCCCACGCCGCGTGGACGCAACTGTAATCGAACTCAATCCCTTGGCCGATACGGATCGGGCCGCTTCCGACGACTACGACGGCCTCGCTCGGCGTGGCGCGCATCTCGTCGCGTTCGGCCGTCGAAAGATAGTAATACGGCGACTTCGCGGGGAACTCGGCGGCGGCCGTGTCGACCATCCGAAACGCGGAGTGCGGTCGCGCCCGGCCATTGCCTCGCGCGCCGCGGTTGGTCAGAAGCGCGAGGCTCGCGCTCGAGTAGCCCCACTGCAACGCATCGGCCACGTCGACCTCAGAGGCATCTGCGCGGAGACGCTCTTCGGTGGCGACGAGGTCGGAGAGCTCGTAAAGCCAGAAACGGTCGATCGCCGAGAGCGAGTGGACGAGCTCGATCGCTTTCGTGCGATCGTTAGCCGGCGCACGGCGCAGGAGCTCGCAGACCGCGAAGAGGCGCTCGTGCGTTGGCGAAGCGATCACCGCTTGGAGCTCGGCGTCGCTCCAATCGCGCAGTGCGCCGGTGAGCGTTTCGCGGTTCAAATCGAGCCCGCGTACTGCTTTGAGCAGCGCCGCACGAAAAGTCCGGCCGATTCCCATCGCCTCGCCGGTCGACTTCATCTGCGTCCCGATTGCCGTGTCGGCGAGCGGGAACTTGTCGAATGGCCAGCGCGGTATCTTGACGACGACGTAGTCGAGCGCCGGCTCGAACGCAGCCTTCGTCACGCCAGTGACGGGGTTGGGGATCTCATCGAGCCGTTGTCCCAGCGCGATGCGCGTCGATATCTTGGCGATCGGATAGCCGGTCGCTTTCGAGGCCAGCGCCGAGCTTCGTGAGACTCGTGGATTTACTTCGATGATCGCGTACTCGCTGCGCTCGGGATGAAGTGCAAACTGAATGTTGCAGCCGCCCTGCACGTCGAGCGCGCGAATGACGTTGAGGCTTGCGCTGCGCAGCATTTGGTACTCGAGGTCCGAGAGCGTCTGCGAAGGGGCGACGACGATCGAGTCGCCGGTGTGGACGCCGACGGGGTCGATGTTCTCCATATTGCAGACGACGATGCAGTTGCCGGCTCCGTCGCGCAGCACCTCGTATTCGATCTCTTTCCAGCCGAGCAGCGAGGTTTCTAAAAGAGCCTGATGGATCAGGCTCGCGTTCAATCCGGCATCGAGCGTCGCTCGCAACTGCGCTTCGTCGTAGACGAGACCGCCACCGGTGCCTGCAAGCGTATACGCGGGTCGCACGACGAGTGGATATCCGACGCGCTTTGCGAATTCGAGACCCTGCCAGGTCGCGGTGATAACCGCGCTCTCGGGCACCGGTTCGCCGATCTCCAGCATCTTGAGCTTGAAGCGCTCGCGATCTTCCGCAACCCGGATCGCTTCGATCGGCGTCCCAAGCGACTCGACGCCATAGCGGCGCAGCACGCCCGCCTCATCGAGCTCGACGGCGAGGTTGAGCGCGGTCTGTCCGCCGAGCGTTGGCAGGAGCGCGTCGGGTGCTTCCCGCGCGATGATTTCTTCGACTGAAGCGACCGTGAGCGGCTCGAGGTAGACCGCATCGGCGACCTCGGGATCGGTCATGATCGTCGCGGGATTTGAGTTGACGAGGACGACGCGATGGCCTTCCTCGTGTAATGCGCGGCACGCTTGGACGCCGGCGTAATCAAACTCTGCGGCCTGACCGATCACGATCGGTCCCGACCCGATGACCATCACGTTACGCCGAGGCACTAAAGCGGCTGTATTAACGGCTAGCAGCAAAAGTCCCTTGGCGTAACGTTCGGACCCGGACGTAGCCGCGTTCGAAGACGCCCGTCGCTCGCATCCTGCTCGCTCCTGCTCGTCCATTTTTTCGGCTCAGCAAGCTTTGAAGCAGCCCTCCATGGCTGGTCCGAAAAAACTGGACGCTTCTCAGCGCCTACGTCCGGGTCCTCACGGTTGCAGGAGGGCTACGTTCCAATCGTTGGCGGAGCGCGTATAAAGAATGCGCTCGTGCATGCGGTTGGGCCGGCCGCGCCAAAATTCCATGCGTACCGGAGCGAGCAGATAGCCGCCCCAGGAGTGCGGGCGCGGAACGTCGTCGCCTTCAAAGCGTCGATCGAAATGCGCGAAGCGTTCTTCCAAGATCGCGTGCGATTCCAGGGGTTCGCTCTGCTCCGACGCCCACGCGGCGACGCGATGACCGCGCGGGCGCGCGTTAAAATATTCGTCGGATTCGTCGTCGGCCAAGGGTGTCACGTCGCCTTCAATGCGTGCTTGTCGCTCGAGCTTGGGCCAGTAAAGCACGGCCGCGGCACGCGGGTTCTCCGCGAGGTCGCGCCCCTTACGGCTCTGATACGACGTGAAGAATTGCAGGCCGCGTTGGTCGAGCCCACGCAGGAGCACGATGCGTCCCGATGGTCTCGATTGTGCGTCAGCAGTTGCTAGGAACATCGCGATCGCTTCTATGCGGCCCGGACCACCGGCTTCGTCGATCCACTGCGAGAGCAGGCCGATCGGATCGTTCACGGATAGCGACCGAGTCCGAATCCGGCGAGAAACGCGGCGAGCATGCCAAGCGCGCCGCCAATCGCAAAGCCCAACGATGCGTCGACCGGCTTGCGCGTGAGCGAAGTGATGCGGCCGAGGCGGGCGAGCGCGTCGCGGAGTTGGCCGGCGTTCTCGGCTCGGGCATAGGCGCCGCCGCTCGCACTCGCGTAGCCGCGCAACGCTTCTTCGTCGATCGTCGCTTCCTCGTTGGTGCCGGGTATGAGGCCGCCGTTAGGCGTTCCTATGCCGACGGTGTAGACCGGAACGTGATGGGCCCCAAGCCATTGCGCCACCTCCATCGGATCCGTGCCGGTGTTGTTTACGCCGTCGGTGATGAGGATGACGACGCGATGCCCCGTCGGCGGCAGCAGCCCGGCGGCGAGCTTGAGCGCGTCGCCAATCGCCGTTGCGCCATTGGGCAGTGGAACCTCGTCGAGTTCGGCGGCAACCGATTGATGGTCGGCGCTGAGCGGAGCAACGACTCCGGCGGCGCCCGGCGAACGAGATGATGCCGATTTTGGTACCGGAGGGGCTTTGCGCGATGAACGCTCGGGCCGCGGACTTCGCCGCCTGCGCGCGCGTCGGGAAAACGTCGGTCGCGGCCATCGATCCCGACGTATCGATGCAAATGAAGACGGAGCCGTCCCTCGCCGGAACCGGGATCGTGAGATGCGGACCAGAGACTCCGAGTACGACGCCGGCGAGGGCGACGATCCAAAGCGCTTGCAGCGTGCGCGGAATCCATTGCCGCGGTTTGGCGGCTTCGACGAAGAACGGTACGTTCGAGTAGGCTAAATCGCGAGCGGTGGCGCGCCGTTGGAGCCGTTCGTACAGAACGGCAAAGGCGATGAGGGCGAGGATCCCGAGCGCGAGCCGTGCCGGATGATCGATGCTCACGCCCTTCGACTCCGCTCAGGGCAGGCTCGCAGACCGAACGCCGCCGCAAGCGATGCCGCGCCGTCTCGTTCGTGCAGAATTCCAGTGCGCCAGTTAGCGGCGTCGAATCGCGCCAAGAGCGATGTTTCACGATCGCGCACCGCGCGTGCGTATGCGGCTCGTTCGCGCTCACCCACGTATGCGCGAACCGTCCCGCCCTCCGCGCCGCGCAAGCGCACGATCCCTCCGAGTGGCAGCTCGTCGTACCACGGATCGCGCGCGACCAGCGCCGTGCAGTCGAAGCGCGCTCCGAGGTCGGCAAGGTCGCCATCGAGCGCCGAATCGAGGTCGTACCAATCGCCGATCGCGAGCAGCGCGCTTCCGCGCGGGAGCGCGGCGCGTGCCGTTCGCAGCGTGCGCGCAGCGTCGAAGCTTGTCGCTCGATCGCAATGGGTCAGCGCACGATGCGCTTTACGCTGGAGCACGGGTGGCGTTACGCTGCCGGCCTCGACGCGAATGCAGCGATCCTCGCCGATCGCCGCGCCGAACCAGCTCTCCAACGCCTCGTATCCTGCATCGAGCAACGGCCGCCGCCGTCCCACGCGCATCGACGGCGACGCGTCCACGATCGCGGCCAAAGTCAGCGCAACGTCTTCCAAGACGACGCGAGTCTGCAGCTCGCCGGAACGCGCGGTCGCTGCCCAGTCGATGCGGCGGACGTCGTCTCCCGGAACGTAGGTGCGCAGCTCGACGAACTCATAGCCGTCTCCGCGATAGATTGTCGGCGAACCCGCGCCCAAGTGGCGAGGCCGCCTCCGCGCGCGCAGAAGTGCTTCGCGAATCGTCACGGCGCGGGAACCGCGGCGATCAGTCCGTCGATCAGCGATTCGACGCTGCGGCCCTCGGCGGCAAGGCGGTAGTTGAAGCCGATTCGGTGGCGCAGCACGTGCGGGGCGACCGCGCGAACGTCGTCGGGCAGGGCGAAGTCACGGCCGTCGATCAGCGCAAGGCCACGCGCGAGAAAGACAAGCGCCAGCGTCGCCCGCGGGCTCGCTCCGTAGTCGATGTAGGGCGGAGGGGTCGCGCGTGCTCGTCGTTGCAACGAGGTCCACGATGTATCGCTTGAGCTTCTCCTCGACGTGCACGTCGTGGGCTTGGGCTCGCCACGCCCGAACGTCGTCGAGGGTTGCGACACCGCGCACCGGCTGAGTATCGTCGACCGCGAAGCGATCGAGTATTCGCAGCTCCTCTTCGCGCGAAGGATAGCCCACGTTCACCTTCATGAGGAAACGGTCCATCTGGGCGATCGGCAACGCGTACGTTCCTTCGGAATCGAGCGGATTCATCGTGGCCATCACGACGAACGGATCGGGCAACGCGTAGGATTGTGGACCGATCGTCACCTGACGCTCCTGCATCGCCTCGAGAAGCGCCGACTGTACCTTGGCCGGTGCGCGATTGATCTCGTCGGCCAGCACGACGTTTGCGAAGATCGGGCCTAAGACGGTGGCAAAAGCGCTCTCGCGTTGGTCGAATATGCGCGTGCCGACGATGTCGCTGGGTAGCAGGTCGGGCGTAAACTGGATGCGCTTGAACTCGCCGTCGAGCGCCGCCGCCAAAGAACGGCACGCCAACGTCTTTGCCAGCCCGGGCGGCCCCTCGAGCAAGACGTGGCCGTTGCAGAGCAGTGCTAAAAGGAGTCCCTCGATGACCCCCTCTTGTCCGACGATGGTCTGCGCGAGCGCCGCGCGCAGATCGCTGGGTGTGCGCGCGACCATCATGCGGCCGACCCGATGTAGCGCTCGAGTGCCGAACACGCGTCGTCGAGTGCGGCGTCGAGGTCCGATTCGTAGGTGAAGGCATTGCGCTCGAGGGCGATGAGGACTTGGCTCAGCGTCACCTCTTGGGCTTCGGGCCGGTGCAGCACGTCGGCGAGCGTCTCACCGTCGGAGGCGCCGATCATGCGCCAGATCGCGGCCCGTACGGCGACGGCGGCGGCGCGCGAACGTTGCGTGCGCAGCACCGCAAGCGCGTCTTGCGCCTGTTGGCGCGGCGACCGCTCGGCGATCGATTCCGCCGGCGCCGGCGTTCGGCGGACCGCTGCCGCCAGTCGGGGGCGACCGCGTACGAAGAGCAGCAGCACGATCAACGCGATGCAACCGACGCCGAGCGCGAAAAGCAGCAGCCAGAGTAACAAGCGAAGCGCGCGCAACACCACAGCGAGCACGACTTGGCCGACCGTGTTCAGCGCCGGCGAGCTACTGCCGGTGACGCGAAGAGTGAGTCCGTTGGTGTACCATTCCTTCGGCTTGCCGTCGCGCGCATCGATTGCTTGGAGCGTCGCCGGTGCTATCGCAATGGGGCCCGGATTATGGGCGACGACGGCAATCGTCTCGCGATAGAGCGTGCCGTGGGGACCGCCGGTGGTCTGCCGTTCGTCGCCGAGCAGTTCGAGTTCGGCGAGAATCGGCAGATCGAGGTTTTCGATTTCTCCGATCCGCTCGCGCACCCGCAACGTGACCGTCAAATGAAATGGAACGTCGATTTTCGGCGACGTGGTGTCGGCGTTGAGGTCGAATGACTCGACGGTCAAGCGTTCGAGCGACTGGCCTCGGGCAAATTGAAGTGCGGCAGCGGCGAGGCACAGCGCAGTCGCTACGTGCGCGGCAGTTCGTCTAACCACTGCGCGAAGAGCCGGCGGGCGTCGAATGGACCGGGCGAGGCTTCGGGATGAAACTGGACTCCGGCGAGCGGCAGCATGCGGTGGCGAAAACCTTCGTTCGTTCCATCGTTGAGATTGGTCATCGTCGGTTCGAGTTCGTCCGGCAGCGATGCCGCGTCGACCGCGTAACCGTGATTATGCGCGGTGACGAGCACTTCCCGAGCGGCGAGATCCATGACGGGTTGATTTCCGCCGCGATGTCCGTACGGCAGTTTGTACGTGCGGCCGCCGCAGGCAAGCGCGAGCAACTGATGGCCAAGGCAGATTCCATAGAGCGGCTTGCGTCCGACGAGCGAGCGAAGAACCTCGATGGTTTGCGTCAGATCGGTCGGATCGCCGGGACCCGGCGAAATAAAGATCGCGTCGGGATCGCAGGCAAGCACTTCCGCCTCGGTGGCGTCGTACGGAACCACCGCGACACTCGCGCCGAGCGCTTCAAGCTGTTGGAGGATCGCGCGCTTCACGCCGCAGTCGATGAGCACGATGCGCCGGCGCTCGCCGGTCCCAACTGCGTATGGCTCGCGAGTCGCAACGCTCGGAACGAGCGTCCTGGTGCTGGCATGGCGTACGAATTCGCTCAGCTGCCGCTCCGCTTGCGCGAGCGCGGCGTCGCCCACCGCGAGCGCGGCCCAAATCGTTCCGTGTTCGCGCAGGGTGATGGTGATCGCGCGCGTGTCGGCGCCGATCAACGCCGGAATGCGCTGATCGTCGAGCCACGAAGGCAGGTCTCGTTCGGCGAGATGATGCGAAGGGTGATAGGCTATCTGCTTAATCACGGTTCCGGCGACGCATGCGCGCGGGTATTGCGCCGCGCTTCCGGAGATCCCGTAGTTGCCGATCATCGGATAGGTGAACGTGAGAATCTGTCCGGCGTACGAAGGGTCGGTGAGCGCCTCTTCGTATCCCGTCATGCCGGTATAAAAGACTGCTTCACCCAGCGCGGTCCCTTCGAAGCCCAGCCCGTGACCGTCGAAACGGCTGCCGTCGGCGAGAAAAAGCGCGGCGCGATTGGCGTTTTCCATCATGCTGCCAACTCTGGGGCGCGATATCGCACGCGGCCCCCGACGATGGTCGCGAGCACTTTTCGGGGGAGCCGCCTACCGGCGAAGGGTGTAGACTTCCCCTTCGATGCGAAGGCCGCGGGATCGACGGTCCAGGCGCGGTCGGAGAAAATCGTGACGTCGGCGGGCTCGCCGATCGCAAGCGTTCCGCCACGCACGCCGATGATGCGCGCAGGATTCGTCGAGAGCAGTTCAACGAAACGCGCCATCGGCAAATCCGGCAGCGCGGCCGCGTAGGCCCCGACCGCAATCTCCAAGCCGGAGAATCCGGGCGCAGCGCGCTGCTTCTCTTGCTCGGTATGCGGCGCGTGATCGCTCGCAAAAGCATCGATCGTCCCATCGCGCACGCCGCCGCGCAGCGCCTCCACGTCCTCGGGGGTGCGCAAGGGCGGATTGACCGTTGCAGCCGGGCCAAACTCGGCGAAGATGGCATGCGTGAAGGTCAGGTGATGCGGCGTTACTTCGCAGGTGACGCGTGTCCCCGCGGCGCGTGCGGTGCGGATCTGTTCGAGCGCATCGGCGGTCGTAAGGTGCGCGAGATGCCACGCCTTCCGACTCTCTCGTGCAATAAGCAGATCGCGCGCGACGATTGCTCCCTCAGGCTCGCAGTGAGCGATGAACGGCGCTCGAAGGCCTTGCGCGAGGAGGGCCGCTTCGCGCAGCACGCCGGCGTCTTCGACGGTATCACCGTCATCGGAGAAAGCGACCGCGCCCGCTTCTGCCAGTGCTGCGAAGTCGCACGGCTCCCTCCCTTTGCGCCCGCGCGTGATCGCGCCGATCGGATAGACGCGGCACCGTGCGTCACGTTCGACGGTCGCCATGAATTCGGCGATAACCCTAGGATCGTCGAGCGTGGGATTCGTGTTCGGCATGCACGCTACCGCTGTGAAACCGCCGCGTACCGCAGCCTCCGTTCCGGTGGCGATCGTTTCTTTCTCGGGAAACCCCGGCTCGCGCAAGTGCACGTGCATATCGACGAATCCGGGTGCGACGATCGCGCCGTCAACCTCTAGCAATTCTTCGGTGCTGATTGGCTCGAGACGTTCGCCGATCTCGCCGATCGTGCCGTTACGCAAGCGAAGATCGCAGCGTGAATCGAGGCCGGTCGCTGGGTCGACGATCCTGCCTCCCGCGATCAACAATCCGCTCATCGGGCATTGACGAGCAGATCGAGCACGGCCATCCGCACGGCGACGCCGTGCAGGACTTGGCGGGCATACCGCCAGCCCGCGAACTCTAGAACCGAATCGTCGAGCTCGACCCCCCGATTGTACGGTCCGGGATGCATGACGATCGCGTCCTTGCGCAGCATTGCTAAGCGCCGCTGGTCGAGCCGGTACTTCTCCACGTACTCGTGATGGGAGATGGGAATCTCGACGAAGCGCTCGCGTTGAATGCGCAGCAGAATGATCGCGTCCACGTCCGGCAACACGGCGTCAAAATCACGCTCCACGCGAATACGGTTCCCCGCGTAGCTGCTCGGAAGGAAGGACTCGGGTCCAACCAGAGTGACGGAGGCGCCGAGACGCGCCAGCCCGCGTATGGTCGAGTGCGCGACGCGGCTGTGGAGAATGTCGCCAACGATAGCGATCGTGCGGTCACCTAACTCGCCGAACTCTTCGATGAGCGTGTAGATGTCGAGCAACGCTTGGGTCGGGTGAGCGTGCACGCCATCGCCTGCGTTGATCACGTGACCGTCGAATGCAAGCGCCATGCGTTGTGGAAAGCCGGCTTCGTGGTGGCGGACGACGAGGACGGAGATACCGAGCGCGGCGAGGGTGAGCGCGGTGTCTTCCAGCGTCTCGCCTTTGGTAGCGAGACTGAGGCTCTTTGGGGCGAGATTGATCACGTGGGCGCCCAGCTTCAACTCGGCAAGATTGAACGAGGTAAACGTGCGAGTGCTCTCCTCGAAGAACATGTTCACGCACGCCGTGCCCGCGAGCAATGGTTGGGGTGCCGTACGTTCGAACTGTGCCGTGCGCTCGAAGATAAGCGCGAGCTCTTCGGCGGTCAGGTCGTCGAGGTCGATCAGGCTACGGCGTATCCGCACTCGGGGAACCTCTTCCCGTTATCGTGATCTCGTCGGTGAGCGCCGTCTCACCGGCGAGCACGACTTTGACGCGTTCGCGAGGCGTGGTCGGCGTAAAGCGTCCGACGTAATCGGGCTGGATCGGAAGCTCGCGTAGCCCTCGGTCGACCAGGACGCAGAGCCGGATCGCAGCGGGCCGGCCCAGGTCGGTGACCGCATCGAGCGCCGAGCGAACGGTTCGGCCAGTATAGAGCACGTCGTCGACGACGACCACGATGCGCCCGGACAGATCGAGCGGGATTCGGGATTCGGGGAGCTCGTGCGTGACGCGGTCGTCGCGGTAGAGATTGATGTTAAGAAAGCCAAGAGCCGGCGCCCGTCCGCTGATCCGTTCGATCTCGGCGGCGAGCCGGATCGCAAGCGCCTCGCCGCCGCGCCGAACGCCGAGCAGCACGAGACCTTGCTCGGCGTCGTTGGGCTCGACGATTTGATGGGCGAGTCGCGCGATGATCCGCTCGATCTCGGCACTTTGCGCGAGCACGCGGCGATCGGCAGTCGTGGTCATGCGGGCTCCTTTAACTCGACCAATGCCGCCTCGACTCTTGCGAGCTCGGCGCGGTAGGCTGCAAGTTTCTCTCGCTCCTTTGCAACGACGCTCGGGGTCGCTTTTGCGACGAAGGCCTCGTTGCCAAGTTTTCTCTCACCGCGGTCGATTTCAGAGCGCAGATGCGCAGCCTCCTTGCGATACCGCTCGGCGAGCAGTTCGCGCGGGGCCCGGGCTCCGATCGCGGCGAGCGCTTCTTCGGTGTCATGCCCTGCCGGCGCGCAGCGCTCCACGGATGTCGAGGTCAGGAGACTCAGGAGCTCGGCCATCTCGCCGGAAACGTTTGCGGGAACGTCGAGAACGAGTCGATCCCGCGGATGCAGACCGAATTCGGCGCGCAGATTGCGAACGCGCTCGACCGTCCGCTGCAAGAGCTCAAATTCGCGCGCAGCGGTCGTAAAGGCTGGAACTTCGAGCGGATCGGGCCAGTTTGCGGTCACGATCGTCTCGCCGTCGTGCGGCAGCGCCAGCCAGACCTCCTCGCTGATGAACGGCGCGATCGGATGGAGCAGGCGCATTGCGCCGTTCCACACGTAGGAGAGCACCGGCTGCCCGCGTCGACGCGATTGCGATCGGCTTTCGTCGCTTCCAGATACCAGTCGCAAAACTCGTACCAAACGAAGCGCCACATCGTTTCCGCCGCATTGCCGAAATCATACTCGCGCAGGAGTTTTCCCATCCGCACGATCGTCTCGCGAAAACGCGTCAGGATCCAGCGGTCGGCGATCGTGAGCGCCGGCTCGGGCGGCAGCGTCATCGGCGGCGGCAGGCCCTCGGGCAACGCGAGGATGTACCGGGTCGCGTTCCAGATTTTGTTGTTGAAGTTGCGTGCCTCTTCGCAACGGGATTCCTGGTAGCGCATCTCTTGGCTCTCGAGCCTCATCTGTCGAAGGATCGAGAAGCGAAAAGCGTCGGCGCCGTACTTCTCCACGAGCGCCAGGGGGTCGATCACGTTGCCGAGCGACTTTGACATCTTGCGGCCTGCTGCATCGAAGACCAGCGGCGTGATGACGACGTCGCGAAATGGAATCTCGCCCATCACGTGCAGACCGAGCATGACCATTCGGGCGACCCACAAGAAGATAATCTCTCCGCCGGTGATCATCACCTGGGAGGGATACCAGCACTTCAGCTCGGGCGTTTGATTGGGCCAGCCGAGAATCGAGAACGGCCAAATGCCGCTCGAAAACCAGGTGTCGAGCGTATCGGAATCGCGCGTCAGATCGCGCGTTCCGTACATGCGCCGTGCGAGCTCGCATGCCTCTTCTTCATTTTCGGCAACGATTTCTTTGCCGTCGGGCGTGTACCAAACTGGAAGCCGATGCCCCCACCAGATTTGCCGCGAAACGTTCCAGTCACGAATATTTTCGAGCCACTGCTCGTACGTGCGGCCGTACCGCTCCGGGACGAAGCGCAACCGCCCGCTGCGATACGCCTCGAGCGCCGGTGCGGCGAGCGGCGCGACCTTGACGAACCATTGCAACGATAACAGCGGCTCGACGACGTCGCCGCTGCGTTCGCTCGTGGCCACCGAATAGCGGTGGGCTTGCGTGGCAACGAGCAGCTCGAGGCGACGCAGATCCTCGACTATTCGGGCGCGCGCTTCGAAACGATCGAGCCCGGCGTACGCGCCGACTGGGACCTCGTCACCCTTGATGCGCGCGTCGAGGCCGATGACCGACGGCATCGCCAGGGCGTGACGCACGCCGATCTCGTAGTCGACCGGGTCGTGCGCGGGCGTGACTTTGACCGCGCCGGTCCCGAACTCCGGATCGACGGCGTCGTCGGCGATGATCGGGATGGCGCGTTCGAGCAGCGGCGGCAGCCGGACCGTCCGTCCGACGAGATGCGCGTAGCGCGGGTCGTTGGGATGAACGGCGACGGCGACGTCGCCGAGCATCGTCTCCGGGCGCGTCGTCGCAACCTCGATGCCGGCACGATCGTCCTCTGAAAACGGGTAGCGGATTCGCCAAAGCGTGCCTTCGCGCTCCACATGCTCGAGCTCCGCGTCTGAGATCGTCGACTGAGCGCGTGGGATCCCAGTTGATCAGCCGCGTGCCGCGGTAGACGAGGCCCTCGCGGTAGAGCTGCACGAAGACTCGGCGCACAGCGGCGGAGAGATCTTCGTCCATCGTGAAGCGCGAGCGCTGCCAATCGGGCCCGAATCCGAGCCGGCGGAACTGCGCTTCGATCTCGCCCGCCGTAGGTTCGCGACCACGTCCCACGCGCGTTCGACGAAGCGTTCACGGCCGAGATCCTCCCGTCCGACGCCTTCCCGCGCGAGTTCCTTGACCAATACCGTCTCGGTGGCGATCGCGGCGTGATCGACCCCGGGAAGCCAGTCGGCGTTCTCGCCGAGCATGCGATGGTAGCGCGTGAGGACGTCCATCGGCGTATAGGTGGAACCGTGCCCCAAATGCGCGCGCGCCGTCACGTTCGGCGGCGGCATACAGATGATAAACGGCGGTCGCGCGGGGTCCGGCTCTTCGTGAAAGTACCCGTTACGCTCCCAACGCTCGTAGAGACGCGGTTCAATCGCCTGCGGGTCGTAGTTTTTGGGGAGGTCCATCGGTTCGCCACCGTTCAGCAACGCCCGTGACGCAGCCTCTCGAAGCGCTACGGTCGATCGGGGGCCTCTTAGGCCGGCATGTCTTTTTTCTGCTCGTGATAGACGAGCGTCGGCGACTCTTTCTTCTCGATGACGTCCTTGTTGACGACGCACTTCTTAACGCCTTGCAGCGAGGGCAGGTCGTACATCACCTCGAGCATCGTCTCTTCGAGGATCGACCGCAAACCTCGCGCGCCGGTCTTGCGACCCTGGGCCTTGTTGGCAATCGCGATCAGCGCCTCTTTGGTGAACTGTAGATCGACGCCGTCCATGTTGAGAATCTTCTGGAACTGACGGACGAGCGCGTTGCGCGGTTCGGTGAGGATCCGGCGCAGCGCGAGCTCGTCGAGCGCGTCGAGCGTCACGACGATCGGCAGCCGTCCGATGAACTCCGGAATGAGTCCGAAGCGCAGGAGATCTTCGGGCATCAACTGCTGAAGCAGCTTGCCGACGCGCACCTCGCGCTTTCCCTCGGGCTGCGCGCGAAAACCCATGTTGTTGGCCGCTACACGCGACTCGATGATGCGTTCGAGACCGTCGAAAGCGCCGCCACAGATAAAGAGCACGTTGGTCGTGTCGATCTGAATGAACTCTTGATGCGGATGCTTGCGCCCACCCTGCGGCGGCACGTTTGCGGTCGTGCCTTCGAGAATCTTGAGGAGCGCCTGCTGGACGCCTTCGCCGGAAACGTCGCGTGTGATCGACGGGTTCTCGCTCTTGCGTGCGATCTTGTCGATCTCGTCGATGTAGACGATACCCTTCTCGGCGCGCTTGACGTCGTAGTCGGCGGCTTGAATCAGCTTGAGCAGAATGTTCTCGACGTCTTCACCGACGTAGCCGGCTTCGGTAAGCGAGGTGGCATCGGCCATCGCGAGTGGCACGTCGAGAATCTTTGCCAGCGTTTGCGCGAGATAGGTCTTGCCCGAACCGGTCGGCCCGACCAAGAGAATGTTCGATTTTTGCAGTTCGACGTCGTCGGCGGTTCCGCCGGCGTTGATGCGTTTGTAATGGTTGTAGACCGCAACCGCGAGCGACTTCTTCGCGCGCTCCTGACCGATCACGTACTGGTTGAGGATGTGATTGATCTCTTTGGGCTTGGGGATGTTCCGAAGACGCAGGTTCTCGTCGACGTTCTTGTAGAGCTCCTCTTCGATGATCTCGTTGCAGAGCTCGATACACTCGTCGCAGATGTAGACGCCGGGACCGGCGATCAGCTTGCGAACCTGCTCCTGCGATTTCCCGCAGAAGCTGCACTTGAGCTGACCCTTATCGTCTCCGAAGCGAAACATCGCGCGCGGGATTATCCTCCACTCTTAAGCCGGTAACGGCAGGCCTTGCCGGTTTTCGATAATCGTGTCGATTATCCCGTAATCCTTGGCCTCTTGCGCGGTCATGTAGTAGTCACGCTCGATATCCTTCAGGATCTGGTCGAGCGGCCTTTTGGTGGTTTCTTGGTAGATCCGTGCGACCGTCTGGCGGGTGGCCAGCAGGTCCCGGGCGGCGATTTCGACGTCGGTGGCCTGGCCGCCGATCTGCGACACCCAGGGCTGGTGGATGACGATTTTAGCGTTGGGGAGGGCCATTCGCTTGCCGGCGGCGCCGCCGGTCAGGAGAATCGACCCCATCGAGGCGGCAAAGCCCATGCAGATCGTCGCCACGTCGGGCTTGATAAAGCGCATGGCATCGTATATCGCCAACCCCGCGGTCACGCTGCCGCCGGGGCTATTGAGGTACATGTCGATGTCCTTTTCGGGGTCTTCCTTCTCGAGAAAGAGTAGCTGCGCGATGACGAGATTCGCGAGGTGGTCGTCGATCGCGCCGCCCACGAAGACGATCCGATCCTTGAGCAGGCGCGAGTAAATATCGTAGGCGCGCTCGCCGCGCGCGGTTTGCTCGACTACCATCGGTACCAAATGTCCCATGCTCTCTTCTAACTACGACGCCGCGTGCGAGGTTTCTTCGTCGACCGTGACGATGGCGTTGTCGATGAGGAAGTCAAGCGTCTTGTTCCGCACGATGCCGTCAACCAGCGAGAGCAGATTACTGCCCAGGGCCTTACGAATTCGAGCGACGGGCTGACCGTAGCGCCGCGCGAGCGCTTCGAGCTCCGCGGTGACGTCGGCCGGCGTCGCGGTGATCTTTTCGGCCTTGGCAATCGCTTGGATCAAGAGTCCTGCTTTGACGCGCGACTCGGCCTCGCCGCGATAGCGGTTGCGCAGCTCTTCTTCGTCTTTCTTGCCCTCGGGCGCCGTTTCTGCAACATCCTCGATTAGGTGGTTCAGTTCGCCCTCTACCAGCGAGGCGGGGAGCGGGAAATCGTGGGAGGCGAGCAGCTGCGTCACGATCGCGTTGCCGACGATTCGGCGCGCGCGGCCGGCCGCAACCGCCTCGAGCCGGCGCCGGATATCGTCGCGCAACTGAAGGACCGTCTGGTCGGCGGAGACCGCCTTGGCAAAATCATCGTCGATGGGCGGAAGCTCGGGCTCTTTGAGCTCTTGCAGGGTAACGGTAAAGATTGCAGGCTTTCCGGCGAGCTCCGCTGACGGGTACTCGTCGGGAAAACGGACCTCGATCTGCTCTCGTCTCACCCGGCAGCATTCCGATGATGCCGCTGGCGAAGCCCGGAACGAATCGCCCTTCGGCCAGCTCGACGATCTCGCCGTCACCGCGTCCCCCTTCGAAGGCGTTCCCGTCGATCTTACCTTCATAATCGAGGGTAGCGATATCGCCAAGGCGCGCCGGCACGTTCGACCGGAACGAGCGTTGCCCGTTCTTTGGCGAGCGCCTCGAGACTCCGTTCCACGTCGGCATCGGTGATGGTGAATGGCGGGCGTGAGACCGTGACGCCCTTATAAGCGCCCAGTGCAATCGAAGGCCGAACTTCGACGGTGGCCTTGAGCCGAGTCGGGCGACCGCCGCTCTCTTCGACGACCTCGAAGGTCGGGCGCTCGACCGGCTCGATATCGTGTTCGCGGATGGCCTTTGCGTAGACTTCCGGCACGACTTCGTCGACCGCCTCGCTGGTGATCGCGCTAGTGCCATATGTCTGCTCGAAGATCTTTCTCGGCACTTTGCCGGCGCGAAACCCGGGCAGGCGCACGTTCTTGGAGAGCCGGCGAAATACGCGGTCTTCCGCGGCGGCGAGTTCTGCTTCGGTAACCGAGAACTCAAGCGTTACCACGGTGGGGGCGACCTGCGTCAATGTTGATTCGTTCATAAAAGAATTAGCGGAAGACGAGATTCGAACTCGCGACCCTCGCCTTGGCAAGGCGATGCTCTACCACTGAGCTACTTCCGCACGTGTCGCTCTCTGCTTCCCGATGGTGCGGGTTGCATGGTTCTTGCGGCCGCTTGCGGCGCGCATCCTGCCCGCCGCTGCGCTCGCCTCTGCGCTGCTCTCGCCATCCGTGGCTCCGCATCGCATTCACACGCCGCTCGAGCCATATGCCTGCACCGAGGAATCAGCTTGCTGGGAAATTGGCCGCACCCTCGAAACAGCTCGCTGGAAAAAACTCATCACAGTGTGGGCAAGCAGAGACTCGAACTCTGACGGGTCGCCCCACTGGATTCTAAGTCCAGCGCGTCTGCCAGTTCCGCCACTTGCCCGGCGACCCCATAGATAGAACGTACCAGGTACTTTTCCTCCCGGCAACCCGGGCTCTCGGATCCCGAGTGGGGCCCGGGCCCCAATGCGCGTGGCGCAGAGCCCAGTGCACGTACTCCTTACGCCGAATCGATCGGTCGCGTGGGTAAATCGGGATGGTTAGAATCGACGAAAGTCGCATGAAACACTCGCAACTTTCGCGCGAAACATTCGAAACTTTCAAGCGTAGATCTGGTGTTATGAACGTTGGAACGATGTCAAAAACAGGCAGAAAGAAAATCCAGCAATGAGCTTCTATAATGGTGTGCCGATCACGGTGGTCGGCGGAATGCACACGATTGCGGTAGGTACGGAATCGACCTCGCGACGCCGCGCCGAAGAAGACGCGCGTAGTGGGAAGAGTACTGCACCCGAGCGGTCGGGTTGCCGAAGGCGGAGCGAACGCCCGCAGGGCTCACGCTAAGTGGCGCCGCGACGCCAACTCGCTCACGCAGAATGAAACCCTCGCAAGATTACTTGCGAGGGTTTTTTGACTCTGCACCGCGAGGGACTTGAACCCCCAACCAAGTGATTAAGAGTCACCTGCTCTACCATTGAGCTAGCGGTGCGAAACTGTGCGCCCTCCGGGACTCGAACCCGGGACCAACGGCTTAAAAGGCCGCTGCTCTACCGACTGAGCTAAAGGCGCCCGCGCCGAGGTTTCGCTGCTTCCGGTGTACGCAATTCTTCTATAGGCGTCCTCCGAGTATCGTGGGGTGACTGACGGGGCACGATCCCGCAACCTCCGGCTCCACAGGCCGGCGCTCTAACCAATTGAGCTACAGTCACCGCGAATCGGCATTCTACCATGTATCGTGCGCCCGGAGGGACTCGAACCCCCATCTTCGAGTTTAGAAGACTCGTGCCTTATCCCGTTAGACCACGGGCGCGTCAAACGCTAGGATACCACGCGGATGATTGGTCGGGGCGACAGGAGTTGAACCTGCGACTTCTGCCTCCCAAAGGCAGCGCTCTACCAAGCTGAGCTACGCCCCGAACTCTGAACCTGCCACCATCCAAACTGCCGCGCCGTTTTCCGCCGGTGGCAATTTGCACAACGAATAACACATTTTGCGAGCTCTTCCGCGATCCTTCGCCAGCTTAACCCGCGGTGTATCATTTGGCTGACGTCGTACGACTTCTTCCCGTGTACATGATCGAATTCAAATACGCACGTATCCCTTTCGCCACAATCGACGCAACGTCTTGCTCGCATGTTCTCCATTATCATTCGGCGGTTTCGCCTTATATATCTCTTCCTGTTAACGCCTCGCCGGGCGTTGTGGACTCGCGAGTTTCGCCTGTAATGGGCTTTCGAGTATTCGCTCTGGCAGGTCCGGCAATAACTGTTGCAGCGGTTACGGCTCGCGGAAAAAACGAACGATTCGAGCGGAAGCACATTTTTGCATCGCGGGCACCATTTCATGCCTCGAGCTTAACACCGCTCTGTGCCAACAGTATTGCATAGTGCTGAAGCCGAGAAACTTAGTTTTCTAGAAAAGTAGCGCGTGATAACCGACGTAGCGCGACATGTCCATCATATTCGCGTCGCTTGCATAGAGCTTCACGCCTTCGATCTTCAAACCAGCATCACAAGCGGCCCGCGCAACGCGACCGTTGACGGCCGGAACCAGGGCGCTGCACCAGGATGCGCCTAACGTGCGCGCCAGCGCGACCATGCAGAAAGCAAAGAACGGCACGACGTACGACTGGGAGGCCGACGCGAGCGGGCCGATCGTCCCATCAGGCCACACGTAGGCGTAGCCGACCGTCTCGCCGTTGATCGAGAAAATACTGCCCTTTGCGTTCGCAGTGAAGTATAGATGATCGTCATGTCGCGCGCTGCCCCGCGTCTCGCGGTCGAGGGCGTCGAGCGCATAGCGGTCGCGAACGGGATCGAGCAAATCCGTCTGAAAGCGGTGCGCGCCCGCCGCCAGCGCCGCGAGTTGCTCCTCCTTGGGAATCGGTCCGCTGAAGCGCAGGATCGTCGTCTGCACCGGCACCAGACGACGGACGAAGAAGGCAATGGCGCCGATTTCCGACGCGTCGAGGAATCCCGATCGCGTTACGTCCCCCGCATCTTTAGCGGCCTCTGCAAGCAGCCGCCGCCCTAACCCCTGACCGCGAAACGACGGCTCGACGTACAGATCGCTGAGGTACCATTCGGTCTCTAGTTGATGGGCGATCGCAATGCCGACGGCCGTGCCCTCATCGCGCGCAATCCAGGGGCCGTTCGGCGCAACTTCGGCAAGGTGAATGTAACGGCGCCGCGTTTCGGAATCGCTCCACCGTCGCCGCGCGATTTCGGCGACGTCATCCGCGCTCGCACGAACCACTGAAACGTCAACCACGATCGCGCAATATTGTCAACAGCGCGTCGGCGGCACAACGCCGATGGCTGACCGCGTTCTTCTCCTTCTCGGAAAGCGCCGCGAAGCTGCGGCCATCGGGAGGATAGAGAAAGATTGGATCGTAACCAAAACCGCCGGTCCCGCTCTCGGCTTCCAGAATGTAGCCGCGGACTTCACCGGTCACGGTGATCGGCTCACCATGAGGTTCGATTAATGCCAGCACGCAAACGAAGCGGGCCGTGCGCCGATACGGCGGCACGCCGCGAAGTTCGGCGAGCAGTGCGGTGCGGCGAGCGGGCCAATTGATGCCGGATCCGCCGTAACGGGCCGAAAGAATACCGGGCCTTCCGTCGAGCGCATCGACCTCTAAGCCGCTATCGTCTGCGAGCACGGCCGCGGAGATGTGACGCTCGCGCAGGTCCGCCGCGAGCGCCTTCGCTTTGAGAAGGGCGTTGCCCGCATACGTGGACGCATTTTCCGCCACCTCGAGCGCGACGTTCTTGCGGGGCGTTACGATCTGAAGCGCCGAGCGCGCGAAAAGCGCCTTGAGCTCGCGCAGCTTCCCGGGGTTATGTGTGGCGACGTACGTCTTCACGACTCGAGCCGCAAGACCGCCATGAAGGCCTCCTGAGGCAACTCCACTTTGCCGACGCGCTTCATGCGCTCTTTTCCGACCTTCTGTTTCTCAAGAAGCTTGCGCTTGCGAGTGATGTCCCCGCCATAGCATTTGGAAAGCACGTTCTTGCGCATCGCGCTTACCGTCTCTCGCGCGACGATCTTGCCCCCAATCATGGCCTGAATGGGAACCTCGAACATCTGGCGCGGGATAAGCTCCTTGAGCTTCTCGGTCAACGCGCGCCCGCGCTGGGCCGCCTTGTCGCGCGCGACGATAAAAGAGAGTGCGTCGATCGGCTCGCCGTTGAGCAGAATCTCTAGCTTCACCAAATCGCCTTTCCGATACTCGATGACCTCGTAGTCAAGCGAAGCATAACCTTTGGTTCGCGATTTGAGTGCGTCAAAGAAGTCGACGATTACTTCGATCAAAGGCATCTCGTACGTCAGAATCACGCGTCCGTCGTGCAGATACTCCATGTTCCCAAGCGTTCCGCGACGGCTTTGCGTGATCTCCATGATCGCCCCGACGTACTCCGGCGGTGAGATGATCATCGCCTTGACGTACGGCTCGTCGATCGACCGAATCAGGTTCGCCGGTGGCAGCTTCGACGGATTGTCGATCGTCAGCGTCGCCCCGTCGGTCTGGACAACTCGAAAAACGACCGAGGGCGACGTCGCGATCAAATCGAGGCCGTAGTCGCGCTCCAGCCGCTCCTGCACAATTTCCATGTGCAGCAAGCCGAGAAATCCACACCGAAAGCCGAAGCCGAGCGCCACGGAGCTCTCCGGCTCGTAGACGAGCGCAGCATCGTTAAGCTTAAATTTTTCCAATGCATCCCGAAGACCGTCGTACTCGCCTTCGTTGGGATAGAGCCCGCAATACACCATCGGCACGGCCTTGCGATAGCCCGCAAGCGCTACGTGCGCCGGATCGTTCGCCGACGTTATGGTATCGCCGACGTCGATCTCCCCCAGCGACTTGATGTTGGCGATCACGTAACCGACGTCGCCGAGCTGGAGAGCTTTCGTGGGGCGCATCTGCGGCGCAAAGAGACCAACCTCGGTACATTCGAAGACACGCTCGTGCGCCATCGACATGAATCGCGTTCCCGCCGTGAGCTCACCGTCCACCACGCGCACGTAGCTCACCACGCCGCGGTAGGAATCGAACTGCGCGTTGAAGACGAGCGCGCGGAGGCGATCGCGATGGCCCTTAGGCGGGGGAATGCGCTCGACGATCGCTTCGACGATGTCCTCGATGCCGATACCGTTCTTGGCGCTGGCGAGGATGCACTCGCTCTTCTCCATAACCAGCAGCTCCTCGATCTCGCCCATCACTCGTGCGGGGTCGGCGGCGGGCAGATCGATCTTGTTGATCACCGGAATGATCGTAAGGTCGTGCTCGAGCGCGAGATGGTAGTTTGCGAGCGTTTGCGCCTCAATGCCTTGGGCCGCATCGATGAGCAGCACCGCGCCTTCGCAGGCAGCCAGCGAACGGGAAACTTCGTATGAAAAATCCACGTGACCGGGCGTATCGATGAGGTTGAGCCGATAGAGCTCGCCATCGTGTGCGCGGTACTCCAAAGTGACCGGATGCATGCGGATGGTGATGCCGCGTTCGCGCTCGAGCTCCATCGCATCGAGCGCCTGATCTTCCAGTTCGCGGGAGTGCACCGTTCGCGTGATCTCGAGCAACCGATCGGAAAGCGTCGTCTTGCCATGATCGATGTGCGCGATAATGCAGAAGTTGCGAACGTTGCTCGCGACGTCGATCCGGTGTGGCCGCTCCGATTTAAGAACCAACGAATCCCTTTAATACGTCGTGAAGCAGCTGTTGAAGATGAGCTGCGTCAGGACCCGCTGTACGAACAACTGCAGGAAGAGCAAGAGAACCAGAAAGGCGAGATCGAGTCCCCCGAGCGGCGGGATGATGCGCCGGATTGGGATGAGCACCGGCTCAACGAGCGACGCCAGATAGTACGCCCATCGTCCACGGCGCAGATCGGGGACCCACGACATGACCGCGTAAATAAGCAGCAAGATCGTGTAGGCGTTCACGACGTATTTCAACGCGATGCCGAGGTCGCAGAGCACCAAATTCACAGCGGCGCCGTTCTACGATGCGGGTGGCCGCGCCCGCTCGATCGCTTCGAGCTCTTCTGCCGAAGCTTGAACGGTCGGGGTGAAGGCTGCAACGGGCTTCCCAAACGTGCGCGTGTCGTCGCGCGAGTAGATGCTGTTGAGGACGACGCCGTCGCCTTGGCGGTTGAGTAAGGCGAGCGCGTACGAAAGTCCCGACCCGCTTCCTGCAAACGCATCGTAGCGGACGAAACCGGCGCATGAAAGGTCGGTAGCGGCC
This sequence comes from Vulcanimicrobiota bacterium, assembly GCA_963743445.1. Lineage (GTDB taxonomy): Bacteria > Vulcanimicrobiota > Vulcanimicrobiia > Vulcanimicrobiales > Vulcanimicrobiaceae > Cybelea. Next base: position 1,007,046 of record CAVUPL010000003.1, read on the forward strand.
ACCAGCCTCGAGCGCGCCGATTCGATCCGCCAACCGTCGCAGAGCCGCCTGAAGAGCGGCCTCCGCCTCTTCGAGAGCGCCCAGCCGGCCAGCCGCGCTTCGGCTATCGCCGGAGAGCAGGTTGTCGTGGAGCTCGAGCAGACGCCGATTCTGCGTCAGCGCCGGACGAACCACGGCGACGTGATAGACCAAGAGCGCGACGAGCGCGCCGACAAACGAGCCTGTGGCAGCGTACAACGTTTCCAAGTGCATCCTTTTAACCGGTAGATCGGACCACGACGAGAGCCAGGGAACTCACGGCACCCGTAAGGGCCTGCTTACCGTTGCTACCTTCCGGTTCTGGCGGGGTTCACGGGGTTACGCCGCGTGAGGCCTAACTCCCATCATGGCTCCGCCATGATACCATACGGTCATGCTTCGCGTAGTAGCAGCGGCGGGCATCGCGCTGGCGGCGACGGCGGCGATGCAGCTTCAAAGCAGCGACTTTCCGGGCGGCGGCGTCATTCCGTTAGCAGCGATGGCGGGCGACTGCGGCGGAGCGAACCGTTCCCCGGCATTGGCGTGGAGCGACCCGCCGGCGGCCGCGAAGTCGTTCGCCTTGATCGTTCACGATCCCGACGCGCCGATTCCGGGTGGCTTCTATCACTGGGTCGTTTACAATCTTCCCGCAACGACCCACAAGCTCGTCACCAATGCGAAGCTTGCCGTCAATCAGGTTGGCGCAACGTCGCTCGGCAAACCCGGATATTACGGCCCGTGTCCGCCGCCGGGGCCCGCGCACCATTACACGTTCACCCTCTATGCACTCGACGTTGCGCGCATCTCCGCCGACGCGCCGCTGACCGCTCCGCAACTCGAAGGCCGCGTCGCGGGCCACGTCCTGGCTCGCGCGGTGCTCGGGGGCATCGCATCCCGCCCTTAGGACCGCATCGCCCGAACGTCGAATGCGCTCGAGCGATGGACGAAGTCACGATCAAAGTACGCGAAAGCGGACCCTATCTCGTTCGGGGCGTCGTAACGCTCACCGACGCCGACGGCAACAGCTACACGGTCGCAGGTCCTAACATCGCGTTCTGCCGATGCGGTGGCTCGCAGACCAAGCCGTTCTGCGACGGCTCTCACAAGGAAAACGGTTTTACGGCGACGGAGCGCGCGATCGTGATCGAGAGCGAGAGCGCGTAGATGCCGTCCTACGTGCGCGAAGGCTCGGTCCCGCACAAGCGACATATCCAGTTTCGGCGGCCCGATGGAGGGCTTTACGCCGAAGAGCTCTTCTCCACCAAAGGGTTCGAGAGCGTCTACTCGCTGCTCTACCACCTGCATCCACCGACTGCAACGCTCGACGTTCGGCCGTGGGACCGCCGCGCGATTACGTTTACCGCCAACGAACCGCTGCGCAACCGGCATCTAAAGTCGGCCGCGCTGCGACTCCAGGGAACGGATCCCATCGAATCGCGCACGCCGCTTGCTCGGCAACGACGACGTCGTGATTTCCGTCGCGGACGCGCGCCGCCCGATGGAGTACTTCTACCGAAACGCGGGCGGCGACGAGTTGATTTTCATACACCACGGCGCGGGCGTTATCGAGACGCAGGTTGGCGAGCTCGCGTACCGCGAGCACGATTATCTCCTCATCCCGACCGGCACGACGTATCGGGTCAGTCCTTCTGCGCCGACGCGCATGCTCGTCTACGAAACGAGCGGCGCGGTGACGATTCCGAAACGATACCGAAACGAGTTCGGACAGCTCGAGGAGCACGCGCCGTATTACGAGCGTGATTTTCGTGCGCCGGTTCTCAAGGCGCCGGTCGAAGCGCAAGGCGAGTACGAAGTGCGCGTCGCCAATCGGCGACCGCAACGCGATTTACATCGTGCAGAATCACCCGTTCGACGTGATCGGCTGGGATGGCTATTGCTACCCGTATGCCTTTAACCTCGACGAGTTTGCGCCGATCACGGGAAAACTGCACCAGCCTCCGCCCGCACACGCGACCTTCGAAGCGCCCGGAGCCGCGTTTTGCGCCTTCGTCCCGCGCCTCTTCGACTACCATCCGCTGGCGATTCCGGTGCCGTACAATCATTCCAGCGTCGATTGCGACGAAGTGCTCTATTACGTGAGCGGCAACTTCATGAGCCGTCGCGGCGTCGAGGAAGGTTCGCTCACGCTGCATGCCGCAGGCGCTCCGCACGGTCCGCAACCCGGTGCGGTCGAGTCCGAGCCTCGGGAAGACTTCCACCGACGAGATCGCGGTGATGATCGACACGTTCAAGCCACTGCAGCTTGCGCAAGCGGCCCTCGAGTGCGAGGATCCGCAGTACTTCCGCTCCTGGATCGAAGAGCCGGCAAAAACCTAAAAACGTAGTCGTTTCGGTTTAGCATTGGCGCGCGGGTTCGATACGCCCGCGCGCCGTGCCGAATCCAATCCGGCGCGCACCGTGCTTCTCGCACCAGCCGCGCAGCGTGATCTCGTCGCCGTCTTCAAGGAAACTGCGCGGCTCGCCGTCCGGCAAGCATCGATCGGGCGCTCGCCGTTCCAGCTCAGCTCGATGAGGCTGCCTTGGGTGCCTGGTTCTGAGCCGCTGATCGTTCCGGAAGCGTAGAGATCGCCGGGGCGCGTCACCGCGCCGTTTGCGGTCGCGTGGGCGAGCTGCTGCGCGACGTTCCAGTACATATGGCGAAAATTCGTCGTGCGAGATCGTTGCGGGCGCGATACCGAGTTCGCGCATGCGGGTCGTTTGCAGGTCGATCGCAAGCTCGATTGCGTACGCCCACGGCTCGTCGACGTGCAGATACTCTAGCGGTTCGGGCTCCTGAGGCGGTCCTTCCACGCGGAAGGGCTCGAGCGCCTCGAGCGTCACGATCCACGGCGAGATCGTCGTCGCGAAGGACTTTGCCGAGGAACGGGCCGAGCGGCTGATACTCCCAGGCCTGAATGTCGCGCGCGCTCCAATCGTTGACGAGGACGAGTCCGAAGATGTGCTCGCGCGCGTCGGCGACGCCGATCGGCGTGCCGAGTTGGTTGCCCGGCCCGGTGACGAAGCCCATCTCCAGCTCGATGTCGAGACGCCGGCTCGGCCCGAACTCCGGCGCCGGCGCAGTCGGGCGGCTTTGCGCTGTCCGCACGGGCGACGCACCGGCGTGCCGTCGATGACGATGCTGCTCGAACGTCCGTGATAGCCGACCGGAAGCCAGCGCCAGTTCGGCAGCAGCGCCTCGGCATTCGGCCGAAAGAGCCGCCCGAGATTCGTCGCGTGCTCGATCGAGGAGTAGAAATCGACGTAGTCGCCGATCTCCATCGGTACGCGCATTTCCACCTCGTCGCGATCGACCAAGAAGTGCTCGGCGCCGCTCGCGCACTCGCGGATCGCCGTCCGCGCGAAGCAGGTCCGAAAGACGCTCGCGCAGCGTCGCCCACGCCGAACGTCCGGCGGCGAGGAGCGGATTGAGCAACGGCGCCTGCAAGAGTTCCGGCTCGCAGCAATCGTCGAACGAGACCCGCTTGCGCCACCGCGTGACAATCGAGAATCTTCTCGCCGATCGCGACCCCAATGCGCGGTACGACAACCGTCGCGAACGAAGACGACCGAAGGGCAAGTTCTGAATCGGGAAATCGCTCTCGCGCGTCGACGGGCACCCACGACTCGAGGCGGGCGTCCGTTGTTTCGTTCGGTGCGATCACTGCGGCGGAAGCACTCCGAGCGCCGTGAGATCCTCGACCGGTTCGGCGAAGCTGCAGCTTCCATAGCCGACGAACGCTTCCCGACGCGTCCGCGCGAGCTCGGATAGGTCGATGCGCTGGTCTCGCCACGAGAACGACTCGTCGTCGAATGTGAATGCGCTTGGATCTTCTTCCGCAACGACACGCGCGAGCGTCGGGGCGTCGAGCGCGCGGCGCCAGCGCTGCCGCCGCCAGAATGTTGAGGAAGCCGTGCATCGTAAAACCGGTGCTCCGATCGACGTGGCGCACCGGATGATGCAATCCGGCCGTCGCCTTGAACGGCACGCCGCGCTGCGTGCGCCGCGGCGATGAAAGCCGCGACGTCATCGACGCTGGGGAACGCTTCCGCCGTCACGCCTCCGCAGCGGAGCTTGCCGTAGAGTCGCATGCGAGCGAGTGCGCTCATCGTTTCCGGCAGCACTCCGTGCCAGGGGCCAGAGCGTGGGATTTCGACGAACGCGGGAAGATCGCGAAGTCCCGCAACCACAATGTCGGTCTCTAGGTCGCCGGTGACGTCAAGAATTTCGTCGCGTGAAATGCGTCGTGCGATCGGGCGCGATGCGCAGCGGAATCTCGAGCGCTTCGATTTGCGCACCTTTATTACGCATCGTAGCGATTTCCACGATTGAGCGTATCGGGCGCGTTATCGACGATGACGGAGAGCGGCCCTTCGAGCGGGGCCGGCAACCCGATCAGCAGCGGTGCGGGAATGATGAACCGCCCGAGCATCCAGGCGTACGGCCCGCGACGCGCCGCTTGGTACTCGCTCTTTGCCTGTGCGATCGGAAGCTGGGCAGGAGGAAAGAGCCCGGCGTAGTCGATCAGCGCGCCGAACGCCACACGCACCGAGGGAAGCAATGCCGTTGATGCGGTCATGGACCCCACGTTCGACAGGGCCGGTCGAGAGGCTTCGCCAAGTCCGTGCGCCATGAGTACGGCGACCGAAGCCCGCAGCAATCCGCTCGCACAGATCGACTGGGATTACGTCGAGTTCTACGTCGGAAATGCCAAACAGGCGGCGCACTATTATATGTCGGCTTTGGCTTCGATCAGGTCGCGTATGCCGGGCCCGGAGACCGGCGTTCGCGACCGCGTGAGCTATCTGCTCGAGCAGAACAAGCTGCGCTTCGTCCTCACAGCGAGCCTGGTTCCCGACGATGAAATCGCCCGTCACGTGATGCTCCACGGCGACGGCGTCAAAGACATTGCGATACTCGTGGCCGACGCGAAGGCCGCCTTCGAGATGGCCGTCCGGGGCGGCGCGCGCGTCGTGCTCGAACCGACGGTGCTCGAAGATGCGAGCGGGCGTCTGATCAAGGCGACGATCGCGACCTACGGCGAGACCGTCCACTCCTTCGTCCAACGCGACGGCTATGCAGGACTCTTTGCGCCGGGGTTCGTCGAAGCGCGCAAGACGATCGCTCATGCGACCAAGCCCGGCTTGCAGTTCATCGATCACTGCGTTGGAAACGTCGGCTGGGGCGAGATGGACGCGTGGGGCGATTTTTACGGACGCGTCTTCGGCTTCTCGCAGCTCGTCTCGTTCGACGATAAGGACATCTCGACCGAGTTCACGGCACTGCGCTCCAAAGTGATGACCGACCCGCGCCATCGCGTGAAGTTTCCGATCAACGAGCCGGCGCAGGGCAAGAAGAAATCGCAGATCGAGGAGTATCTGGATTTCTATCGGGGCGCCGGCGTCCAGCACATGGCGATTCGCACCGACGACATCGCGGCGACGATCCGGGCGCTCAAGGAAAACGGCGTCGAGTTTCCTCGAGACGCCCGAATTCGTACTACGAAATACTCGAAGAACGCGTCGGAAAGATCGACGAAGCGATGGAGACGTTGCGCGAGCTGCGCATTCTCGTCGATCGCGACGACATGGGGTACATGCTGCAGATCTTCACCAAGCCGCTTCAAGACCGGCCGACCGTCTTCTTCGAGATCATCCAGCGCAAAGGCAGCCTCTCGTTCGGTAAAGGGAACTTCAAGGCGCTCTTCGTTTCGATCGAGCGCGAGCAAGAAAAGCGAGGAACGCTGTAGTTACCGGCGTCGCGTTAGATCGGGCCCGTCTGCTCGACTGGTATCGCCGAAATCGCGAACGGACGGCGACGCTCTTCGCGCTTATCGACGATGGCGCGTTCTACGAACGGCCGATTCCGTTGCGCCATCCGTTTGCGTTCTACGAAGGTCACATTCCGGCGTTTAGCTTTCTGACCCTCAACGAGCGCGGGCTGGGCGAAGCGCCGGTCGATCCGGCTCTCGAGACGCCTCTTCGAGCGCGGCATCGATCCGGCGAACGCTCGACGAGGCGCGGCGCCACGACCGACCGACTGGCCGGATCGCGCAACCGTTGCGGATTTTGCAGCTCGATGCGACGAGCGCGTCGAGCGCGCGCTCGAGTCCGCCGCCATCGACGATGCCGCCATGCCGCGGCTCGTTCGCGGCGCAAGCGGCCTACACGATCCTCGAACACGAGGCGATGCATCAAGAGACGCTGCTCTACATCGTTCACCAACTCGCGTACGATCGCAAGCGCCGCAATTACCGGGCGGCACGAAGATGATGCGGTTCCGGCGAGCGCGATGCGCAGCGTCGCAGCGGGCAGGGCAACGCTCGGCGCCGATCCCGATGCGACTGCCGTTCGGCTGGGACAACGAATTCCAACGAACCGAAGTTGATGTTCCTGCGTTCGATATGAGCGCTTATCCCGTCACGAACAGCGAGTGGTTGCGCTTCGTCGCGCGACGGCGGTCCGGCACCGCACTTTTGGCACGAACGGGATGGCGAGTGGCTTCTGCGTCTGCTCTTCGAGGAGATTCCTTTACCGCAATCGTGGCCCGTCTACGTTACCCACGCGCAAGCGCAAGCGTACGCGCAGCTGGGCCGGAATGCGGCTGCCGACAGAAGCCGAGTACCATCGCGCGGCTTTCGGCACGCCGGCAGGCGACGAGCGTCGCATTTCCCTGGGGCGACGATCCGCCGGATGCGCGTCACGGAAACTTCGGATTCGAACGCTTCGATCCCGAGCCGGTCGACGCGCATCCGGACGGTACGAGTGCGTGGGGCATCGTCGATCTCATCGGCAACGGATGGGAGTGGACCGCCACGCCGTTTGCGCCGTTGCCGGGCTTCGAGCCGATGGCATCGTATCCGCAGTACTCCGCAGATTTCTTCGACGGCAAGCATTACGTGATGAAGGGCGCTTCGCCGGTGACGCCGCGTGAGCTGATTCGTCGCTCCTTCCGAAATTGGTTCTACGACGATTACCCGTACATGTACGCAAAATTCCGCTGCGTGGCGCCATAGTGCAACCGACGCCGGTGACCGTCGCGTACGGCGACGGCATCGGACCCGAGATCATGACGGCGACGCTGCGCGTGCTCGATGCAGCCGGCGCACGCCTCGCACTCGAGCGAATCGAGATCGGAGAGTCAGTTTACAAGAAAGGCCTAACGAATGGCATCGAACCGGCATCCTGGGAATCGCTTCGCCAAACGAAGGTCTTTCTCAAGGCGCCGATCACGACGCCGCAGGGCGGCGGATTCAAAAGCCTCAACGTCACCGTTCGCAAGACGCTGGGCATGTATGCGAACGTTCGCCCGTGCATGTCGCTCCATCCGTACGTCGCGACGAAGCATCCGGATATGGACATCGTCATCGTTCGCGAAAACGAGGAGGACGTATACGGCGGCATCGAGCACCGGCAAACGAACCAGGTCGCGCAGTGCTTGAAGCTGATCTCGCGGCCGGGCAGCAAGCGCATCGTTCGTTATGCGTTCGAGTACGCGCGCGCGAACAAGCGCAAAAAAGTCACGTGCTTCACCAAAGACAACATCATGAAGATCACGGACGGGCTCTTCCACCGAACGTTCAACGAAATCGCGCTGGAGTACCCTGAGATCGAGCACGAGCATTGGATCGTCGATATCGGAGCCGCCAAGATGGCCGACACGCCCGAAGCGTTCGACGTGATCGTGATGCCGAATCTGTATGGCGACGTGCTCTCGGACGTCGCGGCGCAGATCACCGGGTCGGTAGGATTGGCAGGTTCGGCGAACATCGGCGATCATTGCTCGATGTTCGAGGCGATCCACGGCTCGGCGCCGCGCCGGGCCGGCCAAAATCTCGCCAATCCGTCGGGCCTCTTGCATGGAGCGATTTTGATGCTCGTTCACATCGGTCAGGCCGACGTCGCCGAGCGCGTTCACAACGCATGGCTGCGCACGATTGAAGACGGCATTCATACGTACGACATCTACAAAGAGGGCACGTCGCGCAAGAAGGTTGGAACGAAGGAGTTCGCCGACGCCGTCATCGCGCGCCTCGGGCAGCAGCCCGAACATCTCAAAGTCGTCGAGTACGACAAGGAAGCGCAGATGAACCTCGCGATCCGGCCGGCCGGTAAACCGCCGATGAAGCTGCGAGCCGGCGTCGATCTCTTCATCGACCGGCGGGACGGCGACCCCGATCAGATTGCCGTCGCTCATGCAGCGGTTCGACGTGCCGGGCGTAAAGCTCACGACGATCAGCAATCGCGGCACGAAAGTCTGGCCCAACGGGAATCCCGATACTTATTGGAGCGACCATTGGTGCTGCCGGTTCGAAGCCGATGGCGAACTTTTCACCGCGCAGCACATTCTCAAGTTGCTCGCGGCGGCAGATCAGTCCGGCTTCGACGTCATCAAGACCGAGGGACTCTACACGTTCAACGGCGAGCGTGGCTACTCGCTCGCACAGGGAGAGTAGGCGCCGCACGACGCGGATCGTCAGTTTGCTGCCGAGCGCGACCGAGATTCTCTTCGCGATCGGCGCGGGCGAGGACGTCGTCGGCGTAACGCACGAGTGCGATTATCCGCTCGAGGCGCTCGCGTTGCCCAAGCTTACCGCCGCGCTTCGGACCCGAGCTGGCAGCCCGGCCGAAATCGACCGCCACGTGCGCGCCGCGGTTCACGCCGGATCGAGTCTCTACCATCTCGACGCCGCGCTGCTCGCGCAACTCGAACCGGATCTTATCGTCACGCAGGAGCTCTGCGCCGTTTGCGCGGTTTCGTACGAGATCGTCGGCACCGCCGCAAAACGCCTTGCGATCCGATCCGCGCATCGTTTCGCTCGAGCCGTCTTCGCTGCACGACGTGTTTGGAACGATCGCTCTTCTGGGCGAGATCACGGGCCACGCGCAAGAGGCTCGATACCTCGTTCAAGCCTCGAAGCCCGACTCCGCGCATTGCGCGCGTTGTCGCACTTCGACACAGCTCAGTGTGACAATGCGCTGCGAACGCTCGTGTTAGAGTGGACGGATCCGCCGATGAGCGCCGGGCACTGGATTCCCGAACTCATGGAGATCGCCGGCGGGAGAGCCGATTTTAGCGAATCCCGGCGCGAACTCGCAGCGGCTGGAATGGAGCACGATCGCAGCAGCCGATCCCGAGGCCGTCATCGTTGCGCCGTGCGGCTTCGATCTCGCGCAAAACGCAAACGCGCGATCGACGAGCTCGACGCGATCGCAGAATGGAGATCGCTGAGCGCGCGACGCAACGGGCGCGTTCTGGCGATGGACGGCAATGCCTATATGAGCCGCCCCGGACCGCGGCTGGTCGATTCGGCCGAGATGATCGCGCAATGGTATACTAACGGCGCGGAGTACGCCGGATGACCGCCCGGTAACGGGAGGAAAGTCCGGGCTTCATACGGGCAGGGTGCAGGATAACGTCCTGTCGGGGCGACTCGAAGGAAAGTGCCACAGAAACATACCGCGGCGCGCATTCGCCGCGCAAGGGTGAAATCGTGAGGTAAGAGCTCACGGAGCACTGCGGAGACGCAGGCTCGGGTAAACCCCACCTGAAGCAAGACGCTCGATCGAACGGACGGCCCGTCCAAACGAGCTAGGTCGCATCGAGGCGCTCGGTAACGAGCGCCCCAGAGAGATGGTCATCGCCCACATCGTGGGAACAGAATCCGGCTTACAGGCGTACTCCGCTCTTGCACTCCGCACAGGACAGGCTCTTGCAACCGGTGGGACGGCGCGCGCGTTGTAGCGAAGGAAACACCCGATGAGCAACCAGCACTTTACCCCCGAGATGACCGTTGACGAGGCATTCAAGCTTCATGCCGGCGCGCGCCGCGTTTTTGCGCGTTTCCATCTTGGCGGTTGCTCGAACTGCGCGATCAGCGAATCCCACACGATCGGCGCGATCAGCGTCGATTACGGAATTCCGTTGCCGATGCTGCTGGAGAGTCTGAACGCGCTCTTCGACCAAGGAACGCTCGCAATCGGCGATCGCGTTCGCATTCCCGACGAGATTCGCTCGAAGATTCCGCAGCTTGCCAACGTTCCCGAAGTCGGAGAGATCACCGGAGCCGAGAGCGGCGCCTATACGGCGGACTTCGGCGACGTGCGCCTCCAAGGGCTCGCCGAGGACTTCATCGCCGTCGAACCGGGCTACGTAGCGAGCTAGACTTTCCTACAGCGCTTTTCGGGCGCTGAAACCTTCGTCGATACCGTGCCAGTAAGCAACTTCCGGCTCTCCGAGCTTCCAGCAGAGATAGATCGGTTCGTCGTCGAGCATCGACGGAAAGTCGACGAGCCCTAGGTCGATATCCTTGACGACACATCCGAACGATTCGATCCGGTAGATCAATCGGCCGATCTCGTGCTTGAGCTCGCCGAAGCGGGGCGCCGGCAGTGCGGAGCGGGCGGCGGCGAGCCGGGGGCGGCGCGGCGGCAACTGGTGCAGCGCCGGATCGGACTCGAGCAGCTTGATCGCGAGCTCGCGACGCCGCTTGAGGAGCTCCTCGATGAGCGGCACCAGCTTCGAAATGAGGGCGTTGGCGCGTTCGGGCGAAAAGAGCTTCATATGAGTTCGCTGCGCATCGTCTTCGTGACGGGTCTCTCCGGTGCGGGCTTGAGCCAGGCGATTAAGTCGTTTCGAGGATTTGGGCTTCTACTGTATCGAACACCTGCCTCCGGCCGTGCTCGATGGCGCGATTGCCGCGCTCGAACGCTCGGCGGCACGGGACGTCGCGATCGCGCTCGACCTTCGCAGCGGCGCCGCGCTCGGCGATCCGCGCACGGCGATCGATCGGGTCGTCGCGGACGCACGACGCGCGGCTGCTCTTCTTGGACGCCGCCGACGACTTGCTGGTGCGCCGATTCAGCGAGACGCGCCGGCGCCATCCGCTTCTCGACACGGCGGTTCGGTGCGCGAAGCGATCGATGCGGATCGGCGCGTCCTCGCTCCGTTGCGCGAGCGCGCCGACGTCGTCATCGACACGACCAACCTTACGCCGGGAGCGCTCAAGGAACGCATCGCCGCGGCATTTCTCGCCGATCGTCCGGTCAAGCTGACGCTGACCTTCGTTTCGTTCGGCTTCAAGTTCGGCCTGCCGACCGATCTCGATCTACTCTTCGACGTTCGTTTCTTGCGCAATCCGAACTACGAGGAGAGGCTCGCGGCGCAGACGGGTGAGGACGCCGCCGTCGGCGCATTTATCGAAGATGACCCTTCGCTCGAGCCGTTCCTCGCAAAAATCGCCGATCTGCTCGACTATCTGCTGCCTCGCTATCTCGCCGAAGGCAAAGACGCAGCTTACGATCGGCATCGGCTGCACGGGCGGCCGCCACCGCTCGGTCTACGTCGCGCGGCGCTTGGCGTCGCGATTCGCCGACGAATCCTCGGCTCGACGTCACCGTCGAAGCGCGCGATCTCGCGCGAGCCGCATAATGCGCCAGCGATTTGCCGGTTCGCTACAGTGGCTCGTTGCCCGGCGTTGGCGTCAAACGCTGGATTCTTCTCGCCGCGTTCGGCGTCATCGTGCTGCTCGATGCCGCGACGCGCTGGCTCATTGCCGAGGGCACGGGAATCCACATCAACGAGATCCTCGACGACATCGTTGACGACTATTTCTCGCCGGCCTATCTTACGTGGATTCTTGGCTTTATCGGGATCGCGTTGCTGGTGGTCGGCATTTGGATGTGGCTGCGCTCCGTCGTTCGGATCGCGCGCGGACGCAATCCGAAGGGCTTCCGCGATGCGCTGGCCGGACGGCGCCTTCAGCAAGGTTATAAGATCGTTGCGATCGGCGGCGGGACCGGTCTCTCGACGCTGCTGCGCGGGCTCAAGCGCCGCACGAGCAATCTGACTGCGATCGTGACGGTGAGCGACGACGGCGGCTCGTCGGGACGCCTGCAGAAGGAACTCGGCGTCTTACCGCCGGGCGACGTTCGCAACTGTCTCGTCGCGCTCGCCGATGACGAAGCGCTCGTGACCGACCTCTTCCGCTACCGCTTTACCGAAGGTGAAGGGCTCAGCGGCCATTCCTTCGGCAATCTCTTCCTGGCGGCGATGAGCGGCATCACCGGGAACTTCGACGAAGCGATCAAGGAATCGAGCCGCGTGCTCAACGTCGTCGGGCGCGTCCTTCCCGCAACGCTCGGCGTCGTTCGGCTCTGCGCCGAGCTCGACGACGGCACGATCGTCGAGGGCGAATCGAATATCTCACGGGCGAAGCGGCCGATCAAACGGGTCTTCTTCGATCCCCCGGCGGCGGCGCCACTCGACGAAGTGATCGCCGCGATCCGCGACGCCGATGCGATCGTGCTAGGCCCCGGGTCGCTCTTCACGTCGGTAGCTGCCGAACTTTTTGGTGAGCCGCATCGCGCGCGAGGTCGCGCACGCGCACGCCGTGAAGATGTACGTCTGCAACGTCATGACGCAGCCGGGCGAGACCGACGGAATGACGGCCGCCGATCACGTGGAGGCATTGCTCGACAAACGCCGGCGAGCGCGTCTGCGATTACGTGATCGTCAACGACGAGCCGCCGTCGCGACTGCTTGGAGCCTACGCGCAAGAGGGACAGGTTCCGGTCGAGCCCGATGTCGAGCGCATCGCTGCGCTTGGGTTGGAACCCGTTCGCGCGGCGGTGATCAGCGAAACTGAGACCGTCCGTCACGATCCTGAGAAGCTCGCCGCGGTGGTTCTCGGCATCGTCGACCGAACCGTCGCGGATCGCGCAACGCTCGTCAAACCGGCGAGTGCGTACCGGCGTTCCGCCGCGTTGAGCTGACGGTCTAGTGCGCGGCTCTGTTGGGCGAGCGTCAGATTTAGCTGGAACGGCTTTCCGGGTTCGACGTTCGCGGTGGACGCAAGCGTCTGGTACCCGTTCGCCTGCACCGAGTAGTCGGCAATTCCACTGGGAACTTTCTCGATCGAGAACCGTCCGGCAGCGTCGGTGGTTGCCGTTAAGACCGTGTCGATCGTAACGATCGCGCCGCTCATCGGGGCGTTCGTCGTGGCGTCGACGACGACACCCGTTACGCTTGCGAATCCGGAAGCCGGCGGCAAAGCATCGTTATTACATCCCGGCATGGCGAAGAGCAGCAACGCAATCGCAAGGTAGAGCGCACCGGCGTTGGGTTTCATAGGCGAACTTCTTTGGCGCGCCGAAGCCGCCGCTCCTATGGCAAGCCCCGCCCCGTCGTCCAAAACCGCCGGCCTCGCCTATTGCGAAAACGCGCTCGAAGCGATCGGCCACACCCCACTCGTCAAGCTCAACAAGGTCGTCGACGGCGCAGCGTGTCTCGTGCTTGCAAAGGTCGAGTACGTCAATCCCGGCGGAAGCGTCAAGGACCGTCCGGCCGTCGCAATGCTCGATGCCGCGGAGCGCCAAGGCCTGCTGCAAGCCCGGCGGGACGATCGTCGAACCGACGAGCGGCAACACCGGAACGGGCCTGGCAATGGCGGCGGCGATTCGCGGATACCGATGCATCCTCGTGATGCCCGACAAGATGTCGCGCGAAAAGATCGACCTGTTGCGCGCCTACGGCGCCGACGTCGTCATTACGCCGACGAACGTCTCCGCCGGATTCACCCGAATCGTATTACAGCGTCGCAAATCGGCTCGCATCAGAGATCCCAGGAGCCTTCCAGCCGAATCAGTTTCACAATCACTTCAATCCCGGAAGCGCACTATCACACGACCGGTCCCGAGATTTGGGAGCAGACGCGGCGGCGAAATCACGCATTTCGTCGCCGGAATCGGCACCGGCGGAACGATCTTCGGGCACGGCGCGTTATCTCAAGGAGAAAAATCCGGCGATTCACGTCGTCGGCGCCGACCCCGAAGGCTCGATCTACTCCGGCGACATTCCGCGCTCGTATGCGGTCGAAGGGATCGGAATGAACTACCTTCCGGAGACGGTCGATCTGCGCGTGATCGACGAGATGGTACGCGTCTCCGATCGCGATTCGTTTCTCATGGCGCGCCGGATCGCGCGCGAGGAAGGCTTGCTCGTCGGCGGATCGTCGGGCACCGCCGCCGTCGCCGCCGTCAAGCTGGCAAAGACGCTCTCGCCCGATGCGATCGTCGTCGTGATCCTGCCCGATTCCGGACGCGGATACATGTCAAAAATCTTCAACGACGACTGGATGATCGCCAACGGGTTTCTGGCCGATTCCAAGCGGCGCGCGACCGTCGGCGACGTGTTGCGCACCAAGACGCCGCTTACCGCCGCTCATTACCGTGCAGCACGACGACACGGTCAAGACCGCGCTCGACCTCTTGCGCGAATTCGAAATTTCACAAATACCGGTGATGCGAGGACGCGAGCAGGTTGGCAGCGTGAACGACATCGGCGTGATGCAGAGCGTCTTCGACCACGCCGACATCATCCATCAACCCGTCAGCGAGGTGATGGGGCGGCCGTTCCCGGCCTTGGAACAGTCCGAGGAGATCGATCGCGCGTACAAGCTCCTCACGCTCGCAAATCCCGCGATCGTCGTGACCGACGACGGCGAGCCGATCGGCGTCTTGGCCCGCCAAGACATCATCAGCTTCCTCTCGACCAGCTCCGACGTCGTGCATAAATGAAGTTTGCGACCAAGGCGATTCACGTCGGTCAAGCGGCCGACCCCGCAACCGGCGCCACGATTGTTCCGATCTATCAGACGTCGACGTACACGCAGACGCGAGTCGGCGAGCATAAGGGCTTCGACTACAGCCGAACGATCAATCCGACGCGTCTCGCGTTGGAACGCCAGCTGGCTTCATTCGAAGGAGCGCGCTACGGTAGCGCCTTCGCCAGCGGAATGGCAGCGACGGCGGCGGTGCTGGGGCTTCTCTCCGCGGGCGACCACGTGGTCGTCAGCGACGATCTCTACGGCGGAACGTATCGTCTCTTTGCGCGCGTTCTCGAACGGTACGGCCTCGAGTTTACCTACGTCGACATGACCGACCTCGAGGCGGTACGCGGCGCGCTCAAACCGGCCACGAAACTTTTTTGGATCGAGACGCCGACCAACCCGCTGCTCAAGCTCGTCGACATCGCGGCGATCGCATCGCTTCGGCGCCCGGAGCAGCTCGTTGCCGTGGACAACACCTTTGCGACCCCGTATTTTCAGCAACCGCTCGCGCTCGGCGCACAAATCGTGGTGCACTCGACGACCAAGTATATCGGCGGTCACAGCGACGTGGTCGGCGGCATCGCGATAACCGACGACGCAGCGCTGCACGAGCAGATTCGCTTCGTGCAGAATGCCGCCGGCGGCGTCGCCGGACCGTACGATGCGTGGCTGACGATGCGCGGCGCAAAGACGCTCTGCGGTGCGCATGCGCGAGCATGCTCGCAACGCGCAGATCGTCGCCGAGTTTTTGGAATCGCGCGACGACGTCGCTCGCGTTCACTATCCCGGCTTGCGATCGCATCCACAGTACGAGCTTGCGAAGCGTCAGATGAGCGGCTTTGGCGGCATGCTCTCGTTCGAGCTCGAAGGGGGCGCGCGACGAGCGCTGGAGTTCGCAAGCCGTCTGAAATATTTTCAGCCTAGCCGAAAGTCTGGGCGGCGTCGAGTCGCTGATCTGCCATCCAGGGCGCATGACGCACGGCTCGATTCCGGTCGCGGAGCGCGAGCGGCGCGGCGTTACCGATGGGCTTCTTCGCCTATCGGTCGGGATCGAGGACGTGGCGGATTTGCTCGACGACCTCCGCGAAGCGCTCGAGGCTACGGCTGGTATAAGGGATAGCGAACTGCCGTCACCTGTTTGAGGGCTTCGCGAGCCTCCTCGGCGGAGACGTCCCCGAGCCGTGCCGTTTCCGCGAGAACGATGCCGCGTTCTCCATCGGCCCAAGTGATCGCGTACTCTTTGCGCGCATCGAAACCGCTTCCGTAGGCAACCTCGACGTACGTTGCCGGCATCCCGTTGAGCAGCGTCATCGGTGTCTTGTTTTTGATCAAGGCGCCGTCTTGCGAACTATGGGTCTGGCTTTCGAACTGCGCTTCCCATTGATTGGGAGGACCGTTGAAGGCTTCCATCGCGAGCTGGATCGTACGGACATCCTCCTGGCCCGGCCGTAACACCCAGGTGGCGACGGTTTCCAGATCGTCGCCCAGCTCGTTGAGCGAGACTTCTCGACGCGCGGCCAAATACGCGTCGGGCGGAGCCGTAAACGTCATGCCGGGATCGGTGTAGGTGTGCGGATCAGGCGCCGGTGTGGGGGGCGGGGGCACCTGCGCGAGCACCGGCGCTCCGCGGTTGAGTCCCAGCAGCAGAGCAAAGAGGAAAATCGAGCGTTTCGTCATTCGTTATCCAGAGCGGCGGCAAGCGCCGGCAGAGAGATTTCGTAACGATAACCGACGTTGCGATGATCGTCGTCGAATTCCTCGTGACGGACCGAGAGTCCCAGATCGCGAATTCGCTGAGCGACGACCCGCGCGCCGATATCGAGGTTGTATTCGTCGCGCCGCCCGCAATCGAGATAGCGAAGGCGTAGACGGGCGAGCTCATCGCGGTGCGTCGCGATCCTCTCCGCCGGATCGAAGGCGAGCCAGCGCCCGAAGACGTCGTCGCGCAGCTCGCCGCTAGCTTGATCGAAGGGCAGATCGAGGTCGAATGCCGTTGCGCCCCGCGGCGAGTAGGCCGCAGCGTACGCCAGCATCTCCATCGTCGTATACTCCGCCGCACTGCGCTTATGCTTGCGCTCGAAGGCCTCAACGAAGGCGGCAAGATTAAACTCGTACGCTTCGAGCGTGCGATGCACGGTCGCGAACGCCGGCGGGTGCGCGTATCGAAAGTACGAGTCGCCGCTGTGGGACGCAAAGGCTGCGAAAGTCCCCGGGTGCTCCAAAACGAGATGCATCGCGCCGAAACCGCCGGAAGATTTGCCGACGACGGCGCGCCCCGCTTCCGAAGGAATCGCGCGATAGGTACGGTCGACGTGACCGATCACGTCGCGCACGACGTAGGTCGCGTAGCGACCGTTGTGGACCGAATCGACGTATTGCGATCCGCCTAACCGCGTGAAACCGTCGACCAGCACGACCAACGCCCGCGGCATGCGCTCTTGTCGCATCAAGCGATCGGCCCATTGGAGAACGTTGGTCTCCCAGGGCCGCGTCGAGATCAACGCGGCAACGTCGCCAGTGTACCCATGCAGAACGTAGATTGTGGGATAGCGCCGCGAACCTTGCGCATCGTAGTCCGAAGGGAGATACACGCCAATTGGCCGCGTCGCCGAATCACCCAAGGGATTCCCCGCGAGCGCAGCGCTCTCGACGAAGTCGACGCGCACATCGCCTGCGAGCCCGAGAAGGCGCGCGATATCCGAGCGTTCGTGCATGGCGATGAGCTTCGTCGCGCGAACAGCATGCGCCTAGATGAAGCGCGCTATCGATCTACGCGCCGCGGTTTCGATCAACGTCATTACGATGATTGGGATTGGACCGCTCGTAACGATCCCATTGGTCGTTGCGGCGCTGGGAGGGCCTCTCGCGCTGATCGGCTGGATCGCGGGTGCAATCGTCGCCCTGTGCGACGGCCTCGTCTGGGCCGAACTCTCTGCACGCTATCCCGGCTCGGGCGGCACGTACGTCTACCTGCGCAACGTTTTTGGACCGCAGCGGCTGGGCAAAGCGTTGGCGTTTCTCTTCAATTGGCAGTTTCTTTTGGCCGCGCCGTGCCTGCTGGCCAGCGGATACATCGGCTTTGCGAACTATGCCGCCTATCTCTATCCGGCGCTCGGCTCCAACCTCGCCGCGCACGATGCGGTCGCGGTCGGAATCGGAGCGGCCACGACGCTCTTGCTCTATCGTCGAACGTCGCAAGTTGCGTCGCTGGGTGCAGTGCTTGCAGTAGCTGCGACACTTACGGTTGCGCTCGTCGCGCTGGCGGGGCTTTCGCATGCAAACTTTACGCAAGTTTTTCATCTCCCCTATCCCGTGCGCTTTGGCGCCGGCTTCGTTGCCGGCTTTTCTCACGCGCTCTACATCACGCTCTACGATTACGCAGGCTACTCGGAGGTCGCGCTGCTTGGCGACGAGGTCGTGCGACCGCAGCGTACGATTCCAAGAGCCATTCTACTCTCGGTGCTCATCGTCGCGATTCTTTACGTGCTGTTGCAGATCGGAGTGCTGGGCGCCGTGCCGTGGCAATCCCTGCTCGACGCGCACGGTCAGCCCACCACGCAGGCGCAGTACGTCGGGGCCTTCGTCGTCGAGCGAACCTGGGGGCGGGTGGCCGCGCTCGCGGTTACGGTACTCGTCCTCGTGACGGCCTTTGCCTCGCTGTACGGTAACCTACTCGGGTTCTCGCGGATTTCGTTCGCCGCGGCTCGAGATGGAGCATTTCTTCCGATTTTCGGCAGGCTGCATCCGCGAAAAGATTTCCCGCACGTCGCCTTGCTGACGGTCGGAGCATTATCGCTGATCGCGAGCCTCTTCACCCTCGATCAAGTTATCGCGTTCTTAACCGCGGGCATCGTGCTCATCCAAGGCATCGCGCAGATCGTCGCCCTGGCGGTGCTGCGCGCGCGGGGGGCGAGCGGGCCCTTTAGAATGCCGCTTTATCCGTTTCCGGCGCTCGTTGCACTCGGCGGGTGGGCGTTGGCGTTCGTTGCGACCGGCTACGGTGCCATCGCGCTGGGAGCCGGGTGGCTGATCTGCGGGTCGGTCGTCTATCTCGTCGCGGCGCGAATGCAGCGCTGGTGGCCGTTCTTGCTCGCGTTGCTGCTGGCCGTGGTAACTCCGATTGCGACGCGTGCCGCCGCCGTGCAGGGATGGTCGAACTGGAACGTCTCGCGGGTGATCTCCGACCACGGCTATCCCGTCTTTAGCGTTGATGGGCGCCCCTTCTTCATCTACGGTGCCGCCTTCTTCTACGAACGTATCCCTCGCGACCAATGGCATGCGGCGCTCCTGGAATACAAGCGCCTCGGCATCAATACGATCGATCTCTACGTTATCTGGAACTGGCATGCGCCTTCCGAGGGCGTGTTGGACTTCACCGGCGCAACCGACCCGCGCCGCGATCTCATCGGTTTGTTAAAGCTGACGCACGAGCTGGGCTTTAAACTTATTCTGCGTCCGGGGCCGGTGATTCGCAACGAGTGGCGTAACGGCGGCTATCCATCGTGGCTGCTCCAGCGGGCGGAGTATAACATGCCGCTCCACGACGTTCTCGAGGGGCGCTATCCCGCGACGGCGACCCTGCAAAATACAAACGCCGACGCTGCCGCCCAGGAGTGGCTTGGAAACGGTACGCATCTGAGCTCTGCCGGCGCCTGGCTGAACGATACGTTGCGAGCCGTCGAGCCCTACTCGCACGACATCATCGCAATCGCCCTCGACGACGATCAAGGCGCCTATCTCGACAACAACACCTGGCCCGCGCCACATTGGCACGCATACGTGAGGTGGCTGCGCCAGACCGTCGCATCGGTTGCCGGTAGCAAAGTCCCGCTCTTCCTCAATACCTATGAGATGAAGGTGCCGAGCAGCTCACCCGCCTGGGCGTGGGGGAACTGGTATCAGACCAACGCGTACCGCATCGGCGCGCACGATCTCGCCGACCTCGATTTTGCGACCGGCCTGCTGCAGACGCAGGCCCATTTTCCGGTGATGCAGTCTGAGTTCCAGGCCGGCTGGCTCGAGAGCGCCGATGAAGCGGCTCCGCGGCCGAGCGACCCGTCGAACACCACGCTTGCGCTTGGAGAGCTCCTTCGCGATGGCGCGCACGGCATCGTCAACTTTCCCGTGCAGGACACGATCTATCCCCACGGCTGGGAGGCGCCTTGGGCCAATTGGTCCTATGCGTGGGATGCCGCGCTCACCAGCGATCTGCACGCGTCCGCGCGCTACGCTCCGACTCGTGCCTTCGGCGATGTATTCCGCCGATACGGAAGGCTGCTCGCACGGACCCACATCGCCGCCGATGCGTCGATCATTTGGCCCGCGAGCCTTTTCGTGCCCGGGAGTTTGAGCAACGACGACTTTGACGCGCTTGCCGGTGCGACGATCGCGATGCAACGCGCGTGCAACGCCCGTGGCCTCAGTTGCACGCTCGTGGATCTCGCGAGATACAGCGACCGGCCTCCGTCGCAGCCACTTCTTCTTCCGGCGCTCCCGTCCACGACACGCATGCAGAGTTCGGCGGTTTCGAGGCTTCGCACGCTGCGCGCTTTGGGCCGGCTTTTCTTCGACGCGTCTTCGGTTCGCGTGCCCCCGAGGTACCGACGGGCTCCGAACACGACGCTGTTACTGGCCGACGACGCTTCGTATGGTTTCATCGTTGCGACCAACCCGAGCAACGCAACACGTCGTATCGTCGTCAACGACGTGCCGCTGGCTCATCGAACGGTTTCGGTAGCGCCATTCTATCTGCAGGCTCGGGGCGCGCGTATCGTTCCGGTGGGCGTATCCGTTGGCGCGCCGAACCCGGGGCCGGCACCCGCCGTCGCCAGGCCACCGCCATTTCGCGATCCGGACGGCACGACGATCGCAAACGCGCACTTGCGTATCGTTTTTGCGCCCTTTGCCGGTGCGAGAGTTGCCGAACTCGACGACGGGTTTTGGAACTTCGCAACGAGCATCGGTCTCTTCCGGGACGCAACCGATCCAGCGCCCCCAACCTCCGCGCGCGATTACATCGCAGCGTACACGCATCCGCTTGCTGCGGGGACGTTTAATCGCCCGTACGACTGTACGAGAACCGACGTATTTACTAACGAACGGGTCACGTGCTCGTACGACGCGCCTGACGTCCCGCGTGGCGGCGCGCTCTTCAAACGAACGCTCACCTTGACCGGCGGCAGCAGCGAGTTGATCGTCGCCGAGGAGTTCCAACCGCACGACATCCGCTCGACGGCACGCCTCGAGAGCATTTCAGGCTTCGCGTTCGCGCCGGGCGATCGACTGCTCGTCGCATCGCCGCAGAATGCCGTCGCCATCTTACACCGCAAACATTTGCTCGTCTTACGGTGGCGCGACGGTGATGTAGCTCGCGTCGATTCGCGTCAAACGCGTGGCGCACAGATCATTACGCTCGTCTTCGCGCGGCGATCCGTCGAGCTGCGGCTCGGCGCTTCCACCGCTCGCGACGCGGCCGAGGCTCGCCGGCTGCTCGACGCGAAAGGGCCGTAGCTCATCGGGGGAAGTGGCGGAATGGCAGACGCAGCCGCCTCAAAAGCGGCCGAGGCAACTCATGTGGGTTCGACTCCCACTTTCCCCACCAGATTTGAGCACGAGACGGCCTCAAAAGTAGTGCGACTGCCCACATACTGCCCACGGGCCCTTCCTCACTGCAGTGATGTAACTGCGCGATCCGCCGCGCCAACGTGGGAGCGCCCGGAGTTCCGGTCCCGACTCAGCCGCAAGTACAAGAAATGCCACGGTAGTGCAGCGTCGTGGGATAGATACCGTATTTCGCGTCAAGCGTAATTAGCGTCAAAACGCTTCCCAGATCGAAGAATGCCGTAGGCCAGAACCAAGAGTTTGCGCATGACCGCTCCGATGACGAGCCGCTTGTGCTTCCCGGCCGCCGACAGCCGCTCGGCAAAGATCCGAAGAATCGGATTGAACCGAAGGGCCACCATCGCCGGCATATAGAGGGCTTTGCGAATGCGAGCGTTGCCGGTCTTGCACATGCGGGGACGGCCGTGAATGGAAGTACCGGACCGCCGCTCCCGCGGAGATAGCCCAGCAAACGCGGCGACAGCCTTAGCCGACTCAAACCGATCGAGATGTGGGATCTCCGAAAGGATGGATCCCGCGGTTGTTTCACCGATTCCCGGAATCGACGTCAAAAGGTCGCGCCGGCGCTTGAGGTCAGGATGGTCGTCGAAGTGCCGGCGGATCTGCCGTTCGACCTGTGCGATCTGTTCGTCGAGCGTAGAGATGACCTCGCGTATGGAGGCCGTAACGATCGTTGCGTCCGAGGATTGTGCGTAGACCGATTGCTGTGCTCGGGTCGTCTTGAGATGCTCGTAATGGCGCATAAGGGCCTGTAAAACACGGATTTCCGGTGCCGGTGGAACCCACGGCTCCGGACCTTGGCTCTTACAAAATCTCGCAATGAGCGCCGCGTCAACCGCATCGGTCTTCGTGCGCAGCAGCTCGCTCTGCGCGAACGCCTTGATCCGAGCTGGATTGACCACGCTGACCCGCTGCTCGAGGCTGTGAAGATACGACGCAAGAGCTTCCCAATACGCGCCGGTTGCTTCCATGCAGATGTGCACATCGAGGGCGTGACGATTCTTAAGCCACGCGGTTAACTGCTCGAACCCCTTCGCCGTGTTCGGAAACGCTTTCTTCGCCTCAGCGTGATCGCTTAAGAGACACGCGTGAAAGTTTTCCTTCGACAAATCGATTCCCAAGAACGATGCCATCGAGCGTCCCTCCTGAAACGGCGCCTTTCGCGATCGACCTTGTGCATTCGAGCTAACCGACAATGCGGTGCTCACGATACCGTCCGATCTCCGCAGGCGCCAACGGGCAGGCCGCCTATCTATCCCGCGGGGTTACGACCCAAGGAGCTAACTCAGCGTGACCAGCCCTACCGTCATCATACAAGGAGCCACAGCCGAAAATTGTGCACCCCTAGCGCCTGGTTGCTCGGCGCCAAGCCAGCTATGCGATCGAAGCCGTTATGCGATCAGCGCCGCTTCACTACGCAGCTGCGATGCCCACAAAAGCGCAATGCGCGCAATGCATCACGGCCTCGCGATCGCGCACGCCGGGCGCGGGCTTAACTGGCGTCGACCGCCGATCGATTTTCCAGATCGGACCAAGCTCGCGCTTCTCGAACCATCATCGTAAAAGGCGTGCGTTCGATGTTTCTGGGCCATCGGGAAATGAAGAGGAGTGGGAGGCCTGCTTCGCGTTTAATCTCTTCCGCATACTGGACTACGACCTCGAACTCCCGATCATCCGCAGCCTTACAGGCAATGGCGACGGCGTCGTAACCGCTTTCCGCGATCGCACGCGACAGTGCAGGGAGTGCGGACGATTCTCGAATGGTCGTCCGGTTCCACGGGCCTGGTGCAACAATAGCAACCTTGGCAGTACGCTTAGGATCGACGCGAGGACGCCAGCTTAGTTGAGTTTGGAAATGGCTGTTCGTTACGCCCGATAGCGTGCCCAAATCGTCGTTGATGTCTCGAAAATCGTCCAGCAGGATTGACGTCCAGCCGAAATCGGGATTGGGTGGGTGGTCCTCAGCAGGATCAAAGTTCTCAGCGTGGACAAGCGCCGCGATCAGTGCGTTCGGCGGAACGTGCGGCGTTAGTTTCGGCACGTCCGTCTCGTCGAGGGAGGGAAAGCCAATAAATGAATCTGCGATCGATCCAATCACTTTTGGGAGATCGCGGAATGGCGCATGCAGACACGTAGCGAGAAGCGCTTCACTTGTCGAAAGGTCGACGCAGCCGACGCGAGGCATCTCAGCGCCTCGCGTATTTCATGAACCGTGCGGTAATGAACCCGCCTATTGTGAATCCAGCTACCCACATCAAGCCCATGATGATGCTTGTGGTGTTCGTTCCGGGAAGTAATCCCCACGGTAAACTTAGGATGACGATTCCTGCGGTCGTTCCCGGCAATAAAAATACGAGCGATCGCCAGGGAGCCATTTTCGCCCGGGAAAAGCACATAATTATGACACCCGGTGCGGCACCCAGCACAGTTCCATATAAGGCAAAGAAGTATATTGTGTATGTTAATCCGCCAAGATAATCGGCACCGGGTCCAGATCCCTTCGACGTAGCTTGGACGTAGCAGAAAACTACGACGCCAACGCAAGCGCCAGTCAGAGCAGCCGCGACGACGCCGGCTGCTGCTCGATTTAGAAACCAGAAGGCTTTTGTAGGCGCGTTACTTGCCGCTAACGTCATAAATGGAGCGATCGTGCGGCTTGCGTCGTCGCGCCTGGCGCGCCGATCGGCGGCTGCGATCCGCCGCAGCCAGCGAGCATCGCAGCAGCTGCGCAAATCCCTAATGCGTAGCGCCTGAGATTAGACGGACGCATTATTTCGGAACCGCGCTTATGGTCGCACCATATGGATACCGCACACCTTGTGTGATCGACTTGATGGCAGGGCCGCCTGCGGGGTAGTTCCAGTACCGCACCGCGTCACCACTACTGTCGGAACAGACGACCCTATTGCCCTTAATCCAGCATAGATAGATACCCCTGGCGGTTCCGAGATCAACTGTTCCCATGAGCGTCCCATTTTTACCGCTAATCGCAAAACGGTAAATCTTTTGAGCCACGTCATCGCCGACCGCAACGTACTTTCCGTCCCATTGAACCGCCCCGACATGCTCGAAGCTCTGATCCAGCGTTATAGTTTTGAGCTTACTCGCGCCCATCGGAAGCTCCACAAAAACGGCGTCTTGACTGCCGTAGCCTAGTTGACCATCGACAAAAAGGTTTCCTGAGTTGTCATAGCTACAATAGAACAGAAAGGCACCGCTTACGGAGTAAAGTGTCGGCGTGCCGCTGGCGTGCCGATAAACTCCAACGTAATTGGGCGAGGATGCGCTTTGGTTCCATGTCACGGCAAGATTGTCAGTCGTTGGATCAACGCTGCAATCTACCGCGAAATAGTTCGGAAGCGTAAGCTTTTGGATCGGCCTTTCCCCGCCGTGCTTATACTCGTACAGGGTGTCTAGATCGGCGATAAAGACGTTGCCCGCTCTGTCAACGCACTCACCGACGGGATCGTAAAATCCCTTGATCGCTCCAACGAGCTTGCCGCGTGGATATGAATATACCGTGACCCAGGCGGAACTATGGCTTGGCGACGGAGAGTTTGAGATGTATAGTAAGTCCTCGCTCTTCGCTTCCGGCAGCATCCACGATCCACCGCGATCGGCCCGCGTTGCGATCGCGCGGCTTTGCGGCATCGCGCCGGGCGCGCCGATCGGCGGCTGCGATCCGCCGCAGCCCGAAAGCATTACAGCGGCCACGCAGCTCGAAAGCGTGTAACGGCTCAGAACAAAGCTGCTTGCACGTTTTGCGGCGGTGATGCCGTAGAAGATCATAGCTATTGCCCCGGGTTATTTGTGGGATGGCGCCACGGAAAGGGCCGCGCCAACGAACCAGGTCCCTTTCGGCTGACCAAGGTCCCCGTAGGAAACCACTACCTTGCCGCCCTTGGGATATTCCCACAGTCCCAACCTGTTTGTTTCGGTCCCTTTTGTTGAGTAGGGAACAATAACTCGATTACCCATAATCCACGACTGCCCAGCATACGCGGGGTTTTTAATAGAGGAAGCACCCATAACCTTAGCACTCGACCCTGAGATGCTAAGACGCGCAATTTTGATGTCCCGTCTATTAAGCGTCTCATACGTAACGCGGCTCCCGTCCCATTGAACCTGACCGGGCGGCCCGAGTTTGCCTTTTATAGATAAGATAGTGAATGCGCTACCCCCAAACGGAAGCTCCGCCAAAGCTGATGGCAGCCCATGATGGCCAGAGGCGAACAGGTTCCCCGCATTGTCGTATCCACAAAAGTATGGTCCGATTAACGTGTTATACAAAGTCGGCGTTCCGGAGGCACTTGGGAAAATTGCGAGATCGACTCCGGTCCCAATAAAGGTAACGGCGAGATTTCCAGTCATCGGATCTACGCTACAGCCGAATGCCCCGGTTCCCGGTAAGGGAAAGGTTGCAATCGGAGTAGTGCCGCCATGAGCAAACTCCAAAACCTGTGAATCGTTAGCCACGAATACGTCGCCCTTCGCATCAGAACAGACGCCACCGATCAGGCCATTAAGCGAAATCTCTCCGACGAGTTTACCGTCAGAATATGACACGATACAGATGCCACAGCTAGTATCCGTGGCATAGATCAGGTCTTGGCTTTTCGCCCCTGGCAGCATCCACGATCCGGAGTGCTTGGCCTGCGATGTGATCGCGCGGCTTTGCGCCATCGCGCCCGGCGCGCCGATCGGCGGTTGCGATCCGCCGCAGCCTGCGAGCATGCCCAGGGCTAAGCCGACGCCCGAGGCCGCACCACCAAGACGTAGGGTTTTCATAGCGCGATTCTTCCTCGTCCCTACTTTTGAACGTGCGAATTAGATGGGGCGATTGAAACGGTCACGCCCCAGAGATATTCAACGGGTTCATTTCCGATCTTAGCGATACTTTGGCGGGGTCTACCACCTTTTGGATACGTCCAGAACGAAACGGACCGATAGCCTTTGCCGTCGACGCCGAGGATCGTATTCCCCTCGATCCAACTTTGGCCCGCGTGGCGTTCTTTTCTAGAACTCAGTGACGTGGTACCAATAACCCTCGCGCTGCTGCCAGAGATACTTAGCCGGTATACGGAGACGGCTTCATGTTGAGGGTTATGGTCAGAGGATACCGTCATATGTTTTCCGTCCCACTGCACGGATGATCCGAAAAGGAATCCGGTATACAGTTTAGCGTTGAGATCGATCAACTCAAAAGAACCGCTGCCGCTTGCCAACCGAGCCAACTGAAGCTGGTTGCCGTATTCGCCATTAGAAGCTGAAAGATAGAGATTTCCCTTGTCGTCATATCCGCAGAATACGAAACCTACAAATTCGGAACTGTAGTACATCGTCGGCGTACCCTGAGCGTCCGTGTAAATCGCGACATCTCCATGGTGGGGGTAAGGGTTAGAACTAGAATAATCGGCTGGGTTTGCCACGGCGAGGGTCCCGCTTGTCGGATCGACGGCACAGCCGTTCGCTAGGCCAGGATCGTTCAGGCTCGCAATTGGAGTTGTGCCGCCATGCGCGTACTCGTAGATTGTGCTCGTGGGGTCCGACTCCTGACCCACGGCCGTGACGAACACATCGCCAGAAGAATCGACACATTCTCCGGCGGGAACTCCGGTCAAACCAGCTAACGTGCCCACCAGGTTTCCTTGCGGATACGTATAGACATATACATCCCCGCTGGTCTCACTTGAGACGTAGAGCAGGTCCTCGCTCTTTGCTTCCGGCCGCATCCACGATCCGCCGCGCTCGCCGTGCGTGGCGGTTGCGTAGCTTTGCGGCATCGTCCCCGGCGCACCGATTGGCGACTGCGATCCTCCGCACCCAAAAAGCATTGCAACGGCCGCGGAAAGGCCGAGCGTGTAACCAAGATTCGCAAGCTTCACTTGCCTTGCTCCCTCGCGATTGACTTGAGATTAGTGGCATTCTCCGGCTGAGGCCGACGTCCCGCTCGGATCATGTAGAGCGCGCGCCGCGACAAGCCGCTTCGCTTTATCAGTTCCGGCATCGGCATGGCTTTGAGGATCGGCAGAACTGTTGTCTTCCATTCGTCGCGCCGCAGATCGGGATATTCGGTGTAAACGTCGCTCGGGTCGAACAGGCTTTGATCTTCGACCTCTTCCAGCTTATTCGACTCCTTGCCGATATACGTGAAGCCGTCGATCGCAATATGCCGCCGCCCGAGTAGCCCAAGGGTTTGCTTGCCGCACGAAGCACCGCTGGAATCGGCGCACTTGGCCTCGGGGTGGTATTCATACTGGCGCAGCACGTCGCCATAACTCTTGACGCGCGCCATGGTCCGCGAGCCATGCGGCGCTGAAGCGCTAATGCGGTACCGCTTGCCGGACTTAGAGTACTGGTCGATCCACCGCATCGCTTCCCACTTGCGCGGATCGGTCTCGTATGGAGCAATGAGGTGGAAGCGCTCCGGATTGACGCCGATCGGATGGCCCAGCTTGCGCACGTGGCAGCTGATGATGAAGTTGAACGGCTTGATCTGCTTGGCATATGGCTTGCCCTCGTTGAGCGCTTTCAGCGGCTTCATCACGGCTGGACTGCTGACGGTGATGCGACCAACGGCTATACGTTTCTCGAAGCCGAGCGGCTTCGTGGCCAAGCCCAGCGATCGACGCACGATCGCAAGCCAAGCCTGCGCGATCCAGCTGCGATCGTCGCTTTCTGGATCGGTTGGATTGAGCAGATGCCCCAGGCCATGCTCGGAGTAGCGCCAGCCCCACCGCGGGCGCTCTTGCGCCAGCGTTTGGATACGCTCGGCAAGCGCGCTATCGTCTTTAGCCTGGCCGTGATAGTGCAGCGTACGTCGCGGCTGCCCGACGATCGCGCACGCCCGCACCTGCGAGAGCCCGGACCCTTGCAACGCCCTCACCGCTTCTTTTCGCCGCGAGGGCTCCAGCCGTTTTTTGCGATCAGCTCCCGGACCGCATCAACCTCCATCGTCAGTCGTGCGATCACCCGATCCTTTCGCACGCTCTCAGCTTCGAGTTGCTTGAGGCGTGTCAGGTCGCTGGTTTCCAGGCCGGCGTACTTATCGCGCCATTGCCGGATGGTATTGGCATGAAGTCCGTGCCGGCGCGCAAGCTCCGTCGCGGCCGTGCCGGCGTCGAGCTCCTTGAGGATGGCGACGATCTGTGCTTCGGTGAAGCGACTTTTTCTCACGTGAGTTCTCCCTGGGCCGCAGCCCGGAACTCACAGTTTCAACCTGAGCCGTTTTGCCACCTCAGGTCACAGCTGCAATGCGAGCAAAGGTCTAAGCTGCTAACAAACAACGGCCTCGCGATCGCGAATGCCGGGCGCGGGGGCGGCGAGTTACAGTTTCTTGGCCCCGACATAGTACTGGAATTCGCCACGCACTTTCCAAACGAGAATCGCCCATTCCCCATTAGCTAGATGGACCGGAATCAAAAATAGTCCGTTCTCTCTGTCAACGGTTAGCATCGTCGCGCCCTTATAGTCGATCGAACCCTTCAAACCAGTCCGCCCATCTCTAACCAACCCTGGGGAAACTTCTCTTGGAGAGTCTGGGCTGTGTTGGATGCCTTTCTCAGGAGTTAAAACAAGATCGATGAAGCCATGATGCTCAGCTCGATTCATGCACTGCCACAATTTGACCTCACTTCTCCCAGCATGATGACATCTTACTTGTATGCTCAACGCATCGGCGGTACTGCTCGGCGACTGCGATCCGCCGCAGCCCGACAACGATGCAACTGCTGCGCAAATGATTAGCGCGCGGCCGCCGAAATCTAAGGGCTTCATCTACCCGGCCCCTGGCTCCGTGAACGCCACGGCAAACGTTGTGCAATCAACTTCCCGCATGAGTCCGCGTACAGGACGATTCGCTGTATAAATGCCAGGAGCCACCAACCAGCCTCTTCACTTCCTCATAAAAAATACCGTTGCGGCGGATACTGTAAATCTCGCGATACGTGCTCCGACCCTCTTCTAGTGACCACGGGGGGGAGAGCCCCTCGTATGTCAGACCGTCTGAGGAGCGCAGCACGAGCGCTAAGCCGGTTGACCCGGCTTGAGTTTCCCACCAAGCTTTCTTATCAGACGAATATCCGTTGTATTGGTCGGCTTCGAATCCCAACGCCTTTTCATTCCAATGGAACACATTATCCGGCGCAACGGACCCTTCACCATCAGTGAATCCCTTCTGAGCGTATTCTCCTGGAGTCGCTTCCAGGTTCACCTGGCAAGTCCAGAATCCAACTACTTGCTGCCACCAGGCCATTTTCCCGGAAAGCACGCGTGAGTCAGCGGGCGCTGCGGCACTCTCGCACGCGATCAAGGCACACACGAGAAGAAAGCCTTGAGCGTAGGTTCGCACGGATTGATCTTTCATATGATCACGGCAACTCGTGTGTTGACGGCTTTAGTCGGTTGGTATCCAAAGCGATTAGCGCCCGGCGCGCCGATCGGCGGCTGCGATCCGCCGCAGCCCGCGAGCATTGCAGCGGCTGCGCAACTGAACAACGCGTAGCGGCTGAAATCTGGAATGCTCATCTGCTTAGTGCCTTAGCTGCATGTCGCGACGACTCAGGGCAGCAGCGGAGGCGAATACGCAGTTCCGGCCGGGCCAAAGAGGCCTTTGCTGATTTCCCGCCTCGATGGCGTGATCGAGCCAGGCGCAAACTCGACGACTACGCTGGTCCCATTGTCAGTCACATAGAGATAGCCTTTTCTGTCGACTGTAACCGCGAACGGATCGTCAATGTCCTGCGTGATCGTCTGATAAGGCTGACTCTGGCCGGAGCGATACTCCTGTACGTTGTTCTCGGTAAAATTGGTTACGTAGAGCGTGCCAGTGGCGTCTACAGTAATGCCTACCGGAGAAACGACGCCGTCGGTAATGGTCCTGCTGGGCGATTTGCTGCCGGACGGATAGACGACGATGTTTCCGGGGCCGAAAGTGTCGTCCCGCCCCGAAACGTCGGTGACATGGTTGGCGACGTACATGGTCCCAGAGTGGTCGATCGCGATGCCGTCCGGATAGATGATGCCTTTCGTGATAAGTGAGTGTGGTTTTGTCGAGCCTTTCTCATATTCCGCGACGTTAGGGCCACCGATGTTCGTTACCCAAAGGTTTCCGTTACTATCGATCGTGCAGAAGGCTGGCGTATTGATACCCTTCTTAATAATCTTGGACGGCTTCGTCTTACCGGCGGGAAATTCTGTTACCCAGCCCGGCCCGGCCGGTTCGTTGACGACGTAGAGCGTCCCATCACTGTCGATGCAGTCGCCCGTCGGGGCATCCACGTCAGTCGAAATAACTTCTATTGGGCCTGGGTCTTTGCCGTTCGCACGATATACCTTAACATTATCGTAGCTAGAGATGTTGCCGACATAAAGCAATGGCGCCGAATGCCCATTTCTGATCTGCTGCGTTCTTATCGCCCAACTTTGCGGCATCGCGCCAGGAACGGCGATCGACGGCTGCGATCCGCCGCAGCCTGCAAGCATCGCCGCGGCGACGCTGAGCGCGGTGCGGCTAAGATTAACGGTTTGCATTAATGGCTTGGCGGCGGCACCGGCACTTCAGTCATATCGCCACTAGGGACATGGAAGCCCACTAGAAACACTTGATCGCTGCAGGGCTGGCTTACCGTCACTTGCGTATCCGCAACGAACTTCGTAAGTGCCACCCTCAGAGCATCGTCAATGTCTGGTGTCGGGGGTATGAATGACGATTTCGTACCATCACATTTTATCATGACCATTATGGATCCAACGCCTCGATTGTAACCGTTAAAAACGGCTGCCGAACGCGATGAAATGTCTATGCGCGGTGGCCACGAGATGGTCATGCCTTGAGTTCCTGGCGAGGCGGTTGGTGCGGGCGTCGCCGCTTGCGCCGCCAAAGGTTCGGCAAATAGTGCTGCCGCGCCGATGATAAACGCTAAGCGAACCAAGTACTCCATGCACAACGCCTCCCGGAAGCTGAACGGACGAGCGGCCGATAACGTTCGCCGCGGTTGTCTGCTATCCCAGCGGAGTAAGGGCTTTACGAGTCCGCGAGCTTTCGCAAGGCCTCCCAATGCCGCGGATGCGGCACTTTCGCACCGGCCCGGATGCGCGAGCGGGCCGCGAGCGACAATCGCACCGCCGCGGCGATGACGTTTAGGGTAATACCGTGCGTAGCAAAACGGCCTAAAAAATAGTGCGACCGCCCACATGCTGGCCACGGCAGGCCGCTCCAACTAAGGGCTCCAAACTCGGAAATAAGCGCGCCTACCACGTCGGAGACGGAGCGCGAAACCCGTTTCGGCAGGTGAACTCTGGTGCGTTTTCGCAATACATCGGCCCCGGTATACCGCCGGCAAACCCGGTGGTCTAGCCTGAGAGGGCACTTTCATGAAAGAAAACAAGGAGCATTTCTAATGACCATCTCACGGTCGGCCACATACGCGCTGAGCGCGTTGGCCGCCGCCTCCTTACTTGCTGCGTGTAGCGGCAGCGGCGGCTCACAACCCTCCGCTTACGCGCCTCCGTCGGGAGCCAGTGCTCCGATGGGCTCGCATATTCCGAACCTCCACACGCAGTTCCCGGCCAATACCTCAGTAAAGGCGCCCAGCGTTCATCGCGACCATCACAAGTCGTGGGTCTCGCCGGATGCGAAGCTAGCGCCCCGACTGCTCTTCGTCGCCGACGACGATACGGATGACGTCTACATCTTTACGATGCCCGCCATGGCGCTCAAGGGAACCATCACGGGCTTCGAGGAGCCACAGGGTATGTGTACCGATACAAGCGGCAACATTTGGATAACGAATACCGAAACTTTCCAGATCTTCCAGTATTCGCGCGCGGGCGTGTTACTGAAGACGCTCAGCGATCCGGATGGGTATCCGGTCGGCTGCGCCGTCAATAAGTCGAACGGCAACCTCGCCGTCACGAACATCATCAATGCGAGCGGCGAAACGCCCGGGAACATCGCAGTATACGCCGACGCTACGGGTACCCCAACGGAGCTCTCGAACTCGGC
This sequence comes from Vulcanimicrobiota bacterium, assembly GCA_963743445.1. GTDB lineage: Bacteria > Vulcanimicrobiota > Vulcanimicrobiia > Vulcanimicrobiales > Vulcanimicrobiaceae > Cybelea. The sequence continues at coordinate 1,039,296 of CAVUPL010000003.1, forward strand.
TCAGAGTGAGTACTTTTTCCCGGCGTACGATACCAGCGGTAATCTCTACGCCGATGGCTTCAGCGATACTGGCTTCATCCTGTCGGAGTGCTCGTCGGGCAGCAGCTCGTGTCACACGCTCAGCATCTCAGGCGGCACGCTCTACTTCCCCGGCGGTCTCAACTGGGATGGAGTGAACACCAATCTGGTCACCGGCGATCAGGAGTGCAACGAAGAGTCCGCATCTTGTCAGTATCAGATGACCATATCGGGCTCGACCGCGACGATAACCGGCTCCACCCCGCTCAGCAATACCAACGGGACCGGCTGCGACGTCGATCAGGCGGCGCTCGCGCCGTTCAGCAAGTACTTCGCTGGAGGCTGCATCACGGAGGACTCAGGCACGAGCACGGCGGCTCGTTGGGCGTATCCGGCGGGCGGCGACCCCACGAACAACAACACCTCCGTGGAATACCCGATCGGTGCGGCAATTAGTAACAAGTGACATGAAGTCTTAGAGGCTGCTCCAATGCAAAACGGTCTCGCGATTCGCGAGGCCGTTCTGCCATGCAGACTTGTCGCCAAATCAGCGGGGACCGTCTTTCGATTCTCTCCGCGATACCGCCGAATCTGGTAACGGAATACCCGCGACTGACTGCTAACATACTGCTAAGATGAGCATCTCAGATTTTCGCAACGCGCAAGCAGCTGCGTGCATCAGCATCGCTGCAGCAATGCTTGCGGGCTGTGGCGTCCTTCGACAGGCTCCGGATAACACGCAGCCGCCGATCGGCGCGGCGGGCGCGATGCCGCAAACCACCCTTTCGCGTGCGGTTGCGCCGTGGATGCGACCTTTTATAGAAGGCGATCAGGCGGCTAGCACAGGCCACGCGCGCACTCCGTCATGGATGGCGCCGGGCGCGTCGGCTCAAAATCTTCTCTATGTTTCGAACGGCGGAGCCGGCCACGTGTACGTGTACTCGTATCCTGCAGGTAAGAAAGTTGGGAAGCTCGGGGGCTTCAAAGACCCTGCCGGTGTGTGCGCCGATCAGGCCGGCGACGTATGGATCGTGGACTCGGGATCGTCGAAGATCCTGGAATACGCCCACGGCGGCAAGAAACCAAAGGCAACGCTGAGGGACGCTGGCGCGCTCAACCTCCTTGGCTGTTCAGTGGATCCCACGACTGGGGATCTCGCCGTGACTGACTTAGGGGGTCCGACCGGTGGGGGCGGCGTTTGGATCTACACCGATGCCAACGGGACGCCACAAGAGTACAAGCTCCCCGCTATTCAATTCGCATATTTCTGTGGCTACGACGACGACGGCAATTTTTTCGTCGACGGCCTCGGAAGCAGCGACGGATTTGCATTCGCCGAACTACCCAGCGGAGGCAGCGCGCTTGAGAGCATCACACTAAGCCAGAGCGTCGGCTTCCCTGGCGGCGTTCAGTGGGACGGCCAGTATATAGCGATCGGAGATCAATTCTACGAGAACCTGCATGAGTCAGCGATCTATCAAGTCTCGGTCTCCGGGTCAACCGGAACCATTGAAGGAACCACCGTATTAGCGGGGAGCTGCGACGTGCTTCAGTTTGGAATTTCGAACCTTGGCAGCGGTAAAAAGGATCAGCAGGGGAGCTCCGTGATTGCGCCTGACGACTGCCAAAACAACGTCAACTTTTACCAATACCCAACCGGCGGCCCAGCAACGAAGACACTTAGCGGCTTTCAGTATCCCGTCGGCGCTGCAGTCAGTCTCGCTGGGCAGTAGCCGCGCAACTGCCACGGTATGGAGAAACGGCCTCGCAAAATCGCGAAGCCGTGCGCAGGGCGGTCAATGAACCGACTAACGCGACTACGACGACCGGTTGCACGTACCCTGAAAAACTACTTGCATTGAGCTCGGCGTAGGATAGGCGGTAAAAGAGAAGCTATTTTGATTCGTCCGGACGGTTTGGCTGTGGCCGGGCTTGTTATCGTGCGTAGCCTGATCGGTCCACTGTTCGGTATTTCCAGTCCATGGCGTTGCGTACGAGACGGACCAATCGCTCAGACTGTCGACCTCAGTTTGGACGTATCGAGCATTCTTTTGGTCGTACGCGGTTGCAATGCTAAGCGCGTAGGGCATCGTCATCTTACCCTGGGGCGGCACGAGGACCCACTCATGCAGCACGCCGGAGTCGAGGGTAAACGTTGCCGTCGCCGTGCTGGGCGGGCTCCCCGGCGGTCCGGCCTGACATGACCACGTCCCGACGTAATACTGCATAGCCGCCATTCCCGTCGCCGGCTGCGCGGCGGCCGGCGCTGCAGAGACAAGTGCCAATACGAATAGAGCCAGAGTTATTTTCATAGGAATCCTCACTTTCGTGCGGGGCTTATACGGCCCGCAGTTGCCCAGTTCCTTAAGCGGTCGAGCCTTTCGACGGCAGGTCATCGTTTCCGGCACTCACGACCGACGAAGCCGGGTGCACGATCGGAGGAGAGTTTCGACTCAGCCCCTTCGAAGGTTCCGCCATGAAACGGACGTTATTGACGGCTACACTCTTCGCTGCGTCGCTCTTCCTTTTTCTGCCCGCGGACGCGCGTGCCGCGCAGTCGTACGCCGAGTTCGTCGCGGGAGCGCAGGCGCATCGGGGCCTGTTCACGATCTGGCAGAAAGAGGGCGGGACGTATCTCGAGCTAGCGCCCGATCAACTTAACGCAGACTTCCTCGAGACGATTGCACCGGGCAACGGGATCGGCCAGGATCCGGTCTGGTGGGGCGACACCGATTACCTTCCGACGCAGATTGTGCGCTTCGAGCGGCGCGGCGATGGCATCGTCATACTATGGCGGAACTGGTACGCACACGCCGGATCGAACGCCTCGGCACGGCTTGCAACCGAAGGCAGTTTTCCCGATTCCGTCGTTGGAATCGGAAAGATCGCCGCCGAGAATCCTTCGAACGGAAACGTCATTTTCGATCTTTCCTCGCTCCTAGTCGACAATATCGATTTACGCAACGTCATCAACGAAGACGTCCCGGCCGACAAAGCGTATAAACTCGATCCGACGCTCTCCTATTTCGATACCGTAAAGGCTTTTCCCGAGAACGACGTGATCACCGTCGCTCAAACGTGGGCAACCGACGAGAAGCACGTGATCGACACCGCTCCCGATGCGCGCCGCATCCTGATGCGCGTCGTGTACAACTTCGTACAGATGCCGCACGACGATTACCGTCCGCGGTTGATGGACGATCGCATCGGGCTATACGACGACATCTATATCGATTTTTCCAACGATAATCGAGTACGACGCCAGCTGCCCTACATCGTCCGTTGGAATTTCGACCCTGCCGACCCTGGCCGGCCCTCCACCGCGCGAAATCCGATGGTCATCTATTTGAGCGACACCGTTCCACCGGCGTACCGAGGTGCGATCCGCGACGCTTGCCTTGAGTGGAATAAGGCTTTCGAAAAGATCGGGATCCTAAACGCAATCGTGGTCCGCGATCAGCCAAGCGATCCGACTTGGGATCCGGACGACGTCCGCTACAGCGTGATACGGTGGCTCGACGAAACAAAACCGAGCTTCGGCGCCGATTCGCAGACGCTCTTCAATCCACTCACCGGCGAGGAGATCCGTACCGGCGTGCTCGTTTCCAACGTCGTAGGCGTGTCTCCGCGTCGCGCTTGGAAATATTTGGTAGACCCAGTGCGATACGGCCGGACAACCGATCCAATGCCCGCGGCATTTCTTCACGATTCGATTTTCGCAACGCTCGTGCACGAGATGGGCCACAATCTGGGTATGCAGCATAATTTCATCGGGCATGAAGCCTACACTGCTGCCGAGATCCAAAGCACCGCATTTACGCGCGAACACGGCATCGCCTCGAGCGTGATGGAGTACGCACCGCTAAACCTCTGGCCCCAGCCGTTCAAACAAGGCGAGTACTTTCAAACGACGATCGGGCCATACGACTATTACGCGATCAAGTTCGGTTACGCAAACATTCCTGGGGCGCAGACCCCCGAGCAGGAGGTTTCGACACTGCGACGGTGGGCTTCAGGGTGGACAAACCCGTGGACGCGCTATGCTTCGGACGAAGACGTCGATTATGAAACCGGGCATGCCGCCGATCCGCGCGTGGAGCAAGGCATGTTGACCAACGATCCGCTCTCGTGGTGCAACATACAGATGAAAATGGACCGCGATCAGATCGCGTCGCTGAACCGGTACTGGCCCTCGGACGGGGCAGCCTACGAGGAAGAACGTGACGTTTTTGCCTTTCTGTTGCGACGTTACGACACGTGCGCGATCGCGGCCGCCCATTATCTCGGCGGCCAATACCTCTCATGGGCGCACGCGGGCGATCCCGATGCGCAAGTACCGATCGTGCCGGTGAGCCTGCAGACCGAGCATCGTGCGATGGCCGCACTGGATGCGTCGCTCTTCAATCCAAACGCCTTAGCCGTGCCCGCTTCCGTATTAAACCGGCTGCGTTACTCGGAATGGTCGGGGTACGGTTACACCAGTTGGGAAGGCTACGGAAATCTTCCCAAGTGGGCGTACGACCCGCCGGACCGCCACGACTTTCCGCTCGTCGAGCAGATCAACGGGGCACAACTGGCGGCGGTCGATTATCTGTTCAAACCGCTTGTGCTGCAGCGGATTGACGAAAATCCGGCCGAGTCGACCCGGCCGACGATGACGATTGCGGATCTCTTCGATTGGCTGCACGCAGGCATCGTCGGCGATCTGCGCGAGGCGACGATCCCTCTCGTGTCGCGCAATTTGCAAAGTGAGTACGTGGAAAGGCTGGTAATCCTTGCGACGGCCGGTCCCAAAGGCACGCCGCCGGACGCGCAGGCGCTCGCTCAGGCCGAACTATCGCGCGTCGCTCGGGACGCGACGGCCGCCATGCGCGCCAGCCACGACACCGTGACCCGCGCGCACCTGGCCTCACTTGTGCGCGCGGCCAAATATCGCTTCAAACTTACGGTTCCAGACGCTCGCCAATGAAGAAACTTATGACGGCGCCCAAAAATAACATCCAGGCGACCGGATTGGATAAGAGCCGATTGAACACGTCAAGCTGCTGCGTTGGGTCGGTGAGTAAATAGACATTCACACGAGCCAGCAGCCACTCGTTGTAAAGGAATAGCAACGCGAGAGCTAGGCCGGCGAGAACGAAGACCACTCGAAAAAAAGACGAAAATATGCTCAATCGCTATTCTTCGTCGGGAGGCTCCAGCCCAAGGTGCACGGCGAGATAGGTGGCGCCCCGAAGCAGCACTGCAGGAGGCGAAGAATCCTCCGCTTCGCCGAGCGCGAGGAAGGCATCGGCCAGGTGAGCCCAGACTTCACCGGGCGAGGAAGCCAGCGCGACTTGCTCATCGAAGGTGATCCTTCCGTAAATGGGCCCCAGCACCGTAGTCGCAACCGTCATGCGATAGGTTCGCTTGCTCGCGACAAGCTCGTAAATCTGGCCTCGGGCGACTTCGTACACCTCTTCGAAGCCGAGCCCCTTAAGATCGTCTTGAGTGGCCATGATGCAAGTCGTTCCCCTTCTGGTCGTACCGTTCACGGGCTCTTCGCCCGGCGTTCCGCGGAGCCTCGGCTCGCGACATGTGCCCCGGCTCGGGGCGGCCCCGTGTTGCCTTCGGGGTGCGGAGCGAGGTAAAATACCCCTGGGCAACAGCGTGGCTTTCGCCAGTATAGCCGTAACGCAAGCTAGCGTTGCGGGTCGATTCATGGCCGCGTATAGGAGCGTTTACGATGTCCGGCTTCTGGACCCGGTTTCGGTCTTTAACGGGTGCTGCTGGTGACCAGCAGCAAGGCGACGAGGACTCTTCGGATATAGAAGAGCTAGCCTCGCGGTCCCCTTCATCGCTGGATGGCAACTCCGACATGTCGCGTCTGCGGCGGTCAATCGCCGACCTCAAGGCGAGTAAACTTCAGCAGGAAGAAAGGGCAGCCGAGCAGCCCGCCACGCCTGCGGCGAATGACGTTGAAGCAGCTCCTGAAGGGGTGACGTCAACTGCGGAGGCCGCCGAAAAAGTGGTCGCCGCTGCGACGGCGGTGGTCGCCGCAAAAGCGGAGACCGAGGAAAAAGCCGAACCGGAGGCTCCCGGCGTTAACGCGTTTGCGGCTGCCGATAACAGTATAATGAAAGTGGAGAGTACGATGGCCGATGACGTTCGCGCAACGGCGATGACGAGTGGCGACGCGCTGAACGCAGCGCAACGGCTGATGGCTGAGCAGCGTAAGGCCGCGGAAGCGCTGCTCAACGAAGTGTGCGCGCTCGAGGAGCGCCTCAAAGCTGAAGCGCTCGAAAACAATGCTTTTGGCGAGTTCCGCGCCGCAAATGAAAAAGCTGAAGGCGCTGCGATCCTCGTTCAGCACGCCAAGGAGCTAGCTCAAGCTGCCTTCGAACGTCATAAGGCACTGGCCGAAGAACGGAAATCGGCCGAGGACCTCGCCGTTAAGACCCGGACCGACGCCGAGGCCGCGAAAACGAAGATCGCAGAGCTCCAAGAGCAGTTGCGAGTCGCTCGGCAAGCGGCAGAGCAAAAGAGTTCCAGCATCGAGCTCCAGGAAGCCCGCGCAAAGGAATGTGCCCAACAAGAAGCTGCAGCGCAACGCGAAGCGGCCCAGGCCGATGCACGTGTCGTCGAATGCCAAACCGCAGCTGAAGCTGCTGCGAACGAAGCGAAAGCCGCCGAACAACGTGCGGCGGCCTTGAAACAACAGCTGGCGGCAAAGATGCAAAACGGAGCCGGTGAAGTTCAGAACCTCGCGCAGCGCATCGCCGAACAAGCGTCCGCTCTGGCGCGCGCTCAGAGCTCGATTGGCAACTCTTCGAACGGCGCCGCGTCGTCCAAGGAAACGCGCACGGCTAGTTAAGAGCCGAGCCGGTTAAAGCAACGAGCCCGCTCCGGCGGGCTCGCTGCTTTTCTGCGCGTTCTGACTTGCGGTAGGCTACTTGGATCCAATCGTGACGCTGACCGGCATCGAGGCAATGCCGTTCGCCACGACGACCAAGCTGCTCGCGCCCGTTGCGATGCCGGATGGAACGTCGAACATCGTCGACGACATGTGCGACGGGTCGACGCCCATGTAGCTGAAGTTATGCGTTCGGCAGTAGAACACGTGACCGCTCGATCCGTTCGTGATGCGCACCAGCGGATAGTTGGTGGCCTGCTGAACGTCGTCGCCGTACATATTCGCCTGCGATAGGCCGTTGAGAGCGCGGCCGCTCAGCTTGTACGTACTTCCCGGCGCAAGCGTCGTCGGGACCGACTTGATCACTGGGGCATGCGCGCTGGAAACGTGCCCCGTATAGACCTCCATGTCGGTAGATCCGTCGTCCTCCAGCACCTGGCCCGTTGGAAGCATCAACAGCCGAATGTTGTAGCTGGAGTCGTTTGGCGCCTGCGGCGGCGCGGCGATGTTCTTGAGCGTCTTCCCGTTGAAGATGTAAAAGTACGACGGCGAGTTATACAAGCCCGGACTGGCCGGAATCATGACCGTACCGTCGGTGAGGAGCGTCGAGGGACCGTCGGCTACGTCGAGCTGCTGGCTGCCCACGATCGGGAATGTGGGCCCCTGCGTCCAGGTTCCACTCTTCGCGCTGTAGACGACGGTAGCTCCGGTTGCTCCCGCTACGAAGACCGTGTTATTGGGTCGCAGCGTTTGCGGACCGATCTCGAATCCCGTGACAATATTAACCGGCAGCTGCCCGGCAGATTCCCACATGTTTGCCTTTGGGTCGTAATACTGCGCGTAGGGCGGATCTGAGACGTTAACCTCCAACACGTTACCGTTGCGAAGCAGCGTCCAACCCTCTTCACTATTGGCGTCCTGCTTTCCGGCCCCAATCTGCGTCCACGTCATCGTAGACTCGTCGAGCAAAGCCTGAACGGAGGTGCAGCAGTTGCCGAGCATGTACGTACCATTTCTGAGCACGACGCTCTGTGCGTCGCCGATTTGGCCCCAGCCGCCCGGCCCGGTAACGGCCGTCCAGGTATTGGCCACCGGATCGTAGATCGCGCCTTTGTTCTGCTCCGCGCTCTTACACGCTTGATATTCGCCGCCGTTGACGATGAGTTTACCGTCCCCTAATACCGCCGAGGCAAAGTAGAGCGGTGCGTAACCACCAGGCAGCGAGGCCAGTTGCGTCCACGTACCCGTGACGTAGTTGCCGTTCTGGTCGGGCGTGAGTTTGAACACGTCTGCGGAGCAATAGTCAAAAACCAAGACCGTCCCGTCGGTTAACAGTTCTTCGGTCTGCGGACCGTTGGGGAAAGCCGGCACCGAGGAGAGCGGCTGCCAGCCCCCGGCGCGCGCGCGCCGACGCTCCGCGGCCGTGATTTGGTGCGTGCGCCGTGGTGGACGTGGCGGCGTGTGCATCAGGCGCAGAAAGTGTGGATGCGAAATACCGGCGTCAGGAAGATGCGCAATCGCGGGCGCAGGGCCGCCGGGCGCTTCAGCGTTCGTCGTAGCGCCTCCGCCGCTGCACGCTGCGAACAACAGTGCTGCGCCGGCAACCGAGAGAGCACGGGGTAGACCTCGCATGATACCTCCTGGCAAGTACTCAGCGCTTCTTTCGTGCGGCCGTCTTTCGAGCCGGCGCCGCTTTGCGCGGGGACACCTTGGATCCAACCTTCTTGCGCGCCGTCCCACCGCGCGCCCCGCGTTTCGACATCACCGCTTCCTTCAACGCTTTCGCGGGCAGAAATTTGAAGACGCGCTTGGCCGGGACTTTTACTTGTGCTCCCGTCGCGGGATTACGCGCCATGCGCGCTGCGCGATCGCGCACCTTAAACTGGCCAAAGCCTGGAATCTTCACCGGCTCACCTGAAACAACCGCCGCTTGAATGTCGTCGAAGACGCCGTCGATAAGCGTGACGGCATCCTTGCGCGAGAGCTCAAGGCGATCAACCGCCGAGCGCACTAAATCTACTTTATTCATCAGTTCCTTTCGTGTGGAAAAGCAGCCGCTATTCTACGAAATACTTTCGCGCTGCTTGCTCCGAAATGATGATGGACTCCTTGTCTGAAATGAACGCTTATGCCCGGCGAGGTAGTGACCTTTCATCCTGGACCGCTGCGCGGCAGCGTCGGCGTTCCGGGCGACAAGTCAATCTCGCACCGGGCATTGATTGCCGGTGCCTGCAGCAGCGAGCCCCTTCGCATCGCGAACCTCAACCACGGACGCGACGTGCGAGCGACGCGCGAGGCGTTAACGGCGCTGGGGGCTCAGATCGACACGGACGGCGAAGAGGTCGTCGTGACCGGAGGGAGCCTGGTCACACCGCAGCGGACCCTCGACTGCATGAACTCCGGCTCTACGGTCCGGATGCTTCTCGGTGCCTGCGCCGGCGCGGGAGTCCGCGCGCGCTTCGATGGGGACGTTTCGCTGCGGCGGCGCCCGATGGAGCCGGTCGCAGCTCAACTGCGCGCGTTCGGAGCGAAGATTGAGAGTACTGAGGGCCGCCTTCCGGTCGAGCTTTTCGGAACACCCGAGGTGGAAACGCGACATTTTATCTTGCTCACCCCCTCGGCGCAAGTGAAATCGGCCCTCCTCTTCGCGGGCCTCTTTGCCGGCGTTCCCGTGGTGATCGACGGCGACCGCGGTTCGCGCGATCACACCGAACGGCTGCTGCGCTACCTCGGCGCCGAGGTGGAGTGGTCGGAGCGTTCCGTTCGGCTGGGTGTCACGTCGCTCGATCCCACGCAGGTCGAGATTGCGGGCGACTTTTCGGCCGCAGCGTTCTTTATCACGGCGGCGGCGGTGACGGCGGGGAGCGCGGTTGTCGTACGCGACGTCGGCGTCAATCCCACGCGAACCGGCCTGCTCGACGCCTTGTCGGCGATGGGAGCGGCTATCGAACTACGCAACCGCCGAACGCGATGCGGAGAACCACTCGCCGACATTGCGGTCACGCCTCGTCCGCTTCTGGCAACGAGCATCGGCCCCGACGTTGCGCTGCGGGCGATCGACGAGATCCCGCTCGTCGCGATTGCCGCGGCCTTCGCGTCTGGTACGACGACGATCGCCGGCATCGGTGACCTGCGGTCGAAGGAATCGGATCGGATCGCCGCCATCGAGGACCTTCTGCGCGCGGTCGATATCGACGCGGTCTACGAGCGGGGCGTCTTGCGGGTCGCCGGCGGAACCCCAGTCGCTCGTGGCGATCGCCTAGCAACGCACCAGGACCATCGCATCGCCATGGCCGCGGCCGCGCTGGGGTGCGCGGCCGGCCCGCTCGCCATCGACAGTGACGAAAGCCTCGACGTCAGCTTTCCCGGCTTTCGCAGGGCGCTGAGAACGCTGCAGGCGGCCTAGGCGGCCGAATCGGAGCTTTTCGAGGCGCCTTTCGATTCCGTCGATACCGGCGCGTCGGCCTTGGCAGATGCCGCCGGTGAGCCGGCCTCTTCTTTGGGCTTCTCGGCCTTGGCTGAGGCAGCGGAGCGCCGCGAATCCGTCACGTAAAAGCCCGAGCCCTTAAATAGCACCGGCGCGGGATTGAAAACCCGTCGCACCGGCGCTCCGCACGCTTCGCACGGCTGCTCGTAGTTGTCGTCGAAGCCGTGGCGTACTTCGAATACACGGCCGCACTTCGTGCAGGCGTACTCATAGAGCGGCATGGTCAGAGTATAGCCGCGCTAGCACTCATGGTCAATGACTGCTAGCGGGCCGCGCCGTGGCCCTAAAAATCGGCCAGGACCGCGTCGTCGCGCTTGTACTCGACGAGACCCTTGAAGTGCACCAGCGAGTCGTCGAGGGCGCTGGCGACCCGGCGGCCGCGCTGCCAGCGATCCAGGAACGTCCCAAGCCTGCCGTGATAGGCCGGATAGGCAAGCCGAACGTGGAGTTTCGAGCACGCCCTGCGGCGCTCGATGCGAAACTCGAGGCGCCGGCGCAACGAGTAGGCGCCCACGAGCGAAAGCCGATAATTCGCGATCAGGCCGTCGACTTCGTAGAGCTCTTCTTCATCCCCGGGCAACCACGAGCGGAGCACCACCTCGCTTCCGATGCGCAGCTGGGGTTCCGGGTTCGCACGGCGCACGCTGCGCAAAAAGGAAAGCCAAACAGGCCACTTCTCGACCGCGCAGACCAGCGCATACGCGTCCTCGGCAGAGCAATCGAGGTCCAAACTCGCGCTATGCGCTTGCAATCCGCGCGTAATTGCCTCATCGCTAACGATCATTACTAGGTCTATTCTGCGTGCCGCGCAAGCGTACCCTTTACGAAAATATCCACAAAAGTTGTGGATATTTATGAACGGATTTCACCGTCCGTTACGGCGATGGCAAAGAGCACAAGCGTCGTTACGCCGAGGCGCAATGCGGCTTCATCGATCCGAAACTGCGCGCTGTGGCCCGGATGAATTGCCCCCGACGCGTCGCTGCGCACGCCGAGACGAATTAAAACCCCGGGAACGCGTTGCGCGAAATACGCAAAATCCTCCGCTCCCATCGTTGCCGCGGGCTGCTCGACGTGCAACGAACTGTGTTCGCTAAGATATCGCGTGAAATGCTCGGCAAGCGCGATGTCGTTGCGTACCGGTGGATAGCCACGCACGACGCGCACCTCTGCCTGGACGTTATAGGCGGCGGCAACGCCGCCCACGATTCGTCGCACGCGAGCCTCCAATGCGTCGCGTACTGTCGGATCGTGCGCGCGAAGCGTACCGCTGAGTTCGACTTCATCGGCGATAACGTTATGGCGGTATCCGCCCGCGATCGTTCCGACGGTTACTACTGCGGTCGCCAGCGGGTCCGTCTCGCGCGCTACGACGTTTTGCAACGCGAGAACGATTGCGGCCGAGGCGGGAATCGCATCGATGGCCGCGTGCGGGTAGCCGCCGTGACCACCGCTTCCTCGAATCGTAATGTAGAACTCGTCCGCGGACGCGTTGACGGGGCCGGGCGTGATCCCGACCGTTCCGACGTCCAAGCGCGAGTCTACGTGCAGCATCGCTATCGCTCCGACTTGCGGATTCTTCAGCGCGCCCTCCTCGATCATCGGGAGCGCGCCGCCTGGGCCTTCTTCTGCCGGTTGAAAGATGAGCACCACGCTTCCCGCGAGCCGGTCCTTCATCCCAACGAGCACGTGCGCGGCTCCAAGCAGCATTGCCGTGTGCGCGTCGTGTCCGCACGCGTGCATCTTTCCTGCGATCTCAGACGCGAACGGCACGCCGCTGCGCTCGCCAATCGGCAGCGCATCCATATCGGCGCGCAACGCTGCGACACGTCCCCGCCTACCGCCGTCGATGCGCGCCAGGATTCCCGTTTTCGCCACGCGCCGGTGCTCGATGCCGAGCGAATCGAGCTCGCGCTCGATCAGTGCGGCCGTCTCGTGCTCCTCGAAGCCGAGTTCCGGCCTCCGGTGAATCGCGCGCCGCAGTTCGACGACCCGCGCCGCCAGTGGTTCGTTTACTTCGATGACCATATCGAGCGGAGTTAACGCACCGGTACTTTCCTTCCCGCCGCCGAACCCCAGTCGCCGAGATGATGACCGCCGACCTCGCCTTTGCGTTGCTGATCAATCGCACGAGCGCGTTCTATCAGGCTCATCCTCCGCTTTATATGACGTATGTCGAGCACACCCACGTGAGCGCGCCGACGCTGGGGCGAGCGCAGGACATCGACCGCTCGATTGCGGTCCGCGTCGCCGACGATTTCGCGGTGATGAAAGATTTGCCGAACGGAGGGCAGCGTACGGGACAGGCGTTTCCGATCGTTGCCTCCTTCGATCCGCTCTCGAACTTTAAGTTCGGCTATTTTGCCAACCTGAAGCGCGTCGACATCACGTTGCAGCGCGGTGCGCCATTCTACCTCGCGATCCCGGACCCCGATCCGAACGTCAACGCGGTCGTTCCGTATAACAGCTACTGGGCCGCTCGCTACGCGTCCGATTCGACCGATACGGCGCTGCATCTCTTCATCGAGCCAACGCCTCGCGTCACCGATGGGATCTACCCGTCCGAAGTCGTCGAAGACGCCGCGACCCAGCTGCCGTCACATATCGGAATGCGCGTTGCAGGAGGGAGCGACGAAACGATCTCACTGGATTACGCAGTCCTCGACGGGCATTGGGTGATCGTCCACGGCACGTTCAGCCAAACGATGCACGTCGCATTCCTCACCTATAAAATCGTTGCCGACATTACATTTAGCGACATCGCGTTTCCAACCGACCCGCCCGACCCGCGCCTGGCCGGAACGCCGATGCCGTCGGCCTCTCCCGCGCCGTGACGCTAAAAGCGTTGCGCCGAAAGACGCACGTAGGTGATGTAGCCGTTAATCGCCCATCCGAGTAACAAGCCGAAGAGCAACGCGAACGCACAGAGTGCCGGAACGATCTTTGGGCCGCGCTCGGCGACCAGGCTTCTGCCGACGGCAACCGTCAATGCTGCGCTCAGAGCGATGCCGAAGGCCCAATAGGTAAAACGCTCGCTCACTAAGCGCGTTGCGGCTGCGGAACCGGCTGCGATTGCAGCGTGAGCTGCTCGGCGCTCGGATGCGCCTCGCCGTTAGGCGATGGTTGGTCCTTTGGGGCAACCCACATGTAGACATTGGGAATCAGCAGCAGCGTCAGCACGAGCGAACTCAACACGCCGCCGATCACGACGATGCCCAAGCTCGAGCGCGACGACGCTCCAGGGTCGAGCGCGAGCGCGAGCGGAATGTTGCCGGCCACAACCGAGAAACTCGTCATGATAATCGGGCGGAATCGCGTGTGAGCGCTCTCTTTGATCGCCGAGAGCTTGTCCAATCCGCGAGAGCGCAAGGTATTGGCGTAGTCGACCAAAAGAATGCCGTTCTTCGTCGCGATGCCGATAAGCAGAATCGTCCCGATGAGCGAGAAGAGATTGAGCGTTCGATGGGTCAGAAAGAGCGCTCCAATCGCACCGATCGCGGCGACCGGGACGGAAAATATGATGATGAACGGCGAGACGTAGTTGTTATAGAGCGCAACCATCAGCAGGTAGACGAGAATTATCGATAGGATCATCGACAAACCGATGCCGACCAGCGTCTGATGCATGAAGTCCTGCTGACCCAGTGGCGCCGGCCGTACGACGATATTCGGAGGTAGCTGCAGCGATGGAAGACGCTTGAACAGTCCGTTCTCGACGGCGGAGAGCGACGAGCCCGGCAGATAGTTGGCATCGACGTGAATGACGTTGTTGCGATTCGTGCGCGTGATCAGCGGCGCGGTAGGCGTCGAGACGAATCGCGCGATGTCGCCGAGATAGACGATGCCGCCGTTCGACGAGCGAACGGTGACCGATTTAAGCTCGTCGAGGCTGGTTTGATACGACTCCGGATAAATTGCTTGCACCTGCTCGAGACCGGCCGTCGTTTCGAACTGCGTCGCAACGTTGCCGCCGAAGGCCGCGCCGACGGCTTGCGCAGCTTGACCGAGATCGACGCCGAGCGCTTGGGCCTTGTTGCGGTCGAACTCGATCGATATTTCGGGACCGAGCTGCGTACCGGTGCTGTTCACGCTGGTCGCACCCTTGACCGTACGCAACAGGTCGGTCACTTTTTGGGCGTAGGGCGTCGGATCGCCGCCGGTCACGTCGGTCACGAGAACGTCGATCGGCTGCGCGTTTCCGCCCGACGTTGACGTCGATGGAACGGAGATCGCCTGAACGTAGGAAGGCAGATACTTCCGGGCGATTTTTCCGAACTGCGTCACCCAGTAACTCGTGGGATGCGACCGGTTGTCCTTGAGCCAGACGTGCACCTGGCCGACGTTACTTTGCGAGACGAATCCACCGAACGAGGCCGCGTAGGCGCCGGCCACTGCCGTGTTGGCGAAGACGTCGGGCGTTTTGAGGACCTGTTGCTGGAGTCCAAAGACGCCCTGCTTGACCGTTTGAATCGGCGTGCCGATCGGATAGATGAGCTGGATGAAGATCTCGCCGCGGTCGACCGGCGGAATGAACTCTTCGCCCACTGCACCCAAACCGACCATCGCGAGCGCGAGGACGAACGTGCCGGCGCAGAAGAGCGCCACAAGGCCGCCGTGCTCGAGGCTCCAGGGCAGCGCGCGCTGCGTGTACCAGGCCCTCGCATCGTCGAACTTTTGGCCGAACCATTCGACGACTCGCCACGGCTTCCAGTGCGAGCGTAACGCCCACAGGCCGGCGAGCGTCGGGGTGATGGTGAATGAAACGAAGAGTGAGGTCAGCGTCGCAATCACCACGACGATTGCGAACTCGGCGATCTGACGGCCGACCTGCCCTTGAATGAAAGCGATCGGCAAAAAGACGACGACGTCGACGAGCGTTATCACGACGGCGGCGGCGCCAATTTCCTCGCGGCCCTCGACCGCCGCTTCCTCCGGAGGCTGCTTTAGCTCGGTAAAGTGACGCTCGATATTCTCGAGCACGACGGTCGAGTCGTCGACGAGAATTCCGATGACCAGCGACATACCGAGCAGCGAGATCGTGTCGATCGTCAGGTGCGTCAGCTTCATGACGGTGATCGCGATCGCGAGCGAGGTCGGGATCGAGATGCAGACGACGATCGCATTGCGCCACGAGCGCAGGAAGAAAATCATTGCGATCCCGGTCAAGAGTATCGCCAGCATGAGCGTTCGCGTGACGATCTGGATCTGCTGCTCGGTGAACTTGGACTGGACGTTGATGACGCGGAAACTGATCTCCGGGAACTGGCGCTCGACCTGCGGCAGCGCGCGCAGCACGTTGTTCGAGGCGTCGACCTCGCTACCGGTAGCGGATTTCTGCACCTGCATGAAGAGGCCCGACTTGCCGCTGATCTGCGCGAATTGCAAGCGCGGCTCGTACCCTTCGGTGACGGTTGCAATGTCCCCGATGCGGACGACGGAGTTGCTGGCAGTCCATGGATCGACGACGCCGGCAAGGCCGGAAAGCCCGCTGAGATAGTTCTGGACTTGACGCGCCCGTCGAGTTTGCAATCGCGGAAGCGGCGGTGCTGCTGCCCGTGGGGATGATTGCCAGGTTCCGAACGGTGTTTAAATTCTGAATGTCGCCGCGAACGTCGATCGTGGTTTGGCGATTCGGCTCGTAGGCAAAGCCGCCGGGAACCCGCTGGTTATCGGTTTGCAAGCGTGTTGATGACGTCGTTAAGGGTAAGGCTTGCCGCCGCCAGCCGGACGGGATCGACCACGACCTCATAGGCCGGCGTGACGAGTCCTCCGACGTTGACGAACGAGATTCCCGGAACTTGCTCGAGCTGCGGCGCGATGATGTTCTGAGCGTATAAGGCGAGTCGCGAAAGCGAGAGCTTATTCGAAAAAATCGCAAGGGTTACGACAACCGACTGCGTGGGATCGTAGAGATTGACGGTTGGGGGCGTGATATTCGTCGGAAGGTACTTCTCTGCGGCTTGAATCGCCTTATTGGACAGGGCTAGATCCGTGGCCGTATCCGAGGTGATGTCGAAGATCGCGGTAATCGATGCGGATCCTTGCTGGACCACCGAGTTGACCGTTTGCAGATCGGCCGTGCCGGCGAGACTCTGCTCGATCGGCTGGACGATGTCGTCGCGCATCTCGGTGACCGACGCGCCGTTGTATTGGACTTGAATGGTGACGGTCGGCTGCGAAATGTCGGGATAGAGTTCTTTAACGATCGTGATCGTTGAGAGAATGCCGCCGAACATCATCAAAGCGACGATGACAAAAACGAGCGTCGGCCGCTTGATAAAGAGCCGAGTTAGGCTGAACTTCACTGGCGGTAGGAAACCTTTTCGCCGTCGCCTAGGCTCATCTGACCGTTACTAACGACGCGAGCTCCGGACCCGATGCCGGTGACAACCGACGTCGTGCCGTCGCTTCCTACCTCGGCTACTTTGACGGTCTTGATGGTCCCGTCCGGCTGCACGGTCATCACCGCGTCGTGGTTGTCGTCGGTGAAAGCCGCGACTGGAACGCGAACGCCCGCGATCGGAACGGTCGCAATGTTGCCTTGAACGACCATGCCCGGGCGAAGCTTCTGCTGCGGATTTTGCAGCAGGACCTTCACCTGAAAGTCGGTCGAGCCCGGATTGATCTCGTTCAGCACGCCGGTGACGCGACCGTTAAAGTGCGACGTGCCGCTGAGATCCGAGGCCGTAACGGTTGCCGGCGCGCCGTTTTCGATCCGGGCGACCTCTTCGCTCGACGCGTGAAGCACGGCATAAATGGGATTCACTTGCTGCAGCGTGAAGATCTCGCGCGAGCCGGGATACTCTCCGGGGTTGATGTTGCGATTGACGACGACGCCGTCGAGCGGAGATACGATCGCAGCTTTTGCGATTTGCACGCGAACCTGATCTGCTTGAGCGAGTGCGACCGCCTCCTGCGCGGCCGACTGCTGTACCGAGGACGCCTGCAGGCCTTGCCCCGAGAGAGTCCCGTTCGCCTGCACCGTGGACTGAGCCGAGGCGACGTTTGCCTCGGCCGAATTCAGCGCTTGTCGATCGTTCTTGACGAGCGTTGCCTGAGCATCGACGGATTGCTGCGAGACGTACCCTTGCGATAGCAAGTTTTGGTCGCGCTCGAGATTGTGCTGATCGTTGTCGAGGGTCTGCCGGGCCTGGCGAACCGCGGCTTCATCGGTCTGCAGCGTGTCGACGCCCTGCGCGATGGAAAGCGAACCTTGATAGACCGTGTGCACGGTGTTGGCGTGGTTGCTGTTGGCGGTTGCGAGATCCGACTGCAGCTGTGCTTGCAAGTCGGCGGTGTCGAGTTGGGCCAGCAGCTCGCCGGCACGGACCTCATCGCCCTCGCGAACGTAGACCACGTCGGCGGGTTCCGCCAGCGTGCTTTGAATCCGCAACGTTTTGGTAGGGGGCGACGACCCCCGCGAGCTTGCGCGCAGGCTCGATCGCACCGTAAGTCGGTGACCGAGGTTTGGACGTAAGGAGCCGGCGCCGAGGCAGCGTGGCGGCCTGCGCAGCCGCTTACGGCTAGGATCGCGAAAACGGTACCGAAGATTCGTCGCGAAAGGGTATCCCTGCGTTTCATTGACTGGTCCGATTGTAACGAAAGTATCCGTTCTTAATCCTGGAGTGAGTCTGAGAATGACCTCGATGGCCGAGCCGGCGCGAGTGCTGGTGGTCGACGACGAGCGGGCCTTGCGCGAGCTGCTGCAGTACGGGCTCGAGCAAGCCGGCTTTTCCGTCCGCAGCGTCGCCGAGGGATCGGCCGCTTTCCCCCTCCTGCAGGCCTGGTCGCCGGACGTGATCGTGCTCGACGTTATGTTACCCGGCCGTGACGGTCTCACGCTCCTGCCGGAGATTCGTCAGCTCACGACCGCCCCGGTGGTCATGCTCACGGCTCGGACCGAGATGGCCGAAAAGATCGCTGGGTTCTCCGCTGGAGCCGACGATTATGTCGCTAAACCGTTCGACTTGGAAGAGCTGGTCGCGCGGCTTCGCACGCTGCTGCGGCGGCCGCGGATCGAGCAGCGCGAAACGTTTACCTACGGCGATCTGAGCATCGACCCAGCGAGCAGAACGGTCTATCGAGGTAACCGGCGCATCGAGCTCTCGCCCCGAGAGTTCGACTTGCTGCGCGTCTTTGCCGAGCATGCCGAAGAGGTGCTCACACGTTCGCAGCTGCTCGACCTCGTGTGGGGCATCGATCGCGACGTCATCCCCAATACGGTCGAAACGTACGTCTCTTTCCTGCGAGCAAAAATCGATAGCGGAGAGCCCGTCAAGCTTATCCAGACTCTGCGCGGCTCCGGATACCAGTTGCGGGCAACGACGCCATGACGACGCGCCTTGCTCGCCGCATTCAAACGCTCGCCGCAGTCGAAATCTCGCTCGTGCTCGTCGCGGTGCTTCTTGGCGGCGCGCTTCTCGGGCTTTGGCTTCTATATACGCACGCTCTCCAACGAGCTCACGGGTACGATGGCGCAGCTGCAGGCGTCGCTCGCGCAAACGTCGCTGCCGAACGCCCGCGCCGGCGGCAACTTCGCCGCGTCGCTGCTGCTGGGAACCGGCAGCGAGATCGTTTTTCTCGACGCCAACACCCGCGCCACCGTCTATCGCCTGCATCGTGCCGATCCTCGACCGGTCGTGACCGTACGAAGACGCGGCGATCTTTCCGGCGATCCGCGCGCCTCTGGCCCACTCGCGCGCGTCGTCCTCGGGCTCGCAACGGCATTCGGCCTTCAATCGCTTTTCGCGCACGCCGGAAATCTCTATATCATCGTCAAGAGCAACGACGCGACGCTGGTCTCGACCGTGGGCGCCTTCTTCGTCCCGCTGCTCGTGGCACTCGCGATCGCGATCGCTTGTGGCATTCTGATCGCTCGCATACTCACGCGCCAAGCCCTGCGGCCGCTCGACGACGTAACGGCAGCATTGCGGCGATTCGCTTCGGGCGATCTCACGCCGCAGCTCATCGCCGCCGACGAGCGCCACGAGCTGGGAACGCTCGCGGTCTCGTACAACGGCGCGATCGAGCAGATGGAGCGAGCCTTTGCCGCGCGCGATCGCGCAAACGCCTCGATGCGCCAATTCATTGCCGATGCCGGGCATCAGCTGCGCACGCCGCTGACGGTCGTGCAGGGATTCATCGCGATTCTTCGTCGCGGCGGCTTTGAGAGCGCAAGCGATCGCGAGCACATCCTCGATACGATGAACGATCAGAGCCGCATCATGGGCTCGTTGATCGACAAGCTCATCCTCCTCGAACGTTGGGAGAGCCCGGAAGCGGCCCCTTCGGCCGCGCCGATCGACGTTGGCACGCTCGTCGCCGATTTGGTCTCGCCGATCGCCGACGCGCATCCAGACCGGCAATTCGCCGTCTCGACGCACGCCGGAATCCTCGCGGCAATCGATCCGACCGAGCTCGGGTACGTCGTGACGAATCTCACCGACAACGCGGTGAAATATGGCCTCGGCGAAATCGAAGTGCGCGTGCACGCGCACGACTCGACGGCCCTTATCGAAGTCGCAGACCAAGGTCCCGGCATACCATCGACCGATGCGGCGCGCGTTTTCGATCGATTCTATCGCGGTGCGCAACGCGACGTTTCCGGCTCCGGTCTCGGCCTGGCGATCGTGAAGCGCGCGGTCGAACGCGCCCGCGGTAAGGTCTCGCTCGACAGCAGCCCGAACGGATCGCGCTTCATCGTCGAGCTTCCACTCGCTTAAATCGGAGAGGGTGAGATTCGAACTCACGGAACGCTCAACACGTTCGCCCGCTTTCGAGGCGGGTGCCTTCAACCACTCGACCACCTCTCCGAGGCTGTGGGTTGGGACGCCCTAGCCGTTATACCTTCTTAATTGCGCGCGCGCCGCTCCTGAAAGAATCGAGCGAGTTGCGCGGCGGCTTCCTTCTCCAAAACTCCCGTGGTTACGTCGAGCCGGTGATTTGCTTTCGTCGAACGTAACACGTCGAACGCGGAGCCGTCGGCTCCACCCTTCGGATCCCGCGCTCCGTAGACGAGCCGCTTGATACGCGCGGCGATTATCGCGCCCGCACACATGACACATGGCTCCTTGGTCACATACAGCGTCGCTTCTGACAAACGCCACGCGCCCTGGTGCAGCGCTGCTTCGCGCAACAGCAGCATCTCGGCGTGCGCCGTTGGATCCGCGCGCGCCTCCTTTTCGTTCTTTGCCTCGAGCACGAGATCGCCGCTCACGAGCACCGCGCCAATCGGGACGTCGCCGGCTAGCGCCGCCTCATCGCCGAGCTCGAGCGCGCGGCGCAAATGCAATTCGTCTTCGGTCATACGTGCGCAGAATGCGCGCCCGGAGGGATTCGAACCCCCGATCCCAGCCTTCGGAGGGCTGTGCGTTATCCAGCTACGCTACGGGCGCACGGGGTGGTATCAACGGGACGCGTCGGGCGGCGATCCCGTGCTGGGAATGTGCTTGAAAAGATCGAGCTTGTGATCGACCAGCGTACGGTAAAACTTTCGCACGCAATCGGGATGACCGAAAAAATAGGTGCGCGCGTACGCAAGATCTTCGCCGGAACTATCCGGCACATAATGCGAGATCTCGATCTCTTCCATTTGACCGCGATCGACTGGATGAGGGCAGAAATCGCACGGAATCGTTGACATGAGGTACCACCTAGCCTTTGTAAGTTCTGGCTCGGGTAGGACTCGAACCTACGACCAAGGGCTTATGAGTCCCCTGCTCTACCACTGAGCTACCGAGCCGCAGACGCTTCGCCCGTTCGAAACCGCAGTATAGCAGCACCCTGCCCCGGACGACAACCCGGGTTATTTGGATAACACGCTGTAGCCCTGGCCGTATGGCTGCTGGGGTGCACCGCCAACGACGACGATTGGGTTGCCGCTCGGGAACGGGTAAGCCCAGTAGTCGAAACGGAGGAAGCACGCGACGTTGCCGCCGATGACGACCGTGCCTTGGCGCGTCAATATCGGAGTATTACGAAACCCCACGATGAAGGGCTGCGGGATGTCGGCATAGCTTTTTTTGCAGGTATCGGTCAGCTGCGTCGTGCCGACGACGGTGAGATTACCCGATGCCGACTCGGTCGTTTGGTAAATCGCAGTCGACCCGGCACCCTGGTAGTTCTGGTCGGTGAGCGTGAGGTATTTGCCGTCCCACATGACGCCGCCGGGGGAACCAATGGTTTGGTCGATTTCAACCGGCGTTAGCGACATACCGCCTGCAGGAAGCTCGCAGACGGCCGGCTCGCTGTTCTTTCCCTCAACGTAGAGGTTGTTTTTCCTATCGTACCCCGGCGCCCACAGATAGTAGCAACTCGAATTCGAGTAGTCGGTGGGCACGCCCGAAGCATGAGCAAAGACTTGAATGTCGCCCGCTCCTTGTGGGGTCGTGAAGTTGGCGACGGCGAGATCTCCGCGCGGCGAGACTGCGCAGCCGATCGCCGCTCCATCGGTCGCGAGCGTCGCGATTGGCGTCGTGCCGCCGTGAGCGTACTCCACGATCGACGACGCGTCGAAATCCGCGATCCACATGTCACCTGCGGCGTCGGCGCACTGACCGTAGGGCCTTTGAAAACCGGTAAGGCGCCCGACAAGCACAGCGCGGGGGTATTTGTAAACGAAGACGTCGCGGGTTGCCCAGTCGGAAACGTACATGAGCTTCTTTTGCTGCTTAGCGTCTCGCGCCATCCACGATCTGCCATACTCTCGACGGGTGGGTTCGTCAACATAATGCGGCATCGTCATCGCCGCAAGGCGATCGTTCGAGGGCGGCGGGATCGAACGCTGAAAACCGGTCGAGGCGCTTCCCGGGCCTTGGGCGACCGAGGAGCCGGCGCCGGCATCGCAGCCCGCAAGCACGGCGAAAGTTGCGCACATCGGAACTACGCAACTTCGAAAAAGCAACGTGGTCATGTGATGTTTCCTTTGGTGCTCGCTTTCGACGAGCTCGCGTGTTTCCCGGTCCGCAGGGGACGACTGGGGATGGTCGAATTCGTCATCGTTGCTCTTTGTTTCCCGCTTCGGAGGACGACATGGTTGCTCGGCTGCTTCTCATCGTCGCGTCGGTCGTACTCGCGGCAGGATGCTCTTCTACGACGCAACCTGCTTCGCAGGCTGCGCTTCCACTCACGTCCTTGCCGGCCAGCGGAAGCTCGCCGAGTCAATACATCAAGCACGTGATCGTCATCATCCAAGAAAACCGGAGCTTTGAAAATTTCTTTGCCGGCTACCCCGGCGCAAACGCGCCCCTGTACGGCTACTCTAGAAAAAAATACATAACACTGCATCAGACGACTTTCGAAACGAATCCCAACCTGCCTCATAACTATCAAGCTGCCATCACCGGGTGGGACAAGGGAAAGATGGACGGGTTCCACACCGGACCGCGTGACAACTACGCCGCGTATGCCTACGTAGAACGATCGCAGCTCACGCCGTATTGGGATATGGCGCAGCAGTACGTGCTTGCCGACGCAATGTTTCCCACCGAGTTCGGCGGCAGCTACACGGCGCACCTTACCGCGATAGCCGGTACGGATAACATGAGCCCCACGGTAGCCCAGGTCAATTACCCGACGCACTCTCCCGACGATTGCGATTCACCGCCCGGCACGAAGAGCTCGACGATGAATTCGCAACGTAAGGTCGGCCGCGGAAATGGACCGTTCCCGTGTTTCACGCAGTTCAAGACGATGGCGGAGGTCCTCGACGAAAACAACGTGTCGTGGAAGTATTACGTGACGAAGCTATTCAAGGCCGGCATTTGGTCCCCGTTTGAGGCGATCAAGTACGTCCGCGACGGCTACGATTGGACCCACGACATCATCGCTCCCGGGAAAAGAATATTGGAGGACATCCCAAACGGAGACCTCGCGGCGGTCAGCTGGGTCACGCCTACCCATGCGAATTCGGATCACCCCGGAGCGCATAGCGACCGGGGACCGTCTTGGGTCGCGTCGATCGTCAATGCCGTCGGAGAGAGCAACTACTGGGACAGCTCGGCGATCATCGTCATCTGGGATGATTGGGGAGGTTGGTTCGACAACGCGCCTCCGCCGCAGCTCGATTTCCGCGGCCTCGCGATGCGCGTGCCTTGCTTGATCATCTCGCCGTACGCGAGAGAAGGCACGTCATCGAAAGGATACGTTTCGCATACGCAATACGAGTTTGGAAGCATCCTTCGGTTCATCGAGCAGGTCTACAATCTTCCGCATATTGGGCTGGGATCCGAGGGTTATACGGATTCGCGCGCAAACAGCATCGTCGACAGCTTCGACTTCACCCAGCAGCCGCGGAAGTTCACGCCGTTCGGTTCCAAGTATCCGGCGTCGACGTTCCTCAACGAACCGCCATCGGACGAACCGGTGGACTCGGAGTAAGCGACGCCGATGCGTCCTAGCCGGCGCGCGCTGACAACGACGTTCGTTATCGCCGCGAGCGCGATGCTGTCAGCCTGCGGCGGCGGCACCGGCGTGATACCCGCGACACATGAGGCCAGCCTCGTTCTTTCCCATCATCGAACGTTTAAGTACACGGGCGACGCCCAGAAGTTCAAAGTACCGATGAACGTGCGGAGAATCACGGTCGTTGCCCTCGGCGCCAGCGGCGGCGGCACGCTTCATCCTCGCGTTGGACGCGTCTACGCCGTTCTTCCGGTCACTCCGGGAGAAGAGCTCTTCGTTTACGTGGGTGGTCCGGCAGACGGGGAGAAAGGCGGTTTCAACGGCGGCGGAAATGGGGCACCCGGTTTCTCGAAGGAGGCCGCACACGGCGGAGGCGGCGCCTCCGACGTACGAGAGGGCGGTGAGAATCTCGGCGACCGCATTCTCGTGGCCGGGGGGAGCGGTGGCGCCGGCGGTTTTAACCCGACCAACTTCGGTATGGGGGGTCCAGGTGGCGGAAGCGCCGGCGGAACGGGCGGGACCGGTTACGGTGACTATTACAAGAGCTGCAGCCTCACCACGTTCGGGTGCTACGGCGGCGGCGGCGGCGAAGGCGGCAACCAGCATCGCGGCGGAGCCGGCGGAATCGGGGGCGTTGGCCCGTACGGGTATGGGAACCCCGGCGCGCCCGGATCGCTTGGCGTAGGGGGCGCCGGCGGCAACAATTGCGGCAGCAGCTGCGATGCCGGTGGCAGCGGAGGCGGTGGTGGGGGCGGCTACTACGGAGGCGGTGGCGGCGGTGCGGGCGCTGCATACGGCAGCAGTCCGATCGGCGGAGGTGGTGGTGGTGGCGGCGGCTCGTCGCACGTCGAGCCCAACGCTACGAAGTACCGCAGCTGGCAAGGCTGGAAGAGCAACATTCTTAACGGCCTCGTCGTCTTTTCTTGGTAGCATAGACGAGAATCGCGGTCGGAGGGACTCGAACCCCCAACCTACAAGTTCGTAGCCTGTTGCTCTATCCAATTGAGCTACGACCGCGCGCCGACTACTTATTAAACGTTAGAAAAGTCGAACCCCTGCGCGAGCGACGCTGAGCGCGACACCGAAGGCGTTGATATCTCCGCTTTTAATGAGCCGAGCTGACGACGGCACCGATGGGATAGATCGATCCTTTGATCGTCATGATGGGAGAACCACCAGCAGGGTACTTCCAGAATGGAACCGTCCCATTGTTCGCGGCGTTTGGCCCCACCAGCACGGAGCCCTGAATCCAGAACTGGTCTACGTCGTCGCCGTTATGCAGTTTGACGGTTTGCGCGACGGTCCCGTCCGCGTTGGTGCGATAGATCAACCCCGCACCCTGATCGCTGAGGGCGATGTATTTTCCATCCCACTGGACGCCCCCCGGGTTTTTGACGCTTCGGCCAAATTTTATGATCCTAATGCGTTCGTCTTTTTTGGGAAGTTCCAAAAATATAACGTCTCCCGATCTGTTCCAGCCGTCCATGAACAGGTTACCGTTCTTATCATAGCCGCAAAAGAAAGTCGCGTCGACCATGTCGTCGAAGTAAGCCTTACCTTTGCCTGCGGCGTTCTTGTAAATCGAGATCGTGCCGTAGAGATACGAAGATTCGTTCGTAACGGCGAGGTCGCCGCTGGTTGGATCGACGGAACAGCCGTTGGGAAGACCGGAATCTCCGAGCGCTCTGATCGGAGCGGAGCCGCCGTGGGCATAGACGTCAATGGGTCCGTCCCCGTCGACCACGAAAACGTCACCCGCTCTATCGGCGCACAGCGTCGCAACGTCTCCGAAGCCGGTCAACTTCCCCACGAGCTTGCCTTTCGGATACGTATACACGTCGACCGCGTTCGCGCCCAGGTCGGAGATGTAGAGCAAGTCGCCGCTCTTCGCTTCCGGCGCTATCCACGCGGTGCTTCGAGGCAAAGCGCCTGGCGTTTCAATCGGAAGCTGCATGTTATCCTGAGCCTGTCGAAGGACGCCGCAGCCCGCAACCAGTGCGAGGGCCATGAGAAGTACCGCTTTGAGTCTAAAGCGTGGGTCCACAATGGTAACTTCGCACGCTCGCCTTCTGTCCCTGCGTGGGGCGCGTTTACTTGTCTGAAGGCACGTAAGCGGCACTCAACACACCTTGGTAGAGGTTGACGTTGGCGACCACCGCCCAGTGATTGGTAGCAACTTTCCCGACGTCAAGCCAACCATAGGCATCGCCAAGGACCACGAGCTTGTCGCCACGGTTAAAGCCGCCGGAGATGGGGTAGCCGCCACCAAAGTAGTTCGTCCCCGTTGGACCAAGAATTCTGAAAGGACTCTCGCCGGATTTCCACGGCAGCGCGTACTGCGCCATCGTGCGGGCGTCGGAATTCACGAGGTTCAGCACGCGGCCGCTATTGCTCACGTAGACGCCGCCGACACTCACACTCGGGCCAGGAGCGATGAGATTCGTGATCGTGGGCGATTTGGCCGTAGGATTAGCGATCTCGTCGAGCAGCGCGCCGCAAGCGGTTCCGACGCATCCATAACCTTCGACATAGAGATTCCCGGAAGAATCGACATCCGTGTAGTCGGCGTTAGTGAAGTCGGGATCCGATATTCCCATGGGTGGCGAACTGGGTGACTTTGTGCTCCACCAGACCGCAGGATAGTTCGATGGGCAGCTGGGATTGCACTGCTGCGTGACATTGACCGCGAACGCATGTCCGTCTGAGTCGAACGCCATGTCAAGCGGGTAACCGTCGAAAACGCAGCTGCTGCCACAGCTAAACGTATCCGCGAACGTTACCGACGGCTTCTTCGAACCTGGCGCATATTCTTGGATCGATCCGGGCCCCGACGTTGAAGCGCCGCACGACACCCACAAATTCTCCGCATGGTCGACTTTGACCGTGCTGGGCTCCACGCAATCATTACTCATCGTGTCGATGGCCGTCACGGTTTTGTTACCCTTCGAGTTCAGCCCGTAAATATAGCCGTAGGCCACGGTAAGGGCCCATAGAGCAACTTTCGCCCGCGGGTTGAACTCGATGTGAGGCTGCGTACCGAACGTAAGCGAGGCCGACGATGCGGACGGCAGGCTCTGCGACGAGCCGGCGCATCCCGTGAGCAGCGCAACGAGAAGCGCTGCCAGCGTATTACTTCTGCTATACGACGTACGCATCGGATCACTTTCTCTAGGAAAAACGCAAAGCTTCGGAGAGAGAGGGATTCGAACCCTCGATACGACTTTACACCGTATAACGGTTTAGCAAACCGCCGCCTTCAGCCGCTCGGCCATCTCTCCACGCTTCACTAACCACGATTTTTTGCGGTTTTTCCGCGTATCGCTCCGACGACGTTGAGCCGGCGGAGGCGACTTGCTAACCGTTTGCTAACGGGGTCGCGCTACCTCCGAGCTCCCCAGCAACGATGCGCCGAGGCTATTTACGGCTGCGCGCCCGGCTCCCTCCAGCACGTGCGCGTAGGTCGAGAGCGTCAGCGAGGCTGAACCGTGACCGAGCAGGCTCTGCACGTCCTTAATCGAGGTGCCGTTCGAGAGGCTGAGCGTGGCGAAGGCGTGCCGAAGGTCGTGGAATCGAAACCCACGACAGCCGGCCCTCCGAGCGAGCTTACTGAACTGCGTGCTGAAACTATCGGGGGGCCACAGACTGCCGTCGGTATTTGGCATGACGAGATCGTTGTCCGAGTATTCGGGCGTGCGGGCGACGTCTTGTTCGGCTCTGTGTTTGCGCAGCATTTCGACGCATTCCGGTGCGATCGGCACAAGACGCCTAGACGACGGCGATTTGGGAGACTTCACTCTCACACCATTGCTTCGGGTCTGCTCCAACGCTTGAAGAACGTGGAGCGAGGCGTGGTCGAGGTCGACATCCGACCAACGCAACGCGAGCAGCTCGCCGCGCCGCAGCCCCGTCGTTGCCGCGAGCATCACCGGAATCTCCAGCCGGCCGCCCTTTGCAGCAACGATGACAGCACGCACCTGTTCGCGACTAATGTTCATCTGAGTCCGCGCGTCCGGTCGTGGCGCCTTGACGCGACTCACGACGTTCTCTCCTAGGATCCGCTCCTCACGTACGGCATACGCGAACGCAGTGTGAAGCGCCCGATGAACGTGGAGCGCGGTCTGCTTCGACAGGCCCTTTTCGATCACAGAGTGATAGAGCTGGCGGAGATGTTTCGGTTCAATCTTGGCTAGGCGCAGCTGCCCGATTACCGGGAGAACGTAGAGGCGAACGAGCGATGAGTACCGCTCGTGCGTTTTTGCCGCCAACCGGGGCCGTGTCGCGTCGAGCCAAAGCGTCAGAAATGTCTCGACTGTCAGCGACGGTGCCGACTGCCACGTTCCTTGATCGACGCGCCGCAGAATTTCTCGTTTACGCGCCACTGCGTGCGACTTCGGCATTTTGCCGATCCGCACGCTGCACTGCTTACGCTTATCACTGTGCGGCTTCGGCAGATCGTAGAGCAGATACCACGTCTTGCTCTTGCCGCGTTTGTAGAGATGACCTTCCATTTTTGTATGCCTCCGGAAGGCTGAAGGCGGCGGTCGCCCCACTCTGCGCGCGAAGGCCAAAGACCTCCTGCAGAACAGCCTTCGAAACGCGGATCCGCCGCCGGCCGAAGTTGGCTGCAGGCAGCAGCCCCAACCGTATCGCCTCATATGCGCTGTTCCGCGGAATACGAACCAGACAGGCCGCCTCCTCGACAGTTAGAATGTCGGGAGCGGTATCCCACGACAGCGGCTTCTTCTGCTTGCCCCTCAAGGTACAGCCGCCTCCTATCGGTCTATCGTTATCGATTCGCGAGCGCACTGTTCTTTGCGAATGCTGTACTCAACGTCTCGCCGTATCTCGTTCGGCAGAGCTCGATACTGGTGCTCGATCGCGGCTGCAAGGTCTTCGAGTCGTGCGTCCGACAGCCTTTCGATTTCAACTCCAACTCTGGAAGTACGGCAACGACGGGGTTCGCGTTCAACAATCCCGAATGTGAAGTCGGCACCAACGACGACGTGATGCAGTTTCGCAACAACGGAACAGTTGCGGCATGGATTGGTTGCGATGGAACCGTCGATGCTGGAACTGGCTTTTCTGGCGCAGGTCCAGGTGTAACGATTGGACCTGGCTACGGCGTTGCCGTCAATGACGGGCCTATCGTGTCCTCGTCCTCATCTGCGCTCCCGTCCACAGTGGTAGTTGGCGGCCTTTATAGCGTTACGGGTACGCAAGGCGGCGTCGTCGGATTCGGCCTAATGGGCATAGGCGAACACTTCTGTCAACTGGTGTGGTCGTATCCAAACCTTGGCGCTGGATGCAACTTTACTTCATCGAACTCGATCGTCGCTGGCAGTGGTACGGCTCCAAGTGTATCGTCTGGCGATCTCGCTGCGTCAGAGAGTGCATCGTCGGGTGCCTTCTACCTTGGCGGCTCTACGACGAACGATGAGATCGACTTCGGCGTAACGACCTCGGGCGTCGAAACGCACTCGCAACCCGTCGTCGTTCCCAACTTCAAAAACACGGGACTCGCGTCATCGACGGTATCTCCGCTCTGCGGCGCGTCGGGAACGAATGAATCGCAGTGTACCCTCACGCCGCTCTTTGCCACTACGGGCAACGCGAACGCTGCAACCGGTACTTCGGCCAACACCTATCAGCAGTTGGGTAGCACGCAGTCCATTACTACGGGAACGAGCAACGGCCCAAACGGGGAATGGTTGGTCAAAATCACGATGCCACTCAATGTCGGTAGCACTGGTCTTAGCAGCGAAAACGTGTACGGCTGCATCGTCTCTTCGTCAACGTTCACCGTTGAAAACGCAACAAAAGACGGCTCAAATACGTGCGTTGAGTCGCCTGGAACGGGTGGCTTCGCCGGCACTGTGCCTTTTGGGCAAACCTCGTCGTCGGGTTCATCTCCCGTCGGTTTGAGCGTAGTCGCGGAAGCCGACGTAATCGTCGCCAACAGCACGACGCTCACCGTAAGGTTCTACGTTGCCGGCTCGACGGCGACCAGCGCAACGGTGTACGGGTACGGCACGATCCAGGCTGCCCCGTATTAAGCGAACGGATGCTGGGTAGTGCGCTGTAGCTGCAAGCGGCCCTCGTAACGCTGCAGCACTTGGCCAGAGAGCCATGGTGTGTGTAAGATATGTGATGACGCGATTACCGCCCCAACACTTTTGGGGGGGAATAGTCGCTCAGGCAGAACACCAGTGAGAATCGATTCGTTGAGGGCCACGCTGTGAACTTTTCGGATATGACTCGGTTTGCTTGTAGCGTTTGCGCCGGCTTTGGCCTCCTTTCCGGCTGTGGCGAACCGCAGACGCCTATCGGAGCACACGCGATATTGCAACAGAATTCCTCCACAGCGCCTGAGGTGCCGGGGTCGCAGTTGAGTGGTCTCGCGCGCGCTGTATGTCCGCAGCTCGTCGGTCGCCCGACATGCCTGGCGCTGACCCAAAAAGGCATTCAACCGACTTGTTCCGGCTCGAGCTGCGGTTGGGCCCCGAAAGACCTTCAGACGCGCTACAAGCTACCGATCATGAAAGGCTCGGGACAGATCGTCGCGATCGTTGATGCCGGCGACAATCCGGACGTCGCCACGAGCTTAACGACGTACCGCACCGAGTTCGGTCTCGGCACGACAAGCTTCAAGAAATACAACCAAGACGGTGACCAGGGCGACTACCCGCCCCCGATATCCGGCTGGACGGTTGAGATCGCTCTCGACGTCGAGATGGTCTCGGCAAGCTGCCCGAAGTGTACGATCTATCTTGTCGAAGCAAACGGCTCCGACTCGAGCGACCTTTCCACGGCTGAGAGTGAAGCGCAGACGCTGGGCGCGCATATCATCAGCAACAGCTGGATCTGCTACGGCTCGGTGAGTACCTGCGGGCTAACCGGTTTCGACACGCCGGGCGTCCTCTATCTCGGCTCGTCGGGCGACGCTGGCTACGACAATAGCGGCCCACCGAGCATACTCGACACAGTCGTCTCAGTCGGCGGCACGCAACTCCAGAAGACCGGCTCGACCTATAACGAGATCATTTGGAACAGTGCCGGAGGCGGCTGCGCCACGGGTGAGACCAAGCCCAGCTGGCAGCATGATCCCGACTGCACCTATCGCACATACGCCGACGTCTCGGCCGAAGCGGGTTGCTCGCCTGGCGTATCCGAGTACGACAGCTACGACGGGGGCTGGTTCGGCGTCTGCGGCACGAGCGCCGCGCCATTGATCGCGGGAATCTATGGCCTCGCGGGCAACGCCTCAAAGGAGGATGCTGGCAAGAAGCTCTGGACGCTAACGAAACAGCAACGAAAGAAGGACCTTCATCTTATCGGAAGCGGCAGCGATAGCAGCTGCGGCACTTACCTGTGCGGAGATGGCCGGTACAAGACCTACTACTCTGGCCCGGGCGGCTGGGGCACGCCCAAAGGCATTGGCGCCTTCTAGGCGTTGGAGGAATTTCGTTCTCCATCTTCCGCGCACAAGCTGCAGCCGCGCTTGTCCGAGGCCGTCTACCGAAGAAAGTCTGCAATCATCCTGTTTTCGACAATGAAAGTTGGGAACTGTTGCACGGGGGAAAATCGAAGCCGCTAACCTACGATAGGTTGAGCCCGACCTAGTATAGCCGAATTGCACAAACTCCAGTTTGACTTACCGCCCGGACTTTAGCGCGTCTCATCGAGACGCGGCGTGCATTTCAAGATCCTCCGCGCGGACGCGCTCTGTCCGCGCGAAAGGGCAGCGCGATGCGTCGATTTCAGTCGGCATTGTCACAGATTTGTTACGGAGCGGTCGAAACCGCCCGGGAACGGGCGGGATCAGTTGCGGCGCCGATGCGCCGGAAACCGTACGCCATGAGTCCTTTCAGTACTGCCGGGGATCGGCCGGGACCGCTGGTTGCGAGTTCGAATCCCGCTAGGACTATTTTAAAAGAGCTCATTTTGCAAGAGTTTCCGGCGCAAGACCCGGTGCGGGAAATCCGATTTGTCAAAGTTTTGTCACGTCGGCCTTCATTATAACTACGCCACATAACCACGCCAGGAGCCGCTCGAACACGACCGCCGCCGCGCCTCGCTCCTGATAGACAGTCAGTTACCAATCGACCGCGACACTGACGCAGCTGTAACCGAGGCGGCTTGCTAATTACGTCGATGAGCACGCCTGCCTTTGCGAGCAGCGAGGCATGTGTATCACGGAGATCGTGGAGCGTGAGTGGTGCGACGCCTGCCCGTTCGACGAGGCCTTTGAGGGCCGCTCCAAATTTCCACGGCGGGACGGGTGCGCCGTCGGGCCACGCAAATGCAAGTTTATCGCTATACTTTTTCCATGCGCAGTGGATACCGGTCAGAGCTTAGGCCTTAGCACCTAGCTTCTGCGATCGCCACCTTTTTACGGCGCAAGCGGAGTCATCTTAAAGCCTCTTGCCCCTGGGTTATGGCGGTGATAGACTTCGAATTGTGGGCGTGGGCGCTCGCTGCGCTGCACTCGCCGAGCTTTGGCCAACTCCGGGGATCTCTCCGATGCTTCCTAATCGAATCAACCCAAGTGGTATCAAGATCTGCGGTGGCGTCTTCGCTAGCCTAATGCTGATTTCGGTCGTGGCCGCCGTTGCCAGCTCTCCTGCGACAAAGGCAAGCATTGGCACGGGATCACTGAGCGCTGGAAAAGAGGCACCATCACCACGCACCGCGTCGCTGGTTGCCCAGGCGCCGACACCTACGCCCAGCTACATTCCCTGGCACACTGCGGTGCCGTCGCCTATCC
This sequence comes from Vulcanimicrobiota bacterium, assembly GCA_963743445.1. GTDB lineage: Bacteria > Vulcanimicrobiota > Vulcanimicrobiia > Vulcanimicrobiales > Vulcanimicrobiaceae > Cybelea. The sequence continues at coordinate 1,071,858 of CAVUPL010000003.1, forward strand.
CGAGCGCATATGCAGCTTTGGGAGCAGCTTTCGGCGCGGGTTATCTTTACAACACGTTAGGCACGCCCGGGACGGGCGTGCTCAACACTGGCGGATGCAATTTCGTCTGCTACGGAGCTCCTGGCGTAACGTCGCACCACATGCTCGCATATGGAAACGACATAGACACCCCGGGCCTCTCGTCGTACACGAGCCAGGGAGCACCCGATGACTGTGGGAGCTTGTGCCCGGGCGATATCCGCAACCAGGTTTTCAGCATAACGGCTCATTCCGGTACCTCGTTACCTAATAGCGGCTTCTTTGTATCAGTAGACGGCAATGCAAACCTTGGCGTCTTCAACAACATCGTTGCGGGAGCGGCCGTGATTGCGGGGGCAGGTGACAATAGCCCGGAACCATCACCCAATCCAGGGTCGCTCGTTTCCTATACCGGGAAGAACTCTAGTGGCGGCGGTGAGGGCGATGTCCTCCTCGGCAGTGCCGGGGACTTTGCCAAATGCGACTACGGCGAAACCGCAAACATGGTGCTCACGTGCAATCAGCAGCTCGCCGTGACCAAGGGCGTCCAGCCAAACGGTACGTCTGGCGGGTACGCCGCGGAGACGTTCCCTCTGGGAGCCGCTGAGCAACATCCGAAAATTTTGAGCGGGACCTGTAATGCTTCGTTCGGAAGCCCGCCAAATACGTGCACGTTTCCAAATAGTTTCGCCTTTGCCGACACAACATACAACTGCACGATTGCCCCGCTCGGTTCGACGCCAGTAGCATTTAGCTACTCGAGAACGTCAACAACCCAAATCACGATTTACTCTGCGACCAGTGCGGACTTTTCGTACATATGCATACGCTGACTGTTATGTCGAAGCGCCGTGTGCTAGAAGGGCGAACGTTGCCAGGCACTAACCGTTGCTATTACGCTGTCGCTAGCCGACAGCGCGCCACTGATTTTCTCTGGAGGTCCGGACCCCATGATTAAGCCTAAGTGCACCTGCGCGAGCTTGGCCCAGACGGGAGCCGTTCTTACGCTATTTGGCGGGCTGCTCACGGCCTGCGCCGGAGTTTCATCGGTCGCGCCTAGGAGCGGCCCGCTCGTCGCGCAAGCACCACCAAGCAAATCGAAGACCTTCTACTACACGGGTGCGCAGCAGAACTTTACGGTACCGCCTGGCGTGCGGCATATCACGATCACTGCAGTTGGCGCGCCAGCGAAATCGTCGTACGCCGGCTTAGTGAAAGCCACGATTCCGGTTACACCCGGTGAGTCGTTGGCCGTGTTCGTTGGCGGAACGGCGCAGGGTACGACCGGCGGGTTCAATGGCGGCGGTAGCGCCGGCGTCGGAGGCATCAGCGATGGCACCGCGGGCAGCGGTGCGTCTGACGTTCGCCAGGGCGGTAACACGCTGATCGACCGAGTTGTCGTAGCCGGAGGCGGCGGCGGCGCCGGCGGAGGGCACCACGGTGGCGGTCTCCCAGGAAGAGGCGGCCCCGGCGGCGCTCTTAAGGGAGGCCGTGGTCATCATGGGGGCACTGCCGCAGGCCCTGCCGGCACAGGTTTCGGGGGTGGTGGCGGCGGCGGCGGGACGCAGCAGCAAGGTGGAGTTGGTGGTCCCGGCGGCGACGTAGCTAACGGGAGTGGTTGGCTCGGTCTCCCTGGCGCCAGCGGTTCGCTCGGCATCGGGGGTGCGGGCGGCGGCGGCTGTCCCTCCTGCTATGCGGGCGGCGGTGGCGGGGGCGGGGGCGGCTATTATGGCGGCGGCGGCGGCGGTAGCGGCGGCAGCAGCGGACCACCAAGTGGAGACGGCGGCGGCGGGGGCGGCGCCGGGGGCTCAGGTTATGCCGAACCGAGCGCGACCGGTGTGGTCATGGTTCGTGGAGGCGGCGGTGCGGGGCCCGCCAGGGTCGCCATATCCTGGTAGCGATTACGCATCGGTCATTGTTGCCGCGCGCGAGAAACCCCATTTGGGGATTTCGAGATCGCCGAAGCATGCACGAGCAGACGCCGCCGTAAACGATGACGTGGGTGTCGATACGGAGGTTCGCTTGCTAACGAGTGTGCTAACGCTTTAAGTACTGATGCGTACCATTACGTCAGAGCTAGTCGAACTTTCGTGCTTAATCGCGGTTAGTGAAGCCGTCTCGTGACGGCCTGCGCTGTTTAGCAAACCGCCGCCTTCAGCCGCTCGGCCATCTCTCCGCGCTCCGCTAACGGTTTGCTAACGGCGTCGCTCTACCTCCGAACTCCCCGGCAACGTTGAACCGAGGCCGTTTACGGCGGCGCGTCCAGGCTCCCGCCAACGCGTGCGCGTACGCCCACAGCTTAGGGCGGTTCGTACGAGAGGAAGTACCATCGGTCGAGTCTAACCCGCGGCGAGATGCTCGAGCAAGCCAAAGTGTTCTGCGATCTCGATGCAACGTACGTCGGATGGTACGCGTCGAACGACAACGGTTTCGGAGCTTGTCAGACGGTGTGGACGGGTTAGACGACCTCGCACTGACTGGCGCGACGGTCTATCGCAGCCCCGGCGAAGAACCGCTGCGCGATGCCGCAATCCTGATTCGCAGCGGCAAAATCGCGGACGTCGGCCGGCGCGCGCACGTGCAAGTTCCATCGGAAGCGACGGTGCTCGATTGCGGGGGATGCACGATCACCGCCGGTTTTTGGAACAGCCACGTGCACTTCCACGAGCGCATGTGGGCAAACGTCGAACTCATACCGGCGCCCGAACTCGAGCTCCAGCTCCAAGGCTTGACGCAATATGGGTTTACGAGCGTCTATGATCTTTCGTCGCGTTGGAAAAATACGCGGCGCCTGCGGGATCGCATTGAATCTGGGGAAGTCCAAGGTCCGCGCATACGCTCGACCGGCGAAGGGCTGCTCCCCGCCGGCGGCTCGCCCTCTGCAGACGTCTTTCGAGCGCTCGGCCTCATGGAGACCACCCTTTGGGAAGTCTCGAATGCTGCAGAGGCGCAGCGTGCGGCACGCGAGCTCCTCGACAGTGCCGTTGACGGAGTGAAACTCTTCGTATCGTCGCCGTCTGCCGGCCGGCTTGCGCCTGAGGTTATTCGAGCCGCCGTCGACGAAGCTCACCGAATCGGCAAACCCGTCTTCGCGCATCCCAACAGCGCCGACGACATTCTGGCTGCACTCGAGGGCGGCGTCGACATCGTCGCGCACACGACGCCCCGCTCCGGAGCGTGGAGCGCGAACGTCTTGCAACGGCTGAAGTCCCGCGGAGCGGCGTTGATACCGACGCTCATGGTTTGGAAGAGCATGATGCGCCACGACCGTCTTTCCGTGCGGGAAGAACTCGTAAACACCGCCGTCGGTCAGCTACGCGCGTGGCTCGAACGCGACGGGGAAGTTCTCTTCGGGACGGACCTCGGTGCAGTCGAGTACGACCCAAGCGACGAGTACACGTTGATGGCCGAGGCCGGAGCAACGTTCGATCAGATTCTGGCCTCGCTGACGACGTCACCGGCGCAGCGGTTCGAGGGGGAGGCGAGCCTGGGCGAAGTTAGGAACGGGAATCGAGCCGACCTCGTCGTTCTCAACGACGATCCTTCGCATAACGTGAAGGCTCTGGCGTCGGCGCGGTACGTACTGCGCGCCGGAGAGATTATCTACCGGCCTTAGAGACACTCAGCGCCGGACAGGCCCAGCTGCCCCCAGCGCGGCCACGAACGGCATGCTTCACTCGGAGGTGTGAATGCGTATGAGAAGTCTTGTTTTCGCGTTGCTCGTTGGTTTCGCTCTTACCATTATGGAGGGATGTACCCAGTCGGGAGCGAGTCTGCCGATGCCGGCGTCGCAAGCCGCACGTTTCGTGGGCGCTGCGAAACACGACTCGTGGAGTCTCAAGAAGGCGTTGCCGCACGCCGTGCTCGGTCCCGCCTCCGGCGCGATTGGAACGAAAATTTACGTTGCGGGCGGAATCGACAACACGCTGACGCCGACGGGCGACAATCAGATTTACGACACTACGACCAATAAGTGGTCGAAAGGCGCCCCGATGCCGACACCGCGCTGGGATCTGGGATCGACGGTCGTGAACGGCATTCTCTACACGATCGGCGGGTACACGTCGCTCAGTACGGTATCGAACGTCGTCGAGGCGTACGATCCGGCGCACGACACTTGGTCGGAAGAGGCGACGCTGCCGATCGCAAACGGTCCGGTGGCCGCGGGGCGAAGGCGTCTCGATTTACGCAATCGGCGGGTACAGCGCCACTTCGGGGGAACGGCTGGCAAACGTCTACGAGTACAATCCGAAAACGAATGCGTGGACGAATCGTCGATCGATGAAGGTCGCGCGTTCGAATCCGGCCGTCGGCACGATTGGGAAGTCGATCCTCGCCGTAGGTGGCGTCGTTGCGTCAGGCTACACGACCGACAACGAAATCTATGCCGCAAAAAAGAACCGCTGGAAATCCAAAACACCGGATCCCACGCCGATGGCGGCGCCCTGTTCGGCTGCGGTGGGTGGGGCGCTCTACGTCGCCGGAGGCGAAGGCCCGAGCGGCCCAGTCAGCGTTCTCGACGCTTACACATTAAAGGCGAATAGCTGGACCGCGAAGGCTTCTATGCCGCAATCGGTCGTTGGCCCCGCCTCAGCGACGGTGGGTGGTCTGCTCTATTGCATCGGTGGCGCGAATGCGGGCTATCCGAACGGCAGCCCGACGTTTTACAACAAAGTCCAAGTCTATCAACCCTGAGACGCGGCCTTACGGCGGCGCGGTCGGGCGGTCGAGCGGGCGCTCCGGAACGACTTCTGCGATGACCCTAGGTCTGCGACGCGCTCGCGCAGCACGTAGCCCATCGATGCCCGCGATGCGCCCGGTCGGAAAGACCAAGCTTATCGCCGAAAGCAACGCCAGAGCCGCGTCGGCCGAGCCCCAGCCGTTGACCGTTCCAAAAGCGCCGCGGGCTCCCATGTAGCAGAGCGGCAGCACGATTCCAAAGAAGGCGCCGAGTCGCGAAAACAACCCGAGTACGAGGGAGATGCCGACTAAGAGCTCGCCGAAACGCACGAGCTCGGCAAAAATCGCGGCGTTAGGCGCAACCACACTAACGAGAAAATCATGAAAGGGTCCGACCGTGGTTGAAATACCCTGCTGTAGATACGTTGCGAAAAAGCCGCCGGGCGGCAAGAATGCGTCGGGGTTGAGAAACTTTGGTATCGCGTGGATCAACCATATGGCGCCCGTGAGAATGCGCACCATCGCCAACCACCCGGCATAGTTTCGCGACGACGGCAGATTCATGCGACGCCTTCCTTTCGTTGAACGAGCCGGGCGATCATAGCGGCGGCTTCACCGGCCGCATTCGGCCGCCCTAGACGCCGAGCAGCCGCGAGCATTCGCTCGCGACGCGTAGGATCTGCCAGCAACTCCTCAACGACCGCCGGAAGATCCGCGACGCGGCGCGTCCGTACTGCGGCTCCCGCTTCAACCAGAACGCGCGCATTGCGCTCTTCCTGTCCAGGGAGTGGTTTGCTGAGCACCATCGGCACCTGCGCGACCAAAGCCTCAGCGGTAGTAAGCCCTCCGGGCTTCGTTACGAGCACATCGGCGGCGTGCATGTAATCGTAGACGTTTTCGACAAACGGCAAGGCCCGTACCGGAAAGTTCACGTTTTCTGCCGTGTCGGAGAGACGGCGTCCCATGCGAGCATTCTTACCCGCTAGGACGGCCGCGGCCAACGGCGTGCCGACCGAATTGAGCGCAGAGAGCATGCGCTCGACCGGCGCGATTCCAAGACCTCCGCCCATCAAGAGCACGACGTTGCGGTCGCGAGGCAGATCGAGGCGCTCCCGCAGCGCCGCCTGTTTCTCAGAAGAGGGTGCAAACTCGCGACGGACCGGAATCCCGCTGACGCAAATCGCTTCGCGCGCGATGCGCCGGGCCATCAGGGAGTTGCGCATGGTCTCGGTAGCCACGACGTAACGGTCGATGTTCCTGTGGACCCAAAAGCCATGGACGGCAAAATCGGTCACGATTGCGACGACCGGCGGAGCGTCGGCGAACTCGTTCTTATACTCCGCCATGGCGCCGCACGGAAAGGCGTGGGTGCAAACGACGGCGTCGGGCCGCTCGCGCAACATCAGCGGCCGTAAATTTCCCGCGGTGAATTGATGCGCCCAGGTGCGAAACGGGCCTACTTCCGTCGCTCGCTCGGCGCGATCGTAAATGTACCGGTACATCTGCGGAATCGTCTTCACCATGCGAAGGTAGCCGTCGGAAACGACACGAGAGACGACCAGCGCCGCGTACTCGTACGAGTCGACCACACAGGTTTGCGCTCCGGGTTCGAGCGTACGCAGCGCGCCCGCAACGGCATTAGCTGCCGAAAGGTGACCGACGCCGACGCTTGCGGAGAGGAAGAGAACGCGAATCAGCTCGTCTCCCCATTGTGGGCGCTGCGCGTATCGTCTTCGTCCTCGGCAAATGCGAGGAAGTCATCGAGAATCTCTTGCGCGAGCCGATCCTCCTGCAGCAGTTTGCCTTCGAGGTCGGTGACGATGAACTCGTCGTCCTCCTCATTGGCAGCTTCGTGGCGCAGCACCGCGTACGATGACGCCGTCCTTCGGATCTTCGAGGATACAGACGACCTCGAATGCCAGCACCGAGCCCTCGTTCGTCTCGATAGAGAGCACGTCGCTCAACTCGAGCGGACCGCGCGGCTTTTCGTTTCCGCCGTTCGGGGTCGACATCGGAAGTCTCCCTTCTAAGAACCCAAGCAACGGGCGACGTTGGCTTGATGTTCGGCGAGCGTCTTGGCGAAAACGTGGCGACCGTTCCCGCAGTAGACGTAGTAGAGATCGTCGCCCTTCGACGGATGGAACGCCGCCTCCAGCGACGGCCGCCCCGGATTCGCAATCGGGGTCGGCGGAAGACCGGCGTGAGCGTACGTGTTGTACGGCGAGTCGATCTTCAGATCCGCGAACGAGAGTTGGGTCTTGTGTTCGGGCAACGCGTATTCGATGGTCGCATCGACCTGCAACGGCATTCCGAGCCGCAGCCGATTGTAGATCACTTCGGCAATTCTCGGGCGGTCCACCTCGCTCTTAGCTTCGCGCTCGACCAGCGACGCGACCGTTACTGCCTGCGGAACCGTCACCCCAAGCGCGCGCGCTCGCGCCTGCGCGTCATGCGGTATCTCCCTGAAGAACTCAGCGATCATCGAGCCTGCGACTTGTCCCGGTGAAGCGCCGAGCGCCACCAAGTAGGTGCTCGGGAAAAGGAATCCCTCGAGGCTTGCGGTCCGCGTTCCGTATACGACGAGATCGCTGTTGCTTGAAGTCGCGCAGGAAGGGTTGCGCCGGGCCGACACCGTTGGCTTGCAGGCGTTGCGCTATCTGCGCGACGGTAAATCCTTCGGGAAACGTCACCCACGCTGGCAACCTGCGCGCCTCCCGTGACGAGCGCATTGAGAACGTCGCTCTGCGTACGATGAGGTTCAAAGCGATATTCACCCGCTCGCACCGCGCCTTCCTGACCCCGCGCCCGCGCCAAGATGCGGAACGTCGTTACGTTGCTGACGACGCCGGCGCCGACGAGCTGGCGTGCCACTTCGGCAAACGTCGAGCCCCGGTCGATGACGATCCGGCTTGGCGCCGCCGGATGCGAGCGATCCCCGTAGATCGCGTAGGCCAGCAATCCCGCTGCAGCGGCCACAGTGAAAACGACGGCAATTGCCGCCAGCGCAGCGGCTCGAGCCGCCTTCACGCGCGCGAATCGTTGCGGCGGCGAGCGAGGAACGATTCCAAGATGAGTGCCGCTGCCATGCGATCGACGATCTCACGGCGCTTCCGTCGCGAGACATCGGCCGCGATGAGGCTCTTCGTCGCTTGGGCCGTCGTCATGCGCTCGTCGACGCGATGAATCGTTCCGCCGAAAATCTCGCGCAGGCTTTCCACGAAGGCATCCATAGCCCGAGCGGCGATTCCACGCTCGCCCCCAAGGTGATCGGGTCTCCAACGACGAGCTCGTCGACGCCGTACGATTCCAAATAACTCTTGATGGACGCCAGATCGTCGCGACGATTGGTGCGGGTCACCGTCGCAATCGGCAGCGCGAACGTGCCGCTCGGATCTGCGACGGCGATGCCGATCCGTTTGCTCCCGACGTCGAGCGCCATCAGCAACGTTCAAGCTCCAAGGCTGTCGAGTTGCGCCGTCGCCTTCGGGCGCTTGCCGAGATGATGTGCGACGAGCTCCTCAGCTGCGGCCGCCGCTTGCGGCGTCGCCTGAAGCGCTGCCGCGGTTGCGCCACCTTTCGGACGCGCGAGCGCGCGAAGGTTCTCTACGTCGGCTTCTTGGAGCTCGGGAAGGTCTTGCCAGCGCTCGCGACAGGCAGCGTCGATAATGCCGCCCGCTTGTGCGTCGAGCCACACCGTTCCGGGCGGAAGGGTCGCACCACACCGCACGCAAGTCGTTAAGGGCGGAGCCAAGCCCAGCATATCGAGCAGCCGCAGCGAGAAGCGCGGGAGCAACACTCGCGGCGAGGAGGAAGCGGCGATCGCTCCGATCGCGCCGACGAGCAGCTCGTAAACCTCCGGCAGCGCGAGGTCCGGCTCGCAGAACGCGTCGATCATCTCGCCGACCACGGCGGCGACCGCGTATCGTTGCGGCTCGACCAACCGCGACCACGGCGCGCGGACGATCTCTGCCGAGACGATGACTTCCAGCGAACGGCCGCGATGCATCAGAAAATCGCACTCGCTAAAGAACTCGACGCGTCCGCCCAAATGACTGCGCGGGCGGCGAACTCCTTTCGCCACGGCATCGAGTTTGCCGCGTTCGAGCGTGAAGAGGGTGAGGATGCGATCGGCCTCGCCGAGCTGTCGTCCGCGCAACACCACGCCTCGCGTCTTATAGGCGCGCGGCTGCGTCAGCGTCCTCCGATTCCTGTTCCTGGTCGATGGCGCCGTTGGTGTAGACGCGAACGGCGAGAATACGCCGGCCGCGCGTGCGATCGACGCGTAAGCGCGTATGATCGGCCGCGTCGATCTCTTCGCCTTCCTTTGGCAGCCGGCCAAAGAGCCCGACCGTGTACCCGCCGATCGTTTCGAAATCTTCGGTCGGAAGCTGCGTCCCGAGTTTGGCGTTGACGTCTTCGATGTTGGTCCCCGCTTCGACCACCGCTTCGCAATCGGAGACGACCGAAATCGATTCTTGCTCGTCCGCGTCGTGCTCGTCACGTATCTCGCCGACGATCTCCTCGAGCAAATCTTCCATCGTGACCAGTCCGGCCGTTCCCCCGTACTCGTCGACGACGATCGCGAGCGAAAACTTATCGCGCTGCATCTCGCGAAGCAGGTCGGCGATCTTCTTCGTTTCCGGAACGTGCACTGCCGGGCGCATCAGCGAGCGAACGCTGGCGCTTGCGATCGTTCCGTTCGCAAGCGCGACCAAAAGTTCGCGATCGTGGATAACGCCGATGGTGTCGTCCTTCGACTCTTGGTAGACGGGAAGCTTCGAGTAACCTTCCGCGATGACGACGTCGAGAACGCGGCGCGGAGAATCGTCGACGGAGACGGCGACCATCTCCGGACGCGGCTTCATCACCTCGCGTACGATCGTGTCGCCAAATTCCATGACCGAATGGATCAGCTCGCGCTCTTGTTCCTCGATCACGCGTTGCTCTGCCCCGACGTTGACCAGCGTTCGGATGTCTTCTTCCGTAACATAGGGCCGGTGCGCGTGCTGGATCCCGAATAAGCGAAGAATGAAATCCGTTACTACTTGAAAGGCGCGCGCGATCGGCATCAGGACGTACGTGGCATATCGCATCGGGAGTGCGAGCCGAAGCGCCCAGCGATCGCTGTCGCCGGTCGCTACCGTCTTGGGCACGATTTCGCCGAAAAGCAAAAAGACCACGGTCATCACGATCGTCGAAAGCACCGCCCCCGAGGGTACCCGCAGCGAGATCGCGATGTAGGTAGCCAGCGAATCGGCCGCGAGCAAGACGATCGTGTTGCCGACCAAGATCGAGGTGAGAAAGCGCATCTTATCGTCGACGAGCGTCTGCAGATTGCGCGCGCCCCGCACGTGGCGCTCGGCGATCGCTCGCGCACGCAGCCGCGAGATCGACACGAGCGCGGCCTCCGAAGCGGCGAAGAAGGCCGCCAAGAGCACGAGCACGACGAGTGCAGCGATCTGGTACGGCAGGCCTTCGGGGCTGCTTGGCGAGGGGTCCGTGTTCAAGTCGGCGCCATTATAACATAACGTGCGGGCGCACCAGCACGTAGATTGCCAGGGCGACCAGCGTCCCAAGCACCGCTCCCCAGAAGACCTCGAAGGGACGGTGGATACGCGCCTCCACGCGGCTCTGGGCCACGAGAAAGGCCACAAAATAGGCTAAGATCGCGGCGAGCGGCTTCTGATAGAAGAACGCCAGCATCGTCGCTACCGCAAAGGCGAGTGCCGCATGCCCGGAAACGGCTCCCCCCTGCAAAGCCGACCCTCGGCCGACCCAGGCCTTGGCGAAGATCGTCGCGATCGCGACGACGGCGAGCGAGATGAGCGCCACATTGGCCGGCACCGATTGGACCGCGTGGAAGACGCTCGCACCCCCACTGATGATCCCTTGATAAAAGATCAAATATGCGCACAGCGCCGCGCCGACGGCGGCGATCAGCACGGAGCCCGCAGCGGCATCCTTTGCGTTCTTCGCGAGGGGGTGGTGCGCGACCGTAAGCAGATCGACGATTGCCTCGATCGCCGTGTTCATGAGCTCCAAACTCAAAACGAGCGCAACGAGCGTAACCGTCGCGACGACGTAGTAGCGATCGAGACGCAAAATCAGAGTTGCGAGCAGTACCAGTGCAGCGATAAGAAAATGTACGCGCAGGTTGGGCTCGGTGCGCGTGGCATAGATGATGCCCTCGAACGCGTGGTGAAACGAGCGAAAGAACCGGCTTCGATCGATCGGAAGATAGTGCGGTTCACGTTTGCCGCGGTCGTCGACCGGATGGTGCATTAGCGCACGCTCGCGTAAGGCCACGGAAGAGCGATTGCGTCGGCGAGCCGCCGTTCCTCGCGCTGCATCCTGCGGCGCTCTACCGGGGCCTTGTGGTCGTGACCCTTGAGATGAAGCAGGCCGTGAATCAGCAAGCGATAGATCTCGCGCTGGATCGGCGCATCGTACGAAGCAGCTTGCCGTCGCGCGGTTTCTACCGAAATCACGACGTCGCCCAAAGGAGGTTCGGGAAGAGCCTGCGGCGTCTCATCGACCGCAAAGCTTAGGACGTCGGTCGGCGAGTCGCACGCGCGGTACTTGCGATTGAGCGCGCGAATCGCCTCGTCGCTCACGAGCGAGAGCGAGAGGGCGGAACGTCCCGCGCCGATGGCGCCGAGCAATCGTTTCGCGGTCGCCACGAGGGCGCGTCCGTTGACGCCGCTTGCGCGCACGTCGTTCCGATAATAGATCACGCCGAAAACGGCGGCGGTGGCCCGGCGGCATATGCTCGAACGATCTTCGCCACGAGCGGATGACGGACGACATCGCTCTCGTCGAGCTCAACGACGCCCACGTCCTCGATCGAACCAAGGCGCGCAGCCGCGGCTCGCAGACCGCTACGTTGACCGCTGGGAAGGTCGATCTGCGTGACGTCGCCGGTGACGACCATCTTCGATCCGCTTCCGAGACGCGTCAAGAACATCTTGAGCTGATCGTCAGTTGCGTTCTGGGCTTCATCGAGAATCGCGAAGCAGTCCGACAGGGTCCGCCCGCGCATATACGCAAGCGGAGCGACTTCGAGGGTTCCACGCTCCATGTATTTGTTCAGGAGCGGGTCGTCGAGGAGCTCGCCGAGCGCGTCGAAAAGCGGCCGCATGTAGGGATCGAATTTTTCCCGCAAATCGCCCGGAAGAAAGCCCAGCCGCTCGCCGGCTTCAACCGCCGGCCGCGAGAGAATCACGCGGGAGACGTCGCGCCGTTTTAACGCGCGCACGGCCATCACGACGGCCAAGTACGTCTTGCCCGTGCCCGCCGGGCCGATACCGAACGTCAGCGTGGATTCTTCGATCGAGGTTACCAAGCGGCGCTGGCCGATCGTGCGCGGACGCACTTCGCGTCCGCGATGCGTTTGCAAAAGTGTGCTCGGCAGTGCCGTCGCCCGTTCGACGCGCGCATCCGAGAGCGCGAGCGCGACGTCGTCCGGCGTTATATGTGCGCCGTCGACCGCGGCTTCAAGAACCCGCCGGATGACGCCCTCCGCTCGGGTAACCGCGGCGTCTTCCCCGGCGAGGAGCAAGCGGTCGCCGTCGGCATGAACCGCGACGCCGAGCGAGTCTTCTATCGCCGAGAGATTACGATCGTACTCTCCGAAGAGACGGACGCGATCGGAAAGCTCCCCGAGATCGATGGATCGTTGCGCGGTCAACTCCTAAAGTATTCGTCACTTAATGCTCGGGGCTTTCCAAGGACCTCGGCGGCAATGACGGCGCCAACGAGGCCGCTTCGGCCTCCGAAGAAGCGCCTGCCTTTTGTCGCTTCGTGCCCGGGCGTTTGCCTAAGCCCCGCCGAGGCGTTATCCGTGACCCGCTCCCTCAGCGAGCTCGCGGCAGGCGACGGCGGCGGGGCCGGCGCCGGAGCGACCGCTTTAGGGGGCCGCACGACCCGTACAACCCGAGCCCCCGGCGGCATTTGCGCGACAACCTGCCCGAGCCACTCAGGCGGCGGCTGCGGTACCGGACTCGGCGGCTGCGGTTGCGGAGCAGCGGTCGGCCGCTGCGGCAACGACTGCGTCTGTTTGCGAACGCTGGAGACCACGCTGCTAACCACCCCGATAATCAAGAGCCCGACCCAGACCAGGATGCCGACGTCGCGCATGCGGGCCCGTTACTTCGGGCTTGGACCCGAGAGTGGCGGCTGCTGCTGCTGCGATTCGGTCGAGGCCTCGGTCGAAGCGCCAATCGATCCGCGCATCTCCGTGTCGGCCTGTATGTTTTTGAGGCGGTAATAGTCCATCACGCCGAGGTTGCCACGCAGGAATGCCTGCGCGATGGCTTGCGGGATCGATGCTTCAGCCTCGACGACTTTCGCGCGCATCGCCTGCGTCTCTGCCTTTTGTTCTTGCTCCGCCGCCAGCGCCGCGTACTGCCGCTCCGCCGCCTTTGCCTGTGCGATGCGGCGGTCGGCTTCGGCTTGACTCGTCTGAAGCTCCGCGCCGATATTCTTTCCAACGTCGACGTCGGCGATATCGATCGAGACGATCTCAAAGGCCGTACCCGCGTCGAGCCCTTTTGCCAGAACCGCTTTACTGATGCGGTCCGGATACTCGAGGACTTCTTTGTGATCGACTGCGGCGCCCACGGCGGAGACGACGCCTTCGCCGACACGGGCGACGATCGTGGGCTCGCCCGCACCGCCGACGTAACGATCGAGGTTGCTGCGGACCGTGATGCGCGCCTTGACGTTGAGCTGAATGCCGTTCTGCGCGACGCCTTGGAAGATCGGCGTCTCGATGACCTTGGGGTTGACCGACGTTTGCAGGGCCTCGAGCACGTTGCGTCCTGCCAAATCAATCGCTGCGGCGCGCTGCCATTCCAGCGGAATCTGCGCACGTTGCGCCGCAATCAGCGCCAACGTCACGTTTTCGACGTTTCCTCCCGCTAGGTAGTGCGATTGCATTTGATCGACGGTGAGATTCAAGCCCGCCTTGCGCGCTCGAACGTAGTTCGTCACGATAACGCCCGGCGGAATCCCGATCAAGCGCATGCGCACCAGCGCGATGATCCCGAGCGGGACGCCAGCCGCGATCGTTCGGATCCACAAACCGATTGGAAAGTAATAGAGGAATGCGAAGAACGCAATGACGGCGATCAGGATGATGATCGCGCCGCTGACGGCAATCATGGTCTGCTCCTATCCAGAAACGGGCTCGACGAAGATACGTGCGCCCTCGACGCGCACGACGCGGATTGGGGTTCCCTGCGCGATGAACTCGCCCTCGGTGAGCACGTCGACACGCCGGCCGTCGATCGATGCGATGCCGGCCGGACGAAGGTAGCTCACGGCCGTGCCGCTGCGTCCGCGCAAATCGCGGTGATCGGCGCTCGCGACGTACTCGGGACCTTGGGCGGCCGCCAGCGCGAGCCGATGCGCCCACGCGTTTTGCGGCACCGCGCGCACCGTTAGCGTAAAGACGATGACGGTCAAGACGATCGCCGTCGCGATCGTCTCGATACCGACGAGGAAGAATGGCAGGCCGAAGGCCCAGAGCACGGCCACGAAGAGCGCGACGGCACCGAGGATACCCGGCAGACCGTGACCTGGAACGACGTGCAGCTCCCACAGAATGCCTAAAAGCCCGAGCACCGCAAGCGCCACCACGAAGCCGTTGGAGAACCCGGCATAGACGTGGCTTCCAAAGAAGAGCGCCAGCGCCCCGATGCCGATGACGCCGGCGATTCCGTGCAACGTCTGCATCTCGATGAGCAGCCCTAGCATGCCCAGCGTAAGCAGCAGCCCGCTCACGACGGGGTCGGTTGCAAAACGCGCGATCTGTTCCGCCCAGGAGAACGATTCCGAAATCCGCGGCGCGCCGGCTAAGTGCAGCTGCGCCAGCGCCGCGTCGAGCGTCGGGGCGGTTGAGCCCGCGATGCCCGCGCGCAACGCATCTTCGGTGTTGAGCGTCAGGATTGTTCCGGAGCGCTTATATTGCGGAAGATCTACGTCCTTGTCGACCATCGCGCCGGCGATCTTCGGATCGCGGTGGGTGCGCTGCGCGGTCGATTCGAACTCGGCGCGCAGGGCCGATATCGTCTTAACGGTTGCCGGGATCGGTTCGGCCGCGCCGATCGAGGCGCCGGGCGCCATGACGATTTGGCTTGCGGTCAACGTGATAAGCGCTGCGGCGGAATAGGCGCGCTCGCCGACGTACGCGACGACCGGCTCTTGGGCCGAAAAGAGCGCGTCGCGAATTCGAAACGCGGCCTCGACGAGACCGCCCGGGCTATTGACCTCGAGCACGATCGCGCGCGCATGCTCCTGATTGGCCTCATCTACCGAACGCTCGACCACGTGGGCCATGCCATCATCGACGGTCCCAGTGATGGGCACGATGACGATCGGCCGCACAATGGGTACACCCGCAACCTCTGCCGTAAGGCCATAGAGCAGCAGAAACGGCCAGAGCCAGGCCCGCAACCGCAATCCTCTCATGTCGCTAGGTACCTTCGCCGAAGCCGAAGGTTACGCACCGGCTAGGATGCGAGTTCTTCGGTGACGATTTGACGGACGAGATTGCCGTCGGCCAGACCTCGGAGCTGCGGCATGACCACCTTCATGACGGCGCCTGCATTGCGCGATTCCGGCGGGAGCTCTGCGAGCACGCTCTGCACGATCTCGCGCACTTCGGCAGCCGATCGTTGCGCGGGAAGATAGGCGAGCAAGATCTCGCGCTCGGCGCGCTCCTTCTCCGCGAGATCGGTGCGGCCGGCTTTCTCGAACTCCGCAAGTGAATCGCCCCGCTGCTTCACCAAACGCCGGACGACATCGAGTTCGTCGGCATCGGAGAGCTCGTGCCCGCCTTCGGTACGCTTATAAATGAAACCGGAGAGCGCCGAGCGCAGGGTGTCGAGGCGAAGCTGATCGCGGGCCCTCATCGCATCCTTCAGATCGGAGGCGATACGATCTTTGAGCGCACCCACGGCGTAGCTTAGGCGCGGCGTTTGCGTGCCGCGGCGGACTTCTTCTTGCGGCGAACGCTCGGCTTTTCGTAGTGCTCGTGCTTGCGCGCCTCTGCGAGAATCCCCGCCTTTTGGGTGGCCTTCTTAAAGCGGCGCAAAGCGCTTTCGATTGTTTCGCCCGGAGCTATGCGAACTTCCATTTATTGACGACCCCCCTTTCGGCGCGCTCCCGAGGATGCGGGAAACACGAAAAATTAGGCCCCATTGGGCCTTTATGACAGGTTAACATAGCCCTGAGGCGAGCGTCAAATCGCCCTTCGCCCTTCGACAAGCTCAGGGTGACACGCTCAAGGCGACACGCTCAGGGTGACGCTAACCGTTTATCCCGGGGGCCAGGTCATGCGGCGCCCCGCGAGGACGTGCAGATGCACGTGACCGACGGTTTGACCGCCGTCCGGACCCGTATTGACGACCAAACGATATCCGCTCTCGCCGCCGCGCTCCGCTCCCAGTTTCGACGCGACCGCGATCATCCGGCCGGCGAGTGCGGCGCTCGCCAACGATGCTTCATGCATCGTGCCGTGATGTGCGAGTGGCATTACGAGCAAATGCGTGGGTGCCTGAGGGTTGAGGTCTTCGATGGCAATCACGTCATCGTCACGGTAAATCACGCTCGCGGGTATCTCTCCGCGCCCAATCTTGCAGAAAACGCAGTCGTTCACGAGCGCGTGCGGATCGTGAAGTTCCACGACTTCGTCGTCGTGTTACCGGCGAGGTCGGCGACGCGTACCATCACGTGAACCGGGCCGTCAGGATAGCTGTAGGATGGCAGGTACTGGATGAACTGGCTGGTTCGCAGGCACTCTGAGGTAACGTCGCGTCCGTTAATCCAGAGCAAGGCGCTCGA
This sequence comes from Vulcanimicrobiota bacterium, assembly GCA_963743445.1. Classification (GTDB taxonomy): domain Bacteria; phylum Vulcanimicrobiota; class Vulcanimicrobiia; order Vulcanimicrobiales; family Vulcanimicrobiaceae; genus Cybelea. The sequence continues at coordinate 1,088,400 of CAVUPL010000003.1, forward strand.
TGCGTTGATCGGAACCGCATCGGCCGCAAAGGTCGCATAGACTGCCGGGCGGCTCGTGTTGATCGTCGCACCGGCGTCCGGAGCGAAATCGGCGACGCCAGGCCCAATGCTCGAGGCCGAAATCGTCTGCGGCGCAGGCGCTTGCGCCGTGGCGTTGCCGATTGTGAGGCGCCCAATCAACGCGTCGTCCTCGAAGTTTGCGCCACGCGGAATCGGATAACTGCCGATATAGTCGCCCGGCGATCGTTGGACCATCACTTGATCGACGACGTCGGAGCCGATGTCGAAGGTCGCCGATCCACCCGCCGTTCCGTGCAGATTCACGTGAATCGTATCGCCGGGGCGCAGCGGGTGGTTGGCGTCGGTCTCCACGGCGGTGATCACGACGCTCTGCGCCGCGCCGGCAGGTCCGATCGCCACGCTGCGGCTGGCGAGAATCTCGCGCACTTCGTTCGTCTCGACGTTATATCGAACGCTGACTTCGTCGTTGGGTCTCAGGTCGCTCACGGATGCGGCTTTACCATTGAGCGAAACCTCCGTCGTGCGACCGGGCGCTATCACTTGACCGTCGCCAAGCACGAACTCATCACCGGCGATGGCGAGGATGCGACCATTGTGCGAGCCGTATTCGTCGACGATCCGGACGACGCGGCCGTCCTTGCGCATTTCCACGCGTGCAAAATCTCCCGGCCGTACGTCGCCGAGCTCCCCTGGCGAGGTCACGTTAACGTTGACGTCTTGCACGTCGATCGTGGCGTTTTGCGCGACGGGAATCGTTTTGATCCTTCCGTTATCTTCCAGCGTTACGGTCGGCGGATCAGAGATCACGTCGACTGCAGCGACCGTCCCGAACCGCTCGAAACCACTCCCCACCGCGAGGAACCCCTTCGAGGATCGGCCGACCAGCTGCGCGACGATCGTGACCGTGTTGCTGCGCCGGTCAAAGTGCGCCTGCGCACCGAGCACGTCGGTAAAGAAACGCAAGGTTACGTAGAGCACGTCGTGAATCTCGAGCAGCGGCGCTTCGAGCACGAGCCGTTCCGCATCGACCTGAGCGACCCGGCTGCCGATTGTGAGGATGACCGTTTTCGATCCGATTTGGGTCGTAATGTGATTTCCGGTACGCTCGAAGGAAAGGCCGAGTGCCTCGACCGTGCGGCGCACCGGAACGAAGAGCAGATTTCGCTCGAAACGGGGCGGTGGGTTCAGCGCGAGCGTATCGCCGTTGATGACGATTGCGACGGGCCGCGACGTAGCAGTGCCCGGCCGCGGCTGGGCCGCGACCAGCAGAAACGCCAGCACGACAAGAGAACGTTTCAATCTTCCTCCAACACTTCTCGATACACGTCCGCGGTGGCGCGTGCGCAACGATCCCACGTCAGCTCCCGCGCGGCCTCGCGCCCCTGCTCGATCACCCGTAAGCGTCGCTCCCGATCGCCAAGCAGTTCTTCGAGCAGTACACCCAAACCACGCACGTCGTGCGCCCCAAACGTCAGCGCGGCCCGAGTAAGTGGTTGTGGCACTGCGTTTTCGCACGCGACGACCGCACAGCCTACCGACATTGCCTCGAGCATCGGCAATCCAAAACCCTCGCGAAGCGCCGGCTGGACTAGCGCGCTCGCGCCGCCGTAGTAGCCCGCCAGGTGCTCCGTCGTCACGTCGCCTAGCGGCACGATCGCACGGGCCGTCCCGCTGCGCCGTTGCAACTCGCCGCCGAAATCGTCGGGACCCGTCAGATAGAGATCGACCCCCAACGCTTCCGGCAGAGCAGACCACGCTTCGAAGAGGGTCGCCAGGTCCTTGTGCTCGCGGTGATTGCCGACGTAAAGCAGGTAGGGCCGCGGCGCGACATACGGCACGACGGGACGCCGAAAAATCTCTTCGACGCCGAGCGGGACGACTCTGATCTTCGCGCGCTCGACCCCAAGGAACTCAACGAGATCGTCGACGGTTCGTTCGTCGTCGGTGATAACGCGCTTGGCCCGCGCGCACGCGAAGCGCACGACCGTGGCGTAATACGGACCCACCTTCGCTTTGAAATACTGCGGAAACCGCAGGTGGATGAGATCGTGAATCGTCACGACAAAGCGCGGCGGCAAGAGCAGCGGTACGTACTGGGAGAGAAAGTGGACGACATCGAGCTTCGCGCGTCGCATCGCCAGCGGAAGTCGCAGCTGCTCGCTCCAGCCGAAGTTCCCCCCTTTGGTGAACGGCACGTAGGCGTACTCGGGCGCGACTCGCGGCAAGTGCGCGACGAGCTCGCGCACGTACGTCTTCATCCCGGACGAGAGCTGACGCGTCAAACGGGCATCGAGCCCGATACGCGCCGTGCTCATCGCCAGAGCGCTTTTCGCGCCGCTACCGCCTGATAGGTCGCCGACCGGTAGGCGACGTACCACCCGCGCGGACCGTCGAGGATGGCGCCCCGCCCGAAGAGCAGCCACGCCACTCGCAGCAGGCTTGCGCAGGCCGCGGCCAGCAAGCCGAGCGGCGAGCGCGTCATGTTCTGCGCTTCCAGCGCCGTGTAACGGTCGTATTTCGTTCGGTACGACGCGACGTCGGGATACGAGTAGTGCAGTAACGTGCCCCCAAGATCGGCGATGCGACCATCGCACGACCATGCTTCGTGCAGCGGGGCCGCTTTAGCCGCAGCCGGATGCGCCTCGAGAATGACGCGATCGGTGCGAAAGAGGCGCACCAGTCGTTCGTTGCGCCATATCCGCATCGGCTTGCCGCAGAAGTAGGTCGTGCGTTTGACGCGGTAGCAATCTGCGTCCTCGGAAGCTTCGAGAATAGCATCGCAGAGCACGTCATCGAGGGCTTCGTCGGCGTCGATCATCAGCGCCCACGGCGTCTCGACCTGCGAGAGTGCAAAGCGCCGCGCGTCGACAAAATCGGTCCATTGCCGTTGGACGACGTGCGCGCCGGCTCCGCGGGCAAACTGCACCGTGTGATCGCGCGAGCCCGCATCGAGCACGAATAGCCGGACTCCGCGGGGAAGGCTCGTGAGCGCGCGCGGCAGGTTGCGTTCTTCGTCCCGGGTGAGAACGACCGCGGTGATTACACTTGCGTCCAGGACGCCGCCTCAGCAACGCCGGCGCGGCCATTGATGCGTTCTTCGTGCGCGAGCGCGGCACCGATGAAATCTCGATAGAGCGGAGCCGAACGATTTGGCCGCGATTTGAACTCCGGATGCGCCTGCGTCGCGACGAACCACGGATGCATGTCGACGGGAAGCTCGACGACCTCGACAAGCCGCGTCTCGCCGACCGTGTGATGGCCCGTGAAGCGCATTCCGTGCTCTTCGAAAATCGGGCGATACCGGTTGTTGAACTCGTAGCGATGACGGTGGCGCTCGCTGATTTCGAGCTCGCCGTACGCCTGCGCGGCGAGGCTGCCCGGCTCGAGCGTACAGGCGTACGTGCCGAGCCGCATCGTGCCGCCATACATCTCGAGATTCCGTTGATCGGGCATGAAGTCGATTACCGGATCGACGGCCGTTTCGTCCACCTCGCTCGTCATCGCATCGGGCAGCTCGCAGACATCGCGCGCAAACTCGACGCAGGCGAGCTGCATACCGTAGCAGATGCCCAGGAACGGAATCTTGCGCTCGCGTACGAATTGAATCGCGCGCAGCTTCCCCTTTACCCCGCGCGCCCCGAACCCGGGCGCAACCACAACGCCATGCGCGCCGCGCAGTACTTCGACGCCCTCGTTTTCCACCAGCTCAGAGTCGATGCGCTTAATTTCGACCGCGGTATGGTGAAAGACACCTGCATGCGCCAGGGCTTCGTTGATCGAGATGTACGCGTCTTTGAGCTCGACGTACTTGCCGATGAGCGCGATCGTCACGCGTCGCCGCGGATGGAGCAGACGCTCCGCGATTGCAACCCAGTCGTCGAGCGCGGGCGCCCCCGCCGGCAAGTTGAGCTTGCGAACCGCAGCCTGCGCTAACCCCTCTGCCTCGAGGTTGAGAGGAACCTGATAGATCGTGCGCGCGTCACCGTTCTGCACGACGGCGCTCGGCGGGACGTCGCAAAAGAGCGCGATCTTCTCCTTCAATTCGACGGGCATAGGTACTGCCGATTGCGTTCGGCAGACGATCGCGTCGGGCGAGATGCCGATGCCGCGAAGCTCCCGCACAGAATGCTGCGTCGGCTTCGTCTTCAACTCGTCGGCAGCGCCCAGATGAGGCACGAGCGTCAAGTGCACGTACATCACGTTCTCGTCGCCGACGTCATAGCGCATCTGGCGAATCGCTTCGAGGAACGGCAACGATTCGATGTCGCCGACCGTCCCGCCGACTTCGACGATGCACACCTCGGCATGACTCGCCTCGGCGACGCGCTTGATGTGCGCCTTGATCTCGTTGGTGATGTGGGGAATCACTTGCACGGTCGCGCCCAGATACGCCCCGCGCCTCTCGTTGACAATCACCGAATTGTAGATCTGTCCGGTCGTCACGTTGTTCGCGCGCTGAAGATTCTCGTCGATGAAACGTTCGTAATGGCCGAGATCGAGATCGGTCTCCGCCCCGTCTTCGGTAACGAAGACCTCGCCGTGCTGATACGGATTCATGGTCCCGGCGTCGACGTTAATGTAGGGGTCGAGCTTCTGGATCGAAACGCTCAGACCGCGCGCTTTGAGGAGCCTCCCGAGCGAGGCGGCAGTGATGCCCTTGCCGAGCGAACTCACTACGCCCCCAGTGAAGAAGATATACTTCGCCATCTCGGGTCGTTTTAGTTCGCGCCATGTCGCTCGCTTACCTGGGGTCGGATGTGGGTTGCGCTCCTCCGAAGGATACGTGCCGCTTCTGCGGCCGCTTGTCTCGCGCTTCCGGCGCTCGACTGCGCTCGCCTCTCCGCCGCTCCCGCCATCCGTGGCTCCGCGGCGGATTCACACGCCGCCGGAGCGGCACGTATCCCCCTAGGAGCGCTTGCGTTCTGCTCTTACGTAGCGCGCGAGTCCCGAGTAATCGGGGACGACGGAGATGGTGAAGTGGGGGAAAGTAGAGTGCACGATTTCGCGGAGCTTCAAAATCGTGGGCGGGGCGGATTCGAGTAAGATCAGGCAGTTTTCGTTAACTAGCGGCGGGAGTTGTGGGAGCAGTCTGCGGTAGAGCGTGAGGCCGTCGGGGCCGCCGTCGAGGGCTTCGCGTGGTTCGAACGATGCGGGCTCGGGCGATTTCGGCAAATCCGCAGTTGGAATGTACGGCAAGTTCGCGACGACGACATCGAAACGTTGGCCGCGTACGGGGTCGGCGAGGTCGCCCTCCTGAAAACGGCAGCGATCGGCGACGCCGAGACGCCGCGCGTTTTCGATGGCGAGCTCGATCGCCGAGCCCGAAATGTCCGTCGCGTCGGCGATGGCGTTTGTCTCGGCCGCGATCGTGCACGCAATCGCTCCGCAGCCGGTGCCGACGTCGAGAACGTGCATCGGGCCGCGTATGAAGCGAATCGCCTCGTCGACGAGGTGCTCGGTCTCCGGGCGCGGTACGAGCACGCGCTCGTTCACGGCAAACTCGCGGCCGTAGAATTCCGCGGTGCCGAGGAGGTACGCGACCGGCACGCCCGTGCGACGCCGCGCGCAGAGCACATCGAATCTCGTCGCGTCTTCGATCGACGGCTCGGTCTCACCGTGCGCGACCAGCCACTCGCGCCCGCGACCCATCGCATGCGCGAGCAGCAGCAGGACGTCGCCGCGCGACGACTCGCTCGAGTCTGCGAGTCGGGCCGCGCGTGACGCGAGCAACTCGTCGATCGTCGTCAGCGGTTCTTTGCAGCCTTCTCCAAGCCGGCGCGGAGGTCGTCGCGGTTCATCACCGGGCAGAGTTCCAGGCTGGCATTCAACCGCATAAAGAGCGGCTCGGCGATTGCCGGTATGTCCGACGGGTCCTTCATATCGAACACGAAGATGCCCCCTCGTTTGCCGTCTTGGGCGAAGAAATAAGCGGCCTCGGGTTTCAGGCGTTCGAGCATCGTTTCGAGCGTGGCAGGCAGCGTCCCATCTTTGATCGCGGCGTTCGATGCCTCTACCGGGAACGTAGCGCGCAGTAGCATTCGCATGACGATTCCTCCTTTGGAGGCGCTGGGTTACTCCCGAGCGTCGACGACGCCTGCGTTAGCTCGTAGCCTCGCCTGCGAGGAGGCGGGCCCGCTCGTCGGCGATGAGCTCCTCGCTGATCTGGCTGAGATTACCGTCCATGAAGCCGCGGATGTTTCCGAAGCTGCGGTTGATTCGATGATCGGTGATGCGATCTTGCGGAAAATTATACGTGCGAATCTTCTCGGCGCGTTCGCCAGTCCCGACTTGCGAGCGGCGCAGTCGACCCTTCGGCCTCCTCCTGCTCGCGCAGCCTACGATCGTAGAGCGTGGCCCGCAGCATTTGCATCGCCTTCTCTCGATTCTGCTGCTGCGAGCGCTCTTGTTGCGAAGCGACGACGATGCCCGTCGGTACGTGGGTGATGCGTATTGCGGACTCGGTCTTGTTGACGTATTGACCGCCGGCTCCCGAGGCCTTATACGTGTCGACCTGCAGCTCGCCGGGCTTTATCTCGATTTCAACATCGTCCTCGACTTGAGGCAGCACGGCGACTGTGGCCGTGCTCGTGTGGATTCGGCCCTGCGCTTCGGTTGCCGGAACGCGCTGGACGCGATGCACGCCTGATTCGTGCTTCAGGAACCGGTACGGTTCGTTTCCCTTGACGCCAAAGACGATCTCTTTATAACCGCCGGCCTCGCTCGGGCTCTCCGAGACGAGCTCCGTCTTCATGCCTTTCGATTCGGCGAAGCGCATGTACATGCGCGCCAAGTCGCCCGCGAAGATTGCCGCTTCGTCGCCACCCGTGCCGGCCCGAATCTCAACGAACACATCCCGCGAATCGTTGGCATCGCGCGGGACCATGAGCCGCGATAGCTCTTGCTCGAGCTCGGCGACGCGATCGCGCAGCCCGGCATTCTCTTCTTCGGCGAGTGCGCGAAGCTCGGTGTCCCCTTGGTTGACGAGCGCATCGTTGGCTTCGATCTGTGCCCGCAGGTCGCAGAGCCGCCGGTAAGTTTCAACCGGCGCTTGCAAAAGCGCGCGCTCTTTGACCAGCGCTGTGTAGCGGGATTGATCGAAAGCACCCGAGGGGTTGGCAAGCTGCGCGTCGATCTCGTCGAAGCGCCGCGCCATAGAATGCAGGCGCTCGATCAGAGCGCGGCTGCCGCCTTCTTCGCCTCGCGCGCGGTCTTGCGTGCTGCGGCCTCCTCCTGCTTGCGGCGCGCCGCGGCCGAGCGCTGGTTAAACTTGTCGACGCGTCCAGCCGTGTCGACGAGTTTTTGCTGGCCCGTAAAGAGCGGGTGGCAGGCAGCACAGATCTCGACCGAAATCTCGGGGAGCGTCGAGCCGGTCACGAAAGTGTTGCCGCACGCGCAGTGCACGCGCGCCTCGGGGTGCCATTTGGGATGGATCTTGGTCTTCACAGCCTTTGCATTATATCAGGAGTGTCAAAAGGAGCCTCCCCCGCTGCCCCAAAAGCCAAAGGCCGTGAGACCGTCTTCCTTTCTTTCAGCTGCCGCGGCAACGATCGCGGTCACGGCCATTCCTTTCGCCGGCTCGCCGGCGCGCTTTGCAGCCGTCGCGGCGACGCCGCCCCCGACGCCGCCACCGATCGGAACGCCGGCATCGCCATCGCCGCAACCTAGTGCAACCGTCTTTTCAATGCCCGCCGTGACGCCGTCGCCGGCATCATCGGGCAAAGTCAAGCCGACGCCGACGCCGCCGCCGAATGCTCGCAAAGGGCTCGACGGCGTCTGGGAAGTTCAGATACAGCATCCTACCATGACGGACTACACGCATTTTCGGCTGACGCAGCAGGGCGACGCGCTCACCGGTACCTACCTCGACACGCAAGGGCAAGCCGTATCCGCTTTCAGGAACGGTCGACGGACAAGCGATTCGTTTGATCGTTACGATGCCAAACGGCACGACGCTCTTACTCGAAGGCAAACTCGACGGCACGACCGACATGGTCGGCATGTTGACGATGCCCGACGGCCAGCTACCGTTTACCGCGTCGTATCGTGCGAAAGAGAAGTGGATCGAAAACGTGAACCCGTCGCCGGGCGGAATCTCACAACCCGGCGGGTACACCCCGCCGTAGGGCCAAAATTAGCTGCCCCTTGAAAGGCGTTCCTCGACGTAAGGAACGAGACCGCCGGCATCGATCAACGAGCGCATGAACGGCGGAAATTCCGCCGCCCGGTACTCCGTGCCGCGAGTAACGTTTCGGACGATTCCACTCGCCGGCTCGAGTTCGATTTCGTCGCCCGATTCGATGCCGTCTACGGCTTCACTCGATTCGAAGATCGGCAAACCGATGTTCAGCGCGTTGCGATAAAAAATGCGGGCGAAGCTCTTGGCGATAACCGCCGAGGTGCCTGAGGCCTTGATCGCGATCGGCGCGACCTCACGGCTCGACCCGCAGCCGAAGTTCGTGTCGGCGACGATGATATCGCCTGGCTTCATTCGCGCGGTGTACTCTGCGTCGAGCCCTTCGAGCGCATGCTTTCCGAGCTCCACATGGTCGACAATGTTGCAATACTTGCCGGGAATGATCACGTCGGTATCGACGTTCTTTCCGTACTTGTGCGCGCGGCCCCGCAATGTTGATTCCATTAGACGCTCGCTAGTTCCAGCACGCGAGGATCGGTGATTCTGCCGGTAAGCGCCGAAGCGGCGCAGGTTGCCGGCGAAGCCAGATAAATCTCGGCCTTTGGTGAGCCCATGCGCCCGACGTAGTTGCGATTGGTGGTCGAGATCGCGCGCTCTCCATCGCCCAGCGTCCCCATGTGCCCGCCAAAGCAGGCACCGCACCCCGGCGTGTTTACGGCGCAGCCGGCCGCGGCGAGCGTCGTGAGAATGCCCTCCTCGGCCGCGTGCATCCAGACCTTCTGCGAACCGGGGTTGACGATAACTCGTACGCTTGGTGAAATCCGCTTGCCTTCGAGGACCTTCGCAACGACTCGCAGGTCTTCGATATAACCGTTGGTGCACGAACCGATGAATACTTGATCGACCGGAATCTCCTCACGAGTGACTTCGGAGATCGGATGGACGTTGTCGGGCGTATGCGGACATGCGATTTGCGGCTCCAACGCACCGACGTCAATCGAAATGACTTGCTCGTAGACGGCGTCGGGGTCGGATCGTTCCACGATGAAGGGGCGATTTGTGCGCTCCTCGACGTACGCGATGGTCTTTGCGTCGGCGTGGAAGATTCCGTTCTTTGCACCCGCCTCGATCGCCATGTTTGCCATCGTGATGCGGCCGGTAATCGAAAGCTCGTCGACGGTCGAGCCGTGATACTCGATTGCGCGATAGGTTGCGCCGTCGATGCCGAGCTCCCCAACGGTACGTAGCATGACGTCCTTGGCGTAGACCATTGGCCCGAGTCTACCGCTATAGATCAGCTTGATCGAGCCCGGCACCTTCATCCATACTTCGCCGAGGATAAACGCGGCCGCAATGTCGGTCGAGCCCATGCCGGTGGCAAAGGCGCCGAACGCGCCGTACGTGCACGTGTGCGAATCGCCTCCGACGATCAACTCACCGGGTGCGACGAGACCCTCTTCGGGAAGCACGACGTGCTCGATGCCGCCGCGACCGACGTCAAAGAAATTCTCGATATTCTGTTCCTTTGCGAAGTCTTTCATGAGCTTGGCCAGGCCCGCCGACTGCGCGTCCTTCGCCGGAACGAAATGATCGGCGACGAGCGCGATCTTGCTGTGATCGAAGACGTTCTTCGCGCCTTTGATCTTGCGCATCACGCCGATTGCGACGGCCGCGGAGAGCTCGTTGGCGAGAACGAGATCAACCTTGGCGTTGATGATCTGCCCCGGCTCGACGCGTTCGCAATCCGCGTGACGGGCCAGAATCTTTTCGGTCAATGTCATGCCCATGATAAGAGCATTATAAGGCGAAGTAAGCCCCGGAACCTACTCATGACGCAACACGAGCGAGAATTCGGCTTTTCCACTCGCGCGCTCCACGCCGGCACGCCGCCCGACCCGGCGACGGGGTCGCGCGCGGCACCGATCTACCAAACGGCCGCATACGTCTTCGGCTCGACCGAGCAGGCGGCGGAGCTCTTCGCACTGCGCACGTACGGGCACATCTACAGCCGCATCAGCAACCCCACGGTCGCCGCGTTCGAGGAGCGGATGGCGAGCCTCGAGGGCGGCCTCGGCGCAATCGGATTCTCCAGCGGGCTGGCCGCCCAGCTCTGCACGGTTCTCGCCCTCGCCGAAGCCGGCGATCATCTCGTCTGCACGCAAAACGTCTACGGCGGCACCGTCACACAGCTTGCCGTTACCGTGAAACGCATGGGGATCGCCACGACGTTCGTCGACGCCGAAGATCTCGATGCCGTGCGCGCCGCCATCCTTCCCGAGACAAAACTGATCTTCGTCGAGACGGTCGGCAATCCGTCGGGAGTCGTCGCCGACATCCGCCGCCTTGCCGAGCTAGCGCACGACGCGGGCGTACCGCTCGTCGTTGACAACACGTTCGCGACACCGTATCTTTGCCGTCCGATTGAGCACGGCGCCGATGTCGTGCTCCACTCTGCGACGAAGTTCATCAACGGACACGGCACGTCGATCGGCGGCGTGGTCGTCGAATCCGGGAAGTTTCCGTGGGGGAATGGCCGGTTTCCGCTGCTCTCGCAGCCGAGCCCTGGGTATCATCAAAAAGTGTTCACCGAAACGTTCGGAGAGTACGCTTTTTTGATGCGGACGCGAGCCGAAGTGCTGCGCGACGTGGGCGCGCAGATGGCTCCGATGGACGCGTGGCTTCTTCTGCTGGGGCTGGAGACGCTGCCAGTGCGCATGGAACGCCACGTCAGCAACGCGAGCAAGGTCGCGGCGTTCTTGAAGACGCGCCCCGAGGTCGCCTGGGTTCGCGAGCCGCAACTCGGCTCGGTCTTCAGCTTCGGTCTACGCGCCGGTCGCGACGGCGCGCGCCGCTTCATCGATGCGCTCGAGCTGTGGAGTCATCTCGCCAACGTAGGCGATTCCAAGAGCCTCGTCATTCACCCGGCATCGACGACCCATTCGCAGCTTTCCGACGGCGAGCTTCGCAAAGCCGGCGTCGAGCCCGAGTCGGTCCGTCTTTCGGTCGGGCTCGAAGACGTCGACGATCTCATCTGGGATTTGGATAACGCGTTGCGCGTAGCCGGATGATACTGACGACGCCCTCGCAACGGCGCGCGTTGCTCGACCGCGTTGAGAAGATCGCCATCGTCGGCGCATCGAGCAACCCAGTCCGGCCCAGCTACACCGTTTTTTCTTACCTACGCAGGCAACCCGGCTACGCGGTGACGCCGATTAATCCCAACGTCGAGAGCATCGACGGGATAAGAGCCTTTCCGTCGCTGACCGCCTACGCCGCGGCCCATGGCGCGCCCGACGTCGTCGACGTCTTCCGGCGTCCGAGCGAACTCGTTGGTGTCGTCGAAGATGCGATCGCCGCAGGTGCGAAGGCAATCTGGTTTCAGTATGGCGTCGTCAACGACGAAGCAATCGCGCTTGCCGACGCGAGCGGCATGGCTGTCGTCGTCGATCGCTGCATGAAGGTCGAGCACGCCCGCTTCTGCGGCGGACTCTCGACGAGCGGATTCAACAGTGGTTTAATTACGTCGCGACACCAGCCGCTCTGAATCAACACGAAGGAGAGCCAATGCAAGCCCTTGATTTTTGCCGATGGAAGCCGGTCGCGCTTGCGGCCGTCGCCGCACTCGCAGGTTGCGGCGGTCACGCCGGCGGCGATGCCGTGCCGCCCGGAGGGGGCGCCGAGAATGATGTTCGGCACCACCAAACGTTTTCGTATACGGGGCACCGGCAAACGTTCAAAGTGCCCGCCGGTGTTACCACGATCAAGATTAGCGCATTTGGTGCTAGCGGCGGCGGCTCCATGGGCAGCCATGGCTCCAGGCTCAGCGGCGGTAATGGCGGGTTGGTTCGGGCCAAGATACCAGTCAAGCCGGGAGAGAAATTAGTTCTCTTCGTGGGCGGAGAAGGCGCGTCTGGCAGCATCGCTTTTGGGCGCGGCGGCTTCAACGGTGGCGGCTCAGGCGCGAGCGGCGCCGGCAGCGGCGGCGGCGGGGCTGGGGGCGGAGGCGCCACGGATGTGCGCCAGGGCGGTAGCGGACTCGCTAACCGCGTCATCGTCGCTGGGGGCGGCGGCGGCGCCGGGGGCACCTCGTACGGCTTTTACGGCGCGGGCGGCGGCGGCGCCGGCGGCGGAGTCGCTGGCGGGAACGGTGGGACCGGTTACTGCTACCAAGGTGGGCCCGACGGTTGCGGCGGAGACGGCGGCACCCAGAGCGCGGGCGGACTGGGCGGCCAGGGCGGCAGCCGCCAGGGGTATCACCGTGGGATGCCTGGTGATCCCGGTGCGCTTGCGATCGGCGGGTCGGGAGGCGGCACGACCTACGGCGGCTCAGGAGGCGGCGGCGGTGGCGGCGGGTATTATGGCGGCGGCGGCGGCGGGGGCGGCTCGGAGAGCACCAGCGGGGTAGGCGGCGGTGGTGGCGGTGGCGGCGCGTCGTCGTACGTCGAACCGAACGCGACCCCCATCGAGAACCGACAAGGAGAAACTGGCGGCAACGGCCGGATCGTTATCTCCTGGTAGCGGTTTAAGTCCTCGGCGTCGAGCGAGCAGCCGCGCGGGGGCGCTTCCGAGTCGCGCCCAACGAAAACGAGGCCGTCGGCGTACCGCACGCCGAGGTCTTCGGTCTGGATCGCGATGCACGAGGAGCGATTGGCAAGATCGACGTGCAGCAGGGAGCCGACTTCACCGCTGGCAAGCGTGGTACGTTCCGGACCGACCACGCGTGCGCGCAGCCAAGGCGGAGAGCAATAACGGCCGCCTGGCGCCGAGCTGTAATATTGCGAGGTCAGCTCGGTCATGCCGTATTCCGAAATGATGCCGCCATCCGTGATGCCGAAGTATTCGTGGATGCGCGCGTAGAGCTCGTTACGATTTACGGCGCGCGTCCGGCCCTTGAAGCCGCCCGTTTCCATTATGCGCGAACCGGGCAGCAGTTCGAAGCGGATACGGCGTTCTTCCATCGCGTCGAGCACGTGGACTAATGCGAACGCGGTGGCCGCAAGACAGATCGGCCGGCCCTGGTCGCCGGCAACGCGAACGTCATGGTGAAACGCGTCAAAGAGCAGCTCGTCGCCGCGCAGATACCAACCGGTCTTACCATCGCCTCGATGCTCCGCGACCCTGCGCATCATGTACCCGAGTGAGGAATGCGGCCGGTCGGCCGGATTCGGCACCAAGTTGAAGTAACGTAAACGCGCGCCGTCCCGCAAGGCCCAACGATCGAACCCCGCGAGCAGAGCGGCATCGTAGAGCGTGGAGGTTTCCATGTAATGACGACCGGGCGTGCCACGTGTCGTCCCGCTCGTTTCGAAGACGAGCGCGGCCTTGGCCGGATCGAACGTCGTCAGCGCCGCTTCCTTGAACGCCGCGGCCGGTACGGCTGGAATCTCTTCCCACGAGTGCGGCGCCGACGTCACGCCAAGTTGCGCGCAGTAGTGCGCGTACGGCTCGTTATATTGCAGTTGATAGGCGAAGAGACGCAGCGCTAAATCATTGAATGCGGCGTCTTCCAGAGTCTCGCCGCGATGGTGCCAGGCTTCGATGACGCCGAGGATCTCGGCGTCGAGTTCGCCCTTCGACAAGCTCAGAGTGACAGCGGCTGGGCTAAGTAACGAGCTCGATGAGCGAGAGTTCGGCAGCGTCGCCGGGGCGTACCCGCGTCTTGGTGATGCGCGTATAGCCGCCGGTGCGGCCGGCCGCTGCGGGCGCGATCTGCTCGACGAGCTTCTTGACGACGGCGGGCTCCGTGATGAACTCGGCAAGCCTTCGCCGCGCGGCGAGATCGCCGCTCATCGCCGTCGTGATCAGACGGTCGGCGACGCGTGTGATCTCTTTGGCCTTTGCCGACGTCGTCTCGATCTTCCCGTATTTGAAGAGCGAGGTCGCGAGGTTGCGCAGCAGCGCCTTGCGATGGCCGTCGGTCCGGGAGAGCCGTTTATAGGCGATAGAATGCGGCATCGTTCTCTCAGCTACGCTTGGCGCAGCGTGAGCCCCCTCTCTGCTAAGACCTGCTTGATCTCGTCGAGCGACTTCTTCCCGAAGTTGCGCATCTTCATGATTTCGTCCTCGGTCAAGTCGAGCAGCTCGGAGACTTTCGAGATGCCGGCCCTTTTGAGGCAGTTGAACGAGCGCACCGAGAGGTTGAGCGTTTCGACCGGAATGTCCCACTCGTTCGGAGGGGTCTCCGGCAGCGGTTCAGCCCGATTGGTGAACGAGACGAAGAGGTCGAGCTCTTCCTGCATGATCGACGCCGCGGTCGAAAGCGCGTCGTCGGGTGTGATCGAGCCGTTCGTCTCGATTTCGATCGTCAAGCGATCGTAGTCGACGCTCTGCCCGACGCGCGTGTCATCGACCGTGAAGTTCACTTTGCGTATCGGCGAGAAGATAGAATCGAGCGGGATCAACCCGATCATGTGCTCGACGTTGCGCTGTCGGTCCGCCATCACGTAGCCGCGTCCGCGCTCCACGCCAATCTCCATCGTGAGCTTGGCATCCTTGGAAGAAAGCGTGGCTAAGACGATAGCTCGGTTCGAGGATCTCGACGTCGGCGTCGGGCACGATGTCGGCCGCGGTCACGTCGCGCGCGCCGCTGACCGAAAGCGTCAAGACCTTCGGCTCGTCGGTGCTGAGCTTGACCGGCAGACCCTTGAGGTTGAGCATGAGCGCGATCGTATCTTCGACCATGCCTGGAATTGTCGAAAACTCGTGAAGAACGCCGTCGATCTTCATGTACGTAACGGCCGCTCCGGGGATCGAGCTGAGCAGCACGCGACGCAGCGCGTTCCCGAGGGTGATTCCAAAGCCGCGCTCGAGCGGCTCGATCACGAACTTCGCGTAGTTATCGCGACGCTCGCGAACTTCGATGGCCGCGCCGACCGGCGTTTCCAACATGATAGTCACTGGTTGTTTTGTCCTTTATCGCTGTTTACGTTATCCGCCGCGGACCCCTGGCCCGGACGATCGTACGCCTAACAGCAGCGTTGTGGTGAAACTATCGGGAGTAGTACTCCACGATGAGTTGTTCGTCGACCGGCGTATCGATCTGCTCGCGCGGCGGCGCTTGCAGTACCTTCGCCGTTTTCTCCTGATCGTTCCATTCGAGCCATTCGGGTGGACGGCGGCTCTGCGCTACCTCCAAGTTCGACTCGAAAATCGGCGATTTTAGGCTGCCGGGTGCGATCGATATCACGTCGCCCGCGCGCACGATGTACGACGGAATGTTGACGAGACGGCCGTTGACGCGAAAGTGGCGATGTGTCACGAGTTGACGCGCTTGAGCGCGGCTCGTCGCCAAGTTCAGGCGGTAGACGACGTTATCGAGACGACGCTCCAGGAGCTGCAGGAACGTGCGGCCGGTTTGGCCCGGCACGCGCGCGGCATCGCGGAAATAGTTCTCGAACTGCGTTTCGTGCACGCCGTAGTAGCGGCGCATCTTCTGCTTCTCGCGCAGCTGGCGTCCGTATTCGGAGACCTTCGTGCGGGACTTGTTGCCGGTCGTCTTCTGGCCCGGGGCGGTGCCGCGGCGCTCGACCGCGCAGTTACGCGATAGGCAACGGTCGCCCTTTGAGAAACAGCTTGATCTTTTCGCCCGTCTTGCTCCCTGCCGTTTCCCGGCGGCAGAGGCGGCAAACCGGCCCGATATAGCGCGACATGCTCTCCCCTAAACCCGTCGCCGCTTCGGAGGGCGGCAACCGTTGTGCGGGATCGGCGTAACGTCCTTGATCATCGTGATCTCGAGCCCGGCGGCCTGAAGCGAGCGAATCGCCGCCTCCCGGCCGGCGCCGGGGCCTTTGACGAGCACCTCCGTCGACTTCATCCCGTGCTCGATCGCCTTGCGCGCGGCCGCTTCGGCGGCCATTTGGGCCGCGAACGGCGTCGACTTCTTCGATCCCTTAAAACCGAGATTGCCGGCCGACGCCCACGAGACGACCCCGCCGTGGGGGTCGCTGATGGTCACGATCGTGTTATTGAACGATGCGTGCACGTGAGCGACGCCCGCCTGGACGTTCTTTACCTCGCGCTTGCGACGCGCTTTGGGTTGCTTTTTGGCAGCCAAAATCTCTCCAAATCTAAGAATCGAGTATGCCGGCGACGCTTAGAAGGCGCCAACGAGTTATCTTACCTGGAGAGGGCCGCCAAAGGCAAGGGCCCGGCCATTGGCCGAGCCCATGCTACCTAGCTTACCCTGACCCCTTACGGATAGAGCATCCTCAGCCCGAGGCCTGCGAACGGTCCGTTGTAGGTACGATTGATTGGGGCGTTCTCTTTGTTCGTCCAGCTGTCGCCGATCCAGCCTCCTTCGAAGAAGAGCGGCGTGTTCCCCAAAGCTAGGGTGATTCCAGCCTGATACTTCAGGATGTTGTACTGGAGCGCCGAGGAGTGCTGCGTGAAGCCCGTGCTAGGAAACGGGTTCTCGATATTGTACGTCGCGGTTCCGTTGACGCTCGGGTAGTACCAGATGCTACCGAAGAACGAGAAGAAGTGGTTGAGATCCGGAAGCTTCTCGCCGCCGAAACCAACGCCGTTGAGATTCGGATAGCCGTAGTTGTTCGAAACCCAGAGGTATCCGACGCCAACGTAGATGCGCGGTTGCAGGACACGCACCGCAAAGCGGGCGTCGACGTCCTGATCGTACAGGTTGGTGTTGGTAGCAACCGGCGAACTCCCACCGCCCCCGATGATGGTGACGTAGCAGTCTGAACCGAACGCGCCCGTTGCCGACACCGTGCAATTGTGCGGATACGGCCAGCGCTCGTACGAGCCTTCGAGCATGAACGGAATGCTTCCGAGGCTGAACTCACCGCCGCCGCGGATGGCGTATCCGCCATTGCCGCCATTGCTATGGCTGCCCGGATTGAACTCGTTATAGACACTTGGCGAGAATATGTAATCGCCGGCCACGAACGCTTCACCAAGCAACGGCTTGGGGGTGGGCGGCGGGGGCGGCGGGGGCGGCGGCGGAGGAGCCGGTGGCGGTGGCGCCGGGCTCGGAGGCGGCGTCGCGGGGATATACCGCACGACGACGATATGCCGATCCGGAACCCACTGAACGTACGCGCCCATGCCTTCCGAAATTACGCGGACCGGCACGAGGACGACGCCCTGGTAGATCATCGGCGGCACGTCCAGCGGACGCGACTCGCCGTTGATGACAACCTCCGGCTTGCCGACGGTCACCTTGACCTCGGCGCCGGGCTTTGAAACCGTCGCGGTCTTGCTCCCGGGATCCCACGAAACGGTTGCGCCCATTTGTTCGAACATCGAGCGCAGCGGAATCAAGAGCGTTCCGCCCTTAACGAGCGCGGCTAAAACCCGCGCTTGTTTGAGAATGTCTGGTTTGCTGTAAACGTGGTGATCGTTATAAAGGATAGGAATCTGGCCGGACGGCGGCGATCCGAAATCCGCCGGCGGCGCTGAGCCCATCTGCGCGACGTTGTTTCCATTGTTTCCTAACGTCGCGTTCGACGGAGCTGCAACCGCGTTCAAGCCGCAGAACGTTACGATCAACGCTGCGAGAACTCCGGTGCTCAGTCGTTTCACGAGTGCCTCCTTATGATAAGTCCATGCCGGCTGGGGAGCTGCCTCCCCGCCAGCCCTATGAGACGAGCGGCCGCCTGATGTGGTTGCTGCTCGCACAAACACACGATACCCGTTATTCCCCGATTGCGCAACGTGATAAACGCCACAACCAGCTGATGCCTACCAAAGTCTCACCCAGAGCCAATGCGAAGGCGACCCGCGGCGCAACCGAGCCCCCCGTGAGGGCGAAATGCTCGAGAACCACGTTCGTGAGCGCCGGCGCAATGATCTGCGGCAGGACCACGGCGAGGTTCCAGACGCCCATCGCCACAGCCATGGCGCCGGCGGGAAGCACGCGGCACGCGATCGCCCAGTCGGCCACCAAGAAAACGCCCCAGCCGACTCCCGCAAGCAGCGTCGCGGCGATGACGCCCGCGAAGCCGTGCGCCGCGATGAAGAGCGCGAGCGCGACGATAAAGCCGCCCGCTCCGATCGTCGCAACGAGCCGCTTGTCGAGACGATCGCTCGGCCGCGCCGCGAGCGCCGCGCCGAGTGCTCCAACGATCGTGAAGCTCACGAGGAGAATGCCGGTCTGCCGTTTTGCATCCGCAAGCGCCGTCGTTCCAAGCACCGCCTCGACGTAAAAGAGCAGATATCCGAGCAGCGTGTAGAAGCCGACGTAGACCAGCGCGCGTGAGATAAACAAGTCCACGAACGGGCGCGTCACGCGCAGAGGCTCGCTTCGCTCGGCGGAATCGCGCAGCGGCAGGCCGCGCGCGTGGAGCGACGTCACGGCGCACGTTACCAGCAGCAGCCCGGCCAGCGACGAGCCGAGCACCCGTGCGTTGGCGATGAAACTCGCCGCAAGCGCGCCGATCGCATTTCCTGCCGACTGCAGCGCCGCCATCCACGACGATGCGGCACCGATACGCGTGCGCTCGACAAAATCCGGAATGATCGCCTGATACGGGCCGATCGCGACGTTCAACGCCGCTTGTATCGCAATAAACGCGATCGTCAACCCCAAGAACGTACGCGCGTCGTAGAAAAACGCAATTGCGGCGGCGCCGCCGATAGCGCCCACGAGATAGAACTCGATGCGCCGGCTTCCCCCGCGCCGGCGCGAGTCGGACCAGAGGCCGACGAGGATCTGCACGACGGCGGCCATTGCCGCACCCGCGGTGGCGAGCCGGCCATAGGCGATGATGGGATTGCCGACCGCAAGCTCGATCGTGCGCGACTGAAGCGAAATCCCCAAAAGCGCACCCCACACGGCTTGGATGCCGAGCCAGAAGAGGGCGAGGCGAAACGGACTACCGCTGCGCGCAAGCATAACGATAATCGTCGATCGTATCTACGTCGAACGCGAGCTCGGGCGCGCAGTTGCGTATGCCGGCGGCGGGCACGCCGAGCACGCGCGTCGCCTTCGCTTCGAGCTGCGCGATGCTCAGGCGACCGAAAAGAAACCGCCCGAGCGTGAGCGGCCCAATAACGCCGGCCATCCGCCAGGGCTGTTTGCGCGCATCGAAAAAACCGCTCGCGATTGCGGCCAGCCTCTCGCAGCTTCCGCTCGGAATCGAAAAAAGGCCGCCGTTGACAATACGTTCGCCGTCGAGTGTGATGCCCGCCGGCGGCGCCCCGGGAAAACGTTTCTTATAGCGCGCGTATTCGGCGAGCGCCACCGCGAGCGTGCCGGTCGCCATGCGGCTGAGAAAATCGCCGACCGCGTCGGCGCGCACGTAGGGCAAGTCGCTGGTCGCATAGACGAGCGGCTCGCCATCGTCGGGCCAAGCGCGCAGCGCGCGCAGCATGTTTTCGCTTCCTGAATGGCTCTCGTTGATGAACCGCTCGACGAAAGCCGCGCACGCGTTGCGGACTTCTTCACCGCCGACTACTGCAATTCGCGTCGCACCCACGGCGCGCAGGGCCTCAATCGTTCGCTGAAGCATCGTGGTGCCGCGGATCTCCACGAGCGCTTTCACAGAGGTGCCGGCAAGCTCTGCGAATGCGCCGTCGATGCGGCCTCCCGCCGTAACCACCGCCTTCACCCGGAAGCCCTGATTTGGCGCATCTCGTCGTCGCCTCAGGCCTCGATTACCACAGTAAACTTCGGCCCTCGGCTCCTAGAGCTGCATCCAAATCACGCCCCGGGGGGTTACTTCTTGGCGACGGTCTTTTTCTTGCCGGCTACCGTGCGCTTGGGACCCTTACGCGTTCGCGCGTTGGTCTTGGTGCGTTGGCCGCGCACGGGCAGGCCGCGCCGATGGCGCAGGCCTCGGTAACATCCAATGTCCATGAGACGCTTGATGTTGCCCTGCACCTCGCGGCGCAGGTCGCCCTCGACGCGAAGCTGCAGCGAATCGATCGCATCGCGCAGTTTCTTTTCGTCTTCTTCACTCAGAGCCTTAACGCGCAGACTCGGGATCTACGCCGGCAAACGCGAGCAGCTTGCGCGCGGTGGGCGCGCCGATGCCGAAGATATACGTCAGCGCAACCTCGATGCGCTTCTCGCGCGGCAGATCGATACCAGCAATACGAGCCATTACTTTAACATTTCCTTTTTAAAATCCTGAGCTTGTCGAAGGGCCTTAAAAAAATCCTGAGCCTGTCGAAGGACTATCCCTGAACCTGCTTGTGCTTGGGATTGACTTCGCAAATCACGCGCACCTTGCCGCGGCGACGGATGATCTTGCACTTTTCGCAAATTTTCTTAACTGAGGGTCTAACTTTCATTCTAGCCTTACCTTGGTGTCTGGTCGCCCTTCGACAAGCTCAGGGTGACGACGAGGAGCCGATTACTTGTACCTATACGTTATTCTGCCGTGCGTGAGGTCGTAGGGCGATAACTCGACCAAGGACCCGATCTCCCGGAAGGATGCGGATGAAATTCATCCGGATCTTTCCCGAAACATGCGCGAGCACACGGTGTCCATTTGCCAACTCGACCCGAAACATCGCGTTGGGCAACGGTTCGACGATCGTGCCCTCGGCCTCGATGGCCTCTTCTTTCGGAGTGGCCGTTTTCGCGGCTTTCTCCGCCGTGGCTTTCCCCGCGGAGGGCGCCCTCCACGTTTGCGCGCCATCTACGCGATCGCTTCCCGCCCCGGACGATATCGTTCGATTTCGGGGTGCTCCGCGTAATCGCGCAGCGTCAGAATCTTAGGCCCTTCCTCCGTCACGGCAATCGTGTGCTCGAAATGCGCTGCGAGCTTACCATCTGCCGTGACGACTGTCCAGCCGTCCCCAAGAATCCGTATCTTCGGGCCGCCCAGCGTGATCATCGGCTCGATGGCCAGCACCAAGCCGGGGCGCAGTTCCAGGCCGGTTCCGGCTTCGCCGTAGTTGGGCACCTGCGGCTCCTCGTGCATCGCCCGGCCGACCCCGTGGCCGACCAGCTCGCGAACGACGCCGTAGCCGTGCCGCTCGGCGTGCGCCTGCACTGCGGCCCCGATGTCGCCCACGTGGTTACCTCGCTGCATTTGCGCGATGCCGATCGTCAAGCACTCCTGCGTCACCTCGAGCAAACGGCGCGCGGCCTGTGCGATGTTACCGATAGGAATCGTCACCGCGCTGTCGCTCACGTACCCATCGAGCGTCGTCCCGATGTCGATCGAGAGGAGATCGCCTTCACGCAACACGCGCGAGCCGGGAATCCCGTGGACGACCTCGTCGTTGACCGAAGCGCAGATCGAACCGGGGAAGCCGTTATAGCCTTTGAACGTCGGCACGCCGCCGGCTTGCCGAATTCCGCGCTCGGCGAGTGCGTCGAGCTCGTTCGTCGTCATGCCGGGTCGCGCGGCTTTCATTAAGCCGGTCAGGACCCTCGAAGTAATCGCGCCGCTGCGGCGCATCGCCTCGATTTCGCGCGCCGATTTTAGGGTGACCATGGCTACTTGCGCGCGTGCTCCGCGCCGAGTGCAGCCGCGATACGCTCGGCGACGGCTTTGACGACTGGCGAGGGCGTCAACTTCGACCAGCTTTCCGACCTTGACGATAGTATTCGACGAGCGGGCGCGTCTGCCGGTCGTAGACTTCGAGCCGTTTGGCGACGGTTTCGGGCCGATCGTCCTCACGCTGCACGAGCTCGCCGCCGTCTTCGTCGTCGATGCCGGCGACTTTCGGGGGATTCGTCAACACGTTGTACGTTCGACCGTTGCGCGGGTTCGTCCAACGCGACGCGAGCCGCGCGACCAACGCCGGACGATCTCCTTTGAAATAGACGCGCTGCTTCGAGCGGCGTGCCGCGACGGGCGAGCAGCGCGTCGAGCGCCTCCGCCTGAGCGACCGTCCGCGGGAACCCGTCCAATACAAACCCGTCCCGCGCGCGCTCGAGCTCGTGCTCGATCATTTCGATGACGAGCGCGTCGGGAACGAGCTGACCTGCCTGCATGTAGCCCTCGGCCTGCTTTCCGAGCTCGGTTCGGTGCACGATGTTATCGCGCAGGATATCGCCGCTCGATATCTGCTCCAGCCCAAAGCGCTCGTGCAGGCGGCGCGCTTGCGTGCCTTTGCCTGCGCCGGGGGGGCCAAGAAAAATTACACGCATCTCGCGAAATCCGCTCCTATCGCTTGATGAAGCCGCGGTAGTCGCGCATCGCGAGCCGCGCTTCGATCTGCGTGATGGTGTCGAGCGCCACGCCGACGACGATGAGCAACGACGTCGAGCCGAGGTAGAACGTCGTCACCGACAGGCCGCGCTGCATCGCGCCCGGCAAAACCGCGATGAGCCCGAGGTAGATCGCTGCGGCCGTCGTGATGCGCATCGAGGATCTTGTTGAGATAATCGACCGTCGGCTGACCCGGCCGGATGCCGGGAACGAACGCGCCGGTCTTCTTGAGGTTGTCGGCTACGTCGCGCGTGTTGAGCACGATCGAG
The DNA here is from genome assembly GCA_963743445.1 of Vulcanimicrobiota bacterium. Classification (GTDB taxonomy): domain Bacteria; phylum Vulcanimicrobiota; class Vulcanimicrobiia; order Vulcanimicrobiales; family Vulcanimicrobiaceae; genus Cybelea. The sequence goes on from CAVUPL010000003.1 coordinate 1,110,947, forward strand.
CTGTAGAAGAACGTAAAGACGACGACCAGCAAAAAGTAGACGACGTTGTAGAGCGCGCCGTTGGGCGTGAACCAGACGTTCAGCCAAGTCGAAAGGCCGGCAAGGCTGTGCTGCACGCCGGCCCAAAGGCCGGTGCCGGTGACGGCTGCCTGACCGCGGCCGAACCACGAGAGCGCCTGCTGCGGCAGCAGAAGAATCGAGATCGCGAAGATGATCGAGATGACGCCGGCGTTGTTGAGGCGCAGCGGAATGTAGGTCGAGCGGCCTGCAAACATTTTACGGCCGACGACGCGGCGCGCCTGTTGCACCGGAACCCGCCGCTGGCCCTGATAGAGAAAGACGATCGAGATGATGACGATGATCGCGATCGCGATATAGAGGACCAGGTTGAGGAGCGATTCGGCGCCCTGACTTGCCGACGCGTACGTCTGCTTGACATACTGCGGATAGCGAAGGACGATGCCGATGAAGATGATCAGCGAGACGCCGTTGCCGATGCCTTTATCGCTGATCTGCTCGCCAAGCCACATGAGAAAGAGCGTTCCGCCGACCATCGCGATGATCGCGTAGAGCAGATACCAAAGGCTCGTGTCGTAAAAGACGCCTGAGCGTTCCATGGAGATCGCCATGAACGTCGCTTGAATCGTAGCCGAGCACGATGGTCAGCCAGCGTGTGTACTGACTGATTTTTTTTCGGCCCTCCTCGCCGCCCTTCTTCGCCATCTCCTCGAGCTGCGGCATCACGACGGTCATCAGCTGCATGATGATCGAGGCGTTGATGTACGGCGTGATGCCCATCGCGATGACCGAGAGCTTCTGCAGCGCACCGCCCGAGAGGAAGCCCAGGAGGTTATAGAAGGCGCCGCTCTGCAGCACGCGCTGCCAGGCCGCTTGATTGACGTTGGGGAGCTGCACGTGGATCATGAAGACGAACCACGCGAAGGCGAAAAAGACGAACAGGATGCGCTGACGGATCTCCGGGACGAGCACCGCCGCCCGCAGGTTATTGAACATTACTCTTCCAGCGTGGCTCCGGCCGCAACCAGCGCTTCGCGCGCGCTCTTCGAAAAGAGCACGTCGCGCACGCGCAAACCGGCGGGAAGCGGCGTTTGCGCGCCGCTGCCGAGAATCTTGACCCCATCGAGCAGAGCCTTGACCAGGCCGCGCTCCCGCAGCGACTCCGGCGAGATCTCCACGGCCGGATCCCACTGGGCGAGGCGATGCAAGTTGACGACGGCATAGCGAATAGCCGAAGTGGCCCGTGATCGCGCGCCTTCTGCGAGTAGCCGCGACCGTGCGGAAGACGTCGCGCCCACGCGGTTTGACCGCCTTCGAATGCCGGCCCCTTACCGCCGCCGGAGCGGACGGTCTGACCTTTGCCGCCTTCGCCGCCGGTCTTTACCATGCCCGAACCGTGACCGCGTCCGATGCGCTGACGCTTCGGACGGCTGCCGGGTGCGGGTTTGAGCGCTCCAAGTTTGAGAATTTTTTCGTTTGCCATCGTCGTTATGCCACGTAGATTTCTTTGACGGTCTTGCCGCGCATCGCTGCCACTTGCTCTACCGTGCGCAGCGATTTGAGGGCCGAGACCGTCGCCATCACCACGTTGATCGGATTGGTGGTGCCCAGGCATTTGGTGAGGATGTCGTGGATTCCGGCGAGCTCGAGCACCGCCCGCATCGAGCCGCCCGCGATGACGCCCGTCCCGGGCGCCGCGGGCTTGAGCAGAACGGTCGCCGCGCCGACTTCGTGACGGACTTCGTGCGGGATCGTCCGCTCGACCATCGCGACGGTGACCAGACTCTTGCGCGCCTGCTCGACGGCCTTGCGGATCGCCTCGGGAACCTCGCCGGCTTTGCCAATGGCGAAGCCAACTTTCCCTTTGCGATCGCCGACCACGACGAGCGCGCTGAAGCTAAAGCGTTTTCCGCCCTTGACGACCTTTGCGACGCGGTTCACGCGAACGACCGTCTCCTCGAGCCCACTGCCGTCGCGTTCGCGACCTCGATATTGCATCAGAACTGTAACCCCGCTTCGCGCGCCGCGTCGGCGAGCGCACGGACGCGACCGTGATACTTATAGCCGCCACGATCGAAGACAACCTGCGAAATGCCGGCGGCCTTCGCTTTCGCCGCGATCGCGCTTCCGACTGCTTTTGCAGCGGCAAGATTCGTCTTCGACGGCACTCGGGCGCGACCGACTTGTCGAGGGTCGAAACGGCGGCGAGCGTGTGGCCGCGCACGTCGTCGACGAGGATCGCATAGAGATGATGCAGCGATCGGCGGACGCAGAGGCGCGGACGCTCCTGCGTGCCCGAAAGCTTCTTGCGCAGCCGAACGTGACGCTCGCGGCGAGCTTCGGCTCTTACTCATTATTTCTTCGCAGCCTTTCCGGCCTTGCCGAGCTTCTTGCGAATCCGCTCGCCTTCGTACCGAATGCCTTTGCCCTTATATGGTTCGGGTTTACGCAAACGCCGGATCTCGGCGGCAACCTGACCGACGGCCTGTTTGTCGATGCCGTCGACGTGAATCTTGTTCTGTCCCTCAATCGTGAGCGAGACGCCCTTGGGCGCTTCGAACGCCACCGGGTGCGAGAAGCCCAAACTCAAGTTCAGGCGCTCGCCCGACTTGGCAACGCGGTAGCCGACGCCGCTGATCTCGAGACTCTTGCGGAAGCCTTTGCTGACGCCTTCGACCATGTTCGCGATGAGCGTGCGCGTTAGGCCGTGCGCGCTGCGATGCACTTTCGCATCACCCTTGCGCGCGACGAGTACGTTGCCGTCGCTCATGCTGACCTCGACGACGTCGGCGAGAATGCGCTGGCGCAGCTGACCTTTCGGCCCGCTGACAAAGACTTCGCCGGCCTCGAGCTTGACCTCGACGCCCGCGGGGACTGCAACCGGAAGCTTTCCTATGCGCGACACGGCTTACCACACATACGCGAGAACCTCTCCTCCCACGCCCTGCTTCTTCGCGCGCTTTCCGGACATGATGCCTTGCGGCGTCGAGATGATGACCAGGCCGAGACCGCCGAGGACGCGCGGTATCTCGGTCTTGCGCGTGTAGACGCGCAAGCCCGGACGCGAAATGCGTCGCAAACCCGTGATGATCTTCTCTTTTTCGGGTCCGTATCGAAGCGCAATCCGAATCGTCCCCTGCGGCCCGCCGTCGATTCGCTCGAACCCGTCGATGAAACCCTCTTCCTGCAAAATCTGCGCGATGGCGTGTTTGACGCGCGAAGCCGGCATCTCCACAGTCTTATGGTTCGCCGTGTTTGCGTTGCGAATGCGCGTTAGCATGTCTGCAATCGGGTCGGTTACCGACATCTCTCTTAGCCCCCTCACCACGATGCTTTTGTCACGCCCGGCACCACGCCCGCGTGCGCGTTCTCGCGAAAACAAATCCGGCACATCGCAAATTTCCGCAAGTAGCCTCGCGGGCGCCCGCAGACCCGGCACCGGTTGTGACGGCGCACCGAGAACTTCGGATCGCGTTGCGACTTGATGATCAAGCTGGTTTTCGCCATTAGCCGCGCCCCTTCTGTAACGGCAGCCCCATCGCAACGAGAAACTCCGAGGCCTCTTCGTCGCTCTTGGCCGTCGTGACGATCGTGACGTCCATTCCACGTGCCTTATCGACTTTATCGTAGTTGATCTCCGGAAAGACGAGCTGCTCGCGCAGACCCAAGTTGTAGTTTCCGCGCCCGTCGAACGACTTCGCCGGTAAGCCGCGAAAGTCTCGGATGCGCGGCAGCACGACGTTGAAGAGCTTGTCGACGAAGACGTACATGCGGTCGCCGCGAAGCGTCACCTTCGCCCCGATGTTCGTGCCGGCGCGCAGCTTAAACGCAGCGATCGACTTCTTCGCTTTGGTCACGATCGGCCGCTGACCGGTGATCGCAGCCAGCTCGTTCACCGCGGCATCGAGCGCCTTCGGGTTGGCGATCGCCTCGCCGACGCTCACGTTCACGACGACCTTCTCCAGCTTCGGAATCTGGTTGACGTTCTTGTAGCCAAAACGCTCCTGCAGTTGCGGGCGAATTTGCTTCTCGTACATCTCTTTCAATCGCTCGGCCATCGCTTACGCTCCCTTCGCCGAGTCGCGCGCCGGCTCACCGCACCGCGCACAAATGCGATGCACGGAGCCATCGGCGGTCCGCCCGCGGCGGAGGCGCGTCGGCGCCTTGCACTTCTCGCAGACGTATTGCAGCACCGATAACGGCAACGCCGACTCTTTCTCGATGATGCCGCCGGACTGCATCGATTTGCCCATGTTGGACTGACGCTGCTGCCCTTGCGGCTTCGAGTGGCGCTTGACGACGTTGACGCCCTCAACGGTCGCGGTGCCGGCGGCGCTCTGCACGGCTTTGACCGTGCCGTGCTTGCCACGTTCCTTACCGCGCCGGACCATCACCGTATCGCCCTTGAGAATCGTTGCTTTCATGCTACCTATAGCACCTCGGGAGCGAGCGAGGCGATCTTCAAGAATCCGCGCTCGCGCAGCTCGCGCATCACCGGGCCGAAGACGCGCGTCCCACGGGGATCGAGATTGTCCTTCTCGCCCTTGATGATCACGCAGGCGTTGTCGTCGCAGCGCACGACCGACCCGTCGACGCGGCGAATCGGCGCGCTCGTGCGAACCACGACCGCCTTCACGACCTGGCCCTTCTTGACCGCCGCACCGGGAATGGCGCTCTTGACCGTTCCGACGACGACGTCGCCGACGTGCGCGTAGACGTGCCGGCCGCCGCCGCTCACGTGGATGACGAGCAGCTCGCGCGCACCGCTGTTGTCGGCAACCTTGAGGCGCGTCTCTTGCTGGATCATTTGGCTCGTTCCACGATCTCGATCAGACGCCAGCGCTTTTCGCGCGAGAGCGGGCGACATTCCACGATGCGGACGACGTCGCCGACGTTCGCTTCGTTGCGCTCGTCGTGCGCCTTGAAGCGCGTCGACTTGCGAACGATTTTACCGTAGGCGGCGTGCGGCACACGCGTCTCCGAGACGACGACGATCGTCTTTTCCATCTTGTTCGAAGCCACTCGCCCTTGTTTGACTCGCCGCTTTCCTCGAGCCATCTCTTGGCCCGAGGGATCTTTAGGCTGCTCCATGCTCTCCCTCGGCGAGGCGCTTCTCGCAGATCACCGTCTGAATTTGTGCGTACGAACGGCGCATCGCCCGAATCTTGCTGAAGTCGGTTAGGTGACCGGTGCGCAGCGCAAACCTCAAGTTGAATAGCTCCGACTTGACGTCGCGCGCCTTCTGCTGCAACTCCTTGACGGTCAGATCGCGCAAGCCCTCGAGCTCCTTTTTTTGCACGTTATGCCTCCTCGCGCGCGACGATCTTGGTGCCGATCGGAAGTTTTGCGGCGGCACGACGCAGCGCTTCGCGCGCGACTGCCGGCGCGACGCCCGATAGCTCGAAGAGCACGCGTCCCGGACGAACGACCGCGACCCAGCCCTCGGGATTGCCCTTGCCCGAACCCATGCGGACTTCGGCCGGCTTCTTCGTGACGGGTTTGTCGGGGAAGACTTTGATCCAGACCTTGCCGCCGCGCTTGATGTAGCGCGTCATCGCGATACGCGCCGCTTCGATCTGGCGGTTCGACATCCAGCACGGCTCCATCGCCTGCAGCCCGTAGTCGCCGAAGCTCAGCGCATTGCCGCGCGTCGCCGCGCCGGACATCCGGCCACGCTGCACTTTACGCCACTTGACTCGTTTTGGCGTCAGCATCTTATTCCGAAACCTCGGACGCCATCGCTTGCACGGGCGCCGCGACCGTGACGGGTTCGGGCGCCGGCTCTGCAACGGGCTCTACAACGGGCTCTATGAACGCGGCTCGATGACGGGCTCGACGAAAGGCTCCGCGACGGCTTCCGACGGCTCCGCGATCGGACGCGGTTGCGATGCGACGGGCGCAACGCGCGGCTCGCGTCCGCGGCCGCGGCCACCGCGCTCGCGCCGTTCGCGTCCGCGATCGCCGCTGCGCGTGAGCGCTCCGTCGCCGCGCGGCTGATCGGGCAAGACCTCGCCGCGATAGATCCAGACCTTCACGCCGATCCGTCCGAACGTCGTGAACGCCTCCACTTGCGCGTAGTCGATGTCGGCGCGCAGCGTGTGCAGCGGCACTTTGCCGTCGGCGTTGTGCTCGGTGCGCGCGATTTCCGCGCCGCCCAAGCGCCCGGAGACCTGTACCTTGATGCCGCGCGCGCCGGCCCGCATCGTTCGCATGATCGCCTGCTTCATCGCGCGCCGGAATGCGATGCGCTTCTCGAGCTGATCGACGATGTTCTGCGCGACCAGCCGGGCGTCGAGCTCCGGATGCTGGATCTCCATCACGTTGACCGCGACGCTCTTGCCGGTGAGCTGCTCGAGATTCTTGCGAATGTCGTCGATGCCGACGCCGCGCTTGCCGATGATGATGCCGGGCTTGGCGGTGTTGACGATCACGCGAGCCTGATTGGCGCGCCGCTCTATCTCGATCTTGCTAATCGATGCGGCGCGCATCCACCGCGCGAACGACTTGCGAATCGCGACGTCTTCGTGCAGCCAGTCGACGTAGTGCTTCTTTTCGAACCAGCGGCTATCCCAAGTGCGCGTGATTCCCAGCCGCATGCCGACCGGATGTATCTTCTGCCCCATTATGCCTTCTTTGCCGAGCGTTTCCGGGCGCTGCGTTTTCTTGCGCCGCGACTTCGTTGCCGATGCTTCGCGTTGCCGCCGCGGCGGAGCGACGCGTCGCGCGCGCGGCCTGAACCGATGCGCCGGCGAGCTTTCTGCGCGCATTCGCCGGCCGCGCTTCGCTCACGACGACCGTCACGTGCGAGAGCCGCTTGCGCTTAAACGCCGCGCGCCCTTGCGCGCGCGGATCGAGTCGCTTGGTAAAGCGGCCGCCCGGTCCGCCATCGACGGTGATACGCGCGATGTAGAGCTCGTCAACGTTCATGTCGTGATTGTTGCCGGCGTTCGCAACGGCGCTGCGCACGAGCTTCTCGATCGGCTCGGCGGCAAAAACCTCGGCGAATTTCAACAAAACGAGCGCCTCGCGAACGCTCTTCCCCCGAATCGCATCGGCGACGCGCCGCAGCTTGCGCGGCGCGGTGCGCACGAAGCGCAGGTGCGCGACGGCTTGCGGGTTGCGCTCGGTCACGTCTTGACCGTCGCCTTCTCGCCGCCGTGACCGCGGAAGTGGCGCGTCGGCGCGAACTCGCCGAGCTTGTGGCCGACCATGTTCTCGGTGATGTAGATCGGGATGTGCGTCTTACCGTTGTGCACGCCGATCGTATGGCCGACCATCGCCGGCAGCACGGTAGAAGCGCGGCTCCAGGTCTTGATCACGCGACGCTCGCGCGTCTCGTTGAGCCGCTCGATCTTCTGCACCAGATGCTCGGCAACGTACGGGACCCTTTTTCAACGATCGTGACATTACTTCGCACCTCGACGACGAACGATCATCTTGGCCGTGCGCTTATTGCGGCGCGTCTTTTTACCCATCGTCATCACACCCCACGGCGTCGTCGGCGGACGTCCCGACGTCGAACGCGCTTCGCCGCCGCCGTGCGGATGATCGACCGGATTCATCGCGATGCCGCGCACGGCCGGGCGTTTGCCGAGGTGACGCGAGCGGCCGGCCGTGCCGATCACTTGGTTCTCGTGCTCGACGTTTCCGAGCTGACCGATCGTCGCGCGGCATTCGACGTGAATCTTGCGGACCTCGCCCGAGGGCATGCGCACCTGCGAGTACTCGTCCTCTTTGGCCATCAGCTGCGCCGCGACGCCGGCCGAGCGCACGAGCTTGCCGCCTTGCCCCGGCCGCAGCTCGATGTTATGAATGACGGTGCCGACCGGAATGTTGGCAATGGGCAGCGCGTTGCCGATCTTGATGTCCGCATTCGGCCCCGACTCGACGACGCTCGCCGACTTGCAGACCGAGCGGCGCGAGGATATAGCGCTTCTCGCCATCGCGGTAGTTGAGCAGCGCGATGCGGCACGACCGGTTGGGATCGTATTCGATCGTCGCAACCTTTGCCGGCACGCCGTCCTTCGCGCGCTTGAAGTCCACGATGCGATAGAGCCGGCGCGTGCCGCCGCCTCGATGGCGCACCGTGATGTGGCCGTTGTTATTGCGGCCGGAATGCTTCTTGCGTACCTCGACCAGCGACCGCTCGGGCGCGACCTTCGAAAGCTCCGAAAAGTCGAGCGTCGTGAGGAACCGCTTGCCGGGGGACGTCGGCCGATATTTCTTTACGGGCATCGCAGCGCTATTGCTCAAAGTAGTTGACTCCGCCGAGCTCGATCTTTTGACCCGGCTCTGATGGTCACGATCGCCTTCTTGTAGTCGCTCTGCTTGCCGCTCGTGCGCAGGCCGCGGCGCGCAAAGTTGCGCGCCTTACCGCGAACGTTCACGGTGTTGACCGCAGGACGTTGACCTTGAAGATCTCTTCGACGGCATGACGGATCTGCGTCTTGGTGGCGTGCGGGATGCACGACGAACGTATATTGGTGAGCGAGCGCGTCGGCCATCGCTTTCTCGGTGATCCGCGGCGCAACGATCACGTCACGCGCGTCCATCGGCTCCTTGAGTGCTCCTTGCACTCGCGCGGGTCCCGAACGCGCTCGTCAACGCGTCGTATGCGGCGTCGTAAAGACGAGCCGCTCGAAGCGAAGCACGTCTTTGACGTCGAGCGCTCCGTCGTTGGTTACCGAAACGCGCTGGAGATTGCGGCTGACGCGCTCGATCTCGTGCGGCATGCGGTTCCTCGCGCCCGCAGACGATCAGCGTCGTTGGTCCGCTCCGCGCGCCCTTCGCGCTGCCGAAGAGCACTTTGGCAAACTCCGCCGTCTTGCCGATGTCGAAATCGGCCGCTTCCAAGAGCGTGACGGCATCGTTGCGAAAACGATCGGCGAGCGCGGTGAGAAACGCGAGGCGGCGTTCTTTCTTATTGAGCCCCTCGACGTAGCTGCGAGGCTGCGGGCCGAAGACGACGCCGCCGTGACGCCACTGCGGCGATCGGATCGAACCTTGTCGCGCGCGGCCGGTGCCCTTCTGGCGCCAGGGCTTGCGCCCGCCACCGGCGACCTCGTCGCGCTTGCGCGTCGACGCCGTACCGGCGCGGGGGTTGGCAAACTCGCGATGGACGGCGCGATAGACCACGTCCAGCTTACCATCGAAGTCCCGGTCGAAGATCGCGGGCGCTTTGCGTTCGCCGACGACGCTGCCGGTCACGTCGATGACGTTCATTCGGCTTTGGCTCTCCGGGCCTTGACGCTTTCGCGCACGATCACCAGCGCGTTCTTGGCGCCCGGCACCGCTCCGCGCACGAGCAAAAGGTTGCGCTCGCCATCGGCGCGCACGACCTCGAGGTTTTGCAGCGTGGTGCGATCGACGCCGTAGTGGCCGGGGCGCCGGCTTCCTTTAGTAACTGCGGCCCGCGTTGGTGTCGCCGTTCGAGGCGGGCTGGCGATGGATCATCGAGCCGTGGCTCGCGCCGCCGCCGCTGAAGTTGTGCCGCTTGATGCCGCCCGAGAAGCCGTGGCCCTTCGAGACGCCGACGACGTCGACCCGATCGCCCGGCTCAAAACCGGTGACGGTGACGCTTGCTCCGACCTCGGCCTCGTCGGCGCCGGTCCGAAATTCGCGCACGAAACGGGCGGGCTCTACGCCCTGCTTTTTGAAGTGTCCGCCGAGGGCGCGGGTCAGGCGGCTGCGCTTGACCGGCTCAAAACCCAAAGCGACGGCATCGTAGCCGTGCTTCTCCTTCGTTCGGCGTTCCACGACCGTACAGGGACCGGCCGCGATCACCGTGACGGGCACGTAGCGCCCGTCGGCGGTGAAGACGCTGGTCATCCCGACTTTACGGCCCAGGATGTTCTTCATGCTTCTCTTTCGGTCGTCGTTGCGATAAAGCCACGGGTCCAGGCGTATTGCTCGCATGAACCGCAACTTCGGCAGTGTACCAGGGCCGCAGGGCGAGGTCAAGGTACTATCGGGCATGATAACCCGGCTCTGTATAGCCTTTTTCTGCGTCGTACTCTTGATCTGCGGGCGCCAGCCCCGCTGCCGACTCGTCGCCGTCGACGAGGTCGTTGCTGGAAGCGTTGCGGAAGGCGACGCTCGACCGGCCGCTGAGCTCGATTTCTTCGATCCATACCAGCGGGAACATCGAGGTCGTCGGAATCCGCGGGAACGGCCCAAGAATGGGACGACCTGCGCAACGCGCGCTTCACCGATTCTCTCGATGCCGGTGCGCTGAGCGGCTCGTCCGGCTGGGACGGGAAGGTTGCTTGGAGCCAAGATTACGCTGGCCTCGTCACGATCGACGGCGGGATGGCCGGACGCCTGCAAAGCCATCGACCAAGCCTACCTCGATAATCTCTGCTATCTTGCGCCCCGACGCGGGCGGCGCTACCGTCGTCTATGCCGGCCGGCGCAGCGACGGCCGCTAAGACCTACGACGTGCTCGCGCTCACCCCGCCGCGGGGCAGCGAGCTGCAACTTTGGATCGATCCCCACACGCATCTCATCGTGCGCGAGACGGCGAACGATCGGCATCGTCTCGGCAACGACGGTGCTTTCGAACTATCACCGCGTCGACGGCGTCACCTATCCGTTCGACAGCGTAACGCAAACGTCGAGCGGCAACTCGAGCGTGACGCGGCTCTCGGGCCTCGACGTCAATACCGACGTCGCCGAGCGGATGCGCGTCCCCAAATCGAGCGTGCACGACTTTTCGATCGCCGGGGGAACGACGACGACCGTTCCGATACAGATCGTCAACAACCACATCTACGCTCACGGTGATGCTGAACGGACGCGGACCCTATACGTTCGTCCTCGACAGCGGGGGCGACTACATCGTAACGCCTGAGGTCGCCGCCGCGCTCCAAGCGAAGAGCGCGGGAGGCTTGCAGCTTCAAGGGGTCGGTAGTGCGACGGAAGGCGCGTCGTTCGCGCACGTGGACTCGATCGCAATCGGCAATGCCATCGTGCGCGATCAGTACACGCTCGTCTTGCCGATTGCCACCGGTTTCGGCGTAGCCGAGGGCCTGCACATCGACGGCATGGTCGGACACCAGCTCTTGGCGCGCTTTTTGAGCACGATCGATTATGCGAACTCGAAACTCACGCTGGCGATGCCGAGCACGACGCCGGCTTCGGCACCCGGCGCGGCCGCGATCCCGTTCTATATCGACGGAAGCATCCCGCGCATTTCCGTCAACGTGGATGGGGTCACCACGAGCGCCGAAGTCGATACCGGCAGCCGCGCCGGGCTCACCCTATCCTCGCCGTTCGTTGCCGCACATCCCTCGATCGAGGCTTTGGCGAAAACGGCCCCGACCGTCGAGGGTTTCGGCGTCGGCGGTGCGTCCTATGCACGCTTGGGCCGCATTCCCACGCTGCAGATCGGGCCGTATACCGTCTCCAACAGCGTTGCGTCCTTCGGCATTCAGACGAAGGGCGCTCTGGCGGATCCTTTCAACCCGGCTAATCTCGGCGGCGCCATCTTGCGCCGGTTCGACGTGACGCTTCGATTACGCGCACGAGCAGCTTTTGCTGGCAAAAAACGCCGCGTTCGACACGCCGTTTTCGTACGACCGATCGGGGCTCTTCTTGATCGACGTGAACGGTGCGTATACGGTCCTCTCCGTGCTTGCGGGAACGCCGGCTGCCGCGGCGGGATTGGCGAAGGGCGATGTCATCCTCGCGATCAACGGCACGCCGGCTTCGAGCACGTCGCTTGCCGGAGTGCGAATGCTCCTCTCCGGACCAACCGGCAGCGTGATTCACTTGCACATACGCGGGCCCGCCGGGCACGAGCGCGACGCAACGCTGACGCTGGCAGACTATGTGTAGGGCTTACGTAAAGGCGGAGAGGCCGGTGATCTCTTTGCCGACGATCAGCGTGTGCATCTCGCTCGTGCCTTCGTAGGTCAGCACCGATTCGAGGTTGTTCATGTGCCGGATCACGGGGTATTCGAGCGTCACGCCGTTTGCGCCGAGAATCGTTCGCGCTTCGCGCGCAATCGCAAGCGCCTCGCGGACGTTGTTGAGTTTCGCGAAGCTCACCTGAGCGGAATGGAGGCGGCCTTCGTCCTTCGCACGACCGAGGTGGAGCGCGAGCAGCGCGCCCTTGCTGAGCTCGATCAGCATGTTCACCAGCTTCTCTTGCGTCATCTGGTAGGCGCCGATCGGCTTGCCGAACTGCACGCGCGTCTTGCTGTACTCAAGCGCCGTCTCGTAACAGCTGCGCGCCGCGCCGATCGCTCCCCACACGATACCGTAGCGCGCTTCGTTGAGACACGCGAGCGGAGCGCCGAGACCCTCAGCCTGCGACAAGAGCGCCTCGGCTGGGACGCGGCAGTCGGCAAGCACGAGTTCGCTCGTCACCGAGGCGCGCAGCGAAAGCTTCCGGTGAATGTTCGATGCGCTAAATCCCTTCGCATCGCGCGGCACGATGAAGCCGCGAATCCCTTCCTGCGTTTGCGCCCAGACGATCGCGAGATCGGCGATCGAGCCGTTGGTGATCCACATCTTCGTTCCGTTGAGGATCCAGTCGGAACCGTCGCGCCGCGCGGAGGTACGCATGCCGGCGGGATTGCTGCCGAAATCCGGTTCGGTGAGTCCGAAGCAGCCGATGAGCTCACCGCGCGCCATCGCAGGAAGCCACGCCCGCTTCTGCGCTTCGTCCCCAAAGCGATAGATCGCATACATCGCGAGCGAGCCTTGGACCGATGCGAAGCTGCGCACGCCAGAGTCGCCGGCTTCGAGTTCCAAGCAGGCGATGCCATATGCGACCGCGCTCGAACCGGGGCACCCGTATCCGTCGAGGTGCATGCCCGAGCAGGCCAAGCCGGCCGAGTTCGGGCCCCAGGTCGCGCGGGAGCATTCCTTCTTCGAACCAATCCGCGACGTTCGGAAGTACGCGTGCGCGCACGTACGAGCGCACCGTATCGCGAACGAGCCGCTCCTCGTCGGAGAGCAGGGCGCCAACATCTAGAAAATCGACGGCATCGGGCGTTCGTGCGGCCGCGGCCGTCAACGCTTGAGGACCCTCGCGAGCTTATCGAAGAGCGCCTCGGTCGAGCGTTCGAACTGGTCTTCGAAGCGGCGCCAGAGGAGCCGGCCATCGGTGTCGGAGAGCATCGCTTCGACGCGGTACTCGAGCAGCGTCTCCTTGCCTTCGCTGCTCAGGTAAAAACCGTGCGTCCCGTCGAACCCGTCGTTGCGGAAACGCCAGACGATGCGTTCCTCAGGAACGGCCTCGTCCAGCACGGCGTGGATCCCAAGATGCCACTCTTCGGTTCGGCCCGGCGTGAGCGGTCCCGGAGAACGCATGAACGGCTGCGACGCGAACGGCCAGATCTGATCGCCCGAGGTGCCCATCTCCTCGAGCAAATGGTAGATCCGCCGTTTCGTGCCGTGAAACGAGCGCGACCGCAGTTCGTGAAGCTCGATGGGCATTGCCCGGTCGTTCGCTTATCGAAGCGCGACGACCCCTACGCCGCCAGCGAGCAGGATGAGCAACGGCGTACTGAGTTTCGTGCGCAGCATCAACACGACGACGACGGCGGTGACCGCGTACGCCACGACGCTCGACGGCGCGCCGCGACCGATCGTCACGACGCTCGACCAGACCAAACCGACGATTGCGGGCGCCAAGCCTCGAGCGATCGTGGTGCGCCACGGCGACGCTCGAAAACGCTCCCAGAGCGCATCGAACGCAACCATGATCATGCTCGACGGGCACGAACATTCCGATCGTGGCGGCGGCGGCGCCGACGATCGGCTGCCCCGGCGTCGCCGCGTAGCCGACCAGCGCGGCGAAGATCGTCGTCGGTCCCGGTACCAGCTTTCCGATCGTGTAGAACTGCGTAAACTGTTGCGAGGTCACCCAGTGATACCGGCCGACGGCGTCGGCGTGCATCTGCGGAATGATGCCCTTACCGCCGCCAAAGCCCAGCACCGAGAGCTGCGAGAAGGTCCAGAGCAGATGGAGGACGGTCTGCAGTGTCGCTATTCATGGCTCTTCTTGCGCGAGCGCAGATATTCGTGCGACGATCCCGATCCCCCCGAAAATGACGAGCACGAGCAGCAGCGGCATTCTCAAGAGCGACACGACCAGCGCGGTGACGACGAGCAGCAGAATGCGCACCCAGTCGGTGCGCTCGTCCCAGGTCAGCTCGAGCGCGTTGCCGACCGTAAGCCCGAGCGCACCGGCCGCGCAGCCGCGCAGCCCGCCGTGCACGTATGGATTCGAAGCGAACTTGAAATAGAGCGCGCCGGCGACCAGCACGATGATAAACGGCGGAATGCTCGCGCCCAGAAACGCCGCGGCGGCGCCCGGGAATGCCGCGAACCTTTTGACCGCAGTAGATCGCCAAGTTGAGGATGTTTGGTCCGGGCAGGACCTGCGCGATCTCGAGCCCGTCCATGAAGCGCTCGGCGTCCATCCAGCCGTGCGAAAGGACTTGCTGACGCACGCTCGCCTTTTGACCGCCGCCGAACGCCGTCGAAGAGATCGTTGCGAACGTTAGGGCGATGTTGACGAGTGAGGGAGGCCGCGAATCAGCTGACATCCGGCATCGGCCCGTCGATGACGGGCGAGGTATGCTTGCCGGAAAGAATGTGGATGTGGACGTGTTCGGTGTGCTGATACGGCGGCAGCACGCCCATGCGGATCATAAAACCTTGCTCGTAGAGGCCAAGGCAGAGCGCGACCTTCTGGATTCCTGCGATGAGGCGGTGCCACACTCTCCCGTCGCCGAGGCCGATATCGAGGATCGTCGGAACCCACTTCTTCGGAATGATGACGACGTGAACTTCCCACCATTCCTCCTTGCTCCGATCGATGTTGTGGCGGAACGCGAAGACGTCGTCGTCTTGGTAAACGACTTCGTCGGCCTTCGCGCGCGTGCCGTCGAGGCGCCCGCGAAAGGTATGTTCTGGGTCGGGCTTCTCCCACGTGCGCTGCTCGGGGCTGCAGATCATCTCCGAAATCCACTTTGCCACGTTGCGATTTTTCCGGCACCGCAGGCAGGCGTCCTCTTGCAGACGCTGAAGCGCGCTCCATGAGCGCCGACCATAAGAAGAAATCCCTCACCCCGGTCGACGTTTTGGGCACGGAGCCGAAATGGCCAAAGGAACCCAAGGCGTGGGAGAAAGCTCGTCGGCGACAACGAGGTCGTCTACGAAGATCATCACGTCGTCGTTTTTCACGATCCGGTCGACGAGGAACACGAATCGGAGCGAGTGCCCGGCGAGATCCGCTTGACGCTGCTTTCCAAGAAAGAAGGCGTCGAGACGCTCATGGACCTCGGCGTCGCCGACGAAACTCTCAACGCAGCGATCCTGCACGGGATTCAGCAAGCCGCACTTCGCCTTGGCCTTGAGAAAAAAGGCTTCGAAGTGCGCGCGCACGTCTATCCGCCGCTGCAGCACCGCCCCGAACTCGGCTTTAAGATTCGCGCCGGCAAGCCGCCGAAGAAAGGCGACGCTGCCTCCGGCTAGTCTTTCGGGCGGCCTCTTTACAAACGGGAGCTTCGCGACGTAAGCTGCGACTCTTTCTCGGCGAGCTTCGCTAACGCCTGAACGACGACGATCGCAACGATCGTCACGAGGAGGGCGTAGATAAACTCGGCCAGGACGCCGTTGCTGGGCTTGAGGAAGAGCGCGATCACGTCGCTGATGAACTTGTTCCAAGCTCCCGCCGCGATCAGACCGAATGCGACGGTCGCAAGACCGATCATGGTGCCAAGGTAGGTCGATTTGACTTCCATTGCGTCCCCCTTGCCCGCAGATTACGCCTTGAGCTCGATGTCCACGCCGGCAGGCAGGTCGAGGTGCATGAGCGCGTCCATCGTTTTTGGCGAGGCCTGCAGGATATCTATGAGCCGCTTATGCGTACGCATTTCAAAATGCTCGCGCGACTTCTTGTCGTTGTTCGTCGATCGCTGAACGCAGAACCGGTTGATTTCCGTCGGCAAGGGTACGGGCCCGCTGACGAAGGCGCCGGTACGCTTCGCCGTCTCGACGATGCGTTCGGCCGATTGATCGAGGACCTTATGATCGTACGCCTTGAGGCGTATCCGAATCATCTGCTTCGCCATGTAAAATCCGTACTCTTAAGTTTTCAAGGAAGCGCCGCGTTACTCCGAAACGGCGGTTACGACGCCCGCGCCGACGGTCCGTCCGCCTTCGCGAATGGCGAACCGAAGCCCCTCTTCGCACGCGATCGGCGTGATCAGCTCTACGTCCATTTGGACGTTGTCGCCGGGCATGACCATCTCGACGCCCTCGGGCAGCTTGATCGTTCCCGTTACGTCGGTCGTGCGAAAGTAAAACTGCGGACGGTAGTTCCCAAAGAACGGCGTATGGCGCCCGCCCTCGTCCTTCGAGAGCACGTAGACCTCGGCTTTGAACTTTTTGTGCGGCTTGACCGAGCCGGGTTTGGCGAGCACCTGGCCGCGCTCGATCTCGTTGCGGTCGATGCCGCGCAAGAGCACGCCGATATTGTCGCCCGCAATGCCTGCGTCGAGCAGTTTGCGGAACATCTCGATACCGGTAACGACCGTCTTCTTCGTCTCGTCCTTGAGACCGACGATCTCGACCTCTTCGCCGACCTTCACTTGACCGCGTTCGACGCGCCCGGTTCCGACGGTGCCGCGTCCGGTGATCGTGAAGACGTCCTCGACCGGCATCAGGAAGGGCTTGTCCACTTCGCGCTGCGGCTCTGGGATGTACTCGTCGACCGTCTCCATCAGTTTGAAGATCGCATCGGCATCGGCATCGCCGTGCTTGCCGCTCGAGTTGAGCGCCTTGAGCGCCGAGCCGCGGATGATCGGCGTGTCGTCGCCCGGAAACTCGTACTTGCTGAGCAGCTCGCGGATCTCCATCTCGACGAGCTCGAGAAGCTCCTCGTCGTCGACCATATCGACCTTATTGAGGAAGACGATGATCCGGGGTACGCCGACTTGGCGCATGAGCAGAATATGCTCGCGCGTCTGCGGCATCGGGCCGTCCGAGGCGGCTACGACGAGAATCGCGCCGTCCATCTGGGCCGCGCCGGTAATCATGTTCTTGATGTAGTCCGCGTGGCCCGGGCAATCGACGTGCGCGTAGTGGCGCTTGGGCGTCTCGTATTCTTGGTGCGAGATGGCGATCGTGATCCCACGCTCTTTCTCTTCGGGCGCGTTATCGATCTGATCGACGCCGACTTTCTGCGCCAGCCCCTCGGTTGCAAGGCAGTGCATGATCGCCGCCGTCAGGGTCGTCTTGCCGTGGTCGACATGACCGGTCGTGCCGATATTGACGTGCGGCTTCTTGCGCTCGAACTTCTGTTTTGCCACTGATTGATTTCTCCTAAATACGCGAGTACACGGTGCCAGGCGTTTTGACTGGCTCTGCCGCCTTACGCGGTAAACGCCCTCCACGGGAGGGCGTGCGACCACGGAATAGTATCAGGCGCAACCAGAGGCTGTCAACGACGCGATGGAGCGTCTACGCGGGCACGGGTTTCCGGCCAACCGCCTTGGCTACGATCTCTTCTTCGACGCTCTTCGGCGCCTTTTCGTAGTGCGAAAACTCCATCGTGTAGGTCGCGCGCCCTTGCGTCGCCGACCGCATGTCGGTCGCGTAGCCGAACATCTCCGAGAGCGGGACGTTAGCCGTAATGATCTGCGCGCCGCCGGGCGCCTCTTCGGTAGCATGAATCGCGCCACGCCGCCGGCTGAGGTCGCCGTTGATCGCGCCCATGTACTCTTTGGGCGTCGTGACCTCGACCTTCATGATCGGCTCGAGCAGAATCGGACCCGCGGCTCGATTCGCTTCCTTCCACGCCATCGAACCCGCGATCTTAAAGGCCATCTCCGAGGAGTCGACCTCGTGGTACGAGCCGTCAAAAGCTTGCACCTTAAAGTCGACGACTGGGAAGCCGGCGAGCACGCCGCTCTGCGCGGACTCTCGAACGCCTTCTTGGACCGCCTTGGCATACTCTTTGGGAATCACGCCGCCGACGATCTTCCACTCGAAGACGAAGCCGGTACCCGGCGGCTGCGGCTCGACGCGCAGCCAAACGTCGCCGTACTGCCCTCTGCCGCCGGTCTGCCGGACGAAGCGGCCTTCCTTTTCAACGCTCTTGGTGATCGCTTCCTTATACGCGACCTGAGGTTTGCCGACGTTTGCATCGACCTTGAACTCGCGCCGCAAGCGGTCGAGGATAATCTCGAGGTGCAGCTCGCCCATTCCGGCGATGATCGTTTGCTGTGTCTCCTCATCGGTGCGCATCCGGAAGGTGGGATCTTCTTGGGCGAGGCGTTGGAGCGCAAGCCCAAGCTTGTCCTGATCGGCCTTGCTCTTAGGCTCGATGGCCTGATGAATGACCGGCTCGGGGAAGGTGATCGACTCGAGCGCAATCGGCGAGCGTTCGTCGCAGAGCGTGTCGCCGGTGCGGGTGTCGGTGAGACCCACGGCAGCGGCGATGTCGCCGGCGCCGATCGTATTGATGTCCTCGCGATGATTGGCGTGCATGCGCAGAATCCGCCCGATGCGCTCCTTGCGTCCGGTTCGCGAGTTGAGCACGTAGCTTCCCTTATTGAGCACGCCGGAGTAGACGCGGAAGTACGTGAGGTTTCCGTACGGGTCGGTGGCGATCTTGAAGGCGAGCGCGCAGAACGGCTCGTCGTCGTCGGCCTTGCGCACGAGGTCGTTGCCGCTCTTGGGATCGCGCCCCACGATCGTCTTGGCCTCGACCGGTGACGGCATGTACTCGACGACCGCGTCGAGCAATGGCTGAATGCCCTTGTTCTTAAACGCCGAGCCGCAGAGCATCGGCAGCACGGTGCCTACGATCGTCGCTTTGCGCAACGCGATCTTCATCCGGTCGATTGGCAGCTCTTTGCCTTCAAAAAACATTTCGAGCAGCTCGTCGTCTTGTTCGGCAATCGCCTCGACGAGATTGCGCCGCCACACCATGGCAAGCTCCTTGAGCTCGCCCTCGACGTCTTCGTGCGCCATCGTCGAACCGAGCTCGTCGGTGTAGACGATCTTCTTCATCGTAAAGAGATCGACGACGCCCTTGAACTTCTCTTCGGCACCGATCGGCACTTGAATCGGCACGGCCCGCGCGCCGAGGCGCTCGCGAATCTTCTCGACGACGTTGAAGAAGTCGGCGCCGACGCGATCCATCTTGTTGACGAAAATGATGCGCGGCACTTTATACTTGTTCGCTTGGCGCCAGACGGTCTCCGATTGCGGCTGCACCGCGGCGACCGAGTCGAAGAGCGCGACCAAGCCGTCGAGGACGCGCAGCGAACGTTCGACTTCGACGGTGAAATCGACGTGACCGGGAGTGTCGATGATATTGATGCGCGTGTCGCGCCAAGTCGTCGCCGTTGCCGCTGAGGTAATGGTGATGCCGCGCTCTTGCTCCTGAACCATCCAATCCATCGTCGCGGCGCCGTCGTGCACCTCACCCATCTTGTGCACGCGCCCGGTGAAGAACAGGATGCGCTCGGTGCAGGTCGTCTTGCCGGCGTCGATGTGGGCGGCAATGCCGATGTTCCTCGTGCGTTCGAGCGGATATTCCCTTACAGCCATGGTCTTAGTCTTGAGTGGTTACCAACGATAATGGGCGAAAGCTTTGTTTGCTTCGGCCATCTTATGCGTGTCTTCACGCTTCTTTATTGTAGCGCCGGTGTTGTTGGAGGCGTCGAGAAGCTCACCGGCGAGCTTCTCCTCCATCGAGTGACCGTTGCGGCCGCGCGCGAAGCCAATCAGCCAGCGCATCGCCATCGCCTGACGGCGGTCCGGACGGACCTCCATCGGCACCTGGTAGGTCGCACCGCCGACTCGCCGCGGGCGTACTTCGACCAAAGGCATCGCGTTAGAGAGCGCCTGCGAAAAGATTTCCATCGGATCCCGGCCGGTCTTCTCGGCAACGATGTCGAGCGCACCATAGGTAATGTGCTCGGCCGTCGACTTCTTGCCGCGCAGCATCACCTTATTGATGAAGCGCGCCAGCACTTTCGAGTTGAACCGAGGATCGGGGAGAATTTGCCGCTTCGGGGCGGGACCTTTACGAGGCATTACTTCTTCTTTTCGCGCTTTGCGCCGTACTTCGAGCGGCCCTGCTTGCGATTGGCCGTGCCGGCCGTGTCGAGCGTGCCGCGGATGATGTGATAGCGAACGCCGGGGAGATCCTTAACGCGGCCGCCGCGCACGAGCACCACGGAGTGCTCCTGCAGGTTGTGGCCGATGCCGGGGATGTAGGCCGTGACTTCTTCGCCGTTGGTCAGTCGCACGCGCGCGACTTTGCGCAACGCCGAGTTCGGCTTTTTCGGCGTTACGGTTTTGACTTGCGTGCAGACGCCGCGCCGCTGCGGATTTCCGGCTACCTCAAAGGTCCGGGTCGGCAGATCGGGGTGGCCGGGTTTTGGGCCGGTCAAGATCACGCGGAATGCCCGCGTCTTGACCTTCTGCTCGGTCTTTTCACGCCCGCGGCGCACCAGCTGGTTAATTGTCGGAATCGGTCTTGCTCCTCATCTCCAGGCCCCATCACAAACAACGGCCTCACCCGCAGGTGGGACCGAACATCAACTATACCAAGGCGGCCATTTGGGCGTCAAATACGCCCTGGTCAGCCGGCGCTCGCTAGGGCTTTCAGGGGGTCGCGCCTGAGTTGGCCCAATGGCCGCAAGCGCCCTTCGACAGGCTCAGGGTGACACAACCCTTCGACAAGCTCAGGGTGACACGGAGAACCCGCGGCTGGGCGTTTTGGACGGAATGCGCGGGATCGCCGTGCTGCTCGTGCTCTGGTACCACCTCTGGGAGATCACGTGGCTATCGCCCGGCCCGTGGCTCGAGTTCATTCCGGCGACCGGCTTTATCGGGGTGCATCTCTTCTTCTTTCTCAGCGGCTTCGTCATCTCGTATCCCTTCGTTCGGTCCGCGCTCGCGGGACGCGCGCAGCCGTCGTGGAGAGAGTTCGCGTGGCGCCGCTTCATCAAGATCGTGCCGTCGTACGTGCTCTCGATTGGGGTAGCATATGCGATCGGTTACGCGCAGGTGCAACCAAACGCGTCGCTCGTTCCCGACCTCGTGACGCATCTGCTCTTCATTCACACCTGGTTTCCCTTACGATTCGGGACGATCGACGGCGTGCTCTGGACGCTTGCGGTCGAGGTCGAATTTTACTGCATCTTCCCGCTGATTTGGTGGTGCTTCAAACGTCGCCGGGGGTAACGGCCGGCGCAATGATCCTGATCGCGGGACTCTGGCGCGCCGCACTCGCCCAGTGCTGCTACTCGAGCCTCTTCACCACGTATGAAGAGAACTTACCCGGATATCTCGACATCTTTGCGTTTGGCATGATCGCCGCCTACGTTTTTACGTGCTTCGGCGAAAGATGGCGCACGTCACGCTTTCGTTACGCTGCCCCGGTGGTCGCGATCGCGGGTTTTGCGTTTCTCGTTATGCTTTTGGAGAATCTCTATGCGTATCGATTCTACGATCAGTGGGCCGGGGTCTGGCAGATCGATAACCGGCCCTTGCTGGGCGCGGCATTCGCCGCAATCGCATTAGGATCGCTCGCGAGCCCACGGCTGGTGGCAGATGGTTCTCGATAACGTGGCGCTGCGATTTATGGCGGCGATCTCCTACAATCTCTATCTTTACCACCAGCTGATCGCACGCGAGCTGCTTTGGCACCATATGCCGCCCTATACCGGAATCCCTCAGAAGGATCCGGCGTGGCAGATACGCTATACGGAGGCCGCCGTCGCGATGACGATCGCGCAAGCGGCCCTGATAACGTATTGCTTCGAAAGACCCCTATTGCGTCTTAAGGGGCCATTCAAAAAGGCGAATGGCGCTAAGCGAGTTGCGATTTAAAGAGGCTGGTCGTGAGCCCTTCGATGACCGGAACGCGCACCTCTTTGCCCTGGAATGCCGAAACAGACGTCCAGATCCACAGAACGAACCACAACAGCCCGAGCAGCCACATCACCGGAAAAAGTATGAACAGAATGTGAATGAGGCTCGACGCGAACGACCAGGCGAACCAAATCACAATGTAAAGAGCCCACATCGTGATCGATTGTGCGGCGGCCCATTTCACAAATTTGTTCGTTCCTCCGCCGACCAGCATGACGATGCCGCCGATGAGGCCGAGCAAGTATGCGAGTCCCGCCGCGATGTTCGGCTCGAGTCCAAACGGGGTGTCCTTCGGGGGTCCGGTTACGGACATGCTGGTTGCCCTTTCGCTTATAAGTTGCTGCGAGATTACTTCGTTGCTTTGCTTTGCTAACGCACCGACCCTTTATCGAGCGCCCGCTCGCAACAGGCTGCGTCGCGCCGGTGTGAGAAACGAGCCCTTCCATGCGCCGCCGCGGCTGGTATCTGCTCCTGGTTTTGCCGTTCGCCGGGACGCTCATCCCGCCGCTCTATAACCGCCCCGCGCCCACGCTTTTCGGACTCCCTTTCTTCTATTGGTACCAGCTCGCTTGGGTGCTCGTGACCGCGGGGCTGCTGGCGTGCGTCGTCGCGCTCACGCACGAACGCGACGATGTCTAGCGCCGGAGTCATTCTCGCCGTCGCGGTCTTGGGCGTCACCGCGCTCGGATTTCTGGCGGGCCGGTGGGGCGGCGCGAACCTTGCCGATCTCGAGCAATGGGCGCTGGGCGGCCGCAGCTTCGGAACGATCGTCTCGTGGTTTTTGCTTGGCGGCGATCTGTACACCGCCTACACCTTCATTGCCGTGCCCGCCCTCGTCTATGGGGCCGGCGCGCTGGGCTTTTTCGCGGTACCCTACGCGACCATCGCATATCCCATCGCGCTCGTCGTGCTGGCTCGATTTTGGAGCGTCGCGCGCCGGCGCGGCTACGTGACGACCGCCGATTTCGTTCGCGACCGCTACGGCGACCGGAGCCTAGAGGTCGCGATCGCCTTAACCGGAGTCGCCGCGGCGATGCCGTACATCGCGCTGCAGCTGATCGGGATGCGGACCGTATTCGACCAATTCGGCACGCTGGGAGCGGGCGGGTCGCTGCCGGCTCTGACCGTCGCCTTCGTCCTGCTTGCCGCCTATACGTACGCAAGCGGGCTGCGCGCTCCGGCCATGATCGCCTTCGTGAAAGACACGCTCATCTACGTAACCGTGATCGCCGCTATCATCGTTATCCCCGCGCGGCTGGGCGGCTGGGCGCATATCTTCGCGGTCTCGGAGACGGTGCTCGCGCGGCGGCCCCAACCCTCCTCGATTTACCTCGCGCCGCCGCAGTATTTCACCTACGCGACGATGGCGTTCGGGTCCGCGCTTTCACTCTTCATCTATCCCCACTCGATCACGAGCGTGCTGGCAGCGCGAAGCCGCGAGGTTATCCGGCGCAATGCCGCGCTGCTGCCGATCTACTCACTGCTGCTCGGCCTCCTCGCGCTGCTGGGATATTGCGCGGTCGCTGCGGGCATCGTCGTGAAAGACGCCAACAGCGTCGTGCCGCTGCTCTTCGCGCGCTACTTTCCCGACTGGTTCGCGGGCGTCGCCGACGCTGCGGTCGTCATCGGCGCGCTCGTGCCCGCGGCAATCATGTGCATCGGCGCGGCGAACCTCTTCGCGAGCAACGTGTTTCGAGAGTTCTCGCCGCAACGATCTCCGGTCGAAACCCTTATCGCAAAAGGGCTCACGCTGGCGATCTGCGCATTTTCGCTGCTCTTCATCTTCTTCGTTCCCGTTCCATACGCGATCGATTTCCAATTACTAGGCGGCGCGCTGATGCTCCAAATCTTCCCGGCCTTCGTGCTTGGATTATGGACGCGCTGGTTTCATCCCAAAGCCCTGCTCGCCGGCTGGGCGTGCGGATTAATCGCCAGCTGCGCGATGGCCTATGCGAGCCGATTCTCCTCGAACTTCTCGTTGCACGCGTTCGGCGGCTCGTTGACCGGTTTCATCGCCCTCTATGGCCTCGTCCTCAACCTGCTGGTGAGTACCTTAGCTACAATGTTATTGCGTGCGGTGCGACTGCAATCCGGCAGCGATCGCACCAGCGCGGGAGACTACGCATGAGCGAAACGATCAACCCGCCCGGCTGGCCACGCCCCAGCGGGTACTCGAACGGCATCGTTGCCGAAGGGCGCTACCTCGCGATCTCGGGACAGATCGGCTGGAACGAGCGTAACGAGCTCGCCGAGAATTTTCTCGAACAGGCGCGCCAAGCGTTACGTAACGTCGTTGCGGTCCTGACGGCCGCGGGTGGACGACCCGAGCACCTGGTGCGCTTGACGTGGTACGTCACCAACACGAGCGAATACCGCGATAACGCGCGGGCGTTGGGCGCTTCGTACCGCGAGATCGTCGGCGCGCACTATCCCGCCATGGCACTCATCGGGGTTGCGGCGCTCTTAGAAGCCGCCGCCAAGATCGAAATCGAAGCGACTGCGGTGCTTCCGCCCGAGTGAGCTTAGACATCGCGGAGTCTGTAGCGCTGGAGTTTGCCGGTTTCGGTGCGTGGGAGCTCGCTTACGAACTCGATCTCGCGCGGCGCTTTGAACGGTGCGATCTGCGCCTTGCAGAATTCTATGAGCTCGTCGGCTTTCTCGGGAGTCGCGGCGCAGCCGTCGGCGAGCACGATGAAGGCCTTCACGAGGTTCGTCTCTTTTTGCGGATCGCGTTTGCCGACGACGGCGACTTCCTTGACGTCGGCGTGCGCGATCAGCGCCTGTTCGACCTCGGGGCCGGAGATATTGTAGCCCGCTGAGACGATCATATCGTCGGTGCGAGCGACGAACCGAAAGTAGCCCTTGCGGTCTCGCGTGTAGGCGTCGCCGGGATAGTTCCAGCCGCGCTGCACGTAGTTGCTTTGGCGTTCGTCTTGGAGGTACTTGCAACCGGTTGGGCCTTTGACGGCGAGGCGCCCGAGCGTACCGTCCGCGACTCGGTTGCCGGCATCGTCGTGGACCTCGGCAATGTAGCCGGGCACGGCGCGTCCGGTAGAGCCCGCGAGCACGTGCGCTTTGGGCGATCCGATGAAGATATGCAGCATCTCGGTGCTGCCGATGCCGTCGAGAATTGAGAGTCCGGTTTTGGCGTGCCACTCCTCCCAGACGGCTTTGGGGAGCGTCTCACCCGCAGAGACGCACGTGCGCAGCGAACCAATCTCGTAGCCGTTGACTAAGCCGGCCATGCTGCGATATGCGATCGGCGCGGTGAAGAGCGTCGTTACTTCAAACTTTTCGATCGCCGCGAGCAGCTCGACCGGACCGGCTTTGTCGAGCAGCAGCGTCGCCGCGCCGGCATGGAGCGGAAAGAGCAGCAAGCCCCCGAGCCCGAACGTGAACGCGAGCGGCGGGCTTCCGCAGAAGAGATCGTGGCGCGACGGATGCAACACCTCAGTCGCGTAGGTATCGCAGATTGCGAGCAGGTCGCGGTGATAATGCATCGCGGCTTTGGGCGTTCCCGTCGTGCCCGACGTGAATGCAATGATCGCGACGTCTTCGGCGGCCGTATCGACGTTACAAAAATCGTCGGCCTTCGCCGCCATGCGGCGCTCGAGCGACTCCTCGTCCGGCGCATCCGCGTTGAAATAGGCGACGCGTACGCCGCCGTACTCCTGACAGGCAGCATCGAGTTCGGCGCGCAGTCCCGCATCGCAGAGGGCGTGCTTCACCTGGGCCTTCTCCATCATGAATCGCAGCTCACGCGCCCGATAGAGCGGCATGCTGGTCACGGCGATGCCGCCGGCCTTGAGCACCGCGAGCCAGCAGGCGGCGAGCATCGGCGTGTTTGGCGCGCGCAGTAAGACGCGGTTGCCCGGCTCGAGGCCAAGATCTTCCAGCAGCACGCGCGCGATTCGATTCGCCGAGCGTTGCAACTCGCCGTACGTGACCGCGCCACCGGCCGGCGAGACGATGCAGCGATCGTTGGCGGCGCCGTCATCGACACGCCGGTCGAGCAGTTCCGTGACCGCATTAACCCGCTCCGGATACCCGAAATCATCGAGGAGCAGCTCGGGCATCTGCTCGGGCGGGGGCAGGCGCTCCTCGGCAAAGGTGTCGACGTGGCCAGTGACGCGCACCGTTATGCCTCCAGAATCTGCTTTGCGATCACGATCTGCTGAATCTCGCTCGCGCCCTCGTAAATTCGCAAGGCGCGTACGTCACGGTAGAGACGTTCGACGATCTCGCCGCGCGTCACGCCGCGGCCGCCGAAGAGCTGCACGGCGCGATCGCAGACCCGGCCCGCGGCCTCGGTCGCGAACCACTTCGCCATCGCCGCCTCGCGGGTCACGCGCGCGGCCCCCGTATCTTTCGTCCAGGCCGCGCGATAGACCAAGAGCGCACTCGCGTCAACGTCGGTGGCCATTTCGGCGATCGCCGCCTGCGTCAGCTGCAGAGAGGCGAGCGGCGCGCCGAAGAGCTTGCGCGTCTTGGCATGCTTCACCGATTCGGCGAACGCGCGCCGCGCAAAACCGACGGCGGCCGCGCCGACGGTGCTGCGGAAAAGATCGAGCGTCACCATCGCGATCTTGAAACCCTCGCCTTCCTCTCCAATCCGGCGCGTTATCGGAACGCGCGCGCCCTCGAATCGCAGCGTACCGAGCGGATGCGGCGAGATCGTCTCGATCCGTTCGGCGACGATGCAGCCGGGGGTCCCCGCGTCGACGGCGAACGCGCTCAGGCCTTTCGAGCCGGCGCCCCCCGTACGCGCAAAGACGATGTAGAGATCTGCGATGCCGGCATTGGAGATCCAACTCTTCTCGCCGTCGAGCACGTAAGAATCACCGTCGAGCCGCGCGCGCATCGCGATCGCGGAAATATCCGAACCCGCCTCGCGTTCGGAAAGCGCAAAGGCGGCAATGCATCGCCCGGCTGCGACCTCGGGCAAGTAGCGCCGCTGCAGCTCCGTGTCGCCGAAGAGCGTCAGCGGAGCGCTGCCCAGGCCTTGCATCGCAAACGCGAAGTCGGCCAATGCGCGAGCGGAACGCGAGGGTTTCGCGCGCGATGCAGAGCGTACGCGCATCGAGCGCGGCGCGCACTCCTCCGTACAGGCCCGGAACGCACGCGCGCAGCCATCCGTTTTCGCCAAGAGCGCGAACCCACGCGCGGCAACTCGCATCCACGTCGTGCTCGTCGTCGGAGAGATCCGCCTGCGCGAGCCAACGCTCCAACCCGGCGGCAAAGGCTCGATGCTCTTCGTCGAAAAACGGCCATTGCAGGAACATTAGTTACCCTCGAAGCGCGGGCTCTGTTTTTCGACGAACGCTTCGTAGGCGCGGCGAAAGTCGTTGCTCTCCATGCAGCGTGCCTGGGCTTTTGCTTCCGCGTCGATCGCGTCGTCGAGCGGCAGCGCCCACTCATCGTGCAGCATCTTCTTCGTCATGGCATGCGCCATGGTGGGGCCGCTTGCGAGCTCGTGCGCAAGAGCGTGCGCGCGGCCGAGCAGCTCTTCGGGCGTGCAGATTTCGTTGTAGAAACCCCACTCGTAGCGCTTGGCGTCCCGGCATGACGCGCCCGGTGTAGAGCAGCTCGGCGGCGCGTCCGAGGCCGACGATCCGCGGAAGCATCGCGCACGCGCCCATGTCGCAGCCCGCCAGCCCGACGCGTACGAAGAGAAATGCGACGCGGGAACGTTCGGTTCCCAAGCGCAGATCGCCGGCCATTGCTAGGATCGCGCCGGCACCGGCGCAGGTGCCGTCGATCGCGGCGACGATCGGCTGCGGGCACGCGCGCATCGCCTTGACGAGATCCCCCGTCATCTGCGTAAAGGCCAGCAGCTCCGCCGGAGTGGACGTGGTCAACGGTCCGATGATTTCGTGGACGTCGCCACCGGAGCAGAAGTTACCGCCCGAGCCGGTCAGCACGACGGCCTTGACCGCGGCCTCGGTGCGCAGACGCGCGAAAGCGGTCGCGCAGTTCGGCATAGAGTTCGAACGTGAGCGGGATTCTTGCGCTCGGGCCGTTCGAGCGTGATCGTTAGCACCTTGCCGTCGGTTGTCGTAACGAGCGTTGGTCATCGTATCCGAAACGGAAGGTCTTCTTCGTAGGCATCGCCGGCGCTGTTGCGCGCGATCACGCGCAAGCGGTAGGCGCGTACGAAGATCGGCGGCGTGTCGAGCACGTTGAGGACGAAGTCAAAGCGCCCCGGCGCTCGTTTCGGCACGTTGATCGAGAAGAGATTCGTGCGCACTTCGAGGCTGGCGACGTTCGTGCCGGTAACGAAGGCGCCCAACCAGCGTTCGCCGCGCCGAACGTCGAGCGAAGAGAAGCGCATCGCGAGGATTCGCGGCGGCGCATCGTTGGGCTCGACGGGCGGCGTCGGCATTGCGCGTGCAGGCCGACGGCGGCGTTTGCCGGCATATCCGGAACGCGCGACGCGCAGGCCGGGAGCAACGCGGCAAACGCGAGCGCGCCGATGCGAAACACCACTTTGAGGTCGTACGAAACCCTTTGCGACGCCACCTGCTCGCGAGAAGGCGCTCGCGCGACGGACGCGTAAGGGCCGACTTTGATGGTGCAGCAGCGTGCCGCTCCGCGAAGCATCGCGTTCGATTATGCGGT
Source organism: Vulcanimicrobiota bacterium (assembly GCA_963743445.1). Classification (GTDB taxonomy): domain Bacteria; phylum Vulcanimicrobiota; class Vulcanimicrobiia; order Vulcanimicrobiales; family Vulcanimicrobiaceae; genus Cybelea. Next base: position 1,139,492 of record CAVUPL010000003.1, read on the forward strand.
CGGCATCTGCGGCGTCTGGATCTCCGGCGGGTTCTTCCTCGACGCGTGGGCGCACGGTCACGTTCCGGTTGACGACTTCTTCACGCCATATCACGCCGTTTTCTACTCCGGTATGCTCGCGCTCGCGATCGTCATCGCGACGTTCGTGCTTGCGCCAACGCAGCCTCGGCTACGAGTGGGCGAACACCGTCCCTCGCTGCTATCGCTTGGCGCTCGTCGGCATTCCAATCTTCGTATTTGGCGGAATCGCCGATATGCTCTGGCATCGATTGCTGGGAATCGAAGAGGGCGTCGACGCGCTCCTCAGCCCGACGCATCAAATCCTGGGCTTAGGCATCTTCTTCGTGTCGAGCGGACCGATCCGTTCGGTCCTTGCCGACCGTCACGCGACGACGCTCGCGCGCCAACTGCCGCTTGCGCTCGGGCTTGCGACCTGGCTGATCTTGGCGCATTTCGGGACGGCCTACGCGTTCGATCCCGGAGCCGGGCGGACCAACGCGCCGCCGCCGATCGTCCCATTTAACGCAAACTACCTGACCTCGCTTGCAATCGGATACTATAAGATCGCGAGCGGCGTCTTGATCGTGATCTTCCAAAGCACGCTCATCACCGGCTTCGCACTCTGGCTCGTTTCGCGCATGCACCCCGCGCCCGGCATGCTGACGCTCCTCTTCGTGATCGCCAACGTTCCGGCGGCGGCCGCTTTCACGAACCAAACGCCGCTGCTCGCCGTCACGCTCGCGCAATCGGCGCTCACCGGCATCTTCGCCGACGCATTCATCGCGCGCTACGATCCGCAGCCCTCGCCGGCCGCGATGCGCGCGTTCCAGTGGTTCGCCGTTACCGTGCCGATGACGTACATCGGCATCTACCTCGCCGGCATGGTCTTGAGCGATCGCATCTGGTGGGACTGGAACATCGCGCTGGGCTCGTGGATCTGGTCGGGTGTCTGCGGCTTCGCGCTCAGCCTTTTGATCGTCGCCCGCCGCACCGCGTGATCGGGCTCGCGCTCTCCTTGATCGCCGTGCTGCTGCACGCGGCGACGGCGTGGCGGTACGGCTACTTCCGCGACGAGCTCTACTTCATCGCCTGTTCCAAGCACCTGGCGTGGGGATACGTCGATCAGCCGCCGCTCGTAGCGTTCGCGGCCTGGCTGGCGGCACCGGCCGGTTATCAATTGATCGCGATTCGCGCGCTGCCGATTCTTACGGCTGCGCTGACCGTTTATCTCGCGGTGCAGTTGACGCGCGAGCTGGGCGGCGGCGGCTTCGCGCAGATGCTTGCGGGCGTGGCGACGCTGTTGATGCCGGCCTATCTGTTGCTCGGCAACACGCTCACGACGAGCTCCTTCGAACCGTTCTGCTGGACGCTCGTGCTCTATCTTGCGATTCGAATCGTTCGCGCGCCGGCCTCGCAGGCGCCGCGCTGGTGGCCGGCACTCGGCGTTGCGGTTGCTTTGGGCGGATATGCGAAGTATTCAATACTGTTCCCGGTCGTTGGCGTTGCAGCAGGTTTGCTGGCCACGGCGCAACGGCGTCTGGTGTGCTCGCCGTACGCACTCGCCGCCCTCGGCCTCGCCGTCGTGCTGCTCGCCCCGAACCTGGCCTGGCAGGCGTGGCACGGATGGCCGATTGTCGAGGTTCTTCGCGGCGACGTCGCGCATCGTCCGGCGTTTCAGAGCGGGCTCGCGCTGGAGTATCGAAATCTCGCGAGCAATACGATCGCCTTCACGCTCGAGCAACTGCTCTATACGAATCCGATGGCGGCGCCCGTCTGGATCGCCGGGCTGATTGCGCCGTTCCGCCTCGCTGGTCTGCGAGATCTGCGGTTTGTTACGATTTCGTATGTTGCGGTCTTCGTCATCGCGGCGGCGCTGGGAGCCAAGGGTTACTACATCGTCGGTTTCTATGCCACGCTGCTTTGCAATCGGTGCGGTCGCGATCGCGCGTACTGCGACCTATGTCCGGGCGACGCTCTTTGGATTGCTCGGCGCCGTCGCACTCTTCGCGCTTCCGCTCTCGCTGCCGGTGTTACCCGTCGACACCTTGATCGCGTATACCAGGGCGCTTGGCTTGACGGGGCGGGGCGATTCGCAGCCCCATCTCATTCAGCCCGTCTTCGCCGAAGAGTTCGGCTGGCAGCGGCTCGCGCGCGACGTCGCGCAGGTTTACCTCACGCTTCCCCCCGCCGTGCGCGCTCGCACTGCCATCTACGCCGATACCTACGGCGACGCCGGGGCGATCGACTTTTTCGGTCCGCGCTACGGACTGCCGGCCGCGCTCTCAAGTCAGAATAACTATTACCTATGGGGGACGCACGGCTACGACGGTTCGACCCTCGTCGCCATCGGCGCGACGCGCATCGATCTCTTGCGCCGCTTCTATCGCAGCGTCGTGCTCGCGCGCACGTCGGCCGACCCATACAAATGGATCGTCGAAGGACCCGCGCCGATCTACCTCTGCCGGGATCCGGTTGCCCCGCTTTCGGTCATTTGGCCGCACCTGCGCTGGTATGGCGCGTAGACGGCACGATGATGGCCATGCCGGTCGACGTACCTTCGATCACATCGAGGACGGCACGCGCCACCTCTTCAACCGTAGCGATGCGGCCTTCGGGATTACCCGCAGCCATCAGTTCACGCGCCGCTTCTTCGCTGCGCCCGGTCCGCGACGTGATGTTTTCGATCGCGCGGCTCATCATCTTGGTATCGGTGTAACCGGGGCAGACCGCGCTGACGGTCACGCCCTTTGCGGCGAGCTCGGCCGCAATCGCGCGAGTGAAACCGACGACGGCGTGTTTGCTTGCGCAGTATGCCGAGATGTATGGCGCGCCGGCGAGCCCGGCGGTGCTGGCAATGTTGACGACGCGCCCCCAACCCGCATCTACCATCTCTTGCACGGCTTCACGCGTGCAGAGAAACGTTCCCGTCGCGTTCGTTGCCATAATTCGATCCCACATCGCGCGGCTGGTGCGATTCAACGGCGCCGATTCGGCGACGCCTGCGTTGTTGACGAGGATCGCGATCGGGCCGTTGCGGTCGCGGCACGCGGCGAAAGCGCGCGCGACTTGCGCTTCATCGGTGACGTCGGCTTGAGCAAAAAAGCACCCTTCGACGCCGGTCGCTGAGCGGCTGACGATGCTGACGCGCGCGCCCTCGCGTGCGAGCAGCGACGCAATGCCCAGACCGATTCCACGACCTCCGCCGGTCACGATCGCGTGCTTGCCGGCGATGCTCACGGCGTAGCCGCTCGTGCGGTGAGACGCTCGAGCTGTTCTTTTCCCGGCAGATACTGCACGGGCCAATGCGCCTCGTGATAGCCCAACCTCGCAGCGGCGTGAAGCGTCCAGAACGGATCGGCGAGGTGCGGACGGCCGAGCGCGATGAGATCGGCGCGGCCGCCTGCGAGAATCGCGTTGACTTGATCGGTGTCGGTGATGTTGCCGACCGCCATCGTCGCGATCCCGACCTCGTTGCGGATCTTGTCGGCGTACGGTGTTTGGAACATGCGTCCGTAGACCGGCTTCGCGTCGGGCGACGTCTGTCCCGTGGAGACGTCGATCAGATCGGCTCCCTCGGCCTTGAATGCGCGCGCGATCTCGACCGAATCGTCGCCGGAGACGCCGCCATCGACCCAGTCGGTTGCGGAGATTCGCACGGACATCGGCCTTTCCGCCGGCCAAACTGCCCGCATCGCCCGAAAGACTTCCAGCGGATAGCGCAACCGGTTTGCGAGCGAGCCGCCGTACTCGTCGGTACGGCGATTGCGAAGCGGCGTAATGAACGACGAGAGCAAGTAGCCGTGGGCGCAGTGCAGCTCGAGCATATCGAAGCCGGCCGCAATGCCCATCTCGGCTGCACGAACGAACGCGTCGCGAATCTCGCCCATCTCGCGGATGGTCAGTTCCGCCGGAACCTGATGCGCATGCGTATACGGGATCGCCGACGGAGCCACGACGGGCCAGTCTGCATCGCCGAGCGGCTCGTCCATGCCTTCCCACATGAGTTTCGTCGAGCCCTTCGGCCCGCTATGGCCCAGCTGCAAGCAGATCTTCGCAGGCGAAAACTCGTGCACGAACTCGACGATTCGCTTCCAGGCGGCCACGTGCTCGGGCAAGTACATGCCGGTGCATCCGGGCGAGATTCGGCCTTCGCGCGTGACGCAGGTCATTTCGGTGAAGATCAGGCCGGCGCCACCGAGCGCTCGCGTTCCGAGATGAACGAGGTGGAAATCGTTGGGCATGCCATCGACCGCGCTATACATATCCATCGGGGAGACGACGACACGGTTGGGAAGCTCGAGATCGCGCAAACGCAGCGGCGTGAACATCGGCGGCACCACGCGGCCGCCGAACCACTCTTCGATGCGGTCGACGTAGGTCGTGTCGCGCAGCCGCAGGTTCTCATGGCCGATTCGCTGGCTGCGCGTCAACAGGCTGTATGCAAACTGTTCGGGCGGGAGCGTCGCGTAGCGCGCGACGTTTTCGAACCACTCCGTTGAGTTGCGCGCCGCATTTTGCAGCTTGAGCACTTCGACCTTGCGCAGTGCCTCGTACTGCTCGAGGGCGGTCGACAAGCGTCAGGGTGACACAGGCGTCGGCAAGCGCGATGGCGTCCTCCATCGCCAGCTTCGTTCCCGAGCCCACCGAGAAGTGTGCGGTGTGCGCGGCGTCGCCGAGCAGGACGACGTTTTCGTGAATCCAGCGCTCGTTGCTCACGCGCGTGAAGTTCAGCCAATCCCGGCCGCGCAGATGGGCGCTATTGCTCATCAGGCGGTGGCCGCGCAGGTACGGCTCGAAGAGCCGCTCGCAGAACGCCAGCGTCTGCTCGGTATCGGCCGAATCGAGGCCGTGGGCAAGCCATGTCTCCTCACGGCACTCGACGATAAACGTGCTGAGCTCCTCATCGAAGCGATACGCATGTACGGTAAACCATCCGTGCTCGGTTCGTTCGAACAGAAACGTGAACGCGTCGAGCGGAAGCGTCGTCCCGAGCCAAACGAACCGGCATTGCCGCCGGTCGAGATCCGGCCGGAACGACGGCGCGTAGGTGCTGCGAACGCGGCTGTTGATCCCGTCGGCACCGACGAGCAAATCGCATTGCGCGCGCAGCGCGGAGACGTCGTCGACCTCACGCTCGAAGCTCAACTCGACGCCGAGCTCGGCGGCGCGGCGCTGTAAGATCTCGAGCAGACGCTTGCGCGAGATTCCGCAAAAACCGTGACCGCCCGACACGATCGTGCGTCCGTCAAAGTGAATTTCGATGTCGTCCCAATGCGCGAACGCCTGGGTGATCTCGCGGTGCGTCGGTTCGTCGGCGGCCTGTAGAGTTCTCCAGCGTCGCATCGGAGAAGACGACGCCCCAACCAAAGGTGTCGAGGGGCCGATTGCGCTCGAGAATTCGAACCTGCGACGCGGGAAGTCGCCGCTTCATCAGTATGCCGAAGTAGAGACCGGCTGGACCGCCGCCGACGCACGTGACGCGCACGAGCTTACACTTTGATGAGAGGCGCAGACGAATCCCGCTCGGCTATGGTACGCTACGCTCGATTCGCTGATGAGAGCTCCCACGCTACGTGCACTCGTTTTTGCCCTATGTCTTGGCGGTAGCATCGCCGCAATAGCCGCGCAGACGCATCGCGCTTCCGCTACTGCCGCGGTGACACTTGCGAGCGGATCGAACGCTACGCGCACGACGATTCCCGTGACGATCGACGGTCAGCGGGCCTCGTGCGTTCTCGACACCGGAACCTCGGCAATTTTGGTTTCGTCCCGGGTCGCGCAGAACGCTCGGCTCGCGGCCCGCGCCGGCACGTTCGAGGTTGCTCCGGACGGCCGCACCTACGTCGATCGTCAGACCCAGATTTCTCGGTTCGGCGTCGCCGGGTACGCGCTGCACAATATTCCCGCCTTAATTTCGTCGAACCTCACCGGTGACAGCGCGCTCTGCGGCTACGATTTCTTCGCGCGCTTTCCGACCCTGATCGACCGCGACCGACGGTTGGTCACGCTCTTTCCCCCCTCCTCACGACTGGGCCACATGCATTGCCTGCCGGTGGACTTGTCGCCGCACGTACCGCTGGCCACCGTCGAGATCAACGATACGTGGTTGAGCCATATCGTGCTCGACTCCGGAATGGCCGGGGGCGGTGCGCTCTGGGACGGCGTGCGACCGCAGCTTCGCCGTCCGCTGGTCGCCAACGCAGAGTATGAGACGATGCCGTCGGCAGTACAGGAGGGGTTTGCGTGCGGCGCCGTAGCGGCGGTTCGGTACGCCGCAGGCGCGCCGCTCAGCTCGATGCCCATCTGCACCGAACCGCAGCGACCCGATGGATACAACGGCATCATCGAAACGAATCTGCCAAGCGTCCACGCAATGGCCGTCGATTATCCGCACCGCCGCATCTGCTTCGACCTCACCGGCTATGCCGAGATCGCGTCGCCGATCGTCCCGTCCGGCGGTGGACGCGATGCCTGGTCACGCTTTAACTCTTTGCGTCCACCGAAGAATTACATCTCTCTTTCGGGCGATGAGTATCCCGTCGCAGACCGGTACCAGGGTGACGTCGACGCGCTCGTCGCGACCAGCCTTACGATTGAGCGCGCGCAGCGCTTGCGTGTCGGGATCCTGCGTCGACTTATCGAGCACCGCACCGTCCCAAAGCACGTTGTCGACGAGAATGAGACCGCCGGGCCGAACGAGCTGAAGCGCCCGTTCGTAATATGCGTCGACGTTCTTCTTGTCGGCGTCGATGAAGGCCATATCGAACGGCTGCGTGTCTTCGGGCAAATGCGCGAGCGTCTCGAGCGCCGGCGCGATGCGCAGATCGATCTTGCCGGCGACGCCGGCTGCTTCCCAATAGCGGCGCGCGACTGCAGTAAACTCTTCGCTGACGTCGCACGCCAGCACGTGGCCATCGGGCGGCAGCACAAGCGCCATCGCGAGCGAACTGTAGCCGGTGAAAACGCCGATCTCCAGGTACCGGCGGGCGCCGATTGCGCGGGCGAGGAGCTGCATGAGCTGACCCTGCTCGGGACCGATCTGCATCCGCGCGTTGGAACGCTTCGACGTCTCTTCTCGTAACTCGCGCAGCACCGGATGCTCGCGAACGACGTTCGCGACGATGTACTCTTGAATCTGGGGATCGACAAACGTACTCTTCCCAGTCATCGCCGGCGGCTAGTTTTTGACGACCTGCCGGTGTATCTCGTCGAGATCCTCGACACTGTTGAGCGAGACGGCGTCCTTTACGGAACTGTCCTTGATCTTCGAAGCCCCGCGCATTTTGTGCCCGAGCTCGTCGCTATGGTTGTAGCCGCGAACGGCGGCGTTATGCCGCTCGATCGTCGCCTTGTCGGTCTTGCCGTTGGCCACGACCCATTCTTCGAACTCCATATACGTCGGCTTGTTCTGCCGGACGAAATCGATCGTCTTTTGGCGATCGAGGCCGAGTGCGCTCAGCGTCATCGCATCGAAGCCGGCGCCGCACTCGTCGTATCCCTCCGGCAACGCATCGACCGCTGCCAGCGTCAGTTTGAGCCAGAGGCGCGGCAAATGGATCGCTCCCAACGGGCCGGCCGTTCCGGAGCTGATCAGCGGTACGACCTTTTTGTGAGTTTCCGTCGTCATTGGCATTCCTCCCAAGTCATGCGTGCGTCGCAGCTTTCCCGCCGTGGCGCGATTTGAACGTGAGCTCCGATACACCCGATTTATCGAGCTCTCCAAGACCGAGCCGCTTCATTTTCTCGTACTGATCGAACGTCGCCTGTGCCAGCGGTACGCGTATACCGACCTCTTTGGCGAGCGCAAGCGCGATTCCGGAGTCTTTGGCGGCGTGCGATGCCGAAAAGTAGACGTCGTGCTCGCGCTGCTGCATGTCCGCACCGTCTGTTTCGAGCACGCGCGAGTTTGCGCCGGTCTGTGCGAAGACTTCGCGGAGCATGTCGAGGTCGAGCCCGAGCGCGTCACCTAGACCCAGCCCCTCGGCGAGGCCCGCGGTGTTGATATTCATCACCATGTTCACCAGCGCTTTGACCTGCGCGGCTTTGCCAGCCTCACCGATGTATCTCAACGACGCGCTCATTTGTTCGAGCATCGGCTTCACGCGCTCGAACGCGTCACGCTGGCCGCCGAGCATGAGGTAGAGCGTACCGTTGCGCGCCTGAGTGATCGAGCTTGCCATGCATGCCTCGAGAGCGAACGCCCCGCGCTCCCGTGCGAGCCGCTCGACATCGACGTGCACCTTGGGCGAGACCGTCGCACAGTTGACGAAGACCTTAGCGCGAGCATCGGTCAGCAGCGAGTCGCCGCCGGTTGCGAATATTTCGTACATCGCTGCATCGTCGGTTACCACCGTCAGGATGACGTCGGACAACTCGGTCACGCGGGCCAGCGAACCCGCTACTTCGCCGCCGGTCTCCGCCGCGACGCGCCCGGCCGACTCGGGGTTTGCGTCGTAGAGGGCAGCCACCGTATACCCGACGTCATTCAGGCGGCGCGCGATGTTCGCGCCCATTCGTCCCGTCCCAACGATGCCGACGCGCGGATTCGAGCTCATGTGAGGCACGGGCCTTACCGCCGAGCTCCTTGCTTCCCTGCCGCCCTGGGGGCCACAAAGCAGGCGCGCGCGAGGCTGCGTCCAACCTCAGCCTCTCTTGCTTTTTTCTTAATAGGGAGGTGCCAATTGAGGATTCCACGAGCCCTCGTCGCCGTTGCGGTGCTAATTGCCGCCGCGATCCCCTCGTATGCTCCGGCGCAGGTTGAGAGCACGCCGATTCCGATGGTACACAAGCCGAACTTTTCCGCGATGCAATTCATGATCGGAACGTGGACGTGCAGCATCAGGAGCGCGCGGCGTTCCGCGCCCTACATCACGACGTCGACGTACACGATGGATCCGAACGGTTGGTATATCGACGAGACTTCGGTCACGAACCCGATGAAGTGGTTCTCGTCGCAGAGTAAGCTCATACAATATGACAAAATCACTTGGGATACGACCACGCATCGCTGGGCCGACGTTTCGTACGACAACCAGGGTGGTTACGGCCTTTTGTTCGCCAGCGCCTGGAAAGGCAACAAGATCGTCTGGCACGACGTCTCGTTCGCGCCTAGCGCGGACGTCAAAAGCCAGACCGATACGACCGTCATCAAAATGAGCCCCACGAAAATGCTGGCCGACTCTTCTTTTACCGAGACGAACACCGGACGGGTCGTCGACGTGCATACCGCCTGCGCGAAGCAATAAAAACTGCGGAAGCAGTGTCGCCCTTCGACAAGCTCATCCTTCGACAGGCTCATCCTTCGACAGGCTCAGGATGACACTAGCAAGAGGCCCCGCCGATGCGGGGCCTCCTTCGACAGGCTCACGATGACAGAAGCGACAGGCTCAGGATGACAGGGGGTTAGAAGCCTTCTTCTTCCGGGCTGTTTTCGGTGAAGGGCGCTTCCTCTTCTTCGCCATCGAACGCCGGCTTTTCGTCCTCGTAGGCTGAGTCGTCGTCCTCTTCCTCGAGCTCGTAACCCTGCGGGCCCTCGACCTCCTCGTCGGGAGCCTCCGGCTCTTCCTCGAAGATCTCCTCGGCTTCGACTTCGGTCACGCGCGGTGCCGGCGGAGGTGGAGCGATCGCGGCCGTTGCGTCGAGCGGCTTGCTGTCGTCGATCTCCTCTTCTTCCTCTTCCTCAACGGGAGCGTCGGCGACGGCTTCGCGAGCCGCCACGACGGTTTGCGAAACGGCGGCAGTTTGTTCGTCGCCCATGAGCAATCCGTACTCGCGGCGTTCTGATTCGCCCATCTCGTCTTCGGGGGTCTTGATCTCGACCTCTTCGCGATTTTCGGTGAGCACTTTCACGTCGAGCGCGAGCGATTGCAGCTCCTTGATCAAGACCTTGAACGATTCTGGAACGCCGGGCTCCATCACGTTCTCGCCTTTGACGATCGCTTCGTAGGTCTTGACGCGTCCCACGACGTCGTCGGACTTCACCGTCAGCAACTCTTGCAACGTATAGGCGGCGCCGTAGGCTTCGAGCGCCCAGACTTCCATTTCGCCGAAGCGCTGGCCGCCGAACTGCGCCTTGCCGCCGAGCGGCTGTTGGGTGATCATCGAGTACGGACCGGTCGAGCGCGCGTGGATCTTATCATCGACGAGGTGCGCGAGCTTGAGCATGTAGATCATTCCGACGGTGATCGGCCGCGAGAAGCGCTCGCCGTTGCGGCCATCGCGCAACCACGTCTTGCCGTCGGCCGGAAGGCCGGCGTCTTGCAGCCACTCGGCAATGTCCTCGGCGTGCGCACCGTCGAACACGGGCGTCGCAACGCTCATGCCGAGCATGCGCGCCGCCCATCCAAGGTGCGTCTCCATGATCTGCCCGAGATTCATACGCGACGGCACGCCCAGCGGGTTGAGCACGATGTCGACCGGCGTCCCGTCCTCGAGATACGGCATATCTTCCTCGGGCAGCACCTTCGCAATGACGCCCTTGTTGCCGTGACGTCCGGCCATCTTGTCGCCCTGCAGAATCTTACGCTTCTGCGCGACGTAGACGCGCACGAGATGATTGACGCCGGGTGAGAGCTCGTCGCCGTTTTCGCGCGAGAAGACCTTGACGTCGATAATCTTGCCCTTCTCGCCGTGCGGCACTTTGAGACTCGTGTCGCGGACTTCGCGCGACTTCTCGCCGAAGATTGCGCGCAGCAGCCTTTCCTCGGCGGTAAGCTCGGTCTCGCCCTTGGGCGTAACTTTTCCGACGAGGATGTCCTCGGGACGAACCTCGGCGCCGATGCGGATGATGCCGCGCTCGTCAAGATCCTTGAGCGCGTCTTCACCGACGTTGGGGATGTCGCGCGTGATCTCTTCGGGGCCCAGCTTCGTATCGCGCGCCTCGCACTCGTACTCCTCGATGTGAATCGAGGTGAAGCGGTCTTCTTTGACCATGCGATCGCTGATGAGAATGGCGTCTTCGTAGTTGTAGCCTTCCCACGGCATGAACGCGACGAGCACGTTCTGCCCGAGCGCGAGCTCGCCCTGATCGGACGAAGGTCCGTCGACGATGACCTGACCGGCGACGACGTCGTCGCCGACGGCGACGATGGGCCGCTGGTTGATGCACGTGCCTGCGTTGCTGCGCACGAACTTGAGGAGCTCGTAGGTCCGCTCGATGCCCTCGCGATTCCGTACGGTGACGCCTTTGGCGTCGACCGACGTCACCGTGCCCGGCTCTTCGGCGACGATCAGGCTGCCGGAATCTTTGGCGGCACGGTACTCCATGCCGGTTCCTACGATCGGCGCTGACGGCCGCAGCAGGGGAACGGCCTGGCGCTGCATGTTCGCTCCCATGAGCGCGCGATTGGCATCGTCGTGCTCGAGGAACGGAATGAGTGCGGTCGCGACCGAGACGATTTGCTTGGGCGAAACGTCCATGAGCTGGACGCGCTGCGCCGGCTCTTCGATGTACTCCTCGGCATATCGGCAGACGACCGACTCGGAAGTTATTCTGCCCGAATCCGCATCGACCGGCGTGTTGGCCTGCGCGATGATGTACTCGTCTTCTTTATCAGCGGTGAGATACTTGATCTCGTCGGAGACGACGCTTTCGCGCGCGACGCGGTAGGGCGTCTCGATGAAGCCGAACTTGTTTACGCGCGCATAGGTCGCAAGCGAACCGATCAAACCGATGTTCGGGCCTTCCGGCGTTTCGATCGGACAGATGCGCCCGTAGTGCGAATGGTGCACGTCGCGGACTTCGAAACCGGCGCGCTCGCGGGAGAGGCCGCCCGGACCCAACGCCGAGAGGCGCCGCTTGTGCGTCAGTTCGGCCAGCGAGTTGGTCTGGTCCATGAACTGCGAGAGCTGCGACGAGCCGAAGAATTCTTTGATCGCCGCGACGACGGGACGGATGTTGATCAACGCCTGCGGCGTCACCGTCTCGATGTCTTGCACCGTCATGCGTTCGCGCACGACGCGCTCGAGCCGAAGCAAGCCGACACGGAACTGATTCTGCAGCAGCTCTCCGACGGAACGGACGCGCCGGTTCCCGAGATGATCGATGTCGTCTTTCTGCACCATGCCGACGGTCACGCGGATCAAGCGCCGGATAACGGCGATCATGTCCTCGCGCAACAGGCAGCGCGCGCCGTCGCCGATCGTGTCGCCACTCTTGACGCCCTGACCCCGAACGATTCCGGGAGCAACGCGCGGACGAACGCCCAACACCTTGCGAATTCCGAGCTCTTTGTAGAGATCGTAGTTGACGGTGCTGCCGTCCTTGTAGCGGATCGAGACGACGCACTCCGACTGCTCGGGTTTTTCCTTATCGAAGACGTCGACAACCGAAAGGACTTCGCCGTCTTCTCGCGCCGTGACGATGGCCTTGGGCTCGGTGAGGCCTGCGTCGCTGTACTCGTTGATTGAGAGGTATGGCTTCGCTACCCGTTCCTCGGGATCGGGATTCTGGATGCGATATTGAAACTTGCTGCTGAGCTTGTAGCGTCCGACGCCGGCCAGATCGTAGCGCTTGTCGTCAAAGAACAACGACTCGATCAGCTTTTCGGCGTTTTCGGCGTTTTCGGGTTCGCCCGGCCGCAGCTTCTTGTAGATTTCCTTCAACGCGTCTTCGCGCGTCTTGATGTCTCGGTCTTTTTCGATCGAGTTACGAACGATCGCGAGGCCTTCGGGCGGCAGATCCTCGAACAGCTTGAGGATCGCTTCGTCGCTCTCCCAATCGTAGCCGAGCTGCGGGCGGGTAAGCGCGCGAATGAACGTCGACACGTAGATCTTGCGATTCTTGTCGATGCGAACCCCGATCGTGCCTTCGGTCTCGTCGTTCTTGGTGCCGTTGTCGGTCTCGAACTCGATCCAAGCGCCGCGATTCGGAATGATCGTCGCGTTGTAGGTCGGCCGAGCATTGGTATCGACGTCTTGACTGTAGTAGACGCCGGGCGAGCGCACGAGCTGACTCACGATCACGCGCTCCGCGCCGTTGATCATGAACGTGCCCTTGTCGGTCATGAGCGGGAAATCGCCCATGAAGATCTCTTGGTCGGGAATGCCTTTGATTTCGCCCGACTCGGCGGTGATCAGGCGCACGCGCACGCGCAACGGGGCGCTGTAGGTCATGTCGCGCTCGCGACACTCCTCAATGGAATACTTCGGCTCGCCCAGCGAATGCTCGCCGAACTCCAGGATTAGATTGCCGGTGAAGTCTTTGATCGGCGAGATCGATGCGAAAGCTTCCGCCAGCCCCTCGGTCTTGAACCAATCGAAGCTGGCCTTCTGCAGCTCGATGAGGTTCGGAACCTCGAGGACGTGCGGAATCTTACCGAACGAGTATCGCTCGCGCTTAGGACCCGGCTCCGGCCGCTGCTCGACGGTGAATGCTCCCGTCGGCATCGGGAAGGTCGAGGGCATGACCGTCGAGGCGCCGTTTCCGTCGCTCCCGACCTTCATCGAGGCGACGGTCGATCGCTTCGACCTTCCTTTAGCAGCTCTCGGCGAGCTCGGGACACGCTCCGGCGAGCTCTTCGGTGCGGACTTCGGAGCTGTCGTCTTCGCCATTACTCTCTTTCTGTTTGCGGGTTAATTTTCGATTAAAAATTGCGACTCAGATGCTTTTGGGCACACCAAAAAGACGAAACACGGGCTCCGTAACGCGGAGGTGTCTCGCCCTTCTCTTTATGGGGTTTCAAGCGCCCCGGGGCATAGGCCACGAGTTTAACACCCGTCGCCAGAAGCGTCAAGGAACCCTGCTTGGGGGGTAGTGGGTCAGTTAGGCGACGCTGTCTAGACGTTCTCCATTCGCCCTGTCCAAACCCAAGCCGCAATCGCGACTAATATCACCACGCCTTCTAGCAACAGGTAGCGCGTCGGGAAGACGTCGCACCTCGACATGGCGCACCGAGCGACGTCACCGAGCGCGCTCAACCATAGCCAAAGCATTGACGGAACCGCAACGACGACGATCAGTAGGCGGGCAGAGCTTCGCTTCACACCGGCCCATTCGGCAAGCAGCCGCGCTAAGCTTCGCAACGCCACAAGCCCACCAAGTTGATTGTCGCAATGGTAGGCGCCGCGGACCGCCGAAGCCGTAGAACGTCCAAGCCCCAGGTTCGTAAAGAAAGCGCGTGACGTGATGGAAGCAACCGACGTCGCCCAGTTCAAGGCTCAGCTGCGGGGCGAGCTGATCGAGCCCGGTGACCCGGGCTACGAGGAGGCCCGCAAGGTCTATAACGGCATGATCAGCCGTAAGCCGCGCCTGATCGCCAAGTCTGCCGACGTGGCGGACGTTATGGCCGCCGTGCGCTTCGGCCGCGAGCATCGGCTGCCGGTCGCGATACGCGGCGGAGGCCATAACGCCGGCGGCTTGGGGGTCTGCGACGACGGTCTCGTGATCGACCTCTCCCTGATGAAGTACGTCCGCGTCGATCCGGAGGCCAAAACCGTCCGCGTGGGAGCCGGCTGCACCTGGGGCGACGTCGACCATGCGACGCACGCGTTCGGACTCGCGGTTCCGTCGGGGATCATTTCGACGACGGGCGTCGCCGGTCTGACGCTGGGCGGCGGAATGGGACACCTCACGAGGCAGTATGGCTTAACGATCGACAACCTGCTCGCCGCCGACGTCGTACTGGCCGATGGCACGTTCGTCGTGGCGAGCCCCGACGAGCACGAAGATTTGTTTTGGGCAATCCGCGGAGGCGGGGGAAACTTCGGCGTGGTGACCTCGTTCCTGTACCGTGGGAATCCCGTTGGAACCGTCTGCGCCGGCCCGATGCTCTGGGATCTCAAAGATGCCGCCGACGTCATGAAATGGTGGGGTGACTTCATCGTTCGGGCGCCCGAAGATATCAACGGCTTCTTTGCCTTTCTCACGGTGCCGCCGGTGCCGCCCTTTCCCGAGGAAATCCATCTTAAGAAAATGTGCGGCATCGTTTGGATTTGCAACGGCAGCCTCGAGCGAACGAACGAACTGCTTGCACCGCTGCGCGCATACCGAAAGCCGGTTTTCGAATTCATCGGTCCGATGCCGTTTCCGGTTTTGCAGAGCTTCTTCGACGCGCTCTATCCGAGCGGATTGCAATGGTATTGGAAAGCGGATTTCTTCAATGGGCTCGCCGACGAAGCGATCGAGCTGCGCGTGAAACACGGATCTCGCCTTCCAACAATGCATTCGACGGCACACATCTATCCGGTTAACGGCGCCGCGCGGCGTCCAAAAAACGGCGACACGCCGTGGAGTTACCGCGATGCCGTCTTCAGCGAAGTGATCGTGGGCGTCGATCCAGACCCCGCAAACAAGGATACGATCACCGCGTGGGCGCGGCAGTACTTCGATGCGCTCCATCCCTACGGGGCGGGCGGTGCGTACGTCAACTTCATGATGGACGGCGAGGGTGAAGATCGCATTCGAGCGACGTACCGCGGTAATTACGATCGCTTGGCTCAAATCAAGGCAAAGTACGACCCGACCAACTTCTTCCGCGTCAATCAGAATATTGCGCCACAGCCTGCCTAAGCATGTCGGAGCTGTATTTCCGGAGGTGCCCCATGGTTTTCAGCCGCGTACTCTTAGTTGGGTTGCTCACCGCTTGCAGCGCTGGTACGTCGACGTCGCCCGTGCCGCTCCCGCCGGCGGATCACCTTAATCTCCACATGGACGCGGCGGCGTGCGGCAAATCACTCGTCTATGTGACCTCGTACAACAACTCCGTTTACATCTACGACCAAAAGCATACGAAAGCGCCTTGCGGCCAGATTACCGGCGTAACAAACCCGCAAGGGCTCTTCGTCGATAAGCACCGCAACCTCTGGGTGGCGATCAGCGGCAACTGCAAAACGCAGTACTCGAGCGTACTCGAGTTCGGTCCGGGCAGCTCGAGCCCGATCAAAACGTTACAGGATTCGGCCGGCTCGGCCGCCGACGTCGCGGTCGACAACGCATCGGGAACGGTCTACGTTACGAACTTCTTCGACTACACGCAGGGTTGCGGAAGCGGGAACAACGGCGTGGTCGAAGTCTACGCTAACGGCAGCACGACGCCGACCGGCACGCTGAGCGATCCCAACATGACTTATGCGTTCAATGACGCCGTCGATAACCACGGGAATCTCTACGTCACGTATCTCAGCGTAACCGGACCATCGGGTATCGGGCGAATCGACGAGTGGACTGACGGCTCGGGTTCGCCGATCGATCTTGGGATCACGCTGCAGACTCCGGGCGGTATTCAGACGACGAGCAACGGTGCATTACTCGTCTGCGATCAGAGCGTGGCCTGCGGCGATTTCGAACCCGGCTCTACGACGATGACGAATCTGTTCGCGACGAAAACACCGGGATCGTTCGGCGTTGCGCTCGACAAGGGCGAGAAGCACGCATGGGTCGAGAATCCCGCTCT
The DNA here is from genome assembly GCA_963743445.1 of Vulcanimicrobiota bacterium. Classification (GTDB taxonomy): domain Bacteria; phylum Vulcanimicrobiota; class Vulcanimicrobiia; order Vulcanimicrobiales; family Vulcanimicrobiaceae; genus Cybelea. The sequence goes on from CAVUPL010000003.1 coordinate 1,155,883, forward strand.
GACCAAGGGCCAGCTGCAGCAATACGTCTATCCCGGACCGGACAAGCACGCGAAACGATCGGTCACCGTGACGGGCGGGGGGTATGCGGGCGTGGCACTCAGTCCGCCGGCGCCCCAAGGTCAACCCTACTAACGCGGTTCTAGCGAACGGGCGCCGGGATTCCGAGACCGGCGATCTGTTTGATTCGGGCTGAAAGCGCCTCGCCGGTCAGACCGAAGAGGGCGCGCTGCTTATCCTGCGAGTCGTGCTGAACGAGCACGTTGGGCACGCCGATTCGTTCGACGCGCAGATTGAGCCCGTGATCCGAGACGAACTCGGCAACGGCGGAACCAAAGCCGCCCGCGAGCGAATGTTCTTCCAGCGTAATCAGATGATCGTGATCGCGCTCGAGATCGAGCAGCAGCGCTTCGTCGAGCGGTTTGGCGAACCGCGCGTTGACGACCGTGATGCCTTCGACGTCGGCGTCGAGGGCGATGTCGACCGTGGTTCCGTAGGCGAGCACGGCGACGCCGCGGCCCCGGCGAAGCACTTCGGCCTTGCCGTGAACCAGCGGCGCGAGCGGCACGTCGTGCTTTCCGCTGCTCGAGCCGCGTGGATAGCGGATCCCGGCCGGCGCGTTGAGCGAGAGCGCGTGCTCGAGCATGGGCTGCAGTTCCGCTTCGTTCCTTGGCGCCATGAGCGTGAAGTTGGGCAGCGTGCGCAGATAGGCGATATCGTAGAGACCCATGTGCGTCGGCCCGTCGTCGCCGACGAATCCGGCGCGGTCCATGCAAAAGACGACCGGCAAGCTCTGCACGACGACGTCGTGGACGACTTGATCGTACGCGCGTTGCAAAAACGTCGAGTAGATCGCACATACGGGGCGGAATCCGCTCGTCGCCATACCGGCTGCGAAACAGACCGCGTGCGCCTCGGCGATGCCGACGTCGAAGTATCGCTCCGGGAAGCGCTTTGCGAATTTCGCAAGGCCGGTGCCGTCGGGCATCGCGGCAGTGATTCCGACGACGCGCGGGTCCTTCTCCGCAATGGCGATCATGGCGTCGGCGAAAACGTCCTGGAACTTCGGCCGCGCGCCGGGGCTGCTCTTCTTGCTGCCGTTGCGTCGGCTCGAACGCGTTGGCGCCGATGCCGTGGAACGTCCGCGAATCACGCTCGGCCGGCTCGTAACCCCTTACCTTTCACGGTGCGGACGTGCAGCAGCACCGGGCGCTCGAGCTCCGTAGCGGTCTGCAGCGCATCGACGAGCACGTCGTAGTTGTGGCCGTCAATCGGGCCGATATAGCGAAAGCCAAGCTCTTCGAAGATCACGGCGGTCTTCTCCGACGGCCCGATAAAGTGCATCGCGCCGATCTCGGCACCTTCGATCGCCTTTTTCGCCGCGCTGCCGAGCGGAATGCGTTTGAGCATTTCCTTGCCGGTTCGGCGAACGAAGTTCGCAAACGGCTTGCTGCGCAGCACCGACAGATACGACGCGATCGAGCCGACGTTCGGCGCGATCGACATTTCGTTATCGTTCAGGATCACCACGAACTGGCTCTTGATCGCTCCAGCGTTGTTGAGCGCCTCATAGGCCAGGCCGCCGGTCAGCGCGCCATCGCCCAAGACGGCGACGACCTTCTCTTTGCCGTCGGCGAGGTCGCGCGCCGTCGCCATGCCGAGCGCCGCGGCGACGCCGGTGCTGGCGTGTCCCGCGCCGAACGGATCGTACTCCGACTCGCTGCGCATCGCGAAACCGGAGAGACCGCCGCCCTTGCGGATGGTCCCGAACCGGTCGCGCCGTCCGGTCAGGATCTTGTGAACGTAGGTCTGATGGCTGACGTCCCAAACGAGCCTATCGGTGGGCAGATCGAGCACTTTGTGCAGCGCGAGCGTCAGCTCGACGACGCCGAGGTTAGGCGCCAGATGGCCGCCGTTGACGGCACACGTACGGACGAGCAGCTCGCGAATCTCACTTGCCAGAACGTCGATTTCTTTACGCCGAAGGCGCTTAACGTCGGCCGGAGAGTCGATCCGCTCGATAATCATTGGCCCGTTATACGCACCCGCCCGCCGATGCCCTGCGCCTCGCCAACGACGCGCGCGGCGAGCGCCGCCGCGCGAGGCGCCTCGCGCGCGAGCCAAAAAGCCTGCGGCCAGTTCCATGGTTTGAGCATCGCGCGAAGCGGCGTGCGCCAATCGCCGGAGATTTCGTGCTGGGGCGTATCGAGCACGACACGAACGGCTGCGACGCGCGCTGCGTTTATCAGGCCCGTCTCCATATCGACGCCGGCATACCCTTGCGCGGCCCACTGCGCGCGGGCGGGACCGCGCACGATGACCCCTACGGTCACCAAGCTATCGAGAACCGGCTCGATGCCGAGCCGTCGCGCGCTCTGCTGCAAACGCTTCGACGAGTTCCGGGTCGCATTGCATCATACTGCCGTCCGGTCGCCGGACCTCATGTGGAATCAGCAACGTTCCCGTCGGAAGATCGGCGCGCAATGCGCCCGCCAGCCCGCAGCTCACCACGATGTCGCCGAATCCGCCGCGAACTTTTTCGAGCGCGATTCCCGTTTCAACGATCCGCGATCCGGGCAATTCGCGCCGCAACGCTTTGCACTCAAGGGCGGTAGCGGCAATAAAGGTGACCGCCGTGCAGCCGGGCTCGCTCATTACCAGGGTTTCTTTTCTCTACGGTCGTACGCTCACTGCCCACGGCACAAAAATAATGAGGAGTTATCCATGACGGCGACGAGCCAACCCTTCGTCTCAGACGTTACCGAGCTTCGCCGGCGCGCCCGCGAGCACATCGAGCGCGGCGCGGTTACCGACAATTACGGTGGCGACGTACAACAGGCGATCGATCTGCTGCAAACCGCATTGGCAACGGAGATCGTCTGCGTCTTACGGTATACGATGCATAACGTTGCGGCGGTCGGCATCGACAGCGAGAGCGTCAAGGCAGAGTTCGCCGAGCACGCGCGCGACGAGCGCAAGCACATGGAGCTGATCGCCGAGCGCATCAATCAGCTCGGCGGCACGCCGAACATGGACCCCGCGGGACTGCAGACGCGCTCGGCGACCGAGTACGGTCATGCCGAAAAGCTAATCGACATGATCAAAGAGAACCTCGTGGCGGAGCGCATCGCCGTAGAACACTACCGCGAGCTCGTTCGCTTCTTCGGTGAGAAGGATCCCACCACGCGCATTATGCTGGAAGGCATCCTAGCGCAGGAAGAAGACCACGCCAACGACATGCATGACTTGCTCGTCGCGCACGAAGGGACGCCCTTTCTCAAGTCGTAAGACGTCCCGCCTCGCGGTACCAAGCCACGGCGCGCTCGAGTGCCGCGCGAACGGAAGTCGGTGAGTAGCCCAGATCGCGCTGTGCTTTCGACGAGTCGGCGTACATTCGCTCGCGCGACAAGCGCACGCCCTCGAGCGGCACGTCCGGCGTCCCGCCGGTGATCACGCAGCGCAGCTCGTCGGCATACGCTGCGGCCAGCGCAAGGGCGTAGGGTGCACGCCATGCCGGCATCGGGCGGCCGGTGATCTCGGCGAGCATTTTCCAAAGTTCGTCCATACTCAGGTTCTCGCCGCCGATGATGTACCGTTCGCCGGCGTCGCCTCGCGCGAGCGCGACGACGTGTGCGCGAGCGACATCCTCGACCGCTACCAGGTTCATACCACCATGCCCGGGTGCTTTTGCGACGATCTTGCCCCGAGCGAAGTCGAGCACGAGCTTGCCGGTCGGCGTCGGCTTGTGATCGCCGGGACCGACCGGCGCGGTCGGCAGCAGCGCGACGACCGGGACGCGGCCCGCAAACGCGGCGCGCTCCTGTTCGAGCTTGGAGCGATGGTAGCCAGAGTGCGCGTGACCCTCCGTCGCCGAACTCGATGTGAGAACCGCGCGCTCGACGCCCGCGAGATGCGCGGCAAGCACGAGACTCGTCGTTCCCTCGACGTTAACCGCGTGGATATCGGCTCGATCGCGCGGCGCGAACGAATAGAGCGCCGCACAATGCACGAGATACCGGCAGCCGTGCAGCGCGCGCGCAAATCCGCCGACGTTGCGCAGATCTCCGGTAACACGTTCGACGCGGTCATCCAGCGACGGGCTCAAGCCGAGACTGGCCTCGCGCACGAGCGCGCGAACCGCGTAACCGTCAGCGAGCAGCTCGCGCAAGATATGCGAGCCGACAAACCCCGTTGCACCGGTCAGAAAGACACGGTCCCCCTGCGCCATTTCTCGTGATACTCCCGGGCTTCGAAGGGCTCCTCGCTCGCTGCCCGGTACTACGCAGAAAAAGGTGTTGCGCCATAAGTATTACGATTCCTGACGGCTATCACGCCGTACCGCACGGCAAGCTCGCTAACGTTCAAACATACCTGGAGATGCGCGCGAAGCCGGCGCTGCGGCCGGCTCCGCAAGAATCTTCCTGGCGTCTCGAGCGTTTTGCCGGATCGGATCTGGAGCGATATCGCGCGCTTTTTCATCGCGTCGGCGACGACTATCTCTGGGCGGGGCGACTCCTGATGCCCGAAGCAGAGCTTCGGCGCTTCTTAAGCGATCCGCACGTCGAAGTGTACATCCTCGCAACCCCGCGCGGCGATGAAGGTCTGTTGGATCTCGACTTTCGCGTTGAAGGCGAATGTGAGATAAGTCTTTTCGGCGTGGCCCCTGCCCTTATCAGCACGGGAGCCGGACGCTGGCTCATGAACCACGCCCTCGAGATCGCGTGGTCGTACCAGATCGAACGATTCTGGGTGCATACCTGCACTCTCGACCATCCCAACGCTCTTGACTTCTACCAGCGCACCGGCTTTACACCGTACGAGCGCAAGGTGGAAGTCTACGATGACCCACGGTATCTCGGCATAACCCGCAGAGATGCTGCGCCACGCGTGCCTCTTCTTTAGCCCCTAAAGGCCGATTGCGAAGAGGGCCATAGCCAGAATCAGGATGAATGCGACAATGCCCGACGCGTGGATTGCGTGCGCGGTGTGCGGACGCTTGGCACCGTGATGCCAGACGATCGCAAGATCGGCGACTGAGACGACGATGCCAACCACCGCCAGCACGATCAGCAGTGGAATGTAATGCAAGTATGCCGTCGCGCCGAGCACCACGCCAAGAGCGATGTCGCGAATGCCGGTCGCTCGAACGTAACTGCCGGCGGCATGCCCTTCGACGGAAACGCCGTAGCGGCGCGCAAGGGCGTGCGGCGCGACAAGCGCCCAGATGCCGACCAGCACGAGCACGATCGCGATTGCCCACGCTAAGTAGAAGAGCGCCGGCGTAGGAGCCTATCCTCGCTCGACGGCAGTGAGGCGCGCGTCAAGGGCGTCGAAACGTTCGAGCACCTTGACCTCGAAACGATCGAGCCGCGTTTCCAAAGCCCCAACGCGCACCTCTAGCCTCTCGAAGCATCGCGCGACATCGCCAAAACCCCGAACCATTTCGCTCTCCAGCCGTTGGAAACTGCGTTCGGTCGCATCTCGCAGCGAGAGCACGGCGGCACGAATCGCTTCTCCGTTGATCATGGGCGCTGTGCTACAGTACCCTCATTGCCGAGATGTTTCCTACGCGGCAAACGGCGGCTAGGAGCGCGCCTCTGAGACAGCGGTTTGTTAGGACGATTTGGACGTGTAGGCGATGCAATAGCCGTTAGGTGAGATTGACCCGTCGACTATTTGGCACGTACCGTTCGACTTCGCGTCCTGACCCGGGATGAAAAACTTACACCCGGAGCACTGCATGCTGCCGTTCGGCGACGTTTGATAGTGCATCGACGCCTGTGATGTTTTCGACCCTTGGGCGCGCGCTCCGGCGCTCAGGAAGCCCGCCAACGCGGGCAGAATGATCGCGCTTCCAAAGAACTTCCGTCGCGTCAAAGATTGGGGTGCCTTCGTCATCTCGTTTGGCCTCCAACAAGCGGGTGTTTGGACCCATCGTACGCACGAAGTATGAAGAAACCCTAAGTCTGCGGCCCAGCCTGTGGGTACCGAGCACGATTCGGCGAACGTTTGCAAGGCGTCGATGCGTTCGCCGCATCAGGGAGTCAGGAGCAGATGATGACTTCGCATTTTTGCAGGTACGCGCTTGCCGCGACGCTGGTTACGGCTGCGGCCACCCTTCTTTGTGCCTGCGGCGGCAACGCCGGCAGCGGCACGATGCCGGCCGCAAACGGCACGGTGTCGCTGTCAGATGGCGGCAGCCCGGCTCTCCCGCACCATAAGACATTCCGCTACACCGGCTACGATCAAAAGTTTATCGTACCGCCCGCGGTCAACAAGATCACGGTGGTTGCCCTCGGCGCCAGCGGCGGAGGCGCCCCGGGAGCGCGGGTGGGACGAGTCTTTGCGGTTATTCCGGTGCAGCCAGACCAAGAGCTCGTGGTCGTGGTAGGCGGGCCGGCGCAGGGAACGAGAGGCGGCTTCAACGGCGGCGCCGCCGGCGGCCTAGGATATATCTGCGACTGCCCAGGTTATGGCGGCGGCGGCGCGTCCGACGTGCGGGAGGGCGGTTATCGTCTTTCCGACCGCGTCCTGGTAGCCGGTGGCTCCGGCGGTCAAGGCGGCAACTGGAGTAAACGCGTTTTGGGCGGCGACGGCGGAACCGGAGGCGGAGACATTGGCGGCTCCGGAAGCCAGGGCAATTCTAATTACCGCTTCTGTGCCGGGCGCGGAGGAACCGGCGGCACCCAACGGGCCGGCGGAAAGGGCGGCGCAGGTGCACAATGCTTTTACGAACGGGACGGAAACCGAGGCTCGAACGGAATGCTCCATACCGCGGGAGCCGGTGGCCAAGGCGGCACGTATGGCGGTACCGGACCCGGCGGCGGCGGTGGGGGCGGCGGTTATTACGGCGGCGGTGGAGGCGGCGCCGCTGCCTCGTACGAGAGCGAGGGATTTGGCGGCGCCGGCGGTGGCGGCGGCGGCTCGTCGTATATCGCGCCCGGTGCGATCCGATACCGTAGTTGGGCGGGCTGGAAAAGCGCGACGAGCAATGGCCTCGTCGTCTTCTCCTGGTAGCAACGAACGTGAACTTCTCACGTCTTGGCCGGTACGCGCTCGGTATGTGCGCGGCTGCGGCAGCTCTTGCGGGCTGCGGCGGATCGCAGGCTTTCACGGCGCCGCCGGGAGTTATGCCGGCGGCCAACGTGACCTCGAAAAATGCTTCCGTCTTAACCGGTACGCGGCCCGAATTCGTCTATGTGGCGAACCAAGTGCGCTCTTCCTCCGGCTGGGCCTCGTCGATCAACGTCTATCGCGCTGCGTTGAACGGTAACATTTCTCCCATCGACAGAATCAGCGGAGCTCTGACGCAGCTTGACGAGATTAACGGCATCGCCGTCACCAACTCCGGATGGATTTACGTCGTCAACACCAATAGCAATTCGATTCTTGGGTTCGCACCGGACGCTGAGGGCAACGTTGGGCCTACGGTCGTGATCGCCGGTTCACTAACGGACCTATCGCACCCCATCGGACTCGCAGTCGCCAGCTCGGGGAACCTTTATGTCGCAAACTGCGGCTTGGGTTGCGGCTACGGCTCGACGTCGTCTGCCGTGCTCGAGTTCTCTGCCAACACCTCCGGCGACGTGCCCCCAATTCGCGATATCAGCGGGCCCGCGACGCATCTTACAAACGCAAGCGGCGCGGCCCTGGATGCAGAAGGCAAGATTTACGTCTCAAACTCCAAAGCAAACACGATCGAGGTCTTCTCGGCGAACGCAAATGGGAATGCCAAGCCACTGCGCGAGATCGCCGGCTCGCATACGCTGCTCAAGAGCCCGGATGGGATTGCCATCTCTACCCAATGGCTCTATGCGAGCTCGGCAGTCGACGACTCCATCGAGCGTTTCCACCTTACCGCTGACGGCAATGCCTCGCCCGTTGCAGTAATCTCAGGGCCTAAGACCGGCCTGAGGGACGTCGACGGGCTATTCGTGTCGCGCGGGGTGATCTACGCAGCAAGCCAACGCAACCGGCGCATCGTGAAATACGTCGCGTTGGCCAAAGGTGACGTTCGTCCTAACGGTCAGATCAAGGGTTTACGAACGCGACTGATCGCGCCGAGCTTCGTCTTTGTGAGATAGGACGAAACGATAAGCAGCTAGTTGCCGAAGGCAGCGCGGATCGACTCTTTGATCGATCCCGTCGTGCGCAAGACGGCCGTCGGTTCGTATCCGCAGTGCGCCATGCAGTTCTCGCACGATTCGTGCTTGCCGCGGCCGTACTTCGACCAATCCGTCTCTTCAAGCAGCTCTTTGTACGTCTTGGCGTAGCCCTCTTTGCTCATCAGGTAGCAGGGCCGCTGCCAGCCGAAGACCGTGTAACACGGGATTCCCCACGGCGTGCACTCGAAGTCGACCTTCCCCTCGAGGAAGTCGAGATAGAGCGGGCTGTGGTTGAGACGCCACTTCTTACGCTTACCGTCGGCAAAGACTTGGCTGAAGACCTCTCGCGTGCGCTTTACGCCGAGGAAATGCTCTTGATCGGGCGCTTTCTCGTAAGCGTAGGCCGGCGAGATCTGCATCATATCGACCTTGAGGTCGTCGTTGAGGTAATCGAGCACTTCGCGAACCGACTCCGGGCCGTCTTGGTCGAAGAACGTCGTGTTGGTGAAGACGCGAAAACCGCGCGCCTTCGCTTCCTTTATGGCGTCGATCGCCTTGTCGAAGACGCCCTGCCGGCAGACCGACTGGTCGTGCCGCTCGCGCATGCCGTCGAGGTGGATCATCCACACGAAGTAGACGGACGGCTTGAAGAGGTGGATCTTCTTCTTAAGCAACAGCGCGTTCGTGCAGAGAAAAACGTACTTCTTGCGCTTGACCAGCTCTTCGACGATCTGCGGCATCTGGTCGTGCACGAGCGGCTCCCCGCCCGCGATCGAGACCATCGGCGCACCACATTCCTCAACGGCGGCGATGCATTCTTCCACGCTCAAGCGCTGGCGCAGAATCTCGTCGGGATGCTGAATCTTGCCGCAGCCGGCGCAAGCAAGGTTGCACTGAAGCAGCGGCTCGAGCTCGAGAACGAGCGGGTACTTCTTCTCGCCTCTGAGCTTCTTGCCGGCAACGTATTTTGCGACGGCGATCTTTTGCTGGAGGGGCATGCTCATAGTTGGGTAGCTGGCTCCTTCAGGGTTTCACTGGCAGGTCCTTCGTCGGATTGTGTCGCGCTTCGACTCCGCTCAGGGTGACACAGCGTTACCTGCATTGCAAGGGCCATCGTCGGAAAGAGGTGACGATAGAGATGATAATTGATGTAGAAATCGCGCGGAAAACCCGTTCCGGTGCACTCGGGCTCGTCCCACGTTCCATCGCGCCGCTGCCTCTCGCATAGGTATGTAAGACCTCGTGCGACCGCGGGATGTTGCGGAAAGCCCGCAAGCTGGAGGCCAAGCACGGCCCAGGCCGTCTGTGACGGCGTGCTGCGGCCCACGCCTGCAAACGACGCGTCGGCGTACGAGTGGCAGCTTTCTCCCCAGCCGCCGTCGGGGTTCTGGACCGATATCAACCAGGCGGCGGCGCTTTCGACCATGTCTTTGCCCGTCCGCAACGCGGTGAGTGCCGAGATCACGCACCACGTTCCATAAATATGATTGACGCCCCAGCGGCCGTACCACGAACCGGCGGGCTTCTGCGTCGCGCGCAAATACTCTAAGCCGCGCGCGACGTAGCGGTTCGTCACGTCGTAGCCGAACGCGGCGAGCATCTCCAGAACGTGCGCGGTGACGTCTTCGGTCGGCGGATCGATCATTGCGCCGAAATCCGAGAAGGGCATCTTGTAGAGCAACTCACGATCGTTGTCTCGATCGAAGGCCGCCCACGCGCCGTTGCGCGAATCCATGGCCAGCGTCCATCGGCGCGCACGCTCGACCGACGATGCAACCGCAGAGCGATCGCCCCCTTCGAGCAGCGCCAGCACGACGATCGTGGTATCGTCGATGTCGGGATACGCGTCGTTGTCGAACTCGAACGCCCAGCCGTTGCCGCGCCCGTCGCGGCACTTCATGCGCCAGTCGCCCGGTGCATCGTCGGGAATTTGTTCGCGCAACAACCAGGTCACGGCGCGACGCATCGCCGGATGCGCGGCGTCGAAACCGGCGAGCGCGAGCACGCGCACCGCCCAGGCCGTGTCCCACACCGGCGACATGCAGGCCAAAAAACGCCAGCCTTGCGCATCGTCGATCGTAAAACGCTTCATGCCTTCGAGCCCTTTGCGCATCACCGGATGATCGAGCCCATAGCCCATGAGGTCGAGCGCGATCAACGAATAGACCCACGGCGGCTGAATGCCGCCCCAGCTTCCGTCGGCCTCTTGGCGTTCGATCACCCACTGGGCGACGCGCTTCTGCGCCTCTTCGCGATACGGTTGAACCGGCAGGCGTTCGTAGAGCTTCTGCAGCCGCTCGACGTACATCAGCCAATGCCGGCGCCCTTTGACGCGGCCGAGTTCCTTTTCGGTTCCCGGCGCGACGATCTCGCCGACGTCGACGCCGAGCTCGCGAACGGGCTTCTTCGATACTACGATCGTCAGCGGCGCGACCGTGCCGCGCGCCCAGCACGCAAAATCGTAGAGATTGAACGGCATCCACAACGGAAAGTAGACCAGCTCCGGCGGCAGCGACGGCACACCGCGCCACGGATATACCCCGAAGAGCGCGAGCCAGATCTTCGTGAAGACACGCGCATTGACGACGCCGCCGGCGCGCAAGATTACGTCGAGTGCCTTGCGCATCTCGGTACGCTGCGGATCGACGCCCAACACTTTGAGCGCCACGTAGGCCTCAATCGTCGTGCTTACATCGGCCGGACCGTCGTAATAGAGCGCCCACGATCCGTCTCCGCGCTGGTTCCCCAAGATATGTCCGATCGCTCCGGCGCGAAAATCGTCGAGCGGCAGACCCAAGAAGCGAAAGAGCAGCACGTGTTCGGCGGTCATCGTGACGTTGGTCTCTAGCTCACCGGACCACCAGCCTTCCGTTGACTGTTCTTGCAACAGCCATCCTACAGCACGATTGAGCGCCGGCTCGACGGCAGGATGGGCCACGCCATCCGTGGCCGGACTGAAAAGTGAGGAAGTCTTAAGCAAAGATTCTGCTGCTGCCGTGCCGCTGCGAATGGCGGATTCCATCGTGTCGGCCCAGCCGGTGTCGGTCCAGGAGCCGGCGATCGCGATAGCCGGATGGGACGTGCGCTGCGAGGTTCGCGGGGTGCCGACCCGAGGGAGCCAGGTGGCTTCGGGATTGCGCGTCACGGCGCTGCGTACGAGGTTGGCCGATTTGAGCTTGGGGAGAAACGTTTGTGCTTCGCGCCAGGCGAGCGCTTCGAGCGATTCGGTCGGCATCTGCAGATATTGTTGGGCGGCGCTGATGCTGCAGCACAGATAGCCCGGCGTCTTCTCGAAGATCCACTGCAGCGGCGATTCGAGCGCCGCAGCAAAATCGAGACCGATGCTGCCGGCGTCGTGCCAGAGGTGCACGTCGACGATCGGGAACGGGTCGTACGCGTCGAGGTGCTCGATGCCGTAGTGCGACGGGTCGTCGAGGATACGCGCGACTTGGCGCGGCGGTACGGCGAGGATGACGGCGTCGAAGGCCATGTCACCCTGAGCCTGTCGAAGGATGACAGGGCCTTCGACGCCGCCCAGGGTGACATGAAGCACCGCGGTCGAGGTGTGAACGGCATCGAGTTTGGCGGCCGCGGCAGCGGCGAGATGCGCGAGCGGGACTTTCGAAAAGCCGAAGCGTGCGGCGCTCGCGTCACGCAAGAATGCGGTCTGCAGCACGAAGATCGCGTCGGCGGCGGCGACGCGATCGAACGGTGCGTTGAGCGCCGGAATGAAGAACGGGTCCCAAAAGGCGCGGCGTTCGCCCGCACCCTGGTCGTTTCGCTGCAGCCATTGCTCGAACGTTTCGGACGGCTCACCCTTCGAAGGGCTCAGCGTGACGAAGGCGAGGGCGCGGGCGATGCGGAGCTTTTCGCCCAGCGTGAGGAAAGGATACGTTGTAAACGATTCGAGCAGTTGAAAGGGTGCCGGCAGCACGCCGGCGCGTAAGCGGCCAGTGCGGCCATCGTGCGCCAGAATGCGCGCGTCGAAGCGATCCTGCAAACGCAGCTGGTCTCCCATACCGACGCGTTGCGCGAAGCGAACGAACTCGGTGCAACAGGCAAGGAAGACGTGTTGCCCGTTATCGACTTCGACGCCATCGATCTCGAACGACGTAGCGCGGCCGCCCAAAAGGCGGCTGCGCTCAAAAATCTCGACGTGCGCTCCGGCATCCTTGAGACGAAGGGCCGCGGAGAGGCCCGCGAGCCCTGCGCCGACGACGGCTACGCGCTCGAGAGCCACGACCGCACGACCACGCGAAGTTTTTCCGTCTTGGAGAGCGCCGCGCGAGCGCGCAACGGGAGGCCCGGTTCTCGCTCGATTTTCTTGAGCAGTTCTTCGTAGATGCCGGCCATCGTTTGGACGCACGCAGCCGGACGGCGCGGAATATAGCGCAAGACCTCATAGCCGCTCGCAAAGTACTCTCGCGCTCTCGCGACGTTGTGGGCGATCAAATCGTTCCAGCCCGGATAAATGTCGCCATCGGCCAGCGCCGGTTCGGGAATACCGAAGCGTTCGAGCTCATCTTGCGGGAGGTAGACGCGCTTCATGTCGACGGCGTCTTCGCGCACGTCGCGCAGAATGTTGGTTAGCTGCAACGCGAGGCCGAGATCGTCGGCGCGATCGAGCGCGACCGGATCGTCGAAGCCGAAGATTCGCACGCACATCCGGCCGACGACCGAGGCTACGAGCGTGCAGTACGCTCGTAGCTCCTCGAACGTCGCGTAGCGCGAGCGGCTGAAATCCATCTCGACGCCGTCTATGAGCATCTGCAACTCTTCTTCGGGAATCGCATAGCGGTCGACCGCCTCGGCGAGCACGCGCAGGATCGGGTCGTCGCCGTACTCGCCGCGCACGCAGCGCGAGATGCGCTCGCGGTGCACGGCCAGGCGCGCCGGCAGATTCTCGATGCCGGAAGTATCGGCTTCGTCGTCGACTTGGCGCGCGAAATTATAGAGCGCGTAGATCGCCATGCGCTCGTGATAGCCGAGCGAGATAAATCCCCAGTAGAAATTGCCGGCTTCGCGCTTGGCCATGTCGCGGTTGAAGCGCTCGGCGCGATGCTGGTCCGTCTGGGGAACGATACCGAACAGGGCGCGGGGGAGGTTGATCATTTATGCAGGACGGCCTCGCAAAAAAGTCTGTAATGCGGCACGAACCACGAGTGACACCTTCGTCGACGCCGAGACGCTCGGTCGCTCATCGTCGGTCTTATACCCGATCGCCTGGATCGCGTCGCATATAGCCAAGCCTCCCATACGGTAGAGCGAGAGCTGCAGGCGCAGCGGTCGCGGGACGGAGCATTCGAGGGCCTCCCCGGAGGCCAGCAGGGCGCGCGCCCGCTCCACCATGGCTTGCGCGGCGCCCGGGATTCCCCTGGCGTCAACGTCGCTATCCACAAGATATCTACGACCCATCACCGCGTCCCGACTGACGTCCTGGGCGTGATTGGCGAGCTGCAACCCGATGCAGACGTCGTCGGAGAGGCCTTCCGCCGTCGCATCGTTGACTTCGAAGACGCGCAAGACCATTCTTCCGACGGGCGCGGCGGAGAGCCGGCAATAGCCGATAAGGTCGTCCCACGTCCGATAGTGCGTCACGTGCTGGTCCTGCTCGTTCGCCGCGATCAAATCGAGAAACGGCTGCGCGGGTATGGCGTGACGTGCTACCGTCGGCGCGAGCGCGACGAGCACCGGATGCACCGGCGGCATGCCGGCAAAAAACGCTTCGACCTCGCTGCGCCAGCGTTGCAAACGCGGGAGCGCGGTTCCGTTGGGGCTTTCGTCGCCGAGGTCGTCGGTCGTTCGGCAGTAGGCGTAGATTCGCGTCAGGTCGCGTCGCGTGCTCGCATCGACGAATCGCGAGGCGACGCTGAAGTTCTCATAGTGACGACGCGTTAACGTACGACAATACGCATCCGCGGCATCGAGATTGAGCGCGCTCTTCATCGTGGTTAGTCTGCTGGACTTAGTCCGTCGAGTCAAGGCTCGTAGACCGGAGTCGAAGGACGAAGGGTCACGGTGGACCCGGTTCGGTCTATTATTTGTCGGATGGCACGTAAGCGGCGTCGAAGACGCCGCCGAAGAGGTTGTAGTTCGTGACGACTGACCAATGATTCTTGCGAACCTTGCCGACGTCGAGCCAGCCTTCTATGTCGCCGATCGCCATCCGCGTGTCGTTTTTATTGAAGCTGCCGGCCCACGGATAGCCCGAGCCGAAGTAGTTCTGGTGCGTAGGGCCGAGCGCGTTGAAGGGCGCCTCGCCGGACATCCATGGAAGAGCGTATTGGTAAATCATCCTGGATCCCGAGTCGATCAGGTTGAGAACTCTGCCATGGTTGCTGACGTAGAGACCGTCATACGCGGTACTCGTTGGCGCGACGAGGTTCGTGATGGTCGGAGAGGCACTCGTTGGATTTGCGATTTCGTCGACGAGCACTCCGCACTGCGTTCCAATGCACCCGGAACCGTCGATATAGAGGTTTCCGTTCGGATCGACATCGACGTAGGCGGAGCTTTTTATGTCGGGCTCCTTGATCGCACTCGCCTGTGAGCTCGGAGAGCTCGCGTTCCACCAGACGACGGGGTCGGTGTTGTACTGACAGCTAGACCTGCACTGTTCCGAGAAAGAGTTTGCGCCGAAGACGTGGCCGCTGGAGTCGACAACCACGTCGTAGGCAGAGGCCGCAAACGTACAGCCCGAGCCGCAGTTAAGCGTATCGAAGTACGTAGCAGAGGGCGTCGCGGAGCCGGGACGATACTCTTGAACCGCTCCGCCTATTTTCTTGTAACTCGCGCACGCCACCCACAAGTTCGTTAGATGGTCGACCGCGATGCCTATAGTGTCGAGACATCCATTAGCCCCGAGGTCGATCGCCGTCACGGTCTTATTCCCGGCTGCATTCTGCCCGAAAACATAGTTATAGTACCCT
Organism: Vulcanimicrobiota bacterium; assembly: GCA_963743445.1. GTDB lineage: Bacteria > Vulcanimicrobiota > Vulcanimicrobiia > Vulcanimicrobiales > Vulcanimicrobiaceae > Cybelea. The sequence goes on from CAVUPL010000003.1 coordinate 1,170,915, forward strand.
ATAACTTTCGTCCACATTCCGACCTTCGCGTTTGCGTTGAAGCGAACGTTTGGTCGCGCATGAGCATTGACTTCGCTCATCAGGCGGTTCAAGATCGGAGCTGGAAGGCGAAACGACAGCGGCGTGCCGGCGGGCGCGACCGGGGTCTGCTGCGAGACGGCGGAGCATGCTGTAATCTGGGCGGCAACGAAGCCCGTCAGCACGCCACGCGCGATGCCGCGATGCGATAATCTCATCTCCTGGAAAGGATTAAGCCGCCCGCAGCGCCGGCCCTTCGGGGCAACGGATGCGGGTCACCCTTCGACAGGCTCAGGGTGACACGGTTCGACAGGGTGACAGCCGGAGGGAGCGCGGCGTGCGCGCGCCGGTGCAGAACATTGCGATGCGCAGCGTTTCGACGAGCTCGCGCGCGAGATCGTGCGTCGCATCGAGGCTCTCGTCGGCGGCCCGCAGGAACGGCCCGGCAATCCCGGCCAAATCGGCGCCGAGCGCGAGCGCTTTGGCAACGTCGAGCCCGTTGCGAATTCCGCCGCTGGCAATAAGCGTCGCATCGGGAACTGCCGCGCGCGCATCAATGATGGCTTGGGCGGTGGGTATGCCCCAGCTCGCGAACGCGCCGGCGACGTGCGCGCGCCACGGCTCGGCTGTACGATAGCGCTCGACCTCACTCCACGAGGTTCCCCCGGCTCCGGCGACGTCGACCGCGGCAACGCCGGCGTCGACAAGCGCGCGCACGTCGGCGGCGGCAATGCCCCAGCCGACTTCCTTGACGGCGATCGGGAACTCCGCTCGATTGCAAAGCGCGGCGATCTTCTCGAGGAGGCCGCCAAAGCACGTATCGCCCTCGGGCTGCAGCGCTTCTTGGAGCGGATTGAGATGAAGCACGAGTGCATCGGCGTGTAAGAGTTCGACGAGCCGCCGGCATTCTTCGACGCCGTAGCCTTTGTTGAGCTGCACGGCACCGAGATTGGCGAGGAGTGCAACGCTGGGCGCGAGCGAACGAACGTCAAAGCTTTCCAGTGCGCCGGGAGATTCGATGAGCGCGCGACCCGATCCGAGTCCCATCGCAAATCCGTGCTCCTGCGCGACGCGCGCGAGACGCCGATTGATCCGGCGCGCAGCGTGCGTGCCGCCCGTCATGCACGATATCAGCAGTGGCGCAGCGAGTTGGCGGCCGAAAAGTTCAGCCGATAGATCGACTTCGGAAAGATCGATCTCGGGCAACGCCCGATGCATGAAGCGATAGGCATCGAAGCCGGCGTCGACGCCCTTTGCCCCGACGTCGCGCTCGAGATTGATCTGAAGATGCTCCGCCTTTCGCGACGGCGTCGCATTTTTACGCCGCGCGTTGTGCAACGTAGCGGGCAACTTCTTCAAAAGCGGCGAGATCTTCGCGCGGCGTGTACGGCCACAAAACCGTTACGGCTTGGCGTGCGGCCTGCTGCGCGAGCTCGCGATCGCCGGCAGTTGCAGCGGTGGTCAAGAGTTGCCCTGCCTCCACGAACCTGCGCACGACCGCCTCGGGTGATCCCGCAATTACCGCGCCGGCTTCCAGGGCAGCTGAGGTTAGCACGCCGCTGCGCCTGGCATCGTCGGCGCTATGGGCGATCGCCTCGAGCACGGCTCGACCGACGAGGCTTGCGGTCGCCAGTCGCCGGTTCGGCTCCAAGACGTCGCTTGCAAGGCAGCGAAACGCCATGGCGTACAGGGCGTCGCCCGCGTTGAGACTCTGTCCGAGGCCCCAACGCGCGACCGTCGCCGCGGAAGCCTCGCTTGCCAACTCGTCGTGAAGCAGTAAGAAGCGGTCGAAGAGGTCGAAGGCGGCGGCAACGGGCAGCGCATCGACGAGATTGCCTTTTCCGGCGGCACACGCCCAGAGCACGAGGCTCGGGCGAAGGGGATCGGCGGCATCGTCGGCCGGAAGGCGCTCTTCGATGATTCGGGCCGCGACCGAGCCGGCGGGAAAGACGATTCCACGGAGGTACCCCGCAACGGAAGCGCGATGATTGCCTAGAGGAATCGGGTCTCGGAGCGCGGTCATGACTGCGAGGTCCTTCGACCGCTCTCTGGATGGTTGCCTTCCATCGTATTGCTAGGGAGTAACTGCGTGCGCATCGGGTCGGACGAACACAAGCAGCTTTTCTGCCGCTCATTTATGGAATCGCACAGCGCCTACGACCCGAAAGAATGGCCGTGGCCGCAGCTCGACGAGATCTCCGTGGCGCGACTGCGCGCGATCCCGATTTGGACCTTGGCGCTCGAGGTCGAGCTTGGCGCGGGTGCAATGCTTGAAGGCTTCGCGAAGACCGAGCCCGATCCGCTGGTGCGCCAGGCGCTCGAGCTGCAGGGTTACGAGGAAGATCGGCACGGTCGAATTTTGCAGTGCATGATCGAGCGTTACGGACTTACCGTAACGCCCAACGTACCCGAGAAAAAGCCGGTACGCGGCGCTTTCATTGATTTCGGGTACGACGAATGCGTCGACTCCTTCGCCGGCTTCGGCATCTTTCGTTTGGCGCGCGACGCTCGAATTCTACCCGAGGCGCTGACCACGCTGTTCGCGCGAGTGCTCGTCGAAGAAGCGCGACACATCGTCTTCTTCGTTAATTGGATCGCGTGGGATCGTTCGCGCCGCGGATTGCGCGGACCTATCCTGCAAGCAGTTCCGGTCATTCTCTCGTATGGCGCCGCGATCGGGCGCAAGGTCAAGGGCGGTGCGCAACTGCAACGCGATAAGAGCCAAGAAGATTCGCCCGATCTATTCGCCGATGCGCTCAAGACCCTCACGCCGGCCATCTTTCTTCGGGCGTGCATTAGCGAAAACGATCGTTACATGGCGTCGTTCGATCCGCGCCTGCTGCGACCGCGCGTCATTCCGACAATTGCAAAGATGGGCTTGGGGATCGTTGAGACGATCGAGCGCGTGCGCGCCACCTTTCCGAAATCGCCGCAACGCTCGGCGAGCTGACTAGACCGAGTCGCGCCAAATCGTTCGCGGAAGGCGTTCGTTTAAATACCGCTCTCGTTCCGGCGAAGCTCCCAGCAAACGATCCAGACTCGTGAGCTCGAGGAGCCGGCGGATGTTGCTGCCGCCGACGAGCGCTTCGACGCGGCGACCCGCGCCGCTGAGGCGTTTGTAGACCGCAATCAGCTCGGCCAGGGCGGTGGAATCGAAGAAGTTTGCTTCGCGAAGATCGACGATGAGATCGCTCTCCGTTCCGGCCGCCAGCAGCACGTTACGCAATCGCTCGCGATTCGCGACGTCCCATTCACCCCGCAACGTGACGACCGAGAGCCCCTCGAACCGAGAGGTCGCGACGTTGTCGATTTCCTCGCCGTCCATCCCGACCGTCTACCGAATGGCCTTTAGAACTTGAAGTAAATGAAGCTGGGCGAAAGGCCCGGCCATGAGAGAAGCTCGAGCGCCAACAGCACGCCGGCGAGAACCCCGGCCTGGGCGACCGGACGGAACTGGGACCATGCTGGCTTTATACCCAATCGCTCGAGTGTCAGCCGCAACGCACCGAACGCGAGGAGGCCCGCGGCCAAGACGGCTTGCCACCCGCCAAGCAACGCGGGGCCGGCGCCCCCGGCGAAGAGCGCCCGATAGACGGAGATCGCGACGCCGAAGGTCGGCGAGCGAAAGAGCACCCAGCCGAGACCAACCACACAGAACGTCAGGACGATCCGCGCAACCGCGACCAAGCCACGCGGCGCCGCGCGTTCGTGACCGATGCCTGCGATGCGTTCGAAGCAGAGGATGACCCCATGGAATCCACCCCATGCAACGAAGGTCCACTGCGCGCCGTGCCAGAGCCCTCCCAAGAGCATCGTTAGCATCAGATTGCGCAGCGTCGCAACCGTGCCGTGGCGACTCCCGCCCAGCGGGATGTAGAGATAATCGCGCAGCCACGTCGAGAGCGTGATGTGCCAGCGATGCCAGAAATCCGTGACGCTCGTCGCCAAGTACGGCATCGCGAAATTCTCCGGAAAGACAAAGCCGAAGAGTCGCGCGCAGCCGATGGCGATGTCGCTGTAGCCGGAGAAATCGAAATAGATCTGCATCGCGAACGCGAAGAGCGCGCTCCACGCCGCCGGCGCGCCGGGATGGCTCGCAATCGAGCCCCAATACGTATTCGCGACGTCGGCGAACTGATCGGCGATCGCCATCTTCTTCACCAGGCCGAAGCCGGCGCGCGCCAGGCCGTAACTGATGTCGTCCGGGCCGGGCGGCCGCCACGCAAAGAGTTCGCCGAAGAAGAGCCCGGCGCGCACGATCGGTCCCGCGAGCAACTGTGGAAAGAATGCCAGATAGAGCGCGTAATCGAGCGGTTTGCGGATCGCCGTCATGCGGCCGCGATAGACGTCGACCAAATACGAAATGCTTTGGAACGTGTGGAAGCTGATGCCGATCGGCACGAAGAGATTGACGAGCCAGGGATTCTCGTGCATTCCGACCAGCGCTGCGATCGTGCCGCTCGCAAAGTTCGTATATTTGAAGCTGCCGAGAAAGGCCAGATTGGCGGCGACGCCGAGCGCGAGCAGGAGCCGCGGATTGCGGTGCTTGAGATCGCGCGATCGTTCGAGCGCGAGCGCGATCAGGAAATCGCTCGCGGTCAAGATCCACAAAAAGAGTACATACCATGCGTTCCAGCGCGCGTAGAAATAGTAGCTTGCGATCAAAAGCACGTAGCGGCCGTAGCGCCGCGGCAGACCGTAAAACAGCGCGGCGACGATCGCGACAAAGAGCCAAAACTCGTACGACTGAAAGCGCAGCGGGATCCCGATGCCGACGGCCGCGGCGAACCACGAGAGCGAGTGATGCTGGGTGACGCGAGCGGCCGGCGCGCCCTTCGACAGGCTCAGGGTGACAGGGGTGTCGCCCTTCGACAAGCTCAGGGTGACACCCGACGCGCTCGGGGTGACACCGCTGGCGAGAGCTCGTGCGACGTTCGTGCCCAACAAGCGGCTGAAGCGCAGGCTTCCCGCACGATTGAGATGATCTTCGTCGGCGAAGAGCTCCGGTTGCTCGAGCGCCATATACGGCGCAGCCGGCAGCAAATGCGCGTGCTGGTCGCGCGCGATGTTCGCGAGCGAACCGCTTGGGATTTGCGATGCTTGCCGATGCGCGGGGCGCGTTGGAATTCGTACGAAAAACACCGGGACGCCGGCGGCTTCGTAACGCGCCGCGATCGGCTCGAGCCATTGGCTGCGATAGATCGCGTACGACGGGCTTGGCTTGGCAACGGTGAGCACTTGCGTTGCGATCGCTTGACGTTCGTCGTCGGAAAGGCCGGCCGGATAGGTTATCGTGTTTTTCGCAAAATCGACGCGCAGCCCAGCAAGCGATTCGGTGCGCGGATGCGCGGCAAGCGGATCGTACGCGGGGGCTTGCGCAGCGCGCGCGAGGTCGCGAAAGCGCGCGGGCGGATCGGCAGCGAGAGCCTGGAAATCGTCGCGCAGCTCCGAACCGCGCCAGAAGAGATCGATGCCGTATTCGATTCGCTCGCGCGGATCGGAGAACGAGCCCGCGAGCTTGGGGATGTCGCGCAGATGCGTCTGGAAAACGACGTACCGCAAGTCCATCGGGCGGTCGTCGCCGTCGAGGCTCCCGATTGCGGTATCGTCGTCGGTGTACGTATCGACCGCGATGACCACCGCGCGAAAGCGCCGCGCGCTCGGGTCGATCGCCCGCACGAAAAACGGCCAGCACCGCGGCGTCGTGCCTGGGACGCCGCCGTTGAGAAAGCGCAACGTACCGCCCGCGGCGCTCGCCGCGCTGGGGTCGAGGCCCGAAAAGATCCGCGAATCCCCGAGCACCAAGACGTCGGTACGTGGATCGCCCGGAAGCGCTCGAAATTGAGCGACCGCCGCCTCGAAACTCCCCGTACTCGAAGATGGGTCCAGGATTTGGCGGTAAAGACCGGTGCGAAATGCAAGAACGTCAACGAACGCGAAGATCGCAAAGGCGGCCACAACGAGAAGAGCGGCCGTTCTCTTTTTCGCCGCGCCGAACGAGGACTGCACGAGCGATTTCCTTGTGCTTAGGCGGGTAGGAAGCCTCTAGATGGCCGCCGTCGCAACGCTGACAAATCCGGCGCGAGATCGCCCCGACGCACCCGTGGCGCTGATCACCATTACGGTGATGCTTGGGATGATCATGGCGATCATCGACAGCACGATCGTCAACGTCGCCCTCAACACCATCGGCGGCAATCTGGGTGCGACCGTCGACGAGGTCGCCTGGGTCGCGACGGGTTACATCCTCGCCAATGTGGTCGTGATGCCGCTCAACGGTTGGCTCACCGCGTTGCTGGGGCGCAAGATGTTTTACGCCATTTCGCTCGCGCTCTTTACGGTGGCGTCATTTTTTTGCGGCACGGCGCGTTCGATTTGGCTGCTCGTTTTTTACCGCATCGTCCAAGGGATTGGCGGCGGCGCGCTGCAGCCGACCGCGCAAGCGATTTTATTCGAAACGTATCCGGCGGAGCGGCGGGGCGCAGCGATGGCCATCTTTGGGATGGGCGCGATGGTCGGCCCCGCGATCGGACCGACGCTGGGTGGCTGGATCGTCGACAACGCCAGCTGGCCGTTGATCTTTTACATCAACATCCCGATCGGGATCGTCGCGTTCTTGATGACGCTCGCATTTATCCCTAATCCAAAGTATATCCAGAAACCGAAGGGCGGGATCGACTGGATCGGCCTCGGCTTGCTTACCGCCGGGTTGGCGTCGCTGCAGTTCGTGCTCGAACAAGGCGAACGCGACGACTGGTTTTCCTCACAGACCATCCTGCTCTTCACCGTGATCGCGGTTGTCGCGCTGGTCGCCTTCGTCGCGAAAGCCTTGCGCGACAAACATCCCATCGTGGACTTGGAAGTCTTCAGATTCCGATCGTTTTCGGTGGGGTCGTTCTTGGGCATCATCATGGGCTTCGGCCTGTTCGGCACGGCATTGATCTTGCCGCTCTTTTTCCAAAGCCTTCTCGGTTTCACCGCATTCGACACCGGCTTGGCGCTGTTTCCGGGTGCGGTCTCGACGGCCGTCTCGATGTTGATCATCGGACGAATACTCAATCGGATCGACGGGCGCTGGTCGATCGTCTTCGGAACGCTGCTCTTTGCGTGGTCGTCGTGGCTACTCGGCGGCCTCACGGTGCAAGCCGGATACTGGGATGTCTTCTGGCCGCGGCTCGTCCAAGGCTTTGCCCTCGGCTTCCTCTTCGTTCCGCTCACCACGATATCGCTGAGCGACGTCCCGGTTCCCAAGCTCGCGGGCGCGACCGGCGTTTTTACCTTGCTGCGCCAGCTGGGAGGAAGCTTGGGCATTGCAATTCTCACGACGTTGCTGACGCACGAAACCGCCGTTGCCTGGAACCAGCTCGCTTCGGGCGTGACGCAGACCCACGGCTACCCAATCGGAGAGCTTACGCAGCTGGTCGCGCAGCAATCCTCGATGATCGCGTACGACTACCTCTTCCGCGTCACGGCGATCGTCTTCGTGCTCTCCACGCCACTGGTCTTTCTGATCAAACGTCCGCGAGGCGCGCTACCCGCGCCTGTTCCAGCGGAGTAATTGACTGGCCGCTTTGCGCGAACGTCACCTTGGCCGTCGCGCAAGAATTACTAAGAGAGCGACCAGCGATGCGGCGATCGCTACCGTCGCAAACGGGAAAGGGACGTAGAGCGCATGGCCGGGCACCTTCGCATTATAGCGTTCGGCAGCCACGGGTCAGATCTTCGGGCACCTGATAGCAGCAAAATCCGCGACCGATTCGCGAAGCGGTCTTCAGGCGCTGGACACAACCTATTTTACGACTGCTATATGCACCGCGTTCGATTTGTCTGAAGCAGCCGACGTGATAAACTCAGGCGCGCCGCTCCCCTGGTTATTCCGAACCTCCCAAGCTCCTAGAGTCGGTAGGGCGGTAATTGTATACTCGCCCGGCCGATTCAGATCATATCCCCAATACTTAAGGTTCGCCCACTCACTAAGCGCGTTTCTGCGCTGGGGATCCGGAAAACCCGCAACGATAGTCTCTCCGGGAGAGAACACGACAACGTCTGCGCCCCCCGAAACAAAGCCGCCACGGTTTCCCGTTGAGGACAAAGATTGGCCCTCGCTGTTGAGGATCGTCAGGCCACACAGCCCCCATACCTGCATCCACATAACAGCATACCGCTTGGGCGTATTATTCCTTATGGTTACTCGTAACCTGATTGGCTCGCCTAACTGATAGACCGCTTTGTCAGACTCCAGTCGGACCACGAAGATTCCGGCACGCACTGGAAGTGCCGCAGCCGCAGAATGCATAAAAGGGCACAGCGACAGAGAAAGCGCTATGGCGCTGAGAAGCAGTCTACGGATGAGCTCACGAGACACGTTGTCCCTGCGTCCGTTCATGGGCGGACTGGGCCGGGGCCGGCACTGCTTCCTTTGCAGTTACTTTTCGGTTTCGGCGAGTCGAAGAGAAAAGAACTTTTGCCGCCTGCGTACGCCCACGGATACACCGTATTGGTAATGGTCGTATAGTCGACGCTCATCTTGTTGGTTTTGTTTGGGCATGGTTGGGTGGCGAAGCCAGCCGTGTAGCTGTCGATTTCCGTGTAGGCGACCGAGATGCGTGGCGTTTTGCGAATGTAGAGACCCGTGCCGGGACTACGGCTGCTGCCCGTCACGCAGCCATCGTAATTCGTAGTGGAGCCGTGCCGGCAGATTGACGCGTACGACAGCGACGCACCGTCGCCAGCGTTGTCGAAGTAGATCCCTATGCTGAACGGCCCATTGACCGCCGCATAGGTCAGAGTGTTGGGACCAGTCGAGCCGTTGATGTAGATCCCAATCGTGCAGGGCGCCGAGGAAGACTCGACATCGAAATAATAGCCGCCGCCCGTCTGCGCCGCAGTATATCTTGCACCTGTTGAATCTTGAATTGGGATGCACCCCTAGGCGCTTGTCTTAAACTGATTCGGGGATGAATGGCCACTAGGCACCAGCGATGTTAGTTGAAGGCTTTGGTTGGCGCCGCCGCATGCGGCTAAGAGCGCCGCGCTAAGGCACGCGCCGCCGAGCTTGTTGAGCTGTTTCATGATGTTCGACCTTTTCGTTACCTCGGTCTGCTCCAACTAAAGACGACAAGGCCGTTGCTGGTATTACCTTTCCAGCCCGTCCACGTGCGGAATTTAATGGCGCTGCGCTCGATATATGAGGAGCCGCCGCCTCCGCCGCCTCCGCCGCCAGCGTAGCTGAAGTATCCGCTACCGCCCACACCGCCGCCTCCGCCGCCGTAGTAGCCGCCACCACCACCTCCGCCGAGGCCGCCTTCTCTGCACGAACTGCTTCCATGGCAGCCGGCGCCGCCAATACCGCCGCGCTGGAGCGCTCCGTCGCTGCCGGGATTTCCGTCGCCGTAGTAGCCCCTTCCACCGTAGCCGCCGGATCCACCACTCTCTTGCGTGCCGCCGCCGCCTCCGCCGCCTCCGCTCCCAGAATAGCTGCCGCTGCCACTACCGCCCGCCCCGCTACCCCCGGCGCTGCCGCCGCCTTTGCCGCCATTACCATAATCCCGGCTGGTGTAGCTGTACCCGCCAGCACCCCCTCCACCGCCGACAACGAGAATGCGATCCGTTAGCTTATTACCACCCTCGCGCACATCGGAGGAGCCGCCGCCACCGTACCCGCACCAGCGGTTGCAGGAAGGCCTAGCACCGCCATCATTGCCGCCGTTGAAACCGCCGAGCGTTCCGGCTCCTGGGCCGCCCACGAAGACGGCCAGCCTTTTCCCGGGAGTAACCGGAACCACGGCTAACACTCGCCCGCCGTAGGCGCCGCTCACACCGTTGCCGGCGCCACGCGCACCGAGCGCAACAACCGTGAGCTTCTTCACGCCCGCTGGTACCTTGAACGACTGCTCCGAGCCGGTGTAACGAAACGTCTTATGGTACGGAAGCGAACCGTCATTTACGACCGACACGTTGCCCGGCGCGGCGATCGGCGGTTGCGTGTCATCCTGAGCCTGCCGAAGGACGCCGCATCCTCCCAGCATTGCAGCGGCCACCCACGTGCTTAGCGCGCCGCGACCAAAATCTAAGGTCTTCATCTGCCTTGCTCCTCGCTGCATCGACGGGTCAGCACGTAAGGACGTTCGGCGCCTATCGCTTAGCCCCCACAAAAGGTTTGAGAGCGCGCGCTCTCGCTACGGCGCAATTTTAAAGACTATGCCGCACCCGCCTTGGCACCCGCTGCCACCTCCGCCTCCCGTCGTGCCGTACAGCGCTCCGCTTGCGTCGGCAATCAGAGGTGACGACGGCGTCGCTCCATCGGTGCCACCTGCGAATCTATGGAGCACCGTTTCGTTGAAGTTCGAACCTGCGGGTTCGAGCTTGAAAGCGAGACCGCAACCATACTTCTTTTCGCGGCCGGGACACGTCACGAGACCACCGCCGCTCGTGGTGCCGTACAATGCGCCATCGTCACCGAGTAGCAAAGCAACGAGCGGATACGCACCATCGCCGTGCTGAAAACTAAAGACGGTCTCGCGGTAGCCGGACTTCTTTCGAGTGAGTTCGTAGACGGTTCCGCATCCGAAATGCGTCTTGCAGCGCGACGTTGCGCCGCCTTCGTACGTCGTACCGTATAATGCTCCGCCGGGACCAGCGATGACGGGCGCGTACGGTAAAGAGCCGCCCGGATTTCGCAAGGCGTGGAGAATTCGTAAGACGTAACCCGACGGCGTCGGCGCCAACTCGAAGACACTGCTGAAAAGCGCCGTGCCGTACAGCGCCCCGCGCTTGCCGAGGGTCAGGCCCGCTACGGGTTCCGCGTCGCCGCTCGTTGAGAAGCTGAACAGCGTGGACTTCGTATAGCCCGACCTCGCAGGCGTCAATTTATACGCGGTCCCGCCACCGTAAGCGCCGCCGTACGCCGTCGTGCCGTAGAGCGCGCCGCTCGAGTCAGCGATTACACCGCCATACGGACCATAACCATCGGCGTTGCCCTCGAACGCGTAAAGGACGTGGTGAAGGTATCCCGAGTCGGTGGGCGCAAGCGAGTAAACCGTACCGCAACTCGGCGGACACCCGGTACTCCCGCCGAGCGTCGTTCCATACAGCGTACCGGTACGGTCCACGATCAGCCCGCCGGGTGACGGGTTTCCGCCGTCACCTCCACCCTGAAAACGGTAGAGGATGCTCTCGGTGTACGCCGAGCCGGACGGCGTAAGTTTGAAGACGGTGCCGCAGCCGTTGTAGCACGTTCCGTCACCGCCGAAGGCCGTCGTACCGTAGATCGCCCCACTCGCATCCATGACGAGAGCGCCTCCGGGGCCCGCACCATCGCTTCCGCCCTGGAACGCGTACAGGACGGTTTCGCTGGGATGGTGCAAGGCGCGGCGGCTTTGCAGCATCGCCGGCGCGCCGATCGGCGGCTGCGTGTCATCCTGAGCCTGTCGAAGGACGCCGCAGCCTGCAAGCATTGCGACGCCCATGCTAACGCAAAACGCATAGCGGCCCAGCTGCAAAGCTCTCATCGGGCTATTGTAATGGCGTCTTGCTCGGGTAGCGCACAAAGATATAGGCAAAGATCAGGGCGATCACCGGCAGCATGAAATAGCTGGCCTCTGTCCCGAGCGGACCGCCGTTTGCCCATGCCGGTCCGGGGAAAGCCGAGTTAATGAGGTGGCCGATCGGCTGAGCGCCGCCGTTGCGCGTTCCGATCACAAAGAACTGCATGAAGTCGAAGCTGAAGTGAAAGCCGACCGCGAGCCAGAGCGAGCCGGTGCGTTGCACCGTCAAACACAGCAACAAGCCGAGCAGAATAATGTTGGCGATGTCCACGGCGTTTTCGTCTGGCTTGGTGAGGTGCGCGGCCCCGAAAAGCAGTGAAAGCAGAACGGCCGCCGGCCAAAACCCCATCCCGCGACTTAGCGCTTGGAGAGGATAGCCGCGGAACATGTACTCCTCGTTTAGGCCGACGAGCACCATTCCGACGAGCCAGAGCAGGCCTTCGCTTACCAGAGCCACGCCTTGCAGCGCTAAGCCGTTGACGACCATCGCGCCCGACGCGATCATCGCGACGCCGACGGCGCCTGCGCTGAGTACACCGATGGCCGTGCCTTCCCAGAAATGCTTCCCGAATGCCAAACGTACCGGCAAGCCGTAAGCATCGATGCGCTTTCGCTCCAACGCTGCGAGAATCGCCGTCGGAACGAGCACTGCCAGCCCCTCAAAGATTTCAGATATCAAGAGCGCTTGGGCCGTCAAACCCTCGGGGATGTGCAAAGCGCTGATAGCAAGGGGCATGAGGAAGGCCTGGAACGCCATGTTTAGCGCAACGAGCATCGCGACGTAAGCCAGAAAACGCCAGCCTGCGCGTACGCCGTTTGGCCCGATGAATATCGTCCTAAAGTGCTTAGCTATGGGAGCCCACGCTTACGGCTGCGAACCATTACAGCTTGCGAGCACCGCCGCGGCAGCGCAGATGGCTAACGCGGCGCGGCCAAAATCTAGCGGCGGAAGGTGTTTATTTCGCGAAGCTAATGGCGGCATCGTATGGCTGACAAAGTTGGCCCTTGCAGCCCGGAAGTACCTTGGTGGGCTTACCGCCGGCCGGATATTTGTATAAACTAATGTCTTCAAGGCCGAGATCTGGTGCGATGACGGTATCGCCCTGGATCCAGAATCCAGCAACATCCGAGGAACCCTTAAGCGGTGTGGTACCGACGATCTTTCCCCCCGCACCCGTGGTTTGGTAAATACCCGAGGTATACGGATATTTATTTTGATACGACTGATCGCCAACGACCACGTATTTATCGTTCCATAAAATCTTGCCGGGGAAGTAGATCGTGCCACCCTTTAGAGTGATGTTCGTGAGCTTCTTCTTGCCCTTGGGTAGTTCGGCGAATCCGAAGCCCTCGGAGTAGCCCGGAGTGCCATCAATGTAGAGGTTGCCTTTATCGTCGTAGCCGCAGAACCACACCTGAAAAAGCTCCGAATCCTGGTAGAGTGCCGGCGTGCCCTCAGCATGCGCGTAGATGGCAAGGTTGCCCTGTTGGGGGGAAGAGCCGATAGTCTCTTTGTTTGCGACCGCGAGGTTCCCCGTGGTTGGATCGACGGAGCATATCGTGGGGTAATAGCCCGGGTCGCTCAGGGTCGCTATTTGAGTCGTGCCGCCATGCTTATATTCGACGATCTCCTGGGCGGTGTTGTTCACGATCCAGACGTCACCTTTCTTGTCGGTGCACACGCCGTCGGGGAAAAAAAGGTTGCCCGTCAGCGTTCCCACTAACTTATACTGCGGATACGAGTAGACGAGCACACCGTTGTAACCGCCGTTGGTGACGTAGAGCAGGTCTTTCATCTTCGCGTCGGGATCCATCCATGAGCGGGCGTGGTTCGGGTGCACCACGATCGCGCTGCTTTGCACGGCGCTGGTCGTACCTGCCGGGATCTCGGATAGCTGACCGAACCATGACTGCGCACTACTCTGCTGGAATGAGCCCGACGGCACGAGTTGCGACTGGGCTCCGTTGCCGCAGCCGGCGAGCAGTGCCAACGCGGCGCAAAAGCCAAGTACGTAGCGGCAAAAATCTGTAATTCTCAAGTGCTAAGCTCCCTTAAGAATGAACGCATCGCGGTCAAGTAAGTGATGACCCGTGGGCTCAGCACCATGATTATCCTTGATCTCGAAAACCACCTCGGTCTAGAGCTGCGCAGTTAGAAGCTCAATGCAAAGACGGTTCCGCCAAAATAGCGGCCGCCGGAAGTCGTGGTGCCGTAGAGCGTTTGTCGTAAGGGCAACAGAGCGCCCGTGGGAACTATGCCGTCGGTGTCGCGTGGTGTCCAGCATTTAAAAGTATGTTCCACTTTCTCCGCGCCGGATAACGTGAGCTCGAAGATCGTGCCGGCGTCGTAGCCGCTCGGGGCGTCGCAAACCTTACCACCTGACGGTGTGGTGCCATACAGCCTGCCGTTGACATCAGAGAGGCGAGCAGCGGGGAATTGGCCGTCCGGCGGGCCCTTGAAGCGGAAGAGCACGTTTTCTTGGCCGGACGTGCTCGCTTCAAAGACGGTTCCGCACCCAACGCTCGCGCATCCCGAACCTCCTTCGGATGCCGTGCCGTAGAGGACACCGTTAACGCTTATCAAGCCGGCCTTCGGGTTTTCGCCGTCAGCACCACCTTTGAAGCGATACAACACCTTCTCAACACCGGAAGTGCTAACGTCAAAGATCGTTCCGCAGCCGGCTCCGTAACAGCCACGGTCACCGCCGCCGTATGCCGTGCCAAAAAGCTTACCGTCAAGAGCCAGCAGCGTCCCTTCCGGAAACGCGCCGTCCCTACCGCCCTCGAATCGGTAGAGGATGCGTTCCTTCCCGGACGTGCTCACCTCAAAAACCGTCCCGCATCCCTTCGAAAGGTCTGCGCAAACCGTGCGACGACCGCCAGTCCACGTAATCCCGTAGATCGTACCATTAAGTATCGTAAGGTCGCCAAGTGGGCTTGCACCATCCGATCCCCATTTGAAGCGATGAAGCACGCGCTCTTTGCCCGACGTCGTCACCGAGAAGACCGTTCCGCATCCCGGCACTCCGCCCGGCCCGGTATTGCAACCGTTACCGCCGGCAGAGGTGGTGCCGTAGAGCACGCCATTCATGACGGTCAAGCCGCCATTTGGATACATGCCGTCTAAGCCGCCCGTAAAGCGATAGACCACGCGCTCTTTGCCCGACGCGTCCGTCGCAAAAACGGTGCCGTAAGCCTTCGGCCCTCCCCAACGGGTCGTGCCGTAAAGCACGCCGTGCAAAGCGGTGAGATCATTTGGACTCACGGCACCCGGGCTTGCCCGGGAACCTTTGAAACTGTGGAGCGTTTCGAAGCCCTTTCCCACGAGCGGGCTCGCGAACGTTCCACTGGGCTGTTGCAGCGGGCCCGGCGCGACACCCGGTGATCCGGCACCGCAGCCAGCCAAAATTGCCGTCGCCACGCAGCTGGTTAGTGCGCAACCGCCAAAGTACAAGCTCTTCATCGTCTCACTCCTGGCCGTGAACGGATCCGGCTACTAAAATGTTCCGCGCCGGGCCTCAGTTCCATCGCAAGAGCCCGCATTCGGTAACGTTTACCAGGTGGTGAGGCTGAACATGACCGCATATTGACGCATATCGATATAGTGGTGTAGTATCAATGAATGTCGATGCAGAGGTGTTGCCCTCCAGCCGAAATCGTTACTGATTCATTCGAACACGAGGCGGCGCTTTTCAAAGCTCTCGGTGATGCGCATCGGCTGACGATGCTGGCGACCCTCGTTCGCGCGCCAGAGGAGGTCTGTGTCTGCGACTTCACCGATGCGTTGCCGCTCAATCAGCCCACGGTGTCGCACCACCTCCGCATACTCCGCGAAGCTCAACTCGTCACGTGCGAGCGGCGCGGTACCTGGGTCTACTACCAACTCGCTCCGGATGCACCGGCTCGCATCAAAGCTGCCACCAGTGGCCTTCTCAAACGGAAAGTTCGGCTATGAAAACTCACATCAATCTGGGAACGATCGACCTCGACAAGAGCGTCTCGTTCTACTCTACGCTCTTGAATGCAAGGCCCAATAAGATTCTGGCAGATTACGCGCTCTTTGTGGTCGATGACCCCGGGATCGAACTTGCGCTCGACCTGCGCGAAAGCGTTCGAGCGACAACCGATGCGCACTTTGGCATCCGCGTCGAGACAACCGGGGAAGTCGAGCGCGCAATATCGCGACTTTCGGCTGTTGGTCTCGCGTCGAGCGTCGAGCGCGAGGAAACGTGCTGCTACGCGAATCAGACGAAGATGTGGGCGACCGATCCTGACGGGAGGCGCTGGGAAGTATATACCGTCCACGAGGAGACCGATAATCGCGACGGCGTGGACGCAACATGCTGCGCCTCCGATGAAGCGGCTCGTTCTTGCTGCGTGGAGCGATGAACCAACCGACGGGCGCATCAAACACCGCCGGCGCCCCGCGTGTGCTGTTCATTTGCGTTCGCAACAGCGCGCGCAGCCAAATGGCGGAAGCATTCTTAAAAAGAGCCTGCGGTGCAGAGCTCCAAGCGGAAAGCGCGGGCTTGGAACCCGGAGTCGTAAATCCCCTGGCGATTGCAACGATGAACGAAGTCGGCATCGACATTTCGCTCAACTCGACGCAAAGCGTTTTCGACGTCTACAAGTCCGGCAAGCTATTCTCGTACGTCGTCACCGTATGCGATGAGACCAGCGCCGAAGCATGCCCTGTTTTTCCGGGAAGCGTCAGCCGCCTTCATTGGAACATCCCCGATCCGGCCGCCCTCACCGGTACGTGGGAGGAGCGGCTAGAAGCCGTTCGCCCGATACGTCAAATGATCGCCGACAGGGTTGATGCCTTCTGCGCGCAGACATGTCGCAACTGAGCAAACGCGTTGTCGCTGAGGCGATTGGGACGGCCTTTCTTCTTGTGGCGATCGTTGGCTCGGGCATCATGGGCGAGCGGCTAGACGGCGGTATCATTGGCATCGCCCTGCTTGCGAACTCGATTGCGACCGGCGGCGCGCTGCTCTGCCTGATCGCTGCACTCGGACCGATCTCCGGCGCTCACTTTAACCCAGCCGTCTCTCTCGCCGACTCCGTGCGAGGCGGACTTCCATGGCGTGAGTTGCCGCTCTACATCGGCGCGCAACTCTTGGGGGCTATCTCCGGCGTCGCTGCGGCGAACGTCATGTTCGGCCTTCCAGCCATCGTGCTTTCGCACCGCGTCCGCACTGGGCCGGCACTGGCGTTCTCGGAGTTCCTCGCGACGTTTGGCCTGCTCTTCGTTATCTGGGGATGCGTTCGATTCCGCAAAGATATCATTCCGTTCGCGGTGGCCGCGTATATCATTGGTGCGTATTGGTTCACGTCGTCAACGTCGTTCGCAAACCCCGCCGTTACCATCGCCCGCTCGCTGTCCGACACCTTTGCGGGCATCCGACCAGCGGACGTCCCCGCTTTCGTGGCCGTTCAACTCCTTGGCGCGATAAGCGCAACGCTGCTCTTTGCCCACCTCGCGTCTATCCCGAAGCGGGATGCGCTCGAGGCGATCGTTCCACACGAGACGCCGTAGCGATTGCGATCGCAGCCTCTCAGCTCGCGTCGCAGCTTGCAGACATTGCCGCTGCGGTTTGTGGCAACGGCTATTGCTTGAGCTGAATACCCTCACGTGGCATTCGCATGGCCGGCGCGAGCGGCAGCCGGTCGTTCTTGGCATCGAGGGGATGCGCAACGATGCGGTAATCGAACTCAAGCCTCGAACGGCCGCCTTCGCTTTCGCGTACCTGGAAGGCCGTCGGCGTCTTTTCGCTCACGTAAAGACCCCGCGTGTCTCCCAGCGGTGTGAGAAAAACGTAGTACCACCGGCGGTCCATCACTGAAGCAAAGGCGGGATCGATCGTGACATTTGCGACACCACCGACCATCCGCGCGGTGCCAACGTCGTCGATCGTTGCCGTTGCCGACTCAGCTGCATACGCGAGAACGTGTTGACCGTTCGCGTTTGTGAGCCGAGTGCGCACGCTTTTGACGACGGTTCCGCCCGTGCACGCCAAAGTCGCATTGTAGTCGATGGTGCACAACCCGTTGGTCGAGGCGTTGAAACCTTCGAAGATGTAGGTGTTCGAGCTGTCGGCCTTCGCCTCGAGCGCCTCATAGAAGTTGGTTGTATCGGCCGATTCCGAATACACGCCGTCGCCGCTGCCCGAGGAAGTGCCGCGCTGGATGCCCGCGACGCCCGAGCCCCCGGACCCGGTCGAATGACCTTCGACGCCGTTGTTGCTCGATGACGTTCCATAGACGCCCTGCCCGTTCGAAGAACGGCCGTAGACGCCGTGGGCCGAGCCGCTCGTCCCGGTGCTGATGCCCGACGTGCCTGAGTTGCCGTCGGTGAAATTGGTGACGCCGTGAACGCCATCGGCAGTTGCGCCGAGACCGTAGACGCCCCAGGTGCGGCTGCCGGTGGAGTTACCCTCTACGCACGCCGTGCCGCTACTACAATGAAACGTCTTGCTCTTGTCCGGATTCACGTGTTCTGCGCGCACAATACTTATGCTGGAGATTGCAACGGCCACGCCAACGGCGATCACGCCGACCGCTGCAACTCGGCTCGGCCTCTTCGTGAGTCGATCCATCGTTACGCTCCTTTCTTTGCTCGGGCGGGAGGCGCGTTCAGCGTCACGGCCGCGCGAATGAGAGCCTTCAATGCCTTCTCGTTAATCTTCTCGCCCTCGTGGAAGTCGATGGCACGCCTGACGTTGCCATCGAGGCTAGAATTGAAGAGGCCCGACGGGTCCTCAAGTGCGGCGCCCTTTGCAAAAGTCATCTTCACGACGTCCTTGTAGGTCTCGCCGGTGCAGATCATTCCCTCGTGATACCACACCGGAACCCCTCGCCACTTCCACTCCTCGACTACCTCGGGGTCGGCTTGTTTGATCAACGTGCGGAGTTGTGAGAGCATCTTGCCTCGCCAGTCGCCAAGCTCTTTGATCCTTTCGTCGATCATCCGAGACGGCGACGCTGCTTTCTGAGAGCCCGTCTTCCCCATGATGTTTCCTTCTTTCCGTTGTTCTGCTCTTAAAAGCTGGCTTGGGTCCTGCGATGAGTCCGGGCGCGCGGACCAGAACCTACCTAGCCCGCGAACGCGCGTAGCTTCGTGAACGAAAGGGAGATACCCGTGGATCAGACGGACCAAAATGAGGATTTACGCCAGGCGCGCTTACGCTATTTTGAAACGTATGCGTTTCCGCTGTTCAGTCACATCGATCTGCGGGTTAGCGATCCTGATGCCGTGCGTCCGTTCTACGATGCCCTGATGGCGCTCTTCGGTACTGAGCCAACGACGCCGCGAGTCGTGCGTTACGGCTATACTCGGCGCTACGGCAGCATCCGGGCGGATTTCTTCAATATTTTCGCCGATCCCAACGCACGCCCGACAGCTACGCGTATTGCCTTCGCCGCCCCAAGCACTGCATTTATCGACGAAGTCGCGGGTGTGGTTCGGGCGCATGGGGGTCAAAATATTGAAGGTCCCCAATACTTCGACCAGCATCACCCGACGTTCTACGCAGTGTTCTTCGAAGACCCTTTGGGCAATCGCTTCGAAGTTTGCCATCACCGCATGGATAAATAATACGCTACGTCCTGACTCTGACGCGTTACGGGAAGATCGTGACGGGTTGGACGATGCTCTCTTGGCCGAAGCCGTCGGTGAAGGTGGCGACGACCGTGTAGCGCGTTGCGATGTTGACCGCGGGCGCCCGCAGTGCGACGGAATCGTCGTCGGCGCCGACGTCGGCGCCGGTCACTTCGTGCGACTGAAGATCGTCGAGGCTGATGCGCATGCCGTTGCGCGGCGAGAGGATCCGAACGTGAATCGGATTGCCGCTTTTGACGGCACGGTCGAGCACTTCGAAGGTGGCGTTCGCATTGGAAGCGTCGGCGACCGCCGAGCCGGAGTCGTCGTCGCCGGCGACTGCCGGTGCGTCGCTATCGGTCGAGGGTGCCGCCGTCGTGTCTGCGACGGCTAAGCCGGCCACCGATTCGGCGGCCGATCGCCCGTTCGCGACGTGAAGCAGCACACGCATCTCGCCGGCGCCAGAGATCCTCGGAACGACGAACCAGGTTTCGCCGTTGCTTGAAAAGGCTTGCTGAGCCCAAATGGTCCCGTCTTTGCCTTCTAAGCGCACGTAGCCGTGGTCTCCGCTCGCGGAGTACGAGACATCGATCGCCTGACCGGGCTTCGCGACCGCCGGATTGATCGTAAGGTTACCGATTTCCGCGCCGCCTCGCATGCGAGGCTTGGGCGGCATGACCGCGTTGAGCACTCGCACCTCCTTGGCGTTGCCCAGCGGCCCCTGCATCGTCATCTGCAGCGTATATGCACCGGGTTCGTTTGAGACGGGAATCGCGACCGGAATCGAACCGGAGTGGTCGGCGAGCTGACCGCCTTGCAAGCGGCGCCCGTCGGGCATCGTGATGAGGTACGAAAGCTTTCCGGATCCCAGCGCGGTATATTCGGCTTGAACCGTAGTGCCGGCGAGCGCCATCGGGGGAACCGCGAAGGCCGCGATGCGCGGCACCGCTCCGAGCAGCGCCGTGGCTGCGGTGATCGCGAGGAAGCCGACGATCAGACTCGCAGCCGCCAAGACGGCGTAGGATGCGTGCGCTTTTTTGATGACCGGCGCCGGCGCGTCGACAATGCACTGCACGCCCGCGCCGGCGATCTCCGCGACAGCACGATCGAAGGGGCCGACATCGCGCGGCACGATCGAGAACTGCGTCGTCGTCGTCGACGAGGGCAGGATCTCAAACAAACCTGGACAGGCAAAGATGGAATCACCCTTGCGCGTGACGAGCCAGGTCCGGCAGATGAGTGCGGCCTTTGTGCTGTTGACGACGCGCAAAGCATAGGTAGCGACTCCGCGACGCCGGTCGAAGCCCTCGAGCGTGAAGAACGCGGAAATACTTCCGGCCGCCGTTTGAATGGCGGTGCCGGAGCCGGGGGAAGTCGCCCGCGCGAGGCGGCCGGCCGAACGTAGTGCAAGCGCGGTGTTCAAAGAATGAACACCACGTGACTATAGGTAGGGCGCTTCACTTGCGCTTCCTTACTTTGCTGCGGCCGCCTTACCGCTCCTTCTTAGGCAGCCGGGCAGGCCCGTTAGTTGACGATTCTGCCTCTGGCGGCGGCCCGAAGGTTGATCGTCGTGTTGGGCATGAACGGGAACAAGAAGTTGAACGGATAGGTGACGTAGACGACGACCAGAGAGCCCATCCCGTTGCCGGTGCCATAGTCCGCCGATATGCCCAGCGAGGTCGGATTCACGATGCCAAAGGCGTTCCCGAGAATGAACGTCGAAGCCCAGTTGTTGATCTGGTTGGCACCGCAATGGTCGAGCTTGATGCAGTTCGATCCGCGAACGATCGCCCAGCGGTTTGCACGCTGCGCTATGTCGGTCATCCAGGCAAACGTATACATCGCTCGCCCGAAGTCCATCAGCCCGAAGGTCAACGTCAGCAGCACGATCATGACGATAACCGTCTCCGGGAGGCTGCTCCCCCGCTTGCCGTGTCGTTTGCTCATTGGTCACTCACCAGTGTGTACGTGGTTCCGCTTACCTTGACGCTGTCGCTATGCCCGGATACGTGAACCACGGAGTATAGGTTCCGGTCACGGTAACCTGAATGTAGTAGACGTTATTTACCGGAGGGTTCGTGCCGGGGCACGTCGTCGGCGGCAGCGCTCCGTTGACCGAGCAGAGGTACTTGGACGTTACGGTAAACCCCGCCGGAAGATACTGCGCGTCGCTCGTCGCCCAACTCGTGGTGTTGGTTAAGTCGTGGGCGTTCATGAGATTGATGATCCCGTACTCCGTGCCCGCGCGGGCGGAGGCTTGGGCAAGCGTCGCATAGGCCATATATCGCCCGACCTCGACCATTCCCATCCACGCGAAGATGAGCGGCGGCAAGAACAGAGCGAACTCCACGAGCGCCGCGCCCGCATCGCAGCGAAGCATCCGACATTTTTTTAAAAACGTTTGTACCATCATTGTACGAGCACCGCATTCGCAATAATCGATGAGCTGCTGGGAATCGTCACCGCATTGGCCGCCTGACTTGTCGCCGATGCAAACGTCGCTCCCCCAAAGACCAAGACCACACTTCCGGTCGTACAGCAGTAGGACACGTTGCGTCGCGCCCGGAGCATAGATCAGCCCGCTGATATTGGTAAGACCACCCGGTGAGCCGAGGTTTCCGAAGTTCGCGAGTTGCCGATATTGCTCGGCACCTGATAGTAGAGAACGTTCTGGTACGTGCCGCTCGTTGGAGCGCTCAGCGAACCGCTGAGGGCTTGCGAAAGGTCCAGCGGCGCACCGGTCGACGTAACGTAGAACGTGACGCCCGTTCCAGTGATCGACGTCACGCTGCTCAAGTTTGTGGTCCCCGTCAGCACATAGGTCCCGGGGCTCAGCGTAATCGCGCCGCCCAGAGTAAAGCTGCTGTAGCATCCCGGAGAGATCGTTCCGCCGGTTGGTTGATTCAGCGGAGAGCACGAGCTGCTCGACGGCGGGTTGGCGGCAATGTTCGCGCAGCCGGTGATGTCGGGACAGGGGTCGGCTGCCGGGAGCATCGGCGTCGGAGTCGCTACCGGGTAGGTGCCGCCAGAGGGTGCCGAGCTGCCGGCATAACCAATCTCACTCATGCTGATGTTCGCACTGCCGGCCGTCGCCGTGTCGTTGATAAGAAGAGCGCAACTTGAAGCGCTGATCTTCGCGCCCGTGAACGTCGAGACCACGCTGTGATTTAAGAGGAAGATGCAGCCGGGATTATTGTTCTCCATCAGGGCCACGGCCTGAGTCGTTATCGGCAGCCCACTTGGAGCGTTGAATAACTTCAAGAACCAGGTCGTGGTCTGCGGTACGTTTATTTCGACCGAGACGGCGCAACTGACGCCCGCATACGGCCCATCGTTGGCCTGGGGCGGATTATGCACCGAGACGTTGATCTGCGCGCCCGCCGGGAAGCCGTCGAGACTGGCATCGGCTTGAGCGGCCGTGTTCGCCGCGGTCTGATTCGGGCAGTTGTTCGCGTTCGGGATCAGCGCCCTCGCGCCCTTAAGGGCGGCGTCGTCGGTAGCGTTCTGCATCCGCATGTGCTGGTAGTCCAGCCAGCCCATGTCTACGGCGAGAGCGCTAAACGCCATTATGGCCATAAAACAAAAACCAATGAACGGTAAGGTCTGGCCACGCTGCGCTATGTATCGTTTCATCATTGCACCAGTACCACGTTATCTATGAGCGACGCGCCCGATGCGGGGCCGAAAAAATCGATCGGGCTCGTGTTGAGGAAGTTTACCGAACCGAAGACCATCACGGCGTACGAGCTCGCCCCAGACGCGTAAGTTACGGGTGTCGTAGGGAGATAGATCAAGCCGCTCAGGTTACACTTGCACGGACTGAAGTCGATGGCGGCCATCTGCGCCGGGTCGCGATAGAGGACAACCCCAGGCACGCCCTGGCTGCTTCCACTGGGGGGCGCCGACAGGGTCACGAGCGGAGCCACTACCAAAAATCGGGCTTGAAACGGCTGCGGTCATGTAGAGGGTTACCCCGCTGCCGGTGACCGTCGCAGCGTTCCCGACGTCAAAAATACCGTTGATGACGTAAAGTCCGGGCTCTAACGTATCGTTCCCGATCAGGGTCAGGTTCGCATAGCAGCCCGGAGAGAGCGTCGCATTGCTATACGCGCCGCCGGCGCTGCATCCGGAAATGGATGGCGGGGTGGCCTTCAGGGCGGCGCAACCGGCGATCTCCGGACACGGGTCGGCGACCGGAAGCATCGGCGTCGGCCGCGCGACCGGGAAGTTCGAACCGCTCTCGCTGGGCGCTATGCCCGCGTACCCGATCGCCGCGGCATCGACTTCCGCATTATTCATGTTTGCCGTGCCGTTGATGAGGACGTCGCAGCTGGGAAGCACCTCGCTCGAGCCGCTGAAATTGGAACTCACACCCGGCGTTAACAGGAAGATGCAGCCGGGATTGTTTTGCTCGAGCTGCGCCACGGCCTGAGTCGTTATGGGCATGCTCCCGAAGCCCAAAAAGTTTAGGAACCACGTCGCCGGCTTGGGAACGCTCACCGTGACGGAAACGGCGCAGTTAACATCGTGATATGGCCCATCGGTCGCCTTCGGCGGATTGTCCACGGTAACGTCGACCTGCGCGCTCTGCCCGAAGCCGTTGGTCGCGGCGTTGCTTTGGCCGGCCGTGTTGGCGGCAGCCTCATTAGGGCAGCCGCCGGCGATGAGAGTCTGGGCGCCGGCTACCGCAGCATCGTCGGCGGCGGTTTGCATCCGCATCTGCTGATACTGCAGGTAACCCATGTCGACGGCGAGGGCGCCAAACCCCATAGTAAGTATAAAACCAAGGCCTATCAGTGGTAGGGTCTGCCCTCGCTGCCCTCTGTATCGGTCCATTGCGGTCTCCCCTCCGCTACTTACCGTCTCCCCCGGCTACCTTACGCTCTCCCCGCGCTCAAAAAGCAAAAAGGACCATCGGACGAAGTCCGATGATCGGTTGCGCCTGATCGCCTGCCCTATATTGCTTCATGTGCGGTTCCCTCTTCCCGCTTGCCTAGTTTCCGGGCTTGCTTTGTAGGACCGCTCGTTTCGGTTTGGTCCCTTAGCCGTCCTGCTCTCTACCGGACGGTCGGAACTATCAAAACTGATAGTGAGGGTCGGTCAGTTGACGATTCTGCCTCTGGAAGCGGCCCGGAGGTTGATCGTCATGTTGGGCATGAACGGGAACAAGAAGTTGAACGGATAGGTGACGTACATGACGACCAGAGACCCGGGCGAATTCGTGACCGGTGTCCCGTCATAGTCATTCGAAATGCCTATCGAGGTGGGATTCACGATGCCGAAGGCGTTCCCGAGAATGAACGTCGAAGCCCAGTTGTTGCTCGAGTTGGCACCGCAATGGTCGAGCTTGGTACAGGCCGATCCGCGAACGATCGCCCAGCGGTCTGCACGCTGTGCTATGTCCGTCATCCAGGCAAACGTATACATCGCTCGCCCGAAGTCCATCAGCCCGAAGGTCAACGTCAGCAGCACGATCATGACGATGACCGTCTCCGGGAGGCTGCTCCCCCGCTTGCCGTGTCGTTTGCTCATTGATCACTCACCAGCTGTGTACGTGGTTCCGCTTACCTTGGCACTGCTCGGTATGCCCGGATACGTGAACCACGGAGTATAGGTTCCGGTCACGGTAACCTGAATGTAGTAGACGTTATTTACCGGAGGGCTCGTGCTGGGGCACGTCGTCGGCGGCAGCGCTCCGTTGACCGAGCAGAGGTACTTGGACGTTACGGTAAACCCCGCCGGAAGATACTGCGCGTCGCTCGTCGCCCAGGTCGTGGTGTTGCTTAAGTCGTGGGCGTACATGAGATTGATAATCCCGTACTCCGTGCCCGCGCGAGCGGAGGCTTGGGCAAGCGTCGCATAGGCCATATATCGCCCGAGCTCGACCATTCCCATCCACGCGAAGATGAGCGGCGGCAAGAACAGAGCGAACTCCACCAGCGCCGCGCCCGCATCGCAGCGAAGCATCCGACCTTTTTTAAAAAGCGTTTGTAACATCATTGTACGAGCACCGCGTTCGCAATAATCGGTGAGCTGCGTGGGAATCGTCACCGCATTGGGCGGCGGGCTTGGCTCGCCGCTGATCGATGCAAACGTTGCTCCCCCAAAGACCAAGACGACGCTTCCGGTCGTACAGCAGTAGGCGACGTTGGTCGCGCCCGAGGCATAGATTAGCCCGCTCAGGTTGACAAGACCGCCGGACAAACCAAAGCTCGGATTAGTGGTGTTGCTCGGCACCTGATAGTAGAGGACGTTCTGGTACGTGCCGCTCGTGGGAGCGCTCAGTGAGCCGGTTGCGGCGATCGCGAAGTTCGGGGCCGTCGCGCTCGACGTCACATAAAAGGTAACGCCGGTTCCGGTGAGCGACGTCACGCCGGGTGAGCCGGTCAAAGTCGTCGTGCCGGTCAGCACGTAGGTTCCGGGGCTCAGCGTAATCGCGCCGCTCAGAGTTAAGCTGCTGTAGCAGCCAGGCGATATCGTGCCGCCGCTTTGAGTCAGCGCGGTGCATCCGCTGCTCGATGGCGGGTTGGCGACAATGTTCGCGCAGCCGGTGATCTCGGGACACGGATCGGCCATCGGGACCATCGGGGTTGGAGTTGCGTTCGGGAAGGTGCCCCCCGAGGGTGCCGAGCCGTTGGAGTAACCAATCGCCGACATAGCGACTTTCCCGCCACTCCACGTTGCCGGTGCCGTTCATCTCAAGTGCACAGCTCGGCGCGTTGATGTACGCGCCGGTGAACGTGTCGGTTACGCTGTGATTTAAGAGGAAGATGCAGCCGGGATTATTGTTCTCCATCAGGGCCACGGCCTGAGTCGTTATCGGCAGCCCACTTGGAGCGTTGAATAACTTCAAGAACCAGGTCGTGGTCTGGGGTACGTTTATTTCTACCGAGACGGCGCAATTGACGCCCGCATACGGCCCATCGTTGGCCTGCGGGCGGATTATGCACCGAGACGTTGATCTGCGCGCCTGCCGCGAAGCCGTTGAGACTGGCATCGGCTTGAGCGGCCGTGTTCGCCGCGGTCTGATTCGGGCAGTTGCTCGCGTTCGGGATCAGCGCCCTCGCGCCCTTAAGGGCGGCGTCGTCGGTAGCGTTCTGCATCCGCATGTGCTGGTAGTCTAGGTAGCCCATGTCTACGGCGAGAGCGCCAAACGCCATTATGACCATCAAACAAAAACCAATGACCGGTAAGGTTTGGCCGCGATTCCCGCGGTGTCGATTCAAATGTGCTTCCTTCATTACGCTTTCTGCGGTGAGGACGTAGCTTTCCGCCGGGACGTATAGGACAATCCCGGCTCTATCTAAGTTATCGGCAGGCTGCAGTTGCTCGCTTAGCCGTCCTCCGCCTACCAGGGGCCGAATTCGGCTATCAAAACCAATAGCGACGGCCGAGAACCAGGATCCCCGAGCGATATAAGGTGATATAAGAGGAAGACGCCGGCCGAGGTAGCCAGCGTCTGAGGGTAGTAAGGGGCCGGCGCGGAGGGGGAGCCTCCGCGCCGGCCGGAGCGCTGAGGGCAGCGCTACTGAACGAGTACGACGTTGTCGATAAGTGATGCGTTCGCCGGCGCTCCGCTAAAGGTACTGTCGGCGCCATTGAAGTTCCCTGACCCAAAGACGAGCACGGCGTACGACCCTCCCGCGCTAGTATTATAGTTTACCGAGGCCGTTGGGAAATAGACCAACCCGCTGAGGCTACACGTGCATTTGTTGAAGTTGACAGCGGAGTTTTGCGCGGGATCCCGATAGAAGAGAACCCCCGCGGTGTTTCCGCTCGCCGGCGCTGAGAGGTTCACAACGGCCTTATCGAAGTTGACGTTGCTGGCGCCGGCGGTCATGTAGATCGTTACGTCGTTGCCGGTGATCGTTGCATTGCTGGCGTCCAGCCCACTGGTGACAACGTATGTACCGCCAGTTAGCGTGTCGACGCCTTTCAGATGTCAGGTTCTGATAGCAGCCCGGCAGGCACAGTGGTATCGGTGTAGGTGGCGTCCGCCGAACACCCCCCCGTCGGAGGCGGATTCGCCTTAAGGTACGCACAGCCGGCGATCTCCGGACACGGGTCGGCCACCGGGAGCATCGGCGTCGGCTGCGCGTCCGGGAAGGTCCCACCGTTCGGCGCGAGCCCCGCATACCCGATCTCCTTGGCAGCGACCGTCGCGCCATTAAAGTTTGCCGTGCCGTTGGTAAGGATGGCACAGTTAGGAGCGGTCACCGTCGAACCGTTGAAGTTGGAGCTCACGCTCGGCGTTAAGAGGAACATGCAGCCGGGGTTGTTTTGCTCGAGCAACGCGACGGCCTGAGTGGTTATGGGCATGCCTGCGAAGCCCAACAGTGTTCAAAAACCACGTCGCGTTCTTTTGTACGTTCACCATCACGGAGACGGCGCAATTCACGTTCTGATATGGTCCGTCGGTAATCTTCGGCGGGTTGTCCACGGTAACGCTCACCTGGTCGCTCGCCCCGAAGCCGTTGGTCATGGCGTTGTTTTGGGCCGCGGTATTGGCGGCAGCCTGATTGGGACAGCCCCCGGCGATGAGCGCCTGGCCGCCGGCTAAGGCGGCGTTGTCGGCGGCGGTTTGCATCCTCATCTGTTGATAGTTCACGTAGCCCATATCGATCGCCAGAGCGCCGAAGCCCGTCAACAGGAAGAAGAGCAGCCCGATGAGCGGTACGGTTTGCCCACGATTGCCGTTGCGTTTGTACATTCTTAGATTGACCCCGCGGCATTATTGAAAAGCGTGTTGAGGCTGGTGCCGAGAAGCGTGACGCCCGTAATGGCCACCAGCGCGATGAGCGCGACGAGCAGGCCATACTCCACCATCGTGGCGCCGTCTTCGTCGCGAATCATGCTCGCAAAAATCCCGATCATCTTCTTCTCCTTAACCATCTAGTTTGAGCCTGTCCCTCTCGACGTCGCGCTAAAGTATAGCGGATTCTTCGGCATGAACGGAAACATCCAATTGAACGTGTAGTCCATGTATATGGTTACCCGAGTGCCCGGTGTGGTGGCCGGAATGGCCGACAAGGTCGTGAACCCCGACAGAGGGATGCCAAAAGCGTTGGTTTCAATGTAATTTTTAAGCTCGTTGGCGGTCAAATTGCAATTGTCGAGTTTCGTGCAGTTGGATCCGCGCACGATCGCCCAGCGCTGCGCTTTCTGCGATATGTTGAAGAGCCATGCGTATGTATACATCGCTCGCCCGAAGTCGATGAGCCCGAACATCAACGTCAGGAAACAGATCATGATGACGACGGTCTCGGGGAGGCTGCTGCCCCGTTTGGCGTGTCTTTTGCTCATTGGTTCGCCACCTGCATATAAGCCTGTCCGCTTACCGTGATGTTCTTAGGGACGCCCGGATACGACATTATCGTGGGATACGTCGCGCTCACGACGACCTGGAGGTAGTAGACGGTGTTCACAGGCGGACTGACCAGCGAAAAGGTGCACGGCGTCGGCGGCTGTGCGCCACCCACCGAACACAGGTCGTGCACCGTGACCGTATAGCCCGCGGGAAGATTGTTCTGATCGATTTTAGCCGCATTAACAACCGTGCCCGCTGCTGAGATATCGGCCGCATCCATGAGATTCTGAGCGCCATACTCGGTGGCCGCGCGCGCCATGCCCTGGACGTACGATCCGAAGGCGATGCCTCGCCCGACGTCGACGATCCCAAAGAACATGTACAGAAAGATGGGCAGCGCTACCGCGAACTCAATCATGGCCGAGCCCGCGTCGGAGCCGGGCAAGCGCCACCTAGTTAAAAACGTCCGTCTCAAATTGTGCAAGCGAAACTACCTCCATCTGGGGGACGGCCAAGCGTTATCTTACCATCACCCAGCCTATGGCCGAAATGGTACAAACGTACTTAAGGAGGTGTCGCTATTGGTTTTAGAGCTGGCAGGCGGACGCTAGGTCTTAACGAGTGAGGATCTCCGGCGTCATGACAAAGACGACGTCGCTCTGCTGGTTTTGGTAGTTGGTCGAAGTGAACAACTTACCAAGGATCGGAATGGCCGACAGAAGCGGAATCTTGAAGACCGTCTTCTTCTCGATCCGCTGCACTAGGCCGCCCATAAGGATGCTTTCGCCCGGTCGCGTGATGACGTCGGTCGTAAGCTGACTGACCGTAAGCGCCGGTATCGTGAATCCCGAGACGACCACCGCGTTGGTGTAGTCGAGCGCGGAGACCTCAGGGGCGATGATCGCTTCGATCGAGCCGTTGCCCAGGACGTTCGGCGTCACGTTGAGCTGCACGCCGTAGTTCTGGTACTGTACGTTGATCGCTCCCAAGCCGGTCGAGGTCACGACCGGGATCTGACCTCCGACCAGGAAGGTTGCTTTCGCGCCGGGGCTCGTCACGAGATCGGGGCTCGAGAGAATCTTGGCGTGGCCCTCCTGCATCAGCAGGTTGACCGTTGGAGCCAGGGTCTGGGTGCGGTAGAAGGGCCCGATCGTGCCGGCAAGTCCGGGCGGGCGAATCGATTCAAAGAACGGAAACGACGGCGGGACCAGGGAGGGCTGAGGCGCGCCCTCGACCGGCTGCCCCGCAAAGAGCTGGATGCCTAAATTCGATGCCGCCGTTTTATCGATTTCGAGGACGTAGACCTTAACGTCGATCTGGCTATTGCTCAACGAGCTGATGCGGTCGATCAGCTGGCCGTTGCTGGCGAGGTACGGCCCGGAAAGTCCGCGGGCCCGGTCGAGGATCGCCTGCGCGGTGACGGCGTCGGTCGCGTTCCCGCTCACGATGACGTTGCCTCGGCCGTCGGGATCGACTCGGATATTGCTGGCCCCGGGGATGCTCGCAATGGAGCGCTGGAGGTCGCCGAGATTCTGCGAGATCGTCACGGCGTTAATGATGACGATTTCATCGCCCTGGCCGCGCACGGTGATCTTAAGCGGATGGTCTTTGGGCGTGAATCGCTTAATGATGTCGTCGACCATCTGGAACTGGGCGCCGTCGCTAACGGTTCCACGCACGACGATCGCATGGTCGAAGGCCACGACCTGCACCGTGGGAATCGAAATCGCGCTGCGCAGCAGCTGCGCGACATCGTCCATCTGCTGTTCGGTCACGGTAATCTCATAGGCCACGCGCCTTCCGCCGGCCCAGACGAAGACCGTGGTGTGACCCGGCGCCTTGGCGTTGATGATGACCTGCGAGGTTCCAACGGGCACCGCACCGACGATGTCACCATCGCCGACCGCCACGCGGGTCAGCCCCTCGGCCTTCAAGACCACCGAGTGACCCGACGGGATCGAGAGCAGGCTCACCTGATCGGCCAAGACGGGCGCCGAATAGAGGGCTAGCCCGAACCCAACAATGGCGGCAACGATCCCGCGTCTAAAGAAATTCATCCGAACCTCCCGAGGACATGATACTATGCGGGTACCTTATCAGGCGACCGCTCCGGTGATTATGCCACGGATTTTCACGTTAACGCGTTACCATAACGCAGACGTTAAGTTAGAATCCTGCCGCTTGCCCGCGCCTCCCTTGCCAACCGGCTTGGCGGGGTGGCATCATCAAGGCGCACAGGAGCATGGAGGATTACATGCGGCCTTTTCTTCGGCTACTGGTAGTAGCAGTATGCTCGCTGATCGCGGCGCCCGGCGTTGCGGCGGCGGCTCAACAAGGAGTTTCGCTGGCGAGCGTTGCTCGCGCGGCGAGCCTTCAGTATGCCTGGCTCGGGGCAGAGCGTGCCGTCCAACTAAGCGGTCCGGGCCTCATCGTGGTGGTTCGCCCCGGCGATCCCATCTACGACGTCAACGACCGCGTTGAGGTTGCGGCGATCACGCCTCATTATGCCGCGAACGATATCTACGTTTCGCCGGCAACCGCGCGACGCATCGAACAGCTCGCCCGGCAGGTGTGGAGCGCCTTCTCCAACGCGCAGGCAGCGCTTGCGCGTCAGGAGGCGGCGGTGGCCAACACCGCGATGGGCGCGGCGGAGATGCAGGGAAGCATCATCCTTCACGTTCAACCGCTCAAAGGCGCGGAAGCGCTGCTCGTAACGGGAGAGGCCCCCCCGGAGGCACCCGTACGAATCACGCTTCTCGGAACGCTCTCGTCGGATCTCCCCAACGTCCTGCTCAGCCGCAACGACCTCACGTCCAGCGCGGCAGGGACCTTCCAAGCAATCGTGCCGATCGCTCCGGATTACCTCCGCCGCAGCTTCATCCACGTGCTCGCGACGTCGGTACCGGGCGTGACATCGGCAAGCGCCCAGATCCTGATCGACGCACCCAATGCCGGGGTATCCGTCCCGGCTGAATACTACCCAGGCGGAATCTGGTAAGGAGAACACGCTCTCACGAACCTCTCGAAACCAATAACGTCATCATTTAAGGCGTGTCGGAGCCGATAACCTTAGGAAGGCGCTGATTGCGACTTAAGAAATATCCGGACGAAGTCTAACTCTCCGGAACCTTACTACGTTACCTCACCTAGCACCCACCACCATCAAAGGAGATGGAATGATTACTACCCTCAAAACGATGCTGCGCAGACGAAGAGGGCGCAACGATGGTCGAGTACGGCCTGCTCGTCGCCCTGATCGCATTGGTTGCGATCGTCGGCGTCACGACGCTCGGCACAAACCTCAACACGCTCTTCAACAGCGCCGCGAGCTCAATTTAGAGCCTGCAAGCGCCGATAACCTACTCAGGCGCTAATTGCAGCGTAATCTCGGGACGACTCTAACTATTCGGAACCTTGCAACGTACCCTCACCTAAACCACCATCACTAAGGAGATAACATGATCACCACCCTTAATACCATGCTTCGCGACGAAGAAGGCGCAACGATGGTCGAATACGGCCTGCTCGTCGCCCTCATCGCGTTGGTTGCCATCGTCGGCGTCACGACGCTCGGTAACGAACCTCAACACGCTGTTCAACAGCCGCCGCGGGCTCGATCTAAAAACCGGAACAACTCGGGAGCTGGCGCGGCCGCGCATGCGATCGCGCCTTCCACCCCTGTCCGGCGACAGGGAGCGAAAGCGGGACCTATGTTTAATTTTCTCGCCCTTTGGCGCGACGAATCGGGCGCGCAGCTCGTGGAGTACGTTCTCCTCGTGATGTTGATCGCGATTGTTTGTATCGCCGGGGTTACCTCATTCGGGTCGGCCGTAGCTAGTCTTTATAACAACGCGTCGGGCAGCGTCTAAAGAGCGCTTCGGTCGCCTCGCAGGTCTAACATTTAAAACATGTTCGTAGCAGTTTGGCTGGTCGTGGCCGCTTCTCTGATCGCCGCCTACTGCGACGTTCGGGCGCGCCGCATTCCCAACTGGCTCACCGGGTCGCTCGCGATAGCGGCCATCGTCGTGCATTCATTTTTGGGCGTTCGATCGGTCGCCGAAAGCCTGGCCGTCATGGCCATCTTGACCGCAGGCGGCACGCTCGTCTACGCGCTCGGCGGGATCGGCGGCGGCGACATCAAGCTCGGCATCGCGGCGTCCGGGATGCTCGGTTACCCGCTCTGCATTCCGTTTTTGCTCTACACGGCAGTCGCAGGCGGCCTGCTCGCGATCGTCTTTATCATCGCGCGTGGAATGGCCCGCGAAACGTTTTCGCGCGTCGCGCTCATGACGATGGGCGGCGCGCAGGGCGTTGCCGGCGGTAAGAGCGAAACGTTGCCGTACGCGGTCGCGTTTGCGTTCGGCGCAATCGTGCTCCTGCTCTCTCAAAGCATCGCTCCGTTTTTAAGGATTTCATTGTAATGAATACTCGCCGCACTACCCTCCTCATCGCGGTCATCCTGGCCATCGGAACCGGTTGGCTTACCTTGACCTACCTCTCCTCGCTACGTCCGCCTCCGAATCAGTTGCGCCCCGTCTTGGTCGCAACCCAAGAGATTCCGGCTCGCTCGCGCATCGTCGAGACGATGTTCCGCACCGACATGCGCCCGGCGACAACACTCGAGCCCGACGCGATCTCCGATCCGAAACAGGCGATCGGCTCGATCTCGCTGATCACGATTCCCTTGGGGGCACAGCTCACGGCGTCGAAGGTCGGCAACAACGTGGCGCTCGCTCTCCCGGTGCGGCTGCGGCCCGGCATGCGCGCGGTCAGCATCTCGGTCGACCGCGTGAAAGACGTCTCCGGCATGATTTTGCCCGGCGACCGGGTCGACGTCATCGCGATACCTCCGGTGCGCCCGAGCGGACCGCCGAAGGCCGTGACGATCCTGCGCGGCATCCGCGTGCTCACGGTCGGGACCTCGCTCGAAGAGACGACGGCCACGCCATCGCCCGAACAAGAGTCGGCGGCGACCGTTACGCTCGAGGTGAATCCCAAGCAGGCCGATCTTCTGGCCTGGGCCGACGCAAATGCAACGCTTCGGCTGGCGCTGCGCTCGCCGCGCGAGCCGATTCGCTCTGAACCATTGGAAGAACTGGTGATTCCGGGCAGCCAAACGCCGGCGCAGGCACCCGCAATTGGACCCCCGGTCCCGATTGGGCCGCCGACCTTGGCGGCCGCGCCGGCGCCGATGCCCCGCGCTCCCATGATAAGCCCCGTGCAGCTCATTATCGGCGACCAAATCGCCAACCCCGGGACGGTTCATTGAAACCGGGACGGACGGACTCACCGGTCGCGCTCTTCATCGGATCGAAGGGCGGCTCCGGCACCACGACGCTCGTCACCGAGCTGGCGCGAGCGATGGGAGGCAAGGGCCACGTGGCGCTCGTCGACGCCGACCTGACGGGTCGCCGCAGCATTGCGGTGATCCTCGAGATCGTGCGCAATCTCGACGCGGCGCGAGTCGCCTCGGCCATATCGACCTTCACGACCGACGGCGTCAGCGTCGTCGAGCTCGTGGATCGATACGACGCCGCTTTCACGCTCGGCGAGGCGACGGTTGAGGCTTTCGTGGCGGGCATGACCGGATTCAAGGCGATCCTGGTCGATGCGCCGCAACCCTTTGCGGCGACGGTCCGCCCGTTCGCTCTTCGAGCGCGCCGCTTCTTCGTCGTTCTCGAGCCGACCCTGCTGGGCATCGCGGGCGCACAGTCGCTGCTGGCCGACTTGGAGCGCTTCGGCGTTCCGGCCGATCGCATCGATTTGGTAACGAACGTACGAAGCGCTACCGAGCCCGTCCCCCGCAAAGAGATCGAGGGGGTGCTCCAGAGCCGCATCGTTGCCGAGATCCCGCTTTCAACATCAAAGACCTATGCCAAGAGCATCGCAACGCTCCAGCAGTACGTTGAGGCGCTCCCCACCAGCGACAACGCGCCGCCGAAGCTGCAGCCTTCAACGGGCTCGCCGATGGGCGCGCAAAGCAACGGGCGGGCGCGGTTCGCCGGATTGCTCGACGAACGCGACGCGCTCAAACAACAGGTGCACGCGGCACTTCTGCGCGAGGTCGATCTCGTCTCGGCGAGCGGCGCACACACCGACGCGGCGAAGCTTGCCGAGCTGCGCGAGAAGATCGTGAAACTCACCTCCGACCTGATTACGGAGCACGGGTTCGACGGCTCGGCCGAAGAGCTCGCCGGGCTGCGTCAAGAGATCGTCGACGAAGCGCTGGGCCTCGGGCCGCTCGAAGACCTCATGAAGGACGAAGAAGTCACCGAGATCATGGTCAACGGGCCCGAGACGATTTACGTCGAGCGACGCGGCGTCATCGAGCCCACCACAAAGCACTTTACCGACGCAGACCAACTGCGGCTGATCATCGAGCGCATCATCACGCCGCTCGGGCGGCGCATCGACGAATCGTCGCCCATGGTCGACGCGCGACTCCCCGACGGCTCGCGCGTCAATGCGATCATCGAGCCGGTCGCGATCGACGGCGCGTCGATGACGATTCGGCGGTTCGGCAAAAGACGTCTGACGACCGAAGACCTGATTAAGATCGGCGCCGTGCCGGCGCCGGTGATGGAGTTCCTCAAGGCGGCAGTGGAGTCGCGGCTCAACTGCATCGTCAGCGGCGGAACGGGCTCCGGTAAAACGACCTTCCTCAACGTGCTCTCCTCCTTTTTGCCGGATCGCGAGCGGATCATCACGATCGAAGATGCGGCCGAACTCTTGTTGAACCAAACGCACATCGTTCGCCTCGAGTCGCGGCCGCCGAACGTGGAGGGTTCGGGAGAGATCCGCATTCGCGATCTCTTCCGGAACGCGCTTCGCATGCGTCCCGACCGGATCGTTATCGGCGAGTGCCGCGGCGCGGAGGCGCTCGACATGCTCCAGGCGATGAATACCGGCCACGATGGCTCCCTGACCACCATTCACGCCAACAGTCAGCGCGATGCGCTCTCGCGCGTCGAGACGCTGGTGCTGATGGCAGGCTTCGACCTTCCGGTGCGAGCGATCCGCGAGCAGATCGCGAGCGCGCTCGACATGGTCATTCACACATCGCGTATGCGCGACGGATCGAGAAAGGTGGTCGGCGTCAGCGAGGTGGTCGGGATGGAGGGCGACATCGTGACGATGCAGGAGATCATACGATACACGCAACACGGCATCGACGACGAGAACCGGGTCGTGGGCGAGTTCGCATATACCGGCGTTCAGCCCAACTGCATTAAGCGATTTGCCGAGTATGGAATCGACTACGATCCTCGGGGTCTGAACGAGCTCGCGCTACTGCAGTCCCTATGGTAACAACCATCGCCCCTCTGGCGATCTTCGTCGGAGTGGTGGCGACGATCGTCCTCTTCTTCTTCTCGGTCTGGAGCACGGTCAACGAGCGGGCGACCGCGAGGGTTCGCGGCCTCGGCGATCAGCTCGACCGGGCCGGCATCAAGATGAAGCCGCAGGAGATCGTGCTCACGGTTGCGAGCGTGGACGCGCTGGTGTGGATTTTATTCGTCCTGGGCCTCCACCCAGCTCCCGCGCTCGCGGTGGTGCTCGTACCCGTCATCTTCGGCGCGAGCGCATTGCTCTTCTCGATATGGGTGAGCATGAAGCTGCGCGGCGCGGCTCGAGAAGTTCGTGTCGCAACTCGAGGTGGCGCTGCACTTAATGGCCGGCGGTATCCGAGTGGGATTAAGCATGCGCCAAGCGATGACGGCGGTCGTCGACGAACTCGGGGACCCAGCCAGTTACGAGTTTCGGCGCGTTATCGGCCAGACAACGATCGGCATCAGCATTCTCGACGCAATAGACGACCTGGCACGGCGCATGCCAAACAACGAGACGCTCATGGTCGCACGGGTCTTCCGCGTGCAGTCGTCGACCGGCGGCGACCTCGCCAAAATCCTCGATCAGCTCGCCGAAACGATCAAGGGCCGCCGCTTCGTCTGGCGAAAGATCGGCACGCTCACGTCGGAAGGCCGGATGAGCGCGTGGGTGTTGATGGTTATTCCATTAGGGCTCGGTCTCTTTATCTGCACCACGCAGGCGAATCTGGGACACGCGCTGCTCTACACGCCGATCGGGCACATCGTGATGATGATTGTGGCGGGGCTCGAAACCGCCGCGTACTTCTGGCTCAAAGCCCTTTTGCGGATCAAAGTCTAATGGTCTTTTTTCTGGAACATGCGATTCCGCTGCTTTTCGCGGTCACGGTATTCTTTCTCGTCCTTTCGCTGCTGCCGTCCAAGAGCGTCCTTACCCAGCAGCTCGAGGAGCTGGCGGCTCGCGAGACGTTAAGACGAGCGGAACCGACGCCCCTCGACAAGGTCTTGAGTCCGGGTCAGCGCGCCTCGCTGTGGCGCCAGTTTGCCGAGGCCGGCTGGTACACGATGACGCCCGCCAAGTTCACCGCGCGCATCATCGCAGGCGCGTGTTTCGGAGCGCTGCTGTCGTTGTTGGTTTGGAAGTACTTTCACTTGAGTCTCACATGGCTGCTTCCGATCTTTGTGGTCGTCACATTCATTGGTGCCTATTCGCCATACTTCAGCCTTAACGGCGCGATCGATAAACGCAAGACAGAAATCCAAAAAAGCCTGCCGGAATTTTTGGATATGATCGCGGCAACGGTGCAGGCCGGGCTCGCGCTCAACTCCGCTCTGACCTACGCGGTCGACGTGGCGCCGGGAGCGCTCGGCGAAGAGATCAAGGAGGCTTTGGCGGAGATTCGCCTCGGCCGATCGCGCGCGGATGCGCTGAGAGCGGCCGGGGATCGAACGAATCAGCCGGAGTTCAGAAATGCGCTTCGCGCCATGACGCAAGCCGAGCGGATGGGCGCGAATATAGCGAACATTCTGACCGACCTGTCGGAGGACGCCCGGCATCGCCGCCTGATGATGGTCGAAGAGATGGCGGCGAAGCTTCCCGTCAAGATGGTTTTCCCGATGGTCTTTTTCATGATACCGGCTATCTTCACGATCATCTTCGGCACCGTCGCCGCCAACTATTTCGCGCCGAAATGATCGGCGTCGTCCTCGCGGCGATTTTTTTTGGGACCATCGCTTTTATCGGAACGCAGGTAAGCCGCGCGGTTTGTGCCGGCGTTGCGCCGGCGACGGACGGCCCGGCTCCGGGCAGACCGCCGGAGATCGTGCTCGTCGCCGCCGCGGCGATACTGGGAGGCGTGCTCGTGTGGCAAGGCGCTTCGGCGGCTCAACTCGGCATCGCCGTACTCGTCATCTTTGCTCTCGTGGCCTGCTGGTGCAGCGACCTGCTCTGCGGCATCCTGCCCGATTACTTTACGCTCGTTCCACTCGCAGCGTTGCTCGTCTTTGCGCTCACGCAGCGCAATTGGGGACTCATCGCCTCGGCTTCGATCGTCTTCGTGCCGTTCGCCCTTGCTGCGGGCTTTTCACGCGGTATCGGAATGGGCTGGGGCGACGCGAAGCTCGTCGCCATTACCGGAGCCGCCCTGGGCGCACCGCTTGCGCTGTTTGCGCTGATGGTCGCGTCGGGTGCGGCGCTCGTCGGCCACCGGATCGCGGGCTGGCCAAAGCGTCCCGATCGCGTTTGCGCCGTACATCGCGGCCGTCACCGGCCTCGCGCTGCCGCTAACAATTCTCCACTAACGTGGCGCGACTGCGCAACCTGCGGACGGGGCGCGTCGTTGCCGAAAACGTTGAAAAAGCGAACTCCGTCTGGCGGCGATTCAGCGGACTTCTTCCCTACGCCAAGATTCGCGCCGACCAGGGACTCTGGTTCGACAACTGCTGGGCCATCCACACGATCGGCATGCGCGACCGCATTGATGTAATCTTCCTCGCGAAAGACAGCGACATCGTGCGAGTCGAATACTCGGTCCCACCCAATCGCTTAGCGGTAATGTGTGCGGGCGCCCGCGCTATCGTCGAGCTCGGCGCAGCGGGCTCGGAGCAACGAGATCTTCGTCCTGGTGATCGGCTCGCGCTCGAATAACGGTTACGCGATCGCCCTCTACCGGGCGACTCTCGCGTTAAGGGAATCGTGCGCGCCCGGATACGTGAGTCGCACGCTGAGATAGGCAAGCGCACCAAACAGGATCAGAAAGACCAGTGGTTCGAAGCCGTGGGCAGGCACTCGCACCCAGTTCGAGATGTACGCGGTGACGTATGCGACCGCGACTATCCTCGTTCGCCAGGGTTCGCTTACGTTCGTCATGGTATAAAAGATCGATGGGACGGCGAGAGCCGCTTCGTGCGGGTTTGCATGCGTGCTCGTGACGATTGCGAACAGGCCCGCGAAGCTTGCCGCTTCTAATAGCGATACCCGAACTGCGATACTGCACCACGCCAGCAGCAACACCACGCTGATACCATTGGCGAACAGCGTTGGCAGCCCGAGACGCAGCGCCAATGCTGAGGCATTAATAAGGGTTTCAGGGTATTTCTGGTGCGGATAGTACGCATAGAGGTACGTAGCGAAGTGGTACGGCCACATCCAATCGCCGGCCGTCGCCGGCACGCTCGCGAGGTACCACGCGAACCCGACCGCAGCGGCAACGAGAAGGGCGCGCCACTCACGACGCAGCAGCAGCAGCAGCACAAATATGGCGGCGTCGGTCGGCTTAAAAAAAAGCAGCCCGACCGCGGTTCCTGCTACGATCGGACGGTCGCGCACGAGGCCGAAGATGCAGAGCATGCACAGCAAGAGCGCTAGGCTGGCGTTCTGGCCCCCGGAAACTGATAAGGTCGCCGGTGCCCATGCGAGCACGGCCAGGACCGAAAACCAGACCGGGAGGCGATACACCGCCGCAGCGACGACGCCGGAAGCGATGCAGGCACCCAGCATGATCGTTGCGTTGATCCAGAATCCCAGCCCGAGTGAAACGTGGGCAAACGGCGCCAGGAACCAGGCGACGGCGGGGAGATACGCCCAGGGCAGCGCAAGGGCGACGCCGTGGGCGACTTCCCAAGCAACGTGCCGGGGTCCGATAAGATCCTGGGTTCCGACGGTCGCGGCGCCCGCGACAAAATATGCCCAGTCCCCTTTCCAAAGCCATGGCGCGAAAATTAATCGAAAGTGACCCAGGAGAACCAGCATTCCCCCGTAGAGCCAAATGCGATCTCTTGAGAGTCGAAGCGGGATGCGCGTTTCGCTCATGCTCTTGCGAAATCGGTTACGGCAGTTAGGCCGGAGGCCGCGATCCCAGTACGGAAGAGACGAATTGGTACGTGTCTTCGATAATACCGTCGATATCGTACGTAGGTTCCCAGCCCGTCGCTTCGCAGAGCTTGTTAGAGACGCCGATGCGAAACCTCACGTCGGCCGGGGATACGGGCATGGCTCTGATCGCCGGCAATGCTTCTCCGTCATTCACGCACGCCCAGATCTTCGCAGCGAGGTCGGTTATCCGTTCAGTGCTTTTTCCGCAAATGTTGAAGTCGTCGTTTCGGAGTCCGCGGTCGAGAATTACGCGAAGTGCCCTCGCCACATCGCGGGCATGCGTGAACGTTCGCACCTGCTCGCCGTCCCCAAACATTTCAAAAGGCGTCTGCTTGATCATTGCCTTGTAGACGAAATCCGGGATCACGTGCGCCATCCCGAAATCCGCGCTGCCATCAGGCCGCACGTCCGGCAGCTCACCGCTTCCGACCGCGTTGAACGGCCGCACGATCAGATATTGCAAGCCGAACTCCGCGTGCGCCCCGCGCGTCATGAATTCCCCGAAGAGTTTTTGCATGCCATAATTGGTTATCGGCACCGGCTGCGCTAGCGCGTCCTCCTCCGTGACGGGCCGCGTCATTCGCTCGTACACCATAGACGATGAAAAGTAGACGAACAGCGCCTCAGGGGCCGCGGCCAGAGTCGCGTCGATCGCGTGCGCCAGGATCTCGGTGTTGTCCCGAGCGATGGTGTACGGGATCCGGTGAAAGTACTTAATCCCTCCGATCAAGGCCGCGAGACAGAGCACGACATCGTACCCGGCGAACTCTGCGGGATACATGACTCGAACGTCCTTTGATTTCAACGAGAAACGCGGATGCTCGTAGAAATCGTGCTTCAGGTATCCGTATTTCGAAAATTGTCAATGACCGTGACATCGTAGCCTGCATTGAGAAGCTCACGAACGATGTATGAGCCGATGAATCCTGCCCCCCCAAGGCACAGGACCTTCTTCATAGGACGCAGCCGCGGCCCCACATATTCCAGATGTCGACAAGCACTTTGTCGTCTGGGATCGTAATGTTTTGGTACTCCCTGTGTGGCGCGCCCACGATAATAACGTCCGAGCGATCGATGAGTTCGCCTGCGGAGATGAATTCCGGGTCGCGTATGTGCTCGTCGGAGCAGAACACGCCGCGGCTTTCAAACCGAAGAATCTTCTTGAGCTTGTAGGAAAGCGACTCCCGCTTATCGTCGGAGTTCGCCTTGAACGCCATGCCTAGAATACCGCACGCCAACTGCGAGAGGTCGTATCGTATTTTTAGACGGTCGACCACGTAGTTCGGCAGGCCTTCGTTGATAAGCATCGCAGCGTGCCCGAGCGAAAAGTGATGGTTATTGAAGGCCGCGAGCTGCATCGCATCTTTGAAGAGGCAGGGGCCCGCCGCAAAACCCGGCCTCGGGATGTCTTTGAGACGCGGGTAGTTCCACGTCATCGCGTGATGAATCCGATGGAAATCCGCGCCGTGATCGTTGGCGAGCATAAAGAATTGATTGGCGGTAGCAAAGAGCGTGTACCGCCAGGTGTTGGAGAAAAGTTTCGCGAGCTCTGCCTCTAACGGCGTTAGCTCGACCATGTCGGTGGTCAGTGGCGCGAAGAGCTCGCGGGAGCGCCGCAAACCCGATTCCGAACAGGCTGAGATGAGCTGCGGCAGCGACCGAAGTTCCTCCATCGCTCGACCCTCGGCAACCCGCTCGGGGCAGAACGCGACGTCAATTTCTTTGCCCTTTTCCAGGAGGTTGCGGTGCAGCCGGTCGGTCGTTCCGGGATAGACGGTGCTTCGCAGCACGAGGAGCTGCCCGTCAACGAGATGGTTGGCGATTGAATCGAGCACCGCCCACATCGGATCGAACTCCGGATTGAGATGGCGATCGACGGGCGTTCCGATGACGATTATAACCGCGTCGGTTTGCGAAATCACGTGCTCGTCGAGACTGGTGTGCAGGGTTTGCGCCTCGAGTGCCGCTCGCAGCGCGGATTCGCAGCCGTCCTCGTTAAACGGGACGATGCCTCGCGCGATCTCCTCACCGGCCGCCGCATTGATGTCGAGGGCGCACACCTGGCGGCCGCCGTTAGCCAAGGAGACCGCGAGCGGCAGGCCTACTCGCCCAAATCCGCCGACGACTACGACATCGAACAGCTTCTTAGGCGCGGCGCCGTCGGGCGCCGGTGTGGCGCCTGGCTTTCCACGATGGACGGTCGCCATGTCGCGTCTCCTAACGTCATCCGCTTTAGCTTCGGGCTGGATTTCATTACCGATTCTCGCCGCGCTGCCGAGTCTCCCTCGCGCTCTTCCGCCTCGACACCGAAACTCGGAGTCTTGCGCGTGACCCATGTCGAAGATTGGCAATAGGAGGCCCGCATTCACTGATGGTCTCGCTGCTGAAAAAGTCGACTTCCGGCACGAGTAATCTGGAGTATCTGGTCCGCTACGTCTCGATCGGCGCCGTCGTGGTTGCCGTCGACGTGACGGCGTTTCAGGCACTCGTGATGCTGCACGTGTTTCTGCCGCTGACGACGACGATCGCCTTCACCCTGGCGACCCTCGCACACTTTTGGCTTAACAAGATGTGGACGTTTCGCGTGCCGGGTGCGCCGAACACGTATCAAGTAGTTGCATACATTAGTGTTCTGTCCGCGTCATTTATCATTACGCAGCTTGTAATCGAGGTTGCCGTTCTAGCGTTTCACATCATGCCGATCGTTGCGAAAGGTATCGCGCTTTTCGCGCAGCTCCCGGTTAGCTTCTTCGGGCATCGCTACTTTACGTTTAGAGAAGGACGAGTAACCAGCAAGTGAGCCGAGAGCAAGCCATTTACGGACGGCGCTTTGCCGGCAGGGAGCAGTACCGAGAGCGAGTCTGGAAGGTGCTCGTTCGGCGCGTCTTCCAGCCGCATATTCCAGGAAATGCGCGCGTTCTCGATCTCGGATGCGGATATGGCGAGTTTATCAACAACGTTCGAGCGGCGAAGCGGTACGCAATGGACGCAAATCCGGACGCGCGTATGAGGCTGGCTTCAGATGTCGAGTTCATCGAACAAGACTGCACGCAGCCTTGGCCGATCGCAGACGCTTCGCTGGACGTTATCTTCTCGTCGAACTTTTTCGAGCACCTGGAGACGAAAGGAGCGCTCCAACAGACACTCGGACACGCATGGCGCGCATTGCGCCGGGGCGGACTGCTAATCGCTATGGGGCCGAATATCCGCTACCTGCCCGGCTCATACTGGGACTTCATCGATCACCACATCCCGCTGAGCGACCGCTCGATCGTGGAGGCAATGGAGATTGCGGGATTTTCTCGGCGCCGCGTCGTGGATCGCTTCCTGCCCTACACGATGTCGGAGAGCTCACGTCCCGCGCCTTTATCTCTCGTTGACCTCTATCTGCGCCTGCCCTTCGTGTGGCGATTCTTTGGCAAGCAGTTTCTCGTCGTCATGGAAAAGCGGGACTAAACTGCTCAGCATCGTTATTCCCGTGCGGAACGAAGCCGAGAACATCCGAGCGCTGTTCGATTCGTTGGCGCGACACGTTACGAGCGGCGGCGAGGCCATTCTCGTCTATGACGGCGAGGACGATCCGACTATCGCCGAAGCGCATAAGGAACGAGATCGGCTCCCGTGCGAACTGAGGCTCGTTAGGAACGATCTCGGCCCGGGCCCGGGAAACGCACTTCGCGCGGGCTTTAACGCCGCCGCCGGGGATGCCATTGTCGTTGTGATGGCCGATTTGTCCGACGACCTTGCGCTGATAGATCGAATGTACGCTCGCGTCTGCGCCGGAGACGACGTCGTCTGCGGCTCGCGCTACATGCGCGGTGGACGGCAGAACGGGGGCCCGCTGCTCAAGCGCGTCTTGTCGCGCATGGCAGGAGTCTCGCTTTTTTGGGGCTTAGGGCTGCCGACTCACGACGCAACCAATGCATTCAAGGCGTATCGGACCTCTTCGTTGCGTGCGCTGGAGATTGAGGGTGACGGCGGCTTCGAGATCAGCATGGAGATCACGATCAAGGCCTGGCTTGCCGGTGGGCGCGTTACGGAGATGCCCGCAACATGGACCGACCGCACGGCAGGGACTTCGAAATTCCGGCTTTGGAAATGGCTGCCTCGGTACCTTCATTGGTACTTCTACGCGCTCAGAGGCCGTCTGAGGCCCATTCCAACGCTTCCTTCGATTGGATAATAATCGAACCGTGCCGTTACGGATTTCCGCCGATCGCGTGTGGATCTACGGAGGTACGCTTCTTCTCCTCGGGGCGCTTCCCGCGTGGCTCGGGCATCCCGGGGACTGGCAGCGCTTTTGGGCCGGCGGAGCAACGGTCGGAACGCCGGCCTTGTTCAATGAACGCGAGCACCTCGCATTTCAGACGTCGCACGGCATAGGCACGGGAATATGGACGTATCCGCCGGCTTTTGCGTGGGCCTTTCTTCCCGCCGCGCATCTGTCGATCGCGGCCGGTTACGTAGTGAACTTCGTTTTGATGCTGGTCCTCGTCGCGCTCTCGGGGTCGATCCTCGCCGGAGTGTTCGGATTTGGGCGCTGGTTTGGGATCATCGCGGCGTTGGCGTGGCAGCCTGCGATCTATGCCGGCGACCTCGGCCAGATCAGCGCGCTCTGGCTCTTCTTCATCTCGGTCGCGATCGCGGGCGCAGCTTCGGGATCATCGCTGGTTCTCGGAATCGCCATTGGCCTGCTGCTGCTCAAGCCGACGTTCGGAGTACCGTTCTTCGCTCTGCTCGTCGTCCGCAGGCAGTGGAAGGCGAGCGCGATCGTGGCGATCTTCGCGGCCGTCTGGTATTTGGCAAGCGTGGCTGCGACCGGCGGCGAGTGGACGTGGATACCGCACTACGTTTCCGTCGTTCGCAGCCTCAGCGGCGTTGACATGGGCGCGCTTTACAATGGGGTCACTCTGCCGATGATTCTCATTCGCGTGGGGATGGTACCGGTTCTCGCGTTCGCGCTCGGGGCGATCGCATTTGTGCTGTTCCTGCCCGCGTTAGCGCGAGCAAACGTTCTGCTCGCGATGAGCTGCACGTCAATCCTTTCACTCGCCCTGAGCGCCCATGCGTGGATGTACGATGTGACGATCGCGCTCCCGGCACTCTTCTATGCGATGGCAAACATGGCAGAGCCCTGGCGGACCAGGCTTATCATAACGGCATATCTTCTGGCTGCAATGTGGATGCCGATTGTGGCTCTCGTTTGGTTCAATCCTCTCGCGATCGTCACCCTGGGTGGAACGGCC
Organism: Vulcanimicrobiota bacterium; assembly: GCA_963743445.1. Lineage (GTDB taxonomy): Bacteria > Vulcanimicrobiota > Vulcanimicrobiia > Vulcanimicrobiales > Vulcanimicrobiaceae > Cybelea. Next base: position 1,215,831 of record CAVUPL010000003.1, read on the forward strand.
TTATGTGCCGTCGCACTCTATCGAAGTGAGGCAAAGCCGTTACGCGCCTAGTTTAATTCCGTTTCCACGTTAGCGTAGCGGATCGCGGGCCGGTTTGCAGCAGAGAGCAAGCCGTTTTGCTACCACGGTAATCAATGGAAAAATAAATCTTGCCCGAAACATCCTCCGCCTTGATCGTGCATTGCAATGGCGGTTCCGTCGGAGCGCCGATAACGTAACGCGCGAACTGGCCGGAATCAATGAAACACGACCGCTTGATTTGCCTAGTCGTTTTGAACGCGCCTGGCAAGAGAAAGCCAGTTGTTGGCGACATCGGCCAAAGCGGGCAGTTCGACATTTCGACGAACACTACCGGAATCTTGCCGCCGTTGACCAGCTTGATTCGCACTGGCGCGCGTGCGGTCACCGCAACTCGCACGGTTTGAATGCGGGGGTACGACGACCAAACGACGGGGCCCACCGGCGGCTGCGTGTCATCCTGAGCCTGTCGAAGGACGCTGCAGCCTGCCAGCATTGCAGCGGCCGACGCAGCAGCTTAACGCGTAGCGGCCAACCAATTGCTATTCCTTGATTTCGGGCGAAGAGGCGATGCCGACCGGGTTGCTGATGCTCGTGATCGTCGAGAAGGGCGATGTCTGGCCCTTCTTATATCCGACGACGTTGTCAAACTGATTCACCTGAAAGAACATCCCGGATCGCGTGAACGCATTGAAGGTCGGGCCATTTTGCTCGATTCCGTTGGTAATCGAGCCCGACGGGGTTCTTGAGCCGTACGTATAGATTTCAACAGCCGGCGGCTTGGCTCCGAAGTTGGCAACGTAGGTCACGTCGTGTCTACCGAACGAGATGCCGATCGGCCCGGTGACGTCGCTGAAATTCGAGTTCTGCGGCCTCGAAGACCCGGCGGGGATTGTGTAGATGGTGTTGGTTGAGTCGCAAGCCACCCAGACGTTGTCCTTGCTGTCCGCAGCCAGGCCGACGGGTTGGCCGAGATTGCTGAAGTCGATCGTTTCAAACGGCGAGGTCGCTCCGGCCTTGTAGCCGACCACCGTATCGTTGCCGAGGTTGGTGGCGAAAACGTCGCCGTTCGAATCGACGGTCACGCCGTAGTTGTAGTCCAGGCCGTTGCTGATCGTCAAACTCGGCGAGCTCTGACCGGCCGGATAGATGGTAATCGTGCTGTTGCCCTCGTTTGAAACGTAGAGCGTGCCCTTCTTATCCACGGCGACTCCCACGGGATAATTCATACCGTCGGAAATCGACCCGTCCGGCGGCGGGTTTGGAATCTTCGGGTCGTACATCTCGACCTCGTTGTCCGGGAGATTCGCAACGAAGAGAATGAGACGATGCTTCTTCAAGGACCAGTGGTGCGGAAGATGGCTTTGATGCGGCACGGCCGGCACGACGATCGAGCCGATGACGGCCGGCCCGGGCAGGACGCGCGTCGCCTGGCCGGGCGCTACGGACGTTGAGTTGCTCGAACAGGCGGCAGCAAACGCGAGAGCCGTTGCCCCGGCTACGGCGCGGTGCGAGAGCCTCTGAAGCATGAATGAACCTCCAGCCTGAGACATAGCGCCCTCCTTCGGCGGAAAGAAATTCGCGTCGCCGCCCCTCGTGTCATCCCGGGGCCCACAAGGTAAAGCGGACGACCGATTGAAGCCTGTTTGACGCTTTCGCTCGAGGAAAGGTGGTAGAGAAAATGGCCCGACAGGTATTAGTCTTCTGTGCCGCTACAGCGCTCCTGGCCGCGTGTAACGGCGGCTCGCAAGAAACATCAGGACTCGCACCAACGGGTGGCGGCCAAAGAGCAACGGTGCCGGCCCCGGCGGTGAGATCCGTCACCATGATCCATCCCAACCATCACAAATCGTGGCTCGGGCCCGGTGAGAAAGACGCTCCTCGGCTGCTCTTCATCTCCGACTACGGAGCCGACGACGTCAACATCTTCACGATGCCGGATATGGTCCTTAAGGGAACGCTCACGGGCTTCGACTTCCCCGAAGGTGAGTGCTCCGACGCCGCCGGCAACATTTGGATTGCGAACGCGGGAGCGTCGGAAATGCTTCAGTACTCGCGTACGGGTACGTTACTCAAAACGCTGAGCGACCCGGGGTTCTATCCGGCGGGCTGCGACGTGAACAAATCGAACAACGATCTCGCCGTTGCGAACATCGAAAGCACGACCGCCGGAGCCGGCAACATCACCGTGTTCGCCAATGCCTCCGGTAGCGGCACCGTCTACACGAGCTCCAGCATCGCCGAGTACTTCTTCGCCGGCTACGATCCCAACGGCAACCTTTACTTCGATGGCACCGACGCCAGCCGGACCAACAGCTATTTTGCCGAGCTTCCGGTCGGGAGCAGCTCCACAAAGGTGATAACGCTCAGCGGCGCGACCCTCCACTTCGCGGGGATGGTTCAGTGGTATAAGACGGGCGGTTACGTGGCTCTTGGCGATCAGGAGTGCGGCGGCGCGACTTCATCGTGCATCTACTGGATCTCCGTTTCCGGCTCCACCGGAACGAATCTCGGCACGACCAACCTTTCGAACTACGAAGGCGGCAACGTCTGCTCCATGGCTCAAGGCGTCATCGCAGCGTACGGCGAGCGATACGTCGCGGGCACCGATTACGAGAGCTGTGGCTACACGCCGACTACCGCGTATCGCTGGCCTTACGAAGCTGGGGGTACGCCGACAAACTATAACAACACCGCCGCCTTCGTCGAACCGCTCGGCGCAGCGGTCAGCACGAAATAAACGATCGGCGCCGCACACTGAACGAGCCCGCTTCGGCGGGCTCGTTTGCGTAGGTGCAAACCGTTCTACGGAGCAATCTTATACTTATATATGGTGCCGCATCCAAAAGTGCCGCACGACTCCGAGCCGCCGGCACCACTCACGCCGTACAGCTCGTTGTTCAACGTCGTGATAGCCCCCGGATCAAGGGCATCCGGTACGCCCTTGAATCGGTACAAAGTTGTCTTTTTCCCCGACGGAGCGAGCATGAAGAGTGTCCCATAACCCAATCCGGAGCCAACGCCACCGTAAGCCGTCGCGCCGTAAAATGCACCGTTGAGCCAGGTCAGGCTTGCGGGTTGCGATCCGTCGCGGCCGCCCTTAAAGCGGTACAGAATCTTTTCATGCCCGGAAGGCGTGACAGAGAACACAGCCCCGCACGTGGTACCTCCAAGGCCGGCGTCGCAGCCGTTGTTGCCGCCGTAAAATGTCGTGCCGTAGAGTACGCCGTTTAGGGCTATCAGACTAGTTGGAAACGATCCGTCGGGTCGGTCCCGAAAGATATGCAGGACCTTCTCTTTTCCTGACGTCGTTAACTTGAACACAGTTCCACCGTAAGCGGGCTCACAACCTGACGCGGTAGCCGAGGCGGTTATGCCGTAGAGTACTCCCTTTAGGGCGACAAGTGTGCCAGGCCAACACCCATCGCTCCCGCCTTTGAAATGATAAATGACTCGTTCACGACCCTCTGCACTTATGCCGTAGATAGTGCCACAGCCATCGTAGCAGGCCGTTCCGGAATCGAACGTCGTTGCGCCGTAGAGCTCGCCGTTCACTGGAACCAGCGTGGAATCCGGATACCAGCCGTCGGTCTTGCTTAGTTTGAAGCGGTGGAGGATCTGCTCGCTGCCAGATGAGTCGATTACGTAAACCGTTCCGCACCCCTGCCCGGAGCAGCCCGTCCCGCCACCCACGAGCGTCGTTCCATACATCGAACCGTTGAGGAAAGTGAGCCCGGAGGAGGGTTCCAGACCATCGCTGCCACCCTGGAAGCTGTACACGATTTTCTCTTTGCCCGAAGTGCTCGAGGTAAAAACGGCACCGTACCCTGCCGCACCTCCCCCGTACGTCGTGCCATAGAGTGCTCCGCCCATCGCGCTAATAGCGACCGGATTTTGTCCGTCCGGCTGGCCAGTAAACGCATAAATTACCCGATCACCGCGGATCTGCGACCGCGCGAACGAGATCTGACTCTTTGACACTTGCGGAGTAGCATTGAGATTGCCACAGGCCGAAAAAGCGAGCAATGCTCCGGCGGTGCAGATGCTTACCGTGCAGCGGCCAGCTAAGGTCTCCATGTGCAATGCCTCCCCGAAGCCTGAATGGCGTCGCGGTCGGGATAGTTCTGCGCGGCGGCATTCGTGCCCCGCGCCGCAGATGGGCCGGAAGCCGTTGGGTTACTGCTAAGCCAAGGCTTCGGGAAGCGCGGCGTCGGCGGGCGCGCGATTGACGGCGAGATACTTTCGGCCGAAGATAAACGCAAACCCATAGAGGACCGCGACCAACACCAACAGATTGCGGTAACCCAGAATCAGGCTCGAGTATTCGAGAACTCCGCCGACCATGGCGCCCAGCAAGTTCGTGGCGAAGGCGACCGTTGAGGAACCGACGTCGCGGAATCGCTGCGCGAACACCAAGTTCGCAAGAAAGACCGGCGCGAACGCGAGCGACACGGCAACGGCGAACCGCACGGGGGCGTCAAGCGCAAGAAGCCGATCCGGCGGGATCGCCCAAGCCAGAACGAGGCTCGCGAATAGGGCCAGATAGAGCAGACCGGGCTGCCCGAACCGCACGCGTCGCGCGACTTCTATGGCTGCGAGCACCGAAAGCAGGATGCCAAAGAAGACGAGCGCGTTCACGAACCACGTGGTGCCGAAGAGCAAGGCAAACTGCACGACGTTCTTGGTCTCGAGCAGCAAGAATGCGGCGCCCATGAAGAATAGGTCGAGATAGCTTTGCATCTGTCCGAACGGACCCGCCGCGGCACGGATCGCGACCAGCGAGACCAGCAGAATCAAGCCCAGCACGGTGAGATACAGCGGCGGAATCATAGGAGTCCGCAAGTATGGGAAGGGGTAATTGTCGCTCACGGGGGCGGGAATGATTCGCGAGCCTGGACTCCACGTCGTGCCGCAGACGACGCCGGCCGGGTCGCGACCCACCGTCAAAAGCGCAAACCAGGCGACTTGACCGTTGAAATCGAGGCACGGCGCCTGCCCAAATGCGAGTTTCAACGTGTTTGCGTACCGGTCGATCAACCAGCTTTCGCGGTAGTAGTTATACATTCCGAACGCGCCGCCCGGGTTGAGGTGTGCGCGCGCCGTGCGCATCGCATCAATCGTGAAGAGATAACTTTCCAAGCGCAGTGAAGATTGTCCCGAAACGAGCGCGAGCGAGTCGGGCAGAGCGAAGAGAATTAGATCGTACGTGTTATGCGTCCGCTGCAGAAAGGCGCGTCCGTCGTTGATGTGGATCGTCACCTTCGGATTCTGGTACGGATGGTCGGGATTGAGCTGACGTCCGAGCTGATAGATCCGCGGGTCGATCTCGACTGCGTCCACGTGTCGCGCGCCCTTGGAGAGCGCGATCGCGACGTCGGTGCCGCCGCCGGCGCCCACGATGAGAACGTTACGCAGCGGATTGCGGCGCAGGCGCTCGTAGGGAACGAAGTAGAGCGGCTCTTGCGTTTTACGAAACGCAATCGATTCGATCCACTGGTGCGGAACGCCGTTCACGCTCAAGCCAGTAAGGCCGGGGCGCTTCATGTAGGCGAAAATTTTATAGTAGGGCGACCAGCTGAGACCGGGCGTAAACGATTCGTGGCCGAGCACGAGCAGCAACCCAATTGCTGCGACCACCTGAATCATCCGCAACGACGGCAGATAGGCGACGAGCAGTCCGGCCGCCACGACCGTGCCCCACGCTAATGGTGGAGCGCCCAGAAACGAAAGCAAGCTAAACGCGACGATCCCCGCGAGACTCCCGAGAATGTCGAGGCGGTAGGCTTCCAACGGCTCGAAGCGGGCGAAGGCACGGGCGACGCCTTGTGCAATCGCGGCCATCACCACCGCGACCGCGAGGAAGATGACCGGAAGCATGACCCACATCGGCAGACCGCCCGGAACGGTCCCGAAATAGATGAGCTCCGTGCCCGACCGATTGATGGCGACCGGAAAGAGGAGTATGAATCCAACCAAAAACGTCAGGATAACGATCGACCAGGGGAAGAGATCGGTGCGCGCGCGGGCTCGCAGAAATCCAACGCCGATTCCCGAGGAAGCTGCCCAGCAGCACGAAGTTCGAGAAGTACGAGAGATAGATGACGTTCTCGCCGGCGAATCGGATGAGCGCCAACTCGACGAAGAGCATGAGAAAACTAAGAAGGACGAGACGCCCCCTGTCGGCCATGCTTAGGTTATCGGCTTGGTGCACTCAATTATCCTCCGTTTACCGGGTTGGCGCGCCCCGGAGATATGCTATAATCCGGGGCAATGGTTAAACGCCCGGATTTTTTGTTTGGGTTGGCGGCTGCCGCATTTGCCGGCCTGTCGCCCCGAGCGGTTCGGGCCGGGGTGCCGAACTCGACGAAGCGAGTCCTGTGGCTGCGCTCGGCATATGGCGAAGAGAGTCGTCGCCCCCTTCTGCGTGGACGGGCGGACGGTCTATCAGCCCGGCTATTGGCAAATCTGCTACCTGATGCGCGACCGCCACGTTCCCGCGAAGCAGGGCTACGTTCTTATCGACATCGTCGAGGTCGAGGCACTCTGGGAGGCGCAGCAGACGCTGTCGCTCCACGGGATCCACCAACCGCTGGTGATCACGAGCGGCTACCGCACCGTGGAAACAAACGACTCGATCGAAGGCGCGGCCCGCAACAGCATGCATCTCTACGCGAAGGCTGCCGACATGTACGTGCCGGGCATTTCGATGCAGGCCCTCTTTGACGCGTGCTGGTCGCGCGCAATTTCGGGCGGTATGGGCTATTACGACGATCACGTTCATCTTGACTCCGGAACGCGCCGCTGGTGGGTCGGCGACATCGCGGTGCCCGAGTTCGGTCCGGGCATCGTTAGCGAGAGCCAGCGCGCCGACGGCATAGATAATTAGGCCGGCCCAGGTGGGCAGGCGCAAGAGCCACATCACCGGACGATTCGTGACGTTGGGCAGCACGAACTGACGCCAACTCGCCTCCGCGAGCCGCGGATCGATGTACGGATAGAGGTGCGCGTGAGTCGCCGCGTGACCCGCGGGCATCAGATAGAGCGCGAAGAGCCCCACGATCGTCGCAGCCGACGCGAGTGCCGCGCCCAGCGCCGCGCGCTCGCTACGCCGGAGCGTGTAGGTAACGTAGGCAACCGGAAAGAGCGGCGCGAGGAACATCGCGGCGGAGGTCGCGAGCATCCACGGCACGGCGAGCAAGAGTAACGCGGCGAAGAGCCAGCGCGCGATATTTTTCCGCGTGCGTGAAGAGCAGCAGCGACGCCGGAACCGCAGCCGCAATCTCGCCGGTATGCACGAACGAGCCGCCCAGCAATGAAAACGCCGGCGGGACGAGCAGCACGATCGCGGGATCGGCATAACGGCGGCGCAACCGAAGCGCAACGAGCACCCCGAGCGTTCCCACGATCACGTACGAGATGCTGCCGGCCAGCGCGGCCCGCGCGTCGGGCACGCCGAGCGCGGTCATGACGGTCGAGAGGCTGTATTGGTTGTCGCGGGAGACTTCCGAGAGGGCGTGCGCCGGAAGCACCGTGGTTACATATCCGAGCGTCTGCGCGAGGCCGACGCTTGCGATCGAGATTGCGCCCAAGAGCACGATGACGAATGCCAGCGCCAAACGGATCGGCGGAAAAGCGACGAAGAGCGCCGCGGCCGCGGGCAGAGCGATCTGCGGTTCGATCATCGCGATCGCCAATGGCCAGCACGGCAGCCACAAGCAGACCGCGTTGCGCGGCAAGCGCAGCTACGAGAATTGCCGCGAGGGCGATCGGCATGACGTTTCCCGACGTGAACGACGTGAGCCCTAGCGATAGCACGAGGACGGCCCATGCAACCAAAATGGGCTGGCCGGTAATGCGCGCCAGTGCATACGCCGCCAGCACGACGGCTCAGCGCGAGCAGCACCCACCACACGATCGCCGCCGCGGCGAACGGGATAAAGGTCAACGGATAAAAAAAGGCGAGCGCGTAGGGCGGATAAGGCGCGGGAACCGTGACGTTTTTCGGTGCTCGATAGTACGGTGCGAGCGACGCTGCTCTCGCACTCGTGGAGCGACGAGCCGAGGTAGGGATCGCGAGCGCTGCGCTGTGCCAACGAGGCGCAGTAGTAGGCGCGGAAGTCGATCATGAGCCATCCGCCCGCGCGGTCGCCGTAGAACTGGCCTGCAAACGGCAGCACCGTGCAGATGACCGCCAGCAAGAAAGCCGAACTACCGCGCAATCGCTGCGGAGCCTCGCGCGCGGGCAATTAGGAGGCCTGCCAAGAGCAGCTGACCTGCCCACGTCGGTGCCCGCAGCATCAATGCGGCGATGCTATTCGTCGAACTCTTCCGGGTAAACGTGCTCCACGTCGCCTCGGCGAGGCGGGGATCGATCGCGACCGTTGCCGCATGCGCCGTTGTGTGAACCGGCGCGGCGGCGAGCTCCATTAATCCCCACACAAGCGCAGCCGCCGCCACCGCAGCGAGCAAGGCGGCCTGCAAATTCCCGTTCCAATAGCGCCACGCGACGTATCCGACCGGGACGAAGGGCGCGACGATCAGCGCCGGCGAGACAACCCACAACCACGGCACGGCCAGCGCGAGCAACGCGACGAGCGCCAACGCTTGGTGCTCTTTTTTCTCGAACGCAACGAGCGCGGCCGCGGGCAGCGCCGCCGCGATCTGCGTGACGTGAATGAACGTTCCGCCGAGGACGGCAAACGCTGGGGGCACGCAGACGAGGAAGGCGTTATTCGCACTCCGCCGCGCGAGCCGGCCGGCGACGAGCGTTCCCACGATGAGCATCGCAACGTACCAGAGCGAGCCCGCTTGCAAGGCGAGCGTCTGCGAGACCCCCAAAAACGCAAGGACTGCCGTGAGGCTGAACTGCGTGTCGCGCGTTACCTCGGAGAACGCGTGCGCCGGCAGCACGCTCGTAAAATACTCGAGGTTGGTTGCGAAGCCAAGCGTCGCAAGCGAGATCGCCGCAAGAACGACGGCGGCCGCCAGCAGCGTCAGCCGGGTTGCCGGCGCCCAGAATGCCAGCGCGATGCAGACCGGAAGCCCGAGGTGCGGCTCGATCATCGCGCCCGCGGCGAAAAGCGCGGCGGCTTTCCACCGCCCTTGCCAGGCATAGTAGGCCGCAGCGCAGATACACGCCAGCCCGAGCGGCACGACTTCACCGAACGGCAGCGAGATGGCGCAGAGCGAGATCGCGAAGACGGCGAGCGCGATCTGCCAGCCAACGCCGGCAAATTGCGCGAGCGTCGCGATGCATGCCACGCACGCGAGCAGCAACACCAGGCCCCACATCGACGCCGCCAAGCCGAACGGAAGCATCGCGAGCGGCACGAGCGCTCCGATCGCATAGCCCGGCAGCGGGGCCGGAATCGCTACGCCGGGATTTCTCTCAAAGAATAGCTTCGGGCCGATGGCCCGTTCGCACGTTCGCAACGGCTCGGTGTGATACGGGTTGCCGCCATGCGATGCGACGCGCGCCGCGCAATAGAACGCGCGAAAATCTCCCATGAAGAAACCGGTGCGGGTGATGATTTCGGTTTGTAAGCCGAGAGCCGATACGGCCGCGAGCACCAGGACGGCCGCGACCCACGGGCTCCGCACAAACTACGAGCCTGCGACCAGACGCGCGCCCCGTTCGAAGATGGGTTGGGCTTGGCGCTCGCCCGCAAGCTCGGCGAGCCGTGCTACCACGACGGCGTGACGGCGCTCGAGCAGCGCGGCCTGCGCCGCGAGCCACGGCTCCTCGCGATCGCCGATGAGCAGATTTCCGCCGTATACTTGCTCGGCGCTGCGGTAGTGCGCGTAGGCCGCCTGAAACTCACCGCGCTCGAACTGCTCGTCACCGTCGCGGGCGTGCGAGAGGAAACCGTGCACGTCGATCACGACGTTGTTGAGATCGAGGCAGACGTCGTCGCTTGCGCGGAAGTACTGCTCCACGAGATCGAAGCCGACCACGTGGGCAATCGCCTTACGAATATTGGTGCAGACCGTCCGCAGGCTTTGGGCAGCCTGATGTTTGCCGGCCCCCGGCCAAAAGACCGGCGCCAATTCGGCGCGCGAGGCAGCGCTGCCCGGCTGCAGCGCGAGGTACTTGAAGACCTGGCGATCCCTGCGGCGGATCCACGGAATCGGGCGCCGGTCGATCTCCGCGCGGAACCAGCCGAAAAGCGAAACGTGCAACGGCGATGGAACCTGCAAGCCCAGCGCGTAGCTGTCGCGCCCGCGAGTGCGTGAGAGCGCTTGCAGCGGACGGTAGCCGTCGGGCGTGTGGATCACAAAGAAGCCTTGCTCTTCGAGCAATTGAAGCTGCTCGCGATCCTCGATATGTGCGCCGCTCATCAACTTTCGCACCAAATCGGCTTCGGCTTTGGGCGCGTAGGCCAAACCCGCGTCGATAAACTCCTTGAAGAGATGCCCGTGGCGCTTGCGCCAGTGATCGAAGGCTCCGTAGAGTCCACGACTATCCTCGGCGGCCTTGCGAATCGTACCGCTGACGACTTGCGGCCATCCGTCGGTTACCTCGAGCAGCCGCACCACGTCGGCGTGTGCGAATCGTACGCCGCAGGTCTCGGCTAAGTGGCGAATCTCGTCGGCGGCGAAAGCGAGGCGCTCCGCGTCGCAGAGCGAGGCGGTGCCGCGCGAAACCAAACGCGCCACGTCGAAGGCCGCACGCGATTGCGATGCAACCAGCAGCGGGACGTCCTCGCCGAGATCCTCGATGAGGCCCAAGATGGCCGCGGCGCCGTCATGCCGCGGAAGATGCTCGCAATCCAGGGCCAGCTCGCCCGGTGCGGCGCTACGAAGCGCGCGGACGGCTTGGTCGTGCGAGCCGATGCCGGAGTCTGCCCCAATCGCGCGGGCGATTGCGCTCCAAATGTCGGTCGCCGTCGCCAGCGGCGGGATCGGGCAATAGACGCCCTTTGCCGCCGAATTGCGCAGGTAGCCCACGAGCGCGACGCTCTTGCCGAAGCCCGGCGGCGCAATCACAAACCGAACCGGAGCGCTTCTGAAGCGCCCTAGCCATTCTTCGAGTCTGGGCCTTCGAACGATCCAAGGCCCAAGACGAGGCATCTCTGCAGTCAGAGGCCCCTGGGGGCTCATCTGGGCTACCTCCTCATAGCGACCGGCTAGACGGTCTTGCACTGGCCTTCTACGCAACCGGCTGCCTAAGCACCTTTTAGAGCAGCCGCCAGGCGGTTGGATTTGCAAAGCGACTCCGCCAGCGTATCTCATAATTACTACGGCGCACCGCGTTGCGGAGTTTAGTTTCGGCGGGCTGCGCGGTTGCGATTCGCTCCGTTCGGTCGTGGTGGGCGCGCAGCTGCGACCGCAGCGCAGCGAGCGTTTTCTGCGCATCGGATGGATGCTTACCGGTGAAACGGAGAGCCCGCGGATAGAGCGGTGCGAAGTACCGCACGACGTCGAAATCGTCGAGCTGCTCCGCGCGCAGCACGTTGCCCGGGGCGCCGAGCGCTGAGTAGTGGCGCCCCTTTTCGGCGTGCCGGCGCGGCTCGAGCGTGTGGCCGTAGTGCGCATAGACGTACGGCAGCGCGAGGCGCTTGCCGTGCAAGCCGAGCAACTGCTCGTGCACCGCGCCTTCCCAGCGCAGATCGGGACGATAGCGAAAGAACATCATCCGCCGTTCGATCGACGTGTAGTAATCGAACGATCCAAAGAAATGCCACGTGTAGCCGTCGATGAAGTCGTACGCGCGCGGCACGCGGTCGAGACGCTGCGCGATTCGCCTTATGCGCGAGCCATGCACCTCGTCGGCATCGATGAAGGCGACCCACGCGCCGGCGTCGTGCTCCGCGTGCAACCGCAGACAGACGTTGCGCGCGGCCGCGAATCCGTCAAACGGCGTGCGATCGACGATAAGCCGGCCTTCTTCTCCAAAACGGCTCGACGCGAGTATCGCCGCGTGCGGCGAAGGGTCGGGGCCGTTGTCGTTGACGATCAGGAGCGATGCGGCGCCGGAAATCGAGTCGAGCATCGCGCCGAGGAACGGCTCCTCGCGCGCGCCGAGAATGAGATGTGCTGCAACGCGGGACACGCTTGGTCTTTCGACTCCACGGTCTGGGCTGCTTCGCGGTGGAGGACAAATCTACGCCTCTGATAAGGGGGAGATACGATGCAGGCACTCGGACGCGTCATGATGGTAGAGGGATCGCAGATGGCGGTCGGCCTCGATAGCAACGCAGCAGGATCCGAACGCATTCGTTTGGGCTCTATCGTGAAGGTCTTCAACGGCCAATGTGAGGTCGTCGCGGCGGTCAACTCGGTGAAGCTTGGCAGAGCGTTTTCTGCCGAGCATCGTCTGGGCGCCGCGCTTCTCGGCGAGCTCGTCCCCCTGGACGGCGGCGGGTTGGAGTTCGTCCGGGGAGTGTCGAACCACCCGCTCCCGGGGGAGTTCGTCTACACCGCCGAGGACGCCGAACTGCGCGCCATCTACGGCGTGCCCGCGGAGTCGAACGTCACGATCGGCACGCTCTATCAGGATACGACGCGTCCCGCACTGCTTCTCACCGACGAGTTGCTCGGCAAGCACTTTGCAATACTCGGCACGACCGGGTCGGGCAAGTCCTGCGCTCTCACGGTGATCCTGTCAGCGATCTTGGCAAAGAACCCCGACGCGCATGTCGTGCTACTGGATCCGCACAATGAATACGCCGCGGCGTTTCCGGATCTCGCCAACGTGATCAACGTGCACAATCTGCGGTTACCGCTCTGGCTCCTCAACTTTGAGGAGGCCATCAGAGTGCTGGTTCGCGGCGGGTCCGAGACCGAACAAGAGTCGCAGGCGTTCATTCTGGGCGAAGCGATGACCTGGGCCCGGCGCAATTACGGAGGTCGCGCAAACGGCGGTTCGACGATCACCGTCGACACCCCGGTGCCATTTCGCACCCACGAACTCTTGCGTTTCATCAACGACGAGATGGGCCGCGTTACGAAGCCAGATACGTCGGTGCCCTATCAGCGTTTAAGAGCACGGATCGAGCTGCTGCGCAACGACCGGCGTTTTCAGTTCTTCTTCTCATCCGAGGACGACATATTGGTGGAGGTCATCGGACGCCTCGTTCGAATCCCGGTTCACGGCAAGCCGCTGACGATCGTCGATCTCTCCGGAGTTCCATCCGAGATCGCCGATGTTATCGTCTCCACGCTGACCCGCATTCTTTTCGATTTCAGCGTCTGGTCCGAGCGCGAACACTTTCCGCCCATTCTCCTGGCATGCGAGGAGGCGCACCGGTACGTTCCGGCGGACGAACGGCTCGGCTTCGCTCAGACCGTTCGAGTGATAACGCAAATCGCCAAGGAAGGGCGAAAGTACGGTATTTCGCTGGCGCTGATCACGCAGCGGCCATCCGAGCTGTCGGTCGCGGCGCTTTCGCAGTGCGGCACGGTCTTCGCACTGCGCTTGGCGAGCGACGCGGATCAGCAGCTCGTCGCCAGAACGATGCCGGACGTCGCGAGCGAGATGCTGGCGGCGTTGCCGAGCCTTCCCACGCGGCAAGCTATCGTTTCGGGAGAGGGCGTCAAAGTCCCGATGCGTATCCGTTTCGACGATCTAGCGCCCCAACACCGTCCACACGGCGAGAGTGCGAAATTCTGCAAGGCTTGGCAAACCGAAGTTGTCGATCGCGCGTTCATCGACCGTGGCGTACGCCGCTGGCGCGAACAGGCTCGGGGTTAGATTTCCTTAACGCCAAGAGTCGAAGTCGGCGCGATGCGGCCTTTACGCCTCGCCGTCGATGCGCGCGTTATCGCCGAAGACACGCGCGGCATCGGCCGTTACGCGCGCGCGGTGCTCCGGCGGCTGGTCGTGCGCGACGACGTGGAGCTCACGCTGCTCGCCGATGCGCCGTTTCCGCAACGGCATCGAGGCGCGTACGCTCGTGCGCTCGGAAACGATGCGTTTGCGATTGGTTCGCGAGCCGCGCGCGATTGCGATCTGATCTGGCATCCGGCGAACGGCACCTTCTTCTCCTCATCGCTGCCAAGCGTCGTCACGATTCACGATGCCGTTCCTTTTCGCTATCCCGACGCCGATCCGAAACGGCGCGAGCACGCACAGCGGCCCTTTCTTCGCTCGGCTAGCGGCGCGACGCGCGCAATCGCGGTCTCCTTCTTCGGGCAAAGCGAGCTGCACGAGCTGCTGCACGTTCCGCTCGAACGTATCGAGGTGATCGAGCATGGTGTCGACGACGTCGTTTTCCCCCGGAGCGGCGGAGCCGCTGCCGGCGGTTTTGAGCGCGCGGCCATTTTTGCTCTTCGTCGGCGATCCAATCGGCGAGAAGCGGAAAAACTTTGCGTTGCTGTACGAAGCGTATCGCCGGGCATGGCCGGCCGGTGACGGACCCGCGCTCGCGGTAGCGGGACCGCGCGCACCGCAAGAGCCCGGCGTGATTCACATCGGGCAATCTCGGCGACGATTTGATCGCCGGCGGCAGCGAATCGCTGCGCGCCTGTTATCGCGGCGCGCTCGCCCTCGACGCTGGCCTCGTATCACGAAACCTTCGGCATGCCGATGCTCGAAGCGATGGCGTGCGGAACGCCGGTCGTGGCGTCGCGCGCGAGCGCGCTGCCGGAAATAGGCGGCGATGCGGCGCTCTACGCGCCGCCTAACGACGCCGACGCGTGGGCCTTGGCTTTGCGAAGCATCGTCGAAGATGCGACGCTGCGCGAGCGGTTGCGCGAGGCGGGGATCGAGCGCGCGAGGCGATTTACGTGGGAACGATCGCGTCGAGCGCCATCTGGCGCTCTTTCGCTCGGTGGCGCTTTGATTTCGCTCGGCGTCGATGCGTGGAACTTGCCCGGCGACCATCGCGGCATCGGGCGGTATCTGCGCGCGATTCTGCGCGAATGGTGGGCCTCCGCGCGCGATCGCGTCGAGGTGACGCTGATCGTTCCCGAATGGCATACGTGGACGGTGCGGGAGCAGTATCTGCGCGAGGTGGAGGACCGGCCGTATCGCGTGGTTTCGCGCCGATTCCATGGCCGCGCGGGACTCGACGCACTTTGGTTTCCTTTTAACGGCTGCAGCTGGACGAACTTCTCGCTGCCGGCGACGGCAACGCTGCACGACGCGTCGAACTTCGTCGTCGCCGATTACGCGCCCGAGACGCAAGCGATCTTTCGCGCCGCGGCGGAACGCTGCCGGGCGCTGATCACCGATTCGCACTTCGCGCAAGGCGAGCTTGCGCGCGAGCTGGGGATTGCGCCGCAGCGCATCGTTCCGATTGCGCTCGGCGTCGATCCGCCGCGACCGCCCGTTCCGCTTTCATTCGACGTGGCGGCGCTCAAGCCGTACGTGCTCTACGTCGGAACCGCCGAGCGGCGCAAGGGATTCGATACGCTGCTCGCAGCGATGGCCCGCGTTTTCCGCCAGCGTCCCGATCTCACGCTCGTCGTAACGACGCGCCTCGACGGGCTGGCATCCCGTTGAGCCGCTGCGCATCGCCCAGCTCGGATACGTCGAGGACGATCTGCTCGCGGCGCTCTATCGCGAGTGTACGCTGCTGGCGTTTCCGTCGCGGTACGAGGGCTTTGGGCTGCCGGTGCTCGAGGCGATGAGTTACGGCGCGCCGGTCGTTGCGTCGAACGCATCGTCGGTGCCCGAAGCCGGCGGCGATGCGGCGTGCTACGTGCCTCCCGATGACGATGAGGCACTCGCCGCGGCTATTTTGCGCGTTGCCGGAGATTCTGCATATGCGGACGAGCTTCGCCGGCGAGGGCCCGTGCACGCGGCCCAGTTTAGCTGGGAACGAACCGCTTCGCGGACGCTGGCGACCATCGAGGAGACGCTGGCGTGATTCATCTCGCGACCGGCATCGCGATACGAGATGGGTCTCTGCTGATGGTTGCGTCGCGCTATCCCAACCATCGGGAGCCGCTCTGGAATCTTCCCGGCGGACGTCAGTTGCCCGGCGAACTTCTGAGCGAGACGGTGGTGCGCGAGCTCTTCGAAGAGACCGGCTTGCGCGCAGAGGCGGGTGAAGTTGCCTACGTCAGCGAGAGCTACGACGGCGCTGAGCATTTTTTGAATGTAACGTTTCGGGTCATCCTTCGACAGGCTCAGGATGACACCGACAGGCTCAGGATGACACGCGACAGGCTGCAAGGGACGATCACGTTGTCGACGTGGCGTGGGTTCCGCTCGCGCGAAGCCGGCGCACGCATCGCGGTTGGCGTGGTGCGCGAGCCGCTGCTCGCCTATCTGCGCGGATCGCTCACGCAGCGATACGCCGGCTTCCACGACGCCGGCGTTACGATCGAGTGGCCTGCCGATTCGGAATAGCTAACTGCCGATGTGGAAAACTCGTCGCAAGAGAAAATACTCGTTGTAGGGCCGATCGTCTGATAGCGCTGGTACGTTGGAGTCGGAAGGCGGCAGCAGCGATGCAAACGACATCTGAGTGCTCAGAATATCGCGTGCCTCGGCCTCGGGGCTCTCGCCGTGTGCCCATTCGATGAGATCCTTTCGCGCGGAACGCGGCATTCGCTCGACGAACTCTTTTGCATTCGGGATAACCAGCGGTTTCTCGGAGACGATGAAATGCCATCCTACGTTTCCCTTGAATACGAGCACATAGGGGAACGATTCGTTTAGTGCCAATGCGACTGATTGGACAAGTCGTGGCTCTGTGAACGGGAGCCACTGCGCCAGGATGCCTCCCGGTGCGAGTCGTTTCTTGACGATGTCGTAGAATTGCAGGGAATACAGCAGCGACGATCCCGCCGCTTCCACCGGAGGCGGCGGGTCGAGCGTGACTATATCGAACCGCTTGTCGGTTCGCATCAGGTAGCGCCGGCCATCATCTGCGACCGTACGGTGGTCCGAATTCGCCAAGATTGTAGGCGCGTCAGGGTAGAAGAAACCAAAAGAGTCGATCACCGACGGCGACAAGTCGACGGCGGTAGTTTCCACGTCCCACGCCGAAAGCGAGCGAAACGTCGTCCCCATCCCGAAGCAGATGACGAGTACGCGGCGTGCTTGGGGATGAAGAGCCATCGGGAGATGCGCCATAACCTTGACATCCATGTTGCCCATCGCCGTGATGTGAATTGCATTAACCAAGAGCTGCTTCGAAAGGCCGGTCCCGTATGCCACAACAGAGGCGGCGTAGTCTCGGCGCACTTCAACCGGCCTCGTATAAAGTGACCCATCGTCGTAGGCCCGGCTAAGGAAAATGGCCACGGCCGCCATAACTGCGGCGGCTGTCAGCGAGACGAAACGCATGCGAATATCGCGGCGATCGATGAGAACCAACGCCGCCAACAGCGGAACAGCCAGTAGGATCATCGACCAGCGTATGCCGACCAAGGGCAGCAAAAGATAGCCGGCGACTAAGGGGCCTAAAATGGCTCCGAGGATGTTTAGAGCATAGAGCCGGCCCGCGCTGATAGCGTTTCCTCCGCCGAAGCGATCGATCAGCCCCGGCGTCAGAAAGCCGAGAAATCCGCAGAGTGGCACAATGCTCAGCAATGTTTGGAGAATCGAGTGATCCGTGCGTGGGTCGGCAAGCACGACGGGCAACAAAGATAAGGGGAAAAGCCACGCTACGGCGCCTTCGACGGAGAGTTTTGGATTTCGCGAAAGCGCGCTGCGATAAATCGAAGAACCCACGTAGGTTGCAATCAAGTATGTCGCCAGAATTAGGGCAAATGCATAGATTGTAGTCAGCAGCACGAAGGTGAAATCGCGCGCCCAGCACACCTCCATGCCCACGCTGGAAAACCCCGTGATAAAGAGCACGGCCCGTGCCCAACCGGAGTTCTGAGCGGACGTTGTCCCGCTCTCAACGACGGCCGCGTCCTGTCGAGGTCGAATCGATGGGACTGATATCCCCAGTCCGACAGCGATCATCGCGATAGCCACGTTACCGGCCGCGGCTAACGTGTATGTGCCGCGCAGACCAAAAAGCTCGATCAAAACCATCGCGGTGACGATAGCAGATTACGGCCGACGCGACGAACATGCGCGCCCACCTTACCGTTTAGAACGGGACGCCTCCCTATGACGCCGAGCTGGATCAGGCTAGCGGTGAACCAGAATCGTAACGATGGTCGAAATCCTACTCGCCACCACGATGCCAATCAGCCAGATGAATCGCTGATCTATAATCGAGAGCGCCCCACTACATAGATTTTAGCGCGACTTCGATGTGCGCTGACGCGCGTAGTCAACCGCGCGCTCGTACGGTACGAGTCTGCGCTCGATGCAGCACGAGAACCGTCGAGATGACCCAGTCGAGCATCGACCGGCTCCGCTTCCGCCCTATGCGCTGGGCATCCTCATCGCACTCGCTCGACTGCCGTACGCACAGGCCGGTTTGCTGTGGTTCGCACTGCTCGTGGTCAAGCACTCTCGTCATACTCTGGGCGATCCGCCAGTTGGCGGACGTACCGTTCCTCGTTGTCGGGACGTCCGTCACCCTGGCCGTCTTGCTGCAAGCAATGCCAACTAGCGCGCTTGCCCCGATTCCGCTAGCGTTGCTGAGTACTGCTGCCGTGATGTTAACTCGCAAGCGTTGGAACGTCACCGCCGCGCTGCTGGGTTTTGCGTGCATCGAACCCCACGTCGCCTTTCCAGTTCTCCTCGCTACGTTCGTGCTCGTTCGAGAAATGCGCTGGAGGATTGCGGCGGTCGTATGTGCCGTTATCCTGTTCTCGCTGGCGCTGGGCCGCACCGCATTGAATCTTGAATACCTAACGAAATACCTGCCGGCGCATGCATTCTCTGAGCTTGGGTCTGTGGTGCAATTCGGTTTGAGCTCGATGCTCCACAACTTTGGTGTCCCCGACCGTGCGGCGCTCGCCATTGGGAGCGCGCAGTATGCGCTCTTCCTTATCGTGGGCATTTTTCTGGCGCGCTCGCTTCGCCGCGAGGTTCCCGCCGCCACGGTGCTCCTTCCGATGGCCCTGGCCGTGACGGGCGGAACTTACATCCATATCACGCAGATTGCCGGCGTTCTTCCGCTAGCGTTCGTAACCGCGAGCCGAACCCACGCAAGAGTGGCCTGGACAGGTGTTGCGCTCTTGAGTGTGCCGTGGAATCTTCTCAACATCTTTACCCCCAACACTCTCACGGCTCCCCCCGCCCACGAGGTTATCTTGAGAGCACTTGCGCACCAAGCGACGGCGGGCGGATTCGCCTATATCGCAAATGCGCTTGTATACTTGGGGATCGCGTGCACGTACTGGAGCGCCTTTGGGAAAAAGCTGATTGCTAAAGCAAACGTCGAGCTAGCGGTGAACCAGAATCGCGACGATCGTCGAAACCCAGCTCGCCACGACGATGCCGGTGAGCCACTTGAATCGCTGATCGATAATTGAGAAGCGTGACTCTATCTGATTGAAGCGTGACTCCACCTGATTGAAGCGCGAGTCCACGGCACGCTCGAGCGATTCGAGTCTGCGATCGACTTGCAGGAAGGCTCCCTCGAGATGAGCCAGTCGAGCTTCCAGTGGCTGTGCGCTCATGAACACCTTTCGCTTTCACAGGTTGCCTCAGGAACGCCTCCCTAATCACGCCAAGCCGGGGGACCGCCCACCGCCCACCTCTATCTGCCCCCGCTGAACGGCTAACGACCATCCTCCTGTAATCTCGGCCGGAATACCGCATGTACGACGGCGAGCACGCGGTTACGGGCTAAAGCAAAGCTCTTAGGTCGTCAGGCGTCATGTCAACAGTTCGCAGAATCGCCGCGAGCGTGCCCTTGGCCACGGTTCGGTGATCGGGCACGACCACTTCGATGGGTCCACGCTCCATAATCACGTGCGAGCCGCGCTTGCGGATGCGCTTGAATCCAGCGCGCTTAAGCGCGCGCACGAGTTCCTCGCCCGAAAGGACCGGGAGACGTTTGCTCAGCGGTTGGCTCCGCGGTTAGGCTGCCGGTGGCTGGACTTCAATCATGATGATCGGCGCGTCTTCAGCATCGGACGGCGGAATATCACGACCGTTTGCTTGGAAATGTTCAAGCATGAGCTCGATCACCTCACGCGCATTAGCTATCGCTTCTTCGCGCGTGTCCCCACAGGTGTGCGCATTAGGGAATGCCGGCAGAACGACATTGTAGCCGCCTTCTTCTTCTGGCTCAAGGATCACGCGATAGCGCAGCATTGATTCGGGCATGTCGAATCTTTCGGCGGGCCCCGATGCATGTCCGCCCGCCCTGACGCGGGCGCGACTGTGCCGGCGCTACGTTAGCGGTACGATTTTCCGCTTGCCGTGATGTACGAAGCTCCGGAGGTAATGGGTTCGAGGTGATAGGTGGCCGTAAGCGTGCCGCTTTCGTATTTGAAGTTACGTTTGCAGGAGGGACACGACCGATTGTCGCCTTAAGGCTCACCGGCGTATTAGGCGGAAGCTTTTTTGAAGTGATGGTAAACGTGTCTTCCCACTTGCTGTCAATCACTGCGATTCCACCCACGCCGTCGAACCGGCTAATCGTCGAAGAACCGCTTAGGCTACCGAGCGCGATGGTTGCGTCGAGCTTCGTTGAAGACTTGGAATCAGAGAGAGAAATCCGATCCTTCACTTCGTTTTTTTGGAGAATTTTAGCGCAGTAACTACTCAGGTGGCCCGCTGCAGTCGTGCTTCTCGGTGGTGCGCCGATATCCGCACTGTCCTCGAATCCTACGCCCCATACGCCAGGGCCCTTGTGGGCTTCTGGGCTGATTCCAAGACGAGTGAGCGGCGGTGCAGCGATACCGCCGGTCCCCGTGACCGCTCCGCCCCCGCACCCATTGAGCAAAACTACGAGCGCAACGGCTCCGCGGGAAACAACAAAACGGAGAGCGTGCATATCCAGGTCCTTTC
The DNA here is from genome assembly GCA_963743445.1 of Vulcanimicrobiota bacterium. Classification (GTDB taxonomy): domain Bacteria; phylum Vulcanimicrobiota; class Vulcanimicrobiia; order Vulcanimicrobiales; family Vulcanimicrobiaceae; genus Cybelea. The sequence goes on from CAVUPL010000003.1 coordinate 1,236,670, forward strand.
GGCTTAGGCTAAGAGTTTTACGCTTCGGACCATAGAGGCATATGGCAGTCCGATAAACACCGGCGCTTTGCCTACCGTCGCCTCTTCGACGACGATTGAATACGCATCGCCACGAGCATAGACGGGTTCGCCCTCTACAAGCCTGCCCGCAGCCCGTATCCCGTCGATGAACTGAACTTCTACATGGCGATCCAAATAACGCTGAAGCTGAGCATCCGTCATACCGTGTTATTCTTGCCCACTGTGCGGGCAACCGCCTGCTGCTCACCCTTCGACAGGCTCGCGCTGACATGCGTGGCGTCCCAGCGGTCGCGCTTAAGCGAATGCGCGATCACGTCAACCGGCTTTCCTTGGACCGTCGCGCCGCGCGGGAGCGTTCCTTCGCCGTCAAAACCGGCGTGGCGTAACACCGCGCGGGACGCGAGGTTCTCGGCAAGACAATAGGCTCGAATCTCGCGCAGCCGAGCGCGCCGAAAGCCTTCACCGACCAGCGCAGCAACGGCTTCGCTCGCGATGCCTTTGCCGCGATGCGCGCGCATCACGCTGTATCCGATCTCCGCCATCGCGCGGTTCGAGTCGGCGATCCGCAGCGAAACCCAACCGAGCGGCTCGCCCTCGCCGGCAAGGTAATGCAGCAGCCATTCGAAGCGCCCGACGATGCCGGGAGCGAACCGCATTGGGCGTGCGCCAACCACGCGCAGGAATTGGGCGCGACTGACGTCGGGGAGATCTTGAAAGTCGCGCAGATCCGGCTCTTGGAGCAACTGCCAGAGTAGTGCGGCGTTGGCCGACGTTACCGGCACGAGGCGCAGGCGTTCCGTTCGGATCGTCCTCATCGAGCCTCGTCACTTCGTGCTACATGGCGCACCTCTTGTCGTTCTACCCGCGGTGCGTGAGAGACCGGCAATGGATTTGGCTGCCGCGTACGCCGGCACGGCGCCGGCGTGGGTCGATTTCACGGGAACGGTCGCGTCGGCGCCGCGCTTCTTCTACGGCTCGCGCACGCACGCGATGCACGAGGCCTTCGACGTGCAGAGCAGCGCAGGGCGGCTCGAAATCGTCGATAATGTCGGCATCGCCCCGCGTTGCCCGGTCCAGCCAGGCGACCGGATTGAGGTCCGCGGCGAAATGGTCCACGACCCCGGACGTCTGCCGGTCGTCCATTGGACCCACCACGATCCGGGGCATCGGCATCCCGACGGTTTCATCCGCTTGCGCGGGCGCGTCTACGCATGACGAAGGCGGCGCCGTTGCCGACGCCGCCCTTGGCGAAAACTATATCGCGCTACGGGCCGACGTTGATGCCCAACGGAATGACCTCACATTTGTCGGCGCCCTTCTTTGGGCAAATGTGGACGTCTTGTTTGTAGAGATACTTTCCGGTCTGTTTGAGGCCGGGACCCGGTTTGAGCGCGTCGAGCTCGTAGGTCCCGACGCAATCATCACTCGACTGGCAGTTATATGGGCCCGACCACTTCGCGGTAATTTGTTTGATCGGGCTTCTTGCACGTCTTGGTCTTCGACAAGCAGACGACGCCGCTCCACTTGGCTTTGCCGGCGTCGGAATTCCCGCACGGATTACTCGTAGGGCCGTAACACCAAATAAGGTTAGCGCCGTGTTTCTTCGAAATCGTGACGCAGTATGTGAATTGCTTCGGGCACGATCCGCTCGGCAGCAGGTTGGGGTTGGCGAGTTGCGGGCGTTCCGCGCTCGAGGCGCCGACTATCCGGGCTTGACTGAAGCCTTGGGCATTCGGTGTGGTCGACATGCCTCCGGCACATGCGGATAGCACAAACGCCGCTATCATAAGGGTTGCCGGCAATGCCCACCGGCTCAAACGAGGTGTCATGAAAAAGTCTCCTTATCGAAGTAGCTAATTCGAAAAAGCTTTGCCGCTCACTCCTTGTCTGCTGCGAGCCGTGCTACCTGCCAGGCGCGGCGCAGATTGCGCGATGCGCAAGAGCTCCGGAATGGTAACGAAGCGATAATGCTTGCGTTTGAGCGTCTCCACAATGAGCCGGGTCGCTCCGACGTCGGCGCTGCGGTCGCAGACGCGTGCCGCAACGTGCATTCGCGCGCAGACGATTCCTTGGTTACCGTCGTGCAGGTCGATGATCGCACCGTCACCGACATAGCGCAGGACGCGCGCCGCGATAACGCGTGCGGGTGGATACTCCCAGTCGTTGGCGAGCGGCACCGACCACATCACCGGCGTGTAGCCGAGCTTGCGCACCTCGTCGAGCACGAGCCAATCGCGCGCGCCATATGGCGGCCGCATGATGCGCGTGTGGATTCCAGCCGCGGCAAAGACCGCCTGATCGGTACGCTCGAGGGTTTTACGCAGGCCGACGCCGTCGTAGAGGAGCAGGTGGCCGTGACTCCAGGTGTGATTTCCGACCGCGTTTCCGGCTTCGACCTCGCGGCGTACCACGCGCGGATAGGCGGCGACGGCGCGCCCGACCACAAAGAACGTCGCGCGAACGTGCTCCGCTCGTAACACCGCAAGGATCTCGTCGGTGTACGGCGGGTTCGGCCCGTCGTCATAGGTGAGCGCGACGACGCGCTCGTTTCTTGGACCGCTGACGAGCGTTTTGCCGAAGAGTTGATTTGCGGGACTTTCGACGACCTTATACGCCCCGATCGCGACGACGGCGAGCAGCGCGAGCGCGACGGCGACGGGGAATGCGAGACGCTTTGCCACCGTCAGCCGTGCATGGCGCGGAGGCGCGCCTGCGCGACTTCGACGTTATGCCGGAACTCGTCGGGACCGAAGTTACGAAAGTCGGTGACGATCTGCTCGTAGCGCGGATCGACCACCTGCGTGCTCGACATGTGCAGCAGATCGCTCGGCACGCCCTTCGAGAGATCGATCTCGAACTGTCGTCCGGCCTTAGTCGCCCAATACTGCGGATTCGTGAAGGTCACCGTACGTTCGCCGCGTTGGTAATCGGCGAGCTGTTTGACGTAGATCGTGTAGTAGGCGTCCGGCTCGGGGAGCGGAGGCCTATTCACGAGCTGCCAAATGCCGTCCTGATCGAGTCTGCCGAACGAAAAAGCTGACGTCGTAGACTCGCGCCGCCGGCGCCGTTACCGTAATCTGATGGCCTTTGTAGCCGCGAACCCGGTAGCTGAAGGTCGAAACGCCCTCGATATCGGACATGCGATACTCTTCTTCGGCAATCGGCGGCTTTGGATAACGAACGAGCATCCGCGCGTAAAGCTCGCTCGGAGCCTTTTGCGCGTGGATCGCCGGACCGAAACGTCCCATCTCGCCCGCGCCGTAGATACGCCACCCAAGTGCCAGCATTACGACCGCCAGCACGACGATGAGGATCTCGATGGGAAAGCGCCGCATGCTCAGCGCCTACTTTACCGGCTCTTGCGCTTCCTGGTCGAGCAGCCGGTTCACCAGACGATCGGCGAGCGCGTTCTGCTTGCGCGGCACGTGCCGAATATCCACCTCGGCAAACGCGCGCAACAGCTGTCGCGCGCGGTGGTAGAGCGGCTGCAAGCCCGCGTGTTTCACGCGATATTCGCCGCGCAGCTGCTTGACGACGAGCTCGGAATCCAGGCGAACGCCCAATCGCTGTATTCCGCGCTTTGCCGCGGCCTCCAGGCCAAGCAGCAACGCCGTCCACTCCGCAACGTTATTCGTCGCGATGCCGAGGTACGCCCCAATCTCTTCGACGAGCTCGCCCTGCGGATCGAGCAGCACGGCCGCGCTTGCCGCGGGGCCCGGATTTCCGCGCGAGCCGCCGTCGGCAAAAAGCATGGCTTCCACCCTGCGGCCTTCGCCGGTGCTCCGGCATAGACCGCCCCCGGCGTGGGTACACCCTCAGGCATGATGCACTCATCAATTGCTCGCGCTTGCGCGCTGGGGCTCGCGGCGACGCTCTTCTGCGCCCTGCCGCAGACGGCATTGGCCATGACCACCTCGACCTTCTACGGCATTACCGTCCACGTTTCGACCAACAACATTAAGGTAGAAGATCCCAAAACGAAGCAGACCTTGAGCTTCGTGCTCGTGCCGAAGTTCGACCAAGTCTTTTCCGCGGATGGCAAGACGACGTATCAAATGAGCAAGGTCAAAGCCGGCCAGTACGTCGGCATCATTTACGACCAGAAGGCGCTGGGCGTCCGGCACGCGGACAAGATCTACCTGCTCAATAACGCGAACGAGAAAATCGGCGCACAGTAGATCCGTCGAAGCGGTAGGAGAAAGGGTCGGAAAGCGAAAGTTCCGTCCTTTCCTCACTCTACTTCTGTTACGGGAGGCGCACCTATGTACGTATCTTTGCGCCGTGCGCTCGTGATCGTGGCGCTTTTCGGGATTGCAGGATGCAGCGGCGGCACGGCATCGCAATCACCTTCGCTTTCGTCGCAAAACGCATCGGCCTTTGTCCACCGCGGGGTGCCATTCGTTCCATTCGCCCTTCGGGGCGCGGCGACGCGCCATAAGATAGGTAGTAACTACGCGACGAACGCTTCGTTGGTCTTCGAGGCGGATCAGGAAGAAGCGGCGGTCAACATCTATCAGACTGCGGACCTCGCGAGCAATCCCGCGCCGATCGCTTCTATCGACGTGGCAGCGGGATGTCCCTACGGCATGGCCTTTAAGCACGGTACGCTCTACGTGGTCGATAACTGCGGCGGCAACGACGTCGAGGAGTACGCGAAGGGGTCGACGACGCTAAAAACCAAAATCACGGACGGGATTAGTAACCCGCTCGGCGCCGCCATCGACAAGCATGGCACGCTGTACGTCAGCAACTACCCGCCCGCGATTACTGAGTACGCTTATGGCACGACCACGCCGTCGAAAACGATCAGCGGCGCGCCCCTGCAGGATCCGTTCGGACTCGCACTCGACAAGAGCGGCAACCTCTATATCGCCGACTTTGGTGGAAGTGGTGCGGTCTTCGAACTTCCGGCAGGCGGGTCGAGCGTAACGAACCTGAATTTGCAAGGCCTCGGCGAGCCGATCGGCCTCGCAATCGACCAAAAGACCGGCTATCTCTGGGAGACCGGCGGCGAAGGCAACGTAATCAACGTCTATCAGCTGGGGGGATCGACGAGTCCGATCGAGACGTTCACGGGAAATGGCGACCCGTACGCGATCAGCCTCCAAAAGAAGGGAAAGCCGAAGGCCGAAGTGGTCGAATCGGATGTCAGCACGGACTCGGTCTACGCCTTCAAACCGGGCGTGTACACGCCCTACGCGACCTTAACGAATGACGTTAAACTACCCACGGGACTGCTGATAACCAAACCGTAAAAGTTCGCGCGCAGGGTAGTAAACACAAACGGGATGACCAACTTGGCCATCCCGTTTCGTTTAATCGGTTCGGCGGCAAAGTTTTTTTCCGCCGGTTAGGGATCGATCGCATAAACCGTACCATCATTGTGGGTGCCGCCGACTTGCGTTGTCCCGTAGAACGTGCCGCCCGCATTGATTAGGCCGGCGGTTGGGCCGCAGCCATCCGCACCGCCCTTGAATTGGTAGAGCGTGGTTTCTTTACCCGAGGAGGTCATCTTGAAGACGGTTCCACAGAGATAACTCCCTTTGCCCGCCGTCGTTCCGTAAAGATTGCCGCCGACAACAATGAGCGCTTGGGGGAATGCCCCGTCATCTTCTCCTTTGAAATTATAGATGATTTTCTCATGACCTGAGAGCGTCACCTCAAAGACCGTTCCGCAACCGTAGCCTGAACCGCTCAGCGCACAGTCGTACGCCCCGCCCGAATACGTGGTGCCGTACAAGGCGCCTTTCAGAACGACGAGACCACTTTCGGGAAGGGCGCCGTCGGAGGCAATGCGCCCAAACTCGTGGAGGATTGTCTGGGTGCCAGACGGGGTCATTTTAAAGACCGTTCCGCAACCGTAGCTAAATAAACATGCATGCCCGCCGCCAGCGCTCGTCGTGCCGTAGAAGTTTCCTTTGAATGCGAGAAGCCCACCTTGCGGAGTTCCACCGTCTTTACGACCTTTGAACGTGTAGACGACGCTTACCGGGCCCGATGCGTTCATCTGGAAGATCAATCCGCAGCCGGGGGTGTCCGCGTAATAGCACTTTCCCATACCGCCGGCTGCGGCTTCGCCAAAGAGCGCACCATTGGAGAGCGTGAGTTGAGAAACGGGCGAAGCACCTTCCGCCTTACCGGGAAAGCGATAGAGTACGCGCTCTTTACCGGCTGGAGCCACCTCAAAGACTGTCCCGCAGCCTTTCGCGTGGCCCGACTTGCACCCAGCGATGCCGCCGTAAACTGTCGTACCGAACAAACGGCCGTCGAAGTCGACCAGCGAAGCGTCGGGTGCTTCTCCGTCGGGCACGCTTTTGAAAACATGGAGGACGCGCTCTTGCCCCGATGCGTTCAGCTTGTAGACGGTTCCACACCCGTGAACGAACGCGCATCCGCCGTTGCCGCCGAGGACGGTCGTGCCATAAAACTCCCCGCCGATCGAAATTGGAGCTGCCGCGGGAAGTGCTCCGTCGTCTCCTCCGGCGAATGAATATACGACGCTTTCCGTGGCGGGAAGTCTCAAAGTGTTTCCCAGCGGCATTGCGCCTGACGCGCCGATCGGTGGCTGCGCTCCGCCGCAGCCTGCCAGCGTGGCGGCGGCGACGCTAATGATTAAGGCGTAGCGGCTCGGTTCCAAACTTTTCATCGATCAACGCCTTTAACTTTTGCAGCAAATCGCTGCTACTGGGATTGATCTTTAAAGAACCCTGCGATGTTGCCGCTCGAGTCGAGCACGAACAACAGCGCCTGGGTCCCTTTCTCGAAGACCGCGATGTAATGGTATCGCTGAAATCCTTGCGCGCTATCCTGGCTGACGAACTGCAGGCTTTTGAACGCGCCGAGCGGCGCGAATGCGGCGGCGACCTGCGAGATGAGGTCGGGCGTGAAGGCCGCCTTCATCTTGTCGGTAACGCCGGTCGCGGGCAAATGGCCCGCAAGGACGCCAGTAAGGAAGGCCGCGAAGCGCGCGGTCAGCGCGCTGTCGGGCGCGGTCTGGCTTGCGGCGGGTTGATCGGCCGCGACGCAGCGGGCCGCCGGCAACGCGACGGCCAAGAGCACGGAGAACATGAGTACGCTTCTGAACATGCAACGGGCTCCTCTCATCGCCGCCATTATTCTCGCCGCTGCGACCTCCTCCGCTCGCGCGCAAGGCGATCCGGCACAGACCCTCTTCGTACGCGGCGATTTTCCCGCGGCGGCGGCCGCGTACGAGACACTCTTGCAGGCAAATCCCTCCGACGAGGACGCCCAACTCGGTTTGGCAGCAATTCTGCTCTACGCAAACGATCTGCAAGATGCGAAGCCGCTCTTGGGTTCGGTGCTTGCCACCGATTCGGGCAATGCTCGCGCGACGCGCCTACTCAACGAACTCGTGCGACGTGAAGCCGAAGCCGATCGTCCCACGAGCGTCGCCGGCGGTGAAACCCACGTTCCGTTCGTCACCGCAGCTCCGCTTCCGGTCGTACGCGTCGTCGCCAACGGCGTAACGACGAATTTCTTCGTTGACACCGGCGCCGACGTGGAGCTCGATCCGAGTTTCGCCGCGAAGCTCGGCGTGAAGACGCAGGCCGCGGGCTCAGGAACGTTCGCAGGCGGCCATCAGGCTGCGATACGCAGCGGAATACTCAACTCGCTGGCACTCGGCGACGCGACGGCGTCCGACGTCCCGGTACACGTTATTCCGATTCACGCTTCGCTGTTCTTCCCGAAGCTGCAAGTTGACGGGATTATCGGGACGACGTATTTCGAGCGCTTTTTGGTAACGATCGATTATCCGCATAACCAGCTGATCTTACGTCCGCGCTCGGCGCAAGTCTCCGCGGCTTTCCAGGCACGCGCGGCTGCGTCAGGCGCGGCGATCGTGCAGTGCTATCTCGTCGGCGATCATTTCGTCATGGCGCAGGCGCAGGTAAATGATGCCTCGCCCGGACTTTTTCTCTTCGATTCGGGACTTGCAGGCGGCGGCCTGATGCCATCGGCGGACCTGATCAAGGCCGCCGGAATCACGTTAAACGAAACGGCCGCGAGCACCGGTTACGGCGGCGGCAGGAGCCCTAACGGCGGTGCCGTTCATTGCGGATCGCGTGGCGGTCGGCTCGGCCGTGCAACGCAACATCGCCGGAATCTACACGCCGCAAGGTTCGCCGTTCGGGCTCTTTACGTTCGCGGTATGGGGCGCCGTCTCGAACGATTTCTTGCGCAACTACGAATACACGGTCGATTTCGACGCGATGAAGATCGTGCTCGCGCCGCCCGCCATGCAGTAGCGGGCGGGTGTCGTCTTGAAGAGGCCGCGACGCCTCTTATGCTACATTTGGAGATTTGACAATGAGTGAACGCCATCGAGAAGCGACCACCACGCACGGACGAGTGACGAGGATCTTCGCCGGAGATGGTCCGTGCACGCTCTGTGATTGCACCGGATATACCTCAGACGGAACCATCTCGGGCCGATGCACCTGCGGAGACCGCCACGGGGACCATCGGGACGTAGCAACCGGCGACGCACCATCGGATCATAAAGAGCTGGTGATGGCGTAGGGCGCTTGCGTGAGCGACACGGATAAGCACGGCGCGGATCGCTTCGAGGTGCGCGTCACCTCCGACAGTCATTTTGCGTGGGTTCGAACCCGCATGGCGCTGGAGAGAACGCAGATGGCGTGGATCCGGACAGGAGTGTCGTTGATAGCGTTCGGCTTCACGATCTATCAAGTGCTCTCAAACTTGCCTCAACGGAAGGACGCGTTGCACCCCTACGCGGCGCGCGATCTCGGCCTGATCCTGATCGGCACCGGGATCGCCGCCATGCTCTTGGCGCTGTTAGACTACCGCGCGGCTACCGACTACCTATGGAGCCCGGCGTTCAAGTCGATTGCCGGCTTTAAGGAAAAGCGAAGCCATTCTCGCGCGCTCCCAATCACGCTGATAGTGCTCGCCGTAGGTGTCATCGCCTTCCTCGCGGTGGCGTTTCGCGTTCCATAGAACGCCCTAGTGCGTGAACCGCATGCCGCGCAGCCAGGTAGCGTTGACGGGAATGGCCGCAATGGTGGTCGGGTCGACCGTTACCGGATCGCTTCCGAGCTCGACCAGGTCGGCGTCTTTGCCGAGCTCGATCGTTCCGATGCGATCGTCGAGTTGACACGCCATCGCACCGTTGATCGTCATCGCTCGTAACGCTTGTTCGACGGAAACGCGCAAACTCGGGCCGAGCGGCGCGCTCGCGCCGAGCGGCAGGCGCGTTACCGCCGTTTGAATGTAGCGCAGCGGCTGGATGTCGGTGGTCGCGTAATCTGAGTTCATGGTCCACACCAGGTTGCGATCTATCGCCTGGGGTGCGTTGTCGATGCTCTCCGCGCGCGCTTGCCCGAGGATGCGCGCCGCGAACGGAACGCCCCAATCGTAAATGTGACCCTCCGTGAACGACACGGCTAGGCCCATCTGCTGCAGCAAATCCCACTGCTCGGGACGGGTGACGGTGCAATGCTCGATGCGATTGGTGAAACCCGCGGCCTTCGTGCTGCCGTAGACCGCAGACATCGCGCCCAGCGCCAAATCGATGCCGGCGTCGCCGTTGGCGTGTATCGCCGTGCTCCACCCATTCTTTTTCGCCAGTGCAACGAGCGCTTGCAGCGGTTGCGGCTGCCAGTTTAAATCGCCCTTGCCGTTATCGCCGAGATACGGCTGCGTGAGCGCGCCGGTGTACCCTTGCAGCGAGCCGTCCGCCCAGAATTTAACGCAAGGAACCGACAACCGGCCGTTCGCCAAAAAGATCGGCTTGCCCGGCGCGCGTTTCATTGCGGCGACGAAGGCGTCGAACGTTGCGTGCTCTTGGAAATCGGGCATCGTGCTGATGCGCACGGGGTTGTCAGGGCGATTGACGAGCGCGGTGTAAATCGCCCAATCGTCGGGAACCTTTCCGGTGGGCCCGATGCCGGCGTCGTGCACGGTCGTAACGCCGGCCGCCGCAGCTTTTGCAAGCAATCCGGCATACCAAGCGGTAATCTTCGCCGGCGTTGGTGCAACGGAGGTGAGGGTCTTTTCGATAAACGGCGCCATCGCCGGTGGCTCGTAAATCACTCCGTTCAGCGCACCGCTTGCATCCTTTCCGTAATGGCCGCCGCCCGCAATGTCGGGCGACTGCGCCGTCACACCCACGATCGCAAACGCCTTACTATTCGCATACCCAATGTGTCCCGACGGGTTCACGACGAAGATCGGCACGTCGGTCGATACGGTGTCGAGATCCTGCATCGTGAGCTGACGATACGGAGCCATCACGGAGTTGTCGAATCCGAACGCGCCGTACCACTGGCCTGCCGGAATTTTACCGAGCCCGCCTTTGAGCGCCGCAAGAAATGCGTCGAGCGACGTCGTTTGCGGATAGCTTGCGACGAGCATGTTCGCGATGACGATTTCGTAGATGAAATGCATGTGCGGCTCGACGAAGCCGGGCAGAACGGTCGCGCTTTTGACGTCGACGATCTCGGTCTTTGGCCCCCGGTACGTCATCACGTGCGTCTTCGATCCGATCGCCGAAAACCGGCCGCCCGTGATGGCGACGGCATCGGCAACGGGTTGACGCGCGGCCATCGTTCGGAACCGGCCGTTGATCAGGATGACGTCGGCGGGACCGCTCGCCGCCATCGCGGGGCGCACGGCAGAAGCCGCGACCAGCCCTCCGACCATGCTAACGAACGCACCTCGATTGACGCTCATCGCCGAGCGCAGTGCATCGAGATACGGCGGACGACAGTCGCACGAGCCTGCGTTTGCGTATTTCATACCTTACTCGTCGCTCTTTACAGGCGTTTCGCCGGGCTGCACGTCCGGTGGGCCGATGGGATCCCGCGGCGGGAGTGGTTGGGGCTCGTTCTCTAGGTAGTCGCGAAGCGAGTCATTACCGTCGTTGGATCCGTTTTGACGCGAATTATGTTGAGTCACAGTTAAATCCCAATCTCCATTGACAACGCCAGCCAAAAGGCGCACGGTGGCTTTGAAACGTTACCCCCGGAGGGTTGAAAATGAAACCGTCGGCTTTTTTCCTCCTTCTCGGAATCGCTATTTCCTTTTCGGGCTGTGGGCGCTCGACGGCGCCGATCGTGCCGGCACCTCTTGTGCCGTCGCGGGCGGCTTCGCTGCTCCGCCCGGCGTCGAGCTTCAAAGTGCTGCACAGTTTCGGCAGCAAGAAGGATGGCAAGAGCCCCGAAGCTTCCTTGAAGGTTTTCAAAGGCGCCCTGTACGGCACGACGTACGGAGGCGGCACATTCGGGATCGGCACGGTTTTCGCCATCGGCACCGCAGGCGCGGAACGCGTCCTGCGCAGCTTTGATTATAGCGACGGCGCTCGCCCAGCCGCCAACTTGGTCGGCAGAAACGGTATCCTCTACGGCACTACGTCGACCGGCGGTCAGCATGGGATGGGAACAGCGTTCAGCATATCGAGCTCGGGCCGCCAGAACGTGCTCTATAATTTCAAGGGTGGTCCCAACGGCGAGCAGCCATTGGCCGGCCTGACGTTTTTGAACGGCACGCTTTACGGCACTACGTACGGCGGTGCGTATTATTACTTCCGCCAAAACGGGACGGCGTTCAGCATTACGACCGCAGGCCGCCAGAAGGTGCTGCATAAGTTCGGTATCGGGAGCGGCTACGACGGATTCAATCCCGAGGGAGACTTGGCAGTCTTAAACGGTACGTTGTACGGCACGACCTACTCCGGCGGGGCGAATTATGACGGAACCGTCTACAGCCTGACGATCGGCGGTCAGGAAAGCGTCATCTACACCTTTACCGGCGGTAACGGCGATGGCGATGGGTCACGGCCGCAAGCTGGACTCGTGGCGTTGAATGGGACGCTGTACGGAACGACCTCAGAAGGCGGCAGTGGAGGTCTGCCAATTGGCTGTGGGACGGTTTTCAGCGTGACCCCCGCCGGCCAAGAGAACATCGTTTACAACTTCCAATGCGGCGCGGACGGCGCGGATCCGATTGCGGGCCTCATTGTTGTTAACGGCACCCTCTATGGGACTACGTATTACGGCGGCGGCACGGGATGCCACAACAGCGGATGCGGGACCATTTTCAGCGTGACCACCTCTGGAACGGAGCGCGTAGTCCATGCGTTCAACGGCGGTCCCGGGGGTGCTTATCCTGCCGCCGCTCTTATCCTTTTCAACGGAGAGCTGTACGGTACGACGGAATCCGGCGGCACGAAAAATGCCGGAACGGTCTTTGCGTTGAGCCCGTAGACTTGAAGCCGAGAAAGGACTCGATCTTCGCATGAAGCTGTCGAAGGTGACCTATTGCGCAACGGCCACGTTCGTCGCGCTCGCATTATTGGCCGACTGCAGCAGCGGTACGTCCTCCATTACCCCGCTTGGGTCAAGCGTTGCACGATCGAGTCGAGCGGGCTCGTGGATGTCGCGCGACGCGCAGAGCCAAAATCTCCTTTACGTCTCTATCCAAGGATTCAACGACGTCTACGTCTACTCGTACCTTCCATCTGCGCTCGACTTGGTTGGGAAATTGACTGGCTTTTCCGATCCAAACGGACTCTGCGTGGACAAGGCGGGCAACGTTTACGTTGCGAACGCCGGCGCAAAGAACATTCTCGAATACGCGCACGGCGGAACGAAACCCATCGCAACGCTAAGCGACGAGAACAACCTCCCCTTCAGCTGTTCGATCGATCCGTCGACGGGAGACCTCGCCGTCTCGGGAAGCTACAGCAGCTTCGGCAAAGGCGATATTGCGATCTATAAAGGTGCCCGGGGGACGCCCGAGTACCGCGCGGACGGGCACCTTCAATATCCGGATTTCGTTGGTTACGACGATTCCGGGAATCTTTTCATTGATGGAATTTACTATTACTACAAAAGCTCTTCGTGCTGCTTCGTCGAGGCGTACGCCGAGCTTCCGAAAGGCGCTAAGGCGTTCAAGCGCATTGACCTCAATTACGATGCAGGTGTCGGCGGAGTTCAATGGGACGGGAAGTATCTGGCAATCGGGAGCGGCAATTCCATTTCGGAGTATCAGATAACCGGCTCAAAGGGAAGCCGGGTTCATTACACAAAGCTCGGCACTGCACACGCGGTCGCGCAGTTTTGGATTCGGGGCTCCGCTGTAGTCGGGGCCGATAACGGTTATGCTGACGTCAATGTGTGGCGCTACCCTCACGGCGGCCCCCCGACCAAAAGGATCGAGGGGCTTTACGGTCCGTTCGGCGTAACGGTGAGCCTCCACAAGTAGCCGTTTCACGGCGATAACGAGAAGACCGTTCCGTGATCGGAAACGCAGATTATTTGCGTAGACACGATCGATTTACTAATAGACCGGACACTTCACTTGATCGCCATGACCTCTTGTACGGTCACCGGGCCGACATTGTTCCCCCATGAGGAGCGCACGAAGGTTGCAACCGCTGCGATGTCGCTCGCCGCGAGTTGTCCGCGCCATGACGGCATTTGATTTCGACCTTGCAAGATCGTATTAAGCATCATTGTTGGATTGGCGATATTGACATGCGGGTTTCCCGCGAGTGCCGGACCAATTCCGCCTTCTCCGTTGGCCTGGTGGCAAACGGCGCAATTCTTCGCATAGACGGAAGCCCCAACTTGGATCGAGACTGGCGAGCCGATGGCGGCGACTTCTTCTTCCGTCACGGGCGAGGAACTGTTGCCCCAGGCGGAGCGTATATATGTCGCGACCGCGGCAATGCTCGCATCCGTCAGTTGTCCTTTCCAAGTCGGCATCTGGTTGTTGAAAGTCTTGCCATTCACCGTGATCGGCCCCGTGCGCCCGTTGACGATCACGCCGATCATCGTGCTGGGGTCGGCGGCGGTGACGACGGGATTCCCGGCAAGCGGTGGGTATATGTCTGTTCCTTGGCCCGCGGGTTGATGGCAGGTCGAGCACTTCACGGCAAAGAGCTCAGAACCGCTCAAGGCTTCGGGCGCACGCGCGGCTGCAACTTGATCCTCAGAAACTGCCGGCGCGCTGTTGTGCCACGCCGTTCGGACGTACGTTAACGCTGCCGCAATCTGGGCATTTGAAAGCTGGCCACGCCAAGACGGCATATTTCCACCGTATTGCGTTCCGTTCACCGTGATCGGGCCCGTACGCCCGTTGAGAACCGTTTGGATAAGGTTGGCGCTGTCGACCCGATTCACGTCGGCATTTCCCGCCAGCGGCGGATACGGGCCGCCGCCCTGGCCCGTCGCCTGATGGCAAACCGCGCAGTTGAGAAGGAAGATCGCTTTGCCATCGGGCGCCTGGGCGCCCATCACCGCACTGTGGAAATTCCCCAGAATCAACCCCGTGATGACGATTCCAGCGACAAAGACGAGCCTCACGTAGATCTTCAAGCGCGTCCTCCATCCAGCGGCGGCAGGCCGCTTAGAATAGTAACCGGTTTCGACGACTCAAATCAGCAACCTGTCCCTACTTTGAGCCTGCAACCTGCGCTTCGGTTACGGCACCGGCATTATTGCCCCATGATGAGCGAATGTAGCTGATAACGTCGGCAATCTGGGCGTTGCTAAGTTTGTCCTTCCACGCGGGCATCGCGCCATTGTAGGACTTACCGTTAACGGTCGTTGGGCCGGTGAGGCCATTTTTAACGGCGGCGATGACCTTATCGGCCGAGCCCGTCACCATCGGATTGCCTGCGAGCGGCGGAAATACGCCCGACTGACCGCTGCCATTGGTGTTGTGGCACGCTGCGCAGTTTGCACTGTAAACCATTTGACCCGCCGCCGCCGCAGGGCTGGTGGCGGCTATGGCTGGGGCACGCATCTCAAATAATATGGGCGGGAGTGAGGTCGCGATAGCGGCGATCAGAGCAAAAGTTATCCACTGCTTTGGCATCTCGCGATTCCCCTCTTGTCACTCAATCATACCACGCAGGGGGCAACCGAGCTAGGTTCGAAGATGCTACGCTCAACGGAGCGATCATTATGCGAATCCATGGCAAGATTGGATCCCGTTCGTGTATTAGCGTTGTCGGTGCCGCTACGATTACGCTCGCCATGACTAACCCTGCATTGGCGATGCCGAACTTCGCACAAGCGTATGGCATTAAATGTTCCGAATGTCACATTCAAATTCCGGCGCTCAACGCCTACGGGCGCTACGTTCAGCGGACGGGGTTCGCTGGCTTGAATCCACACGTATTAGAGCGCCAGTCTCCGGTGTGGGTCGACTATCCAGTAGGCTACTCGGAGCAGGCACCTAGCGCGGGTTCGTGGGACATCGGCAGTATCGGCGTGCACGTGGACGGCGCTTTCGGAACTCCGTCGAGCGAATGGACGTATCACGTACAACAGTGGATTTGGCAGGCCAGCCAACCCGGAGGCCTGGACACCGCGTGGGTGGCCTACAACAACTTTTTCGATGGCTCGGGCCACATCTTCATGGGGAAGCTCGAAGTGCCGGCCCCATCGGAATTTAGTCAGTGGTTCGACGTTACCGGTCTCACCGTTAACTCCGCGGCGGAAATGACCGTCGGCGAACACATCTACGAGTTGGATGCCAATAGGTGGGGAGAAAAATTTGCGTACCTTCGAGGCTCCCTTGATGCAGAAATTGCATACGTTACGTCAAGCGCCGATTGGGCCGGATTCAACGATTACGACTGGACGCAGGACAAGACGCTGCAGTACAAGCTCGCTTTTGCGAACCGCAGCAATCCGCTCGAGTTCGGTTATTATGGTGCTCGCGGTTCCTGGCCATTGACCGAAGGCGGGTTCGACCAGTACTACACCAGCGCATTTTACGTACAGCGCGACCCGGTCAACGGCGTGCCCGGTTTCCTCGCGACGTATCAGATGAATCACGACAGCAATCCGGGTATGGGCGCCCTTCCGGCGGGGAGCAACGGCGGGTCGTACGAATTTTTCGATAACATCGGCCAGCGCGGGCTCGTCGCCGTCGGCGAACAGTTGACGAACGATGGATTGGGAAATCACACGCAGATCGGCAACATCGACGCCTCCTATCACGTCACGCGCTTCATCACGCTCTACGCCGAAGAGGCGTTGAGCGTCGGCCAGAAGCCGACGTGGAATGGACTGATCTGGTTCGCGCTGCCGACGGGTCCGCTGTGGCCGGCCTTGTCGCAGTGAAGATGCTCTCTTCGTTTAGAAGGAGAGAACATTTCGGAGCTTACTCCGAGAGGTTCTTACCGTTTCTTGGGATAAGATTTGAACGTGGCGGAGTTGCTGGAGTCACATATCGTGCTTTGTCCGTACAATCTCGCGCAGGGCTATCTTGCGGAGAACGTCGGCGCACGAGCGGCATCGGGAGAGCAAGGCCTCCTCACCTTAACGGCTCCAGCGCCGGGAATAGAACTGGCAAGAGACGTGATTGTGAGCTTCGGCTCGGCCGTCGATCCAATGCACTTCGATCAGCCCTGGCGCATTCATTGGAAACCGCAGAGCGGGCTGTATCCGGAGTTCGAGGGCGAGCTCACGGTGCACGCGGACGAAACGTATAAAACGTCCCGGCTCGAGCTGCGCGGATCGTATCGCCCCCCTGGTGGCATCGCAGGGGCAGCATTCGATTTCGTTGCAGGCGGGCGGATCGCACGCTCGACGGCTCAAGCGCTACTGCGCCGTCTCGGAAACGAAATGGAGACGCGATATCAGCACGACGAGCAGGCCAAACGGGACCCAACCACGTCGTAAGCGGTGAAGTTTGAGGCGAACGTTGTCACGAGAAGAACACGCCCTTCAGGTGCTTTGCTTTGATTCGGTGTTATGCACTAGCTGATCGAGCAAGGCATCCATGGTCTGCGCCGCTAGTTTTCGGCCTACAAGGCCATCAAAGAGGCGCCCGACGAGACCTCCCGGCGGCTCGTACGAGCCTTCGAGTACGAGCTCCGTTTCTTTGCCGGCCGGCTTAACCGTAAGCGTGGCACCGAGCGATGGAAAACCACGCCAAGCCGGACGCCATGAAAATGCTATACCGCCGCGAGGCGGAGCGATACTCGTCCAATCGTAAAGCAGATAGTATTGAACCTCAACGCTGGCCGTCGAGGAGCCCAAGGCCTTCACCTGGAGTTTCGGATTCTGAGAAAAGAACTCTTGGAGCCGATAGACCACCTCGCTCTGAGGCGCATGGATCCGGGCCGTTCGGGCCATTCGCGTCATGGGTGGATATTTTCCCGGTCACGCGAAGACACCCGCTTATGTTCAACCGTATCTTAGTCGCGCTGGATGGATCGGACTGCTCTCACAAAGCGCTCGACTTAGCTGTGACGCTCGCGAAAGAGCAAGGCGCGAGCTGTACGGTGTGCACCGTAGTGGACGTCGTGCGTGCCGCAGCCTCGATGACATTCGCGACTGGAGACATCGTTAATGAGTGGATCGTCACACTCAATAAAGACGCTCGACAGATCGAAAACGAGGCTGTAGCGAAATACGCAGCTTCCGGCGTGTCGATAGAAACGCAACTAGTAGAAGGCGATCCGGCGTCCGCCTTACTCGATGTCGCTAAAAAGATGGACGCCGATCTCATCATTATGGGAAGTCATGGACGCACCGGGCTCAAGAGATTATGGCTTGGTAGTGTTGCGGAGTCAGTCGTGCAAGAAGCGACCGTCCCTGTTCTAATTGTGCGGTGAAACGGCTCAGCTAAGGCCGCGAGATTCTCTATTGCTTGAGTTCTTGCAGCGTGTTCGTTTTGGTATCGGTATAGAACAACGCCGTATCGCTATCGCTCGTACCGGTCGCAACGAGTCCGAAGACGTCAGCAGTCGTGCTCGTGTCGATTGTTTTGGTGTCAAGTATCTTTCCCGTCGGCGTCAGCTCCACAAGCGTGTTCCCACCTTGGGTGTTCGCAACGATGAGGTTTCCGTTCGGTAGGAGAGCAGAAGCTACGGGCGCATTAAGCGGAGAGCCACTATAAACGAGCGTCGCGCACGTGCGTTTTGGGTGAGCGCATTTGAATTTTTTTCCACCAGCCTGCACGACGATCTCGTCCTTCCCAAGTAGGTTGCTGGCGTTCGAAACAGCGATGACGGTGTTATCGACCCCATCCACGATATACAGAGTGTCGTTGCAAAGCTTACCGGTTCTTTGGCTGTTGTATTGTATTCCGGATGGGCCCAAGACGCTCCAGCCAGAGCCCTTATTGATCCCGAAGCCGGTCATCACTTGGGTAATTTTCACTTTGCCACCGCGACTAACAACGACGAACGCCAGCTTGATAATTGAGCCGGTCTTGGCATCCGAAACGTAGATGTCCTCAGGCGCGTAAGGCAAACCGCAGAATGCATCGGCGTCGGCAAACGGAACCTCGATGTGCGAACGGTAACTCTTCTCGAGCTTACCGGTTTGATCAAACTGCGAAACGAGACCGCTCACCAGTCCTGCGCTGTAGACTTGATTTGTCGCGGTGATTGCATCGCCGTCGCATCCTTCTATCTTGGTGCTTTGCGCAAAGGTCACCGGCTTGGCGTGCGGCTTTGGATCGAGTACTTCGATCGTGGTGCCTTTCCCGGGAGTGCCCGCAGAGTCTTCGAAGTTGCAAACGAGCAGCTGCCCTTTCTTCAGCCCGAAGGTCGATCGGACCAGCGAGATTGCGCGCGGACCCATGTCGCCATTTTTACTATCGACTGTCGAGCCGATTTCAACGTCCTTCGTAAGTTTTTTCAAAATCGAGGTCGTGTCGTTCGGAACGATGGAACCCGCACCTAGCGTGCTCTCCGCTGCTCCGCTTGGAACTGTGGTGTTTCCCCCACACGCCGACGTCGCAAAAAGCGTTCCCGCGATCAGCACAAGCACGCGATTGTTGAAAGTTGGCATCCTAAACATAGCTCCTGACGCAGTGATGACGCAGTCGGGTTCGAAGTGCTTCTTACGTCGGCTGCAAAGGCGAGCAGGCAGCCTACATAAAGGCCCTTTTGTCTTCGCGTTGCGTAGTCGCGATCCTCGCGTCGGGTGATGCGCAAGGTCGGCGGCACCAGCGCGATAAAGAAGGTATCCTAATCATTCGGCGAGCTGGAGCTTCGACGACTGCGACCCTACGGGCACTTCGACCCGCCGGGCGGCGCGGTCTCGGTCGAGAAGATAACCTGGGATCGTTTCTACTTATGAAGGGGTAACGTAATGAAGACGACTGGTTTAGTGAAATGCGTCGGCGCTCTGCTTGCACTTGCGATATGCTCGGCGTGCGAGAGCGGCCTTCGACAGGCTCAGGGTGACATGGCGCTCGCGCCGTCAGCCCCTACGCTCAATGCCACCTACGTAGGTAGGACGCTGTTCGTGAATGGGAGGCCGGTAACCGCGGCGAGGCTGAATCCACTGCCGCGTTACGCGGAGCTTGTACCGGATAAATCGAGGTCAAAGAAATACGAGTACGTCTTCAACTTCTACGGCTCGTACGCCGGCATTTTCAACTATCCAAAAACTACCGCGATGATTGGTGAGATTTATGGCGCCGGCGGCCAAGGGTGCACCAACGCTTTGTACGGCTATGGGAAGAAGATTGTCTGGAACCCCGGGCGTACGGACGACCTGATTAACGAATACAAGGTTCCAGACAAGCTGATCAAGTCGCTGTTTCTTGACTACACGTACACGTCCAGCTGCGCCATGAATACCAGCGGCGATCTTGCAGTCGGAGTCCTATTGGGTAATTCTGAGGGCCCCGGCGGTCAGGTCGTGATCTTCAAGAACGCGACCGGCTCGGGTACGGTGTACAATACGCCGTTGACCAAAGAGTACTTCGACGGCTACGATCCCAGCGGCAATCTCTTTGCCGACGGTTTCGACTCGTCGAGCTATAACTTCGCACTCGTCGAGCTTCCGGTGGGCAGCAGCAAATTCGTTACGATCAAAACGAGCAACTCTCCGGAGTTTCCTGGCTCGGTGCAGTGGGATGGCACCTACCTCACCGTGTTCGATCAGTTCACGAGTGAGACGTATCGTTACACGGTTAGTGGAACGACGGCGACGTTGAAGAACACCGTGCAGTACGCCGGGACCGGCGACTGCGCGCAGACGTGGATCGTTAAGGGCCTGGTGTATTGCGGCGATGCGGGTAACGACGACGGCGAGGTTTTCAACTACCCGGCCGGCGGTTCACCGATTGCGGTCCTAGGGAGCGGTTTGCCCGAGCCGCTCGGCGTGACGGCAGCAAAGAAATGATCTGGTTTCCAGTGAGTAACTCTGATGTTCGCCGCTTTGCACTCGGCTGTTGCGCAGCTGTTGTCGTGCTCGCTGGGTGCGGAGGCGGCACGTCGCTGAGCCCATCGCCTGCGGGCCCTTCGATTGCGCTCAGGGTGCCGTCGGCGGAGCGAGCGCGCTCGAAGGTTAGGTACAAGGTGCTGTACAGCTTTGGCGGTTCGGCAGACGCTGCAAACCCGTATGCGGGCCTTATCAACGTCAACGGCATGCTCTACGGCACGACCTTCGCAGGGGGCGCAAACGGCGACGGAACCGTCTTCTCGATCACGCCGGCCGGAACGGAAACCGTGCTCTACAGCTTCAAAGGCGGCCCCGGAGACGGCGAATACCCATTCGCGACCCTCATCAGCGTCAAGGGCACGCTCTACGGCACGACCTCTCAAGGGGGCGCCTACTGCAGCTCAACTGGCGGTTGCGGAACGGTCTTCTCGATCACGCCGTCCGGAACGGAAACCGTGCTCCACAGCTTTGGCGGATCGGGAGACGGCAACGGCCCACTCGCGGGCCTCATCAACGTCAAAGGCAAGCTTTACGGCACGACCAATGAAGGGGGCGCAAACGGCGACGGAACCGTCTTCTCAATCACGCCGTCCGGAAAAGAAACCGTGCGCTACAGCTTCAAGGGCGGCTCGGGCGACGGCGAATTTCCGCTGCCCGCCCTCATCGATGTCAAGGGCAAGCTCTACGGTACGACCGTGTATGGTGGCGCAAACGATGACGGAACGGTCTTTTCTATCACGCCGTCCGGCACGGAAACCGTGCTCTACAGCTTCAAAGGCTCGGGGGACGGCGAACGCCCATATGCGGGCCTCATCAACGTCAAGGGCACGCTCTACGGCACGACTCACCTGGGAGGCGCAAACGGCGACGGAATGGTCTTTTCTATCACGCCATCCGGAACGGAAACCGTGATCTACAGTTTCAAAGGCTCGGGAGACGGCGAATATCCCTATGCGGGCCTCATCAACGTCGAGGGCACGCTCTACGGCACGACGATTGAAGGAGGCGCAAACGGCGTCGGAACCGTCTTCTCGACCACGCCATCCGGCACGGAAACCGTGCTCCACAGTTTCGGCGGCTCGGGAGACGGCCAATACCCGTACTATGGCGGGCTCATCAACGCGAAGGGCAAGCTTTACGGAACGACCTATTATGGAGGGGCACACGGCGACGGAACGGTCTTCCGGTTATCGCCGTGAAACGGACCAGATCAACTCCCAACTTTAATCGTGGTCAGACCGCCGCGCTGCCACCACGCCGAGCGGCGTAACGAAATTGCCTTCGAAGACCGCGATCGGTGAACCGCCGGCCGGGTAGTTGAAAACCTCGCCGCCGTCGTTACCCGCATCTCCGCAATAGACAACGCCCGTCACGATCCAGGTCTGCGCGCAGTCGCTCGAACCCGAGAACGATACGGTGCCCTTCAAGATCGCCTTCGTTCCCTTGATCTTGTACTGATACATCGCGTTCGCATTCTGATCGAAGACGGTAAGGTACGTACCGTCCCACTGCACGGAGCCAGGGAACGCCACCGTGTTGCTCGTTTTGATCGTAACGAATTTAGCGCTGCCCTTCGGGAGCTCGACGAGCGCGAAGCCCGAGCGGTCGCCGGTAAAGCCGTCGGCGAAGAGATTACCCTGGTTGTCGTAGCCATCGAAGAACTCTTCGTCCAACGGCGTGGCGTAAGCGGTACCCGAGCCGGTCGCGTTCTTGAAGATGACGACGTCGCCGCCACCCGACCCCGACGCATACAAGATCCCGACTGCAAGGTCGCCGCTGGTATTCATGGCGCAGCTGGATGGAAAAGAGTAGACGACAGACAGCGTCTTGATCGGCGTCTGGGGGACCTTGAACTCCTCGATCTGGTTATCGGCTGCGACGATCCAGAACGTCTTCTTCCCGTAGCCGTAGAGGACGTTCGTGCACCCTTGGCCACCGACGTCATTGATCGAACCGATCTGCTGAACGCTCTTCGGATAGTCGAAAATGCTGGCGTAGCTGCCGTAGTCGTTGATAACGTACTCAAACTTCTTCTTCGGATGATGGCCGGGAACAATCGTCGCGTAACGGGGCAGCGGGCTCAGGCGGGCCGCCGTTACCGGCCTTCCGTTCACGAAGAGCGTCCTACCGATATATCTACCGCTGAGCGCAGCGCTGGACGGCGCGACCGCCATGTCACCCTGAGCCTGTCGAAGGGCGCCGCCACACGCTGATAACATCGCGAGTGCAACCATAGCACCGGCGTATTTCACTAAACCAGTCGTATTCATTACGGCTCCTTCTCGAGTAGGCACGATCGCCATCCATTTCCCCTAAGCGGCCGCACAGCAACGGCTCGTACTGTTAAGGGCACAGTAGGAGATGCTATGGCAAAAAAACCGCAACTGATCTTTGTAGCGACGGTGATCGCATCGCTTTGGGTGGTGGCCTGTGGTCGGCAAGTCACGCCGAACCCGCCAGGACTTGGCGCCGGCGGCGCGCCTCCAGGGTACATGGCGGTATTCTTCAGCGTCGCGGCACCCTTCAACTTTAGCAGCTACCAATACTTGGTGGTTTTGAACACCACCGGCAGCGGCGTTACGCCATCGACCGATACCGTGCAGACCAACTGGGCCGGTTATTCCTATGCGATGGTTGCACGCGGGAACGGAGTTTCTACGTACGCGGAAGCTGTGCAGTTCAGGCGAAGCTATACCAACCCGCACATTCCGCCGGTGTGGCTGCCCCTCGGCACGAACCCGCAGACGTTTTCTTACAATCTCAATGCCAACGGAACGGGGACCGAGTTTTCGATCCTCGCGCAGCGGCGGATCTTCGTCTCGCCGGGGCCCTCACCGAGCCCCAGCCCTTCGAACATCTGGACCTTCAATGGGTTCGTCACGCAAGCAAACGGTTCGGGACAATGGGGTTTCGTCGATTCTCTCGGCGCCGGCGGACCGATCGACCCGCAGTTCGTCTCACCGAGGCTCTGCATGACCGAACCGTTCGACAACACCTACTATCCGCTTTACACGCCGCCCGACCCAGCGTCTCAGATTACCACTATCGAAATTGCGAACAACCCGGTCACTCCAACGGCGTGCCCCTAGGCTAGCACCGGGCCGAGGCGAGCCAGCTCGACGGCTTGACGCCGGCCGAGTTCATCAAGCAAACTTTGAGCACACTCGACTCACGGTCAGAGCTAGCACTTGAATGGCGCAACATCGTTAGGCCGGAAATACGGGAGAGTTTGGGATGAAGGTTCACTACCTAGAGATTGTCGCTTCCGATGTAGATGCTGTGTGTGCTGCCTACGAGGCTGCACACGGCGTCAACTTTGGATCAAGTGATCCGCTTCTTGGAGGTGCGCGGACGGCTCCGCTGCCCGATGGCGGCACTATTGGCGTGCGCGGTCCCTTGCGGGAAACAGAGGAGCCCGTCGTTCGACCCTACTGGCTCGTTGACGACATTGAAGCAGCATTGGATGCGGCATCAAAGCAGGGCGCTTCGGTCGCACACCCCCCGCTGGAGATTCCAGGGAAAGGTACGTTCGCAATTTACGTCCAGGGAGATGTAGATCACGGGTTGTGGCAACTATGATTTTCTAGCCTGACCATCCGATTGCGGAAAGCCGCAGTGCCCTAGCGCGGCTTCGACTGATGTAAGAATATCTGATTGCCGTCGGGGTCGCGCACGACGGAGATAAAGCACACGGGCGTTTCGAAGGGCTCGGTGGGCTCGCAACCCTTGGTGATGAGGTCCGAGCGCAGCGATGCGAGGTCCGACACTTCGAGCGCGAACGACTGCGCGCTGCCCGGAGCCCCGATCTGTTCGAAACTCCCCACGCCGAACGTGCTGCCTGCGACGTCGAACTCCACCCAGAAATCCGACTCGAAGCCGGCCTTTGTCAGGCCGAGCGTATCGCTGTAGAAAGCGACGGCGCGCGACACGTCGGTGACGGGATACGCTGTGAATGCAACTCCAGTAATGGCCATGACTATCGTCCTCATCTCCAGCGAAGGTACTGGAAGAGCCTTTGGGAACGGATTGTCCTTTTCCCATGTACCGGCTTCGGGCTGGACCACAGGTGGAAGATCGCGCCCTAGGCACGCCCGCATGACGACTGCGCGATCTGAAAGACCCCGGCTGATTCGCCCCCCAGAACGATATCCGACCGAGGTCTTTCGTGGAAGCCCGCTAGTTCGAAAAACGAACCTGTGTTATCTCAGTCTCGCCTACGGTCTAGCAGCAATATAGGAACGTTACTGCATGTCAAAACGTTTCGTATCGATTCGAAGGATCTCTCGCTTCTGCGCCTCGGAAACCGCCCAATCCGCTGGGATGAGTTGCGCCCCGACAGCTTGGCGGTTCGCGAAGCCGGCTCAGGGTCCGACGAGTTTCTCCAAGGCGGCAAGGGATTGACTTGAGTCCGTAAAGCACGCGAAATGGCCGCCGTCAATCGGCACGAATGCCTTGGCCGGAGCGTGCACCGACTCTACCCATGCCTTCGCGGCGGAAAACGACGTGACGTGATCGTCTCGACCCTGAATGACGAATATCGGCACGCTGAATTCCGTCAGCCGGCGCGCATCGAACGACGTGATCTCCGGCCACAACTTTGGACCGCTGAACTCGCCGCCAGCAAGCCACGCCGCGACGTCGGCTTTCTGGTCGGCTGGCGTCGCAGTGGAAACGAATTGCTTCTCGAGGTTGAGATATTCCAGATCGGATTCCGACCAGCGCCATTTACTCGAGGCGTCGAGACGCTTTGAAGCCGTCGGTGGAAGCGTCATAGTGCCATCAAGCGCTTGAAGTGCGGCGGTGTCATGGGCGGCCAACATCTGCTGCCGCGCAAAATCCTCACGGGCTTCCAGGGAGAGTAACCAGTTCACGGGTTGGCCCGTACCAACGTATGCTGCGAAAATGTCCGCACGCCGTCGCACCGCATTTAAACCTAAGATGCACCCAAAAGATTGGCACACGAGCACGATCTTCTTCTTCCCCAGCCGCCGCCGCGCGTAGTCGGCAACCTCAATGGCGTCTAGAGCCATACGCGCTACCGTCACGTCGGGAGTTGACGTGCCGTTCCGCTCGAACGTCTTGCCGGAACCGCGTTGATCCCAGTTAACTACCGTAAAACGATGCTCCCACGGGCGAAAGACCGCAAGGAACGGCGACTGCGCTTCGGCGGGACCGCCGTGCAAGTACAAGATTGCGGGGTTGCTCCTGTCGTCCCCCCGTATAGCGACCCACTGGTCGATCCCGCCAATGGGAACGTAGCCCGTTTCGTCGATGCTCTGCGCCGCCCGAGCGCGACTTCCGCACAGCACAAACGTTGCCGTGACGGCTCCTACAAACTGCAACCGCGTGATGCCAAAAGCCTTACGAGTCATTCGCATTGCGTACGCTCTCAGGCTAGCCTTTGTTTCATTACGACGGGCAGAAGTGGTTTGTAGTAGCATGGATTTAATACCGGTTGGGCCCACGCTGCCGTGACGTAGAGCACCGCCGAGGAAGACCGGATCCAGCCGCGCAGCGACGAGGAGCCCTGCTAAAGCGCTCGGCCAGGGATGGGCTTTGCGGCTCGCGCGAGGTGGCGGGCTTGCGGGCTCAGGACTCGCTTCGCCCAAGCGCGAAGCGTGACTCTGCAGATTCCTTTTCGCTGGAGGTCACCTCATGAAGAGAATATCCTTATTCCTCGTCCTTGCCGTTGCGGTCGCCGCATGCGCCTTTGGGTTACGCGCCGACGCGCAATCCAACGACAATGCCGCAATCGACGCACTCTACCAACAGTTTGCCAACGCGTTCCGGCACAAGGATCTCAATGCCATAATGCTACCCTACGTCCACAACAATACGCTCTTCGTCTTCGATGTCAGTACGCCGCGCGAGCACGTGGGCTGGGATGACTACCGTGCCGATTGGAAGGGGTTCTTCGACTCGATCAAGGGTAATCCGACGTTCTCGATCAGCGAGCTGTCCGTTGCGATTAGCGGCGACGTGGCCTACACGCACAGCATTCAATCGTTTTCTGGAAACATGGGCAACCTGCACGCGATGGCGGTGCGCGTTACGGACGTCCTGCGAAAAATCAACGGTAAGTGGCTGATCGTGCAAGAGCATGTTTCAGTGCCGATCAACTTCACGACGCTCAAGCCGGATTTTATGTCCAGACCCTGAGTTAGAGTTTCTCGATTCGAGGCCTTGGCGCAAGGGCGATTGGAGGCTCCGCAAAACGGGCCCATGCACGGCGCAGTGGCCGCCAAGGTGGCCACGTCTTGGTCTGAGGAGGCTTCCGAGGGCTTGGGTGCTAAAGCGATCTAGCAGGCTTCTCGGGCTCCCAACGGTCAAAACGCCCGTCCATATTGGAGGAGGTATGCGTTTAGCAACTCTCATCGCATTGATGATCGCAGGCGTGGGATTTTATGCAAGACCCGGGGTAGCCGGAACTTCGACAGTCGCTCTCCCAGATTGCTTAGGGCGCCCGGCCGCAAAGCCAACCAGTGTGACACTAGCGTGTGCCGATGCGAACTTTCGCATCGAGCGCATTCGATGGACAGGATGGGGCGAGTCATTCGCGGCCGGCAAAGGTACTGGAGTAGTAAACGATTGTGAGCCAAGCTGCGTTGCAGGGCACTTTCACAACTACCCTATGCTCCTGATCGTGACCGGCAGGCAGACGTGCCCCAGCGGGCAGACCGCGTACGAGAAAGTTGTCTACGCCTTTATAGGTCGTTCCCCATTTCCACAGGAGAGTGCGGGAAACGCCACCCAAGACTTCCCATGTAAGCCTAGGCCTTAACTCGCAAAGCGGCCCGCACATAATATCGAAGGAGCCTAGTGTGAGATTCGCTCTAACTGCTATTGCTGCAGCTGCAGGACTTTTCTGGTGGTTCTCATGGCATAGCAACAGCACTGCGCTGGCGAGCGGCGGATTTCTAGGCACCTGGTGCCGCCCCGGCTCCAGCATAATTCCGCAGCAGCCGATTACGATCACCGATAGCCCAAGGCTAATTATAAAAGACCCAAAGCACGGAGACACCTACGCTCGCATCGTCTTCTCGACTCTTGTTGCCGAACGCTGGGCGCAGCAGGCCACTCTGAGTTACGACGGCAACAAAATCACCTGGACCTCCGGCGAAGTCTGGGTACGGTGCGCATCCGCTTCCACCGCGGCCGCGGCGACCCCCAAGCCCGAGCGCCTCCGCATCCAGAGTTACGTCGTGCGAAATTACGAGTCGCTGCCGATCCACATTTATTTAGTAGGACTGCATAACTCTGACACGGGGCGCTATTACAACCAGTGTGTGTCGTTTCGAAACGTTTCGACCAAAGTGGCGACCTCGGTTGATTTATCATTCGTGGTCGAGACTTATTCCGGCACCGTCGAAGCGGATTTTGGCGTTGTCGACCGAGGCACGTTTACGCCGCCGGTTAACATCGCCGATCACTGCTGGCACGGCCCCCTCTGGTCCGATCGCGTCGTGAGGCTCATGTCGCGCGAAGTCGTCACCGTGAAACACGTGACATTCAACGATGAGACGTCGTGGAAGCCCGGAATGCCGTTTCTTCGTGGATATGAAAACGACGGGAAGCAGTTGCCGCAACCGATCGAAGAGCACCCTGAATCGCCTAAACCGACGCCATAGCCGTAAAGCATCGGATGCACTCATTATAGTGCGAGGCGTCGCTGATTTGGCTTAACGGCCTGGCGGTCTTGCTGCCCCAGCGCCGGGGGCGGGGGGCCTCGTTTTGAAAGACCTTGGCTCGCCTCAAATACCAAATTCAAATCTTGGAAACGGGGCGCTGGATGCCGTGGCAGTAAGTCAAAAGACGGTTCGATCGTTGGAACGAAATCTCAGCGGCACACCACTGTTTTCAGATGCAAAGGAAGGATTTCAATGCCTGTCTTGGGTATTGGCGCGTCTTCTTCCGGGCACACGATCCTGAGCCGCTCCAGAGGTGGTATCGAAAGCACTTGGGCTTGATCACCGATGACGCGTGCCAATGGATGCAACAGTCTGGCCCGACTGTCTTTATGCCCTTCCCTCTAGACACAGACCATTTCCCCACTTCCAAGCAGTGGATGATCAACTTCCGGGTCGCGGATTCGGATCAGCTGATATCGGCGCTCCGCGACGCCGATATAGCGGTCACCACGAATCCTGACTGGAATACACCTGAAACGGGCAGGTTTGCTCGTATCAACGATCCGGAGGGCAACCCCGTGGAGTTGTGGGAGCCCCCGTCTTAGGACCTAGGTTTCTTTCAGCCCTAGAATCTTCCAACGCTACGCGCGGCCTTGCACCAGCAAAGCCGCGCTCCGTTGCAGCCTTGCTACCACCCGCCCCCGCCTCCGCGATCACGGGCAGAAGTGGTTTGTAGCAGCATGGATCATGGCTAGGCGCCAGCGTATTGCGCTAGGCGGCGTCGAGTATTGGCTTGTGCGACCATCAAAGAAACGCTACGGTCGGTCCTACTAGCGTCCTTGCCAAGAGTAACGTATGCGCTCCAAAAGATTCGAAGATGCCCTGTTCGGCATGGGTCGACGCGGCGGCTAACAATACAAGCACGAAAAGCCCTACACCAAGAGCGAAGGATCTCATCTGCGGTGTTCTGCTGAAGCTGACCGAAACGGCGGCCGAGGACGTTCGCCGCAGCTCTGCTCAGTTCCAGCGTATCGGTCAGGCTTAGCCGTCGGAGCTTGGTTGCACGGAATGGGGCCGGCCGCCAAGGCCGAAGGTCCTAAGCTGTCGATGCATTCATGCATTAGGGAGCAAGGCGGATGAAAGTTTCGGAACTGAGCCGCTATGTATTATGCGTTAGCATAGCCGTCGGTATGCCTGCAGGTTGCGGTGGATCACAGCCGCCGATCGCCGCGCCCGTACCTTTCTCTGCGGCGCAAAACAATGCGACAAAATGGCGGAATCTCTATGTCGTAAACAGCGGTGGTCAGGGAGGATCCGTGACGGTATATGCTCCGGGAAGCGCGGCGCCGTTGCGCACAATAACTACCGGCATGCGATTTCCCGAGGGCCTCGCTTTTGATTCGTCCGGCAACCTCTATGTTGCAAATAGGGGCAGCGTAACGGTTTATGACTCGGCCACCGGTTCGCTAATTCGAACCCTCGACATAGGCGATGTTAACTTTGCAATTCGCCTTGTCTTCGACCGTCTGGACTATCTCTATGTCGATGCTGTGGACGGTGGCAGCCAAGACCCCAGGGGTTTTATTGCGATCTTCAGTCCGAATAGTTCAAAGCGCTTTGCGACCATTAGGAATCACATAAATGTGCCCAAGGACGTAGTCATTAATGGCGGCGATATTTTCGTCGCGAATGATTATGATTTCGAAAATGCTCATGGGTGGATCAGCGTCTACAAGGCGCGGACAACTAAGCCGTTGCGCATAATCACGGACGGGTTTAATGGCTACGAAATCCCGAGCAGACTCGCGTTCGATCGGTCCGGCAACCTTTACTCCGCAAATACTCGTACGCTTACTGTTTATCGGCAAGGCAGCACGAAAGTATCGCGAACAATTACCCACGGCGTCAACTATCCAACGCAGCTAGCATTTAATAAGAGCGGGGATCTTTACGTTTCGAACTGCCTAAATGGATGCTCCCGCAGCTATTACGATCGGTTTAATGTCGCTGTCTTCAAGCCTGGCGAAGCGCGCCCATCGTACGAGATAACCCGAGGCGTTAACGGGCCATGGGACCTGGCGCTCGATAATAATGGGAATCTTTACGTCGCAAACAATAACGCGAGTACCGTTACGGTGTACAAGCCAGGGCATAAGTATCCGAGCGAGACGATACGAAACGGAATTTTGCTTCCCGCAGCGGTCGCGATTGGTCCTTAGATTTAAGATCCTTGCCAGGGCACCCGGAGCCTAGCTCCTGACCGGAACTAGCGAGGCGCTGAGGTGAAAATCCACCTTACGCAGCTTTCTCCGCAAGAGTGACGTTGTCGCGCAAGCGTTCGAGCTGCTTGACAACCCCCAACAGAGCCACGCTAGAAAAGCGTGTCGTTCCTAAGCCTGGCAGGTCTGCGCGGAGACTCCGTTGCAGCGTACCGCAAATCTAACGCGGCTTGTTCTTGACAATCACTTAGGCAGACCGGTAGCGCCCCGCACATGGCTTCGCATCAGCGGGTAGAAGTGGAACAACATGGCCTCTCAACCCGAGATCTTACTTCGATACGATCGTCAACGTTGCGGGATCGAGTTCGTAGTTACCCGGGGCCACGAGATTATTCGGAAACGCGCAGATCACGCTGTTGTCAGGTCCCCAGATGACGACGAGATTCGGCGGACCGCACTCCGTTTGCGTAAGCCCATAGTTCTGCAAGAGCTCCGCTCCAGGGCTGGTCGCAGCGATTTGGTACGATGGGTAGATGACCTGATCTTGATAGTCGACGATCGATCCGAAAAGAAAGCCTGCGGTTAGTCCGCTGAACGCGAACGGACCCCAAAAGCCGCCGCCCCAATAGATCGGCGCCGGATACCAGTACACGCCGTGGTTCCATCCCCATCGCGGCCAACGGTGCGGGTTGTAAATCGGCGGCCCATGAAATTGTCCGCGATAAGGGCCGCCGGTAACGTTCGCGTTGAAAGGTGGACGCGTGTACGTCGCCGTGGAGCGATGTGTGCTTGTTGCTGATGAAACCGGCGGCGCGACTGCGCGCGGCGGAATCGGTTGCACGTTGGTCTCGTGAGGGAAGTTAAATCCATGCGGGCTTTGGGCGGGCGGCGGGGCCGAGACGTGGCCACCGCCACCACCGCCGGGCGAGACATGGCTGCGGGAACCGCCACCGCCGCCGCCTGCGTGACTCTGCGCGAGCACCGCGGCAGGCAGCTCGACGATGAGAACGAGCGCGAGAGCGCGCCCTAAGCGGCCGTTCATTGTCGCACCTCGTCAAGCGTGCCCTTTATCGTGACGTACGTTCCGCGAACCGTGTGCCATAAGGCGAGTATCGTACGCGGAGCCAGCTCCTGCGACGAGAGGGGCATGCGCTGTGCGTCGGTCGACAGGTTCACGAAGACCGTTCCATGCAGAATCGCGATCCGACGGCTCATCCCATTCTGAATCAGCGTAACCGCATACGGAAGACAGCGCTCGATCGCTCCTGTAAACGAACAGGCGCCGTTAACGATTTTGAGCACGCCCCTCTTATCGGCAGTTTGAAGCCAGAGCGTTTGCCCAACCATGCGGATGTTGACATCAACGTAAGTCTGCACGGAGCCATCCGCCTGTTGGACGAGCGTTACCCCCTTTGCACTTGCCGCGGAGATCGTCGCGATGGCGAGCGCTGCATAGATCGCGTACGCGAGTGGCCGGATAGATCGAAATGGCATCGGCTATCGCTCCTTATTTTGTCACGGCGGTTACATCTTGCGCGGTCACCGCACTCGCTTTGTTGCCCCACGAGGAGCGCACGTACGTCACAACTGCCGCGATGTTGCCGTCGGACAACTGCGAGCCCCACGGGGGCATCATCCCGTTGAAGGTGCTGCCGGCAACCTGAATCTTGCCCGAGAGGCCGTACTTAACAATGTGGATCACTGTTTTTGGATCGCCCGTAATCACTGGATTTGCCGCTAATGGCGGAAACGTGCCGGGCACGCCTTGACCATTGGCTTGGCGGCGCACAGCATGAAGCCCGCGACGAGCACCCCGGACGCGAGAACGAAACTGCACTTTCGATGAATGCTGCACTCTCCTGGCGCGAGAAGGTGGGGGCCGAAATCCTCGGATCGCCGGAACTTTGGACGGCGAACGCGCGCATGCCTGGCGACCAGGCGCGCGTGGCTTCGCCTTTGAACCGTCTTGCCATGGCGCTGAGAGCTCCCCTTCCGACGGGCGCCGTGACGTTTGCCTTCACTGACATCGAAGGCAGCACGGCACGGTGGGAGCGCGACCGTGCGGCCATGCAGGTGGCGGTGCGCCGCCATGACGCTATTCTGCGCGAGGCGATTAGCGAGCGCGGCGGTCACGTCTTCAAAACCATCGGCGATGCCTTCTGCGCAGCTTTCACACGCCCTGAAGATGCAATCGCGGCGATCCTCTCCGCGCAACAAAAGTTCGCTGCTGAAGATTTCTCAGCCGTCGATGAACTGCGAGTACGTGCTGCGATCCACAGCGGCACTGCCGACGAGCGCGAAGGCGATTACTTCGGCCCGGCGGTCAACAAAGTTGCGCGGCTACTGGCGGTTGGCCACGGCGGTCAGATTCTGCTAACGGCCGAAACGGCTGGGCTCGTCGATGGCGCGCTGCCGAAGGATGCGTCGCTGCGGGACCTCGGCGCATTCCATCTCAAAGACTTCAGCGAGCCGCAGCGGGTGCACCAACTGATGGCAGCGGGATTGCCTTCGGATTTTCCACCGTTACGCTCGCTGGGAACGTTGCCCAGCGATCTCTCCATCGTGGACACGGCGCAGTTCCACCCCGTCCCCAGCTTCAGCGGACGGGACGAGGAACTCGCGGCAGTACACGCTGCGCTCGCACACGATGGCGCGATCGCGGTCGTGCACGGCCTGGGCGGCATGGGTAAATCGTCGGTCGCCCGCGAGTACGGCTGGCGGAACCGCGAGGCATATTCAGTTGTCTGGTGGCTGAACGCGCAGACCGAAGACGGCATTATCGACGGCTTAGTGAGCTTAGGTGCGATGTTCGTGCAAGGCCTCGATCAGCTCGACGACCGCCGCGCCGCCGCAAAGCGGGTGGTGAACTCCGTACTGGGCGGCTTCGATAAGCCGGTCTTGCTGGTATTCGATAATCTCGAAGACGAAGGGCTGATACGGACGTGGCTGCCGCGCACAGTGCGCGCCTTGGCGACGTCGCGAGATGCTTCTTGGAGCGCCGACGTTAGAACTATCGCATTGGATGCGTGGTCGCTCGATACGGCTGTCGGTTACTTGAGGCGCGAGAGCGGGCGTGCCGACCTGGGCGAGCTCGATCCCAGCGCCCTCGCAGAAGCGCTCGGCAATCTTCCGCTAGCGCTATCGCATGCCGCCGCCGCGCTGCGCAATCTACGTATGGTCAGTCCGCAGCGGTATTTGGAGCGCATCACCGAGCATCTCAAGAACGCCCCGCGCGGGGCGGAGTACCCACGCTCCGTCTTTGCGACCTTCAGCACGGCGATCGCGCAAGCCGAGCACCAAGCTCCCGGGGCGGCGGCCGTGCTCTGTTTTGCCGCATCGTTTGCACCCGACGCGATTCCCGATGAACTGTTTCGCCAGGAAATTGAGGGCTATGCCGAGGGGTTGGTCGTGAGCGCTGCGCTTGATTTACGCTCCACAATCGCCGATGAATTGCGTCTCGACGAAGCCCTCGGCGCGCTCGACCGGCTCTCGCTCTTGGCCTTCGCACAAAGTTCGAGGACGTATAGTATGCACCGGCTCGTGCAGCTGGCCGCGCTGGATCTCGCGGGTGCGGGCGCACTTTCGTGGCGAGAGTGCGCGGTTGCGGTTGCCGACGCAGCGTTTCCCGACCCAGAGGAGTTTGCGACGTGGCCGCAGTGCGAGCGGCTATTGCCGCATGCGCGCGTCACATTGGACGCGCTGCCCGGAGACACCAACTTCTTATCAGCTGCCGGTCTCGCCTATCGATGTACACGCTACGTTTGGTTACGCGGGGAGTACGGCGCAGCGGAGCAGCTTTCAACACGCGCGCTCGCCATTCGCGAACGCGCGCTCGGTCCGGATCACCTCGATGTCGCCATGTGTTTGCACGCTCTTGCGCTGGTGTACTGGGAACAAGGGCGTTACGACGAGGCGGAGTCGGTCAATTCCCGCGTGCTCGCGATTCGGGAGCAGGCACTCGGACCGGATCATCCAGACGTGGCGTTTTCCTTGAACAATCTCGCAGGCGTGTACCGCAACCAAGGGCGTTATGAAGAGTCCGAGCGCATGCACATGCGCGCGTTGGCGATCTGGGAAAAGACGCACGGGCCCGACCACCCCGGGGTCGCAGCGATGCTAGACAACATTGCGAACATCTACCATGTTCAGGCGCATTATGAAAGGGCGAAGGAGCTGCGCACGCGTGCACTCACGATCCGGGAGGTGGCGCTAGGCCACGATCATCCCTTCGTTGCGAACAGCCTAAATAATTTGGCGGCCGAGTACTTGGATCAAGGGCGCTACGAGCAGGCTGAGCCTCTGATAACGCGGGCGGTGGCGATTCGGGAAAAGGCGTTCGGACCGGATCACATTTCCGTCGCGTCATGCCTCAACAACCTCGCGATGGCGTTTCGTCCGCAAGGGCGTTTAGACGAGGCCGAGCGGCTCGTTCGGCGTTCGCTAGCAATTAATGAGAAGGCGCTTGGGCCTGAGCACGATCTGGTCGCGGAAAACCTGATCCATCTTGTCGAGTTGTACTGCGAGCAAAACCGCTACGACGAAGCGGAGCCGCTGAGTGCGCGCGCCTTGGCGATCTGCGAGAAGGTGCTCGGGCCCGGTCACGCCATGGTTGCGCGCAGCCTCAACAACCTCGCCAACGTGCAACGGGGTCAGGGGCGGTATGCGGATGCGGAATCACTTTATCGGCGCGCGCTAGCGATCTTTGAGAAGGGCGTGAGTCCGGATCACCCCGACTTTGCGCAGAACCTAGACGACCTTGCCGCGCTGTATCGCCAACAAAAACGCTTCGACGAGGCGGCGCCGCTGCTGGTGCGAGCGTTGGCGATTCGTGAAAAGGCCTTCGGCCCCGATCACCCATCGCCGAAAGCCACGCGCGACGCCCTCAACGCCCTGAGCTAAGTGGAATGGCTCACTCGTGAAGCGTTGCTCGGACTTCTCCCGCAAGCCGTAGCGCCGAACCGCCGACGCCTAACCGCTTGGCCGTTTCGTAAGCGCGAGATAGAGCGTCCGGGTGGCCATGCGAGGCAAGTGCAGCAAGTGCGAAGTCGGCCTCCTCACGCGCCGCTTCCAGATTGCCCAATGCCTCGTGCGCGTCAGCGGCGACGCGCGATGCGGCTCCGCTGTAGCGCGTCATGCTACGTGATTGGGCGTACCGAGCGGCTTGCTGCGCAGCTGCAAGCGCGCCCGACGGTTCGTTAAGGCGCAACTGCGCTTCTGCAACCGCAAGCGGGCCGCGCACCTCGAAGAGCCCACCGTGGGCCTCGGCGCACGCTTCGCGTGCGAGCACCAGCCCCTGATGCGGATCTCCGCCGAGCGACTCTGCTAGCGAGAGAATCAACGCTTTATCGGCAACCTCCGCCATATTGTTCGTGGCTCGCGCCAACTGCAAGGCGCTTTGTCCGAAGTGCCGAGCCCGGGCGAAATCGCCGCACGCGGTCAGATGCGAGCAGAGCATCCCCGTCGCGCCGGCTATGCCCGCCGAGTCTTGACCGCTTTCAAAAATCGCGAGCGCCTCAAGCGCGTACTCGACGGCACGCGACATCTCTCCCACGATGAGCGCATGCACCATGCTGAGCTCGAAGAACAGATGCCCGAGAAGACTCGGCGGTTTGTGCCGTAGGCGATCGAGCAGTCCGCGCGCGCGGCCGAGCGACGCGAGCGCGCCCGCCACATCGCCGCGCAAGCACGCGAGCTCCGCGTAGCGGAACAGAACTCCGACCGCAGAACGAATCTCGTGACGGTCGGCCACCGGCTGCACTCGATCGGCTGCCTTGGCCGCGCCATCGAGACTGCACGCCGCGTGTGTCAGATCGGTCTCTTGCCAGCTCACGTAGGCGCACGCCATCTGCACGTCGAGATCGACGCTCGCACCGGCGTAATCGCCCCCGAACTCGGCCGCCCGTTCGAGCGCATGCTGGAAGAATCGCCGGGCTCGCTCGTCATCACCAAGGTCTGCCGCGATCTCGACGCCGTAGCACAACGCGCGGATGCCCTTCTCGGCGCTGCGGGCCTGATTCGCGATTTGTTCGAGCTTTCTAAAGGCAGCTCCGAAATCGCCGACCAGGCGGAGGTTCGCAACGTGGTCCAGATCCAGCTCGAAGCGGCTCGGCAACGAGGGCCCCGATCGCACCGGCCCGGAAAGATTTGAAGGTATCAATCCGAGCAATCGTTCGAACGCACGACGGCGTTCGCGATAGAATTCACGTAGCGATATGCCGAGGTCTCCGGCGACGGTCGCGTGTTTTTCCCCGCGCAAGTCGCAGCGCGTTACGATCGCCCGTTGCCGGGCGAAGTGGACGTTCCGTCCGCTTGGCCCCGAATCGAGCGTGGCGACTGCCGACAGCACTGCCGCCCGCGCTCGCAAGAGAGCCATGCTCTCGGCGGCGCCCGCGCCTCCACTTAATTCGGCAAAGACTTCGCGAAGCAGCGGGCTGCTGCGCAGCGTCGCGGCGTCGTCGAGCCCCCGCAACAGGCGCGCGAGCGCTACGAACTCGGAGGGCCGGGATCCCACACGCGATGATTCAATTCGTCACTACTTCTTGCCCTTGCTGACCGCCGAGCCGAACGGATCGACGAAGCCGGTGAGCGTCTTGATGGGGTTGCCGCCGGCAGGGTAACTCCAGAACATCACGTTTGCGCTATAGACGTTCGGGTTGACGACTTTCTTGCCGTCGATAAAGGACTGGAAAGCGCCGTCGGCATCGGTGAGCGTGGTCGTGCCGACCACCTTTGCGTTCGAGCCGGAGATCTTTACCCGGTAGATCACGCCGGCTTTCGCATCCCCTACGGTTACGTGCTTTCCATCCCATTGCACGGTGCCAGGCGTCCCGATCGTCTTGTTGAGGGTAAGGTTCGTGAACGTGCTGCTGCCCTTGGGAAGCTCGGCGAACGCAAAAGTGCCGCCGGTTTGGGTCTCGCCGTCAACGAAGAGATTACCCTTATCGTCGTAGCCCAGGGAGAACACCAGGTAGAGCCCGGGATCGATGTACGTCGCGGGCATCCCTTGAGCATCGGCGTAGATCGAAACGCCTCCGGAGGTGCTGTTCGTACCGGCAAAGTCTGCAGCCGCCAGATTCCCGGTCGTCGGGTCGACGGAGCAGGCTTCTAGAAGATACCCGGGGTCGCTCAGGCTGCCGATAGAGCTCGTGCCGCCGTGCGCGTACTCGAGGAGCTCCTGACCGGAGAAGAGCGTGAACCAAACGTCGCCCGCTTTGTCCACGCACTCGCCTTGCGGATCGGCAAACCCCGTAAGCGTCCCCTTCAACTTGCCACCGGGATAGCTGAAAACGTAGACGTCACCGGTTTGGTCGGAGATGTAGAGAAGGTCTTTTCTCTTCGCGTCGGGAGCCATCCAAGAGGCGCGATTGTCGGGACGAGAAACCTTCGCGCCGTTTAGACCTCCGAGCGATGGCGGACGCGCAAGCCACTGAGCATTCGAGGAGCTGGGCTCTGATTGCGACCCACTAGCGTTGCAACCGACCAGTACGGCGAGGGCAATCGAAGCGCCGAAAACGGATCGGATCGGACTCGAACTTTTCACGGATAGATCCTCCTTCTAGGACGTCTGGTGCGCCCTGCAACGCCGGGTACCGCTAACCCTTGCATCGGCTCTGACCAAAATATGACCAGTTTTTCATTGCGCCGTACGCTAATGGAGACAGTTCAGGCGTCGCCGCGACGATCAGATCATCATCAATTGCATCAAACGCATCCGCGCGAGACGGTTTTGATTATCTTTCTATTGCGGTCACGTATGGAGAGGAGCACTCTGGCCTCAGGGTGCTTCTCTCAGTCTCATCTTGAGGTCAGTCGATAATGATAAAACTACACACTCTGCAACGTACGTTGATCCTGCTTGGCTTGATTGCTGCTCTTGCCGGTCAGGCAAGCTGGGCGACGGCCGGTACACTTGGAGGGATCGGCGGCGTCATCACTGATGCAAAAACCGGAGCGCCGCTTGCCGGCGTACACCTGCAAATCAGTTCCCCGTCTCAAACGATAACTACGACGACCGACGCTCACGGCCACTACATTGTCTTTTCGTTACCGCCTGACGACTACACATTGACGGCCGAGAAGTCAGGTTACGACACGCGCTCCTTTTCAGGGTACAGCGTATACGCCGACCAAACGCAGGTGTACGATTTGCAACTCGATCCCGGAGGTTCGACAACCTCGGACTGACATCGCAACTGCCCCTACGCGCGCTTCCACACCAGCACGTTGGAACTCCCCCAGATCTCCGGCGGCAACGTCCTAATCGTGAGCGTGTCGCCTTCTATCGTGAACTGACGCTCGAGCGTCACCCCGATAAGGTTGGTAAAGACGCTCACCTCGACGTGATGGAAGACCCGATCTCCACGCACGTCGTAGCGTCCCGCGTACGCGAGGGAGTTGAGCAGCGCCTCGGTGCGACGCTCTTCCGATACGGAGCTTCCGGCGGGCGACTTCAGTTCGGGGCGATGCGTACCGGCGAGTACCGCCGCCATCCGCGCGTCGGCGCTATAGATCAAGTAGCCGACAGGGTCGGCGCCGAACCGCGGTTTCGTCGCTCCTTTCCCTTCGTCCACGTTAAAACTCACAAGACTCCAGGCGCCGACGATTCCTTCCCGAGTCGACGCAGCAGCCGGCGACGGGTCGCCGATCGCCGCGAGAAGACCGAACGACGCGGCGATTTCGAGTACGCCTCGTCGCGAAACGGAACGTAACCGCGGCGAGGCTGTCGAAGTATGTTCAGGACGTACCAATGCACTCACTCCTATTGATTTCGTTGATGAAGCGGGCCGTTGCCCTCGCCGCGATTACCTTCATCGCCGCGAGTTCCTCCGCTCGCGCGCAGCAAACTATTTTTGACGCGGCCTTTCGGCGCTTGCAATCGTACCCAGTGCCGCCGTACGCAATTTGGACGGCGACCTGGCACATTCGCGAAACGCCGATGGGTTATTACACCGGATCGAACACATCGGTTGAAGTCCACCGCTATGCCGTGCGGCTCGCCGACGGCATGGAGAACGTGAGCGATCCCATCCCCAGCGGGAAGCTTCCGCCGGCGTTGATTTTGCCCGAGTTCTTGGGACCGTTCGCTTGGACGATGCGCTCTTCGGTACACGTGGCGCCTCCCGGCAACGGCGTCACGATGATACCCGACGTCGCCGGCCTCAAGACGATCGCGACCGTCGTTGCGATCGCGCAAGCGCCGTATGCAATCGGCGATTCCGCGCAGGCTCCGCCGATCGAAGACGTCGAGGGCCACGCGACGTATCATCTGCAGCTGCGGCCGCGCAGCGATCCCCAAAAGCATAATCTGCGCGATCTGTGGATCGACGTGCAGACGTACGATCTTCGGAAAGCGCATTTCGTTGGCCAGTACGCTCCCACGCCGAAGGCGCCCGTGAGCCCGACGGACGTAACGGTTTACTTTCGTAACGTGGTCGGGTGTTGGGTCGTTACGCGCGCGGTTTGGACGTACCAGGATCCGCCCGCATCGTTCGAGTTCGACGTGCAAAACGATGAGATCGGATTACCGGCGGCGCTGCCAGATTGGCTTTTCAACGCCGCCGAATACCGGGAGCATCAACTTGCAGGCGAGCCGGACTATCTCGGCATCCTGCTCGATCGCTTACGTCATTATCAAAACTGATAGCGCTTCAATTAACAAAACTGATAGCGCTTCAATTAGCAAAAGTTCTAAATCAAAGTGTCACGCCCGTTGAGCTTGCGATAATCTTTGACAGACCAAGCGCAAAGGCACTAAACCAAAGTTTTCGGAAGAACCATTCGCGCGATTCGGGCGCTTGACAGTATGGTACGTTAGTACCATAATCAATTCGTTCGCGACACTATTGCCGCGGGCGCTTTCGGTTCAAACCCGTACGAAGTTGCACTTTTACTTTTTACTTAGTGCGCGCTTCAATGGGAGGGCTAAAACGTGAATTTAGGCGCTCACGATCGAAGGGCACCGGGGCTGCTCAAGTTTACTCGCGCCACCCGTCATCAACGATCAGTTCCATCTCAAGGGTGCGACCATTACCGGAAACGGAGTGACGATCTACATGACCAACAGCGTGTCGGACACGAACTTTAGCAACGCTACTCTCACCCACTCGCCGCCCACCAGCGGCAACACTGCCGGCGTGCTCTTTTATCGCGTACCCTCGCAGACCTCGGCCCTCGAGTTCAGCACCTGTACGTGCAACCTCAGCGGGCTCGAATATTTCCCAACGCTCCAAGTGAATTACGGTAATTCGGGCGGCGGTTACAGCGTTATGGTTTTGTGGTAACGC
Organism: Vulcanimicrobiota bacterium; assembly: GCA_963743445.1. Taxonomy (GTDB): domain Bacteria; phylum Vulcanimicrobiota; class Vulcanimicrobiia; order Vulcanimicrobiales; family Vulcanimicrobiaceae; genus Cybelea. The sequence goes on from CAVUPL010000003.1 coordinate 1,277,007, forward strand.
GAACTTCAGTACCAGTCACGCTTTGGGTCATCGCCCAATAATTGGCGGCTGCGCAACGCCGCCGCGAACTACTCGTAATCCGGGATGCGGTAATCCTTGGGTTGACGCAGGAAGAAGTCGGGGCCCTTCGGCGCTTTGATCGGCACGAACGGTCGCGGCTTCTGCGAAAAGTCAAAGCAATCGGCGGCCGGCGAGGTTGAACGCCGGTCGGCCGCTGCAAGCCGGCCGAGCCCAAAGAGGTCCTCGGCAAAGCGCAGCACGCTGGCGGTTTCGTACTGCACGTGTGACACGTGGCCGTGCTTGGCATACGGAGAAATTACGAGCAGCGGCACGCGAAAACCCAAGCCGTCGTAATCTTTGTAGGGCGGCGGAACGTGATCGTAAAGGCCGCCCCAGTCGTCCCACTGTACGAAAATGACCGTCGAGTTCCAGAACTTGCTCTTCCCGACGGCGTTGACGAGCGACGCGACCCACGACGGGCCGTAGCCGCCGCCGCAGTAAACGTGATCGGAGTTGATGCAGACCGGCGTGATCCACGTGAAGTTCGAGAGCTTGTTCGCGCGTACGTCGGTGAGAAACCGGGTCTGCGGCGTGATGACGTCTTTGACCCAATCGGGGCCGTCGTAGATGTGTTTGACGGTCTGGTAGCTCGACCAGAACGCTCCTTCGTCGCTCGACGGCGCGCTATACTTGCTGGTGTAGAAGCGCCACGAGAGCCGGGCGGCGTCGAGCTCGTCGCCGAGCGTTTGATAGTCGAAGCAGGGCGATACCTTCGGCCCTTTCACGCGGCTCTTCGTTAGCGTAGCGACGAGGTCGCCGTCTCCGCCGACGCATCCCCACAGGCTATTGGGCAAGTCTACGGCGGACTGCGCCTGCGCGGCGATGATGTATTGATGCGCGACGAAACTCTCGTCGAGCTGCGATTGGAACATCCGGTCGGCGAGCACCCACTCGCGCGCCATGTCGAAGTATGGCTTCGAATCGCCGTGCGGGACGTAGACGTACTGCGGGTTGGGCGGCCCGTAGGAAGAGAATTCTTTATTGAATCCGTCCATGCGGCAGTCGGTGCCGGGAAGCTTTCCGGTGCCGTCGCAGGCCGCGAACATTGCCTTCGCGGAGTGATCGATGACGTATTCCGTCGCGAGGGTCTCGGGACGCAGCATAATCGTCTTTCCTTTTGAGTTCTTGCCGCTCGAGACGGTGTCGGCGCCGGGATAGCCGTAGAAAAGATTATCGAAGCTGCGATTCTCCTGCACGATGTAGACGACGTGCGTGATCTTCCCGGCGCCCGTCTGCGCGAGGGCCTGCATCGCCTCCGCATCGCTTCGCGCGATCGGCAGTGACGACGGGCCCGCGAAGGAACAGCCGACGAGCGCCGCGATGAGGGCGCAGGCCGGCGCGGCACCGTTATTGCGGATCGCCATGTTGGGACGGATGCGGCTTCTCTATGAAATACTGCGCGTCGTGCTGCGACGGGATTTTCGTAAACGCGCGCGGCGTTTGGCTGTAGTTAAAGACGTCGCCGATGCTGGTCGCGCGCGTGTCGGTAGTGCCGAGCGAGCCAAGATTCCAATTCTGTTCGACGTACTTGAGAATGCTTCCGAACTCGTACGGCGTGTGCGCGACGTAGCCGCCCTTGCCGCCGCCCGAAATCGCATAAGGCGAGATCACCATCATCGGAACGCGGAAGCCAAGACCGCCTTGAGTGTCGTCAAACTGCTGCGGCACGGCGTTGTCGTAGAAGCCGCCCCAGTCGTCCCAAATGACGACGATCACGCTCGACTTCCAATACGCGCTCTGGCCGATCGCGTTGACGACGCTCGCGACCCACTGCGGCCCATCGTCGGCCGGTTCGTCGGGATGGTCGTCTTCGTCGTCCTCGGGAATCACCCAGGAGACCGCCGGCAACGCGCCCTTGCTGATATCGCTGAAGATGTTGGTCTCGGGCCACGAGACGTTCGTCCCCCATTCGCTGCCGTTGCGCACCGGATAGATGACGTCGAACGCGTCGAGCAGATCGGCGTCGCACGGGTCCGCGCCGCCGCCGCAGTCGGAGCTTGGAGCGCAGCCGGGTTGGGCCGTGGTGTTAAAGCACGGCGTGTAATATTTCCACGATACGCTCGCGGCATCGAGGAGATCGCGGAGCGTGTCGTAGCCGCCCGAACCGGAGTTCGGAAAGTCGTTCGAACACGGGAACGGACCGTTGAACTTCACTTGACCGGCGACGTTAATGGTGTAGGTTCGAACCTTCGAGTGCGCGTCGCAGCCCCACGGCCAATACGACGGATTATCGACGAGGCTTTCCGTCGACGACGACGGCGATCCGCACGCCATCGATGCACGTTCCGCCCCGGATGAGGTCCTGATGCGCGGTGAAGCTTCCGCTGCCTTGCGTTTGGAACATCGCATCGGATAAGACCCACTGCTTGGCGATGTCCCAGTAGGGCTTGATCTCGGATTCCTCGACGTACTGATACGGCTGCGTCCCGGCCGGCTTCCCGTGCGGGCAAGAGCCCTTGGTCGATCAGATTGAAGCCATCCATCTTGCCGCCGTCGTACTCTTTTTCGAAGGCGCTATGGCAGTGCTGCAGATCGTTTGGCATGAGTCAGCTTGTGCGACGCAAGCGTTACCCACTTATCGACGTACTTGCCTCCCACTTTTACTTTCTCTTTACCGCGCGTCGCGCCGTTTGCGCCCGGAAACTTTGCGAACAAATTGTCGAAGCTGCGGTTCTCTTGCACGATCAGCACGACGTGCTTGATCGGCGAGCTGCTCGAGCGGCCTTGCGGGCCGACCGGCATTCCGCTGGGAAGCGAAGACGAGCCGCCGCTGCACGCCGCGAGCATCAGGCCGCCGGCGACCGCGCAGATCCGCCAATAGAACGCGCGACGTTGCATGAATCTTCCGTCCTATTCTTTATTCGGTGTCGGGCGCGATGCCCGAGGGCGGCTGATGCAAGAAGTAGTCGCGAGAGTACTTTGCGGGGATGATTTGAAACTTACGCGGCGCCATGTGAAAGTCGAAGGCATTTCCGATGCTTTTCGACTGCGCGTCGTTTCTTCCCAGCGTGCCGAGATTCCAGTTGTCTTCGATGAAGTGCAGGATGCTGCCGAACTCATAGACGGTGTGATCGACGTGCGGTTTGACGTACGGCGAGACGATGAGCAGCGGCACGCGAAAGCCCGGGCCGCCCTGCCAGTTGCGCGGTTCCGGCGGCGCGACGTGATCGTAAAGACCGCCCCAGTCGTCCCACAAGATGACGACCGCCGTCGAGTTCCAATAACGGCTCTTACCGACGGCGTTCACGATCGACGCGACCCACGAGGGGCCCGTGTCGCTGCTGTCACCGGGGTGATCGGAGTTGGGAGCATTCGGCGTTATCCACGATACGGCCGGCAGTTGACGATTTGAGATGTCGTTGAAGATGTTCGTGTTGGGCCACGTAACGTTCGTCTTCCACTCGGAGCTATAGCGAACCGCCTTGATAGCGTCGAAGGCGCTCCATATTCCGGGCGTGTTGCCGCGTCCGGGATCGCTCTTCTCGTACTTCTTAACCGGCATCGCGTAGAATTTCCACGAGACGGATTTCGCATCGAGCAGATCGCGTAACGTCGTATACGTGAAGCACGGGAACGGGCCGCCATACGGATGCACCCTACCACCGCGTTTGATGATCGCGGTCACGAGCCGATGCGGGCCTTTGGCGAGGCCGTCGCAGCCCCACGGGAACCAGGTTGGATTATCGATGAGCGCTTCGCTGTTCGACAGATCGGTGCCGCCGGCAATGAGCTCCTGATGCGCCGTAAAGCTGCCGCTGCCCTGATCTTGGAACGTGTGATCGGCGAGAACGTATTCCTTTGCCATATCCCAGTAGGGCGCGATGTCGGAAGGCTTGACGTACTGATACGGATACGTACAGGCTGGGCCGTCGCTTCCCGCCGATCCGAGAGTCTCGAGATCGAAGCCGTCCATCGCGTTATCATCGCGCTCGGTTTGAAACTGAGCGTAGTTGTGGCCCAAATCTTTTCCGGCGTAACCACCGAAGCTCTTTGGAAATCCCTGCCCGAGCAGATTTACCGGCGTGAGCGGGATCGTTGTCTCTTGCGGCACCGGCACCGGGCAGTCGTACGATGCCGGAATCGGAGCCGCTTTCCCGACCTTCGCGCCGTCGGCGCCGGGAAACGTCGCGAAGAAATTATCGAAGCTGCGATTCTCCTGAATGACGATCACGATATGCTCGATCGGCGAGACGCGCGCCGCCTCGCGCAGCGCGCCCGGGAAGACCGGTGCACCGGCTTGCGAGCCGCCGCCGCACGCCGCGATTCCGGCCGCCGTCCCTAGGACGAGCAAGCACAGCACGGCGGCGTTTACGCGCACGATGGCGTTTTTATTCGGAGTCGGGCGGCGAGCCCGACGGTTTCTGGTGGAGGAAGAACGCCTGCGAGTACTTCGCCGGAATTACTTTGAACGGACGCGGCGATTGATTGAAGTCGAACGCGTTGGCGAGGCTCGTTGCGCGCGCATCCAATTGCCCCAGCGACGGCAAATTCCAATTCCCTTCGATGAACTTCAGGATGCTGGTCGATTCGTACTGCGTGTGCTCGACGTGCGGCTTCACGTACGGCGAGATAATGATCAGCGGAAGCCGGAAGCCGAGGCCGCCCTGGTTGTCGTAGAACGGCGGGGGTACGTGATCGTAATAGCCGCCCCAATCGTCCCACAGCACGACGATCGCGGTGCTGTTCCAATACTTGCTCTGACCGATTGCGTTGACGACCGAGGCTACCCACGACGGGCCGGTATCTTTGGGCTGCCCTTCTCCGTTCTGCGTCTTTTCGTCGGGATGATCGGAGTTGAAGCCATCGGGCGTCACCCACGAGACGGCCGGCAGCGTTCCGGCCTTGATGTCGGCGAAGATCTTCAGATCGCTGCTGGTGACGTTCGTTCCCCACTCTTTGCTATAACGCACGGCTTTGATCGCGTCAAACGCGCTCCAGATGCCGGAATTCCCGTTCTTGGGGCTGTGCCACGGATAGACTTTGTTGGCGTAATACTTCCACGAAATGCTCTTAGCGTCGAGCAAATCGCGCATCGTTTGGTACTGCGTCAGGCAAGGAAACGGGCCTCGATCGCCGAGATACTTTCCGGCAGTCGTGAGCAGCGACGTCACCTCGCCGCTGGGATTCCCGTCGCAGCCCCACGGAAAGCCGGTCGGGTCGTCGATGAGGCTTTCGCTCGAGTTGATTGCGGTGCCGGCCGCAATGAGGTCTTGATGCGCGGTGAAGCTCTCGCTGCCTTGCGTCTGAAAGGCGTTGTCGGCAAGCACGTACTGCTGCGCCATGTCCCAGTACGGAGCGATGTCCTGCGGGTTGACGTATTGATACGTATAGGTGCACGTCGCTTGCGGACCTTCACCGTCGGGACCGAACTTCGTCACGTCGAATCCATCCATCTTGCACGGACTCGACGCGCTCGGTTGCGACGCGACTGAGTCGCATTGGAACAAATAGCCATCGCGATAGTTATGAGCGAGATCGTTATCCCAGCCAAAGTTGTTCGGGAATCCCTTGCCGGTCAGATCGACTTCGGTCAACGGAACGGTCGTCGGCTGCACGATCACCGGCTGGTGTTTCGCCGCGCACGAGCTGGCGATCGGGGAGGGCATCGGTTCGGCGAGCCCGGTCATCGCGCCGTTGGCTCCCTTGAAGGTCGCAAACAAATTGTCGAAACTGCGATTCTCTTGAATGACGATCACGACGTGAGCAATTGGCGTGCTTCCTTTTAAGCCATGGGTCGCTGGAAGCGCCCCACTCGGCACTTCCGAGTAATTCGCCCCGCTGCACGCGACGATCCCGCCGCCGGCGACGAGCAGAAAAAATAACAATCCGGCCGCCCGGTATTGCAAGCACGCACCTCCCGTTCCAGCCGCACCTACTTGGCGGAAGGCCCGCTTTCTCTCCTTTTATAATCCGGGGAAGTTGACTTTGTTTATCGTTTGCGCGCGTGCGCTAATCGTAGCTTTCGCGCACCGTTTCCAACAGCGTCTGCCCGAATTCAACGATCTCGCCGTCGCCGTCGAGCACGTCAACGCCGAATCCGGGATAGAGGCTAACGAAGCGCTCTTGCTTCCAGCGCGCAACCGACCAACGATCGCGCGCGCCCTTCTCGTACGGCCACGGCGGCATGCCCTCACGATCCGAGCGAATATCGCGGCCGTCGGACGTCCGGACGCGAACTTGAAAGCCTTCGACTCGCGCGACCTTCATTTCCAACGTACCAATTTTCATCGCGGCATTCGCGATTCTCGCGGCGCTTCACCGCGGCGCGCTGCAGAAACGGCGTCGGCAATCTGCGCCATGTCCGCTTCTGCGACGATTCTTCCGCCGATTACGAACGACGGCGTTCCGTCGACTCCAAGCGCATCCGCGAGACCCTTGTTCGCGGCAAGCTTGCGCCCGATGGCCGGGTCGTCCATGTCGTGGCGCAGCAGCGCCCAGTTTAGCCCAAGTTTTTGCGCGTGCTCGCGGATCGTCTCGATCGTGATATCGCGCGGGTCGCGCATGATCGCATCGCGCAGCGGCTCGTAGGTGCCTTGCCGCTGTGCCGCAAGCAAGGCGCGCGAGCCGAGCTCGCTTCCCGGCCCCAGAATCGGCAGATCCTTGTAGTCGAGGCGAACGTCGCCATATTTTGCCAGGAAGCGCGTCATCTGGGGCGCCAACTCCCTGCAGTAGGGACATGCCGGGTCGAAAAACTCGGCGATCACCACGCTTCCGCGGGCATTTCCGGTGCTCGGGTCGCGTGGGTCGAAGAGCGCCTCGCGCCGCCGCGCGATTGCCGCGCTATCCGCCTCGGCTTCTACGCGCGCATTATCGGCCTGCAGCGCGAGGATCGCCTCGCGCAGAATGCTGGGGTCGTTTTTCATCGCGTCGCGCACAATCTGCACGACCTGCGTCCGCTGGGCGGGCGTCAAGGCGCCCGGCTTCGCAGGAGCGGCCCGGGCGGAACACGCCGCAAGCAGCCCCGCCACGAGCACGACGACACGAGGGTTTACAGGCAGACGTACTTGCTCCCGTACAAGCCGCAATAAAGTCCCTTACAGCAACCGTGCGTACATGGCTGCCCCTCGTGCCCGCATTTCTTGTGGTGATGGTGACGTGGCAAGAGTTTTTCATTCTGCAAGAAATTCGCGACGCGGTGGACGCTGGAGAGCGACGGCGGAGCCGCCGGCGATCCCGCATTCGGCGACCCGCCGCCACAAGCGGCCAGCACCATGATGGTCGCGCATATGCCTACTGCGCACTTGACAGAGTGTAGAATCTTCATAAGACGTTTTGACCCTATCCTTTCCGGAAAGATGCAACGGATTGAGAGTTCTGTTAATGGTCGGGCTGACTGGATTCGAACCAGCGATCTCTAGTCCCCCAGACTAGCGCGATAACCAAGCTTCGCTACAGCCCGTTGTTCAGAGTGAGTCAGGTTTCCTTGATTGCTTTTTCTTGTGCGCTGCCGCTCCGCCGACGGCTTCCTTGAGCGATCGCCCGGCTACGAACGCGGGCACCTTTCGTGCGGCAATCGTGATCTTTTCGCCGGTCTTGGGATTGCGCCCCTCACGCGCTTGACGCGCACGAACGACGAAGCTCCCGAACGGGTTGAGCGCTACACGATCGCCTTTCTGTAATGCTCCTTTGATTTCATTCAGAATAAGATCGACTATCTCGCCGGCCTGACGCCTCGAAAGGTCCGCTTCTGCGGCGACGGCTTCAATCACATCGGCTTTCGTCATGCGCTCCTTCCATATCTGCAGGCCTTAACGTGCGAGAATTTCCCCAAGCGCGCGCAACGCGAGCACGTAGCCTGCAACCCCAAGACCGCTCACGACGCCGCGGCACGCGGCCGCCGTTACGCTCGAGCGGCGAAAAGTCTCTCGCGCCGCGATGTTCGAGATATGAACCTCGATGACCGGAATCCCGATCGCGGCGATTGCATCGTGGATCGCGTAAGAGTAGTGGGCGTATGCTCCTGGGTTGATCACGACGCCGGAGTAGCCCTTGCGAGCGGCGTGGAGCGCATCGATGATCGCGCCTTCCCCATTGTGCTGCTCGCAGAGAACCTCCATACCAAGACTCTCTGCACCGGTCACAATCGCTTGGTTCAATTCGCCCAGCGATTGCGTCCCGTAGATTTCCGGCTCCCGCTCGCCGAGCAAGTCGAGGTTCGGCCCGTGCACAACCAAAACGCGCATCGGCTTCGCTTCTTTAGAGGAAAAGGACGGGCCTTCGAATCAGAGGCGCACATGCCAGACTTGCTCGTCGCCGCATCGAACCTCGAGGCCGGAGTCGCGCTCGTGGCCGCGATCACTACCGATCTCGTCGCGGAGATTCGGAACCGGCACGACCTCTGGCCGACCGCCACGGCGGCAGTCGGGCGCCTTGCGACGGGGGCCGCCCTCTTCAGCGCGAGCCTCAAGGGCAACGAACGCATTTCGCTGCAGATCGCGGGTGACGGTCCTTTGGGAAGCCTCGCCGCCGACGCGTGGCTGCTCGACGAGCATACGGCCGGCGCGCGCGGCTACGCTCGCAACGGACGCGTCGAGCTGCCCATCGACGCGCGCGGCAAGTTCGACGTCGCGGGTGCGATCGGCGACGGATCGTTGCAGGTGACGCGCTCGAGCGATATTGGACAGCCCTACGTCGGCGTCGTGCCGCTGCAGTCGGGCGAGATCGCCGAAGATCTCGCCGTCTATCTCGCACAGTCGGAGCAGATTCCCAGCATCGTCGCACTTGGGGTTCTGGCAAATCCCGGCGGCGTCGTCGCCGCCGGCGGAATACTCGCGCGCGCCCTGCCGGGGGCCGACGACCGCGCGCTAGCGTCGCTGGAGACCCGAGCGGCAAAGATGCCTCCGGTGACGCAGCTCATCGCACGTGGCGCGGATGCGGGCGCATTGCTGCGCGAGCTTGCCGGCGACGTGAAGCTGCGTTCGCATCATTCTATCGACGTACGCTTCGCCTGCCGGTGCAATCGCGCAAAGGTAGAAGGCGTCCTTCTCGGCCTAGGAGCCGACGAACTCTTGCAACTTACGCGCGAACGAGATCGCACCGAGGCCACGTGCGAATACTGTAAGACGAACTACGTTTTTAGCGCGAAAGAAGTTCGGGAGCTCCTCGAGCGATTATAAGCTATCGCGCGTCGCGCGGCCGCACGCGGACAAACCGCCGCGATCCTACCGAAAGTACGGCCGGCGCGCGGGCGGTCCACGTCGCGTTGACGTCCTGCACCGGTTCGCCGTCGACTTTGACCGCGCTCCCGGAAATGAGCCGTTCGGCGGCTCGGCGGCTTTCCGCAAACCCTGCCTTTACGAGAACTTCCGCAATCCGCTTGCAATCGCCGAGCTCGATCTCGTCGAGTGCCTCGGTGGGAATCTCCCGGCGCTGAACCGTTCGCTCGAAGTATTCGCGCGCGGCCGCGGCTGCAGCCGCATCGTGATAGCGCGCGACGATCTCTTGCGCGAGACGCTTTTTTTCTTCCATCGGATTTGCGCGTCCCGCGGCGAGCTCCGCTGCAAGCCGTTCTGAGTCCTCGCGCGAGCGAAATGCGGCGAGCCGCGCGTATACGGGCAGCAGCTCGTCGGGAATCTTCATCAGCTTGCCGAACTGCTCTTGCGCCGGCTCCGCAACCCCGACGTAGTTACCGAGCGACTTGCTCATCTTCTTCTCCCCGTCGAGGCCGACGAGCAACGGCACCGTCGCACAGATCTGGGGAAGCTGTCCGAATTCGCGCTGGTACTGCCGTCCCAGCAGCAAGTTAAAGAGCTGGTCGGTGCCGCCAAGCTCGACGTCGGCTTCGATCGCGACGGAATCGTATGCTTGCGCGACCGGATAGAGGAGCTCGTGAAGCGAGATCGGTACGCCGGCATCGTAACGTTCGCGAAAATCGTTGCGTTCGAGCATTTGCGCAACCGTCGTCTTCGCCAGCAGTTTCACCAGATCGGCACCGGTCAACGCGTCAAGCCATTCAGAGTTGTAGCGAACCTCAATGCGCTCGAGATCGAGCACTTTGCCGGCTTGTTCCCGATACGCCAGCATGTTCGCTTCAATCTCTTCGCGTGAGAGCTGTGGCCGCGTCACGTTCCGGCCGCTGGGATCGCCGATGCGAGCCGTAAAGTCGCCGATGATCAAGGTAACGCGATGGCCCGACTCGGCGAAACGCTGGAGCGGATGCAGCACCGCCATGAAACCGAGATGGAGATCGGGACTCGTCGGGTCGATACCGAGTTTGACGCGCAACGGGCGACCCAATTTGAGCCGCCCCTCAAACTCAGCGACGGTTTCGACGTGGTCGAATCCGTCTAGGAGATCGCGGACATCCGTCAGGCTCACGTCCGCAACTCGATGAACGTGACGCCGGTCGAACCTTCTTCCTCGTTGCCGTAGCGCAGGCTCTTGACGGCGGCGTGACCTCGCAGATACTCTTGCAAGCCGCGTCCGAGCATACCGGTGCCTTTGCCATGAATCAACCGCAGCGGCGAGTTCCCGGCGAGCAACGCATCGTCAATCCATCGGTCGACCAGCGGCTCGGCTTCGGCGTATCGTTTGCCGCGAACGTCGAGTTCGCCGGCGGAACGTTGCGCGGCGGTTATCTGCGCCTCCGCTTGCGCCGAGGTTCGCTGCGGGCGCGTTGCGACTCGACCCTCGCGGCGCGCGTCGGTCTTCTCCACCATCATCTTCATTGAACCGACCGAAACGAGCAACCTTTCGTCCCAATCTTCGGCGACGATCCCTTCCTGATTCAACGATACGATCCGAACGCGATCGCCGGGAGAGTACGTAGCGTCCGCCGGCTCGCGAGCATCGGCGGGACGAATCCCGAGGTCTCGGCGCATTTCCTCTACGGTCTGCGCAAGCAACGCCGCCTGCGACGGCGTCACCTTTGCCTTTCGGCTACCGCTCCCCGAGCCGGGCACCGATGCACGACGCTGGAGCTCGCGCGCGAAGTCTCGCAGACTCTGCGCGAGCCGCTCTTCCGCCCGCGCGGCGAAACGGCCCCGCTCGAGGTCGAACTCGCCGCGATTGCGGCGCAAGGTATCGAGCTCGCGCACGACCTCACGACGCTCGTCGTCGAGGCGCGACCGCTCTTCTCGCAGCTCGCTGTTGCGCGATGCGAGTTCTGCCAACGCCGTCTCGTAGTCGAGCTCGCGTCGCTCTAGCAGCGCTCCCGCACGCTCGACGATCTCCGGATCGATTCCTAACCGGGTTGCAAGTGGAAATGCCAAGGATTGCCCCGGCGTTCCGACGTCGAGCTCGAAGGTCGGCGTGAACGTTTGTGGATCGAAGCGCACGCTGGCGTTCGCAACGCCCGGTTTTGCGTGCGCGAAGAGTTTGAGCTCGACGGAATGCGTCGAGACGATCGCTCGCGCGCCGCGTTCGAGCAACCGCTCCAACATCGCAATGGCAAGCGCCGCTCCCGCACTCGGTTCCGTGCCACCGCCGATTTCATCGACGACCGCAAGCGTCCGGGCGCCGGCGCCCTCGAGGATCTCACGCATCCGTTCCAAGTGAGCGGAAAACGTGGACGTGTTGGCAACGAGTGACTGCTCGTCGCCGATGTCCGCGACGACGCGCTCGAAACGTCCGACACGGCTATGCGCCGCCGGGATTTGCATTCCACAGTAGGCCATCACGACGAAGAGGCCGGCCATCTTGAGCGCGACCGTCTTCCCACCCATGTTCGGACCGCTCAAAACGAGCAGACGGGTCGTTTCGTCGACCGACAACGATTGCGGCACGGCGCGCTCGCCGAGCAACGGGTGGCGGCCACGCTCGATGAATAGGACCGGGGCGTCGCTCAATTCGGGCGCGACGCTGTCGGTTCGACGTGCAAAGTCCGCCTTTGCCGCAAGCAGATCGAGGCGCGCGAGCATCTCGATGCCGGCCTCAATCTCGGCTACGTGATTGCCGACCTCTCGCGAGAGCGTTTCGAGAATGCGCTCTACCTCGCGCTCTTCCTCGATCTGCAGCGTGCGCACGCGATTATTCGTTTCAAGCGCGGCGAGCGGCTCGACGAAGAGCGTCTGCCCGCTCGAGCTCGTGTCGTGAACGATGCCCGGCAACGTTCCGGCGAGCTCGGCTTTGACGGGAACGACGAAACGCCCGTTGCGAATGGTGACGATTTGTTCTTGAATCGCCTTAGCGTACTTCGCGGAGCGCAGAATCGAGGCGACCCGATCGCGCGCCTCCGCTTGGGATTGGGCGAGGCTTCGTCGGATGCGCCCGAGCGCCGGCGAAGCGCGATCCTGCACGGCGCCGCGTTCGTCGATCGCATCGAGGATGGACCGGGTGAGCTCGCGCAGCGGCGTATACCCCGCGACGACGTCGGCAAGGTCGGCATGTTCGTGCACCGCGCGGTACGCTGCGGCGGCTGCGGCGACGGCGTCGCCGATCGAGCGTAGATCGCTGCTTGCAAGCGTTCGTCCGACTTGCGCTGCCTCCGTGAGCGACGACGTGTCGATTGCCGGCATCACGTGAAAATCCGAACCGGCGATCAGCGAACGCACCGCTTCGGTACGAAGCTGTTCGCGGCGCACGATATCGAAATTCGAGTACGGAGCGAGCTCGAGTGCATAGGCTCTTCCGCGCTGCGTTCGCGTCGCCGCTACGATCCGATCGCGCACTGCGGTAAAATCGAGTGCCTCGAGCGTTCGGTCGTCCGCCAGCGTCATGAAAAACCGAGATTGCTCAGGACGAGAGCTTCTTGCGCACCAGGTCGTTGACGAGCGCCGGATCGGCTTTCCCGCGCGAGGCCTTCATCACCTGGCCGACGAGAAACCCCATGACGTTACTCTTTCCCGCTCTGTACTCGGCGGCGACCTTCTCGTTCGCCGCTAGAACCTCGTCGACAAAGCGTTCGATCGTTGCCGGATCGCTCGTCTGCGCGAGCCCCTCGCGTTCGACGATTGCCGCCGGAGAGCCGGCGCCGTCCCACATGCGCGCGAGCAGCTCCTTAGCGATCTTCGAGTTAATCCGCTTTGCCTCAACGAGCGCGATTAACTCGGCGAGATGTTCGGGCGAAACCTTGGAGTCTCCGACGGAGATGCCGGTCTCGTTGGCGAGGCGTGAAAGATCGCCAAGCACGAAGTTACTCGACTGCTGCGCATTTCCGCTGCACGCGACGACGCGATCGAAGTAGCGTCCCAGCGCTGGGTTATCGATCAGCTGGGTCGCCGCTTTGGGAGCAAGGCCGTATTGCGCCGTGTACCGCTCGAATCGCTGCCACGGCAACGTCGGCAGCATGGCTTGCAGCCGGCTCACGTCGGAAGACGCCATCTCCAGCGAGACGAGATCCGGATCGGGAAAGTAGCGATAGTCGTGCGCCTCTTCTTTGCTGCGCATCGAATGCGTGACGCCGTTGACCTCGTCCCATCCGCGCGTCTCCTGGACGACGCGGCCCCCCGATGTCAGGATATCGATTTGCCGCTCGATCTCGCTTTCGATCGCGCGTTCCACCGACCGAAACGAGTTCATATTTTTGATCTCCGTCTTCGTTCCCAGAGCGGACGAACCGGCCGGTCGAATCGAGACGTTGGCGTCGCAACGCAGCGAGCCTTCCTCCATTTTGACGTCGCTGACGCCGAGCGCGAGCAGCGTGCGCCGTAGTGATTCGAGGAAGGCAACGGCTTCCGACGCGCTGCGCAGCTCCGGCTCCGAGACGCACTCCATCAGTGGAACGCCGGCGCGATTGAAGTCCACCAACGAGTACGAGCTTCCGGCGATGCGGCCGTCGCCCGAACCGGCATGCGTCGATTTGCCGGTGTCTTCTTCGAGGTGGATCCGCGTCAGGCGGCACTCGCGCACCGTGCCGTCCTCGAGCCAATACTTGACCGTGCCTCCCAGGACGAGCGGCATGTCGTACTGCGAGATCTGGTAATCCTTCGGCATATCGGGATAGAAGTAGTTCTTACGGTCGAACTTCGAAAATGCCGGAATCTGTGCGCCGAACGCGAGCCCGGCGGTAACCATATATTCGATCGCTTTTGCGTTCGGCACGGGAAGCGCTCCCGGCAGGCCCAGGCAAATCGGGCAGACCTTCGTGTTCGGCTCGCCGCCAAATTCGTTAGGACAACCGCAGAACATTTTCGTAACGGTCCGCAGCTCGACGTGACACTCGATGCCGATGACCGGCTCGTAGGCGCGGCTCACGCGCGCGCGCTCTCGAGCATTGGCTTGCGCGCGAGCGCGTGGCGAGTCGCGTGCTCGTAGGCGTGCGCCGCCCCGAGCAACAGCTTTTCGCTGAAGAGCGGCGCGCAGAGCTGAAGTCCAACCGGCATCGGGACGCTCCCACCTTCAGGCGTGCTCCAGCCGCACGGCACCGAGAGCGCGGGCAGTCCGGCAAGCGCCATCGGAATGGTGTAGTAATCCATGAGGTACATGCTGTATGGATCGCTCTTCGCCCCAAATTCGAAGGCCACGGAACTCGCCGCCGGACACGCGATCACGTCGCACGTCGCGAAGGCTCGATCGAAATCGCGCGCGATGAGCGTCCGCGCTTTCTGCGCACGCACGTAGTACGCGTCGTAATATCCGCTCGAGAGCGCGTGCGTGCCGATGAGAATTCGACGTTTGACTTCCGCGCCGAAGCCGGCGGCTCGCGTGAGATCGTACATCGTCCGAACGTCCGGCGCTTCGACTCTCAAGCCGTAGCGTACGCCGTCAAAGCGCGCCAGGTTCGACGAGCACTCGGCCGGCGCGATGAGGTAATACGTCGGGACTCCGTAATCCGCGGTCGGCAGCGACACCTCGACGAGCTCTGCACCGAGAGCTTCGAGATCGCGATACGCCTGCCGGTAGAGCGCGTCGAGGTCGTCGCCGAGCGTCTTCGTATCGAACTCCCGCACGAGGCCGACGCGCAGGCCCTGCAAGTCTTCGAGCAGCGCGTCGGCGGTGGGCTCGACCGGCCGGTCGATCGAGGTTGCGTCCATCGGATCGTATCCAGCCATCACGTCGTAGGCGATCGCCGCATCCTCAACGGTGCGTGAGAGCGGACCGATTTGATCGAGACTCGACGCGAACGCGATCAACCCATAGCGCGAGACCCGGCCGTACGTCGGTTTGAAACCGACCAGATTGCAGAACGCGCCCGGCTCTCGAATCGAGCCGCCGGTATCGCTCCCTAGACCAATCGCCGCCTCGTATGCGGCGACCGCTGCCGCGGAGCCGCCGCTCGAGCCGCCCGGTACGCGTCCCAAATCGTAGGGATTGCGGGTAACGCCCAGCGCGGAGTTTTCGCACGAGCTGCCCATCGCAAACTCGTCGCAGTTCGCTTTGCCGATCGGAATCGCGCCGGCTTCGAGCATGCGGGCTACCGCGGTCGCGGTATACGGCGCGATCCAGCGCTCCAAGATCTTGCTGCCGGCCGTCGTGCGCGTGCCGTCCAAACACATATTGTCTTTCACGGCGATCGGCACGCCCGCCAGCGCAAGCTGCTCGCCATCACGAATGCGTTCGCCGACGCGCGCCGCGTGCGCGCGAGCGAGATCGGCGAGCACCGTCAAATACGAGCCGAGCGCACCATCGACCGCTCCGACCTGCGCCAACGTAGCTTCCGTTATCTCGACCGCGCTCAGTTCGCCCGCACGGACCGCGCGTGCAATTTGCGCGGCGCTTTTCTCGATTAGCTGCACGGAGATTGCAGCGCTACTCCGCGATGATGCGCGGCACGCGGAAGAATCCGCCCTGGCGCTGCGGCGCTTCGGCCAAAACGCGCTCGCGATCGAGGCATGGGACGAGACGATCCTCACGCATCACGTTACGCGATTCGACAACCTGGGCCGTTGCCGGGACGCTTTCAATATCGAGCCGCGCAAGTGCGTTCACGTGGCCGAGCAGGTCGCCAAGCTGCCGCCCGAAGACTTCGATTTCTTCGCCGGTCAGCGCGATGCGAGCCAGTTTGGCGACGTAACGTATATCGATGGTGTCGGGCTGCAAATTAAGCGTACTCCAGCTGGACGAGCGTCTCGACGTGCCCGGTTTGCGGAAACATGTCGAAGGGTTGAACGATACCGAGCCGATAGCCCTTGGCCACGAGGAACTTAGAATCCCGTGCAAGCGTTGCCGGGTCGCAGGAGAGATACCAGAGCGCGGAAACGCGAGCATCGGCAATCGCACCGAGCGTGACCTCATCGCAGCCCTTGCGTGGAGGATCGAGAAAGAGCACGTCGGCCTTGCGTAATGCGTTCCGAACCGCGGGTGTGCCGACGAGCTGCTCGACTCGCCCCGCGGTAAAGCGAGCCGATTGCTCGAGGCCGTTGAGGCGCGCATTGGAAGTGGCCTCCGCAACCGCCTGTGCGTTCTCTTCAACGCCGTAAACCTGCCAGCCGCGCTTTGCAAAGAAAAGCGCGAACGTTCCAACGCCGCAGTAGAAGTCGACGATGCGCCGCGGAGGCTGCAGCCACGGTTCCAAGTACTCAAAAATGCGTCCGACCATTTCCGCGTTCACTTGAAAGAACGAACCGGCCGAAACTTGATACCGTACGCCCCCAATTCTCTCTTCGATCGCGGCTTTGCCCGCGAGGCGTCGATGGCGCCGGCCCAGGGTCGCATTGACGCTGGGCGGATCGAATGAGTTGGTGACCCCAGCAAGCCCGGGAATATTCGCGAAGCAGCAACGGCGCGGCGCGACCGGCGCTCTCCGAACGTCGCGCCGTGGTAATGGTTAAGAGGCTCTCGCCGCTCGAGCCCGCGCTGCGGGCGACGAGGTGACGCGCGTCGCGAAGCATCGCGCTGACCGGCGCGATGCGGCGAGCTGCGTCGAGACGGCCGAGATCGGAGTTGAGCTTCGGCGTGACGATCGGACATGCGTCGATCGGAACGACCTCGTGCGAGCGCTGCCGGTAAAAGCCGAGCGCCGGCGGGTCCTTGCGATGCTCGACAACAAGCGACATCTTATTGCGGTAGGCGCGTGGTTCGACCATACCGATGGTTTCGCGCACCTCGATCCGTTCTAAGCCGCCGATCCGCTGCATCGTCGCGAGCACCACGTTGCGCTTCCACTCCAACTGCGCGGCGTAGTTGAGGTGCTGCAGTTGACACCCGCCGCAGGCTCCAAAGACGGGGCAAAAAGGACGCGCGCGCGCCCGCGATTCGGAGAGTATCTCGATGACGTCGGCAACCGCGTAGCGCTGTTTTACTTCGATGATTCGGACGCGCGCGCGCTCGTCTGGAAGCGGACCAAAGCAAAACACGACGAGGCCGCCGGCACGGCCGACGCCTTGACCGTTGGCGAGGAGGTCGGTAAACGCGAGCTCGAGTTCGACGCCCTTGCGCAGCGTCGTGGAGTTAGGCGCTGTGTCTTTGCTCGTCAAGCGCCTTGAGCAGCGAGTTCGCTTCGTCGATCAGCTCTTGAATGCGCTGCGTGGTGGGATCCTCGCGCTCGTCCGACGAGGCAAAGCGCAAGCAGATGTATGTGACCGTCGCACCGAGCGCGGCGATGCCGACGCCGAGGCCGATCCAAAAGAACGTCCGCGCGAGCCGGCCCTCTTGGCGATTCTCGCGGCGGTCTGGATCGGACCACGGGCCGGACGGTTGCATGACTCATTCGTTCGCGCCCGAGGTGCCAAGCCTCCTATTTCGGGGTAGGCGAGCTCGCGCTCGTCAAGACGACGTCGTCCACGAACTGCTGGGTGGAGAGTTTTGGATAGCCGTCGCCGTGCACGCCGAAGTAGAGCCAGAACGTGCGTCCGGCATAGGCCGTCAGATTCCACTTCCCCAGCACCCATGCGGCTTTATAGTTGACTGCCTTATACAAATTTACGACGACGTTGCCGCGATCGTCGAGCAAATCGGCCTCCTGGTAGGCAAAGGTGGCACCGCCTTCGTTGGAAAGCTGATAGAGCCGCGCGGTCAGCAAGCCGGCGACCGGGACCGTCACGCGTTGGCAGAGACCCGAGTCGCCGCGCGGCTCGCCAGAGCCGCTGATCGTACCCGAATATTCGTCGTACGCTCCGCTATACGGATGTTCGCTCGTAACGTAGGCGTTGACGTCGCCGCATTGATACCATCCGCTATCGATCGCCCCACTCTCGAAGCCGGAGTTTGCAACGACGTTGCTCGAAGCGCTTGCTAGCCGAAGGCCGCACCGCGTTGCTCGGCACCTGGAAATGGCCGGCGACAGCTTTGCGTTGGGACTGTGCGGATGCCGAATCGATCGCGACGAGGAGCGCAGAGACCATCACCGCAATCATCCAACCCGGAGAGGTGGCAGAGCGGTTGAATGTACTCGCTTGGAAAGCGAGCAGAGGTGATGAGCCTCTCGAGGGTTCGAATCCCTCCCTCTCCGCCATGACGGCGCGCTACGCGCCGCCGACGCGATCGAGATGGGCCAACCAGAAATCGAAGCTGGCCCGCGCTTGCGCCTCCAACATCGCGTCGCCCGGAACGACTTCACGACCCAATTGACGCGCGAGCGCCGTTCGAGGGCCGTAGTTTGCGTCCATCACCAAGTCGGGAAGTTGCAACGCCGCTATGAGCTCTTGGGGCAGACGCGCCTCGGGCGGAAGCGTGCTCACCACGATTTCGGGTGGGTTTTCGTCCGGCCAGGATCGCGCTTCGAAGCGGCGGCTCGTCTCGCGAGCGCGCTGCGTGTCGCGTCCCCAGAGAAACGTATACGCGTCGTTATCGTGCAGCTCGGCGAGAATTGCGCGCGCGGTTGCGCCGTAACCGAGTATTCCAATTCGTTTGAGGGCGACCGGTTCGTCGAGCAAGGCCTCGATCGCACTGCGGGCGCCGATGCCGTCGGTGTTCGTCCCGACGACCTGACGGCCAAAAAAAATCGTATTCACGGCATCGGCGCGGCGCGCTTCTTCCGTGAGCGAGTCACAGGCAGCCGCCACTTCTTCCTTGAGCGGATAGGTAACGTTGCACCCGGTGTATCCCTCCGCGCGCAGGCGCCGGATGGCCGCCGCGCCCTCGCCGGCCGAAACCCGGATCGTCACGTAGCTTCCATCGATCTCGGCCTCTTCGAGAAAGTCTCGATGCAGCAGCGGGCTGCGGCTGTGCTCGACCGGATCGCCAATGAGAGCGAGCTTCATCCCCGCCGACCACCCAGCATCAAGCGTTCGAAAAACCGGAAGAACTGCGTGACCGGAAAGTCCTTGGCCTCGATCGGCTCGGTAAGGATCGTATAGAGACCGCAGAGTTTTCCGCCGAGGACGTCGGTAAAGAGCTGATCGCCCACCACGGCGATCTCGCGGCGTCGCAGCTGCAGGCATCGCTTCGCTCGAAGAAATCCGAACGGCAATGGCTTGAGCGCGTTGGGAAAGCACGCGACGTTGAGCTGGGCGGCCAAGCTGTTGACGCGCTCCGACAGGTTGTTTGAGAGCATCACGATGCGAAAACCGCGCTCGAGAGCGCGCTCAACCCAATCCAGGTGTTCTTGAGCGAGCTCGGTCTCGCGAAAACCAAGCAGCGTGTTGTCCAGGTCGACGATGAGCCCCCGAATACCAGCCGCTTCGAGCTCCTCGTGCGGAACGTCGTGAAGCCGCGGAGCAAAACGATCGGGTCCCAGCATAGAGGCTGCCTTGTACCGGTTATCCCCGGTATCCTCGGGCCTGTCCACATGGCCTGCACCCGCCTGCTCGTTCCCCGCCGCAGGTCCACCGATTTGTCCAGCTGGGCACAGCCAGTGCACAAGGATTTTTGTGCCGACCCCAATATCTTGTGGTAATCGGCTTAGTATGGCACAATAGGTAACCTATTCGCGCCGTGAATCCATCGAATACGAACGCGTGTTCGATGTAAGGCAAGGAGCTTGCACATGAAATTCGCGCGTATTTATTCCGCTCCGGGCGATCCCTACGCCGGGGTGACGTTCGAGCCGCGAAGCTCGAAGATCGTCAACCCCGACGGTTCGGTTATCTTCGAAGCCAAGGACGTGATGGTTCCCTCGACCTGGAGTCAGGTCGCCGTTGACGTGCTGGCGCAGAAGTATTGCCGCAAGGCAGGCGTCCCGACGGCGACCGCGCGAGTCAAAGAAGAGGGCGTGCCCGATTGGCTCCAACGCTCGATCGCCGACGGGCCGGCACTCGAGGCGCTTACGCGCGACGATCAGTTCGGCGCCGAACGCGACGCGCGTCAGGTCTTCAACCGGATGGCGGGGTGCTGGACCTACTGGGGTTGGAAGCACCGCTATTTCGATTCCGAAAACGACGCGCAGATTTACTACGACGAGATGTGCGCGATGCTCGCGCGACAGATCGGTGCGCCGAACTCTCCGCAATGGTTCAACACCGGCCTGCATTGGGCGTACGGCATCTCGGGCCCCGCACAAGGGCATTGGTACGTCGAGGCGGCCGACGGAATGGCACAACCGTCGCCCGATACGTTTTCGCATCCGCAGGTCAGCGCTTGTTACATTTTGGGAGTTGAAGACGATCTCGTTAACGAGGGCGGTATCTTCGACGGCGTTATGCGAGAAGCGCGGATCTTTAAGGGCGGGAGCGGCAGCGGAGCTAATTTTTCGAAGCTTCGCGCGGCCGGCGAGAAACTCACCGGCGGCGGAACGTCGAGCGGACTCATGTCGTTCCTGCGAGTCTTCGACCGCGCTGCCGGCGCGATCAAGTCGGGCGGAACGACCCGCCGTGCGGCAAAAATGGTGGTCCTCAACGCCGACCATCCCGATATCGAAGAGTTCGTTAATTGGAAGGTTCGCGAAGAGCGCAAAGTCGCCGATCTAGTCATCGGCTCTCGCATCTTCGAGCGACACCTCAACGCCATTATCTCCGCCGCCCACGATACGCGCGTGCCCGATCAGGCTCGCCTCGATCCGGCACTCAACGCGGCGCTGCGCCAAGCGATCCGCGAAGCGATCGCAGCCGGCATTCCGTCGGGCGCGGCGCAGAACGCCCTCGATTATGCGCGGCAAGGTTACACGCGTCTTGAAATCGAGCAGTACGATACCGGCTGGGATTCCGAAGCGTACGTTACCGTCTCCGGGCAGAACTCGAACAACTCCGTCAGACTGAGCAACGCCTTCTTCGACGCGCTCGAAGGCGATGAAGACTGGCTGCTGACCGCTCGCACTACGGGCGATATCGTCAAACGCATCAAGGCGCGCGATCTATGGGAGCAGATCGCGCTGGCAGCTTGGCAGTGCGCGGATCCCGGTTTGCAATTCGACGATACGATCCAAGAGTGGCACACGTGTGCAAATGACGAGCGCATCAACGCAACTAATCCGTGCGTAACCGGTGATACGCTCGTAGCGACCGCGGATGGCCCGGCTCGAATCCGCGACCTCGTTGGTAGAGCTTCGTTTGTCGTCGGCGCCGACGGCAAACCCCACTTCGTCAACAAGATATTTCCAACCGGAACGAAGCCCGTCTACCGGCTTCGCACCAAAGCCGGCTACGAGCTTCGGTTAACTGCCGACCATAAAGTTTGGACCGAGAACCGCGGCGATGTGCCTGCCGCTGAACTTTTGCCTGGCGATCGCATCGCTCTCGGCGGCTCCGGCTTCGGCCAGTCCTTCCTCGATGAGGGCATTGCCCTCGGCATCGGTACTGCCGTGGGCGACGGTTGTGTGACGAATGGGGCCTCTCGTGGATTAATTATCACGATGCACCCGGATGAAGCCGGCGTTTTGAGCGACATAGCCGACGCAATTAACGATGCGAAAGCCGAGTTCTCGGACGATGGCCGCAGCCGTCGGGCGACGACGGTTACGACCCCGGTCTCGGCGACGGGGCCGCGAATCTCCACAGGCAACCACCGGATCGTCGATCTCTTTTCTCGTTACGCTGTACTCGACAAGGGCAGCCTAACGAAACGGTTTACCGATGCCATCTATGAGCTCGACCGCAAGACCACCGCTTCGCTGCTGCGTGGCCTCTTTACCGCGGACGGCACAGTCGCAAATTACGGATCTAAATCGCAGTACGTTTCTCTCGACTCGTGCGCGCTTACGCTGCTCAAACAGGTGCAGCATCTTCTTCTCTCCTTTGGCGTCAAGTCGAAGCTCTATACCGATCGCCGAGTCGAGCTCATCGGAAATTGTCCGGACGGGAAAGGTGGACTTGCAGCATATCAAGCCGTTCAAATGCACTCCCTGCGAGTTTCGCGTTCGTCACGGTTGACGTTTGAGCGCGAAATTGGTTTCCACCCGACGTCCCATAAAGCTCGCACGCTAACGGATTTAAACGCTTCGATCGGTTGCTATTCCGATCGTTTCCTCGATGAATTCCACTCTTTGGAGGCAGTTGGCGAAGCGGAGGTCTTCGACCTCACGGAATCCGAGACGCAGCACTTCATTGCAAACGGCTTGCGAGTGCATAACTGTTCTGAATACGTTTTTATAGATGACACGGCTTGCAATCTGGCCAGCATGAACTTGGTCAAATTCCTAAACGATGATGGAAATTTTGACGCGGCTCGGTTCGCCGACGCGACGCGAATTTGGACCGCCACGCTCGAAATTTCCGTCGCGATGGGTCAGATGCCATCCCGGCGCATCGCCGAGAAGAACCACGGTTATCGCACGCTCGGGCTGGGTTACGCAAACCTAGGCACCTTGCTCATGCGCATGGGCTTGCCGTACGACTCGGAGGAAAGCTTCGGATGGTGCGGAGCGATCAACTCGTTGCTGACCGGTATGGCTTATCGCACTTCGGCTGAAATCGCGCAACAGCTCGGTCCTTTTGCGCGGTTTGAGGCCAATCGTGAGCCGATGCTGCGCGTTATTCGAAACCATCGCCGTGCCTCTTACGCAGTCGATCCACGTGAATATGAGGGATTGACCGTCAAGCCGGTGGCGCACATGCCGACGTTGTTCACACAGAAGACGTGGGCGCTTGCTCGAAAAATGTGGGACGAAGCGCTCTCGATCGGCGAGGTGGCGGGTTATCGAAATGCTCAAGTCAGCGTAACCGCGCCGACTGGAACCATAGGGCTCGTTATGGACTGCGATACTACCGGCATCGAGCCGGATTTTGCGTTGGTCAAATTTCAAGAAGCTCGCCGGGGGCGGTTACTTCAAGATCGTCAATCAATCGGTGGATGCTGCGCTGCACAAGCTCGGGTACTCCCACGAGCAGATCGAGGCGATCGAGACGTACGCTAAAGGTACGGGTACGCTTCAGGAAGCCCCTCACATCAACCGTGCAACCTTGAAAGCCAAAGGCTTTGACGACGACGCGATTGCGCGGCTCGAGACCGCTCTTCCGAGCGCCTTCGAACTCGCCTTCGTCTTTAACAAATTCGTGCTCGGCGAAGACTTCTGCAAAGAGAAGCTCGGGCTCACCGACGACCAGCTTAACGACTGGCACTTCTCGATTCTTCGCGATGGGCTCGGCTTCTCGACGCAACAGATCGAGGAGGCATCGGCGCATATCTGCGGCCGCATGACCGTCGAGGGTGCTCCCGATCTCAAGGACGAGCATTTAGCCGTTTTCGATTGTGCAACGCCGTGTGGTAAATATGGATCCCGCTACATTCGGCCGCTCGCACACGTCGACATGATGGCCGCAGCGCAACCGTTTGTTTCTGGGGCAATCTCAAAAACGATCAACTTTCCGCAGACCGCGACGATCGCCGATGTAAAGGAGGCCTATCTCTACTCCTGGGAACGGATGATCAAGGCGGTGGCGCTTTACCGCGACGGCTCGAAGCTTTCGCAGCCGCTCGCCGCAAGCTACGACTTTGGCGACTCGACCGAACGAGAGACGATCGCTGTCGTTCCAACAGCAACCCTTCGCGCAACCGCTCCAAGTTGCCGAGAAAATCGTCTACCGCTACATCGCCAAGCGGCGGTCGATGCCGCAGCGCCGCAGCGGTTACACGCAAAAGGCGACCATCGCGGGGCACAAAGTCTACCTGCGGACGGGCGAGTACGAGGGCGGACAGCTCGGTGAGATTTTCATCGACATGCACAAGGAGGGTGCGGCCTTTCGCTCGTTGATGAACAATTTCGCGATCGCAATCTCGCTCGGCTTACAGCACGGCGTGCCGCTCGAGGAGTTCGTAGAAGCGTTCACCTTCACGCGGTTCGAGCCCAACGGTCCGGTCATCGGTCACGATCACATCAAGATGGCGACGTCGATCCTCGATTACATCTTCCGCGAGCTCGCCGTGAGCTATCTGGGCCGCTACGATCTCGCGCACGTGCAGCCCTCGATGCAAATGGACGCGATGGGGCCGGAAGCTCAAGCCGAATACATCGCCGAGGAGGAGGCCGGCGTTCAAGTACGACCTGCCGGAGTCGCCGAGAAGCTCCACCCGGTGAGCGCGCACCTGCATCCCGGCCAAGACGTGCCGCAAGGCGCGAGCACGACGATCGCACCGGATCCACCGGCGCCGCACTTTTCTTCGAGCAACGGCGGCGGAGGGACCGCGGTCGCGGTACTTGCGCGCACCGAAGCGATCAACGCATCGAAGGCCAAAGGCTACACCGGCAACGCGTGCTTGGAGTGCGGTCAGCTCACCATGGTTCGCAACGGCGCCTGCGAAAAGTGCGATTCCTGCGGAGCGACCTCGGGCTGCAGCTGAACGAAGCTTAGACGACGCGGATAATTGCCATCATGCCCCTGTCCTCGTGAAAGAGCATGTGGCAGTGGAAGACGAACTCGCCGCGCGGCACGTTGCGAAAGTCGAGTAGAATCCTGGTGATGCGTCGGTTTGACCAGCGGGTAGTTCGGATCTTTAGGATTACGCAACGGGGAGCCGACCCGCAAGAAAACCGTGTCGCGCGTGAGCGGTATGCCCGCAAAGCTCTTCTCCACGACGAAGGCCATCTGATGGATGTGAAACGCGTGTGACTCCAGCGTCGCGTTGATCGAGATACCATTCCTCGATGGCGCCCTTGTTGACGACGATGTCGGGGTTGGACGGCACCGTGGCCGTTTTCGAAGCGTAGACCGGCCAGAACGGATGCTCGTGAAAGTTGGAATTTGTGGTTTCGGTGATGTAGAACCCGTAGTGCACCGGAACCTTACCGTTCTTCGGAAACAAATACTCCGTGAACGTCAGTGCGCGCTTGCGTATCAGCGAAGGATTCGCGCGCGCGTACGCGACGAGCCGCGCGGCGGGCGTATCGGCGATCGGCACGGGCGTCGCATTGAGGGCGATGCTATTCGTTGCGCATGTCGGGCGATGCCACGACCTTTAGCAGATCGTGATGCATTTCAAAGAAACCGTCGGCGCCCTGACAGTAATGCTCGCTCGATAGCGTGATGCTCTCGCCCGGGTCGACGGTCAGCAAGACGTCCGCCCTCGACATCGACGTCAGCATCACTTCCTTCATCGCAATGTATTGCGCCAGCGGCGCTTCCATGTTGCCGGAAACCGGAACGCCGTCGAGGCCGACGACGCGCATGGGCTCCACATGGCCCGACGAATCGTGAATCCGCAGCAGCGTTGCGGAATCGGACGTCCCGTTGAGGATTCGTAGCAGTTGCGGCTGACCTGCCGGCACGTGCAGCAACGCCGGCGTGTCCGAGCCGTCGACGGAGACGAGCGCCTCGGATCCGAGGCCGTTGCAGCCGGTGGGATCGAGGCTTACTCCACCGGCACGCATCGGAAAGGTCACCGGCCAGGGCGGCGGATTGAACGGATCGTAGGGAACCGGCGGCGCGGCTGCGAGCGCCCCTTCGTGCGCGGCCGCGGCCGGCCCGAACGCGTCTCCGGCGGGCGCAAATGGATTGTCCAAGACAAACGGTATCCGATAACGCAGGACCACGACGTGCTCCGCCGAGCGAGGGATCTGTGGTTGGTCGGGTTCGACGATCCACGCGCCATCGAGGCCGCCGGCGACTTGATCGTCCGAAGCACCGTGCGAGTGCGGATGATACATGTACAAGCCCGGGGGCTGCGTGCGAGGAATCGTGACGCGATACTCGCAGGCGTGCATCGGAGTACTCAAGGTCGACAGAAAGATGTTCTCTTCGTCCGCCGGTCCTTCGAAGCCGTGCAGGTGAATGTTGGTGTCGACCGGATCGACGTGCATATACCGGTCGTCGATCGTGTGATTCAAATATCCAATGTAATGTATCGTTCTGGCCGACGGCATGGGCATCGGCAGGCATGCGGTAATCGCGTTCGATGAAGCATGCTCGCCCGGGCTCTGGCCGGAAATATCGTTGACGATCCGCAGCGCGAAATGTTCGCCGCGCCGGACCCGAAGCGTCGGCGACACCGTTTGCGTCACGCCGTTCCACGTGTATCGATAGCAATACCGATCGCCGTCGCGATGAACGGCGAGAATCAGCTCGTGCTCTCTGCTGGCATCAACGGGGAGCTTCCAGACCTCGACGTCGGGCGGCTCGACGAGTTCGCGCGAGACTTCCGGGCGAGCACAGACCGCGGCGTGTGGTGCCCGCGGCGAAGCAATGCCCGTCTGCGGAACGGTGCCGCCGATCCACGTTAACGCGGCAACAAGGGCCGCACCGATCAAGAGACGCCTATTCACGCACAGCTCCCATCAATTCGATAACGTTGCCTGAGGGATCGCGCACATAGAACGAAAGGCTCGCTCCTTGCGACTCCTCGTTCACGCGCTCTTCGACGATTGCAACGCCATGCGCCTCTAAATGACGCCGCAGTGAAGTTTCCTCGCTCCCGTTGAGTCGCAACGCTATATGATCCACGTTACGACCGCCGGCAACCGGCGGCACCGCCCAGGCTCCTTCCTCCGAACCAATATCAACCAGATCGATGTGCGAACCGCCCGCGCGCAATTCGGCCATAGCAAACCGGGGAATGCGTGACTCGAGCTGCGCGCCGAGAACTTCTTGGTAAAACGTAAGTGACGTTTCCATGCCGTTTACCAAGAGGAGCACGTGCTCGATGCCCTGCAGCCCGAACGGCGGCGAGGATGCGCCGGCGTCGCGCATCCTTAAATCACCGGGTACGGATGCCAGCCGTTTTCGAGCGCGAGTTGCGTCGCGGCAACTCCCGCCGGCACGATTTGGAAGCCCGGCAGGACGTGACTCGTAAAGTCGTCGAGGATGCTCTGGCTCGAGCCGCCCGATTTTTGCGCCAGAAATTCCGCCATAGCCGTCATGGCATTGTGGCAGACCATGAACGCTCCGCCTCGCCGGATAACCGCCTGCGCGCTCCAGTCTTGGTAGATGCTGGCCGGATCGTCGGGGGCTCCGTTCTCTTCCAGGCTCTTCGCCGTGTAGTAGACGTTCGTCGGAGCGAGCTTGAGCGCGGCCCCAAAGCCGTACTTTGCCCACATGGCATCGTCAAGTGCGTAGGCAATCGAAGGCCCCGTTAAAACTCCAAGAGTTGCCAAGCTCCCAGGTCCCAACCCGTACGAGAACTCGTAAGCATTCAAGGAATTCTGCATGTGGAGATAGAGGCTTGCAATCGCGCCGACGGCGAGCGGGCTGACCGACTGAAATACTTGCTTGTTGGGTTTGTTCACTTTCATTGTCGCGATCATCTGCGCGTAATTGTACTCGCCCGGCTTTAATATGTGAAAGTGTAGGGCCGGCGCCTCGGCGCCGGCGGGCACTGCGCCGGAATCGAGCGCGATACTCGAAACGCCGAGCACCGCTGTGGTCACAAATTGACCTCTCGAAATACTCAAAACGACTCTCCTTTTCAACGACGGGAAGAAGCCTTTTTCCACGCGGCGCGAAAAATTCCAGCATGCCGCCTGCACGAGCAAAGGGTTTTCGAACTGCCGAACGCGATATCGCAGCATGAAGCGTCTTCTTGCTGCCGCGATTGCGGCGTCGTTCCTCGCAGCGCCCCTTGCAACGCGGGCCGCCGATCCCGCGACCGCCCGCGCAGCAGCTCATCGAGCAAGCTGCGTTGGCGCAGCATCGGCCCGTACATCGGTGGACGCTCCGTCGCCGTAGCCGGCGTTGCCGGCAACCAAGACCTCTTCTATTTCGGTGGCGTCGAAGGCGGCGTCTGGCGCAGCACCGATTACGGCCTGAAATGGACGAACATCACCGACGGCAAGATTCCGGGAATCGCCGATCCGATCGGCGCGCTGGCGGTCGCAGCGTCGAATCCCAGCGTCATCTACGCCGGCACCGGCGAGGCCGACATTCGCGGCGACTTCGACACCGGGGACGGGGTCTACAAGACGACCAACGCCGGAAAAACGTGGTCGTACGCGGGGCTGCGTGAGACGCACATGATCGCCAAGCTGGTGATCGATCCCCGCGATCCCAATATCGTCTATGCCGCATCGATGGGACACGTCTTCAAGCCCAACGCGGAGCGCGGCATTTTTAAGACGACCGACGGCGGCGCGACGTGGCAGAAAGTGCTCTTCGTCGACGAGAATACGGGCGGCATCGACCTGGTCATGGACTCGCGCAATCGCAACGTGCTCTACGCTGCGATGTGGCAGGCACAACGCCAGCCGTGGAAGCTGACCAGCGGCGGCCCCGGCAGCGGCCTCTACAAGACGCTCGACGGCGGCGCGCATTGGACGAAGATCTCGAAGAATCCCGGGTTTGCGACCGGCATCCTCGGAAAGATCGGCGTTTCCGTCGCAGCGAGCAATCCGCGCGTCGTTTACGCGATCGTTCAGGCGCGCGACGGCGGAGTCTTCCGGTCGAACGATGCCGGCGCAACCTGGAAGCGCGTGAACTCGGAGTGGAAACTGCGTCAGCGCGCGTTTTACTATATGGCGATCTTCGTCGACCCGACGAATCCGGAGGTCGCGTACGCGCCGGAAGTCGATGGGGTGTACAAAACGAAAGATGGCGGAAAGACTTTCACGGCGATCGAAATGCCGCACGGCGACAACCACATCGTCTGGATCAACCCGCGCAATCCAAAGATCATCCTCGAAGGGGACGACGGCGGTGGGACCGTTTCGACAGACGGCGGCGCTACCTGGAGCAGCGTACACAATCAGCCTACCGGACAGTTCTATCACGTCGCGCTCGACGATCAGTTTCCGTTCCACGTTTACGGCGCCAGTCAGGACGAAGGGGCGTTCGAAGGCCCCAGCGCCGCCGTCGGCCCGGGCATCGGTCCCGGCGAGTGGTATTCCGTCGCGTTGGGTGAGAGCACGTTCATCGCACCCGACCCCGATAACGTCTTCGTAACGTACGGCAGCGGCTATTACAGCTCGTTCGCGCGCGTCAACCGCATCACCGGCGACGAGAAGAACGTCAGTCCTTGGCCGCGATACATGGCCGGCGCGTCATCGGGCGAGACCAAATACCGCTTCGGATGGACGCATCCGATCTTCTTCTCTCCGGCCGATCCGCGCGAGCTGCTCGTCGCCGCGCAAGTCGTCTTTTCCAGCACGGACAAAGGACAGACCTGGAAGGTCATCAGCCCCGATCTGACCCGCAACGACCCGACCACCGAAGGCACTTCCGGCGGCCCGGTCTATCCCGATCAAACCGGCGCCGAAACGTTTCCGGACATTTCATCGCTTGCCGTTTCGCCACTCGACGCTAACCTATTGTGGGCGGGTTCCGCCGACGGACTCGTGCACGTTACGACCGACCACGGCGCGCATTGGACGCTCGTGACGCCCGCCGCAGCTTCCGCAATGGGCGCAGATCAGTTCCATCGAGCCATCCCACACGCAAAAAGGCACGGCCTATCTCACGGCATCGCGCTATATGTGGGACGATTACCATCCCTATCTCTACGAGACCACCGATTACGGCGCGCATTGGACGACGCTGACGAATGGGTTGCCATCCGACCAGTACACGTTCGTCGTGCGTCAGGATCCGCGCGAGCCGGGCCTCCTCTTCGCCGGCACGCGCAGCACGGTCTACGTGAGCCTCGACGCCGGCGGGCAGTGGCAACCGCTCACGCTGAACCTGCCGGGCGTGCAGGTGCGCGATCTTGCGATCGACGTGCGCGAGGGCGAGCTGGTCGCCGCGACGCACGGCCGAGCCTTTTGGATCATGGACAACCTCGCTCTGCTCGAGCAACTCGCTCGCCAAACGGCGTTCTCGGTATCGAACGCGCAGCTCTTCACGCCCGAAACGGCGTGGATCTCGAACGCTTATGGCGGGCCCGACTTTCCGATTCCGAACTTCGGCGAGAATCCGAAGTACGGCGCGGCCGTCTTCTTCAATCTCCCGCCCGGTTACAACGGCGCAACGCCGCTCACGATCTCCTTCGTCGATGCGAGCGGGGCGACGATTCGCTCCTTCACGTTACGCCCGAAAAATAAGCACGAGCGTAAGCTGACGCCGCAGCAAGAGGAGGATCTCGACGCCACGCAACAACGCCAGCGCGATCTCGAAAAGCTCATCGCGGTGCAACCCGGCATGAACGTCTTCCAATGGGACCTGCGCTATGCTCCCGCGTACGATCCTCCGGGCTTTCGCACCGTGCCCACCGACGACTGGCCCGATAGCGCAGACGGACCGACGATCGTGCCCGGTACGTATGGCGTTGTGCTTGAGTATGGCTCGCAACGTTTGCAAACGTCATTGAAAGTGCAACTCGATCCGCGCGTCCATCCGGCCGCCGGGGATCTGGAAGCGCGATTGGCCTTGGAGATGCAACTCCTCGACTCGATCGACCGGCTCGACCGGGCGATTGCCGCGGCGATGAATGCTCGCGGCAAACTGCCCGCGGCTGCGCGTGCGCAAGTCGATGCCGAGATCGCGAACCTCGTGATGCTCGACGTCCATTCCAGCGAAGCCGACGTGGTGCACGAAACCAAAATCCGCGAGCAACTTGCCTTCTTGCTGAACTCGCTCGAAGGAGCGTATGCCAAGCCGACGGCGGCCGAATATGCTGCGGCTAAGGATCTCGAAGCGCTTGCAGCAGCCGGCGAGGCAAGCTTACAAAACCTCACGTCACATTGACGCCAAAGTCTAGGAGTTGCCATGTTGTTCGCCCGATTCTTCTTCCGAGGTTCGTCCGCGATCGTAACGGGAGCTTTATTGGCGGCCTGCGCTCAGGACGGCAGCGGGTTGACGCCCTCGATCTCGCTCGCGCCCCAACAAGGAGCGCTGCCGGACGCCGGTCCGCCGGCGTGCAAAGGCCAGAAAGACACGAAGCAATACGCCTCGTTGACGGTAAAACTCTCGACCAAGGGCGGCTCGTTCTGCATTCCAGAGTTCGGAGGTTTCGGTGGTAAGATCAAGTACCCGAGCGCAAACCCCGCCGTGAAGTTGAAGCTCATTAGCAGCACGACCGACTACAATCATCAGCCGCAGCTCGGTCAAGGAACCGCGATCTTTTATTTGCAGCTTGCGATCTCCGGCGGAACGAAGTTTGGAGACAACGTGTCCGCGGGCGGCGGTTTGACGGGGCAGCACATCGTCCCCGGACAACCGTACACGGCATACGGCCGAGCGTCAGTCTCCGGGTTCCACGTCAACTTCGGTCCGTGTTATGCGGTAGCGACCAAAGGAAAGTACGGCGGCGTCATCGGCGGAATCGGAACCCTTTTGAAAGGCGCAACCGTACCCGTGGCGGCGAGCGGTCTTATCGAGATCTATTCGGGGGAGCAGACCACCAAGTCGTGCTAGGCGACGGCGTCGGGTAGAATGACGCCGGCCAGGTTGAGTGGATCGTAACTTCCGAGGCCGATCGGCTCGTTCTCTGGGCCGGTCCGCCGGGCCGCACGCAATGCATCCACGGCCTCGGGCAGCGCGAACTGTTCGCCGACGAATCCGGCGACGAAGCGACCGCCACGAATTTCGCCGCGCGCTTCCATCCGTCGCAGCACGGCGAGCAGCTCGCGCCATGGAGGAGCCAGACTCTCGCGTGCGATGACGTCGCGGAAGACTACTCCCCAGCGCTCGAGCAACCGCCGCGCGAATGCTTCGCGATCGATGCGCTCGGCGGTGGCCTCCAAGAGCGTCCACCGGCCGCTCGAGGAGCGAGGCCGCGCGCGGAGGCCCTTCTCGCCCAGCCGTCGCTTCGCGTCGGTGAGAGAACGCAACGCGTCAAAGCCGTCAGCCGTCACCAATCCGGCGGCGACGAGTTGCCAGAGCGCCTCTTCGACCTCGCTCGGCAAGCGTTTCGTGGCGCGAACGATTTCTGCGAAAAATGGCGCACGCAATCGTTCGATCTGAGCGAGAACTTCCCGTGCGGCGTGCGAGAGCGCGTTCTCTTGAATTGCGCGGCGCACCATGAGCTCTTCGGCATTCGCCCGCAAGAAGAGCGCGATCGGCGCAAGGCGGGTCGGACGCACGCGCGTGCGCTCGATGAGCTCGCGCGGCTCGAGTGCCGGGTGCGGCGAAAGACGTCCCCACATGACGTCGCCGGCGTAGCAGAGCCGATCGAGCAGCTCGGGGCGATACCCCGCGACCCGCGCCGGCAGGATCTGTGCCTCCCAGGCAAACGCCGGAATCTCGTAGCCCTCGAGCTGCGCAACGACTTGCAACGTTCCGTCGATCCCGTGCAAACGCGATGCCGCCGCCACGTGCTGCCAGCGCTGCAAGAAGGTACAATACGCAGCCGTCGTGACCGGTTCGATCTCGCGCCGCAGCGTCCCGATCGTGAGACGGTGTATGCGCGCGAGCACGCGGCGATTGCACCACTCTTCGGCGGTTGGGCCGGTAAAGTGGCCGCGCAAGACCTGACCTTGCGCTTCGAGGCGAAGCAACGAGGCTTCGATGGCCTCGTTGGTCATCCGCACGTGCGCGGCCATCTGCGCAACGGTCAGCGGCCCGCTGCATTCGAGCCAGCCCCGTAAGATCTCCGTAGCCGCTTCTTCGCGCGCCTCTCCGGCATCGGCGTAGGCAGCGCGCGCCACCTGCTCGCGCTCCGCGCACGTCCACACTTCGACATCGCTCGGTGCGACCCGGACCGTCGTCGCGCGCCGGTCCGCGACGAGCTCGTCGAACCATCCGCTCCACGCCGGCACCGGATGCAGCACGATAAGCGTCGCCAGCGCATCGTGCAGTTCGTCGGCGTCGCGCACGACCGGCCAGGATTCCGCGGCGACTTCCGCAATCGCAGCGGGATCGAGCAGGCCGGCTCCGTCGACGTCGTCGCGTAGCGTGCGGCGCAGCTGCACCGCGCGAGCCCGCCGCTCTTCAAGTGGAGCGTCGTCGAGATACGCATAGGGATTGGCGTTGAGGATCTCGTGGCAGAACGGCGACGGCTCCGCCGTATCGATCGCGACCGTACGCACCGCCCCCGTTTCCACCGCGCGCAACACCTCGAAAAGCCCGTCGATATCCATCGCTTCGCGCAGACAGTTGCCGATCGTTTCGCGTACCAAGACGTGGTCGGGAACCCGAATCGGGCCGGTGAGATTCTCGGGACACGCCGCCTGATCGGGAAAGACCGATGCAAGCAGGTCGTCCGCCCGCATGCGCAGGATTTGCGGCGGCACTTTGCGACCGCCGCTAAAGCGCAGGATAGCCAGGGCCCGCGCCGCGTTCCAACGCCAACGCGCGGCGAACATCGGCGCGGGAAGAAGCGCCTGCGTCAGCGTCCCTTCGGCGCTTGCCGATTTCACGAACTCAAAGACGGCATCGAGCGGAAAAGCATGCTGGTCGGTCAGCGAGAGCACGAATCCATTATCGGTCGCGGCCGCCTGCAGCTCGAGATTGAACGAGCGGCAGAACTTCTTGCGCAGCGCGAGCCCCCATGCCCGGTTGATGCGCGCGCCGAACGGCGTGTGCAGAATCAATTGCATCCCGCCGCCTTCGTCGAAAAAGCGTTCGGCGACGATCGTGCGGTCCGTCGGGACGACCCCCAAAATTGCTTTACCGGCTCGAACGTATGCGACCGCCTGCTCCGCTCCCGCGCGATCCAGCGCGCATTCGCGCTCGAGCCATTCCCACGCGTCGTCATCTTTGCGTTCGTCGATTGCGGCGCGCACCGCGCAGACCTCGCGCGAGAGTTCGATCGTTCTCCCCAAACCTTCGCCGTTCCAGAACGGGATTGACGGCGGCGCCCCGTGGGCGTCTTCCACGCGAACGACGCCCGCTTCAACGCGACGGATCTTCCATGAGTTCGTGCCCAGCAGAAATATGTCGCCGGCCATGCTCTCGATGGCGAAATCCTCGTCGAGCGAGCCGATCACGTGGCCATCGGGCTCGACGACGACGTTGTAGTTCGCGGTGTCCGGAATCGCGCCGCCGCACGTAATGGCGGCCAGCCGCGCGCCCCGCCGAGCGCGCAAGCGGCCGTTGACGCGATCGTAGTGTAAGAACGTGCCGCTGCGGCCGCGTGACGTCGCGACGCCGTCGGCGAGCATCGAGACCACTTCATCGAAGTCGCGGCGTTCGAGGCCGCGATACGGATAGGCCGTACGGACGGTCGCGTAGAGCTCGTCGGCCTTCCATTCGTGTTGCGCGCAGGCGGCCACGATCTGTTGCGCGAGTATGTCGAGCGGGGCCGCCGGTATCGCGAGCGCGTCGAGTGCGCCGGCACGAATTGCACGCACCAAGGCGGCGCATTCCAGGAGCTCGTCGCGCGTCGTGACGTAAAAAATGCCCTTCGGCCGCGCGCCTACCCAGTGACCGGAGCGGCCGATGCGCTGCAACGCAACCGCAATCGCGCGCGGGGAACCGAGTTGAACGACGAGATCGACCGAGCCGATGTCGATGCCCAACTCGAGCGACGCCGTCGCAACGACCGCTCGCAGCTCACCGCCGCGCAATCGGTGCTCGACATCGAACCGGGTTTCGCGTGCGAGACTTCCGTGGTGCGGCATGACGAAGCCGTCGCCGAGCCGCTCGTTTAACGCAAAGGCGACGCGTTCGCTCATCCGCCGGGTACTGACGAAGATCAGGGTAGTGCGGTGTGCTCGGATCTGATCGGCGACGCGATCGTAGATCTCGCCCCACATCTCCTTGCTCGCAACCGGCCCAAGCTCGTCGGAGGGAACCTCCACGGAGATCTCTAGCTCGCGGCGATGGCCCACGTTGACAATCGTCGCGCTCGCACTCAAGAATCGCGCGACCTCGTCCAAGGGGCGTACCGTTGCCGAGAGGCCGATCCGCTGCGGCCGGCGGCCGCCTTCGCGCAGTACGAGATCGTCGAGACGCGTCAGGGTGAGCGCTAGGTGCGAGCCGCGCTTGTTGCCGGCCATGGCATGAATCTCGTCGACGATCACCGTCGTCACGCCGGCGAACAGGCGGCGCGGTTTCTCGGCGGTCAGCAATATGTAGAGCGATTCGGGGGTCGTGACGAGCACGTGCGGCGGCTTGCGCAACATCTGCGCGCGCTGCGCGGCGGTCGTGTCACCGGTGCGCACGGCGGTGCGAATTGAAGCAAGCGGCAGATCCCGGCTCTTCGCGAGTTCGACCAGTCGCGCGAGCGGCTTCTCTAAGTTCTCCCGGACATCGTTTGTCAAAGCCTTGAGCGGCGATACGTAGACGACGAGCGTTCGGTCTGGAAGTGTTCCCGCGCTCGCTTGACGCACGAGGTCGTCCAAGGCGGTCGTGAAGGCGGCGAGCGTCTTGCCCGAACCCGTTGGAGCGGAGATCAGAACGTCGTCGCCGCCCCGAATTGCAGGCCAACCGCGGGCTTGCGGTTCGGTCGTCGTACCAAAACTCGATGCGAACCATTCGCGGACGAGCGGATGGAATTCGTCCAACATTCCCGCGGCTAGTTCCACTCAGCCCTAGACCCATCCCGGCCGGCATGAGGTGCGCGCCGCGGCCCGAACCCGGCCCGAATGCTGAGCTTCCTTCTAGGCGCGGTCTTACAGATCGGTGACATGGCACGAATCGTCGACCTCGAGGAGCCGGCGATCTCGCCCAACGGCAGCCGCATCGCTCTCCTGGCAATCGAACAGGATCTGGCCCACGCGACATACGTCAACCGGTTGATCGTCGTCGACGTGCGTTCGGGACGCGAACAAACGCTGGTGCGCGGGCGTGACGTTGCGGTTCCGCGCTGGTCGCCGAGAGGCACCGAGCTCGCCTACCTTGCGCGGCCGTCCGACGGCGCCAATAGCCAGCTATTCGTCGGGACGAGGACTGGCCTGAAGAGGCAGCTGACGCGCTCACAAGGTGACGTTGTCGACGCCGCTTGGAGTCCCGACGGCCGCGAGATCGCCTACGTCGCTACCGACCGGCAGCAGCGGGCGCCGTACTTCTTTGCCGGAGACAACGACTATACCGCGACCGCGCTCACACCGCCCGAACATCTCTGGATCGTTTCCGCCGCGGGCGGAAGAGCCCGACGGCTCACCAGCGGCTCGTGGACGATCGCACCCACCGATCCCGGCGGCATTTTCTCTCCGCAAATCGCATGGACGCACGACGGACGTCACATAACGTACACGCGCGTGGAGAACACCTTCAGCGGTGACAGCGAGCTCTCGACGCTCTGGCAAGTCGACGTCGCAACGCGTGCGACGCGCAAGCTCACCGATCATGCCGAGCTCGAATTGAGCCCCGCCTACTCGCCCGACGGGTCGCGCTTAACCTACTGGTATCCGCTCAACGGTGATTTCAACTCGGAGAACACGCTGCGCATCGCGGCGGGTGATCGCGACACACCACTCGCTGCGGACTTGGATCGCAACGTAGCCGGCTCGCTGTGGCTTCCCGATAGCCAACATCTTCTCGTCTGCGCGAGCGATCGCACTCAGAACGTCGTCTGGAGGAGCGATCTCGCGGGGCACTTGGATCCGTTAGTGCTGGGCGCGCTTCACGTTGTCTGCGATCCCTACTCGAGCAGCACGTTCGACGCGGGGATCGCCGCCGACGTCGCACGGGACGGTTCGATCGCGTTCATCGCGACGACCGCGACCAGTGCGCGCGAGCTCTACTATCTGCCGTCGGGCTCGCGCGTTCCACGGCAACTGACCCATTACAACGCGTTTCTCTCACGTATCGCCATCGGAGTAATGACGGAACTCAACTGGACGGGCCCCGATGGTTTTGAGGAAGACGGGGTGGTGACCGATCCGCCCCATGCTCGGCCGACCGTACGGTATCCCGCGGTGCTGCTCATTCACGGCGGCCCCGGACTCTCGAGCAGTCGCGATTTCGTTTGGGAAGCATGGCCGCTCGCGCAGATAATCGCATCGCGCGGCTACGTCGTCTTGCAGCCGAACTATCGCGGCAGCGACAATCTGGGCAACGCGTATATGACGGCAATCGTCGGCAATACCGTCGCCGGCCCGAGCGCCGACATTCTGGCGGGGCTTGCGGCGCTCGAACGGCGCGGCGGAGTGGACGCTACGCGCCTCGCGGTCTCCGGCTGGTCGTACGGCGGGGAGCTAACGTCGTGGCTGATCGGCCACGATCATCGCTGGCGCGCCGCGGTCTCCGGCGCGGCGGTGAACAGCGAGTTCGACGAATACAATCTCTCGACGTCGAACGTACAGGACCGCTATCCGCTCGGCACTTCGCCGTATACCGACGACGGTCAGCGCATCTACCGTGACAACTCGCCGATCGCCTACTACGCTGCGATCACCACGCCGACGCTTATTTGGAGCACGACGCTCGACCCGGTCGTCCCGATTACGCAATCGTACGCGCTCTATCATGCGCTCCACGATAACCACGTACCGGTGCGCTTCGCCGTCTTCCCCGCGGCGACGCACGGGCCCGCCGATCCTCGGCAGACCGCCGAGCTTACCGCGCTCTGGCTCGATTGGCTCGACGGTCACCTCCGCTGAGCTCATCCAATTACGGCGCCGGCGCGTTATAGAGAGCATGAAGCCTTTGAGCGTACTCGTTCTCTTTCTGAGCCTCTGCACCGTCGGCGCCGCGCCCGCGCCCGCAGGCATGCCCGCGCAGCGCGTCGTTCTCGCCGGCGGATGCTTCTGGGGAATGCAGCTCGTCTTCGAGTCGCTCAAGGGCGTCGATTCGGCCGTGGCCGGTTACGCCGGCGGGAACGCCGACACCGCCCAATACGACATCGTTAGCACCGGCAACACCGGGCACGCCGAATCCGTCGAGATCACGTACGATCCGGCGCGAATCTCTTTCAAACAGCTGCTCGACGTTTACTTCCTCGTCGCGCACGATCCGACCGAGCTCGACCGCCAAGGCCCCGACGTCGGCTCGCAATACCGGTCGGAAATCTTCTACACCTCTGCGCAGCAGCGTTCGGAAGCGCTTGCTTTCATCGCGCACTTAAGCAGCGAAGGCATCTATTCATCGAAGATCGTGACGATCGTCGCGCCGCTACGGGGGTTCTATCGAGCGGAGGCGTACCATCAAGATTTTGCGGTTCACAATCCGCAAGATCCCTATATCGTGATCAACGACCTCCCGAAGCTGCGCAAGCTGCGCCAAGAGTTCCCGGCACTCGTTAAAGCCAACGCGCCGCTTAAAACCTAGAGCGGCGCGTCGGCGGTGTGCTGCGCATACGAACGCGGATCGAAGTACCAATCCGGTAACGACGCCGGAAATGTGATGTCGTTGAAATCGTAATCCACCGTCGCGTCGCGCCCTAAGTACTCGGCGTCAGCCTGGTAGGTGGGCGTCCCGTGAATGTGCGTGACGACCGGCATGTTATTCATCCAGCCCAGCGTGATCGTGAAAAGCATCGGATAAACGTGCATTTTGTCATCTTCGTCGTAGAGTTTGTCGGTCGCGATGACCTCACGTAGCTCGAGAGTCTTGCTATCCACGTAGAGCTCGCGGATACGGTTACGATCCGGATCACGCCGCGGCAGCAGGCTCACGTGGATCTGGTCGCCTTCGTTGGCTATGCGCGTGACGCGGTAATCGAACTCACCGAGAACCGTGACGCTCGCGATCAGCGGGGGGAGACTTCCGGTCGGTTCGGGCGTCGGCACGAACTCGCGCGGACTGGTGTGCGGACGGATGGGCGCCGGTTCGAAGAGATCTGCCGTCGGAGGACCCGGGTCCCACGGTTCGTTGAAGGAGGGTCGCAGGAACTCGAGCGTGCCGCGCGACGAGCCGTGGTAGACTCGCCGCCCGAGCGCCGCGCGGTCGTACGTGCGGCACCAGATATGATAGGTGTAGCTATTGAGCAGGTCGGGATAACCATCGTCGAGCGTCTGTTTACGAATCAACGTGTAGGTGACGTATGGTGGCGGCGGACGGTGCGAGCGAAACTGCCGGCGTATCTGGTAGAGCAATCGGTCGGGCGATGGCAATGGAATCGGCGTCGCGGTCGCCACCGGACGAACGGCGGCATGCGACGGCGCGACGGCGACGCAAATCCCCAGCAAGGAGCAGCGCTGAAATGAGGGCCGGCTTCACGCGACTCTAAGCCTACGTTAGCGCGGCGCCATTCGTATCGCGCCGTCGAGACGAATCACTTCGCCGTTGAGCATCTGATTCTCGACGATGTGGCGTGCAAGCGCCGCATACTCCGCCGGTCTTCCGAGGCGAGACGGAAACGGCACTTGTTTGCCCAGCGACTCGCGCGCCGCCTCGGGCAGCCCCGCAAGCATGGGGGTGTCGAAGATCCCTGGCGCGATGCTCGCGACGCGAATTTGATGCTGCGCAAACTCGCGGGCCACGGGAAGGGTTAAACCGACGACTCCGCCTTTCGACGCGGCATAGGCGGCTTGCCCGATTTGCCCGTCATAGGCGGCGACCGAGGCGGTGCAGACGATCACGCCGCGATCCTCGCCCGGCTCGACCGACCGCTCGATCATTTTCGCCGCGGCCAATCGGATCACGTTGAACGTGCCGATAAGATTGACCGAAATAACCTTCGAAAAGTGTTCCAATGGCTGCGGACCGTCGCGTCCAATCACGCGCTCGGCCGTTGCGATTCCGGCACAGTTGATCGCCCCGTGCAGTGCGCCGAACTTCTGCGCGGCGACATCGACCGCGGCTTGCACCTGCGCCGAGTCGGTCACATCGGTGCGCGCAAAAGCAACCGACGGACCGAGCTCTCGCGCGAGCTCCGTGCCTCGCTCGCTTACGTCGCAGATCACGACGTTGGCGCCGCACCGTGAAAACTCCGTGACGCACGCCGCACCGAGGCCGGAACTTCCCCCGCTAACTAAAAACGTTCGCCCTTCTAACTGCATGACGCAATGGTACAGCCTCGCGACGTGGATATCCTGGACGGCAGGGGAGGCTCTTGAAAGCCCCTGCGATAAGCACGGGTAATAGCGTACGAGGAAAGGCGGTCAGCGTGAGCATTGCATTCTTGATCGTTCGACTTATTCTCGGACTGGGATTGATGGCCCACGGCACGCAAAAGCTCTTCGGCTGGTTCGGCGGCCACGGCATTGCGGGAACGGGCGGCTTCTTCGAAAACCTTGGGTTTCGCCCGGGTAAAGCGTTCGCATTGATGGCCGGCTTGGGCGAAACGATCGGCGGCCTGTTGACGGTCCTCGGCTTGGGCGGCGCGCTCGGCCCTGTGCTGATCATCATCGTGATGCTGGTTGCCATCGGCTCGGTTCACTATACCAAGGGGTTCTTCATCACCAATGGCGGATGGGAGCTCAACGCCGCGTACATCGCAACGGCGCTTGCGATTGCCTTTGGCGGCAACGGGACTTACTCGCTCGACAACGCACTCAACCTGAACTTTCTCACCGATCCCATGCAGATTTCGTACGCGCTTGCCGCCGCGGTAATCGTCGCCGCGCTTAATCTGGTGGTGCGGAGGCGAGCGTCTTGACCATCGCATTTTATGGAGCGGGAATGCTCGGCTCGGCGATGGTGCGCGCGATGCTGCGGCGCGGGATCGCCGTCCGGGTTTGGAATCGAACGCCTCAGAAGGCAGCGGCACTCGAAGAATACGGCGCGCGCGCCTTTACCGACCCGGTCGAGACCGCGCACGGCGCAGATCGCGTGCATTGCTGCCTGAGCGACGATGCCAGCGTCGACACCGTGCTCGATGCAGCTCTCGGCGGAATCGCTAAAGAGAGCCCGATCGTCGACCATACCACCGTTCTCCCGCAGCGCGTCGTCGAGCGCACTGCGCGGCTCAACGATGAAGGCTACTCTTTTCTTCATGCGCCGGTCTTTATGGGGCCGCCAATGGCGCTCGAGGCAACCGGTGTGATGATGAGCTCCGGCGATGCGGCGCTCTTCGAACGCGTTCGCACCGAGCTGGAAGCGATGTGCAGCGAGCTACGCTATTTCGGCAGCCGCCCCGACGCCGCGGCGATCTATAAGCTGATGGGCAACGCGATGATCCTGGCGGTGGTCGGCGGCCTCAACGACGTCATTCGCATCGCCGAAGTGCAGGGGCTCACGCGGGCGCAGGCGTACTCGCTCTTCGATTTCTTCGACCCGTGCGGACAAATCAAAGGGCGCGGTAAGCGCATGATCAACGGAGAGTACGACGCGCTCTGGACTCTCGATATGGCGCATAAAGACGCCGTGCTGATGCAGGCGGCCGCACATCACGAACGCCTGCCGGTCATCGACGCAATGGAAGCGCTTTTACGCAACGTTTCCGACCGCGGGCTGGGCGATCTCG
Source organism: Vulcanimicrobiota bacterium (assembly GCA_963743445.1). Lineage (GTDB taxonomy): Bacteria > Vulcanimicrobiota > Vulcanimicrobiia > Vulcanimicrobiales > Vulcanimicrobiaceae > Cybelea. Next base: position 1,318,284 of record CAVUPL010000003.1, read on the forward strand.
ATCTCGCCGCCGTCGCTCAACGCTAGCGACGAGGGTGAACCTCAACCCGCAAGCCCGCCAGATGGCCGATGAGTCCATGGTACGGAACCTCGAAGCGCAGGCTTGTGCGATATGGCCGCAGGAAGTCCCGCTGATACGGCGTTACGCGCTGCCGGAAGAATCATCCATTTTAGACGCCGGCTGCGGTACCGGTGAAATCGCATCGCGCGTCGCCGAGCTGTACCCGCGATCGCGCGTTCTCGGAATTGACATCCTTGACGATCATTTGGAACGCGCGCGCAACCGATTTGCCGCCCTGGCGCCGCGATTACGCTTCGAGCGCCAGAGCGTCTTCGGGATCGACGCCGCCGATAGCACCTTCGATCTCACCCTCTGCCGTCACGTCCTTCATTCGATCCCCTACGCAGACCGCGTGATCGCCGAGCTCACGCGCGTCACGCGACCCGGAGGCCGGCTGCATCTCATCCCCGAGGATTATGGGATGCTCCACTTTCAACGGGGCGCTCTCGATCCGTTCGATTTTTGGCACGAGGCGCCGGCAGCGATGAGCGCGGCGACGGGAACCGACCTCTTCATCGGCCGCAATACCTACGGGATCTTGGCGGCGCTCGGTCTCGAAGACATCACGGTCGATTACATCGTGGTCGACACCCTGCGAGTACCGCGCGAAACCTTTGCGACCATCCTCAGGGCCTGGCGCGACGGATATGCCGAGGCTATTGCTGAAACGACGCGGCTTACCGAAACCGAAGCCAGAGCGTACTTCGACGAGATGATCGCCAACGTGCGCAATCCTTCGGGTTACGCGGTTTGGCAGGTTCCGGTCGTGAGCGCTCGCATTCCAAATGGGTAACCCTCCCGCGCAGTTTGGGTGCTCATTGCCGGCGGGCAGCCGGCGCTCGCCGAGGCGGTTGCGAGACCGGCAGCGGGGTGCGTCGCGGCAATGGTGACCCGGTCCAGATCGGGCGGGGCGTTGCTAGAGGCGTGGGCGTAAAGACCGCGCTCGGCGCGACCGGTGGAGCGACGGGCTTAAAAGGCGTCGGCGAGGCGACGACGGCGCGCGCCGACGTCGAGACAAAGAGGCGATGCGTACCCGGCTCGTAGCGTACCGACGCGCCAAGGGCGCGCAGCGCGGGCCCCGCGGCGATGTAGGTAGCTCCGAGTTGGCCTGAGGAATCGGGCGCTAAAGGAATGCGCACGCGTCGATCGCCCCGTTCCACAACGAGCGTGTCGCCATCGAACCATACGCGGTCGGCGAGACGCGTCAACAACGGTGCGACCGGCGCAAAGACGCGTCCGCCTGCCAGGTACGCGCGCACGTACGTGGCGAGAGGACGTCCGTCGATCACCACCGCGACCGGGGGAGCTCCAGGTGGGAATAGCGGCACTTCCCACGATATACCGCCTGGAATGCATCGACTCATCTCTACGTTTCGCGATGCCATCGTACGCTTCGCGAGCGACGGGTGCGCCTTTCTCGCGCAGTCGGTTGCATTCAACGCCCTGTTTGCGCTTTTTCCTCTGAGCGTTCTGGCGCTAAGCGCGATAACGTTTGTCTTCCCCGAATCGCAACACCGTACCATGACGTTCTTCGATACGCTCGCGCCGACACTGCACGATTACGTCGTAAAGAATCTCGCAACGTACATTTACGGGCGCGGCATCTCCAGTATCATCGCGTTGCTCTTCCTCTTGTGGTCGGGGAAGAATCTCTTCATGGGACTCGCTTATGCGCTCGACCGCGCGCTCAACGTTCCGAAAGGGCGGCCGCTCGTCCACAATTTGGCGCTTTCGCTCGTGATGCTTCCGGTGACGAGCATACTTCTCTTGGTTGCCATCGCGCTGCCGATCGTACTTTCGATTACGTTCCACGTCGCGGGAATTCACGATCCGCGGCGCAGCACGCACATTCTCGCCTATTTGCTCTCGATCGCGCTCGTCTTCATCGTCGCGGTCGTGCTCTACCGCTGGCTCCCCAACCGAAGCGTTTCGTGGGGCTTCGCGCTGCGCGGCGCCGCGGTGGTGGCAGTTGCATGGCCGGCCGTACAGTACGCATTTGCCGCCTATCTGACGCACGTCGACTTCACTCGCATCTACGGCGCACTCACCGCACCGCTCGTCTTGCTTCTTTGGTTCTACTGCATCGGCTCGATCTTTCTCTTCGGCGCCGAATATAGCATCGCGTGGCAAGCCGGACATCCCGATTCGATTCGCGAAGAAGCGGCCCTCGATGCTTGAAAGAGTCTCGCGGCGCCTTCTGGGACTGGCCCTGCTTTGCTCGTCGCTGACATTTGCTACGGCCGCCGCCGCGCCACCATCAGCCCCGTCAACGCCGAAACCCGTCACGACGCCGGCGTCGATCGAGCAAATGCCGGTCGTTCTCGTCTATCCGTTCGACGTCGAAACCGGGGCGGACCCAAGGATCGGTATCGCGATCGCGCAGATTCTCGCTCAGGAAATGGTCGCCGCCGGCGGAATTACGGTTCCGCCGGTGCCCCAAGGCATCAAGCGCGCGGATTTTCTGGAAAACGCGCACACGGCGCGGGCCGACTTTTATATCAGCGGTTACGTTACGCCGGTCGGCGACAGCGCCGCCGTTGTCGAGCAGGTGGTGAGCGTCGACAGCGGCGTCATCCTCTTTTCGCAGACCGCTCAGGTCTCGAGCGTAGCCGACGTAGCCTCGCAATCGCTGCTCGCGCGCGCACAGATCCTCGCATTCGTCGGAAGAGCAACGCAGAACGTCGAGACTCAGCCGGCGAGCACTCCCGCTCCCACGTCAACGAATGGGGCGCAGGTTCCAATACAAGGACTCAGCAGCATCGTCAACTCGGTCTTCAAGCACAAGAGCGCCGCACCCACCGCATCGCCGGCGCCGGTGGTTAAGCCGTCGCGCGGCGTGATCGTCGCGCCGGTCACCGCCGCGGGAGCGGTGATGCCGGCCGATCTCACCAATGCTCTGCACGAACTCTACTTCGCGCTCAATAGCCGTTTCGACGCTCGGATGACTGCGGTCACGTCAAACGTCGCGCAATCGGCCGACGCGATCTGCGGCCCGACTCGGGACAATACCATCGCCACCGGTACGCTGCAAGAGTCGGTCCCAAAGCACGGTAAGACGCAGGTCACGTTCGAGCTTTCCGTATACACCTGCTTCGGCGCAACGCTCGGACGCGAGGTTGGGAAGGGAACTTCGATCAAGAGCGCCGTCGATGCCGCGGTCGCGGCCTACGCGAACGCGCATCCCGACAACAGCTAGCCGTTTATTCGAGCAGTCCGGCAGGCGGGTCGACCACGATGCGACGGCGGTCCATATCGATCTCCGCAACGATTGCCCCGACCATCGGCACCATTCGTCCCTCCACGACAAGCATGTCGCTGGCGGGATAGTGTTCCACGCGCTCAACGGTTCCGTAACGTCTGCCATCTTTGCCGTGCACGACGCAGCCAACGAGATCGTCGTCGAGGTATTCGCCTTCGCTCAATGGGACCTGGTCGCGCGACGTTTGGAGCACGGCACCGGTGAAGCGATCGGCGGCATCTGCATCTTCGACGCCCTCGATGCGAATCAGAAGGCGGCCTTTATGCGACCGTACGCTGGTTATGCGAATGGTAGAAACATCGTCGCCGCGCGCGCAACGCAGCTCCGATCCCACGGAAAAAACGGTGCGACCCGCGCCGGTCGGATCGCACTTCAACTCCCCGCGGAGGCCAAATGCTCCGGCGATCCGCCCGACCGGAAGATCATCCGCCGAGGTCACCCCGAGCCTGTCGAAGGGTCATCTTGGATGCCTTGCGCCGCCTCTTCGCTGTCGAGGATGTCGACGGCAACGCGACCTTCGGCCGTTGCGCGCACGACCGTTCGCAGCGCCTGCGCGACGCGCCCGCTGCGCCCGATCACTTTTCCCAAATCTTCGGGGTCGACGATGAGCTCGATCACCGGCTGTGCCTGCTCGTCAATGAACAGTTCGACGCTCACGGAGTCCGGCTTCTGCACGAGCTTGCGCGCGAGGAAACCGAGGAGCTCCGTCGCGCGACGATGCCCGGCCCACGGATCGCCCGCCGAGATGGTCGGTTTGCGTTCGCGTCTCGCCGGAAACCGCGGCGGCGCGCCCTCCCTTCGAATCGCGGGCTCTTTTCGCGTCGCGGGCTCTTTTCGCGCAGCCGGCTCTTTTTGCGCAGCCGGCTCTTTTTGCGCAGCCGGCTCTTTTCGCGGCGCAGGTTGCCTGTCCGCAGCTAAGGGCTCGGGTTCGTCAACGACCGTTTCGCTGAAAAGACCGAACTCGTCGTCGAAGGCACTCACGATGCGCTTCCTTCATTCTTCGGGGGACGCTTCGTCGTTGGAATCGGTCCTCGTTCCACGAGTCCCTTTTCCGCAAAGAGCCGGCGTACGGTTTCGGAAGGCTGTGCGCCTTTGGCCAGCCACTCGCGGGCCTTCACCTCATCCACCACAACGGTTCGCGGTTCGGTGCGCGGATTATAGTGGCCTAAGATTTCAATAAATCGGCCGTCGCGCGGCGCCCGTGCATCGGCTACCACGAAACGATAGGTCGGCTGTTTTTTGGCGCCGATGCGGCGCAATCGGATTCTTACCATTCTCTCGTTATCTTCCCCGCCTAGTTAGGCTCAGATGCTTGGTCATTTGGCGCGCCTGATCGAACTGCTTCACGAGCCGGTTCACGTCGGAGACGTGCGTGCCGGAGCCGCGAGCGATCCGCTTTCGGCGCGATCCGTTAAGGAGATCGGGGTTGCGGCGCTCGCCGCGCGTCATCGAGCAGATGATCGCTTCGACCTTCACGAACTCTCTCTCGGGTATCTCGAAATTCTTGGGCAGCGCTTTCGAGAGGCCCGGTATCATTTTCAAGAGGTCGTTGAATGAGCCAAGCTTGCGCACTTGTCGCATCTGCTCGAGGAAATCGTCGAGCGTGAACGTCTGCTTGAGAATTTTCTCCTGGAGCTTTTTCGCCTGTTCTTCGGAATAGAGGCTCTGCGTTTTCTCGATCAGCGTGAGGGCGTCGCCCATTCCGAGTATGCGCGAGGCCAGCCGTTCCGGATAGAACGGTTCGAGGGCCGAGAGTTTTTCACCGACCCCGATGAACTTGATCGGTGCGCCGGTAACGCTATGAATGGAGAGCGCTGCGCCGCCGCGCGTGTCGCCGTCCAACTTCGTTAAGATGACCCCGGTAATGCAGAGCCGCTCGTGAAAGCCTTTGGCGACGTTGGTCGCCTCTTGACCCGTCATCGCGTCGGCAACGAGCAGGATCTCGCTCGGATCGGCGACGGCCTTGATATCGGCGAGTTCTTTCATCAAGTCCTCGTCGATCTGGAGGCGTCCCGCGGTATCGATGATTACCGTCGAAAGGCCGAGGCGCTTTGCTTCGGCGACGCCTTCGCGGACGATTCGCACGGGGTCGACGGTCCCGTGCTCGTAAACGGGCAGCCCAATCTGCTTGCCGAGCGTCTGCAGCTGTTCGATGGCTGCGGGCCGATAGACGTCGGCGGCGATCAAGAGCGAGCGCCGGCCCTGTTCTTTGAGCCGCAGCGCAAGTTTGGCGGCCTGCGTCGTCTTCCCCGAGCCTTGCAACCCGACGAGCATGATGATCGAAGGCGGAGCGTCGGAGAATTGCAGACGGGCTCGGCCCGATCCCGTAGGCGGCCCGAGCAGCTCGACCAGCTCGTCGTGCACGATCTTGAGAATCGTCTGCGCCGGGCTGAGCGACTCGAGCACGTTCGCGCCGACGGCCCGTTCCTTGACCCGGGCGACGAAGGCTTTGGCCAAGCCGAGCGCAACGTCGGCCTCAAGCAACGCAACGCGAACCTCGCGCAGCGCTTCGTTGACGTCGGCTTCGTTGATCCTGCCTCGGCCGCTTAACCGGTCAAAGATCGCGCCGAGGCGCTCCTGGAGTTGATCGAACAATGCGACGCTAGGACGTCGAAGAGCCGGCTGTCGTCTCGTCGATGCGCTTGACCGCATCGCCGACCGTCTTGATCTTCTCCGCTTCCTCGTCGGGGATATCGATGTTGAACTCGGTCTCGAACGCCATCACCAGCTCGACCTGGTCGAGCGAATCGGCACCAAGATCGTCGGTGATCGAGGCTTCGGGCGTCACTTCCGATTCGTCGACGCCGAGCTGCTCGACGATGATCTTCTTTACTTTATCGAAGGTGGTGGACATTACGTCTCCTTTCAAAATCCTTGGTCTCTTCGGGTTTGCTCCGAGCAGGCTACATGAGGATGCCGCCATCGACTACGAGCGTTTGTCCGGTGATATATCCCGCGGCGTCGGAGCACAAGAACGCTACGACTCCGCTGACGTCTTCCGGCTTCCCGGCTCGGCCGAGAGCGGCTTGCTTAATCAAAAACTCCCTAGCGGCGTCGGGCATCTTTTCAGTCATGGCGGTCTCGATGAGACCCGGCGCGACGGCGTTGACTCTTATATTCCTCGAACCCAACTCCTTTGCGACCGATTTGCAAAGGCCGATAAGCCCGGCTTTCGAGGCCGCATACGCGGCCTGCCCCGCGTTGCCCATAACTCCGACGATGCTGGTCATGAGCACGATCGAGCCGGCGCGCTGCTTCATCATCGGCTTTGCGACGGCGGCGCAGAGATAGAATGCCGACTTGAGGTTGACGTCGAGCATACGATCGATCGTCTCCGGTTTTAATCGCAGCAGAAGCGAGTCGACCGTTTGACCGGCATTGGCGACCGCGCAATCGATGCGCCCAAAGCGCGTCACGACCTGCGCGACGATCCGTTCGATAGCCGCTTGCTCCGTTACGTCGCCCTCGTAAAGCTCCGCAACTGCGCCGGGGCGTGCGTTCGCGCACGCTTGCGCGCTCTCTTGCAACGCGTTGAGGTCGCGTCCGATCAGGGCCACGTCCGCGCCCCTTCGGGCAAACTCGATGGCGATGGCGCGCCCGATTCCGCGGCTTCCTCCGGTTATAAGCGCCGTCTTCCCCGCAAAATTCATACGTTTGCTTTCGCCGGCCCTTCAATCGCGCTGCGCAGCCGCTCGACGCCGGAGAAATCGCTTACGGCGATCGTGCGCGGCGGCGATTCCATTCGCTTCATCAACGAGCTCAGTACGCCACCGGCTCCGAACTCGACAACGATCTGCGGCTCGTAGCCGAGAATTCGCTGCGCAGTGTCGTGCCAGCGCACCTCGTCGACGACCGAGCGGATCAAATTGGCTTTGATCGTATCGACGTCGCGATAGGGCCTGCCGTCCACGTTCGAGATAACGTCGAACGCCGGCATTGTAAAATGGCCGGCTTCGACGGCCGCTCGCAAACGGTCTACGGCCGGCTCCATGAGCTCGCTGTGCCAAGCTCCGGAGACGTTGAGCGGCACGACGCGCTTGGCGCCGGCTTCCAGCATCGCCTGGCTCGCGCGTTGGACGGCCGCGAGCTCGCCGCTGATCACGATCTGCGTCGGCGAGTTGAAGTTTGCCAATGCGACGCGCCCGCGATCGCTCTGGCGCCCGAGAACTTCGCGAACTTGTGCCGCTTCGAGCCCTAAAATCGCGGTCATTCCGCCTTGCGCCAGCGCCGCGGCCGACTGCATCGCTCGTCCACGCTCGCTGACGATACGCAGCGCATCCTCGAACGAGAGCGCACGAGCAATGACCAGGCTGCAGAGCTCCGCGAACGAGTGGCCCGCCGTCACGATCGGCATGAATGCGTCGCCGGCGGCAGCATAGAGCGCGAGATTCGTGGTGAAGATTGCCGGCTGGCTAAACTCGGTCTCTCGAAGCTTTTCTTCGGGGCCTTCGCGCTGCAATGCGAGCAGATCGTAACCCAGCACTTCGCGTGCGCGCCCGAAGATGGCGGCGGCGGCCGGGGAGCGCGCTGCGACATCGCAGCCCATCCCGACGCTCTGCGATCCCTGCCCCGGAAAAACGACGGCGATTCGCACTATGCGACCCAGCGCCATGCGACCGCTCCCCAGGAGAGGCCACCGCCAAACGCCACGAACACGAGCAGATCCTGCGGTTTCACAAACCCGGCGCGCACGGTCTCCGAAAGCGCCATCGGAATAGACGCGGCCGAGGTGTTGCCGTATTCGGCGATGTTCACGACGACCTTGTCGTCGGGCAGCTCCAAATACCGCGCCGTGGCCGCGATGATGCGTTGATTCGCCTGATGGGGCACGAGAAACGTTACATCGGCTTTCGTGAGGTTCGCCTTCTTCAGCACCGACTCGGTCGCGTCGGCCATCCGCTGCACCGCCAGTTTGAACGTTTCACGTCCTTGCATGTGAATCAGGTGCACTTTTTCGTCGAGCGCTGCATGATCGATCGGCCGGCGCGCGCCGCTGCCCTGCGCGTAGAGCAGTTCGGGGCGGCTCCCGTCAGCGCCTAAATCCGATGCCAGAAAACTATCTTGTGCGCTACGCTCGAGGACGACGGCGCCTGCGCCGTCACCGAAGAGTATCGCGGTGGAGCGGTCGTCTTTATCGAGGATCTTCGAGAGCGTTTCCGCGCCGATGAGCATGATTCGCTGGTAGACGCCCGAGCGTATCAACCCCGATGCGACCGTCAAGCCATAAATAAAGCCGCTGCAGGCGATCGCGATGTCGAAGGCCGGCTTATCGGAAACGCCGAGCTTGGACGCGACGAGACAGGCCGTTGCGGGGAAATAATAATCCGGAGTAACGGTCGCGACGATGAAGCAATCGATCTCCTGCGCTCGCAATCCGGCATGCACGAGCGCGGCGCTCGCGGCCGCCGCAGCCAAATCGCTCGTTGCTTCCTCTTCTGAAGCCCAGTGCCGGCGCTTCATTCCCGTGCGGCTCGTTATCCAGTCGTCCGACGTTTCCAGCCAGGATTCGAGATCGTGATTGGTAACGATGCGAGGGGGCGCGTAATGACCCACGCCGACGATCTTCACGCCAGAGGGCGCCACCGACGCTAACCGGCCGGTTCTTCTTGTGTTTTAACGACCTGCCGCCCCTTGTACGTTCCGCAACTCGGGCATGCGAAGTGCGGCCGCTTGGGTTGATGACATTGCGAACAAAGCACCGTCGTAACGTCGCCTAGCTTCCAGTTGGCCGCGCGGCGGCTGCGAGTCTTGCTGCGGGGCGTCTTCCATTTTAGATTGGCCACTTTACTCTCCGTTTAAGTACGTTACGCGGGCTGGCACGAGCATTCGCCCGCATTCCGGTTCGCCCCGCAATCGGCACAAAGGCCGCGACAGTCGGGGCTGCATCGCAGGCCCATCGGCAGGGCGCTGAGCACGTTCTGCTGGGCCAAGTCGGCCACGTCGAGGCGGTCCCCCGACAAAACGTTGCTCTCCCCGAAGGGATCGGCATCGCGGCCCACAGAGGGGTCGATCCGCTCGTCGACATCAACATGGATCGGCAGGTCCACGTCCTCCAAGCAGGCATCGCACTGGCCGTGAACGCTTGCATCCACGGCGCCCTCAACGACCAACATCCGATCGGCCTGCCGCAGCTCGAGCTGCACGCGAACCGGTTGCGGAAAGACGATTCCCTCGAATGGCTCTATCGGCACCTCATCGGCGACCACCATAAGCTGGCGACTGCCGGCGAGGAGCCCGCTGATGTCGACCTTGTGCGAACGATCCATAAAAACGAGTCGCCGCAGCATGAGGCCCCGCCAACCAGGCGGGGCCGCCACGGACTTTTGCCATTCTAGAACCCGCGTCTCGCCTTGTCAAACGCTTACGGCGTGGGATAGAAGGCTGCCGTGAGCATCGATCCGATCGTCTCTAAGTTGGCCGCCCAAGGGGTAGCATTCGCCCCGGAGATCGAAGGCGCCGCCCGCCGGCACGGCCTCGATCCGGATCTGCTCGCTGCGGTCGCCGCTCAAGAAACCGGCGGGCCCGACACCAACGCCGGCCGCAACACCGTCGGAGACGGCGGCCACGGCCACGGACTCTTTCAAATCGACGATCGCTGGCATCCCTTTGCCGCGACTAGCGGCGCGATGGATCCGGCTCAGAACTCGGATTATGCCGCAGGCATGCTGTCGGGCTTGCTCAAGCGCTACGGAGGCAACGTCCAGCAAGCGCTTTCGGCGTATAACACCGGCTCTCCAACGGCCGCCGGGACGAAGACGCGCTGGTCTGACGGCAGCGACCTCTCGTATGCCGACTCGGTGATGCGCCACTACCAGCGGCTGACCGGTGAGTCGGCGCATTCCTCCGCCGTCGCCGAGTCGGGCGCCGCGATTGCGTCGATCGGTACGCTGCACAGCTTTGCGCAACGTACGCCTGCGATGCCGAGGCTCATGCCGCCGGCAATGCCGGCGAGCCACGCGCATTCTGCTCACGCGTACCACCGGCAAGCAACGGACTACCTCGCGCTCCTGTACGACGACACCGACGAGAACAACTCGTAGAAAAGGAGAACCCACGTGTCTTTCTTGCCTTCCATTGATGGAACGCTCTCAGCGAAACCCTTCGCGCAGATGCGTACCGGCGAGCTTAGCGGGACGCCGGAATCGCGTAGAAGCGGAACGGTGTGTGGCGGGTCGAGCGGCTCGATCTCGGCCCCGCTCTCCGGCGATTCAAACGAATCGGCGGAAAGCGCGGCGATTGCCGAGCTGGGCACACTCATCTCTTCCCTGGGATCGCTCTCCGCGCAAGCCCAAAGCCTTCCGCTGAGCCCTCCCACGTTGCCTGGGCTACCGCAAAGCCAAGGTTATCAGCCGCAAGCGACCGATTACACGCAGTTCAACGACGACTCCAACTGATTTCAAAGGAGCAACGACATGGCATTTTTGCTTCCCGTCCTCGAAGGGGTCGGCTCCGGCCTTCTCGGCAACGCGATCGGCGGTGCGCTCGGAAGCGGCACCGCGGGCAACGCCGAAAATTCCGCAATGAATGCGCTCAATACCCAGGACGAAACTTTCCAGCTCGGCATGTACGCATCGGAAATTCAAAATCAAGAGCAGCTCCAGATGCAATCGGAAGCTTTCGATCAAATGATGGACGAGCGCAGCGAGAATATGCGCGAAGTGGATACACTGCGAAACGTCGACATGGCGCAGCGCAAGATGGACGACTCGATCACCAAGAAGTTCATCCAGTCGATCACTGAATGATGAGCGGCCCCTTGCCGCCTCTTCGCTACGAACGCACGACTGTGGGGCGCGCTGCGAATGCCGCGCCCCGAGGCGGCGCCGCCCCGGCGGCCGGGTCAGATTTCAGCAACGAGCAGCAGGCGCAGATCGCCGCGCAGCGCCAAGCCTTCGACTACGACGCAGCTGAACGCGCCGAGATCGTGCGCGAACACGAAGTGCTTGAAGCGCTGCTCATGGCCCATCTCAAGAACGAAGATGAAATTACGAAGAAATGGATCTCCCTCATTTGACGGCCCTAAAAAGGGACGCTCGCGCCGCGTGCTATACTCTCCCCTACGCCGGGCCGTTAGCTCAGCTGGTTAGAGCGCATGCTTGATAAGCATGAGGTCCCTGGTTCGATCCCAGGACGGCCCATATCGGAAAAGTCTTTTAAAGGAAGGCTTTTTTGTTTAGGTGCCTTCTGCACTCTGGCACCATCACCGGAGTTTATCCCCCGACTTAACCCACTAGCTAACAACGCGCCCAGGTGGACGCCGCCGCCCGGCCGCCGCTCGCAGCGCCCATTGCGAGTGCCCCTCTGGACTGATTTAGTTACCGCTCAGACCTCATCGTGGAAGAACGGTTTTGGCGCTACCTTGTGCTGACGGTTATGCTTCCGAAGTCGCCACCGGATGGGCCTTCAATGTCTTTAATCTGCTCTCCGCCCTTGGGGTAATGCCAGGCAGCGAAAGAATCCCCGTATGTGCCAAACACCTTGTTATTTGCAATCCACCAGTCGCTCAGTTTGCCATCGAGAACAGTCTTGGACACCTCCTTACCTGCGCCACCATTAATTTCAAACCTGTCGATGGTAGAGTTGCCGACAGCCAGCGCCAAATCCGTTCCGTCCCATCGCACTCCGTATGGTGTGACTTCTGGGTGCAAGAGAAAGCTTTTAAAACCGGACCTGCCCTTTTTCAACCAGATAAGTGCCCGGTATTTTGAAGCGGGTGACACGACTACGAAAAGGTCGCTGCTGCTGTCATAGGTGCATGAGATAGGCCCCCCCGAGACCCTATAATACGTTGGCTTGCCTTGTCCACCCGGATAGATGGCTGCTCCCCCATTGTAGTTTTTGGCCGGGTTAGGCTGGCCGACAACGGCCAAATCCCCAGTGCTCTCGTCAACAGCGCAAGCAACCGGAAACTGATTATCACTCAAGGTTTCAATCGGCTTCGTTCCACCATGCTTATATTTGAGAACCAATCCGTCCGACCAGGAGGACCCCCTGAACCCGTCCGTGACCCACACATCGCCCTGGTCATCGGAACAAAGATGGTTAACGTAACCTCCTCCATTTGAAAGATAAATGGTACCTTCTAAGATTCCAGACGGATAAGCGTAGGCATAGACAAGATCCGAATCCGTGACATAAACTAGCGTCGAGGTTTTTGCTTCGGGCAGCATCCACGACCCCGACGCCTGATGCAATCGGCTTTGCGGCATTACCCCTTGTGGCGCTACACTTTGCGCCCCACCGCAGCCCGCAAGAATAGCAGCAGCCAGCGCGATTCCAAACGCGCCGCGACAATAGCTCCGAGTCCTCATGCCTTGCCCCCTGTGGGCGCAAACTTCGCTGCCCTAAAATCCGGTCCTGTGAATCCCCACTGGGTCCGAGTTGAAATGCATTCATCGTAACACCGTACCTGGAAGTAGCGTCGTACAAGGGCATTCTTACGCAATGCGCGCGGATCGTGAAGATGCCGGAAAAGATGCTTCACTGCCACCTTCAGGGATGCGCTCGAATCCATGCTATGCAATTAGCCTCGCCGATCTAAGCTTCTCTTCCGCGCGGCTGTCAATCCGTGGGTGCCAGGTAACGATTGAACCAGCTGACCGTCTGCGTCAAAATGTCGATCTGATTGGCCATCTTCTGCGGGCCATGCCCTTCGTCGGCGTACACGATCAGCTTCGTCGGAACGCCAAGCGTCACCATGGCATGCCAGAACTCGAACGCCTGCGGCGCGGGGACTTCTTCATCGCGCTCTCCTTGAAAAATTAGCACGGGCGTCTTCGAGCGCATAATGAACGTGATCGGAGAACTCTTCGCGTAAACCGCCGGGTCTTGATAGACCGAAGCGCCGAAGAACGGGACCATCCACTGATCGATCTTGTTCTGCCCGTAATACGATTGCCAGTTCACGATTCCGGCACCGGCGACGATCGCTTTAAAGCGCGTCGTCTGAGTCTCGCCCCACATCGCCATGTAACCGCCATAGCTCCAGCCCATCAGTCCGAGCCGGTTCGGATCGATCGGCGCGTCCTCGAGCACAGCGTCGACGCCCGCGAGATCGTCACGCCAGTCGCCGTAACCGAAATCCTTGACATTGGCTTTTGTGAACGCTTCGTTTTGGCCGAAGCTGCCGCGCGGGTTTGGCATAAAGACGAAGTAGCCCTGCGACGCGAGCGCGCTCACGTTGCGATTGCCGAACGACGGTACCGTTTCGGCCGATGGCCCGCCGTGAACGATCGTCACCATCGGGTATCGCCCGCGCTGATTGTAATCGAGCGGATAGACGAGCCACCCTTGAGGAGTAAACTGATCGCTTTTCCACCGCAGCGACACGGCCTTTCCGTAGAGGCGAGTAGCACCGACATTGCTCGTCGAAACCTGTCGTAACGCCGCCGGCGAACCGGCCCAGACCTCCGGCGGATCGGCGAACGACACGCGCACCAGTGCGACGATTGCGCCGGCGCGAGCGTTCGACCAGCTCCAGAGCGATTCTTCCCGATCGGTCAACGATGTCAGCGACGTCGTGCCGGTCGGCGTCAGATCTAAACGCAGCAAGTGCATCTCGCCGGCAACGTGTGCGACCACATCTAGGCTCGACGCGTCGTTCCAGCGCAGCGACTGCACCGAGACTGACGCACCGTCGGTTACGTCGCGCGACGCGCCGCTTTGCGCGTCCACGAGATAGACGTCGCCGCCGGTCGATCCAAAATCGCTCATGATGCCGCCGATGATCGCGATCTGCCTGCCGTCGGGCGACCATTGCGGATCGTCGATTTGATAGGATGGCGCGAGGAGGTCGCGCATGCCTCCGTTCGCAACGTCGACGAGCGCGAGGCGTGCCACCCACCAGTTGTTGTCGCCGTTTCCTTTCGCATACGTAGCAGCGATCTGCCGGCCATCCGGCGACCAGCCATACTCGTAGACGTACGTATCGGCCGGCGTCAAGAAACCCATCGCTCCGTTCGCGACCTGGACCGTCGCGAGCCGTTGCTCCTCGACGGTCGAGCCGATGACGCCGACGTCGCGCGCGCCGGGCGCCAGCGCGCCGGCCTGCCGGTGAGCGCCTGCGATATAGAGCACGGCTAGGGCCTTGCCGTTGGGTGCCCACGTCAGGCGCTGCACGTCACCGCCGAATTTGCCGACCTGGTGAACGTTCCGCCCACTCGCATCCGCGATAAAGATTTGAAGTTGTCCGCGCGACCGGGCATCTGACAGAAAAGCGATCCGCCGACCGCCCGGCGACCAGACCGGATCTTCCTCGTCGTAAAATCCGCCCGCTTTTCCGGCGGTCAGCTGCACGCGCAACGCACCGTCGAGCCGTTGCACGTACAGCGCGTTGTATCGTGGCGAGCGCAAAAGGCTGCGCGGGTCGTGAAAGCTCTCCTGCCAGGCGACCGCCGTACCGTCGGGAGCAAGCCCAACATTGCTCAGATCACGCACGCGATAGGTCGCCGCTAACACGTCGCGCATCGTCGGCGCAGCACTTGCCCCCGCAAATCCCGCCATCAGTAGCGCAAAGACGAACGCGGTAAGGTACGACGCACCCTTGATCGTATTCAAGCCTAGCCTCCCGCCATCGCGCCGACGACGAGAAACGGCTCGGCGCCGTTTGCGACCGCGGCCGGAAGCGGCTCGTCGGGACGCTCGTGTGACAAATCCCGCTCGCACGCGAAGAACCGCACGTACGCGCGGCGTTTCTTCGTGAGCTGATCGCGGATCGTTCCCCGTAACGCCGGATAGCGCGACTCGAGCGCGTCGAGCAGCGAACGCTGCGTGATTTCGCCTTCGATCTCCAGGTTCACTTCGCCATCGACGCGGGCGAGCGTACGCAAGTGTGCCGGCAGCGCGACGCGGATCACGGCAGTGTCTGCACCTCTACCGAAAGCACCGCAGGCAAATCGCGCACGATCGGCGTCCACGTGTCGCCCGAATCGGCCGAAGCGTAGACCTGCCCACCCGTCGTGCCGAAATAGATGCCACATGAATCGAGCGCATCGACCGCCATCGCATCACGAAGCACGTTGACGTAACAATCTCGCTGCGGTAAGCCGTTGGTGAGCGCTTCCCATTCTTCGCCGCCCGTGCGACTGCGATAAACGCGCAACCGGCCGTCGAGCGGGAAATGCTCGGAGTCACTCTTGATCGGAACGACATAGATCGTCTCCGGCTCGTGGGCGTGGACGTCGATCGTGAAGCCGAAGTCGGTTGGCAGATTTCCGCTTACCTCTCGCCACGAGTCACCGGCGTCGTCACTTCGCATGACATCCCAATGTTTCTGCATGAAGAGTACGTTCGGCTTCGCGGGATGCATCGCGATACGGTGAACGCAGTGCCCAACTTCGGCTTCTTGTTCGGGGATGCTATTCGATTTCAGACCCCGGTTGATCGGCCGCCAGGTCGTCCCAGCATCGTCGCTGCGAAACGCGCCGGCCGCCGAGATACCGCATATAATTCGATTGGCATCGCTGGGATCGACGATGATCGTGTGCAAGCACATGCCGCCCGCGCCGGGCTGCCACGAACCCGCCGACGGGTGACCCCGCAGTGCCGGCAGCTCTTCCCAGTGTCGAGCGCCGTCGGTCGAACGAAAGAGCGCGGCATCTTCGACGCCCGCGTAAACGAGGTCGGGATCGGTCAGGGACGGCTCGAGATGCCAAACGCGCGCAAACTCCCACGGATGCGGCGTACCGTCGTACCATAGGTGTGTCCCTGGCACGCCGTCATAAACGAACTGGTTACCAACTGGCTCCCACGTGCGCCCGCCGTCTTCCGAACGCTGAACAATCTGTCCAAACCAGCTCGACGTCTGCGACGCGTAGAGCCGGTTGGGATCGGCCGGCGAACCTTTTATGTGGTAGATTTCCCAGCCCGCGAAGTGCGGGCCCTCGACCGTCCAGTCCTTACGATTGCCGTCGGATTCTAGGACGAACGCGCCTTTGCGCGTGCCAACTAAGACCCGGATCGAGCTCATTTCGCGCCGAAGCTTTCAGTGCGCGTTCGAAATGAGCGGGGAAGCGTGGCGCGGTTCATGGAGCAGGCTTACGCACCGGTTCGTTACCGCCCTTCGTTCGTTCGGCAGGTCCAATGGAGAACCGCTTGCGCCGGCTTCGCGCGTGCCGTAAGAGTCTCCAGAGGAAATGAAGAGGCGCCCGCGTAGAGCGAGCGCCTCGAGTCCGGCCGCTATCGGAAGACCACAGCTCCGACCGGGCGCCTAGGCCTGGTTGGTGATGCTAAGCTTGGCCGTGCCGATCTTCTTCCCAGTTTTGTCTTTATCGGTGAACACTGTCGTGCAAGATCCGCTCTTGTTGCCCCACGTCGCCCGATACGTATCCCCGGAGCCAGAGATTGTTGCGATGCCGCCATTCACACATGCCTTATCGTTGAACGTGAACGTGCCGCCCGCCGGACCTTTCGTGGTTACTGACTCTACGGGATTGGAACCCGACAGGTGGATCGAGCAGGGCTTGACCGATACACCGTGATCGGATCTGCATTTTGTGGGGATGACGTCCATCGAAGCGGCCGTCGCCTGCACGTGCGACGCCATGAAGGGCAGTGCGTTCGAGGCGGTCGGAGGTGCAGACGCACCGCCCGCGCATCCGGCCAGCATCCCCGCGACGGCGAGAGCCGCGAGGGATCGAAGTGATGACTTGGCAGAGTTCATATTGCTCCTTAAGTGATGATGTTGAGCGCGCTTCTGTCTGCGAAGCCTAGCGCGAATCTATTAAGAAAGCATGAAACCGGCGAGCCTATCACCCCGACGCAAAAACTTTTCGCGTGATATCAAGGCCTCGAGTTTGGTGGAGATGCGGGGGCTCGAACCCCGGACCCCCTGCTTGCAAAGCAGGTGCTCTACCAGCTGAGCTACATCCCCCCGCTGCGAATGGTCACTCGTGACTTTGCTCTGCCATCATTGGACTCCGCTCAGGTGATGCAACGGCTCCGCTTAGGATGACGCGGCTTCAACAGGCTCCCGACGCGGGGACAATGAATACCGGCAGCCGCGGCGCGGTCAGGCCCGGGGGCATAGCTCAGCTGGTAGAGCATTACGCTGGCAGCGTAAGGGTCAGGAGTTCGAGTCTCCTTGCCTCCACCAAAAATCTCGCGTCGCTAGGAGACGGGAGGCGCCTTTACTCCGGCCGTCGCGTAGAGCGCGCGGGTGTCGTACATCACGCCGCCTTTTATCGTCGTACCGACGTTGCGAAGCTGCGCAATGTTATCGAGCGGAGTTCCGTGCACCACGATCGCATCGGCGAGCTTCCCGGGGCGTAGCGAGCCCAGCATATCGTCCATGTGCATCACGCGTGCCGGAACGATCGTTGCGGCCTGCAGCACCTGCGCGGGCGGAATGCCGGCTCGCGCGTAGAGCTCGAGCTCGTAAATAAGGTCGAAGCCCGGCAGCACGTCGTCGGTTCCGGCGACGATGCGAATACCATTGGAGTGGAGTAGCGCGACCATGTCGAGGTAAGCCTTGGCGGAAGCGCGATACTTCGCATCAAGCCCCGGACCGATCGGCAACCCTCCGGTTGTCAGCGTGCGCCGAACCTGGGGCGGCAGCCAGTCGGCGATCTCCGCAAAGCCGGTCGAAGCGATGTCACCGGTACGCGTCATCGAGTCCGTATAGAAGATGCCGACGGTCGGATCGCTCACGATCTCCTTGGTTTTGAGCAAGGCGATGAAGTCTTTGACGGGCTGGCTCTGCAAGTCGATCGTTCCGGCGCGTTCGGCGGTCGCGGTGAGGCGAATCGGCGTCTGCGTATGGTTCATCGTGTCGGGCATGAAGTTCAAGAAGAGGAAATTCACGTGCTGAATCTCGTCGAACCCTTCATGCACGGCGTCTTGCGCGAGCATTCCCGCTGGAATGTGTCCGCTGACGCGCAGACCGCGCGCGTGCGCTTCCTTCACGATTGCGGGAACGAGCTTGGGATCCATCGAGCTATAGATCTTGATCTGCACCGCGCCGAGCTTCTCCCAGTCGCGTACCTGTGCGATCGCCTCGTCGACGGTGCTCGTCGTCGTGCCGATCGGCGCGGTGTACTTCCCGGTTCCGTCCATCAGACCGGCGATGATCACCCGTGGACCGACCAGCTCTCCGCTCTCGTACTGCGCTTTCGTTTTCGCGATGTACTCCGGGTTGTTGCCGGGGTCGCGGATCGTCGTGACGCCTTCGGCAAGCAGTCGCGGCCCGAAATCGGCGAAGAGATGCATATGCATGTTCCAGAGTCCCGGCAGCAGCGTCTTGCCACTGCCATCGATGCGACGTGCGTCGCTGGGAACCGTCAGATCGGCGCCGCCGACCGCCGCGACGCGCGAGCCGTGAAAGAGCACGGTCGCATTTGGAACGACGCTTCCGGCTTCCGAATCGAACAAGGCGACGTTGGTAACGGCGATCGCGGTGCCGGCACGCTGCGGCAGCGTTCGAGCGACCAGCTTCCCGAGTTCCGCGACCCGCTCGTTCTGCGCATCGAGTAGCTGCTGCAGCACGCTATTCCAGCCGCTTCGTATGACGGCGCCCCACGAGATACCCGACATGAAGAGCTCACCGCTCTCGTCGAGCCAGAGCTGCACCGGCGTAAAGTCGAGCCCGGTCGCCTCGTACATCGTTACGCTCTTGCTTTGCCGTCCGTTGCTGACGACGAGTGTCTTGACGGACGAGACGTTCGTTACGCCGCTCGGCCATAGGGCGAGGGAGGAGTTGCGCGCGCGCAAAGCCGCGCGCACGAGGATCGCGCCTTCTTCCGGCGTTCCCTCCATGCTGACGTAGAAGCGCGGCATGGCGTCGCGATGCGTCTCCTGCTCGGCTGAATTCTTCCACGACGTCGTACCGTTGCTTGCCACGAAGCGCTCGTCGACCGTGACCTTCAGATAGTTATATCCTGTCGTGCGGAGTTTCGAAATCAATCCGGCCTTATCGAGCGCGATGACGCTGCGCAGTTTGGGGCCACGGCCGCGGTCGGTGTATTCGTAGCGCACGTCGAGCGAGCCGTTGGGCATTCGAATCGTCGTCTGCGAGCCCTTGACCACGCCCGACGAAACGAAATCATATTGGACCGCCGTGCCGTAGAGCTTACCGGCCGCCAGCGCAGGGGACGCCCAGGCCACCGCCACGGCGGAGCCGGCGATTGAGAGCCAGTCACGCCGCCGAATCGGCAACTCGCCGGACATGCACGAGTGGAAACCACTCTGGAGCGGCAGCCCAAACAACGAAGCGGGGCGGAGGGAACGGCACGTACACATAGGAGACGACTCTTCTTCCTTGCCTCCACTATTACCGTTCGTAGAGCCAGCGCATGATGCCGCTTCGCACTACCCCTCGTTCGAGTTCGTGGACCCGCGTCATGAGATGATCTTCATCTTCTTGCGGGTCGACGCGAAGCGGTTTGCGCGCGAGCACCGGGCCGCGATCGGTTGCGCCGGTAACACGATGGAGCGTCGCGCCGACCCAAGAACTCGAAGCCGCGCGCGCGTCGGCGACAGCCCGCGGACCCCGAAAAGCGGGGATCTGCGTGCCATCGGGCATCACGACGTCGTTACGCGTGGGATCGAGCGGCAGAAACGCGGGGTGCAGGTTCAATAACTCTGGAAAGGCGCGAACGAAGGAGTCCGAGAGCAGATGCATCCATCCGAGCAGCAATACAAGATCGGGCCGCTCCGAACTCGCCGTTTCGAGCAGGCGTGCATCATAGGCATCGCGCGTCTCTTCGCCGCGATTCCAGGCGACGACGCGGACGGAACTCATGCCGGATTTGTGCGCCCGCTCGATTGCGTAGGCGCGCGGATCGCTAGCGATAAGCCCGATGATTTCGATCGGTAACTCGCCGCTGCGCGATGCGTCGAGCACGGCTTGGAAGTTGCTGCCGTTGCCCGATGCCATTACCAACACTCGCCGCGCCGGCCGATAGAGCGACGCGCGCTCGAAGCGTTCGGCAACTCGCGCGCCGACGGCATTCGCGTAATATCGCACGAGTGCTTCGTCGCCAATCGCGGGAACGATTGCCCGCGCATACCCTCGCTCCCGCAGCGCGTCGAGCGCACGCCGAAGCAAACAAACGCCGATGCCCTCGCCGCGCTCATCGGGCGTTACCCCAAACGGTCCGAATACGCCGACGCCCGGTTCTCGCGCGAGTCCCTTCAGCCATGCAAATTGTAAGCCCCTGGCGTCGAGCGTCGCAAAACCCAACCGTTCGCCGCGCCGCCGAGCGACGAGATTCAAACCGGCGTATGCTTCCGAACTCCAGCTCCCACCGAAGACGTCGTCGATCCACGCCAGCGTCGGCTCGTCGGGAGGCGCGGCCGGAGCGATGTCAATGCCCGCAGGCAGCTCCGTCGCGAAATGATGGTCGAGCTCTACAACGAGATTGCACAGCGTCGACACGTTAATCGTAGAGCGGTCGAAGAACCGCCGCGCATTCCTCCACGAACGCAACGTCGTCGTCCGAAAATGCCTTCACGCGATTGCTTTCTACGTCGACCGTCCCGATGACGATGCCGCTCTCCGCGCCGAGTATCGGCACGACGATCTCCGCATAGCTCACGACGGATGCGCGCGTTCGTACCGCTTCGCCAGTTAAACTCTGCGCCGCGCCCAAGCCTA
This sequence comes from Vulcanimicrobiota bacterium, assembly GCA_963743445.1. GTDB lineage: Bacteria > Vulcanimicrobiota > Vulcanimicrobiia > Vulcanimicrobiales > Vulcanimicrobiaceae > Cybelea. The sequence continues at coordinate 1,339,193 of CAVUPL010000003.1, forward strand.
GGTGCGGCGGCGGGCCTGAACCCGTATGTGCAATAAGGACGATCTCTTCGTCATCCACGTCATAAATGCCGACCCACCGATACCCACGCGCGTGGCGGATGATCTCGGCAGCGGCGCGCGCTCGATCCTCGCGTGGCGATTCTGAGTCGGCGGCCAGCGCGAGCGCGCATCTCACCGGCTCGCTCATGCGTCGTCGCGGGCCGGATGGATTACCACCCGTGGTTCGTCCGGCGCTCGCCCTTCGACCCAGCCGACAACTTTTGCTCCGCCGGCCGCGGCAATCGCCGCCGGCGCATCGGTGAGAGGAACGACGAGCGTATAGCCGATGCCCATGTTGAACACGCGATACCGTTCCTCCATCCCAAGGCTCCCGCGCCGCACCAGTTCTTGCAGGATCGGCGGAACGCTCCACCGCTGCTGCTCGAAGATTGCCTTGACGTTCTCAGGCAACGTGCGCGGGACGTTCTCGAGCAAGCCTCCGCCGGTAACGTGCGCCATTGCCTTGACCGCTGCGACCTTTTGGATCGCGCGCACCGCTTCGTAATATGACGGATGCTCGGCCAGCAACGCGTCGGCGTACGTCGCGTCGCCAAAAGGCGCCAGCCATTCGTCGGACGCTATGAGCGATCGCGCAAGCGAGTAGCCGTTGGTATGCAGGCCTACCGCGGGCAATCCTACGATCGCGTCGCCCGGCACGACGGTCTGGGATGGCGGAAGATCGTCGAGCCTCACCGTTCCGACGATGGATCCCGCGAGATCGAAATGCCCGGGCGCGTAGATCCCAGGCATTTCCGCGGTTTCTCCGCCAAGCAGCGCGCAGTCGTGTGCCCGGCAAGCCTCGGCGCAACCACGAACGATCTCCGCGGCAACGTCGGGATCGAGCTTACCGACGGCGAGGTAATCTAAAAAGAAGAGCGGCGTAGCGCTGCAGACCAGAATGTCGTTCACGCAGTGGTTGACGAGGTCGCGGCCGACACCGCTGTAGCGCTCCAGTTCTGCGGCAACGAGCACCTTCGTGCCGACTCCGTCGGTCGAGGCGACAAGCGCGCGCTCGCGGTCGCCCGGAAGGCGAAAGAGTCCCGCGAAGCCGCCGATCACGTCGAGCTGATCGGGGTGGCGCGATTCAGCGAGGATCTGGCGGTATCGCGCAACGGCCTCATTGCCGGCGCCAACGTCGACGCCGGCTTCAGCGTAACGGTCTGGGGCAACGGCTTTTTGGTCCGGACGAGGATTCTCCCGGCTTTGCGCCATAGGCTGGCAGTAGTTCACCGTCCGAAAGGTCCACCATGCAAGTTTATCTCACTGCTGATGAGCCTATTGCCGTCAGCGCCGGCGCGCTCGTCGTTCCCTTCTTCTCTGATAGCTCGCTCGAAGGCGTCACGCCGGATATCGATGCGTCGCTCGGCAGCGTCATCGCGGATGCGCTGGCATCCAACGAAGTCCGAGGAAAGCTCGGCGATCACGTGCTCGTCTATGCCAAGGATCAGCCCTATCGCCGCGTTCTCGCGGTTTCACTCGGCGATCGCTCGGCCTTCCAGCCATATTTTCTTGCGCGCTACGCGGGAACCGCGGTTCGCTATCTCGGCCGACGCAACGTCGAAAAGATTGCGATAGCGTTGCCGCCGCTGCCCTCCGCTCAGGCAGCGACCTACGCCTCGTTCATCGCGGAAGGTGCAATCACCGGAAGTTTCGACACCACGCTCTATCAAGAACGGCCCGAGCGGCGCCTCGCTACGAACGAAGTCGCTCTTTTGAGCAAAGGGTTTCCTCAAGACGAGATCGAGCGCGGCATCGCGCACGGCGTTGCGATTGGAGAAGCGGTCAACTTAGCCCGACGCTTGGCGCTTACGCCTGCCAACGACATGACGCCAACCCGCATGGCCGAAGAGGCCACCGCGGTGGCGCAAGCGGCCGGGCTCGAGATCGACGTCCTCGACGAAGCTCGCGCGCGCCGGGAGGGCATGGGATCTTTTCTCTCCGTCGCGCAGGGCAGCGCCCAGCCTCCAAAATTCATCGTCTTGCGATATAACGGCGACCCTTCCAGCAAAGAGCTGCTCGCGTTGGTTGGCAAAGGCATCACGTTCGACACCGGCGGTATTTCTATCAAACCCGCCGAGCGAATGGAAGAGATGAAGTACGACATGTCGGGTGGCGCGGGCGTGATCGCCGCGATGAGCGCGCTTGGCCGGTTGAAGCCGAAGCTCAACGTTGTCGGAATCGTGCCCGCCACCGAAAACATGCCCGGCAGTAAGGCGACCAAACCCGGCGACATCGTCACCGCAATGAACGGTAAGACGATCGAAGTCATCAACACCGACGCCGAAGGACGGCTCATACTTGCCGACGCCCTCTCCTACGCACACAAACTCGGTGCGACGAAAATCGTCGATGCAGCCACCCTTACCGGCGCCTGCGTCGTCGCGCTCGGGCACGCGTCGTCCGCCCTCGTCACCAATGACGACGGGTTCGCCGCCGAGTTTCTGGCCGCGGCGAAGCCAACCGGCGAACGCTACTGGCAGATGCCGTACTACGAAGATTACACCGCTGCAATGAAGAGTGACATCGCCGATCTCAAGAACACGGGCGGACGCCCCGCGGGCACGTTGACCGCCGCGGCCTTCCTGCGAGAGTTCGTGGCGAGTTTACCCTGGGTCCACCTCGACATCGCCGGAACGGCCTACCTTGAAAACGAATCGCCATGGCAAGCAAAAGGTCCGACCGGAACGCCCGTGCGCGCTTTCCTGGCCTTCGTCGAGTCGCTGGCCGGCCGATCCTCCACCCGTCGACAGGCTCAGGGTGACACGGTGGACGAGAACGCCCAAGGTAACGGCGCGCCGGCGGCAGAGCTCACGGTGTGAAATCGCGTAACGGCAGCGAAAGCGCTCGTCCGTACGAACCCGAAAAAAATCCGGCGATTCGTCGCCTGACGGCGGGAGCGATCAAACGCCGCAAGGGAAAGGCGCTTTTCCCGATCGCAACCGCCTACGACGCACCGTTTGCGCAGTTTGTCGAAGCGGCCGGCATCGACGTCATCCTGGTCGGCGACAGCGTCGGTAACGTCGTGCTCGGCTTCGATGAGACGACGCCGGTAACCGTCGAGAACATCATTTATCACACTCAAGCGGTCGTGCGCGGAACGACCCGCGCGCACGTCATGGCCGATATGCCCTTCGGCTCCTATCAAGTAAGCAACGAGGAAGCGCTGCGCGCCGCGATTCGCTTCGTAAAAGAGGGAGGCGCGTGTTCGGTAAAGCTCGAGGGGGGTCGCGACCAAGCCGATCGCATTCGGGCGATCACCGGTGCGGGAATCCCCGTCGTCGGGCACATCGGCGTGACGCCGCAGACGGCCGGCTTAGGCCCCGGGTTCAAAATGCGGACGCACCGCGACCGCTTGATCGACGACGCCCGATCCGTGGAGGCCGCGGGCGGTTATGCGATCGTCCTCGAGGTGGTCGATTACGAGATCTCCCGCGAGATCACCGAGATGCTCTCGATTCCGACGATCGGCATCGGTTCGGGACCCCACTGCGATGCACAGGTGCTCGTCCTCCACGACATTCTCGGCATGTACCCGCATTCGCCCAGCTTCGCCAAGCGTTACGCCGAGATGGGCAGTCTCGCGACGGAAGCCCTGCAAACGTACGCCCAAGAAGTGCGCGACCGCCTCTTTCCTTCGTAAAGCTCAATGCCGGACAGTTGGCACTCGGGCGTGCTAACGTCGCAGCATGTTAGAAGCCGACGATTGGTCCGATCCACTGATTATCGCGATGCGCGCTTTCGAGCGCGTCCTTCTTGCGTGCGACGCCATGCCTCCAGTGCGTCGACCCGCCGCCGAATTGTCTGCAGCTCGTCGATCAGCGCAAGGCCCCCCGCGGCTAAGTGACCCGCTTCTGCCGGCAAACGTAATTCCTCTGCGGCGTCGGCGGCGCTAGCCGCGGCCTCACGAACGCGCGCGCCGGCGCGCTCGAGCGCAGTCGTCACAAAGGCGTGCGCGCGTGCGCGCGCGGCCTCACTCATCTTCTGTCCGAGCGTCCGGACTTCGACGACCATCGCCGTCTTATTAGCCTCGACCAAGAGCCGCGCTTCTTCTCGCTCGAGACCGTAGAGTGTCTCGGCGCTCGTGCCGAGCGCTCGCGCGATGCGGACGACAACGCCGATCGAAGGGTTGAGCCGTTGGTCCGCTTCGATCTTGTAAAGCGTCGGATGATTCACTTCGGCACGCCGAGCCAATTCGTTTTGCGACCAGCCCAAGGCACGCCGCTGTGCCGCGATTCTCTTTCCCAAGCTCACTCATCTGGACTGTAGCAAGCGACGACCGAGGCCCTTGAACCATATGGTCTTGCCAAATGGGCGGTCGGCCCGAGGCGACAAAGAGCTGGGCTAAATCAAGGCTATCTTAGGCTGGGGTTGCTTGCGCTTCGTGCGTAGCCGGCACGTTGGGATATTTGCCGATGAGGCAGCCCAGACACATCTCATCGCGCTTGCGTCCAACCGATGCAATCAGCCCGTCGAGACTCAAGTAGCCGAGTGAATCGGCACCGGTCTTGCGGCGAATCTCGTCGACCGAATAGTTTGCCGCGATGAGCTCGTCATAGGTCGCCATGTCGACGCCAAGGTAGCAGGGGTGCTTGATGGGTGGAGAGGTAATCCGCAAATGCACCTCGCGAGCTCCCGCTTCGCGTAACAACGCAACGATGCGCGGCGTCGTCGTGCCTCGCACGATCGAATCGTCGACGACGATCACGCGCTGGTCGCGCAGATTCTCCACCACCGGATTGAACTTGAGGTGCACCCCGCGCGAACGCATTCGCTGGTCCGGGCTGATGAACGTACGTCCGATGTACCGGTTTTTGATGAGACCTTCGATATATGGCAAACCGCTCTCGGTTGCATAGCCGATGCCGCCGGCTACCGCCGAGTCGGGAACGGCCATCACGACGTCGGCATCGACCGGGTGTTCCTTCGCGAGCTGGCGCCCCATCGCGTACCGCGCCATGTAGACCGACCGCTCGTTGAACTTCGAATCGGGCCGCGCAAAGTAAATGTATTCAAACATGCAAAGCGCGGGCTGCGCGCGATCGATCTCGGTCTGGTACGACTCCAAGCCGTCGGAGCTGATCCGAATCACTTCGCCCCGCTCGATCTCGCGTAAATATTGCGCGCCGACGGTTCCGAGCGCGCACGACTCGGATGCGACGACGTAGCCTCGCTCGCCGAGGCGTCCCAAACAAAGCGGCCGTACGCCCCACGGGTCGCGGAAGGCGTAGAGCTCGCTCTGCGTGCAGAGCACGATCGAATACGCACCACGTGCCGAGGCGAGGACCGATGTAATTCGATCGAGCATCGTGCCCTTCGACTCGACGATTAGCTTGGCCATGATTTCCGAATCTGAGCTCGCCTGCAGCACCGTCGTCGGTGAGAGCGACTCGCGCAGCTCGTCGGTGTTCGTGAGATTTCCGTTATGCGCGAAAGCGAAGTCGCCCAGGTCGGAACGCTCGAGCAGCGGCTGCGCGTTGACCACGATCGACGAACCGGTGGTCGAATAGCGCGTATGACCGATCGCGATGTGTCCGCTGAGCTCGCTCAGAATATCCTCGTCGAAGATGGCTCCTAGCAGGCCCATCTCCTTGTGAGAGCGGATCGTTCCGCCATCGGCTGCGGCGATGCCCGCGGACTCCTGGCCGCGGTGCTGCAGCGCGTAGAGCGCAAAAAACGCGAGGCGGGCTGCGTCGCGCTCCGGCGCGAAGATCCCCGTTATCCCGCACATCTTAATCTATTATAGCAGATAAGCGGGGTCCGGCAGCTTTTATTAATCCTGCGCGCGCCTTCCGCCGAAGATCTGAAGCAAAGCAAGGAAGATATTGATCGCATCGAGGTAGATGCTGGTCGCCATCATGACCGGCGTCAGGCCGTCGCCGCCGGCGCGCAGCCGCGCGAAATCGATCAAGACCAACCCCGAAAAGATTGCCAGCGTCAGCCACGCGTAGACCTCTGGGTGGATAAAACGGACGAAGATTGAAACGATGCCGACGACGATCAAGCCGAGCAAAGCGATCGTGAAGATGCCCTGGAATCGACGCAGGTCGAGGCCGGTCGCATAGACGATCGCAGCGAGCGCAAACATCCCAAGGCCGGTCGTGAGCGCTGCGTTAACGACCACGTCGGGGCCAAATGCGCGGACGTATTGTCCGATGACCGGCGCAATGCCGACCCCCTCGCAGAACGTGAAGGCATAGAAGAGCACGAGCGAGAGCGCCTCGTTACGTCTCACTCCGTAGATGCAGAAAAGCAGAATAAGGCCCACGATCATCGCGATCAGGCCGATGCCCGGCGTCACGAAATCTTGAGAGAGCCAGGCCGCGAGTGCGCTAACGCAGAGCCCGAGTGCGGTAATCCCGAGCACTTGCGCGAGCATCGAATGGGTCGGGACCGCCGGCGCAAGCGGGCCTCCGTATTGATCCTGCGGCGGAAAGCGGTAAGCCATACGTTCTCTACTAACCTCCCTACGCGCAAGAGGTTACGCCGAGCTTACCCCGCTTTCCGGCGGGCAGCCGGTCGCTCTTCCTTCTTCGCCTCCCCGAGCGGCAAGCGCCCCAGGAGGAAGGCCGCCAAGGCCGCGCAGCCGGGGAGCACCCCGACGAGTCGCGCGTTGTAGCCGACGATCGCCGAGCCCGTCGCCGGACCAAGGATCATGGCGAGACTATTGATCGAATCGCTGACGCCCATGATCGCACCGCGTTCGCTCGCCTTCGCTCGAACCGAGAGCAGTGCGGTCAATGTTGGTTCTACCATCGACGATCCGACCGCCCAGAGCAGAAGGAGCACGAAAAAGACCGGAAGCGCGTTCACGAACGCGAGCATTCCATAAGCGACGAAGCTCAGCAGCAACCCAATCTGCGCGACGCGGCGATCGCCGATGCGCGCCGCAAGCGGCGAGACGACGAGAATCAACGCCGCACCGCCGACGGCCCCCGCGGCCGAGAGCAGCCACCCCACTTGCGCCACCGCAGCATGAAGCACGTGATTGAGATAGAGCGAGAAGTTCGCCAAGAAAAAGACGATTGCGAAGATGGCCAGAAACTGCCGAATGAGTACGCGCCGCACGCCCGGAACGTTCGCCGCCTTCAGCGATTCCGAGAAGCTGGTCTTCTCTCGCTTCGCTTGCTTCATGCTTCGCGGCAGAAACGCGCCCGTAAAGATGATGTTGAACGTTTCCAACGCTGCGGCAACGAAGAACGGAAGCGCCAGGCCGTACTTCATCATGAAACCCGCCGAAATGGGACCGACGATGAACCCCATGCCGAAAACGGCGCCGTAGAGCGAATAGGCGAGATCGCGCTGATCCTCTTTCGTAACGTCGGCGATGTACGACTGGACCGCTCCGAGGCTGCCGCCGCCGCATCCCGAAACGATGCGCGCGACGAAAATCCAAACCAGCGAATGGGACGCCGCCTGCGCGAGATAACCCGCTAGCGTGAGCACTTGTGCGGCGATGATAATGGGTTTGCGTCCCAGACGATCGCTGAACTTCCCCCAGACCGGCGCGGCGATCATCGAGCACAGGGCCGGAACGCTCAGCAGCGCGCCGACCATTACGTCAGAGGCACGATACTCTCGGATGACCGCGGGAAGCAACGGAATCATCATGGTATAACCGAGCGTGTCGACCAGCGTCGTGCCGTAAATGGGAAGCAGAGCCCGCGGCAACCGCCACATGGCACACCTCATACCCATCCTGCTGGATTACGGTCGTTTGCCGATGTCGGTGCGGTAGGTGAGCACCCCGGTTGCAAGACGGCCGGCGAGCTGCTTGACCGCCTCATAGGCCCGCGAACGGGCGTGCGCGAGATCGGCGCCCAGCGCGGTGACGGTCATGACGCGTCCGCCGCCAGTATCGACCGTTCCGTCAATCCGCTTTGAGGCTCCCCAAAAAACGCGGCAGTCGTCGCCGAGCGAGACGTCCGCGGTCAATCCCTGGAGGGGCGTATTACTTCGCGGGTAGTCGCCGGTTGCCAGCACCACACCCACGCAGTGCTGACGCGACATCGTTGCGAACGAAGGATCCATTGCACTTCGCGCAACCGACTCGAGGAGCAGCGCGAAATCGCCGCCGATGCGCGGCAGCAACGTTTGCGTCTCCGGATCGCCGAAACGTGCGTTGAACTCGATGACGTACGGACCATCTGCCGTCCACATCAACCCGCAATAGAGCACGCCGATATAAACTTCGCCATCGGCCAGAAGCCCGCGCAAAAGGGGTGCGAGGATTCGGTCGCGCACGCGCTCGTCGAAATCGTCCGGAAATCCGGCCGGCGGCGAGTACGCGCCCATGCCTCCGGTGTTCGGTCCGGTGTCGCCATCGCCGGCTCGCTTGTAATCACAGGCCGCACCGATCGGCACGATCGCTCGCCCGTCGCAGAGCGCAAAGACGCTTACCTCGCGACCCTCGAGCCGCTCCTCGAGCACGACGTCCGCACCCCCGCCCGGAATTCGGCCGTGCCGATACCAGTCGCCAAGCACGGCGCGGGCCTCTTGCGCGCCCGATGTCACAACTACGCCCTTGCCCGAAGCGAGGCCGTCGGCTTTCACGACGATCGGGCCGTTCCATTCCTCGAGCGCGTTATTTGCCGCCTCGAGCGAATGCACCACGACGGCGCGGGCCGTCGGGATGCCATGGCGTTCCATAAATCGCTTTGCAAAGCTTTTGCTCGATTCGAGACGCCCCGCCGAGCGATTCGGGCCGAAGACGGCTAAACCCGCGTCGCGTAGACGATCGCCAACGCCGGCCGCGATTGCGGTCTCCGGACCAAGAACGACGAGATCTATGCGCTCCTCTGCGCAACGCTGCGCAAGCGCCTTACCGTCGGTCGCCGCAATTTCCCAGTTTTCTCCGCGCGATGCGGTACCCGCGTTGCCGGGCGCCGCGAAGATCGCTTCACACGATGGCGACTCAGCGAGCCGCCATGAGAGCGCGTCCTCGCGCGCTCCGTTACCAACGACGAGCACCCGCATCGCTTACTCCCACTCGACCGTGGCCGGCGGCTTCGTGGTGATGTCGTATGCGACGCGGTTGACACCGGGCACCTCGTTAACGATTCGCGCGGAAAGGCGTTCGAGAAGTTCGTGCGGCAGGCGCGCCCAGTCGGCAGTCATGCCGTCTTCGCTGGTGATTGCGCGAATCGCGACAAGGTTTGCATAGGTTCGCCCGTCACCCATCACGCCGACGCTCTTGACGGGCGTCAGCACGGCAAAGTACTGCCATGGCTGCGGATCGAGCTCCGCGGCATCGATTTCTTCGCGCACGATCGCATCGGCACGGCGGACGATCTCCAACCGCTCGGGCGTGACGTCGCCGATGATGCGCACGGCTAACCCAGGACCAGGGAAAGGCTGGCGGCGCACGATGTTTTCGGGCAAGCCCAGCTCTCGCCCGAGTTGCCGCACTTCGTCTTTAAAGAGCGCTCGAAGCGGCTCGATCAGCGAAAGGCCCATTTTCTCGGGCAAACCACCGACGTTGTGGTGCGATTTGATCTTCTCGCCGGCCTTACTTCCGGGGGTTTTTGACTCGATGACGTCCGGGTAGAGCGTCCCCTGAACGAGATGCTTTACACCGGGAATTTTGGCCGCTTCTCGCTCGAAGACGTCGATGAACTCGTGTCCGATAATGATCCGCTTGCGTTCGGGATCTTCGACGCCCTTCAGTTTCTCCAAAAAGCGTCCGCGCGCATCGACCGCGACGACGTTGAGTTGGAGCAGTTCGCGGAACGCCGTAAGCACTTCCTCGACCTCGCCTTGGCGCAGTAAACCGTGGTCGACGAAGATGCACGTGAGCTGCTCGCCGATCGCGCGGGCCACGAGCGTCGCCGCAACCGCCGAATCGACTCCGCCCGAGAGCGCGCAAATTACCTTGTCGCCGCCGACGCGCGCGCGAATCTCCTCGATCGAGCGCGTAAGGAACGATTCCATCTTCCAATCTCGTGCGAGGCCCGCGATTCGGGCGAGGAAATTCTCGAGAACGGTTCGCCCGTACTCGGTGTGCACGACTTCGGGGTGGAACTGTACGCCGTAGATCTTCTTCTTCAGACTGCCCATCGCCGCGACGTGACAGCGTGTGGTCGAGGCGAGCGCGCGATAACCCTGCGGCAGCGATACGACGGTGTCCCCGTGGGACATCCAGACCCGCGACTCCGCCGGCACACCGTTGAAGAGCGGCGTTTCGGAGTCGGAGACGACCAAGGTCGCGGGGCCATATTCGGCGTGATCGAGTTTGACGAGTTCCGCGCCCACATCGCGCGCGAGGAGCTGCATGCCGTAACAAATACCTAGAATCGGCACGCCCGATTCGACGATCTCGCCGTCCATCGCCGGCGCGCCCTCGACCAGCGTACTCTCCGGACCACCCGAGAGAATCAAGGCGGCCGGCCGGCGCAGCGAGAGGACGCTCCACGGCGTATCGTGGGGAACGATCTCGCAATAGACGCCAAGCTCCCGCGTGCGCCGGGCGATCAGCTGCCCGTACTGCGCACCGAAGTCGAGAATGAAGACCGTCTCACGCATCGACGACTTATCCAGCGGCAGCCGCCGCCTTGAGCGCAGCGTCGTAATCGGGCTCGTTCGCGACTTCGGGCACGATTTGAACGTACGCGATCGACCGGTCTTTGCCGATCACGACGACCGCTCGCGCCAGCAATCCGAGCTCCTCGATCAAAAGACCATAGTTCACTCCGAAACTGCGATCGCGATAATCGGAGAACATCTCGAGTTTCACGTCGCCTTGCGCCCCGCACCAGCGAGCCTGCGCAAACGGCAAGTCCATGCTGACGACGGCGGCCCGCACGCCCGACGGAAGCTCACCTAACCGCGCGTTGAATTTCTGCGATTCCGTCGAACAGACGCTTGTATCGAGCGACGGCACGGCGATAAGGAGCGCCGCCCGTTTGCCCGCGTCCAGCAAGATGTCGAGATTAACGGGCGACAAATCACCCGCGCTCAATGAAAATTGCGGCGCGGGGTCACCAACGCGCAGTTCCGGGCCCAGCAGCGTCATGGGATTCCCCTTGAAAGTAACGATTCCGGTGCGTTCTTGAACGCGATCGACGGTCATGTACTACCTCCTTCTAGCGAGTCTCTACGTCAACACGTCTTCGAGGCGATCGGTGTCGCGGGCCATGACGATCTCCATCGCGATTCGCTCGCCGACGGATACGTCGCGCCCCCAGCGATAGGCCGAGTAGGGCGTATAGCGTGTCCCCGGCGAACCCGCAATGCGCAACGAGACGTCGTAGCAAACAAGCTCCTTCGGGGGACCGGCAGCGATGACGCACTGGAGCGCGAAGGGACCGATGACTCCGGGGGGCTGCAGCTCGCGGGCGGCCGTAACGAAACGCTCCCCCATCGCAAACGCCGGCTCGAGCATCGACTCCAGGATAGTCGCCGCGATATGCCCGGCCTCCTCGAGGCGCATCGCGACGCCGCGCACCGCCTCGAGCGCCGCCGGGGGCAAGTTGCGAAAGCCCTCAAGGTTCGTTTGGCGGCGCGTGTCGGTGCCGGAGAGCTCGAGTTCTCCCAAGAGCGGGGAGAAGAAGAAATTTAAATTCACCGACGGGCCGAGCGCATACTCCTCGATCCACGCCGTCGCGAGGCCCTCCGCCGTCACGACGCCTTCGTCGATCAAGCGCGTGCTCGTTTCGCGATACTCTGCAGGCGTGGACGCGAGAAAGAACGCGCGCTCGAAGCTGACGCGCGCGTGCGGCGCCTTTACCATGACCAGGCGATCGATCTCTTCGGGCGTCGCAAATTGCTGCGGATGACGAATCTCGGCGCGCTTCAACAACGCATACTGATTCGTGCGGGCGTCACCGTCGCGCTCTTCAGCTCGTAATAAGTGCCGGTTTCCAAAGAACGGCACGAGCATGCGGCGCTCGATCTCGTCATAATCGTACTTCTGCCGCAAGTAAACCTCGAAGGAACGGTTGGGCACGAAGAGCACGTTCTCGTCGAGAAGCCGCCGCTGAACGTCCTCGCGCAAAATCTCCGGAAACGAGTCGAGATCGACAACGGCATCGACGCACCCGCGGCGTACGGGCGTTTCGCGCGATGCAAAGTAGTGCGTGTAGGTCCGCTCGCGGCCCTTGGCGGTAACGACAAGATTGCGGAGCCCTTGCGCGCGCGCGCCGTAGGCGACCTCGAGCGCCGAATGGCTCCCGATCGAGCAAAGGGTCAAGCGCGAAGCATCGTAGCGCGCGAGCGCGCGAGCGACGTACTCGGTACTCACCGCCTCCACCCTTCGCGCTACGTGCCGAGAAGCTTTCGCGCCTGCGGACTGTCCTGGTACTCGATCGTGAGGATCCCTTTGAGCTGCCGCGCGACCTGCCGGGATTGCTGGTCGGTCATGCGTTCGAGCGTCGTAAAGCACCAGTAGATCAGCATCGGCAGGTCCCGGTCTCGCGGGTAGACCTTCTGCATCGCAACGATCGCTTTCGCGACGTCGGTCGCCGGGTCGCTCTCTTCGTTCCCGTAATTGTAATCGAGCATGAAGTTGATGTGTTTGAGGCGGTTTTCGATTTCGAGAATCGACATGCCCATTGGACCGAAGTACTCGTCGGCGGGGGCGAGCGTCGTGAGGTAGACGTCGTGAGGCAACGCGTTTACCGTAACGATCACGCGGATCGGGTCGACGGCCTTCAGCCGCGCCAGAAACCGTTGGGCGTTCGTAACGTCGGCCTCGGTATATCCGCGATCGGTTGAGGCTCCGTTGGCGGCGTTTACCAGCTCGTTGCCCCAGTTGGTCGGCAGGTGCGCGACCGGGAAGTTGGATGCGGCGGCTCGCGCGAGCGCGAGCGATCGCCACGACGGATCGGCAGTGAGCAGCCACGCGCGCCAATCGGCTTCGACTTGAATAAGCAATGCATCGACGTCGCCGGGATACGCCTTTACGTTTGCGGTCGCATCGGCGTCGGCAAGCCGCGCCAGCTGCGCGGGATAATCTTCGGAGTTGACCCGCTGGAGCAGCCCTTGGGCCTGCGCGATAAGCTCGAGATCGTCGGAGTGCTTCATCGCCCAATCGGCGGCCTCGCGGACCCACCACACGGCAGCATCGTGATTCGTCAACGGGTTATAGTGAAGGCCCGTTCCGATGCGGACGGTCAGCGTCGCAAGCTCGCCGTACGCCGGATCGTCGGGATATTGCAGCGAGTACGCTCGACCGCCGTCGAAAATCGTGGAAAGATAGACCTCCTCCGAGCGAAAGTCCCAGCCCGCCGCGGCACCCTTCGCGTAGGCGTCCTTCATCTGCGCGTAGAGAACGGCCGGATCGACTTCGAGGGTCGCTCGCGCCGCGATCGGAACGAGCATCGACGCGACGATGGCAACGACCAGCGCGGCGACTCTAGAGGACGCTCGAGTCATCCAGCACCAGATGGAGGTTATTCGTCAGCAGCGCGTTTTTGAGCTCGCGCGCAATCCGGCGGCCCGTCGACATCGGTTCGGAATAGTTGAGATACGAATACGGCGAACCGTCGATGAAGAGATTCGTCCCGGCGACGATGCGCGCCGAGATCTCCATGACGTAAAATTGAATGTCGGGCGTGATGATCGTCTCGATGCAAAATGCGCCGAAAAGCCCTTTCGGGCCGCAGATCTCCTTACTCACGCGAACGACGTCGTCACCCATGCGCAGTGCTTCCGCGAGCATCGATTCGCGCAGTGAGACCGGCTGGTTGCCGACGACGACGTACGAAGGACTGACGTCCATTCCTTCTTGTGCGGCGGCCGGTATGCGACCGAGCGAATCGACGTTGGTTTCGTAGCGACGATCCATCGACATGATCTCGAGCTTGCGTTGCAGCGGCGAATAGAAATAGTGAATGTACAGCGGTACGCCGATAATGTATTCCTGGATAGTGTACGCTTCCTTGAGATGCGTGGCACGAGCCTCGAAATCGTGGGTGTCCCTAATAAACATGTAACCTTTGCCACCCGCCGCCCCGTACAGCTTCACGATGACGGGCCGGTCGATCTCGGCGGCGCTGCGAAACTGCCGCGGCAGCTTGAGGCCCGCGCGCGAAAGCCACTCACGCTGGAGCTCGCGGCTCGCTTCCCAATCGAGCACTGCCTTGTTCCCAAAGTAGGGAATCGTCATCTTCTTATGCTCTTCGAGCGAAAGGTAGGCGACGAACGAACCATGTGGCACGATGATCACCTTCCGCTTCTCGAGCTGCTCGATCTGCGACATGAACTCCGAGTAGTCGTTGAGCGCGATTACCTCGTCAATGAAGGCAAAGGAGCGGTAGAGCCGCTCGGTATCGCGGTTTGAGATGGCCAGCGTACGGAAGCCCTCATCGTGGGCTCCTTTGAGAATCTGCAGCGCGGAGTGCGAGCCCAACGTCGCGATGGTGTACGGCCTGTCCACGCGATTCTACTACTCGCTCGCCAACGGAATGTCCCGGTCGGTCGCATCCTCGTGGGTAACCGCACGTTCGATCGCTGGATTACATAAGAGGCGTTCGACTGCGGCGTCGAGTACGGTGCGATTCACCGACGCGCCACGCTCGTCAAAGAGACGCCAGGCCGTAGCAACCGCACCATGCCGCGACCCGAACGGCTCGATCCACACTTCACCGGAGCGAGGGACGGGCTCTTCGAGCAGCGTGAGGCGATGCTTATTGGGATTGAAGATCATCTCGTCGGCCATGATGCGAGCAGCGAGCGTTTCGACGTCGCCGTCGTCCTCGAAAAACCTGATCTCGCTGCGCTCGACGCGATTCACCTCGACGCCAAGCCGGCGCAGCGCGACGAGCGCCGTATAGGCCGCGTTGTCCGGTATTTTCAGACTGATTGCAACGGCGCGCATTTAGGATGATACGGCTTCGACGAAGCTGCGAAAGAGCAGCGCTCCACCAGAAGGTGCGAGCGGGTCATCGCCTTCGCGCCGATCGAGGTGGTTAAAGTTCCAGCCGTCGCGCTCGGGATGCGGCATGATTGCGAGGACGTTGCCGTCACGATTCACCAAGCCGGCGCATCCAAGCGCCGAGCCGTTAGGAATGGCCGTATCGTCTACCCTGCCGTCGGCGTGCGCGTAGACGAAGGCGAGATGGTTACCGGCGACGATCTCGTCGAGGTGCTGCGGCGTCGCAGCCAGACGGCCCTCGGCGTGTGCCGCCCATGCCGGCACGAGCGCGTCTGCCGGCAGCGCCGCCGTGATGGCGCACCGCGACGGTTCGATGACGAGCTTCAAATGAACGTGCCGGCAAATGAAGTGCGGTTCGGGCGCGTTCTTCGCAAATGCTGCGGTCGGCCGGCGTGCGACGCCCGTACCCGGAACCAGCCCGGCTTCAAGCAAAATTTGAGCCCCGTTGCAAATCCCGAAGAGCAGCTTTCCGCGATTGGCGCCGGCGATCACGAAGTCCATGATCCGGTCGTGCGCCGCAATTGCGCCGGCCCGGATGCGATCTTCGTAGGCGAAGCCGCCGGAGAGAACGTAGGCATCGTACCGCGCCAGTCTTTGCGGTTGCGACCAATGGACGAGCTCGGCTTCGCCGCCGCAATCCCGCAGTAAGCGCACCGTTTCATCCTCCGAGTTCGTACCCGGGAAGACCGGTACCGCGATTCGGGCGCTCACGGATAGATCTCCGCGAGCGGCTTCGACCAAATCTCGTATAAACGTGAGATTCCAAAACGCGCGCCGTTGACGATCAGTTCCGAGCCGGCGATCGTCTGGCCAATCCGCAACGCTCCGGTAAGGTCGATATCGTTCTCGCCGGTCACTTCGCAGATGAATCCGCCGGTTTCGCAAAACGGATTGCCAAAATCGATCTCGGCGCCGATAGTTCGGCCCGCCATCAAAGCATCGAACGCGAGCCGCGCCAGCGCCGTCAACATGCCGCCGTCGCCGATCGCGCGGCAGGAGCGTAGGATGCCGCGCACGATGGCGTCTTGCAGAATCCCCGCCGCGGCTCGTTCGCCCTCGTACGAAATCGACGGCAGCGCGCCCTCCAGGCCGAGCAACTCGCCCAGGACCGATCCTCCGACGACGAGTTCGCGGCTTCCGATCCAAAGCAGCGCCGATCCCGGCGCTTTCAACCCCGGCGTGACGACATTGCCGACATCGTCCAGCGCGCCGATGCAAGCGACGATCGCCGATGCGGGCACCGCCTCCCCGGCGACCGATTCGTTGTAGAGGCTCACGTTTCCGGACACAAATGGAAGATCGAGCTCCGTAGCGGCGCGAGCGAGGCCGTCCACCGCGGCGACGAACGCGCCATACTGATCCGGTTTGCACGGGTTGCCGAAGTTCAAACAGTTGGTGAGACCGATTGGCCGCGCACCGACTGCGACGACGCGACGCATCGCTTCCAGAACCGCGTGCTCGGCTGCGTACCCTGGATCGATCCGGCCGTAACGCGGGTTGCCGGCGACGGCTAGAGCGACGCCCAGCCGCGAACCGGGAATCGGCGCGAGGACCCCCGCGTCGGCAACGCCGCGCGGCAAGACCGTGCAGCCGCGCACGACCGCGTCGTAGCGGCGATAAAGCGGCTCGCGCGACGCAACGTCGCGATGCGCCAGCACCAGCGGAAAGATCGCCTCCATGTCAACGGCGGGGAGTTCCTCGATCTTCCCGGCATGACGAATTACCTCGGTATACGCCAGGTCGTCGCGAATCGAACCGGTGAGAAACTCGCTCTCGACGTCCATCACGACCTTGCCGTTGGATCGCATCACGTATCGACGCTGCGCCGTGACGCGCCCGATCACCGTCGCGCGCGCGTTGTATGCGACTTCCGGTAACGTAAACTCTTCGTTATAGATCCGCACGATTTCGGAGGCGACGTCGGGCGGGACGACCCAGAGCAATCGCTCTTGAGTCTCGCCGACGGCAATAACTTCCGGCGGCATGCCCGCTACCGCAACGTTGACTTTATCGAGATCGATCTCCGCGCCATATCCGCCTTGCGACGAGATCTCCGCCGAGCAGCCCAAGATTCCGCCGGCACCGAGATCCTTAAAGGCAGCGGCGATCTTCCGTTCGCGAAGAAGCGCGAAGACGCGATAGCTCGCGCGCATCAGCACGTTCTTTAGGAAGGGATCCGGCACTTGGACCGCTCCCTTGTTGAGTTCGGCCTCATCGGCGTCGAGCGTCAGCGAAGAGAACGATGCGCCGCCGAAACCGCTGGGATCGGTGGCCTTACCGACGAGCACCATCGCCCAATCCTGGGCATCTTTCGGTGCGTAGGAATGGATGATCTCGGCTTCCTTCACGAGCCCCAGTGCGACCACGTTGACCAGGCAATTCTCGTCAAAGCCTTCGTTGAAGTAGACGTCGCCCGCGACGTTCGGAACGCCGATTGCATTGCCGTACGCCCCGATTCCGTCAACCACGCCCTGCGCGACGTACCGGGCGTGCGATTCGGGTTCCTCAACACGTCCGAAGCGCAACGGATCCGCCACGGCAATGATCTCGGCGCCCATGCAGAGCACGTCGCGGACGATACCGCCGATACCGGTAGCCGCACCCTCGAACGGGACGACCTGCGATGGGTGATTGTGCGATTCGTGCGCGACGACGATGGCGAATCGATCGCCGCCGTGCGCGCCAAGGTGAAGCGCACCCGCATCTTCGCCTGGCCCGAGAATGACGCCGGCGCCGCTGGTCGGAAGGCGCTGTAAGTGATGGCGACTCGATTTATAGCTGCAGTGCTCGCTCCATTGCGCGTTGAAGGCGTGCAGCTCAACGATCGACGGTTCGCGTCCGAGGCGCTGCACGATGCGCTGCAGCTCGTCGTCGCGCAGTGCGACGTTCGGAGCTCCGGAGAGCCCACTAACCAAGCGTGGCTCCCTGCTGCGCCGGCACCTGCTGCTGCAGTGAAGCATCGGCGTGAATCACGTTCGAGCGAGCGTTAGCCTGCATCAATAGCGTACGGCCAAAGAGCACCGTGTCTTCGAGCCCCAAGAGTTTGGCGCACTGCATCGCCAGCCGCTGTGGTTCGGTCGTTCCGTCGAGCACCGGCGCCGACGAGGTTTCCTCGAGCATCGAGCGGAGCAACTCGTTCTCCCCAACCGCGATGAGGATCAAGCGGGCGAAGCTGGCCTCGAGCTGCTGCGTCAGCTGCAGCACGAATCCCGGCGTCGCGGATGGGCTTGCGACGTGACGAATCGTCGGCAAGCCGAGTTGTCCGAGCACTTTGACGACCTCGTTCGCTCGTTCGACCTGCGCGGGCGAATCGGCGATCACGGCGGCCATGCCCGGACGCATCACCGGAAACGTTCCGACAAAATCCGCGACGCGCTCGTAGGCGCGCTTGACCCGCTCGAGCGCTTCGTCGTCGACCGCTTCCAGGTTACGGTACATCTGCTTGTCGAGCATCAGTTCTTCCCGTCCCTGCGGCCAGATGCGCCACGAGTCGTTATCGATCACGTCGGCGATCACGAGCTGGCCTTGGTTTTCGCCTCCCG
The DNA here is from genome assembly GCA_963743445.1 of Vulcanimicrobiota bacterium. Lineage (GTDB taxonomy): Bacteria > Vulcanimicrobiota > Vulcanimicrobiia > Vulcanimicrobiales > Vulcanimicrobiaceae > Cybelea. Next base: position 1,357,643 of record CAVUPL010000003.1, read on the forward strand.
CCAATCGTCCGAACTCGATCTTGAGATCGACGAGCAACACGTCGCGCTTGCGCCAAGCGTGCGCGAGAATATCGAACGTCAAGCGCGCCAGCTCGGTCATCACCCCGACCTCCTGTGGCGCCGCGATGTTTTGGGCGACGATCTGATCGGGCGTGATCAACGGATCGTGCGCGGCATCGTCCTTGAAAAAGAACTCGATCACGCGCGGAACGAGCAGCGCCCCGCGCTGCAAGCTGGGATTGCGCTTCGCAAACGAGCCGGCCGCGACGCCGCGCGTGACGACTTCGAGCGGAATCATGTTGCAACGGCGAACGACCATTTCGTTGTCGTCGTCATCTTCACCACCGTTGAGGTAGTGCGTCGGCAAGCCGCAGAGATTGAGCAACCGAAAGACTCGCGCCGTGGTCTGGGCGGCCAGTCGCCCTTTGCCTGCGATCTCGTTGCGGCGCGCCCCGTCGCCCGCAGAGATGGAATCGGTCTGCGCGACCACCAGCTGATGCGGCTGGCCCGGATTTTCGTAGAGGACTTTCGTCTTGCCGCGCGCGATCTCGATGCCTTTGTTCACTCCACGCGTACCTCGTTTTGATGGGGAAATGGTTCAAGGCCCTCGATGCGGTCGGCGAGCAGCCGCGCGCGCTGCGGAGCGGTGCCAACGTGCGTGCTCGGGTCGAGCAGTCGACGAATCTCCGCGGGATCGACGAGCGAAGTCAATTCGCTCTCCTCGGCGAGCAGGCGCGAGAGCGGATTGTCCTCGCCGCGTCCGACCGCCGCCCACGCTTCCATCGATGCACTGCGCAGGATTTCGTGCAAACGTTGCCGGTCTCCGCCGGCGCGCGTCGCTTCCAGCATCACCGCCTGAGTTCCCGCGAACGGTGCGTACGTGCGCAGGTTTGCGGCGATGCGCCGCTGGTCTACGCGCAGTCCTTCGATCACCGTACGCGCGAGCGTGACGATCTCATCGGCGCAGAGCAGCGCTTCCGGCAGGACGACGCGCCGGTTCGCGCTGTCGTCGAGGGTACGTTCCAAGAAGTTTGTCGCCGCGTTCTGCCACGTCACGTCGGCGTACGCGGGGAGCATGCGCGCGAGCGACCCGATTCGCTCGCAAAGAATCGGATTTTGCTTGAACGGCATCACCGAGCTCCCAACCTGCTCTTTACCAAACGGCTCGGCGATCTCACCGAACCCCGGACTGCTCAGCAGACGCACGTCTGCCGCAAACTTTGAGAGCGATGCGCCCATACCGGCGAGCGCGGCGAGCAACAGATAGTCGAGCTTGCGCGGATAGGTCTGAGAGCTGATCTCTCGCGCGAGGAGTCCAAAACGCTCGAGCACGTAGGCTTCGATCTCGCCCGAACGCCCCGAGTTCCGAACGAGCCGCTCGTACGAAGCGGCGGTTCCGACGGCACCGCGCAACCCCTTCGTCGTCAAGTTCTCGAAGACGAAACGCAGGTTCGCGTCGTCAACGAGCAGATCTTGTGCGTAAGAAGCGAGACGATATCCCAACGTCGTCGGCTCGGCAGGCTGCAGATGCGTATATCCCATGCACACGAGATCGGCGTAGCGGCGAATCGTAACGCTCAAGGCTGCGAGCAGTTCGTCGAGGCTCCGGCCGATGTACGACAACGCGAGCCGAAGCCGGTAAGTCTCGACGGTGTCCTCAACGTCCATCGAGGTGGCGCCGAGATGCAGCTTTCTTCCACCGCGCTGCGCCTGCTGCGCGAAGACCCGGATTTCGGCCATGAGATCGTGATGGATCTCGCGTTCAATCTCGACGGCCGCCTCGATGTCTATATCGCCGGCGTGCGCGCGCAGATCCGCGAGTTCGGCTTCCTCGATTAATCCCTGCGCCGATTGCGCCTCAGCAAGCGCGACCCATACGGCTCGCCAGAGCCGTCGGCGCATCTTCTCCGAAAAGAGCGAGCGCAGCGCTGCGCTGCCGTACCTCCACGAGAACGGCGAGGCGTAGGTTTCGTAATCCATGAAGGACGCTGCCCTTCGCCTCACGGGAAGGCACCGCCTCGTCACCGTACTGCAGCCAAATGAAAGCAGCAGCGGCCGCTTTGGTCGCTTTGGAGTTCAGTCTTGCCGGCTGCGCGAAGACGGGAGGCGTCGCCGGGGAGCGCCATCCGTGGACACATGCCGGCGTGCTTCGCGTCGCCGTCAACGAGGAGCCGAAAAACCTCAATCCGCTGCTCGCGGGCACGACCGTAGAAATTTTTATCGACCGGTTCATGTTTGAACCGCTCCTCTCCGCCGATCCAAACGGTAACCCGGTCCCGATGCTTGCCGCCGCGGTACCGACTCAGGCAAACGGCGGCATCAGTTCCGATGGCCTGACGATTCGCTATCATTTGCGCCGCGACGTGCGTTGGAGCGATGGTGTGCGCCTCACGGCGCGCGACGTCGTCTGGTCGTGGCAAGCCATCGAAAATCCGAACAACGATGCCGTCTCGCGCCATGGCTACGACGACATACGGTCGATCGATACGCCCGACCCCTACACGGTGGTCGTGCACTTAAAGCGTCGCTTCTCTCCCTTTGTCGACACGTTCTTTGCTGAAAGCGACCAGGCGTACGACATCGTTCCCGCCCACGTGCTCGCAAAATACCCCGACGTCAACCGTATTCCGTTCGATGCAGAACCGCTGGTTTCGGATGGACCGTTCCGTTTCGTGCGGTGGGAACGCGGCGATCGTATCGTGCTCGACGCGAATCGCAACTTCTTCGAAGGCGCGCCCGGCTTACGGCGCGTGCAGATCGGGTTTCTGCCCGACGAAAACTCCGCGATCAATCTTCTGCGAACCCATGCGATCGACTATTTCTATCAGCCGACCATCCAGACATATCCCGCCTTGCGCGCGCTGCCCGACGCGCGGATCGTCTGGGTGAACATGAACGGATTCGATGGGATAGAAATGAATCTATCGCACGCCATCCTTGCCGACGCGCGAGTGCGTACGGCCATCGCAGCCGCGATCGATAAAGCGGCGTTGACGCGTCAGCTCGCGTACGGCCAGGAGATCACGGCGACCGAAGATCTTCCGAACTGGATTTGGGCATTCGATCGGTCGGTGAAATCGGTGCCGTTCGATCCAGCCGCGGCTAAAACTTTGCTCGCGCGGGCCGGATGGATTGCCGGGGCCGACGGCATCGTGCGCAAGCACGGGCGCCCCCTCGAGCTGCTCCTCGCAACCGCCTCGGATTCGGCGACGCACCGCTCCGAAAGCCTGCTGGTTCAGGCCGCGTTGCGGGCAATCGGTATCGCAGTCGACGTCAGGTACTATCCGACGGATATTCTCTACGCGCCGCAGGGCATGGGCGGTATCCAGCATGGCGGAAAGTTCGATCTCCTCATGTACCCCTGGTACGCCGGCATCGATCCCGACGATTCATCGCAGCTGACGTGCAATAACTTTCCGCCCCACGGCTACAACGATCCACGATATTGCAGTCGTGCGATGGATGCGGCCCAGGCGATTGCACTAGCCCACTACGATCGAGCCACGCGCAAGCGCGCGTACGCGACGGTCGAGCGCCTCCTCTCGATCGACAATCCCATCGTCTACGTCTGGTGGCAGCGTCAGCAAGAAGCAATCAGCGTCGACTTTCACGGCTTTGCGCCAAACCCGGTCACCGAATCGTGGAACGCCTGGCAATGGAGAATTTAGTCAGCGACGGGAGAGGCCGCCGAGCTCGGCGCTGATGCGATCGACGAGCGTGCGGTGATCGTCGGGGTCGTTGCCCGCGCGCCCGGTAACGATCGCTTCCATGCCCCCAAGGGCGCGTTCGTAGGCAATCCGCGCGCGCCGCTCACCGACGCGCTTTGCGATCGGGCGTAGGACGCGTTCGCGCCAGCGCGCACGCTCCGGAAGCTCGCCGCCGCGCGCGAGCTCCCAAAGACACATGCATTCGGTGGCGAGCGCGGAGAGCAGCGGCATCGCTGCGCCCCGCGGATCGTTCGCGAATGACTCGTGGGCGATCGCCAGCGCCGCGGAGAGCTTGCCTTCGGCAAGCGCGCTCGCGTACTTATAGGCTTTTGGATCTTCGATCGAGAGCGCTTCTCGCTCAAGATCCTCCAACGTAATCTTCTTGCCGCTGAGCGCCAGCTTCTCCAGATCGTTTCGCACCCCCGCGAGCTCTGCCTCACTGCGCGCCAGCTCATCGATCGCCCTGGAATCGGCCTTCGCGTTCAAACGCTCCAGCGTCTCTTCAACGAATCGCGCGCGCGTCTCTTGACCGGCCGTCGTATCGATGCGCAATGCTCCCCGCCCGGCCTGGGCGCCGAACGACGGAGGCCCTTTGCCGCGCGGCGAGCGCAGATCGAGTAATACCAAGGTGCTTCCCTCGGGCGTGTTTTGCGCGACGGCCCAGAGATCGTGACGCGCCGCCGCGCGCATCGTCTGCGTATCGGAAACCACCACGATGCGGCGATCGGCAAGAAACGGCATTGCTTGGAGAGCTTCAGCGACTCGCGCCGGCTCGCCGGCATCTTCTGCCGAGAAGCGCGCGAGATTCAGCTCGCGCAGTTCGAGCGGCAGCAGACGATCGAGTAAGACTTCCAGCGCCCGCTCCGCGAGCGCGCGTTCCGTTCCTTCGATGATAACGAGCTTGCCGATCGCCGGTTCTTTATCGAGGAAATCGTAGAACTTCACGGTCCTTCGACAAGCTCAGGATGACACGCGTAGAACTGCGGCGCTCGGGCGGAACTCCAGCGAGGCAATCGACTCGAGATACGGCGGATGCAGAATGCCGTATTCGGTGATAAACGCCGTGACGAGATGTCCCGGTGTTACGTCGAAGGCGGGGTTGTAGACGGCTGCACCTTCGGGCGCGGCTCGAGCGCCGCGAAATGAAGTAACCTCGTCGGCAGCTCGTTCCTCGATTGGGATTGCGGCGCCGCCGGCAATCGTCAGGTCGAACGTCGAGCGCGGCGCCGCGACGTAGAACGGGATACCGTGGTGGGCTGCCAAAATTGCGAGGGCATAGGTTCCGATCTTATTTGCGACGTCCCCGTTGCGTGCGATGCGATCTGCGCCGACGATCGCTAGGTCGATGCGCTGCTCCTTGATCGCGATGGCTGCAGCCGAATCGACCATGAGAACCGCGTCGACGCCGGCTTCTCGCAGCTCGAGATAGTTTAAGCGCGAACCCTGCAGAAGCGGGCGAGTCTCGCTTGCAAAGACGCGTGGTTTCTTCCCTCCACGTTGTGCCGCAATGATGACGCCAAGCGCCGTGCCGCCGGCGGCGGTCGCGAGCGGCCCGGTATTGCAATGCGTGAGAACGCGAGCGCCCTTGGGAATGAGCTCCAGCCCGTTGTTCGCGATCGCCTCGTCGATTGCAATCTGGTCGTTGTGGATCGCGCGCGCCTCCTCCAATGCATCTGCGGCGCCACTAACGCGATCGACTGCCCACGACAAGTTGACCGCGGTCGGGCGGGCCTCGCGCACGCGCCGCGCCGCGGCCGCAAACTCTGCGTCATCTGCGATGGTCCTGCGAAGCAACGCGACGCCGTACGCCCCAAAAACCCCGATGCACGGCGCTCCGCGCACGGCGAGGCTCTGGATCGCGTGTACGATTTCGTCAGCGGTTCGGGCGCGTTCGTACCGCATTTCATCCGGAAGCAGACGCTGATCGAGATAGCGCACGGCGTCGTCATCCCAGACCACAGCCGTGAGTCGGGTCAAACGCCGGCCGGAACCCTTGCCGAGTAGCACGTACGGCAGTATACGGGCCGATCGCCGCGCGGCCGAAACGGTACGGTCGTTTCAACGTTGCAGGCGGCACAGACGGCGCTGAAACTCGGCCGGCTCTGAATTCCCGCCGACGTTTTGTCGCCTTTTTGCCCCCTGCGCGCTTGACGGCACTCACGACAGCGCTGCGGCTGGTTCGCAAAGCCTTTCTGGGCGAAGAATTGCTGCTCTTTCCCCGAGAAGACGAACTCGCCCGCGCAATCTTTACAGGTGAGGATTTTATCTTCCACCGCTTCACTCTCCATGTAGGTCGAGCTGGCCTAGATGCGACTGCCCGTTGTGAGTTCCTGCAGCAAGGTCGCGGCGGCGAGCGCGGCGCCGTAACCTTTATCGCCTCGGCTCGGATCCGCTCGCTCTTGTGCTTGCTCGAGATTCTCGGTCGTGAGCACGCCGAACCCGATCGGCGTCCCGGTGGCGAGCTGCACGTCCATGATTCCGCGGGCGCACTCTCCGGCGACGAAATCAAAGTGGGGCGTTTGCCCCCGGATCACCGCGCCGAGCGCCACGAGTGCATCGAATCGACCGCTGTGGATAAGATTTCGGCACGCCAGCGGGAGCTCGAAGCAACCTGGAACCTCAAAGAGGCTGACGTCATCGTCGGCGACCTTGCAATCGCGCAGTGCGCGCTTGGCGCCATCGACGAGCTGCTCGGCGAGATCGGCGTAGAAACGCGCAGAAACGACCGCAAAGCGCCGTCCGGTGCAGTCGGGCGTTTGCGGACGTGTAGCGCCATCTCGCTTCACGAGGCAGCGACTTCGTCCAAGATGTGGCCGAGCTTCGAACGCTTGGTGTCGATGTAATGTTTATTGTGCGCGGTCGGCGTCGTCTGTAGCGGCACACGTCCGACGATCTTTAGCCCGTAGCCTTCGAGTCCGAAGATCTTCTTCGGATTGTTCGTGATTAGGCGCATCTCGCGCACGCCGAGATCGGCGAGGATCTGCGAACCGATGCCGTAATCGCGCTTGTCAATCGGCAGTCCGAGCGCGAGGTTTGCCTCGACGGTGTCGGCGCCGCGATCTTGCAGCTCGTAGGCGCGCAGCTTATCGGCGAGACCGATGCCCCGGCCTTCTTGGCGTAAATAAAGGAAGACGCCGCGTCCTTCTCGGGCGATCAACTCCATAGCGCCGTCGCGCTGCGCCGCGCAATCGCAGCGTATCGAGTGCAGGGCGTCGCCGGTCATGCATTCCGAATGGACGCGAACGAGAATCTCCTTGCCGTTGCCAATCTCTCCCATGACGAGCGCGACGTGCGTGTTTTCGTCGATCGAGGTGGAGTATGCGACGCCCGTCCATTCGCCCAAGACCGTGGGGAGCTCGAACTCGGCAATCTTATTGACGAGCTTTTCGGTGCGCATGCGGTACGCGATCAAATCCTTGACGGTGATCAGCTTGAGCGCGTGACGGTCGGCGTAGGAGCGCAAGCCCGCAAGCCGCTCCATGGTGCCGTCCTCGGCCATGACCTCGCAAATCACGCCCGCCGGATAGAGTCCCGCGAGACGGGACAAATCGACCGCCGCTTCGGTCTGCCCCGCGCGCACCAGCACGCCGCCTTCCCGGGCACGCAGCGGAAACGTATGACCGGGACGCAAGAAGTCGGATGGTCTCGCCTCGGGATCGAGGAGCTTTTTGATCGTCGCCGCGCGATCGTGGGCCGAAATGCCGGTCGTCGTAACGTCGCGTGCTTCGACCGAAACCGTGAAGGCGGTTTCGTGTACGGCCGTATTTTCACGAACCATCTGCGGAATTTGAAGCTCGTCGAGCCGAGCTCCGACCATCGGCACGCAGATCAGGCCGCCGGCGTGCTTGCGCATGAAATTGATCGACTCCGGCGTGACCATCTGCGCGGCCATCACGAGGTCCCCTTCGTTTTCGCGGTCCTCATCGTCGAGTACGACGACCATTTTACCGGCGCGTACGTCGACGATCGCCTCTTCGATGGAATCGATTGGGCCCTGGCGTCCGGCCAGCTGCTCGCCAAGCTCGGGAAAGACGTGGGCGAGCCGCTGGAGCGTCCGGTAGGATGGCTCGCGCCGCCCGGCGCGCAGCAGCGAGATCGCCGACTCTGTCAACCCGGCGCTCTGCGCGACCTCGGCGGCGGTCAATCGGGCTTCATCGATGGCAGAGTTGAGAAGGTCGGCGAAACGGCTCACCCTCCCAGGGTACGGCTTACTTTACAGATGTCAAGCCCCGGCCGGAGAGCGCCTCGGCTGCCGCGTCGTCCTCACAGAGAACCGCTCCTTCCTTCATGTATCGCGCGATTTCCGCGTCCGGCAGGGTCTGGCGGAGCGTCTTCGCGAGCAGCTCGTAGCATTGTTGCTCGGTCCATTCCCGCTCGAATCCCTCGCGCGCGTACCAGGCGTCAACGTATCCGCCAAGCCGGGCCCCCCGCCGCGGGTCGCCGCGAGCCGCCGCGACGTTCGCAAGGTGCTCGATCGCAACGGCTATCTGCTGCGTCGATTGCAGCTGCCGAGCCAACTCAAGCGAGGTCCGCGCTTCGAATTCGGCTTCGTCGATCTCACGAAGCGCAAGCCGGTACGCGGCCGCGTTCGCGCGTGCGTTCGCCTCGCGCCTGACGTTACGATGCTTCTGATAAAAGAGAATCGCCTCGCCGGCGACCGCGAGCGCGTGGCGCGCGTTGCCGGCTCGAAACTCGAGATCGGCCGAATACATCCGCGGCGTCATGGCGCGCTCCTGGTCGCCGAGCGACTCGTAGAGCACACTGGCCTCATCATAGAGCGCCCGCGCCTCGTCGAGGCGCGCGAGTGAGTGCAAGAGGAGCGCTCGCGAGTCAAGCGCCACGGCATACATCTTCGACCGCGTCTTCCCAAGTTCTTGATAGATCTCCAGGCTTCGATCGATGGCCACTTCAGCATCTCTGTCGCGTCCCACCATGCGATAACCCTCCGTCAAAATCGCATGACAAGCGGCAACGCGCAGCGGTTCGCCGAGTTCTTCGCTGAGTTCGAGCGCTCGCTCACCGGCCTCGACGCGCTGCTTTCCGACGCTAAAGAACGCAACCGAGTACCAGAGGCGGGCAAGGACTTGGCGATCGCTGATTTCGTCAACCCTCGCCAAAACGGCCATAACCCAGCCGCGCCCTTCTCCCGTGAATCCGGCGTCATTCCACAGCGGGCGCAACGGGCAAGTTACGCGCGCTGCCAATGTCGGATCCCCGTGCTCGAGCGCCCAGGTCATTGCCGCTCGGGCGTTGTCAAGCTCCGCCTCGACGCTGGGCAACCACCGGAGTCGCGCCAGCCGTTGATGCGACGCTTCGGCGCGTTCGACGAACTCGACCATCCACTGCGCGTGTCGCCGTGCAATCGTCTCCTGCTCACCGCCGACGACGAGTTTCTCGAGCGCATACGATCGTGTCGACTCCAGAAACCGGTAGCGCGTTTCGCTCTCTACGATCTCGGTGGAAACCAGCGACTTGTCAACGAGCGAGGATAGGAGGTCGAAGAGTTCGAGCGCATCGAGAGATTCGTCAGTTGCTACGGCCTCGGCAGCTTCGAGCGTCCAGCCGCCTGAAAAGATTGCGAGCCGATTGAAGAGCGTGCGTTCGCTTTCAGCCAGAAGATCGTAGCTCCAATCAATGAGCGCGCGCATCGTCTGCTGGCGCGGCAGCGCATCGCGACTGCCGCCCGTGAGCACCCGAAATCGTTCGTCGAGCCGGCGTTGCAGTTGCGCCGGCGAGAGCATCCGAATCCGCGCGGCAGCTAGCTCGATGGCGAGCGCGATCCCGTCGAGGCGGCGACAAATTTCAGCGACCGCCGGCGCGTTGTCGTCCGTCAGCTCGAAGCGCGCGTCGGCCGCTTCAGCGCGCGTGACGAAGAGATCGACCGCGCCGTAGCTGCGGGCGCCCACAGCGGTTATGGGGCCGTCCTGTGAGGCCGGAAATGCGAGCGACGGCATTCGATAAATCGCCTCACCCGCGATTGCAAGACCCTGCCGGCTGGTTGCCAGGATGCGAACGTCCGGACAACCATGCACGATCGCGGCGGCGATCGCCGCCGACTCACTGACGAGATGTTCGCAATTGTCGAGCACCAGCAAGCAACGCATGGACCGGAGTGCCGCGACGAGTCCCGTCACCGAATCGACGTTGCCGGCAAGGCGAAGACCGATTGCGGCGGCGATTTCGTTGGGGATGAAGCTGCCGTCGGTGAGCGGAGCCAGCTCGACGGACCACGCGCCGTCGCGGTAGTGCTCGAGTACCTGCGCCGCAACGTGCAATGCAACGCGCGTTTTCCCTACTCCGCCCGAGCCGACCAGCGTGACGAGCCTATGCTTCCCGAGCAGCGCCACGACGTCCGCAACTTCGGAATCGCGTCCGACGAACGAGGTCGTTTCGAGGGGCAAGTTGTTTGGAAAGAAGTCCAGGGAGCGCAGCGGCGGAAAGTCGTGCCGCAGATCCGGCGCCAGCAGCTGATAGACCTGTTCGGGGCGCGTCAGATCTTTGAGGCGGTGGCTGCCGCGATCCTCGAGCGTTACCAGCTCCGGAAGCTCGCCTTGCACGAGCTCGCTCGTCACCCCGGAAACGAGAACTTGACCGCCATGCCCAATCGACAGCAGACGCGCTACCCGATTCACCGTTGGGCCGAAGTAGTCGCCATCACGCTCGACGGTCACGCCGGTATGCAATGCCATGCGCACCGCGATGCCGTCCACAGCCGAGAAATCTTCGGCTGCAAGCTTCCGCTGCGCGTCCAAACAGGCGCTCATGGCGTCGTCCGGGCGGGGAAAGACCGCGCAAAACGCGTCGCCGACCGTCTTGAAGACCTGACCCCCGAGGCCTTCGATTGCAGCACGCATGAGCTTGTCATGACGTTGTATCGCCTCCGGCATTGCCGCACGGTGGCGTTCCCAACGCTGCGTACTACCTTCGATGTCGGTGAACAACAGCGTGAGCGTTCCCGAATGCACGCCCTAGCATTCGCAAGCTCGCCGGGGAGTGCCCGCTAAGGTCCTACCGCCTCCGCCGACGCGTCGTTCGCAGCGAACGAGTAGAAGGGAGTCTGGCTGCCGTTCTTGAGTGCGTGGTAGAGGTCGACGCTGTCGGAACCGTCCACGTCGTAGAGCACGCGGCGCCCAACGGCGATCGCGCGCAAGAAATGCAGGTTCGATCCCTGGAATAGAATCTCGCTCGTCGGCGGTCCCTTCGATTTTGCGCTTGGCGAGTATCGGTCGATCCAACCGGTCTTGTAGCCATAGTTGACGTTCGAGATAAAGACGTTGCCGGCATCGTCGGTTGCAATCGACGAAACGTGGGCGGAAGATGTGGTGTGAAAGACGCGGGTTCGCTGCGGATTGGTTACGGCGTTCGTGAACTCGGCAATCGTGTACGGAAACTCCGTAACGTAAAGGTTGTCGTGCGGGTCTACGGCTATGCCGGTGATGACCGCGCGCCGTCCCAAGGGGATCGTCTGCACGGGCTCGACCTTCCCGTTCGCACCGGGCGCGAACACCGCAACGCCGTTGCAAGGTACGCTCCCCGATTTTGCGGGGACCACGCGATGCGTCCCGGACGCTAGGTCGCCGGCGTACGTGTAGATTGCGGCAAACAGATAGCCTTGCGCGTCGGCCGCGAGCGCGGAAATCTCCGTTTCCTCACTGCTCGAGACCCCGCACCTGCCGGGGCTCGGAATATCGAACTTGCGAACCGGCTTGGTGCCGTGGGGCCCGAACGCGTAGATATCGTAGCGGCTGCTGATGTTCCCGAACGCGTAGAGCGTACCGTTGCCCGAGACCGCGATGAGGCCGCCGTAGCCTTCGTAGACGCGGTCGGGCGTTGACTCCGGAAGACCGTGAACGATCCGAAAGCGCTCGATCGACGGGTAATGCGTCGCAGTCGTAACCGCAACGTAGAGGTGTCCACTCCGCGCGTCAGCACTCATGTCGTGACGAACGGCGGCTCCCGAAGGGGCTGCCGGTTCGGGCGGAGCGAGCGCCCCCGATTGGCAACCGGCCAGCGCGAGCACGAGTCCAAGCCGAACGAGCCGCATGAGAACCCCTCCTCTATAGGAATGATAACCTGAGGCATTTAAATTTGCGACCCCCCAGAGAAAGTTGGCTCGCATGCGCCTCCCCAAATACGTTTACCGGCTGACATTGGCAGGTGCCGCGTTTTTCGCCACGGGCTGCGGGGGTGGTACGACGCCCGACACTGTGGGATACTCGATCGCCAATTTGCAAACAAGCGGCAACCCTTCGCCGGCGTTCAAAAAGCCGGCACTGATCGCCTTCGACTCTTACACCGACGCTCTCGAATATTGGCCGATTGCTCCCAACGGCGGCAGCCAGCCGCAACAGCTTTCCGCCTCGCTTGGAATCGACAGCGGCTACGGGCTCGTCGCGAACGGCAACGTTGTCGCCATCGCGAGTTTTTCGCCGGCCGAAATTGTAACCTACAACGTGAGGACGAAGGCACAAACGTCTCTGGCCGATCCATATGGCGGTCCGCTCGACATCGCCATCGACAAGCAGGGCACGCTCTATGCTTTGAATCTCGGCAGCGTCGCGGTTTTTAAACCTGGTTCGTCGCAGCCGACGCAGCTCACGTGTTCCTATATCGATGAGGGCGAAGCGATCGCGGTCGATGATGAAAGCGACGTCTTCGTTGACGGATACGGTCCGCACGGATTTATGGGTGTCGTCGAATACGCGGCCGGATCGCAAGGCTGCACCAAACCGCACCTGAGGCCGCAACACGGCTACGTGGGCGGTGTCGGTGTGGATCCAAGAACCGACGATCTCATCGTCGTGGATAACCCGGGCGTGTGCGCGGGCGGACTCGAAGGCCTTATGATCATCTATCCCAAGCCGTACGAGCCACGCACGTCACACCGGCACAACCTTGGGGCAAACTATTGCGCCGGCACGTTCCGCCTCAACTCGACGTCGTCGCTTATCTTCGTCTCCGACGCCACCGTCAGCGACGGGTTCCCGCTGATCGATCAGGCAACGTATCCCGAGGGGAAATCGATGGGATACTATCAGAGCAGTCCCTCCGGGTACTCCGGCTCCTTCGGCGGCTTCACCACCATCCCAAACACACTCCCGAATTAACGCTGCCCTATACTTGAAACGAACGTTTCAAGTATGCTACCATGGGCCGTGTCGAGACTTGCAGACGATGCGCGACGCGCTGAGTTGCTCGACCGCGCGGTCGATTACGTATGCCGTCACGGTCTAGCGGAACTCTCGTTGCGACCGTTGGCTAAGGCCATTGGTTCGAGTCCGCGCGTGCTGCTCTACTACTTTGGGTCGAAGGAGGCGTTGGTTGTCGAGATCGTCCGGCGCGGTCGCGCCCGTCAGAGAGCGATGATGATGAATCTCAAGCTCACCGACCGTACGCCGCGTCAGATCGCACGCGCGCTGTGGCTCGAATGGAGTAAGCCGGAGTGGGAGCCGCTTACGCGGCTAGCCTTCGAAGTCTACGCGCTGGCTTTGAGCGACCGCTCGCGCTTTCCCGGGTTCCTTGACGACTCGATCAACGAATGGCTCGAGGCGTTGAGAGGTTGTACGAAGACGCAGGCGACGCTCTTGATCGCCGGCTTCCGCGGTTTTCTGCTCGATCTCATGGCGACCCACGACCGGGCTCGCATAAATCGCGCGGTCGATCTCTGGCTCTCGGCGGTCTACGATGCGTGATACGACCCGTCGCGCCGCGACGGTCTTCATCTTCGTCACCGTGCTGATCGACATGCTGACGTTCGGCATGATCGGACCGGTGCTGCCGAAACTGATCGCAAGCTTCGTCGGCAACAACTACGCCTCCGCTGCGGAGCTCATCGGAATCTTTGCAACGGTCTGGGCGTTGATGCAGTTCTTCTGCTCCCCGTTACTCGGCATGCTCTCCGATCGCGTCGGCCGCCGACCCGTGATCCTCGTCTCGAACGCCGTGGCAGTCGTCGATCTCGCGATCATGGCGTTAGCTCCGAATCTTTGGTGGCTCTTTGCAGGACGCGTTCTCTCGGGAATCGCTTCGTCCAACATGTCGGCGGCGAGTGCGTATATTGCCGACGTCACCCCGCCCGAGAAACGCGCGGCCGCCTTCGGCGTGCTCGGCAGCGCCTTCGGGCTGGGGTTCGTCCTCGGTCCCGCTATCGGCGGCCTCGTCGGAAACGTCAATCCCCGGTTGACGTTTTGGGCGGCGGCCGCCTTTGCCTTACTCAACACGCTGTACGGCCTCTTCGTCTTGCCCGAATCGCTCCCGCGTGAGCGCCGTACGCCACGACTGGAGTGGAAGCGCGCGAATCCGATCGGCTCGCTGAAGCTGCTACGTTCGCATCACGAACTCTGGGGTCTGACGTGGGTGAACTTCATCACGTACCTCGCGCACGAAGTCTTCCCGAACATTTGGGTTATTTATTGTATTGCGGCGTTTGGTTGGAGCACCGGAAGCATCGGCTTGACGCTCGCGCTGGTTGGCACGGTCAGCGCCATCAATCAAGCGACGATGGTCGGCCGAGTCGTGAGGCGACTTGGAGAGCGACGCACGCTGCTCGCAAGCCTGGTGCTCGCTGTGCTCGGCCTTACTTTGATGGGAACGAACAACGGCATCATCTTCTTGGTCGCCGCAGTCATTATCTCACTGCCGATGTATCAAGCCTCATCGCAGGCGTTGATGACGCGGCGCGTCGGCCCCGCCGAGCAGGGCGAGCTGCAAGGAGCGCTCGGATCGGTTCGCGGCATCTCGATGCTGATCGGACCGTCGGTCTTCACGTTGACGTTTGCACAGTTCGCCGGCCCGTGGCGTCCGCTCGGCCTCATCGGCGCGCCGTGGATTTTGGCGGCGCTGCTCTATGCCGGATCGCTTTTGCTCGCGTGGCGCGTCACCTCGCACGCCGACGACGTCGCACTGCCGGTTCCTGAACCCTCACCTCCGATCTACGCCGAGAGCTAAAACCTACTCGAAGACGACGATCGGCTTGATGATTCTCGATTCGGCAAGCTTGCGATACGCGCTGGGAACCTCGTCGAGCCCAACCAAATCGGCGCCGAGCTTCTCGGCGCTGACGATCCCGTTCGCGATGAGGTCCAGCGACGCACGCGTGTCGTCGGGCCCGCAGGAATAGCTCGCGACCACCCGCAGATCGCCGAAATAAAACCGCTCCGGGTCGATCGTCACGGGCACATCGGGGGGAAACGGCGTGAACATCACGACCGTACCGGCGGGCGCGACCGACACGACCGCGTCGCGCATCGCCGATGCCGTCCCGGGACCGCAGATCACGACGTCGGCGCCTTCACCGAGCATCCGGCGCGCGTCGTCGGGATGAAACGCGATCGCACCGTTGCGTTGCGCGACGTCGCGCCGCGCCGCGATAAAATCGCTCCCAAAGACCTGGGCCCCGAGCGACCTCGCCGCGAGCACGTGGAGTAGCCCCATGACGCCGAGACCGATGATGTAGACTCGGTCGCCGCCACGAAGGCCGCTACGCCGCAGTGATTTCACGACGCAGGCGAGCGGTTCGACCAACGATGCGTCGGCAAAGCTCACGCTAAGCGGCAAGAGCAGCGTGTCGCGCAGATTCGTTTGCGCCACCCGAAAGTACTCGGCGATTCCTCCAGGGTCGATTTTGGTCGACCGCCAAGTCGCGCACTGCACGTATTCACCACGCTCGCATGCGCGGCAGGCAAAGCATGGCGCGTGATGGTGCACGAAGACGCGGTCGCCGACAGAAAACTCGACGTCACCGCTGGTCTCGGTAACGACGCCGGCCGGTTCGTGCCCCAGCACGAGCGGCGCTTTGCGCCGGATGTACCAGCCCATGACGTCGCCGCTGCAAATCCCGCTCGCCATCGTGCGCACGAGAACCTCACCATCGCCAAGCTCGGGGATCGCTCGTTCCTCGATCCGGATGTCGTCAACATCGTAGAGGACCGCAGCGCGCATGGTTCGCGCGTTCACGGCTCGATCAAGACCTTGAGCCCAATGCCGGAGTCGAGCCTGCTGAACGCCTCCGCGATTTCACCGAGAGGATAGACGTGCGAAATCAACCGCGAGAGCGGCAGCGCGTGAGCGGCAATCAATTCAAAAGCCGCGCGCACGTCGGCAGGCGTGAAGTGAAACGGTGCCAGCAGCGCAACCTCGTCGTAATGGAGACGAGCCGCGAGAAACGAGACGCGAGCCTCGCCCGGCAACCCCGCGAAGAACGAGACACGTCCACCTCGCCGCACGAACGCCGGCGCACTCTCCCACATCTCCGCCGTTCCCGTGCACTCGATCACCGCATCGGCGCCGCGCCGCTCGGTACGCTCGAGTATCGAGAAGCGGATCGGGGCGGCGCTTGCGTCGATGCTCTGCAGCCCGAGCGAGCGTGCGAGCTCGAGACGCTCCGGTCTTCGGCCAAAGAGCATTGCATCGATGCCCTCGCGCTGAAGCAAGAGCGCGTGGAGTATCCCAAAGCCGCCATTTCCGAGGATCGCGACGCTCGAGCCCCGAGCCGGCGCGAGGGTGGCAATCGAATGGACGACGCATGCAAGTGGCTCGAGAAAGGCTGCTTCGGCGTAACTCACGTCGTCCGGTTTGACAAAGCAGTTTTGCTCGACGATCGGTCGGGGAACCGCGATGAAGTCGGAGTAAGCTCCCAACAACATCGCCGGCATCACGCTTTCACAGAGCTCTTCCTGCGAGTGGCGACACCAAAAACAGGCGCCGCAGGGCGCAGTGTGCACGCACATGACCGCGTCGCCGGGGGCAAAAGCGCTCACGCCGTCGCCGGCCGCGGCGACGTCCCCGGAAAACTCATGACCGAAGCGCGTCGGCATCGACATCTTTGGATGTCCTCGACGGTAGGTCTTTAAATCGGTGCCGTCGGTAAGCGCCGCGCGGACGCGCACGACGATGCCGCCCGGGGGCGCCTGCGGCTCGGGCTCTTCGCGCAGCTCGATCTGACGCGGCGCGACGAGCATCGCTACACGCACGCGAGCAGAGCCGTCCGAATCGGTTCGGGGAGCGGTCGGCCCTTCTTCGTCACCGCATCCATCGCGGCCACGATAAACGTCATCGCCGCACCCGTTTCGCCGGTGCGCTCGTTGACGAATGCCGTCCGCCAGCGCAAGCTCGACGTGCCGACGTGCTCCACGTGGGTGCGCATCCGAAGCCAATCGCTCATCATCGACGGGGCGTGATACTCCGCTTCGACGCGCACGCGCGGCAGCCAGAAGCCGTACTTGCTGAAGACCGTCTCGAATGGGAAGCCCAGCTCGGCAAAAAACTGCATCTCCGCGTACTCGGCAAAACGCGAATAGGCCGCGAAATACATGATGCCGGCGATATCGACGTCGGCCCACTGCACTTGCAGCCTCGCTTCAAAAGTACGCGCATTGGGCGGGGTGCTGTCGCGGAATTTTGTCACGAGCCATCCTTCGACAAACTCAGGATGACATTTCCTTCGACCCTTCGACAAGCTCAGGGCAGGCTAGGCTCAGGATAGCGTGATGAGCATATCGCGCGAGGGGATCGACTTCGAGATTGACACGGCTGCCAGTGGCACGGGCTCCCAGCGTCGTGCGCGCGAGCGTCTCGGGAATGAGCGCCACCTCAAACCAGCCTTTCCCGGAGGCAGCAACGGTAAGGCTCACCCCGTCGACCGCGACGAACCCTTTAGGCGCGATCATCGGCGCAAGCGACGCCGGTGCTTCTATTCGCATCCGTTCGCCTTGACCTTCGCCGGCTCGATCGAGCACCCGCGCTGCCGCATCGACGTGCCCGTAGAGCAGATGCCCGCCGAGGCGCTCGTTCTGGCGCAACGCGTACTCGACGTTCACGCGATCACCTACCGCGCGGTCGCCCAAAGTGCTGCATGCAAGCGTCTCCGGTATCACGTCGAACGCGACCATATCGCCGTCAACCGCGGTTGCGGTGAGACAGACGCCGTCGATGGCAATCGAATCCTTGGCTTGCGGCCGCTCGCGCTCCACGCCTTCGCAGCGGACTTTCAGTCTCATCCCGCCGCTGGGCAGTCCTTCGGCCACGCTCACCGTGCCGCGATATGCAATTAAACCGCCGAACACGGGATCCCTGAAACGATAATGTCCGGCCCGATGCGTTCGACACGGTCGAAGCGCAGCCGCACGCGATCGAGATCGACGCCCGAAAGCACTCGGACCGCAGCATCGCCGCTCAAAAAGCGCGGCGCAATCGCCCAATAGACGCGATCGACTACGCCGCAGGCAAGAAGACTCGCTCCGAGTTTCGGGCCGCCTTCGCAGAGCACGCTGAAGATGCCGAGCGCGCGCAACGCCTGGAGCGCCATCGCAAGATCGAGCGCAACTGCATCGGGGCCGCCGACGTCGAGCACGTTAGCAACGTCACGCAGCTGATCGAACCTCTCGCGCAAACCCGCGGGTGCGAGCACGATCGTTTTTGCATACCCATCTTCCGTTTCGAAGACTCGGCTATGCGCGGAAACCGCCTCGCTCTCGCACGCTACAACGCGCGCGTATGGACGTACGCGGTCGTGCGGTGGGCGCACCGTGAGCTGCGGATCGTCGACGCGGATCGTTCCGGCGCCGACCATGACCGCATCGTAGGCGATGCGCAGCTCGCGCACGTACCGCTCTTCGGCTTCGGAGCCGAGCCGCTCGAGCGCGCCGCGGTGACTGGTTACGGCTCCGTCGAGCGACATCGCCATCTTCAATGCGGTGTACGGAAGCTCGCTAACGCTCGTGCGCGCGAAAATTTCGACTAGGTCCCGTGCAGCCGGATCCCCGGCGACGCCAACCTCGATACCGCGTTTGCGAAGTTCGGCCGCTCCGCCACCGTGTTTCGTTGGATCGATCGTCCCGGCGACAACCCGAGCGACGCGTGCTTCGACGAGGGCATTCGTGCAAGGCGGCGTTCTGCCCGCATGACGGCATGGCTCGAGCGAGACGTAAACGGTCGCGCCGCGCGCCTTTGAGCCCGCCTGCGCGAGCGCGTTCGTCTCTGCATGCGCGTCGCCGGCACGATGATGGTAGCCTTCGCCGACGACCTGGCCGTCACGTACGACGACCGCGCCGACCGGTGGATTTGGTGAGGTGTTTCCGATGCCTCGCGCGGCGAGCTCGTAGGTACGTTGCAAGTAGAGCTCGTCGATCGGCGTCAGTTTGCGTTGGGCGCTCTCCACGACTGGCCGCTCTTCGTCGCCGCCACGACGACGGCATCCTCGACCAGGCCGCCCGCCTCGCGTACGGCTGCTGCGCAGTCGCGTAACGTCGAACCGGTCGTGCAGACGTCGTCGAACAACGTCACGCGCCGCGCGGCCACGTTAGCCGGATTGCAGGTGAACCGTCCATGGGCCGCCAGACGCTGCGTCCGCGAGCGCCCGCGCTGGGCGTCGCCCGATCGCTGCTCCAGAGCCTCTACGATCCGTGCCCCGGCGATCTTTGCCGCGCATCCGGCGACGAGCGCAACGCCGTCGAAGCCGCGGACGCGTCGCCGGCTCGCGGTCGTCGGAATCGGCACGATCAGCATTCCCGGCTCGATAAGCGGCGCGACGACGTGTCCGAGCGCCTCGGCGACGTCGCGGCGGCCGTCTTTGAGCGCAAGCACCGCCGCGCGCAGCGTCCCTTCGTAGGCGCCGAACGCCAGTACTCGGAGGGCCGGTAACCGAATCTGAATTCTTTCACCACACGCGGCGCATGCATCGCAGAATCCGGATCCGAGCGCGTTGCAACTCGCGCATTGTGGTGGGAAAAGTAAATCGAGCAGCGGACGAAGGGCCATGCCCCTCGTTCACGACCAGGGCGGCGATCGGCTAGAGAGCGGGTCCGTCGTCGAGTGCGACCAGCGCGCCGGCAAGAATGCTCTGCGGTTCGACGACGTAGTCGCTGCCGACGATCGTGTCGCGAAGCTCGGCGTGCGCGCCGATCGTCGCGCCCTCCCAGCAAATCGTTCGCTCGAGGCGCACGCCGGCGTCGACGCGTACGCGATCGCCGAGAACGCTCGGTCCGAGGATTGACGCGCCCTCGGCAATCCGAACGGCGGCACCGATGCGAACCGGGCCTTCAATGCGCACGCCGTTCTCGAGCTTCGCTGAGGGATCGATTCCGTTGGGTGCGGTCTGCGGAATCTTTACCACGCCCCGCACGACATCGTAGCTTGCGCGCCGATACTCGCTCGGCGTCCCGATATCGGCCCAGTACGCACCGCGCGCGTCGAATCCGTAGAAACGCTCGCCCGCGCCCTGCAGCGAAGGAAAGACCTGCTTTCCGAAATCGTAGAATTGCCCCGCGGGTATATGCTCGAAGATCTCTGGTGAGAAAGCATAAACGCCGGTATTGACCAGCTTGCTGCGCTCCGTTCCCTTCGGGGGCTTCTCTTGAAAGCCGACGATCTTACCGCGCTCGTCCACGACGACGACGCCGTATTGATCGACCTCATCCGTTTCGACGAGCCCGATCGTCGCTAGGGCGGCGCGCTCCTTGTGAAATTCGAGCAGCCGATCGAGTCGCAGATCGGTGACTTCGTCGCAACCGATAACGACGAACGGCTCGTTACCGAAGAAACTTTCGACGTTTTTTACGCCGCCGGCGCTGCCGAGCAGCTCCGGTTCGTAAGAGTAGTGAAGCTTGACTCCAAAGCGCGAGCCGTCGCCGAGCGCCGCTACGATGGCGTCGGCGAGATAGTGCAGGTTGATCGCAATCTCGTCAAAGCCGTACGCTTTCAGATAACGCAGCAAATGCGCCGCGTTAGGAACGCCGGCGACCGGGACGAGCGGCTTTGGAACGAGTTTGGTGAGCGGATACAAGCGGGTCGAAAGTCCGCCTGCTAAGATCATTGCCTTCACGGCCCGACGGTGCCCTTGCGAGCCGGCGCAAAGCCGAGCTCGTCGAGCGCGACGAGCCAAACGAAGTGCGGCAGGGCGAGTTGACGTCGCCAGCGGCGCGGTTCTTTGACCAATCGGTAGAGCCATTCCAAGCCAAACCGCCGCACGAGTTGCGGCGCTCGTTCGATCCGGCCCGAGATCACGTCGAACGAGCCCCCGACGCCGATCCCGGCCCCGCATCCCGTTTCACCTAAATGTTCGGCCAGCCAGTACTCTTGGCGCGGCGAGCCCATCCCGACGAAGAGCAGGCTCGCGCCGCTCGCTGCAATGGTTCGCACGATTGCCGGAGTTTCGTCATCGCGAAAGTATCCAGTGTGCGTCCCGGCAACGGACAAACCCGGGAAACGCGATTGGAGTATTGCTGCGGCGCCGCTAGCCACACCCTCGGCGCCACCGAGAAAATAGACCGGCAGTCCTTGCGCGGCAGCGCCCTCGCAAAGACGGTCGATCAACTCGACGCCGGCCACGCGTTCGCGCAGCGCCGCACCGCGCCGCCGCGCGACCGCGAGCAATCCGACCGTATCGCAGAGCGAGAGCGCGCACTGGTTGACGATCGCGCGAAATCGCTTGTCGCTGCTGCGCGTAGAACGACCATCTCGGTGCCGAGCGTGACGATCTGAGCGCCGCGGCTCTCTCGCGCGAGCGTGAGAATTCGAGCTGCCGCCTCATCTGCTTCGATCGGGTCGAGGCGGCATCCGAGAATCTGCAGTGCGGTCACCGCGACTCGACGGGCTGGGACGCGTACGGCGCGATGAGCGGGCGCAAACGATCCGCCAAGGCCGCGGGCATCGCGTCGAGCGGCAGACGGCACTCACCGACGTGAAAGCCGAGCTGCCGCATCGCCCATTTCACCGGGATCGGACTCGTCGTGGCAAACAAGGCGTCGATGAGCGGCAGAAGCGACGCGTGAATTTGCGCGGCCTCCTCGACGCGTCCGCATCGATACGCCTCGAGCATGCGCGCGTACTCGAGCGAACAGAGGTGGGAGGCGACGCCCACGACGCCGTCGGCACCGAGGGCCAAACACGGGAGAAAGAGATGATCGTCGCCGGCCCAGACGATAAACCCCTTGGGCCGCTCACGAAGAATTATGCCGATCTGCTTGAGATCGCCGCTCGATTCTTTAACGCCTACAAGATTGGAATGCCTTCGCGAAAGCTCGAAGAGCGTCTCCGGCAGCATGTTCGCGGCGGTACGCCCCGGGATATTATAGACGACGACCGGCAGCGGCGTCGCTTGGGCGATCGCACCAAAGTGCGCGAGCATTCCGCTCTGCGTGGGTTTGTTATAGTAGGGAACGACCGCGAGAATCGCGTCTGCCCCGCTCGATGCGGCGTCTTCGACGGCAGCGACCGACTCGCGAGTGGAATTCGTTCCCGCGTTGGCCACGACGACCGCATCGCTTCCGACGGCTTCCTTGACTGCGCTCCACAGCGCGACGCGCTCCCGCGCATCGAGCGTCTGCCCTTCGCCGGTCGAACCCGCGACGACAAGCCCGTCGTTTCCGCGTTCGACCAGCCAGCGGGCCAATCGCTGGGCTTCCCGCAGATCGAGCTCGTCGCGTTGGTCGAACGGCGTTACCATCGCCGTAAGAATGGCGCCAAGTTGTGTGTTCATTGCAGCGGGTCTCCTTGGTCGAGCGCAAACTTCTCGTGCACCGCGCGCTCGGCGCGCGTGACGTGGTCGGCCGGGACGAGGATCGAGATCGTCACGTTGCTGTCGGTGCAATGAATGATTTCGACGTCGGCTCGTGAGAGTGCGTCAACGACCCGATGAACGACGCCGGGTGCATAGCGCATGCCCATGCCGACGATCGAGAGCTTGGAACAGCCTTCGCGAATGCGAACGGCGAGATTCAAGTCTCCGAGCAAGTGGCGAATCTCACCGCCGCGGTCGCCTTCAACGACGAACGCAACACCCGCCTGATTGATCGTAACCTGATCGATCGAAATTTTTGCCTCGGCAACCCGGCGAAACATCTCGAGCTCGGTCTCCATTCGGCGCTGCGGCGACTCGATGTCGCCACGGATGATTCGGACCCAGGTCACGCGTCCGGTCGACGTTACGCCGGTGACGGGACGCTGCTCGTCGACGCGTTCGTCGACGAGCGTGCCGCGGTCGGTGCGTAAGCCCTTCACCGTATAGCTGGTGCCGGTGCGATTGGCAAACTCGGCTGCCTTGTGGTGCATCACCTTAGCGCCGTGGTTCGCCAGCTCGGTCATCTCGGCCAGCGAGGCGCGCTCGATCGTGCGCGCGTCGGGAACGCGGCGCGGATCGGCGGTCATGGCGCCGCTAACGTCGGTGTAGATATCGACGCGTTGCGCATCGAGCGCATGTCCGATCGCAATCGCGGAGAGATCGCTTCCTCCGCGCCCGAGCGTGGTAATGCGACCATCTTCCGCCGCGCCTTGGAAGCCGGCAATCACCGGAACGACACCGCGATCGAGAAGTTCGAGAATCGTGCGCGGCTCGACACGCAAAACCGTCGCATCGCCGTGACGCGCATCGGTGACGATCCCGGCCTGAGCACCCGAGAGCGCAACCGCTTCGATGCCTTCGGCGCAGAGCTCCTCAGCAAATACCGCAGCCGAAATGAGCTCGCCGGCGGCAAGAAGCAGATCGGCGTTCGAGCTTCCCATCCGCCCCTCGACGAGTCCGAGCAGCGTGTCGGTCGCATAGGCCTCGGGTGAACGGCCCATCGCGGAAACGACCGCTACCGTTGCGAAACCCGCTTCGCGCGCGTCGCGGACGCGACGGTAGGCAACCACGCGGTCCTCGCGCGTCGCGACCGAGGTCCCTCCGAATTTCAGTACGGCGATACGGCTTGTGGCATTCACGCTGCGATATACCCTTTGGCGAGCAGCAACTCGAGGATCTGCACTGCATTGGTTGCCGCGCCTTTGCGCAATTGGTCTCCGACGCACCACAACGCAAAATTCCTTACCTTGTCATCCTGAGCGGAGTCGAAGGGCTCTGCGCGCAGGCGAGCGACGTGCACGTCGTCGGTTCCTTCGACCTCGCGCGGCGTCACGATCCCGTCGCGGTGAAAGATGATGCCGGGCGCGGCCTCAAACGCGCAAGCCAATCCCTCTCTGCTCGTTGGGCGCTGCGTTTCGAAAAAGACCGCCTCGCTGTGAGCCGTTCGCACGGGAACCCGAACCGCGGTGCAGCTGACGAGCAGCTCGGGCAAATCGAGCATCTTACGCGTCTCGTCGCAGACTTTACGCTCTTCGCTGCTCCACCCGGCAGCGTCGACCGCGCCGACCTGCGGCACGACGTTGCGCGCAAGCGGACGGGGGAATGCCAAGGGTTCGGGTTCAGGACTACCCGCGGCGAGTGCGCGCTCACCTGCGAGAAACTCTTCCAGTCCGGCGCGGCCTGCACCGCTAGCAGCTTGGTACGTCGCGACGCGGACGGATCGCAATCCAGCGACGTCGCGAACCGGGCGCAGGGCCGTGCACAGGACGATCGCAGTGCAGTTCGCGACGGGAAAGAGACGGTGTTCGGCGCGCAGCACGTCGGCATTCACATCGGGAACGATCAACGGCACGCCGTGTCGCATTCGAAACGTGGCACTGTTGTCGATGACGATCGAACCGTGCTCGACCAACGCCGGCGCGTATCGTTCGCTTGCGTCTTCCCCACCGGCAAAAAACACGACGTCGAAGCCTCGCAGCGCGTCGTCGGAAGCGGCCCGTACGTCAAGTGAGTTGCCGCGAAACAGAATGGCGCCGTCCCGCGCGCGCGATGCGAACGGCCCCAGTTCCGCGATGGGAAGGTCGCGCTCTTCGAGCAGGCGCACAATGGTTTCGCCGACGGCTCCGGTTGCACCGACGACGGCAACGTTCATGCGGCGGGCGCTTCGAGAACGGATTCGAGACCGATCGAGAGGCCTTTGCGATGCACCACCGCGCGAACCGCAGCGAGCATCCCGTGCTACAAACGATTCGCGAGTCAAGGAATCGTGACGTATCGTAAGCAGTTCGCCCGGACGACCCAACAGCACCTCGTGATGCGCGAGCAATCCGGAAAGCCTGACGCTGTGCACTGCGGGAGCTCTTCCGGCAACGCGTTCGATTCGCGCAGCCGTTTCGCGCGCAGTCCCCGAAGGCTTATCTTTCTTGCCAGGGTGATGGAGCTCGACGATCTCTACGTCGGTGAAAAAGCGCGCCGCTTCTTGCGCGAAGCGCATCATGAGCGTGGCGCCCACCGAAAAGTTTGGAACGATGAGCGCGCCGACGCCGCGCTCGCTCGCCGTTGCCTGCAACGCTGCGCGCTGATCGTCGCTCCAGCCGCTCGCGCCGACAACGGTGCAGCAGCCGCGCGCCACGGCCTCGAGCGAGATTTCGTAGCTCGCCGGCTGGGTGGTTAGGTCGAGGAGGACGTCGGGGTTCTTCGCGAGCACGGCCTCGAGCGAATCGTAGATCTCGCGCTGCGGATCGGGAGTGCGTGCAAGGCCGCAGCAGTACTCGCCGGTTCGTTCCAACGCTTCACGCGCAACGGTGCCCATGCGACCGAAGGCGCCGGCAACCGCAACCCGTAGCATATGAGCCATCCCTTATCTCCGGCCCGGATGACGGACGTTAGATCTTTTCGAGAGGCGCGTATTTCAGCATGAGCATCTTCTGGCCCACGTTGGGAAAGTCGATCGTGACGAGCCCGTCGCCACCGGCGCCGACGATGCTCTCGATTCGACCTTCGCCCCACTTGGGGTGACGAACGCGGTCGCCGTCCTTAAGGCCGAGATGCACGCCCGCACCCGCCGATTCGTGGATCGCTACCTCGCGCCAGCGTCCGCCGGCCGGACGCGGCAACGGAACGCTATCGCTCTCGAGGACTTCGAGCGCCGGAATCTCTTCCAAAAAGCGCGATTTGGGATACGCATACGTGTTGCCGAAGAGCGCGCGGCGCGCCGCATAGGTCAGGAAGAGCCGATCGATCGCGCGGGTGATGCCGACGTAGGCGAGTCGCCGCTCCTCTTCCAACTCCACGGGCTCGGTCAACGTGCGGCTGTGCGGAAAGACGCCCTCTTCCAGTCCGGTCAAAAAGACGCTCGAGAACTCCAGACCCTTGGCGCTGTGCAGCGTCATCAGCGTAACGTACGACGCGTCTTCCTCAAGCGCATCGAGATCGCTCACCAGCGCGATGTTGGCGAGAAATCCAGCCAACGACGGCTCTTCGTCGCGGGCCTCGTACTCGCGAGCGACGCCGACGAGCTCCGAGAGGTTCTCCAGGCGCGTGCGAGCGTCGTGCGAATCCTCGCCTTGCAGCTCGCGGACGTAACCCGATCGCTCCATGATCGCGACCAGCAGATCGGCAACGCCGGCGGTCTCGGCGAACGTGCGCAACTCCGCGATCAGCTCGGCGAAGCGTTCGAGCTCCTTGAGCTTCTTCGGCACCGCCGAGCGTAACAGCTCGCTGCTAAAAATCGCTTCGCCGACCGATACTCGCGCCGCGTTGGCGGCCTGAACGAGCGCGGCGAGCGTTTGCTGGCCGATTCCGCGGCGCGGTACGTTGACGATGCGTTTGAAGGCCAGCGCGTCGGACGAGTTGACGATGTAGCGCAAATAGGCGACCACGTCTTTGATTTCCGTCCGCGCGTAGAATCCGACGCCGCCGACGACGCGATAAGGGATGCCCTCGGCAAGGAGCGCTTCTTCAAAAACGCGCGATTGAGCGTTGGTGCGGTAGAGAACGACGAAGTCACGATAGGCCGCACCGTCGCGGACCATGCTCTTGACCTTTTCAACGACGTAACGCGCCTCGTCGCGCTCGGTCGCCGCCGGATAGAGCGTGATCGGCTCGCCCTCTTGGCGGGCGGTAAACAGCCGCTTCGGCGCTCGGGTGCGATTGTTGGCGACGAGCGTGTTGGCCGCCTCGAGAATGCGCGCGGTACTCCGATAGTTCTCTTCGAGCTTGAAGGTCTTGGCGCCGGGGAAATCTTCCTCGAAACGCAAGATCATGCGGTAATCGCTGCCGCGCCAGGAGTAGATCGACTGATCGTCGTCGCCGACGACGGTGACGTTTCCATGGTAGCCCGCCAGCAGCGCGATGAGACGGTACTGTGCGCCGTTGACGTCTTGGTACTCGTCGACCAAAACGTATTCGAACCGGTGCTGGTACTTCTCGCGCGTCTCCTTGTCGCGTTCGAGCAGATCGATCGTGCGAACGATGAGGTCGTCGAAATCGAGCGAGTTCGACTCGGCCAAGCGGCGCTGGTACTCGGCGTAAACGTTGGCGATGCGCTCGCCGACGAAAGAGGTTTGACTCTGCGCGTACTGTTCGGGCCAAATCAGCGCGTTCTTGGCCTTGTCGATTTCCGCGAGACACGCACTGGCCGACAGATGCCGTTCGTCGTAATCGAGATCGTCGAGAATTTCTTTGACGAGCTGACGTTGATCGTAGTCGTCGATTACCGCAAAACTTCGCCCAATGCCGATTCGTGCACCGTCGCGGCGCAAAATGCGCACGCACATCGCGTGGAACGTGCCGACCCAAAGGTCACGCGCAACGGGCCCGACCATCGCGTGCAAACGCGACTTCATCTCACCGGCCGCTTTATTCGTAAACGTTACGGCCAGAATCCGTTCGGGAGCGACGCGCAGCTCGCCGAGCAGATAGGCGATTCGGTGGGTCAGAACTCGCGTCTTGCCGCTCCCGGCGCCGGCAAAGATCAAAACCGGACCATCGGTCTGTCGAACGGCGGCTAACTGCGCGTCGTTGAGAATTTCCGTTTCGAGGAGCATTTATAGCGATTCGCCGAGGGGCACGGCGTCGCCTGTTTTACGTCGCTGTCACCCTGAGCTTGTCGAAGGGTGCGACGTTTGCCGGACGCTTTTAGCGAACGGCGCGAAGAACCCGAGCCCGTCGAGCTGCCGTCGCATAGGCCGCCGAAAGCAACGCGAGCGTCGATTCGGCGCCCATATTTAGGTTGATCTCGTCTTCGCCTAAGCCGTCATAGCATCCGCCGCCGTTTGCCATCGTGATGCCGCGCGAGTTCTTGCCGTAGTACCACTCCAATGCAAGCTCCGCCGTAGCGAAATGGGCGGCGTCACCGGTGAGGTCGAAGGCCGCGAGTTCCGCATCGACCATCGCACAGGCCTCGAGTGGTTGCTGTGCGTAGCGCGCGCGCCGCTCGCCGCGGAAGTACCAGCCGTCGTTTCCGATCGGTACGTGGATTCCGTTTTCGATGGTGACGCTCTCGTAAAAGGCAAGCGACGCGAGCCCAGCCTCGCCGTAGCGCCTTTCCTCCAGGCTTTGGGAGGCGCGAATCAACGCTTCGGGCAGGCGCGCGTTGTCATAGGTCATGCGACTTTCGAACCATCGCCAATCGTCGGCCGCCTCCGCTTCGTACGATGCGAGTATCTCATCGGCCAAATATCGCAGCGCGGCGGAATACTTCGAATCCTTGAGCGCGGCGCCGGCGTGCGCCAAACCGAGCGCGGCGTACGCTCGCGAGCGGATGTATTCAAGCGATTCGAGCGAAGGGATGGTTCGGTCGAGCAGCCTCGTGCAGACGCTGCGCCACGCTTGCGTCGGTGCGTTGGCGACGCCGTAGCCAAGCGCCCAAATCGCGCGACCGCAGCTGTCGTGAGTCCCGATTTCGTCGAGCCAACGGCGGTCGTAATCCATGAAGTTATGGAAGCGCCCGTCGTCGAGCTGCGCGTGCTCCAGAAACGAAAGATACGTTGACGCGAGTCGTGGGGCGATCTTGTCGGATGGATAAAGGCGCAGGTATGCGAGCGCAACCATGAAGGCGCGCGAAACATCGTCGGTGCAGTACCCAGTCTTTCGATTCGGTACGTTCTCGAGCGCGTGTTGAATGACGCCTACGTCATCGGAAAGCACGGCCAAATGATCGAGCGGCGGCACACTCACTGCCGCACGCGCCTTAGGCAGAACTCACCAGCTCGAGCGGTCCTCGTGGGCAGAGTTCGCTAAAGAGCGCACCGTATTCCGTGGCAACGTGCGGCCAGGTCATCTGCCGCCCGAACCGATACGCTCGCCGTTCCGTCGCACGGCGAAGAGCCGGATCGTCGAGCAACATATTCAGCCGGCTCGCAATCGAGGCTGCATCGCGGAAATCGCACAAGAATCCTCGGTTATGCGCGAGCAGCTCTTGCGCATACAAGTACGGAGTGGATACGATTGCCTTGCCGCAACCGACCGCATAGGCGAGCGTGCCGCTGACGATCTGTGCTGGATTGAGGTACGGGGTAAGATAGATGTCGGTGGCGGCCAAATAACTGACGACTTCGTCGAAATCGAGATATTTGTCGACAAGCTGTATGTTATAGTGCAGTCCGTACTCCCGAACCATCGCATGAAGCGATTCGCGGTACGATTCGCCTTCGCGGCGGCGCACTACCGGATGCGTCTCCCCGAGTATCAGGTAGAGCGTCTCTGGGTGACGCTTGACGACGCCGCGCATTGCTTCAATCGCATACTCGAGTCCCTTACCGCGGCTGATCAATCCGAACGTCGAGATCACGGTGCGCTGCCCGATGCCGAACGAGGCTTTGGCGGCGTACGTGTCTTGGAACGGCACGTCGGGAACGCCGTGATGGATCACTTCGAGCCGCTGCGGATCGATTCCATAAATCCCTTCGAGCAGACCGCGCCCGGTCTCCGAAAGCGCGACGACCTTTGTTGCTTGCTCGCAGAGCGCGCGGGTTACGCGCAGATACGTTTCGTCGGGATCGGGCAAGACGGTGTGCATGGTGAGAACGACCGGCTTCTCGAGCAAGCGCATGAAATCGACGAGCCACTCGCCGCGCTCGCCACCGAAGAGGCCGTACTCATGCTGGATATTGACGAGATCGACCGGATAGCCGTTGACGAACTGCGCGGCCGCCTCATAGCTGCCGCGTTCTTCCTCTGCAATTCGTCCAATGACTTCGGCCGGATAGCGCCGCACGTGGGCGCCCGGCTCGTCGACCGCGATTACCGGAGTTTCAAGGCCGAAGGCGCGATCATAAGCGTCGACCATATCCTTGGTAAACGTGGCAATCCCGCATTCGCGAGGCGGATACGAACCCAAAAATAAGGCGCGCGGCGGTTGCATAGGTGCGACGGACTCCCTCCACTTTCAGGACCACAGTTTACCCCGCCGCGGATGCGTGGTAAACCGAACTTTCCCTCGCTAGCCTGCTACTCCTTCCGCGGTTGACGCCAGACGAGCGCCCGGTTCCAGCACCGCCCCCGGCTCGACGGTCACGTCGTGGCCGAGCACGCTGCCCTTGGCGATATGAGCTTTGGGGCCGATCGTCACACCGCTTGCTACGATCGCTTCTTCTATAATGGCGCCGGCGCCGACACTAACGCGTTCCCAGAGCACCGATTCCCGCACCACCGCGTCGGCACCGATGCTGCAGCCTCTCCCGAGCACGACGTTTGGTCCGACCGTCGCGGCAGCGTCTACGACGACATCCGCGCCGGCATGAACGGGCGGAACGACGCCCGGATGCCCGCGTAGCACCTCGCTCCCCTCGCCGCTGATTCCGGGCTCGACCGCAAGGGGCATCGCACCACTCAGCACGTCGCGATGCGCCGCCAGATACTGCTCGGGCCTGCCCAGATCGAGCCAATAGTCGTCGGTTGTGTACGCATAGATCGATCGGCCCGCTTTGATCACTTCGGGAAACGTCTCGCGCTCGATCGAAACGTTGCGCCCGGCCGGAATGAAATCGAGAATCTCGCGTTCGAGGAGATAGGTTCCGGCATTGATTTCGTGGCTCGGTTCTTGGCCTTTCGGCGGTTTTTCAACGAACGCGGTGACGCGTCCGGCTTGATCGTGAACGACGCATCCAAACGGTGAAGGGTCTTCGACGCGTATCAGATGCAGCGTGCCGATACCACCCTTCCGGTGGTGATACTCGCGCATCGCGCGCAAATCGAGGCTCGTCAGGATGTCGCCGTTAAGGACGAAGAACGGCCCGTGGATGTGCGGCTCGACGTTTTTAATCGCGCCCGCCGTTCCGAGCGGCGTCTCCTCGATGACGTACGTGATCGTCATGCCGAGCTGTTTGCCGTCGCCGAAGTACTCGACAATCGCTTGGGGCATGTAGCCTGCCGCAAGGATAATGTCGCGAATTTCGGCTTCGTAGAGACGCTCGAGCGTGCGCGCCAAAAATGGCATGTTCAGGATCGGCACCATCGGCTTGGGCGTGCCGTACGTCAGCGGGCGAAGCCGCGTGCCCTCGCCCCCAACCAGAACGATTGCCTGCACGCTCGAATACTTCGCCCGCGGCGTGCTTTGTCATCCTAAGCACGAGCGCAGCGAGACGAAGTGACGCGAAGTCGAAGGGACATGCGTACATCTCGTACGCAGAATGCCATACAGTTGACACTACGTTTTCGTAGCATGATGACATGCCAAAGAAAATCTATGACTGGACTGTGGTGCAGGCCTATTATGACGACGGCCATGGCTTTGTTGAATGCGCGAAGCGCTTTGGGTTCACGCACACCGGGTGGATTAAGGCGATACGGCGTGGCGTCTTGCGCGTCGCGTCGGCACGATTTGCCGATCGGCGCCGGCGTTACGATTGGGCGGAAGTGCAGGCATATTACGACGCCGGATTTTCGTATAGGCAATGCAGCGCTAGATTTGGCTTCTGCGCTCAGGCCTGGTCGAAGGCGGTGCGGCGTGGAGAAATGAAGCCTCGAAGCAACGTGAAATCAGTTGACGAGGTCCTCCGCTCGAGGTCCTCCCGGTGGTGCAAAAAGGCAAAGCTGCTAAGAGAAGGCCGGCTCTTCCATCGTTGCGAGGACTGCGGCATATCGGAATGGCGCGGCAAGCGTCTTGTAATACAAATCGACCACATAAATGGCGTGAAGAACGACTGGCGGCTCGAGAATCTGCGGATGCTATGTCCGAACTGTCACAGCCAAACCACTACGTTCAGCGGGCGGAACGTAAAGCGACCAGGCGTTGCAAGAACCGAGGCCGGTAGCGTAGTATAACGACTCGCGACCTTTCCCGGGTAGTTCAATTGGTAGAACGCCACGCTCTGAACGTGGATGCTTGTTGGTTCGAGTCCAGCCCCGGGAGCGCGGCCCCATCATCTAGTGGCCTAGGATGCCGCCCTCTCACGGCGGTAACGCGGGTTCGAATCCCGCTGGGGCTAATTCAAAAGTGCTTATTTTGCAAGGGTTTCCGGCGCATGACCGGGTGTGGAAAAGCCGATTTGTCACATTTTTGTCACGTCGGCTTTCATTATAACTACGCCACGAGCCGCTCGAAGGCGGCCGCCGCAGCGGCGTCTCGCTCCTGATAGACGGTGAGGTACCGATCCACCGTGATGCTGATGCAGCTGTGACCGAGGCGGCTGCTGATCACCTCGATCGGCACGCCGGCCTTTGCGAGTAACGAAGCATGCGTATCGCGGAGATCGTGTAGCGTGATCGGTGTGACGCCAGCGCGTTCGACGAGGTCTTTAAAGGCCGCCCCGAAGTTCCACGGCGTAACGGGAGCTCCATCAGGCCGTGCAAAGACAAGGTCGATTTTCTTGTACGCCTCACCGAGGAAGAGCTGCTCTTCTGCCTGCTTTGCTTTGTGCGTGCCCAAGATTACTGCCAGCTCCGCACCGATGGTGATGGTTCGCACTTTTCCGTTCTTTGGGCGTTTGAACGCGAGACCGGAGCGCGGTTCGCTGAGCGACTCACGAATGGTCACCGTGCCTCCATCGAGGTCGAGGTCGGACCATTTGACCGCGAGCACCTCCCCGCGCCGAGCCCCGGTATATGCCGCGAAGGCGACGGCCGGATAGAACCACAGTTGCGATGACAGCGTGCCGCGCTTAACCGCGCGTCTCGACGGCCGTTGTGCCTCGGCGAGCAAGGCTCTCAACTCGGCCTTGTTGAGGACCGATTTTTCGGGTGTGAGCGCTTTGGGTAGGTCTTCGGCGGTGACTTTGCATGCGACGTTCGTTTCCGCATAGTCGACGCTGACTGCCCAGTTGAGGGTGGCCCGTAACAAGTCGTGCGCATGGTGGATCGTCCGGCCGCTGGGCCGCCGCTCGCGCGCTTGCCATTTATCGTAGGCCTCGAGCAGATTCGCTTTTCGCAAGGACGCGACTGTGACCGCACCGAGCTCTGGGCGTAGGTAGGTCGCCATCAGGCTTTCGTATCGATCGATCGACGTCGCCTCAAGCCGTTTCTTCTTCGCGGCGATGAACTTGTCGAAGAGTTCCGACATGGTCAGGCCCGAATCGTCGGCGTAGCCGTGGCTCTTAGCGCGATCGACACGCTTTGCAAGGGCCGCTTCGGCTTCCATCTTGGTCACGCCGTTGAGGATCTCGCGCTTTTGTTGACGCGCCTTGCCGTTGCGCGGTGGCACGTCGTAGACGATCATGTATTTCTTTTTCCCAAGTCGTTTTGGCTTTGCCATGGATGCCTCTTGGGTCCCGGCCCGATGCTATTCGACGACGCCGCCGAGGAACTCTCGCAGCGCGGCCTTGGTGATGAGCAGTTTTTGGCCGACTCGGATGCTCCTGATGCTTTGTCGTTTAAGCGCGTCATAGACGGCGTTGCG
Source organism: Vulcanimicrobiota bacterium (assembly GCA_963743445.1). GTDB lineage: Bacteria > Vulcanimicrobiota > Vulcanimicrobiia > Vulcanimicrobiales > Vulcanimicrobiaceae > Cybelea. The sequence continues at coordinate 1,390,743 of CAVUPL010000003.1, forward strand.
CCCGATCGGCAGAAACGCGATGAGATCGCGTGGCGTCAGTATGTCCGGCAGGTCCGCAAAGCGCGCGCTCGTCGCGCCGGACGGCATCGACCTGATCGATTGTGTGGTCATGTCTGGTCACCCACCCCTTGTGTTTCTGTCGAGAACGGAACGGCTCGATGATCCGGCCGAATGTTATCGGTCTATCGTCATCGATTCGCGCGCACGCTGTTCTTTACGAATGCTGTATTCAACGTCTCGCCGTATCTCGTTCGGCAGAGCTCGATACTCGTGGTTGATCGCGGCTGCAAGATCGTCGAGCCGTGCCTTCGAAAGGGGGTCGAAGCAAAGAACGTGCGCGACGCCGGCGCGGTCGAGGACTTTCAGTCGCTGCTCGATCCTCGGTACTTCCTCACGAGCGGCTCGCGCGTTATTCCTTTCCCGCTCTAGTCCCAGCGACGCGGCGACGTATTGACGGTAGACGCGTTCGTGGCCGGCTATATCTTTTTCAAGCTGCGGCAGGTCACGTTGCTCGAACTCATGCGTTGCATCCGCCAACGCTTTTTCGTAGCGCGAGCGTTGCTCGCCGTGCAATCGTTCTTCTTCCTTTGCGGCGGCGCGCCGCGCCAGCGGGTTCCACGATCGCTTCTCTCTGGCGAGCCGCTCGAGCCGAACGCGCTCGGCGTCCGTGTAGCGGGTAACCTCGGCCGCATGCTCTTGAATTCGTCGCCGCTCGGCAACCACAGCTTCGTCGAGTGTGGGCGGACGCTCGACATGCTCCAGGTGCTGGCGCTCGAGCCGAGCCCGCTGATAGCGTCCCTCTTCTTCCGCGCGGATGATGTTGAGCCGTAGACGAACCTGCGCCAAAGTCGCGGGGCGCAGTTCACGCTGCGGAATCTGCTCGCTCCGGTTGGGCGTCGGAGCAACGAGCGCATCGAGTACCCGCTGCGCTCCGAGGTCGCCCGCACGTACCCGTTCGCTAACGAACGATCGATAGGCGAGCGGCTTCTCCTCGCGCGCGAGCCTCCGGTCTGATGCTAGCACGATCTTCGTCGCCTCCCAGCGCACGCGCGCGGCATCGTACTCTTTCGCGCGCCGGCGGCCCATGACGGCGTCGACCGACCAGTACGCGAGTTGACGGGCGATGACACCGCGTGTGCCCAGCCGCGCCACTGCGCGCAAAAGCAGGCGCGCTTCGCGGCGCCGCTGGGCATCCCGCTGCCGTTGCGCGCGCTCGCCCTCCCAGGCTGCATCCCGGCGCGCGCCCATTGCCTGCGCTCGTTGCCTGAAGAAACGCTCGCGGTACGCTGCGTGCTCTGACCGTAGGCGCGCGTGGTCGGCGATGCGTTCGGCATCGCGCAGCGCCCACCGTGGGTTGCTGCGTGCTTCGCGTTCGGCGCGATCGCCAAGGGCGTTGCGGCTGCGCTTGGGTGGCTGCTCCGGTGGATACGGACACGGGCCAAAGCGCTGTTCGAGCATGGCTTTCTTGCAGCGCGGATCGATCCGCGACGCGCCGCAGCCGGGAGCCTCGGGATCTCTGCTCGCCGCAAACGCCAGGCCCTGCACGCGCGCACCCCTCCGGATTAACTTGACCACGATGCCGTCGCGATTGAGCCGCTGCGTGAGATCGCCCCACGTCTTCGCGCTATCAACTGCTTCAAGTATCGTTGGACGGACCGTATCGGCCCATGGCACCGAGCGCTCAATCTCAGCGATAGGTTCGCGCGCAGGGGTGAACGAACCGAACCGCGACTCCATCGCCCGCAGCGCACAACGCGGATCAATGCGCGACGCTGCGCACCCCGGCGCTCTGCGATCCAACCCCTCGGCGAATGCAAGACCCTGCACGCGCTCGCCACGGCGAACGAGCTTCACGACGACGCCGTGCGCACCGAGGCGCTGATGCAGGTCGTTCCAATCCTTCGCGCGGTCGACCGCATCGAGCACGTACGGCCGCGCATTCTCTTGCCACGGCAGCTCGCCACGTTCGTGCAGCCGGCGGTACGCGCCGTCGCTCAGCCGGCGCTGCGGATCGGGTGGGGGCGCGTACAGGTGCTCAACGCGCTGCACGATGTCGCGGTTGTGATGCCCGACCACGATCGCCCAGCCTCGTTCGGCGGCGATCTCCGCGCACACCCGCTCGCGTTTGATCCGCTCGTGCCACAGGTCGTTCGCCTTACCATCCGGCCCGATGCGGTTGGCGATCACGTGAGCGTGGAAGTCGTCGGTGTCCTTATGCGCCGCGAGCACGTACTGGCTTCTCTCCATGCCGATCGCCTTGAGAAGCCGCTCAGCGTCGCTGACAACCTGCTCGCGCGTCGGGCGTTCGTTCTTGGCATAGGCGATGATCAGATGGTAGACCGGATCGCGGCAGCGCTTGGACAACACTGCAACGGCTTCCATCTCGATCGCGGCCGTATCCACCGACGTAACGCCGCGTAGATGCACCCACTCGGCTTTCTCCGGTGCGCTGGCATAGGCAACGCCGCCTTCAAACGAGTGGCCGGCGGCAGCGACGGCGCGCTGATGGGTATGCTCGGTGATGTAGTCGACTCCGATCGCGAAGGTGCGGGTATGAGCGCGCGCCGGCACCGCCTTCGTAATCATGACCTCACCTCCGCAAAAGAAAAAGCCCCGCGCAAACTGCTGACGCTGGGGCTTGATAGTTTCACCCGCATTATTATGCGGGCGAAAGTCGAGCGTACTTTGTTAGGTCAATTATACCATAGATGCAAGGTTATCGCTAAACTTTTTTGCGTGCAGCGGGCAGCGATTGAAGGGGCGACTCGTTAGTTTCTCGGCTTTCTGCGATCGTTTCTCTTTTCACGACGCAAGCTTATCCGTATACTTCTTCCATGCGCAGCGGATAGCGATCGAAGTTTTCGGCCTTAGCATCTAGCTTTCTGCGATCGTCCACTTTTCAAAACGCAAGCCGGTGGTTGTGCGCACAAACGCGCAACCAGAAAGGGACGCGGGGTCGCTTCGCTTTCGGCTCCGCTCAGCTCGCACGTGGACCCGTCGCCGCCGCAGTCACACCGCCCGGCGCGATGGCGGCACGACTGACCACCGATACAGACGGTAGTCCGGCATACTACCCATCAATGATCCGCTCCACGTTCGCGTTATGATTGAGGAAGCGCAGAGCATTTGCGCCCTGCCGACATATGCGAATTGACGATTTCACACTACGAGCGAAAGGCAAGTCCCTCCCGGGCAGTGGGCATAGACCGATGGCGCGGCGACGCGCTGCGGATCGATTCCGCTAACACGACTTGGGACTGAACAAGATCGGGCTCAATCTGCGTCGCCCCCTCTTCCTCGCTGACTCGAGCCAACCGATTTCGTCCGATCGGCTTCAGGCAGACGTAGCCGCGGTACAGCGATGCGATCAACTGGTCTGCCGCGTGATCACGAGGTCCGTGCCCGACCTTCGGGAGAATACGGCTCACGTTTCGAAAAGAAACTACGGTCAACTCAGTCGCGCCGAGATTCGTGAAACCAACGCCCTACGCAGGAGAATACTGGTCCCAAGCGGCCCGTCCCCGATCTCACGCTCGACACAGTGATCCTGCAGAATGTGCTCTCAAGAAGCCCCACAACCGGCAAGCATCGCGCTTTAACCGGCGAGGTTTGCAAGCGCTTATCTGCCGGCTGCTGCGTCCTCGGTTCGAGACCTAATCCGAGAGGGCGTGAACTCTGCCGAGCCGAATTCACCTTGGGCCTGGGTTATGACGGCGCGCACCGTCGGGAGGCTCAACATGACTACGGAGATCCTATCGCTCTGGCGGTTTCCGCTCGATTGTGTTGGTATTTCAGAGGCCCACAGCCTCGCTGATCGGCAGCCGCACTGTTCAACAATCGGCTACGACGAAGACTTCAGCGCGATGACGATCTACAACTTTGGTTTCTATATAACGTATCACGGTCCGACTGCCGATACAGCGCTGCCCAAAATGTTTTCGGACATGAGTCCTGGCCCCAACACCTATGGCGGCCGAGCCTTCATCCCTCAGCAGAACTTCCCCGTCCATGCTTCATCGACCGGATATACTGTTCCCGACCAATGCGACATCGATGGGTCCGGCGGCGGCGGAGCGCTCGGCAGCACGTTAGGGTCAGCATTCTTTCATTTCATCATCACTCCGACCGGAGGGGCAGGCGGTTCCGTATTCCTTAACTGCACGGATGCTGGCGGCGGTGCGGGGCACACCAGCGGGGGCATGTACTTCCGGAGTCTTGCCTTCCAATGGGCCAATACGAGCTATCCAAAGGACACGTGCATCTCCGCAAACGTATGGAACGTTAAAGCGATCAACTGCACCTTCACCAATTGCCCGATTGCATTCAATGCCCAAGCCCTCTCTTGCACACTTGAGCAGTGCACTATCGACTACAACGTTTCTGCAACGCAGGGTCCAAATAACACCAAAGCGGTGGTCCTCGGTATGACGCAAGATGGCGTAATCGGACCGGGCCAGTTCGCCCAAACGTCGCAGGCCAGCGGTGGCGCAACGGGCTGCACTTGTATCTCGATCGAGGGCGCTGAACACGCGCTGGTTTCGGGCATGCAGATCCTCGAGTGGACGACCGGCGTGGACTTTTCTCAGGCGCAAAAAACGAGGTTCGCCCACATCACCAACTGCGAAATAGAGTGCTGGCAAACCGCAGTGAACATTCAACTTCCAACCGGCGCTACCAATACGACGGCAGGCATCAAAGTCACCAGCTGCGTCCTGACCAAGGCAGAAGATTCGACAGATGTAGTAAACCCGGTCGTCAGGATCGATACCAACGGGAACTCCAACCTGTTGCTGCTGAACGACATCGCCCTGATCGACTGCACCGTATACAACATGGCGCTAGCTCCGCTGCTCAGCAGCCCGCACGGGCTTCTCATCGCCGGCGGCTCGAACATCAAGATCATCGGCGGCACGTACTCGAACAATGGGCCTTACGGCGGTGCCGGAATCGCGATCACAGGTGCGTGCGAAGACGTCCAGATCATTGGGGTAAATCTCCAGCCGAGCTATCCGGGCGCCCCGAACGTCAACAGTCAGAAGTACGCGCTGCTGGTTAGTAGCAGTCCGACCGGCGCGGTGATCGTATCGGGCTGCGACATGACCGGCTACAGCCTCTCCCCTGTCAGCGTGACCGCGCCCCAGACCAAGCTGTTCATCTCTGATTGTCCGGGCTACAGCGACCGGAACACCAGCATTCAAACGACGGCACCGACGAGTATCCTCGGTTCTAGCGCGTCGAGCCCCGGGGCGGGAGGTACCCCCTATTTTGGGCCGTCGGTGATCATTTGGTCGGGCACGGTCACCGTAACGTTGCACGTTTTCATGCAAACGATCACGTCAAACTTCGGAATCGTTTTCCTGCCGAGTCCCTACGACAGTATTTATTTCAGCGGAGGAACGCCAACTCACTTCTCGTGGATTGGCAAATGAGCAGAGGAGCAACAGCAATGCAACTTCACTATTTCTGGCGGTATGCTCTAACCGTCTGCGCGAGCGCGATAATACCATCTGGTTGCGGCGGACTCGACACGACCTCCATTGCGTCCCCCTCGGGCGTCGTCCCGGTGCGAGTTCAGGGACCTCCCGCTACCAAATCCTGGATCGACGCCACGGCATCGCGGGGCGATTTGCTTTACATTGCGGCCACACCCATCTTCCCAAATGGGGTAGTCTACGTCTACACTTATCCACAACGCAAACTCGTTGGGACGTTGACGGGCTTCGCTGAGCCGTTTGGCGAGTGTACCGATTCGGCAGGCGACGTGTTTATTGTCGCGTTTTCAAATACGTCATCCAGCTTGTCGAGCACGATCTATGAGTACGCGCATGGGGGTACCAGCCCAATTGCTACGCTGAGCGATCCGAACGTGGCTTTCAGCTGTGCCGTTGATCCGATGACCGGCAATTTGGCGGCGGCAGGGGACGGCGTTGCCGTCTACCAGCACGCCGCGGGAAACCCCACTATTTACAACAGTTCCGACGCTTTCAAGTTCTGTGGATACGACAACCACGGAAACCTCTACCTTACGGCCAGGAGTGATCATTACGGGAACCAGGCTCAGCTCGTCCGATTGTCAAGCGGCAGCAACGAGTTCGACCAGATTCAGCTCGGCACCAAACTATATGCCGGCATTCGCCTGTGGCCGTCGGTTCAGTGGGACGGAAAACACATGACGGTATCCTCCAACCCGAACGGCAACCCAATATCCATTTACCGGCTACGCATTTCGGGAAGCAGCGCGACGGTCATCGGCACCACCGAAGTGAGCAGTGCGAAAAACAACTACTCGGGCCAGACCTGGATTCGGGGTGACACCATCATCGGCACTGGCAATACGAAGCGAGCTTATGAGAGCGCTTTCTTTTGGCGGTACCCTACGGGTGGGGTCGCACGTCGGGAGATAAAACAGGTGGGGAATGTTCGCAATCCCGAGGCCTCCGGCGTGACGGTTTCCGTCGCTCGCTCGCGGTAACGGCCCATGGACTCAGCCGACCGCCGCGCTCGGCGAAAACTCCTAGCCGAAGCGTACAAGAGTCTTCCGTCGCGGGAGACACTCAGCGCTGCGGCCGAGTTGGAGCGAGCTAAGATGCAACGCGCCGTCCAAGACGAGCAATTTGCCCTCCAGCGAGGCTCGCTCGCCGTCGCGGTGCTTTCGCAAGTGCCCCGCGACAATGAAGAAAACAAGCCGCTTTTTGCAGAAGCACGTAGGATGCTCCTCGAGGTTCTTAAAAGAGGAGTTGCGCAACTTCAAATACTTGATGAGGACGACGAAGAAGCTGAGGACGAGGAAGGCGCGCCGTGACAGAAATCCTGTCGCTGTGGCGCTCTCCACTCGATCAGGTCGCTGTTTCCGAGGCTGAGTGGTTTCGGAATCGTCAGCCGCGTTGCTCGATCGGTTACCCGGAAGACTTTAGCGCGATGACGATCTACAATTACGGCTATTACGTCAGCCAATCAATGGCAACGTTCGACTCGGCCCTAACGGCGATGTTCAGTGCCATGAATCCTGGGCCTTACGGCATCGGCGGCATCGCGTTCATCCCGCAACAAGAATTCAACCCGGTGCACGCCTCAAGCAGTGGGTTTGCGATTCCTGATCAGTGCAACATCGTCGGATCGGGAGGCGGCGGCTCGGGAACGACACCATTCTTTCATTTTGTCATTAACTACACAGGAGGTTCACGCTTTTTTGCGTGCAGCGGAAACTACACCAGTGGTGGGAAGTATTTCCGTAGTCTTGCCTTCAAGGGTGCACCTCCTCTTGGCAGCATAGACGACACGTGCATCTATGCGGACACTGAGAATTGCCGAGCCGTGAACTGCACCTTTACCGATATCCCCGTAGCGTTCAACGCCAAGGGTAACGGCTGCACACTCGAACAATGCACAATCGACTACGATGGGATCCCAGGAACCTCGTCGACCATCCCAGTCAAAGCCATCATCATCGCCGGCGCGCAATGTGCGATCCTGGGGCCTGGCGAACTACAGCAACAACCCCAAGGCGCTATGAACCCCGGGCCAGCTTACTGTACCTGTGTGTCGATAGAAGGCGCCGAACAAACTGTAATTGCAGATACCCATTTCGTCGACTGGAATATCGGCATCGATTTCGAGTTCACTGCTGGGGCCATCGATACGGACATCAGAAACTGTGAAATCCAATGCGCGCAGTCGGCGCTGAACATCATGCTTCCATCTGGCGCGACCACAGCAACGTCCGGCGTCAAGGTGACCAGTTGTATGCTCGCTAAAACCAACGACTCAAGCGCGGACGATCCCGCAGGCCATGCAGTCGTTATTATCGACCCGCAAGGCAGTAGCAACTCCCTTCTCAACGACATTACCCTGCTCGAGTGTACCGTCTTTACCATGGGCTCAAGTGCGATACTAGGCCAGCATGGCCTTGAGATAGTCGGGGGTACGAACATCAAGATCATCGGGGGAACTTATTCGAACAACAGCGTCAACGGTGGCGCCGGCATCGCGATCACCGGGGCGTGCGGCGACGTGCAGGTCATTGGTGCGAATTTGCAGCCGACCTACCCATGGACCGGAACCACGATGGGGAGTAGTTTGAACAATCAGCAATATGGGCTGCTCGTCAGCGGTGGTCCGACCGGCACGATCTACGTCTCGAACTGCGACCTAACTGGTTACACGAATACCATGCCGTACATGCAGCAGCCTGTCCTCGTGACCGGGACGGCGCCGAATGAGCTATTTATATCCAACTGTCCGGGTTACAACGACCAGAACACGCATATCCGAACGACGGCTCCCTCAGGTACCGCCAGCGCTTCGAGCCCCGGAACTGGGGGTACCCCCTACTTCGGACCGTCGGTGTTCATTTTTTCGAATTCAGGCGCCGTGAGCTTGAACGTGTTCGGCCAGACCATTTCGACGAGCTTTGGGATCATTTTCCTGCCGAGTCCATACGATACTTTTAATTTCACGACTGCGCCGACGATGTTCTTATGGATCGGCAAATGAAAGCGGGACCGAGCGTCGACCAGTTTCCTTAGAATTAGACGCGACGCCGCGACTGTTTCACGCTTCGCGGTTTTGGGCTGTCACGGATTTGTCACGGAGCGGCTGGAATCGGGCGGGAGCGGCTGGGACGACCATTCGCCGGAAACCATACAGCGTAAGCCTTTTCACGATTGCCAGGGATCGGCCGGGACCACTGGTTGCGAGTTCGAATCCCGCTGGGGCTACCACAAAAATCCCATATCCTATCAGGGTTTTTGCGCGCGCCGCCGAGTTTCGTCTAACTAATATCTAACTGACGGTTCGCGTTGCGTTTTTTTGCCTTAACTCACCATCCTATCGAAGGCCTCCGCCGCGGCCAGATCCCGCTCCCGATAGACCGTGATATAGCGGTCGACCGTGATTGAGATCGTGCTGTGACCGAGACGCTGACTGATGACCTCGATCGGCACCCCGGATTTGGCCAGCAGCGAAGCATGGGTATCGCGCAGGTCGTGCAGGGTGATCTGTGTGACCCTCGCCCGCTTGACCAAATCGCCAAACGCCTCGGCGAAGTTCCATGGCGGGATCGGGTAGCCGTCGGGCCTTGCGAAGACGAGATCTTCGTCATGGTAGGACTTGCGGAACGCAAGCTTCTCTGCCGCCTGAGCAGCCCTATGGGAATGCAGAATCGCAACGACCTTCTGCGAAAGGCAGATCGTGCGCGGCTTCCCGCTCTTCGGTTCCTTGAACGAGAGTTGACCGCGCGGGGCGTCCGTCAGCGAGCGTGCGATCGTGACGGTGGCGTCATTGAGATCGACGTCGCGCCAACGGACCGCCAGGATCTCGCCGCGCCGCGTACCGGTGAACGCCGCAAACGCAACGGCCGGATAGAACGCGGGATAGGCTGAAAGATAGCCGCGCTTGCGCGAGCGTTGCGTGGGACACCGAGCTTCCTTTAGTAACCGGCTCAGTTCGGCTTCGGATAGCACTGCTGACGCCGGCTTCGGCAGCCGAGGCAGATCGTCCGCGTCAAGCAACAGAGCGGGATTACGAGGGATGAGGTTCCATTTTACGGCACGATTAAGGACGTTGCGCATCAAGTCTGCCGCGTGCCGCACTGTTCTTGCACCGATCTTCTTCTTCGACCAGCGCCCGTAAGCCGTCGTTAAATCGGCCGCTCTGAGGCTGCCAACCGACATCGTCCCAAACGCGGGGCGAAGATAGATTGCCACCAGGCCTTCGTATCGCTGCAAGGTTGACGGCGCAAGTCGATCCGATTTCAGCTGCATGAACCGATCGAAGAGTTCATTCATCCGCAGTTCGGGCCGCAAGGCGAGCTCACCGAGTGAGATCTCGTTCTTACGGCTGACCAAGAGGGCTTCGGCTTGTTGTTTGGTGACGCCGACGAGCGTTTCGGTACGTTGTCTGCGTTTGCCGCCGGCCGTGCCCAGGTTATAGATAATACGGTACTTCTTCTTTCCGAGTTTTCTAAGGTACCCCAAGATTATGTCCTCCTGGGGTCCCGGCACCGTTACTCTTCGACGGCAACCGTAAGAACGCTTCGAGCGCCTGCTTCGTCACGACGACGCGCCGTGCCGTGATACGGATCGAGGGCAACCGCCCTGATGCGATGAGCTCGTACGTCGAATTGCGGCCAATTCCGAGGATTCGCTGAGTTTCGCGTACGGTAAGCACGTCGCCGGCGTCGGCAAGGCTGAGCGATATTTTCATGGCTTCGCCCAGTCAGGTCCATGCGAAAGCCTCGAAGCTTTTATATTCGAGGCTTTCGCAACAGTTATTACTATGAGTGAGAACTGCGCGTTATGCCACGCGGATGCTTTCACGTTCCAAGGTCATCGGTCTATCGTCATCGATTCGCGCGCACGCTGTTCTTTACGAATGCTATACTCAACGTCTCGCCGTATCTCGGTCGGCAGAGCTCGATATTGGTGCTCGACCACGGCTGCAAGATCGCCGAGCCGTGCGTCCGACATGGGGTCGAAGCAGCTAACGTGCGCGACGCCCGCCCGCTCGAGGACATTCAGTTGCTGCTCGATCTTCGGTAACCGGTCGCGAGCGTCACGCGCGTTGTTCCTTTCTCGCTCTAGCCCCAGCGACGCGTCGACGTATTGACGGTAGGCGCGTTCGTGGCCGGCTATATCTTTTTCAAGCTGCGGCAGGTCACGTTGCTCGAACTCATGCGTTGCATCCGCCAGCGCTTTTTCGTAGCGCGAGCGCTGCTCGCCGCATAAACGCTCTTCTTCCTTTGTCGCGGCTCGGCGCGCCAGCGGATTCCACGACCGCTTCTCTCTCGCGAGCTGCTCGAGCCGAGCGCGCTCAGCGTCCGTGTAGCGGGTAACCGCGGCTGCACGCTCTTGAATTCGTCGCCGCTCGGTTACCAGAGCTTCGTCGAGTGTGGGTGGACGCTCGACATGCTCTAGGTGCTGCCGCTCGAGGCGAGCCCGCTGATAGCGTCCCTCTTCTTCGGCGCGGATGACGTTGAGCCGTAGACGAACCTGCGCCAAAGTCGCGGGGCGCAGTTCACGCCGTGGAACTTGCTCGCTCCGGTTGCGCGTCGGAGCAACGAGCGCATCGAGTACCCGCTGCGCTCCGAGATCGCCCGCACGTGCCCGTTCGCTCACGAACAATCGATAGGCGAGCGGCTTCTCCTCGCGCACCAGCCTCCGCTCCGATGCCAGCACGATCTTCGTCGCCTCCCAGCGCACGCGCGCGGCGTCATATTCTTTCGCGCGTCGGCGGCCCATGATGGCATCGATCGACCAGTACGCGAGTTGCCGGGCGATGACACCGCGCGTGCCCAGCCGCGCCACTGCGCGCAAGAGCAGGCGCGCTTCGCGGCGCCGCTGGGCATCGCGCTGCCGCTGCGCTCGCTCGCGCTCCCACGCCGCATCCCGGCGCACGCCCGGCGCCTGCACACGTTCACTGAAGAAACGGTCGCGATACGCTCGGTGCTCTGACCGCAGCCGGGCATGGTCGGCGATGCGTTCGGCGTCGCGCACTGCCCAGCGCGGGTCACTACGTGCCTCGCGTTCCGAGCGATCGCCAAGGGCGCTGCGGCTGCGCTTGGGTGGCTGCTCGGGTGTATACGGACATGGGCCAAAGCGCTGCTCGAGCATGGCTTTCTTGCAGCGCGGATGGATCCGGGACGCGCCGCAGCCTTGCGCTTCGGGATCTCTGCCCGCGGCAAACGCGAGGCCCTGCACGCGCGCACCGCGCTGGATCAGCTTGACCACGATGCCGTCGCGATCGAGCCGCTGCGTGAGATCCTCCCACGTCTTCGCGCTATCAACCGCTGCAAGTATCGTTGGGCGGACCGTATCGGCCCATGGCGCGGAGCGCTCAATCTCAGCGATAGGTTCGCGCGCAGGGGTGAACGAACCGAACCGCGACTCCATCGCCCGCAGTGCGCAGCGTGGATCGATCCGTGACGCCGCGCAGCCCGGCGCTCGGCGATCCAACCCTTCTGAGAATGCAAGGCCCTGCACCCGTTCACCGCGCCGAACCAGCTTCACCACGACGCCGTGCGCGCGCAGGCGCTGATGCAGGTCGTTCCAGTCCTTCGCGCGATCGACCGCATCGAGCACGTAGGGCCGCGCACTCTCTTGCCACGGCAGCTCGCCACGTTCGTGCAGCCGGCGATACGCACCGTCACTCAGCCGGCGCTCTGGATCGGGTGGGGGCGCGTACAGGTGCTCAACGCGCTGAACGATGTCGCGGTTATGATGCCCGACCACGATCGCCCAGCCGCGCTCGGCCGCGATCTCCGCGCACATCCGCTCGCGTTTGATCCGCTCGTGCCACAGGTCATTGGCCTTGCCGTCCGGTCCGATGCGGTTGGCGATCACGTGGGCGTGGAAGTCGTCGGTATCTTTGTGCGCGGCGAGCACGTACTGGCTCTTCTCCATGCCGATCGCCTTGAGAAGCCGCTCGGCGTCGCTGACCACCTGCTCGCGCGTCGGGCGTTCACCCTTGGCATAGGCGATGATTAGATGATAGACCGGATCGCGGCAGCGCTTGGACAACGTCGCGACGGCTTCCATCTCGATCGCGGCCGTCTCCACCGACATGACGCCACGCAGATGCACCCACTCGGCTTTCTCCGGTGCACTGGCATAGGCGACGCCGCCTTCAAAGGAGTGACCGGCGGCAGCGACGGCGCGCTGATGGGTGTGCTCGGTGATGTAGTCGACCCCGATCGCGAAGGTGCGGGTATGAGCGCGCGCCGGCACCGCCTTCGTAATCATGACCTCACCTCCGCAAAAGAAAAAGCCCCGCGCAAACTGCTGACGCTGGGGCTTGATAGTTTCACCCGCATTATTATGCGGGCGAAAGTCGAGCGTGCTTTGTTACGTCAAGTATACCACAGACGCAAGGTTATCGCTAGATTTTTTCACCTGCAGCAGGCAGCGATTGAAGAGTCTACCCGTTAGCATCTCGGTTTTCTGCGGTAGTTCTCTTTTCACGGCGCAAGCTTATCGCTATATTTTTTCCATGCGCGGCGGATAGCGATTCGAAGTTTTTGGCCTTAGCATGAAGCTTTCCGCGATTGTCCACTTTTCAAAACGCAAGCCGGTGGTTGTACGCACGACGCCTACGGCGCCGTGCGCCCAACCGAGGAAAACGAGGTCGCGCCGCCTTCGGCTCCGCTCAACTCGCACGCGGACGTGTCGCGGCCGCTAAGCGCGACGGCAGCACGATTGACCGATCGATGCAGGAAACGATCGCGCATGCTGCCCGCCGAGGTCCGCTCCACGGGCGCATGACGGCAGAAGAAGCTTAGCACGCTGCGCGCCTTGCCGCTATGCGCGGCTTGACCGTTTCCTATTATCTGCGAAAGGCGGCGCTCCGAGGCAGCGGATATCGACCGAGGACGCGGCGCTGAGTACTGCCGATCAATGCCGCCAGCACGACCCGCGAGCTTAGTGCGAATCGCTCGACGGGCCGGATAGATGTGGGATGAGCCCCGTGAGATCGTGAGCCTTCGTCCAGGGCCAACGTGGCGGCGTGAGTTTCCCCTTTTGACGCCGTGTAGTGTCCACCATGATGTCCTCGCAAACCCCACGTTCGCATTCGATAATTTCTGCGATTTTCAGTATCGAGTGATCGTAGGCCCGATGAGGCGTAACAACTGCGAGCGCCCAGCGGGGTGCCCAAAAAGGTTGTCCCGTGCCGACGTGAAGCGCGAGACGAACTCGCATCAATCCGGAGGACCCATCGATGCCAGAAGCCCGTGCGCTCCCGGCTGGGAACGACTTCTGGGCCGTCTCTGCCACATCGGTTCTGCGCCTGCTTCACCGGCGTCAAAGGCGCACGCAAATCGGGATACGAATATCGTTTTGTGTTGCCTGTGGCGGCAAAGCGGCTCGCTTGTTTCGGGGAGCAGACAGATGAAGGCGAACAGAACCCGGCTCTTAGCGACTCTCGCGGTGGCCGCTCTGCTTAATGGGTGCGGCGGAGCATTATCACCGTTCGGCCTTTCGCAGCCAACGTCGTTCGCGCTTCAGCCCTCCCAGCGCGAAGCGACTTGGATGTCGCTGCGAGCGGGCGCGTCCGATCTGCTGTATGCTGCAGACCAAAAGGCGAACGAGGTGTACGTGTACGCTTATCCGCCGGGGCCGCTAGTAGGCACGCTAACGGGCTTTAGCCAGCCGGGCAGCCCCTGTGTCGACGCGAAGGGCGATGTGTTCGTGCCCGACGGTTTGAACGCGAGGATTGTCGAATTCGCTCATGGCGGAACCAAACCGATTTCTGTTCTTAAAGATTCTGGCCAAGTGCCGGCCGGGTGTTCAGTCGATTTGACGACCGGCGATCTCGCCGTTGCCAACTTTTGCGAGGGCGGCCCCTCAGGATGTCCGGGGTCAGCGAGCGTTTCCGTTTATCGGTCCGCCAAGGGCGCCCCAGAGATCTTCAAGGATCCGCAATTCTTAAGGCTCAACGACGCCGCCTATGATCACCGAGGGAACCTTTACGTTGACGGCTACAACCGTGTGCCTTTCCAGCTGTTCGAGTTGCTCAGGGGCAGCAAAGCTTTCGAACGCATAAAAATGCACTGGACTCACCGATACCCGCAGATCAAGAATCCCGGCGGCGTTCAATGGGTCTTGGGTCGCCTCTTGGTGGGCGAATCAGCGAACGAAGTCTCCGGCCCCTCGATCTACGTCACCAGCGGCTCTGGCGGGCGCATCTTCAGCAGCTTCTTGCCGAGGCTGAATAGCCTGATCACAGTCTTCCAATTCTGGGTCACCGGGAATAGCCTCGTCCTGCCCGAGGTTCGTGGCGGCCGCCCCAGCAGGATTCTGCTGTACAGGTATCCTCAAGGGGGACGACCGTTCGACCACGCCAAGAACGCTGGTGAAATCCTAGTCGGCGTGACGGTCAGCCCGCATCGCTAAAGGGAGTCATTTATGGGCAATCTGACCGTCATCAATGTCGTGACGGATTTCGGCGCCGTCGGCAACGGGACGCACGACGACGCTCCAAATATCAACAACGCGCTTGCCTCCGTGCTAACATCGCCGACGCCGGGGGCCATTGTTTACGCACCGCCGGGAAACTATCTGATAAAGAATCCGCTAATGAGGAAGGTATCGTTTACGCGCTTCATTGGCGCCGGAAAAACAGCCACGACGATCACGATTGACAAGAACTCCGCGTCAAACTTCGTTCAGGCGGATGGGCGGGGATTCGTCTTCGACCAGGGCTCGGGCGTCAGCGACTGTGGCATTTCGGATTTGACGATCGACGGTAATCACCGGAACTACCAAGAGAACCCTCCGACGGGATACGCCGGTGGGATCCGATCCTCGATCCGCGAACTCGTGGAGCGCGTAAGCTTTTTCGACATTTTTGGCTGGGCGATTTGGTTACAGGGTCAAGGCTCCGACCACGCTCTGATCGTCGATTGCGACGCGGACTCCCCCTCGAGTCCGTCAACCGGAGGGAATGATTGCATCGGCGGAGCTAGCCACCGCGTGAAGGTCGTCAGATTTTACTGGAAGCCGAACATGTCGAAGCTTGACGCACTCGACCTCACCAATGGAGGCGACGGTTCAGAGTGCAGTGTCGACTTGGTCGACTGCGTCAATGAATCGGCTGTAGATATTCTGCTAGAGGGTTGCACGCAGAGCACCGTAATAGGATGTCGTTTCTACGGCAATAATTTGAAGGTTAAGAGCGACGCTAAGTATACGGGCCACGCTTCGATCACTAATCCCAGGGACATTGTTGTGGCACGATGCCTGTTCGACCAAGCGACGCTTCTAGTAATCTTCGACGGTGGGAATTACCAGACGCCGCCTCCTCGAGCTACAAACGTTGGTGGATGGATTTTCATATTGATGAACCGCTTTCTCGCATCTCCGACCGCTGCGATTCAGTGGGCCGGCGACGACATCAGCACGTCGGGTGGAGGAAGTTTAATCGCCGGAAACCGTATCACCGACCCCAACCAAAGCGGGCAGCAGGGTACGCAACCAATCGAGGGCGCCTTCGTTAGCCTCGGGCAAGCCTACGCTGCTGGCATCGCGCTAATGTCAAGCTCCGGACTAGCGATTACGGATAACTCCATCAACGACGGCACCGGCTTCATGCCCTACTCGATGCAGCTGATGCGTGAGGACATGGCTCCGCCCGGGCAAGTGCAACGGACTCTTGTGAAGGGAAATCTCTGCGGCAGCGCCCCGGGCGTTGAAAACGGCAACGTCGCGACGTTTTACTTCAGCACGTACGGTTCAGCGAACAATCCATTGCCTATCCTGAGCGGCAACACCAATCAGGCGTCAGGATACGACGCCGGCGCCTCGGGTGCCATTGGAAATGGCGTAGCTTGGCCGCCTGCGCAAGGCTACCAATACGACGCGCTAGTGACCATCGCCGGTGGTAGTGTTACGACGATAGCAATCGACGGCCAGTCTACCGGCCTCTCGACCGGCTCGTTCTATCTCTCGGTCGGCCAACAAAATAACGGTGTCTTGGCCACTGCTTGCACCGCCCACGATTAGCGTCTTCCGAATGGCCTGATCTGCCACGGGTGCCCGTAGCGTCAACCGCGGTCAATAGCACATCACGAATTTGCTGACGATCTGCTGACCTAATACCTCCCCATGCGTACCCGGAAACCACCACACGTAGTGCTGTGCCGTTTTGAATCACTGTACGCGCGAGGCTCTCTAATGTGACCTTCCATCCGAGGAGTTGCGCGTCACAAGTCGGGCACGGAGTGGCCAAAACCGCGCGGGATCGGTTGGGACGGCGATGCGCCGGAAACCGTTTGCAGTGAGCTTTTTCGAGATTACCAGGGATCGGTCCGGACCGCTGGTTGTGAGTTCTCATCCCGTTTAGATTAACGCTTGCATGATTCGCGCCAAAGTGCCCGATTAACCGCGCCGAGGTTGAACGATTTGCCAACCGATGGCGGACAGGCGCCATCGCCTCCAACGCAACGCGGATAACGCCAACGGGGCTCGCTCTCAACGTACCCTTCCCGAGTGATGCGATGCCGCCATTCATCGTCTCTACCGTACGCATACCAAAATAACTTATCGGGATAGAAGGCGGAGTCCAAACGCCAGTTACGTTCTCTTATGGGATCGAGGGCTTCGCCAGGCGCAACTCGCTCGTAGATATCGCCGGCTAGAATGAACCGGTGTGGCAAACAGTTCCCCCAGCCCATGACGCCTTGAATGATCCGGTGGAGTCCGCCCAACTTGGTGAATGCAGACACCTGAACCCGCCGCCAAACTGGCGGCTCTGTTCGCTCAAGGACGATGACCAGCTGCGTTAGGTCCGGATATTCCCGCATCGCAATGGGTGTCTGCTAGTCGCCTTGTCGAAACGGCAGCAGCCGCAAGCGCGTGCGAGCATGATCGACCGTTAGCAGGGCGCCGGCCTTCAGCTCTTCTCGAGCCTCGCGCAACGCCGCGACGAGCTGCGAACCAATCGCTTTGACGCTGACATCTTCGGCTCGGATTTGCACCACGCTCGGGTTTCCTCCGCGCGATGCCGCGAGAATCGAAGAAAAGTCCAGATCATGCGTCAGAACCACGTAGCCATGCGTGGCTGCATACTCCATGATTTCGGAGTCGCTCGCCTTGAGGTCGCCGACGGTCGACCAATGCTCTGCCTCGAATCCCGAGTCTCTAAGCCGCTCGATCCAGCGCGGGGACAAGTTCAGGTCCACGAGCACCTTCATGCGCTCGGCAGCACAATCTCCCGTTCTTCGGCGAGCCACGCGGCGTATCGCAGTGCTTGCATGACGTCCTCACGCTCCAAGTAAGGATAGGCGGCTAATACGTCTTCAACGCTGTGGCCGGCGCCGATCATGCCGACGATCATACCGACTGTGACTCTCATTCCGCGTATACAGGCCCGGCCGCCCATGACCTCGGGCTGCTGGGTCACTCGATCCAAACTTTCCACGATAGGGTTACTCTTGCACCCTGTCCGGGCTAGTCCCTCGGCTCGCCTGATGAACGCGTCTAACGCCGATCTAACGGACGGAACGGGATTCGATAAAATCCAACGGGACTTAACCCTGACTGAACGCGCGCAAACCCTGACAGGATAAGCTTTTGCGGTACGTAGCGGTTTCTGCCGGGACCCCGAAGCATGGGTTCGAATCCCGCTGGGGCTACAAATTCTCCTTATTTTACAAGGGTTTTTGCGACACTTTCGGGCTCCGTGCAACAAATGTGCAACAGCGGCCCGTTCTAGCCGCTAGCCGATGACCTCAGGAAAGCCTCCGGCCGATCGACCTCTCTTTCCGAGTGCAAACTAACGTTCGGCCTTGATTGCGACTGATGTATTTCCGAGGCGCCGACTCACAGCAGCAAGGGCGAGAGCCTCCCATAGTCCTCAACGACCCGTGCGGCAGCATCGGCCGATTGAGGTCGTTCAATAGCAAGACATTTACGTTTCATTAAATCCGCTGGATCACGCTCTGCATCGAAGGCAAAGGTCAGTTCCCATCGTATCTCCCGGCCTGCGACCCTCGGCAAGTCGAGCCGCATAACTCTGGAGGCGCACGATGGCCAGTTCAAATGGCAAAGCAGACTCTTCAAAAAGCGTACAGCGCGAGGTACTTCCTATTCCCGATCGGCCGTATGCCGGTTTCGTCACGTACGATGCGAAGGATCCGGACTCAAAGTTTCCGCCGATCGAGCCATTGCGGCCGCCCAGCGGGGCACCGAACGTCTTGATTGTCCTGCTCGACGACGTCGGGTTCGGTGCATCGAGCGTCTTCGGCGGCCCGTGCCATGTGCCGACCGCCGAACGACTCGCCAAAGATGGACTTCGGTTCACGCGCTTTCACACGACGGCCCTCTGTTCGCCGACACGCGCTGCGTTACTGAGCGGTCGGAACCACCACACGGTGGGGATGGGCGGCATTACCGAAATGGCGACCTCCGCACCGGGCTACAGCTCGATGCGTCCCAACTCGATGGCAGCGCTTCCCGAGATTCTTCGGCTCAATGGTTACTCGACGGCCCAGTTCGGCAAATGCCACGAGGTCCCGGTGTGGGAAGCGAGTCCCGTCGGGCCGTTCGACAGGTGGCCGACGGGATCGGGCTTCGAATACTTTTACGGC
This sequence comes from Vulcanimicrobiota bacterium, assembly GCA_963743445.1. Lineage (GTDB taxonomy): Bacteria > Vulcanimicrobiota > Vulcanimicrobiia > Vulcanimicrobiales > Vulcanimicrobiaceae > Cybelea. The sequence continues at coordinate 1,409,821 of CAVUPL010000003.1, forward strand.
TTCGTCGCCGGCGAGACCAACCAATGGTATCCCGCGATTCACGAGGGCACGAAAGTCGTAGAGCCGACGAAGACGCCCCAAGAGGGCTATCATTTCATGGAGGACATGACCGACAAGGCAATTGCGTGGGTTCGTCAACAGCGACTGCTTGCCGGGAACAAACCGTTCTTCATGTACTTTGCGCCCGGTGCGACGCACGCGCCGCATCACGTTCCGAAAGAATGGGCTGACAAGTACAAAGGCAAGTTTGACCAAGGGTGGGATAAACTGCGTGAGGAGACATTTGCGCGACAGAAGCAGCTCGGAGTCATTCCCAAAGACTGCGAGCTGACCACGCGGCCGAACGAGATTCCGTCGTGGGATTCGCAAGCGTCAGAGCTCAAGAAGGTTCTCGCGCGCGAGATGGAGGTCTATGCCGGCTTTTTAGAGTTCGCCGACCATCATATTGGCCGCCTGATCGACGCGCTGGAGCAAATTCAGGCGCTCGATGATACGCTGATTTACTACATCATCGGCGACAACGGCGCGAGCGCGGAAGGCACGCTGCGAGGCTCGTTCAACGAAGTAATCATGGCCAACGGCATGACGACCCTCGAAACGGATGAATTTCTCGTCCAGCGTCTCGACAAGCTTGGCGGCCCGGAGTCGTACAATCACTACGCAGTCGGTTGGGCGCACGCGATGGACACGCCGTATCAGTGGACGAAGCAGGTTGCCTCACATTGGGGCGGCACGCGTAACGGCACGATCGTGCGCTGGCCGACGGGCATCAAGGCGAAGGGCCAGGTTCGCCACCAGTTCCACCACGTCATCGACGTGGCGCCGACGGTCCTCGAGGCCGCACAATTGTCGGAACCGTACATGGTGAATAGCGTCGGACAAGTTCCGATGCAAGGCGTTAGCATGCGCTATTGTTTCAAGGACGCCGACGCGCCCGAACGGCACGAAACGCAGTACTTCGAAATGTTCGGCAATCGAGGAATTTACCACAAGGGCTGGACCGCAGTGACTCGCCACCGTACGCCCTGGGTCGTGACGGGCGAGACGCCGCCCTTTGACGATGACGTTTGGGAACTGTACGACACCAACAAGGATTGGTCGCAGGCGCACGATCTTTCCAAAGAAATGCCAGATAAACTGCACCATCTGCAACGCCTTTGGATCGTCGAAGCCACCCGAAACGGCGTCTTGCCGATGGACGATCGCGTTGCCGAGCGGTTCAATTCGGATATGGCAGGCAGACCGGTTCTGATCCGCGGGGACTCTCAAGTCCTTGCCAACGGAATGGGCGGCCTCAATGAGAACGCGGTCCTCAATATCAAGAACAAGAGCCACTCCATTACGGCGCAGCTCGTCGTTCCCGAAGGAACCACCGCAAACGGAGTGATTCTCTCACAAGGCGGCATCGCCGGCGGTTGGATGTTCTACGTCAAAGACGGGAAGCCAACCTATCTCTATAACCTCTGCGGGCTGCGCGAGACCGTGATTGTTTCGACTGAAGCGCTGACGGCCGGAATGCACCAGGTGCGGATGGAATTTACTTATGACGGTGGCGGTCTCGCCAAGGGTGGAAATGTTATGCTCTTCATCGACGGAAAAGCCGTCGGCAACGGTCGCCTGGAAGCGACGCTTCCGATCGTGTTCTCTGCTGACGAAACGTCGGACGTCGGCGTGAAGCACGGTTCGCCCATGACTCCGGATATGCCGCCGGGGCACAATGCGTTCAACGGTACCGTAAATCTCGTCGTTCTCGAAACGAGCGGCGAGAGCGTCGACCATCTTTTGGATCGCGAACATGTGCTCAATATGATCATGGCGCGGCAATAGGCCGATTTTTGCCTCCCCTTCCACTGCTTCAGCCACGATCACGCTGCCGCGCCAGCGCGACGAAAAGCCCTTACAAAACTGTTCGCCGGCCCGGGGCCGCTCCGCTGGCCTTACCCATCTGTGCAACAGCCGTGCAACAGAGAGGCTAGAAACGGTCCGTTTTGGACAGGAACGGTCAGGATGGCGGTTATCGGGAAACCCTTATAACATCGGACCTTTCAGAAACGGGCAGGACCGGCCAGGACCGCCGCACGACAGTTCGAATCCCGCTGGGGCTACAAATTCTCCTTATTTTACAAGGGTTTTCGCGTCTTCAGGCCCCTCTTTACTAACATTTGTCTAACCGCCTCAAAAGTTGCGTTAGCCGCGGAGTGTGGACGCGTCACGATGTAGAGCGACTTGCCCGACTCTCTCTGCATTTCCAAAGCAACGTACAGAGCCGTAGCCGGATGAAGAGCACTTGCGAAATGCCGTCGCGCAGTTTCGGGTTGTCAGCGGACCCGATCTAACCCTGAGCTACGACCGCGGTGGCTCACATACGCCGCCCTTGACGCGACAGGCGTCTTTGCCCCAGGGGGCCCCCGCCCGTCTTGAACGTTCTTAAGTGCGTTTAGCGCGCCGCCGGCTGCATTGACAGTACAGGCGCGCGGTGGGAGGACGTAATATTGGGAACTAGAGTTCCGCTGCTTCTGCGACGGCTTGCTCTTCGGTCAGCATCGCACCCTCGGCCATGAGGTCCGCGACCGCATCGGCGCCCAGCGCGTCGCGTAACGCGCCCAACGTCTGATCGACTAGTCGTTGCTCGACACTTGACAAAATTCTTTCGCCGGGGCGCTGAGAGTCGACGAAGCCTAAGAGCCGCGCGGCCCGCATACATGCCTCAGAGCCGTGCTTCGCGCTGCCTCGCGGCCAAAGCGCTGCCACCCATCCGATGGCCTGCAACGCGAGGACGACCGAATCGGCCGATTGCTGCTCACTTGGAAGGTCGAGCGCCTCGCGAGCGTGATCCGCTGCCTCATCATACCGACCTAAACAGATGAGAAAAATTGACATGTTACAGAGGAGTCTTGCGTTGGAATGAGTGTAGTTGATCGCGCGAAAAGCGGCGAGCCCTTCAGATGCGCGCATGAGAGCCAGTTCGGCGTTGCCCGCATGAAACTCGAGATTGGCGAAAACAAACGCAATTATCTTCGCCCTGTCGCGCTCGCAGCCCAATGCCTCATAAATGGCGAGTGCCTCGGCCGCCCGGGCGCGCGCCTCGGCCAAGTCGCCATTCATTTGATGGACCGTAGAGACTTGGCGCAGTACCTGAGCGAGTAGCCTGCGAGTGCCCGGCGTGCGTGCCCCCGCCAGCGCTTCGCGCAGCAGCGGCTCCGCCTCCGCAGGCCGCCCGTACCGTAGAAGCGCGGTGCCCACTTGACACTGGGAGCGCGCGATTCCGAGGACATCGCCGAGGGCGACGTACCGCTCAAGAGCGATTTGACTACTCGTAAGCTCAACTTCGAATTCGCCCAGCTCCGAAGCGATTCTCGTCTGCGTATAATTGAGCTTTGCAATCACCTTCGACGGCGTTCGTTCATCAATGCATTCGATCGCTAACGAGACCCAACGCTGCCCTTCGAGGTGCGCGAAGAAAGGCCACGCGGGGTATAATTCCCCCGCCAGGCGTTGCCCCAGGGCGACGTCGCCGCGTGCGCCCAGTGACCACTCGAGCGCGGCTCGCCAATTATCCAACTCCTGCTCGGCTTTGTCTCGCAAGAGCCCTTCAGACTCGCTATCGTAGGCGCGTTCAAGTTGTTCGGCAAGCTCGAGACACGCACGCGCGTGGCGATGCGCAACGATTTCCGTTTCACCGTGCGCCGCGAGCTTCTCGCGCCCGTACTGTCGGAACGACTCTAACAGACGATAGCGCGGTTCAACCCCGTCAAAATCCGCGTTGACCATCGACTTATCGACGAGCGATGAGATGACGTTAACTACGTCAGCCATCGCGATATCCTCGCCGGCGCAGACCGCTTCTGCACTGGCAAGCGTGCAGCCGCCGGCGAAGATCGAGAGGCGCTCGAAAAGGCGCTTCTCCGGCGCGGAGAGCGAGTCGTAGCTCCAATCGATCGCCGCGCGCATCGTCTGCTGCCGGGGCAGCGCGGTGCGCTCGCCGCCAGCGAGAATTCGAAGGCGGTCCTCAAGCCTTTCCACGAGCACTTTGACAGAGAGCGAGTTCACTCGGGCGGCGGCCAGTTCGATCGCCAGCGGAATGCCGTCCAAGCGCCGGCAGAGCTCGGCCACAGCAGGCGCATTTCCATCGGTCAGCGTGAATTGATGATCGATGGCGCGAGCGCGATCGCAAAAGAGCTCGATGGCTCCATACGCTGCGGCATCGGACGCGCTCAGCCGCACAGCGGCCTCGCGCGATGGGATACCCAACGATGGTAGACGGTAGGTCTGTTCGCCCGAGGCCCGCAGTGGCTCGCGGCTCGTCGCAAGGATCCGAACGCGTGGGCAGCCCGCCAGCAGAGTGTGGGAAATCGTCGCAGCCTGCGTAACGACGTGCTCGCAGTTATCGAGCAGCAGCAGCAGCGTCTTATTCTTGAGAGACTCAAGCAGCGTCTCGAGCAGCGGACGATTGGGCACCTCTTGCACGCGCAGCGCCGAGCCGATCGCAGCCAACACTAACGAAGAATCGCTGAGCGGCGCGAGTCCGACGAACCAAACGGCGCCGGGATCGCCGAGCGCGGTCGCGACCTGCAACGCGGTCTGGGTCTTGCCGACTCCTCCGCTTCCCGTGAGCGTGACCAGGCGATGCTCACGTACGAGTGCGCCGATCTCGTCGAGCTCACGTTCGCGCCCGACGAAGCTGGCCAACGAGAGCGGCAGGTGCGAGCTGGTTGCGTCGGGCCACGGACCTACGGTGACTGAGGCTCTGCCACCGTCGCGCAGCAACACCCAACGCGCTGCGGCGGCCTCGAGCTCCCCGCGCTGCTCGTCGCTCAGCGCCAGCGCACCGGACAAGAGCGCGAGCGTTCCGCGTTGCGGCGTGCGGCGATATCCACGTTCGAGCGCGCTGACGCCATGCACGCTCAGTCCGGCGCGCTCGGCGAGGGCCTCTTGCGAGAGTCCCGCGGTGAGCCGGAAGCTCCGCAGGAGCGTCCCGAATTCCAGCGGGCCGGCTGCTAGGCCCTCGTTCTCCACGGTATTTGCAAAGTTCGGGCCGAGCGTGGGAGCACCCGCAGGGGCCGAGCGCCGGCAAGTTGTGCGGGTTGTTGTGCCTTCTAGCGGCCTCGATGTGCTGGCATGATGGCGTTGCGACGGGGCGGCGGCCTTGCCGCGCTTGCGGAGGAGCTTTTATGCTGGGAACTCTCAAACTGTTCGCGCCGTTCGTAGCCGCGCTCGCAATCGCGGGCTGCAATGCGGGCGGCCGCAGCCTGCCGGGAGCGATCGAGCAATCTGCCGGGCATGCGCCAATCCCTCAGTGGCAGGCGCAGCACCTCGCGCATTGGGCTTGTCCCGAGGCTCGACCCGGTGAGGCGCAGTGCGAGCTTCTGATCTTAAACGAGAGCCCTCAAAACAAGGAGCCGGGATGGGGTGCGCGCGATATCGAGGCGGCCTACAACCTCCCCTCGTCGAGCAAAGGCTCGGGACAGATCGTCGCGATCGTCGATCCCTTCGACAACCCGGACGTCGCCTCGGATCTTGCTGCTTATCGCCGGCATTACGGTCTGCCAAAGGCGAAGTTCTTCAAGTACAATCAGGACGGGCAACAAGGACACTATCCCAAAGGCAACATGGGCGAGCACGGCACTGAGATCGACCTCGACGTCGAGATGGTTTCGGCCGCATGTCCGAACTGCACGATCTATCTAATCGAGGCGAATAACTACAGCGGCAAGTCGCTCGCAACAGCCGAGGAGGAAGCAGTAAAGCTAGGCGCACACATCGTTAGCAACAGCTTTGCATGCACGCCGCGCTGCTTTGGCCCTGTTAAAGTGTTTGAAAAAGCCTTCGAAGCCCCGGGCGTAACGTATGTCGTTGCCGCCGGCGATAATGGCTACGGCCACGCTCAGCCTATGGAATTCGGTAGCGTCGTTTCGGTCGGCGGCACGATCTTATCTAAAAGCGGTTCGATCTATAGCGAAATCGTCTGGCCCTACAGCGGCGGCGGCTGCGCGGCGAAAATTACCAAACCCGCGTGGCAGCACGATTCCGGCTGTTCGGGACGGACGGCCAACGATGTGGCGGCCGTCGCTTGGAACGTCGCGGAGTACGATACTTACGCACAACCCGGCTGGTTCACCGTCGGCGGCACCAGCATTGGCACGCCCATTATTGCCGGCGTGTTCGGGCTTGCCGGGAACGCCACGAAACAAGACGGCGGCAAAATTTTCTGGACGTTAAGCAAAAAGAAGCTCCAGGAGGGTCTGCACGTCGTCAGCAGCGGCAACAACGGTTGTCCTCCTGACTTAAGGGGCAGCTACCTCTGCACCGCTGGGACCGATGAGTTTGGAACCTATTCTGGCCCAACCGGCTGGGGCACCCCCAACGGCATCGGCGCGTTCTGAACGTGGCGCCTAAAAACGAAGGAGACTTGGCAAAATGTCCCTGTTATTAACGGCTGCGAATCGTGCGGCGATCGCTGTGCTCGCCGCGCTACTCGCGGGATGCTCTAATACAACGCCGGGCTCACAGGCGTTGCCGCTTGGTTCGTCCGCGGCCCAACCGGTCTTGCGTGAGCGTACTGGCCGCGACGTCGATGTTCAATTTGCCTACGTTACCAACTTTGGCTCGAAAAATGTTTCCGCTTATTCAATCGCGACCAGCGGAGCGCTAACACCGGTAACTGGCTCGCCGTTTAAGGCGGGTACTAACCCCGGGGCAGTGGCAATCGATCCCACTGGCAAGTTCGCCTATGTAGCCAACTATGGCTCGAATAACGTTTCCGCCTACGCTATTAACGCGACCAGCGGTGCGCTCAAGAAGCTGAAGGGCTCGCCGTTTGACGCGGGCACCGGGCCCTTTAGCTTGGCCGTCGCATCGACAGGCAGGTTCGTCTATGTTGCCAACGTTGGCTCCAACAACGTTTCCGCCTATACCTTCGATGCGAGCAGCGGCGCCCTTACGCCGGTGACAGGCTCGCCGTTTGACGCTGGCTCCGAGCCTCTTAGCATGGCGGTCGATCCCGCGGGCAAGTTCGCTTACGTTGACAATTACGGGTCCAACAACGTTTCCGCGTACGCTATTAACGCGACCAACGGCGCCCTGACGCCGGTGAAAGGATCGCCGTTTGCTGTGGGGAGCCAACCCCGTAGCGTGGCGGTGCATCCTTCCGGCAAGTTCGCTTATGTGTCCAGCTTCGGATCCGACAATATTTACGGCTTTGCGATCGACGCGACTAGCGGCGCGTTGAGACCGCTGCCGGGATCGCCGTTTGCAGAGGGATACAGTCCTGAAAGTTTGATGATCGCTCCTAACGGCAGATTCGCCTATGCGATCAACCAAGGCGACAACTCCGAAGCCAATATTTCCGCCTATACCATCGACTCGACCAGAGGCGCACTGACGCCGGTGGCAGGGTCGCCATTTAAGGATGGACCCCAAAGCAATTCTCCTGGATTCGGCGCTGTGGATACTACGAGCAAATTTGCATATATCTCAAACAACGGCGCAAAGGAAGTTGCCGCCTACACGATCACCGCCAGCGGCGCACTGAGGAGCGTCAAGGGATCGCCGTTTGCTGCAGGCACGTACCCCGCGGGCATGTCCGTGTGCCGCGTTACGGCCGGCAAATGCATCCCGCCGCCATTGTAGGAGCATTCGTATGAAAACAATCTCACGCGCCCCTTACATTCTAAGCGTTTGCGCTGGCGCTGCTATACTGGCGGGCTGTGGCGGGGCAGCACAGTCCTCTCTCCCAAATGGAATGGAGCAGAACGCTACGCGGGTGGCGCTCCACTCTGTGACCCCTCCATCGTCCGCGAGCGAGGTCCTTACCGCAACCGACGTTACCGTAAGCTCTTACTGCCCAGCCAGCGAGGGCGCCGGTTTTAGGGCAAGCGGAACTGCCACGGGGCCATACCCAGGTACGTTTACCGCCAGCGGATATTGGAACTCGGGTGAGGGGCTGGACCACTATTTTTGGGATTTCCGTGAATCGATTAAGATCGTGTCAAACACGTTGGCGATTCACGTTCATATCCATCGCGTACGAGGCAGCCACAGACCCTCTCGCTTTATCAGTTGCGACACCTTCGGGGGCGTTGGACGCCCGATCGCCATGAAGTACAAGGGCAAATATGCCGGGATAGCCGAGATTGAAATCATTCAGCAGGGCGATCTCAACGAGACGCTCGACGGGCTGTAGTCTGGATTAGAGGAGCATTCGTATGAATAAAACCTCACTTGGGCAATGCGCTCTAAGCGTTTATGCCACCGCTGCGATGCTTGCAGGCTGCGGCGGCGGCTCGATGTCGCCCTCGTATCAAGCCCCCGGCATGAGCCAAAGCACTCGGGCTCAAAGCGTTTCTTCAGCGGCTACTGTGCCTGACGCGAAGTGCCAGGGCCAGCAATCTTTTAGTTACACGGGCCAATCACAGAACTTCACCGTGCCGAAATGTGCGACGACCGTTTACGTCGACGCTTTTGGAGCGTCGGGGGCCTATGCCTACAACGGCGGTGAGGTTGGTGCAACTATCCCGGTCACGCCGGGTGAAACGCTGATCGTTATGGTCGGCGGCCAAGGCAGTGTCGCAAAAGGTGGCGGTTTCAACGGCGGTGGCCGGGGCGCCGATAACGGCACAGCGAAACGTGGCGCGAGCGGCGGCGGCGCAAGTGACGTCCGCCAGCACGGTTCCACGCTTGCGCACCGTGTGGTTGTGGCGGGCGGAGGCGGTTCCGGTGGCCGCGGCGACGCCGGCGCTCCCGGAAGTGGCGGCGGCATTCCGGACGGGGGCAATGGCGGAAATCCGGATTGCAACTTCGGGAATACGCCTAGCCCCGGTGGCGGCGGCACCCAGTTCTCAGGAGGCGCGGGAGGAGCAGGAATCAACGGCGGCTCGTTGGGCGAGGGCGGCCGCGGCGTCGGCTACTGCGGTCAAATTTACTTTCCCTACGGCGTTGACCACTGGAGCGGTGGTGGCGGCGGCGGCTACTACGGCGGGGGCGGCGGCGCTAACGGCGGCGCAAGTGGCGGAGGCTCGGGATATGCGGAGCCCTCCGCGACCAACGTGTCCTCGCAAAGCGGCGTGAAAAGCTTCAACGGATTGGTCCAGATCTGTTGGGGATATAGCGACGAGATGTGCGGATCGCGGTAGGCGCAGTAATCGGTTAGCGTAACCTGTTAATACACTGGAGCAACGGCTTCGCGCTTCGCGAGGCCGTTGTTTGCCCGCTAGTGCACAGCGTTCGGCTCCATCAAAGGCAGCGTCTGCTTCCTTTCTAACATTCGTCGAGGGGCACTTCAAAACCGCACGCCCGTGGGCAGTTCAAAACCGCACGCCTCGGGCTGAGTGATTATTGTCGCAATCGTTGGCTAAGTGGTCGCCTTTGCCTTCCGATTGCGGGCCGCTAGGCTGTGCTCGTGCAGGCGGTAACTCTTTCCCCGAATCTCGATGAGGTGGCTGTGGTGCATCAGCCGGTCGAGAAACGCCGCAACCGCGGGGGTGTCGCCGAAGAGCTTGGGCCAATCGTCGAGCGGCCGATTTGACGTCAGGATCGTCGACGTGCGTTCGTAGCGGCGTATGATGATCTCGAGCAAGTCTTCGGCGGCATTAGCGGGCAGTTTGCGCATCCCCAAATCGTCGATGATGAGCAACGGGATTTCGCTATAGGTCGCAATTGCGTCGCCGCGTTCGCCGGTCGCATTGGCGAGCAGCAAGTCCTCGAAGAGCACATGGGCCTCTCGGTAGAGTACGCGAAACCCCGCGTGGATTGCGGCCATGCCGATCGCCTGGGCGACGTGGCTTTTGCCAACGCCGGCGTTGCCGAGCAGCAGAACGTCCTCGTGCTGTTCGATGAACCGCGCGTTGGCCAGTTCGAAGATGAGCGCGCGGTCGAGCGTATTGAACTTGAAGTCGAACGTATCGAGCGTTCTTTGGTCGCGAAAGCCGGCCGCTTTGATACGCCGCTCGATGAGCCGGTCTCGCCGTCGTTGCAGCTCATCGTGCACGAGCAAACCGATGAAGTCGAGCGGTCCGAGGTTCTCCGCTCGCGCCTGCTGCGACCGAATTGGAACCGTGTCGGCCATTCCGCCTAGGCGTAGTTGTCGCAGCGATCGATCGAGTTCGTCGTTGGTCATGGAGTTGCTCCTTGCGTCAGCAGAGTGAAGTGCATCGCGTAGGTTTGGATCTCTGGAATGATGCGGTGCTCGGTCCGCAGCTTCAGCGGCGTAGCATGGTGCTGCAGATAGGTTCGAACGAAGCGCAGGCTTGAGATCCCCGAGCTCGCCGCAAACCCGCACGCTCGATCGACGGCGTCGGCCTCATAACGGCGCAGCAGGTCGAGCATGCCGTAGAGGGCGCGCAGGGCAATCGCGCCGCGGATATCGATCAGCTTTTGGGCAAATGCCTTGCAGCCGGGGCCAGCGCCGCCGATGCGCTCGGCGAGTTTTTCAACCTTGATCGGCGTCTGTTGCGGCCGGTCGGCGTCGTGCGTTCGGCGCTGGCCCTTACGGAGCGCGATCGGGTGCTCGCGCAGGCATTGGTGCATCGTGCGGTCCAGGATGCGCAGCCACAGCCGCCCCACGTGCACGACCACCCTGCTGCCAACGTAGCGCGGCGGTGCCGAATAGTACGCGCTATCCACTTCGATATAGCCATCGAAGTGCACCGTTCGCTCGCAGATGCGGTAGTACTCAAAGCGCGTCATCGGCAGCGGCACAAGATGCGGCCGCTCCTCTTCGAACATCACTCGAACTTGTCGCTTGGTCGTGCCGTGGATGCGCGTCGCGGCGCAGTGCTCGTTCCAGCGTGCGAGGTGCGCATTCTGCTCCTCGATGCTTTCGAAGCGCTTGCCCCGCAGCGCCGTCTTTTGCGTATAGCCAACCGCCGCTTCAACTTTGCCCTTAAGGTCGGGTGCGTACGGTCGGCAGGGAAGCGGAACAACGCCGTAGTGTTCCAGCATCTTGGCATACAGCGGATTGAGCTGCGGGTCCCAGATGTCGGGCTTGAGCACGCCCTCTTTGAGATTGTCGAGCCGAATCGTCTGCGTCGCACCGCCGAAGTACGCAAACGCCTCTTCGTGCAGCCGGCACCAGATCTCCGTCGACGATTTCCAAACGACTTTGCGAAACGCATGTCGGCTGTTGCCCAACGTCATCACAAATAGTCGCGGCTTGCGGTACTTGCCGGTGCGCGGATCGCGCACCAGCGCGCCTTCGCCATAATCGACCTGCGCTTCTTGGCCGGGTTCGGTTTCGAAGCGGCAACTGATCTTTGGCTCACGCTTGCGCAGCTTGCGAGCAAGGCGCTTCACCGCGTCGTAGGAACCGCTGTAACCGCGATGCAGGACGAGGTCCTGGAAGATCGCCTTGGCGTTGCGGCCCTTCTTGAGCTCGCCGTCGATGAACTCGCGAAACGGTTCGGCGCTGCTGCGAGTCGACGTCGACCCGGTGGGCACTTCCGGCTCGGTGTGCGGTTTTGACCCGGTGGGCACTTCGGCCGGGGTGGTACACTTTGGCCCGGCCCTCGGCGGTAAGATGCCGGCTTCGATGCTGTAGCGGCGGATCGTTTCGTGCCGGTGCCCGGTCTCGCGCTCGACGCGACGGATGCCCCAGCCCAAGCGCAGCAGGTTAAGTATGCGGTCTCGATCGGTCACGTCCAGTACGTTCATGCCAGCGCTGTTCGCGCTGCCAGCCTTGGCGTGCCCGAGGCTCTACATCAGGTGTGCGATTTCGAACTGCCCACCGGGTAGTGTGCGGTTTTGAAGTGCCCCCAGGTGTGCGATTTTAACTGCCCGCCGAGGCTAACATTCTCTGACGGAGCGGTCGGGAACGGTCGGGAATGGGCGGGAACGGACGGGAGCCAGAGCAGCGAAAAGCCTTACAGAATAACACGAATCGGTAGCGGACGGGACTCTCCGGAATCCCCGAGAAGTGGTTCGAATCCTGTTGAGGTCAAGCAACTGCATGAAGTACCGTAACGGCAACACTCGCTCAACGTATCTCGCGCAGTCCGATTGGGAGAGGGCCCGGTCCCTCGCGTAAGGCGCGAACATCGGTCCGCGAAGGTGCGTACCGGGGTTCAGCGAGATCAGTTGTCTCGCTACCGTCCCTGCGGCCAAAAGCGCTGGATGTCACGATCGGTAAACGACGCGAGCTTCTCCGGACCCACGCAGTCACGGCCCTTATGAATGTGGAAAGCCGGCGCGCTCGTTAGTGATGAGCGACGCTAACCGTGACCCCGTATATGTTGATATCGCCACTCCTGAAGGGACCGATGATCTTGCCTGGGCCGCCGCCTTGCGGATAGGGCCATAAGCCGACTTTCGCCTGCGTGCTCGCTTGCGCGATAAACGTACTTCCGATTAGCCAGGTCTGAACGTACGGCCAGTGGCCGTAATAGGAGTTGTGCCAGCTCCGGAGCCGCGTGGTTCCGACGACTCTTACCGACGAATGGGAGAACTTCACGCGGTAAATCTCGTGATGCGACGGGTTCGTAAGCGTTAGGTGGTCGCCGTCCCATTGAACGCTGCCATACGCGTCGAACTTAGCGCCTAAGCTGAAATTGACGAAACTGCTGCCGCCCTTGGGCAGCTCCGCAAGCAAATTGCCGCTCCCGGTCCCATCTACAAAGAGGTTACCGCCGCTGTCATATGCGCACAAGCCGAATGCACCAATCTCCGAATCGTAGTAGTCCTCTGGGGGCCCTTTAGCATTGGGGAAAATCGCTACATACCCGGCACCTGACGCAGCATTGGTCACGGCCAGATTCCCCGTCATCGGATCGACGGCGCAACCTAAGGGTACGTCACCGTCCACAATCGTTTGGATCAGTTGCCCATTGTGATCGAATTCATCAATTTGGTAATCTGCGGTCGGCACGAACACGTCGCCCTTTGCGTCGGAGCAGAGATCATCGCCGGGAATGCCCAAGCTTCCGACGAGCTTCCCTCTCGGATACGAGAGGACGTACACATTATCGCCAGTCGCGACGTAAAGCAAATCTCCTCGTTTTGTCTCCGGCAGCATCCGTGATGAATGCTGTCTAACATACGCCGCAATCGCATGCCCTTGAGGCGCCAAGCCCACTGCCTCGATTCGTTGCGGTCCTCCACAACCCGCCAGGGCTGCGGCCAGCGCGATAGCACTAGCAAAATGGCATACGTTAACAACTGTCGTCTTCATGACGCCATCCCTTATCTGATGCATATGTATGAAAACGCGACAGACGCCCCGGAATAGACTGTGATCTGAGTCGTCGATGTTTTCGTATAACTAACCGTAGTCGGCGTCGAACCCTGCGGGGTAACGGTGCAGCTATAAGTCGTGTCGGCGAAAGCAAAGCTATTGGGGAACGTGCACGTTACCGGCGGCCCGATTCCCGACGCGGGGCACATTCCGCTCAAGACTTGGGGATGTTGTTCAGCCACGCCGAGGGGAAATGTCTCCGCCGCGTACCCGCCAGATGTCCCGTTTGGCTGAACGGCTTGCGCGGCAAATGGTTGGTTACACGCAAGGACGCCGCTCGTAGATTCACCGTAATCGCACTTGACGAAAATTCCCTGAGCTCCCGAGCAGAATGTCGCCTTTCCCAGACCCGGTGTGCGAGACGAGGGACCCGGACGTTGGCGAGGGCTCCGGATTACTGTCGCCAGCACCCGCGACGACGGCGGCGCCTGCAATAATGTTGTTGTAAACGCCTACGTTACCCTTACCGTCGACCGACACGATGTAACCATTATTTACAAACGGATTCGATTGAAGCGTGATGCTAAAGATCTGGTTTGCGACGTTACCCGGGCACGAGGACCCGCAGTCATCTGGAGCCCCCTGCGTCGTAAACGATACACCCGTTTGGTAATCGTTTCCATACGCGAGGACGTGATGCGAAGCTACGCCGCGCGCTCCGAAGCAGAGGAAATTGCAGAGGTTGGTGTCGAGTATGTCGATTCCAGAGCTAGATCCGAAACCGCCCGCACCAGTATTATAAATCTTTCCAGCGCCAAATGCGGCGTTGATGGCCGCATTTGCCGATGGGATCGGCGCCGGCCAAGGAGACGGCGATGAGGGATACCAAAAGATGTACGTAGGCGTCGGAGTAGGCGCCTGCGCGAGCCGCACCGGCTGACTGTCTGTTGATCGATCGGTCATCTTGTGCGCTTGCGCGTCGACGCACACAAGCGCGCTAGCCAAAGCCGCTACCAAGATCGCGATTCGCCGAATCATCGCTGTAAGAGGTCTCCGCTAATATCGAGATCTTTAGGTTATTTCAACGGACGCCTTCCGGGCGCCCTCTTGGCGAGCGTCGAGCGTAACGCCTTAAGCGACCTTATGCCTGCCTCCGTTGGTGAGCAGGCATACGCCGGATCTGAAGGTTTTCTTCGCACCTTCACGTGAAAGACTGATTGCGGAGGGCAAGGCGCCTCAAGGCCGGTGACGGCGGTCTTACGACCGCCGGAATTTAGCGTGCTGATGTGCCCGTCATCGATCATTAGTCGACTGCTGCGCCCCGCAACGGCCTGCTAACCGATTTGCTAATGCTTTAAGTCCTGACGCGTACCATTGTGTCCGGACTGGTCGAGGTTTCGTGCTCAATCGCGGTTAGTGAAGTCGTCTCGTGACAGCCAGCGCTGTTTAGCAAACCGCCGCCTTCAGCCGCTCGGCCATCTCTCCGCGCTGTCCTTGACGGTTTGCTAACGGGGCCGCTCTACCTTCGGGCTGCCGAGCAACGATCAGCCGCGGCTATTTACGGCTGCGCGCCCGGCTCCCTCCAACGCGTGCGCGTAGGTTGACAGCGTCAGCGAGGCAGAACTGCTCACAGGTTTGTCGGGGCGATCGAAACTGTCTGGAATCGGGGACATGATCGGCCCGTCGCAAAGTCCGCGGCATTTGGCCACACGATCATGGCCTTGAGATATGTGTTAAACCCTTTCTTATCTAGCCCTTCGTAAAGGTGCTGAAGCGTCGTAACCTGATCTAATCGCTGGGTTTCGCCAATGCTTCGCGTCGGAATCTAGTGCCGCCCGGCCAGTCGCGGTAGTCATTGACTGCGAGGCGTTATCCAGCCTTGCGGTGACGCGGACGGCACTGTACCAGAAGCCACACAGCACTAAGCCTTGTCGAGATTGCCAGGGGATCGGCCGACCGCGCGTAATCCGCATCGCGATGGTCGAGGGTGATTTCAAGACCGCCGAATTCACCCGGCTCCATCGAGTCGGATGCTAATGCAACCGGCCACGCGAACGGTTAGGTTGTCACAGACTTGTCACGGTTGGGTTGGAAACGGCCGGAATCGGGCGGCAGCGGTCGGCACGGCGATGCGCCGGAGACGGTATGCGGTAAGCCTTTTCGTATCTACCAGGGATCGGCCGGGACCGCTGGCTGAGAGTTCTCACCTCGCAGGTCGCCCATGGTGCTTTCGGTGAGGCTCAAGACTCCTTCGCTGTAACAACGAAAGTGTCCACGGAACCGGGTCAACTCCAAAGTGCCCCGCTAACGTCGATTTATCATTGCGGCTTTCGCAATTGGGATTGCTCACAGAGAGCGTCTAGTAGAGCCATTTGCTAACACTTGCTAACGTAAACTTAGGCCGTTCGCGCAAACCGATCGTTGTGCACACGAAGGCACAACCAGCAGGGGGGCGCGTCGTGCGGGCTTGCGGTGCTCAGCTCGCTTACTAAAGTTACCATGCGTCGGCGTCCTCGGCTCAGTGCTGGCGCATAAGCACGAGCAGCGCCTTGAGAGCGGGAACCTTTCTTCGGAGTCGAACGTTACCCCAGTCGGGGGACACGGCCAAGCAGCAATGTCGACGATCACGTTCCGTTTCAGTCACACATTTGCTACTGCGGCTGTTGCGATTCTAGCCGCCTGCGGTGGCACTCAGGGACCGCTCGGAGGCCCAGGAGCGATGCCGCTAAGCGTCACGGGACCTCGACATAGTTCGGGATACGAGCTGCTTTACAGCTTTAAGGGCGGTACGGACGGTGAGTACCCGCGGGGCGGTTTGGTTCGGATAGGGGGCCTGCTGTATGGCCTCACAACTGGAAGCGGGTGCGGAAGCAGTTGCGCGCCCGGAACAGCCGGCACCGTGTACAGCATGAGCAACTCGGGCTCCGAGCACGTGATCTACAGCTTCAAAGGCGCTCCAGATGCGTACAACCCAACCGTTGCGCTGCTTGACCTAAATGGCACGCTCTACGGCACCACGCCGGTTGGCGGCGCGTATGGCTACGGGACGGTCTTCGCGGTAACCGCGTCTGGCTCTGAACACGTTTTGTATAGCTTTAAAAGCGGTAGCGATGGCGCGGGCCCGTTTGCCAGCGTAGTAGCGGTCAACGGCGTGCTCTACGGCACAACATTCAACGGCGGCGGCTCCGGATGCAACATCGGATGCGGGACGATCTTCAGGGTGAGCACCTCGGGCAAGGAGCGCGTATTACATAGCTTCAAGGGCTATCCGCACGACGGCGCCCGCCCTCTTGGGTCACTCGTTGCGGTAAGCGGCAGGCTATATGGAACGACGTGGATCGGCGGCGGTGGTGAATGCAATATGGGATGCGGAACGGTCTTCGAGGTCAGCACCTCCGGCAAAGAGCGGGTGCTACATAGTTTCAAGGGTGCGCCGGACGGTGAGAATCCCGGCGGAGGCCTCGTTAGCGTGAATGGCACGCTGTATGGCACCACCGTGAACGGTGGAACCAGCGAAGCGTGCCCACAATTTGGCGGCTGCGGGACGTTTTTTGCCATGAGCGCCTCCGTTAGAGAGCGCGTTCTCTATAGCTTCAAGGGTGGTCGAAATAGCGCGGAACCGAACGGCGGTCTTGTACCGTTCAACGGGCTGCTGTACGGTACGGCTGAAGGTGGCGACAAATGCGCGCCCTCTGGCCGGTGTGGTACAATTTTCGATATAAGCGTGTCCGGCGAGGAGCGCGTTCTTTACCGATTCAAAGGTTCCCCAGATGGTGCGAACCCTGGTTGGCCACTGATCGCCGTCAAAGGGACGCTATACGGTAGCACAGCCGAAGGCGGTGCCAACGGAGATGGGACTGCGTTTGCGTTGACACCGTAGCTGCGCGACCGCCAAACCCGCGCGGGTACGGTGAGGCTGAGCGCTAAGAGGTCGAGCCCAGCACAGGGATATAGGCTTCTCTACAAATAGAAAGGATAGGCACATGGGACTCTGGTATTTTGCGACCACCGCTTCGACACAACACGTTGCTCACGATACGCCAACGCTCACAACGGGCTCGGAGGTCGGTGTGGGAGACTTCTACGCTTTCCCAAACATCACGCTTGCTATAGATCAATATTTCTCCAATACGCACTATACGGTCACCGCCAATCAATCTGGCGACAGCGAGGGTCTTTCATATTCCGTCGCATTTGTCTGTACGCCGGTATCGACCAGTGAGTTTCAAATTGGGTTCTACTGATGTGACCCCCTTGGGAGCTGGACACCTGATAAGCGAAATGAAGGTGTTCAATGAGAAAGCGATCGCAACCAGTTCCGCCACCGGTGCGCGAGCCGGAAAAGTTCGAGCGATGGACCGCGCAGCGTAAGGCGGCCATCATCCTCGACGTTCTCAAAGGCAAAATCTCCGTGCCGGAGGCCGCCCGCAAGTACGGCTTCACGCAATCGGAGTTCCGCGAATGGACCGAAGAGTATCACCGAGCCGGCGTCGACGCGCTCAAGGTCAACAGGAAAGGTCTTGAAGCCGAGTACCGGGCCGAAGTGAAACGTTTGCAAGCCAAAATCGGCGAGCTGGTGATGGAGAACGAGATTCGAAAGGAGGCGATGCGTCCTTTCACTTCAGTCGAGCCGATGTTTCCCGGCTCTCTGCTCGACGACGATGGCCAAAGGCCGTGATCTGCCGGATCCTCAACGTGGCGCGTAGTACCGCCTATTATCGTGAGCACGATCGTATTCCGATCGTCGATGAGGTTATGGCTCAACGCATCAAGCACCTCATCGATGACGAATCCTATCTAGGCTACCGGATGGTCTGGGCTCGGCTGCGCCGACAGGGCTTCAAGATCAACCGCAAAGCCGTGCAGCGTATTATGCAGCTCAAAGGTTGGCAGTGCCATCGCCGACTGAAGAAACGGTGTTCTCCGCGCGTTGAGTCAAGCCCAAGCGTCGCACTGGTATCTGACGTCCGCTGGGCTACCGATGCTACATATGTCTGGACTCGACTCGATGGCCTGGTCTACGTCAACGCCGTACTGGATTGTGCCGATCGCGAGTGCATCGGCCTCAACGTCAGCCAGCGCAACGATGCTCGGGAAGCGGCCTGGGCACTCGAAGACGCTCTGATCCGGCGATTCGGCGCTCTGCCAAAAGGCGACGCCGACGTTACGCTGAGAACCGACAACGCGCTGGTTTATGCCTCGGAACTCTATCGCGAACTGGCCAAATCCTATGGCTTGCATCAGGAGTTCATTCTTCCGCACACGCCCGAGCAGAATGGCGTCGCTGAATCGTTTATGGGAACGCTCAAGCTCGAGTGCGTCTGGCAGCATCGCTTCGAAACGTATGAGGAAGCGAAGGCAACGATCACGGCGTGGGTTAAGCATTACAACGAGACGCGACCGCACTCGCGCCTTGATTATGTAACGCCGGTCGAATGGCGCCGCCGGCAAGCCGAAATAAGCGCCTAATCCGTCCAGAAACCGGGGTGTCACTTCATCCGCCGCGTCGGCGATCCTCGCAACAGCCGCGGGGCAAACCGCAAGCGCGGAGCAGTGAACGCGGCGCACCATCGACGCAATCACGAAGGACGCGCGAGCGCACCAAAGGCGGTCGCAACGACGCGTGGCTCCAGCGCGAGGTCGTGACCAAGATCGCAGCTCATCCTTGCGCGGCGGAGGCGAACGCCCGTAGCACGAAACGCGGGTCCATGGCGACCCAACTAGACTCGGGCCCGCCGGGCTCGGCGCGTCCGACCGGCACGGTCGCATTTCTCTTTACCGACATCGAGGGATCCACGCAGCGTTGGGAATCGCACCGCGAGGAAATGGACGACGCGGTGAAGCGCCATGATGCGCTCTTACGCGATGCGATCGATCGGCATAACGGTTATGTGTTCAAGGCTGTCGGCGATGCGTTTTGCGTTGCCTTTGCGCGCGTCTCCGATGCCGTCACGACCGCGTTCGAAGCGCAACGGGCGTTGAGCGGCGAGGATTTTTCTTCAGTTGGCGGATTGCCGATTCGCATGGGCCTACATGCCGGCGAGGCTTCGGAGCGCAATGGCGACTACTTTGGGCCGGCCGTCAATCGCGTGGCGCGACTCACGTCTATCGGCCACGGCGGCCAGATACTGCTATCTGGTGTCACCCGCGACCTCGCCTATAGCGATCTTCCCGCCGGCATATCGCTGCTCGACCTTGGCTCGCATCGTCTCAAAGACCTCACCGAACCCGAGCAAGTGTGGCAGCTGACCATCGCGGGACTGCCTGCCGAGTTTCCGGCGCTCAAATCACTCGATGTGATTCCAAACAACCTTCCCATTCAGCAGACGAGCTTTCGTGGTCGGGAGCGCGATCTTGAGGAAGTGAAGTCTCTGCTGAGTCAGCATAAGCTGTTGACGCTCTTTGGTTCAGGCGGCGTCGGCAAGACGCGGCTGGCGCTGCAAGTTGGAGCAGAAGTCCTCGACCATTATCCCGATGGGGTGTGGCTGACTGACTTTGCGCCGATCAGCGATCCCGAACTGGTCTCAAGCGTCATTGCCAAAGAAGTTGGCATGCCCCAAGTCGAGGGTCGCAGAATCGATGAGTCCATTCCGCAGTGGCTGCGCCGCAAGAAACTGCTGCTCATCCTCGATAACTGCGAGCACGTCTTGGAAGCGGTCGCAGCGATCGCCAATGCGATCACCCGCAGCTGTCCCGAGGTGCGACTGCTTGCAACCTCGCGCCAGGCGCTCGGCGTAAGCGGCGAGGAGGTACTGCGGCTTCCCTCGCTCGACGTGCCGCACAACATTGCCGATCTCACGCCCGCAGTGGTCATGGAATTTGGCGCGGTGGCTCTATTTGTCGATCGGGCACGATCGGTCGACAAGTCCTTTGTGCTTACCGACGACACCGCTCCCATTGTCGCCGACATATGCCGCCGCTTGGACGGTATTCCACTGGCCATCGAGCTTGCCAGCGCTCGGGTCAAGGTGCTTTCAATACCTAACCTTGCGCAACGGCTCAACGAACGCTTCAAGATTCTCACCGGCGGGAGCCGTACTGCGTTGCCGCGCCAGAAGACGCTGGGCGCGCTCATCGACTGGAGCTACGACCTGCTCACTCCCCAAGAGCAGATGCTCTTCAATCGTGTCGGGATCTTCGCCGGAGGCTTCAGTCTAGATGCGGCCACCGCGGTGTGCAGCGGCGAGGACCTCGATGAGATCGACATTTTAGACTTGCTCTCATCGCTGACCGACAAGTCGTTGGTGGTGGCCGACACCGCAGGCGAGCAAGAACGCTACCATTTGCTTGAAAGCACTCGCGCCTATGCGCTGGAGAAGCTCACCGCAGCAGGCGCACACGAACAGCTAGCTCACCGTCACGCCGAGTATTTTCGTGACCAGGCGCAAGAGGCCGACGAAAGCTTTGGCACAGGCTCGACCGCGTTGTGGCTGGCGGGCGTGGAACTGGAACTGGACAACTACCGCGCCGTGTTGGAGTGGGCGCTCAAAGACGGACACGATCTCGTGCTGGGTGGTGCGGTGGCTGGAGCGCTGCACTCGCTTTGGCATAGTGGCGGACTCGCCGTGGAGGGACGCTATTGGATCGGCCTTGCGCAAGCGGGCCTTGATGAATCGACGCACCCGCAGGTGGCGGCCCGGCTGTGGCGTGCGCTAGGGCGGCTTTCCTCCGGCAAGCGCATGCACGACTGTGCGCAACGCGCCCTCGCGCTCTACCAATCGGCAGGCGACGAGAAGGGGCAGGCGTGGGCGCTCCACGCTCTTGCCTATAGTCTCTTTCAAATGGGCCGCCTTGAAGAGGCAAGTGACGCGAACGCGCGAGCGCTTGCAGCGATGGGCACGTTAGGGCTTAAACCGGGAGTGGCTGACGGCCTGAACTTGCAAGCGGTCATCCACCGGGCTCGCGGCGACGTCGCGGCGGCGCGCGAGTCGTTTGCGCAGGCGCTGGCGGCGTCCAAAGCCCTAGGAAATGAGGCTGCGACAGCTGTGGTGCTGGGAAATCTTGCGGAGCTGGAGTTCGGAGATGGTCAGGTTGAGCAGGCAGTACGCTTGGCTGGCGAGGTACTCGAGATCGATGCGCGTGGGAAGAACACGTCGAGCTTCGCGGTTAGTTACCTCAACATCGCGACCTATCGCATTGCGCTGGGAGATGTGGATGGCGCGCGTGAGGCTGCCCGCGAAGGGCTGCGCTGGGCACGGCAGGCGCAGTTCGCGATGCCCATCGCGATTGCATTGCAGCATATCGCGCTGCTCTTGGCGCTGCGTGGAGAAGTGCACGATGCAGCGCGACTCATCGGCTATGTCAACGCGCAATTCAAAGAGCTCGGGAATGAGCGTCAGGCCACCGAGGCGTGGGGCTACGAGAAACTCATGGCCGCACTGCGCGAGCAGCTGAACGATGCGGAGATAGAGAAGCTCGCGGCCGAAGGCGCGGCGTGGTCGGAAGATCAGGCGGCCGAAGAAGCACTCAAGGTCTGACCACGAGCACGGTAACGCCCAAAGCAACGGCGTCGCACGCCCACGCCCGCGGGACCGCACCGCGCTAGGAGCTAGCGTAGCCTCGCAGCCGCGCAGCACGGCTCCGATCACGTGCGTATTGCAGCCTCGCATTCAAGAAGCGAGGCCTCGCAGCAGCCTCGCAGCCTCACAATCTCGCGCTTAGACCGCGCGACGCTTCGATCGGCTCATGCAGCTGAGCCAACTGGGAGGGGGCGCCATCTTTTAACGCCTAACTACTTGAATTTGCTTCCGCTGCCGACAGCACGGAACGCCATCGGAGGTCCAAGACGCAAGCCGTGCAACAGCCGTGCAACAGAGGGGCTAGAAACGGGCCGTTTTGGACAGGAACGGTCAGGATGACCGGTATCGGGAAACCCTGATAGCATCGGACTATTCAGTAGTGGGCAGGTTCGGCCAGGACCGCCGTACGACAGTTCGAATCCCGCTGGGGCTAATTCAAAAGTGCTTATTTTGCAATAGTCTTCACTGTTAACGCGTTCGTTTGGGTAACGGATGGTTAATCGGCACAAAAAGCTCCATCGACAAAGAGCATCGTCAAAGAATCCGCCGAAATAATCGCTTTAGGGGCGACCCGCCGCATGACGGGGCGTGCTTCACAAGAAGCCGCTATAGAAAGGAGTTCCAAACGTGCGATTAAGCCTTCTCGGGGCTAGCGCCGCGCTCGCCGCAGGCCTAGTACTTTCAGCGTGCAACAGCAATACCGGCTCGTGGGCGAATACGCCGTCGTCTTCGGGCCCGCAAGTCCTGACGGCGGTTCATGGCCATAAAGGCGCTTTCGCCGGCGCGGCCACTGCACAGACAGGCTATGTCGGCATTCTGGGGGGAGGGCCGATTTACAAACACATCCCGAAAAATATCAGGGAACTCAAGAATTCAGGGTTCAATGAACTGATCGTCTGGAGCGTCGAGGTCGGCAGCACGGGCGATTTGAATCTGAACGGCGAATTTCCGCTGACATCGGATGGCGAGTATATCGGGAATGAAACATACCCCGATTTCCCCGCCGATCTGAAGAAGATCAAGCGGGGCACGGTCACGCGCGTCACGCTCAGCATCGGGTCGTCCAACTACGGCGATTGGGAGAATATCGAAGCGCTGATCGAATCGCAGGGAACCGGACCGGACAGCATTCTCTACCAGGATTTCGCCGCGCTGAAGGCGGCGCTGCCGCTCGACGCAATCGATTTCGATGAGGAGAACGGCTACGACGAATCTTCAACGATCAAATTCGCAGTAATGCTGGGGAAGCTTGGCTACGAGGTCACCATGGACCCCTATACCGATTCCGGTTTCTGGACGGATGTCGTGTCGAAAATCAACAAGAAGCGGGCCGGCACGGTGGATGCCATTCATTTGCAGACTTATGCCGGGGGGGAAGGCAACAGTCCCTGCTCGGGGTCGAAGTCGAAGATGAACTGGAATTTCGGCAGCGTTCCGGTTTATCCGGGCGTATCGGACCAACCCTCGGCGCCGCCCGATCTGACGCCGGCGGAGGTAAAGACGGCGATGAAGAACTGGCATACGCAATGCGGCATCACCGGCGGCTGGCTGTGGATTTTCGATCAGATCGCGGGCACCAACCTGGTGCGGAAATACGCCCACGCGATCACCAGCGGCGTCGGCGGAGCGGCACGGTAGTGGCGTTGCGGACCGGCGATTTCTGAGTGAGGCCGCGCCGGCTACCCGCCAGAAAGCGTAACGTTACCAAGGCGAAACGCAGTCTGGCCGACTCTGTGCCTGAACTTATTATCGCGCCGTTACGTATCCGACGCGCGGTCCAATAATGTCTCCGCCTACATCATCAATGCGAAAACCGGCGCGCTGACGCCTTCGGCGGGTGCAGCTCGGGTTGCAGCTGCTTACTTTCTAACATTTTCTAACGAAGCGGTCGGGAATGGACGGGACTGGCCGAGAGCCAGAGCAGCGAAAAGCCTTACAGAATAACACGAATCGGTAGTGGACGGGACTCTCCGGAACCCCCGAGAAGTGGTTCGAATCCCGCTGGGGCTACACATTCTCCTTATTTTACAAGGGTTTTCGCGTCTTCAGGCGCCTCGTTCTAACATTCATCTAACCGCCTGAAAAGTCGCAACTAACCGCAGAGCCAGTCAAACGGCGTAAAAGCCTTGCAGTATAAACACGAATCGCTAGCGGACGGGAACTCGCGGAACCCCCAAGCGGTATTCAACCCCGTTGGGGCTACCAAAACCCTCATATCATGGGCGTTCTCTGCACGTATTATCCACGACGGTTACCGTTCGGTTGTCGTGGCCGGCGATTCGCGAGGTCGATCGCGCTGCGATTGACGACGCCTTCTTTCCTTAGACCTTAGTCAGCCTGGCAGCTTAGACCGCAACGCTTACCGCGTTGCAAGTTGGATCGCCTAGCCGGCCGGGACGGGACCGCACAACTTTTTGAGGCTAACTGGATTCTTTTTCGTCCTCGGTAAATGCGCTCTGTTGCTCTGGTGTCCATCGCTTGTTTCGCAACTCTAGCGCCCTCTTGTCCGGGCTGTTGAATCGCATAGTCGAAGCCTAAGTTGCATGAACATCGTACAGGTTTGCTTAATCGCAACGATGCTAGACATGGATTGGCGACCTTAAGGGAACACGTTGCGAAAATAACGGAAAGCCGCATCAAGCTTGGCGGCGAGCGGGACTTAGAGTCTCCGATCTGCTAACAGGATTCAAAAGGAAGCTGGGCGTTTGCGCGACGAAGCGCTTCCGCCACGCCTTCATCATGTACACTCGCGGCCGAGCCATCGATAGGAAAAAGACCATGACAAACAAGTCAGAGGGCCAAAGCAGCAACGCAACGACCGCTTCCATGGACCGTACCGTGCTGCCCATCCCACCACCTCAGTATCCGCCAATCACCGAGCTTGATGCGCACAACGCAAAAGCCCCACCGCGGTTCGAGGTAAAGGCGCCGAAAGGTGCGCCCAACGTGGTCGTCATTCTTCTCGACAACATGGGCTTCGGCGACACATCGACCTTCGGAGGACCGATCCAGATGCCGACGCTGGACCGTCTGGCCAAGACCGGGCTGCGCTACAACAATCTCAAAGTTCCGCCGTTGTGTTCGCCCAGCCGCGTAGCGCTGCTTACCGGCCGCAATAGCCATAGCGCAAACTTCGGCGTGATCTCGGAAATTGCCAGCGGCTTTCCGGGGTACACCGCGATGCGTCCCGACAGCGTCGCGACGTTGCCCCAGATCTTGCGGCTCAACGGCTATAACACCGCCATGTTCGGAAAGTGTCACGAGCTGGGGCCCTGGGAAGCCAGCGATGTCGGACCCTTCGATCGCTGGCCGGTGCACAGTGGGTTTGAGCGGTTCTACGGCTTCATGTCCGGCGAGGCCGACCTCTTTCATCCAGTCATTTATGACAACATGACCAGGTTGGATATGCACCCCGACCCCGACTACTACGGCAGTACGGACATCACCGACAAGGCCATCCTCTGGCTGCGTTCGCAGCGTTCGCTGGCGCCCGACAAGCCGTTCTTCGTCTACTACTCGGCGATCGGTACACACGGTCCGTTTCAGGTACCCGACGCGTGGCGCGACCGGTACAAGGGCAAGTTCGATCAGGGCTGGGATCAGGTGCGCAAAGAAACGTTGGCAAGGCAGATCGAGCTGGGCGTCGTGCCGCCGGGCACCGACCTCGCGCCCAAGCCGCCGGGAATCCAGGAATGGGACGAGTTAACGCCCGACGAGAAAAAAGTCTTTGCCAGATATATGGAGATCTATGCGGCCTTTGCCGAGGTGACCGACTACGAAATCGGGAGGTTCGTCGACGAGATCGAGGCCCTGGGCGAAATGGACAACACGCTGATCTTCTACATTACCGGCGACAACGGTTCGGTTTTCCAAGGCGGCCTCAACGGCGCGTTCAATGAGTTGTCCGTGTTCAACGGGCTGCCCGAGCCCCTGGACGTTGCACTGAAGAACTTCGACGAGATCGGCGGCCCCAAATCCCATATTTTGTACAACAATGGCTGGGCTTTTGCCGGCGCGACGCCGTTTGGTTGGGGGCACCAGGTGGCCTCGTACGGCGGCGTCTGCCAACCCATGGTGGTCCACTGGCCGAAGGGCATCGCGGAGAAGGGCGGCCTGCGTGCGCAGTGGATGCACATGATCGATATCGCGCCGACGGTGCTGGAGGTAGTTGGCGTGCCCGAGCCGGGCGTCGTGTATGGCGTCCAACAGAAACCGTTCGAAGGCGTGAGCGTGCTAGACACCTTGAACGAACCTGAGGCGAAGTCGCGCCACACCACGCAATACTTCGAGATGGCTGGCAACCGGGGCATCTACCAGGACGGCTGGTTCGCCACCACGGTGCACCGCCCGCCGTGGGAGCCCAAGCCGCGGGCTACGCTTGAGAACGACAAGTGGGAGCTTTACAACGTGGAGCAAGATTTTAGTTGCGCGCATGACCTTGCCGCGAAGTATCCCGACAAACTTGCAAAGCTCAAGGGAGTCTTTCTAGAAGAGGCCGTCAAGTACAACGTGCTTCCGCTTGATGACCGCGCTTGGGAGCGCTTCAACGCCGCTCTAGCGGGCCGTCCGGATCTGATGGAAGGTCGCACCGAGATCACGGTCTATGAGGGAATGAAGGGTATTCCCGAAAACGGCTTCATCAACGTGAAGAATCGCTCTTTCGTGGTTAGAGCCGACATCGAGGTTCCGGAGTCCGGCGCAGAGGGTGTGGTCATCGCCCAAGGCGGAGAAATGGGCGGCTGGAGCCTCTACGTCAAGGACGGCGCACCCCGCTTTGCCTGGAACTATCTCGGCCGCGAGATTTACAAGATCGCCGGCCCCGCTCGTTTGCCGGCAGGGCGGGTGGCACTTCGCTTCGAGTTTGCTTACGACGGCGGGTTGGGCGCGGGCGGTAACGGTGTGATCTTCGTCAACGATAAAGAGGTCGCCGCAGGACGGGTCGAGCACACGCAGCCGTTCGCATTCGGTGCGGAAACAACGGACGTGGGCGAGAACCTCTATACGTGTGTCAGCGACGACTACAAAGCGGGCGATAACAAGTTCACCGGCAAGATTTACAAGGTGACCGTCGCGGTCGGAAAGTCCAACCTCAGCGAGGAGGCCCAGAGCGCTCTCGCAGAGTTGCGTATGAAGAAAGCGCTCTTCGTCTAATCGCGCCGGTGAAGAATATTCTACGGTGAGCGTTGCATCGATTGCAGCTGCAATTTCAGTGGAGTCGTGCTGACCCTGACGAAGCCGGTGTTCGGGCGATCGTAGTCGACCATCATACTGATGACGAGAACGTAAGCAACTACATAGATTGCGCTCAAGACCGCTGGGCGCGACTCGTCTATCGCGAACCGCAAACCGAGCGACAATGTTGCGAGAATCACTAAAACCAGCGTAAGGACGATTATAGCTGTTGGCACGTGTCCCGTCAGCGCCTGGTACTGCTCCAGCGAGACGTTGATCATTTCGTTCGTGCTCTGCATCAGAAGCGAGAGGCCCAGGCTCGCCTGTTGTGCGTGTAACGCAGACGACGCAATAGCCCAGAGCTCGACCAGGTCCTGGTTGCTTCGATCGATCGACTCTCTGTACAACGCCGGGCTGCCGGGTGCTTCATAAACCCGAAGTCGTGCAGCGGCGTAATCAGTCAATATCTGCCGAAACCGCTTGGACTCCGCTGACTGAAGCTGATCGGCGCGAAGCCAAGTCGTGCCGATCACATTGGCTTCTTTGACGACGAGCGCTCGCCGGGTATCGAAACGCGCCGACGCCTGATTAAAAGACAAGGCCAACACGAAGGCCGACAGAGTAAGAATCCCAGTTTGGACTGCGTTAAAGGGGTCGGTCTTCGGTTTGTAGCGGGCCAGCAATGGCCCAAACCGATAAGGCACTTCAATCGATAGTCCCAACACAAACAACATCAGCGTTGGCAGCAACCACGGGTTCGATTGAAAAATAAGTTGCGTCATACCTCGCGCGTCGACCTCGAATCTAGGCTTTCACATCGAGGATACCAACTACTTAACCGTGTAACCTTTGGACTCGAGGCACGCCGCGAATGCGCGCCGAAAGTTGTTCAAGCTCTGCGACCGCTGCGCTTGGGCGTTGGCCTGCGCGTAATGTTGCTCGGCGTTGTTTACTGCGTTTTGGCGCCCTCGTCCAGCGATTGCACCGGCAACCGCGCCGATCGCAGCCCCCTGACCCGCATTGCCGGCAATCGCGCCAATTGCCGCACCCCCTGCAGCACCTCCCGCAGCACCGCGAACAGCGCCACCCTGGTGAACCGTCGCAGGTCCCGCAGTAGCAGGCGGCAGGTTTGCCGGATCGACGCCAGTCTTGCTGCGCGCGGACTTGTAACAGATGGATTCGTCGTTACCTTGCTGCGTCTGGCTTTGCCCTTTTGCCGGGTAGACGTACACACCAAACATAGAGCTCACCGCCGATGAAGCCCGGACGATTGCGATCGGACTCGCGACGCTAAAGACTGCTATTACTGCCGTTACACCGATCAATCTTTTCATATCTCTTCCTTACCTGACCCGTAGGCGGCTGACGATCCAGAGTTGAGATTTAAACCAGGCTCGACTTATATCTTGCTCTATCCGCCCGGCGTCGAGCACCACGCCGGACTTCCTATTGCTCGAATCGGAGAGAGCTGCCGCCTCTCGCTGATTCGCGATTTCCGCTACATCCCATATATCGCCGAGGGGGCGCGATTTTCACGAGCTGAGTAAACTCCTTCACTTGGCGCGTTCCTGCACGCAGCCACGGCGTGCCCGAGGGCACCGAGACCTTCGCAGCGCAGTAAGGGGGATGGCCGCCTTCCACGGATCGAGGGGCTAATTTATGCCGTGTCGATTGAACCGCGTTGCGCTGTTCGCTCTTTGCGCGCTAGCCCTTACGCTCTTCCTCTGCGCTCCCGCGCGCGCCGAGTGCGTCGCGAAGCCCGGATCGATCTTTTTCGTTACCGATCGCGAGCCGCTGGACGATAACCAGCTCTTCAGCGGCGAGTGGGGCACCGATGCCCATCACAATCCCTTGATCACCACCGGCGTCATATCGGCACCGGTGGACAAAGCCAACGAAGCGCGCTGCTCGACGAAACAAGCGCTCATCGATGCGATAAGCTCGCAGTTCGTTCCGAAGCGTCCGCGTCAAGTTCTCGTCTACGTACACGGCTATTATACCTCGTTTGTAACGGCGGTCGAAACTGCGCTGGCTCTGAAAGAGGGGCTGCAGTTTCCAGGCCCAGTCATCGTATATTCGTGGCCCTCGAGGAAGACTAGCGCTTTAGCGTATCGCACCGACGAGGACAATGCGAAGTGGTCGATGCCGCATTTCACCAACTTCCTCGGCAACATCAACAAGGGGTTCCCCGGCATGCCCGTCTCTCTGGCCGGCTATAGTCTGGGCTCGCGTTTTGTCACCGAGGGAATCGCATTTTTCCGTCGGGAAGGCTGCAACAACTGCTTCGGGCGTGCCGTCCTGTTCGCGCCGGACGTTTTCACGGCAGACTTGCGCAGCGCGCTCACGGCCTCAAACCTGTGCTCGGGAAAGCCCATAACGAATCCCATCGCTTCCGCGCCCGTGGTTTTGTACGTTTCGAACAACGACCGAGCGCTTAGACAATCGGAAAAGTTCCATGGAAATCAGCGCGCGGGGCAAGCCGGCGGCGACCTCATCTTGTGCAACGGCGTCGACACGGTCGACGTGAGCTACCTCAAGAGCGGCGGTAAATCCGGGCACGGCTATTTGCTCGATCCTCGCGTGCTCCAAGACGCCGCGGCAGCGTTCGGCGGCGTGCCCCCTACGTCCCCGAGACGCCGACTGAAGCAAGTCTCGCGCACCGGCGGCGTCTACTACGAGTTGCTTCCCTCGCCGTAGCTAGCGCAGATTCGTAAGGATCAGCCTTAAGCCTTTGCAACCGCTGTTAGTGCAACCCTTAGGCACTGGAACAACGGGTTCGCGTATTCTCGAGGCCGTTGTTTGCCCGCTAGTACACGGCGTTCGACCCGTTAAAAAGGCAGCGTCTGCTTCCTTTCTAACATTTTCTAACGGAGCGGTCGGGAACGGTCGGGAATGGACGGGATCGGCCGGGAACCAGAGTGCGAAAAAGCCTTGCAGAATAACACGAATCGGTAGCGGACGGGACTCTCCGGAACCCCCGAAGAGTTGGTTCGAATCCCGCAGGGGCTAAGTTCACTGTCGCTAAGTTGGCCTAGTTTTCATTACGATGTGGTAATAAAACAACGCGGAGATGGCGCCAAGCAGCCCTGTTTCGACGTTTCGCAACGAAATAAGATGCAGTCGGACCGCCAGCGCTAACAAACATGCGATCAAAGCTAGTGGTAGTAGGCTGAAGTTCCACTTCATCACAACGTGTTTAGCCTTCTTCACCGGTCGCAACCTCATTTCTAGGGATTCGACGAAGACCTACGCTTAGATGTAATGGGCAACATCGCACCGGCGCTCATTTTGCCGCCTAGCAGATCGGCATTGGGGTCCGTTTTGAATTGGATAGCGGCTCTTCGTTTGACACGGGCGATGCAGACGGGTCCCGCACGCTAATAAAGCGCGAGGCTAACCGCGATTCCACTAGGCCCTTGGAAGACATTCGAAATTGTTTTTATCGCCGAACCCCCCGCCGGGTATTTCCAATACTTAACGTTCATAGGAGCTACCCCCTGCCGAGCGCGACACGAAAACCGCGCCCTTCTTCCCGATCGGCGGCACGATCCAGAATTGACTAGCTCGCAGAGCAGTCGGGACCATCGCGATTGGAAGCTCGACGCGAGAACTCGGAAGATGCCATTGGCAGTAGCGCCTTGTCCGTCAATCTCCTGCCCGTCACTCAACGACGCTATCGACCCACCATGCGTGTACCAGCCACATAGCATCGGGATGCTGCGAGCCGATTGCGCGCAGCGTGTCGACGATGCCGACGTAGCCGTCGTCTCCGCCGATGCGTGCGGCGACCGCATCGTAGTCGGCGTCCCGCGCGAGCACGCCGTGGAGGCTCGCGAACAGCTCTTGGTCCGTGCCCGGCGCGATGACTTCGGCCTCGTCCGAGACACCGCCGTTGTCGCTCATGTCCGGCTGCTGGGGAAAAACCTGCCACGGCCCGCGCGGATGGCCGACCGTCCCGGCCTGTTTCCAGGAAAAGCGATGCGGCGCGACCTTCGGGACATCGAGCGTGTGCGGCATCGCATCGACGCGCACATCCCACGGCCGCGTCAAGAGAATGGACAGCGTCATGCCCGCTGTTTCCGCGTCATGGGCAGCAGCCCCCCGACGGCGGCATCGTGTGCTACATTCTTGTCACGTCGGCTTTCATTATAACTACTCCACGAGCCGCTCGAAGGCGGCCGCAGCGGCGTCCGCTCCCGATTTTAGCCGTGCGGCGGCAGCACCGGCGGCGATTCGACAACCGCGAAATGTCCGTTCGGCGTAATCGTCAGCTCTGGCGCATACAACCCGATCAGGCGGCGCCGCCACCAATTTCCCGTCTGCCGCTTCGCGGCCACCGTTGTAAACCAATACTGCCACAGCACCGCGCGCGCATACCGCGGCGGCGTCTCGGGAAACGGATTGCTCTTGAACAGCGCTAGCACATCGGGATCGTTCACGAGCAGCCGCTCCTCGGTCAACGGAACAATATCATTTTGCTGCCAATAGCCGAGAGACGCGAACCACAGGTTCCAGTCGAAGCGCGGCTGATAGGGCGCGTAAATGCCTGGCGGTTCGTTGAGCGTCTGCGGCTTATAGCGGAACGGATATGCAACCCACTGGTTGCCATCGTCCGACCCTTGAAATTCAATCTCGTACCGTCCGCGCGTCATCACCGCGAAAAGCCCGTATTGGTTAGCGATGCGAAACGGATCGAGCAGTCTCACCGGAAAACCGAAGACCGGCGACATTCCTCCCAGCGGCATAGCGATTAGCTGCGCCGTGGTGTCGTACGCTACCCACGTCAGCAGAACCATGCTTGCCGCAAGCCCCAGCGCGCTCACGTGTTTGCCGAGCCTTTGCCGCCAGGGTCTGCCCACTCGCAGTTCTTCCATACTCGGCGCTTCTTCCGTCACGTCACTCTCGGGCTCCTTAACAGGCTCAGGCAGTCTGAACCGCATCGGCACAAACGGCATCAGCGCTCGATCGTCCAGCAGTAAGAACCCGAGGGAAAGCACCAAATAATTCAGGAACGCGTAATTCGCCGTAAGGATCACGCCAATTTCCCACGGGGTGACGATGCAAAAGAAGATGAGCCGCACGCGCCTTGGGAAGAAAAGCATGAAGACCAGCCCCAGCTCCAATGCCAGCGTTGCGCCCGCCGTCGCTGCCTGGAACCAGTGTGGAAGGTGCTGCAAATACCAGCCAATCCATGTGGGCAGCGGTCCGTTCTGGTAATACTCGTCCAAGGCCGTAAAGTGGCGCCACTCCGGGTCGCCACTCAGCAGCTTCGCCATCCCGGACTCGAAGTAGATGCGAAACCACTCCCACTGCAACAGGAAGAGGCTGGCGCGCGAGGGCGGACTCTGCGCACCCCAGCCCGGCATCAGCCCGCGCGGCGCGAAAAACAGCGCCAGAAAGCCCGCTTCGAGCAGCATTCCATCTGACTGGTAGCCAGAAAACACAGCAGCCGTCGTCACAAACGATAGGAAACAGACGAAACAGGCAAAGAAGCCTATCCGTGGCCACACATTTAAGAACGCAGCCACTGAAGCAGCCAATCCGATCCATGTCACACCCGTCAACATGTTGGAGCTCGCGGAGATCCAATAGAGGGATGGCGCATACCAGTAGCCCGCGGCGCCCAGCGAGTCCGCGACCGCAGCCAGGAAATGCTGCGCCGGCAGAATTCCCTCCGGCCCTATCAGTCCTTTGATCTGAAACAGCAGCGAGTAGAACGCCGAGAAATAGATGGCGGCCAGCGCGCGCAAAAAGATCCATCGCGGGATCAGTCTGGCGTGGGCTCCGTCGTCCCCGTCGAACAACCACCGAATCACATTGGCTGGCGAACGCTGCATCGTTCCTAGAACAGAATAGCGGTTCCGCCTACGAACGGCGGCCGTAAGTTCATATGAAATATTGTGTGCGCTGCCGCCCCATCCGGCCCACGTTCATTAAAATCTCACTTCGACTCTGACCGGTAGGTGCATTTTCAGCCAGCTTATAACAGCGAGGGTTAGGCCCAAGCCGGTTGTGGCGCATGCTCAGCCCACTGCATCATATCAGCGATATTGGGAAACGCTCATTGCGATGCTCGGCGGAGGAGAACACCCGTAGCGCGAAACGCGGGGCCATGGCGACGCAGGTAGAATCGGGGCCGCCGGCCTCGGCTCGCCCTACCGGCACGGTCACGTTTCTGTTTTCGGATATTGAAGGCAGTACCGCACGATGGGAACGCGATCACGAGGCGATGGAACGTGCGTTAGCACGCCACGATGCGCTGATGCGCACCGCGCTGGAAGCCCGAGGTGCATACGTCTTTAAGACCATCGGGGACGCCTTCTGCGCGGTCTTCGCGACGGTTCCGAATGCAATCGCCGCGGCCCTGGATGCACAGCGAGTGCTTGCCAAGGAAGATTTTTCGGCGGTCGACGGCATCCGCGCACGCATGGCGCTGCACACGGGGCGCAGCGCTGAGCGGGACGGCGACTACTTCGGTCCGACTGTCAATCGCGTAGCGCGACTACTGGCGATTAGCCACGGCGGTCAGGTGCTGCTTTCGGGCGCATGCGCGGAGCTACTACAAGGTGAGCCGCCGCCGCAATGCAGCCTGCGCGATCTGGGCGCGCATCGGCTCAAGGACCTAGCGCAGCCCGAACGCGTCTATCAGCTTATCGCGCCGGATCTCACCGTAGACTTTCCGCCGCTGCGGTCGCTCGACCATCTGTCGAACAACTTGCCCGCGCAGCTTACCTCCTTCGTCGGCCGCGAAGACGAGGTGGCCGAGATCACCGCGCTCTTGCAAGAGCAACGGCTCGTGACGCTGACCGGCGCGGGAGGCGTAGGCAAGACGCGCGCATCCCTGCAAGTCGCGGCGAACCTCGTCGACACGTTCAGCGACGGTGTGTGGTTTGTCGAACTGGCACCGCTGACCAGCGGCGAGTACATCTCTACAACCATCGCCCAGGCACTTGACTTGAAACTCCCGGCCGAGGGTGAACCGGTCGAGAACCTCGTTCGCGCCCTCAAGGGAAAGCAGACGCTGCTCGTCTTCGACAACTGCGAGCATCTCGTCGGGCCCGCCGCGCGAGTGATCTCCGCAATCCTGCACGGTTGCTCCAAAGTCAAGGTGCTCGCATCGAGCCGTCAGGGACTTGGCATCGTCGGTGAGGACACGTACCGGATGCCGTCGCTTGCCGTTCCAGATGCGACTGCGCTCTTCACCGATCGCGCGGTAGCCGTCGACAAGCGCTTTACCTTGACCGACGAGAACGCGCCGGTCGTAGCCGACGTCTGCCGGCGCCTGGACGGCATACCCTTGGCGATCGAGCTGGCCGCGGCGCGGGTGAAGATGCTCAGTCCGAAACAGCTACGCGAACGGCTCGACGAGCGCTTCCGCGTGCTCACCGGCGGTAGCCGCGACGTCCTTCCGCGCCAACAGACGCTGCGCGCGATGATCGATTGGAGCTACGACCTGCTCGACGAACGCGAGCGCATGCTCTTCCGGCGGCTAGGGATCTTTGTTAACGGCTTCACGCTGGAGGGAGCCGTTGCCGTCGGCAGTGGAGAGGAACTCGACGAGCTCGCCGTCTTCGACGTGCTGGCGTCGCTGGTCGATAAGTCGCTCGTGCTGGCCGAGCCGCAGGGTGACGCGCCGCGATACCGGTTGCTCGAATCGACGCGCGCCTATGCCTCGGAGAAACTCGCCGCTGCGGGCGACCGCGATCCTATTGCGGGCCGCCACCTGCGCTATCTGCGCGACCGCTTCGCGGAGCTGCGGGTACAGTTGGAGCTGACCGCACGGCAGGCCGACCGTAATGCGGCACTGCAGACCGAACTGGAGGACGTGCGTTCGGCGCTCGACGGTGCGTTGGCGTGTTCGGAACTCATCGACGGCGGAGAGTTGCTCGCCAACATTGACACGAGTTGGCAATCCATCGGACTCGAGGCGGAAGGCATGGCACGGTGCGAGGCGTATCTCGCGGCGCTCCCGGGGGACGAGTCGCGGCAGCGCGCTCGGTTGTTAGGCGCGTTGTCGTATTTTCTGGGATCCGGCCATAAGATGCGCGCGTTCGAGCTAGCGGCGGAGGCGGTCGAGCAGGCACGGGTAAGCAGCGACGCCTCGTCGCTTGCACGGGCGCTGAACCGGTATGCGTACACGGCGACGCACCTGTCTCGATTTGACGACGCGGAGCAGGCACTAGCCCAAGCCGAAGCGATCCCGTGGACCTCCGCTCTCCTTCGCATTAACTTGCTCGAAACGCGTGCACTCTTCAGCCAGTTTCGTGCCGATCTCGAGACAGCGGCGCGCATATACGAGCAGCTCCGCAAGGAGCACCGGTCGCTCGGAAACGCTCGCGGCGAGCAGGCTTCGGCGCTCGAGATCGCCGAGATCGACCACACGTGCGATCGCACGCAGCAAGCGATTGCGATCGTTCGCGACACGCTTCTCGCGGTGCGGTCCGGTGCCGATAAGAGCTTGCTCGCCACCCTGCTCTTGAACCTCGCCGGCTATCTCGCCGCGGTGGACGATCTTCTCGGTGCGGTCGCGGCGGCGCGCGAAGCAATCGAAATTAATGCAGCGCGGGAGCCAGACCATGCCTTCGTCGCGATCGCGATCGAGCATGTGGCGCTCGTCTTCGCCCTGCGCGGCGATCGTGCGGGTGCGGCCACGCTCGAAGGTTACGCCGACGCCGCGTTACAGCGACACGGATACCCGCGCGAGTTTACCGAGACAACGACGCACGACCGCCTCACCGCGCTCCTGCGCGAGGGACTCGCGCCCGACGAACTCGCGCAACTCAGCGCAGAGGGCGCTGCGCTCACACCCGAGACCGCGATCGCACTCGCGCTTCACCGATCATTTTCAAAAGAGTCCGTATCCCGAGATCCTTACCGATCGGCCTTCCACGCAATGTAGGCGCGCTCCATCGACGAAGGAACATGCGCAAATTGATCGGAAGGACGGCACCCATGACTAAGTGGCGCTTGGCCGGCATGGCCGTTGTGGTATCGACGTCGCTGATGTTCGCCGCGGCGCCCGGCTGGGCAGGCTCGACCGGGAGCGGCATGGCGGGCAGCGGTTTTCCCCAATACACCTATCGCGCAGACGCCGACAAAGGCTGTCGAGGCGACACCGTCGTTTGGGGGAGCAGCGCGCACAAGGGAGTCTATTACGTCGATGGCGTTGGACCCCAGCGAGTCGGCGGCTTCTACGCATGCATGTCCGCCGTAAAGAAAGCTGGCTACAAGGTCGTCACGAGCTAAGGCCGCAGTCGGATCGAGCAGCCCCACTGCTGCGATTTCGCTGCCGCCTCAACACTGATGTGACCCCCGCGGTTCCTGAACACGCTAGCGAGTTATTTCGTAGCCAAGACTAGTTCATTGTACCTCGAATGTTGTGAGATCCGGCGGCGCGATGGGAATGTAGTCGTCTGCATCGAGGTCGCGAAATCCGGCTCGCCAAGGCCGATCGCTTGGAAGTGAGCCCTCTATCAAGGCGAATGTCTTTACGGCGTCGTCGGTAATGATGAAGATGTTCATCTCACCAGCTCCGGCGTCGTGGCCATCGACTTCAAACTTGTCCTCTGCGAAACGCTCTAGCGTTTCCTCGAGTGAAATGAGCGCGTCGAAGTCGCTACCGTTTGGATTCGTGGTACTTAGGGGAAACTGGATCACTAATTGATGCATCGGTCTACCTTTAACCCGTGCCACCACCGTCGCCTTCGCTTCGTCGTAGGTCTGAACGACCGCATTTCCGAACACACGATGCGTGTTGCGCCGCCTTCACGTGCTTCGAGCCCGCTTCGCTGCCGACCAGGACGCGGTCCTCGCCGAAGCCGTCATAAACGCGGAGCGCGCAGTAGAGCCACTCACCCCAGACGAACGTGTCGTTCGTGACTGCGACGAATACCTAGGCAGCATCATGATGGACGGCCATCTTCTGACCTTCTCCAACAACGGCCTTGAGCGCATAAACGAGTTTAGCAACGCGCTGGAGCAAGTCGCCGCGACAATGGACTCCGCAAGCAACACCGCTGCCGATACCTCGACGAATTCGTGTCCTGGTGGAATCGGCGGCAGCATGCCGGTGCCGCGTTTGACACGTTGCTTGGCTTGACGACGCGGTTGGGACACGCTACGTATCGCGACTTCGTGGGTGGGGTCGCCCGATTGGGGGACTCGCCGTGGCTACGCCACTGACTGAAGACGACCTTGTCGACCTGTTTCGACGGCTCGGTGCGCCGTCACCTGAAGACTGGGCACACTCGCAGGTCACGGAAGGTATTCCCCAGCTCGCACGCTTCCTCTTTCTCAAACAGGCGTGGTCCAACGTTGTGCCTGAAGGCAATACAGCATGGATTGAGAACGCGATCGGGTCCGCCCAGGTCCGACCCAACGACCCATATGCCGGGTTGGGCGCAGCACTTGCGCGATGCAAAGCAGCTGGTGCAGCACCCGACGACCTCACAGAGATCGCCCGCTGTGTCCAGGCGGAATTGCTTTTTGCAATTGCGTACCTCCTCGAAGGACCGCCGGATGACCTGGATATTGACGTGGACGTTTCATGGGGCCTGTTTGAGACCGACGAACATGGGCACCCAACAAAAAATCGGATCGGAGACCTCCATGAATCGGTGTTGGAACTCGACCCGACTGGTCGCGAGATGCGACCAAAGTCATCCGGCTAAGACTGGTTTTTCCGCGAGCGATCATTGCGAAATAAACATTTTTGAGGTGCTCGGCTATCGGGTCCTTCGCGTCGTACGTGGTCAGCCCGGTGTATGGCCGATCTGGGATGGGCAGGATGTCGCGACTGCGTTGCTCGCGCAGATTGCTCGAACCGTTCGTCGATGCGTTTTGTGTCGGCGAGCGACCCGCTTCGTGCCAACCGCTCGGATTTGGGCGCGCACTGCCTCGCACTTCTTGTATCGGGTCGCAACCTCTGGCGACCCTCAGGCGTTTGCGAAGCATGACCGATCAAGAAATTAAACCCTATCTCGGCAAAGCCGTGCGCGTTACTTTGGCTGACCGGCGTGTGCTCGCTGGAGTTCTCCACGCCTCCGATGAGTCGGGGCATGGTCACCGGCACTACGCAATCGTCTCTGATGCGATCCGCGAGGGCGGGCACACCGCGCGGGAACTCATCCATGGCGGCGACCAGATCGCAACAATCGAGGACGCTTCCGGAGATCCTGCCGCAACGCCCTAAAGCCGCCCGACAGGCGTCGTGGGCGGGGCCCGTTCCCCGAAATCGCGTCACTCGTTGATGCCACTCTCGCACGCGCGCGGGTGCCATTCGATCCGTCTCGCACGGGTCGCTTTTATATCAAATCCGTGTCGGCAAAAAAGCGTCCGCGCCGGCTCTGACCACTTCAAACAAATCCTGTCGCAGTATAGCTCGGCCGCGAGAGCGCGAAACGCTGGCGTGACATCCTTCACAGGAGGCCGTGAAAAGCTTGCCAAATCACCGGCATGATGCAGCGAATTCCCGCTTTGGCGATCGTGGCGACGTTAGGCTTGTTCGCGGTAGCGGGATGCTCGGGTGGTGGCGGCGATTACGGGCCCGCTTCGGACGTGAAAGTCCTCCGAACGATGTGGCAAGCGGAATCAACAACCGGGACGATCGCGCAAGTCGTCGTGGTGGGCAATTACGGCGTCGTCGATGTAACCGACGCCGAAGGGAACGTCAAGTATGTCGAACTCTTCGTGAAAGGCGCTTCCCAGGGGCCCGCGGCGTGGCAAAGTGACATCGGCCGCCTTTACTCGAGCCACATCTACGGTCCGGCTGCCGCGTGCGCGTTCACCCGGCGTGGTGTTCCGCAAGACGTAGCGGACCAGATCGTTGCTCGCGACGCACGCCTCGCGGCCGCGGCGCGGCAAGACCCGCAGGCCCGATGCGGCGGTTGAGTCGGCCGGGTGCGGCGATTCTTGATGTCGTGAACGTTTCGCCCGAATGAGGTCCCGTTGATGCAACGCGTGCTCTTCCTCGTAGCCGCCGTGATCTTCGTTGCCTCGGGCGCGAACGCCGCCGAAGTCACGACGCTGTCGATCCGGTTGTGCAATCACTATCACCAGGTCGCCGACTTTGCGCTCGCCTATCAGGAAAATGGCTCGTGGACGTCGATGGGATGGTGGCACGTTCCAACGGGCGCATGCTCGACGGCTGCGGCGGTGGTTCCGGCTGATTCCGTCTATCTGTCCTACGTCTTTCCGGCGACACAAACGGGGCTAACGCATACCACGCATCGGTTCGCCGTGAACACGAACGTCGACCACAGCTTCCGCATCCAGAAGGCCGATCAGCCGCATCCGGGGACGGCGATGTTCTCTTTCATCGCCTCACCGACATACGTCGGAGGCTCAACGTTTCACGTCACGTTCACGATGCTCGACAACGGCTCGACCATCCAGTGGTAATGAGCGCCAGCCGTCCTGGTGTCCCCCTTTCGTAACACCCTAGAGGTGCGCGCCGAACAGACCAGACGCGCTGGACTAGACGCGCGTGTGACGGAGGCAAACATGAATCAAAAAGATCGCGTAGAGATCGATCGTCTCGCCGAAGCGCTAACTGCGGCGTGGAATGCTGCAGACGCCGTGGCCTTCGCAGAAATATTCACTGAGGACGCAGACTTTGTCAATATCCGTGGCGATCACTTTGTGGGTCGCGATACGATCGCAGAAGGACACCAGAGGATTTTTGACAGCATCTATCGCGACAGTCGGAACGTTTTTGCGATATCGAAGATCCGGGAAGCTACCGGTGAAGTTGTCGTTGCTCTAATGGAGGCTCATTTGCATTGCCCGCAGGGACCCATGGCGGCAGATAACGATGCGATTGCGACGGCCGTGCTGCGGCGCGAACCTTCTGGTTGGCGCATTGCTTCGTTCCACAACACACTTAAGCAGAGCCCCACAGGCGCCCAACCCACTCGTTAGAGAGCTTTTTTAGCAGCTACCGGCTATATAAACCGCCGCCGTTGTAAGCTCGGGATCCGGACGTTTTCTCCCATACACGTCGATCGCGCTTCGCAGGCGTCGTTGGGAAGCCGCCGTCAAAGTCGGGGAGCTTGGCATGGTCAGTCGTCCCGATGGCGAGAGCGCAAGGAGGAACGCGCCCTGGCAGATCTTGCGCGAGGCGACGGTAGAGCACCTACTGTCGGAGGAAGCCGTCACGGAAAATGCGGCGAAAACGCTCAGCGTATATGAAGCTTCGGCTCGCCTCCTGGGTAAGCTTCGGACTCGCCTTCAGCTTTTTGACCTCGGCCTACCACGCTACGAGCCCGGACGTGTGGCGCAGTCTCTACGTGCTTCCCGAACACGTCTTGTTCGAGATGGTCGTGACGAAGCAACCGGAGACGGTCGACGTGACAGTAGCGCGCATTCCGATCGCAGACGTAACGGAAATCGATCGATCGGGCCGGATGGAACGGCGAAGCGCTCGATCCTACTGCCGAGCCCGTCGCCCATGTGGTTAGCGTTGCCGATATACAAAGCGGCTCGCCACTGAAGCATCGCATCGCCATTCCGCCGCTTCCAGGTGGGCTTTATCAAGTGCGTTTGTCGACGGCCGATGTGACCGCAATCCAATATTTGAGTGTCAGCTCGATCTCAGCGATGCTGAAACGTGGCGCGAGCGACGCGGTAGTGATGGCCTTCGATCTGCGTACGATGCGCCAGCGACGCGACGTGACGGCGGTCATTTACGCGGCCGCTGGCGTCCGGACCGTGAAGCCGTCGCGTGACGGGCTGCTTCATTTTCCGCGTTTGTGGCTGACACCGGACCTCAAGAAAACCAACATCGGCGGATTGGTCGTCGTCGCCTCGGACGGATCCATGGTTGTCTTTGACCCCAAACGCTTTTCGTCAGGCTTGGGACAGGGCACATATCTGCAGACGGACCGGCAAATCTATCGGCCCGCCGACCGACTTTACTATCGTTTCATCTCGCTCGAACCGGCGACGAATACGTTCTTAAATCTTGGACCCGAAATTTGGAGTGCGCGTCACGTTACTGAAGGTAGCTTCGTCCTGCCACGGTCCGCCGCGACCGGCTATCACGAGAATGACCAGATTTTCGTGACCACCGCTGACGCCACCGAGTATCAGGTTGAGGCCGCACCGCTAAGATCCGTCGTTGCTCCCGGCGATCCGGCGCGCTTCGTCATCTCAGCTACCCGCTTGGACGGTGAGCCGATTGCCGGATTACCGCTGTATTTTGAGCCAAGCGGTTCCAAAGGCCCGGGCGCGGTACGCTTAGATCGCTGGGGTAACGCGACGGTGACCGTCCCCACAACGCCGAGTTCCAACGTCCAGCTTACGGTGTACGGTCCAGGATTGATCGTCCGATCTTGCTTAGAGACGGCGTACCACGATGGCTTGGAACGCCAGGCCGCCACCGTGGTCTTCGCGGTCTTTGTGAGTGTCGCGGCATATGGCTGTTGAACCGCGTACAGCTCACGCGCTTTCGCAGGCTCGACCCCGTTAGCGAAATCGACTAGGAACGCGCGGTCGGTTAGCTGCGAAAAGTCGTCCGATGTGATGATGCCGGCACTTGCTGGAGGGGTCGGATATTTTGCAGCGAGCGCGCTATAGTCTTCACCCGCGTCCGGAGCGCGTGCGGCAACGAACACGAGTGCCGAAACCTTAGGATCAATTCCGGCTTGGCAAGCGATCATCCCGGAGTAAGAATGAGCCACAAGCACGGTTGGTCCGTCTTGTGCCTTTAGTGCGCGGCGTGCCGTGGCGACATCGTCCTCGAACGACCGTAGCGGATTTTGGACCGACGTCACACGAAAGCCTAGCGGCTGCAAGCGGTCGATCACCTCAGACCAGCACGATCCGTCGGCGAAAAGACCATGTACAAACACGATATGTCGAGCGCTCACGGCGGCTTGAGCCTGGTTGGAAACGCCGAGCAACGAGCCGGCGACTCCGGCGGCAAGGCTCGTCGAAAACGCGCGTCGATCCATAATGGTACTCCTTAGCTCATAGCTGGCCGCGGCGGTTTCGTCACAGTTTCATTCCCAAAAACGGCTACATGCCTCGCACGGTATCGCAGGTCGCTTTGCCTCCCTCTTTCGAGCTCATCGTGAACTCGATCGAGGGATACTGTAACTTCGGCGTTTTAGAGGGCGCTCTCACAAAGAACAGGTTGTTCGTTTCGGCGGTCGTTCCGCTATTCGCCGGACAGGTGGGCTTTTTCTTGACGCCGTCGTCCGTCTGGATACTCACAGTGACCTTCGTCCCTGAATTAAAGCTCGCCCGATCGCCGCCGCCGTCACCGAGGATGTTGAACTCGGCGCCTTCCCAGTGTTGCGACAGATCTGTGATGCCGTCGCCTTGCACGTTTTTCATGCCGTATTCCGTCGTGCCGACCGCCATGTAGATACTGTCACCGCTCGAGTCGGCTTCCCCGGTTTCGATCACGCTGCCTAGATCCGTGACATTGACATTGGGAAGATTTACGCCGTACGGGCTGTTCTGCACGCAGCCGATGCCGAGGTTTTCCCAGCCTTTGTCCGGCGGGCAACTGCTAAAGCCGGACGGATTCGTGGCAACCAGCCAGTCCTGAATGAACAGCGTTCCTTGGCTCGAGCCTGGAGGGTTTTCATAGACGAATTGCGACCAGCCGACGCAGTCCTGAAGGGTCCCACATGCGACCGTTTCGAAGAAATTCGAGTTTAGCTGCAGCGAGTATGCGTCCATACTGCCCCCGCTCTCTACGGTCTTCACGCCCTTGACTTTCGGGAACGCGCCGATCGCCATCGAGATTAGGTTAGGGGTTGTGTCGGCGGTAAAATCGTTGCCGTCGCCCACCAGCGGCCCTATGTTCGGCCGGCGCGAACGCGGAAGCGGATACCAAATATGCGGTGGCTTCGTACAAGCAACGCGCTGCCACTGAGTTGACGGATATGTTACCCTAAAGCATCCTGCGCCCGGCAGTTTGTTTTGTGCGAGTGCATTCCGCCAAGACGCCAGGCTACTCGAAATGCCGGCTGCGGAGTTCGCGACGGATCCAGTCGCTGGTAAGGATTGCGTGGAGTTTGAACACGCCGATAAGGCAGCCGAAAGAACCGTAATGACGGTTAGTCGCGAAAGATTCAATGCATCGACCTTTCATGAGCGCTCTGCAACAGGTGTGTAGGAGGTACGTCGCACGGGAATGGCCCACCTTTTTGGTTCGTGCAGGGTCCCGTACGCTTGATACGAGGGGGGATGTAAGAAACTCTGAAAAGGCTTCGGCAGGCGGGGCTATCTTTCGAGCACTTGCAGATCGTTGTCGTTGTCGTCGTTGAAATAGATCTTGGTATCGGAGTCGGTCGTTCCGCTGGCGACGATGCCGAAGAGCGCGCCCGCCGCGCCCTTGTCGACGTTGCGCGTGGCCAGCAGCTTGCCTGCGGGCGTGATCTCCACCATCAGGTTCGTGCCGCTGGCATTGCCGGTGTTACCGATGACGAGGTTATGGTTCGGAAGCAGCGCCATGCTAATCGGACCGTTCAGCGGCGATCCCGAGAAGACCAGGCGCGCGTGCGATGCGTCGGGGCCTTTGAACGTTTTGCCGCCCGCTTCCACGAGGATGCCGTGGGATTTGATCGTGCTGACCTTCGAGAGTGCGACGATGGTGTTGTTGGTGCCGTCGGCGATGTAGAGTACGTCGCCCTTCCGATCGTAGGTGAGGCCGGCCGGTGCGAAAATGCTGCCCGGCTTGCCGTGATTGACGGCAAAGCCTTTCGCGATCGCGACCGCGTGGTAGCCGTCATCGAAGGCAACCCGCAGGATCGCTCCGTTGGCGGCGTTGCTTTCGTAAAATGTCTCATCAGGCAAGTGCGGATATGGTGCGCCCGCTTGCCCCCACGGATGATCGAACGGTTTGCCGCCGTTATCCCATTGGAGCACGCCTTGGGTAGAAAAAGCCACGTCGTCGTTGGCGGAAAATGCAGTCGCCCAAATGATGTCCAGGTTATCCAGCGCGAGCGCGGCGCAGCCCGTTAACGTTTTGTCCGCGGCAATCAACCGCGCTTTCGAGCCTGGTGTCGGATGCAGCGCGACAATCGTAAATCCCGTGCCCTGCACGTTCTGTTTATCGTTGAAGTTGCAGACGACGAGATCGCCCTTGGTCAAATGCCCCGAGGTCTTCGACGCGACCGCTAGACCGTATGGATTGAGCTGGTGGTACTTCGGGTCGATCGTCGAGCCGATAACGATCTGCTTCTTGTCAAACTTCAAGATTGACGTTTCGTCGGCGAGACCAAACGCCGCAAGGGTCGGGGCTACCGCCGAGGACACGTATGTTGAATCCCCGGGCAAGGAGTTGGCGCGACCGCCGCAGCCGGCCATGAGCAGCACGGCAACGGTCGCGATTACGATGCGTTTCATCCCCGTAATATTAGCCGGCGAATGCGAAAAAGACTCCGAAAGGCTCAGGACATCGCGCGACACTTAGCCGAGATCCTCCATAGCCTGCCCGATTTACGCGGCTTCCCAAAACAGGACCTAAT
The DNA here is from genome assembly GCA_963743445.1 of Vulcanimicrobiota bacterium. Classification (GTDB taxonomy): domain Bacteria; phylum Vulcanimicrobiota; class Vulcanimicrobiia; order Vulcanimicrobiales; family Vulcanimicrobiaceae; genus Cybelea. The sequence goes on from CAVUPL010000003.1 coordinate 1,454,154, forward strand.
CGTAATCGTCGTCGTGCTGCGGTGGGTGCTTGCCCGAAGGAGCCGGAAGCTAACCGGTTGCAGCTGCGCGCCGACCGAGTTGCTCTTTCACACCCACTGCTGAATCCTAAACGCTATGCGGGTTACCCCGTTCACCGTGAACCCGCATCATTTTATTTGATGAGGTCCTGGTCCATCGTCGCATACCAGACGCGGCTAATGCCTGCAGCCTCGGCCACCTCTTCTTGCGTGACGGTTTTCCCAAAGCGTACGGGAGCTCGTACGCCGATGCCATAATTGGTTTTAACCTCATGGAGTTACGGCAGGTCGACGCCGGCGACTTGAACGTCGGCTATATAGAGAGCGGTCCCGCATGGCCCCATAGCCATTCTCCTTCACGGTTGGCCGTACGACATTCATAGCTACGGAGAGGTCGTACCCTTGCTTGCTTCATCGGGCTATCGCGTGATCGTGCCGTACTTGCGTGGCTATGGGACGACCCGCTTCCTTTCGACGGACGGCGCGCATTACCGGGCACAATTCACGGGCAAGTACGCGCATCGCACCTTACCGGGCATCGGCCATAACGTTCCGCAAGAAGCTCCGCAAGCTTTTGCGCAAGCGATTCTCGATTTGGAGTCACTGCCGTGAACCGCCATCGTTTTTGTAGGGCCGCCACCGCAACGTTGGCGGGTCTTCCGCTTACTGTTTCTTCCGCAACTGCTTTCCGAAGGAGTAATGCATGATGTCTCGCCTGAATCGCCGCGGCTTTGTCGGTACTGCAGCGGCAACCGTTGTCGCCGGTCCACTCGGTCTCTCGGGTTTTGTAGAAAGGCCTAACGCCATGACTGAAACCGTAGCACAGACGGTTAGTGACCCTACCAGTGTTCGTTCGTTTCAAGTGAACTTTTCGGACGCGGATCTCGACGATCTGCGCAAGCGCATCAAAGCGACCCGCTGGCCCGACCGCGAAACCGTCAACGACGACTCACAAGGCGTGCCGCTCGATATGCTTCAGGGACTTGCAGCCTACTGGGCGACCGGCTATGACTGGCGGAAATGCGAAGCCAAGTTGAACGCGCTCCCGATGTTCATCACCACGATCGATGGGCTCGACATTCAATTCATTCACGTGAAGTCGCAACATGCAAATGCGCTGCCGCTCATCGTCACGCACGGCTGGCCTGGATCGATCATCGAACAACTCAAGATCATCGAGCCGCTGACCAATCCGACGGCACATGGTGGGAGCGCCTCAGATGCTTTTCATATCGTCATTCCCTCGATACCCGGCTACGGCTTCTCGGAAAAGCCCACCTCGCCCAATTGGGGGACGGACACTACCGCACGCGCCTGGGCCGTGCTGATGCAACGCCTTGGCTATACGCACTACGTTGCGCAAGGCGGCGACCTTGGTTCGGTGGTGACGACGTTGATGGCCAAGCAGGCTCCGGCCGGATTATTGGGGATCAACACCAGCTTGCCGGCGACCGTTCCACCGGCCATTGCGAAGTCGCTCTCCTGCGGCGACCCTCCGCCGGCCAGTCTTTCAGCCGACGAAAAGCAAGCGTACCAGCAACTGCAGCTGTTGTACGGGAAACAATTCGCGTATGCCGCGTTCATGCACACACGGCCGCAAACGCTGTACGGATTGGCGGACTCGCCCGTGGGTCTCGCGGGCTGGCTTCTCGATCATGGCGACGGTTGGGGACAACCCGCGGCGGCCGTCGTTTCAGCAGTCGCTGGGCACACGGTCGACGGGCACAGCGCAGGCGCGCTGACACGCGACGACGTGCTCGACAACATCACGCTCTATTGGCTGACAAATACGGGGGTTTCTGCGGCGCGCTCATACTGGTTGAATAAGAACAGCCCATTCAATGCCGCCAACGTCTCCCTCCCGACTGCCGCAATCGTCTTCCCGGGCGAGATCTATCTGGCGCCGCGCAGTTGGACGGAGCTCGCGTTTCACAAACTCATCTATTACAACCGAGCCAGCGCAGGTGGACACTTTGCGGCCTGGGAACAGCCGCAAGTTTTTTCCGAAGAGGTTCGCGCTGGTTTCAGACCACTCCGGAAATAGCGAGGAATGTGCGAGGTTACCATGATCAGCCGCGTTTTGAGTCGCGCTCAGCGCTCGGGCGACAAAACGCGATGGGGAGTCGATCCCTAGCTGGAGGCGTGCTCGTCGAGCACTTGAATGCGCTTACTAGCCAGTTCGCGCCCCGTCGCTTCCCATTGCTCGCGCAATCGCGGAGTTTCAGTTCGAAAGCGTTCGTTTATCGCCGCTAGGTCGACCGCCCGTGAGCGCGCCACTAACGACTCAAATGGCGTGTAGGCATGGGGATAACGCCGGCGTAACAACTCGATGACTGGGACGAGGCGCTCCCATGCGCGCTCGCAGGGTGAAGCAACGATAAAGACGATCGGATACTCCGCGACCATCTTGTTATGCACCAACAATCCGAGTCCGTTAAAAAAGTGCATGACCACAAACTCACGGTGAGATGCTGCAGTCGCTCTACCTTCAAATATTTGCCGAACGTAAGCTGGTTCCGTCAGTCGTGTCGCCAGATCATTGTAGACAAAATCAAGGGCGTCTGCGAATTGCTGCTCATTGAACGTCTCAAAGATTCGCTGAATCAGTTCCGCTTCTTGTTGTCTTCGCAAACGATTTATCTGCTGGTATGCAAAAAAGGCGCCCGCGGCTATGACGAGTATCTGTCCGATTGCCGCACCCGCGGTGAGTTGCTCCCAGACCAGCACTGTAGTCGATCGCCCTTATGGCGCCTGGATTTGCGCGAGAGGACCAAGTTGGGCAGGCGTTCCGGAAACGATCACCAGATAGCGGCGCTGTACGTGTTCGTCAGCGCGCACGGCTTGCCGAATGGGGCCGACCGCGTTGACGATGGCGCTTCCGGTGGGGTTGGTGACGAAGGCCGTCAGTGGCTCGAGAGCGCCACTACCGTCGGAACGTCGCGAAAGAGCGAGGACGTAGGGCTTCTTCGGATCGAGCCCCGTTACGGCCGCTTCGAGCACTTGCACCAGCCCTTGATCGAAAAGAGTGACGTTGGTCGGCGCCTTCTCGGTGCGAAGCGTGCTCGCAAATGTGGACACCAGGGTTAAATGCGCGGCTTGGCCGGCGATGCCGAGCGACTGGAGTCCTTGCAGGCCGTCCCCGGTAGGCACGGCGCCTGGCACGTAAACAACCGCTTGTGCGGCCTGACCGATAGGCACCGACGCGATGACCGAATTCTTTAAGGTGTCAATGGCGACCAACCGATCGGCATTCTCGAGTCCAACGTAGACGCGCGTTCCGTCGCCTGAGGGCCAAATACCGTGCGGCAAGTCACCGACCGGGATGGTCGCGACCTGCGCGAAGTCGCTGGTGCGAAAAACCTTGACTTCGTTGAGGCCGCCGACGGTCACGTACGCAAACGATCCATTGACGTTGTGCACGATGTTGACGTGATTGGTGATCGGACCCGTATCGAGGGTCTTAAGCAGCGTGAACGGCGGTTGCGCGTCGAAGACTTGAGTCTTTCCCGTGTCCTTGAGAGTGAACCACACTTCCGTGCCGTCGGGCGTTGCCGCAATGTTCGGACAGAACGGGCTGGCCTGCGGCACGTGCCCGACGATCTCGTGCGTCGCGACCGAAATGACAACGGTTTCCGGGGTGAACGACGAGCAGACGTAGCCATACTTGCCGTTGGGCGAGAAGATCTGCATTCCCGGTCCGTTGGGAACGATGATCCTCGTCTTTTCCTCATAGGTCTTGCCGTCGAGCACGTCGACGTAGTTCTCGCCGCGAACCGTCACCCACACCTCCGAGCCGTCGGGAGTGAAGAACGCTTCGTGCGGCGAGCGTCCTACGTATGTGACATGCCTGACGTTGTTCGTCTCGGTGTCGATGAAATTGACCGCATTCGATCCGATGGCGACGACGGCAATTGTACGGTGATCGGGCGAGAAGCCCATTCCGTGAACCAAGAGCTGGCCGATATACAGCGGGCTCAAGCTCGACGGGCTCGGATCGCCAAGACGAATCACGCCTAGCAATTTATTGTCAAAGGGGTCGGTGACCGAGACCGTATTGGAATATTGTTCGGCTGCGTACACCCTGTCCTGATGGCTGATCGGAATGTCAGGAGCGGAGGCGGCAAACGGCACCTGTCCGGCAAAAGCCGGAAAACATACCAGGCCGGCCGCCGCAACAGTTGCAACCGCCGATATGATTGAGAAACGCATTGTTTTGTTGCTCCTGTGTTATGGCGTCTGATCGGGCGATGGCACGGACGGGGGCAGCGGTTCCCCGAGCGCCAGACGCATCGCCGCGATCTCTTGTTGTTGCGTGACAATGATTTCTTGGGCGATGCGTTTGACTTTGACGTTGTGACCGTAGAGAAGCTCCGCCTCGGCCATATCGATCGCCCCTTGGTGGTGGGGCACCATCGATGCGACGAAGTCTTTATCAACGTCACCGGAGGGCGTAGTCGCCATTGCGGACATCATTTTCGTCATCGCTCCGTTGATTTTGGCGATGAACGCGGAATCAAGAGAACTTGCCGCTACCGGCATTGCCGCGCAGAGCGCGACCGCTCCAACTGCTATCGTGACGAATCGCATGTTCCACATCCCCGGTTTTACGCCCGCCGCGCCTCAAGGCGGAGAAAAGCGCACCGGCACCGCACCGCCGACGGTGTCGTCAACTCCAGACACTATTTTCTTCCAAGGGCTGGCTTTCGAGGTCAAAACCTAGCAGCCCCCGCAGGCTAGGGGCCCGCGCAATCTCCAGAGGACCATGATGTGTGCACACGTCCGAAAGATGCTGCCCGGCGTTTAAAGGGTATGAGGCTCGATTTTACGCCAGCGTTAGTCGCGATCGCTCTGGCATTCGTTGTCCTAGGGTCGATTCAATTCTTGCACGATCTGCCGGGTGGCGAACGCGGTTTGCTTTTGTTCGAAAAGGCTTGCCCGATCCATAGCGCCGGTGGTGACTCTAGCCGTTCACCGAAGCAACGATAGTTTCGAATGCATGCGTCATGCCGGCAATTAGGGCATCTTTGCCGGTCACGTCGTAACGGGCCGCAATCGCGCTGGGCGCAGAATACGCGAGCACGACCTTTCCGTTTTCTTCCCAGACTACGATCTTCAGCGGAAGATCGAGCGCCACCAGTGGAAAAGCCTCCATCAGCGGGGTTCCACCTTTAGGATTGCCAAAAACGAGGAGACGCGTCGGCCGAAGACTGAGTCCAACGCTCTTCGCAGCGGCACTCTGGTCGATGTCCGCGAAAATCGCGTTCCCACCAGCCGAAATCGCGTTCGTTAGCCGCGACACGGTCTCGTCAAACGGGTATTGGCTTTCCCTGATTATCGCGCCATTCATTGTGCAATCTCCTTGATGAAACATTGGGTGATTCGGGGGACCCGTAAACGAAACTGCCGGCGCGGAGGCGGTCGGGACAATTTGACGACCAGGGTCGATTGGTCTAGGAGTGGGTACGGACCGACCACAGGAGTTTTCTCCGACAGCTCGGGGCCGAGGAAAGTAGTAAGCTCCGATCCAGTGCTTCAGCGAGCTATCCAAAAGGAGAAGCCAATGCAGACAACTAGCAACACCACTACCGATCGGACCACGCACCTGCTCGCGCTCATGCAAAAGGGGGACGACGCGTTTAATGCCCGCGACTTCGCTACAGTGGACACCGTACATGACCGGAACATGGTCGCGCAGATCACCGGGAACGCCCAGCCGATCTACGGCAGCGTAGCACACGCCGCTGCGATGCAGCAGATGCTGCGAATGTTTCCCGACATGCACGTGAACACGCCCTATCCCATTCAGTTCGGAAAGGGTGACTGGATCACCGTCGTCACTCGCGCCACGGGAACGTTTACCGGACAGATGGCGCTCCCAGATGGTAAGGTGATCGCACCGACCGGAAAAGCATTTGACGTTGAGTTCGGCCAGACCACCAAATGGGAAGGCGACAGGATCGTCATCATCGCCGCCTTCTGGGATGCCGCAGCGGTGGCGCGGCAGATAGGTATCGCCCCATAGCGCGGAACGATCCTACCGTGAAGTCTGCCTCGATTGCTCTCCCGACAAGCGTTGATTGAAGTTCCGGTCAAAGGGACGCCGGTTCGAGGGACACTTCGTCCCCTTTGGCGGCGTGATGAGAGCGACGAAGTACATGCCGATCGCCCGTTCCACGCACGTGCTCGGATCCGCGTCGCTGGTATGACCGTAACCGTCGTGGGTTAGAAGAACCGCGTTGCCAAGCCGCGATGCGGCGCGAACGGCGTTATCGTACGCCGTGTTGGGATCGAACCGCGTACCAATTATGAGGATGCGGTTTTTCGTGAACGCATTCCACGGGCCGGCGTAGCGATCGGCGCTGCGCACGAGCCAAGAAGCGCACGGAGCCCAGAGCAGCCAGCCGTTCACGGGCCCGCTAACGAAGCTCACGTCGCTCAGCCCACCGATGACCTCGGGCCAGTTCTGCGGTCCGGGCCGAGGTGGAAACGGTTTATCTGCGCATTGAAGTCCGACAGCCGAATCGAGTGCGGGCTCTAGAAACGCCTTCACGTCTCGAGCTGTGCTCTCGAGCGCGGAGCCATCGCCGCGAGCGGCTTTGTCGAGATCGGCTGCGAGCTTCGGCCACTGTGTGGGAGCGCCAAGCCGCACCCACAGGACGATCAACGCATCCCCGTAGGTCAACTTGCCGATCGGCGCGCGTCGCAAACGTGCCAAGAGCCGCCCCACACGCGGTGCAACCGGGCCGTCGCCGGCCAGATCGCAGCGCGGCCGTCCGGCACTTTGGCAGAGCGACTCGAATTTGCGCAGCACCAGATCTGCGTCGCCGATACTCCTTGCGATGCTCTCTGCAGTTCCGGCGGTAAATGCGACCGGGTCGACCACGCCGTCGAGTACCATCGTGCGGACTCGGAGCGGAAACATGTTGGCGTAAGTTTGACCGATGAAGGTGCCGTACGAGACTCCCCGATAGTTCAGCTGGGAATCGCCGACGAGTTGGCGCAGGTAGTCGAGGTCGCGGACCGTGTCGAGCGTGGAGATATGCGCGAGCAGCTCGCCGCTGAGCGACGTACACCGTTTTACGAACTCCACGGTCTTGGGCAAGTATTGTATGGACTCGGCCTTCGTCGTCGGTATCGACCAGTCGCGCCCCCAGAACGCCTTTCGACTTTGCGCGTTGCTAAAGCAAACAACGTGATTGCTGTCGCCGGTACCACGCGGATCCCAGCTAACGACGTCAAAACGACCTCTACCGATTGCATCCAGCTCCGGAGCCCCTTCTCTCACTTTCGGGACGCCGGCAACGCCCGGACCGCCCCAATTGAAGAACAACGAGCCAATGCGTTCGTAAGGACGGCTAGCACGGTGGCGGATCACGGCGAGCTCGATGTCGCCATCACCCGGACGCTGCCAATCCAGCGGAACCGCGACTCGCGCGCACTCCAGGACTTTAGCAGGCTTGTAGCAAGAGCTCCAGACGATGCGTTGACTGGGCCGTAACTCCGGGGCAACCGATGCGGGTCCGCAAGCGGGCGCTACGAGCATACCGATCGCTGTAGCGAAAGCTGCTAGATGCGAAAGCAGCCGCATCTAGACCCAGGCTACTTCAGGGTCTTGAAGTAGTGCGGTTGTTCGGTCCAGGTGCCGTTGTTAAAACGCAGGGTGCTCGTTACGCGCGTTTTGGTCGGGCAGCACAGCGGCGCGTTTGCGGCATAGCATGGCCCCGTAAGCTGCAGTACGTCTCCGTGCGCGCTATGCACGACGCTTGCCGTAAGGTCGCACGCGTTCTCAACGGAAAGGGTCGTCATAACCGATTGCATCGCCGAGCCGTAGTAGAACACGTCCACACGCGCCATGCCGCAGTCGGCGCCCGTCTCGTGCGACTGCACGACGAGTTGTTGCGCGCCGGGCCCTATCAGCTCGCCGGTTCCGGCGATCTTCGCGGCCTGTACGGGGAACCAGAGCGGTGCACCCTGTGCCTTCGTCACGCTGGCAAATGGTACGGAGGAATTGGGCGAGCGATATTTCAGCCGATAAACGGTGTCATCGATGGCGTAGAACGACAGAAACCACTGGTAGAACGACCTGCCGTTTCCTGAGCCGAGGAGCTTCTTGCTCAGCACCGCTCGCCACTGACTGTGCATCGCTTCACCCGCTAAATAAACGAGTTGGCTTTGGACGATTGTTCCGGGCGGTTGGGGCGCGAACGTGTAATGCGGCGGTTCGCCTGCGCGAGCCAAGCCGCAAAGCCCAAGCGAGCAGAGGGCTATTACGTGCCAGTTTTTCATTAGGGAGTTTGTTCCGGATTTGGGGTTGGTCTCTCCGCCGGTGCGGACGTGTATGTTTGCATCGTCGGCTGCGGAAGGGGTGTTCCGCTCGAACTGTGACCGCGCAGGAACTGGTCGCCCGGCTTCCAGACGGCATCGTCGGCAAACGTTACCTGCCGCACGTGCACGGTTTCGTTCGTCATTTTCCGCACAACGTGGGCCGGCCACAGCCAGCCGCCAAAACAGTGGTTGTCGATGTTCACCGGCGGCGTGAACGTGCCCTTATCCAGCCAGTTGAAGTTAGCTTCAACGTCGCCTCGGTAGTCCGTTACGACAAACTGAAACTCGACCTCAGTCACGACCTTCGTCGTAATATTTCGGAACGAGACGCACTGCCGATAGGTAAATGGTTGGCTTCCGTTCGTAAGCGAGGCTGCGAAGATATAGACAGGGTTGGAATGATTGTCCGATATCCGCGTGTTGACACGTAGCGGCACCGGTGTCGGTGTTGGCTTTGGCGTCGGGGCCGGCGCCGGCGTCGGGCCGATGGGCGCGGGGTTTGCGCGCGTCCAGTAGGTGCCGTTGCTCCAGTTGATCCTTCGGAGGTTGCCCGAGATGGTGCCGATGATGCGCCCGCCGTTAAAGACGCCCCAGTTGGTGCTCAGCGTGCTGGGGTTATCAAAGGTTCCCGTTGCCCTGACGCCCTTTTCGTTGACGAGCGAGACCGAAGTGCCGCTTTGCATGATGTGGCAGGCAGCGCCTGGGTTGCCATTTGCGTACCACCGGCCGCTGATATCGGGCAGGGTGCCGGCGCGTACTTGCGCCGAGACACACAGAGCGATTACGACACTTACGTAGATCGCAACTCTTGAAGCAGCGCTCACGGGAAAGAGCGTTCGAGAGCAAGCAGACGTTCCCTCGACGTACTACGGTTCAGTGTCGCCTCCCACATTGATTGCCTCGACCTTGCCGCTGATAAATGTCGCGCCTGACGGTGACGTTCGAAGCGTTCGGCGACAAGACCAAACTCTCGATCCGGCAATGGTTTCTCAAGCTCACACCGGAAGCCGCCAAGGGCGCGCAGCTGGGCTGGGCGCAGACGCTGGAGCGCCTGTCGGCTTACCTCGCGAGGTAGCGCACTAAAGCGACTGGGCTCGCACCAGGAAACGGACTCAAGGGAGGAGCCCAATATGCGTTCCGATATCGTGCCCGGAGGCATTTTCCCCGACTACGAACTGCCCGATCACACGGCCGAAGTGCGCAAGCTCAGCGAGATACAAGGCGATGATCCTTTAATCCTGACGCTTGCGCGCGGCCACTATTGCCCGAAGGAGCACCAGCAGCACTTGGAACTCGCCGCGTTCTACCCGAAGATCGCGGTAGCTTACACTCAGATCGCGACGATCGCCACCGACGATCACCATACTCTTCAGGAATTCCGTGCGTCAGTCGGAGCACAGTGGACATTCCTTTCGGACCCCGGCCGAACGATTCAGAAGGATCTCGACATCCAGGAGTACACCGACCCCGAGCACAATCCGATGATCCCGCATACGCTCGTCCTCAAGCCGGGCCTTGTGATTTACAGTATTTATAACGGCTACTGGTTCTGGGGGCGTCCTTCGGTCATCGATCTTTGGCACGATCTGCGCGTCGTGACGAGTGAAATCCGCCCGGACTGGGACCTGAGCGCTCCTGGACTCCGCGAGGCATGGGACGCGGGCGACTTGTCACTCTTCCACGGCTGGAATAAGCTTGGCGCAGGGAAAGCGCCCTCATAACACCGCCCTTGTCATCGTCGCGGCTTCGAGCGCAGCAGACTCCATAGACCTTGCGCTGAGGCCGTGAGCGACAAAAGAGAAACAACCGCAAGCGCGAGGAGCGTCCAGACGAAGAAAAAGGCTCCGCTCATTTTGCCGATCTCGATGCCTTGGAGGCCTCCGGTACCGGTTACGTGGACCGAGAAAATGGTCAGCCCGAGTAGCGATCCGAGCAGCATGATAATATGCCCCGCCCGACGTTCGGGCAGCATCAGCGTTCCGTATAGCCAAACAGCAAGGATGGCTACCATCAGGAGGTTTAAGGCCACGCTTTTGTCCGACCCGTATACGATGTCATCCACCAGGTGGAATGATGCGAGAAGGATCGAGACGAGCGACGCTACCGGCAATACGAGGTTTCGCTTCACGCAGAAAGCTGTCTTAACCGGGATTCGCCATATAATCATCCTTTTCGAGCTGCTACCGGATGATTCCGGCCGCTTTGCCAGGCGTTGAGCAAGCTCAGGTTGCGGCTATGCGCTGTCGCGCCCGAGAAGGTCGGCAACGATCCACGCGGCTCCGCCAATCGCAAAGGTCTCGATGCCTTCACTCCAGTTCCGGTGCTTCTCCGGATGCGCAATTAGGATCGGAATCCATATCGTAACTCCGAATATCCCGAGCATCAGTGCCAGAAGCCGCGAGGCGAGCAGCGATTGATAGCGTACGACGAGCGCAATGCCTCCGAGCCCGAACGCAATTGTCGTGGCGATGGCCCAAAACGTTCCGTTCGGCGGGATCCACGGTGGAACCAAGCTGACCGTTCTGGCCAGAAACTCGACTTGCTCGATCGCGAACGAAATGTTGCACAACCCGAAAAGAATCACCGCACCTCTCCAGAGGTTTGTGATCTTGGGCGGCAAGGGCGACGCTAATCCGTACGCGACCACCGCCCCTGCGACGAGAGCCAGTTGGTAGAAGACGTTTCCCCAGCTTGCGTACACCCCCGGCTCGCCGACGATATCCGGCACAAAGGTGAACGAAAAGACGAGATACACGATGCCCAAGATGATGGCGCCCAGCCCAGTAGTCTTGCGGAACAACATCGCAGTTCCGCCGATGATCTGCGCGACTGACGTCACAACAATGAAAGCCTGACTGCCCGGGAGGCGCCAGTTCGATATCAGCTGATCGTTCAAGACGAGCCCTACTATGCCCAACGACAGCGCCGCGGCTCCAAAACCGTAACGACCCATCCCAATCCCGCCAGGGCTACTTTTCAATCGGTGCCTCCAAAGGCCTAAATGTCCCCTTCATCGGTGAACTTACGGTTAAGACTCGGCGCAGACGGACCTCGGCGGCGGGGTTATGGCGCGCAGTTCTGCAAACTCGGATCGGAGAAGATGTAATGAACCGAACCCACCAACCGGACGAAGAAAAGTTTAGGGCCATTCTCCCGGAGCAAATCGAGTGGCGACCTTTTCCAGCGTTTCCACCTGGGGTCAGCCTCGCCATTCTCGTGGGCCATCCGACAGAGACCGGCCCGTACCTGATCCGGGTGAAGGCGCCGCTCGGTCTCGAATATGCTAACGCCAGTGACGACCCGCGCCAGCCAACGTTGCCGCGCTAGATTGGAGTCGCTGATATGCTGATTCAGTCCGTCATTTTCACTTTCGCTCCCGAGAACGCGGGCAAAGCCGAAGCGATTCTGCGAGAGCTGCGCGATACGTCGCGCCAGGAAGCAGGCGTGATTGGTTTCGAAGTGGGCCGAAGCCAAGAGAAGCCGAACGTGTTTGCGCTGTGGGAACAGTATAGCGATAAAGAGGCTCTAGCTACTCATGTGGCGACGGAACACTATGAGCGCCTTGTGCTAAACGGAGTGCGGCCAATGGCTCAGCAACGTACTGCGGAAATAGTATTCCCCATCTGACTTGAGTCGGATGGGTCTGCGTAAAATCTGCATTTGAACGGCGGCGCGCAAGTGCGGGGGTGCTGCTTTTTGTCGTCACAACGCCTCGGGTTCGCGCGTTGCAAGGCACATCACCGAAACGGAGGCTCCATGAAGATCGCCTTTGCTTGCGTGGCCACTGCGCTCTCGCTTGCGTTCTCCACCGTAGCGTTCGGACAGGTCCCCTCGCCAAACCCCTACCCGACGATGGCGCCGATCGCGAAGTACCTGATGCCCAGCGCTGCCGCCGAAATCGCCTTAGCTCGCTCGGCAGGGCCGTCATCGATCTCCGCTCATGCTGAAGTGCTCGTCTTCACGAAGCATGGCTACGTCGTCGGGGTCAAGGGCACCAACGGCTGGGTCTGCGTTGTCGGACGCTCGTGGACGGCGGGTTTCGATGATCCCGAGTTCTGGAACTGGCACGGTCTTGGGCCAGCATGCCTCAATCCGCCGGCCGTGCGAAGCGTACTCCCGTTTTACCTTGCACTGACGAAGTGGGCGATCGCCGGCGATACTCGTGAAGAGATTGCGGCGAAAGCGAAAGCCGGGTATGCCGACCACCAATTCGCCGATCCCGCTCCCGCCTCGTTTGCGTTCATGCTATCGAAAAGCGGCTACCTACTCGGAGCCGACGGACCGTGGCGTCCGCATGTCATGCCGTTCATCGCCTACGACCAACTGGCCACGTGGGCCGCGAGCTTCAAGGGGTCGCCGATCCTGGCACCTCCTCCATCGGCCGGCTTTCGCCCGTACCAGCCGGTGACGCTCGCCATTCCGGTGTCCCACTGGTCCGACGGTTCGCGCGCTCCAAAGTGACGTGAAATAGCTGTTCCAGATAATCCTCGACCAACGGCGGTACGAGGCGTTCCCCGGCAGCGATCTGCAAGCGTTCTCTTCAATATTTCGGTAGGGCGATCCAGCCGTTGCCGGCCAGGATCTGCCAGCCCTGAGCGTTCCCCGAGCGGCTACGATACATGCCGCCACCACCCGCGCAACCACCGCCGGCGCCGATTGCTTGTGCGCAAAGATCCATAACTACGTATTTGCCGTTGTACCGAATGTGCTGGGATGTACAAACCGTCGCCCACTTCGGATAGCTCGATTCACCCCAATCGGATGCAAGAACGACCGACCATCCGACGATCTCGTCGTGTGCGGTCTGCGCCTTGTACACGACGCAATCGTCCAAGCCGAAGATCATCGGGTCATGACCCTGAACCGGGACGCGAAGTACGCGATTTTGGAACCGAGCTTGATCGTCTTTCGACAACGCGAACGCGACGCGCGGAGCGCAGGCGGCTACGATTGCAGCAAAAGAGAGCCAAAGGGCGCCCTGAGAAAATGCCTTAGCCGACAACATTAGCCGACCTAACCCAGAGACGTTGAAGGGAGCCCGGCGGATGCCGGACCCCCTTTTTCCGAGGTTGACTGTTTTAGGCTGGCGAGCGCTATCAGTTGAGAGCGATCCCGAGGTATAAGATGCTGCCGCTGCCGTTGGCGCAACCGTTTGTCGAGAACGAAATGCAGTAGACGTCGGTGAATTTTACCGGGCCCGGCTCCTTGGGAGCCTTTCCCTTATACTTGATGTATTGGGAGGTCGGGTCACCGGGATCCGGAGAGAAGTAATTGGAGAACTTCTTGTCGACCTTGCCGTTCTTGCTTTTGACGATAGACGCCACGTTGTATAGCGGTGCGGTGTCGTCTGAAGTTGTGACGTAGGGTCCGGGGTTGCCCTTGGTAACGTAGAAGCAGAAGCTGTACTGGCTTCCGCACGCCGGACCCGAGAGCATTTTTACTCCGGGCACTGGGCGAATCAGCAATTTGTGACCGTGACTCGTCGTCAGGACTTGCGCGCCCGACGACGGCATACCAGCCGACGAGCCGGTACTGCTGGAGCACGCTGAAAGTACTAGGACTGCCGCGAGCGCGGCGCTGGCACCGAGAAGGCTTAAACGCACGTTTGGAACTCCTTCCACAGCAAGTTCTTGTGAAGGGCGCCGGTGATACGGCGGATCGCCCCCAGACGATGCGAGCCCACGCTTGTATTTCCCTTCCGGATAAACGCGTAGCAGGGACTGCGTGCAAAATTCTCAGCCTCGTTCCGCGAGCACATCGCCCTCTTCGATGTGCAGTTGCGCGTCGCGCCAGCGGACCGCGTTTCCGGTAAGCCCACAAGCCCATACGGCGAACCCAAACAGATCGCGTGGCGGCACCAGCCATGCCGGGGCGGATGCGACGCCGAACGCGCGCCCGGAAACGCGCTGCAAGGCGATACGTGCGAGCGCCGCAACGAAAAGTGCGACTACGCGTTTCCGCCGTGGCGCGAGCAGGAGCGCAAGCAGCGCAAGCGGCACCGGATAGGTGAGGAACATACCGGCGTAACCAGCGGGCCGCACCCCCCGAATCGTCCGATGCCAGCGCAACTCGTGGTGCCAGAGCGTCGCGAGACTCGAGTCAGACACGATCGTTCGTACGACGTAACGCGAGATCACGACGCGCAGGCCTCGGGCGGCAACGTAATTTCCCAGCATGAAATCGTCAGCGAGATGGGGTGCAAGCGCCTCGAAGCCGCCGATTGCGGAGAGGACCGCTGAGCGCACCGCATTCGTCGGACCCAGGCAATGCCGCGGCGAACCGAAGAGGCGATTGACGAGCACCGATGGGATAAACTGCTCGTTGATGAACATCGCCCCAAGTTTCGCCGAAAACGTGCCGCCAGGAACGCCGGCGAAAAGGCAGGTCACCGCACCGACGTCAGGCTGGTGCAAGGGTGCCGTGACGGAGCGAACGTACGCCGGATTCACGCGTGTGTCGCTGTCAGCCATAATCAACACCTTATGGCGTACGAGGCGCATCATCGAGAGCACGTTCGCGATCTTAGGGTTAGGCGCGCTGGGAACTTCACCAACGTTGATCTCGATATTCCGATCGGGAAGCGCCGCCGCCACGCACTGTGCAATTTTCAGAGCGCGATCGTCAGCGCGCGCGACGCCGAGGACGAGCTGACAAACAGGATAGTCCTGCAACGCGAACGCACGCAAGTTCTCCTCGAGACCGGCTTCCTCACCGTGCAGGGGCACGAGCAAACTGACCGCCGGCAGGTCGGCGGTGGTATCCGGCTCAGGTTCGCGCCGTCCGAAGCGCGCAACGCATATAATCGCGACGGCCGCATAACCGATCGCCGCGATCGTGGCGACATCCAGGGCCGCCGCCAGGACACGCGCAAACTTCACGCGACGCGCTTCGCTAACCCTATTAGGCGGCCTTTTTTCGGTATGCGAAGAAAATTTGAGTGCAGATTGGGACGTAACGATTTCGACGCCGAGACCACGTGGCGATGCGCCAGCGCCGGCGGGTGCTTTTTGCTCGGCTGGCTGACGGTGCTTGCGGTGCGCAAGCCGAATGCGGCGTCCCGATGAAGCCCAACTGGACGATGAAGGCGATCACCTACGTCGTGCGCCAGGCCTACCTTTCCTTTAAGATGCGCGTCCGCCAATGGGGTCATTTGCCGGCCGAACGTGGGGCGACGGTGCTGATCACAAATCACCAGCACATCGACGAAGGGGAAATCGTCACGGCTCGCACGTTTCTTCTGCACCCATGGAAGCCGCTGATCATGTGCAATTCTCGTCGCACCTTCGAGACGGGATTCATCGCGGTGGCGTTGCCGTGGACCGCGTGGTTTACGCGCGGCTTGAATCTGAGCGGGCTATGGGCCGGCTACAGCATCCTGCCGATCGAGAACCATCTGCTCTCGCGGCCCCTGATCAGCCTGGCCGAAGAGTTGCGCGCCGCACATGGCGACCTGCCCTTCGAAGCGATCTTGCCGCCCGAAACACTCGACCCGTTGGGCCTCGACGGGCGCGTGCTGAGCGACTTATGGAGGCCCGCCGACTTCATGCGGGCCCAGGCCTGGGTGAAAGTGGCGAAGCTCAAGCAGCCTTACCAGCGCGAGGTGCTTGAGAACCTCCGCGCTGTGACCGAACGCGACATCGCTGCGATCGTGGAGCGCGTGCGGACCGGCGCGACGTTCTACATCACGCCCGAAGGGGACTTCAGTCGCGATGGCCGCATGCATCCCATGCGAAGGGGAATCGTCGAGGCCCTCTCGCCCTTTGCCGACCTCTGGCTCTGCGCCATCGCATACGACCCTTTCCGGGGCAGGCGTCTCTCGATGCTCTACCGGGTCCTTCGATACGACGGCGCCACCGATATCGGGACGTCGCTCGCCGGCGCTCGGCCGATCACGACCTCGGCGCTCCTGGCCGCGTTTCTACTCGACGGTCCGAAGACGTTCTCGATCCAAGACGCCGTGCGGGCGGTGCGCGAGCAGCTCGATTCGCTACCCGGAAACGTCTTCATCGATCCCGAATTGCACCGCGCGCCGGACGCCGCGGTCGTCAACGCACTCGCGACGCTGCGAAAACGCGGTACGCTAGCCAAGGACGATGAACGCTACCGCCTTACCGCGCGCCGAACGGACGCAAGGTTCCCGCACGTCGCCGACATGATCGCGTTCCAACGCAACATGCTCGACGAGACGCTGGCGTCGGCCCGGCGGCTTCACGTATGAGGCGCCTGCCCCTTGCGGCGGCACTCGCTACCCTGGCAGTCCATCTTGCGGGCAACCCGCATTACGGCTTCTTCCGCGACGAACTGTACTTTATAGATTGTGGCTTTCATCCGGCGTGGGGATATGTTGACCAACCGCCGGTCGCGCCGCTTCTGGGGGCGGCCTCCCAGCTCTTCGGCCACTCGCTCTTTCTCCTGCGTCTGGTTTGCGCGGTGTTTGCCGCAGCATCGGTCTACACCACCTGCTTGTTGGCTGCCGAACTCGGCGGGGGTGCGTTTGCGCAGTTCTTCGCGGCGCTGATTGCGGCGCTCACGCCAGTCCTCATGGATTTCGGAACGAAGCTGTCGGCCGACATCGTCGGGTTGTGGCTGTGGCCGCTGGCGGCGCTCTACGTGCTGCGCATCGTTAAGGGAGCCGACCCGCGCTGGTGGCTGGTCGTCGGCACGATCGTGGGTATCTGCGTGGAGAGTAAATACACCGTCATCTTCTTCGCCACCGGCATCGTCTTTGGTCTGCTCGTGCTTCCGCAGCGGCGCGTTCTCTTTACGGCCTGGTTCGCCGGCGGCATTCTCGTCGCGGCGCTCATCGCGCTGCCGAACTTCCTGTGGCAAGCCGCGCACGGCTTTCCGATGTGGACGCTGTTGCGCGCCGCGGCGCAGTATAAAGACGTCTCGCTCACGCCGCTGCAGTTCCTCGTTACTCAGCTGCTGATCACGTATCCGCTGCTCGCGCCGGTTTGGCTGATAGGCTTGCCAACGCTGCTGCGCCGCGCGGACGTCCGATTTCTGGGCATCGCGTATCTCGCATTGATCGCCCAGATGATCGTTCTGCATGCAAAGCATTACTATGCCGGCGACGTCTACCCGATACCGATCGCCGCGGGTGCGGTCACGATCGAAGCGTGGACCACGCGCGTAACCCTGTGGCGCCCCGTGCTCACGCTCTACGCGGTGATTGCCGGCATTGCGCTTGTTCCGTTGCTGATGCCGGTCTTGCCGGAACGCACGATGTCCGCGTACGACCGCACGCTGCAAACTATACTGGCGCAAGAAGTGAATCTAGCGGTCACCGAACACACGCAGATCGGCAACTTACCTCCCGACTGGGCCGACATGCACGGCTGGCGGGAACTGGCGCAAACCGTCGCACGCGTTTACGACTCGCTGCCCCCGGCCGAGCGCGCTCAAACCGCAATCCTCGCAAGCAACTACGGTGAGGCCGCCGCGCTGGATTTTTACGGGCCGCCGTACGGCCTACCCCCGGCGCTTTCGGGCCACAATCAGTATTGGATCTGGGGCCCGCGCGGTTACAGCGGCAGCGTGCTCATCGACGTTCACGGAGACTGCGAAAGTAAAGCCCATCTCTTTAGAATGCATCGCATCGTCGCCCGTTTCTCCAATCCGTGGGTGAGACCGTTTGAAAACGGCTTTCCGATTTGGCTCTGCCGCGGAATCACCATGCCGCTGAGCGTCTATTGGCCGAAGCTTCGCAGGTTTATATGATTGCCCGGCGGGGCCAATGGGCCGACTGGCCCTGAAGAGAAACACGCGCCGATGCCGCAACGCAAGAGCTCCCCGTTCTCGGTGCTGTTCGTTGACGGTGTCCGCAAGGACTTCGGGAAAGTGCGCGCGGTTGCCGAGGTCAGCTTTTCAATCGTGGCGGGCACGACGTTCGGGCTGCTCGGTCCGAACGGATCCGGAAAGACGACGACGATGCGGATGATCCTCGGCATCCTAACGCCGGACGGCGGTACGATCAGCTGGAACGGCGCGCCCCTCGACGCCAGGACTCGCGATCGCTTTGGTTATTTGCCCGAGGAGCGCGGGCTCTACGGGAGGATGCGCGTGCGCGACCACATTACGTACTTCGGACGGTTGCGCGGCATCGGAAAGCACGACATCTCCCGTTGGACCGCGGAATGGATCGATCGCCTGGAGTTGCAGCAGTACGCCGACCGGCCGTGCGCGGAGCTTTCGAAAGGGAACCAACAAAAGGTGCAGGTCGCGTGCGCCGCCGTGCACCGCCCAGAAATTCTCGTTCTGGACGAGCCATTCTCCGGGCTCGACCCGGTCAACGCGGAACTGATTCTTTCGGTCTTGGGAGAGTTGCAAACTCACGGGACGACGCTCGTACTCTCGAGTCACGAGATGTGGCAGCTCGAGCGGTTATGCACCGATTTCTGCATCATCGCGCGAGGCCGAAATCTCGCCGCCGGAACGCTCGCAGACCTGCGTCGCGCCTGGCCCGGCCGCCGCGTACGCGTTGCTCCGGGTAGCGCACCGGCGCTGCACGTCTTGGAAGCGATCGATGGGGCACGCCAGATCGAACGCAGCGACGCGTCGGTCACCTTTGACCTACCGGCCGCGACGGACTTTGCTTCGCTGCTGCGCTCGCTGGTTGCAGTCGAATCGATCGTCGCGTTCGAGCCGATCGAGCCGTCACTGCGCGACCTCTATCTGCGCGTCATCGAGAACGCGCACGAATGAGCATTTTCGTTACTGTGCTCTCGGCAGAAGTGCTGAGGCGCCTGCGCTCGCGCGCCTTCGTCGCCGGATTGATCTTTGGAAGCCTCAGCATCGCGCTCATCACGCGCATGCCCGCGCTGATGGCGTCGACGGCCTTCGGCCAAGAACATTACACGGCCGTAGCCGGGCCGGCCCCACTGACGGGACCGGCGAAAGCATTGCTCGAGAAGGATGGCAGCCTTTCCGTGCGGATCGTTCGGGAATCGGCGACCGCGCCGACGCCGGCAATGTTAGCGGCATGGCATGTGGGATCGCTGCTCGAGCTGTCTCGCACCGGCGATCGCTTGCGCGTCATCGTCTACACGCAGGACCCCTCGGAGGTGCACCTTTCGGCGATTCGCGACGCACTGCTCCCGCTCGACGTTTCGTTGGGCACCCATCGCTCGCCAATACAGTTGAGCAGCGAGTTGGCCTTCCCCGTGTCCGTTCGCAGCGTCACGAACTTTCGAAACGCCGCGCAGTCTGCGAGCGCGCACGAAACCGCGTACCTCCTGCTCATTCTCCTCTACATGCTGATCGTCTTCAACAGCCAACTCCTACTCACGTCGGTCGCGGAAGAAAAGACCAGTCGGATCGCCGAGCTGCTGGTCTCGTCGGTCGATCTGACGATCCTGCTCTCGGCGAAAATCGCCGCTTCAACGGTGCTCGCTCTGCTACAGATGGCGGCGTGGTTCGTCATCGTCGCCGTCCTCGGCGGAGGAATCGCCCACTCGACTACGAGCACCGGCGCTGCACCTCTCGCTGGCCTCCCGCCGGCGACCGCGATCGGATTCCTCGCCTTCTTCGTGCTCGGTTTCTTGCAGATGGCGGTGATCTTTGCAGGCGCCGGTTCGCTCGTAAACCGCACTGAAGACCTCGGCGCGGTGAGCGGCCCACTCTTTCTGCCGGTAATCATCGCGTTAATCGTTGCGATCGTCGCGTTGACGAACCCAAACGCGCCCTACGTCGTCGTTTGCAGCTTCGTCCCCGTCATCTCACCCTTCGTGATGTTCTCCCGCCTGGCAATTTCGAGCGTTCCCGCAGCCCAGTTGCTCGCGGCGGCGTTCATCGACATTGCATGCGTCGTGCTCTTCGCGCTCGCCGGCGCGCGGCTCTACCGCGTTGGGATGCTGCTCTATGGCCGCCCGCCGTCCTGGCGTCAGGCCGCGCGCACAATCGCGGGGATTCGGGCTTAGCTTTGCACCGCTGGCTGAATGTTCCGTCGCTTACAAGGGCGGCGGCTTACATGCGCTACCGACACGGCGGCACGTGGCTACGGCATAGGGAAAGCTGCCCGCTTTAAATGGGGACCCCGCCACCGGCTTCAGCGCGCCGGTGGTCGCGTCTATCTTATACGCGGAAACATTGTTGGAGCTATCGTTGGCCACATAGGCGAATTTGCCCGTAGGATCGACTGCCACGAAGTAGGGCGCGGTGCCCGCAGCAAACGGCGACCCTTTCACCGGCTTCAGCGCGCCGCTCGCCGCGTTGATGGTATAGGCGGAAACATTGTTTGATTCGTCGTTGCTCACATAGGCGAACTTGCCATTGGGAGCGATTGCAACGCAACATGGGTAGCTGGCTGCGGGAAACGGCGACCCCTTTACGGGCGTCAGCGCGCCGCTGGTCGCATTGATCGCGTAGGCGGAAACATTCGCGGTGTCGATGTTGGGGACATAAGCGAACTTGCCATTGGGAGCGACTGCTACGCTATTCGGTTCGGTGCCCGCCGCAAACGGCGACCCCTTCACCGGCGCCAGCGCGCCGCTGGTCGCGTCTATTTTATACGCGGAAACATTGTCTGAGGCGAGGTTGGTCACATAGGCGAACTTGCCCTTAGGGTCGACTACCACGCCGATGGGCTCGGAGCCGGCTCCAAACGGCGATCCCGCCAGCGGCGTCAGCGCGCCGCTCTTCGCGTCGATTGCGAAGCCGGAAACATTGCCGTCGCCTAAGTTGGGCACATAGGCGAACTTGCCCGTCGGATCGACTGCCAGGTCTTCGGGAAACTCGCCCGCAAAAAACGGCGACCCCGTCACCATCTTCAGCGCGCCGCTGATCGCGTCGATCGTATAGGCGGAAATATCGCCCGAGCCAACGTTGATCACATAGGCGAACTTGCCCGCAGGATCGACGGTCACGGTGTAGGGGCCGCTGCCCGCTACAAACGGCGACCCTTTCACCGGCGCCAGCGCGCCGCTCTTCGCATTTATCTTATACGCGGAAACATCGTTGTCGTCGTAGTTGGCCACATAGGCAAACTCGCTCAAGACGTCGGGGCCAACCGCACTTTGCGCCAGGCGCGTTTGCGAGTCGAGGGCGACGCCGGACGAGGGGCCGATAGGTGACGAACCACCGCTGCTGCAGCTCGCGAGCGTAAGTAGACTCGTGCAAGCGGCAAATGCGTAGCGAGCCGAAATTGAAAGTCGCATTGGTCTTCCAGCCTCTTTTCTCCGAAATGGTTTCGCGAGGGATGCTGCGATAGGTCAAACCCTTGCAGCCAGGGTGCGCCTTCTTGCCGGCTTTGTCAATCGGGCGAGTACGTTGACACGGGTGCAAAAAAGAGACAGGCACGCGGTCGCCGCTTGCGAACGATAGCTGCGATGCTTCGGTTTGCGTTTCGAATCGCCACGCTCGCCGTTGCACTGTCGGCTGCGGCGACGCTGCGCGAACCTGTTGCCCGCGCCGTTTCGCCCTCAAACGGCATTCAAAGGATACGGCACGTCATCATCATCATGCTGCCGCCGTGAGAGCGCAATCGATTCCGGAAGGGTGGCATAGCGTCACGCCTCGGCTGGTGGTTCACGACCCAACCAAACTCGTAGATTTCCTCAAGAAGGCGTTCGGCGCGAGTGGGGACTTCACCGGAGGCTCACCATCCGTCGTGAGAATCGGCGACTCGATCGTCATGGTAAGCGGCGCCGGCCCTCGTGATCCGATGCCCGCTTTTCTCTACCTCTACGTTGACGACGTCGATGCAACGTACCAGCGCGCACTAGAAGCGGGCGCGGTGTGTCTCGAAGAGCCGGCCGATATGCCGTACGGAGATCGGCGCGCAATGGTTAGGGATCCGTGCGACAATGTTTGGCAAATCGCTACTCACAAGGGAAATGGAACTTAAGAATCCGGCGAAGACCGAGCTACTTCTTGACCAAGGGCGACGAAGCGATCCCAATCGCACCGGAGATGCCGCTGATCGTTGAGAATGGCGTCCGCTGGCCTTTCTTATAGCCGACGACGTTGCCGCGTAGATTTGCCTGAAAGAAGATGCCGGCCGCCGTGACGCCGTTTAGCGTCGGACTCGTAATGCCGTCGGTGATCGTGGCGGACGCCTTCTTAGAACCCGCCGGATAGACTTTTACGTTGAGTGGGACAAAATTTGCGACGTAAAGAACGTTTTTAGGCCCGAAGGATATCCCGATCGGTCCGTCCACACCCATGAGTCCGGCGTCCTTAACCTGGGTCGTTCCTGCTGCAATCACGTAGACTTTGTTGGCGAGCTCGTCCGCCACCCACACATTGTTTTTGCCGTCGACCGCGACGGCGATGGGATCGTCGAAGCCGCCGATCGCCTCATACGGCTTCTTCGCGCCAGGCTTATATCCGTAGACGGTAGGGCCTGAGCCCGTCGCAAAAACGTCGCCCTTCGAGTCGACGCTGATTCCGTAATATCCCGGCGTTGGGATCGTCAAGTGCGGCTTGCTCTTGCCGGGCGAGTACACGGTGATCGTCGCGGGGCTCCCGCCTACGTTGGAGACGTAGAGCGATCCTTTTGAATCGATGGCAAGACCGGCTGGCTCGTCGACGCCGTCGGTAATGGAGCCCTCCTGCGGCGGGTTCGGCACATTTGGATCGTAGAGGCCAACGACGCTGGCGTAAATGTCGGCGACAAAGAGGATTGGTTTCTTCTTTTTCGCGGCATCGGCCCACCCGCGCGGTCCGCCCAGCGCAGCGGGACCCGGCAGAAGCCGAGTCATCGGTCCAGCCGGAGTTACCGACGACGAGCCGCCAGCACATCCGGCAACCAATACGAGGGCCGCAATTGCAACAACGGCGCGATCAGAAAGCGTCATAGTGTTACCTCCAAGACGTCTGATGCATTGTTACGTGACCGATGGCCATGCACCTCGGTCGCCGGCAAACCAGATATTGCCGTTAGAACCTTGAGCCGATCCTAAAATTGCCGGCCGCACAAATCTCCGCGATCTGCGCATGGCTCAACCGGCGGAAGATCTTGTTGCCGTACGCAAAGTCCTCGCCGGCCTCGGCTGCATCGTAGCGCGCCTGCGCGCCAAAATTAAGCGGTGGCCTTTGCTTCAAAATGTGGTTCTTGAAGTTGACGCGATAGGCAAGGTTTTTCGCAAACAAGACGATCTCGCCGCGTCCGTTCGCATAGCCCCCGTAGACCGGTTCGGACCGTTGCGGAGTGCTCAGTCCCCTAACGGCGCCTTTAATTGCGAGGGTCGCGACCGGAAAGGGATTGGCTATCATACGCGACATAAAACTCTCAAAACATCGGAAAAGTTGCGCTTAGACAGGAGCGCTACCTTAGTTTCGTTGACAAAGCCCGCCTAAAGGCACACAATGAGCGCAGCCCTGCGATCGTTGCTTAGGCTGCGATGATGCCATACTTACTTCAAAGATGCATCGCAGTGCCTATGAAGTTCTACGAAGGACACGCAATATGAAACAAGCAGCACTCGCGGCGCTTGGTGTTATCGCCCTTGCTTTCGGGCTTGCATCAACCCCGTTGGTCTCAGCGGCCTCTCCGGCCCCTGCCCCGACTCAGGTTCCGATGGCGCACCCCGACTTCTCCTCGATGATGTTCCTTACGGGCTCGTGGAGATGCACCCAGATGTTGCGCGGTAAGCAACGCCCCGATACGAGCACGACTACGGTTGGCATGGATGGAACATGGATGGTTACCCAAGACACTGCACCGCCGTTCGACCGGTACCGCACTTATACGATTCAGAGCACGAACTATATGACCTACGATGGCTCGATCAAGCAATGGGTTCAGGTTGGTGCGGATAGCGCAGGAGGTTATGGGATTAGTTCGTCGCCGGGTTGGCAAGGCAACACAATAGCCTGGACGAACAAAAATCTCGACGGCAGCAGCGGCACTGACGTAATAACGAAAGTCAGCGACACCGCGACGACCGATGACTCCACGGTGACCGATTCAAGTGGCAAAACGACGAAGGTCGCAATTCACTGCATGAAAACCTGAGGTTAGCTTAGCGAACGTTCGTTCCAAGCTATCAAATGAGAAGAGCGAGACGTAAGTCCCGCTCTTCTCATTTTTAGGCGAGGGAGTAGCAAGCTGGGGTCGAAGGGCTAGCCAGACTGCTTGCAGTCCCCTTGCGAGGCTTCCAGATTGGAGATCTTATGGCTGACGATGGGCTGAAGGAGGAGCCAATCCTTGCGCGTCTACGCAGTAAACCGGGCGAACCACCAGCCGGCCTGACCAGCTTCGTAGGACTCTTAGGTCGCAGCCCCAAGCCCGGCTACTGGCTGCTCTACCTCAATTTGGACATGAGCCGCTCGGTTGAGATCGCAGAATCCGACATTGTGCACGCGGAAAAGCTCTCACCCGAGCAATCGCCGTTCGGAGGTTTGGGCGGCACGCGCGTATTCGTCAAGCGTGACGCTCATGTCACGCACACTGCTACACAAACACAGGAAGCAAGTACAGCGGCACCAGACGAATTCGACCTTGATATTCGAACTGGCGCTGGATCGCAGGGGCGTTCACCCCTGCGACCGCGCGAAGCATGGGTAATTCCTCCGAGGATAAATACCCAAGGGTATTGCGGGGGTACGCCTAACCCTGGTGACACCGTAAGAAATTGCGTGAGTTGAGTGCAGCCGTGCGAAATGCGGTTGGAATTGTGTGAGTAGTTTGCGGACTAGAAATTTGTGCTAGCCTAACGCGTGATATGGAACCCAGTCGTAACGGGTGACCTTGCTGTTGAAGCCGTGCGGGTCGCGCGCGATGTCTCAGAGCGGCTGATCTCCCCGGGAAACGTTGCACAAGCTGGCGCTGCTGCTCAACTTCAAACCAAATATCCCAGACCTACCTGGGCACCCTATGCCGTTTCCGAGGGATACGCGGGGCTAGCGCTCCTCTGGGGATATCTAGACTCTTGTTTTGCCGGCGAGAACTGGGACGTTACGGGGCGGGAGCATCTTGCGCTGGCCGTCCGAGGCGTAGAAACCGCTTCAGAAGTACCACTCGGACTACTATCGGGTCTTAGCGGTCTAGCTTTCAGCGCGTCGCAGTTATCGCGTGACGGTACGCGCTATAGGCGACTACTCTCGACTCTCGACCACGTGATTGTCGGCAGGACGTTTGCATTGGCCAGCAGTTTGTATGGTCGTCGAAATGGGCTCGGTATCGAAGAGTTCGACGTTATTTCGGGATTGAGCGGCGTTGCTGCATATTTGTTGTGCCGCACGAATGACGCTGGGGCGACGAATGTTTTGCATGTATCGATCGATGCCTTACTAAGCATGCTTGATGAAAAAGAGGGCGCACCCGTCTGGCACACGCCGTGCGCGTTGTTGTGGGACGATGAACTAAGATTGGCTTATCCGTACGGCAATTTGAACTGTGGGCTGGCGCACGGCATTCCGGGTCCGCTCGCGGTGCTTTCCTTAGGGCTGCGGGCGGGGTTGTCGACTCCCGGTTTGCCGGAGGCGATTACGAGAATAGTCGACTGGCTTAACGATAATCGTAGCGATGATGCTTGGGGCGTGAACTGGCCAACTGCCGTGGCAATTGCAAAACCACCGGCAGCGTTTGATTCGGGTGTAGCAGCGGATCGCGTTCAGATCATCGCAGGTGCGCCGAGTCGCTGCGCGTGGTGCTACGGGAGTCCCGGAGTCGCGCGGGCTCTGTGGTTGGCGGGCGATGCATTGGGCCGGGACGACTATCGCACTCTGGCCGTTTCCGCGATGGAGGCGGTCTTCCGGCGACCGGTTTTGCAGCGCAACATCGCCTCTCCAACTTTCTGCCACGGCGTCGCCGGCCTGTTGGCGATAGCGTTGCGATTTGCCAACGATACCGGCGCAGACGTCTTCATAGACGGAAGCCGGACCCTCGTCGAGCAGCTTCTCGACAGTTACCGGCCGGATTCGCTGCTCGGCTTTCGAGATTTAGAGCCCGACGATCGCGAGGTTGATCAGCCGGGTCTATTAAACGGCGCCGCCGGAGTTGCGATCGTTCTGCTGGCGGCGGCGACGAGCGTCGAACCAACGTGGAATCGGGCATTCCTCTTGTCGTAGAATGTCGCACGTTAGGCGAGGGAGCAGCAAGCTCGCGTCGAAGAGCCCGCAGGTTGCGTGGAGTCCCCCCTTGCGGGACGCCCAGATTGGAGAATTCATGGCCGACGATGAGTTGAACGGTGAGTCGAAAGAGTTCGATCTCGACCTCCGAAACGAGGGAGCGCTCATAAGTCTCGATCCGAGCAACAAGGGGCAAGTGAAGGTCGGCGTATTCGGCGATACTCGCGGCCCCTGCGGCACGCCGAACCCCCCGATACCACCGACACACATCTATGTCGAAGTCGGTGAAAAAATTGTATTGAAACAGGGTTTTTGAAAAAGAGCTTATTCGTCGCAACGGGTTAGCAGCGGCCGGCCAAGACATTTCGGCTAAGCCGCTTCGGGAGAACGGTCGTTATTGAAGCTGCACGACGGCGATCGGCCGGTTCAAAGAGTCCGTTCACGACGGCGACAGCCCTTGTATCGGCCGCTCGAGTTCGTGATGGTCCGAGGGCCCCTGTTCCCGGTCGAGTCATACTTCGCCCTTAGTAACGAGAACGGCGGGCCGTGGCCGTTCGCAAACCCCGACGTCCGCCGCGCCGTGGCGGTCGCCAGCGCTTCACTACTCGAAGCGATGGATAGATTTACGCGCGAGGAACTCAGCCCGCGCGAGGCGTCGCGCATGCACGCGAAGCTCTTGCGCTACGCGATCCGAATGTCGACGCGGCCCACGCCGTTCGGTCTCTTTGCAGCAGTAGCCGTTGCTGAATTGGGTCCGGCAACCACGATTCAAATCCAGTCGCCCCGCGCTTCCACGAGAACTCGGCCCGATATGGCGTGGCTCATGAATCTCGTCTCTTCTTCCGAAGCCAACCCGGCGATCCGAAAGCGCCTGCGCTTTTACGCGAACCCATCGGCAGTTGTTGCGGGTGGCCGCGTCACGTTATCCGAGCGCGCCGCTTCATCCAGCGCCTTTCCGACCGCCGGGGTCTCGATCCGCTCGACCGGCGTGGTGAAGCGAGCGCTATCGCTTGCGCGAGCGCCAATATCCTACGACGAGCTACATTCTCAATTGTGCGAGACGACGCCATCGGCGACTCTGGAGAGAGTTGACAAACTGCTGAGCGAGCTCTGGGAGCAGACATTCCTATTGACGGATCTTCGGCCCCCGCTCACCACCAGTAACCCGGCGCACTATGTTGCCGAGCGTTTGGCCACGATCCCGGAGGCCGCCGAAGCCGCGACCCGCCTCAATGAATTGCTGAGCGCTTCGTCCGAGTGGGATCGGCTAATCGACGAAGACGGTGCGGCGGCATTTGGAAAGCTTGCGGCAACGGCCGGGGAGCATTCCGTCGACTCGCAGCAGCCGCCGGTACAAGTCGACATGGCGATGTCGGTGCAGGGTGAAGTTGGAAATATCATTGCGGCGGAGGCGGCGCGAGCGGCCGAACTGCTGCTGCGTCTTACTCCCACTCCACACGGTCCCTCGCCCATTGCTTCTTATCGCCAGGCATTTGTCGACCGGTATGGGCGCGACAGGGAAGTGAAGCTCCTCGAGCTGCTGGATCCGGATCGTGGCCTTGGACCATTGCAAAACTACGAGCATGCAAAGGTGGCAACGGATTCGGCGGAGACGGCTCGGCGCAGCCAAGCGCTGTTGGAACTCGCATGCACGGCGTTGCATGGCCGCCGGCAGGTCGTCGCGCTCGAGGAGCGCGACCTCTCTCGACTCCAGACTTGGTCTCCCAGTCTCGCGTCAGCGCCTCTATCTCTGGACATCAACGTTATGGTTGGCGCCAGTTCAGCCGAGGCGATCGATAAAGGCGATTTCATGCTTGTCATCGGTCCCAACGTTGGAGCTAAAGCTGCGGGCCGCAACCTAGCCCGATTCGCCGACTTGCTGGCGCCTGAGGGACCAACCATGTTGAAGCAAATCGCCGCCGCGGAACAAGCCCACATACCAGATTGCTTGTGTGCCGAACTCGTGTACATGCCTCCCAACCCAAGGTCGGCCAACGTCGGGATACGCCCGTCGGTGCGCCCATTCGAGATCGCTGTGGGACCGTCGGCCGGCGTTGCTGCCTCGAGCGTCATCCCACTCGATGAGTTGGTAGTAGGAGTCGAACGCGATCGCTTCTACGTGCGGTGGCCGACGGCAGAAAAGAGAGTCGCATTCTTTACCGGCCACATGCTCAATCCTTATCTCGCGCCCGGCGTCGTGCGCTTCCTCGAGGAGCTAAGCCATGACGGGAGGCCGGCCTTCAGCCCCTTCAATTGGGAGCAGGCTGAAGGCTTTCCGTCTCTGCCTCGGGTGCAGGCGGGTCGCGTCGTGTTGCGACCCGCTCAATGGCGAGTATCTAAAGAACATCTAGCGACGAGCTCTCAAGAGGCTTACGATCGTTCCTTGCAGAGCTGGCGAACGGAATGGAACGTACCGAGGTACGTTTGCTTGAGCTTTGCCGATAACCGCTTGGTGCTAGATCTCGACGATACGGCGCAGGCAGCGGAGCTTCGAGCAGAACTGCTCAGATTACCGAGTGGTGGCGACATCATCGTTCAGGAAGTCTTGCCGACACTCGATGAAGCGTGGCTGCTCGGACCCACAGGACACTACTACACTGAGTTCGTCATTTCGCTCGTCTTATCTCCAAACGCGTTGGCTTCACAGGCCGGCGATGCTCGCGCACCTTTACCTGTCGGCGCGAAGATTGAATCGTTTGCCCCCGCGGCGCGGCACCACCCGCCCGGAAGTGAGTGGCTGTTTGTCAAGATCTTTTGCCCTCGCAATCTCGAAGGCGATTTCATCTCCGACTCATTGTTCACGTTCAGTGAGAATGTGGTGGCTTCCGGATTTGCAGATTCGTGGTTCTTCCTTCGCTACGCGGATCCTCAACCACACGTGCGACTGCGTTTCCGGGGATCGGCCGATCTCCTGACGCAGCGGCTCTTCCCGCACGTTTGCGAGTGGGGGGTCCATTTGATGTCGGAAGGCCTCTGCCTGAAGTTTTTGTTTGATACTTACGAACAGGAGATCGAACGCTTCGGCGGTCTGCTCGGAATGACGGCTTCAGAAGCGGCGTTCTCGGCGGACAGTCGCAGTTGCGCGCTGCTCATGCGTTGTTTGAAAGCGAAGCTTTGGCCGCACGATGAAACCGCTCTCTTGGCTCTGAGCATCGACAATCTGCTCCAAGATTTCGGATTAAGTGAGGCGGATCGACTAGGCTGGTATCGCCGTCACGCGACGCTGGGCGATAGCGAACTCGGGGTAGAATACCGGAAGCGCAAGCCGCTGTTGCGTTCCCTGCTTGGTTCGTCGGAAGAATGGCAAGCGGATCAACCGCTCGACGTTTATTCCGCGCTCAGCGAAAGACGCGACGCCTTACTTGCCGTGGCACGAAACCTTCAGCATCTGGCTGACCAGCGAGCATTGAGCCAGTCCCTCGATACCTTGCTGGCTTCTTTTGTCCATTTACACGTGAACCGTTTGACTGGCCTCGACGCACAGTCGGAGCAAAAAACGCTCAGCCTTCTCCTGCGCACGCGCGAGAGTCTGGAAAAGTCACCACTGGGATCGAGGCCTCGACCGCCTGTTCCTCGGTAAGCGCTGCACCCGCGGCCATGAGCTTGCCGAGCGCATCGGCGCCCATCGCATCGCGCAGCACGTTGAGGACGCGATCGTATTCCTGTTGCTCTTCGGCCCGCGCCGTTCCCATTGCGGCGAGGCGAGCGTCGACGAAGCCGAAAATCCGCGCAGCCTGTTTGTAACCGGTATGCCGGGGGTCTGCTGCGCTCTGGGGTTGTAATGCTGCGATTGCTCCGAGGTGCTGGAGGGCGTATGCAGCGAGAACGTCCAAATGGTGCTCGCGGGCCATGTAGAGTGCTTCGCGCGCGCTCTTCTCGGCCGCGCTGTATCGCGTCAAGGAGACGAGATACCTCGCCATATGGTTGAGAATAATGGTGATACCGCGCACATGGTTGAATCTGCGAAAAATTGCGAGCGACTCAGTCGTATCTCGAAGTGCCAGCTCAGAGTCGCCCGCGCGAAAATCGATCCAACTGAGCGTCTCCATCGTCCATCCGACGTCGAGTTCCGCGCCCACCGCCTCATAATTCTGAAGTGCTTCCGCAACGTAGCTACGCGCCGAGACAAGATCGCCATCCAGAGCACAGGCGTGTCCGAAGAGGCGCAGTAGGTAACCGACAAGCCAGCGATTATGCACGGCGCGAGCGAGTGGGAGGGCTTCTTCCAGCACCGATTTTGCTTCCACGATCCGTCCAAAATTCAATAACGCCTGAGCCTCACGACTCTGCGCGAGGGCGATCCCGAGCGAGTGGCCGACATCACGGTAGCGCGCGACCGCGCTCCTGCTGCTCGCGAGCTGCGCTTCGTCTTGTTGAAGCGCCATGGCGATAGTTGCTTCGGCGTAACCGAGCCTCGCAAGGACGCTGCTTGGCGTGTGCTCATCGACCAGTTCCAGCGCGCAGAGTAGCCAGCGTCGTCCCTCGAGCGGCGCGAAACTTTGCCAGAGTACGCTCAGCTCCCCAATAAGGCGCTGCCCCAGAAGGACGTCGCCACGGTCGGTCAGCGCCCACTGCAGTGCCGTCCGCCAATTGTCCAGCTCTTCGTGACTGAGCGCGCTCACGATTTCATGAGACTCGTAGTAGTAAGCGTGATCAAGCCGCTCGGCGAGTTCAAGATACGCGAGCGCATGCCGGCGTGCCATAAGTTGCTCTTCGCCGCGAGCTGCAAGCTTCTCACGCGCATATTGACGAAACGATTCCAAAAGGCGATAACGCGGCTCGCTAGCGTTGAAGTCGGCAACGACCAACGACTTGTCGAACAACGATGAAAGCACCTCGAAAACGTCGTCTTCGGTGACCTCTTCGGTCGCATAGAGCGCGGTGGCCGTGGCGACCGTACACCCGCCGGCGAAGACGGAGAGCCGCTCGAGGAGTTGCTGCTCCCGGCGAGACAGCAAGTCGTAGCTCCAGTCGATTGCCGCGCGCATCGTCTGCTGCCGTGGAAGCGCCGTGCGTTCGCCGCCCGTAAGAATTTTAAACCGATCGCTGAGCCTCTCGGCAATCGCGCGAACCGGTAGGAGGCTTACGCGCGCGGCGGCCAGCTCGATCGCCAGCGGGATCCCGTCGAGGTGGCCGCAGAGCTCGGCAACGATCGGCGCATGTTCGTCGGTGACCGTGAAATGGTGATCGGCTGCGCGGGCGCGATCCATAAACAATGCGATTGCCGACGGAAGGCTGAGCGACGGTAGCCGGTAGGTGTGTTCCCCTGCAACCTTGAGCGGCTCGCGGCTCGTGGCAAGGATCCGAACGTGCGCGCAGCTGGCTAGGACCGCTTTCGCGAGGTCCGCCGCCTCCGCGATAACGTGCTCGCAGTTGTCGAGAATCAGCACGAGCGTCTTGTTTCTGAGGTATGCCAGCAGCGTCTGAAGCGGAGTCTGATCGGGAGCTCCTTGCACGCGCAAGGCCGATGCAATCGCCGAAACCACGAAAGCCGGATCTCCGATGGGGGCCAGCCCAACGAAGCAGACCGAGCCGGCCGCTCCCTCCTCCAATGAGGTTGCCACTTGCAACGCCGTCTGGGTCTTGCCGACGCCGCCGGTACCCGTGAGCGTGACGAGGCGATGCTGGCGTATGAGGGCTGCAATGTCTTCAAGCTCGGTCTGTCGTCCCACGAAGCTGGTCAACGCTAGCGGTAGGGTCGACCCTCCACCGGGCCAAGGAGCCGCCGTGGCCGAACCGTCACCGCGTCGCACGCCACCCGCACGCGTCGCGGCGCCCTCGAAGGCGCGGCGTTGCTCGTCGTCAAGCGACAGCGCTCCGGCGAGGAGGGTAAGCGTTTCGCGTTGCGGAGTGCGGCGATACCCCCGTTCGAGAGCGCCGATGCCGTTGGTGCTCATCCGAGCGCGCTCGGCGAGGGCCTCTTGCGAGAGTCCTGCGGCGAGTCGGTAGCGCCGCAGGAGCGTCCCGAAGGCCGACGTGCCAGGCGCGCGCCCCTCGTCCTCCATCGCATCGGTAGCGTTCGCGCCGGTCTCGGCGGCGCCCTCATTCGGTCGACGGTTGTTTAAACGTTGCTTAAAAGCGTTGCACGCGCCAGGTTTACGCAATCGGCCGGTGCTACGATGGCGCCAGCCGTCTATACGACAAGTTGCGTCGCATGAGTAGGGAGGATATCGATGTCTTTGCCGTTTCGTTGCCTGGTGGTCGTCGGCTTATTTTTGGTAACAGCCTGCGGAGGAAGCTCGTCGGGTTCCACGTTGCCTGCCAACGCGAATCCCAGCTCGACCACGATTACCGTTACGGGCAAAGGAGGAGGTCCGCTCTTTGAGGTTCCGGTCGTGCTCTCGAGCTCGATTGTCGGCGGACAGCCCAGTGGCGTCATTTCTTCAGATCCGACCAACTCGGGAGGTCAAGTTACGTTCTTCAATCTGCCGCGCTCTGGTCAACTTTGTGTTTACGCCGCAACAAATATTAACGGCCCGCTGCAGCGCGCGAGCCATTGCGCCTACCCGTTTCCCGCCCGATATACGCTCAAGCTTGGCTAATCGTCGACCGCTGAAGTTGAATCGCTCGTTGTTGGCGTTTGCCGCGCTGGTCGGCGCGAGTTGGGTCGCGGCAAGCCCGGCCGACGAGACACCGGCGATCGCGGCGTTTGACCGGACCTTTGCCGGCGTCAAGGACTACACGTGCGTTCTGCACGTTCACGAGGCGAAGGGAACGCAAACCCAGGACCGCGTCTATCAGTATTGGTTCATGAAGCCCCACGACGTCAAGACGCTGATTCTCGACGGCGATGGCAAAGGTTCGGTCGGCATCTGGGTTGGCGGGGATCAGGTGAGCGGCCATCTTGGCGGCATTCTTGGCGTCATCCATCTGAAGATTGGCCTGGACGATCCGCGCGCCGTTTCGCTGCGCGGGGTCACGATTCCCGAGGGTTTACTGCCGCGCGTCATCGACGATTACGAAACCATCCCCGGAAAGCTTACACAGATCGACGGCGGTAAAATCGGAGGCGTCGAAACCTACCGCCTGGAGCTGACGGTCGCCGATCCGTCCTCGAACCACGGCGTCAGCGAGCAGATCCTTTATCTTTCGAAGAAGACGCATTGGCCGATTCGGCAGATCATGTACTCGGGATCACAGATCGTGCTCGACGAATCGGTTGACGATCTAAAAACGAACGTCGGCTTGACGCAAAGCGACTTTCCGTTCTAGTTGTTACTCTAAGTCCTCATCAAACGCCCAAGACCCGAGAACTACAAGGTCGTTGCCCTCCTTTTGGTCGAGCGCCTTGAGGGTTTTGTCCTTCTTGTCCTCGTGGGCTCCAGCCTTGCGGAGATTAGTTGCCGGACCTCTGCGCGGAATCGCCTTGGGGTTCTTCTTCTTTTTTCGCATTGTGAAGCTGCACTAGGTTGACACCCGACGTGCATCACGCCGCGTCCATGGGTCTCCAGCTTTCTTCACGTAGTTTGCGAATACGTAATCCCAGGGAATGAGGATCAGGAAAATGGCGGCCATCAAGCATTGATTCGCCGTGTCGGCGGTGTCCGGATCCATTCGGTGCGCGGACCACAGCGGCACCGCGACCCTGAGCAGCCATATCGCCTTCCACGTCAACTCGAAGAAGAGGAGCGGCAGCATCTGCAGCGGATACCGGAGGCCCAGCAGCGCTAGCAGCGAGAGCGCCCCCAACATGCACACGACCACGCCGTGCATAAGTTCCCACGGCTTCGTGTGATTGAGAATCGCCGGCCATATCTCGGACCCGAGCCCCACCACGAGCAGCAGATAGGCTGCCCGAAGGAGGTATAGGCGGAACGTGGATATCTCGTTCATCGTGACATCCTGCCTTTCGAACGTGGTGGTCATTTTCCGATGATACCTTCGGTACGGCACTCGGTCTTCCAGCCATCGGGGCGGGGCGCAGCGGTTGACCGGGCAGCGGGAAGGCTCGCGAAATGAGGAGGGCGTGCGACTTCAGAAGCAAGTTCGTACATGGCTCCGGTATCGGATCGTAAGGCCCTGCTGACGTCCCAAGGGCCTCGCGAAGGATGAAGTGGTTACGAAAACGGCAGGCCGAGGCCGCGTCGAGAAAATCATCCCGGCAACTGCTTCGTCAGTACGAGGCCAAGAAGATCAGACTCGTCACGGCCCTCAAGGAGGCCGCCGCTCAGGAAGTCGGATCGGGGGGCCGCCGGAGCCGGCAGATCGGCGCTCTCGCCGCCAACCTCATGACGTCGGAACCACCTCCAGCCCATCTGCTCTCTGGAATTTCAGAGCGCGATCGCGAATTGGCTTCAACCCTCGTGCAGCAGGCTTTGAAATATGACGAGCTTGTCTCTGTTGCCGCGGAGGCGGCGTGGTGGCTCGCGATGGCGCGATTACAAATGGATTTCGATTTACGCACGCATACGCTCGAACCGGAGTCCGCCAACTTTATATTAACGTTGGCGCGCCGCGCGACCGAGCTCGCGCCCGAAGAATCTGAAGCGCGCGCGGCTGAGCTCGATCAGTATAATCCCGAAGCGCTGCGCATCTTAGCGAATAGCGCGATCTGTCTCGCGCGATATGACGAAGCGGAATCGCTGATTCATCGGGCACGCCAAATCAACCCTTCGTTGCAAGACTACGATGAGGCACTGGCGATCGTGCGCGACGCCCGCGCGGGACGATGCAATCAGGAGGAGGCCACCAGGCGCGTTCGACGGCTCTAAGGTTCCGTAAAGCGACTTCGGTTATTTTTTAGCCCGAATCTACAGAACGGACTATTACCTCGATCTATTCGGCGCAATCAACCCAACACCAATACCATTACGCCTTCTCTGAGGAATAAGCAAAAGACCCCCGTCAGCTAGGATAGAATTGCCGCAGTTCCTGTGGCACCATCCGCGGAAAGAGGCGCAGTTCGGTGCTTCCTTCTCGGAACGGAATCAGCAATTGAGGCGAAGGATCTTCTCCCCCCAAAGCTCCTTCTCGAAGATGGCGTCGTCGCTCCGGATGCCGCCTTTCGCCGCGGCCCTGATCGTCGGTATCCCGATTCTCATTTTCGCGTTGCTTTTTGTGATGCGAGCCCATCACGTGCGCGGGAACATTGACTGGATCTACTACCCGTCGTTTGTCTTCGTGTACGCAGTGTGGGTTCTTCCAATCCTCGGCTTCATGCTCGTTAGTTTTCCGATGCGGCCCAATCCGATGACGGCGCCGAAGCGTCGCTTCATTTGTATGGTGCCTGCATTCAATGAAGAGCGCGTCATTGGCAATCCGTTGCGAAGCCTGCTGGCTCAGGACTACCCGAAAGACCTTTACGAAGTCTGGGTGATCTTCGACGGGTCGGACGGGACGGCCGATATTGCCAAAACCATGGGAAGCAACGTGCTCATCACGCCGACTCATGGCTACGGCAAGCACCGAGCGCTCGAGTATGCTTTCCATAGGCTGTTGCGCGAGGACGACGACCGCTACGTCGCGGTGTTCGACGCGGACAACGTCGTGAGCCTGAACTACCTGCAGGTAATGAATAACGCGATCGAGGCGCGGGGCTTTCGCTGCATGCAAGCCTTTCACGACGTCCTCAACGGCCCTGCAAACTGGGTAACGAAGGCGCTGTGGTGTTCGTGCGTTTCCGCGTCGCGCATCTATTTGACGGGACGGATGCGCTCGCTCTCGAGTACGCTAATTTGTGGAACCGGCTGGTGCTGCGAGGCCGCGCTCCTTTATAAATACTGGTCGCACACCCGGACGCAAACGGAGGACATCGAGCTCAACGGTATCCTCGCGCTCAAATCGGGCGTGCACGTTGGTTACGTGCCCGAAGCGCATATTTTCGACGAAAAACCGCTCAATATTTGGGTCGCTATTCGGCAGCGGATGCGTTGGATGTGCGGCCATTCGCGAGTAGCATACTATCATTTCTTTCCTTGTCTTTGGCAAGGAATAAAGCGCGGCGATCTCGCCCTCCTAGAGCTGGCATCGTACTATCTCGTCCCGTTCGCGCTGCTGACGAGTTTTTTGACGTGGCCTTTGCTCGCCGGGATCTCGCTGGGCGATTTCACGATTACCGGCCCGCTGTCGTCGGGACCGGTTGAGCATTGCTTCGAAGGCATCGCGGCGTTCTTTATCTTCGGCTACCAAGTCGTCGGATTTTGGGGCACGAAGAGCCTCGCTGCGCATCCTTTTACAAGAGCTTGGCGTGTCGTTCTCTATTCACTCTACACGCTCGTCTTCACGCTGCTAGCATGGCCACCCGCGGTGATCTGGGCTCTCTTCTGCGTCGCCAAGAGCGACTGGCTCTATCACACGCCGCACGTTAGCGAAGTGACGGAAAAGATGGTCGAGGAAAGCGTCGCTGCCCTACAAAGCCAGGCCGCAGCCGTCTCCAACGGGCACGTGACCACCGGCAGCACCGCATTCTCCGAAGGGGCGCTCTTGTGACAGCATGCATACGATCGGCAATCTTCCTCTTCGTTGCATTCGTCGTAGTGACAGCGAACGCGGCCGTAGCCGAAGATTACACGCGCATCGATCTTACCGACAACACAATCGGCTTTAGCAGCCCCGGAAACGCCTACGGTCCGTGGATCTATCAGGATGCTCGAATCGTGTTCGTTCAACCAGGTCAGGGAGCGGTGAACTTCGAGATCGCCCATCAGGCCGACGGCGACGTCGCTTTTCCTACGCACGGCGATTACTTCGTGGGCGGAATTACACGCGACCTGAACAGGCGCGTGTGGGTGTGGGGACAGTTTGGATACGGCACGTATTTTCCGTATGCACGAACCGACGTTCACATAGAGGGCGCCTATAAGGCTACGCCCGACCTCAAGCTCGTCCTCGACGCTTCTGAGGATTTTGTCGACTACTGGTCCGGGGAGAATCAGAAGTTGTTCCTAGCGGGCCCGACGTATTACTACGGTGCCGGTACGGTGCAGTTGCGCTATGTGAGTTCTGCGAATTCGGGCGCGGCAACGAAGGGCGGCGCACTCGTCTCGTGGGACATCACGCCGACTTTTCGATCCACCTATTCGCTGACGGGGCTCTTCGGGCCGCAGCAGTATCTGTCCGGCATCCCCGGGTTTCCACTCTTCCTCTTTAACGCGAACGGACAGACGTACACAGTTTCGACTGACCAGCAACTCGGTCGTACAGGGCCAAACGGTCTGCGGTGGGGACTGAAAGCCGGTGCGCTCCTCTCGCACCTGATGAATTTGACGACCGGGATGCCGATCTACACGGCTCGCGGTGCTACCCTTGGCCTCTGGACGACGTTCCCTCAATAGTGCGTTCATCGCGCCTTCGCTGCTGATATGATCGTCCCGAGAACGCGTTTCCTATCCCAACTGGCCGGCACAGCCGCGGCCCTGCCTGCGTTAATGCACCTGTGCTCGAGCGCCTCGAGCGCCGCGCCGTCGGACCGCCGGCAGCGCTTCGAGCAGTGGATCCTCGACCATCAGATTACGGCGAACGACCTCTGCCGATACTATCGCTTCGGGCCGCACGAAGCCCAAGAATCACCGCTTGCAACGGCGTACGCGATCCTACTGCTGAACGATGACCACCCCGACGTGGCGGATCGTTTGGTGGGTGGGCTTGCCAAGCTCCAGCAACGCTACGCATCGAATCGCGTAGTCGGCGGCGGCGTTCCTTCGGTCGCGAACGATTCTTCGCAACTCTTCTATTCTTCGGACGCCTTAATCGTGACGAAGGCGATTATGGCGGCTTATCGACGCAGCCGCGACCGCGCCTTTTTGCACACGGCTGCAGGTTTCGTCGAGTTCGTGCACCGTCTGGCCGACGGCGAGCGCAGCGGCCTCCTCGTCGAGAACCTCGATTTCCCGATGCAGTATGCGGCGCCGGATGGATCGGTGCAAAACTGGTTGGTGCCAAACATATCGATGCTTTTCTGGGATGCCTTGCACGATTATGCAGAGGCCACGGGCGACGCTGCGACAACCAAGCTCTTCGAGCGAGGGCGGACGTTCCTACTGGGTTCCGTGCAAGCCCCCAACGGCGCATACTATGACCATTACGACCCGGGCTATCCGCCGCGCAGATATAGCCCCGAACGTTGGCGCTGGTACAAGATCGAGCAGGATGGGCGCCCGATCGGCATCGGCGACAACATGATGATGTCCGCTCTTGGAGCTCAACGCATGGGAGCTGCAAAGAGCGTCACCTCCTTCCTGCGCTGGAGCGCAACAGCGCCCAAGGATGGCGCCTTCTATGCCTACATCGACGTAGCGACCGGCGGTTCTGGGTTTCAGCAGGGCGCCGTGCCTTACTACGACGTGGTCTGTTCCGGAATGTACTATCAGTTGCTGGCGAATAGCGGGCGACTCGACAATGGTCTGCGTACCGCACTCGAACATGTATTTGCGCTCTCCGCCGGCAACGACGGCGGTTATCGCTGGGGACTGAGTCAGGATGGCGGCTGGGTCCAGAGCTCGGCGGAGGCTCTCGTAACCGGTTACTGGACCGCCATAACGTAGCGGATGAAGTTTGCACCGTGGCCTCGGCTTGCGACTATCGCTCTGTTAGGGCTTGGCTCCCTCACGTACTCGGCGCTCGGAAGAGTGAGCGCCAGTTCGTCGCATGACGCAGGCCTGTCGAAGATCGATCATATCGTCATCATCGTTCAAGAGAACCGCAGTTTTAACAACTTGTTTCTCGGTTTTCCCAACGCTAGTAGTTCGACAACCGGGAAGCTGCCGAATGGCCAAACCATAACGTTACTCGAGCATTCGCTGGCAACCAAGTGGGACATCTCTCACGCCTTGCAGGACGCCAAAACGGCGTATGATTCCGGGAAAATGGACGGCTTTGCCGACGAATACACCAATAGCCCGCCCAAGGACCTCAATCCTCAATACGCGTACGTCCCGCGGTCCGAGGTCGAGCCGTACTGGAGGATGGCGCAACAGTACGTTCTCGCCGACAATATGTTCGCGTCACAACTCGATGGCAGCTATGTCGCCCACCAATACCTGATCTCAGGCTGGGCGGGCGGAGCGTTTAACTACCCCGCCGTCGCACCCTGGGGTTGCGACGCTCCCTCTGGAAATGCGATCGGTTTGCTGAACGCCGCAGGTCAGACGGTCGGCATCGCATTTCCATGCTTCAAATACAAAACGATCGCCGGCGAGCTGGACCATAAAAGCATATCGTGGCGTTCCTACTCGCCGAGGGTAAGCAACGTTACCGGTTATTCTTGGGACGGCTACGACGCCATCGATCAAATCCGCGAGGGTCCCGACTGGAAAAGGGACATCGTCTTCCCCGAGACTCGTATCTTGCAGGACGTGAGGAATGGAAAGCTCGCCGCCGTCACCTGGATCATTCCATCCCTGCTTCTCTCCGATCATGCCGGTTCGAACAGCAAACGCGGCCCTTCGTGGGTAGCCTCGGTCGTCAATGCGATCGGGGAGAGCAAATTCTGGTCGTCGACGGCGATATTCGTGACTTGGGACGATTGGGGCGGATGGTACGACGAGGTCCCGCCCCCGCAGCTCGACTACGATGGGCTCGGAATGCGCGTGCCGCTGATCTGCATCTCACCATTTGCGAAACCGGGCTATGTCGACCATACTCAATACGAGTTTGGCAGTTTGCTAAAGCTTATCGAGAAACGTTTCGAGCTTCCGTCGCTAGGCCGCACCGACGACCGCGCCGCCGCACCGCTGAACTGCTTTGACTTTGAGCAAAAGCCCCGCACGTTCCGGAAGATTCACGCGGCATACACCGTTGAAGACATCATGGCTCACGCCACGAATACCGCGCCGGACGATCAGTGAAGCATCTAGCGGCCGGCGCGTCGGCAGTAGTGCTGTTCTCGGCATGTGTGACGAACGGGGCTCCCCCGCTGCCGCCGTCTGCGGGCACCACATTTAGGCGCGCTTCGTTCCACGAACGCGTGCCGTCGAGCGAAGCGAAGGCCGCGCCCAAACTCTACGTTTCAGATCCGGTTGGTAACGCCGTTAACGTCTATCTCATCGCGGGTCACAACCAGCGGCCAATCGCAAAGCTTACCAGAGGCATCGGCGGACCGGCCGGGCTGGCAGCCGACAGCACAGGCAACGTCTACGTCGCCAACACGCTCAAAAATACCGTCACTGAATACCGGCCGAACCAATCCGCGCCCGCGAGGACGTACTCCAAAGATTTGCTCGGTCCGGTTGACGTGGGCGTCGATAGCAAAGGCACCCTCTACGTAGTCAACTTTTACTCTTTTCGTGATTCTATTGTGGAGTTTCCGGCGGGCAGCGCGAAGCCGTCGCTCACCATCCGCAATCCGGGTTCCAGCTACGGAGGGCTCTACCCACTAGGCCTGACGCTCGATGCGAAGGATACGCTGTACGTCGCTTACCAAGATTTTTACTCGCAAACGTGGATCTACGCGTACGCTCTGGGCCAGACCAAGGCGGTAGAGCGCAATTTAAACTTCGGCTTGATCCGGTGGCTGGCAGCCGGCCTGCTTTTCGACAAAGCGGCGAACTTGCTCGTCGCAAACGGATCGCTCCCCGGCATTCAAGTCTTTCCGCCGAGGAAGGCAGATCCATCGAAAGTCTTCGGTAAGCAGGGATCACCTGAGTCCTTACAATTTGATTCAGACGAGCGCGACGTGTTCGTTGCCGATACCGCGCGCAACGCGGTCGAAGAGTATAGCTACCCCGCGGGAGCGTTGGTTAATACGATCACGAGCGGACTGAAAAGCGCGTACGGTGTGACCGTGAGTCCACCGTGGATACCATGACGGCTTGGAGAATCTCCACGATGCGAACCGTCATCCCGATTTCATGCGGCGTCATCCTCACGAGCTGCGCGCACGCAACCGATGCCTCGTCGGCCCTTCCTTGGACCGGTTCGGCCTCGGGGCTGTCGTACCGGACAGATCGACTGACCAGCGGCTACAAATGCCTGTACCGCTTTTCCGGCGGTGCGGATGCGATCGGTCCCTTTGCGAACCTGACCGACGTCGACGGCACGCTGTACGGTGCCGCCTACAACGGCGGCGACGTCAAAGGGGCGATCTTCACCGTTACGAGCACCGGCAAGGAAAGAGTGCTCTATCGGTTCGAGCGTGATGCGGACGGCGCACACCCTTTTGCCGGCCTGACCGAGGTGAACGGCACGCTTTACGGGACAACGCAAGAGGGTGGGAAGAGCGACCACGGCACCGTCTTTAAGGTCACAACGTCGGGCGTTGAAACCACGCTTTACAGTTTCAAAGGGAACAGAGACGGCGCCTATCCGCGTTCCAGCCTGACAAACGTGAAGGGCACACTCTTTGGCACGACGTACTTCGGCGGCCCCACCGACCTCGGCACCGTTTATAAAGTCACGACCTCCGGCCAGGAGACCGTGCTCTACCGTTTCAAGGGCGGCGCCGACGGCGCGCTTCCCTTCTCGGCGCCCATTGAGGTAAACGGCACCCTCTACGGCACGACGTCGATGGGTGGTGGCACGGGGAACCATGGGACGGTCTTCAAGCTCACCACCTCAGGGACGGAGAGCGTCCTCTATCGTTTCAAAGGCGGCAGCGACGGCGTTGAGCCCGACGCGGGCCTGACAAACGCTAACGGCGTGCTCTACGGAACCACGCGGCTTGGCGGGGAAAGTAATTCCGGAACCGTTTTTAAGGTCACGACGTCGGGTAGCGAAACGGTGCTGCATCCGTTCAAGGGCGCACCCGACGGCGCGAAGCCGTTTGCGCCGCTGATCGACGTAAACGGTAAACTCTACGGAACGACGACCGGCGGCGGTGCAAACGATTTAGGAACCATTTTCGCAATCACCACCTCAGGCACCGAATCCGTCCTTCACAGTTTTCAAAGCATTGCGAACGGGAACGGACCGGTTGCGGGCTTGACCGATGTAAGGGGCGAGCTTTACGGCGACACGCCCTTTGGGGGTTACCGTGGCCACGAAAAGAGAGGGGCGGAGTGCTGCGGGATCGTCTTCGCGCTCTCGCCATGACCCTGCACTCACGAGATTTGACATCGTGCGAATAATAACGTTGATTTTTTGCGGGATCGTCGTTACCGGCTGCTCGCGCGCGGCCGATTTCTTAACGCCGCCCAACGCTCAACCGATTGCGGACCGATCGCTCAAGCGCGACGGTTACGACCTCCTCTATCGTTGGACGGGCGGAAATAACGGCGGTGGGCCGTTTGCGCGGCTAACCGACGTGCACGGCACGCTCTACGGCACTACGTACGCGGCTTGGTCCCAAACGTACGAAGGCACGGTCTTTAAGATCACGACGTCCGGAACCGAAACGGTCCTCTACCGCTTCACCGGCGGCAAAGACGGCGCAAAGCCTTTTGGCGGCTTAACTTATTTAAACGGTACGTTCTATGGCACCACCCAACAAGGGGGCGTCCGCAATTGCGGAACCGTCTTCACGGTCACACCGTCGGGTACCAAGCGCACCCTGTACAGTTTCAAATGCGGCGGAAAGGACGGGAGCTACCCGCGTTCCGACCTCGCGGACGTCAGTGATGCCCTTTACGGCACGACCTACATGGGTGGCGCTAGCAATCTGGGAACCGTCTACACGATTACCACTTCCGGCACGGAACGCTTGCTCCACAGTTTCAAGGGAGGCGCCGACGGCGCGAGGCCCTTTTCGACCCTTACCGATCTTGATGGCACGCTCTACGGCACAACGGTTTCCGGTGGAGGTTCGGGCAACTTCGGGATCGTCTTCAAGATCGCGACGTCGGGCGCGGAGAAAGTACTCTACCGTTTCAAGGGTGGCGCGGACGGGGCGCAGCCCGTAGCCGGCTTAACCGCCGCGAATGGCCTGCTTTATGGCACGACGCGCGCGGGTGGCGTAGACGATAAAGGAACCGTCTTTAAGATCACGACCTCCGGCGCCGAAAACGTGCTCTACAGTTTCAAGGGAGGCACCGACGGCAACGCCCCGGATGCGCCCCTCCTCGACGTGGGCGGCATCTTCTACGGAACCACGGTCGCGGGCGGCACGACGAATTCCGGCACGGTTTTCAAGATAACACGATCCGGCACGGAAAGCGTCCTCTATAGTTTCAAGGGGAAGCTCGAGGGATTTGGACCGGTTGCGAGCTTGACCGATGTGAATGGTGCGCTCTACGGCGACACCACTTGGGGCGGTGAAGACCAAGAAGAATATTCTTGTTGCGGCACCGTCTTTAGGGTGTCGCGGTGATTACGATCCTCGTGAAAGGGGCCTATCATGCCGTCTACCTGCAATCGCGCAAGATTGTTCGCGTCCGCGACGCTGCTTACGGTTGCTGCCTGTTCTAGCAGCCAATTAAATCTTCCGCACAACAGTTCTGATAACCCCGCGTCGCAAACCGCCAACGCCCATTTTGGTTCCGATGCGCCGGCCGACACGACCTCCATTCTCAAGAAACTAACGAAAGATGTCGTCATCGGATCGACCATAGATCCGAGTAACGGCGACAAGGCGCCGCGAGCGATTTCCCTCGCTTCAGGAAGCCGCGGATTGCTCCAAAAGGGGCAGTTGCTCGTGTGCAACTTCGACGACAAGGCTGGTACCGCCGGCGCCGGGACGACGATGGAACTGCTCGATCCGAAGCCCCACTCGAAGCCTACGCGCTTCGTGCAGAGCGTTGCGATCGAGGGTTGCGACGGCGATGCAATTACTCACTCGTTCGACATATTTGGCTCGGGGCTGACATCCCACGACGTGGTCGACTTCAATGCGGAGGCACAAGTGGTTCGGACCTACTCGGGTTCGCCATTCAAGTTGCCGCTCTCGGACGCGTTCGCATTCGCACTTGGCCCGTATGAACCGTCGTACGTGTTCGCCAGCGACGCGGCGCGCGGATCGATCATCAGCATTAGCGAAGGTTTTTACGGTGATGGCAAGGCGCTGGAAGTGGCCGACGGATTCGCCGCAGACAAATCAAAGTCCGGAGCCGAGTTGGGGCCATCGGGTCTGCGATACAATCAGGCATCCGATACGCTCTACATCGTCGACGCCGTCACCAATACGGTCGTCGCCTTCGAGCACGCGAGCGACCTCTTGGTGCGCGACGAGATCGTGGTAGAACCGGGCGGGAAGACGTTCAAATGTAAGCACAAGCCAGTCACCTGCGGAAAACTTATTTACGCTGGGTCGCCGCTTAACG
The DNA here is from genome assembly GCA_963743445.1 of Vulcanimicrobiota bacterium. Taxonomy (GTDB): domain Bacteria; phylum Vulcanimicrobiota; class Vulcanimicrobiia; order Vulcanimicrobiales; family Vulcanimicrobiaceae; genus Cybelea. Next base: position 1,498,637 of record CAVUPL010000003.1, read on the forward strand.
CACCGATGTTTTCGGCGTTGCTCCCGAACGGCAACCTCATTGTGGCCAATACCGGAGGAAAGGCGAACACGCTGGTCGAGTTGACGCCGGCCGGTCAGATACTCGACACGAAGGTCGTCGATAAGAACTCGACGCAGGGCGTCTTCGGCCTGATCACAACGGGGACGGACGACTCCGACACCGCCTTATTCTTCACCGACACGAACGCGAACGACGTCCAAGAGCTCAAGCAATAACAGGCGCGCAAACAAGAGGCCCGGCAAAGTGCCGAGCCTCCCTCTTGCAAACGCGAAGACCGAAACGAGAGGTTATTGCCCGCCTCCGATGGGAACGATCCCGACGTTGGCTGATACGCATTGGCTCGCATGGCAGGCAATGATGTGTTGGTCGTATTTAACTCCGATATGACTGCTCGGCGGACGGTCTGGATATAATGGGAATCTTTCGATGAGCGTAACCGTGGTTGGGTTGCCCGGATTCGGGCTGATCGATGCGTACACCCTGTAAGTAATGTGATGGTTCAGTACCGTGTACATCGTTTGGGACCAGCTCCACTCTTGTTTCAAGCAGTTGTTTCCGATTCCCACGCAGATATTATACAGTGTCTCCAAACCGTATGCCACGTTGTAACACATATAGTACTGTGCGCCGCACGATTGCGCCGGGTGATACTTATGTCCGAGGAATATTATGTGATATGGTTGATGCTGATTCATCGGCGCTGCTGCCTGCGAGCCACCGGGTACTGCCTGCGATCCGCCGCTCGAGCACGCGGCAAGTCCGAGCCCCGCGACGATCGTGGCAATGAGAAGTGTGGTACGCATTTTGAACTCCCTAGTAGCTACTACGCTGAAGCGGTACCAGTAAAGGCGGAAGGACGCCAGAGCCTCACTTCATGGCGCGATGGTGCCATAAGAATGCGAGCGCTGCTATCCTAGTTGACAGGGGTCTTTTGCTCGTTCGTCGTTGAAGCCTCAGCCTCACGATCCGTGAAGCGTGCCGAATAAATTGAGGGTGAGTCCGCGGTTTTTGCGTAGCGCATAGTCGACCTCGGAGCCGAGAATGGCGTCGGACGTCTTTGTAATCGGTCGTCGCACGCGAGCAAGTTAGCGAGCTTCGAGAACCATTGGGAACGTCGGTCCGAAGGCGAAATTGTGTAGGGGGCGTATGATGTTTGCGATAGCACGTTCCCTCAGCATGGGACCTCGGCACGAACGCGGTAGGGTTCGATGAAATCGTTACGTTTTAGTTGCTACGCTTGGGCCGTCTGCACGGCCGTCACGATCTTCGCCGGATGCGGAGCACCTCAAGGACAAATCGCGGGCCTTGGGCCGATGCGTGGCGTTGGAGGCACGCCTGCAGCACAGGGATCCTGGATGAGCGCCGGAAGCTCGGAGCAAGACCTGTTGTATGTCGCCGATTTCGGCACCAATAAAGTTTATGCTTTTTCGTATCCGAAAGGTCAGCTCGTCGGAACGCTCACCGGATTCAATGGCCCTTGGGCCGATTGCGCGGACGACGATAGCAACGTTTGGATCACGAATTTCGTGGGGAAGAGCGTCGTCGAATACGAGCACGGTGGAGCGAGCCCAATTCAAAGCTTGACCGATCCAAAAGGGTATCCCGCCGCGTGTTCCATCGATCCCGCTACCGGAAACCTGGCCATCGCGAACGTGTATTCGCGGCGGAACGGTTCCGGCAACGTCGTGATCTATGACAAGGCATCGGGGACCCCGACGGAATACACGTCACCCGACCTCTACTATTACGATTCCACGGGCTACGACGCCAGAGGGGACCTTTTTGTAGATGGAACGACGCGTCAAGGTCATTTTAAGCTGGTGGAACTTGCCAGCCACGGCAAGAGCTTCACGACGATTGCGCTCGGCAAGCACGTTCCGTTCCCCGTCGGCGTACAATGGCTGAAAGACTATTTAGCGATCGGGGCGGCTGCAAGCGGCAACGCATCCCATAGCGCCGTGTTGCAAGTGAAAGTCGCGAAGGGGAGCGGGTCGATTGTTGGCCAGAGTAAGCTCGCCGGCACTATCGGTGCCTTCTTCGTACACGGTTCGACACTCGTCGCATCCGAGGACGCGACGCTCGACTTTTTTTCTTATCCCGCGGGTGGCTCGCCGACCAAAACGATCGACGGATTAGATTATCCTTTGGGAGTGACCATTTCAGTCACTCGCCGGGATCGCATCCTGTGAGTCCAAACCCGAGCCCCCGGCCTGCGGCCGGCGTCGAGGCGACTTCACCGCTCGACCGCCCGAAGCTCATCGTACTCGATGAAAATCACAACATCGTAGCGGCCGAACGAGGCGCGCTCGACCTGCTTGGCAGCCAGCTGCCTAGTTCTGACTTTGTTGACGAGCTCGAGGGTCTTTTCGAAAACCTGACTCCGGAGCGCGCGCAAAACCTTTGCCCGGTCTTCGCCCTTGGGCCGCTGCTGCTGCAGGTCGCGTGGCTCCAAGGCACGACGACCTCGTATTACGCCGTCTTCGTTGAGCTCCAAGTTCGGACGGACGACCTCCGAGATGCGCCGGATCGATACGGGCTTACAAAACGAGAAACCGAAGTACTGTCCTTAATTATTCGCGGCTATCGCGGTAGCGAAATCGCGCGAATGCTCTGCATAACTCTTGCGACGGTCAACGATCATTTCAAGAGCTTGCGCCGAAAGACCGGAGCGCGGAGTCGTTCCGAGATGCTGATCAAAGTCCTCGGCAGGCACTCGGCGGTGGTAGCGCATCTGCCCTAGTCAAACCCGGGAAACCGACATTCCGGCCTTGAACCGGAATGGCGTGTGATGATGTTCCCGCAACTCGAGCCATTTACGGACTACGCCCTCGTTTTTCTCAGGCTCATGGTGGGCATAGTCTTCATTGACAGCGGCTACAATGACCTCAAGGATCCCGATGCGCGAAGTAAGAGCCTGGGCCTACCGAAGGGATTCGCCATTTTGTTAGGCGCGGCCGAACTGCTAGGCGGCATTGCAATCGTTCTCGGTTTGCTTACGCAGTTGGCATCGATCGGACTGATCCTCGTCATGCTTGGAGCACTGCAAAAGAAGATCTTCGTGTGGAAGACGGGCTTCTGGGGCAAAGATGGACTCGGCTGGAACTACGAGCTCACCCTAGTCTCGATGCTGTCCGTCATTCTTTGCACGAATGGCGGGCGCTTCGTTCTCTAGCCGGCGGCCGTCGCCAATTTCCGCGCTTTTCCTTACCAACGGCGCGCCGTTAATGGGTTGTCAGAGTCGGCGCCGCGCGGCACGAGAAAGTAGACGACGATTGCTAGGTACAACGCGAAACTCACTACGGGCAACACGAGCGCCACGAGCGTCGCAGCCAGGTAGACCACCCACCCCGCTCGATACCCGCGCACGGTAGCCGCGATCGTCGCCGGATCTATGTCCGGCTCAAATGCCTCGGACCGGACGAGATGCGCGAGCATCAGGTTATAGAAGGTGGCGCAGGTCGAGAGGACGAGACCGTAAAGAAACGTCGACGCGGAGAGCGTGGGATACGAGCCGAGCGTCGTGGTCGCGAAGGGGATCAGCACCGTCGCAGCGAGGAGCAGCAGATTCCAAAAGACCGTCCGGTGGTCGACGCGGTGCACGAGGCGAAAGAGCGCGTGGTGATTCTGCCACATGAGCCCAATGACTGAAAAGCTCAAAGCGTACGCAATAAGGTTGGGCCACAGGCGCAGGAGCGCGAACGTGACTTCACGGTTGGATGGCGAGTGCAGATCCGGCAGCACGAAGCCGAGCGCCAGCAGCGTAATGGCGAAGGCGAAGACGCCGTCAGAAAACGCCTCGAAACGCCCCTTGTTCACCGGCTCCTCAAACGGCTTCCACCACGGCTGGAAACCGCGGCGCGGCGAGCTCTAAAGGTCGCCGCAGGAGACGTAGTGCGCTAAGTTGGCTGCGCTCTCATGCACGTTGATCGCGTACGTGCCCTTCTTGAGATCGGCAATCGTCAGGCCCTTAATCGTCGTTACCGAAAGGCCTTTGACGACGTTCGATAGCGGCTTCCAAGGAGCCGGATTCAACTTCGCGCAGGTCCCCTGGTGGATATGCGCGGGCTCGGAGGCCCCAGCCGGCTCATTCTTGAGTTGCAGCTTCACTTTCAGACCGGCTGACGTGTCGTTCAAGAAGGCTTGGCCCTCTTGTTTCGAGCCATTTTGCGCCCCGAGATTAATGGTCATCGCATGCGGTGACATCGCATTATTCATGTGGTTCATGGTGTTGGTTGCGGCGAAAGCCGGCGACGCAAAAAAGACGGCGCTCAGCAACAGGAAGACCCAGCGTTCGCGTTTCATCAGAATTTCCTCCAGAAGGTGCATTACGGTTGAGAGCTTATACCCCCTTGCGGGCGCCATCACACTTCACGAACCGCGCAGTAAACCGCGCGCAGTTACGCGTGTAAGGATGCGTTCCAACGCCGTTGAAAGGAAACACGAGATGAGCCTTTTGAATTTCAGGCGGTGCACCCAGGCCTTCTGCGCGGCCCTTGCACTGGCAGGCTGCGGCGGATCGCAGGCGCAGATCGGACCGTTGGTAACACCGGCTCGGGCGCCGAGCAGCGGCACCGAATCGGCCGTCACGACCGAACAAGTCCTCTACAATTTCACGGGCGGTAACGATGGCGGTGATGCCGCGACCGGGCTGATCCTCGATCGCCACCGGAATCTCTACGGTACGACCGTCAGCGGCGGAACGAGCACGTGCGGCACCGTTTTCAAGCTCGCACCGCAGGCCAATCCTCCTTGGCAGGAAACGGTGCTTTACAATTTCGGCTGCTATGGCGATGGAAAGAATCCATACGGCGGAGTGACATTCGGTCCAAAAGGTGACCTCGACGGCACGACGGTCGCGGGGGGGTCGGGCGGCTCGTGCAGCGGCGACAGTTGCGGCGTACTCTTTCAACTAAAGCACACGGCCGAGCAGGTGCTGCATAATTTTAGCGCGGGAGCCGACGGTTTCGGTCCGGGCGCCGGCGTGGTGTTCGATGCGTCGGGCAACGTGTATGGAACGACTCCGGACGGTGGGATGTATTCCGAAGGTGTCGTCTACAAGGTTTCGCGCATGGGACGAAAATGGCACGAGCGGGTCATACACGCATTTACGGGCGGCAAGGATGGCGGCGTCGGGTCGTTGGGGCTCTTGCTTCTCCAGTCGGGAAGCCTCTACGGTGTCACCGAGATCGGCGGCACGTATAGCGCAGGAACTGTCTTCAAGCTGTCCCCTACTTCGAGGACGCAGTGGAAGCTCACGACGCTCTATGCCTTCAAGGGCATGCCCGACGCGGCTTCTCCCTACGGTGGTTTGGTGGCGAACGCCTCGGGTCACTTTTACGGGACGACCTACTATGGCGGGGCACACGGTCTGGGTTCGGTTTTCGAGCTGATTCCCAGCGCCGGCGGTGCGTATCGCGAACGCGTACTCTACAGTTTCCGGGGCGGCAGCGACGGAAGTTCGCCCACCAGCACTCTGGTATTCGGAGGGCCCGCCGATCTGTACGGCACCACTTCAGCGGGCGGAGGCACCTGCGACTGCGGCACAATCTTCAAGCTCAATGCGCGATCCGGAAAGGAAGCGGTGCTGCACGGTTTTGGCAACGCTTCAGACGGTGCCTACCCGTACTATGGACTCACCGAGGACGCAACCGGTACCTTCTACGGCACCACCGTAGCGGGCGGCTCTTCCAACCAAGGTACGGTCTTCGAATTCACGCCGTGAAGAGCGCGGCTACTGCGTGGTTCCGCAGTCACGTGCTGCGGCCGTGAGGCGCTGAATCAAGCGAGACGTGGGTTTTTTCGAGCGACCCGATCCTCGAGTGCTCCAGAGCGCCGGCCCGACTCCGATCGAGGCGGTCGTCGCAGCGTTGAAGCGCGACGCGTTTGCAGGAGCGATCTGTCTCGTTGCGATCGCCGTCGCATATGCCGCGAACGTCGAAGCGGGACTGCGCAGCCCCGCGACGACGCGCGGGAACGTCGAAGCGAAGGGATTGTACGCCCCCGTCGCAATCGTGCGCGATTGGCGCGGAATCCCGCATATCAGCGCCCGAAACGACCACGACCTCTTCTTTGCCGAGGGTTACGTGCAGGGCTCCGATCGGCTCTTCCAGCTGGACTTGACGCGTCGCTACGCGTACGGGCGGCTCGCTGAGATTTTCGGCGCGAGAGCACTTGCGCTCGACAAGGAGCAGCGCGCCGCCGGCATCGACGCGATCGCCGCACGCCAGCTGCGCGCACTCGCCGCCCCAGACCTCCAGGCAGTCGTTGCATTCAGCGAGGGTGTGAATGCCGCCTCAGCCACCCAGCCGCTGCCGGTCGAGTTTCGGATGCTGCTGTACCATCCAGCGCGCTGGACCCCAAAAGACTCCCTCGCGGTTTCGATCGTGGCTTCGCTCGAGCTCGCCGACTCCTGGCATGACATCTTTGCACGCGATGCAGTTTGGCGACAGCGAGGCCCGCGCTGCTTCGATGCGCTCTTTCCGCTGTCGGACGCTCCGTACGACGTTTCGGTTGACGGCACTCCGAATCGGCAAACCGGACGAGCGCCTTCGAGTGAGTGCGTCGAGCCGGGAACTGCCGCGTGGACGCACCGGCATGCGATCGGCAGCAATGCGTGGGCGGCGGGCGCGATGCGCACGGTCGACGCGCACGCGCTTGTGGCCAACGATCCGCACCTCGACTTGACGATTCCCGGCATCTGGTACGTCCTCGATATCCATTCGCCGCATTTGCATGCCGCCGGCGCGACGATTCCTGGAATCCCCGGTGTGATTCTCGGACACAACGAGCGCCTCGCGTGGGCGGCGACAAACGCCGAGATGGCGACGACCGGCGTATTCGAAGCCGGGCATCTCAACCGTGCGTCCTGGGTTACCGAGCGGTTCCACGTGCGCTTTTCGCACGACGCAAGCGCCGTATATTATCGCACGTCGCGTGAGTTCTCCGTGCCGAATGATAACGACCCATCGGCGATCGCGCTGGTGCGCTGGCCGATCTATGCGGAGTCGCACTCGACGATCGCAACGGTTCTCGACCTCGATCGTGCACGCAATGTGAACGACGCACTGCGGATCCTCGCGAAGTATCGGGGCTCGCCGCAGAATTTTATTCTGGCAGATCTGAGCGGCACTGTGGCCTACCACGTTGCCGGCCTCGTTCCCGAGGACCCCGCGTGGGGACGACACGTACATAACGCGCGGGATCTCCGCAAGGGCTTCGCTCCGATACGGTTCGCGTTGCTTCCGGGAGAAGCTCCGGCTCGTAATGCGGTCTTCGTTTCTGCAAACAACAAAGCGTACGGGCCTGCATATCCGTACCGCTTATCCGCGCAGTTCGAGCCGCCGTACCGGGCTTATCGCATCGCGGAACTGTTACGTGCACGTCCGCGGTACGACGTTGGGTATTTTGCGCGAATGCAGCTTGACACGCTCTCCCCGATCGATTTGGAAATCGCCCGCGACGTGTCACGATTTGCCCGCGCGCATCCCAAAACGGAACGCAACGCGGAACTTCTCAGCCTGCTTGGACGGTGGGACGGTCGCTACCAGCCCGATTCGCGGGCCGCTGCACTGGAGCATGCGATTCGACTCGAACTGTTTGAGGAGGTCCCCGCATTCGGAGCCGAACTCAGTGAGTTGCGCGCCACCCCGGGAACTCCGTCCCGCGACCTACCGCAGGAGCTCGCTGCAGCGCTTCCCCTTGCGTTCGACGAAGACCGAGCCTGGCGAGACGCGGGCGGCGTGCGCATCGAACATCCGCTCGCGCCGATGAACTTCGCGTTCCTCGACGGCGCCTGGCTTCCCGGCGCCGGCGATGAGTACACGATTCATTTGCAGGAGCCGGGATTCGCGCAAGGATTCCGCGCCGTCTGGGATGTCGGAGCCTGGGATCGCGGAGGTATCGCGATTCCAAGCGGCGAGTCGGGCGAACCGGGCTCCGAGCACTACACGGATCTTACCAGCGCATGGGTCGACGGCCGGCTGCAACCGCTGCCATTCGCTGGTGCCGCCGTTAGACGCAACGCAGCCTCCGTGCTCGTACTTTATCCGCGCTAGAGAACGCTTTCGCTGGAGGCTGCAACAACCCCGTGCCAAACGGGGGAGTATGCCGGAGCACGCCGGCGGCACGAGCGAAAGCGATCGCCTCGCTGCACTCGGTTACCGCCAAGAGCTTCTAGAGTACTTTCGCTTTTCGACAACTTCTCGGTCGCGTTCAGCTATCTTAGCCCGATGGTCGGCATCTACTCGCTCTATACGTTGGGCATCGGGACGGGCGGCCCGCGCTATATTTGGACGATTCCTATTGTCGTCGGACTCATGATGCTCGTTGCTTTGGTTTTTGGCGAACTCGCTAGTGAGTATCCCCTCTCGGGCGCGCTTTACCAGTACGGGAAGTATAGCGTTGGCCCGGGATACGGATGGTTCATTGGGTGGATCTATGGCTTCGCTCTACTCGCAACCGTCGCTTCGGTCGACTCCGGCGCTGTGGGCTACGTCACATCGCTATCAAACGCGCTGTTCCGTACGCACTGGGATCCCGCGAGTCACGTAATCGTGTTTGCGATTGCCGGCGCGATCATCGTTCTGTCGGCGATATTGAACTGGGTCGGCGCCAAGATCCTGGGTCGCGTGGCTCGCTTCGGCGTGTACGTGGAGAGTATTGGCACCTTCGGCGTGTTCGTGGCGTTGGCCGTTTACGGTTTCCACCAACATCTTGGCTTCATCTTTTCCTCGGCGAACGTCGAGCATTTGAAGAGCAATCCGCTCGGCTTGAACTTTGGCGGCAATTGGTGGACCGGCGCTGCGCTCGTCGCCGTTCTGGCGAACGTCTACATCTTCTACGGCTTCGAGGCGGCCGGGGACATTTCGGAAGAGACCATCGAGGCAACGCGTCAAGTTCCTAGGGCTATGCGCAACGCGTTGCTCTATGGCGGCATTGCGTCGTTCGTCTTGGTGCTGGGCCTAATTCTGGCTACTCCGAAAGCGGGGATCGACGGGGTCGTTAGCGGCGGCATCAACACGATTCTCGCAGTCCTGCCGAACTGGCTTCAAGATTTCTTCCTGGTAATGGTCATCGTCGCGTTCTTTAGTTGCGGAACCGCCGTTCAGGGTGCCGGCGCTCGCGTCGCCTTCGCACTCGCGCGCGACGGCGCTTTACCATTCAGCTCTAAGATACGAGCGATCTCGCCGCGACATCGCACGCCCGCCAACGCAATCCTCGCCGGAACGATCGTTCCAGTTCTTTTTCTGCTGCTCGTGCTGGTAAACCCGAGTAAACCGGTCCACCTACTCTGGTTCGATTACCCCGCGCACGTCAACGCGCTTTACGCACTCGTCTCATTCGCTACGTCGGGCATCTATCTCGCCTTCTTCCTCACGGTCTTCGGTGCGCTATTGGCGCGGATCCGCGGTTGGAAACCGAGCGGTTCGTTCGCGCTCGGCCGATGGGGGATACCGGTGACCGTTGGCGGCGCGCTCTACCTGCTGCTCATGCTGATCAACATCGTCTGGCCCAGCGCTCTATCGTCCGGCCGCGCGATCTTTAATTATGGGTGGGTGACACTCTTGGTAATGGCGCTCATTGTTGGCGCCGGTGCGATCTATAAGGCGATCGCACCGGCCACTCGTGAGGATTTACTTAAAGATCTGCCTTAACTCGACTTCGTGCAGCGGGTCGTCGTGTTGGCCGTCTTTCCCTGCGCGTCGGTCGTCGTGCTGGCATCGGTAATCGCGGTATCGCTCACTTTTGTAATAACGTCGGTGAAAGTGCTGCCGTCGAGGCCCTTGCCCGTCCAAGTAGCGGTGTTGCCGACCCAGCCCGGCGTCGACTCAATCCCATAGCCTCCCCCGCTATCGACGCTGGTCTGCACCCATTGTTTGATCGTTGGATCGTACGTCGTATAGGTCGTGGTGTTGATCGTGACGGTGCGATATTGATCGAACGGCGGCGCCGCATCCTGTGTCACCATCCACATTCCGTCCATGCCGACCGTCGTAGTACTGGTATCGGGCCGCGTCTTTCCGCGCAGCATTTGCGTGCAGTTCCACGTACCCGTCAAGAACATCATCGAGGAGAAATCGGGCTTCATCATCGGAACCATGGTCGCAGCTGGGGCCGGTTGCGCCGTCGAGACCACAGGCGATGCCGCGAGCCCAATAATCAAAGCGACGCCGCTAAGCGTCAACAAGGCAGGGTGCTTCATAATTGTACCTTTCAAATTTATTAGCAGGGTACGCGGCGTTCGTGTGGCGGCCGACTGCCTCCTTGCTCGTATTGAGACCTTAAGGCGTCAACTCAAAAACCGTTCCCTCGGACGTCAAGCCACCCGCAGCAGTCGTTCCGTACAGCGCCCCCCCCATCAAGAGCAGACTCGCTTGTGGTTCGGCGCCGTCCGGTTTGCCGGTGAAACTGTGAAGCACGCTTTCGACGCCCGCCGTCGTGATCTTAAAGAGGGTGCCTTTATCGTGCGTACCCCCATCGTGCGTCGTGCCGTAGAGTGCGCCGTTCGCCCGAATGAGACGCGCAAGCGGATATGCGCCATCGTCATTCGATGCGCAGCAGCTGAAGCTGTGAACCACGCTTTCTGCGCCGGATGCAGGGTTCGCCTTAAAGACCGTTCCGTTGCTCGCGTCGCCGCCGCCAAACGTCGTGCCATAGAGCTCGCGACCCATCGCAGTCGGTCCCGCCGCGGGATATGCGCCGTCGTTGGATCCCGGCGTGTATTTGAAGCTGTGGATGATTTTCTTTGCGCCGGCCGTGCTCAGCGCAAAGAGCGTGCCGCATCCCGTCGCACAGAAAGCCGTATTCGTGCCTCCGTATTCCGTCGTTCCGTAGAGCGTGCCATCGAGCGCGATCAAGCGCGCAACCGGTTGCGCGCCGTCCTTTCCGCCGTTAAATCTGTAGATGACGCTTTCGGCGCCGCTCGCGCTTACTTTGAAAACGGTGCCGCATCCCTCAGAGCAGAGCCGGGTGGACGTCCCACCGTATTGCGTGGAGCCATAGAACGAGCCGTTCGATGAAACAAGGCTTGCGACGGGATCGGCCCCATCCGTACCTCCCTCAAACCGGTAGAGAACGTGCTCCGATTTTCCATCCGTGGTCATGCTAAAAACGGTGCCGCAGCCGCCCGAGCACGCGCTGTTTGCGCCGCCGGCGCTCGTCGTCCCGTAAAGCGAGCCGTTGACGGCGATGAGGCCTCCCGCCGGTTGCGCCCCATCGCTTCCACCCTTGAAACGGTAAATGACGCGCTCCGTTCCCGAGCCGCTCACCGCAAAAACGGTACCGCACCCGGCATAGCAGTAAGCGTTGGTCGTGCCGCCGGATTGCGTCGTGCCATAGAGTTCGCTTCCGGAGAGTATGAGATCGGCAATCGGCTCTTGGCCATCGTCGAACTTCCCATGCTGACCAAAGCTGTAGATCGTCTTGTAACCACCGCTCAACTCGAGATTCGAGGCTTCGAGTGGCAGAGGCGACGCGCCGCTATCGTGCGCGCATGCCGCAAGAACGAACCCGCAACACAACGCTAACGATGCTTTCGCAGCGCGATTGGCGTTAATTATCCGGCTCCGTGGAGCTCTGCGTTAAAAAGTAGCTGGGCGGATACTTCGCCGGAATATGCTTGAACTTCGCCGGCGGTTTGGAGAAGTCGAAGCAGTCGAAGAGATCGTCGGAACGGACGTCAGTCGTGTGGAGAGAGGGTAATCCAAAGATCTTCTCCGTAAACTTCAAAATGCTGCCGAACTCGTGTTGCACGTGCGAAACGTAGTGGTTCTTCGCATACGGAGATATGACGATCAACGGCACGCGGAAGCTTAGTTCGTAAGAGTTATACACCGGAGGCGGCACGTGATCGTACCAGCCGCCCCAGTCGTCCCAGGCCACGAAGATCGCCGTATCGTTCCAGTACTTGCTCTCCCCGATGGCATTGACGACCGATGCCACCCACGACGGGCCCGAGCCATTCGTCGCCATCGCGTGATCGGAGGCCAGCGCAGTCGGCGTAACCCAGACGACGTCGGCTAGTTGCCCGTTGGCAATGTCGGTAAGAATCTGCGACGACGGCGAGACGACGTCGCTGGAAAATTCGCGGCTCGTCCGAATGTGCAACACCGCGTCGGGACCGTTCCAGATTCCCGCCCCCGGCGTCGCTTGATAGTACCGCCACGTCAGCGCCTTGCGGTCGAGCAGCTCCATGAGAGAGCTGCGATCGAAACATGGAAAGGCGTTCCGGTTCTCCTTTCCCGCCGAATCGATCAGCGTGACGAGCGACCCCGAGATCGAGTCGCAGCCTCCGGTTTCGCCGTTACCGGGATGGAACGGATTTTCTGCCGCTCGATATGAGGATCCGTTTGCGACGGTCGACGTTCCGCTGACGATGTATTGATGCGCGGGAAAGCTCGGGCCTTGATTCGTCTGGAACATGCGGTCTCCAAACGTGTACTGCTTCGCCATTGCGAAATACGGCGCGATTTCGTCGTGCGGGACGTAGCCGTAGGCGCGACGGTCCGGCCGAATGCAGATCGTTGCGCTAATACACGTCGACAGTTCCTTATCAAACCCGTTCAACTTTCCGTTTGCGTACTCGGTCACGAAACCCGTATGCCTGTGGTTGAGATCGTACGGCGCGGTCAGGCTGATGGCTTTCAGGGGAACCTTCTGGCCTTTTGAGTTGAGGCCGCTGCGCGCCGTATCTGCACCGGGAAACCCGTTGAACAGGTCGTCCGTCGAGCGGTTCTCTTGAAAGATGATGACGACGTGCTTGATCTTCGCCGAGGGCAGCGCGGCCGCGGGCAGCCGCGTCGTCGGCATCGTCCCCACCGAACCGCCTTGAGCGCACGCGGCAAGGCCCAAGAACAGGGCAACACTCGCGGAGCGCGAGGCGATGAACGTCATGGACTACGGCGTTATGCCGAGCGCGACCGGCCCGTCTAGCCCCTTGCTGATAGAGCGCAATGGTTTCGAGCCTGAAGCAGAGTAGACCGAAATCGTGCTCGGGCAGGTATTAGCGACGTAGAGCAATCCGGTTTGGCTCATCGCCATGGTGGTTGGACACGCGATCCCGGCTGAAATCACTCGCACGAGTGCCAGCGTATCCTCCGAATAGACGGAGACCGTGTTGTTCCGATAGTTCAACACGTAGAGCTGCTTAGAAGGCGTCGAAATCAGACTCCGCGGCCGGCCAACCGCCTTCGTAATTACGCGGGGCGTCTTAACGTGGCCAGGCGCGTAGATCGTGACGGAGTTGCCACGGTAATTTGCAACGTAGATGTTCTGGTCCGAATCGATCGCAAGGGCGTCTGGTCGCGAGACTCCCGCGGAGATCGTAACCGTTGGCTTGATGCTGGCCGGAGGATAGACCGCGACGCGTATTGTTTGCCCAATTCGCAACGTACAGATCGCCGGCGCCGTTAAAGGCGAGCGCTTCGGGCGACCGAACCCCTTTGCCGATCGTTTGAAGTACCGAGCTCGATCCCCGTTTGTAGACGGTGACCGTACTGTTGCCGTAGTTGGCGACATAGAGCTTTCCGGTGGGACCAAACGCAATGGCATAGGGACCGAGGATGCCTTGCGTAATCGTTCGCATCGGCTGCGAGCTGTTGGGACCGTAGACCGAAATGTTGCTGGTAAAACTACCGCTCGCGCCACCGTAATTGCCGACGTAAACCGTTCCGGTCTTCTCGATCGCAAGCGAGTTGGGGTAGGCTATACCGCTCGTAATAATCCGAAGCCTGGATTTACCGCCGGCAGAGAAGACGGGAACCGTGCTGTTGTACCAGTTCGCGACGTAAACGTTTCCCGCCGCCGGCGGAGAGAACCGCTCGCGAACCGGCCCCGTGCGATCCGGATAGGCTGCGCCGGATGGAATGGCTGCTTCTCTTCCGGCAGAGCAAGCGGCAAGCAACGAAAGTGCGAACGCAACGAGCAACGATCGACTCATTAAAGATTGGCTTCGAGTCAGCGCGGGGGAAGCCTGCCCGACCACTATTTCAGATATGCGGGCGCCGTGTGGAGCGCGCCATTTCCGTTGCGCCAAAGCGCGTACTTGAGCGGCTGTTTTGAGTTCATTGAGGCGGCGCCGACCTCGCCGCTTGGATTGATTGCGATGACACAGTACATATCGTCGTGGAGGTTTGGCGCGCTCTGGGCCATGAAACGCATCAGATCGTCGCAGGCCTCCTGCGGGTGAGCGCCCTGCGCCATGCGTCGTACGATGAACATCGACGTGCAGTAGTTTGCCATCACGTCGCCGTTGCCGGTCGCCGAAGCCGCTCCGGCTTCATCTTCGGCGTAGTAGCCGCAGCCCACCAGCGGTGAGTCCGCAACGCGGCCGGGGATCTTCCACGCCAACCCGCTCGTCGAGCATCCCGCGGCGACGCGCCCTTTGCCATCGATGCCAACCATGCCGACGGTATCGTGATGCTCGCGGTCGATCCAGAACGTCTCGTGGTTTGGCGCGTTCTTCCACTTCAGCCACGCTTTGAGGCTTTTCGGCGTGAGCAGCTGCATCGGCTCAAAGCCCATCTCGATCGCGAACTGCAGCGCTCCCTCCCCGGCAATCGTCGTGTGGCGCGTCTTCTCCATCACCAACCGCGCAACGGAGATTGGATTCTTGATCTTGTGGAGATTGCAGACCGCGCCCGCGCGGTGCGCGGTTCCGTCCATGATGCCGGCATCGAGCTCGACCTCCCCTTGCGCGTTCGGCAAGCCGCCGTAGCCGACGCTGTCGACGTTGGGATCGTCTTCGACTACGTTGATGCCCTTTCTCAACCGCATCGAGCAGCGACCCTCCGGCGACGAGGATTTCCGCAGCCCGCGCATTCGCTTCGATGCCCCACTCCCACGTCGTAAGCAGGACGGGACCATTGGATTGCGCCGCAGCCGGCGCCGGGGCTGCTGCCGCAAGCGCTGCGGTCGCGGCGCCGGTTGTCACCAGAAATGTACGCCGATCGAGCGGCTCCATTGCGGCCTAGCGAGTGCAGACGCTATCGAAGGTTGCTTGAGGAGACGCTCCCGATAGTACCTCGTGCACGGTTACTTTGTTTGGCGCCAGCTTGGCGTAGGTCACGGTATCTTGCATGGACATGGGGCCCATCGACGACGTGCCAGTGTAGGTCTTTCCGTCGGTCGACGTCAGAAAGGCGTACCCGCCCATGTTGTCGGCGTCGGTTTGCCAGTATGAGTTCGAGCGAGTGCTGTAACCGAAATAAAAGTCGCCGGAATATGCCGGCGTGGACACGTGATTGTGAACGACGTTGCCCGGCACGACGTCGAACGTCGCCGTACCTTGATCGGTGTGAGCGGGTTGATTGCCCATCGCGGGCACGCTGGTCGAGCAGTTCCATGGGCCGCCGAGCAGGTAGCTGAACGAGGCCATGTTCCCCGTTAAAGCATCGCCCTGAGCGTAGGCTGGAACTGCATGTGACATAAGCGCCGCGAACCCGAACGCGGCGATCGTAGCGAACGTTCTGCGCATGTTTTTGCTCCTCTGAAAAAGCGAGAGTGAACGCTCCCGGGCGTTTCCTTCCACGGATCGCGGTATCCTAGCGATCCAGCCGGTGGCGAGCGAGGTCGAATAGTTCGTCCTTATGGAACCCGAGCTTGGCATAAAATTCCTTCAGGTGCGGCTCGCGGTGCGGCAACTCCACGATGAGGCTCGACGCGTTGGTCTCGCGCGCGTAGGCGACGACCCGCTCGACCAAGCACCGCCCCAAACCGCGTTTCCGGCTCGACTCCTTCACGTAGAGATCGCTTAGAAACCACATGGGACTGCAATGCCAAGAAGACCAAAGTGGATAGAGCTGAATGAAGCCGTCGGTATCATCGCCGGTCCGTGCTACAAAGACGATCGAATCTTTTCGTTTAAACCGTTCTTCTAAGAACCGTCGCGACTGCGCGATGTCGTAGCATCCGGCAAAAAATTCACGATACGCGGCAAAGAGCGGAGCGAGCGCCTCGAGGTCCGACCAAACTGCCTGCGAAAGATTCGGCACCGGAAACCTCCTAAGCAAGCACGGTTCTCGGGCGGGCTTCTGCAGGGTGCGCGGCTTGCCTCCTAATCCGGCACTCACCAAAAACTCAGCCTCCTTCTAGGGGCAGCGACGATACTGGGTGCATGAAGCTCTTCAAATTCTATTCGGCCGCGCTGGCGGCGGCTCTCTTTATCGTCGCCGGCTCGACAAATTCCGCGCTTGCTACAACGAACCACGGCATCTCAACGTCGACGCCATACGTCGCGGCGTTCGCTCCAATCTTTGGAACCTCGGGCGTGCCTCATAGCGGCACCATGCGGCTGGTCGTCCACGATGGCGCGATCAGCGGAACGTATAGCGGCACGTCAGTGAGCCCCGACTACCTCAATAATCGAATCGTCCCGGTGACGGGAAGCGTCAGCGAAGCGAACGGCTACGTCCAGCTTTTTATCGGCGGAGCGTTTTCACTGCGCGGCACGATGGCCGATGACGGCACCATTACTGGTACCGCTACGTATAATGGCCGCCTTTACGAGTTTATGGCGCGCCCCAACTCGCCGTCCGGCACCTAGAGCTGGGAAGGCTCTTACCGCCGTTGAGACGTATGCTTCCTTGAACACGCACTTCTCGAGGAGCATAACGGATGATAAACTTTCCGGCACGCAATGTCGTTTGCGTAACGATTGCCGTACTTGCCTGGGCGGCCTGCGGCGGAGGCGGTAGCGGCGTGCCGAGTGCCGCACAAGGCTTGCAGGCTCCGCTCGGTCGCATTTCCGACGATGCCAAAACAATCAATCTTAGCGGTCAATATACTGGAACGACTAAGGACAGCACGTACGGAAACGGCAAGACCACGGCCTCGTATGCGCAGTATAAGAGCGGGATCGGCGGCGTGCTGATCATTAAGTACAAGAGTGCTTTGGTCGCGCCGTCGGTAGCGTTGACCGCAAAGGGAACCACCGTGAAGGGAACCACCGTCGCGACTTCGGAGAGTCTCTACTGCACCTATTCGACGACCGCAACCTACGATACGAAGACCTTTAAACTCAGCGGATCGTACAAAGCCGTTCAAGGATGCTCGGGCGACACCGGAACGTTCACGCTCAAGCACAACTGCATCTATCTCGGCGGCAAGGAGGACGTGCGTCCGGAGAACGGTCCAAAAAGCTGCTAGCCCCCTCGACGAAGCACTTCCGCAGCGAAGTCAAAGAGCCTCAGGATGACAGCGCCCGGGTAACGGCTAGGTCCTCACTCCACGCCGCGCCCTCGGCGAAAAGCTGCGCGAGCTCCCGCTGCGAAAGACTGCTCTTGAGGGTTTCAAATAAGCGGTCCGCCATGGCTTGCTCGTAGGGTACGCGTTGCCAGTCGGCCGCTCGGAGCCGTTCCTCGGCGTAGCCGGCAAGACGTGCCGCGGCGCGTACGTCGCGTGCCGCCGCAATCATCGCGAGATAGGAAATGCCCATCGGAGTGAAGATCGGATGGCGAGCTTTCGCTGCGAGCGTAAGCGCTTGGCGGGCGTACGGTTCGGCGCGCAAACGATCGCCAAGTGCGAGATGGTAGCTGGCAATGTCGCTTGCCTGGAAGATCGCCTCGGCATCCCGGCTATCGAGCTGCGCCGCCTCGAGTAATCGCTCAATCGCGTCTCGAAAGTTGCCGGCCTCGGCTTCCCACTCTCCCCACCACATCAGCGCTCTGGCCGTTTCGTCGTCGCGACCGAGCGAGCGAAAGAGTTGGATGCATTCCGCGTACTGGGCGCGCACGCGCTCCCGGCCGTCGATGGCAAACGCGTCCGCGCAACGCCGCAACACGTCGGCCAGGAGGCGCAAGTCGCCGCTCTCGCGCGCGAGCCGCAACGCCTCGTTGGCAGCCGCTTTTGCTTCGTCGTAGCGCGATTGGGGAGCGTACCTTGAGGCGACTTGCGAGAGTGCGCGAGCTAGGCCACGCGCTTCCCCGGCCTCGCGGTAGAGTGCAACGGCCGTGACCGCTTCGTCGAGGCACTTTCTGTTCGCCCCCAGCTTGCTGTAGAGCATCGAGAGGCCGTACCGCACGCGCGCTACGATCCCGGGTGCGAGTGCGAGGCCACCTTCCAGCACTCTCTTGCAATACTCAATGCCTTCGTCTAAAAGGCCGAGCCGCAGAAAGAACACCGTGGCGCCGGCAACCAGCTGCGCGCCCAGCTCTGCGTCGTTCGACCCTTCGAAGGCCCAACGAAGCGCGACGCGATAGTTCGAAAGCTCCGCCTCGAGACGCGCCAGCCAATCCTCGGCCGGCCCGCGGTCCCATTCTTCGTACGCGTCCCGAGCGAGTGCGGCGAACGCCTCCGCATGCCGGCGCATCGTCTCGGCCAGTTCCGCGGTCTCGGTGAGCTTCTCGTACGCATACTCTCGAATGGGCTCCAGAAGCCGATATCGCTGATCGCTTCCTTCAACGTCGACAACGACGAGCGATTTGTCGGCGAGCGAAGTCAGCAGCTCGAAAACGCTCCATTCGTCGTTGCCGGCGCCGCACACGACGGCTGCGGTGCGAAGCGTGAAGCCGCGCGCGAAGACCGCAGCTCGACGCAGAACGCCGCGCTCTTCCTCCGAGAGCAGGTCGTAGCTCCAGTCGATGAGCGCGCGCATGGTTTGCTGGCGAGGGCGACGATCTCGCCCTCCGGCGAGCAGTCGCAGCTCGAGATGCGACGCCAAACTTTCGACCGACATGGTACGTACGCGCGCGGCGGCGAGCTCGATCGCTAAGGCGATGCCGTCCAAGCGCCTGCAAATCTCGTCAACGACGCGTGCCTTCGCTTCGAGCCGAAACGAAGGGTTCGCCGCTCGAGCGCGATCGCCGAAGAGCTGCGCGGCCGATGCAGGCTCGAGCGACGACAAACGGTAGAGTCGTTCTCCGGAGATGTCCAACGGCGAACGGCTCGTCGCGAGCACCGTGACCTGCGTGCAGCGCGCGATGATTTCAGCGACGATGGCCGCGACCTCAGAGACCAGATGCTCGCTGTTGTCCAAAACGAGCAAGGCGTCACGTTTCTCCAGATAGGCGAGAAGATCGTCGAGCGGATCGCCGTCGGGCGAACGCTCGCCGCCAAGACTCAAGAGTATCGTCTCAGCGATGAGTCGCGAGTCGCCGATCGACGACAGATCGACGAGCCAGATGCCGTCAGGCTGATCGTTGAGGCGTCCCGCGGCCAGCTCGAGCGCGAGCCGGGTCTTCCCGATACCGCCGGCGCCGACGATCGTTACCAGCGGTCCTTCATCGAGCAACGCTTCGACGCGGGCGAGATCTTCGTGACGCCCGACGAAACTCGTGCTCGTTCGCGGGAGATTGTTGGGAGGCGTTTCGAGAGCGCGCAAGGCTTTGAATTCCGCGCGAAGGTCCGGCCCGATCGGCTGATAGACGCGTTCGGGCTCCTTGACGTCTCGTAGCGGTAGGGCTCCGAGATGGCGCAGGTTTACGCCGTCGGGAAGTTGCGCCAATGCAAGATCTGCGGCGACGCCGGAGATCAAGATCTGTCCGCCATGGCCGGCCGAGAGAAGGCGTGCGGTGCGGTTGACCGCGACGCCGAAATAATCACCGGAACGCTCGTCGGTTTCGCCTGCGTGAATTGCCATGCGAACGGCGAGCCCATCGGTCGCGCTAAAATCCTCGCGTCCAAGCTGCCGCTGTGCTCCGACCGCCGCGTCCAGCGCGTCGCCAACCGTCGAAAACGCCGCGCAAAAAGCATCGCCCATCGTCTTGAAAATATATCCGCGATGCGCTTCGATTTCCGATCGTACGATCTCGTCGTGACGCCGTAAGGCGTCGCGCATTGCGTCGCCGTACCGCTCCCAGCGGCGCGTGCTCCCTTCGACATCTGAGAACAAGAACGCGACGGCGCCGGAGGGCAGGGTCATCGTACGAGCCGAGAGCCCGCGATCTTTCGATCCGCCGATATCCAGACGTCCCATTCGTGCTCGGCGCCGCTTGCAAAGGTCAGCACGTAGCGATATGCCGTCGCGCCGCCGGCTTGGCGCTTTCCCACGAAAATAAAGGAACGAAGTTCGCCGAGCAACGCGATGCCTTGCCCCACTTGCGCGAGCAATGACGGCGTCAGCGCCCCCGCAAATTCCGCCGTCAGCTTGCTGCGGTCAACGTTCCCCGATGCGATCTGATTCCAAAAACCGCGCGCGAGGTCGTCGATTGCTCCATCGTCGCCGGCAGCGGCCGTTGGCGCCGCCGCGGGCGCGGGCGGCGTGCCGATGCCGTACGCCGCGGCAATCTCTTGTGCCATCCGTTCCGGTAGGCCGGCGGCGCCTACTCCGTTCGTGAGCACGACGATCGCCAGATCGTCATCCGGAAAAATCACATTGTAGCAATACCCGCCCCCAATTCCGACAAGGCCGTTGTGCCAGATTTGACGATGGCCCGCGACGTGCGAGAGGACCCACCCGTCCGCATATCGATCGGAGGCGTCATCGGTGGATACCCCGTCTTTCCAGATCCTACCGAGATACGACGCAGGAAGCAGCGTTCCGCGAAGCAGCCCGATATTCCAGAGCGCAAGATCGTGCGCCGACGAAACCGCGCCGCCCGCCCCGCTATAGAGATCGAGACTCAGCGTTTCGCTTTCGGCTGTGCCATTTTTATAACCGACCGCAATCCCTGCGGTCCGCTGCGCCGAATAGCCAAATCCGCTGTCGTTCATGTGCAGCGGAGTAAAAACGCGCGCCTGCAAGAACGCCCCGAACGGCATGCCGCCGGCCTTCTCGACGACGGCCGCTAATGCTGTGTAGTTCGCGTTGCTGTATTCCCACCTTGCGCCGGGCGCGAAATCGGGTTTGTTGGTTGAAAGAATCGCCACGATCCGCGCTACGTCGATTGGTCCCTGCAAGGGCCAATCGTGGTCGGGCGTTGGGTAGTTGTGAAGTCCACTCGTCTGGTCGAGAAGCATCCGCAGGCCGATCGACTTTGCATTCGGGAGTGACGGAACGTACTTCGACAACGAATCATCCAGGGAGACCTTGCCCGCCTCGACGAGCAGCATAATAGCTGCGGCAGTGAGCTGTTTCGTCAAAGAACCGATCGCAAAGCGCGTGTTCGGAGTCACGACTTGGCGTGCGCCGACGTCGGCAAACCCGAAGCCGCCCTCATAAACGATTTGACCCTCACGAACCACTGCCAGGGCGATACCCGGCGCAGCGCCCGTGGCCAATGCCTTGTCGCCGACGGCGCGCAAGAATCGTGCGTCGGGCGAAGTCAGAGCCTTTACCGGATCGGGCACGAGAGCAAACGAGAACACCGCAGCGAGCGCAAGCAGAACGCGCATTGGCAGTAACGTTCACGATGCCGCTCGCCGCGCTCCTCCGTTATCGCGACGCCGGTAGCAACGAAAGGCCTCCCCGTTATGACGCGGCCGTGACGCTCTGCTCCTCGGGCGTAAAGAGGGCGATCAGTGCGTCGTTGAACCGCGGAATGTCCGCCGGCTTGCGGCTCGTGACGAGAAGCTCGTCGGTCACTACGGCCCGATTCACCCAATCGCCGCCGGCGTTGACGATGTCGGTGCGCAGCGACGGCCAGGATGTGAGCTTGCGGCCGCGCACGAAATCGGTTTCGATCAAGATCCACGGCGCGTGGCAAATAGCTGCGATGGGCTTGTGCGCGATTTGCATCGCATGGACGAAGAGCACCGCCTTGTTGATGATGCGGAGCGAGTCGGCATTCTGTACGCCGCCGGGCAGCAGCAGCGCGTCGAAGTCGAGCGGCTTGGCGTCGGCGATGGCAACGTCGACCTTAAACGCATCGCCTTTTTCGTCACCGTTCCATCCTTGGACGACCGGTGTCTGCGGCGAAACGATCGCAGTGGTGGCGCCGGCTGCGTGAAGCGCATCGCGCGGACGAGTCAACTCAACTTGTTCGAAGCCATCGTCGATCAGAATCGCAACGCGGACGCCGTGGAGCGGGTGCGGGTGGGTCATCGTGACGTAATTCCCAGTCTCCTCGCGGGAAAAACATGGCGCGAGAAGTTACGCACGGGAACCCGGGCGCGCAGCCGGGTGGGACTAGAGGCGCGTCTTAGGTGTCGCGATTTTTGCGATGGAGCACGCTCACCGAAGCGATCGGCTTCGAAAGCGCGGCGACTAATTCGGAACGGCTTTTGACGTTGAAGGTTTGGAAGAGCTGAGAGAGCTGATTTCGCACGGTGTTCGGACTGCGCCCCAGCACGCTGGCAATTTCGGAGTTGCGTCGGCCGGCGCGGACGAGCTCAAGCACCTGCCGCTTCGCGGGCGGAACCCGATCGAGGCGCAGCACCGACGTGCTCGTCGCTTCGACTACGCGGCGCGCAATCCAACTATGCGGCCAAGGGTCGATCTTACGAGCGGCGCGCTGTATCCAGCGCCGGTCGTGCGTCACCTCGTAGAGCGCTAAGCCGCAGAGTGCAGCGCGCCATGCGTAGTTGAAATCCTCGAAGATCGACCACGCTTCCGAAAGCGCGGCCTTCCCCTCCTCAACGTCGCCGAGCCGCAGCCATGCGACGCCCTGGGAATAGGCTTCGAACCCTTTGACGCGCGGGTCCGTGCCATAAGCAAGGATCGGTATGACGGACGAACCCAAGGTGCGGAAGCGTGCGAGGTAC
This sequence comes from Vulcanimicrobiota bacterium, assembly GCA_963743445.1. Taxonomy (GTDB): domain Bacteria; phylum Vulcanimicrobiota; class Vulcanimicrobiia; order Vulcanimicrobiales; family Vulcanimicrobiaceae; genus Cybelea. Next base: position 1,521,233 of record CAVUPL010000003.1, read on the forward strand.
TGTTCTGCGATCGCGGGGTCGTCGTGCGCGAAAAGCTCTGCGAGCACGAGGAGGGCCGAGCGTTCTTCGCCCGGGACTTCGTTCCAAGAGATCCGCTGTGCGATCTCATGCGCCTCCTGGAGCTGCTCGCTCGCAAAAGCGGTTTCACCCGTGTTCTTTGCAAGAAGAGCCCGATCGAGGATGCAGAGGACGCTCCAATGTTCCGACGGCGCGAGCCGCGCGGCTCTCTTAAAACCGGCAAACGCGGCCAGCTCGTTCCCGTCGAGCTCCTGGATCGCTGCGAGGAATCGCGTAACCTGAAAATGCTCGAGGCGCAATCCCGATGTCCAGGGGAGTGTGTCGAAGATCGCCCGCACTCGGTCTGCGATCTCGGGGAGCGGCAGCTCACGGCAGAGCAGCGCGAGCGTAAATAGCGCGTTGGCCTTATAGTGCTGGTCCGGTAGCTCGGTACTCTCGAGTTCGTCGATGGCCTTCTGCAGCTCGTCGACTTGGGATAAGACCTCGCCACGGCGAAGCGCGATCCACGAGAGCAAGATCCGCGCTCGTGCACGGTTGTTGGGATCCGGCGAGAGCGATTGAGCCCTCGCGATCTCTTCTGCTTCGGGATTTTCCTGCCTCATCCACGCGATGACGGCCTTGTAGTAAAGCGCCTCTTCGCGCCAGGCGTCCCCGGGCGATAAGTCGCGGATGGTCCGCTCGAGGAGTCTTCGCCCGGCGTGATAGTCCCTCGTCGCCCCTAGGGCGGCGCCGAGCAGGACATCGCGGGCTGCCTGCGTCTCTCCCGACGTCTTGGTCATGTCTGAAAGGGCGCCGATAATATCGACGTAGCGGCGTTCGCGAAGCGCAAGGCGCGCCGCCGCCAGGATTGCATCGAAACCGTCGTTGTTCGCGAGGAGCTCCCGGCAGCGGTCGTAATCTGCGGCAATAAGGGCTCTCTCGAACTCCTCTTTGTCGAAGCCGGGGCGAGTCACTGTAACGCTTGTCAGCATGGTCCCCATCATGTAGTCACGAGTTAGTTATTGGTCGGTCCGGCTGCGACTGTCGGTACTAACGTACCACGGTAGCGGCCTTCTCCCCTATTGCTAGTTATCGGTTCCCCTTGGTGTTCATCGGGCCGCCGCCTACGGAGTCGAGGTGATGCCCCTTGATTTCCATCGGGCCGCCGCCTACGGAGTCGAGGTGGTGCCCCTTGACTTCCATCGGGCCGCCGCCTACGGAGTCGAGGTGGTGCCCACGCTTGATTTCCATCGGGCCGCCGCCTACGGAGTCGAGGTGGTGCCCACGCTTGATTTCCATCGGGCCGCCGCCTACGGAGTCGAGGTGGTGCCCACGCTTGATTTCCATCGGGCCGCCGCCTACGGAGTCGAGGTGGTGCCCACGCTTGATTTCCATCGGGCCGCCGCCTACGGAGTCGAGCTGGTGCCCACGCTTGATTTCCATCGGGCCGCCGCCTACGGAGTCGAGCTGATGCATTAAACTCGGATTAGTGCCGGGAAGCACAGATCCGCCGGAGATACCGCCGCCGGCACAGCCGCCGAGAAACGCGGCCGCCAGCATGACGGAAATTACGCCGATGATCTTGCGCATTATTTGATTTGCCTTTCAGCCCAGGGGGGCGCCAGGAAGCAGTTTTGGTAGTACGAATATACTAGTACCAAAAAGGCTCTAAGGATAGGTCCGCTTGGCAAACTTTCCATCTATTAAGCACACCTAGCGGGCTTTGGGGAGTCTTAAGGCCGCGGCAAGAGGCAGGGCCAGTTTGCAAAATTGCTTTGCCTCTCTGCCCGTGGTCCGTGGAACAGCTGGCCGTCCTTTCTCTTTAAATAAGAGAATGCGGCGCTAATGTCGCTTCTTTAAAAGCGCGCAAGCAGCCATCGAACGAAAGCTGCTTGCGGAGATGCGGGATACGAGAGCGCTAGATGCGCACGCCTATCGAGGCCGTCTTATCGCGCCATTTCAAATGGCGTCGGCCGCGCGATCGAGAGAACCTACTGCGCGTCGGGAACGTGATGGTCGGGCGCCTCGTGCAAGAAGTAATCCTTGCCAAGCACCGTCGGAATCACTTTGAACGGACGCGGCGGTTTGCTGAAGTTGAAGCAATCTTTCTCCGGCGACGTGGCGCGCGCGTCGCTAGCCGAAAGCCGCCCTAAGCCGAACGTGTCCTCGACGAACTTGAGAATGCTGCCGTGCTCGTAATGGACGTGCGAAACGTGACCTTTGCGCGCATAGGCCGATACGATCAGCATCGGAATGCGCATGCCCAGGCCGTCGTAATCCACGTATGCCGGCGGCTCGGGATCGTACCAGCCGCCGTAGTCATCCCAAAAAATGAAGATCGCCGTGTTATTCCAATACTTCGATTGTCCAATGGCATTGACGAGCGATGCCACCCATGCGGGCCCGGTATTCGAGCCCGAGCCCGCGTGGTCGGAGTTCCCCCACGTCGGCGTCACCCAGCTTATCTGGCGCAAGCTTTCCGTTTGAGACGTCGCTGAGGAAGTTGCTCGGCGGGCTCTTGATGTCTTTGTCCCAATCGGAACCGTAGTAGACGTACTGGTTTGCTTGATAGGCACTCCAGATGCCGGGATATCCGGAGTATGAAACGGCGTAATAGGCCCAGGAGACGGGCGGCGACGCATTATCCGCTTCTTGGCCGAGCGTCGTGTCGGTGTAACACGGTGGCTGGTAGCCGTCAGGAACTTGTCGGTCCGGACCGACGATCGGGATGGTGTCGCCTGAACCGCCGGGACAGCCCCACGCTCCATACGGGAAGTTCACCGACGCCTCGGCCTGCGCCGCGATGATGTATTGATGCGAGATGAAACTGCTCGCATCGAAGTTCGATGCGTACATTTGATCGGCCAGCACGTACTGCTTACCCATATCAAAGTACGGCTTGGTCTCGTCATGCGGCACGTAACTATACGGCGGGTTTTTGTTCGGGCAATTCGCGCCATGTGGTGGCCGCATCCCCAGGACTCTTTGTCAAAGCCGTTCATCTGACAATCGGTGCCGGGAATGCTGCCCGTGCCGTTGCACGCCGCCTCGAAACCCGACGAATCGTGCTGGATGTCCCACGTCGTCTCCAGAGGGACCGGCTTGAGCTTGATCTCTTTGATTGGATAGGTTGTAGCCGTACGTCGCCGTCGTGGCGCCGGGAAAGCCATAAAACAGATTGTTAAACGAGCGATTCTCTTGAACGATGATAACGACGTGCTGAATCTTGCCGCTTTGCGAGTGGCGCCGCACCGCGAGCGGCGCGAACGCCGGCGCCGCGCGCGATTGGGAGGGAAGCGGCAGCCCGGGAGCACCCCCGTTGAGCCCGCCGTTGCCATTGCAAGCGCAAAGGACGAGTGCAAAAGCCGCGAACGCTAGGAATCGGCTCGAACGTGCGTTACGATACAGTGCGTTCTCCTTCGTCATGGGAAAGATGACTTATTCGGCGTCGGGCACCCGACGATCGGCAGGCTGATGCAAGAAGTAATCCTTGCCGAGTGTGGTCGGAATGACCTGGAACGGACGCGGCGGTTTGCTGAAGTCGAAGCAATCTTTCTCCGGCGACGTGGCACGCGTATCGCTGGCCGAAAGCCGCCCCAAACCAAACGTGTCCTCGACGAACTTGAGGATGCTGCCGTGCTCGTAGTGGACGTGCGAAACGTGACCTTTGCGCGCATAGGCTGATACGATCAGCATCGGAATTCGCATGCCGAGGCCGTCGTAGTCCACGTACGCCGGCGGCTCGGGATCGTACCAGCCGCCGTAGTCGTCCCAAAAGATGAAGATCGCCGTGTTATTCCAATATTTCGATTGCCCAATGGCATTGACGAGCGACGCTACCCATGCGGACCGGTATTCGAGCCGCACCCCGCGTGGTCGGAATTCTGGCAGGTCGGCGTGACCCAGGTTATCTGCCGCAGTTTTCCTTTCGCAACGTCGGTGAGGAAGCTGCTTGGCGGGGCCTATGACGTCTTTGCTCCCAATCCGAACCGTAGTAGACATAACTGTTGGCCTGGTAGGCGCTCCAAAATCCCGGAAAGCTGCTGCCGTATAAAATCGCATAATAGGCCCACGAGACCGGCGGCGACGCATTATCCGCCTCTTGACCGAGCGTCGTGTCGTTATAACACGGTTGCTGGTAGCCGTCAGGAACTTGTCGGTCCGGACCGACGATGGGGACATTGTCGCCGGAACCGCCCTCGCAGCCCCACGCTCCATACGGAAAGTTTACCGACGCCTCGGCCTGCGCGGCGATGATGTACTGATGCGAAATAAAGCTGCTTGCATCGAAGTTCGACGCGTACATTTGATCGGCCAGCACGTACTGCTTGCCCAGGTCAAAGTACGGCTTGGTCTCGTGATGCGGCACGTAACTATACGGCGGGTTGTTGTTCGGACAGTCGTGGCCGCATCGCCCAGGTCTCGTTGTCAAAGCCGTTCATCTGACAATCGGTGCCCGGAATGCTGCCCGTGCCGTTGCAGGCCGCCTCGAAACCCGACGAATCGTGCTCGACGTCCCAGGTCGTCTCGAGGCCGATCGGCTTGAGCGAATCTTGTTCCCGTGCGAGTCATAGCCGTACTTCGCCGTCTTGGCGCCGGGAAAGCCATAAAACAGATTGTTAAACGAGCGATTCTCTTGAACGATGATGACGACGTGCTGAATTTTGCCGCTTTGCGAGTGGCGCCGCAGGCCGAGCGGCGCGAACGCCGGCGCCCCCGCACGCGATTGGGAGGGAAGCGGCAGCTCGGTAGCACCCCCGTTGAGCCCGCCGTTGCCGTTGCAAGCGCAAAGGACGAGTGCAAAAGCCGCGAACGCTAGGAATCGGCTCGAACGTGCGTTACGATACAGTGGCGTTCTCCTTCGGTCATGCGTAAAGCTGACCTACTCGGCGTCGGGAATCCGACGATCGGCAGGCTGATGCAGGAAGTAATCCTTGCCGAGTGTGGTCGGAATGACCTGGAACGGGCGCGGGGGTTTGTTGAAGTTGAAGCAATCTTTCTCCGGCGACGTGGCGCGCGCGTCGCTGGCCGAGAGCCTGCCTAAACCAAACGTGTCCTCGACGAACTTGAGGATGCTGCCGTGCTCGTAATGGACGTGCGAGATATGCCCTTTGCGCGCATAGGCCGACACGATCAGCATCGGAATGCGCATGCCTAGGCCGTCGTAGTCTACGTATGCCGGCGGGTCAGGATCGTACCAGCCGCCATAGTCATCCCAAAAGATGAAGATCGCCGTGCTATTCCAAAATTTCGATTGCCCAACGGCATTGACGAGCGATGCGACCCATGCCGGGCCCGTATTCGACCCGCACCCCGCGTGGTCGGAGTTCGCGCAGGTCGGCGTGATCCAGGTTATCTGGCGCAGGTTTCCGTTTGCAACGTCGGTGATAAAGTTGCTCGGCGGGCTTATCACGTCTTTGTTCCAATCGGAGCCGTAGTAGACATACTGGTTCGCCTGGTAGGCGCTCCAAATTCCCGGATAGTCGGTGCCGTATGAAACCGCATAATAGGCCCACGAAACCGGCGGCGACGCATTATCCGCTTCTTGACCGAGTGACGTGTCGGTATAACACGGTCGCTGATAGCCATAAGGGACTTGCCGATCCGGACCGACCGTGGCGACTTGTTCGCCCGAACCGCCGTCGCAGCCCCATGCGCCATCCGGATAGTTCACGGATGCCTCGGCCTGCGCTGCGATGATGTACTGATGCGAGATAAAACTGCTCGCATCGAAGTTCGATGCGTACATTTGATCGGCCAGTACGTACTGCTTGCCCATGTCAAAGTACGGCTTCGTCTCGTAATGCGGCACGTAACTATACGGTGGATTATTATTCGGGCAGGGCGGCTGACTGCCGCCGTGGCCGCATCCCCAGTACTCTTTGTTGAAACCGTTCATCTGACAGTCGGTGCCGGGAATGCTGCCCGTACCGTTGCACGCCGCCTCGAAGTCCCACGAATCGTGCGCGATGTCCCACGTCGTCTCGAGGCCGACCGGCTTCAGCGTGAATCTTGTTGCCCGTTCGAGTCGTAGCCGTACTTTGCCGTCTTCGCGCCGGGAAAACCGTAAAACAGATTGTTAAAGGAGCGATTCTCTTGAACGATGATGACGACGTGCTGGATCTTACCGCCCTGCGAGTGGCGTCCCGCGGGCGCGAGCGGCGCTAGCGCCGGCGCCCCCGCGCGCGATTGGGAGGGAAGCGGCAGCCCAGCGCTGCCGGTAGAGCCGCTGTTGCCGCTGCACGCGGAAAGGACGAGCGCGAAAGCCGCGATTAGGAGCGACCGGCTCGAAAGTGGGCTACAACGCATGCGCGTTCTCCTTTGAGTCATAAGAAAGATGACTTACTCGGCGTCGGGCACCCGATGATCGGCAGGCTGGTGCAGGAAGTAATCCTTGCCGAGTACCGTCGGAATCACTTTGAACGGACGCGGCGGCTTGCTTGAAGTTGAAGCAATCTTTCTCGGGCGACGTGGCGCGCGCGTCGCTGGCCGAGAGCCGCCCCAAGCCAAACGTGTCCTCGACGAACTTGAGGATGCTGCCGTGCTCGTAGTGGACGTGCGAAACGTGACCTTTGCTTCGCATAGGCCGAAACGACCAGCATCGGAATGCGCATGCCCAGGCCGTCGTAATCCACGTATGCGGGCGGCTCGGGATCGTACCAGCCGCCGTAGTCATCCCAAAAGATGAAGATCGCGGTGTTATTCCAGTACTGCGATTGTCCGATGGCATTGACGAGCGATGCGACCCATGCCGGCCCGGTATTCGAGCCGCAGCCCGCGTGGTCGGAGTTCGCGCAGGTCGGCGTGACCCAGCTGATCTGGCGCAAGCTTTCCGTTCGAGACGTCGCTGAGGAAGCTGCTCGGCGGGCTCATGACGTCTTTGTTCCAATCGGAGCCGTAATAGACGTACTGGTTCGCCTGATAGGCGCTCCAAATTCCGATATAGCTGGTGCCGTATCCAACGGCGTAATAGGCCCACGAGACGGGCGGCGACGCATTATCCGCCTCTTGGCCGAGCGACGTGTCGGTATAACACGGTTGCTCGTGGCCGTAAGGAACTTGGCGGTCGGGCCCGACCTTATCGATAGTTTCGCCCGAACCGCCGGGACAGCCCCACGGTCCATACGGGATAGTTCACCGATGCCTCGGCCTGCGCTGCGATGATGTATTGATGCGAGATGAAACTGCTCGCATCGAAGTTCGACGCGTACATCTGATCGGCCAGCACGTACTGCTTGCCCATATCGAAGTACGGCTTCGTCTCGTCATGCGGCACGTAACTATACGGCGGGTTCTGGTTCGGACAGCTGGCCGCGCCGCATCCCCAGTACTCGTTGTCAAAGCCGTTCATCTGACAATCGGTGCCGGGAATGCTGCCCGTGCCGTTGCACGCCGCTTCGAAGCCGTACGAATCGTGCTCGATGTCCCAGGTCGTCTCGAGGCCGACTGGCTGCGAGAGCGATCTTTTGGTTGGACGCGTTGTAGCCGTACTTTGCCGTCGTGGCGCCGGGAAAGCCGTAAAACAGATTGTTAAACGAGCGATTCTCTTGAACGATGATGACGACGTGCTGGATCTTACCGCCTTGCGAGTGGCGTCCCGCGGGTGCGAGCGGCGCGAGCGCCGGCGCTCCCGCGCGCGATTGGGAAGGAAGCGGCAGCCCAGCGCTGCCGGTAGAGCCGCTGTTGCCGTTGCAAGCTGAGAGGACGAGCGCGAAAGCCGCGATTACGAGCGGCCGGCTCGAAGGTGGGTTACAACGCATGCGCGTTCTCCTCTAGGTAGCGCGGTGGCTTACTCCGCATCGGGAATGTGATGGTCGGGCGCCTCGTGCAAGAAGTAATCCTTGCCAAGCACCGTCGGAATCACTTTGAACGGACGCGGCGGTTTGTTGAAGTTGAAGCAATCTTTCTCGGGCGACGTAGCGCGCGCGTCGCTGGCCGAAAGCCGCCCTAAGCCGAACGTGTCCTCGACGAACTTGAGAATGCTGCCGTGCTCGTAGTGAACGTGCGAAACGTGACCTTTGCTGCGCATAGGCCGATACGATCAGCATCGGAATGCGCATGCCCAGGCCGTCGTAATCCACGTATGCCGGCGGCTCGGGATCGTACCAGCCGCCGTAGTCATCCCAAAAAATGAAGATCGCCGTGTTATTCCAATACTGCGATTGTCCAATGGCATTGACGAGCGATGCCACCCATGCCGGCCCGGTATTCGAGCCCGAGCCCGCGTGGTCGGAGTTCCCCCACGTCGGCGTGACCCAGCTTATCTGGCGCAAGTTTCCGCTTCGAGACGTCGCTGAGGAAGTCGCTCGGCGGGCTCTTGACGTCTTTGTCCCAATCGGAACCGTAATAGACGTACTGGTTGGCTTGATAGGCACTCCAAATCCACGGATATCCGGAGTATGAAGCGGCGTAGTAGGCCCAGGAGACGGGCGGCGACGCATTATCCGCTTCTTGGCCGAGCGACGTGTCGGTATAACACGGTCGCTCGTAGCCGTCGGGAACTTGGCGGTCCGGGCCGACCTTGTCGATCGTGTCGCCCGAACCACCGGGACAGCCCCACGCGTCCATACGGGAAGTTTACCGATGCCTCGGCCTGCGCCGCGATGATGTATTGATGCGAGATAAAGCTGCTCGCATCGAAGTTCGATGCGTACATTTGATCGGCCAGCACGTACTGCTTGCCCATATCGAAGTACGGCTTGGTCTCGTCATGCGGCACGTAGCTGTACGGCGGGTTCTGGTTCGGGCAACGGCTCCCGCATCCCCAGCGACTCTTTGTCAAAGCCGTTCATCTGACAATCGGTGCCGGGAATGCTGCCCGTGCCGTTGCACGCCACTTCGAAGCCGTGACGAATCGTGCTCGATATCCCAGGTCGTCTCGAGCGCGACCGGTTGAAGCGTAATCTTTTGGTTGGAGCTGTTGTAGCCATAGGTCGCCGTCGTGGCGCCGGGAAAGCCGTAAAACAGATTGTTAAACGAGCGATTCTCTTGAACGATGATGACGACGTGCTGGATCTTACCCCCTTGCGAGTGGCGATCCCGCAGGTGCGAGCGGCGCTCCCGCACGCGGTTGAGAGGGAAGCGGCAGCCCGGGCGCACTCCCGAGCCCGTCGTTGCCATTGCAAGCCGAAAGGACGAGCGGAAGAGCCGCGATTGTTAGCGGCCGGCTCGAAGAGTAGGTTACAACGCAATCGCGTCTCCTTGTAGCAGGGTGGCCTACTCTACATTTACGACTCGTTGAGGCAAAGTCCCATCGTCGCGCGATGACGTGCATCATCTTTTCCGATAAAACGTCATATGCACGCGCGTGCCCGCCGACGTGTCGATCGTGAGCTGCTCCGCGATCGACCGGATGATTCGCAAACCGAAGCCTCGCCCGGGCGTCGGGCGGCGGCTGGATGAAGGATCCTCCGTCGCTCACATCTACGGAAAGGCTCCCTTTCGCATCGAGTTTTGCGCGCAGTTCGAGATATCGCTGGGCCGACCATCGCGCTGCGCGCGTACGCATGCTCGACGGTATTGGCCAGCGCTTCGCCGGCGGCGGTCGTGACGTCTTCGAGCAGTTGGCCCTCGAATTCAAGCGCTTGCAGGAATGCCGCCAGGCGTGGCGCACCCGCGCGACGTACCGCGATTGCGCCGGACAACGCAGACGCAGTTCCGAGGTGCCGGCCATCATCGCCGAGCGCACTCCGAGAGGTATTCCAGCGCCGCCGCGTTATCGTCGAAGATTTTGAAGGCGCTCGCAAGACCGGCGTATTGAATGAGTCGCGCGAACTGCGGCGTCCGAATCACGAGGGCAACCGGACGCCCATCGCGCTCCGCGTTGACACAAAAGCGGAGCAGCTCCGTCAGCGCGATCGAATCGGCATAGGTAACCTCTGCGAGATCGAGCAACACCGGCGGCGCATCGTCCGGCGCAGCCAACGCGTTGCGAATCTCGTCCTTGCGAGCAATGTCGAGTTCGCCGCTGAAGCAAATAGTTTTAATCGGATCGCTTTTGCTCACGCAATCCTCCGAGGCGCGGTGCAACATACCCGCTTCTGAGACCATTCCCGTTCTAATATCGGCCATAAACGTCGCCTCCGAAAGACGAACGGCGAGGATAGCGACGTCGTCGGCGACTTTGCGGCGGCTGAAGATCGCAGTCGAGAATCATCTTCGCGGGGTCGGCCGCGGGGCGCTGCGCCGCCGATTCGACCGCTTCGAGCAACGTCGCTTCGCCTTGCGCAAGGTCCCGCGAGTGCTCGATGGCCCCATCGGTATAGAGCACGATCATCGCTCCCGGCACCGTCTGCACCCGGTGGGTTCGATATTCAGTCTTCAAGGCGACACCCAAGGGCAGCGAGCCGAAGTCCAAAAGCCGGGCTCGCCGTCCTGGCTCGTAGAGCACCGGCGGCGGATGCCCGGCGGATGCGTACGCGAACTCGCGCGTACGCGTGTCGATGACTCCGGAAACCGCCGTGATGATCGGCGACTTCGCGCTCACAAGCTCGAAGTTGAGGCCCGCGAGCACTCGCGCCGGCGTCGCATCGAGCAAGGCGCAACCGATGAGCAGCTGCCGGGCTTTGTTCATTGCGACGACCGCCTCGATGCCGTGTCCCGTGACGTCGCCGATCGCAAGCAGCACGCGATCCTCCGAGAGCTGCAGCGCGTCGTACCAATCGCCGCCGATCTTGGCATGTTCGCTGGCCGGTACGTACGTCGCGCTGAAGCTCGCCGCCGGGAGCACGGGGAAGAGCCGCTCCGAGAAGGCTTCTTGGAGAATGTCCGCGATTCGCTTCTCGGCCTCATATGCCGCTTGAACTTCTCCGGCTTTCCGGCGCTCGTGTTCCGATTCGGCGCGCTGCCGCTCGAGCCGCACCCCGAGCCGATACTGTTGCGACAGCTAAAGAGCATCGCCGCGAGGACGACCGCCACGATGGCGGTCAGCGCAAATCGCCCACCCAGCCACCGCGGCCTGCGCGCGCGCGTTGACTGAACGCTCCTCGCCGAGCGAGCGCGCTGTCGATCGCGGTCGCGTCGAAGCGAAAGCGATCGACGAAGCTCTTCCCGTGTAGCTCCAGCGACGCGTCCGCATCGCCTTTTTTGAGGATGAGCGGGAAGGCGACTTGATGCAGCCACCGGCGATTCGTGTTGATGGCGTCGCGCAGCGCCGGCAGCGCCTTGCTTCACGTTCAGGGCGTAGAGATCCGAGCGAACGCGCGCAAACGAGCTCGGCAGCTTCGCGCGCCCGTCGTAGTACGGCGCGAGCAGGACGGCGGCGCGAGCCGCAGCGTAACCGCGTACGCCGGTCTCCTCGTCGAGCTGGTCGGTCAACATGTCGGCGACGTGCACGCGGGCGGCTCTGATCCGTTCGACGTCGCGAAAAGAAGCGCCGACGATCGATCGCACGAAGAGGCCGCCCACAACGAGCAGCACTACCACGATCAGCAGAAACGCAAGGATCAAAACGAGCGGCGCATGAATCCGCTCGCTCGTCGCGCTGTCGCCATCAATGGCCAAGGTGCCATCCGTGCTGCGGGCATCGATAGGGTCGCAGACCGAGTCGTCGTTGCGGGTATCGCGCGCTCGGCGGCCTTCTTCGTTTCGAAGGCCGTCTTCGGCGCGCCGTTGCGCTTACGGCAGGATCGCGGACCTCCTGATTTTCGAACGCTACTCTTCGCCATCATAATAGTCGAGCGATTCCGCGCGCATGCGTCGTCGCTCGGGCAATTGAACGCCCCATTTATTGCTGTCGGGATAGTACCACGACTCTCCGATCGGATTATCGGCAATGACGTAGACGACGAGATCCTCAGAGCCGTCGTTGATGAATTGGTGCGGCTCGCCGGGCTGGAAGATACACGCGTCACCGGCGACGACCGGTATCGTTGCGTGCTCGTGCCGGAGGGTGCCGCTGCCCGAGATGACGTGATAGAACTCCCACTGAGCGCTGTGCGAATGATACGGATAAGGCGCCTTACCGGGCGGGACGCGCATGATCTCGACGTCAAAAGGATGGCGCTCGCGCAGGTCGGTCGACTGTGGCTTGCGGCCAAGCGCCTCGGATACTTGGATACCCTCTCCCGCAAATTTGCCTTTTGGCGAGGACCAAGCGACTGGTTTTAGTTCATTTGTGTTGATTTTTTTCATCGGTTTTCTACGCTCTCGTATTCGGTTTTCTATGCTCTCGTATAAGGGAGGCGTTATGAAGTTCCTTCTCGGTGCAGGTAGTAAGTATTACTGAAAGCTGTGGATGGCGAGGGTGCGGGTGATGCCCTCGTCGTTGAAGCTCCAGATTTTTTTGGCGAGGACGTCGATGCAGCCGCTCTCTTTTTGCAGCGTCCCCTCGACGATGAGCGTCGAGGAGGAGCGAATCGGACGGCGATAGGTTTCGTAGACGTCGGGACGCACGATGACGTTGACGAGCCCGGTTTCGTCTTCGAGCGTCAGAAAAGACGAAGCCCTTCGCGGTGCCGGGACGCTGACGAGTGACGACCAGACCGCCGACGCGACAGGCGCCGTTGCGCGGTACGTTCGGCAGCTGCGCGGCCGGAACGACGTTCTGCGCGGCGAGCAGCTCGCGAAAATGCTCCATCACCTGGCCCGACGGCGTGACGCCGGTCGACCAGAGATCGAAGGCGGCGAGTTTTTTCGGCGCCGGCGATTTGAACTCGACCGCCGGCTCGTCGACGTCCATGAGCGCGCCGAGCTCGCCGCGGGCCTCGCGTTCGTCGAGGCCGCGCAGCGCCCACATCGCCTCGCGGCGCGACGCGTACCAGGGCGCAAAGGCTCCGGCGATTGCGAGATTCTCGAGCGTCTCGCGCTCCAGCCGCGTACGCTGTGCGAAGGCGAGCACGCCGTCGAACGGCCCCTGCGCGATCGCCGCTTCCAAGCGTTTTTGCTGCGCCTCGCCTAGACCGCGCACGAGATGGAATCCCAAGCGCAACGCGCCGCCGCGATTCGACGTGCGACCAATACTCGCTCGCGTTGACTTCGATCGGCTTGATCGTCACGCCGTGACGACGTGCGTCGTTGACGAGCACTTCGGTCGAGTAAAAGCCCATCGGCTGCACGTTGAGAATCGCCGCGGCAAAAACCGCCGGAAGGTGGCATTTGAGATAGGCCGATGCGTAGGCCAAAAGCGCGAAGCTCGCGGCGTGCGATTCCGGGAAGCCGTAATCGGCGAAACCCTCGAGCATATGGAAGAGCTGCTCGGCGGCGTCGCGGTCGATGCCGTTGGCGACCATGCCGTCGACCAGCTTTGCGTGGATCGCTTCCATGCGTTCGCGCGAGCGCTTATGTCCCATCGCGCGGCGCAACTGATCGGCTTCGCCGGGCGAGAAGCCGGCCGCCTCGATCGCCAATCGCATTCCCTGCTCTTGAAAGAGCGGCACGCCGAGCGTGCGCTCCAGCACGGCTTTAAGCTTTGGGTGCGGATAGGTGACTGGTTCGAGTCCCGAGCGCCGGCGCAGAAACGGGTGAATCATCTCACCTTGAATCGGACCCGGACGAATGATCGCGACCTGCATCACGATGTCGTAAAAGCAGGCCGGCTTTAGGCGCGGCAGCATCGATTGCTGCGCGCGAGATTCGATCTGAAAGACGCCGATCGTATCGGCGCGCTGCATCATCGCGTACGTTTTCTTATCGCCCGCCGGGATCGTGTGCAGCTCGAGGTCGCGTGCGACCGCTGCCCCTTCGACACCGCTCAGGGCAGGCTTCAGCCACGGATCGTCGCGCGCGACGCAGCGCCGGTAGAGCGTGAAGGCTTCGCGCAAGAGCGAGAGCATGCCTAAGCCGAGCAAATCGATTTTGATCAAACCAAGATCTTGGAGATCGTCCTTATCCCACTGCACGACGGTGCGGTCGCGCATCGTCGCCCATTCGACCGGCGCGACGCGCACCAGCGGATCGCGCGTGATCAGCATGCCGCCGGAATGGATTCCTAAATGGCGAGGAAAGCTCGCGATCCGGCGGCAGAGCGCAAAGAGCATCTTCGGGCCGGCGTCGTCGGGAATCGACTCACGCGCGTCGAACTCGCGCGCGATTGCGTCCACTTCTTCGAGCGTTAGTCCCAGCGCTTTGCCGACGTCGCGGATCGCCGACCGCGTCCGGTAGGTAATCACTTCGGCGACCATCGCCGCGTTCGCGCGGCCGTACCGCTCGTAGACGTATTGAATGACTTTCTCGCGGTCTTGATGAGCGAAATCGATGTCGATATCGGGAATTTCGCGCCGCTCTTCAGACATGAATCGCTCGAAGAGTAAATTCATCGCAATCGGATCGACCGCGGTAATGCCGAGCGCGTAGCAGACGGCCGAGTTCGCGGCCGAACCGCGCCCCTGGCAGAGCACGCCGAGCACGCCGGCCTCGCGCACGATGTCCCAGACGATCAAAAAATATCCCGCCAGATCCATCTTCGCGATAAGCCCGAGCTCGTATTCGAGCTGCCGCTCTACTTTCGTCTCCAGAGGCATTGGGTACCGTTTCGCGGCACCTTCGTAGACGAGCAGACGCAGATAGCGCTGCGGCGAGCTTCCCTCCGGCACTGGAAAGAGCGGGAACTGTCCGGTTAAGCGTTCCAGCCGGAAACGGCAACGCCGCGCAATTGCGATGCCCGCGGCAATCGCTTCGGGATACTGCGCGAAGAGCCGCCGCATCGCAGCCGGCGACTTTAAGTGGAACTCGGCATTGGGACGCAACGCATTGGCTGCCCGCGCGGCCTGCAACGTCGTGCCGGCACGCACGCAGGCGAGCACGTCGGCGACCAGCGCATCGTCTTTTGCCGCGTAGACGACCGCGTTGGTCGCGACGTACGGCACGCTACACTCGCGCGCGAGTCGCACGAGCTGCACGTTGCGCTGCGTCTCTTGTAACGTGAGATGCTGCTGGAGCTCAAGATAGAAACGCCCCGGGAAGAGCGCGTGCAAGTTGCGCACTTCCCGTGCAGCGGCTTGCGCACCATCTCCTGCGAGCGCGCGCTCGACGCGACCAAACGGACCGCCGGAGAGCGCGATTAACCCATCGCTGCGGCCTTCGATATCTTCCAATCGTAAACGCGCGTCGCCTTTGCTGCCCCGCATTTGCGCGCGCGAGATCAACTCGCAGAGATGCGAATAGCCGCTATCGTCTTCGACCAAGACCACGATGCGCGAGCCGTCTTCGAAGGTGAGCTCGCTGCCCAGAATCGCGGCGACTCCCCGTTGACGCGCATGAGTCGAGAAACGCACCGTTCCGTAGAGACCGTCGCGATCGGTCAACGCGATCGCCGTTAATCCGAGCTCGGCCGCGCGCTCTATCAGTTCTTCGGGATGCGAGCCTCCCTGCAAGAAACTAAAGTTCGACCATGCGTGGAGCTCGGCATACATCTCATTCGTAGACGCCGCGCAGGTACCAGCGCGAGCCTTGGTGGTAGATGCGCGCGAAGGTTCCATCTTCCAGCACGACGTCGTACTCGTCGCGCGTTACCCCCTCGACTCCGTTCAGGGCAAGCCTGGAAAAGGAAGGGCGTTCGGCGATCGCGCCAAGGACCCGTGCATTGCCGCACCGCTTGCCGGTCGACGATTGCCGGTTCGCCGCCGCGCAGCTGGACTGAAACCTCACGCACTTCGAGCAATCGCAACTGAGGAACGAGTTCGCTGCGCGGTTGCGTTCGCTCCAGCAATGCGCGAGCGGGAAGCTTGAAGGGTTCGTAGCTAAAACGCTCTTCGAGCAGATGCGCCTCGCGCGTACGAGCGCGAGCGACGCCCGACCCCAGTGCCGCTTCGAGCCTCGCGATCGTTACCGCGACGCGTTGCGGATCGAGATCGTCGGCGCAAAAGAGTGCTTGCTCTTCTCCTCCTTCTTCGAGTTGCAGCGCTTGGAGACGAAGCCCGACAATTGCGGCTGTAAACGTCGTGCCGTCGAGTTTGGCGCGCAGCATCTCGAACATCGTGCGATCGTGCGCGGTCGGCGTTGCAAGCGGTACGTCGAAAGTCGCATGTGCCGGCGTCTTCCAGCTCGACCACCAGACGGAGCGTGCCGGCGCGCTTGCCGCAGCGCTCGAGATCGGTGCAGATGCGCGCGAGCAGCATGCGCAGAGCGAAAAAGACCTGCGCTTCGTCGGCGGCGCGACCTTCTCCGAAAATCGAGGCTTCAATGGCAACGGCATGGCCGCGCGGCACGAAGGGACGTCGATCGACGCCGCGCGCGAGCTCGTGCCAGCTCGCCGCCGCCGCACCGAAACGACGCACGAATGGCCCGTGCGGCAAACGAGCGAGATCGCCGAGCCGCTCGATGCCGAGCAGCCGTAGTCGCTCGATTATTGCCGGGTCGATTTCGAGCAGCGTCAACGGCAGCGGCGACAACAGCGCGCGTTCCGTACCCGGTTCCCAGATGCTTGCGTCGGCGACGTACGCCGCCGCTTGCGCCGCGATCTTATTCGTCCCCGCTCCGATTCGCATCGAGCATTCAAAACGTGCCAGCGCGTTGCGCACCCGCACGATCTGAGCTTGCGCGCCACCGTCAATGCCGTGCATGTCGAGAAAGGCGAGGCCGGGACGAACGTCGTCGACGAGCGGCGAAACGGCGTCGAGCGCATCGAGCATCTCCTCCCAGAGCGCGTGAGTTTCACCGATGAGCCAATCGCCGGCAACGCTAACGCAGAGCAGCATCGCGCATCTCTTCCCGCTTCACGCTCACACGTGCAGTGCGTCCCGCCGCCATGTGCTTATGCTTGCGCACGTCGATGCAGAGCTCGAAGCCGGCGACGGTTCCCCAGAGTCCGCGCTGTCCGTTCATAAGAATCCGCTCGAGCGTGCAGTGTAAGCGCACGCCGGCTACTGCGCTCAGTGCGGCGCCGGCGCGCGCCGCCACGACGATCAAGAGCACGCCGCTGCGGTGCGCGAGCGTGGCCAGCCGCGCCCAGACCGCATCGCGCAAGGCGACGGCCGGCATGAGCACCAGCCGGCAGATTCGCGAACGCAGAAGGATGTCGACCGCGCGAGCCATTGCGAGCGCTTTGCGCGCCGGCACGACCAAGACGCGTTCGAGGGAGGCTCCCGCTTCGACGAGCGCCGGCGGATACAGGCCGCCGTCGTCGAGGATCGCGACCAAGCTGCGGCGGGTCATGCGGGCTACGAGGCCGGCCGCAAGACTCCAACGTCCCGTCTCACCCTCGAGCGTCGCGACGACGCCGACGGGAAAACCACCGCCGATGAGGTGGTCGAGCTCGGGAATGGCGGTCGGAAGGAGTGACTCGACCGGGAGCGCCGCAGGCTTCGCGCTCAGGCGCGCTTTGAGAAGCTCGAACCCTTCGCTTCGCTTCGCTCGCTCAGGATGGCACGATTGAACCGCCGCCGGCGTTGCCATGGGAGAACCATGCTATCGAACATATGTTCGATTGTCAAGCCCGTGGCGAGCCGCCCAGGCGGCGTTCTCGTCCTCAAAAATTTGAAGAACTCGCCGTGCGTCATAGGGTCGTTCGCAGAGCGACTCCGGGTCCCACTCGCTACGGCTTGCGTTGAAAAAATCGCCGCGATAGACGTGAATGGCCCCCGTTAGCCGATCGATCGGATTGGTCACCGAGTGGATGATGTCGGGGCCAAGAAGCACGGCATCTTTATCGGAGAGCGCCCGAGCACCGGCCGCTTCGACTTTGTGCGAAGCGGTCGGCAGCCGACGCCAAAAGAGGTTGTCTTCGCGCCCCGAGTAGATGCCAATGACCGCAGCCATGTTGTGATTGTGCGGAAAGATCGTCATCTTCGGCGCCCATATCACGTTTAAGACCGTTAGCTCCGGCGATTGATGGATCGGCTGAATCTGCCCCCACGTGGGTTCTCCAAGCGAATTGATCACGGCAGAAGGCTCGTTCACGGCGCGCGCGACGACTTCGCGAACCGCCGCAAACGATCGGTCTTGCGCAAGCGCGCTACGGCAATCGGCTACGAATTGCTCGAGGTCGAACATGACTCACCTCCGCTCGAGCGATTTTGACGCCGAGTAGCGAGTCATCCTTCGCGTTGCCTTAAGACGACGTGGGGTCGAGGTGTGCGCGGTCGTGCGGACTGGTGAGATCCATAGTGGGACCGATCGGAACGATTCGAGTCGGGTTGATATCGTCGTGGGTGATGTAATAGTGGCGTTTGATCTGCTCGAAGTCGACCGTTTCGGCGATACCGTCGATTTGATAGAGGTCGCGTAGATAGCCGTAGAGGTTCGGATAATCGACGATCCGGCGAAGATTACATTTAAAATGGCCGTAGTAGACCGGATCGAAACGCACGAGCGTCACGAAGAAGCGCCAATCGGTTTCGACCGGCTGCCCTCCGAAGAGATAGCGCCGGTATGCCAGGCGCTCCTCCATTGCGTCAATCGTCGTAAAGACGCCGTAGGCGGCCCGTTCGTAGGCGCTTTGCGACGTCGCAAAGCCGGCGCGATAGACGCCGTTGTTGAAGGTCTCGTAGATAAAATCGTTGAGCTCGTCGATCTCGTCGCGTAGCGCGAGCGGATAGAGATCGAGTTGTGGATTTGTTGCAAATGCGTCAAACTCGGTTTCGAGCATGCGCATGATGTCGTCGTCGTTGTTGCTGACGATGCGTTTGCGCTGCTTGTCCCAGAGCACCGGAACCGTGACGCGGCCGCGATAGCCGGGATCGGTGGCAAAGTAAGCTTCGCTCAAAAAGGCCCAGCCGTTGAGCGAGTCGGGTTCGCTCGGCGTGAAGCGCCAGCCGCGCTCGTCGCGGATAGGATCGACGACCGTCATGCCGATCGCATCTTCCAAGCCTTTGAGCTTGCGAACGACGACGGTGCGAGACGCCCACGGACAGGCGAGTGAAACGTAGAGATGATAGCGACCGGCTTGCGCCGGATATTCCGAGCTGCCGTCGGCGCGCACCCAGTCGTGAAAGGCGTCTTCTTGGCGTCTGAAATTGCCGTCGGCCGTTTGTTCTTCGGGGAATTGCGCTTTGATTGTCATGTCCATAGCTATTCCTACGGTCCCGTGAGATACGTCAGGCCGGCGTGTTCGAGGATCGTTCGCCCCTGACCGGTGAGTATAATGGCCGCGAACGTTGCAGCGGCGGCGGGATGACTGGCGTGCTTCATTACCGCGAGCGTATAGGTGATGCGATCGGTCAGCGCCCCGGCGCCCGGAAGCTGGACGAAGCGATAGCTACGCGCAATCGCCTCGGTGCGATAGAAGAATCCGACGTCCGCTTGCCCCGTATCGATGCGCGCCAGAAGATCTTCTTCGGGAAAGATCTGCGAGGGGTTTTCGTCCTCGCCGAGGATGCGCCGTTCGCCGTCGCGCCCAAGCCATATCGTCATGCCTTCAATCGTATAGACGCCCTTGGGATCGAGCTGCGGATCGGTGCGACCGATTCGCAGCCCCGGCGTTTCGAGGGCGCGTTGCAACGGCGTCGTCGCGGCGGCGACGCTTTCGAAGAGCGCGGCGTACTTCGAGTTCGGCGCCCACGCGATGCCAAGACTCGTTCCGGCAAAGGTCGTCGCGGACGCGACGCGATCGCCAAGCCCGGTCACGAGTTTCGGATTGACGCTTATGAAGACGTCGGGCGAACGCACGCCGGCGAGGATGAGGTTGGCCAGTTCCTTGCTGCCGCCGGGCTCGCCTTGGAAATCGATGCCGCGCTCGTGCAAGGCCGCCTTGACCGGTCCCTCCATCGGCGTCACCAGCGATCCCGCGTAGAGAACCGTTACGACGTCTGACGCCGCTCGCGCATCTATGACGGTCAGCGCGGCCGCAAGGCCTAGGCCGGCCGCGACGGTTGAAAGTCGAGCGAAGCCGAGTTGATGCAATATCGTGTTCCTTCTGGGCCCGGACCGTCGTCGAAAACGTGGCCGAGGTGCGAATCGCAGCGCTTACACCGCACTTCGATGCGCTGCATACCGTGGCTGTAGTCGTCGAGGAGCCGAACGTTTTCCTGTTGCTCGGGGTGCGTGAAGCTCGGCCAGCCGCAGTGCGAGTCAAACTTGGCGTCGGCAGTAAAGAGCGGCTGGCCGCACGCTCCGCAGACGTAGGTGCCGTCGTCTTTGATCTGAAGAAGCGCGCCTGAGAAGGGTGCTTCGGTGCCGGCCTCGCGCAGAACGTGATAACGCTGCGGGCCGAGCTGAGCTTTCCACTCTTCCTCGCTCTTCTGGACTTCCGGGGTGACGTCGTGTTTCATCTTAAACTCCTCGCGTCTCATAACGAGCGAAGGCGCCAAAGCGATGCGGGGAAGAATAGCCCGGTATGAAGCTCTTCCTCGAAATCGTGCTTTCGATTATCTTACACCCGATCGCGATGATCCTGATGTGGATCAATCTCATTGCGCGCGGCGATATGACGACGTTCAAAAAGGTCGATCTGGTTCGTCGTTAGTATCATCTGGGGGCTCGGGCCGATTCTCTACATTCTGGTAGCAGAAGGCTCGCTGTGGTAGCGCGCCTTCCCAATCTCGAGTCTGGCGAGACCCGTCAGCGGTGGGGTGGCCGCCCTCCGCCGCCGTGGAAGCCGCCGCTCACCGGGGCGTGGCCGCCGCCATTGACAGCTCCGCCTCGCGGGGGCGCGCTGATCGTACCGCCGCGTCCGGGGTAGTAGCCCCGCGGGTAGTAGCCGCGATACGGGATAATAGTAGCCGCGTCCTGGGTAGTAGCCGCGATAGCCGCCGTAGTACCCACAACAGTAACCGCCCCAGCCCCAGTAACCTGGCGATCCCCAGTAGCCGGGCCAACCCCAGCCCCAACCCCAGCCCCAGTTGATACCGAGTCCGAAGTACGACCCGCCGCCATAGTAGGGATAACCGCCGTAGCCAGAGCCGTAGCCAGAGCCGTAGCCGTAGCCGTAGGCGGACACCATAATCCGGGTACGGGTTGCCGTTGCCGGCGTAGTAGGGCGAGTAGGGCGAGTAAGCGACGTCGACCTGATTGGCTTGATACGTCGGGCCGTCGGCGTACCCGTACACCGTGACGCTCATACCTTCGAGCAGCTTGATGCCCGTCGGATTGATGATCGTGCCCTGGTGCAGCGTGACGTGATCGGTGTAGCCCTTATCGTCGTGCATGTAGACGATCCACTGCCCGTCAAAAGCGGTGATCGTGCCCTTAATGCCGTTCTGACGTGCATAGGTGGGGGCGGGCCGCGCGTATGAGGGCTGCTGCTGCGGGTAAGGTTGCTGCTGCGGATAAGGTTGCTGCTGGTCGTAAGGCGACTGCTGCGCAGAGGCCAGTGCCGGGAACGCCAGGCAGAGCACCGCGCTCAGCGCGGCCATGATCGAGGAGGTCCAGAAGTTTCGCAGACGCATATCAAGGAGTATTATAACGCCGCGCTCATAGGGGCGTGGTTAGAATCCGCGCAAAAACGGGCTCCCTCGCCGGCTTGACCAAGCAGCCGATAACGACGCCGGCTCTTGACTCCGACCTTACGTCAGGGCCTAGGCTGGCCGGGGAGAGGAACGATGCAAACCACAGTAGCCAAGCTGCGCCAGACCAAGGAGTTCGCACGCGACGCGGGCGTCACCGTTCGCACGTTGCACCTTTACGACCGGCTCGGCTTACTCAAGCCGGCCGCGCTCAGCGAGTCGGGATACCGTCTCTACGGCGAGGCTGAGTTAGAGCGACTCGAGCACATCTTGGCGCTGCGGTTCGTCGGCTTCAATCTCGACCAAATCAAGGAACTACTCTGCGGATCGACTCTTCCGCTCGTCGTCGCGTTGCGTATGCAGCGCGAGGTCATCGCTCGGCAGAAGCGGCGGCTCACCTCGGCACTCGCCGCGATCGACGAGGCCGATCGAGTACTTTCACGCGACGAGCCGGCCGATCGTTTGGAAATCCTCCGCAGCGTCATCGAGGTATTCAGAATGCAAAACGATTGGGAGTGGACGAAGAAGTATTACTCGCAAGAGGCACGCGACAAGATCGAAGAGCACCGGCAGCACGCGCCGCAGGACATCGTCGAGCAGGGACAACGCGATTGGAGCGCTTTGATTGCCGAGGTCGAGGAAGCGGCAGCGCGCGCCATCCCTCCATCGAGTGGAGAGGCTCGTGCGCTCGCCGACCGCTGGCGCGCCCTACTTACGCAGTTCACGCAAGGCGATGCCGCCGTTGCGCGCGGGCTGAATCGCTTGTGGTCGGATTCAACGCATTGGCCGAACGATTTCAAACGTCCCTGGAGCGACGCCGCCGACGAATTTATCAAAGCAGCGATGAACTGCAGAGGGAATGGAGCCGTCGCCGAGGATTGAACTCGGGACCTTTTCCTTACCAAGGAAGTGCTCTACCACTGAGCTACGACGGCGGCCGCGAACTTGACGGCGTTACTCCGTTAAGGGTCTCGGCCCCTACTGCGACAGACCTTGTGGAAGGCAGCCGAAACCGGAAAGCCGCGCCGAGGGCTTCCCTTGTATTAACGCGAACCGCGACCGTACAGGAGGACCGTTTTGATGTTTCTTTTTTCGATCGCGTTACGCCGGATCGGCATCGTCGCAGCCGCAAGCATCGCGCTAAGTGCGATCGCGGTTCCGAGCCAAGCACAGATGCGTCAGCAAATGGCCGACAAGATTGCGACCAATGCGGCAAACTCTTTTGTGAGCAAGATCAATGGTGAGACCTGCACGCAGTTTGCCGCGACGATGGGTCAAATGAAAGGCAAATCGGGATCCAGCTCGAGCGGTATGGCATCGAAGCTCAAGGCCAATCCGCAAGCGCGCTCCGATTTCGTTAATATCGTCGGCGGCCCGTTGCTCAATAAGATGATCGATTGCGACATGATGCCGGGAGGAATGTGATGCGCCGTATCATCTTGGCCGCGTTTCTGAGCGCGGCGCCGGCACTCGCGGCTGCCGCTGGAGCGCTCGCCCCGTCGGCAATCGTTGCCGACTCGTCGACGTACGACGGCAAGAGCGTCACCGTCACCGGCAAGGTCTCAAACTTCCAAACGTCAAGCACGCCCATGGGTCAGGTTGCCGGCTTTCAGCTTTGCGATTCAAAGTGCGTCGTAGTCATCGACAAGACGAATCAGTCGCACGGCAATGGCACGACCGCGACGGTCACCGGCACGTTTCACGTAACCTTCAAGGGCCCGCGCAAGACGTTCAATAACGCAATCGTGGTCGGCCGGTAAGCGATTTACTTGCGTGATGCGAGCGCGTGGTGCAAACCGCGCGCTCGTTCTTTAACCGGATCGATGGAGCGGGCGGCGGGAATCGAACCCGCGACTCTTGCTTGGAAGGCAAGGGCATTACCACTATGCAACGCCCGCGACGCTGCGGTCCCTCTACGCGATCGGGCCGGGAACACCTACGAGCTTATGCTGCGGTGAGTGAGTCATTTCGCGTCAGACGAGCTGCGGGTGACGACGTAGAAGCGATTCGTCGCATCTACAACGAGGGCGTCGAAGATCGGGTGGCTACGTTGGAGAGCGATCCGAAGTCCCGCGAAGAGATGACGCGATGGTGGATAGAGCACGACGAGCGTTACGTCGTCCTGGTTGCGACCGAATCGGACGGGATCGTCGGCTGGGCTTCGCTCAACCGATTTTCGCAGCGTTGCGCTCACGCCGATATAGCCGATCTGTCGGTCTACGTCGCGCGTCGTCACCGCGGCAGAGGCGTCGGATATGCATTATTGGCACGCTTGGCCGGCGAAGCCATCCAGGGCGGGTTTCACAAGATTGTGCTTCACGCACTCAACACCAACGAGAGCGGAAAGCGTCTCTATCGCAAATCCGGTTTCGTCGAGGTCGGCGTCTTCAAAGAGCACGGGGTGGTGGGCGGCCAATACGTCGACGTTATCGCTATGGAGCGCTTGTTGCGATAGCGTGCGCAGACCAATCGGAGCGAACGACTTGGGCAGGGCTGGATTTGAACCAGCGTAGCGCTTTCGCGCGCCAGATTTACAGTCTGGTGCCATTAACCACTCGGCCACCTACCCACGTCCGGCCCCATTGTTTTGACGGGCTGAGCAGGGTACGATAGGGGGGCTACAGGCTCCTCGGGTTGGTGACGCCGGTTACCCCGCAAACCGCTCCTCACGGGGTTCTCATGTGCCCCCCAAGCGGGTACCTTACCATGGGAGCCATAGCAAACTCGCCTACGACGCTTGGAGTACGCCAGGATGGCTCGCCTTACGACCCTCGTGGTCGCCGCCCTCGCAGGTCTTCTCCTCGCCGGTTGCAGCGGCGGAAGTTTCGGCCAAGCCGGACTCTCGCTGCCGACCGCGGGCGATGGCGTACAGACGGTAAGCGACGCGGCCGATGCGCTCGACGCGCACCGGACCTTGGCCTCGGAGAACGCGAAAGCCGCGATCTCGGTCACTGACGCGCTCGGGTCCTTCGTTCGCGATATCAGCGCCGACCAGCGCGCCTTGGCAGGCCAGCAGCACGTATCCGTTCGCCCAGTCACACGTTTCGAGCGGCATTACGCAGTCGAACGAAGCGGCAAGCAAATTCTTTCGGGCTCCGAGCTGATCATGGGCCAGGGTTTGGGCGTTACCGATTACTGCCAAAGCTCGGCGGGCTACAGCGTCAACGGAATCCCCTCGCTCGACGAAACGTTCGGCTGGGAGAGCGGCGCCTTGCGCGGCGGCGCTCGAGCGGCCGACGCGCGCGGATCGGCGATTTGGTCGGCGCATGCCAGCGGCGCGGTGGTGCAAGGCGCAATCGGCGGATTCTCGATCGCACGCAACGGAACGAACGCGGCGTGTCCGATGAATGCGCCCGCATTTGTATTAAAGGGCGGTATATCGGCGAATCCGTTCGAGCTTCCAATCGCAATGGCGTTCCGGCATGGCGTTTTATCCGATCTCCGCGTCGCGAACGGAACGTTTGCGGACGGCGACAGCCTCGCGGTAACGACGGCCAATCGGCAGCCGCTTGAAGTCGACGGTGCCATTACCAACGGGCGCACGCAGCTGGCGACCTTCCGCACCGACGCGCTGGGCGACGGTAGGCTGACGATTACCAGCACCGGCGCGCAGTATATTATCGCCGACTGGATCGTCGTCGGAACGTAGCTACGTTATTTCTGCCCTCTCGGCAGGGTTCGAAGTTAGGCCAGTGCTTCTTACGAGAGAGCTCAACGAAACCATCAGGCAGTGTGAGATCGCGGGGGTTCGCAGCGCAATCGATGCGACGCGACGGATTCAGCCTGAGGTTCAGCCCGAGAGCATCGACGTAGCCGGCGGACTCGTCGCCTTCACCGGTATCGAATCTCCGCTCTCACACGCAATCGGTATCGGTGCCTTCGCGCCGGTGACGGACGGCGAGATTGCCGAGGTTACCGCGTTTTACGAATCCCGCGGCAGCACTCCGCGAGTGCTCGTCACACCGTTGAGCCATCCGTCGCTGGGCCGCGCTTTGGCCGTGGCCGGTTACGCACCGAGCGAATACACCAACGTCCTCGCTTCCGACAAGCTCGACGCGTACGCCTTGCGCGACGACCGCATCGGCATCGCCGGAGATCTCAAGGCATGGACGCGTGCCTCGGCGCAGGCATTTCGGGATCGTCAGGAGCTCGCGCCCGGCGACGAAACCATTGCGCTCATCTTGGCCTCGTCGGATGGCGTTTGGCCGATCGAGGCGCGCGAGGGCGGCGCGATCGTGGCTACGGCGGCAATGGACATCCGTAACGCATCCGCGGGCCTCTTCGGCGGCGCGACGCTGTTTGATTTTCGGCGCCGCGGCTGGCATGTTCGGATGATCCGCGATCGCATTGCGCGCGCCCGCGATGCCGGCGCGCGCAACGCGCGAGCGAGCGCACGTCCCGCAAGCGAGTCGGAACGAAACTTCCATCGCTGCGGATTTGAGACGCTCTATACGCGCGTTTTGTGGGAACGATCACCGTAACCGCGGACAAGGCGGTGCCCGATCGAGAGGTGTTTAGGCCGTCATTGATGCAACTGCGGTTGTTACCGCCGACGTAGCCAAGCGGTTGAAGGCAACTGATTTGTAATCAGTCCCCAGAAATGGGCACGCCGGTTCGAATCCGGCCGTCGGCTCCAGTTTCTCGCCGAAAATACAGAAACGAATGCAAAAAGTAAACCCTACGTGGCTGCAGTCGGGCCTAGTACTGGTCTGCGAACGATGCTCCAAGGAGCGCATTCCGGATGAAGATCCAGAAATCGCCGCGCAGATCGGCGATTTCCACCTTCGCAACTGGCTCAAGGAACGGTTGAAAGAGGACGGCCATTGGGGCGCGATTCGCGCGATCAGCACGAGCTGCATGGATGTCTGCGCGCGAGGCCGCGTGACGATCTGCATCGAGCCGCAGGCGGGCGAAACGACCGTGATGGTCGTCGATCCGATTGCCGAACGCGAAGCGCTCTATCGCACGATCATCGAACGGCTGGGGTCTACTGTAGCGAAGTGAAGATCAGCAGCGTGTTGCTTTGGCGGCTCCCGCCTGGCACCGGAGCGCCGGCCGGAAGGTAGAGGCGCCCATCGACGACCACGGCGCCGGTGCCGTGCCGACCTTCGGGCAGCGGCGCATACTTCGACCAGCGGTTCCTTATCGGATCGTAGCCTTCGTTGGTTCGAAAGGCCCGCACCATGCCGCGTTGCTCGCCGCCGATTGCAAAGATCGTTCCCTGATAGACGGTGACGGCCATGCCACTCCGAGGAGTCGGCATCGGCGCGCCGGCCGTCCACGCGTCGGTGTGCGGATCGTATATATCGACGTACGCGGTGTTGTTAGCGGGCGTGTCGATGCGTCCGCCCATTGCATAGAGCAAACCATTGAACGCGACCAGCCCCAGGTGATCGCGACCCACCGGCAGCGGAGCGCGCGAAGAATAACGATTCGTCGCGGGGTCGTAGACCAGGTGAGTTTGGACGCTGTGTGCGTCGCGGCCGCCGACGAGGTGGATCTCGTCGCCGAACACGGCGACGGCAATCGAGCCAAGCGCGTTCGGCAGCGAGGCGATCGGCGTCCACCTATCCGCCTTCGGATCGTAGACGTTGGCATCGCTCACTGCCTCGTCATTCTGCGCCGCAAATCCACCGAAGGTATAAATTCTTCCGCCATAGCCGATGGCTGCGATGTGATTAAGACCGCGGGGCAACGGTGCGGTCTCTCGCCACGTCTCGGCAGCGGTATCGAAGACTTCGACCAAGTATTGATCGACGTTACCGTTGGCATAGCCGCCGATCACGTAAATGTCGTTCTGCAGCGTTGCAACGGCGACTTCGCTGCGCGCGACCGGCAGCGCCGGCCCGCTACTCCAACTTCCCGGAAATGCCGCCGCGGCGACAATTGCGAGTGCGGCGGGCAGGCGCAGCATGTCGCGTCTTACTGAAACTCGAACTCGGCGAGGTTTTTCTCGATCTTCCGCTTCACGCGCTGAAGCGCGTTATCGATAGACTTCACGTGACGGCCGAGGTCGCGCGCCATCTCTTGGTAGCTCTTGCCTTCTAAGTACGATTCCAGCACTTGCGACTCGAGCTCCGAAAGATTTTGGCGGATGCGCTGGCGGATGTCGTCGGAGACTTCCTGCGTCACGACCAGCTCTTCGGGATCGGAGGTCTTCTGCGATGCCATGACGTCGAGCAGTGTACGCTCGCTGTCTTCGTCATAGATGGGCTTATTGAGCGAGATGTACTGGTTAAGCGGAATGTGCTTCTGCCGCGTCGCCGTCTTGATCGCGGTGATGATCTGCCGCGTGATGCAGAGTTCGGCGAAGGCGCGGAAGCTCGAGAGCTTGTCGGCCTTAAAATCGCGCACGGCCTTATAGAGGCCGATCATGCCCTCTTGGATGATGTCTTCGCGATCGGCTCCGATAAGGAAGTAGCTCTTGGCTTTGATGCGGACGAAGTTTTTATATTTGTTGAGGAGATATTCCATCGCGAGGTTGTCGCCGGTCTTCGCGATGGCGACGAGATCTTCGTCGACCCGTTGCTGGTACTCCACTCCATCCGAGACTGGATGGGTCATTGCCATAATTCTTTGTTTGCCTTGTGGATAAGACGAGCCGCATACGCAGGCCGCGACCCGTCGGCGCGGCACGTCGAGGCTAGTATATAGGAGGGTCCCCCTCCCTCGTCAAGGACGGAGCGAGCAATCTCGCTGCCTTAAGGCCTCATAAATGAGTATGGCGGCGGCCACCGAGGCGTTGAGCGAGGCGACCTTCCCTCGCATCGGAAGCTTAATCAAGTAGTCGCATTCCCGCTTGACCAGCTGCGAGAGTCCGGCCCCTTCGGCGCCGATCACGAGCGCCGAGATCCCGGTTGAGGTCGGCTCCGTGCAGATCGAGGGCCTCAGGCGACGGATCGGCCCCGGCGACCCAGAGGCCCGCTTTCTTGGCGGCTCGGATCGCCTCGGCGATATTTGCGACCCGAGCGATCGGCAGGTGATCGGCGGCGCCGGCGGCTGCTTTTCGGACGGTCGCGTTGACGCCGGCGGAGCGCCGGGCCGGCAAGACGATGCCGTCCGCGCCGGCAGCTTCGGCGGTTCGAATGATTGCCCCCACGTTGTGCGGATCGGTCAAATGGTCGAGGATCACGATGAGGCGTGCAACGCCATCACCGCGAGGCCGCGCGAGGATATCGTGCAGCGATGCATAGGCAAACGGCGGCGCGATCGCGATCACGCCTTGATGCGCTTTGAACGGCACGCTTTCGAAGAACGCGCGCCGCTCGAAACGCACGGGAACGTTGCGTTCCTTCGCTTGCGCGAGGAGCGAACGAAGCGCTGGCGTCTTTTGCACGATCGGCGGCGACGTGGATCGCGCGTAAGCGTTCGCCCGCAGCGAGGAGCTCGCCGACCGCATGGATGCCGTAGACGAGGTCGTCGAAATCTAGAGCGGTGAAGCGGCGACGCTCCACGTCGTGCCTTCTTTCGAATCCTTGACCTCGATGCCACAGCGCGCCAGCGCGTCGCGCAGCTTGTCGGAGGCCGACCAGTCCTTGGCGCGGCGCGCCTCGTTGCGCAGCAGCGACGACTCGCTCGATCGCCTCCTGCGGGGTTGCGCCTACGATCGCGCTTCGCGCCGCGTCCAGGCTCGCGTCCTTCAGTGCACGCAGCAGTTGCTCGGTGAAATCGGGCGCCAGCTGCGCGGCCGGTTCTTCGAGCCATGAATCGTTTGGTGCAACGCCGAGTACGCCGAGCCAGTAGCCGAGGCGCTCGCGGCTCGGCGTCGAGCGTGCAACGACATCGTAGAGAACCGCGAGCGCGGCGGCGGTGTTCATGTCGTCGTCGAGCGCCGCTTCCATGCGCGCGTCGAGCTCCGCGGAGTTTATGGGCTCCCCGTCGCTCGCGGGCGCCAGAGTGCGGTACGCAGCCTTCACGCGCGAGAGACCGAGCGCGGCGGCCGCGATCGACTCTTCGGTGAAGTTCATCACTTTACGGTAGCCGGTTTGCAGAAAGAGCCAGCGAATAGCCTGCGGGTCGTGGCGTTCGAGCAGATCTGAGAGCGGCTCGAAATTGCCGAGCGACTTGGCCATCTTGCGGTTGTCGAAGAGCAATAGCCCACCGTGCACCCAGAAGTTTGCCATCGGCGGGTGCGACATTAACGGTTCGCTCTGCGCGATCTCGTTCTCGTGATGCGGAAAGATCAAATCGGCCCCGCCGCCGTGGATGTCAAAGCCGCTGCCGTCGAGATCGAGCAGCGCGCGCGCCATCGCCGAGCACTCGATGTGCCAGCCGGGGCGCCCATCGCCATACGGCTCGAAGGCCCAGCGCGGCTCGCCGGGTTTTGCGAATTTCCAAAGCGCAAAATCGAGCGGATCTTCTTTATGTTCGTCGATCTCGATGCGCGCGCCGGCTTCCAGCTCCTCGATGTTGCGATTGGCCAGACGTCCATAGTTCGCAAACGTCGCCACGCGATAGTAGATGCCGTCTTGCGAAACGTAGGCATGTCCGCCCGCGATCAGCTCGCGTATCATCGTCTGAATCGGTTCGATGTAATGCGTCGCGTAGGGCTCGTAATCGTATTCGAGCACGCCCAGCTTGCGCATCGACGCTTTGAACTCGGCGTAGTTACGATCGACGATGCTATGATAGTCTTCGCCGGTCTCCCGTGCGGCCTTGATGCTGCGGTCGTCGATGTCGGTGACGTTCTGCACGTAGGTGACGCTGTAACCACGATGGGTCAAGATAGCGTCGCAACACGTCGAAGAAGAGAAAGGAACGCGCGTGACCAAGATGCGCCTGCGCCGACGGCGTGAGCCCGCAGACATAGATGCGCACGTCGCCGAGCGCAAAGGCTCGAACGCCTCGACGCTGCGCGTGCGAGTGTTGTAGAGTTTCACCCGTCGACTCCGCTCAGGGCTGCGCGCCTACGGCGCTTGACGCCAGAGGAAGTCAGATCACCCAGCTCCAGGCTTCTGCTTCCGACGCCTCGCCTTGTTCTAGCTCGGCTAAGCGCTTCTCCAGCTCCGCGAGCCTGCGTCCGCAGCCGCGCGATCGCATCGCTGGTTGGGTCCGGCATATCGACTTGCGGCCGTGTCGAAACGACGCGAATCGGTTTGCCGTCCTGCATGACGACGCGCGCGGGAACGCCAACGACCGTTGCATTTGCCGGGACGTCTTTGACGACGACCGAGCCGCCCCCGACCTTCGCATTATCGCCAAGCGTTATTGCGCCGAGCACGCTGGCGTTCACGCCGACCGTTACGTTTCGGCCGAGCGTTGGATGGCGCTTGCCGTGCGAGAGGCTCGTGCCGCCCAGCGTAACGCCTTGATAGATCGTGCAGCCGTCGCCGATCTGCGCGGTCTCGCCGATAACCACGCCACTGCCATGATCGATGAAGATGCCTTTACCGATCGTTGCCGCCGGGTGGATTTCGATCTGGGTGAAGAATCGCGACAGGTTGGCAAGGAAGCGCGGCACAATGGGAATGCCGGCGCGATGGAGGGCATGGATCAGGCGATGCGCGACCAGCGCGTGAAAGCCTGGATACGAGAGCACGACGTCCAGCCAGCCGCGCGCGGCCGGATCGCGCTGGAGGGGCGCCCGCAAGTCGGCTCGGATGGCATCGAAGGGCATTTGCAACAGTTTAACCCAGACGGTCAAGCGGGCAGTTGCGCGTCCGTCGCCGCGAAAATATCGTACAATTGCTTCAAGGAATTAGGCCAATAGGGCCACTGCATGCACTGCAAGGCCGGTGCCGTCGCCGGTGTAGCCCATGCCTTCGCTCGTCTTGGCCTTAACGCTGACGGCATCAACCGAGAGCCGCAACTGCGATGCAACGTTCTCGCGCATTTGCTCGATGAACGGCGCGAGCTTCGGGCATTCGACGACGATCGTCGCATCCACGTTGACGATCGCGAAGCCGGCTTCGCGCACCGCTGCGGCGCACTGCGCGAGCAATTCCATGGAATCTGCATCTTTCCAACGCGCGTCGGTATCGGGGAAGCGCGCGCCGAGATCGCCAAGCGCCGCCGCGCCGAGCAGCGCGTCGGCGAGCGCGTGGGCGAGCACGTCGCCGTCCGAGTGGCCGAGCGCGCCACGCTCAAAAGGAACGCGTACCCCCGCCGAGGATCAGCGCGCGTCCCTCGACCAGCCGGTGCGCGTCGAAACCATGGCCGACGCGCGTCATCCTTCTACAAGCTCCCCTTCGACAAGCTCTCCTTCGACAAGCTCAGGGTGGCGCCGGGCGGATGCGAGCGCTCGATCTTGCAGAATCGCTTGCGCGCGTGCGACGTCGGCGGGGAGCGTCACTTTGAAGTTCTCGCTCGTCGACGGAACCACGATCACCTCGATGCCGATGCGCTCGAGCAGTGCGGCGTCATCGGTTGCATCCATCCCGTCGCGGCGCGCGCGCTCGTGCGCCTCGCGAAGATCGGCGGTCAGGGCGAACTGCGGCGTCTGCGCAGCCCAGAGCTTGCGGCGATCGAGCGTCGCCCCGACGCGACCCGATTCGGGGTCAACGGTCTTGATCGTATCGACGACCGGGATCGCGAGCAGCGCGGCACGCCCCGCACGGACCTCGCACATGCCGGCGCGTACGTCGTCGACGGACACCAGCGGGCGCGCCCCGTCGTGCACGAGGACGCCTTCATACGCTTGCGCTACGGACTTCAGGCCGGCGTAAACGCTCTGCTGGCGCGTCGCCCCGCCGCGGACGACGAGCGGCGCGCGCTCCGGCGCGAGCCGCGCGAAAAGCGCGCGCATCGGCTCGAACGACTCGGGCTCGGTCGCCACGACGATTTCGTCGATTTCCGGCATTGCCGCAAAAGTTTGGATCGACCACCCCACCATCGGCAATCCGGCGAGCTCGACAAATTGTTTGGGACCGCGCAAACGCGTGCCGCTTGCCTGCGGCGACGATGACGGCTGCCCACTTCAAGAGGCAACACCCTCACGCTTCGGCCGCGCGAAGATCAATCGGCCGGCGACGGTCTGTAGCACGCTGGTGACGATCACGTCGGTCTCTTCGCCGATCAAACGCCGCCCGTGTTCGACCACGATCATCGTTCCGTCTTCCAGATACCCAACGCCTTGATGAAACTCTTTGCCCTCGCGAATCACCGCAACGTGCAGCTCCTCGCCGGGAAGTACGACCGGCTTGACGGCGTTGGCGAGCTCGTTGACGTTGAGCACGGAAACGCCTTCGACGTGCGCGATTCGATTCAGGTTGTAATCGTTGGTCACGAGCTTGGCGCCGAGCTCTTGTGCGAGGCGAACGAGCCGCGCGTCGACGTTCCCGGGCGCCATGTCGTTAAAATCGCGTTCGCTGATCTCGACGACCGCAAGCTCCTGCAACCGGCTCAGCACGTCGAACCCACGCCGGCCGCGCGTGCGTTTGAGGGGGTCGACCGAATCGGAGATAGCCTGAAGCTCTCGCAAGACGAACCGCGGAACGATAAGTGCGCCCTCCAGGAAACCGCTCTCGACAATCTCGACGATTCGTCCGTCCACGATCGTAGAAGTATCCACGACTTTTTGCGCGCCATCTGCGTTCCCCAGCATGCCGCGCGGGACCGGAACGATGCGAATCTTCGCGCCGACGCGGGCACCCAGATACGCAGCAAAGATCGCGAGGATCAGATAGAGGACGATCGCGATGTAGGTTCCGGCGCGGCCAAAATCGGAGATGAGCTCGAAGACGATGCCTTTGATGAGAAAGGCGATCAAGAGCCCGACGATCAAACCGACCGCGCCGCCGGCGATCTCGGCCGGCGTCAGGCGTTCCATCGCTCCTTCGGCTTGACGGAGCTGGCTTTCGAAGAGTGCTTGAGCCAGCGGTGCGAGGAGCGCCCCGACGATCGCGCCGACGACCGGAGAGAGGATCAGAAAGGCAACTTGCAGCGCTTCGTTCGCAAAGTGCGGCGACAGAAGGCTAAAGTATGCCTCGCGTCCCAAAAGAAAGCCCGTCACGCCGAAGACGACGACGAAGGCGGCTCGCAAAACCGTCTCCGAGAGGGCGTTTGGTGTTACTCGAATGTTACGAAAGCCCCGCAAACGTCGTTGGCAAGAAATCGACCTCGCTGCGTCAACCGCACCGTGTCTCCGACACGCTCGAGCAATCCGGTCTGTGCGAATCGACTTACGACGGGAGCGTAATCCGCCATCACGTCGATACCGTAACGTTCTTTGAACTCGCTCAGCCCTACCCCCTGCGCCGTTCGCAGCGCGAGCATCATCGCCTCACCGGCGCGTTTGCGACCTTCCAGCCGCTCGGCCTCCGACGGAATCGGCCGCCCAGCGAGCGCCGCCGCGACGTACTCATCCAGCGAACGGGTGTGCACGCTTCGCACCCCGTCGCGATACGAAGCGGCACCAACGCCAAGGCCGACGTACTCGCCGTTTGCTCCAATAGTTGAGGTTATGAGCGCAACGGTGCCCGGGCCGCGCGAAATTACTAATCTCGTACTGCTCGTAGCCGGCGTCCTCCAGCGTGTCAATCGCAATCGCGTAGAGTTCTGCTTCGCGTACGTCGTCGAAAAAGGCCGCCGGCTCGCGCGCTAACCACGACGCATAGGGAGTGCCGTCTTCTACCGTCAGGCCATAGGCTGAAATGTGATCAACTTCGAGTGCGATTGCCGCGCGCAAGGTGCGCCGCCAACTCGCCGGCGTCTGTCCGGGCACGGCAAACATCAGGTCGAGCGAGACCGATTGCAGCTTCGCGAAACGTGCCTGCCGGACGACACGCTCGATCTGAGCCACGGTGTGTTTGCGGCCCAACGTTTGAATCTCGCCCGGCTCGAAGGATTGCACGCCGATCGACAATCTGCCGATGCCGGCATCGCGATACGCCGAAAGATCGCCGTCGCGGACGAGCTCCGGATTGATTTCGATCGAAATTTCGCCGGCGCCGCGGAACCGCTCGCGCACCCGCGCGAGCATCCCCGCCAGGATATCCGCATCGTAGGCGTTCGGCGTTCCTCCCCCGAGGTAGATCGTGGCGGCCGGCGCCTCCACCTCGCGCTCGAGCTCGGCGTAGAGCGCGTCGAGATAGCGCCGCGCGCTTGCCGCGCGCAATGGCCATTTGGCAAAATCGCAGTACGGGCAAAGATACGGGCAGAACGGAAGGTGGACGTAGACGCCAAGCATGGCGGCCTTATTTTAGGTCGGCGCGAGGTGCGGTACGATGAGCTCGCTGATCTTCCCGACGACGTCGTGGTTGACTTCTTGAACGGCAGCTCCGATCGCGTGTTTGATCGCGTTGCGACTCGCGCGCCCGTGCGTCACGATGCAGTTTCCACGAAGACCGAGCAAGGGCGCGCCGCCGTAGGTTTCGTAATCGAAGCGTTTACGCAGCCGCTTCAGCGCTGGAGCGAGCATTGCGGTACCGAGCTTGGTCGCGAGATTGCCGCCGAGGAGCGCATCCCGCATCACGTGCGCGAGGTCGGCGATCATCCCTTCGCCGGTCTTGAGCACGACGTTGCCCACGAAACCGTCGGCCACAATCACGTCGGCGACGTTGTGGAAGAGGTCGCTTCCCTCGACGTTGCCGATGAAACGCACCGGCGCCGACTCCAAGAGCCGCGCGGCTTCGAGCACGAGTTGATTCCCTTTGCTGCGTTCCTCGCCAACCGAGAGAATGCCGACTCTTGGGTGCGAAACGTTGAGCACGGCCCTCGCGTAGGCCGACCCCATGATGCCGAACTGCTCGAGCCACTCCGGCCTGCAATCGACGTTCGCGCCCGAATCGAGTAGGACCCAAGGCGTCGGCCCGTTGAGCGCCGGCCAGACCGTCGCAATGGCGGGCCGAGAGATGCCTTCGATCGTGCGTAGTTTAATTAAGGCTATCGCGAGAAACGCGCCGCTGTTACCGGCCGATACGACCGCATCGGCCTCATCGCGTTTGACCAGGCTAACGGCGATGCCGAGCGAGGTGCGCTCGCAGGATCGTGCGGCCGTGGACGGCGAGAGGTCCATCGCCACCGATTCGGGGGCGTGGATTATGCGAACTCGCTCGGACGCTTTGCCGCGCAGAAGCGGGCGAACGCGCGCCTCGTCGCCGACGAGCAGAATCTCCGCGTCGAACTCTTGCGCGCCAAGCAACGCCCCCGCGACGATCTCCTCGGGCGCGTGGTCGCCTCCCATCGCATCGATCGCGATGCGCGCTCGACTCATGGCCGCCCGTCTTTCGGAGCCACCCCCGGAATCCTTGCCTCTCGTCAACTTTTCCGCTTGCCCGCCGGTCGGAACCCATGGTACTATCGCCCGGCTATGGCAAAACGGTGCGAAATGTGCGGCAAGGGTCCGACGGCCGGCAACAATGTCAGCCACGCGATGAATAAGACGAAGCGGCGGTGGCTGCCGAATTTGCAGTCGGTCCGCATCGACGACCGGGGCGTTCATCGCACCGCGCGCGTCTGCACGCGCTGTCTTCGTTCGAACCGAGTTACTCGCCGCGCCTAGCGCGCGAAGTGATCCCAGCCGGAGCGCTCCACCGGAGCTCCGTTCCAAATGACGTCCCGTTCCGCACGCAGGATTCCCACCCGATAAAGATCGCGTCCAAAGCGCGCCGCGAAGCGCTTTGCTAGATGGCGAAATGCCCGCGGTGCAATGGCTGCGAGCAGCTCGAAATCCTCGCCGGCGGCGAGTGCGAAGCGCTCCGGATCCTCGCCGCGAGCGCGCGCGATCGCGCTCGCCGATTCCGCAACCGGAATGTCGTCGAGCCGGGCGCCGCATGCGCTCGCGACGGCGAGCCGATGTACGTCGGTCGAGAGACCGTCGGAAAGATCCATCATCGCGTGCACGTTGCGGCTAGCCCCGAGAAAGCGCCCTTCTGCGATTCGCGGCTGCGGACGGCGAAACGCACGCAACGCTTCTTCGGCGAGCTCGACCGCGATCGGTTCGCTCTTTTGCGTGAGCTCCAAACCGGCGCGCGCGGCGCCAAGCGGACCGGTGACTGCGAGCACGTCGCCGGGCCGTCCTCCCTGGCGCGTCTTTGCATCCGATGCGCGCACTTCACCCACCACGGTAATCGCAATCGTGAGCGCAACCGCCCGCGAGAGGTCGCCGCCGGCAATAGCGAGCTTGAAGCGCGTAGCGCAGTCGGCAAGGCCGCGATAAAGCTCGAGGATTTCGTCGAGAGGCATCGTTTCGGAAAAGCCTAGCGCGACGGTCGCAAGCACGGGGCGTGCGCCCATGGCGGCAAGATCGCTGAGGTTTGCCGCCATCGCCCGCCAACCGGCATCTTCGAGCGACATCGATTCGCGCGTAAAATCGATGCCCTCCACCAGCATGTCGGTCGAGATCGCGCAGCGGTGCGAGCGGGAAGGTTGCCAAAGCGCCGCATCATCGCCTCGCGTCACCCGCAGCGAAGTAGAAGGCTGACGCGCCAACAATGAGTCTATCGCTGCAATGATTTCGTCTTCGGTCACGCGAGGAGCGCGCGGATGCGGCGCAGCTCCGCTCCGGGATCCCGCGCGCCGAAGACCGCCGAGCCCATAACCAGCACGTCGGCTCCAGCTTCGACCAGCTCGCACGCATTCTCCGCGCCGACGCCGCCGTCCACTTCGATCAAGCACGCCAAACCGCGCCGATCGATGAGGGAGCGCGCCTCGCGGACCTTTTCAATCGAACGCGCGATAAACTTCTGCCCCGAGAAGCCGGGATTCACGCTCATGACCAGCACCGTGTCGCAATCCTCGATGACGTCCTGGAGCATTTCGACCGGCGTCTGCGGGCAGATTGCTAAACCGGCCTTTGCCCCGATGTCGCGCAGGTGCGTGAGCAGCCGCTGCGCGTGGGACGTCGCCTCCAAATGAAAGGTAATGCGATCGCACCCCACCGCGCGGAATTCGTCCACGTACCGCTCGGGTTCGACGATCATCAAGTGGGCGTCGAAAACCAGCGGCGAGAGCTTGCGCAAATCGCCAATGATTTTTGGACCCCACGTGATGTTCGGGACGAAGCGTCCATCCATAACGTCGAGGTGCAGATACTCCGCGCCGGCGTCTTGCACGCTCGCGATCTGCTCGGCAATACGGGCAAAGTCGGCGGAGAGTAACGAGGGCGCTAAAATAGCCATTGCGGAGCCCTTCCTGACGAATTCACTCGTTGGCGATGGCAACGGCTTTGCCCCGTAGACGCGCGGCGGTTCGGTTCCGAGGCGCTCTTCACCGACAAGCGTGTTGTTCACGTACATGTCGAGCAGCGACGTTCCGACGCCCGTCACGGTGAAATCCAGTTTCTGTCCGGGTTCGGCAAAGGCGTGGTAGAGATCGTAACGGCCCGTTGCATCGGTGAGGGAAAGCCGCACGTCGAGCTGCTCGCCGTTTGCAACGTTCTCGGGCTCTGGGACCGAGACCAGCACGTGGACCTGGCGAAGGAGGTAGCCCGATTCATTCGGTCCCGCGCTGACCTGCAGCGCGACGGGATCGTACGAAGCGATTTTCGCCTTCGGCGGGGGAAGCTGACGCGCAACCATGCCGTGCGGCGGGGCGCCGCTGCCGAGAGGCGTCCAGACAATCTGACCGAGCTTGATGCCCGCCTCTGCCGCGAGCGTTCGCGCCTGATCGATCGTTAGGCCAACAAAGTCGGGGACGATCAGGTCGGCCCGACCGCCGCGGCTGACGACGAGCGTGACGACGTCACCTTCGTGCACGCTGACGAGGGGCGCTGGATTTTGCGAGACGACGTGCCCTTCAGGAATCAGATCGCTTCGTTCGTACGCGACCCTCCCGAGCTGCAGGTGCGCGCGCGAGAGATCGAGCTCCACTTCGCGCATCGACTGATAGCGCAAGTCGGGCATGAGACGCGCGACGATGCCGTCGCTAATTACGAAGGAGATTTGCCTTCCCTGGCGCACTTGCTGGCCGGCTTCGGGCCGTTGCATGATGACGACGTCTTTGGGATATCGATCGCTCGTCGTATGGTCGACGACCGCCGAGCTGAGGTTTAATCGCTCGATCTCGGCATTCGCGTCGGTGAGCGTTTGACCGACGAACGACGGCACCGTGACCGTCGCAGACGAAGGCAAAAGAAAGTCGTAGATTTGACGCCCGAACCACACGACTACCGCAACGAAGATCGCGAGCACGATCGGGAAGAGCCAATCGCGCGGCAAGTACGCGTGGAGCGACGATCTCAGGCGAGCGCCTCCGCCGTCACCCGGCTAAAATCCAGGTTACTGAAGACGCGCTGCACGTCTTCGTGCTCTTCGAGCGCCTCGAGAAAAGCGAGCGCAGCCGCCAGTTCGTTGCCCTTGCAGCTCGATCCTATTCTTCGCGCGCATTCCGAGATAGGCGTCCGAGATTTTGACGCCCCGGGCGCGCAGCTCGTCGCGCACGCCGGCCAGACGTGCGGGTTGCGTGTAAATGACGGCAAGCTCGTCGTCGTATTCGATGTCTTCGACGCCGTCGATAAGCGCCTGCTCCATCAGCGCTTCTTCCGATTTTCCGGCCGGGTTGACTTCGACGTATGCCGACCGGATCGAACATCCACGCGACGCCTCCGCTCTCGCCGAGGCTGCCATCGTGCCGGCTAAAGAGAAAGCGCAGCTCGCCCGCGGTGCGGTTGCGATTATCGGTTGCCGCATCGACGACCACCGCCATGCCGTGCGGGCCGTAACCTTCGTAGCGAATCTCTTCGATTTCTCGTTCGCCACCTTGCCCGGCGCTGCGAGCGATGGCGCGTTTGATGTTCTCATGCGGCATGTTGAACTCGCGCGCTTTTTCGACCGCCATTTTCAAGCGATAGTTTGCCTCGGGGTCGGGCGAGCCACCTTTGGCCGCGAGGATGATCTCCTTGCTCAGCTTCGTAAAGAGGGCGCCCCGCTGGGCGTCGACTTTACCCTTCTTGAGTTTGATGTTATGCCACTTCGAGTGTCCGGACATTAGGGCAAACCTCTTCGCTAGCCGGGCCCGATAATCCAGGTCGGGAACCACATGCGCGCATGCCAGGCGCTCCACGTAATCGGATTATCCGCCAAGATCGGATAGAAAAAGGCAAAGCTCGCCGCCGCCGCGGCGACGTACGCGCCGATGCCCAGCCCTCCCAGCCAGCGCGCACCTTCCCACCGGCTCGCCCACTGCCAGAGCCGCTGCAGCACGATAACGTTGCACAAGCAAATCAGCGGGATATTGACGTAAAAGTGGTAGGCAAAGATGAGGCGCGGCGATCCAATCCATGGCAGCCATTGGAGCAGATACGTCATAACGATGAGCGCGTAGGCCTTATTGCGCTCGCGCCACGCTAAGACCGCAACCCACGGCACGCAGATCAGCCCGAACCAGAGGATTACCGGATTGGGAAGCGAGGTAATCTCATAGACGCAGCATCCCTTGGGATTGGTCGGATCCTTGCGGTGATCCTGATAGAAGTACGCGATCGGCACGTAGTCGATCGGCCATTCCCACCACTTTGAAGAGTATGGATGAGTGGCTACGAGGTTATGATGATACTCATACATCGAGTACTGCCGGTAGACGAGATCGTTGGCGTTATGGATTTCGCCGGGGTCGGGTGAATGGCGCGCCAGATCGGGTAGCCAAACGAGCGCGTAGACCGTCGCGCTCACCAGCAAGATCGTCACGAGCGCCGCGTCGAGACGGAAGCCCCGCAGGATTCCCCCAGAGCGCCGGGCGCAGCTTGTTCTTAAAGTAGAGTCCTGAGGCAGCGACCCAGATGAGCACGATGAAGCTCACGCCGAAGCCCATGACGCCGTACCACTTCGTGCTGACGAGCAGCCCCAGCGCGACGGTGAAGAGGATCAGCCAGAGTTTCGAGGAGCGGCCTTTTTCGACGACCGCGCCCGTGCGAATCTCGTCTTCAGCGTAGGTAGCGCTGCCCGCGGGCGTCTCATAGTGCACGCTGGCGTCGCGCCGGTACTCGATCGTTAAGGGATCGTCATCATAGACGAGCGCGCCGCCCTTGGCCTGCGAGATTGCGCCCCGCTGGATTCGCCCGCGCGGGTCGATCGTGCCGCCATCGGCGGCGAACAGGGCAGTTCCCTCCGCGACCGCGCAGCGCGTACGAGCCCTCGGCATAGGTCAGCTCACGCCGGCCGTCCTTCGAAAATCGCGGAAAAGCAACGGTACCGTACGAGCAGATAACAGAGGCAGGCGACGTAGAGCGTCACGACGACCGTCGCGGCAGCGTCGAATCCCCAAAAAACTCGACATGCTTGGCCCAGCGCGCAGCCGGCGGCCAGCGCTACTGCAACGCCGGCGGCGAACGCCCAGTTGGGGACGACCACGTGGGCACGTTCTCCGACTTGCGAGCTGATCCAGAAGCGGTAGAACGCGTAAACGGCAAGCGTGGCGAAGAATACGACGAAGCCTTCCGGAGTCGCGATGCGCGACTGCACGAAATGCATCCCGTCGAAAGTCAGCAGCAGTGCTGCGATCGTGGCAAAGAGCGTGGATCCGGTGATTCGTTTCGCGAAGGCAAAGAGCAGCATTACCACGAGCGCGCCAAAGACCACGTCGAGAAAGCGCCAGCCGTAAGAGTTGTCGCCGTTGGTCATGTGACCGATGAAGGCGTTGAGTCCCGTCCACCCGCCGAGCCCGTGACCCGCCGGCATGCCGCCGAAGAGCATCATCGAGAAGGTGATCAAGAGTTTGCTCAGCGGCGGATGCGTGTTCTCGTAGATTCTCAGGTTTTGCAGATACTCTTCGCCCGCGCGCGCAAAGTAGATTTCGTCGAACACCTTGTCGGGCGGCCACCAGTACCCGATGAATGAGAGGATGAAGTTCCCGACGCCGAGCGCCGCCACGATCGCATAGTCGATCGGAACGCGCATCGTCGCCAAGCCCTCGCGCGGATCGAACCAGTTGCGCGCACCGCCCTCGACCGCAGACGAAGCGACGGCGGCCGGCCGGCGCTCGGGCGCACCCACCGACGGAACCGCAGCCGTCTCGGCGGCTCCTAAATATTGATAACCAAGGCCAAAGAACGTGGCGACCGCGAGTAAAGAAAAGGCGGGCGTCCACGGGCCCCACAGGTTCTGCGCGTTCAGCCCGGCGACGTTATTGGTGACGACGTGCAAATATTCGAGACTATAGATCAGATTGGCGAGAAGGACGACGGAGAGCGCGATCGTGCCCCAAAGATAACGCCGTGCAAACGGGAGGCAAGCGATGGTGAAGAGCAGTCCGTTAAAGAGATAGCGTTCGTGCATGCGCGTTGCAAGCACGAAAAAGGCGAGTGTGGCAATCGCGCAGCCCTCAAGCAACGCCTGAGACGTGCGATCTTGCAGATAGCGCCAGACGATCAAGCCGACCGCAGCCACTACCAGCAAGACGCCCCAAAGGTATTGCTGCAGGCCCAAAATGGGTTGAGTATCGGGAACCCAGAGCAAACCGCGTATCGCCCAAAGATTAAAAGCGTTGACGCTGTTATAAGGATAAACGTTCGCGCCGTACGCGTAGCGATCCATGAGCCATCCGAATGCAGCGACCGGATTACTCGGGTGGAACGGCTCGGTAAGGAGCAGTGCGAGTAAAATGGCGGCTCCAACGCCGATCGCGCTCGCGATCACCCGCGCGCGGCGGCGCTGCGGGTCGACGAAGGCAAACGCTACGAGCAAGGGCAGCAGCACCGCGGCTTGCGGTTTGATAAGCAGTGAGTACCCAAACGAGAGCCACGCAAACACGATCCAACCCAAATGAGCGCGGGTTTGCGGAGCCTCGTCTTCGCTGCGCAGCAAGGCGTAGATCGCGAGCAGTGCGAGACCGCCCGAAATGG
The DNA here is from genome assembly GCA_963743445.1 of Vulcanimicrobiota bacterium. Classification (GTDB taxonomy): domain Bacteria; phylum Vulcanimicrobiota; class Vulcanimicrobiia; order Vulcanimicrobiales; family Vulcanimicrobiaceae; genus Cybelea. The sequence continues at coordinate 1,563,263 of CAVUPL010000003.1, forward strand.
AATCGACCTGTCCCCACAGCGCGGACACGTAGATCGTCGCCGGATTGAGCAGGTAGAGCGCCGCGGCGGCGAGCGCGAAGCCGGCGCTGCTAAAGCGCCGGACGACTGCGTAGAGCAGCACACCAACGCCAAGATCTGCGAGGATTGCCGGAAGCTTGACGAAGTCGCGCAGCACTGCGAAGCTTCGATCGTGCGCGGCAAAGAAAAGATGCCAGATTCGGCCGACCGCCGCGAGGATGTAAAAATAGCCGGGCGGGTAATCGGCAAAGCCGATCGTGGAGTAGAACGCCGCGAAACTATGTTCGCTCAGCCCGATGGCCCAGGCAGCGTACGTGCTTACGTCGGTCTTGAAGCCCTCATTGTTTATGAAGAACAACCGCACGACGAGCCCCACAACCAAGAGCGCCGGCAGCGCCCAGGCCAGCGAGTCGTACCGTGCCGGCGCACGGACCGTACCGTTGACGTTCACGCTTTTTCCTTTGTCTTCAGCGAGCGGCAGCGAGACCCAGCGTGCCCAAGAGATAGTCGCGAAGCTCCTGATTTGAGTGCCCCTCAACGACCGCCAGGTGCTCCGCGGCCGCCTCGGCGGCGGCTTGGCGCGCGCCGAGTGAATCGAGCGCCTCGACGATTCGTTCGACGGTCACCAGCGTCGAGCGAATCTGCGCGCGCATATGCGTCGGCGACGACCGCGCGCGACGCTGAAGACGGCTGCGCGATCGCCCAGACGACCGGAAAGGTCCACTTCCGGCGTGCGATATCGCTCGCGACCGTCTTCCCCGTTTCGTCCACCGACGACCAAATGCCGGCGACATCGTCGCGGATCTGAAAAGCCATACCGTAAGCGCGGCCGACGGCACCGTACCCTGCAATCGTGGTTTCATTGCAGCCCGCGGCGTGCGCCCCCAGCCGGCACGACGCGTCGAAAAGCTGCGCCGTCTTACACTCGATCATCCGATAGTAGTCGGACAAGTCGACGGAGCCCTCCGATTCGAAGTAAAGATCGAGCGACTGGCCCTCGCACATCACTGCGTGCGCTTCGTGCAGGAGCGCGAGCATCTGCAGCACGCGCCGCGGATCGAGATGCGCGGCGGCGTGCTCGAGGCTGAGAAAGCTGAGCGCGCACATAGCGTCGCCGGCATTGATCGCGCGCGCCACGCCATACGCGCTCCACAGCGTCGGACGTCCGTGGCGGAGCTCGTCGCGATCCTCGATGTCGTCGTGTACGAGCGAATAGTTGTGGAAGATTTCGACGGCGACGGCGGCATCGAGCGCGTTCTCGACCGGCGCTCCCTCGCTGGTCGCGACGCGCATCACCATCTGCGGACGCAGCCGCTTGCCGCGCCGAGCCGGCCCGTACGGCGCGTAACCGAAGTGGCGCAAAAGACTATCGGAGATCTCTTTCGATCCCCGATATCCGGTAATCCGTTCTTCGAGGGCGCTCTCGAAACGCTCGGCGATGCTGGCCACGTTAAGCAGAAGCGGCCAACTCCTCCATCCGTGCCTCGACCTTATCGACCAGCCATCCGGGCGTCGACGCACCCGACATGAGGCCCGCAACCTGCGACGTCTTCTAAACCACTGCGCCTGGAGCTCGTCGGGCCCCTCGATATGGTAGGCATCGCGCGCCGTGCGATTCGGAGAGATCGGCAAGATGCTTTGTGTTGGCCGAGGTCTTCCCGCCGACGACGACCATCACTTCGACGTCCTTGGCCAAACGCAACGCTTCGTTCTGGCGGTTGTGCGTATCGGTGCAGATCGTGTTGACCGCTCGCACTTCGTAGTATTTTGCGGAGAGCGCTCGCGACGATCTCGGTGAAGCCTTCGCCCGACCACGTCGACTGGACGACGACTCCGACGCGGCTCGAGCGCGGGAGGCTTTCGACGTCTTCGGGACGTTGAATGCACCACGCTCCAGGCACGTGACTGAGCGTCCCCTTCACCTCGGGATGGTTCGGATCGCCGATCACGACGATCTTATAGCCGTCGGCTTTGAGTTTTTCCGCTTGAACGTGGATCTTCGTGACCATCGGACAGGTGGCGTCGATGATTTCGAGCTTCTTCTCCTTGGCCTTTTCGAAGACGTCGACCGGCAATCCGTGAGCGCGAACGAAGAGTGCTCCGGCATCGACCTCGTCGACGCGTCTGCGCGTTCTTAAGACCGCGGGCGGCGAGCGATTCGACCATCTGCGGATTGTGCACGACGTGGCCAAGCGTCGTCACGTCGCCGCGCGAAGCGATCGCCTCCTCGGCCTTCTTCACCGTGATCGCTACCCCGAAGCAAAAGCCTTGGACGGACGCCTTACGTATTTCCACGGATTCTCCCAGCCAGCACGTCGATCGTTTTCATGATCTCGGCGGTGAACTTCGCCAAATCATCGCGCGTTGCTTTTCGAGCGGCCGGAGGCGGGAGCGGCGCTCCAAACGCGACGTCGATACGAGCCAGGCGAAGCGCCCGGTCGGTGCCCCGAATGCAGGCCGGGACGACCGGCACTTGCGCCTAGCGACGCCAGAAGGGCGACGCCGGTCTGCGGAGCCACCGTGCCGCTAGCGATTGCGCGTTCCCTCGGGGAAGATTCCGATCGCACCGCCCGATTCCAAGACCTGAAGCGAGCGCCTAATCGCGCTCGTCGCGCTGCCGCGGCGATCGACGCTGTAGGCACCGAGCGCGCGAATCACGCTACCCAAGAACGGGAACGCTAAACAGCTCCTTCTTGGCCATGTAGCTGATGCGGCGCGGACAGAGACATCCCAGTACGGGGGGATCGAAATACGAAACGTGATTGCAAGCGACGATCAGCGGGCCGTCGACCGGAACGTTCTCGGTGCCGAAGACACGCGCGCGCCAGACCGTTCGCACCATGGAGCGCACGATCACCTTCGAGAGATCGTAGAACTGGGGATTCACTCGTCCCTTGTCATCCCGGTCCTGCCCCGGGATAGCCCGCAGAAACGATGGCACAGATCTCGTCGACGACGCGGTCGGCATCGATGTCGCTCGAATCGATGATGTGCGCGTCGGGAGCCGGCGCGAGCGGCGAAATCGCGCGCGTGCGATCGAGCCGGTCGCGCTCTTCGATCTCTTCGGCCAAGCGGTGCGCGTCGACGTCGACGCCGGCCTGTTCGAGCTGCAGTGCGCCGCCGCGCGATGCGCGCGGGAACCGATGCGGTGAGGTAGATCTTTGACCGGCGCGTTCGGCAAGACGACGGTGCCGATGTCGCGGCCCGCCATCACGACCGGACCCTTCTCGGCGATGCCGCGCTGCGCGCGCACCATTGCCGCCCGAACCTCCGGCTGCGCGGCAACGACCGAGACGATCGCCGTTACCTCGTTGCTCGAAAGGGTCGCCTCGTCGAGCTCGCGACCGCCTGCGATGATGCGAAAGCCAAGCGTGCGCCGATTCGTCGAGCTCGACTTCGATCGGCTCGAAGCTCATGAGCCGCGCGAGCGCGGCACCGTTATCGACATCGGTTCCGGTTCGCAACGCAAGCGAGGCAAGTGCGCGATACATCGCACCGGTGTCGAGATAGAGTATGCCGAGGCGCTGCGCCGTCGCTCGCGCAACGGTCGTCTTTCCCGCGGCAGCCGGTCCGTCGATCGCGATCTGCAGATACGCTGGAGCGCTCACCCGCGCCGGGTTCGCCCAGGCAAAGCAGCGGCCCCGCAGAACTTTGCGACGCCTGGCGGGTTATGCAGGCTAGTGGCTAAAACACGCGCGGTATATTTTTGCTCGGCTTGCGGTTTCGAATCGCCGCGATGGCTCGGGCGTTGTCCGCAATGCGAGGCGTGGAACTCGTTCGACGAGCGGCCGTTCACCGTTGCGACCAGAGCGCGCAGCGCGCGGCAGAGCGCGGCGACGGACGCCGGACCGATAGCGTTGCACGAGATCGGCTCGGCCGGCGTCGCGCGCGTACGCATCGGCATGCCGGAGTTCGACGCCGTGCTCGGCGGCGGCATCGTTCCGGGAAGTCTAACGCTCGTCGGCGGCCCGCCAGGCGCGGGCAAATCGACGCTGTTGCTGCAGATTGCCGCGCGGTTAGCGCAGCAGGGCGAAGTCGTCTACGTTTGCGGTGAGGAGTCCGCCGCGCAAGTGAAGCTGCGCGCGGAGCGGATTTTAGGCGGGTTGGCCTTCGATCAGCTCAGGATGACGATTTTTCCCGAGACGAATCTGCGGGCGGTCCTCGATCGGCTCGAGCGGCGCCCGCCGCTGGCTATGGTCGTGGACTCAATTCAAACGGTCTGGCTTCCCGAATCGGAAGCCTATGCCGGCAGCGTCACGCAAATACGAGACTGCACGCAAGCGCTGATGGAGTACGCCAAGCGAACGGGCTGCGCGGAGTTTTATCGTCGGCCACGTCACCAAAGACGGCGCGATCGCGGGGCCGCGGCTGCTCGAGCATCTCGTCGACACGGTCCTCTACTTCGAGGGCGAGGCGAGCGGCGAGCACCGCATCCTGCGAGCCTATAAGAATCGCTTCGGTTCGATCGACGAGATCTGCGTCTTTACGATGCACGATGGCGGTCTGCGCGAAGTCGCCAACCCTTCCGAACTTTTTCTCGGCGCGCGCACGCAGCGCCCCAGCGGTTCGTGCGTGGTCGCCTCGATCGTCGGCTCACGGCCGGTCTTGATCGAAGTGCAGGCGCTCGTCGGCGAGGCGACGTACGGCACGCCGCGCCGGCTCGCCAACAATCTCGATCAGCAGCGCCTGGCGATGATCATCGCCGTGTTGGAGCGGCGCGCGGGCTTCTCGCTCGGCACGCACGACGTGTACGCATCGGTTGCGGGGGGATTGCGGATCGTCGAGCCAGCCGCCGATCTCGGAATTGCGTTGGCTATCGCGTCGTCGTTTCGCAACGTTGCGATTCCGGCATCGGTCGCCGTCTTCGGCGAGCTTGGATTATCCGGCGAAGTGCGCGCCGTCGGCCTCGGCCGACCGGCGCGAGACCGAAGCACGTAAGCTCGGCTACACTCAGGTGATTTCGCCCGCCAACACGGGCGACGTCGCCTCGGCCATTGCGGCGGCGCTCGGCTAGGTGCCCGTGCTCTTTGAGATCGTTCCCAATCTTTCCGAGGGACGCGATGCGGCGACGATCGAGGCGGCGCGTGCGGCAGTTGCAGAGTACCGGCGCGCGGCTGCTCGATTGGAGCAGCGACGTGGTCCATCACCGCAGCGTTTTGACGATCGTCGGCGACGCGACGCAGGTGCTCGAGGCCGCGATCGCGCTGGCCGGCGTCGCGCTCGAGCGCATCGACCTGCGTGACCCATCGCGGGGTCCATCCGCGCATCGGCGCGCTCGACGTGTTGCCGTTCGTTCCGCTCGAAGGAGCGACGCTCGAAGATGCGGCCGCGCTCGCGCATCGGGCCGGCGCCGAGATATGGAAGCGCTACGGCGTTCCCTCCTTTTACTATGGCGCCGCCGCTCGTCAGACGGAGCGCCGGCTCCTTCCGGAAATTCGGCGGAACGCCGATTGGCTGCCCGACGAAGGCGACGTTGCGCGCCATGTCGAGCGCCGGAGCGATTGCCATAGGCGCTCGCGACATCTTAATCGCATTCAACGTTGAACTAGCAGGCGCCGAGCTTGCCGCGGCAAGAGCGATCGCCCTCGCAATTCGGGAGCGTAATGGCGGTTTGCGCTCGCTTCGCGCGCTCGCTCTTCCGCGCGGAAACGATCGCGTGCAGGTCTCGCTCAACGTAACGGATTATGTTGCAACGCCGCTCTATCGCGTCGTCGAACTCATCCGACGGCTTGCGGCGGAACGCGGCATCGAAATTCTCGGCTGCGAGCTCGTCGGCTGCCTGCCTTGGGCAGCGGTCGAATCGGCCGCCGCATATTACTTAGGAGTTACCAAACTGTGAAGCTCAGGATGACAGCGTTTGTTGCAGGAGCGCTGCTCGTTTGCGTTCCGCAGGCGGCACTGCGCGCAGAGCGGACCGGGCGACGCCGGCATCTTTACCGACAACGCTGCACAACGGGCTGCGCGTCGTCGTCGTCGAGGATCGCGCCGCGCCCGTCGTTCAGACGTCGGTCTGGTACGGTTTCGGATCGTTGCAGGAGACCCCGGGCAAGACCGGCCTCGCGCACGCTCTCGAACACATGCTCTTTCGCGGAACGCCGGAGATCTCGTCGGGCGGCCTTGACGACATCACCGCGCGCCTTGGCGCCCAAATGAACGGCGAGACGAGTTACGACTACACTCAGTTTTACTTCGAAATGCCTGCCGACAAGCTCGACGTGGCGCTCTATATTGATGCCGATCGGATGCAGCACGCGGCGCTCCGGGCGGCGGACTGGGCGATCGAGCGCAACGCGGTGCTCAACGAACTCGACGGCGACGCCAGCTCTCCATTCTTCAATTTGCTCGCACGCGTGCGAGCCGCCGCGTTCCCGGGTCAGCCTGCCGGACGAACGCCGCTGGGGAACCGCGACGACGTTGCCCGCGCGACGGTCGCCGATATCGCACGCTACTATCGTGAGTGGTACGCCCCGAACAACGCGACGCTCGTCGTTGCGGGCGACGTCAACCATAGCGCAGTTTTCGCAAAAGCCGCGCGCTATTTCGGTGCAATACCCTCCAAGAATTTGCCCGCCAAACAGAACGCGAACCCCATTCCGGCCTCAGGCCGAACGGTCGAGGCGGAGTTTCCGTTCCCCTTTGAAATCCTCGACCTCGCCTATGCCGTTCCCGGCGATACGCAGCGAGGCGAGCCGGCGATCAGCACGCTCGCGACCCTGCTCGAGAATCAGCGCTCGCCCTTCTACCGTGCGCTGGTGCAAAGCAATATTGCGCTCGGCATCGAGGCTAACGCCGACACGCAGCTGCGAGGAGGACTGCTCGACGTTTTCATCGTCCTCAATCCCGGCAAAAGCAGCAGCCAGGCCCAGGCGGTTTTTCAATCCACGCTCGACTCGGCGCTCCAAAACGGTTTCGATCCGGATCTCGTCGTCGCAGCGAAGCGCTTGACGATGGCGGAGCGACTCTACTCGGCCGACTCGATCGACGGCATTGGGAGTCTGGCTGGATATACTTACGGAATCGTCGGCGAGAAGATCTCTAACGAGGATTCACGGCTCGCCGCACTGACCGGCGACGATCTGCTCGCCGCGGCCCGCAAGTATCTCAGCCGGCCGACCGTCGTCGGGCATCTCACGCCCAACGAGAGCCCGCCGCGCGGCAACTCGCAGAAGAGCAGCACCGAGGCGAGCGACGATTTCTCCAAACGCGTCCCGAACGGACCGATCGTCGAGCCGCAATGGATTGCAAAGGCCGTGCGGACGCCTACCACTGCGCGTAGCACGCTTGCGCCCGTCGAGTTCACACTGTCCAACGGCGTACGCGTCATCGTTCAAACGAAGAGCGATCGACCGACGTTCGTCTTGCGCGGAAGGATTGCTTCGTCGCCGGCGTTCGAGACGCCTGAGAAAGAGGGCATTAGCCGCCTGGCATCAGCGGTCGCCGATTACGGAAGCTCGCAATATTCGTTCGCGCAACGCCGGAAGGAAACGGACGAGATGGGCGCGTTCGTGTCAACCGGTCAAAGCTTTTCCGCGCAGGGCATCGCACGCGATTTCGAGCGAATCGTGCCGATTATCGCCGACGGCGAAGAACATCCGACCTTTGCCGATCCGTGGTTCGCCATCGAGCGATCGCAGCTCGCCAACAGCCTGCAGTCCGAATCGACGATTTCGGGCGTCATGATCGATCGTGCATACGATCGTCTCTTGCTCGCCCTGGGCGATCCGACGCTCCGCCAGCCGACAGCTGAGAGCGTGGCCGATCTTACGCACGAGGACCTCTTTTCCTATACTGCGCGCTACTGGCGTCCGGATCTCACCACCATTGCCGTCGTCGGCGATCTTTCGCCGCAACGCGTTCGTAGCGCGCTCGAATCCTCGTTCGGTGCATGGCAGGTAAGCGGGCCAAAACCCGATGCGCACTTGATGCCGATGCCGCCCGCAACGAGCGGCCACGATTTTATCGGCACGTCCGCCAATCAAGTATTCATCCGTCTCGGGCAGCCCGCGCTCTCGCGCTCGAGCCCCGATTACGCAACGTTTTTGGTTCTCAATCAAATCCTGGGCGGCAGCGGCGCCTTCGAGTCACGGCTCTGGCAAGAGCTGCGTCAGAAGCGCGGCCTCGTCTACAGCGTGACCAGCTCGCTCGACGCCAACGCCGACCGCGGAGATTTCCGCATCGAGCTTAACGCATCGCCTCAGCGCGTCGTCGAAGCGGTTCAGTTCGTTCGGCAAGAGCTCCAGCTCCTACGAGACGAACCGGTTTCGGAGACCGAGCTGCAAGAAGCGAAGGTCCGGCTCGTCAGCAATGCACTGCTCGAAGAAGCATCGTCTGAGGGGCAAGTGAATCAGCTCATGGACATCGCCGCTAACGATCTCCCGCTCGATTATTACGCAACCCTCAACGAGCGCTTCGCGCGGATAACGCCCGCCGACGTGCAGCGGGTCGCGCGCGAATACCTTCATCCGGGCAACCTCGTCGAAGTCTACGCCGGACCATCGGGCCCGTGGTCGTTCCACGCGATATGATCGAAACGATCGACCCTACGACCGGAAGCATGCTCGAGCGCATTCCCTTGATGGACGCGCGGCAGATCGACGCAAAGCTCGATGCGGCGGCACGCTGCGCACCGCTCTGGAGTCGCGCGTCGTTCGACGATCGCGCGCGCGTTCTGCGAGAAATCGCGTCGAGGCTGCGCGCGGAGCGCGATTCGCTCGCGGCTACTGCGGTGCGTGAGATGGGAAAACCAATCGTTCAGGCGCGAGCCGAAGTCGAGAAGTGTGCGTGGGCGCTCGACTATTTTGCAGAACAAGGGGCCGCGATGCTTGCACCGCAACCGGCGCCCTCTTCGGCCGCGCGCAGCTACGTTGCGTTTCGGCCGCTCGGGGTGCTCCTAGCGATCATGCCGTGGAACTTCCCCTATTGGCAGGTCGTTCGCGCCGCCGCTCCGGCGCTTATGGCCGGCAACACGATGCTGCTCAAACACGCCGCAAATACCACGCGCTGCGCACTTGAGCTCGAGCGCATCTTTACCGATGCCGGCGCGCCGGAAGGCCTTTTCGGTGCGCTTCTCGCGCGCGGCGAGGCAATCGACGTACTCGTCGGGGATCCGCGAATCGCCGCGGTGACGCTGACCGGCAGCGAACGTGCCGGCGTCGCGGTCGCGCGCGCGGCCGGCGAAGCATTGAAGAAATGCGTGCTTGAACTAGGCGGGGCGGATGCCTTCGTCGTTCTGGCCGACGCCGACCTCGAAGCAACCGCGGAAGCGGCTGTCACGGCGCGTTTTCAGAACAACGGCGAGAGCTGCATCGCGGCGAAACGCTTTATTGTGGAAGACGCCCTCTACGACGATTTCTTGCGACGCTTTGTCGAGTTGGCAGGCGCGCAAATCGTCGGCAATCCGATGGAAGAGCGGGTTCAGCTCGGGCCGTGCGCGCGCAAGGATCTGCGCCAGACGGTCCACGAGCAGGTTTGCACAACGCTTTCGCGCGGCGCGCGGCTCGCGTTGGGCGGCAAGCCGCTCGAGCGCCCGGGATTCTTCTACGAGCCGACGATCGTCGCCGACGTGGTTCCCGGTACGCGGATGTTCGACGAAGAGGTTTTCGGACCGGCCGCAGCCGTCGTTCGCGCGCAGGATCGCGACCACGCTCTCGCGCTTGCAAACGCCTCGTCGTTCGGCTTGGGCTCGAGTCTTTGGACGCGCGACGTCGGCGCCGCCGAAGCATTTGCCGGGCGAGTGGAGGCCGGCGCCGTCTTCATCAACGGCATCGTCGCAAGCGACCCGCGCTTACCGTTCGGCGGCATCAAGAAGAGCGGCTACGGGCGCGAGCTCTCGACGTTCGGCATCCACGAGTTCGTGAACATCCAGACGGTGTGGATCGCGTAGTGGTGCGCAAGGAAACCGCAGGCGTCGTGGCCGCAGTGGCCGCTTTTTCGCTCGTTGCGACCGCTTGCTCGGTAAATTCAAGCGTACCAGCCGGCCTTAAAGGCGAAAACGCGCCGGCTTTTCGTCACGTCGCCAGGGAGATCGGCTGGCTCTCCCCGGCTGCAAGAAAATGCAAAGAAAAACTCTTCGTTTCCAGTTATAAGCTCGACTACGTCGCGGTCTACTGCACGAAAGGCCACAATCAGGCGCCGATCGGGAAAATAACGCAGGGTATCGATGGACCCGAAGGCGCAAACGTCGATAGCAAGGGAAATCTCTACGTCAGCAATACGAGCGCAAACACGGTGACGGAGTATGCCGAGGGGAGCGCAAAACCGAGCTTCACCTATTCACGCGGTCTCGGGGATCCCGCCGGGGTTGCGATAGACGCCAAGCAAAATGTCTACGTGACGAACTTGAGTCCCGCATCGGTCGAAGTTTTTCCCCAGGCGTCGAATACACCCGATTTAAAAATCACCGACCTCACGTATCCCATCGACGTCGCGGTCGACCCTTCCGGAAACGCGTACGTGACTACGTACACTTCGGATTTCAAGAACGGCGAAATCCTCGAGTATTCCGCTGGAAGCACCGAGGGAACGAATCTCGGCATCCTCACCGAAGCGCCCGGCGGCATTGCGCTCGACAAGTCGGGTGACATCGTCACGGCCGACCAGGCGCTGCCGGGTGTCTTGGTCTTTCCTCCAGGCAAGACCTCACCATCGGAAGTTTTCGCTCGCAATACGCTCGACCCGGATCCGGTGCGCTTTGCGAAAGCGGAGCGCCGCGTGTACGTAGGAGACTCCGTCGGAAACGCGGTCTACGTCTACGATTACCCTTCAGGAACATTGGTGGACACGATTACTGACGGCGTGGACGGTCCCAATGGCCTGGCACTCGATCCGGCTGCGCCACTCTAGCGTGCCGAAAGGAGAGATGGTTATGCAAAAGAGCCTGTGGATTGCATCGCTTGTCCTGTGTGCCGGCTGCACCGGCCAGCAACCGGCGACAAGTGGATCGGTCGAGCCGAGTTTGGCGGGCGCATCCGAGCGAGCTGCCCGAGTGCAGGCGCCGCTCGGCGCGCCACAGCCGGCCCATCGAGCCGGCGGATGGCTGACGCTTGCGGCGAAGAAGGCGAAGCATCTCATCTACGTATCGGATTTTATTAACGACTCCGTTGAAATCTATTCCGCCTTCGGCTCGAACCAGAGTCCCATCGGAGCAATCACCGACGGAATCAGCGGTCCCGAAGGAAGCTTCGTCGACAAGCATGGCAATCTGTTCGTATCGAACGCATCGAACGCAACGGTAACGATGTATCCGCACGGCAGCACGACGTGGAAGCTCCAGTACACCGGGTTCGCATACCCAACAGACGTCACGGTCGGAAAGAACGGAATGGTTTACGTTGCCGACCTGGTCGGCGAAAAGGTCGTAGAGTTCCCGAAAGGATCGACGCGGTCGAAGCTCACCATCGACGTCACGTATCCCCAAGGCGTCGCAGTGGATTCGAAGAACAATTTGTTCGTCTCCTATAATACCGGCGCGCACGGCGGGGGACCGGGCGACGTCAACGAGTATGCGCCCGGATCGACCAACGGCCAGAGTCTCGACCTTCCGATCGTATGGTCAGCCGGCGACGCCATCGACGGAAATAGCGACGTCGTCGTGGCGGACCAGGGCTCCGGCAGCAATGCTGCGGTCTATGTTTTCCCGCCCGGTTCGACGACGCCATCGGAGACCATCACCCAAGGCCTAGAGGATCCGTTCCGTCTGGCGTTTGACAAACGATTTGCGCACCTCTACGTTGCCGATCCCGAGGTCAACGCTTTGCTTGTTTACGATTACGCGTCGGGGACACTCGTCAATTCGATTACCAACGGGTTGAAGTCGGTCTACGGCGTAGCAGTTTCTCCTGAGGCCAAGTGATCGCGTTCACCTCATGAACGAATAGCGTCTTACTGCAGCGAGAGCTTGGATTCGCAATATTCGACGATGCGACGGAGACCAGCGGCAACTTGGCCGGGAGAGGAGACCCAGCTCAGGCGGAGCCAGCCTTCCATCGAAGGACCGAAGGCAATGCCCGGTATCGCGACGACGTCGTAGCGTTCGATCAACTCGTTGGACGCTTCAAGCGAACGCGTACCCTCGGCAAGCCGTACGCAGACGTAAAACGTCCCCTCGGGCGAAACGAACCGCAGGTCGCTCGTCTCCAACACCGCGAGCAACTCGAGACGGCGTTCCCGATACCAAGCCGCGTGCTCTCGCAAGGCGCCCGGCGTTTGAAAGACTTGCAGCGCGACGCGTTGCGCGAAGGCGTCGGCGCACGACGTCGCCCAAGCGTGCACTTTGATCGCCTGCTCGATGAAGGAGTTCGGCCCAAGAAGCCAGCCGAGGCGCAAGCCGGTGAGTGCGTTGCTCTTGCTCAGCGAGTTCGTCACGACCGTGTGTGGCCAGCACCGTGCGAGCTCCGCGGAATCCTCGACAAAGATCTGCTCGCGGTAGATTTCGTCGTGAATCAGCCAGATCGGTTCGCCTAAGCGCCGCTCGAGCGAACGCGAGAGGTGTTCCGCCGCGGCGACTGAGATCACGCGGGCGGTCGGATTGCAGGGCGAACAGATAATGATGGCGCGAGTGCGCTCGCCAATCGCAGCAGCGATGAGTTCGGCATCGAATGCAAATCCTTCTTCTTCGCGCATTGCGATGCTGCGTACGGTCACGCCTTCGAGCGTGGCCATCTTTCGATACGATGGAAAGCACGGTTCGACGATCAACAATTCGTCGCGTTCGGGATCGAGCAGCGTCTTGATCGCGACGTACATGGCCTCTTGGGATCCAACCGTGACGCAGGCATTCTCCACGCCATCCATCTTCGGATAATCGTAGTGACGCGCGATGGCTTTACGTAACTCGGAATCGCCGGCATTGGCCGTGTATTTGAGGCCGCGTTGCGCGACAGAACGCATCGCCTCTTCGAAATGTTTGGGGTTCGGCAGGAGAGAGGGCTCGCCTAAACCCAGGTCGATCGAAGTGCTTTTCTTCTTTCCGGAAATCTCGCGAATCAACGATGGCGCAAGTTTGAGCACACGGGGGTTCATACGGCGATCTCATGCTCGCGCAGTGCGGCGTTGAGCGAGGTCTTCAGATCGGTCGCTGCGCTGCGCGTTCCGACGATGAGCGCACAGGGCGTTCCGAACTCGCCGGCGGGAAAACGCTTGGGTTGCACGCCCGGAATTACGACGGCGCGCGCCGGGATGCGTCCGTTGGTCGTTATTGGCTCGCTTCCGCGTACGTCTACAATCGGAGTGCTCGCGGTGACCACGACGCCGGCTCCCATGACGGCTTCGCGCTCGACACGCACGCCTTCGACGACGATGCAGCGCGAACCGATAAAGGCACCGTCTTCAACGATCACGGGCGAGGCTTGCGGCGGCTCGAGCACGCCGCCGATGCCGACGCCACCGGAGAGATGGACGCCTTTACCGATCTGCGCGCATGACCCGACCGTCGCCCACGTATCGATCATCGTCCCTTCGCCCACGTAAGCGCCGATGTTGACAAAGCCCGGCATCAGCACGACGCCGGGCGCCAAGAAGCTGCCGTAGCGTGCGACGCCCGGGCGAACGCAACGCACGCCGTGCTTGCGATAATTGCGTTTGAGCGGAAGTTTGCGGTCGCGACGGGCAAAGTAAAGCAGGATCGCCTCCTTCACCCAGGCGTTCGTTACCCAGTCGCCGTTGCGCGGCTCGGCAACGCGCAGCTCGCCTGCATCGAGCATGGCGACGACCCGATCGATCGCGCGCCCGTCACGCCCGTGCACGTCGCCCTCTCCTCGCACCAGTGCCGCAATCTGCGCCTGCAGTTCTTCAACCGTCACGCGCTGAAGCTACGGCACCAGGTAAGCTTGCCCCCGCGTCGTGAAAGGAGATTCCGTGCCGAACTCGCCCGCCGACGAGCAACGTATCAACGCAATCCGCTTTTTAGCGGTCGACGCGGTTCAGAAGGCCAACTCCGGCCATCCCGGCATGCCGATGGGTGCGGCCGCGATGGCGTACACGCTTTGGACGCGTCATTTACGCTTCAACCCAAAAGATCCGCATTGGCTCAACCGCGACCGCTTCGTGCTCTCCGCCGGGCACGGCTCGATGCTGCTCTACGCACTGCTCTATCTCACCGGCTACGACCTAACGCTCGACGACATCGAGAACTTTCGACAGCTCGGTAGCAAAACGCCCGGGCATCCGGAATTCGAGCGCACGCCGGGCGTCGAGGCGACAACCGGACCCCTCGGTCAGGGAGTTGGTAACGTCGTCGGCATGGCGATCGCCGAAGCACACCTGGGCGCCGTCTACAATCGTGACGACCAACCCATCGTCGACCACTACACGTACTGCATTTGCGGCGACGGCGATCTCATGGAGGGAATCAGTCAGGAAGCGCTCTCGCTCGCGGGGCATCTCAAGCTCGGCAAGCTCATCCTCTTGTACGACGATAATCTCGTATCGCTCGCGGGTCCGACCGACGTCACATTTTCCGACGACGCGGTCGCCCGGTTCGACGCCAGCGGTTGGCACACGCAGTTTATCGACGTCGATCACGGCAACGACGTCGCCACCATCGACCAAGCGATCGAGGTCGCGAAGAACGTTACCGATCGGCCATCGTTCATCGCGGTGCGAACCCACATCGGTTACGGCTCCCCGCGCCAAGATAACTATCTCGCACACGGCGAGGCGCTCGGACCCGAGAATGTCAAGCAGTCGAAAGAGGAGCTAGGCTGGCCGCTCGAGCCGGATTTTTATGTGCCCGACGACGTGCTTTCATTCTATCGCGAGATCGGCGCGAAGGGCGCCGAGCTTGGAAAAGCAGTGGCAAGGAACGTATGACGCATGGAAGCGTGCCAATCCGGATCTTGGCGCTCAGCTCGAGCGGGCGCTGCGCCACGAGGTGCCGGCGGATCTGCCGTGGCCCTCGTTTACCGACGAGAACGGAAACGTGGCGACGCGCGACGCCGGGGGCGTCGTGATGAACGCAATCGCACTCTCGCTTCCCGAGCTGGTCGGCGGCTCGGCGGATCTGGACCCGTCGACCAAGACCTACCTCAAGAATTGCGGCGACTTCGAGCCGCACAACTACGCCGGGCGCAACATTCACTATGGCGTGCGCGAGCATGCGATGGCGGCCTGCACGAGCGGCATCGCGCTGCACGGCGGTCTGCTCCCCTTCGCGGCGACCTTCTTTAACTTTGTCGACTATCTGAAGCCCGCGTTTCGCTTAGCGTGCCTTAGCAGGATTCACTCGATCTACGTCTTCACGCACGACTCGGTCTTTCTCGGCGAGGACGGCCCGACGCACGAGCCGATCGAGCAGCTTGCGACGCTGCGAGCGACGCCGAACTGTTACGTCATTCGGCCGGCCGACGCACTCGAGACGCTCGAAGCGTGGAAGCTTGCCGTCGCCGCAACGGGCGCGCCGTACGTGCTCGTGCTCACGCGGCAAAAGTTGCCGTTTCTGGGCGTGCGCGACGCCGCCGTCGCAAAGGGCGCGTACGTACTCGCCGATGCGGCGGGCGGGCACCCCGATCTCATCCTGATCGCGACGGGTTCCGAAGTCTCGCTCGCCGTCGACGCGAAGAAAATCCTCGACGACAAAGGCATGCGCACGCGCGTCGTCTCGATGCCGTGCTGGGAGCTCTTCGACGCGCAGGCGCAAGCCTACCGCGACGAGGTATTGCCACCTGCGATCGGCGCGCGCATGTCGATCGAGGCCGGCGCGACGCTGGGTTGGGCCAAGTACGTGGGCGATCGCGGCTTTGCCTTCGGCATCGACGGTTCGGCGCGTCGGCGCCGGCCGCCGCGATCGCCAAGGCCTACGGCTTCACGCCGGATAACGTCGCCGACCTGGCCTTGCAAAAGTTCGCACTCGCCGCTCGTTAGGAGACGACCATGAAGAACCCAGTCCAGCAGCTGCTCGACGCCGGGCAGAGCGTCTGGCTCGACAACGTCCGCCGCAGCATGTTCGCCTCCGGCGAACTGCAGCGCCTCATCGATAACGGGATTGCGCGGCATGACGAGCAACCCGACGATCTTCGAGAAGGCGATCGGCGCGGGGACCGATTACGACGAGCAGCTCGCCACGCTGATCGGATCGGAAAAGAACGCCGACGCGCTCTTCTGGGATCTCGCGATCCAAGACATTCAGAGCGCGTGCGACGCGTTCGCATCGCTCTATGTCGACGTCGGGCGGGAACGACGGCTTCGTCAGTCTCGAGGTTTCGCCGCTGCTGGCCCGCGACACCGCCGGCACCATCGCGATGGTCAAGGAACTTTGGGAGCGCGTCAACCGCCCCAACGTCATGATCAAAATACCCGGCACCAAGGAAGGGCTCCCGGCAATCGAAGAGTCGATCTACCGCGGCTACAACATCAACGTCACGCTGATCTTCTCGGTCGAGATGTACGAGCGAGCGGCATTGGCGTACGTCAAAGGCCTCCGGCGCCGCGCCGACGAGGGCAAACCAATCGATAAGATCCGTTCGGTTAACTCCGTTTTCGTGAGCCGGATCGACACGGCGATCGATAAACTCTTACAAGAGCGCATCGCGAAAGGTGAGAAACTCGACCATTTACTCGGGAAAACGGGAATCGCCGGCCTTAAGCTGACCTATCAGAAGTTTAAAGAAATATTTTACGACCACGAATTCGCAGCGCTGAAGGCAAAGGGTGGTGCGGTCCAGCGCCCGCTCTGGGCTTCGACTTCGACGAAGAATCCACACTACCCCGATCTTATGTACGTGGAGACCGTCGTCGGACGCGATACGGTCAACACGATGCCGCCTGCGACGCTCGACGCGCTGCTCGATCACGGAAAGATCGTACCGGACACCGTCGAAAGCGATCTGCGCGGCGCCTCCGAGGTGATGCGCGGCCTGCAAGACGCAAAGATCTCGCTCTTCGAGGTGACGCACCAGCTGCAAGTCGAAGGCGTGCAGCTCTTCTCCGATTCCTTTGCCGCGCTGCTCGGCGCGATCGTCTATAAGCAGAAACTGCTCGCGTCGGGCGGCGCGGAACGGGTGCATCTTTCGCTCGGGAAATCGGAACCCGCGTACGATGCGGCGCTCGAGAAGCTGGCATCGGCGGATTTCCTCAAGCGCATGTGGGCGCACGATGCGACGTTATGGTCGACGCAGCCCGAAGCCGTCGCGATCATCAAGAAATCGCTTGGATGGCTCGACATTCAGCAGCATATGCTCGAAGAGGTGGCCGGGCTCAAGTCGTTTGCGCAGCGAGACGAAGGACGGCTTTGACTCGGCCGTCGTTTGCGGCATGGGTGGAAGTTCGCTCGCGCCGGACATTATCGCGGACACGTTCGGACCCACCGACGGCTATCCGCGGCTGCACGTCCTCGATTCCACGTCGCCGCAGCAGATCAAGGAACTCGAAGAGCAGATCGAGATTCCGGCGAGCCTATTCATTATCTCGAGCAAGAGCGGAACGACGACCGAGCCGAACGCGTTTTACGCGTACTTTCACGAGAAGGTTTCGAAGCACGTCGGCGCGGCCGTGGCAGGGCGCAACTTCGTCGCGATCACCGACCCGGGAACGACGCTCGATAAGGAGGCGAAGGCAGAATCGTTCCGCGCCGATTTCGAGAACGATCCGAACATCGGAGGGAGATACTCGGCGCTCTCCTTTGTCGGCATCGCACCCTCGGCAATCGCCGGCTACGACATCAACTTGCTGCTCGACCGCGCGCTCGGCGCGATGCACGCCAACGATCGCACCGTCGACCCACGCAGCGCCCCGGGCGTGCGTTTCGGGGCAGCGATCGGCGGGCTTGCGGTCAACGGGCGCGACAAGCTCACGATCGTCACGCACGCGGCCGTCAAGGCGTTCGGCGCCTGGGCCGAACAGCTGATCGCCGAATCGACCGGGAAGCTCGGCAAAGGGCATCGTGCCAATCGAAGGCGAGGCGCTCGGCGCACCCGAGGATTACTCCGACGATCGAACGTTCGTTTACGTTGGCGCGAACCTGCCGGGCCCAGAAGCGGGCATCGACGAGAAACTTCGCGCGCTCGAGGCCGCCGGCCATCCCGTGATTCGGCTCGACATGAACGATCCGTACGATCTCGGCGAACAGTTCTATCTCTGGGAGATCGCCGTCGCCGCGGCCGGAGTGATCCTCGGCATCGATGCATTCGACCAACCGAACGTGCAGGAATCCAAGGATAACACCGTTGCGCTGCTCGCGCAGTACGCAAAAAATGGCAGTTTCGACGAACCGCAAGCCGACGTCGAAGGGCCGGCCTTTACCGTCACCTACCTGTCGGGAAGCCGCGGGATTTCGGCGCAAAGCCCGGTGCAAGCCCTCGCCGGGCTTTTCGGGCAGCTCCGCGCGCACGACTACAACGCGATCACGGCGTACATCGCGCGAAATCCAACGCATAGTGCGCTGTTGGAAGAACTGCGGCTGAAAATCCGCGACGCGCATCGGGTTGCGACGACCGTTGGCTTCGGTCCGCGCTTCCTCCATTCGACCGGACAGCTGCACAAGGGCGGCCCCGATACGTGCGTCGTTCTCCAGATCATTGCCGACGATCCCGACGATCCGATGATTCCCGGCATGAACGTCGGCTTCCGCACGCTGCTCGCCGCGCAAGCGCTCGGTGATTGGATGTCGCTCGACAAGCGTCACCGGCGCGGCGTGCGCGTGCACTTGAAAGGGGCGATCGAACCGGCGCTGCACGCGCTCCTTGCATGCGTCGACGAAGCGCTCGCGGTGCGGGCCTGAATCTGAAAGGACTGGAGTAAATCGATGCAACTCGGAATGGTTGGGCTCGGGAAGATGGGCAACTACATGACGCAGCGCTTAATCGGCGGCAAGCACGACGTCGTTGCGTACGATCGCGACACGCAGGCCGTGCAAACGGCGGTCGGTGCGGGCGCGGTTGGCGCCTCCAGCCTTGCCGATATGGTTGCAAAGCTTACCGCGACGCCGAAGATCGCTTGGGTCATGGTGCCGGCTGGAGCGCCGACCGACGATACGATCCACCAGCTCGCCGGCGCGATGGGGCAGGGCGGCATCATCATCGACGGAGGGAACACCAACTATAAGGATGGCTTGCGTCTCTACGCCGATTGCAAGGCGAAGGGCGTTTCGCTGATCGATGCCGGAACGAGCGGCGGCGTGTGGGGTTTGAAGGAAGGCTACTGCCTGATGGTCGGCGGCGATGACGCGCAAGTGCGTCACTGCGAGCCGATCTTCTTGACGCTCGCCCCTCCGAAAGGGTACGCGCACGTCGGGCCGGCGGGTGCGGGGCATTTTTCAAAAATGGTCCACAACGGAATCGAATACGGCCTGCTCCAAGCGTATGGCGAAGGCTTCGAAATCCTCAAAGCCTCGCAGTACGAGTACGACCTCGGACAGCTCGCCGAACTCTGGTGCCACGGCAGCGTCGTACGATCGTGGCTCCTCGAGCTGCTCGTCTTCGCGTTTCGCGAGGATCCCGGCCTCAAAGACATCCGCGGCTACGTCGACGACACCGGCGAGGGGCGCTGGACGGTAGACGCGGCAATCGACGAGAATGTCCCGGCGCCGGTCATCACGCTCTCACTGCTTGCCCGCATGGCTTCGCGACAAGACGAATCCTTCAGCGCGAAAGTCGTCGCCGCGTTGCGCAATCAGTTCGGCGGCCACGCCGTCAAGAGCGAGTCGCATGGCTGACGAAACCGTCGCGACCCCAGCGCCGCCAACGAGCGACGGCGCGGCGAGCAATCCGCTTCGCGCGGGTCTGCCCGCCGATCGCATCACCAACCCGTGCAGCGTCGTCTTCTTTGGTGCCAGCGGCGATCTCTTCAAGCGCATGCTGCTGCCGGCAATCTACTCGATGCGTCTGAGCGGCACGCTTCCGAGCGATTTCGCGCTCGTTGGCTTCGCGCGGTCGCCGTATACCGACGACGCCTTCCGCGAGTACTGCCGGCAGCAGCTCGAGCTCTTCATGCCGCCCGAGGAGAAACCGCAGGGCGCGCTCTGGGACGATTTCTCGCGCCGAATCAGTTACGTCAGCGCTGATTTCAGCAACACTCGCCATTTTATCGCACTCAAGGAGCGGCTCGCACAGAACGACCGAGACTTCGGAACCGCCGGCAACCACCTTTTCTATCTCTCGACGCCGCCCCCGGTCTTCCCCGAGATCATCAAGCAGCTCAAGAAAGCCGGGCTCGAGAAGAGCCCGGACGGCTGGACGCGGATCGTCGTCGAGAAACCTTTCGGCACCGACCTCGAGTCGGCGCGCGCGCTGCAGCGTGCCATCGAGACGGTCTTCCCGGAGAACGAGATCTATCGCATCGACCACTATCTCGGCAAAGAGCCGGTCCAAGACATCATCGCGCTGCGCTTTGCCAACACGATCTTCGAGCCGATCTGGAATCGTAACTACGTGCAGCACGTGCAGATTACGTCGGCCGAATCGCTCGGTGTCGAAGAACGCGGCGGTTACTACGACCACGCCGGCGCGCTGCGCGACATGATTCAAAACCACGACATCAACCTGCTGGCGCTCGTCGCGATGGAAGCGCCGATCAGCTCGAGCGCCGACGACATTCGCAACGAGAAGTACAAAGTGCTCTCGGCGATCGAGCCGCCGTCACATGCGGCCGTTTGGTCGATGTCCGCTCGCGGCCAGTACGGCCCGGGGACGATCGACGGCCGCCCGGTCAAGGGCTACCGGCAGGAGCAGGACGTCGCCCTGGATTCGAACACCGAAACGTTCGCGGCGGTGAAGCTCTCCATCGAAAACTGGCGCTGGGCGGGCGTCCCGTTCTACCTTCGTTCCGGGAAGCGGTTGGCGCGCAAGGTTTCGGAGATCGCCGTTACGTTCAAGCCGATCCCGCATCGTTTCTACGGCGAATCGACCGATCATATCGAACCGAACGTGCTCGTCATTAAGATCGAGCCGGACGAAGGCATCTCGATGCGTTTCGAGGCGAAAGTCCCCGGTCCCAAAGACCACGTTCGCAGCGTTTACATGGACTTCAACTACGGCAGCGGCTTCGGCGTGCAATCTCCGCCTGCCTACGAGCGGCTGATCGGCGATGCCATGCTCGGCGATCAGACACTCTTTACCCGGTGGGATGCCGTCGAGCGGGCGTGGGAGATCGTGACGCCGATTCTCGAAGTCTGGAAGAACACGAAAGACTTCTCGTTTCCCAAACTATGCCGCCGGAAGCCAGGGGCCCGAGAGCGCGAAGAAGCTCTTCGCCGACTGGCGCCACTTATAGTTCTGCCTGCCGTCATGACCTTGAATCTCAATTCGATTCTCGACGAGTTGACCGAATCGTACCGCGAGCGCGGCTGCGAAGCGAGCGTCGCGACGATGACGGTCGTCGTCTTCTTCGAGAATCCGGTCATTGGCGAGCTTGCGCGCGAGCGGATTCGAATGCTCGCCACCAAGCATCCGTCCCGCGTCATCGTTTTCGACGGCGTCCAAACCGATCGCGTGCACCGGGTTGAGGGCTGCGATTGGGTCGAACTCGGCGTTCAGGGGAGCGGTCCGCAGATGCTGCGATCGGCGGTCGCCGCGCTGCGCATTCCCCAAGCACCGATCGTGCTGCTTTGGATTGCTTCCGGCATTGGCAGCGACCCGCGCTTTGCGATGCTCTGCGAAGACGTGCAAACGGTCGTTTATAATAGCTCGCTGCTCGACGCCGGCCATGACGCGCTCTGCGAGCTCGTCGAGTACGTCGAGCAACATCCCGATCTCTCGCTCTCAGACATTGCGTATCTGCGGCTCGCCCCATGGCAAGAATGCGTCGCTATTTTTTTCGATGGCAAGGCTGCCGAAGAGCTTCGCGATCTGCAACGAGTCGAAATCGCGTGCGGCTCAGAGCCGGAAGCCTACTATCTGCTCGGGTGGCTCTCAAGCCGATTGCAGTGGACGCCGTCTGCTGCTAACGCATTGGTCGACCGCTCGGGCAAGCGGATCGTCTTCGAGATCCGGCGCGAGGGCGAACCGCGACGGATTGCGCGCATCGCGCTTAGCTCGACACGCTCCACGTTCGTCGCCGAGGTCGACAAGAGCGGAGAATCGATTCTGTTGAGCGTTACCGGCTCCAGCAAGCACGGCCCGAGGTATCGTGCGATCAACAACCCCGGCATCGCCGCGCTCGTCGAACGGGCGATCCTGTGGGGCCGGAACGACCGAATCTTTCAAGCCGCGCTTGCCGCCGCGGGCGCGATCCTCGCGCGCGGAGAGGAGTAAGCCGTGACCGGTCGAGGGGAGCTGCAGATCTATCGAGATTCGCAAACGCTCGCGCAAGCATTGGCGGAGCTGTTCGTTACGACCGGCGCCCTCGCGATGGCCGAACGAGGAGTCTTTCGCGTCGCGCTCTCGGGCGGCGAGACGCCGCGCGCCGCGTACGAGCTCCTTGGCGAGGAACCGCTGAATCAGGAACTCTCGTGGAGTGACGTCTTCATCTATTTCGGCGACGAGCGGTGCGTGCCGCCCACCGACGAGCAATCGAACTACCTCATGGCGAAAAAGGCATTCCTCGATTCTGTACGGATTCCGCACGCCAACGTCCACCGCATTCGGGGCGAAATCGACCCAGGACATGCTGCCAACGAGTACGCATCGATTCTCCGCGCCGACCTCGGCGAGACGCCCCAGTTCGACTTAGTGATGCTCGGCCTCGGGACGGACGGGCACACCGCCTCGCTTTTTCCCGGAACGCCTCCCGACACCGACGACGATGCGCTCGTGCGCGCAGTCTACGCGAAATCGCAGATGATGTGGCGCGTCACGATCACGGCGGAGGTCATCAACAATGCCCGAACCGTCGTCTTTGCGGTCGAAGGGCCCGAAAAGGCGCAGATCCTCGCCGCGGTTTACGAAGGGCCAATCGATCCGGTCAAATACCCAGCGCAAATCGTGCAGCCCCGCTCGGGTCGTTTAGTGTGGCTGGTCGACCAGCTCGCCGCCGGAATGCTCAAAACGAAAGCACGCTGACCTCGCGGGCCGCAATACGCGAAGCGGCTCGTCCCAACGCCGACGATCGAAACGTCCTTTAGCGAACGAAGAACTCTCGCTCACGGTGACGCGGTCGCCAGCGCTTTGGAGCCGAGGATTTGCACTTTGACGCCATTGTCCGTAAGAATCGTACCTTGAACGCGTTGCAGCTCGACGACGGCTTTGTTGAGATCGGTCTGCGCCTGAAGTTCTTGCCCGCGCGCTTGGGCTAGCTCAACTTGACGCTGCAAAACTAAGTACGTCGTCGACTCGCCGTTGTGGAACTTGCGGACTTCGCTAGCGTAGACGGCTTCCGCCGCGCTGCGGGCCTGACTTGCGCTGGAAAGACGCGAGAGCGCCGATTGATAGGTCTGCAGCGCGTTGCGCGCCTCGCTTTCGATACGCTGGTCGAGGCCCTGGCTCTGAAGATCCGCTTGATCTTCCTCCTGGCTTGCGATTTGCTTGAGACCTCGCGCGACGCCGTTTTCGAGCGGGATGTTGATGACGAGCGCGATATTGAATTCTGGATACGCTCCGGTCCACATGTTGTGAAACGCCTGGGTCATGTTGCCCTGCGACTGGGGCGGCGGGGTCGGACAACTTTCGGTAGGCAAGGCGCATCCCAGCGACTCGAACTTGGGAACGGCTTGCAGCTGACCGGCAAAACCGTTGCTGAAATATTGCACGACGAGGTCGGCCTGCGGGAGCGCCTGATTCTTGGCGTAGGCGCGGTCGAGATCGGCCATCCGGCGCTGGTCTACAACCTGGCGAATCTCAGGCCGTTGCCGCTCTGCCAATGCAACGACGGCGGCGAGATCGCCGGAGCTCGGCAGTTGTTGCACCGGCGATGATGGGACCAAGTTTGCGCTCCAGATCGGATCGCGGGGGTCGGCAACGATCAGGCTCTTGAGCCGATTCTGCAACTCGGAGACCGTCTGCAGCGCGGAGAAGACTTCCGATTGGAAGTTGGCGACCTGCGTTTCGGATTCGACGGCGGTAATCGGCGGGACGGCGCCACGCTTTGCCAGACGCACGACGCTTCGCTGCTGTACGGCGGCTTCTTTGAGCGCCTCCTCTTGAATCGCGACGTTGCGCCAGGCGGCAGACGAGGTCCCAGTAGGCGTCTTCGACCTGCGCGATCGTGTTGGAAGCGTCGACCAGCGCTTGGGCTTCGTCGGAGTCGGCGCCGATCATTGCGAGCTTCAATTGCCGCTTCACGGCGTTCATTCCGGAGTTCTTGAGCAGCGGCTGCGTCACCGAGAGGTCGAGCGTGGCTTGATAGTATGGATTGTACGTATTGATGATGAGGTTGTTGTACGTGCGCGTCTGCGTGATGCCGGCCGACCATTGCAGCCCGTTGATGCCCTGACCCCCGACGCCGGACTGAAAAGAGTACTGATGTTGGATGATGTTGCCCGGGCCGGTCGTGGAGCATGGAGAAGGCGGCCCAATAATCGGCTGGCATGTGTAGCCGCTTCCTTGAACGCCCGGACCCGCAAAGAAGAGATTCTCGGGCGGTGTCACGGAGAAGTTCGTCGAGGGTTCGACCTGAAGCTGTACGTCGAAGTTCGCCTTAGCCTGAACGATGCGGTAGCGCGCGATCCTCACGTTTGAAGCCGAAACCGCCAAGCTGGGATTTTTTAGCAGCGCCATTGCGATCGCGTCCTGCAACGAGATCCCGACGAACGGTTTTTGCATAACGCCGACGATTCCGGGGCTGCTCGGCTCGGCTTGCGGTGCGCGATATCCCGCCGCGACGGTCGGTACGGGAGCTAAACGTGTCGTCGGAATATGCGTCGGAAGGGTCGCGCGTTTCGGAAGGACGTCGTCGATCTGAGCGGAGGTACGCTCGACCGGAAGCGTTGCCACCACTAGAGCCGCAACGGCAACGGCGGCAGGAACCGTGCGCATTCTTAGATGTGCCATCTCTTAATGCGCCAGCGTCTGCGTGCCGAGCGTCTGGAGATTGACGCCGTTGTTGGTGAGGATCGTACCGTCGACGCGCTGCAGTTCGACGACCGATTGGTCGAGCTGCGTCTGTGCGCGGAGCTCTAATCCGCGCGCCTGCGCGAGCTGAACTTGGCGCTGGAGCACCAAGAACGTCGTCGACTCGCCCTCGTGGAACCTTCGAACTTCGCTTGCGTAGACGGCTTCGGCCGCCTCGCGCGACTCGCGCCCGGCGTTGAGCTTTGCAAGAGCCGACTGGTAGCTCTGCATCGCGTTGCGCGCTTCCGCGCCGATGCGCTCCTCGACGCTCCGCATCAAGAGCTTCGCCTGCGTCGCTTCCTCGCTTGCGACGCCGCGCATGCCGCGCGCGAGATGGCCTTGAATCGGATAACTCACGACAAGCGCGGTGTTGAACGTCGGAAAATACGCGGCCCACATGTTGTGATAGGCAAATGCCATCTTGCCTTGCGTGTTCGGGGGCGGCGTCGGGCACGTCGTTAGGCTTGAGACGCTGGAACATTCGCTCAACAGGAACGCCGGCACCGGAGCGAGGATGCCGGCGAAGCCGTTGCTCAGATACTGCACCACGACGTCGGTCTGCGGCAGCGATTGGTTCGCCGCAAAGGCGCGGTCGATCTCGGCGGCAAGATGCTTGTCCTCGGCCTCACGGACTTCAGGGCGATTCCTTTCGCCTTCAGAGACGATCGTCGCTAAATCGTTCGCACTTGGAGGCTGCTGCACCGACGTTGACGGCACGAGATTGGCGATCCAGATCGGATCGCCGGGATCGGCGACGACCAGGCTCTTCAGCTGAACCTGAAGCTGCGAAACGGTCTGTAATGCCGAGAAGACGTCGTTCTGAAAATTCGAAACCTGCGTCTGCGACTCGACCGCGTCGACCGGAGCGGCCGCGCCGCGCCGCGCGAGGCGAACGTTGCTCTGCTGCTGCGCGATCGCTTCCTTTAACGCTGCTTCTTGGATCGCGACGTTACGCCAAGCCGCAACGAGATTCCAATACGCGTCTTCGACTTGAGAAATCGTGTTCGAAGCGTCGACGAGCGCTTGAGCAGCCGAGGCGTCGGCGTTGACGAAGGCCAGCTTCAACTGCCGCTTCGTCGCATTCATGCCGGCGTTTTTCAGCAACGGCTGCGTCACCTGGAGGTTTAGCGACGCGAGGTAGTACGGATTGTACGCGTTGAAGATCGTGTTGTTGTAGGTTCGGCTCTGTTGGATGCCGGCTTGATAGGTCATGCCGTTTTCGGTCTGGCCGCCGACACCGTAGAGAAAGGCGGATTGATGCTGAATGATGTTTCCGGGTCCCGTCGTGTAGATGACGCCCGGCGTAGATCCAGGCCCGGGCGAATATTTTCCCAACTCTCCCGGACCCGCCACAAACGCGTTTTGCGGCGGCTTCACCGAATAGCTCGACGAGGGCTTGAGCTGGAGCTGTACGTCGTAGGCGCCTTTGGCCTCTACGATCGTATAGCGCGCGATACGGACGTTCGACGCCGAAACCGCTAAGTTCGGATTCTTGAGCAGCGCCATGGCGATCGCGTCCTGCAGCGAGATGCCTACGAACGGCTGCTGCGTCACGCCGATAATTTGCGCGGCGCTCGGCGCGACTTGCGGCGCGCGATAGCCGGGCGCAACGCTCGGCACCACCGGTAAAAGCGGCGACGGGATCTCCGTGGGCAGCGTGGCGCGGGTCGGGAGCGTGTCGTCGAGCTGCGCCGAGGTTCGCTGCACCGGCAACGCGGCAAGCGCAATGGCGACGATCGCAACAACGGCAGGGAGGGCGCGTCTGTTCACTTTTCGACGATACCTATCGCGCGAGTGCCTGCCTTCCAAGTGTTTGTACGTTGACGCCGTTTCCGCTGAGAATCGTCCCTTCGACGCGCTGCAGCTCGACGACCGACTGATCGAGCTGCGTTTGAGCCTGCAGCTCGCTGCCGCGCGCTTCAGCGAGCTGCACTTGACGCTGGAGCACGAGGAATGTCGTCGACTCGCCGTTGTGGAACTTACGGACTTCGCTTGCGTAGACGGCTTCGGCGGATTCGCGAGCGTGACGCGCGGCGTCGAGCTTTGAGAGCGCCGATTGATAGCTTTGCAGCGCGTTACGCGCTTCGGCGCCAATGCGCTCCTGGACGCCCTGCATCAGTACCTCTGCCTGAGTCGTCTCCTCGCTCGCAAGGCCGCGCAGGCCGCGCGCTACGTGACCTTGGATCGGATAGCCGACGATCAGCGCGAGGTTAAACGTCGGAAAATAGCCGGCCCACATGTTGTGATAGGCCCACGCCATCGCGCCCTGAGTGTTCGGCGGCGGAGTCGGACATGACGTCAGACCAAGGCCGCCGTTCAGCCTAGACTCGGTACAGTAGCCCAGGATAAAGGCGGGAACCGGCGTCAAAATCCCGGCGAAGCCATTGCTTTCGTACTGCGCCTGGACGTCGGCTTGCGGCAGCGACTGATTCTTGGCAAAGGCAACGTCGACGTCGGCCGCGAGCCGCCTGTCTGCCGCCTGGAGCACCTCCGGACGATTCCGTCGTGCTGCCGCGACGACGGCGGAGAGATCGCTCGAGGTGGGAAGCTGCTGCACCGACGTCGACGGCACGAGGTTCGCGCCCCAAATCGGGTCGTGCGCATTCGACGCGACGAGGCTCTTGAGCTGGTTCTGCAGTTGCGAGACTGTTTGCAGCGCCGAAAAGACGCTGGTCTGAAAGTTTGATACTTGCGTTTGAGACTCGACCGCGTCGATCGGCGCTCCTGCGCCACGCCGCGCGAGACGGACGTTGCTCTGCTGCTGCACGACGGCTTCCTTGAGGGCCTCTTCTTGGATCGCGACGTTGCGCCAGGCCGCGACGAGGCTCCAATAGGAATCCTCGACTTGCGAGATGGTGTTCGAGGCATCGATTAAGGTCTGTGCCGTACTGGCGTCGGCATTGATCAAGGCAAGTTTCAACTGACGCTTTGTCGCGTTCATGCCGGCATTCTTGAGCAGCGGCTGCGTTACCGCGAGGTTGAGCTGCGCGAGATATTGCGGGTTGAAGGCGTTGAAAAGCGTATTGTTATAGGTGCGGCTCTGCGCGATGCCGGCCTGATATGCGGTTCCGTTCTCCGTCTCACCGGCGACCCCGTACTGGAACGCCGACTGATGCTGGATGATGTTGCCGGGGCCGGTGGTGTAGATTGGACCCGGCGTGTAAACGCCGAGTTGGCCCGGCCCTGCGTCAAGGAAGTTCTGCGGCGGAGAGACTGAAAAGTTCGAATGCGGCTCCAAATGAAGCGCCACGTCGTAAGCGCCTTTGACCTGCACGATAGTATACTGCGCGATCCGAATGTTGGAAGCCGAGACCGCGAGATTCGGATTCTTGACCAGCGCCATCGCGATCGCGTCTTGCAGCGAGATTCTCACGAAGGGCTGCTGCGTGACGCCGATGATCGCCGGCGCACTCGGCGCCGCTTGCGGCGCGCGATAGCCCGGCGCGACGCTGGGAACGGGCGGCAGCATCAGCGTCGGTATCATCGTTGGGATCGCCGCGCTGCTCGGAAGGCGATCGTCGAGTTGGGCGGAGGTCGGTTGCAGCGGCAAGGCTACCATCGCGAAAGCCGTGACAGCGACCAAAGCAGAGATCAGCCGCGTGCCGGTCATCTTCATTCGCTCATGGCCACGCCGATGCGCGGCCTTCGCAGCAAGAGGACCAACGGCGCGAGCGCAAGCGTAATCACCGCAACCCAACGCGACGTATCGGCATAGGATTGCACGGCCGATTGCGACTCGACGAGAATCGTGAGTCGCTGCATCGCTCCGCGGTTCTGCAGACCGCCCTGCGCCATCACGTACTGCGCCGTCGGCGGATGGGCGAGCGTTTGGGTTCCCGCAAGCTCGGTCTGGTGAACGGTGAAGCCGCGCACCAACAGCGTGATCAAGATCGCGGCCGCGACGCTTCCGCCGATCTGGCGTGAAAGGTTGAAGAAAGCCGCCGTCGACGGAACTTCCTTATCGGGCACGCTGCCGATAACCGCGACCGAAAGCGGCACGAAGATTTGCGCTAGACCGATGCCGCTGAGGATCAGGGGGAAGACCAAACTGTGGAAATCCGAGACCGGAGTCGTGATACTGCCCAGGATCCAATTGGAGATCGAGAGCAGAACGAAGCCGATCGCCGCCTGGAGGCGCGGATCCACGAGCCCACGCTGGGTTAGGATCGCGGTGAACGGCGTGAAGAGGGCGACCGCACCCGCGCGAATCATCACCGTCGCCCCGGAGAGCGTCGCGGTAAAACCAAGCGAGTTGATAAGATACTGCGGCAAGATAATGATCGAGCCGTAGAGGCTGACGCCGAGCACGGCGCCCAGGATGCTGCCGGCAGCGACTTGGCGCAGCTTCAAGACACGCAGATCGACGACCGGAATGCTCGAGCGCAGCGTCCACCAGACGAAAGCCGCTAAGCCGGCAATCGAAAAGAACGTAAACCATCGAATCCGCGCGTCGTCATACCAGTCGTATTGCTGGCCGTTCTCGAGCACGAACTGCATCGAGCCCAACCCGATGCACATGAGGATCAAGCCGATCCAATCGAGCCGGCGGTACTGCGGTTGCGCCGGATTGCGCAGGAAGTTCCAGATCAGGGTCGCGGCGATGATGCCGATCGGAATGTTGATGAAGAAAATCCAGTGCCAGTTCCAGTTGTCCGTTATCCACCCGCCGATCACCGGACCGAGCGCGGGCCCGACGATCACGCCCATCGCAAAAACGCCCTGCGCCTTCCCTTGCTCTTTAATGCCGTAGGTGTCGCGCAGGATCGCCTGCGAGGTTGCGATCAGGCCGCCGCCGCCCAAGCCCTGAATCAACCGCCAAAAAACCAGCTGTCCTAGGCTGTTCGAGAGACCGCACATCAGCGAGGCGCACGTGAAGATGACGATCGAGGTAAAGAAGTATTGTCGCCGTCCAAAGCGCGCGGCGAACCACGGATTGAGCGGGATCACGACGACGTTGGCGATCAGGTACGCCGTAACGACCCATGCGCCCAAATCCACCCCCACGCCGAAGTTGCCTTGAATGTTCGGCAGTGAAACGTTGACGATGGTGACGTCGATGATCTCCAGAAGCGTTGCCGTGATGACGGCGACGCTGATGATGATCCTGCGCCAGCCGTGTTCGACGACCGCGCTTTCGTACGAGCCGAACAAAGCGGCCTTACTTCACGTTGACGTAGGTTTCAACGCTCATCCCCGGCCTCAGCGGCAGGTCGGCGCGCATGTCGTCGACATCGATACGCACGGGAATGCGTTGCGTCACCTTGACGAAGTTACCGCTTGCATTCTGCGCGGGAACCAGCGCGTAGGTATTCTCCGAGGCGGGATTGATTGACGCGACGTGTCCGTGGAACGTCACGCCTTTATATGCGTCGACGTGAACGTCGACGGGCTGGCCGACGCGCATTCTGCCCATCTGCGTCTCTTTATAGTTCGCGGTGATGTACACGCGATGGGGGACGATCGTCATCAACGTCATCCCGGCGCCGACGGTCTGCCCGACTTCGGCGCTCTTTTCGCCGACATAGCCGTCGATCGCGGAGTAGATGTGCGTGTAATTGAGATTCTGCTTGGCGAGATAGAGTTGTGCGGCGGCAGCTTCGACTTGACTGGGGTCGGACGCCTGAGCGAGCTTTCCCTGCGCCGTCGTCAAGCCGCCCGAAGCCTCAGCCACTCCGGCTACGGCGGCGTCGACGCGCCCTTGCGCGGCGGCGACGGTTGCCTGCGCGGCGCCGACTTGGTCTTGCGCCGCACGCAGCTGAGCCGCCGCGCCGGCGGCTTGGGCCCGTGCTGCGTCGAGCTGCTGCGAGGCGACGTCGCCGGTGCTTACCAGCGAGCTGGCTCGATTGAGATCGGCTTGCGCCTTATCGTAGGCCTGCTGCGCCGCCGGAACTTGTGCTTGCGCGGCGCGCAGCTGCGCTATCGCTTGAGCGACGGCGTCTTGCGCGACCGGCACTTGCGCCTGTACGTTTGAAATTTGACCGCTCGCCGACGTAACGCCGCCCTGCCCCTGTTCGGTCGTCGCCCGCTGGTTCGCGACGGCGAGATCGTATTGAGCCTGAGCCTGCCGAAGCTTAGCGAGTTCGTCTTTGTTGTCGAGCACGATCAAGAGCTGGCCGCGCCGCACGGGTTGATTCGTGTCGACCAAGATCTGATTGATGCGTTCGGGAATCTTGCTGGTGACGGCAACTTCGTCGGCACCAACGTGCGCATCGTCGGTGCCCTCGTGCGCGAGCATGTACGTCAGCCAGGGCACGCCCCAAATGAGCACCAGAACCAGAACGACCGCCGCACCGACGATGAAGAAAATCCGCTTGCGCGGTCGCGAACGCGATTCGTCCGAATCGGGTGGTGGTTCGAATCCCTGGGCCGCGGCTCGTCCCGGTCCGTTTGCCTTTCGCTCCGCGATCGTTTTTTGCTGATCCGTCTCGCGCGTATCCATTACGAGCTCCTTACCCCGTTGAGAAAAACGTCGATATAAAAGCGAAGCGCCGCGTCTGGATCGCCTCGATGGAGCGACGAGTTTGGAAATTTCTTGCGGCCGAGCGCGTGCATGAAGACGATGCCCAGGAAGACCATAGCGAGCTTCTGCGCGTCGCCGTGGAGCTCGTCCGCATCGATGCGGCGCTGCATGAACTCCGTCAAAACCGCGAGGATGGCGAGCTGAGGCTGCCACGCGGTCACGGCAAAGATGTCCTTCTCGTACTCCTGCTCGACGAGTGACCAGCGAATCATGTCCTGGAGGGATTCGAACCGAGCGAACATGAGCCGCGCGATGACGAGCAGATCGTCGGCGCAGTTGCCGGTGAGTTGTGCCGCGACGCCTGCAAGCTCCAGGTAGCCGCAAAAATGCTGCGCGCATGCGACGAGCAGCGCTTCCTTCGTTCCGAAATGGCGAAAGAGCGTCGCTTCGTTCACGCCTGCCACGTCGGCGATCTCACGTGTCGTCGCGCCGCGTTTACCCTTGCGTCCGATCACCTCGCGCGCGGCGATGAGAATGCGCTCGCGTGTCTCCTCGGGTGAGGCGGATCGGCCCTCGACCGGTCTGCGCGTTTCGATCACGGCATTCCGCTTCCGTTTCCGATGGGAACGTTTGTCTCGTAGGTTCCATAGCTGGCGTCCGCGACCGCTCGCACGTGCGGGATATTGATCGTCGCGTGCTGCGCGGAGAGCACCGAGTAGCTTCCCTGCATGCGATACTGCTGCGACATCGTGATTTTGCCGCCGCTCGTGTAGTACCACTCCATTTGGAGCAACGAGTAATCGGACGGATCGACGTAGACTAACGTGTGGTCCAGGATGTCGCTGTGGATCTTCTTGGTCAACCGCAGCACGATGACGGACCGGCTGCCGAGCCAGGCGGTTCCGTTAACGGTAATGTTCTCGTTCTTTTCCCACGCACGCGGATTGCCGACGTCGTTGAAGATGCGCTGAAAACCGCGAGCGTAGCTGGGCATGCGATCGAAGACGACCTCGTAAAAATCGGGCCGCTTGAAGTACTCCGTACCGTCGAGCTTCGGCGCGAAGAACGGAAAGCTGAACATCCGGACGTCGACGTGGACGCGCGCCCGATACGACTTCAGCATCGGATTGCGGTCGGCCATGTGCTCGACGATACCGTGGGCGTCCGCTGCGGGCAGCGCGTCACCCGGCGGACTGGCGCCGAGAGTGCCCGCAAGGCTCGCAGCAGCGATGAGGGAGAGCAAAATGCCTCTAAAACTCGATAACGATTTCATATCGTAGGCGCGCAAGTAGGTACTTGCACGCGCAGTCTACCATGGAGAATGCCTGAATGCAAGTGCTTGCACGCACCTGTCGCCCGGCAGCTAGACCGAGAGGAGCCTGCACTCGCGGTGGTGTCGGGAGGGCCAAATTAGGCGAGGACGCGTTTGGCGATGGCGGCGGTTGCCTCCCGCGCGCGTCCCGCGAGGGGCGACGGTTCGCCGATGTAGACCCGCCTGCCCGAAACGAACGTCGCCTGTACCCAGGCGTCCTCACCGCGGTAGACGAGGGCGTTGACCGGCGGCGACCATGGATCGATCTTCGAAGCATCGAGCACGACGTAATCGGCCGGTGACCCCGGCGACGAGATCGCCGCCGACAGCGCGCAATGCTCGCGCGCCCTGCTGCGGTCCCGAGCGCAAACGCCGAGCGCGGCATCGAACGCGGCGCCGTCGAGCCTGTAGAATCTTCTGCAGTAACGCGGCCGCGCGCATCTCGTCGATAATCGATGGGTGCACGTCGGCGTCGGTGCCGAGCCCCATCGTGACGCCGAGCGACTGGAGGCGCGCGACGTCGCAGATCCCGTCGCCGAGGTATTGATTCGTCATTGGATTGTGGATGACGCGCGCACCGCGCGTCGCGAGCAGGTTTCGATCGTCGTCGCTGAGATAGATCGCGTGGATCGCGACGGTGCGTTCGTCGAGCGCACCGAGCTCGTCGAGCAGCGCAATCGGGGTGCGGCCGAATCGGCGCAGCGTTTCCTCGCCTTCGTAGCGCGCTTCGGCGACGTGAACGTGCAGCATGCAGTCGAGCTCCCGCGCGAACGCGGCCGCCGCGCGAATCATCTCGTGCGAGGCGGCGTGGAGCGAGTGCGGCGCGACGCAGACGTGCGCCTCCGGATAACGCTCGCATGAGATCGCGCGTCCGCTCAGCCGCCGCGTCGATGCTTTCGCGAAATGCGGCGGTGCGTACTCGGCGTCCATCCACGTCCGCGCGAGAACGAGCCGGATTCCGGTATCGTGCGCCGCGCGAATCGCGGCCTCGGCGTGCTCGTTGCCCGCGCCGTTGAGATAAAAGAACTCGGCGACCGTCGTGATCCCGGCGGCGAGCATCTCGGAGAACGCGGCGACGAACGTCCAGTAGACGTCGTCGGGCGTGAGCTGCGGCACGACGCGATAGAGCGCGTCGCTGCGCCACTTTTCGCAAACGGCCAATCGTCGGCCCAGCCGCGCAAGCAGAATTTGATACGCGTGGCTGTGGCCGTTGATGAATCCCGGAACGACGAGCCGGTCGTCCGGAAACGAGCGCACGCCGAGTTTCCGAGCGTGCTCGCGAAGGTCGCGGTATTCGCCCGCGACAGCAATGACGCCGTCGCGCACGACGAACGCATAGTCCTTACGCAGCTTCGCCCGAAACGATCGCACGAGCACAGCGGACGAGTTCGCTGATCACGCCGAGACCGAGTTCGCCATCCTTGACGACGGCGGCAGCGAGGTTGCCGCCGAACTGCCAGCCGAATTCGTCGGGCGACTCGATGCGCAAGCGCGACGAAATCGGCCGCAGCGCCGACGCGAATGCGACCGGCGTCGGTGCGCAGCGAATGAGCCGCCGCGCGCGTGACGCCGTAGAGCGCCTCTGCGGCTGAAAGGCCAAAGAGCTTGCGGCCGTAAAAGGCCACCGTCTGCAGATTGAAACACGGCGACGTTCCGGGATTGTAGTCGCTGGCAAGCGCCACCGTGCCGCCGGCGTCGAGCAGGGCGCGGACCGGGGTGCGCTGCGGCAAGTCGAGATATTCGATGGTTGCCGGGCAG
Source organism: Vulcanimicrobiota bacterium (assembly GCA_963743445.1). Taxonomy (GTDB): domain Bacteria; phylum Vulcanimicrobiota; class Vulcanimicrobiia; order Vulcanimicrobiales; family Vulcanimicrobiaceae; genus Cybelea. The sequence continues at coordinate 1,597,725 of CAVUPL010000003.1, forward strand.
GCCACCGTCACGATGTCGCGCGCCACGATCGCGCGCAGGTCGCGATCGTGAATGTAGTTGCAGTGGTCGACGGCATCGACTTCGAGGTCGACGGCCATCGCGGCCGCGCCCCCATACGACATCTCGTCGCAGTGCACGCGCAACCGCATGCCGTTCAGACGAGCGGCGTCGAGATAGCGTCGCGTCTGTTCCGGCGAAAAGAATCCCGGCTCGCAGAAAGCGTCTGCGTACACGGCCCCATGCGAGGCCGCCGCCGGAATCACTTGATCGATCAGGTAATCGACGAAGGCTTCCTCGCGCGTAAACTCCGGCGGCAGCGCATGCGCACCGAGAAACGTTGCGATCAGTTTCGGCACGTCGCCGTCGTTGCGATGCTGCGCGATCAAGTCGAGCAGCGCCGACTCTCCGGGCTTGTGCAACGCATAACCGGTCTTTGTCTCAAGCGTTGTCGTACCGTGCGCGAGCATCGTCCGCAGGCGCGGACGAATCGTCTTCTCGTAGAACTCGACCCGGATTCAGCAACGCCTCGCGCGTCCGCTCGACCGTGTAGAGCATTCCGAGCGGCGGCGGCTCACCGTGGATTCTCGCGGCAAAATCGGGTTCGCGATCGCCCGCGTAGAGCGGATGCGCGTGCGCGTCGACGAAGCCCGGAACGATCACGCAATCGCGCAGATCTAATTCTTCGACCTCTTCTCGCCTCTCGACTCCGCTCAGGGCGACACCGAGGTCGAATCTCCCATCTTCTATTTCGAGAACGGCATCCTCGATACGGCCGAGCGCATCGAAATCGATGCCGCATTGCGGAGTTTCGGTATCGCACGTGACGATCGTCTTAGCGCGGACGATCAGAGGCGCCAATCAATGCCCTTTGCGTCGGCAGTTTCGATCGCAAGCTCGTAGCCGGCGTCGGCGTGGCGCACGACGCCGAGGCCCGGGTCGGTCGTGAGCACGCAGCCGAGGCGCTCGCGAGCGTCCTCGCTGCCGTCGGCGACGACGACCATGCCGGCGTGCAGGCTGTATCCGATCCCAACGCCGCCGCCGTGATGGAAACTCACCCAGTGCGCGCCTGCCGCCGTGTTGAGCAGCGCGTTGAGAATCGGCCAATCCGCGATTGCGTCGCTGCCGTCGCGCATCGCTTCGGTTTCGCGATACGGCGACGCGACGCTTCCGGTGTCGAGGTGGTCGCGGCCGATGACGATCGGTGCTTTCACTGCACCGGTCCGGACCAGCTCGTTGAAGGCAAGGCCCGCTTTGGCGCGGTCGCCGTAGCCGAGCCAACAGATCCGCGCCGGCAATCCTTGGAACGCAACGCGCTCTCGCGCGAGCCGAATCCAGCGCGCCAGCGAGTCGTTATCTCCGAAGAGGTCGAGCAGTTTTTCATCGCAGCGCTCGATGTCGCGCTCGTCGCCCGAGAGCGCGACGAAACGAAACGGGCCCGAGCCCCTGCAAAAGAGCGGCCGAATAAACGCCGGAACGAAACCGGGGAATGCGAACGCGCGTGCGAACCCGCCTCGCTGCGCCTGCGCCCGAATGTTGTTGCCGTAATCGAAGACGACGGCTCCGGAATCGAGATACTGCACCATCGCCTCGACGTGCACCGCGCAGCTTTCAAGCGCGCGACGCTCGTATTCACGCGGATCGGCCTCGCGCAGCTCGGTCGCCTGGTCGAGCGACAGACCTGCGGGAACGTAGCCGTTGCGCAGATCGTGGGCCGACGTTTGATCCGTCACGGCGTCGGGACGGAATCCCATGCGGTAGAGTTCCGGGAACTCGATCGCCGCATTTCCCGGATAGCCGATCGATACCGCATCCCTCGCGCGGCGCGCCTGATCGACCATTCGAAGCGCCTCCTCGCGCGAGTCGACCACGCGGTCGAGATAGCGCAGCTCGCGCCGGCGTTCCAAGCGCGCGCGATCGACGTCGACGACGAGGCAGATGCCGCCGTTCATCACGATTGCGAGCGGTTGCGCGCCGCCCATGCCGCCGACACCCGCCGTCAAGGTAACTCGCCCCTCGAGCGAGCCGCCAAAGTGCTGGCGCGCCAGCTCGGCAAAGGTCTCGTAGGTCCCCTGAACGATGCCTTGCGTTCCAATATAGATCCACGAGCCCGCCGTCATTTGACCGTACATCGTAAGCCCTTGCGCTTCGAGCTCGCGAAAGACGTCCCAATCGGCCCATTTCGGCACGAGGTTCGCGTTGGCAATCAGGACGCGCGGAGCGCGGGCGTGCGTCTTAAAGACCGCTACGGGCTTCCCGCTCTGAACGATCAGGGTTTCATCGCCCTTCAAACGCCGCAACGTCCGAACGATTGCGTCGAAGGCCTGCCACGAACGCGCCGCTCTACCGTTTCCGCCGTAGACGACGAGGTCGTCCGGGCGCTCGGCGACCTCGGGATCGAGATTGTTCATCAACATGCGCAACGCGGCTTCTTGCGGCCATCCCAAGCACGAGAGTTCCGTCCCGCGCGGCGCCCGGACGGTGCGAGGTCCGGCAACGACACTCATGCACCGTCTTTCGACTTGTGATCAGGATGACACCGCTACGTCATTAACGAACGCTCGTGGATGCTGCACTCGCACAAGCGGTCGATACTTCTTCTACTCGCGTGCGGCGTTTTTTCCAATACGCTCTGCGCCCGCGCCGGAACTACCGGCTCGATCACCGGTCTCGTCGTCAGCACGACCAAAGCGCCGGTAGCCGGAGTCACCATCGTCGCAGTGAGCGCATCGCAGACAGCCACGGTCACCACCGATGCTGCGGGACGTTTCGGTTTTCTCTCGCTCGCGCCCGACACGTACACGATCACCGTCTCGAAGACGGGCTTCGAAACTTCATCGCTCACCGGCGTCTCGGTCTTCGCCGACCAGCTGCAGACGATTCGAGTCACACTCGCGCCGTCGCTGCGGACGATCGCGCACGTGACGGCGCGCTCTTCGATGGACCTCGTCAAATCCGGTACGACGAGCGACGTCTATTCGGTCAACTCAACGGTAACGCAGGCGGCCGCGGGTCTCGGCGGCGGCGGAAACTTGAACAACGCCTATTCGGCAATCGCCTCGGTTCCGGGAACGTTCGTGCCGCCGAATCAGCAAGGCTGGGACCAGATCGTCTATATTCGCGGCGGCGATTACGATCAGGTTGGCTACGAGTTTGACGGCGTTCCCGTCAACCGTTCGTTCGACAACTATCCCGGCAGCACGGCCGGCACGCTCGGTCAGCAAGAGCTGCAGGTCTACGCCGGCGGCGGAACCGCCGGCGAGAGCACCAGCGGACTCGCCGGCTTCATCAATCAAGTCATCAAGACCGGAACCTATCCCGGATACGCGACCGTTAGCGGCGGCATCGGCTCAACGACGTACTATCACAGCTTGCAAGTTCGAGGTTGGCGGCGCGACGCCCGACCGGCTCTTCTCCTACTACGTCGGCATCGGCGGCTACAATCAAGATTACCGCTATCTCGATCAGTTCAACGGCTCGAATCTCGGCGACGTCTGGGGTTATCCGGCCATCGCCTTCAACACGGCAAACCTTTACTTCGCAGGCGTCTATCCGACGTGCGGCTACACTCCGCCGAGCGGATCAGGGTTACTACAACGGACCGAACCCGTCGCCAGTCTGGGATCCGTTCACGCTTAACCCTGGGCAACGGGGTACGTCCCACTACCTCAACTGAGCGTCGCGGCAACGACCCGGGCTGCTATGCAACGATTACGCCGGCGTACTCGGCGTACGGCGTTTCGAACCTCGCCGATCGCGAAAACGTCCTCAACCTCCACTTCGGCATCCCGCACCGGCACGACGCCGGGCGCGACGACGTGCAGGTGCTCTACAACGTCGTGGCGCTGCAGACGCAATTCTACAGCTCGCAAGACGACTTGGGCCCGAACGTCATAACCGAGCTCAGCCAGTACGAGTTCGGACCGAGCTACCGTGTTCCCGAAGTCTGGCCGGACTTCGTCACCTGGCCGAGCGGAACGCACTTTGGAGAGAGCGCATCGGGTCTGTCGCCCGTTCCGTATTTCGCGCCGAGCTCGCCGGGAAATCGTTGCGCGAACATCGACCCGTACGGTTATTACCCGACCTTTCACATCGCCGGCCAATGCGCGACCGGAACCTATTCGGCAGTGCCGCCGGACAACCGCGACTCGTTTTGGAACAATGCCTCGATTTTCAAGCTGCAGTACCAGCACAACATGGGCTCGAACGCCTACTTTCGAATTTACGGATACACGTTTTACTCGGACTGGCTGCAGGCGAGCGCGCTGAGTTACGGTACCCCGTTCTATGGGTTCGGGGCTCTCAGCTACGACTACGAGCTCGAGTCGCACACGCGCGGCCTCTCGTTCACGTTCGCGGACCAGCTTAGCTCGCAGCATCTGCTGACCTTCGACGCCAACTACGTAACCGCAACGACGAATCGTTACAACAACAACAATTTCAACAACTATCCCGGTACCTCCGCAACGAATCTCACGAACGGAACCGAGTGCTTCGCCTACTATACCGGCAGCGTTTATAAGGGCGGTCAGGTCTACCACCAGGGGCAACCGGCGCCGTGCAACAGTTTGCTGACGAGCGGGAGTTTCATCGATCCCGAACCGGGCCCGACCGTGCCCGGCGCGAGCTGGCAGGTCACGTATACGGGCAACTCGGGCTTTCTCAACACCGTCACGCCGAACTTTACTGCCGTCGCACTGCAAGACCAATGGAATCCGACCGATAAGCTCAACATCAACCTCGGTCTGCGCGAAGAGATCGTATGAGTACAACCTCGCGAACACGTCAAACAACGGTCAGAATTTCTGGTTCCTGGCCGGTCAGCAAGAGTTTTGCTACAACCCGATAACGCTTGCGCCGTATTTCATTCCGACGCCGCCGGCGAGCGGCCGTCCGCCCATACCGTTCATCGGCTTCAACTGTCCGATCGATAATTCGATTCCGGCCCATCCGGTGCAAACGGTCCACCCCGACGGCAAAGACGGACACCTGCTGCTGAGCAACAGCTATCCTCCGTCGGTAGACGATTACGCCTTCACGCCGCAGTTAGGCTTGACGTATACGCTCAATCCCGACACCGTGCTTCGCTTTTCGGCCGGCCGGTACGCGCAAGAGCCCGAGACGTATCAAGTGCAGTACAATGCGAAGGACAATAATCTCGCGTACGATCTCTTTCAAGCGTTCTGGCAGTACGGCTATACGACCCCGCTCCACAACGCACTGGTACAGTATTCGGACAACTACGACGCATCGTACGAGCGGCGGTTCAAGGGCACGGATATGTCGATCAAAGTCACGCCTTACTTGCGGTATGCGACCAACCAGATCTACAGCATCGCGCTGCCCTTTGGATTGGGCGGCGGACTCAACTCCGGCGTCGAGCGCGTCGACGGCTTCGAAACCGAGTTCACCAAGGGCGACTTTAGCAAGAACGGTCTCTCGTTTGTGATCTCGTACACGTACACGAACGCCGCCGAACGATGGAACAGCTATCCCGGAACGTCGATCAATCCGATCGATCCGTACAATCAGGACATCGCCAACTTCAACGGCCTCACCAAAGCCGGCGGCGGCTCGCAGTGCTACGAAAACAACAACCACGGAAGCGTCTTCCCAGATCCAGGCTGCACGCAGCTCAAGCCGTCGTACAATCCGCCGATTTGGAATCCGTACTATGCGATGTCGCCGCAGCCGCTGCTCGCTCGCAACGGCTGGTACCCCGTCGGCCTCGATTACGCCTACTTATCGCCGAACGTCCTCAGCGCGATCGTGAACTATCGGCATAACCGCTTTAACGTAACGCCGGCGGTGACGTTCAACGAAGGCTCGCCGTACGGCAATCCGGCCGACGTTCTCGGCATCGATCCCCGCACGTGCACGAGCAACTCGGTGGGCTTCGTCAACTCGCCGATTCACGCGAAGAATCCGCTACAAGCCGATTATACGACCTGCGGTTTGGCCGCTACGCAGAACGGCACCGTTCCCGGAGAACTTTTTATCCCCAACCCGCAGACCGGCGTCTTCGATGGGTTCGGCGCCTTCCGCCAGCCAAACCAACTCAACTTCAGCCTGCAGTTGGGGTACCAGCTCTCGCCGCGCGTGAAGGCGAACCTGCTCTTGGCCAACCTGGTCAATGCGTGCTTCGGCGGCTCCTCGGAACCGTGGACGAAGCAGTGGCCGCCGAACAGTTACACCTGCGGGTATATCGACAACTTCTACTACGTCTCGAACTTCTACAACGGTGTCTCGCCGAACGATCGCGGCGCCAACGGCGTGCCGCTCAATCCGGCGTTCTCGCAATCGTACAGTCCTGGCTACGCCGATACGAACGCGTTCGTGCTGCCGAACCCGTTCAACGCGTACCTGCAGTTCAACGTCACCCTGTGACCTTCGACAAACTCAGGGTGAGAGCTGACGGCCGATTGCCGATTCGGCGGCGGTGACGAGCCGATGCGAGGCAATGAGCTCGCGCGCAGCGGCGATGTCGGGCGCGGGCGCCCGATCCCCCGACCAGGCTGCAATCGTTTCGCGCGCGGCCTCGTGCGCGGCTTGCGTTCCTCGGCCCGATTTGAGCGGCCGGCGCAGATCGGTCGCGGCAAGCGCACCGAGAAGCTCGCATGCGAGCGCCCCTTCGACATTGTCGAGAACGCGCGGCAGATTGTTCGCCGAGGTCATGCCCATGCTGACGTGATCCTCTTGGCCGGCCGACGTGGGAATGGAGTCGACGCTGGACGGCCACGCGAGGCCCTTGTTGTCGTTGACGAGGGCGGCGGCGGTGTACTGCACGATCATCAGGCCGGATTCTAGACCCAAACGCTGCGCTAGAAAGAGCGGCAATCCACGATCCTCGCCGTTGAGCAAAAGATAGAGCCGGCGCTCGGCAATCGAGGCGAGCTCCGCGACGGCGAACTTGAGGAAGTCGAGCACGAGGGCGATCGGCTCGCCGTGGAAGTTCCCGCCGGAGATGAACTCGCCGTCCTCGGGAAAGACGAGCGGGTTATCGGTAACCGAGTTCGCCTCGATCTCGGTTACGCGGCGCACGTGGGCGAGTGAGTCGCGGACGGCTCCGTGCACGACCGGGATGCAGCGGAACGAGTACGGATCTTGGACGCGATCGCACTCGAGCGTGCGACTGCACGATCTCGGAACCCGCGAGCAGCGAACGCAGGTTCGCTGCGACTCGTTCCTGACCGGGATGCGGTCGCAAATCGTTGAGACGGCGATCGAAGACGCGTTCGGTTCCGAGGTAGGCTTCGAGCGACATCGCGCCAATGACATCGGCCGCCGCGGCAAGCCGTTGCGCGCGCAAAACACCGAGCGCCGCGATCGCCGGTCATGACTTGCGTGCCGTTGACGAGCGCCAGACCTTCTTTCGCGCCGAGAGCGATCGGCTGCGAGCCCTGCTCGCTCGAGCGCAACGGCGCTCGGCAATCGCTCGCCTCGATAGAACGCCTCTCCTTCGCCGATGAGCGTTAGCGTCATGTGCGCGAGCGGCGCCAGATCGCCGCTCGCGCCGACCGAACCTTGACATGGAACGACCGGCGTCACGCCGCGTTCGAGCATTGCGACGATAAGGTCGAGCGTCTCCGGCTTCACGCCGGAGTGTCCGGCCGAGAGCGAGTTTGCGCGCAGCACGCTGGCGGCGCGAACGAACGGAATCGCGAGCGGCTCGCCCGTTCCCGCCGCATGACTGCGCACGAGATTGATCTGCAGCGCGACGGCGTCGGCCGGGTCGACCGAAACGCTCGCCAGCCGGCCCAAGCCCGTCGTCACGCCGTAGATCGTTTCGCCGCTCGCGAATCGGGCATCGACGAAGTCACGGGCGCGCGCGACCCGCTTGCGCGCCGCGGCGCCGATACGCACCTGGGCGCCGGTGGCTACCGCTTCAATCGTTTCGAGCGTTAAATGGTGACCGTCGAGCTCGGCAACGTTCAAAACTGCGACCAGTTGGGATGGACGGGTTTCGCAAAGGGCGGCCCGTTCTGGATGACGATCGTCTCTCGGTCGTGGAGCACGATCGCGCGCGGGTCGCCCCATGCCACGGTTTGCCGTCGACCCAAATCGAGAGACGCTGCCCGCGCGCTGCCGTTAAGCTCGCGGCCTTCGTCCAGCTCAAATCCGGGCCCCAGATGTCGAAGAACTCTCCTAGGTCGAAGCCGCGCTTAACCGGCGACTCGATATGAATGAATCCGTCGCCGCTGTGCGTGTGCAGCCAATAGAGACACTGAGAGCCCTGCGGAATACCGACGCCGGCAGGCACGGCGACCGCCCGGCCGCGATCGTAGAGCTGTAGGCTCACGTGAATGTGCTCGACTGCGCCCTCTTGGCATCGCATCGGATACCGTCGATCGGGAGCGTTCCGAAGAAGCTCTGCGCGACGAGAAACACCGTCAAAAGCGCCATCGGCGTTCGTCTTCGATGCGCCGGATACGGCTACCCTCGGCGAGTGCGGGACGCTGCCATTTGTGCATAATGAAAAATAATTGTGGACAGGTTGTGAATTGCTTTGACAGGCGCTTGTCGACGTATCTTGCGCGTGGTACGATGCACGAGCTTCAAATCCAATTTGAAGTGTGACGAACGTATCGTTCGCGACCAATGCAACCGGAGACGTTGCGATGAGCAGCCATCCGAGACCATCGGTCAAACCGCCAGGTCGGCGTCAGTGGGGCTTCTGAAAGGAAGCCAAACAGGCGAGGCAGGTGAGTGAATACGTCGGAGCCCGTCGCGGCAATCGCCTCGGCGGGTTTCGTAATTGTCGCTCAAAGCGACCCTCGTGCTTGGCTACGTGCTGACTCGGGGTCGCTCCGAATGCACCGATTTAGAGCCGGATGGCTAGGGCCTACATCCTCGCTAAGGGGCAGCTTAGGAATATTTTGCGGCGATTTCTTGGGCCAGTTCCGCGATGCGCGTGCGGGCGGCGGGGGGTGAGATAATTTCGGCTTGCGTGCCCCAGCCGAGGACCCAGCGCACGAGCTCGTCGACGTCGGCGACCGTATAAGCGATCTCGGCGGATCCGTCGTCGCGCTGCTCGACCTCGCGTTCCGCAACGACGCGAGCTGCGACCGCCGCCTTGGCAACGCGCGCGGCGAAGCGCACGCGGACGACGGTGGTTTCGTCGGCGTGGAGCACGCCGCTTATGGATGAGGCCGCGTAAGCTTCAATGTTAAAACCGCTTGGTCGAACGAACGTCCGAGCCAGCACCTCGGGATCGGTGACGCTATCGACGGCGAAGGTGCGCATGTCGCGACGCGTAGTGATCGTGGGCGACGCAGTAGACTCGGCCGGCGTTGATGATAAAGCCGTACGGGTCGACGGTGCGTGCGCTGCTCCTCGCTTCCTTGTCAAGGTAGGTAAACCGAACGCTGCGCGAACTGCGCTCCGCCGAGGAGAGCAGCGCGAAGGCGCGCTCGCCGCGCTCGTCGAGGCGGATCTCGGAGAGCCGAAAAGCGACGGGCGAACCGGCATCGACGCGCGCGCGCGTTCCGCGCCCGGCGCTATCGACGAGCTTTTCGGCGACGTCGTCGATTGAAGCCCCGATGGTCCCGCCGATACTCGCGCCGAGCGAGCGCAGGGCGACGAGTCCGAAGAGCTCGCCGCTACTGAGATCGAGCCGCCTGAGACTATAGCCGCCGGCAAAGCGATATGCGTTGGCCGGACGGTCGAAGTGTAACGGAAAGCCGGCCTCGGCGAGGATCGCCAGGTAGCGACGAAGGCTGCGCGTGCTCGGGCGTCTTCCTCCTTCTGCTATGCGGTCTTTGAGGTCTTCGAACGAGTGCGTCCCTTGATCGATCGCGTTGAGCAATCGGACGAGAAGGACCACCTTCGATTCGCCTTCGGATGCGGTCATTGCGGCTGGGGCGACGTTTGTGGTTTGGGAAAACAGCCGTCCGGCGCCGTGATAGGCGGAGCGGTCGGTTTCGGCGGCGTCGCGGTGAGACCGATCTCCGCCGGATAGAAGGAACCGCCGTCCGTCATCGTCCTGACCGCGGTGCGATACGTCTGGCCGGGAGCCAGGTCGAACGACGTGATTTGATAAGGCGCCGGAAGACGCACGCAGCCGACATCGACGAGGTTTCCGTCGATCAAGAAGCTTGCACGCGCCGGCCCGGCAAGCGGCTTTAGGAAAAGGTAGGCCGTGGCCGGTATGGTCCCGGCGTTCGTCAGCGTGAGATTGATGACGTGCTCGATACCGTAATCGCCGTAGTCATGTCCGGGCGCAGCGGGGTCGACGCTCTCCGGCGTCGGCTCGGTATCGCCGATGACAAGCGTGGCGTCGGGGCCGCCGGCAGAATAATTGAGCGCGTCGGTGCCAAACCCGCCGATCTTAAAAACGCCGGTGCGATGGTGCCCGTCGTCAGGAAGGACGGGCCCATCGAGAAGCGAGCGGGCGTCGACCCCGGGCGAGATCGCGAGAACCGTTACGACGACCGGTCCGCCCGAGAGCACCCGCAGGTCGACGTTCCCATTGACGAGTTGACGCTCGGTCATCGGTGTGTCGGCGAGCAGATATGGCTCATCCTGCGAGAGATTTACGACGATGCCCTCGCCGCGTGCTTTCGTCAGGAGGAAGTTCTTCGTCAGGGTCTGTCCGACGTGCATGACGTCCATGTTCGGTCCCGCCGAGGCATCGACGAGCTGTACCGAGGTTGGGTCCTGCGAGTTGCTTGAAAGGGCGACCACGAGCTTTCGCGGATCGGCGGCATCATCGTGGTAGTAGTAGAGTCGCGTCGGTTCCGTGGCGGTCACGGTACCCCGAAAGAGCACGCCATCTTGCGTCACGTGTTCGGGATCGTCGTCGTAAAAGAGCACTTCCGGGACGAACGGTTGGAGCGGCATGTTTTGCACGGAGACCGTCGTCGTCGCCGATTGATCGAAGTACTGACCGTTTCCGGTTATTTGCACCGGTACGGCAAACTGCGCGCTCTCGCCGGGGGTAAGCGGCGCGCGGGGCGGACTCACCGTCCCTATGGTGGTCTGCGCTCCGGGGAGGGCTCTGGTCAGGCGCGTCACCCAGCTCTGCACTTGTGCCGCGAGCCAAATCGGGTCGGCGGGATCGCCGGTTACCGTCAGCGTCGTCTGCGCAACGATGGTCCCGGCATTGAAGGCAACCCGAATCGGCACGTCGGCTCGGAGACCGCTGGAGTCGACGAGATGCAGCACGTCGTTTCCAGTCGCCTGCGTTGCCGAAATCGTCACGCTCGTGCCGTCGGCACTCACCCCGACGGTGACGAGCTTTTGGTCGACGGTCGCCTGCAGCGGCGGCGTCGCTCCGCTGACCGTAAGAATCTGCTGCTGTGCGGGATTGAGCGCGATGCTCGTGGCGGAGAGCGTTAACGCACCGGGCGTTGCCTGCGCCAGGATGCCCCCAAAGACGAGCGCGTGCACGCGAGCCTAACGCGGAATGGGCCGCGCTGCCTTTACCTGCGCCCGCACGCCTTCGCTACGTTACGGCCTCTTCGGGTGATGGAGCCGCCGGCGGTTCGACCGACGGGATCTTCGAGTACTTGAGCTTCTCCGGATCCTCGGGGTCGACGTCGGCGAGAATATGGTCGCCCGAACCAAACGAACCTTTGAGCATCTCTTCGGCAAGCTCGTCTTCGACGTTCCGCTGAATCGCGCGGCGCAATGGACGCGCGCCAAACTGCGGATCCCACCCCTTCTTCGCCAGCAGCGATTTCGCTGCGTCGGTTATCTTCAGCTCCATCTCCTGCGCGCGCACCTCGCGGACGACCTTTTCGAGCTCGAGCGTAACGATTTGTTCGATCTGTGCGCGCGTGAGCTGATGGAAGACCAGTACCTCGTCGACACGGTTGAGGAACTCGGGCCGGAACGTTTGCTTGACCTCTTCCATAACCCGGTTCTTCATCCGTTCGTACGCCTTGACTTCATCTTCGGCCGAAAGCTTCTGCGGACGAAAACCAATATCGGTCGTGGTCGTCATTCCCGTCGCGCCGACATTGCTGGTCATGATGATGACCGAGTTCTTGAAATCGACTTGACGTCCCTGAGAGTCGGTAAGACGACCGTCTTCGAGCACTTGGAGGAGTAAGTTGAAGACGTCGGGATGCGCCTTCTCGATCTCGTCGAGCAGGACGACCGAGTATGGACGGCGGCGCACCGCTTCGGTGAGCTGTCCACCTTCTTCGTACCCGACGTATCCGGGCGGCGCGCCGACGAGCCGGCTGACGGAATATTTCTCCATGTACTCGGACATGTCGATGCGGATCATCGACTCTTCGTCGTCGAAGAGGAAGGCCGCAACGCTGCGCGCGACCTCGGTCTTGCCGACGCCCGTCGGACCGAGGAAGATGAACGAACCGATGGGGCGGCTTGGGTTCTTCAATCCTGCGCGCGAGCGGCGAATGGCGCGCGTGAGAACGTGAATGGCCTCTTCCTGGCCGACGACGCGCTGGTGAAGCAGCTCGCCCATCTTCAGGAGTTTCTCGGTCTCGGCTTGGGCGAGGCGGCTCACCGGAATCCGGGTCCACGAAGCGACGATCTCGGCGACGTTGTCGGCGGTAACGCGCAGAACGCGGTCGCCCGCGGCCTTACGGTCGCGCCATTCTTGCTCGAGATTGGTCTTTTCGAGACGCAGCTTCTCTTCGCGATCGCGTATCGAGGCAGCTTTGTCGAACTCTTGGTTCTTGACGACCGCTTCTTTTTCGGCGATCAGCTTGCGCAGCTGCGCGTCGGCCTCGCGAATCGCCGGAGGCGGCAACGTTGCTTGCAGGCGTACGCGCGAGCTGGCCTCGTCGATAAGATCGACGGCCTTATCGGGGAGAAAGCGATCGGTGATATACCGGTCGCCCAGCCTGGCGGCACTCGCTAAGGCCTCGTCCGTAATCTGCACCTTGTGGTGCGCTTCGTAGCGATCGCGCAAGCCTTTGAGAATCTCGATCGTCTCCTCGACCGTCGGCTCACCAACCATCACCGGTTGGAACCGGCGCTCGAGTGCGGAATCTTTCTCGATGTGTTTACGAAACTCGTTGAGCGTCGTTGCGCCGATGCATTGCAGCTCGCCTCGTGCGAGGGCCGGCTTAATGATGTTGCTGGCGTCGATCGCACCTTCGGCAGCACCGGCCCCAACCAACGTATGGAGCTCGTCGATAAAGAGGATGATCTCGCCGGCGGCGCCGCGGATCTCGTCCATCACGCGCTTCATCCGCTCTTCGAACTCGCCGCGGTACTTCGTGCCCGCCACGAGTCCCGCCAGATCGAGCGTTATGACGCGCCGGTCGCGCAGCGGTTCGGGGATGTCGCCTTTGATCACGCGTTGCGCGAGACCCTCGGCGATTGCCGTCTTGCCGACGCCAGGTTCGCCGATAAGGGCCGGATTATTTTTGGTGCGCCGCGAGAGTATTTGGATGACGCGCTCGATTTCGCTGTTGCGCCCGATCACCGGGTCGAGCTTGTTGTCGCGCGCGAGCTGCGTGAGGTCGCGCCCATAGGCGTCCAGGGTCGGCGTCTTACTCTTCCCTTTGGGCGTTGCGGGCTGACCCTCGGCTCCGAGCAGCGATGTCGTTTGCACGCGGACCTTCGCGGGATCGACGCCGAGATTGGTCAGCACGCGGGCAGCCACGCCTTCGCCTTCGCGGATCAAGCCAAGGAGCAAGTGCTCGGTTCCGATGTAGTTGTGGTTAAGCTGACGCGCTTCTTCAAAGGCGAGCTCGATCACGCGCTTGGCGCGCGGCGTGAACACCATCTCCTGTTGCACGGTCTGGCCGCCGCGCCCGACGATCGCTTCGACCTCTTGACGGACTTTTGCGAGATTGACGCCCAGCGATTCGAGGACTTTCGCGGCCAAGCTCTCGCCTTCGGAGATAATGCCAAGCAGAATGTGCTCGGTTCCGATATAGTTATTTCCGAGACGTTGCGCTTCTTCCTGAGCGAGCACAATGCTGCGCCGCGCTCGCTCGGTGAAGGGCTCCCACATCGACATCGCTCTGGCTCTTCCTTTCCTCCTCTTATGACTCTAGCCGCCCCCAAGCAGTTTCGTGGCCCGTCGCCGCCCGTCCGCCTGGGTTGGCCCCTCGACTTCGTTCAGAGCAAAGGTTTGCCATCAGCGCCGAGTGAACCTCGCTCCCCATGCCAACGGTAGAGCAAGTTCGCGAAGCGCTCGTCGAGGTGAAAGACCCCGAGCTCAATCTTGGAATCCTCGAGCTCGGTCTCGTTTACGACATCACGACCGAAGGCGAAAGCGGTGAAAACGTCACGGTCATGATGACGCTGACCTCGCCGATGTGCCCGGTCGGGCCGATGTTCAAGAAGTCGGTTGAAGATCACGTGCTCGCGATCGATGGCGTGAAGAGCGCCAACGTCGAGATCACGTTCACTCCGCCGTGGGATCCGACGACCATGGCCTCCGACGACGTCAAGGCGATGCTAGGCATCTGGTAGGCGGGCATCGCTAGTGCGATGCGTAGCCTGAGTTTGCCGGGAAGATGCGGGTAGGAATTCCTGCGAAAGCCGGATCGCCGCATTGCCAGAGCAAGAACGAATATTCGTCGGTAAGGAGCTCCTCACTTTGCTTGCGTGACGCGGCGAGAAATCCGTGTCCCGCATCGTAATCGACGCGTAAGAGGATCGGACGTCCGCTCGTCGTCGCCTTTTGAAGCCGCGCGGTAAACTTCGCGAGCTCCCACGATGCGACGCGCGGATCGTTGTAGCCGGTAACGAGCATGACGGCGGGATAAGCCGTTCCCGGCACGACGTGCTCGTAGGCGTCCATGGCGTAGAGTGCTTTAAAGCCCGACTTCATTCGTTACCGTACCGAACTCGGGGATATTCGGCGGACCGTTCGGCGAGAATTCCATGCGGAACGCGTTGCTGGCGCCGACCACGTCGAGGGCAGCGGCGAAGAGATGCGGCTGGGTGGTAATCGCGCGACCGATGGTAATACCCCCCGCGCTCGTTCCTTCGCCGGCCAAGTGCGCCGGCGACGTGTATTTGTGCGCGATCAACCACTTGCCGCACGCGACGAAGTCTTGCCACGTGTGCGGTTTGGTGGTAATCATACCGGCGTGATGCCAGGCCTCGCCGTACCATCCGCCGCCGCGCGGATGGCAGACCGCAAAGACCGCGCCGCGTTCGAGCCAAGCAACCCGCGTAGCGCTGAACGACGGATTGAGCTCAATACCATAGGCTCCATAGGCCTCCAAGTAGGTCGGATGCGAACCGTCGAGCGCGATTCCTTTCTTATAGATGATCGAAAGCGGCACCATTGTGCCGTCGCCACTGCGAGCCTGCACCTCGGAGGACGCGTACGGCGACATGTCGACCTTGGCGAGTTCCTTGAGGTGCGTATCGGTCACCATCCCGTTCGCATCGACGGCGTAGTAGAGCTGCGAATGCGTCCAGCCAGTCAACCCGAAGACCGCTCCGGGAACGCGCGGATCGGTTGCGATCGCGTTGATGGAGCCCCCAAACGGCAATCCAACGCTCGTCGAGGCACCCGGAGCTCCGCCGGCTGAGAGCGAGACTCGCGCGATCTGCCCGAAGCCTCCATTACGCGAGAGCACGTAAAGGCCGTCGGACGCGACGCCGAGGTTCTCGACGACCGGCACGCCCGCCGGAACTACCGTCTGCGCGGTCGCTACGTTCGGCGCCTCGAGCGAGGTCGCGACGATCTTGAACGTCGGGGCGGCTTTGTGCGTCAATAGATAGATCGTCGAGCCCTTGAGATCGAAGCCAGTAACGTCGTCTGCGGGGGTTACGACCGGCTTCCACGCAATATCGCCCGAGTGCAAGACCGGCGCACGTGTCGCATAGATCGTCTGCTCGTTCTGCACGCCGTGGGCGACGACGGCCAGCGTAAAGGGAGAGACTGGCGAGTAGACGACGATCGGAAAATCGGTCGCTCCGAACGGCACCTTCGGATCGACGCCGTAACCGAAAACGGCAACGTCTTGATCTGCATCGCGGCCGAGTACGTGCAGATACGCGACCGCGTGCGTTTCTTTGTCAAGCTCCGATTCGCCGGGGCCAAGCTTCGGAAAGCGCACGTAGTAAAAAGAGTCGTCCGGCAGCCAGCTCGTTACTCCGACGAAGTAGGCGCGATCGATTGCGTCGGGCAGGACGCGAGCGGTTGCCGTTTCGACGACATGGATCACGGCGGCTTCCGAACCGCCTTCCGAAATTCCGTACGCGACGTAGCGGCCATCCAGCGACGGAAGGAAATAATTGATCGTGTAGTGCTTGCCGGCCGTTGCAAGGCTCTGCGGGTCGACCAGTACGCGATCGTCGCCGCCATCAACGCCTCGAACGCACAGCTTCGCAGAGTTATCGCCCGGGTCGAGCTTGAGATAAAAATAATCAGAGCCGTCACGAGTTACGCCGGTGACCACGGAGCCGGCATTATCGAGCGCCGCAATGCGGTCGAAGAGCTGCTGCTGCGCCGCACCGAGGCGGCTCAATACGGCCCGTGCGTAAGCGTTCTGCTCCTTGAAAAAATCGATCACGACCGGATCGTTCATGTTCTCGAAGTAGCGGTACGGGTCGGTAACCGAAGTACCGTACTTTGTCACGCCAACCGGACGCTCCGGCGGGACGGGCGGCGGCGGCGGGAAAGCCTGCGCCGCTGGTGCGACGCTGCGCGCAACGGGGAAAGCCACGCAAGCAACGGCAACGGCAACTGCAACGAAAACGGCTCGTAACATACGCGCCGTATTCCACGGCCCTCCAAGGTGTCATCCTGGGGCCGCCGTTTCGAGGAGGTGCCGCGCGCGGCGTGCAAGGTGATCGCGTGAAGAGTCGCGCCGAGAAATACGACGAGCTCGAAAAGAAACGGCAGCAGGCGTCGATGCCGGCGCGGTGCCGACGCCGTCGCGAGACAACACGAGCGAGGGAAGCGCTCCGCGCGCGAGCGCGTCGAAGCGCTGGTCGACGACGGCTCTTTCGTCGAATTCGACCGGTTCGTGGTACATCGCACAAACGCGTTCGGTCTCGACGAAAAGGAGTTCCTCGGCGACGGGGTCATCACCGGCCGCGCCACCATCGACGGCCGGCAGGTGTTTCTTTTTTCGCAAGACTTTTCCGTGCTCGGCGGATCGCTTGGCGAAGCCTTTGCGGAAAAGATCTGCAAGGTGATGGATCTTGCATTGCTCACCGGTTCACCGCTGATCGGCATCAACGATTCCGGAGGCGCGCGCATTCAAGAGGGTGTCGTTTCGCTCGGCGGCTATGCCGAAATTTTCTGGCGCAACGTTCAAGCGAGCGGCGTGATTCCGCAGATCAGTTTGATTGCGGGACCGTGCGCCGGCGGCGCAGTTTACTCGCCGGCGATCACCGACTTCATTATCATGACCGAGAAAATCTCCCAAATGTTCATCACGGGACCGGAGATCATTAAGACGGTGACCGGCGAAGAGGTGACGTTTGAGGAACTCGGCGGAGCAACCACCCATGCTACGCGCAGCGGCGTCGCGCATCTCGTGGCCACGGACGAAGAGAACCTTTTCGAGCTCACGCGAGCGCTCTTCTCATTCGTCCCCCAAAACAACCGGGAAGCGCCGGCGCGCTACGATTGCGACGACGATCCGCTTCGGCTGGTCGACGCGCTCGACGAGCTGGTTCCCGATTCGCCGAACAAACCATACGATATGCACGAAGCGATCGACGCAGTCGTCGATTACGGCGACTTCCTCGAGATCGCGCCGCTCTATGCAAGAAACATTATCTGCGGTTTCGGCCGCGTCGACGGTCGCGCCGTCGGAATCGTCGCCAATCAGCCCAACGTCCTTGCCGGCGTGCTGGATACGCGGTCCTCAACGAAGGCGGCCCGCTTTGTGCGCTTCTGCGATGCATTCAATATTCCGCTCGTGACGTTTGTCGACGTACCCGGGTTTCTGCCGGGCACCGATCAAGAGTACGGCGGAATTATCCTGCAGGGCGCCAAGCTGCTCTACGCATTCGCCGAGGCCACGGTTCCGAAGATTACGATCATCACACGCAAGGCGTACGGCGGCGCTTACGACGTTATGGCGAGCAAACACATCCGCGCCGACGTCAACGTCGCGTGGCCGACCGCGGAGATCGCCGTGATGGGAGCCGAGAGCGCCGTCAAGACGATCTTCCGGCGAGAGATCGCGGCCGCCGCCGATAAAGAAGCGAAGATGAAAGAGCTCATCGACGAATATACGGAGCGATTCGCCAATCCGTACGTCGCCGCCCAGCGAGGCTACGTCGACGACGTGATCGAGGCACGCCACACCCGCCGTGCGGTCGCGACGGCGCTCCAAATGCTTGAGGGAAAGCGGACCCCGCGACCCGATCGCAAGCACGGGAACATCCCGTTGTAGATGAGAGCGAGAGTCGAATACGATGCCCGAACACGCCGACGTCGAAACCGACAAGCTGCAAGATCAGATCGCCGAAGCGCACGCGGAGGCGGCTGGGGAGCGCGGCGCGGCCTGGTTACGCTACGTCGGCTTGAGCGCCGCACTCTTCGCGGTCGTGGCGGCGGTCGCCGCGCTACGCTCCGGCGACCTTATCAACGAAGCGACCATCGATCAGATCAAGGCCTCGGATACCTGGACCGAGTACCAAGCGGCGCGCGAAAAAGAACACACGTACACGATTGCTTTAGACGACGCAGTCGATCGCGGATCGAAGAACGCCGCGCGGATGCGCGCCTATCGCGACGAGATCTCCAGCGAAACTGCGAAGGAACATCCGCTCCAGACGGCGGCCCGCAAGCTGGAAGAAGAGACCGCCGCGGACGTGAGCCGGCATCACGCCTTCGAGTACGCCGTCGCACTCTTGCAGGTCGGCATAGCCTTGGGCGCCGTCGGCGCGCTGGCGCGCTCCAAGCCGGCATGGTACGTCAGCCTCGGCGCCGGCGCGACGGGCGTTTTCTTCTTCCTTAGGGGACTCTCTCAGTGAAAGCCGCCAACTCGAGCGGGCGTATATGAAACTCTTGGAAGGTAAACGTGCGTTGGTGACCGGCGTCGCGAACCGCTGGTCGATCGCCACCGGGATTGCACGCAAGCTGCACGAACACGGCGCGCACGTCGCGCTCACCTACCAGGGCGAGCGGGTGCGCGATGAGGTAGAAAAGCTCGCGTCGGAGTTAGGCGGAGCTCCCGCGCTGGAGTGCGACGTCTCGAACGATGCAGCGCTGAGCGACATGCAACAGCGTCTGACCGAACGGTTTGGAAAACTCGACGCGCTCGTTCATTCCATTGCCTTCGCCAACAAAGAGGACCTGGCCGGCAAGGTCTTCGATACTTCGCGCGCGGGTTTTGCGCTTGCGCTCGACGTATCGGCATACTCGTTGGTCGCACTCGTGGGAGCGCTGCGCGAATCGTTCAACGACGGCGCCTCGATCATGGCGCTGACGTACCTCGGCGCGAGTCAGATCGTTCCAAACTATAACTTGATGGGCATTGCCAAGGCCGCTCTTGAGGCGGCGGTTCGATATCTTGCCTTCGATCTCGGCGACCGGCAGATTCGCGTCAATGCGATTTCCGCGGGGCCGATCAAGACCGCGAGCTCGCGTCAAGTCGGCGGATTCTCGCGGATTCTCGACGTCGTGCCGAAGGTTGCGCCGCTGCGCCGCAACGTGACGCCCGAGGACATCGGCAATATGGCGGTCTTTCTGGCCTCGGACCTCGCAAGCGCCGTGACGGCCGACGTGCACTTCGTCGACGCGGGATATCACGCGATGGGCATGTATCCCCCATCCTTCGATGACGCTTAAGAAAATCGTTATCGCAAATCGCGGGGAGATCGCGGTGCGCATTCTACGCACCGCGCGCGAGATGGGCATCGCCACCGTTGCGGTCTACTCGGATGCCGACCGAGAAGCGGTCCACGTCGAGCTCGCCGACGAAGCGTACCGGCTCGGGCCTGCGGCTCCGGCCCAGAGCTATTTGAACGTCGAAAAAATCATCGAGTGCGCGCGGCGGTTCGGCGCGGATGGAATCCATCCGGGATATGGCTTTCTCGCCGAGAACGGCGATTTTGCGCGACGCGTCGTCGCGGAGGGTTTGGTTTGGATCGGTCCGCACCCCGGCGCGATCGACGCGATGGGCGACAAGCTGCGCGCGCGGCGCGCGATGCAAGAAGCGCGCGTTCCAGTCGTTCCCGGTACGACCGAGGCGATCCCCGACGTGGCAGCCGCGCGCGACGCGGCACGGGAATACGGTCTCCCGCTCGCGCTCAAAGCCGCAGCCGGCGGCGGCGGCAAGGGGCTAAAGGTAGCGCGCTCGGTCGACGAAATTGACTCGGCTTTCGAAACGGCTCGCCGCGAAGCCGAAGCGTACTTCAAGAATGGCACGATTTACGCCGAACGTTACCTCGAAAATCCAAAACACATCGAGCTGCAACTGCTTGCGGACAGGCACGGCAACGTCGTGCACGTTGGGGAGCGCGACTGCTCGCTGCAACGACGCCATCAAAAACTCTGGGAAGAAGCACCGGCGAAAATTTCACCGGGCGTCCGCGCCGCGATGCGAGAAGCCGGCATCCGGGCTGCAAAGGCAATCGAGTACGACTCGGCCGGCACCATCGAGTTCCTCGTCTTAGGCGATGCGTTTTACTTCCTAGAGATGAATACCCGCATTCAAGTCGAGCACACGGTTACCGAAATGATCGCCGGCCTCGATTTGGTACGCGAACAAATTCGGATTGCGACCGGCGAACCGCTGAGCTTCACGCAGAACCAGGTCCTTTTTCGCGGCTTTGCGATCGAGGGGCGCGTTAACGCCGAAGATCCATCGCACGAGTTTCGTCCGGCGCCAGGCACGATAACGGCCTACCGCGAGCCAGGAGGCCCTGGCGTTCGCGTCGATTCCGCGGCGTATTCGGGCTGGACGATTCCGGCCGAGTACGATTCGCTCATCGCGAAGCTCGTCGTCTGGGCACCCACGCGCGAGGACGCCATCGCGCGACTGCGGCGCGCGATCGACGAGTACGTCGTCGACGGCGTTTCGACCACGTTGCCGCTCCTGCGCGCCCTGTGCGATTACGAGAGCGTCGTCGACGCAACGTTCGGGACGGCAACGCTCGAAACGTTCGCACGGTCGTGGCGACCAGCGTCGCGCAATGGCCCCGCGCGACGACGGCGTTCCGTTTCCACCGGTAATCGCCCGATCGCGCGACGAACCGCGCCGCGACTTGCTTCGCTGCGACGAGGCGGGACCAGCGCGAGCGGAGAGACCGTGCTCGCACCCATGCACGGCCTCATCGTCGAGCTGCGCGTCGCCGGCGGCGATCGCGTAACTGAAGGCCAAGTAGTCGCCGTTATCGAGGCGATGAAAATGATGAACGAGATACGCGCCCATCGCGGCGGCAAGGTGAGCGCGGTTTTGGTCGGCGCCGGGTCGAGCGTCGAAAGCGGCTCGCCGCTCGTGACGATCGAGGGCTGATGACGCGCGACGTCAACGACTCGGGGATTCCGATTCGACCGGTCTACGACGCGATCGAAGGGCAGCGGCACGAGCTCGGCGAGCCGGGCAGCTTCCCCTACGGGCGCGGCATCCGCAAGGACATGTATCGCGGACGGCTCTGGACGATGCGCCAATACGCCGGCTTTGGGACGGCCGCCGAGTCGAACGCTCGGTATCGATATCTTCTCGAGCACGGTCAGACCGGACTCTCGGTCGCCTTCGATCTGCCGACGCAACTCGGCTTCGATTCCGATGCGCCCCAGGCTCGCGGCGAGGTTGGAAAGGTAGGCGTCGCAATCGACTCGGTTGCGGACATGGAGACCCTGCTCGAAGGCGTGCCGCTCGAGCGCGTCACGGTTTCCATGACGATCAATGCACCCGCCTCGGTTCTGCTCGCGTTGCTGCTCGCGGTTGCGCGCCGGCGCGGCATCCCGTTTTCGAAGCTCGGCGGCACGGTGCAGAACGACGTCCTCAAAGAATACGTCGCACGCGGTACGTACATCTATCCGCCGAAGCCGTCGATCCGATTGGTTACCGACGTGATGGCATACTGCGCGCGAGAGGTGCCGAACTGGAACGCGATATCCATCTCCGGCTATCACATTCGCGAAGCCGGCTCGACGGCGGTGGAAGAGCTCGCTTTTACGCTCTCCAACGGCAAAGCCTATTTGCGCGCCGCGCAAGAGGCAGGCATCGTGCTCGACGAAATCGCGCCGCGGATCTCCTTCTTCTGGAACGCGCACAACGACTTTTTCGAGGAAATCGCCAAGTTTCGCGCGGCCCGTTATCTATGGGCGCACATCGCGCGCGACGAGTTCGAGTGCCGGGATCCGCGCTCGCAGATGCTCCGCTTTCACACGCAGACGGGGGGATCGACGCTGACCGCGCAGGAGCCGGAGAACAACGTCGTACGCGTTGCGCTGCAGGCCCTTGCCGC
Source organism: Vulcanimicrobiota bacterium (assembly GCA_963743445.1). Taxonomy (GTDB): domain Bacteria; phylum Vulcanimicrobiota; class Vulcanimicrobiia; order Vulcanimicrobiales; family Vulcanimicrobiaceae; genus Cybelea. Next base: position 1,620,048 of record CAVUPL010000003.1, read on the forward strand.
CGTGCTCGGTGGGACGCAGTCCCTGCACACCAACGGTAAGGACGAAGCGCTCGCACTGCCAACCGCGCAAAGCGCGCTCGTGGCGCTGCGCACGCAGCAGATCATCGCTTACGAGTCCGGCGTCGTCGACGTCGTGGATCCAATGGCAGGCTCGTATTACCTCGAGACGCTCACCGATCAGTTGATCGGCCGGGCGCGCCGCCTCATCGAAGAGATCGATGCGATGGGCGGGAGCATCGCTGCGATCGAGAGCGGCTGGATGCAGGCGCAGATTGCCGAATCGGCTTATCGCGCGCAGCAAGCGGTGGAACGCGGCGAGCGTGTCGTCGTCGGTGTCAACCGATTCGCCGAGAGCGAAAGCGGCCCCGAGTTCGGGCTGCAGCGAGTCGACGAGCGCGTCGAGCGCGAGCAGGTCGAGCGGCTCGCGGCCTTTCGAGCTGCGCGGGATTCCGAAGCGGTGGCGCACCACCTCGCACGGCTGCGCGTCGCCGCCGCAAGCGACGAGAACCTGATGCCGTACTTCGTCGACGCGGTTGACGCCAACGTAACACTCGGCGAGATCTGCAACGTCCTGCGCGAAGTGTTTGGGACGTACCGATCCAAGGAAATCGTCGTATAGGCACTCCCGAGCGCATGGAAATCGATCACGTCGCCATCGTCGTCAAAGATCTTGAAGCTACGCTTCGCTTTTACACGCATACGCTCGGCTTCAAAGAGGTCTTCCGAGAGATCGTCTACGATCAGGGCGTCGAGACCGTCGGCCTGGAAGCGGGCGGGACGTTCGTCGAGCTGCTGTTGCCGCTCGACGCAAACTCGGCGATCGCACGCTACCTCGGCGATGCCGGCACGAAACTCCACCACATGGCCTATCGCGTCGCCGACATCGAAGAAAAACTTGCCCAGCTCAAAGCAGCGGGCGTGCGATTAATCGACGAGCATCCACGCAGGGGCGCTCGCGGAAGCCTGATCGCCTTTCTTCATCCGAAGGCAACGGACGGCGTTCTCATCGAACTCTGCCAGCGTTGATCTCCGGAAAGCTCGATCGGCGCCGGCGGGCGCTTTTTTGGTCGACGATTGCCTCGGCGGCCTTCCATCTTATCGTCTTGACGCTGCTCTTTTATGCAGTCGCGCGCTTCTTCGTGCCGCGCGGCGAGAAAGAAGTCGTCGCGCAGACGGCGATCGTTACAATTAAGAGGCAGGCCGCGGCCACGCCGCCGCCCGCGCGCGCGACGCGTCCGGTTCGTCAGCACGAGTCTGCCCCCGCAAGGACGCCGCGTCACGAGATCGCCAAAGAAACCGTCGCCCCGGCCCCTCACCAGCCACCGCAGCGCAGCCGTCCGGTACCTTCTCGGTTCGAGCGTGACGAAGCGGGTTTCGCGCGGGAAGTCGCGCAGCTCAACGAACGGAACGATCCGAGGGCAATTCCTACGATCGATCCGGAATCGCGGGAATCGTCGACCAAGAGTTATTCCCTCGACATACCCTCTTCTTTACGCGGCGACGAACACGGCAACGGCATCATCACGCCAGTCGAAAGCTGGCAGCGTGGCGGCCGCGATTGTTACTACGGCCGTTACGAGTTTACGTATCCCGATGGCGCGATGGAAAGCGGAAGCATCGTCTGGCCCTTCTGTTTCGACCCCAGCTCGGATCCATTCAAAGAACCGCCGCACCCAATTCCGTTTCCGCTTCCGCTGCTCGGATTCAAATTGCCGTCCGATGCGCAGCTGCCCCCGATCGAAAAGTCAGTCTACGAAGCGTGGGCCGCCGGCAACGGCACCGTGTCAGCGCCGTAGCAGCGGAGTCTGCGCGAGCCCGTTCAACACGAACTGCACCGCGAGTGCGGCAAGAATAATCCCGAGTAAGCGGGTCACGACGTGTATTCCGGTCGTGCCGATCACGCGCTGCAATAAAGACGAGCCGCGCATGCAGAGCCACGTGACGAACAGCGCCACGGTGTACGCAAGCGCGACGACGGCGAGCTCCAGCCGGTCCCCGCGCGCAAGGTTGACGAGCAGCAGCACGGTGGCAATTGTGCCGGGACCGGCGATCATCGGTACCGCCAGGGGAAAGACGGCGGGATTCTCGCCGGCGGCCGCTTCGCGTTCTTCGGCCTCGGTGCGTTTCGCGCGCGTCGGTCTCGCAAAGAGCATGTCGATGGCGATCAAAAAGAGCAGAATACCCCCTGCGATCAGGAACGCAGGCAGCGTGATGCCGAGATAATTGAGAAGGACGCGGCCCACGACGCCCATGAAGAGCATCACGCCGCCCGCGACGAGGACCGCCTGATCGACGATTTGATTGCGGCGCTGCGGCAAGACGCGCGCCGTCGCACCGAGCGTCATCGGAATCATGCCGATCGGGTCGATGATCGTAAACGCGGTCGCGAATGCCGTAGCAACAAACCGTACGTCCATGGTGACGACAGGGTATCCTTCATTGAAGGCAAACGTCAAGGGCCGATGCGCATGGCGCTTAACGGCAGCGTCGAGCTGACCTTTGACGTTGAGGGAACCGGGCCGGATCTGTTGCTGATTTCGGGTACCGCGTCCACGCGAGCGATTTGGGGCCTCGTTCGGCCGGAACTGACAAAGTCGTTTCGCACCATTGCATTCGACAATCGAGATTCGGGCGCAAGCTCGATTGTCTCAAGCCGGTATGGCCTTACCGATCTCGCGCGCGACGCAGCTGCCGTTCTCGATGCAGCAGGTTCGCAAACGGCGCACATCGTCGGTCATTCGTTGGGAGGCGTGGTCGCTCAAGAACTTGCTCTCGCTTTTCCGCAGCGGTGCAGTTCGTTGACGATCGCCTGCTCGTGGGCCCGCAGCGACCGTTACGCGCGCAACGGCTTCGAGCTCATGCGAGCGCTCGCCGAAAGCGTGCGAGACGATCGCACGCTTCTGGCCTCGCTCCTCTGGGCCGGATCGGGAGCCACGACGCTCTCGGAAGTCGACATCTGGGAAAAGACCGATGCCGCAATGGCGCTCGGGGCGCTCGCGCCACGTGAAGCACTCGCCCGGCAGTGGCAGCTCGATCTGAAGGTCGACACGCTCGACCGATTGTCGCAACTCGACGTACCCTCGCACGTCATCTGGTGCAGCGAGGACCGGCTCTTATCGCCATCGCTCGCGGAGACGCTGGTGCGCGCCATTCGCGGAGCGAGAGAGACTCGGATCGACGGGTGCGGACACGTGCCGATGGTCGACCGCCCAGAAGATTTTGTGGCAGCAGTCCGTCGCATCTTATGAAAACCGCATTCACGATCGACGACTTGCGACGACGCGCTGCAAGGCGGCTGCCGCGCGTCGTCTTCGACTACATTGACGGGGGCGCGGAGGGCGAAACGACGCTGCGAGAAAACTGCCGCGTTTTCGAGAGCGTACGATTCCGGCCACGCAATGCCGTTGCCAATGCGCCCTGCAATTTGCGCACGACCGTGCTCGGGACGACGCTCGAGCTGCCGTTCTTGCTCGCGCCCGTCGGCAGCAGCCGGCTCTTCTTCCCACGCGGGGAATGCGCCGCCGCAGCGCAAGCCGGTGCGGCGGGAACGGCGTACGTCCTGTCGACGCTCTCGGGATGCCGGCTCGAAGAGGTGCGAGCGGCGTCGAGCGGACCGCTCTGGTATCAGCTCTATCTCATCGCCGGTCGCGACGTTGCGACGGCAACGATCGAGCGCGCGCGCGCCGCCGGCTTCTGCGTGCTTGTCGTGACGATCGACACCGCGGTCGCGGGTCAACGCGAGCGCGATCTTCGTAACGGTGCGAAGCAGCTAACGGGCGGCGACGTCCTGCAAATGTTGCCCTATCTTCCGCAACTGCTGGCGCGTCCGCGATGGCTTTACGATTTCTTGCGCGACGGCGGGATGATGAGGTTTCCCAACGTCGTGTTGCCGGCCGTCGGGCCGATGGGGTACGCGGACGTCGCTGCGGCCCTCGAACACTCGACGGTCGCGTGGGAAGACCTTCCCTGGATTCGCGACGTCTGGAAGGGTCCGATCGTCGTCAAGGGTGTGCTCACCGGCGAAGATGCGCGCCGCGCAATCGACGCGGGCGCCGACGCGATCGTCGTCTCCAACCACGGTGGACGCCAGCTCGACGGCGTCGTTCCGACGCTGCGCGCGCTACCGGAGGTCGTTGATGCCGTCCACGGGCGCGCAGAAATTCTCCTGGACGGCGGTATTCGCCGCGGCAGCGACGTCGTCAAGGCGCTCTGCTTGGGCGCGCGAGCCGTGCTCGTCGGGCGAGCGTATGCCTATGGCCTCGCTGCCGCGGGCGGCGCCGGAGTCGCAAGAGCGATCGAGATTCTTCGCAGCGATATCGTTCGCACGCTGCGCTTGTTAGGATGTCACGACTCCAGCACGCTCGACCGGTCGCACGTCGAGTCAGGAACCTTCGATTTATGAGACTTTACGTTCGCGGACGCCTGCCGCACGGCGGTGTTGCCGTTGTCGGCAGCCGGACGCCTCCGGCGGCCGCCGCCGAGTTTGCCTATCAGCTCGCATCGCAGCTACGAGAGCCGATCGTCGCCGGACTTGCGCCCGGCATCGATGCGGCCGCGCACCGCGGGGCGATTGCCGCAGGCACGCCGACGGTCGCATTCGTCGGCTATGGCTTCGGCTGCACCGATCCGCCGGAGCATCGCGAGCTCGAGACCGCAATCGTCGATGGCGGCGGTGCGGTCGCGACGCTCCTGCCGCCCGGTACTCCGGTTTCGGAAGCGTCGCTCATTGCGCGCGATCGTCTTCAAGCCGAACATGCTCGTGCCGTCGTGCTCGTCTGCAGCGAGATCGGCGGCGGCGCGATGCACACGATGAGATTTGCTCGAGAACTCGGCCGGCCGCGCTTTGCCGTAGCACCGCCGATCGGAAGTGTCGAATCACGGGATTGGGGCGGCAACCTGCAGTGTTTGGAGGACGGCGCAGCGCCGCTGCCATTCGATCTCGGCGAAGCGCTCGCTGTTATTTCAAGTTAGGGGCGAGGCCGACGTCGATCGAGGTTTCAAACGTGCGGCTCCATGGCAGGCCGATCGACATGGCGGCAATGTGATAGCCGGGGTCGAGCTGCGTGAGGATACGATCCGCGTAGCTCCAGAGCAGCGCGCGGTCGCGCTGCGTCATCGTTGCCGCGACGTCGGCGGCCAGGAGCGAGTGATCGGCGATGCCCTGCGCGGCAAGCGTTGCATTGAGGTCCGGGCGAACTTCGTCGTGGAAGGCGTAATCGTCGAGAAAGAGCAGGAACGTGAACGTCTTATGGGCGAGCGCGTCGTACGTGTGCATGCGGCGCCCGGACCCCGCAGCGATCGCTTCCGCGAGCGCCGTACCGACCGTATTTGCGTTGGTGTTCCAGGAAGAATAGGCGTCGAGCCGCGCCGCCAAGCCTGAGGCCAGAATCCGCTGCGCGAAGCTCGCTTGATCGCGATATGAGACCAGATACGACAGATCGGCGAGCGCGACGGAGCGGCCAGCGGAAACATCTGCCGTCATCGCCGCAACGAAGCCATCGTCTTGCGCTTCGGTCGTGTTGGGAACGCGCACGTAGAGCACGACATTGGGATTCTCGTCGTCGCGCACTCCGCCGCAGACGCGAATCAGGGCGCCGATTGCAGTCGAGACCGGCGCGTACTCGATGGGATCTTGGTAGAGAGCGCCATCGGGCGTCGAGTACCGAACTGCAACGCGGGGAATCCACCTTGCATTGCGAGCGATTGCGTGCGCGACTAACGCGATGCCGAGCTCGTCGGCCCCGGGTTCGATTGAAGCGCGCTCCTGCAGCCCTTCTTCGGCGAGTTCGGCCTGCAGCAGCTGCACGTCGGGCACGTGCAAGCCAACCGGACCGGCATCGTCTTGACCGAGAACGAGCCGGTCGATCGTACCCGCGGCGGTCATCTTGAGGAGCAGCCGGTCGACGGCGAGGTTACGGGCGCGCGTGGCGAGATACGCATCGAGCGTCTCGGAGCCGATTAAATTCCGTAACTGCTCGGCTCGCGCGGCTTCACTGGGTAGCGGCGGATAATGAAGGTTGGCGTACTCCTGTACGTACTTCCAGACTGGATAAGGAGCAAAGAACGGCGTGCCGGCGGGAATGCCGGTCGGCGCGAGCCGCATGATCGTGCCGAAGGCTCCGATCCACGAATCCGGCGCACGCGCTCGCAAATGCGCAAGCTCCCGCAACCGGAAGTCCGCGTCGGCATACGACGCGCCGGGAACGCGCGACGCGGTCAGGCCGCCGTAGGCGAGCATATCGGTCGAAATTACAAATGCTCCGGTTGGCGGCCGGACGGCTTCGTCGTTGAGCCAGGCGATCAACGCATCGGAGCGCCCCGATTCAAGAAAGTGTCCGAGCTGCGCGCGGGGCGGTGCGTCGACCGCCACGCCCGCGATTCGTCCGAGCATGACCGGCAACTGCAACGTGACCGGCCGGTCGTCGATCGGCACGAAGGCGATCGCGGCTGCAACGAGCGCGAAGAGTTGCATCAGAGCAATGCTCGCAGCGATCCACCGCGTTCGTCGAGCAGGCCCTGCGCTTGCGCCGCATCGACGCCGTGACGTTCCATGACGATCGCGACCTTCACGCGACCGTTGGCGGAATCGAGCAGGTTGCGCGCGCGCTCCTCGTCCACGTTGGCGATTCCGCGGACCAATCGCAGCGCGCGCCCGCGCAGCTTGTGGTTTGTCGCAACGAGATCGACCATCAAGTTGTCGAATACTTTCCCCAAGCGCACCATCACCGCCGTCGAGATTGCGTTCAGCGCGATCTTCTGTGCCGTTCCCGCTTTCATGCGGGTCGAGCCGGCCAGCACTTCGGCGCCGGTCGGTGTAACGATGGCCGCTTCTGCAGCGTGAGCCAGCGGTGAATCGGCGCTGCTCGTGAGCGCAACCGTGTAAGCCCCGCACGAGCGCGCGCGCTCGATCGCTGCGACGACGAATGCAGCGCTCCCGCTCGCCGAGATGCCGATGACCGCGTCGGCCGGATTCGCGCTCTCGCGCATCGCCGCATCGCCGGCTGCAGCGTCGTCTTCGGCACCTTCGACCGAACGCCCAACGCCGCCGCTCCGCCCGAAACGTGCGCACGCACGAGCTCCGGCGCCGTTCCAAACGTCGGCGGCATCTCGGCAGCGTCAAGCACGCCGAGGCGTCCGCTGCTGCCGGCGCCAACATAGTGCAACGTGCCGCCTCGCGCCAGCCGTGCCGCGATCTCCTCGACAACCTTTGCGATCTGCGCCTTTTGCGCGAAGACCGCGTCGACGGCACCGCGCTGCTCGGCGATCAGCAGTTCGACGAGTTCGGGGATGCTGAGAAGGTCGAGACCCGCGCTGCGCGCGTTTGCCGCTTCCGTCGGAGGAAGTTGCGAGCTCACAAGGATTCCCCGCATTCGGATTCGATTTCCTCGAGCAGCGCGCGCAAGTTGTACGGCGCAATCGCCCCTAGTACGGCCGATCGAGCGGCACCCGTCGCAGCGGGTACGTTCGCAGAGCGCCCGCGCAGCGTTTCGTAGCCGAGCACGGCAAAGGCCATCGCCTCCTTTGCATCGACCGGTATTCCCATGCCGTCGGACGTTTCGACGCGCGCCGGTTCCAGCCGTGCAGCGATCCGCCCGAGCAACGAGCGATTGTGCGCACCGCCTCCGCTAACGATGATGCGCGCGCCCGCAAAACCCGCGCGCGCGATCGCGTGAGCGATCGACACTGCGGTCAACTCGGTAAGCGTGGCCGCGCCGTCTTCAAGGGAGAGTCGACGCAGCGCATCGCCATGTTGCAGAAGGAACTGGGCACCGAAGCGCTCGCGACCCGTCGTTTTGGGAGGCGATGCGACAAAATACTCGTCGGCGAGCATCGCTGCGAGCAGCGTTTCATCGGTGCGTCCCACGGCCGGCCATGGCGCCGTCCCGATCGAGTTCCTGGTCGCCGCGGGTTCGCTCACGGATAAACGCGTCGAGCAGCATGTTCGCCGGGACCGGTATCGAAGGCTATCGCTTCGTCGGGCGGTGCGGCGGCACGCAGCAACGTAACGTTCGCAATGCCGCCCAGATTGATTGCGACGCGATCTTCCGTCGCGCTGCCTAAAAGGAAGGCATCGACTCGAGTCACGAGCGGCGCTCCATGACCGCCCGCGGCACAGTCGCCGCTGCGGAAGTCGTAGCAAACCGTCGCATCGACCGCTTCCCGAATCACGAAAGCATCGCCGAGCTGGAGCGTTACGTGGCCGGAACCGTCGTGCCATACCGTCTGACCGTGCGATGCGACGTAACCGATCCGATCGGAACCCGCAACTGCACGCGCCGCGCGCCCGAATGCACGCCCCATCGCGTTATGCAAATGCGCGACGGCAGCGAGGCTTCCGGCGTTTGGCGGAAGCGCGGCAAGCAATGCCGCGCGGAGGTCGGGCTCGAATGGATGCGTTGCGAAGCGTAGCAACTCCACGCTATAGCGATCGCCGTGTGGGCGAATGCTGACCAGTGCCGCATCAACGCCGTCGAGCGACGTGCCGCTCATCAACCCGACGGCGCGCATTCCTCGACCATGGCCTCGTAGAAACGGGCGCGGATGTCGCGGGTGTCGGCGCGGCCGAAGTAGACCGAGTTGGTCAGAAGCACGCCTTGGAGGTCGCGCACGGGATCCGCCCAGACGCACGTGCCGACGAAGCCGGTATGACCGAACGAAGATCTATCCATGTAACGGCCGCAAGAGTTTTCGTCGCTGGTCTTGAGCGCCCAGCCTAGTCCGCGGCGCAAGACGGCGTCGTAGGCTTGTTCGGCGATCGCTTCGCGCACGATTGCGTCGCACAGCCGCGTCGATGCACGTCCGTTCAGGGGACCGAGATAGCATTCCGTGAGCGCGGCGACGTCGGCGGCCGTGCCGAAAAGTCCGGCGTGGCCGGCGATCCCCCCCATAAGATACGACTTTTCGTCGTGCACGAATCCTTGCACTCGGCCGCGCCAGCCGTCTTCTTCCGTTGCCGGAATGTTCAAGCGTCGGACGGCAGAGGGTTGAAACGCCAGTGACGATCCGAACGCGCGGGCGGCGAGCGCCCGCAGCGAGAGTCCGGTGATGCGTTCCAACGCAACGCCGAGCGCAATAAATCCGAGGTCGCTATAGATCACGCGTTCGCCGGGTTTTGCGATCAGCTCCGAACGTAGCGCGAAATCTTCGACGTTTTCGTCCAGGATCGTGCGGTAATCCGCACCGGAGTTCATGACCGGCGGTGTGCGCGAGTAGCATGCGCGCCGTGATCGTCCGGTACGCGACACGCCGCCACTCCGGAATAACGCCGGATGACAAGGGTTCGTCCAACGTGAGGCGTCCATCGTCAACCAGCTGCAAGACCAGAGTCGCGACGAAAAGCTTCGTCAGCGAGGCGAGATCGAAAGTGGTATCGGCGTAAACGGAGCGTCCGTGCTCGTCTTCGCGCGTCGTCCCGTACGCGCGCTCGAAGAGCACTCGGCCGCCCTGCTCTATGCGAGCAACTGCCGCCGTGAACTCCTTTCCGCACGTTGCTTCGAAAAGTTGCTCGATGCGTTTCACAAGGGCAGAGAGCCGACCGGCATGCTGCCGCCAAAGATGACATCCGCAAGGCCGCCGATGGACGCGACGTCGTCGCCGTACGCCGCAAGCAGGTGACGCGCGTTCGCAAAGAGCCCTAGGTCGAACGGTTCGAGAAGCGAGACGACCATCGCGTCGGGATAACGATCGAGAATTTGTAGCGATTGCCTGCGCTTGTCCGGCGTAGCGATGCGTGCGCCGCGCAAGAATCAATGGGCGACGCTCACTTTCGGCGAGTTCTGGACAGCAGCGCGTTGATTTCGTCGGAAGCGGGATCGATCGAGACGACCAACTCTTGCAGCGCCGGGGCTTCGCGTTCGAGCATCGTGCCGGCGCCACCGAACGACAGCGCGATCGATGCCACCGGATCGGCGTGAGGCAGCCCGCGAAGAAGCGTAACCGCGCGCCTCCCGATCTCGCGCCCAACGCACGGATGCGGGGCGGGAGCGTCGAGCGGCAGCGGCGTCGTTCCGGCCTCGCGTAGCTTCATGACGCGCGCGTAGGCCTCTTCCAGCCGTTCGAGCGGCAAGCGTCGTTCGCCAACCGCGGCCTCGATCGCCGCCGGCGCCGCGACGGCGAGCTCGAGATCGTGACTGAAGAGCAATGAGGTCGGCACCCGCGGCGAGCGCCTCGACGGCGCTCTCGATCGCCCCGCGCGCGGCGACCGCGTTCATCTCCAAACAATCGGTCACGAACGCACCGCGAAATCCTAGCTCGGCGCGCAGCAGATCGTGCGACGATGCGATGCGAGAGCGTCGCGGGACGTTGCGAATCGAAGGCAGCGACGAGCACGTGTGCGCTCATCATCGCGGGCGCGCTGGCGCGCCACAGCCGCGAACGGTACGAGATCGCGCGCGCGCAGCGTCGACTCATCGGCGTCGACGATCGGCAGCGCTTCGTGTGAATCGACCGAGGTCGAGCCGTGACCGGGAAAGTGCTTATAACAAGGAAGGATGCCGCCTTGTTGCAGCCCGCGCGCAAAGGCCTCACCGATTGCGACGACCTGCTGCGGATCGGCACCGATGGATCGCGTGCCGATCACGGCGTTGCAGGGATCGAGCGCCAAATCGAGCACCGGAGCGAAATCGAGCGTGCAGCCGGCTCGACGCAGATCGAATGCCATCTGCTCGCCGGCGCGTTCCGCCAACTCGATGTCCTGCGCAGCGCCCAGCGCCATCATCGAGGGCATCGGCTCGACGCCTTCGCGCAAGCGTGCCACCGCGCCGCCTTCCTGATCGATCGCAATTACGCGGAGGCGGATCGCCGTCGCGCCCGCGAAGCGCATCGCTGAGCGCGCGAACTTCCGCAAGCCGGGCCCCGTCGCGCGGAAAGAGCAGATACCCGCCAAGCAGCGGCAGCGACGCATCGAAGCTCGTATCGGAAAGGCCCGCCATGACGACGCCGCGCGCGAGCTCGGCCGGACCGATCACGCGATCGCTCTTCCCGTAGTGGAATCGAAACGCCGCAACGATTCGGAGGGAAGATCGAGCGCGAGGTCGTCGCCGGTGCGCGCACCGTTGGAAGCGCGCAACGCGTACGACAAGCGGACCGCGTTCCGTCTCCACCTCGAGATACGCATCGGCTCCGGTGCTTTCGCGACGCGCTACGCGGCCGCTCAAGCGCACCATCGGTCGCGATGCGGATGCACTCGGGCCGGATACCAAAGATAACGCCTCGATGCTCGAAGAGATTCATCGGACGCTCGCCGAGAAAGCGCGCTACCGCCAGCGTCTGCGGCGAGTCGTACACACGCTGAGGCTCTCCGATGTCTTCGATTCGCCCGTCGATGAGCACGGCCAGAACATCGCCGATGCTCATCGCTTCGACATGGTCGTGCGTCACGTAGAGAATCGGACCCGAAAAACGCTGCTGCACACCGATGACTTCATCGCGCACGGAACGCCGCAGGGCCGGGTCAAGGTGCGCGAGCGGCTCGTCGAGCAGCAGGGCAACCGGCTCGGAGAGCAGGGCGCGCGCGATCGATGCGCGTTGACGCTCGCCGCCGGAGAGCTGACGTGGCCGGCGCTCAAGGTGCTTTTCAACGTGAAGCGCGGCGGCCGTTGCGCGAACGTGTGCCTCGTCGCGCTCGCTGCGCCGGCGCAACGCAAAACGAAGATTCTCGCGAACGGTCATGTTTCTGAAGAGCGCATCGTCTTGAGCGACGAGCGCGATGCGGCGCGCCTGCGGTGGTTTGTCGAGCAAGGACTCGCCGTCGAGGCGTACGTCGCCGCTGCGAGGCCGCAATAATCCGGCGATCACGCGCAGCAGCGTCGTTTTTCCGGCGCCCGAAGGCCCCACGACGGCAAGCGTCGCGCCTTGCGCCACGTCGATCGAGACGCGATCGAGCGCGCGCCGCGCTCCCGTAAAGTGGAAAACGAGCTCGTTGGTCGAGAGCATCCGCCCTTACGTCGCAGGCCGGTCGATCGTGCGATACTCCTCGCGCGCCGCCGCATTGCCGGCACGAGCGCGCGCCACGACGTCGCGCAGCCATGTGACCGTTGCATCGTCGGCCTTTCGGCCCGCAAGAACCAAGCGCAAGGCGATAAGGGCAAGGTCGGGCGTACGCGCGCCCAGCCGCTGCATTCCCTCGTAAAAAGGAGGCGCGCCTTCGGCGTGAGGGCGGATTTCGAGCAGCGCACGTACCACCTCGGATTTCGAAGGCGCGCCGTCGAGAAGATAGCCGTCGAGCAACTCGAAGTCCATCGCCCATGGGTTTCGCCGTGCGTACCGGTTTGCTTTGCGCGCTCGCGCTCGGCACGCTAGGAGCGAACCGGAACGAAAGCGACGTCGTGCGACTCCTCGAACGGATGCGCGCGGCCGCCGGGCCGGTTTGGCAGACTCATTTCGTCTCGGTCTCTCGGCTGACACTCGGCGGCCACCAAAACGTCGTCTCGAGCGACAGCGAAGGCCTGCGTATCATGGTGCGGCATTGCACCGGCGAGCTCTGCAACGGTACGTACTTTGACGGCGAGCATCTCTATTCGATCAACATGAACGGAACGACGCTGCCCGACTCGCTCGAGCCCGAGCCCTTCCTGCGTTCGCTTCGTCTGGTTGCCTCGCTCGAATTCCTCTCCCCGTCGTTCCTCGAGCAGGGTGGACGAATTGGCCTTGGCGGCAGCGGGACGTACGGAGGCAAGTCGTATCGAACGTTCGTCGTCAGCGACGCCAACGCCGTTCCTCTGCGCCTCTACGTGGATCCGCAGAGCGCCCTGATACGCTTCGCGCGCGAACTCGACGGCAGCGAGAGCTTCGAGTATCGCGCCTATCGGCGGGTCGGCCCCTTCACCCTGCCGTTCGAGGTCTTTCACGACGGCCAACTCTTCGAGCGCTACGACAACCGCGCTGCGGTTTCGTCGGCCTTCCCTCCACCGCACGGTCCGCTTCCGAACTTTAGGGGATCGCCCCAAGCGATACCGACCGATCCGCGAGCGGTAACGCCCATCATCGATTGCAGCGTCGGCGGGATTGCGGTGCGGTGTCTCGTGGATACAGGCAACTCCGGGCTTTCGCTCAGCTCGGAGCTGGCAAGCCGCCTCGACGCACCGGTCGTCGGAACGTATCAAGTACGCGGTTTGGGCGGCTACACGACGCAGGTAGTGCGTGCGGGGCCGTTGCGCCTCGGCAATGCAACGTATTCCGACGCCTATTATGCAGTGCTCACCGACCTTCGGCGCTATGGTTACGACGTCGTGCTCGGCGCGGACATTCTCGCGGGAACGGTCGTCGAGATCGACGGCACGACGCACGTCATTCGGCTCGGCACGCCGATCGAACGAAGTCAAATCGCCGTCCCTCTTTCCTTCGAGAATTTCGTGCCGGTGGTGAGTGTGGAGCTCGGCGCGATCGAGGCGACGCTGGCAGTGGACACGGGCGACGAGTCGAACATTAATCTCGACTACGAATTTTATACCAAGCATTCGGGACTCTTCGACGTCACACAACGGCGGCTCGTAAGCGGAATCGGTGGGAGCAGCGTCGAGCTGATTGGAGAGATTCCGCAGGTGACCATCGGCGACTACCGGACCGGTCCACAACGTATCGGAACGACGCAGACGCTGCACGGAACGGCTTTCGGCCATCTCGGCGCCGCGTTCTTACAGCAGTTCATCGTCCAATTGAACTACGCCGCAGCAGAGCTGCGTCTGATTCCGCGGACGTGAATCGGAAGCGCGTTCGTAGCTTCGTTGCGTGCGCGGTCGTCACGGCATCTCTGCACGCACCGCAGGCGCGCGCGATGGCCTTCGATCGCTGTACCGTCGTCGCCGTGCAAATGATGGAAAGCGTCGATTCGTCCGACGCTCGTCCCGGAGACTTCTTCCGTTTCGAAACCGTCAACGCCGTGACGAGTGGCGCGAAGATCGTCATTCCGGCGCGCACGATGGGCTATGGCCTCGTTGCCGTCGCATCGCCCGCCGGGCGTGGCGCACGTCCCGGCACGCTCGTGCTCGAGCCTCGGTACCTTATCATGCCCGATGGCAAGCATCTGGGCGTCGTGCTCAATCACAATACCGATTCGCTGGCGAAGTCCGGCGCGACCGACAGCATTCCAGGTTATCTCGGCGCGATTCCGCTCTTCGGTGTCGGCGCAGCTATCGGAGTCTTCAATTACTTTCGCAAAGGCAAGAATATCGTCGTTCCCCGTGGTACCGTGTTCACGCTCTTTCCCGGCGACGATCCCTCAGTCGAACGCTGCCAGGACCACCCGTCGTACTAATATTGCGCCGGATCATTCGCGCGCTCGTCGCGTGCGTCTCCTGGGGCCTTCTGATACACTCCCAAACAGCGTACGCATCGGAGCTTACGACCGGCTCGATTCTCGGGAGCGTGCGAACCGATCGAGGCACGCCCATCGCCGATGCGCAGATCGCCGCCCTTGCGCCGTCGGGGCGCTATGCTACGATCACTGACGGCGCGGGCCGTTTTCTCATCCTGGGCGTGGTCCCGGACACCTACACCGTCACCGCCCGCGCAAAAGGATACCAATCGGCGAGCCAGATTGCGATCGTGCTGCCGGCCGAGCGTGAGGAGATCGCCTTTACGCTGCAGCCATCTCTTCGGGAGATCGCGCGGGTCGAAGCCAAGGGCGAGGCATTCCCCGTCGGCAGCACGAGCGACACATTCACCGTCACCGGCGAAGCGGCGCGCGCCTCCTCTCCGAGCGAATCGTCTTCCGGCCTGGCGGCCTACACTCAGGATTCCGTTCAAGGCGCGATTGCAAACGTACCGGGCGTGCAACTCGATACGTTTGCAAACGCGATCGTGCGCGGCGGCAAAGTGCAAGACACCGTCTTCGATTACGATTCGGTCCCGATTCCTCAGGGTTTGATTGCGGAGCCGGGAGGCAATATCGTCGGCGCGCAGCTCGGCACGACCGGCGTCGAGGCAACAACGCTGACGCTCAGCGGCTTCACCGATGTCAGTCAGAATGCGCTGGGCGGCGTGGTGAACGAAATCCCAGCGATCGGCACCTACCCCGCCCGCGGCGAGTTTGAAATCGGCGACGGCATCGGCGCAGAGTACGGCGAGGTCCAGGCACGCGAGCAATGGGCGACGCCGGACCTGCGCTGGCGCTATTCGCTCGCCGTGACTTCGGGAACGGCGTACTTTCCCTACGGCGACGGCGTCACGTTCTATCCTGCGGAGATGGGAACGTACGGGCTGGCGCTGCAAACGCGCGCGCAATCTTCCTGGTCGGGGACCGTGCACTTTCAACCGGAGGCACAAGATGATTTTTCGGTGACGTTCCTGTCGGGTGTGGCGACGTACGATCAGTACGACACGCCCTACGCCGGAGAACGATGGGCGACGTTCAACTCGAGCTCGACGTCGTTTCCGGGCCAGCCCACCGATGCGTACGCGCAGGTAGACACGCCATCGCGGGCCCGCGGCACCTATTTCGTAGGAAAGCTGCAGTGGCTTCGCAACTGGCGGCATTCACTGGGTCGCGTCTACGTCTATCGTTCCCAGGTTGGTGCAACGGCCAACGGGCCGTTCTGGGACGACCTCTCCTTCCCCGACGGCGTGATCTCGCTTTGGTCGGAACAGAATCAGCGACAGGACGGAATCGGCTACGACTTCGACGATCAGGCCGGAGCGAAACACGATATTCGAGTGGGCGCGCAGTACTCGGTGAACGTAAGCGATCTCGATCAGATCGTGCCGACTGCCGACGAGCTGGTCACGTCAAATCCCAGGTTGAATCAATATTTGCTTTATGCAGGCGACACGTGGTCGATCGACGATCGCCTCACCGCCACCGGAACGCTCCGTTATACGGGCGAGCACGTCCTTACCGGAACGGGGCTCGCGTACGGGGTCGCGGCGATCGATCCGCACCTGGGACTCTCGTATTCGCTGCCCGGTGAGAGCGCGCTGCGCGCGACTTTCGATCACACTTCGGTCGCGCCGCTCCCGCTCGAAGTGCAAAGGACCGACTCGATCGCTCCTACGCCTCCCGTCGTACTCGCTCCCGAAACGGCTGACGATTATAGCTTCTCTTACGAGCACGGCGGCCCGACGCAAATTCGCCTGACGTACTATGCCGAGTTCGAAAAGAACCGCATCGACGTTTTGCCGTTCAACTTTCGCGCAAACCCGCAAAATCCCAATGCGGTGGGCGTACCGACAAATGCCGGGCTGCTTCGCTCGCATGGCATCGAACTATTCGCAAAGCACGGCGGTTTGCAGTTTAACGCAAACTACGGACGAACGTTTACCTCGAGCGTCGACCAATTTGCCTACAACGATCTCAACCCAGCCGCTATTCTGGCCGGGCATCTTTATCCGGCCGGATACGTTCCCGATTTCACCGCGACGCTTTCGTACGAGTTCGATGCAGCGGGCCACAGACTGCGGATCACGCCCTTGCTCTCGTACGAAAGCGGGTATCCCTACGGCAACGGCACGATGGTATGGGTGATCGATCCAAAAACCGGCTCCCCCGAGCTCGTGCCCAACGACAATTACGTGAACCCGGGTTACAACTATTACTTTTTGAAGAATCCGGCGTTGCCGCACAGCGCGGCGACGAATCCGTATATCGCGACGCTGGGCACGAACGAGGGTGCCGACCCGAACACGCTGAGGACGACGCCGCAAACTTTCGCGTCGCTCCACGTCGAGCAGGATCTGGGGGCACGCGTAACGGCAATTTTTGACGTGGCGAACCTCTTTGCGACGGATGCACCGACGCAGCTGCAGGGAAACCCGTATCTCATTGGGCCGCCGGGCTATCTCGGAGGCGACATCTACTACGAAAAGGCCTACGGCGCGCAATATTGTAAGGGCTGCCTTTACACGCTCGGTGACGGTGTGCCGACGAATGACGGCCGAACGCAGATCGTACCTTGGACGTACGGCACAGCCGGGTACGTTCCGCAGGCCTATCCCATGGCTCGGACGGCTCAGGTTCGATTGCGGTATCGGCTCTAAAGCAAACTCTCGACGGTCGCCTTGACCTCGTCATCTTGGGAGTCACCGACGATCACTTTGCGCAACCGTCCGCGTCGATCGAAGAAAAGCTCGGTGGGCCAGGCCGCAACGTTGTAAGCGCTCCATAGCGCGGAATCGTTGTCGACGGCAACCGGCCAGACGATGCCCTGATGGCGAGGCTCCGCTCGACGTAGACGCGCGAACGCTCCGCCGGAGTTTCGGGAGTGTGGATTCCGACCACCCTCAGCCCTCGACTACGATCCTTCGAATAGAGCCACCGCAGGGTCGGCACCACATTTTGACAGATTCGAGCAATCGACGGTAAAGACGTCGAGCACGACAACCTTGCCGTCGAGACCTGAGGCGTTCACGCGACCGTTGAGCCAGTCGGCGGCCCCGTCAAGCCGGGAAAGCGAGACTGCCGGAATCTGCGCCGGGAGATTCGCGGGGAGGATGCCCATAACGCTCACCGTCAGAATGAATAGGAGCAATTTCATGCTGTGGATACGCTTGAAATGCCCCACCCGGATGAGCCGGCGCAGCTGATAACTTACCCTTCCTTGATTGCCTCGACGTCGATGACGATCTCGATTTGCGGGCTGACCACGATGCCGCCGTCGGGCATCTGGTCGTTCCAGTCGACTCCGAAATCGTAACGGTCGATCCGCGTGCGCGCGACAAATCCGGCGCGCGTCTTGGGTCCTTTGTCGACGCCGTCCTCCCACCATGGCGTTTGCCATGCGCCAAGGTAACGCACGCTCAACGTCACGGGACGCGTGACGTTGCGAATCGTGAGGTCACCGGCCACTTGGTAGTCGACCGGACCGACCTCCACAACGCCCGTACTTTTGAAGCGAATCTGTGGAAATCGCTCGCAGTACAGAAAGTCCGGGCTACGAAGATGATCGTCGCGCGCCTGCACGCCCGTCCAACACGTCGAGGCGTCGATGACCGTCTCGACGGCGAGCTGCCGCGGGTCCGCGGGGTCGAATTCGAGCTCGCCTTGGACGTTCTTGAAAGAACCGCGCACCCACGTCACCATCATGTGCCGTGCCCGGAATTCCGCCGCGCTATGCCCGGGCTCAAACGACCACTTCATCCGATCTACCCCTCTTTTCCGGTTATATTAGGTGACTTGACGGTCTCGCCTTTGTGCGCTGGTTGACGGAGAGGACGCAGTCGAACGCAGTCAAAAAAGTCGCGCACATGCCGCACTTTCGGGCGAGCGACGGTGCCGAGTTAGCATTCCAGGAGAGCGGCTCGGGGAGACCGGCGCTGGTCTTCGTTCACGGTTGGCAGGCCGATCGCGCGGTTTGGCGCGACGCGATCGACGCGCTGGGGCCGAACGTTCATACGGTCGCCGTGGATCTGCGCGGCAGCGGCGAATCGCGGGCCGCACGGGGACCATATCGGCTCGAACGGTTCGCGCGAGATCTTCGGGATCTCGTCGCCGCGCGCGAATTGGGACCAATCGTCGTTATCGGTCACTCCATGGGCGCCACCGTTGCGCTGCGTTTTGCCGTCGACGCGCCGCAGCTGACGCAGGGTCTCATATTGATCGGCCCGGTGCCGGCGAGCGGAGGCGGTTATTCCACGAAAGGCGAGGCGTATTTGCTCGCAACGGCCGGCGACCCGGTTGCTGCAAGGAATTGGCTTGCGCGCACCTTCGCTGCCGCGCCCGAGGAGGCAGTGCTCGGGCGGCTGTGCGCCGCGGCGGCGAAGACCGAGCGCGGCATCGCTGTGGAGTGCTTCGAGTCGTGGGCTCATGCGAATTTTGCGGATGAGACGAAAAGGATTCAAGCGCGGACGCTCGTGATCGCGCCTGAGAAGGACGCACCGGAGGTCTCCGAACGCAGGGTGGCCGCCTTGCTCCCCAACGCGCGCCATGTCGTGCTGCCCAATGCGGCTCACTATGCAATCGTCGAAAAGCCGGTCGAGATTGCAAGCTTGATCCGTGACTTTCTCACAGAAATTTCCGAGCTTGCCGCAGGTGGCGCGAACCCGGTAACCTAACGTCTGCGTCGCACGGGATGGAGCTCCCGTTTAACCGCCAACGCGGCTGATGGCTCCTGTTCAATCTATTTGACAGGAGTTTTTGTATGCTCTTCACGTTTAACAACGATAATATCTGGCTCGTCGCCGGTCTCTGGATGTCTTTAGCGGCGGCAAGCGGCTTTCTGGCGATTCGCCTAAAAATGCCGGCCGCGCTCGTGGAGATCATAGTCGGCATGGTGGCCGGCAATCTCATTGCGCTCCGAACAAATTCCTGGATCGATTTCGTCGCCGGCTTTGGTAGTATCTTGCTCACTTTCCTCGCAGGCGCCGAGATAGATCCAGCCGTTTTGCGTCGTCAGCTCGTGCCTTCGCTGGTCCTGGGCGCAGCATCGTTTGGCACGCCGTTTTTAGCGGCCATGGCGTATGCGTATTTCATCGGTCACTGGACGCCGGATGCGGCCAAAATCGCGGGCATCGCCATGTCGACGACCTCCGTTGCCGTCGTCTATGCGGTAATGGTCGAGTCGGGCCTCGCAAGCAAGGAATTCGGTCAACTCATTCTTGCTGCGTGCTTCTTCACCGATTTGGGGACGGTAGTCGCGCTGGGACTGCTCTTTGCAAACTACAACGTCTGGCTCGCCGCCTTGACCGCGGCAATTGTCGCCTCGATCGTTGTTGTTCCCAAGCTGCTTCCCGGCGCCATCGATCGCACTCGCCGCTACGTAAGTGAGCCGGCGCTGCGCGTTCTCTTCGCAGTCATCTTCCTGCTTGCGGCCCTGGCGACATTTGCCAAAAGCGAAGGGGTGCTGCCGGCCTACTTCCTCGGGCTGGCCTGCGCCGGAATGATGACGGCGATGCCGGACGTCAAACGCCGCTTGCAAACGATGACGATGGCGCTGCTCGCGCCGTTTTATTTCTTAAAGGCTGGAACCTACGTTGAGTTCGGAGCGGCAATTTCCAACGTCGGCCTGATCGTTGCATTGTTCTTCGTCAAAGTCGGCGCGAAGTTTCTCGGCGTGCTGCCTCTCGCGCGTGTGCTTTTTCGCCACAGCGCTGTCAATGCCAACTATTTAACCTTGATGATGGCGACCGGCTTGACCTTCGGAACGATTTCGAGCCTTTACGGCCTAACCCATCATTACATCGATCAGGCACAATACACGGCTCTGGTCACGGTCGTCATCTTGACCGCCGTCATCCCAACGGCAATCGCTCAAGCGCTCTTCAAACCTATCGAGGAGCCCGAGGAGATGGAGGCTGAAGTTCCGTAGCATCAACGCCATGAGCGAACTCGCAGAGCGCACCTGCGTTCCCTGCCGCGGGGGCGTGCCACCCCTCAACGACGAGCAGATTGCGCCGCTGCTGGCGCAGCTCGGCGCCACCTGGCACGTCGTCGAACGCGAGGACGCCCGGCACGATCGCGTCAAGATTCTGGCGCGCACCTATCGGTTCGAAAACTTTGCCGAAGCAATGCAGGCCGCAGACCGCATCGGTGAGATGGCCGAAGAGCAGCAGCATCATCCCGATCTTGCGGTCTCCTGGGGACGCCTTGTGGTCGAGATCTGGACGCACAAGATCGGGGGACTGACGGAGAGCGATTTCATCTTCGCCGCCAAGTGCGACGCGCTGCTCCAAGGCCAGTCAAGCTAACAAGCCACGACCGGCGTGGGTGGGTAGCGAGGGAGGGGGATCGGCGAAAGCCGGTCTCTTTTTGGAGGGATGTTAGGAGTGCCTAAGTATGTTATGAGGCGTGCGTAAGTGGGCGATGGCTGCCTGGTTCCTTCTGCTTCTCGCCGTGCAATCGCCGGCGATCGCACCGGCGGTTCCGCTCTTTGCCCATCAGTACGGCGTAACGTGCGCGAAATGCCACTCGGTAATCCCGCATCTCAACCTATTCGGCGCGGCATTCCTGGCGTACGGCGAACGTTTTCCGGGCGTTTCGTCGGGGCCCGCACTTCCGTTCTCGGCAAAAGTAAATGTCGTCGACTCGAGCGAGTACCAAGGCAACGGTCCGAACGGGCAAGGGCTGCCCAAGGCGATCGTCGACGAGATCGAGGCCTTTGCATCGGCAACGATTGGTACGCGTGCAAACTTCTTCGTGGAGCAGTACGTCCTCGATGGGGGCGAGCCGGGGCTGCTGCGCGATGCATGGATTAGCGACCGCGTTAATCCGTGGTCGGCTCGGGTTCCGGTCTATCTGCAGGGAGGACAGTTCACGCTTCCGCTGCCGGTCGATCCGGAAACGTTTCGCGATTCGTACCAAAGCTATACGCCGTACGTGCAAACCGTCGGTAAGAATCCGTTTGACTTCTTCGATCCCGCGCTGGGAATGCGGCTTGGCGTCGGGGACCCGCTGCGCGGCCTCAATCTGCAGCTCTTTGCCGGCCCGGGGTACACGCGCGAAAGCGATCTCGCGGTAACCGGCACGGATACCGAAGTCTACGCGCAAGATGCGATGGGGCCATTCACGTTAAGCATCTTCCGCTACGACGGCCTGCGGCCGATTGCGAGTGAACCCTTCGACCGCTTCGAGCGGACCGGCTTCGGTTTCACTTACGGCGAGTGGACGCGCTTCTCGAGCGAGACCGTGCTGATCGACGGGTGGGACTCGAATTGCGTTACGCCGCGGCTCGTCGGATGCACCTCGAGCGGCGGCTTCGAGCAACTGCGATACGCGTTCAACCGGAGTCTTTTTGCGGAGGCGCGCTATGAAGGAACGAACGACCCCACCGGTGGCTTCACCCGCGACGGGGTCCTGCTGATGGGGTACGGGCCCACCGAGAACACCCGCTTGACTATCGAAGACGTCATCGGGCACGTTCCGCAGTCGATGAACACGATGAACGCGCAGTTTAGCATCGCGTATTGATGTGAAAGCCGCGCTCGCGACGGTCGCTCTCCTCTCTACGCTTGCGGCAGCATCGCCCGCGCCGCGCGCGATCGATCCGGCGCATTCGACCGCGCACTTCAACGTGCAGCATATCTGGGTCGATCGCGTGCAAGGAACCGTTCCAATTCTGGAAGGGTCGGTCATGCTCGTCGCGGGTTCGGTGATTCCGGTGAGCGTGAACGCCGTGCTCGATGCGACGCGGCTCGCTACCGATGAACCGGATCGCGATCGCGCGCTCGAGTCACCGGACTTCTTCGACTCGAAGAAGTTTCCGACGTGGACGTTCACCAGCACGCACATCGTGCCGGCCGGACCGAACGCTTTCGACATGGCCGGCAATCTGACGATCCACGGCATCACGCAACCCGAGCGATTGAACGTTACCGTGAGCGGTACAGCGGCAAGTCCGCTCTACCATGCGACGGCACAGATCGACCGCCACACGTTCGGCATGAGCGTTACGCGGCTCGATCCGACGATCGGCGGCACCGTCGAGGTGGTGCTCGACGTGGCGCTCAAGTAATTCATTGCGTCCGTGCGTTTGGTTGGCCGTGGCCGCTGTTTTAGCCGCCGCGTACGCGGGTATTCGAAGATCATCTATTGTTCTGCAAGAGAGGCCTCCAATGCAAATCGATACGACCCTGCTGCCGGTACGCGGAAACGACGCGGTGGAAATACTTCTGAACGATCATCAAGTCATCAAGAGTCTGCTGCGCGAGCTGACCGAAGCCACCGGACCGCAACGCCAAGAGGTGCTGGAAGAACTCAAGGGCGTGCTCACCATTCACAATGCGACCGAAGAGAATCTCGTCTATCCGGCGATCGACAAAGTGGCCGGCAGCAAGCTCGAGGCTCAGCATCTCTATCACGAAACGGCCGAAGCCGACGCGCTGATCTTCGAGCTCGATTCCATGTTAAAGGAAAAAGACCAAACCGACTTCACGATCAAAGCGAAGAAGTTTGCCGATGCCGTTTCGAAGCACATCGACGAGGAGGAGAAAAAGGCGTTCCCACGTTTACGTGAGAATTCCGACGCTCGGCATAGCGAAATGCTCGCGGATTCGGTGAAGACGTTCCGGAAGTCGCTTCACTTCGACGTCGGATCTTCCTAGCGTCGGCCCTCCCATCGTTCGACAAACCGCAAGGCGAGGCGCTCTTCGGGCGATAACGCGCCGGGGAGCCGCTTCGTTGCGTTCCGCACGTTGCGCGACGGCAGGCGACCGCAACGCGTGTAGGTCTCGATGACCGCGGGATGGACGTAGGCCTTGCGGCAGACTGCGGGCGTATTGCCCAGGCGCGCCGCAACACGCGCGAGCGCGGCGGTAATCTTGTGCTTCGCCTCGGTCTGATGCGCGGCAGGCTCGGCGAGCGCAGCGATACACTCGACCGTGCCGATCCACGTCCGAAAGTCTTTCGCCGAGAAGTCGTCGCCGGCGATCTCCCTTATGTATTCGTTGACGTCGTCGGAACTGACCGAACTAATCGACCCCGTCTCATCGACGTAGGTGAAAAGTTCCTCCCCCGGGAGGTCGCGACACCGCTTGATAATACGTGCGAGCCGCTTGTCATCGAGCGTGATCAGATGTTCGCGCCCCGTTTTGCCCCGAAAGCGCAACCGAACCTGCGAGCCGTTCAGGCGCACGTGACGCGAGCGCAACGTGGTCAGCCCAAACGAGCCGTTGGCATGAACGTACTCTTCGTTGCCGACGCGCACACCCGTCGAGTCCAAAATCGCAACGATCGCGGCGAGCACTTTACGCCGCGATAACTCGGTTCCGCCCAAGTCTTTCGCGACCGCGGCGCGAATCGCCGGTAGCGCTCGGCCAAAGGGCACGAGCCGCTGATACTTCGCTTCGTCGCGGACCTCGCGCCAACGTCGATGGTAGCGATACTGCTTGCGCCCGCGGGCGTCGCGGGCGGTCGCCTGCATGTGACCGTTCGCCCTCGGCGAGATCCAGACGTGCGTGTAGGCCGGCGGGATGGCGAGCGACGTAATGCGCTGCACTTCACCACGATCGCGGACCGGATTGCCGTCAGGATAAAAGTACGCGAAGCGGCGACCACGGCGGTGCCGGGTGATACCCGGTTGACGATCGTCGATATACCGAAGGCCCGCCTCGCGAGCAGCCGCTTGAGAGTCCATATTCCAATGGCTTCTACCGCACGTTCGTGCTTCGGAAACGCGCACTGCGAGGAGCCGCTCGGTAGAGGGCGTACTCGCAAGCGGCATGACGGTTCCGGCAAAAGGTCGCTACTTCGAGGACTACCTTGCGGGTGCGGTCTACGAGTTCGGCTCGATCGCGCTGCGCGAGGACGACGTCCTGGAGTTTGGACGGCGTTACGACCCGCAGTACTTGCACGTCGATCCGGAGCGGGCGGCGCGCGGTCCCTACGGCGGCCTGATTGCGAGCGGCTGGCAAACCATGGCGACCGTCATGCGTCTGTTCGCCGACAACTTTCTGCCCGACGGCACGAGTCTCGGTTCACCCGGCATCGACGAGCTTCGTTGGCTCAAACCGGTACGACCCGGCGACGCCTTGCGAATTCGCGTAACGATCCTACAAGCACGCGCCTCAAAATCGAAGCCGGATCGCGGTCTGGTCGAAACGTTCCTCGAAGCCCTCAACCAGCGCGATGAAGTCGTCGCGACGCTGCGGGCAGTCAACTTCATCGCCCGTCGTAAACCGAACTAAAAGCGTTTACTTTCGGGAAAAACTCAACGCGGCTCCAACGCGACGGTCGCCCCCTCCACTGCGCTCATAATTCGATCGTAAGCGTTTTTAACCGTCTCCGGCTTGCCGCCGGCATAGACGATTTCGGGAAAACTCGTGAATACGCGGTCGATCGTGTGGTAGTACGCATTCTCTAAGAGACCGCCGGGGAGAAAGAATGCGTCGCGCGAAGCCCGCTCGCGCGCGGCGAGCGCCTTCATCGCGGCTACGTCCCCTTTGGCTTCCGCTTGCTGCATCGCGAGGTCGGTTGCGTGTGCGGTTTGCCGATAACGGTTGAGGGCATCGCGAAGTTCCGCGAACGTCACGGCGCCGTCGCTCTTTTGAAAGGCAGCGAGCTGAACCGGCATCAAATCGGTGAGCATCTGCGTCGGAATCTCCTCGATGCGCAGCGGCTCGACGGTTGCGTTAGCCGCGCGCATCGCTTGAATGCCCGTGACCTGCGCCGTAACGACGGCTTCACGCATGCCGGGATCGTAGGTGCGTAAGCCGTCGATGGTATCTTCGGCGGTATGATGTGCACCGAAGGGACCATAGTAACCGTTGGTCGTGCTGAGCACGCCGAGCATATACGAAAAGTTCTGATGGTCCGATCCCCCGGTGATCGGATTGAGTAATGGAGCGACGCGCTGGTCGCGCATCCCGAGCGTGCCTTTGCCGTCGGCCGCGGGCACGACGTCGCAGATCTGCTTCATGAATGCGTAAAGTCCGGGTGAAGCGCTCACAACGAAGGGATCGCCCGTGGTCAACTGGTCGGTATTGATATATTGAAAGACGTTCTTGCGCAGCTGCGGACCGTTCTCGTAGATGTAGGCCGCCGAGCCAAATAGCCCGAGCTCGTGACCGTCCCAGGATGCGATCTCGATCGTCCGCTTCGGCTTCCAGCCCTGCTGAGCCAGTGCGTGGAACGCGTCGGCGTCCTGGAGCATAACGGTCGTGCCGCTTCCAGGGTCGATGGCCCCGAAGGTCATCGCGTCGCGATGACTGCCGATCATCACGATGGAGCTGGGCTGCTGCGTGCCCGGTATGTCTCCGAAGACAAGCCAGATCGTCTTGATCTCTCGCTCGAACTTCGTGTGAACCCGCACGTTCTCGTTGCCGCCGAAGTGCTGGACGAACTCGAACATCGGATGCCATGCTTGCGGGACGACCTTCCCGCTCATCCCGGCCAGCAGCGTGCGCGCAGTGCTTTGCGTGATGCTCAGCTCCGGAATCGTCGCGTGCGGAATGTCGTTCCAGCTCTTGTGCGCCGCTCCAACGAGCGGCGCTTTCCCGGCCATCGTCGGATCGCCCGGAGGAAACATCATGAATCCCCGCGGGGACATGCCGCTCATACGCTCGGCCATGTTGGCGTTCTTAAAGTTACCGCTCGGCCACATCGCGCCACCGCCGTAGCCCGTCGTGGCCGGCTCCATGAACTCCAAGATTGCGACAACGCCGCGTTTGCGCAGTTCGTTGTAAGGAATCCAGCTCGGGTCGAGCGAGCGAAAGCCGCCGGCATTCGGAGCGCTCAGGCGCACGATCGCGACCGCGCCCTTCAGGCTTACATGCTCCGCGTCGATTTCCGTGAGATCGTCTTTAGTTGCAGCATCGACGTAGACGACCGGACCCGTAACATCGCCGTCGCCGGACTCTTCGAGGAATGGCTGACCAGCCATAACTTCCCACTTGGTGTGGTGTCCCGGCGTCCCTTCGAGCAGATCGAAGCGTAGGTGACGCGGCGTTAGCAGCGTCAAACTCTGCTCCAAGGGTCCGGTGAACTCCACTTGGTATTGCTGGATGCGCGTTGTGAAACCGTCGCGCTCCAGCCGCTGCTTCACGTAGAGTGCGGTCGCATAATCTGCCGCCGATCCGGCACGGTGCGGGACCGATGAGAGGTGACGCTCGATCTCCATAGCGTTGGTACCGCTCGGCACGCGCATCATCGTCTTCTCGGCCTCGAACTCCGAGGCGACGTCCGGTCCAGCGGCCCAGCCAACCAGCGCGGTATCGGAGGATACCGTTGAGGGCGTCGCAGCCCCCGTGCAAAGAAAAACGCACGCGAGTGCAAGAGCCCGGCGCATCGTCAAGCGCATGGCTTTCCTCCGAGTCGCCATGCCACGTCCGGTTCGCGCGTCAAGGCCGTGCGCCCCGCGCCTGCGCGACGTAGCGGAATTGCCCCGGCATCCAGACGCACGCGCTTCCATCTTCCATCAGGAACGATTCAAAGCCATCGACTTCGGGGTTGAATTCGGCATTGTGCCGTTTGGTCGCCGGCCAATCCACCGAAGGATCCTGACGTGCCGCACCACGAGCTTTGCTGTTTGAGAACTGCGACGACTTCGTCAGCGCATTCAGCGCCGAGGCGAGCCTTTTTGCGTCATCCATGAGGAACGAGGTTCTCCGCAAACTCCGGACGCACCTTAATCGTGCGGCTAGGAACGCCGGATTACCACCCGAACGTTGCAAGCGATTGACATCGGGAAAGTCGTCACGAATCGTTGGTCGATCGTCACAAACGTTAACCTGTTCCAAGGCGTTTCGGACGCGGCAGAGGCGCCCTCGGACAAGTAAGACACGTGATGACGGTTAAATTGAAAAAGCCCGATCAACGTCGGGCTTTTTCAAAATGGCTCCGGATAAGGGCGTCGATGGAGTCAGTCTGTTACCGGGCTTGGCGCGGGGGGATAGGCTCCTCCGCCGTTCGGTGGTGCGGAAGGCTGAGCCGTTGCAGTAGGTTCAGCCGTTGCAGTAGGCTCCGCCGTTGCACCAGGCGGAGTTCCTGGGACCTGCGGCGTGCCGCACGTCGAGACGATGGTGGGCGAGACGACGGTCGGCGCGACGACGGTCGGCGTGACGACGGTCGGCGTGACGACGGTCGGCGTGACGACGGTCGGCGTGACGACGGTCGGCGTGACGACAGTCGGCGTGACAACGGTCGGCGTGACCACAGTCGGCGTGACAACGGTTGGCGAGACCACCGTCGGCGTGACGCATGCCGACGTATTCTGGGCTAGCCATTGGCCGAGTGGTGCCTCCTGCATCGACGAACTGGCGGGCCCAAGCCCCAAAACCAGAATGCCGCCGACGCATAGCATTATCTTAATGGCTAGTCGATGCACTCAAACTTCCTCCTCACCTATCCTACCATGCGCTAACAGGGCCGAAAACCCCTCAGAAATCTCAGACCCTGTTAGGCTCTAAAATGGCTCCGGATGTTGGACTCGAACCAACGACCCGCTGATTAACAGTCAGCTGCTCTACCAACTGAGCTAATCCGGACGCAATGCAGTGGCGAATGGCCGGGGAGCCTCGTTCAACGGGTGCCGCGTGGCCCCTTCCCGCCCGGCACAACTCTCAAGCGACGTCCCGCGGGCTCAGGTGCCGTGGCGTCGCCGCCTTCGCGAGAGCGCTTACGGTGAGGGCAACCGGCAGCCCAAAGAAGACCGAGTGTGCGACCAACACGTTGGCAACATGCCGGAGCGTGCGCTGCATCTGCATCGCATGGCCGAGCGGGACGATGCCGTAGATCATGACGACCATCACAACGACGCCGAAACAAAGCCCCGACAGCACAACGTCGCGACGAAGAAAAGGCAGCTTTACGTAAAGGATCGTGAGTACGGCCGCCCACACAAACGAGACGACGAAATCCATGGCAATGCCAATAACGGCCACGGACCAGCCTCCATCAAAAGCACGGACTCCATAGGCGTTGGAGGCGTCCCATTGCAAGAGCTCCCGCAAGCAGAGCACTACCGGAAGATGATCGGCAAGGGCGCGCTCGAGCACGAGATAGATCGTGATCGCGATCAAGCCTACGATCGCCGCGCTGGTGCAAACGCTAAAAAATCGAACAATCGGCATGGTATAGCCGAAAACGCTTTGAGCCCGTGGGCCGTGACGCACGCAGCGGAGAAGCGATGATCGCGGGGGTATAAGAACAGACGTGCCGGATCGCTCCAAAAGCGGCGCCTCAGTCGCCATCCCGACCGACGCGGACGATACGACGGTCGAAGTCGACGGTCGCCGCGTCGCACTGACCAATCTACGGAAAACCTACTTCCCAAAGCTCGGCCTCACGAAGGGCGATCTTCTCCGCTACTATCTCAGCGTCGCGGACGTGTTGCTTCCGCACGTCCGCGATCGCGCGATGGTTATGAAACGCTATCCGCACGGCGTTACCGGCGACTTCTTCTACATGAAGCGCACGCCGTCGCCGCATCCGCCCTGGCTGCGCACCTGCCCGATCGGCCATCGCTCGGGGAACGTGATCGACTTTCCCGTGATCGACGACCGCGCGTCGCTCCTTTGGCTCATCAATCTCGGATGCATCGACCTCAATCCATGGTATTCGCTCTGCGCCGATCCCGACCGCCCGCTCTACATTCATTTCGACATGGATCCAACCGAAAACACGCCGTTTAAGGTAGTGCGCGAAGGAGCGCTGATCATCGGTGACGTGCTGCGCGGCATGGGGATGACCCCCTTTGTGAAAACGACCGGAAGCAGCGGCGTCCACATCTACGTGGCCATTCGCACCGGCCCAAAACAACACGAGGTCTGGGCAATCGCCAAAGAGATCGGGCACCAAATCGCGCGCGCCCACCCCGACGTTCTTACGGCGGAATACCGCATCGCAAAGCGTCCCGACGGGCACGTGCTCGTCGATTACAACCAGAACGCCTTCGGAAAAACCCTCGCTTCGATCTACTCGGTGCGCGCTAACGAAGCGGCCATGGTCTCGACGCCGGTGACGTGGGAGGAACTCGAAGGCGGCTGCGAGCCCGGCGACTTCACGATTTTCAACGTGCCCGATCGCGTCGCGCGCGTCGGCGATCTGTGGAAGCCGCTGCTGAATCCCCGTAGCCGTTTCGACCTCACCGGTTCGGCAAGTAAGTAACGCCGTGCCGCCGTTTGACTCGCTCCTGCTACGGCCGCCGGTCGAGCCGATGGAGACGCGCCAGGTCGCGCAAATTCCTCAAGGCGAGGAGTGGACGTACGAACCGAAGTGGGACGGTTTTCGTTGCCTCGCGTTTCGTGACCGCGACGACGTCGAGCTCCAATCAAAATCCGGCGAATCGCTGACGCGCTATTTTCCGGAGATCGTCGCGGCGCTGAAAACGTCCGCCACGCAGCAATTCGTTACGGACGGCGAGCTAATCGTGACGGATGGCGTCACGTCGGATTTCGATGCGCTGCTGCAACGCATCCACCCGGCGGACAGCCGCGTTCGAAAGCTCGCGGTCGAGACGCCGGCTTCGTACGTGCTCTTTGACTTATTAGCGCAAGGCCGAAATCCGCTTTACCAGCGAGTGCTTCGCGCGCGCCGAAAGGAACTCGAGGCGTTCGTCCAGCGAAGCTTCGAAAAGAGCGCAACGATTCGGCTCTCCCCTGCAACGCGCGACGCCGAGCTCGCGCAGCGATGGCTCGATGGAAGTCTCGCGCGGCTCGACGGCGTCATTGCCAAACGCAACGTGCCGTACGCCTTCGGTAGCCGCGATGCGGTTCTCAAGATCAAGCGCAGCTACACGGCCGATTGCGTGATCGGCGGATTCCGCGAAGGAGCGGATGGCGCGATCGCGTCGCTGTTACTCGGGCTGTACGACGACGAGGGAAAACTGAACCACGTCGGCTTCGTCGGTTCGATGGGCACGCCCGAACGACGGCGAGCGGCCGAGCTGCTCAAGCCAATCGTGGAGCCTCCGGGCTTTACGGGAAACGCACCCGGAGGCCCGAGCCGCTGGCGGCGGGGAAAAGATGCGCCGTGGTTTCCCGTCAAACCGAAGATCGTCGCTGAAGTTGCGTTCGATCACGTGACCGGACACCGCTTCCGTCACGCGACGCGGTTGCTACGGTGGCGGCCGGACAAGCCGCCGCGTCAGTGCACCATGGAGCAGTTGTTGCAGCCGGGTCACCCTTCGACAGGCTCAGGGTGACACCCGACAGGCTCAGGGTGACACCCGACAGGCTCAGGGTGACACCCGACAGGCTCAGGGTGACACCCGACAGGCTCAGGGTGACACCCGACAGGCTCGGGGTGGCCGGGCCTTACGGGATCGTAAGGTCTTGCTCGAGTTCGATCGTAACCGGCTGTCCGGCAGGAACGATGATCGGTTCGTGGGCGTTTTGGGCGTAAATTGTGCCGCCGAGCGAGCCGGACGGGCGAGTCGAAATCGATGGCTTGGCGCCGCCCCCGAAATTCATCTGCCACGCGACGGGGCCGGGCGTCAGCACGCCGTTGGGCATTGGCGGCGGCGCGTTTCGCGCCGCCTGCACCGCCACGGGATTATACGGCGTGACGCGTTTGCTCACGATGTACGCGCTTATCGACTTCTTAGTTCCGTTTGAAAGATGGATCATCGTCAAAAAGAACGTGAGTTTCGCGCGCTCCGTCCCCGACGGTTGGGTCACTTCGGTGACCCAGCCAGTGACGTGCGAGCCGACCAGCGCCGGGTGCGACGTATCCACGACGCGCAGCTTGAACTTGTCGCCATACTTTGCCGTCGTCGAATTAATCGACTCGTCGAGCACGCACGCGATCTTCGTGCCGGCGCGGTAGGTCTGCGACGGCAGATAGGTCGTCGCATTTGCCGGGGCAAGCGATGCTACGGCTACGCAGATCGCCGCCACGGTGGTCGCCTTACTTTGCAAAGTTCGGAACACGGAGTTGCTCCCCATTAAAAGAAGTCGCCTCTCGGAGCGCTTCGACCCGGTCGACGCGCTCCCAGGGTAAGTCGAGATCGGGACGGCCGAAGTGGCCGTATGCCGCGGTTTGCTTGTAGATCGGGCGCCGAAGATCCAAATCGTGGATGATGGCGGCCGGACGCAAATCGAAAACCTCCAGCACGGCCTTGGCGATCCGTTCCTCGGGAACTCGCGCGGTTCCGAATGTTTCGACGAAGAGGCTGATCGGATGTGCGACGCCGATAGCATAGGCCACCTGAACCTCGCAGCGGTCGGCAAGCCCGGCAGCGACGACGTTTTTGGCGACCCAGCGCGCCGCGTACGCCGCCGAACGATCGACCTTCGTCGGATCTTTTCCAGAAAACGCGCCGCCGCCGTGGCGCGCCATTCCACCATAGGTGTCGGCAATGATCTTGCGGCCGGTAAGCCCGGCATCGCCCTTGGGACCACCGATGACGAAGCGGCCGGTTGGATTGACGTAAACGCGCGTCCGCTCGTCGTGCATTGCTGCCGGAATGACATGGTCGATCACCCGCGCGGTAATCTCCCGGCGGATTTCTTCGAGCGGAATTTCGGGATCGTGCTGCGTTGAAACGACGACTGCCTCGACGCGCACCGGCCGGTCGCCATCGTACTCGACGGTAACTTGCGATTTGCCGTCGGGGCGCAAGTACGGAATATCGTCGTTCTTGCGCACTGCGGAAAGGTGCCGCGTAAGATTATGGGCGAGCACGATCGGCAGCGGCATGAGCTCCTCGGTCTCGCGGCAGGCGTAACCGAACATCATGCCTTGATCGCCGGCGCCCAGCAGCTCGAACTCGTCGGTATCTCCGGCGCGCGCTTCAAGCGATTTGTCGACGCCCAGCGCGATGTCGGGGGATTGCTCGTCGATCGAGACGCTGACGCCGCACGTCTCCGCATCGAAGCCGATCGCCGATCTCGTATAGCCAACTTCGCGGACGACTTCTCGCGCCAAGCGCGGAATGTCGACGTACGTTCTCGTGCTCACCTCGCCGGCGATGTGGATTTGACCGGTGATGGCAAAGGTTTCGACGGCTACGCGCGAGTACGGATCGTCCTTGATCAGTGCGTCGAGGACGGCATCGGAGATTTGGTCGGCCAGCTTGTCGGGGTGGCCTTCCGTGACCGATTCGCTCGTGAAGAGCCGCTTGTACGCCATCAGGTGCCTTCGCTCCAAGAAGCGATGTATTTAGCCTGTTCGGGCGTGAGCGTATCGATGTCGACGCCCATCGAAGAGAGCTTCAGCCGCGCGACCTCTTCGTCAATCTCGAGCGGTACGTCGTAGACGCGCCCCTTCTCGAGCTCGCGGTGGTGCTTCACGAGATAGGCCGTGACGAGCGCCTGATTCGAAAACGACATGTCCATGACGGCGGCGGGATGCCCTTCGGCCGCAGCCAGATTGATCAAACGTCCATCTGCAAGAATGCAGACCCTGCGACCGTCGTGCAGCTCGTACTGCTCGACAAAAGGCCGAGGCTCGATTTTGCCGCGCGCAATGCGCCCGATCGCGTCGAGGTCGAGCTCGTCGTTGAAGTGCCCCGAGTTGCAGACGATCGCGCCGTCCTTCATCACCCGGAAATGTTCTTCGCGGATGACGTGAAAGTTGCCCGTTACCGTCACGAAGATATCGCCGATCTTCGCCGCGTCGCTCATCGGCATCACGCGGTAGCCGTCCATGACGGCCTCGATGGCCTTGCGCGGGTCGACCTCGGTGACGACGACGTGCGCGCCCATGCCGGCGGCTCGCGAAGCGATGCCGCGTCCGCACCAGCCGTATCCGGCGACGACCAGCGTGCGCCCGGCCAGCAAGACGTTCGTCGCACGGACGATGCCGTCGAGCGTCGATTGTCCCGTGCCGTAGCGGTTGTCGAACATGATACTTGGTCAGCGCGTTGTTCACGGCGACGATCGGATAGGGCAGTACGCCGTCGCGCTGCATCGCGCGCAGGCGGATCACGCCGGTCGTCGTCTCCTCGCATCCACCGATCAGTTCGCCGAGTTGATCCTGGTGCTTCGTGAAGATCGTCGTAACGAGGTCGCAGCCATCGTCCATCGAGATCTGCGGATGGGTCGCAATCACCGATTCGATGTGCGAATAGTACGTCGCGTTGTCTTCGCCCTTGATGGCATAGGTCGCGATTCCGTACTCGCAGAGCGCTGCAGCTACGTCGTCCTGCGTCGAGAGCGGATTGCTCGCGCAAAGCGCGATCTTTGCACCGCCGGCTTGCAGGGCGAGCATCAGGTTCGCCGTCTCGGTCGTCACGTGCAGACACGCGCCGATACGCACGTCCCGCAGGGGCTTTTCGATTTCGAAACGGTCGCGAATCTGCGTCAGAACGGGCATATACGCAGCGGCCCACGCAATGCGCGAGCGACCCGCTTGCGCAAGTCCACGGTCTTTCACGCTACCTTCCGCGTGCGACGCGGCCGAGGTCTGGGCTTGATCCAAAAGGGGCACTCTCAAACAACTCCTTGTGGGGGTGAAAAGGCTCGCGGGCTTTTCGCAACCTAGCCGCTAACCCCTGGTACGTGGAAACTCTCGACGCCTATCTCGAACGCCTCGCCTCGAGCGACGCCGTGCCCGGCGGCGGCAGTGCGGCTGCGCTGACGGGCGCCCTCGCCGCTGCGCTCGTCGCGATGGTTGGACGCATCCTCGCTACGCCGATCGAGGGCCTCGTCGCGCGCGCCGACGCTCTGCGCGCCGAACTGAATGAAGCACGCCGGCGCGATGAAGACGCGTACGCCGCGGTCGTTGCGGCGCAAGCGCTACCGAAGCGCGACGAAACCGAAAGCGTCGCTCGGCGCCTGCGCGCTCGAAAGCGCGCTCGAGCGCGCGGCGGATGCGCCGCTTCACACCGCGCACCTTTCGCTCGATGTTCTCCGGCTCGCCGATCGGCTGCTCTCGACGCCCATCAGGCGCTCTCGAGCGACGTCGGTTCGCGCCGCCGAGTTCGCCCACGCCGCCGTGGCCGCGTGCGCGTTACAACGTGCGCGTCAATCATCGCTACATGCACGAGGACGCGGCGATCCGCGAGCAAGCCGCACGGCTCGTGCATTACGAAGGCGCGGCGTCGCGAATTCTCGCGCGCGTGCGCGCGCGCAGCTATAAGCTTACGTACGTCGCGCCGGCCATCGCGCCGAGGATCTGTCCCGGCGACCGTTCCCGTGTCTTCGTCGTGCGGTCCGTTCATCGCGCCGATGTAGAACGCGAACGCGACGTGGTGGCCGCCGCGCGTCGTGATGTAGCCGGCCAGGCCTTTCTCGACGATCTCGCCTCCGTTTAAATAGTTGGTGCCGTCGTCGGTCCCGGTCTTTGCAAAGACCTTGCCGCGGGCCGGCGAACCGCGCTGGATATTTACGAGCGTGCCGTCGACGCCCATGATCGGCAGGCCGCGCAACAAATAACGATACCACGGCTTGCATTCGCACCCACGCGAGATACCGAACCATGAAATCGGCGTGAAAAACGCGCTCCGCCGTCGCCGTCCTGCTGCGCCGCCTGATTCGACGTCGAGCCCGGCTGCGCTGAGCATCCGCGCCTCGAGCGCGAAACCGGCCTTGAGGTAATCGCTCTTTGCGTGCGCGAGATAGACGGCCCAGATATAGGGCATCAGCGCCGCGTGCAGATTGTCGCTGACCTTCAGCGTGATGTAGGCATCCTCAGAGAGCGGCGGCGAGACGTGCTCCGCCACGAGATTTGCCGGCACGTACGAAGCCAACGGCGGCGCGGCGTTGGATTGCAACGCCGCCGGCTGCTGCGACGCTGACGCCGGCGTCGTCGAGCGCGACCGTCAAAGCGGCTTGCGCGAACGCGGCCGGCTCTGGGACGCGATACGCGTACAGGACGCTGGCCCCAACCGGCTGCGATCCGGTGATCGTGACCCTGTGGCGGCCCGTCGTATCGCGAACGTCGGCGCTCATGTCGATCGTCGCGTCGCTCTTGCGCAGCGCCCGTCGTCGCGTGATTCACAAAGTTCACGTAAGGCGTCTGCGGCGAGACGGCGATCGTCACCGGATCGCCGGGATGCGCACCGGGCGTGACCGTTACGTCGACAAGGTTATCGTTGACGACGATCGGCGAAATGGTTACGCCCGTTCCGCTCTCGGGGCCTTGATCCGGAAAGAGCGACGTATCGACGACCACGCGGCCATCAATGCTCTTGATTCCCGCTTTCGCAACCTGCGCGGCAAGGTCGCGAAGCACGGCGAGCGGATCGCCCGGTACGGCTTTGGTTTCCGGCGAGCCGTCGTACGCGTGGTCCTCGTTCTCGAATGCGAGCGTACCGTCGGGTTGGATGCGCTGCGAGAGGTTCGGATCGCCGCTCGCGACGAGCACGAGATCGCCGTGCAGAACGCCCGCGCGTCGATCGGCCCGGTGCGATAGACCGGCGTCGTCCAACGAAACCCTGGGCCGAGCAGTGCGAGGCTCGTTCCTTCGGTCAAGAGCTTCGTCGTCGACGCGGCTACCATCAGCAGCGCGCGGCGTTGCGCGCGTAGAGCACCGGTGCGAGTCGAGATCGTAGACTTCGCCGGCGACGATCGAGTTTTTCAGACGGGGAGTGCGCGTCGGTGCGTTGATCGCAACTGCCAGAGCCGCGGAGGCGGCGGCAATCACGCGAAGACTTCGACGAGATCGAGGAACGGAGCGATGTCGGCAGCATCAACCTCCATGCCGACGCCGCTTGTGTGATAGCGGATGTCGTGAAAATCCATGCCGGCCGTCATAACCAATCCGTAGCGCTTCGCCGTTTCCCGAAACTCGCGCGTGTCGGCGGCATCGTGGAGCGGATAGAAGACCTCGAGCCCGCGCAGGCCGTGCGCCGACGAGCTCGTCGATGAGGACTCGGTCCCTCAGCCGCCCGGGATGAGCGAGAACCGGAATGCCCGCCGGCGGCCGCGATCGTTTCGATCGCGTGTTCCGGGGTCGTATAGATCTGCGGAACGTATCCAGGCTTGCCGGGCATGAGCGCCCGCGGAAGGCCGCGTCGACGCTCTCTACGATGCCCAGGCGTACCAGCGCCTTGGCGACGTGCGGCCGCCCAATCGCAAGCGCTCCGCCGGATTCTTGCAACACGTCCTCGAGCGTCAACGGATAGCCCGCCTCGCGCAGACGCTCGACCATGGTGACAGCCCTCAATCGGCGTTGCTCTTGATTGTACTCGAGCAGCTCGTTGATCGCTGACGGGCCCAAGCGGGACGCCGTAGCCGAGAACGTGAACTTCGTTTTCACGCCAGGTCGTATTGATCTCGATACCGGTGATCACGCGCGCGCCGGGCGGCGGTTCGAAGGCACCGTACGCGGCGAGCGTGTCGTGATCCGATATCGAGAAGACCTCGACACCCCGTTCGCCCATGAAGTCGGAAAGTTCTTGCGGGCTGAGCGTGCCGTCGCTCATGGAGGTGTGCGAATGCAGATCAACCTTCAATGCCGCCGACCTTTTCCTCCAGCTTTGCGACGCTCGACGAAGAGCGAGATCGCGGTACGTTCGTTCTCTCCGATCTCGACGATGACGAAGGACGGCGTGCAGACGAGGTCGAGATGCGCATCCACGCAGGTAGCTGCGCGCAATAGCAACCGCCTTGATCGACTGGTTGATTGCGCCGGCCCCGACGGCCTGGAGCTCGGAGGTCTCATGCTCGCGCAGCGCGGCCGCGAGGGCCCCGGCGACCGCGTTGGGATTGCTCTTTGCGGAGACCTTCAAGGTCTTCGGCGTCACTGCCACGCTCATGCGATACCCTTCAAAAAGATGCGCTTAATCTCATTGGCTTTGCCCGAGTTTCGTATCGATCGCTACGACGGCGCCGCAGAACTGCTTGCTCCCGTTCTTCTGAACGCTAAAGCGTTCGGAGAGACCGGTGAGAAAGCGATCGAGTACCGCGCCAGCCTCCATCCCGATGATACCGTCGGTCGGCCCCGTCATGCCCGAGATCGCTGATGTACGCCGTCCCGCCCGGAAGTATCTGCTCGTCGGCGGTCTGAACGTGGGTATGCGTGCCGAAAACGCACGAGACACGTCCGTCAAGATAGCGCCCAAGTGCGACCTTTTCCGACGTTGCTTCGGCATGAAGATCGACAAGCACTACCGGCGTGCGCTCGCGCAAGCCGACGATACACGCGTCAGCGCATCGGAACGGATCGTCGACGGGCGGCATAAACGTTCGCCCCATGAGATTGAGGACGCCGACGGTCACGCCGTCGACCGAGAAGGTTGCGGCGCCTCGACCGGGCACCGTCGGCGGATAGTTCGCCGGCCGAATCACGCGGTTGCTGGTCTCGAGATACTCGCCGAAGTCGCGCTTATCGAAGATGTGGTTGCCGCCGGTGATGAAGTCGACGCCGCTTGCGAAGATCTCTTCGGCGGTCTGGGCGGTCAAGCCAAAACCACCGGCCGCGTTTTCGCCGTTGGCGATGCAGGCGTGGACGTGATGCTGCTCTCGAAGGAGCGAAACGCAGCGCTTGAGTACCTCGCGACCGGGGGCACCGACGACATCCCCGACGATCAAGAGGTTGAGAGAGCTATCTATCGGCGCGCCGACGCCTTGGCTTTCTTTTGAGATTTCAGGAAGTAGACGAGCACGCGTTTTTCTTCTCTAAATCCGACTAAACTCTTGGACTGCGCGGGGTCGCGCAACGCCTCGATGGCATAGAGGGCGGCTTCATCCTCGGCGGCGGGATCGCCCTCGAGGTGATCGTCGGGGTGCGGGTTGCGAACCAGCGCGTCGCCGCAGCGATCGCTGAAGAATCCGACCTGCAGCTCGAGCTCTTCCTTTGAGAAGCTCTCTAAGTCGCGCGTGACGTGGAGAAAAGTCAGCGTTCGATCGCCTTCGCACTCGACGCGCAAGACGGCCGGCTCTTCCTTCGCGAGAGCGAGGAAGCTGCGGACGTGTTCCTCGACTGCTTCAGCCAGCGCGCTCTGCGCGGCGCGGTCGTAGACGTTGGCGAACCGCAAACGTCAGCCGAAGGGTGCGCTCCGTCGGACCGGAGCGAATGGAGGCTAGCTCCGGAAAGCGCACGAGGAGTGCGCAGACCAGGCTCACCGTATCGGCATTTTCGACGAGTGCTCGGGTGCTCATGATGTCGGCTTTTCTTTCGAGGTCCCTATCCCACGGGGGCGACGTTCGCCAAGGGGAGAGGGTCGTACGACGCTGGCCCAAGGTCTCCCCTTGCCGTCGCCTAGAAAAGACTCTGGTGACCTTGCGAAAGGTTCCGGGTGCGGTTGCACTGGGCTTGCTCGCTTCGCTAGCGGCGCACGCGTCGCTCTATGGTGGCGAGCACGCGATGGGCGGGGCTTACCATGCATTGGTCCTGCAGGCCGCGCTTGCCGGGGCTCTGAGCCTCGTGCTCTTCTTCGGCGCCTTAGCGTGGACGGAATCGGACGGGGCCGCGCTCGGGAGCGTCTTGGCCGTGCGTCTGCGCGAACGCCTGCCCACGTTGACCGGGGTCCTCCCTGCCACGGCGGTTTGGTATGGCGCGGCGGAAGCGGTCGAGCCGCACCACGCGGGCGCGCTTCCGATCGCTGTGCTCCTCGCCCTGACCGTTGCTACCTGGGTCGTCCTGCGCGTTGCCCAGGCACTGATCGCCGCTTTGGCGAGCGCCGTCATCGCCATACTGCGAACGTCTTTCTCTCCCCGGACCCCGCTTTGGAACCGCCGGCCGCGCTCGCGGCCGTTGCTTCGCCGCACGCACCGCGTCCGGCGGCTCTTCGCTCGTCCTCCTCCGATCGCGACGCTAGCGCGCGCCTAAGCGCGCCTCGGTCCTAGCACGCACTTCCCACTTCCGATCGAAGGAGAAACATGTCTCGTTTTCTTACGGCGCTCGTCGCCGTCTTCTTAGCATTGAGTTTCACGTCGCCAGTCTTTGCCGCGACGACCGGACTCGTTCGCGGCAAGATCACGATCGACGGCAAACCGGCGCCCGGCGCGGCGGTTCTGCTCGAAGGCGAAGGCTCGCTCTTTAAAACTACGGCGGACGCGAAAGGCGAGTACGTCTTCCCGCAGGTGCCGTTCGGTTCGTACCGGCTCATTGCGCAGGCCAAAGGAGTCCACGAGATCCAAGTACTGGTCAACGTCGCCAGCGGCCAGGTCTCGACGATCGACGTTCCCCTCTCGACGCAACTCAAAGAGATCGCCCAAACGACGGTAACCGCCCACGCTGGGGCGGAGGGCAATCCGCCGTCGGTCAATCAGCTCACGCGAACGACGATCCAAACGTCGCCGGTCAACAACAGTCTCGACCGCCTGCTCGAGACGCTGCCCGGCGTCGTGCAGTTCTCATACAACGAACCGGTGATCAACGGTTTTCACGGCGTCACCTACAATATCGACGGCGCGCCGCTGCCGCTGGCCACGACCTCGAACTTCGCCGAGATCATCGACCCGAAGATCATCAACTCGCTCGAATTGCTCACCGGCGCGATTCCGGCCGAGTACGGCGGCGACCGGATGGGCGGTGTCGTCAACATCATCAGCAACCGTCCGACCGACATCCCGGAGGGCACGTACGGCTCGATCACCGGCGGCTTCGGTAATCAAGCTCAGGGCATCGGAGAATTCAATGTGGAATCCCGCTCGGGGCTGAGCGAATTCTTCTTGAGCGCAAACACCTACACCACCGACCGCGGGCTCGATGCGCCGACGTACGTCCCGATCAACGACGCGAGCTCCAATAGCGACGAGTTCTTTCGCTTCATCACGCAGCTCACGCCCCGAAGCTCGTTGGCCTTCGACTATTCCAATCAGCTCTCTCAGTTCCAAATCCCGATCAACACCGACCCGAACAACCCGCTCGATCCGGTCGTCAGCGCACCGGGCACGCTCGACACCCAGCTGGAGTACGAGCGGTTCTCCAATCTCAACTGGACCCAAGTCTCACAAGACGGTAACGGGATCGTGCAAGTGATCCCGTGGTGGCGCTCGACGCGCATCGACTACTACGGCGACCTGCCGCTCGACGTGCAGGCCGTAGAACCCGACTTCAGCATCTGTCCCCCGACCTGCGCGAAGACGGTCCACATCGTCGGACTGAATCAGGGCTCGTACGCAAGCTACGTCGGCCTGCGTGCTTCCGATTTTCGAGCCACGAAGAATCATGCGTGGAAAATCGGCATCGACGTCAATCGCGAGAACGCCACGGCCTCCCAAGAGTTCGCCTGCTACTACGTCGACTGCGCGTCGAGCGGCACCGTCGCAAGCCCATACTTTCCGGCCTATACGACGCCGCAGGGTCAGGCCGGCTCGCAGATCGGCATTTACGGCGAAGACCGGTGGCAGATGACGCCGAATGTCGTATGGAGCTACGGGTTGCGCTACGATCACTCCACCGGTTACGTCGGCGGGTGGCAGCTCAGTCCGCGCATCGGGCTCACCCTCTGGGACGGCGGCAAGAACCTCGCGCACGTCTATTACGGCCGGTTCTATGCCGCGCCGCTGCTCGAGGACGTGCGCCAAGCCTGCGTCCTGCTCTCGGCGCAGCAAGCCTGCACGACGACCAATCCCGTCTACGATCTCAAGCCGGAGAGCGACGCCTACTTCGAGATGGGCGACGTCTTCTCGTTCAATCCCCACTTCACGCTTACGGCCAACCTATTCGAAAAGAGCGTCGTGAACGTGTTGGATACGACGCAGCTCTTCAATACGCCGATTTTCGCGGTCTATAACAACTCGATCGGCATCAACCACGGCTTCGAGCTTCGCCTGCAAAATCAAGAGCTTGACGGCGACCAATGGTTTCTGACCTCAACGATCTCGGCATCGTACGCGGCCTGCATCTCGGGCTCGGAGTTTCTCTTTCCACCGAACCCCGTGGGCGTGTCGTGCCAGGCGCAGCTCTCGCTCGAGGATCACAGCCAAACCGTCGACTCGACTGCGGGATACACGCACCGCTTTGGGGGTCCGCACAAGCTCTGGTACTCAACGCTGCAAGCGAATTACGGCAGCGGTTTTCCCGTGCAGTTTGAGGATGCCAACGTCAACTTGAGCGGTACGCTTGCCCGCGCATACGACCTTCGATTTCTCCGCCGGGCGAGACATAACACCGGGCCGTCCGGGGGAAGATCAAGGCTTGGGACTCTCGCTGCAAGTCCTCAATCTGCTCAATCATCAGTACGTGATCAAGGTGGCCAACGGCTTCAACACCACGCAGATCGCCAGTGGCCGCTCGATCTTGCTGCGCCTCACGGCGCCGTTCTAGGTTCTAAGTGCGCCGGGTCGCCGCGCTCCAGAATCGGCGCAGCGCGGCGAGGCCGGCTTTATTTGCGAGTCATTCGCAAGTTTTCACCGGAAGGACCTTTGGAGATAACGAGCGATTAGAAATTTTGGAGCATGCACGACCTCAGCCGCGGAAGAATCGTCGTTACGGGGGGCGCCGGCCTTATAGGCAGCGCGCTTCTTTGGGCGCTCAACCGGCGCGGTCTCAACGATATCCTGATAATCGACCGCTTGGACCGCTCGGAAAAGTGGAAGCACCTCGTCCCTCTGCGCTTCGCCGACTACGTCGACGCCGATGAGTTCGAGCGTTGCTCGGCGAGCGGGCGCGAGTTTGGCGACGTCCGCACCGTCTTTCATCTGGGGGCGTGCTCGTCGACCACGGAAAGCGATGCGGATTTCCTGCTGCGCAACAACTACGAATACACAAAACGTCTCGCACGTTGGGCGGTCGAGCAGGAGGCGCGATTCGTCTACGCGTCGTCGGCCGCAACCTACGGTGGTCTCGAAGCCGAACTCTCCGACGAAGCCGATCTCCAAACCCTTCGGCCGCTCAACGCGTACGCGTACTCCAAGCATCTCTTCGATCTCTACGCCATGCGCACCGGGCTCGACCAGCGGGTGTGCGGGTTGAAATACTTCAACGTCTTCGGACCGAACGAAGATCACAAGGGCGAGATGCGAAGCATCGTGCAAAAGGCGTACGAGCAAATCCGCGAAAACGGCAGCGTGCGGCTTTTCAAGAGCTATCGCCCGGAGTATCGCGACGGGGAGCAGCAGCGCGATTTCCTCTACGTTAAAGACGCGGTCGAGATGACGCTGCACCTCGCGGAATCGGATGCGACGGGTCTCTTCAACGTCGGATCCGGCACGCCGCACACGTGGCTTGCGCTCGTTGGGCCGATCTTTCACGCACTCGAACTACCCGTGCGCATCGAGTTCGTCGAGATGCCGCCGCGTCTGCGCGGAAAGTACCAGTATTACACCTGCGCGCGCATGGCTCGTCTCTACGCCACCGGGTACAGCCGGCCGGTCACGCCGCTCGCCGACGCGGTTACGGATTACGTGACGAACTATTTAGTCCCGCAGCGAACGCTCGAGCTCTCCGACCCTCCGGTCGCCGCTCCCCTGAAAGCTCCCTCTTAGAAGGAAACCATGCCGCAACCCAGCCGCGCCGTACGCCGCCGCCAGCAACGCGGCGGCGCCGCCCCTCCACCGCGCCGCGACCCGATGCGTGCCGTCTATATCGGCATCGGCGCCGCCCTTGTCGCGCTCATCGTCGCCTTTGTCATTTTCAACTGGTGGCAGAACCGAACCGTGCAACAAGCCTTCGCAACGCCGACGCCGGGTCCAAACGCAAGTGCAAAAGCAATTCAGCTCGCCAACGGCGAGAGCCTCGGAGCGAAGTTTTCCAAAACTAAGTATCCCGATACCGCGCAAGGCGGTCGCGGTCAGGCGGTCGACGGCATCGCATGCGGTTCCCAGGAGTACGCGACGCTTCACGTCCACACCCATCTCGCGATCTTCTATAACGGCAAGCAGATGCAGGTTCCGCAGTTCATCGGCTTTGCCCCGAGTCTCGCGGGCGGCTGTCTCTATTGGATTCACACCCACGACGCCAGCGGCATCATTCACATCGAAGCGCCCGACATCAGCCCGCCGCAAGGTGGGCCCTACACGCTTGCAATGCTCTTCGATATTTGGGGCCAGCCGCTGGAGAACGACAACGTTGCGGGCCTCATCGGTCCGGTCACCGCGTACGTCAACGGCGCAAAGTACGACGGCGATTTACGCGGGATCCCGTTGCGGGCACATCAGCAGATCGTACTCGAGGTCGGAACGCCGGTCGTTGCGCCCCCCAACTACGCGTTTCCACCGGGGGTTTAGGAACGAAGAACCTTTTCGATCGCCCTGCCGAGTTCTTCGTACGAGATCTCGCCGC
Source organism: Vulcanimicrobiota bacterium (assembly GCA_963743445.1). Taxonomy (GTDB): domain Bacteria; phylum Vulcanimicrobiota; class Vulcanimicrobiia; order Vulcanimicrobiales; family Vulcanimicrobiaceae; genus Cybelea. The sequence continues at coordinate 1,663,465 of CAVUPL010000003.1, forward strand.
TGTTGAGATACGTGACGCGCTTGTCGCGACCAATGATCGCGATCGTCGGAAACCCGCCTTGAAGATAGAGATTTGCCACGTTGAGCAGCGGATCGTATCCGACCGGATACTCGACGTGGAACCGCCGGACCCACTCGAGGACGTCGAGCTCCGAGGATGCCGAGGTGCCGTCCATCGCCGTGTCGCTGCCGGAAACCGCGACGAAATCGACTCTTCCACGATATTTTCGATAGACTCGGTCAATCACGGCAGCTTCACGCTGGCAGTGCGGGCACCAGGTCGCAAAAACTTCAAGGAAGACGGGCCTATTGGTCTTGCTGAGATCGAAGAGTCCGCCCGTCGTCGCGACCACGAAGTTCGGCGCCGGCTGGCCGACCTGAGCCTTGCCGACGATCGGCGAGACCGACGCACTCTGCACGCGCCGATGTCCCGGCCCGAGAAAATAGAAAGCGACGGCGACGGCGACGATCAGCGCGAGCAGGAGGACCGTTCCGGCGAGCAGCCGCCGTTCCGTCATGTACTGCGAAGTTTCCGATCGACCGCTAACGCACCGGGCGCGCCGAACGCTACGAAACCGCTCGCGCCCGCAAGCATCAGATCGAAGGCAACGTGAGGCCAATCGGCGACCGCAGCGTCGTTGGGGCCAAAGCATCCGCAGTTCGCCGGAATGTGGCGCACGAGGGCCGAGGCGATTGCTCCCGCGTAGCAGACGAACTGCACCGCGGCAAAAGCTGCGGCCGCGCGCGTAAACAGACCGGCGACCAGATAAGCTCCCACCAGCAGTTCGACGTACGGCAGCGCCAACGCGAGCGGTCCTACGATCGCCGCGGGTAAGAGTCTAAAACTAGCAATGGTCGCGGCCAGCTCGGCTGGATGCCCGATCTTGAGGGCGCCCGCAACCAGTAACAACCCACCCAAAAGAACGCGGGCGACCAGGACCGCAGCTTCCATCGGCTCCATTCGTTGCGCTCCGGTCACTCCAACCCCTGGCAGGACGCCTTTCACTGCAGCACGCCGCCGAGAATCGTCGTAGAATAGTGCTGTGCGCAGAAGGGTTCATCGATTGGCTTGGCTCGTCTCCGCAGCCGCGGTGACGGCCTGTGCCGCCGCCGCCACGGCGCCTGACTTCACGTTGCATGACGACCGCGGGAGGCAATGGACGCTCTCTCAGCAGCAGGGCAAGGTAGTGCTTCTAACGTTCGGTTTCACGCACTGTGCCGACACGTGTCCCGCCACCCTCGCGAAGCTGACCCGAATGACTGGCTCGCTGCGCCGAGGAGCGCGCGACGTTGAAATCGCCTTCGTGACGATCGACCCGGGCCGCGACACCGCGCCCGTATTGCGCCGGTACGTCGCTCGCTTCGCGCATTCGGGCGATGGCAAAATCGTGGGTCTTACCGGAACGCCCCAAGAGGTCGAGCGCGTCAAGACTGCTTATCACATTTGGTCGCAACCGACGCCCCACGACATTGCGCACACCGCTGCGATTTTCCTGATCGATCCACGCGGCCGAATCGGGGCGGTGCGCAACGACGATGATCCGCAGGAGTCGCTCGCTCACGCGGTCGCCCAGATGTTGCCATCGTCATGATTGCACTGCTCGCGGCGGCGGTCTTGGCCGTGATTCCGGTGCACGGCCTCGTAATCGAAAGCCTCCCGAATCGGAGTGCGATCGTTCGCATCGATCCGGTTGTGGCGATGCTGCCCGCACAGACGCGCCGATATCGTCTTATGCCGCCGCTGACGTTTCACGCCGGGACGACGATCGACGCGCTGCTCGATCCTGCAACGCATCCTGCGACGCTGCGTGACGCGGTTGCCGCCGCATCGTTCGCGCCGGGCCTGCCGGACTCCGGACGCGTCGTCCCCGTGCAGCTCGGCGGCACGCTTCCCGCCGCTGCGCTCGTCGATCAAAATGGACGCATCGTGCAACTCGAGCAAGCCTTTCGGGGAAAGACGCTGTTGCTCTCGTTCGTCTTCACGCGCTGTCCGGATCGCACGCTCTGTCCAGCGATCAGCGGGAAGTTTGCGTATCTCCAGCAGCGCCTCGACGCCAAGCGATTCGCGCTGGCCGAGATTACGCTCGATCCTCAGTACGATTCGCCGGCGGTCTTACGCGAGTACGCCGCCGCCTATGGCGCGAAGCCCCAGAGCTGGACGTTGCTTACCGGAATGGGGTCGACGATCCAGCGTCTGCTCGACCAGTTTGGGATCAGCTCGATGCGCGTGAGCGCGAGTAACTTTCCTGCACGACGATCGCCTCTTTATCGTTACTCCTGCGGGAAAGGTCGCGTACGTTGTCGAGACCGGCGGCTGGGATCCGCAAAGCGTGATCGCGCAGGCGAGAGCCGTCTCCGGTCTTGCGAATAATCCGTTCGAGCGGTTCAAGCTCGCACTCGTTGCCGACGTGGTCGCACTCTGCGGCGGAAGCGAGTTCGCCGGCGTCGCGCTGCTCGAGCTCTCGCTCTTCACGTTACTCACCATAATCGCGCTGCTGGGCTTGTGGGCCGTCGCACGGGTCCTTTGGGTAAAGCGAGCGGGATGATCGGAAATGAAATGCTAAGCGGAGCAAGGAAGCGTCGGTTCACGGCATGGAGCAGCGGGCTTTCCTGGAAGACGCGATCGAGCAGTACGGCAAGGCGACCTATAATTTCGCCTACCGCTTGACGGGCAATGCCGCCGACGCGAGCGATCTCACGCAGGAAGCCTTCATTCGTGTCTATCGGGCCTGGCAAAGCTTCAAGCCGGGCACGTCGTTCCTCTCCTGGATCTATCGCATCGTAACGAATCTGCATCGCGACGAACTTCGGCGCCGCAAGGGACGTTATCATGAAGAGATCCCCGAAGACAACAAACTGCTACAACTCGCCGGCGGTGCCCCCGCGGCAGTTCAACCAATCGAGGAGTACGTCGAAGGTTACCTCAGCGAACCCATCTCTAAGGCGCTCGCAGAATTGCCGCCGCAGCAGCGCGAGATCGTCCTGCTCGCCGACGTCGAGGAGTGCACCTATGAGGAAATCGGCCGGATCGTCGGATGTTCGGTTGGAACGGTTCGGTCGCGGCTGCATCGCGCTCGCGGACAGCTGCGTAAGCTCGTCACCCGACTATATGAAATCATCGTCATGAACCAAACGCATCCGAACCTCGATCAAGTCGTCGATTACGTGCACGGCGAGCTACCCTCGGCGCAAGACGCGGCGATGCACGCGCACTTTTCGGAATGTCGCTCCTGCGATGAGCGCCGCGCCGAGGAGCTTGCCCTTACGGAAGCGCTGCGCGCGCATGCGCGAGCCGAAGAACGCGATCTACCGGCCGGAGTCGTTGCGAACATTCACGCCGCGATCGAACGCCCGCGTCCTTCTGCAGCCTGGGAGCGGCTGCGCGCCGGGCTGCGCCCGATTCTTGCGCTCCCCGCCGCCGCCGCAGCTGCGGTCATCCTCTATTTCGGCTTTGGCGCGTGGCGCGGCGCCACCGCTCCCACTCCGATCGACGCCGCATATTACGTCGACCAGCACGCGGCGCTGACCGAGTTCACACCCTTTGGCGACGAGGCACCGCCCAACATTGCTGAGTTCCGATGATGAAGCGCGCTAACGTCGCCGCGCTCGCGCTGGTAGCGGGAAGTCTATCGTTTGCCGCGGCCAAACCCGCAACCGATCCCCTCAACGCGCTGCTCTCGGCGGCGATCTCAGCGCCGTCGAATGTGACGCTACGTTGGCGTTGTAGAGGTCGTCCGCATGGGAAGCCACGCCGCCGAGGCGGAGGTCTACCGGGTCGAGCATCGCGCGCCCAATCTCACGCGACGCGTGTACACGGCGCCATCGGGCCTCTCCGGAGATTCGGTTGTTTCGAAGGGCGACCTGGCCTTTTCCATCGATGCCAAACGTCACCGAATCGTCGAAACGCGCAATGGCGCCCTTGACGATCCGTTGGCGCTCAACGCCGACTACGCGCTGTTGCTCGAGAACTATCGGGTCTCTCGTAAGGGCAGCGAAGTCTTCGACGGCCGGCGCGCAATCGATCTGGTCTTGATCAACAAGTTCACGCGCCGGATCACCATGCTCGTGCGGATCGATGAAACGAGCAAACTCGTCCTTGACAAAGAGGAGTTCGCTCCCGACGGTTCGCTCGTCAGCGAGCTTCGCTTTGAAGAGGTCCGCTACGACGCGACTATTCCGAGCGCAGATTTTGCGTTACCGTCGGGGTACGCCCTCGTACCCGGTGCCACATTGACTGCGTCTTCCGAAAGCCCCGATCGCGCCGTGAGCGGCGCCGGCTTCAACGCACGCGAGCCGCGCTCGCTGCCCGATGGTTTCGCGCCGGTGGAGGGGAGCCTCGTCGAGATGCGAGGCGTGCGCACCGTGCATCTGCTCTACTCGGACGGAATCCGCATGGTCTCGCTCTTCGAGAACGCGAAGGCCTCGACGCTGGACGCAACGCGTCTCCAACCTCAATGGCTACGCGTGGGAGGTCACAGTGCGGAGTACGCCGAGGACGGCTCGAGCGTGTTGCTGTGGTGGAGCGACGGCACGCTTTGCTACACGCTCGTCGGCGAGCTCGGTCTGGTCGACCTGCAGCGCATCGCCGCGTCGATCGCGCCGTAAGAACGAGGCCCCCGTCATGCGACGGAGGCCTCGCAGTTCCTAAGCGCGTGATCGCTTACAGTCTGAGATTTGCCGTGAAGTAGAATTGAATCGGAGCCTTGTTCGAGCCGTTCTCTGCTGCAACGAGTGCCGGACCGAAGGACGGTTCGTAGGGGAACTTCCGGAACGGTTGGATTTGCGAACCCGGATAGCCCGGCGGGTTGACGATCGCACCCGGCGTTCCGTACGGAGCGACGGGGTAGACCGTACCGGCGAGTTCGCTCGTGGTGTTTCCGTACGCGCAGATGTTGCCGTCGCTGAACGTCCACGGCTCCTTCGACCCGCCCCAACAGTAGTTTACGATGTTGACCAGCTGTCCGACGAGCTGGATGCGCGGGCTGACATCATACGAGAGCTGCAAGTTCGCGATCAGCTCGTTGGGCTGAGTGAAGGCGCCGAGCGCGTCGAAGGAACCCGTAAACGGATCCGGGATGGCGACGAAGTTGGGACAGGTCGAGGCGTTGTAACGGTCGCCGAAGAGCGGTTTCCCGCAGCCGGTTAATCCCGACGACGGTGTGCTCGCTGGGTCGATGCCGGCCTCGGAGATCGGGATGCCATACTTCCCGCCACCTTGGAATTGCAATGACGGGGTGATTGCGAATTTCTGATGCTTGTAATTGAGGAGGAGCGTCCCGACGTACGGAGAGCCGAATCCCTGAGGACTCAACCCCAGCGCACCCGGGAAGGTATCGAAGGTGGGAAAGTTCTGGCCCGTATTGACCAGCGCTTGTGCGGGCGAGTCCCAGTAAGGGTTGGCGATATCGCTGTGCGGACAGCCGCCGCCGGGAAGCGCCCCGACCGGCATTCCCGCCGGCGTATAACACGCGTTGGCCGTCATGCCGTTTGACGTGCTGCCGCCGCACATGGTGTTAAGACCGCTCGGATGGGTCGCGCAGTATTTCGTATAGGCGTTGTACTGCTCGATGGAGTTATTGATCGGCCCAAGCACCGTCGAACCCGATGCCCCTGCCGAGATTGGTCCGTAGTGAATGTACGAGTTGGTGTACGCGAACGAGAGCAAGCCGGAGATGCCGTCGCGCGAAAAGTCTCCCTTTTGCATTTGGAACTCGATGCCTTCGCTGCGTTGGCTCCCGACATTCAGCCCCGAAACGAATCCCTGGATCGGATTCAGGTAAAACTGTTGAATTTGATCCTGCGTCTGGCGCAGGAACGGCGTCAGCTTGAACGAGAGGTCCGTCCCCTTGAACCGGTGCTCCCACGAAGTATCGTAGTTGATGGACGTCGGCGGCTGAATCGGATACCCCGGCGTGTCACGGCCGAACTGAAGGAAATGCGATCCGAGATAGTCCGCCAAGTCTTCCTGACGCGTGTCGTACTGTTCGAACGCCGTGTTCGGCGCTTCGGTATAACGGCCGTATGAGAAGCGGAATACGTTATTCGGATCGGACGTGTACGTTCCACTGATGCGCGGCTGATAGATGTTGTAGGTAAACCCTTGCGACGGAGCGTTCACGAGGGCAGCCGCGTGGTATCCCGCAGGACACGGTTGGGTCAGAGAGGTTCCCGGGGGAAGCAGGTTGTCTTTCGGGACCGGTGCTCCGCTTTGATTGTTAACGCAGTTATCCAAGTTGTAGGCGTTAAACCAGAATGCGCGCGCCTGCGCGGAACCGCCGAGCGGCGGCGCCAGCGTATTGAGGCCCACGAAGCCGAAGCTGTCGAGGCGAATGCCGGCGTTAATCAGCCATCGGTCGCTGGGACGATATTGATCGGTCAGCGACGCTGAGTAGAAGTTCGGAATCGTTCCGCTGTAAGTGCCGGCGAGCCCGTTCTCGGCGATCATGTACGAGCACGCGCTGCCGTCTTGCGGCCTGCCAGGAATCGCGCAGTTGTTCCCAAGTGCGTCAACGCTGTAGTTCGGACCGAGCCCGATGGTGTTTTCATCGCAGTTCACGACCGACGACTTTTTGGCACCCGTGAAGCAATAGCCGCCGTACGGATCGGCCGAATTCACGATGACGGCCTCGTTGCCGCCGACGCCATAAAAACCGTTGTTATCGCGGACGATTCGCGCCGTGGTGAAGGAACCTTGCGCGCTCAACAGGTTTTGGTCGTTAAGCTGATCTTGGAACTCGGCGCTCAGGCCGCGCGTATGCGTGTTGAGCTCGTAATCGGGAGCCACCGGGCAGACGAAGTTGCAGAAGCTCGTGCTATACGGGCCGTTGAGGAACCAATCGCTATAGAACGTAAACCCGTAGATGCGAAGGTACGCGTTCGAGCCGAAGTTCTTCGTGTATTGGATCTTGCTGATCGCGGTGTCGTTGTACGAGTTGTCCCGGGCGCCGGAGGGTATAACGTTGGGATCGCTTGGCGATCCCACGTTGGTCGAGTTTGGGAAGCCATAGGGCCGCACGCAGCTCGCGAGAGCGTTCAGTTGGGACTTATTGAACGTCTTACCGTCCGCCGCTTGGCAACCCCACGTGTAGGTGTTCAGATACGTCACCGGAAGGGACGTCCCGTACGGCACGCTGCCACCCGTGAAGAGCGAGGCCAGCTCGCCGTTGATCAGGTTCATGCATGCGGTACCCGATTGCGCCGCGGCTCCGGTGCAGAACGGCGACGCCACGTCGTTGCCCGAGATATAGAACTGATTCGTCAACCCCTCATCGTCATAGAGGAGTTGAACGTCGTCGCGGCCGGCATCGTTATGGTGCGGGATGCCGATGTGAAAATTAATGACGGTATTGCGACCGTAAATCGTCGCGAAGTTGCTGTAGTTAGGGGCGGGTCCCAGCGGAAAATACGAATTCCCGGTGTTGCCGAAATAGAGCGACAGCCGGGAGCAAAGGGTGCTCCGTATGGGCCGCCCACGATGCCGAGAGGCGGACCAAGCCAGTTATCGTACTCCGACCCGTTGTTGCCATTGACGTAATTGTAGGCTTTATTCGAGCCTGCGATGCCGACATAGTACGAGAAGAGCCGGTCCGGCGTCGAGCCGCCGATTTCGATTGCAGCGCGATGGTAGAACGTCGGGGTTCCGATTCCGAGCGAGCCTGTCGCGTAACCGGGATAGGTTCCGGTCTTGATGACCTGATTGATGAATCCCGCGAGGCCCTGGCCTTCGGAGTTTGCCGGATTTGCACCGGTATAGACCTGGACTTCGGCGTTACCGAGCGACGAGGCCGAGCTCGACGCATAGTTATCGAACGAACGATTGACGGGGACGCCGTCGAACTCGTAGCCGACCTGGTCGTAGTCGCCGCCGCGGATGTTGACTGTCGCGTAGTATCCGCTTTGGTTCGGGATGACGTAGGCGCCCGGAACCGTCGAGATCGCCGAGTACGCCTGATTGATAAGGCCGCCCCCGCCCAAGCGTCGCGGTGGCCGCCTGGGCACGAGCGTTGATCGAGTAGACGTCGGCCGTCGTACCCGACTTTACCAAAGCGCTACCCGCGGTCGAGGTGACGCGTGCGATCGTTCGTAAGCGTCTTGATCATGCGAACCGACACGGATCTGAACCGTGTCGGCGAGGACGACCTGCCCGGGAACGCTCACGGTTGATAACCGCTCTTTGAGACGGTGATCGTGTACGTGTCCGGCGCGAGCGTCAGAAACGCGAAATGCCCGGCCGCGTCCGTCGTCGTCGTGGCGGATTGCGACGGGCTCGTTGCGGTAACTTGCGCTCCTGCAACGGGAGCAGACGAATCGGCATCGATGACGGTTCCGGTGAGACCGCCCGTCACGCCGGCCAGTGCCCATGTTTCCTGGCAGACGAATGCAACGAGCAGGGTCAACGCGGTAACGAGATGCCGGAGTGATCTCCGAACCATGCGTACCTCCTGAAGTTTTCAAAAGAGCGCACGGTTTCGGGCTTTCGCCCGTCGTTAAAGCTGGCTAGTTCGCACTTGGTTTTATGACTTCCTTGAGAAACTCCTGAGAACGCCGCACGCTCTCGCAGCACGTCGCGCGGCATGGCGAGCGGGTCGGCAGCCGCGCTTGCGGTTACAGCCGCGTCGTGAATCCGCGCGATCGCGGCGATCGAGTACGTAAGCGCATCGATGCCGTATCCTCCCTCAAGAACGTAAGCAACCGACCCGCCGCAATATTCCTCGGCGACGCGCCGTATTGCACGCCGCGAGCGGCACCGCCGCGTCGACCCCTACACCGAGATCGCCGACGCTGTCGCCGGCGACGTAATCGAAACCGGCACTGACGAGGAGCAGATCCGGCCGGACCGCTCGCGCGACGCTGGGCAACAACTCTTCCCAGACCGCAACGAAGGCTTCGGTCGAAACGCCGCCGACCGGCAAGGGCACGTTGACGACGAAATCGTCCCCGCGCCGGTAGCTGCGAGTGCCCGTACCGGGATACGCGGGATAGGCATGAGTGGAGCAGTACGAGAGTCCCTCGCCGGCGACGGCCTCCGTACCGTTGCCGTGATGATAGTCGAAGTCGACGATCAAGACGCGCGCTTGCGCGCCGTGAGATCTCGCTTGATACGCCCGCGCGGCGATCGCGACGTTGTTGAACAGGCAGAAACCCATGCCGCGATCCGGCTCGGCATGGTGCCCGGGCGGACGCACCAGGGCGAAGACCGGCCTCGTTCCCCGCAACGCTTGCCTCGGCGGCAACGATCGCGCCGCCGGCTGCGCGACGCGCGACCCGATACGACGTCGCGTCGACGACCGCATCGCCGGTAGAGAGATAGCGTGCTTCCTTCAGTCCATCGGTTTCGCGCTTGACGAGCTCGAGATAGCTGCGCGCGTGGACCCGTTCGATTTCAGCGTCAGTCGCGTCGCGCGCGGCCAGATTCTGCACGAGCAGTCCCTGCGCTCGCAAGCGAGCTGCCACGGCTTCCACTCGCTCGGGGCGTTCGGGATGAGCGACGCCGCGTAAGTGCTCGCCGTAGAGCGGATCGGTGACGAACTTCAGCCGGAGTGCTTCGCCACCGGGTGGCACGGATCGGACGCCGCCTTTGCGCACGTTGTCGTAATCCTTCGTGCCCTTCTTCATCATCGGCAACAGCCGCTTATAGGCTGCGACCGCTTTGGTACACTGATTCGAACCGGCGTACGACTTCGCGGCGATGTAGAGCAGCTCGCGGATTGTTGTCGAGGAAGGTCCTTCGCAGCCTTATCGAGGGCGTCGAAGATTTGCGCCGCTTCCTTGTAGTTCTTCAGCTCGAAGTCGGCTCCGGCAACGCAGCTCAGCGTAACGGGCGAACGCTGAAGCTCGAAACTCTTGCCGCATGCGTCGCGCGCGCCGGAGTAATCGTGCACGCGCGAGTAGGCCTGCCCCAAGAGCGCAAAGCCCTGAGCGTCGGGCTGGACTTGCGTATAGTGCCGCAAATAGCTGATGCTGTCGTTTAACCTGCCGCTCTGCATCGCGACCTCGCCGAGCCCCATCAATGCGCCCGAACTATTGGGATCGAGCGCCAAGCGCGGCTTGCCATTGCGTGATGGCCTTGTCGAATCTGCTGCTGGCTGGCGTAGTAATCGCCGAAAGCGACGAAACCGGCCGGAATCTTTGGAAACTGCGTCGTGACCTGCTGGAGGATGGCGAGGCCCTGCGCGTCCTTCTTCTCCTGGATGAAGTAGCCGGCCTTACGAACCATGATCGCGACCTTCTGGTCGTCGGTCGGAGCCGCTACGACGGCGTCGTCGTAGGCCGCGGTGGCGTGCGCGTCGTCGTGCTGGCGCGCGTAAAGATCCGCTTTAAAGACCAACGCTTGAATGTTGCGCGGATCGATCGCGAGCACGCGGCCGATCGCTCTGCAGCGCCATCGGAATATTGTCTTGTTGCGCGTACGTCGTCGACGATTTGGAAAAGCGGCGACGTGTCCTTCGGATTCAGCGCGAAAGCAGCCTCGAACTGCGCGCGCGCATCGTCGATAGTGCTGCTCGGCTGCGTAGACGCTGCCGAGCGTCTCGAGCGCGGCAGGGTCGTTCTTGTTGAAGGTCACGGCGCGCTCGAGCGATGCGTTCGGCATCGTTGAAGCGACTCGGTCCGGATGTAGACGTCGGCCAGCTGCGCGAGAACGCCGAGGTTCGTCGGATCGAGATTCGAGGCTTGCTCCAGATCGTACGTTGCGGCAACGAGATTGCCGAGCTGCTCGTAAGCAAAGCCGTCGTAGTAATAGACCTGCGCCGTCTTGTCGCCCATTTGCAGCAAGTGCTGCGTGTACTGCAGCGTGATGTCCGGGCGGTTCACCTGCAGATATTCGGCCGCAAGCTGTGCCATCGCAATCTGGTCGCTCGGATTCGCCTTGAGCTTGGCGACCAAACGTGGAATCGCGATGCTCGGCGGCTCCGGGCTCGCGGTCGGCAGCGCCGACGGCGACGGGGACGGGCTCGGCGTAGCGCTCTTCTTAGCGCTGAAGAGTCCGGCTTGTGCGCGACGGCGTCGTCGCTGCGACGCCGACCATGCAGCCGATGGCAACTAGTACGAGGAGTGCGAATCGTTTCAAGAGAGATGTCCTTTAGCAGTTGTCAATCAATTTCGTAAGTTCGGGAACGATGCGGAAGGCATCGCCCACGACGAGCAGATCGGAGAACTCGCCAATCGGCGCGGCTGCGTCTTTGTTGATGGCGACGATCGTCCCCGACGCACGCATCCCGACTTTGTGCTGTATCGCGCCCGAGATGCCGACCGCAATGTAGAGCTTCGGTGTCACCGTTTTTCCGGTCTGACCGATTTGAAGATTGTACGGCACCCAGCCGGCGTCGGCCGCCGCGCGCGATGCGCCCACGGCTCCTCCAAGCGCTCGAGCCAAGGGCTTCAACAGAGTATCGAACGGCTCCGGTCCGCCGAGCCCTCGCCCGCCCGCGATAACGACGGGCGCTTCCTCGAGCGCTAACTCACCGGCCCCCTCTTCCACGTCGCGCTCGACGGCGGCGGCGTACATCTTGCCCGGTTTCGAGAGTGCGACGATCTGCGCGCCGGCACCGCCGGGAACCGCCGCAAACGCACTCGGCCGAATCGTCGCGATGCCATACTCCGCCGGATGCAACGCACAGCTCGTGATCAGCACGCCACCGAGCTTCGGCGAAACGCATACGACGCCGCCGTCTTCGACGCGCACCTCGACGACGTCGGCGACGATGCCGGCGCCGAGGCGCACCACGAGACGGCCTGCGACGTCGCGGCCCGAGAGCGTGTTCGGTATGAGGACCAGCGCAGGCCCGACGAGCTCGGCCGCCGCCTGAAGATAATCGACCGACGGATCGAGCAAGAAGGCGTCAACGTCGCGGTCCTCGTTGACGTAGATGGCATCGAGCGGATAGGCTTTCAGCTGCTCCGCCAACTGCGCGGCCCCCGCTCCTACCACGACCGCGCAGGCCTTTCCGCCAAGTTGGTCGGCGAGACGCGCGCTTGCGTGGCGAGCTCGAAGGTGACCTTTCGAGTTTGACCTTGACGATGTTCGACGAAGACGATGACGTGCTTCACCGCTGCATCCTAGACGAGCTTTCGTTCTTGGAGAAACTCAAAGATGGCCTGGGCACCCGAAAAGCCGTCGGTCGCTTCGACCGTTCTACCTTTACCTCGAGCGGGCGGCGGCGAGAAACTGCGCAACTCGGTCTTCGACCCGCTCGTCCCGACCGGCCGATCCAACGCGAGATCCGCGAGCGACGTCGTAGTGATCGTCTTTTTCTTCGCCCCCATGATGCCTTTGAGCGATGCATAACGCGGCTCGCCGAAGGTCAGCGCCGTCGTCAAGAGCGCGGGCAGCGGCGTGCGGACGGTTTGATAGCCGACGTCGGTCTCGCGCTCGACCTCCAATCTGCCATCGGTCAGATCGACCTTGCGGGCGTTGGTGACGCACGGCAAACCGAGATGCTCGGCGAGCGCACCGGGCACGGCGCCGGTGCTGCTGTCGTCGGTCAGGCCGCCGACGATCAGCAGGTCGAATTCGAGTTTGCGCAACGCGCCGGCGATTGCGTAGGCAGTCGCCCACACGTCGCTACCCTCGAGGCCCGGGTCTGCGAGAAGGACGGCATCGTCGGCGCCCATTGCGAGCGCTTTGCGCAGCGTCTCTCGCAGCGACTCGGGCGCCATTGAAAAGACGGTGACGCGCGACTCGCCGCCGGCCCGCTCCTTGAGCTGCAGAGCCGCTTCGAGCGCGTACTCGTCGTAGGGATTCAGGACGGTCTCGACGCCCGTGCGCACTAGTCGCTTCGTCTGCGGGATCGATTCTCTTTTCGGCGTTCGGGTCGGGAACGAGCTTAACCGTCACCACGATCTTCACGTGGTTATAGCGACCTCCGTCGGAAAGCGGGGATGATGAAGAACCGTGGGCACTTGGTGGTCCGCCGCCGGCAAACCTGCCGGCGACGGCGGAAGGGCGAGCGGGCGCCGGTAAGAATCCGGCGCACATGCGTCGACCCAATCTCTCCCTGATCTGCTCGGTGCTCCTCGTGCCGAGCGCCGCCTCGGGCGCCGGCTTCGTCGCGGCCACGCCCTATGCTACGCAAGAGCGACCGGTCGTCTCTCGTGCTCGACGCGTCGCGCGCCGCCGACGGCGATCATGGAGGTACGCGAGCGCATTCCCGCTGTGGCCGGAAGCTTCACGGTCGTCTATCCAAAGTGGATTCCGGGCGAGCACGGCCCCACGGGCCCGCTCAACGACCTGGCAGCGCTGCGAATCTCCGCTAATGGAGCGACTCTCGATTGGCGTCGTGATTCGAGCGATCTCTACGCATTCCACGTCAACGTACCGGCGGGCGCGCAGGCCATCGACGTCGCGTTCGACGTGCTGATGAACGCTCCGGACGACGTGATGTCGTCGCACTCGCTGGCCATCGTCAACTGGAATCGAACGCTGCTCTACCAGGCCGGCATTGACTCACATCATTACTTCGTCAAGCCCGTCGATCGTGCTTCCCGCCGGCTGGGATTATGCAACGGCGTTGCGAGGAGCGATCCGTGCGGGCAATCGCGTCGATTTCGCGATTACGCCGCTCAATATGCTCGTCGATTCGCCGTTCGACATGGGCCAATACGTCAAGAAGTGGGATCTCTGGCATGACGGATCGGCATTCGTGCAGCTCGATGCCTTCGCCGATTATCCGCAAGATCTCGACATCCCGGCGAGTCTTCTGCGCGCGTACGAGCGCGTACCCGCGGAGGCCTTTGCCATGTACGGCTCGCGGCATTTTGACGACTATCACGCATTGTTGACGCTCAGCGATGCGATTGGATTTCAGGGGATCGAACATCACCAATCGAGCGACGATCGCGCGGCCGCCGACTTTCTCACCGATCCGCAGGAGTCGCTCGCCGGAGGCGACTTGATTACGCACGAGTTTTCGCACTCATGGAACGGCAAGTATCGGCGGCCTGCGGATCTGACGACGCCGAACTTTCAGGTGCCGCAGCTTACCGATCTCCTTTGGGTCTACGAAGGCATGAACCAATATCTCGGCGACCTGCTCTCCTTTCGCGCCGGCATTCGCCGCCCAAGCCTCTATCCGGAATATCGTCGCAACGCTCTACGCTCTCATGGATAACGAGACCGGACGCACGACGCACGCCGCTGATCGATCTCACGACGGGCGCGCCGTACTTTTACTTGGCCCGCGGCGTCTATCCGGCGATTCGCCGTAACGCCGACGATTTTTATACCGAGGGCGAGTTGCTCTGGCTCGACGTCGATACGATCATCCGCGAGCGCTCGCATGGCGCGCGCTCGCTCGACACGTTTCTCCACCGCTTCACCGAGCCGTCGCTCACGGGGCCGATCGTCGTGACCTATACGCGCGCGCAGATCGAGAGCTTGCTCAATGGTGTCGAGCCATACGATTGGCATGCCTTCTTCGACAAATACGTCTACCACGTCGCCGTTCATCCGCCGTCCGACGAGCTTGCGCGAGCGGGATGGCGCATCACGTACACCGGAAGGCCCAACGACTTCGTCACCGCTACGGAAGGAAGCGATCGCAGCGTCGTCGGCTGGTACGCCTACGGCGCAGACCTCAGCGCCGACGGCGTCGTGAAGGACGTGCGCGAGAACTCGCCGGCGTGGCGGGCCGGTCTTGCGCCGGGCATGCACGTGCTCGCCGTCGACGGTCAACAATTTTCTGCCGACGTCTTGGAGTACGCCGTCAAGCGCGCGCAGCATTCGTCGTCGCCGATCTCGCTCATCACGACCCAAACGGGCTGGTACCAAACGCTCGCGCTCGATTATCACGGTGGCTTTCGCTACCCGCATCTCGAGCGAATTCCAGGCACGACCGACATGCTCGCCGCGATCGTCGCTCCTCACGCCGGAAACGGGAAGCCGAACGCCGAAACTGCGGCGCACTAGGAGGTACCTGAGGTGCTTCACTCACGCGTAATCGCTCATGGCCTTTGCCTTCGCTGCGCTCTCGTCCATCGCAGCAGCGGCTACTGCTCCGGTCATCCTGACGCCGGCAACCGCCAAATGGCAGCCCGCGCCGGGCTTCAAAGGATTTCAAATGGCCGCGATCGTCGGCGACCCGTCCAAGGCTGGGACGTATTATGCGTACTTTTTGAAATTCCCAACCGACGGCAAAGCACCGCCGCATTTTCACGGCAAGACGGAAAACATCGTCGTGATCAGCGGTACCGTGATGTTTGGATTGGGCGACACGATGAACGTCGCAAAGATGATGACGTTCGGTCCCGGCGCCGTCGTTTCGGTTCCCGCCGGCGTGCACCACTACGCGATGGCAAAAGGACCGGCTGTGGTCGAGATCAGCGGCATTGGCCCCGACACGACCACGCTAATTCATAAATAAAGCCGCTCGGCGCGTGCGCACCTGGGCATCGCTGATTGCCGGCTCCCTCGCGATGACCGGCTGTACGGTCATGCATACTGCCGTGCCGCCGGCATCGAGCGGTGGCACGGCGATCCTCGAGTCGGGCTTGCAAACTCACGCCATCATTGGCTTCAGCGTCGATACGCCGAAACGAGCCGCGATCGCCGCCGGAGAACGCATCAACACGACGATCCTCTACGACGGCGCGCCGCCGCCGGGAAGCCCTTTGGCGAAGGCGCTGAAAGCGCACGGGATCTCGGTCGTTGACGCGACGATCTCGGGTCTTCTTTTCCTCTGGGAGTGCCACCGGACGCATACGGTGAAGCCGCCGCCAAGCAGCTACAGCTACAACCCTTATTGCAAGACCGATGAAGATCCGAAGATCGATTCGAAGCGAGTCGTGTTGCAGCGCGTTGCCGAGTTGCTCGCTCGCGACGCGAAACTACCGTACGTAGTCGGCCACTGGGTGCTCGATGATTGGGCGTGGTGGGATCCCGGAAGCGCACGCGCCTTGCTGCAAGCAGTGCATGCGCTGCTGGTAAAAGACGCGCCCGGCCTGCCGGCGATTTGCGGATTTGGCGCGGGCGTCGCCAGGCCCGGAAAGGTCGATTGGGATCCAGGCACGGCCGCGAATTATTCCAACGGCGGGTGCGACGTCGTCGGATGGTACAACTACTCGCCGTTCGGACGCCGGCATCCCTCAAACGGAAAGCGGCTCGACTGGACGATGAACGCGCTGCTGCCGGCGATGCAGCGAAGCCTCGAGAAGAAGGGCTGGCAGATCGCCCGCACGCCGCTTTACGGCATCGGCCAAGCCTGGGGCGGTTCGTACGAGAAACGTTACTATCAGCCCGGACTCACGCGCAGCGAGATGCTCGAGCAAGCCAAAGCATTCTGCGACTTCGGCGCGACGTACGTCGGCTGGTATGCGTGGGACGATAGCGGCTTCGAGTCGCGGACGCAAACGCCGAACAATTCGCCGGCGATCGCCAACGGGATCGCCGCCGGCATCGACGCCTGCCGGCACGTTTGGAAGGATTAACGGAATTGCGAGCCCAGCGAGAACTTTTTTGGTGCTTGAGCGGCTTTCTACCGGTGAAATGCGGGCAGTGCGGGCTTGAGAATCATGATCGCAAACGCGACGATGGGAAGCGCTAGCGCGATAAATCCCCAAAGGTCCCAACTCTTCGAGAGTTGCGCGTATTCTTCGAGATTTGCGGCGTGCGCCGCCGCCGAGAGTTTTCGCTGCGTCCGCGCAAGCGGTCCGTACGCCAGACCCGAAATGATGAACGCGATCAGCGCCCACAGCACCCAGCCCGTCGAAAGTATCGGAATGGCGCCGATGAAAGCTGCGCCGAATCCGCCGGCGAGTAAGAGAAGGATTCCCGGGATTGTGAAAATGTTATCCGCCGCAATGATGGCGTCCATCGTGTACGCCATAAGAACTGCGTCGTGGCGACGATCGGCATACCTTTTCCAAAAAACACCCACCGTGATGTTGCCCAGAAAGAGCACGACGCCGGCGACGTGAACCAGCTTCAAAATCAGATACACGGTGGATTAATTGTCATGTTCGAGCCCGCAACGCTGCACAGCGGCATCGTCTTTCGCGACGTTGCTCGCGTGGACCCCCGGACGCCTCGGACCACGTTATACCAGGGACCGGTCCGCGACGCCGCAGCGAGTGAACGCGAAGGCCCGCTTCACAAGCGACCCGAACTCTCCGAGATGCTAACGCCTGATGAAGTGCGGGGAGTACCGATTT
The DNA here is from genome assembly GCA_963743445.1 of Vulcanimicrobiota bacterium. Lineage (GTDB taxonomy): Bacteria > Vulcanimicrobiota > Vulcanimicrobiia > Vulcanimicrobiales > Vulcanimicrobiaceae > Cybelea. Next base: position 1,680,609 of record CAVUPL010000003.1, read on the forward strand.
TTGCCGAGCTTGGCGAAGCTGAGCTCGAACGACTGGCAAAGCGATCTGCCGATATTCAATTGCAACCCGGTGAATACGCCGCCCACGAAGGCGAAGGGCGCGCGTTACTCGTGGTGCTCGAGGGCGAAGCGAGCGTCACAAAATCTATCGACGGCATCGAGCGAGTCGTGGGGCGTCGCACGGCAGGCGAACTTTTTGGCGAGGTTCCGATCGTTCTGGGCTCGCCGTTCCTCGCAAATCTGCGCGCCGTAACGGCGGCGCGCGTCATGCGGATCGAACCGCGAGATTTCCACGCGGCATCCGCATCGGCACCGGAGCTGTCAGCTCGGGTCGGGGCGTTGGCTCAGGACCGGATCGAAGGCCTGCACGACATCGCTGCAGATCAACCAGCGCCGCGAGCGACCATCGTCGGCGAGCGTTACGACCCGCAGTGTCGAGCGCTGCGCGATTTCCTCGACCGCAATGGCGTCACGTTCGACTGGATAACGCCCGACGATCCGCACGTCGAATCGCGAATCACCGGATACCCGCGCATCAAGGGCCGCTATCCCGCCGTACTCCTCGAAGGCGGCGGTTTTCTGGTGCAGCCGGAACGGCGCGAACTTGCGCGGAGGCTCGGGCTAACGACGATGCCGGCAGTTGCCGAGTACGACACGGTCATCATTGGAGGAGGACCTGCCGGGCTGGCCGCCGCGGTGTACGGCGCTTCCGAAGGCCTTCGCACGCTGATGATCGAGCGCGAAGCACCCGGCGGCCAAGCCGGCACGTCGTCGCGGATCGAGAATTATCTCGGATTCCCAAACGGCGTCACCGGCGGGGAACTTGCGGGGCGAGCGTTGGCGCAAGCAAAACGCTTCGGCGCCGAGATCCTAGTGACGCGTTGCGTACTCGACATCGATGCGCAGACGCGCCAAATCGAACTCGACGGCGGCGAATTCGTCTGCGCGAGAACCGTTATCCTGGCAACCGGGGTCTCGTGGCGCCGCATTCTGCTAGACGGATTTGCGGAGCTGACGGGTCGCGGCATCTATTACGGTGCTTCTCAGAGCGAAGCAAGCACGCTAGCCGGGCTCGACGTCTTTCTCATCGGCGCCGGCAACTCTTCGGGACAGGCGGCGATGTATTTCTCGAACTACGCTCGCTCGGTGACGCTGATCGTGCGGGGCTCGTCGCTGACAAAGAGCATGTCGCACTATCTCATCGAGCAACTCGCAACGAGAGCAAACGTGCACGTTCGGCTTGGGTCCGAGGTTACGGCAGTATACGGCAGCGACCATTTGGAAGCGCTGGACGTCTCGGTAACCTTCACCGGAAAAACGACAAGGCTGGAGGCGGCCGCCCTCTACATCTTTATCGGAGCGGATGCCGAAACGTCATGGTTGCCGATTGCGATAGAACGAGACGAGCGCGGGTACATCCTCACTGGCGGCGACGCTGCAACAAACGGGCATTGGACGCTACAGCGCGATCCGTATCTGCTCGAAACCAGCGTGCCTGGAATCTTTGCGTGCGGCGACGTACGTTACCGATCGATCAAACGGGTCGCCGCGGCCGTCGGTGAAGGCAGCATGGCAATCGCGTTCGTGCACCAGTTCTTACAAGCAGCCTCCTCCCCAAAAAATGAACAGCTGCGCGGCGCCGATTTACGGGCGGCGGAAACCCTTATAAAATAAGGTTCCCGCCGATACCGTCCGCTTCCGACTCGTCCGTGACAAAATGTGACACCCGAAGACAAACGCCGCGGATATGCCATGGCTCGCCCTGGCCAGGGATCTTCTGCGTTTTCGCCAAGGGCCAAGTTGTTTGCTTTGCTGGCCACGGAGGTAACTCTTATGAAACGGCTCGTTGTTGCGCTTGCTGCTTGCGCAGCTGTGCTCTCGCCTAGTCTTGCCGGACCGGCGCTAGGTGACACACCGATGTCTATGTCGGCCGTCGGTGCGGGTCCGCATGGATACGATTGGATGGTCGGTACGTGGTCGTGCACGAACCCAATGCATCCCTCGGAGCTAGGCGCGTTAGCATCGACCACGATTACGGCGACTAAGGTCAAAGACGGCAACATCATGATCAGGACTGCAAGCCCAAACGGTGACGTGACAACCTACAATGCGTACCTTGCAAAAACGAAGACCTGGTACGCGCCATACGCAGATTCCGGCGGAAAGTACGGAACTGAGACGACGCAGGAAACCGGGAAAACAATCCGTTGGATTGGGGTGTTCTATGACACAGACGGCACGGTGACGCCGATTCGCGACACGTTTACCATGCTTTCCATGACTAAGCAAGTCGATCTCAGCGAAGCGAAGGTCGGCGGAGCGTGGAAGGTCACGGCCAAAACTACGTGCACTAAGTCGTAGCTGCACCGCCTTCAGACGTGCGGCATTGACCGAACGCAACCGTCGGATGGTTTTCGCGCACAAGAAGTGCGCTTTGAAAGGGAGGCGTCCGTTGCGAAAAAACCTGCGTAAGATGCACGGAAGTGGAACGGCATGAGCGGCCTCGTTCGCTACCCCTCGCCGCTGCAAGGCCCGCAGGGTCTAGCTTGGGATGGTCAGTCGATGTGGCTGACAAGCGCCGCGAACGGTCGTTTATATGCGCTGAATCCGAAGACATGGAACATCCGGCGCGAATTCGTTCCGCCGCATGAATCGTTAGGTGTGACCTACACCGGCTCGGATTTTCGGGTGATCCTCGCTCCAGCGATTGACGAGCCGGACCTGGAACTCGACCGGCGGTACGTTTATTCGTTTACACCCGACGCGGGATTCACCGCGTGCTTCCCGTGCCCGGATTTCTCCGGATCGTTTCTGGCGTATGCAAACGGAACGCTGTATCTCTCACAAGCGTGGGACAAGAAGCTGATCGAGCTCGACGAGGGCGGTGCGCCTGTACGCGAAGTGCAGCTCGAAAGACGCCCTGTCGGCATGACGATCGTTGACGGTGCGTTCTATTTGGCGACTGTTGACGAAGATTGGGTCGACGGTCAGCTCCAGCGGCTCGGCGTCGACGCCGCCGCGTCATCGATCGAAACGGTGCAATCGTTTCCGTTTAAACCGCGTAGCGTCGCCTATGACGGCGAGCGGTTTTGGACCGCCGATCGCAACAACCATGCGATCGTGTCGTTTACATTAGCGATTTCCTAAGTGTTGTCGGTGGTCACTCCAGGGCATTATGGCGATAGGGGCGGCCATAGGCGCATTGAAATTATCTCTCCCCTTGCGAACGGAGGTGCTTCCTATGGCGAACACATCGCATCGTGCACTGGCGGTGGCGACGCTTTTTGCAATTGCGGGCTGCGGCAGCAGTACGGGGCAAAGCTCCCTGGCTCCGGCGGGCGCGATATGGCCGGCTCACCGGAGCGCAGCGGTGACGCGCGCGATTCACAGCTCGTATTCGACAAAAAATTCGCTGCTGTTCGTGTCGGACTTCTCTAACGGCACCGTAAACATCTATCGAACTAGCAGACTTGAGAGCAATCCTGCACCAATCGCAACGATCGCCGAGCCGCCCGGCGGATGTCCGTACCAAATGGCATTCGATAGTGAGGGCGATCTCTATCTTGCCGACGAGTGCTTAAACCGAATCGAGATCCATCCAAAAGGCTCGACGAGAATGAGCAGGACGATAACGAACGGAGCTTACAACCCCTTCGGCGTAGCGATCGACAAGGGCGATACGCTTTACGTCAGCCGGGTTCCGCTATTCAGGAGTACGCGAAAGGCAGCACCTCGCCCACCAAAACCATAACCGGCGGCGGGATGAATTTCCCATTTGGCCTATCGCTCGATAGGCGCAACGATCTCTATATTGCAGATTATAGCGTACCGGCCGTGTTCGAGTTGCCCGCGGGCGGATCGAGCGTGACGAACCTTGGGTTGGCCAATCTGACTCAACCGATTCAAACCGCGGTCGACTGGAAGCTTGGACACTTGTGGGTGACCGACGGCTCTGGCTACAGAGTCAGCATCTATCAACTCGGCGGCTCGACTGAACCTATCAAGATAATCGATGGCGGATATCCCTATTCGGTCAGCATTCAGAACACGGGTAAGCCGGCAGGGACCGCCGTCTATGGAGATCTCGGGTCTAACTCGGTCTACGCTTTCACGAAAGGTTCGTACACACCGTACGCGAGTCTCAACAACGGGATCGACCAGCCGACAGGCTTACTGATGGGCAAGCCGTAGGCACTGCCGTACGCAGAATCGCCTAAAAATAAGGCCACCTTCAACTCCGCAGAGTGGCACGATGTGGGATGGCCGGGAGTCGAACCCACGCTCCGGGATTCCAGCCGGTCCCGCCCAATCCGGCCCGAACGATGCACCGAAGACCGTACGTATGCTCAACACGGCCGCTCTTCGCGATTGGCCGTTAAAGGGTAGCGGAAGCATCCCGAAGCATAATTCTCCGACGTGACGCATACGTCGGTGTTCTGGCTCATGTCGGCGGGCTACTTGGTCATCGGCGTGCTTTGGGGTTTCTGGCTCGGGTCCGTGAGGTGCCGCAGAGCCCATGGGAGTGCACCTGGGATGGGCAGAATCGCGTTTTGCCCGCGCTGCGGCGAGCCGATAAGGCGCCCAGAAACAGGCCCCGGGCAAACGTAGCCGGCGGCGAGGGCCGTGGCGCTAAAGCCGAGTCCCTAAAGTGCCGTAAAGAATTAGTGCAGGCCCTCCTCCTTTGTGAGGGGCTGCGCTTTCGGTTGGAGGTAGTCATGGACCACAAAAAGGGCGTTTACATTACGCCTTTCCAACGCTACGGCGCTGTCGCGTTGGCCCTCTTCTCCGTATGTTACACCGTCGTGGCGGCAAAGATGGTACAACGTACCGCGGTAGCTCCGTCGTTACCGTCGGTGTCGTCGTCAGCTCGACTCCACGACCGTTGCCGTGCCTGGTGGGACCATCGTTATCGTGCCGGAGCGGTGGGGTTTTCGTCTGACTCCTCCTAAGGGCAGAAACTAGTCCCTCCGAAGGAGCAGCGACCCACGAGACTGCACGACGTGATTCGCTAGAAAAAGTTGGTGCGAGCGCCGATCTGAGCTCCGGGCTCAAAGGCCCAAAGATGACAACGACGCTCAGACACCGCGTAGGGGATAGTCTTTTAGCCTATCCCCTACTTCATGTCATTAGAGGATGACACGAAACTGGGATGGTCGGGAGTCGAACCCAAGCTCGGGGATTCCAGCCGATCCCGTCCGTTAGATCGCGTTCGCCCAACACTTCGTCTTAACTTCGTATGATTGCAACGGTGCGACGTTGCCTCGCGCATCTCGTGCAAAGACACGCACGTGGTGCTTGGGATCAAGGGCTGAGGTCGTCCGTGGGCCATCAAAAACGTATAACCGCCCCGCCGCATCAATCGCAAGGGACTGCGGCGCGATGAGCTGCGTCGCGGGCCCTTCGATGCGGGCCACCGGAGCTGCATTACCGGATGACCCCCGAGCGAACACTAGCACGTTGTTTCCGCCCGTGTTTGCCACGAACAGTAAGCCGTCTCGGCTTACCGCAAGGCCGATTGGGTCGTTCAGGCCCGTTGCCGGACCTTGAATCACGGATTGGCCACGTTCACGCTTTACAGCAAGGATCGCATTATTTGAGGCGGAGGAGAAGTAAAAGTAGCCAGCAGAATCCGACGCGAACGCGCCCATGTTTCGGCCAAAGACCGCCTCGAAGCTCCTACGCTGCCAGCGACTCGGCGCCTTAACGCGGTTGGGTATGCCTGTGATTGTACCGTCAGTCGACGCAACGAAAAGGTTCCCGTTTTGATCTGACCCGATAAACTCGGGGTTATGCAGATCCAGCGTCGCGCCTTGGGTGCTTGCAGTCTCTCTTATCGTCCCACTGGTGCTGTGGGTCTCAAGTGCACCAAACTTATCCGCGACAACAAGCGACGACCGCCCGCCGAACGCAACGCTCCAGCCGATATACGGTAGTCGAATCTCCCCCGTCCACGCCGGCGGCGGCCGAGGCGAGGCATGTCGAAAGAGAGAAACGCCATCGGAACCAAGGATCGCGACGTCGCCGGTCCGCCGATCGATCGCAAGCCGGAGCGGATTCGTTACGCTTGCGCCCGGTCTTCGCACAAAGAGGGGCGCCACATCACCATGCTGATCCGGGCCGAACATGAGAAGGTCGCGCTCGGACCAGAGCGCAGATTGCAGCGTGAGAATATCGTCGCGATCGTCGACGGCCAGCTCAGGTCCGGCAAGCTCCGTGTTGGGACCAGCGATAGTTCGCAGGACGCGCGGCACAGTGCCTGAGAGGTCGATTACAGCAATGGAAAAACGAGTCAGGCCGTTTCGATCCGCTGACCCACTGACCACTGCGTGGCCATGGCGGTCGAACACCAAGTCCCAACCTTGCGCGAATCCAAGGAATCTCTTTAAGTCGATGGTGGTCATCGGAGCAACGTCACCGTGCTCGTTTGCCGCATAGCACAGCACGACGATTGTTTCGTCGTCTAGGGCGCAAACCCAACGACCGTCATCGTCAACCGCGACTGACCCGGGCCATCGCAGCCCTGTTCTCTTTCCTGCGATATATGTGCGCAAATCCGGATGGACAGCGGCGAGGTCAGCGCGGCTGATGACCGGGTCTATCTGGTCCACGGAGTATGCGTAGCGTTCATTCGCGGCGATAGACGTTTCTTTTGAGCGTGCCAGAGCCACGCGCGTTGCGTCAGCGTTATGAGGTCCGATGGTTGAAGATTGTCCCGTCTGGAGATCGATCCGGTACACGAGATTGGGATGGTAGTAAGTATTTTCTAAGATATACATCGCCCCGTCCCGCGTCAGCGTGTAGCCCTGCGAAAACGAAAAGTTTTCCTCTTCGGCAGGCGGCTGTGGCCACTCCGATACGCTCATCAGGATGGATGAGTTCGGGCTGATGAATCCACTCTCGCCACGCACTACGATGTTCCCCTGGCCGTCGACGGTCACGCCCGCGTTGTCGCAGGTCGATGCGCACCCTGCAGCGACGGTTAACAAGCACAACATCGGTGTCAATATCGCCCTAATGAGGCGTTTCATGCCGCTACCTTCGCCGCGCTGGCGCTCTCGTTCTTTTCCATGTCTGACAGCGAAAACCACAAGAAGGGGTCAGCTTTCGTGGGATGGCCGGGAGTCGAACCCGGATGCTCCTTCGAGCAACGAATTTTAAGTCCGTCGTGTCTGCCGATTCCACCACCATCCCGAGGCGCTACTGACGATAGTGTTCGACGACGTCTTCGCTGCGCATGTGCGCCACGCGCGGATCCTGCCCGGCATCGCGGCGTGCGCGGCGCTGGCGCAAGAAGTCCCAATATTGATCGAGCCGAACCGAGATCGCATCGAGGCGATCGCGATCTTCCGCGGTCAGCGTGCCGCCCTCGCCGCGCTCGAGCAGACGGTGCTCTTCCTCGACGAGACCCTCGATGTGCGTGCGTATCTCGGTGTCGTTCATGGTCGAAATCCCCTTCGCTCCGAGCCTGCGCGCACGGTCTGAGGTCCTCCTGCGGCATCTCGCTCCTGCAGAAGAATCCCCAGCAGCAAATCCGAGGTGGTTGCGAGTCCCTGCTCGCGCCCCAGCGTCTCGAGCGCGGCTTCGAGCACGATAATGCCGGCCGGTAGAATGTCGGCGCGCTGCGGTTTCATCCCCGCGACCTTCTTGCGATCGTCGAGGTTCATCCCCAGGAGCCGTTCGAGCGTGCGCTGCAAATCGGGACGCGTGAGCGGATGCGACAGAATCGGCGTGCGACGTCCCTTCAGGATGGCGGCGCTCGCCGTCGCACTTCCGCCGACAAAGGCGAGCCGTTCGACGGCTGCGTACTGCGCGAGCGGCTTAAGCGCTTCTCGCGCGATTTCGCGCGCTCGAGCAATCTCCGCGTCGCTCGGAGAGCCGCCGCGACCCGCGAGCGACGGCAGCGCCTCGGTTAAGCGCACCGCGCCGATTTCGCACGAAACGACGTCTTCGGGCCGCAGCGAATCGCCGACTGCATATTCGGTGCTTCCACCGCCCACGTCGAGAACGCCGACTCGCTCACCGAGTGGGGTCCCCAGCGCAGTCAGGGCGCCACGATACGATGCCGCCGCTTCTTCTTCACCCGATAGCACGCGCAGCGGAACGCCGAGCACCGCGCGGACGCGCTCCGCGAACTCCTCGCCGTTCTCGGCACGGCGCAGCGCGCTGGTTGCAATGGCAAAGAGGCGAACGTAATGGCCTTTGACCGTTCGCGCCAGCTGCCCGACCGCATCGAGGGTACGCTGCATCGGCTCGTCGCCGAGCCGACCCCGTTCGCCCAAAGCCTCACCGATACGCGTGCCAGTCGAGCGCACGAGTTCGACGCGCGGACTCTCCGGCGCCATGTCGGCGAGCAGCAAGCGCGTCGAATTCGTTCCAATCGAAACGATCGCCTGTCGTTTGCTCAACCACGCTCTCCGAGAAGCGCGCTAATGACCGTGATGCTTCGCTTCGAAGATGGCAGCGCGGCGCTTCTTGCGCAGAAAATGTCGCTCGGCCGCGGGGATGCCATCGGCCGGCTCCCATTCTTCGGTGCTTTTGAGGTACGATGCAATTTGTTCTTCCAGCGCATCGTCGCGGAGCTGAGGTGCGAGGGAGACCGCGCAACGGCGCCCTTCACGGCGCACCTCGAATGCCAAGCGTTTGTGACGCGCCAGCGAGCGCTGATACTGATCGCGATGCGTTTCGACGTCGAAAGCGCTCGCGCTGGCGAGATCGCCGTCGTCGAGGCGCACGGTCGCGCCGTACGCATTGAGGTTGATGACGATACCACCCGAAGTATCGCTCATGGACCGGCCGGCGGCTCGGCCGGTTGCGGCGAGACAAAAATGAGGGCCTCGTTTGGCCGCACGAGACGTAACCGATCGTGAATCTCCGGAATAGTTCCTTGCGGATCGCGTAGGCGCCGCAAGTCGAGCTGCTGTTCGACACGCCGCCGTTCGAGCGCCGAGATATCGGAGCGAATCGCGGATAGCTCTCGTGCAGCGGTGAGATTCTCGCCGATCGCACGCGCGAACTGGATTGCAACGAGCGTTATCACCAGGAGCGCGATCGCGGCGGCCGTCATTCGGCCGGCAAGACGGAGCGCGGGTCGTGTCCGTCGAGTCACTGCGCCGTTCCCGTAGAGCCCACGCCCTCCGCCTGCCATTCTCCCAGCCGGCGGTACTTTCGGTAACGCTCCTCCATCAATTGCTCCACCGGGAGCGCCGCGAGGCGCGTCAACGCGAAGTCAATCGAATCGAGCGTGCGGGTCACTACGTCTTGCGGGTTTCGGTGGGCGCCGCCGAGAGGCTCCGCGATGATTTCGTCAACGACACCGAATCGGTGCAAGTCATCGGCAGTCAACTTCAACCGAGCCGCCGCTTCTTCCGCCTTCCCCGCGTCCGACCATAAGATCGCGGCGCACCCTTCCGGCGACGCTACGGAGTAGGTGCTGTGCTCGAGCATGATCACGTGATCCGCAATCGCCAGCGCCAACGCCCCCCCGGAGCCGCCTTCGCCGACGATCGCAGCAACGATCGGAACGCGCGCCGTCGCAAAGGTCTGCAAGCACGTCGCGATTGCCTCCGATTGAGCGTGCTCTTCTGAACTTATCCCTGGATCGGCACCTTTGGTGTCGACAAACGTTACGATCGGCAGCCCCAAACGCGCGGCAAGCCGCGCCAGCCGGCTCGTCTTCCGATAGCCCTCCGGGGCGGGCATGCCGAAGTTTCGCCGTAAATTTTCTTTGGTATCCCGTCCGCGTTGCTGGCCCACAACCATGACGGATCGCGATCGCAAGAACGCAAAGCCGCCGACGATCGACGGGTCGTCGCGGTAGTGGCGATCGCCGTGCAGCTCGTCGAACCGGTCGAAGCGCGCAATGTACTCGAGCGAGGTCGGGCGACCGGGATGCCTCGCCATGTGCACCTTTTCCCACGGAGAGAGCGTCCCGAAAAGCTCGTGTAAGATTGCCTGGTACTTCTCTTCGAGTGCGGCAATCTCGGCCGACATATCGAGCGGCTGCGCCGCCGAAGCCTCGCGCAGCTCGGCGATTCGCCGCTCCAGCTCCACAAGGCCTTTCTCGCGCTCGACGATGACGTTATTGCTCATGAACCACGTACTGAAATAATCGCACCAGCGTTTCTTTAAGTTTACGACGATCGACGACCATGTCAATGGCGCCTTTTTCCAGCAAAAACTCGGCCGTTTGGAACTGATCCGGCAATCGCTGGCGAATGGTCTGCTCGATCACGCGCCGTCCGGCAAAGCCGATCATCGCTTTCGATTCGGCCAAGATTACGTCGGCTTGAAACGCAAACGATGCGCTTACGCCGCCGGTCGTCGGATCGGTGAGAACGACCACGAAGAAGTTCCCCTCGTCCATGAATCGCGCGACCGCGCCCGTTGTCTTCGCCATCTGCATAAGCGCGAGCATGCCCTCCTCCATGCGAGCGCCGCCGGACGCAGCAAAAATCACGCACGGCAGCTTCCGCCGGCGCGCCTCTTCGAGAACGAGCGCGATCCGTTCGCCCGTCACGCGGCCCATCGTTCCGCCGCGAAAGTGGAAATCCATCACGCCCAGTGCGACTGGGAAGCCACCGATCGTCGCAAATCCGCATACCACGGATTCCGAGAGGCCGCTCCGCTCGCGGTCGCCTTTGAGCTTTGCTTGATAGCTTTTCTTGTCGGACCAACCCAGCGGATCGTTGGACACGACGTCGTGCCCGATCTCCACGAACTCTCCATCTGCAAGCGAAGCGATGCGATCGTACGCGCTCATGCGGAAGTGATAGCCGCACCGAGTGCAGACGTCGAGATTTGCAGCCAAGTCTCGCCGGTACAGCAGCTCGCCGCACTTGGGGCACTTGCTCCAGACCGCCGCGTCGTTGCTTTGCGTCTCTTTCGCGCGGCGGTTCGGCAGCCACTCAGGCAACGGCATCAGGCCTTGCGCGTCTTGGCCGGTTGCGGCAGAAGCAGCGCCGCATAGAGCCGTGCGAGCTGTTTGAGATAGTTAAAGATCTCTCGCTGATTGAGCTTCGATACGCCCTCGACGCGATCGGTAAAGACATACGGAATCTCGATGGCTTTGCCGTAATGCGCCTTCGCAATAACCTCGAGCCCGATCTTGAAACCGATCGGATCGAGCGTAACACCCGTCAGCGCGTCCCGGCGTACGAGAAAGTAGCCGCTCGTGACATCTCTAACGTGCGTGAGTGGCCGGGCGAGCCAACACGCAACGCGTGACGTAATCACGCGTCTCGTCGGCCAGTTCGCAATGCCGCCGCCCGCAACGTAGCGACTTCCAATCGCCAATCCGTACTCGCCGGTTTCCAAAGCTGCAACCATTTTTGGAAGCGCGTTTACGTCGTGGCTGAAGTCGGCATCCATCGCACCAAGCGCAACCGACTCGCTGCGCGCTATGCCCCAACCCTCAATCACGGCACTCGACAAGCCCAGCTTACCGCTGCGGTGAAGACAACGAACGGGGAAGCGATCGGAGAGCCCGTCGACGATCTCGCCGGTGCCGTCGGGCGAGTTGTCGTCAACGACGATGATCTCACCGTCAAGCGAATGCGCGCGAAACGCAGCGTCGAGCGCTGCGATCAGCTTGCCGATACCGGCGGCCTCGTTGTACGTTGGAATCACAATCGAAAATGGGAGCGCCATGGCGAATCGCTGCTTCTACGACGCCAAGGCGTCTATTACCGCCAAAAGCGCCATGGCAGCGGTATCGGTTCGCAGAATACGCCGGCCAAGTGAGAGCAATTCTGCGCCGTTCTGCACGGCGACATCGGCCTCGTCATGCGTGAAACCGCCTTCGGGCCCTACGACGACGAGCACGCGTCCCGCTGCGGGTAATACGGCGAGTAATCGTTCGCGCAACGGAGCCGGGGGAGCCAGCTCCCATGCAAAAAGAACGGCGTCGTATCGATCGAACCGTTCGAGCAAGGCGTCAAACCGTAGGGGTAAGCATACCTCGGGAACCTCGCGCCTGCCGCTTTGCTGCGCGGCGCTGCGAGCCAGGCGTCGCCAGCGCGCGAGTTTCTCCGTGCCGACCGCCCTGCCCACGCTGCGCTCGCAATAGAAAGGAAGGAAGGCGTTCGCTCCGAGTTCGGTGCCTTTCTCGACGACGAACTCCATCCGCCGTGCTTTGGGCACGGCCTGCGCAATGTCGAGCACGAGCCCCGCAGTCGCGGCTGGGCAGTCGGCGATCGTTTCAAGCAAGGTTGCGCGAATGACGCTTCCGGTGCGATCGATCGATGCGCGAAACGCCGTCGCAGCAGAATCGACAATTTCGACGCGATCGCCTTTTTGCAACCTCAACACGCGCGCGATCTTGTGCGCGTCGCTGCCGCCGATCTCGACGACGCTTCCGACTTCACGCGATCCCTCAACGAAGAACCGTCGAGCCGAACTCAACTCACTGCGGGCGGAACGCATCCTTCACGCGCTCAAAGAAGGTGCGGTCTTCGACGGCATCGCCGCCTGCGAGCGCGTACTCCTCGAGAAGATCCCGCTGACGTTTGTTCAGCTTGGTAGGAACGAGGACGTGCACGGTGACGTGATGATCGCCGCGCTGCGTCCCTCGTACGCTGGGCATGCCGTATCCGCGTAGACGAAACGCCGTTCCGGACTGCGTCCCGGATGGGAGCGTCAACTCTACGTCGCCGGCGAGCGACGGAACCTCGATCTTTGCCCCGAGCGCGGCTTCGGTAAAACTCACCGGCACGTTGACAAACGTATCGCGTCCGTCGCGCTTGAAGAGTTGATGGGCCGCAATCGTCAAGTACACGTAGAGGTCACCCGACGGTCCGCCGCGAGCACCGCCCTCGCCGTTGCCCGCGATCCGAATTCGCGAGCCGTCATCGACACCGGCCGGCACGTTGACCGTCAACCGCGACTCTTTTTCGCTTCGCCCTCGGCCGCCGCACGATTCGCACGGATGCTGAATTACATGCCCATCGCCGCCGCAGCGCGTGCACGCGGCCTGCGTTACCATCCGACCGAGCGGCGTTTGCCGCGCCATTCGCACGGTTCCGCTTCCGCCGCAGGCTTCGCACGGCAAGATCATGGTGCCGGCCTTGGCGCCGCCACCCTTACATGTTTCACATTGCGCTAACCGGTCGAATGCGATCTCTTTCGTCGCTCCATGGAATGCTTCTTCAAGCGTAATCTCGACGTCGTACCGCAGATCCGATCCGCGTTCGGGTCCAGCCCGCCGATGCTGCGCCGTGCCGCGCACGTTGCCGAAGAACATGTCGAAGATGTCGCCGAACGAACCCTGTCCGAATCCAAAATCCGTCGTACCGGCAGCGCCATTGCCCACGTAACCGAAATGGTCGTACTGCGCGCGCTTTTTCGGATCGGAGAGCACTTCGTAGGCTTCGTTGATCTCCTTAAAGCGGTGCTCTGCTCTCGACTTATCGTGCGCGACGTCGGGATGGTGCTCGCGCGCGAGCGCGCGATAGGCTCGCTTGATCGCATCCCCCGAAGCGTCTCGAGCGACGCCGAGGACCTCGTAGTAGTCCCTCGTGGGCATGTTATGCGCTTGGTATGTCTTCGACGTCGGAGAGTCGCTGACTCAAGGATTCTGCAGTGCCGGAGGCAAGAGCGAGCAGGCGCGCATAGGGCATGCGCCGCGGTCCGAGGATGGAGAGCATTCCCAATGCCTGCGATCCGAAATGATAGGGCACCGTAACGACGGAGAGATCGGAAAGCTCCTCGCTCCCCAGCTCGTGACCGATCTTGACGCTCGCCGTCTCTGCGTTCATCGCATCGGCGACCACTTCGTAGAGCGTTTTCTGCTCCTCGACGATACGCAGTATCGATCGCAGCTTGCGAAGGTCTTGAAACTCCGGTTGATCGAGCAGGTTCTGCGCGCCCGCCGATGCGATCGTCGGCTGTTCGTTCGACCGCGCCGAGAGTGCCGCCGCCACGACGGCGCCGCGAAGGTCGTCGGAGACGCCCGCTTCCTGCGCCGCGAGCGCGATCTCGCTCTCCGTGACGTCGCGCAGCGAGCGATTCGCAAGCCGCGCGTTGAGCGCGTTGGAAAAGCGGGTCAGATCGTCGGGGTTCACTTCCGCGCCGAGTTCGAACAGGCTCTGCGCGGCGACGCCGAGCGACGTCACGACGATTGCGACACCGGTATGCGGCGAGAGCCAAATCAGCTGAATGTGCTTGAAGAGCTGCGTCTCTTGTTGCGGCTTCGTAACGAACGCCAAGTTATTCGAAAGGCGACCAAGCAGGCGGGTCGTATGATCGATAATTTCGTCGAGCTCGCGGGTGGCGTCACCGAGCTCGTCGCGTATGCGGCGTCGCTCGTCCTCGGTGAGCTCCTCGGGCTGCATCAGGCGGTCGACGTAGGTGCGGTATCCAGCATCGGAAGGGATCCGCCCGGCAGACGTGTGCGGCTGCACGAGGTAACCGCCCGCTTCGAGTTCGGCCATCTCGTTGCGAACGGTCGCCGAACTGATGCCGAGGTTATATTTTTGGGTCAGGGACTGCGAGCCCACCGGCTCGGCGGTGGCAACGTACTCGTAGACGACGGTTGCGAGGATGTAGGCCTTCCGCTTCCCCAGGCCGGTGCTCTCTATCACGCCCTTTACTGTAGCACTCCCGCCGCGGGAGTGCTAGCCGAGGGCTCAGGAAGCGACTGCTCGATTGCCTGAGCAAGCTCCGGCCAGCTCAAGCCGCCGACCGAGACGTACCGAACGTCGCCGCTTGGGTCGAGCACGAGCGTGACGGGAACCGCTGAGACGGAGTAGATGGCAAAAACCGAGCCCTCCAAATCCTCCACGAGCGGCAAAGAGATGTTCCATAGGCGCAAGTACCTCGCAGCGACGTCGGGACGTTCGTCGGAAATCGTAACGATTGCGATGCGGTTGCCAAACGTCTCGCGAGCCCGCACGAAATCTTTGAGCTCGGCGGTGCAGACGTGGCACCACGTTGCCCAAAAATCGATGATGACGACTCTGCCGCGAAGATCGGAGAGAGACTCGGTGCCGTGCGCGGTGGGGTACGCAAAGTTGGGCGGCGGCGCGTCGTAGCGGATCGTTGCGAGCCCCGTTGACGGGACGGTCAGCGCAGCGAGGACGAGTGCGGCGAACATCTCAGACGCGTAGAATCTTCGGCAGGCATGGCTGTGCCGCCTCGGAACCTGTGTCCATGACCAGCTCTCCGATTGAAGCTCTGCTTGAAGAGAGCCGGCGCTTTCCGCCCTCCGCCGACTTTGCCGCTCAGGCGAACGCGACCGCCGAAATCTACGCCGAGGCAGAACGCGATTATGCCGCCTTTTGGGCGTCGTGGGCGCGCAAGCTCGAATGGATCAAGCCCTTTACCGCAACGTTGGAATGGAACGAACCGTTCGCAACGTGGTTCGGGGACGGGCAACTCAACGCGTCGGTCAACTGCCTCGACCGGCACGTGCTCGCAGGGCGCGGTGAGAAGGTCGCGTTCTACTACGAAGGCGAGCCCGGCGACCGCCGGACGATCACGTACCACCAGCTGCTCGACGACGTCAACCGATTCGCCAACGGTTTGCGCAAGCTCGGAATTCGTCGCGGCGATCGCGTTGCGATTTATATGCCGATGATCCCCGAGCTTCCCGTTGCGATGCTGGCCTGCGCTCGGATCGGCGCCGCGCACTCCGTAATTTTCGGCGGTTTCTCCCCGGAATCAATCGTCGACCGAGTCAACGATGCGCAGTGCGTCGCGCTGATCACCGCCGATTTTGGCTGGCGCCGTGGAAGCAAGATCGCCCTCAAGCGCAACTGCGACATCGCAATGGAGCATACTCCGTCCATCGCGCACTGCATCGTCGCACGACGCGTGGGTGACCAGGTCTTCATGCACGAAGGGCGCGACTATTGGTGGGATGAGGTCGTCGCCGGTCAGTCGACGCAGTGCGAACCCGAGCCGATGAACGCCGAGGATCTCCTCTTTCTTCTCTACACGAGCGGCACGACGGCAAAACCAAAGGGCATCAAACACACGACCGCCGGATACTTGACCCAGGCAGTAATGACCCACAAGCTCGTCTTCGACCTTAAGGAAGACCGCGATATTTTTTGGTGCACGGCCGACATCGGATGGGTCACCGGGCATTCGTACATCGTCTATGGACCGCTCGCCAACGGCGCGACGAGCGTCATGTACGAGGGCACGCCGGATTTCCCCGATAAGGATCGATTTTGGGAGATCGTCGAGCGCTATCGGGTGACGATCCTCTACACCGCGCCGACGGCGATCCGTACGTTTATGAAGTGGGGCACGCAGTATCCCGCCCGCCACGATCTCTCCTCGCTGCGGCTACTCGGCACCGTGGGTGAGCCGATCAATCCCGAAGCGTGGATCTGGTATCGCGAATGGATTGGCGGGAACCGCGTCCCGGTCGTCGACACGTGGTGGCAGACCGAAACGGGCGGTATCATGATCGCGCCGTTACCCGGTGTGACGACGCTGCTCCCGGGTAGCGCCACAAAACCGCTGCCCGGCATTGGTGCCGACATCGTCAACGATCGCGGCGAATCGGTGCCGCTAGGTGGGGGCGGTTACGTCGTCCTGACGCGGCCATGGCCGGGAATGCTGCGCGGCATCTGGGGCGACGACGAGCGTTACGCGCAAACGTTTTGGTCGCGGTTCCCACACCTCTACTTTGCCGGCGACGGCGGACGCCGCGATGCCGAAGGCAACTATTGGTTCATGGGACGCATCGACGACGTGATGAACGTGAGCGGGCACCGCATCTCCACGACCGAGGTCGAGAGCGCGCTCGTCGACCATCCCGCCGTCGCCGAGGCCGCCGTCTGCGGAAAACTCGACGAAATGACCGGACAGGCGGTGTATGCGTTCGTTTCGCTCAAGGGCAGCGACGCCGGATCGCCCGAGTTTGCCGACGAGCTACGCGATCACGTCGCCACAAAGCTCGGGAAGTTCACCCGCCCCAAATACATCACGTTTACGCAGGAGCTTCCTAAGACTCGCAGCGGAAAAATCATGCGACGCCTCTTGCGCGATATTGCCGAAGGCCGCACGCTCGGCGACACGACAACGCTCGCGGATTCGTCGATCGTCAAAGAGCTTCAAGAACGCGCGAGGGTCGAGGTCGCTCAGGAAGATTGACGATCTAGTCGTACGCAAGAGTAGGAGGACCGCAATGGATGTTGGGCGTGACCCCCTTATCCTGTCGAGGCGAAGCGTGCTCTTAGGTGCGTCCGCATCGACGCTCGCAACGTTTCTTAGCCCCGGGCTAGTTGCAGCGCAGGCGGACGATCCGCTTCCCTCCTGGAACGACGGCGCCGCTAAACGGGCGATTATCGAACTCGTAACGACGACGACGACTCGCGGCAGTTCGAATTTCGTCCCCGAAGGCGAGCGCATTGCTACGTTCGACCAAGACGGCACGACTTGGGTCGAGCACGATCCGGTCTATAACGAAGTCATATTTTCGCTAGACCGTATCGTGGAGTTGGCACCAAGCCATCCTGAATGGAAAACGACACAACCTTTCCAAGCCGTTATCAACGGCGACGAGTCTGCTATAGCCTCGTTCGCTAAGTCCGAATGGGAGAAGGTCATGCTCGCAACGCATACGGGCGTGAGCGTCGGAGATTTTAGTACGGCGGTGCAGGCGTGGAGGGCGAAAGCCAAGGATCGGCGATGGCAGCGCTCCTATACGGACCTCATCTATCTGCCGATGCTCGAAGCCATGCGCTATCTTCGCGCCAATGGGTATAGGACATACATCGTCACCGGAGGCACCCAGCCCTTTGTGCGCGCGTACGCAAAAAGCGCCTATGGCATTGCGCCCGAGGACATCATCGGCACGGCGATGGGAACTCAATTCGTCGCCAACGGCGCCATGACACTGGCGCCAACGCTCTTGCTCAATGACAATTTTTCCGGCAAAGCAGAAGACATCTACCTCTTCACCGGACTTGCTCCGAAGATCGCATTCGGGAACACCGAAGGGGACGCCGCGATGCTCGAATACGCTCAAGCCGGTGGGGGCGGCGCGGCGATGCTGCTCGTGCTGCACGATGATCCGGTACGCGAATTCGCCTACGGGCCGGCGGAAGGATTACCGAACTCAAAAATCGGCTCGTTTTCTCAAGCACTCTACGACAAAGCTAAAGCCAGCGGATGGCGAGTTATCAGCATGAAGAACGATTGGAAACGCATTTTTTCCTGGCAAACGTAAAACGGAGGCAACCCCTCGTTCATCCAGGGTCTCACCTCGCGGCGTTCTCTTGAGGTGACAGCCCTGATGGCCCGCCGAGCCTGGGCCGTTCCAGGCCCGACCCAACGGAGGCGTCGAAGGCTTCGCGCCGTTATGTCTGCGCCTGCGAGTGACGACGATCTTGCTGCTGCGTTTGCGGCGCACGAACGCTGGGCGTTCACCGAAACCTATGAGCGCTATTCCTCGCTGCTCTATTCCGCTGCCTACAACGTGCTCGGCAACACCGAAGAGGCACAAGACTGCGTCGCCGAGGCAATCGCCAGACTCTGGCGATTGCCCCAGGCATACACGCCCGCGCGCGGCAACCTACGAAGCTTCCTTGTCGTCTGCGTTCGCAACGAAGCAATCTCGCGCCGGCGCCGGCAAGGCCGCAGGATGCGGCTAGAGGAACGGCTCGCCGCGATGCCCTCGGAGCACGATGAAATACGGCTCGCCGATCCGATCGAACGCGACCGCGTTCGTCGTGCCCTGCTTTCCCTTTCGTCCGAACAGCGCGCGGCGCTCACGTTGGCATACTATGAAGGAAAGACTCAGAGCGAGATTGCTGCTGAACTTCAAGAACCGTTGGGCACGATCAAGAGCCGAATAAAACTCGGTCTGCGTAAGCTCGCATCCGCCCTCGAATCGGGCTCCGTCGTGGAAACCGACCGCTGATGGCGTACGAGCACATCGGAGACCGGGCGGAACTCTATGCGCTCGGCGCACTCGATGAGAGCGAGAGCGCGACGATCGAAAGCCACGTGCGCCAATGCCCGAGCTGCGCACGTTTGGTCGGGTCGGCCGAACGCGACGTCGCGTCGATCGCTTCGATGGAACCGCGCCGGAGCGCGCCTCCCGAGCTAGCCGGGCGTATCGAGCGCGTCCTTCAAGTGAATCGGAGAACGCCGCTCGTTCGCGCCGCTCGCCGTCCGTGGCCGATTGCCGCGGCGTTCGCCGCCGTACTCGTTCTCGGGCTTCTGCCGTCGGCGTACTTCTGGTCGGAGAACCGAGCGCTGCACGGCACGATGCTCGCGCAGAGCGCCGCCATGGAGCGTCTTGCGGGCGCTCATCGAACCGCGACGTTCCGCGCGGCGCAGGGGAGCCCACCGGCCGAAGTCATGTACGCGCCGGACGGCTCATGGTACTTCGTCGTCGTGCACGACGCGTCGAAGCCGCTTGCGGTCGCGTGGATGCACGACGGCGAACGCACGATGCTCGGCAGCGCGATCCCGCGCGGTAATCTCGCGACGCTTTACCTGCCCAAGAGCCACCGCATGGATCGACTCGCGCTCATGGATGGGGGTCGGATTGTTGCCGAGGCGACTCTCTCGTGGCAAAAAACGAATCTAAATCGTCAAGGCGCTCGATCCGGGTAGCGGGAGGAAGGGCGGAGAGAATCGTCGCCCCGTAACGCGTCGAGGCGGCACGGCCGTCGAGCAATGCCACCAAGCCGCGATCGCTGCCGCTGCGGATCAGTCGCCCAAAACCCTGTTTGAGGCGCACCGTCGCCGCCGGAATCATGTAGTGCTCGAACCCATCGAGGCCGCGCTCCTCGAGCGCGCGCATGCGAGCCATGACGAGCGGATCGCTCGGTGACGGAAACGGCAACCTATCGATGATCACGCACGAGAGCGCGTCGCCGACAACGTCGATGCCTTCCCAAAACGTCGCCGTCGCAAAGAGCACCGCGCCCGGCGTTCGGCGAAACCAGTCGAGCAAATGCGAGCGCGGCAACTCGCCCTGCATTCGCACTGGAAAGGGGATGCGCTCGCATACTAAGCGGTGAACCTCACGCAGCCGCGCGTACGAGGTGAAGAGCACGAAGGCGCGGCCACCGGTCCGGTCGAGGCATTCCTCAACGAGCGGCGCCGCGCGGCGCGCAAACTCCGGCGACTTCGGGTTCACCGCGGCCGGAGCAATGAAGAGCCTCGCCTGACGCGCGTAGTCGAACGGCGAACGCGCGATGAGTTCTTGGGCATCGTCGACGCCGAGCGTGCGCCGTATAAACTCAAACGATCGATCCGTTGCGAGCGTCGCGCTTGTGAGGACGACGCTCTGCGTGCGCGAAAAGAGCGTAGCTCGCAAGAAGTCGGCTACCTCGTGCGGCGCGCTATTCACGCAGTAACGGCCATCCGAGTCGCTGCGCTCCGCCCACGAAATCGTTTCGGGTGTTCCGGCGCCGGCACGGTCGATCACCGATTCGTGCGCGAGAACCAAACGCATCGCGAGGTCCCGGCGGCGTTCTCCCTCGGCCGGATCGTCAACGCGACGCTTTAACGCCGCGTGCGAGTTTGCAAAGAGCCAGTTCTCTAAGCGATAAAGCTGCGCGCGTAGCGCCTCGAATGCCGGCCACACGCCTTCGTTTGCGGAGAGCGGATAGCGGTCTGCCGGCACTTCTGCAAGCGCCGACTCGAGCCGGGCAATGCAAGCGTCGAACTCGACGTCGAAGGCGCCGGGGAGTTCGTAGACGCGGTGAAGCTTTCGCAGCATTCTGCCGATCGTCGCACCCGAGAGCACGGCGGTCAGTGCGTCGGTGGCCCAGCGTTCGCATTGATGCGCTTCGTCGAGCACGACGACGTCGTACGGAGGCAGCAAGCCGCCTCCAACCGCGAGGTCAAGAAAGAACAGCGCGTGATTGACGACGACGAGATCGGCATACTTTGCTTCGTCGCGCTTAGCGAAGAAAAAGCAGTCGCGGAAATGTTCGCAGAACTCGCCGACGCATTCATCGGCGTCGGCGTCGAGCTCTTCCCACTCGCCCGGCGGCGGCACGAACCCGAGTTCGGCCCGATCGCCGCTTCGCGTGCGCTCCGCCCATTCCCACATTCGTTGCATCGAAGGAGAACCGGCGAGCAGCCGATCCGCGCGCACGCGTTTGTGCTTCAGCCGGCAGAGATAGTGCGCTCTCCCCTTCAGCAGCGTGACGCGCAGAGGCATTCCGAGGGCCGCTTCCACGAGCGGAATATCCTTGTTCACGAGCTGCTCTTGGAGCGCAATCGTCCCCGTCGAGAGCACGATCTTCTTTCTGCTTCGGACCGCCGGCACGAGGTACGCGAGCGATTTTCCGACGCCGGTGCCGGCCTCGACGATCGTGTGCATACTCTCCATGATGCCGCGCTCGACGAGCTGCGCCATCTGCAGCTGCCCCGAGCGCGGCTCGAAGCCGGTCAGTCTCTGCGCGAACGGGCCGTCCGTGCCGAGCAGCTCCTCGAGGGCCGGCGTCACTGCGCTCGATGCTGCGGATCGATGGGCGATTCGTACTCCGTTTCGAGCTCGCGACCGCTGCCGGCGTCGACGACGACCGGAGCGACGCGCCGCGGCGGAAAATAAAGCACGTACGTGAGCGCAAAGCCTGCCAGCAACCCCGCGACGTGCGCTTGCCAAGAGATCTGCGGAACGGTAAAGGTGATGATCAGGTTCAAGACCAGGATGCCCACGTTGGCGCGCACCAATTCCATCCCTGGTTTGCCGAGCTTGAAACCGATCGCAAAAAGTGCGCCGAAGAGGCCGAAGATGGCGCCGCTCGCTCCGACCGTCGGAACCGTCGGGTCACTGAAATAGACGACGCCCAAGCCCGAAACGACGAGCGAGACCATGTAGACGACGAACATGCGCCACGATCCCAGCGCGAATTCGATAAACCGCCCCAGAAACCAGAGCGACATCATATTGACGCCGATGTGAAGTAAACCGCCGTGGAGAAACGCGCCCGTTATGATGCGCCACCATTGCCCTTGTTGCAGAACCGCCAACGGAATCAACGCGCCGTCCACAAGGACGCGCTCCATTCCCGGCCCCGAACTTCCAAAGGCCGAGAGCATCCCCGGACCGCCCACGGAAACCTCCCACAGATAAGCAATGACGTTGACCGCGATCAGGAGGCGGGTGATCACGCGATCATAACCATGCGCGCGAGCTCGAGCGAGATGGCATGGCGTTCGCCATCCACGTCAATCGTGACCGGCCCTCCGAGCGGCGCTTTGTCGACCACGCGAAGACGAACGCCGGGACGAACCCCAACTTGGCCGAGGTAGCGCAGAATTTCGGGCATTTGTTCGGTGACGCCCGAGACCGTGACGTTTTCACCGGGTTCTACTTGCGCGAGCGGAATGCCGATCCGCACGGGCTCGGTTAAATCCGTTGGCGGAATGGGGTGCCCGTGGGGACACGTCTGCGGGTCGCCCAGCGCTGCAATCAAGCGCTCCTCGACGCGCGGCGTAATCGCGTGTTCGAGAATGCACGCTTCGGCGTACACCTCGTCCCACGTCATGCCGAGAACGTCGGTGAGGAGCCGTTCCGCCAACCGGTTGCGGCGCACGACTCCGACCGCTATCTCGAGGCCCTTTCGCGTCAGTCTGATGTCGCCGCGTACTTCGTGTTCCACGTAGCCATCATTGACGAGTTTCTTGAGCATGCCCGAGACCGAGGCCGGCGCCACCCCCAGCTCGGTCGCTAGGGCAGACGTCGTAACGCCCGGGCCTTCACGCTCGAGACGGTAGATCGCCTTCATGTACATTTCGAAGGATTCGGCGAAGTGGGAATGCGAGTGTCCCGGCATAGCAGCTTTAACTTCGAGGAGCGGCCGGAAGTTCCGCAACGGCCGCCGCAAGCTTCGCCGTCATCGCCCGCTTTTCTACTTCCCCCGCAAACGACGCAGCAATGGCGTTGCGCACGTAGCGCTCCAGCGCGACAGAGCCGGCAGCCTGCTCGACGAGCGCATACTCCCGCTCGATCGAGGTGGCAAATAAGGTCGCGTCGTCGCAGTCGATGGTCACGATGCAGCCGCGGCGATCGAAATCGAGGTACGGATGGGGATGATCGGGGAGCGCCGCACCGGTGAGCCGGTTCGACGTCGGACAGATCTCAAGCGGAATGCGCCGATCCGCAAGAAGTTCGACGGTGCGCGCGTCTTCGAGCGCGCGTATGCCGTGCCCGATGCGCTGGACGTGCAGCAGCTCGATGGCGTCGCGCACGCTTGCCGGGCCGTCGGCCTCCCCGGCATGCGCGACGCAATGAAGACCGTTGGCGCGCGCGTACGCAAAGGCATCGACGAAAAGCTTCGCGGGAAAACGCGCTTCGTCGCCGCCAAGCGAGACGCCGATCACGTCCAGGTCGGTCATGTCTGCCATCGCACGTACCGTCTTCATCGCACTCTCACCGCCGAAGTTTCGCGTGAGGTCGGGCAAGAGCTTGAATGTGGCGCGCGGCCGCGCGGCACGCAGCTGACCGACGATCGCTTCCATCGTCGCACGAACGTCGAGGCTGGGATTGAAGAACTTCCAAACGGAGGGCGAAACGAAGAGTTCGCCATAGATCACCTGTTGCGCGAGTGCGTCCTGGACGAATTCGCGCGCGAGCCGCGCGTAATCTTCCGGCTCCTGCAACGAGCGGCTGACGGCGGCAAAGATCAGCAAGAACTCCTGAAAATCATCGAACCGATAGGGGTGCGAGCGATCGACGGGCTTGGCCGGCTCGTCGGTAAAGGGCGCGTTTGCGCGTTCGCCCGACGGGTGATAGCGCAGCGGCGCGCCGTGCTTCTCAGCAAGCTCGACGAACGTCGAACCCCGCAGGCTTCCCTCGAGGTGGCAGTGCAAGTGAATCTTTGGTATGCGCGCCGCGAGCGGCCCAGGTGCCATCCGGTCGCTTTCGGCATCGTCCCGGCGAGCACCGCGCAGAGCCATTCGCGTGAACTCGAGCAGGGGCGAAACCTGACCCGTCGTATTGTTGTCGTTCTTATCGCGGGGTGGAGCAGTCCGGTAGCTCGTCGGGCTCATAACCCGAAGGTCGGTGGTTCAAATCCACCCCCCGCAACCAATCAACGTGCCATCTCAGCGGAATCAAAGATGGCACTTTTCTTTAGTCGAGTGACAGTCTTCCGCGCCCGATTTCGTCGTCGGCCATACCATAATAGATGTCGAATTCGCGTTCGCCTCGTGGGTCGAGGCCGGTCGGAAAAACGACGTGCCCCACCGCACCGTGAAGTTCCGCGCCGCCTTTGGGAACGAAGAGCGGCTCGGGCGAGCGGAAGACGACGCGATCGAGCCGGTGCACATCGTGAATGATGACGCCTGCGCAATATCGCAATAAGGCGCCGTCTTTGGAGTGCGCGAGCTCGTCGACCCCATGAATCACCGAGAGCCAACCTTCGGCGATTCGAACCGGCGGCGTTCCGGTGCCCACCTTGATCGCTCCCCAATTCGCCGGCGGCAGCGTGAGGCGATGCGTTTCGGTAACGCAGCAAAGCGCGTTGATGTCGGCTCGGACGGCGTCGAACGGAATGTAGCCGACCGCGATGCCTTCACGCTCACTCGGCGGAAGCGCTTCGATCGCCAAAAGTGCCTGCTTCGCGTCGCTGGGAAGTTGGAGGGTTGGACGGTGATAGAAAGCCAGGGACTCAACGCCGGCGGGTGAAGCGACCGGCTCGGGAAAGAAGGCGGCGTCTTTATCGGCAAAAGGCTCCTTGCTGCCTTGAAATTGCAGTAGCCCTAACCGTTTCCAGTCAAGCCCATCTTCCGAAATGGCGACGGCAACTTCAGGACCGCGTGGCCCGAATGCAACGTATGCCATAACGTACCGGTCGATCGCCGGTACAAATGTGACGCGCGGATCCTCACAACCATATCCGCCCGGCACATCGCGCAACTCGTACGGCGCCTCAGGCTCGAGTGCGAATCCGCAATAATCAACCTCCAACGCGCCGTCGCCGCGCTCCGCCGTGCGAAACGACCCGATGCGCGACACATTTCCCGGCGCGACCATGCGTGGATAAAGCTGAAGTGCGCCTTCGCTGAGGCGAGCGCAAGCCGGATTTAAGATACCCAAACGCCCGAGGGTTGCGCTGGGTTTGAGAACGATGCCCGATCGCGAAAATTTCAAAGGGTGGGAGCCTCGAGTTCGATCAAACTTTAAGTAAACCAGTCTCCGTACCGACGCGTTCGAACGCCGCAAGCGCCCGATCCATCTCGTCCTGGGTAAGCGCGGCGCTGATCTGCACGCGAATGCGCGCGGTGCCCTCCGGCACGACCGGAAAGCCGAAGCCGGTAACGAAGACGCCGCCCCGCAGCAGTTTATCGCTGATCGCGATCGCAAAGGCCGTTTCACCGACGATGATCGGTACGATCGCGCTCTCGCTTTCGAGCGGTTTGTACCCGATACGCTTGAGACCGTCGCGGAAGTATCGCGTTTTCTCGCGCAGGTCCCGCACGAGCTCGGGGTGCGCCTCGAGGTGTTCGATCGCTGCGAGCGAGCTGCACGCGACCGTCGCCGGCAACGCATTGGAGAAGAGCTGCGGTCGCGAACGTTGGATCAGGGTGTCGATCAAGGCGCCGCTGCCGGCAACGAATCCCCCCGCCGCGCCGCCGAGCGCCTTTCCGAGAGTCCCAGTGATCACGTCGACCTGACCGGTGAGCCCGTAATGTTCGACCGTGCCGCGCCCCGTCTCACCCATCACGCCCGTGCCGTGAGAATCGTCAACGACGACGATCGCGCCGTACTTTTGCGCGACCTCGACGATCTCGGGAAGCTTCGCGAGATCGCCCTCCATCGAAAAGACGCCGTCGGTGACGATGACGATCGGAAAGCAGCTCGCTACGCTCTTGAGCTTCTCTTCGAGCTCGCGCATGTCGCCATGTTTAAAGCGTTCGCGGCGCGCCTTCGAAGCGAGCCGTACTCCATCGATAATCGACGCGTGATTGAGCTCGTCGGACACGATTGCCGATCCCTCGTCGCAAATCGTTGGGAAGAGGCCGGTATTCGCGTTCCAGCAGGAAACGTATGAGAGCGCCGCCGGCGTTCCGAGGAAGCCGGCGATTCGATTCTCGAGCGCGCGGTGAATGTCAAAGGTCCCGCAGATAAAGCGCACCGAAGCGGTTCCGGCGCCGTATTTTTCAAGACCACGCTTGCCGGCTTCGACCACCACCGGATTGTCGGCGAGGCCAAGGTAATTGTTGCTCGAAAGGACGATGACGTCGCCTGCCTCTTCCATATGGACCTCCGGAGCCATCGGGGTCGTGAGGTGGCGGAGGCGTTTGTACGTTCCGGCCTTCTTGAGCGCGTCGAGATCGGTTTGCAACTTCTCTTCGAACGCCTGATTCATGATTGGGAAGCATCTCCTTTAAAGTCCAGGACGATCTTGGCCGCTTCGCCCTTGCTCATCAATTCAAAAGCGCGATCGAACTCCGTGTACGGCAGCACGTGCGTAATGATCGAACGCGGATCGACGCGTCCGCTCTTTACCAGCGCTTCGGTCTGATACCAGGTCTCGAACATGCGCCGCCCATTGATGCCGAGCACGGTAAGGCCTTTGAAGATGATACGCTCGGCGAGATTCAGGTTGATGTTGCCGGCCGGAATCCCGAGTAGCGCTGCGGTTCCACCGTTACGGAGGAGCTGCAGGCCCAGATCGATGGCCTCGCCGCTGCCCGACATTTCAAGGAGCACGTCTGCGCCGTCGCCGCGCGTGCGACGCTTGATTTCCGCGACGAGATCGCTTTGATTGGCGATGAACGTTGCGTCGGCGCCAAGCTGCCGCGCCAGCTCGAGCTTGGCCGGATTCACGTCGATCGCATAGACGGCCGTCGCCCCCGCCGCGCGCGCAACCGGGATCGCCATCAGACCGATCGATCCGACGCCCGTAATCGCGACGCTTTTGACGCTGACGCCGGCAGCCATGACCGTATGCACCGCGTTACCGAGAGGATCGAATATTGCGGCGACCTCATCCGGTATCTCCGGGTCGAGCCGCCAGACGTTGTACTCGGGGACCGCAACGTATTCGGCGAACGCGCCGTCGCGATCGACGCCGACGATCTCGACGCGTTCGCAGATGTGCGCCTGCCCGGTGCGGCAGAGCAGGCACGTAAGGTCGGCGATGTGTCCTTCTGCCGAGACGCGCTCGCCGACCTTAACGGCGCGAACCGCGTCCCCGATCGCGGCCACCCTCCCCATGAATTCATGCCCCACCACGAGCGGAGGCTTGATCCGCTGCTGCGCCCACGCATCCCACCGGTAAATGTGTTGGTCGGTCCCGCAGACGCCCGCTTTCTCGACGCGGATCAAGACGTCGGTGGGACCAATCTGGGGTATCGCCACGTCTTTCAGCAGAAAGCCGGGGCCCGGACGCGGTTTAACGAGGGCCCTCATCGTCGAAGACATGAGGGCCCCCTATTTCACTCGAGTGCGGAGAAAACCCCGCGGCTAGAAGTCGTACTCTAACTGAGCGCGATTGTACTTGAAGAGCGGCAAGCCGCCGAATTCGCTAGATCCGGGAGCCTCGGACGGCGGACAGGTCATGCTGCCGAAGTCTCCGCAGAATGTGTTCGAAAGGGAGCGCTGGATGTACCGATCGCGCAGGACAAGGCCGTGATACGGTCCGTGCGCGGGCATATGACTGAAGCGGTACCGCCCGTCGAGAACCCAGATGTTCGTATTCTCTGGAGCCAAGGCGTTCCCGTAGCTGTACCAGGCATCGGTCGCTATGAAGATCCACTTCGTGTTCGTCGACGTATACTGCATCCCGATTTTCCAGGACGAGCCCGGCGCGCGCCGGTCGGCCATGCCCTGGGTGACGCTGGTCGTAAAGAAGGGATCGCTGTCGTAGTTGTCCGTATACGGGCTCGCCCAGCCGCCGTAATAGACATTCGTCGTCCCGTTGGGATTCGTAAAGCACTGCGCGGCGTTGAGCGGGAGGAAATACCCGAGCGTCGCTCCCTTCGTCGTGATCTGATAGTTGGAGTTGCTGCAGGTTACGTTCTTGGGCAAAAATACGGTATCGGTTTTCCACGGAATCTGATCGTAGCCCGCGGTCAGCGCAAAGTTCTTCGCGACGGTGGCTCCGATCTGAGCGCCAAAGTCTTGGCTATTTACTTTCCCGATGTAAGAGACGCCCGCGTTACTCTCCGTCCCGCCCTGCAGCGCGATGAAGGGCGCCAACGGGCCGTTGAACGTGTACTTAGCGTCGCCCCACCACATGTTGACGAGATCGCTCACGCCGTAGAAGTATCCGTCGGCCGTAATGCCCGGCCCCGATGGGTTCCCATAGCCAAGCTTGCCCATCGCAAAACCGTTGGTTGTGATCCCCAACCCTCCCGGAACGTAGATGTTGGAAGCCATGCCGTTGTTGCCGGCCGGGAAGCTCGTCAGCAACGTCTGCTGACTGAACGTCGAGCTGGTCCGGTTCTCGAACGCGAGCATATCGGCGCCTTCAAACGTCCAATACGAGGGCGTCGTATAGCTTAAGTAGGCGCCTTCGAAGGCCGCCGGTTTGACACGCGAATCTGCCGGATTTGCCCACGGGGAGTTGAAGAGCACGTTCCCCAGCTCGCCGTTAAAACCGTGAGCGTTGTATCCCAAATACGCTTCGTCGAACGTGCTCAATCGAAACGGAGGCAACGTTTCATCCTGATTCGTGTTGGGAGGAACCTGCGAAACGCACTCGGCACCCTTTGCGTTGTTCGCCGGGACGGCGCACGGACCGAAGGAGGTGGAGTACAGGTACGTACCACCAACGTCCCACCCCGAAGGAAAGTCGTACTCGCCGTGAAGGGCGATCGCGTTGGTCCAGGATGCCTGATTGACGCCGTTGGAGTTGTATTTTGCGCCGGGCGTAAAGTCGAACTGCGTGCCGGGATTGTTCGACGCGTTCTGGCGCGTGAAATAGTACGAGCGGTAATACCCGCCGAGCACCAAGGGATTCGGCGTCGGCGGCGGAGGAGGCGGCGGCGCAACCGTTTCTTCGGGGGCCGGCGGAGGCGGAGCCTCGGTCGGCGGCGGGGTCGCCGCAATGTACCGAACGACCACCAAACGACGGTCGGGCACCCATTGCACGTACGCGCCCATGCCTTCGGAAATGACGCGGACCGGGACGAGCACGACACCGTGATAGACGATTGGCGGCACGTCGAGCGGACGCGACTCGCCGTTGATCACGACCTCCGGCTTGCCGACCGTCACGACGACCTGCGCGCCGGCCTTCGAAACCGTTGCGGTCTTACTGGCGGCATCGTAGGAAACCGTCGCCCCCATCTGTTGGAACATCGAACGCAACGGGATGAAGATCGTCCCGCCGCGCACCAACGCGGCCAAGACGCGTCCTTGTTTGAGAATATCGGGATTAGCGTAGACGTGACGGTCGTTATAGAGGATGGGAATCTGCCCCGAGGGCGGAGCGCCGAAGTCGGCGGGGGGCGGCGAGCCGGTCTGCGCCACTGGTGTTGCCTGTGTTTCCGCCAGTGCGAAAGAGGTACCGGCCCAACAGATTGCCGTCGCCATCACCGTGATGCGGCTAAGGAAGGTCTTCATTATTAAAGGGGCCTCCTCCTCAAAAAAAATACTACAAGCAACTTCTTGCTTCGGATAACATAACCTTGGTCAATAAAAAATCAAGAAGAAAAATCGCCCCGTCCTTAATGGACGGGGCGACCAGTAGGTGCGGCGGTACGCGCCCGCTTTAGAAATCGTACTCCAACTGAGCCCGGTTGTACTTGAAGAGCGGCAGTCCGCCAAACTCGGATGCTCCCGACGTCGAGCCCGGCGGGCAACTGGTCGTTCCGGACGCTCCGCAGAAGGTGTTAGAGAGCGAGCGTTGCGCGTAACGATACCGGAGGAGCAGCCCGTGGTACGGGCCTTTCCCCACGTTGCTAAAGTGATATTGACCGTCGAGGTTCCACTCGTTTGTGTTCTCCGGCGCGAGCGCGTTGCCATAGTTGTACCACGCGTCGCTCGCGATGAAGATCCACTTCTTATTGGTTGAGGTGAAGTTCAGCGCGACCTTCCACGACGTGCCGGGCGCGCGACGATCGGCCATGCCCTGCGAGATCTGCGTGGTAAAGAACGGGTCGGTTGCGTAGCTGTCGGTATACGGGCTCGCCCATCCGCCGTAGTAGACGTCCGTCGTGCCGTTGGTATTGGTGAAGCACTGCGCGGCGTTAAGTGGCAAGAGGTATGAGAGCGTCGCGCCTTTTGCCGAGATCTGATAGTTAGTGTTGCTGCAGGTTACGTTCTTCGGCAGAAAGACGGTATCGGTGTGCCAAGGAATCTGATCGTAGCCGCCGGTAAGTTGGATATTTTTCGTTATGTTCGCGCCGATCTGCGCGCCGAAGTTCTGGCTGTCGATCTTTCCGATGTCGGAGAGGCCGTTATTGCTTTCCGTTCCACCCTGCAACGCGATGAACGGCTTGAACGGACTTTGGGAGAACGTATACTGCCCGTCACCCCACCAAATGCTGACGATGTCGCTAACGCCATAGAAATAGCCGTTGGCCGAAATCCCGTTCGGATTGTCGTAGCCGACTTTGCCCATCGTGAAGCCGTTCGTCGTGAGCCCGTTGCCGTTGGGACGGAAGATGTCGGCCGGCAATCCGGGATTGCCGGCCGGGTAGCTGGTAAGCAACGTCTGCTGGCTGAACGCCGAGCTGGTGCGGTTCTCGAAGGCGAGCATGTCGGCACCTTCGACCGTCCAGTAGGACGTTGGGTCGAGATAGCTCAAGTACGCGCCCTCGAACGCGTTGGGTTTAAGACGCGAATCCGACGGGTTGGCCCAGGGCGAGTTGAAGACGAGATTGCCGAGCTGACCGTCGAAGCCGTGCGCTTTATATCCCAGATACGCCTGGTAGAACGTGCTCATTGTAAATCCGGGCAGCGTGTCGTCGGGATTGGTATTCGGCGGGGCCTGTGAGACGCAGACCGCTCCCTTTGCGTGATTCGCGACCACGACGCACGGCCCGTCCATCGGATTGGCATAGAGATACGAGCCGCCGACGATCCAGCCGCTCGGAAAATCGTATTCGGCGTGTGGCGCGATCGCGCTGTTCCACGATGCCTGATTGACGCCGGTCGAGCTGTATTTGGCTCCCGGCGTAAAGTTGAACTGCGCACCCGGATTGTTCGACGCGTTCTGGCGCGTGAAATAGTACGAGCGGAAGTACCCGCCGATCTTCAACGGATTGGGCGTCGGCGGGGGCGGGGGCGGCGGAGCGACCGTTGCTTCGGGAACCGGCGGCGGAGGCGGAGCCTCGGTCGGCGGCGGCGCTGCTGGAATGTAGCGCACGACGACGATGTGGCGGTCGGGCACCCATTGCACGTACGCGCCCATGCCTTCGGAAATGACGCGAACCGGAACGAGCACGACGCCGTGATAGACGATCGGCGGCACGTCGAGTGGGCGCGACTCGCCGTTGATCAGGACCTCAGGCTTTCCGACCGTCACGACGACCTGCGCGCCGGCTTTGCTGACCGTCGCGGTCTTGCTAGCGGCATCGAACGAAACCGTCGCGCCCATCTGCTCGAACATCGAGCGCAGCGGGATGTAGATCGTTCCGTTTCGCGCAAGCGCGGCCAGCACGCGGCCCTGCTTGAGCACGTCGGGATTAGCGTAGACATGACGATCGTTATAGAGGATGGGAATCTGTCCCGAGGGCGGGGCGCCGAAGTCGGCGGGGGGCGGCGAGCCGGTCTGCGCCACTGGTGTTGCCTGTGTTTCCGCCAGTGCGAAAGACGTTCCGGCTGCAGCCATCGCCGCCGCAATCAGTACGGCATGAATGATACTCTTCATTACGAGAAGGAGCCTCCTGTCGTTAAAAAAGGGATACGACGCATCGCTTGGTAACGAGTCTAGCGCCCGCTGATTAAGCCTGTCTTAAGTACCATTATGCGTCCCGCGAGGAAGAAAGCTTAGCCGAAGCGGCCGGTGATGTAATCCTCGGTTCGCTTGTCCTTCGGCTTCGTGAAGATCGTCGCCGTCGTGTCGGTTTCGACCAGATCGCCGAGCAGAAAGAAGGCAGTGTTGTCGCTGATGCGTGCCGCCTGCTGCATGGAGTGCGTCACGATGACGACCGTGTATTCTTTCTTGAGCTCGTCGATGAGATCTTCGATCTTTCCGGTTGCTATCGGGTCCAGCGCCGACGCCGGCTCATCCATCAAAATGACCTCCGGATCGACCGCGAGGCAGCGCGCGATGCAGAGACGCTGCTGCTGGCCGCCCGAAAGCGCAAGCGCGGAACGGTCGAGGCGGTCTTTGACCTCGTCCCAGAGCGCCGCGTGGCGTAAGCTGCGTTCGCAGATTTCCATCAACTTCGACGCGTTGCGCTCGCCGTGAATCCGCGGACCGTAGACCACGTTATCGAAAATGGATTTCGGAAACGGATTCGGGCGCTGGAAGACCATTCCGATCCGGTAGCGGATCGTTACCGGATCGATGTCGGGCGCGTAAATGTCTTGATTGTCGAGCAAAACCTTCCCCTCGACGCGCGCGCCCGGCGTCAAGTCGTGCATTCGATTGAGTGCGCGAATGAACGTTGACTTACCGCATCCGGAAGGCCCGATGAGCGCCATCACGCGGTGGGCCGGAACGCGGAGCGAGGCCTTTCTAATGGCGCGAAAGGCGCCATAATAGACATCGAGCTTCTCGACGTCGATCTTCGTCTGCGTTGCAGCGGCAGACGGGTTCGCCGTTCTCGCCAGCATCAAGGCGCCGTGTTCGTCGCACGCGATGCGATGCCCGTTCCGTCCTTAAGAACCTTAAGACTCTCGCGCCTCACGTCGTGGCCTCTCGCTTGATACGCATGATCGGAAGGCGAATCGTAAACGCGGTACCCCGCCCGATCATCGATTCGGCCGAGATCGCTCCGCCGTGCGCGTCGACGATTCCCTTTACGATCGCCAACCCGAGACCGGCGCCGCCGCTGCCACGCGTGCGAGAGCGATCGACGACGTAGAAGCGTTCGAAGATATGCGGAAGGTCGCGATACGGAATGCCTTCACCGGTGTCGCGCACGCGCAGCACCGCATCGCTGTCGCGCGCGTCCAGCTCTATCCGTATTCGACCACCGCCGGCGGTGTGACGAAGCGCATTGTCGATCAGGTTCACGAAGACTTGCGCGAGCCGGTTGGGGTCGGCCTCGACTCGCACGGGACGCAGCGCGGCGAGCTCGAGCGAAACGCCCTTATTCGAGGCTTGTTGTTCGAACGAAGCGACGATCGGCCGCGCCACCTCCTCCAGGTCGACGTCGCGAAGGTCGAGCTTGAGCTGACCCGACTCGGCTCGCGCCTGTTCGAGCAACTGCCCAACTAGCGCCGTCAACCGGTCGACCTGCGCGAGCGCCTGCGGCACGAAGAGATCGCGAGCCTCCTGCTCGGGAGCCTCCAGCACGGTCTCGAGCATAAGCTTGATCGACGACAGCGGCGTGCGCAACTCGTGCGAAACGTTCGAAAGAAACTCTTTGCGAGCCCGGTCCAGCCGTACGAGCGCCGTCTGATCGTCTGAGAAGACGACAACGTGTCGCGGATCGTCGCTCTCCTCCGTGAGCGGATAGACGGAGACGCGGTAGGTCCGCTGACCCGACGCTCCGGTAAGCATCAGCGGCGCAACCGATGCTTCGCCCTGCAACGCATCTGCGATTCGACGCTCGAGCTCGATATTTGGAATTGCCTCGATGATGTGAAGATTCAGCGCCCGTTCCGGATCGAATCCGAAGGTCGCTCCGGCCGCGGCATTGGCAAACTCCACGTGGCACAAGCGGTCGACGAGTACGACGCCGATCGGCAAAGCG
This sequence comes from Vulcanimicrobiota bacterium, assembly GCA_963743445.1. Taxonomy (GTDB): domain Bacteria; phylum Vulcanimicrobiota; class Vulcanimicrobiia; order Vulcanimicrobiales; family Vulcanimicrobiaceae; genus Cybelea. Next base: position 1,714,349 of record CAVUPL010000003.1, read on the forward strand.
CGCACGAGCCGAGCAAACGAACTATCTACGGAAATCGGGGGCGCCGCAGGCGCAAGCACCGGCAGCGGTTCGGCGACCGGCGCCGTCTCGGGTGTTTTAAGAGCGCGCGCAAATACAAAGCCGCCGGCCACTCCGGCGACTAAAGCGAGAAGCGACCATTCTAGCGGCGTCAAGCTTTGAACATGTAACCGCGGCTGCGAACCGTTAGGATGTGTCGGGGCGCGCGCGAGTCTTCCTCGATCTTCTCGCGCAGCCATCGGATGTGAACGCTGACGGTCTGCTGCTCGCCTTCGAAATCGTATCCCCAAACCTTATCGAGCAGCGTCTGCCGAGTAACGACGCGGCCGTGATTCTCCATGAGCACGCGCAGCAGTCCAAACTCTTTTGGAGCGAGGGCAACCTCCGCGCCGCGGACCGTAAGCTGCTGGCGCGAGGGATCGAGCACGATTGCGCCGAGCACGATTGCTTCGTCGTGCCCGGCGTGGATGGACGACTGCCGGCGCAGCCGCGCCTTTACCCGCGCCAAGAACTCGTGCAACGCAAACGGTTTGGTGACGTAGTCGTCGGCGCCGAGCTCGAGCGCCAAGACTTTATCGATCTCTTGGTCTTTCGCTGTCAGCATGATGATCGGGACCGGACTGAACTTTCGAATTTCCTTGCAGGCTTCAACGCCGTCGAGCACCGGAAGCATGATATCGAGCACGATTAAGTCGGGCTGCTCGCGCTGCGCCATCGCAATGGCGCTTCGGCCATCGCCCGCCGTAACGACCGCATATCCGCTACGTTCCAAATTGAACCGCAGCGTCTGGAGGATCGCGGACTCGTCGTCCACGACCAGAATCTTTTTATTGAAGTCCGGGTTCTTGACTAAGGCTATTCGCGGCGGCTTTGCCTCCGGCGTTACGTTCATATCCCTTTACTATCGCGCTGTAGTCCAGCGCGCCATCCCCTTGAGCGGAACGAGTAGTGTACAGCTGATATGCCAGCCCCGTCGCCGGCATTGGGTGCACGAGAACGCGCGCGGTGTCGAGCGCCGCGGCAAGGTCCTTGCGAAGAAGATCGAGTGCGAATCCTCCTTCGAAGGTTCCTGCCAGCCACGTTTTCGGCAACCATTCGGTGAGGAGGTAGTTCGAAGCCGTCGCCGTGGCGAGCACGGCGCGGACGCGCGTCGAGGTCGGCACCGGCTCGCTTTGCGAAGACGAGAGCTTCGGCGTTGGCAATCATCACGTTCGCAATGATGATCTGATTAACCAGCTTGACGGTTTCGCCCATGCCGACTGGACCGAGATGATGCGGAGTGCCCATCGCGCGAAGCATCGGCTCGGCTCGCGTGAATGCTTCGGGTGACGCTCCCACCATGATGGTCAGCGAGCCCGCACGCGCGCGCTCTGGGCCGCCGCTCACTGGCGCATCGACGAAATCGATGCCGCGCTCGGTAAGCCGCTCGGCAAAGCGGCGGGACGCCACCGGTGAGATCGTCGACATGTCGATCACGAGCAAACCAGGCTTCGCGCCCTGCGCCACGCCCCGTGAGCCGAAGAGCGCCTCCTCCACTTGAGGCGCGTCCGGAACGCAAAGGATGACGGCCTCCACCTCGTCGGCGAGAGCTGCCGGATCGGCGACCTCCGCCACGCCTTGCGAACGCAAGCGTTCGAGCGCTTCACGGTGCCGGTGCACGCTTGCCGACACTTCGAAACCGGCTCGACGCAACGCGCCGGCCATCGGCTCACCCATCGCACCTAGTCCGACGAACCCGATGCGTGCAATCACGAGCGGCCCCTTTGGGCGTGGGCTCAGGATAACCTTTGGGAGGCGGCGAAGGCGCGATAGTATGACAGCTGCCGTCACTCCTACGATCGCTCGTCCAACCTTCGACGCAATGAATCTCTCGATCGGAAAGCGCACCCGCCTGCACCGTTTGATGTACGAGCACGGGCCAGCAAACGGAACGCTGATGATGCTGCCGATCGATCAGGGCCTCGAGCACGGGCCGGTCGATTTTTTCGATAATCCCGACGCGATCGATCCGGACTGGATCTACCGGCTGGCAGTCGCAGGGAACTTCTCGGGCATCGCGCTGCACGTTGGACTCGCCGAAAAGTATCAGAAGCAGTACGCCGGCCGCGTTCCCCTCTTGCTCAAAGTCAACGGAAAGACGAACATTCCGCCCGACGATGAAGCGTTCAGCCCGCTTACGTCGTCGGTCGAAGACGCCATCCGATTGGGAGCCGACGCCGTCGGCTATACGCTCTACGTTGGAAGCCCGTCCCAAGAGCTCGACATCGCACAATGCAACGAAGTGCGCCACGAGTGCGATCGCTTCGGAATGCCTCTCGTGGTCTGGGCCTACCCGCGCGGGTCGGCGGTAAAAGCCAAGGGCGGGATCGATTCACTCTACGCCGTGGACTATGCCGCACGCGTCGCGTGCGAGATGGGCGCCGACGTCATCAAACTCAACGAGCCTGTCTGGAAAGCCGACGAGGCGTCCAAGCTGCCCAAGCCCTACGACACCCTGCAGTTCGACGACGTCGAAGGGTTGCGCAAGGTCGTCAAATCGGCCGGCCGCAGCCTCGTGCTCGTTTCAGGCGGAAGCAAGATGGGCGACGACGCCACGATTCACAAGGCGCACGCAGCAATGGCCGCGGGTTGCGTTGGTCTCATCTTCGGACGGAACATGTGGCAACGCAAGTGGGACGACGCGCTGTCGATGGCCTCGCGCATACACGACGTCCTGAAAGAGTACGGCCAGCAGCAGTAAGAAGGGTCTTTAGTGTGCTGCGGCTTGCGCTGAGGCGGCGCATTGCGCGCATTGGTAGCCGACGGCGCCGCCGTGATTCTGCGGCACCATCTGATCGCGCGAGCCGCGCCGCCCGCAGACCGCACAGGCGTACGTCGGGCTGGTAGGCGGCGACTTTTGCTGCAACCTCGTGACGCTTCGCGACGTAGAACGCGAAGTAGATCGCCGCGCCGACGACCCACGGCGCCCATGCGAAGAACGCGTCGAAGGTGTTGCTGGAGATCTCCGCGATCACTTCTTGAAATATTCGGCGTTAATGGCCGTATAGTTCTGCCACTTCTCCGGAACGTCCGAATCGGCGAAAATCGCTTCGACCGGACATGCCGAAACGCAAGCGCCGCAGTCGATGCAGACTTCCGGATCGATGTAGAGCATCTCGTCCTCATCCTTGCCGTGGATGCAATCGACGGGACAGACGTCGACGCACGACTTGTCCTTGGTGCCGATGCACGGCTCGGTGATGATGTAGGCCATGGATTTCAGCTTCCCTCGACGCCGTGGAGCGCCCTTCAGACGGCGGCGGGTCTTCCTCGGAGGAGGCGGACGAGCCAGAGCAGCACGACCGCGCCGATCAAAGCACAGACGAAACTCGGAAGATTGAAACTCGATATGCGGCCGGCCCGACGTGGCCGAAGAAGCCTGTACAGCCAGCCCCCGATCAGGGCGCCAAGAATGCCGACGATGATATCGGTGATGATGCCGCCGGGCGCCGCGCCCGGCACGATCCACCGTGCGACCAGTCCCACGATGAGCCCGAAGATGATGATCCATACAACCCACATGCGCGTCACTCCCTTCGTGATCCAGCAACAGGGACACTGGGCCCCTTCGGTGCAGCTTTACCCATTATGAAGCGTACTTTCATCTGCCTGCTCGCAGCTTTTGCGCTGGCAACCGCCGGCGCGGCGGCTGCGCAGCCGGGCCTCACCGAGATCACGGCTTCAGGAACCGGCAGCGTCTCGTTGCCACCCAACTCAGCGACCGTCAATCCCAGCATCGAGACAAATGCGGAGAACGCAAACGACGCCATCGCCGAAAACAACGCGCGCTACGATCGCGTCGTCGCGGCACTGACGAAGCTTGGAATCGCGCGCGGTGATATTGCGCTGACGTCCTACAACGTAAGCTATGACCCGCCTCCGGCCGTCGCTCCTGCGAATCCAACCGGCGAGCGCTACGGTTATTTCGTCTCTCGGAGCTTTGGGGTCAAAGTACGAGAAATCGGGTTGGCGGGCCGCGTCAGCGATGCGTGCATCGCCGCTGGTGCGACCGCGATCAATGGCGTGAGCTTTGGCCTTTCCGATTCAAGCGCGGCACGCGCGCAGGCAATTGCGCAAGCCGTAGCGGCTGCTCGAAGGAACGCCGAAACGCTCGCCCGAGCCGCGGCATTACGAATAGTCGCATTGAAGAGCATCGAGCTCGCCGGCGGCGAGGTCGCCGGACCCGTGCCGATGGTTCTGGCAAGAGCGGCGGCGCCGACACGATTCGATCAATCGAACGTCAACGTGACCGTAACGGTCAGCGCCGTCTTCTGGGCCGAGCCGTAGAGCGATGGCGGCGAAACCCGGCGGCCTCGTTTCCGGTAGACTCACCAGATGAACCGCGTCTGCGAGTCCTGCGGCGCACACGCCGCCGTTACGTCCCACGGCGGGCGCCTTTGCATGGCTTGCGCCCAGAGGCGTACGATCACGAGTGCGCTCCCGTTTGTCGGTGCGGCCCTCGCCGCCGCCGGTCTCATCGCGGGCAGCGCCCTGCTCGCAGAGAAATTGCAGGGCGAGGGGAGACCCTCACCGCTCGATGAGCTCGGAAAGCGCTTTCGCGGTGGAACTCCGACGCTTGCCGCCTTCTCTCGAGACCTCACCGAGCTCGCTCGAGAGGGCAAGCTCGATCCCGTCATCGGGCGCGACCGCGAGATCGATCGCATCATTTCGATCCTCGCGCGGCGCAGCAAGAACAATCCCTGTCTCGTCGGCGAGCCCGGCGTTGGAAAGACCGCCATCGTCGAAGGTCTCGCCCAACGCATCGCGAGCGGTAACGCCCCGCCCGCGTTGCGCGGCAAACGCGTTCTCGCGCTATCGCTCGGTCCGCTGGTTGCGGGAACGAAGTACCGCGGCGAGTTCGAAGGCCGCGTCAAACGCATTCTCGACGAGGTTAAACGCAGCGCACGCGACATCGTGCTCTTCATCGACGAGCTGCATACGTTGGTCGGCGCCGGCGCCGCCGAGGGCGCACCGCTCGACTTAAGCACGATGATCAAACCCGAGCTCGCCCGCGGCGACCTGCAGTGCATCGGTGCGACGACGTTCGATGAGTATCGCAAGTACGTCGAATCGGATGCCGCGCTCGAACGCCGCTTTCAGCCGGTCATGGTCGAGGAGCCGAGCATCGATGAAACGATCGAAATTCTTCGCGGTCTGCGCGAGCGATACGCGCGACATCACCGCGTAACGATCGACGAAGCGGCGATCGAGGCCGCCGCGCAGCTCTCGGCTCGCTTCATTGCCGACCGATTTTTGCCGGACAAAGCGATCGATCTCGTCGACGAAGCGGCGGCTTCGGTGGCGCTTGCGAACAAGGGCGCCGTCGAGTATCCGAAGCGTTCGGAGCGACGACGTCGCCGCGGTCGTGACGCGCTGGACCGGCATTCCACAATCGTCGCTGACCGAATCGCAAGCCGGGCGGCTGCTCGATCTCGAGCGGCTCTTAGCGAAGCGCGTCATCGGTCAAGAGCGCGCGATCGCCGCGGTATCCGAGGCGATTCGCCGTGCGCGAACGGGTTTGCACGATCCGCGAAAACCGCTTGGCACTTTCCTCTTCCGAGGTCCCAGCGGTGTCGGAAAAACCGAGCTTGCGAAAAGCGCTCGCCGAAGTGCTTTTCGGCACCGAGGCGGCATTGGTTCGAGTCGATCTCTCGGAGTTCACGGAGCCGCACACCGTCTCGCGACTCCTCGGCGCGCCGCCCGGTTATGCCGGGCACGACGAGCCGGGTCAGCTTACCGAACCGGTGCGGCGCCGCCCGTACTGCGTCGTGCTTTTCGACGAGGTCGAAAAGGCGCACCCGGACGTCGCGTCGGTTCTCTTGCAAATCCTCGACGACGGACGCGTCACCGATTCGAAAGGCCGCGCAATCGATTTTCGCCACGCGCTCATCATCTTGACGACCAACCTGCAGGACGACGATCTCGCCGTCGCCTTCCGCCTCGAACTGCTCGATCGGATCGACGAGATCGTTCCCTTCAGAGAGCTTGGACTCGAGCAAATCGAAGCGATCGTTACGATTCACGTGGACGCCTTAGCCCAACGCCTGGGCGCACGCAACGTCGCGCTCAACCTTTCGGACGAAGCGAAACTCTATTTGGCGCGCGTATCGATGGCCGCGGGCAGCGGCGCTCGGTACGTGCAGCGAACCGTTTCGCACTACGTCTCGACACCGCTCTCGACGGCGTTGCTGAGAGGCGAACTGCGCGATGGCTGCGGCGCCGAGGTGACCCTCGAAGGCGACGCCTTGCGCGTGCGGGCCGCTTAAGCCTAAGGAATTAGGGTCGCGCCGCCGCTCGTCGCCGGCGACAGCGCGAGTGCCAGCGGAGCGGCTATGCCGCTCGAGATCGTCGTCCAGGAGCCCGGCGCATATGGCGCCGAGTATTGTGTGACCGTGTTGTTCCCGTAGTTCGCGACGTACAGGTTGCCGGCCGCGTCGATCGCGAGCGCAACGGGCTGGCTCTGACCTCCAACGATCGTCGTCGGCGTGCCGGTGTACGGCGCGGCGTATTCCGTCACCGTATTCGCTCCCTGATTCGGAACGAAGAGATTCGCCGATATCACGGCGATCGATCCTTGTTCGTTGACACCGTTGGTCACGGTCGCGACCGGCGCGCTCGCGTTCGTGAACGGCGGAGCGTACTCGACGACGGAGCTGGGCGTCGAATTGAGATTCGCCACGAAAAGATTTCCGCGGACGTCGAGCGCCAGCGAGCTCGGCGTGTTGAGCCCTTTTGAAATCGTCGTTGGCGTACTCGTGTACGGCGGCGCGTACTCGGTAACGGTGTTGGCCGCCGCATTGACGACGAAGAGGTCGTCGCTGGAATCGAGTGCGAGGCTTACCGGATCGTCCACATTCGATGCAATCGTTGCGGAGGGAGCGCCGCCGTAGGGCGGTGAGTAGAGCGTCACCGTATTGCTGCCGTTGCCGTTCGCCACGAACAGATTCCCGTGGGCGTCGACGGCGAGGGACTGCGGATGATTGATGCCGTTGACGATCGCAACGGGCGCTTGATTGTAGGGAGGAACGTACTCTGTCACGCTGCCCGGCTGATTTGCGACGAAGAGATCGCCTGCGGGGTCAAAGATGAGCGCCTGGGGATTGGTAACGCCGTTTTGGATCGTCGCCAGTGGAGCGCTCTGACCGTTGACGTAGAGGCGTCACGCTGTTTGCGCCCGAGTTCGCGACGGCCAATATCTGGCGAACGTCGACCCGTGCGGTGCCGCTGCAAACGGCGCCCGATTGGGCGCACGGATTCGTAGGGCCGACGTAGTTCGCGGTCGCGCGGAGGATGGCAGAGCTGCCGTTCGGAGCGCCCGCAGCCGTCACGTAAAAGAGGTTCGGCGCGATTGTCGAGGCTTGCGCGACTGCGATTGAGAGCGATCCTCCGGCTTGACTCATCGCGAAGCTCGCGCCGCCGCCGCCGACCATGACGTTCTGATTGGCATCGAGCATCTCGACGAGGAGCAGATGCTTTCCGGCGCCATAGAGATCGATTCCACCCTGCGGGTTCTGCGCGCTCATCAAGGAAGCAGGGACGACGACGACTTGCGAGGGGACGCCGCCCAGGGTGAGGTTTAGGACGTTGTTCGACGCCGGCACCACGTTAAATGCGATTGCAGCACTCCCGACGGTTCCGGTATACGTTCCGGCTGGAAGCGAGAGCGAGAGCTGACACGTCGAGCCGCCGGCCGACGGAGCGCATCCGCTCGCGTTCGGACCGACCGAAACCGTCTGACTGATCGTCGCCGGGCCGCTGACGTTGAAAGCGAGCATTTGCGAACCGGGGGCAGGCGGCGGAGTAGAAATCGGCGGCGCCGCCGGCGACGGCAGGCTGAACGTATTGCCGGGAGCGACGCCGTTGACCGGCGGCGGCGAGCATTATGGGCTTGCCGACGGACGAGCTTGCTTGACTCGCCGGCGGGAACGTAAATTCGAACGACGGTGTTCCCGACGCCGCCAAATGCGGCTCCTCCGCCGGCGTTTCCGGCGGGCATCAGAACGCTCCCCTGTCCGCCGCCGCCTGCGCATCCTGCGGCGAGGACCGCCGCTGCGAATGCAGCGCCCATGTGCAAGAGGGGCAGCGTCAGTTTCACGCGCATCGTCAGGCCCTAACGCAAGATGCGTTCGACGTTGTCGCGCATCGCGGCCGGCGAGAGCTGACCGACGACGATCTTCCGAACGACCCCGCTTCGGTCGATAAAGACGTGCACCGGTAAGCCGTTAACCTCGTACTGGTCGCGCAAGGTACCCGTATCCACGACGACCGGATAGCTCAAGTGGTGCTCGCTACGGAAAGACGCAGCCTTGCTCGCATTCTCGAGCACGTCGATACCGACGACTCGCAAACCACGAGGCGCGTAGCTCCGAGCGAGCGCGTCGATCGATGGAGCCTCTTCATTGCACGGCGGGCACCACGTCGCAAAAAAGTTTAGATAGACCGCGTTCGCCGTGCAACGACGCCAGCGAGAGGGTAGGCCCGGGGAGGCTCGCCTCGGACCAGCTCGGCGCAGGCTGTCCGACGCGAGCCGTTTGCGACGACGCCGTCGAACCTGCACCGTTGCTGCGGTCGCACGCTGCCACCGAACACGCGGCGGCGACCGCGAGGCACACGATCCACCTATCCATAACTTGGATAACCAATCTTTTGAACGTCGCGTCGCATCTGCTTCGACGAGTTCGCTCACCTCCGCAAAAAGCCGCTGTTCCCGCACGTACCGCAGGTCGCGCAGCGCGAGCTCGCGGCCGTAGATCGTCTGCTGGAAATCGCGCAGCCATGCCTCGACGGTGCGCGCGCCATCGCCGAACTGGGGATTGGTTCCGATCGAGACCAGCGCCGGATAATCGCGACCGTCGTAACGCGCCACCGCCGAATATACGCCGTCCTTGGGCAAGCAGCTTCGCCGGGACGCTCGACGTTTGCGGTGGGGAAACCCAACGCGTGCCCGCGTCCCGCTCCGATCTCGACCAAGCCTCGAATCTCATAGCCGGTGCCGCCCAACAAACGATCGGCTTGCGCGAGATCGCCCTCGCGGATCAGCGCACGAATTCGCGTGCTCGAGATACGCTCGCCCGCATCGCTGACCGGATCCACCGAAACGAGCTTCACGCGACGCTCTTCGAGAAACTCGGACATCAGCATCGACGTCGCCGGCCCGCTTGTGGCCGAACCGAAAGGTCCTGCCGACGACGACGCCACGCACGCCGAGACGCTCGACAAGAATTCCGAGAAACGCTTGCGGTGAGAGCGTCGCGATGCCGTCGTCGAACGTCACGAAGAAGCACTCCTCGAATCCGGCGCTCTGCAAAAAGCGCCAGGCGCTCCTGCGGCGTGCAGAGCAGAGCGGGCTCCGTGCCGGGCCTGCAGGTGTGCCGCCGGATGATTCGCGAACGTCAAAATGCCCGAACGCCAGCCGGGCTTGCGCAACCGCAACGTTTGGCGCGCGATCTCGCGATGGCCGCGATGAAAACCGTCGAAGAAACCGATTGCCAGCACCAACGGGCGATCGCTTTCGCGGACGAGCTCGTGACGAATCTTCACTAGACGAAGACTTTGCGCGGAGCGAGCAGCGCTCCGAGCGCTTCGCCGACGCCGACGAGCGTTCGCGACTCATCGCGCACGAACACGTGCCGGCCGGTCGCGCCTTCCGGCAGCGGAACGACTCGTCCCGCCCGAAAATCGGCGGAGCCGCGCAGGTCGAGCACGATCGTCGGAAACGGGATGATATGTTCGGGTGCGATGAGCGCGCGCTCCGGTTCATCCGCGATTTCGTCGAGCGTGCGCGCCTCGTAGAGCACGAACGGTCCCGAGCCTTCGCGCAACGAGCGCTCCCATGTGCGCCGGGATTCCAATCGCCGCTCCGATATCGTGGCAAAGCGTGCGGATATACGTACCCTCGCTGCACGCGACGCGCAAGCGCGCCGCAGCCTGTCCGGAGCCTGTCGAAGCGGTCTCGAGGCTCGATTCCCAGCAACGTCAGTCCGTAGATCGTCACGCTGCGCGCCTTGCGCTCGACGGTCTTGCCCTGGCGTGCGAGCTCGTAGAGCCGCTTCCCGTGGTGGCGCAGCGGCCGAGTACATCGGCGGCGTTTGCGCGATCCGTCCGCCGAACGATGGGAGCGCTGCTTCCAAGCAGTGCGGGCCACTCCGCCGGCACCGCGGATCGATCGACGCGTTTCGCCGTGCGCGTCTTGCGTCGTCGTCGAACGTCCCAGCACGAGCGTGAATGCGTAGCTCTTGCGCTGGTCGACGAGCAAGGGAATCAATCGCGTGGCTTTACCGATGGCGACCGGAAGCACTCCCGCGGCCTGCGGATCGAGCGTTCCTAAGTGACCTGCAGCGAGGTGCCGGTCGCGGGCGTAGAGTGCGTAGATGCGCCGCACGCGCGCAACCGCGCGGGCCGAGCTCGGACCGGCGGCTTTAAAGAGATTGACGAAACCAATCACCCTTCGTCCTTCGACAGGCTCAGGATGACACGATCAGAGGGGACTCAGCAATCTGAAGCTACAAGCCTTCGGCGACGAGAGCGGCTTCAACAGCCGCGAAGGCCTCCTGCAACGACCCGTGATACGTCAGGCCTGAGGCGCGAAAATGTCCGCCTCCTCCGAGCCGTTGCGCGGCGGCCTGTACGTTGAGCCGGCCGCTCGAGCGCAGAGCTCACGCGGATTTCGCCTTCGATCGCCTTGAAGAGCGCCGCGACGTCGACTCCCTCTTGCCCGAGCAGCGTGTTGACGGTGTCTTCCGTATCTTCGCCATCCGCGCCGGTCTGCGCGAGCATCGCATCGTCGACGTACGAGTAACAATAGCGCCCGTCGTGCCCGAAGCGCATGGCTTCTATGATCCGCCCCAACAGTTTCGTCGCCGCAACGCGCTTGCGCAGGAAGATCTCCTCGGTAATTTCTTCCTTGTCGGCACCTAGGCGCATCAGCTCCGCCGCGAGCTCGAGCGCCTCGGGAGTAGTGTTCGAGTGCATGAACCCGCCGGTATCGGTCATCATCGTCGCCAGAATGCACGTCGCGATCCGGTCATCGATCGTCACGCCGAGCCCGCGCAAGAGGTACATCACGACGCTTCCCGTCGAGCACTCGTTCTCGAGCACGAAATTGAGCTTTCCGAAGAGCGAATTGCCGAGATGATGGTCGATGTCGAGCATGTTCTCGCGCTCGACGCTGCGGCAGATACTCGCCGGCGCGCCGCCAATCGCTCATGTCGCAGAAAACGTAGAGCGTGTCGTCGGGCAGATCGGACGGCAACGTACGCCCAACCAACTCGGCGTCGGGCAAGAAGCGAAGGTTGCGCGGCACGCTGTCCTGCTGAAAGTACGCGACCCGCTTACCCAGCGATTTGAGCGCCAAGTCCGAGCGCCAATCCCGCCCCCAGCGTGTCGCCGTCCGGTTTTACGTGGCTCACCATCACGAACGCCGCTGCGCCGGCGCAGCTCCGCGACGACCTCCTGCGCCGACGCGACGCGCGGCGTGCTCTCGATCATTCGCTCTCCTCGGCCGCGCCGCGCACTGCGGCTTCGCGCAGCGTCTTGGCAAGCGCGATCGCGCGCTCGGCCGAACGATCTTCGACGAAGATCAGCTCGGGAGTGTGACGCAAGTCGATCTTACGGCCCAGCTCGCCACGCAGAAAGCGCCCAGCGTGCCTGAGTGCGTCGAGCGATTGACGCGCTTGGTGCCGGTCGCCGATGACCGACACGAACACCTTGCAATACCGTAGATCGTCGCTGACCTCGGCGCGCGTCACCGTGACGAACGCCAGCCTTGGATCTTGAAGCTCTTGCGAAATTAACGTCCCGAGGATGCGCTGGATCTCGTGATCGATCTTCGCTATTCGCTGCGGTTTCATGCTCGAACGAGCTCCGGAGCGACCCGCTCGAGGGCAAAGGCTTCGATGACGTCGCCCTCTTTGAGATCTTGGAATCTCGCGATCTGGATGCCGCACTCGAATCCTTCGGCCACTTCGCGGACGTCGTCCTTGAAGCGGCGCAAGCTTTCGATCTCGCCGTCGAAGACCACGGCCGCATCGCGAATCACCCGCACCTTTGCGTTGCGCGCGATCTTGCCGCTGGTTACGTAACACCCGACGATCGTGCCGACGCGGCTGACCTTGAAGACCTGGCGAACTTCGGCGCGTCCCAGCACGACCTCGCGCTCGACGGGCGCGAGCATTCCGCGCATGGCCTTCTTGAGATCGTCCTCGATCTCGTAGATGACTTGGTAGAAACGTAGGTCGACCCCTTCGTTCTCGGCCAGCCGGCGAGCCGTCTCGTCGGGCCTGATGTTGAAACCGATCAGCACCGCGTTCGACGCGCTCGCCAGATTGACGTCGTTGGGTGAAATCGCGCCGACGCCGCCGTGAATCACTCGAATCTCGACGTCGTCGGTCGAGAGCGATTCCATTCGCGCGCGCAACGCTTCGAGCGAGCCCTGCCCGTCGGCCTTGATGATCAGATTGAGCACCTTTCCGCCTTCGGCAGGCATCGACATGAACGTCTCGAGCGAAACTCGCTGCGTTCCGGTCGCGGCCATGCGCACGTCGCGACGGCGCGTCGCACGTTTCTCGGCCGTTTCGCGGGCGACGCGCTCGTCGCTGACGACGCTCAATGTGTCGCCGGCCGCGGGAACGTCGGAGAGGCCCATGACCTCGACTGGAATCGACGGACCGGCCTTCTTGACTTGTTTGCCCTTATCGTCGATCAGTGCCCGCACCTTGCCGAACGTACCGCCCGCGACGACGATGTCGCCGACGCGCAGCGTTCCGTTCTGGACGAGCACGGTAGCGACCGCACCGCGCCCGCGATGAAGCGCCGACTCGATAACGACGCCGCTGGCACGGCGGTTCTTGTTCGCCCGCAGCTCGCGAATGTCGGCTTCGAGCAAAACCGTGTCGAGAAGACTCTCGATGCCGTCGCCGGTCTTCGCCGAGACCGGCACCATCTCGATGTTGCCGCCCCAATCGACCGGCTGCAATCCCTGCTCGATGAGCTGCTGCTTGACGCGATCCGGCTGCGCCTCGGCCCGATCGATCTTGTTGATCGCGACGACGATCGGCACGTTGGCGGCTTTGACGTGCGCGATCGCCTCTTTCGTCTGCGGCATGACGCCGTCGTCGGCCGCCACGACCAGAATCGCAACGTCGGTGACTTTTGCGCCGCGAGCGCGCATCGCCGTAAATGCTTCGTGACCGGGAGTATCGACGAAGGTGATCTTACGATCGTTCCGCTCGACGGTGTACGCGCCGATCTTCTGCGTTATGCCGCCGGCTTCGCCGGCCGCGACGTCGGCTTGCCGAATCCTGATCGAGCAGCGACGTCTTACCGTGATCGACGTGGCCGAGCACCGTCACGACGGGCGGACGCGGCGTCAGCATCTCGGGCTTGTCCTCTTCTTGCTCGACCGTCACTTCTTCGCCCGCTTCTTTGACGACCGCATTGAAACCGAAACGCTTCGCGACCTGGATCGCGACGTCGCTCGAGATGTTTTGATTGATCGTCGCCATCGTCCCGATCTTGATCAGCTCGGTGATGACGTCTCGGACCGGCACGATCATCGAAGTCGCCAGCTCTTGCACGGTAAGCAGATCTGGAATCTCGATCGTCTCGAGCGTTCGCGGCGGTGCTGCGGGGAGGGACTCGCCCTTTTTCTTGCGGTGGCGCTCCTTCTCGAGCAGCAGCTCCTTCTCGCGATCTCTCTTTGCAGTCGCCTTGTCCTCGTGCATCCGCGCGCGATCTCCGGGACGCGCTCCGGCGGATGGCGCGGGAAGATCGCTGGGTAGTGCGCCCGGCCGGCCCGGGGCCGGACGTACGCCCGGCGTCATCGGACGGAATGGGCCGTTTCCGCTCGGCCGTCTCGGCGGCGCAACGATCCCCGGTATGGCCGCGCGCGGCGGAGCTGCGCCTTTGCCCCCTTGACCCGGCATTGCTTCACCAGGCCGCGGTGCGACGCCGGGCCGGCCCGGCAGGCCGCTCTGCGGGCCAGGCGACGCTGAGGCCGCGGTGCGTCGGGGGCGGAGCCTGGCGGCGCGCCACCGAGGGCTGTCCGGCGGGCACGCGGCGAAGCTGAGGAATGGACTCGGCCGGCGGCCGAACCGCGGGTTCGGCACGGCGGCGGACGCTCAGCATCGGCCGCTACGCGTTCAACTGGTGCGGCGGCCGCCGGCGGCGTCGCGGCACGCGACGATGCGCCCGTGACGGGGCGAAGCCGCGTGATCGGGGAGCGCCGGAGCCGCCGCCTTCGGTCGGGTCTTCGACTGAGGCGCGGCCGGGGGCGGCGGAGTCGGTGTGCCGGCTTTCGGCTTGGCGGGCGGCTTCTCGCTCGGCTTGAGCAGCACGCTGCGCACCAGATCAGCGATCTGATCCGGCACGACGCTCAGTTGGTTTTTCGCCTCGAAAACGCCGCCGAGGCGTTCGTTGAAGAGCGTCGTCAGCTCTTTCGAGGTGAGCCCGACCTCTTTGGCGAGCTCGAAGATTCTTACTTTTCCGGCCAAGTTCACTCTCGAGCGCGGGGCGCTCGAGTCCCATCAGTTGGAGTGCGCGGAGCCCCAACCGACGGCTTGGCTCCGCTAGGTAATCAAAGGTTCGCCCTCATCGGAGGGAACGGTCGTCACGTGGCGTCATTGCGTTTCACTTCTTGCACGGGCTCTTTATTAAACCATATTCTGCCGCCGCCGCGCCAAGCCCCGGGTAGCGTTTGTTCTTGCGAGCTCGCTCCGCACACTGGGACGAGCAGACGTAGGCGCCCCGGCCGGGCTGCTTGCGTCGCGAAGCGGTGTCGGCGCACCAGCCCTCGGCCGTGCGGACGAAGCGAACCAGCTCGCGCTGTGCGAACCGTCCGCGGCACCCCACGCAGGTGCGTAGCGGTTCTATGCCTCGTCCGTCCCTAACCGTTCGCGCCGGAACTCTTCGAGTTTGCGGACGAGTTCGGCATCGATCTCCTCGGCCGCCGCGGCAACCGGCACCTCCGGCGTTTCGGTTACGGACTGCTCGCTGGCGGCGCGCTCTTCCCGTTCCACGAGATAGCGCTCTCGAGCTTGAGCCGATTCGGTTTCGGTCGCGATGTCGAGACGCCAGCCGGTGAGCCGCGCCGCGAGGCGAACGTTCTGGCCATCGCGTCCGATCGCCAGCGAGAGCTGATAATCGGGAACGATGACGAGAGCGACGCCGTCGTCCTCGAAGAGTTCGACTTCGATCACCTTCGCCGGGGCCAGCGCATTTGAAATGAACGTTGCGGGCGCCGGATCGTAGCGAATGATGTCGACTTTTTCGCCGCGCAGATTATCGGTGACGTTCGCAATTCGGCTCGACTTCGGCCCCAAGCAGGCACCGATCGGATCGACTTCGGCCCGATTGCTCTTCACCGCTACCTTCGAACGGCTTCCGGGATCGCGCGCGATCGCCATGATCTCGACCGTTCCGTCGGCGATTTCGGGAACCTCGAGCTCAAGCAGACGCTGTACGAGTCCCTCCGCCGCGCGCGATAGAATTACTTGCGGCCCTTTCGGCGACTTCCGCACGTCGAGCACGTAAGCACGAATGAAATCGTTGATCCGATACGCCTCGCCGGGAACCTGTTCGTCGACGTACATGACGGCTTCGTCGCGTCCTTCGAGCGTGATGAACATATTGCGCTGCTCGTACCGTTGCACGGTGCCGGTAACCAAATCGTTGAGCTTTCGAACGTACTTGTTATAGACCGTGTCGCGCTCGGCTTCGCGAATGCGTTGCACGATCACTTGCTTGGCCGTCTGCGCCGCGATTCGGCCGAAATCTTTCGGCGTGACTTCCTGATCGAAATAGTCGCCGATTTGGTACGGCTGACCGGCCTCTTTCAGGGAGATCTCAAGCTTCGGATCCTGCACCTCTTCGACGACGGTACGGCGATGAAAGACGCGATAGGCGCCGCTCTGTCGGTCGACGATGACGATCGCATTCGATTCGCTTCCAAAATGCCGCTTGTACGCGGTGAGCAAGGCCGCTTCGAGCGCTTCGAGCAACATCTCAAAGGAAATATTCCGTTCCCTCGCGATGAACTGGAGAACGTCGATGAGCTTCTCTTCAGTTGCCGTATTTTCTGTCGTTGCCATGCCTTTGTTTCCGTTGCAGTTTATCGCGCTTGAGATCCGTCCGCGGATCGTATTCCAAATTCGCCGTCTTGATCGCCGCCATCGGCAGAAGCAGCTCGCCCAGCTCGGTTTCGACGACGACCGTCTCACCGCGCAGACCTCGAAGAACTCCGCGGTGCGTCTTACCGCCGTTCACCGTCAGCGACGTGACGATTCGCACGCGCTCGCCGGCGAAGCGCTCGTAGTCATCGGGGCGCAGCAGCGGACGATCGAGCCCCGCCGACTCGACTTCGAGCGCGTACGCACCCTCGAGCCCGGCGAGACTAGCATTGAGCCGCGTCGCAACGCGCTCGCACAGCGCTAAGTCGGCGCCCCCCGGACGATCGATCGTCACGCGCAGAGTCGTCGAGCCTCGCTCGGATTGCGCGCGATGCTGCACGATTTCGAGGCCGCGATAGGCCGCATCGTGCACGATCGCATCGAGTTCCCGTTCGAACGCCGCCGCAATCGTCGCACCGCCCCTCGACACGCTTTTCATCTTCCCTGCGCTTGCTCTCTGAAGCAGCGAAGCGCGGGACAGGCCCACGCTCCTTCAAAAACCACCTCTAAGGATACCGAAAATTGCGACGGGCCGCAACCCGACGTGGGCGCGACCCCTCGCTCTGTTCTCCTAGCTTGCGACTCGGCGCGCCGCCGGAAATCGTCCGGCTGCCGTGGGCGCGCTGCGGCGCCCTTATTCGGCGCGTACTTCGCGGGCTCGGTCGCCCGGCGGATCTTGCGGTTCCAACCGCCCTCCTTCGTCTCTGGCGAAGTGTGCCGGCATTTCCGGCACCCTGCAATTCTAGTGCGACAAATGTCGAAATGCAAGCGGGAAACATGTCGGCTCACGGCGACGAAACGGCCGACGGTTCGTACGGCGCCAGCCGGCGCCCGTCGCAAGGCTGCGACACCATTCCATCGACGATCGGCGCGATGCCGGCATCGAACGGTGCCAGCGGCGCCGCGGCTGGGCCCGCTCCGCCGATCGCAATTTGCGTGCCGTTTGCGGGACCGCCGTGGACGTTGCTGTGCACGATCGTGAGTCGGGCCCGCAGCGTCGGCGTATCCGCCGCGTACGGCCTGTGGATAACGAACGAGCCACCCGGTGCAGATCGTCGTCGGTCCATCTTTGCGCGCGGCGATCACCCACATCTTCACGCGAGCCTCGCCGCCGGTGCCGCGCACGTCGTAGATGTACTTCGTTTTCGCGAGCACTTCAGGGGGCGGCGTCGGTTCGAGCCGTCCGCGCAGCGACAACGCCGGCGTGTACGATTTGCTCGTCGGATTAACCGGATTATTCGGCAGCAGCGCGCGCAGCTTCGCGTTGATGTTCGGCGCGCAGCCTTCGGCTTTGGAGCCGGCGTCAGACGAACTGCCGGAGCAGGCGTCGGAGCGAATCTCAATCGGACGCGGACGGGGCGCGCAGATTCTTTTCCGCCGCACCCGGTCGCGGACCCGGGGAGGCTCCGCCGCTCGGGCCAGGTTTCGGGGCGGTGCCGGCCGTTCGCGCGACGGCCGATGCGGTGCTCGTCGGGCTCGGATTCGGCACGCCCGGCCGGTTCGCGGGCGCTACCGACGCGCGCACCGCGGGAGCTGCGCTCGCACTGGGCGCCGCGGTGGCTCGCGCAACGGCTGCCGCAGTCGGCGAGGCTTTCGGTAATGCCGGCGCCGGCGTCGCCGCGCGTGCGCTTGCCCGCGCGAGCGGCGTCGCCGGCTTCGGCGACGGGCGCGCGGTGGGAGCGCTCGTTGGAAGCGCGGCGACGGAACGGCGGTCGGCGGCGGTTTCAATGCCACCGCGACCGGCGCCGACGGTCGGCACGCTGATGGGCGCGGCCGGTATCTCGTTTCGAGGGCTCGTTTCGAAGACGTTCTGTGTCGGCTGCGGATTCGGCTGCGGCGTTTGCTGCGGAATTGGCCGAGGATTCGGCGGCGCAGTCGGCGCCGTTTTTGCCAGCTCGTGCCGATTAACCGGCAGGCGCTGCGCTTGGGGCTGTGCCAGCGGCGCGTGGCGCAGCGGCGCGATCACCGGCACGTGCGGAACGGGCAGCAACGGCGCGCACCGCTGCAGGTTGATTTGCGACAACGATCGGCGACGTGCGCTGAATCGTCACGACTTCTCCGCCCTGGACGCTCTCCGTCGCGCCTTCCTGAGACGAGCTCGCGAGCACCGAGAAGAGCAGCGCTGCCAACAGCGCGTGTAAAAGGAGCGAGGCTACGAAGCTCGCCGTCAGTCGCTCCGGATATCGGCGGTCGCGGGGATCGCGCTCGAACTTCACGCGAGGGGTTAAGTGCGCTTAATCGAGCGCAGGAGCCTGCCGTCCGCGGGCGCACAAGCCAAGCGCATATGGAACCGATTTTGCAGAAGCGTACGAAGATCGTTGCAACCGTCGGACCGGCCTCACGCGATCCGGCGATTCTACGTTCTCTCTTCGTTAGCGGCGCCAACGTCTTGCGCGTGAACTTCTCGCACGGCACGCCCGACGAGCACGCTCAAGTCATCGCAACCGCGCGCGACGATCTCCGCAGAGCTCGGCATTTACACCGCCATCTTGCAAGATCTGCCCGGCCCGAAGGTGCGCACGGGCCCGCTCGCGGATGGCCGTGCCGTCGCGTTCGTCTCGAGCGCGGCGCGCGCTTCGTCATCACGTCCGAGCACGTTGCGGGAACGCCGGAACGCGTCAGCACGACGTATCGCGACCTGCCCGTCCGACGTCGCGATCGGCAAGCGCCTCTATCTTCAAGACGGACAGATCGCGCTGCTCGTCGTCGGAAAGAACGCGACCGAGATCGACACGACCGTCGAGTTCGGCGGCGATCTTGCGCTCGGCCGTCGGCATCAACTATCCCGACGGGTCGCTGAATATCTCGTCGGTCACGCAGCGCGACTTCGAGTTCTTGGAGTTCGGCCTCGAGCACGGCGTCGATTACGTCGCGCTTTCGTTCGTGCGCTCGGCCGAAGACGTCGACCGCGCCAAGGCGTTCATCGCGGAGCGAAAGAAACGCGTGCCGGTCATCGCCAAGATCGAGAAACACGAGGCGCTCGCCGAACTCGACAACATCATCGCGGCCGCCGACGGCATTATGGTCGCGCGCGGCGACCTCGGCATCGAAGTTCCGATCGAGACGGTACCGATCATCCAGAAAGAGATCATCGCCAAGTGCAACCGCGCAAGCAAACCGGTCGTTACGGCGACGCAAATGCTCGAGTCCATGATCGCGTCGCCGCGTCCGACGCGCGCCGAAGCGACCGACGTCGCCAACGCGATTCTCGACGGCACCGACGCCGTGATGCTCTCCGGCGAGACCGCGCTCGGCGCCTATCCAACCGAGGCCGTTCGTACGATGGCCGAGATCGCACGCGAAGTCGAGAAGCATTATCCGCACGCTTCGCTGCGCGACCGGCGATTGGAGCACTTCGAACCGACGATCGCCTCCTCGATCGCCGAAGCGGCGACGCGCGCGAGCGCGGAGCTGAAGATTCCGTATATCGTTACGGGCACGACGACGGGAAACACGGCGCACCAGATCGCGGCCTTTCGGCCGCAAGCGCGAATCGTTGCGTTGACGCCCGAGCCGTACGTTGCGCGGCGCCTGGCATTACTCTGGGGGACGGAATCGTTGCTGATCGATTCCTACGCGTCGATCGACGTGCTGCTCTACATGACCGAGCGACAGATGGTGCACGAAGGTTTGGTGCATTCGGGCGATTTGATCGCATTCACGACGGGGATGCCGGTTGGATCTGGCGGAACCAACGTGCTCAAGATCCACCAAATCCTAGCGCTTAGCGAGCAATGCGCGTGCGTGGCGCAACGCCGCATCGTGCGACTCGCCGGAGAGCATCCGCGCGATCTCGGCTTCACGCTCCTTTGATCCGCCGATTGCCCGCACCAGCGATCGTCGTGTCGCGTTTTCGTTCGATCTTGTCGAGAACGTAGTGGCGGTCGGCCCAGGTTGCAAGCTGCGCGAGATGAGTGACGCAGACGACCTGTCCGCGTCGCGCGAGCTCGCCCATGCGCGCACCGACGGCCGTCGCGGTCGCACCGCCGATGCCGGCATCGATCTCGTCGAAGACGAGCGCCGGTGCGGCATCCCGTGCATCGGCGAGCACGACGACGAGCGCCAGTAGAACGCGCGAGAGCTCGCCGCCGGAAGCGATGCGTGCCAGCGGCCGCGCCGGCTCGCCGGCGTTTGCCGCAAAGCGAAACTCGACGCGCTCGGCGCCGTGCGCGGCGATGCTCGCAAGCGGCTCGATCGCCGCGTCGAAGCGCCCGGAGGCCAGCGCGATCTCCGCGAACTCGGCAACGACGCGTTTCGAGAGCGCGGAAGCCGCCCGTGCGCGTAGCCCGCTCAGCGAGGCCGCTGCATCGCGCAGGCGGCGCATCGCGGCTTCGTTTTCGCCCTCCAGTCGCGCGAGGTTCCGATCGCGCCCCTCGTACGCGTCGATGATCTCGTGCGCGCGGCCGGCGGCGGCGATGACGTCGTCAATCGTCCCGCCGTACTTTCGCGTCAAGCGTTCGGTGAGCGCGAGACGGGAATTGATCGCGTCGAGCTCGGCCGGATCGTACTCGGCCGCCTCGAGCGCGCGCGCGACCTCGGCGGCGAGGTCCACGGCCTCTACGTGCAGCGCCGATGCGCGCTGCGCCATCTCGCGCAACGAAGCGTCGAATTTTTCAATGCTCGAGAGCGTGGCGCCGGCAGCTCCCAACGCACCGGCGGCGCCCCCTTCTTCCGCGGCGAGTGCTTCGCGCGCGCTGTGCAGCGCCACCGCGATGCGCTCGACGTTATCGAGATACGCCCGCCGCTCCGTGAGCCGCTCGATCTCGCCCGGCTCGAGGCGCGCTTCTTCGATTTCGCGCACGATAAAGCACGCATCGTCGTAACGATCGCGAGCCCGATGCTCGTCCTGCGTAAGCCGCGCCATCGCCTGCGCCGATTCCTCCGCCCGCGCGTACGCATCGCCGACGTCGGCGCGTAATCGAAGTGCCGCTTCTCCGGCAAACCGGTCGAGCAGCTCGAGGTGATAGGCCGCGGAGAGCAATCGCTGGGCTTCGTGCTGACCGACGATCTCGGCAATGGCATCGCGAATTTCTCGGACGTACGCAGCCGTGGATGCTCGGCCATTCACGCGAAGCGTCGAACGCCCCGCGTCGGTCATCTCGCGTGCGACGGTTCCTTGCTCTCCGCGGTCGAGCTCAAAGCCGTCGGCCGCGAGGCGAGCGCGCAGAGCGTCGTCCGGTTCGAACGCGAGCGTCACGAGCGCCTTGCGCGCGCCGCGGCGAACGACATCGGGCCCCGCACGCGCTCCGAGCGCAAAGTCGAGCGCACCGAGCAACATCGTCTTGCCCGATCCGGTTTCACCGGTAAAGATAGTCGCGCCGTCGGCGAACTCGACGTCGGCGCGTTCGATCAGCCCGTAGCTCTCGATCTGCAACTGCCGCAACATCGCTTATGAAGGATTTCTTACCGACGAGGATCCTTGATGGAAACGCCCCACAGCATCTTTGCTTCCAACCGCTCGAGGAAATGCAAAGGCTCGACGCGCGCAAAGCAGACCCGCTTGGGGTGGCATCGAATCACGACGCTCGAGCTCGGCGCAACCTCGCTGAGCACGTCACCGTCGCACTCCAGGTGCGCCTGCGCGGCCTCCAAATCCGAGGTAACCTCGATTCGGGAGTGCGTTGGAACGATGAGCGGACGCGAGAAGAGCGTATGAGGTAGCAGCGGAACGACGCCGAAGGCGTCGACGCTTGGCGCAATGAGCGAGCCGCCGGCCGATAGAAAATAGGCAGTCGAGCCGGTCGGCGTCGCCACGCAAATTCCGTCGGCGGCGATGCGCGTCGTCGATCCGTCATCGATGCGAAGACCGAACGGTACCATGCGCGAGACTTCACCCTTGCGCACGACGACGTCGTTGAGTGCGAAAAAGCGCCGATCGCCGTATTCGGCCTGCAGGGCGGTGCGCTCGTCCACGAAAAGGCCGCGCTCGACCAATGCCGGCAGCTCGCTCAGACGCGGATCGTCTTCGTCGAACTCCGTCAAGAAGCCCAACCGTCCCGTGTTGATCCCCAGCAGCGGAACGTCGTGCTCCACAGCGATGCGCGCCGCTCGCAGCAGCGTCCCGTCGCCGCCGACCGTGATGAAGAGCGAAGCCATCGCCGCGTTCGTCCCATCGACGACATCGAAACCGCTGCCCCGAAAGTCCGCGGCGATGCGCGTTGCGATCGACCGCGCGTGCTCGCGCTCCGTATCGACGCGCAAGGCGACGACCTTCCTTTCGATCGCGAGCATCGTCATCATCCGTCGGTTCCTTCGCCGAGGACGGCCTGAAGTCGTGCGTCATCAAACGCCTCGCCATCGCGACGAAGCTCCATGAAGAACTCACGATTTCCCGCCGGTCCCAGCAACGGCGACGCCGCGAGCGCGACCGGCATCAGGCCGAGCGCGCCGACCGCTTCCCGTAACGTGCGCAGGACGGAGCGGTGCGTCTCGGGGTCGCGCACGACGCCTCCGGCGCCCAGGCGCTCCCGTCCCGCTTCGAACTGCGGCTTCACGAGCCCGACGACGGTTCCGTTCGCCCGCAAATACGCAACCGCGCGCGCCACGATCGTGCGTAACGAAATGAACGACGTGTCGATGCTGATGAGGTCGAAGCCCTCAGGGAATGCGTCGTCCGCGAGGCGGCGAAAGTTGACACGCTCCATGACGCGTACGCGTGGATCGTTGCGCAGCCGCCAGTCGAGTTGACCGTATCCGACGTCCAGGGCGGTAACGCGCGCGACGCCGCGTTGGAGGAGACAGTCGGTGAAGCCCCCGGTCGATGCACCGACGTCGAGCGCTTCGAGGCCGCGCACGTCGATTCCAAAAACGTCGAGGGCGCGATCGAGCTTCTCGCCGCCGCGACTAACGAACCGGCGCGGTCGTTCGATCTCGATTTTCGCCTCGGGCGCGATGCTCTGCCCGGCCTTCATCGCAACGACGCCTTCGACAGTGACGCGCCCCTCCATGATGAGACTACGGGCCTGCGAGCGCGTCATACCTTCTCGATCCGCAACCGCCGCGTCAAGCCTAACCTTCATCGCGCTACGTTATGAGAGGAAGCGCCGAAGTTTAGAACGGTATTTGGTCGTCGAGCTCGTCAAGCTTCGCACCCTCGCGCGCATTGGGTCGAGGCTCCGACATCGCTTCGTCGATCTGTCCTTGTGCGGTCTTGAGCAGTCCTTCGCACTCGCGCGCAAGGCTCTTCCCTTCCTTAAAGAGCTCCGTCGCACGCTGCAGCTCGACCGTACCGCCCTCCAGCTCTTTGACGATAGCGTCGATGCGCGCGAGCTTCTGCTCGAATGTCTTCGGTAGCCGATCGTTCATTCTGCGTGAACCGCTTCCACGCGGGCGTCGAACGTCCCGCGCCGAAGACGCGCGGTTACTTCATCGCCACTCGAAAGCGATGAGGTGTCGTGGACCGCTACGCCGTCCTTCGTAACGATCGCAAAACCGCGCTCCAGCGGCCGCGTTGGATCTTCGGCGTCGAGCGCCCCCACCGCTCGCGCCAGGCGACGAGCGTACGATTCGGTTGCGCGCTCGACGGACCGCAACAATGCGGCGTCGGAGCGTACGAGCCCAAGCCGCCACTGCGCAACACGCGCCGCGGGACTGAGCTGATCCAGACGCCGCTCGATCGCACGAACGTTCACTAAGCGACGCGCGACAACCGTACGGCCGGCGTGATCGAGCCTCATCTGCATCAAGTCCAAGCTCCCCGCCTTGCCGGCGAGCAGCGAACGATATCCCCGATCGAGTGTCGACCGCAGCGTCTGCATCCGCTCGAAAGCGCGCAGCCACGCTTGTGCGAGGTGAACCGCTGCCGCAGTTGGCGTAGCGAGTGCAAGATCCGCGACCTCGTCGGCAAGATGCCGATTTTTTAAATGCCCGAGAGCAGTAACGACGGGGTGCGACGAGCGCAGAATGGCTCGAACGACCGGCTCCAGGTTGAACGTCAAGCGATCGTCACTGGAACCGCCGCCCCGCGTAAGGACGACTAGGTCGACGTTCGCGCGTGATGCCCGGTCCATAGCCTCCGCTACTTCGATTTCGGCGCCTTTGCCCTGCACGCGCGAGGGGAAGAAGCGTATCTCGACGTGAGGCGCATCGAGGCGCATGCGGCCCTCAAAGTCGGCACGCGCATCGTCGTCGCTCGTGATGAGCGCCACACGGCGCGGAAATGCGGGAATCGCGCGCTTTCTGGATGCATCGAATGCTCCCTCGGCGCGAAGCCGTACGCGCAACTCCTCGATCTGCGCCGCGAGCTTTCCTTCGCCGACGAGAGAGAGTGCGATCGCCCGAAGTTGATAGATCGCCCGGTTGGGACGAATCTCGACACTGCCTAGAGCTCGCACCGTCAGCCCCTTGTGGATCTCTGGAAAGCGCCTGGCCTCGCTGGCAAACGAAAAACATCCTAGGACGGCTTCACCTTCTTTGAGCATGAGACTGAGGTGGCCGTCGGGCCAGCGTTTAATCTCCGTGATCTCGCCGACGATCGCAATACGCTGCAGGGCGGTGTGGCGAGAGACCATGACGGCAAAACGCCGTGAAAACTCGCCGACCGAAAGCTCGAGCACGCTGTCGTTATTCATCTCCGGTGCTGTGGCGGCGGCGTAGGCGGTTCCGACGGCGATGCGGATTCCAACGGGGAAGCTGATTGAACCGGCGACTCGATGGGCGCAGGCGGTACGAGTGCTGGTGGCGTGGCATCGGGCGGTGGAACGCTCGGCTGCGGCAGCTCCGCGGCCGCCGCCGATTCGCCCGAATCCTGGGATGGATCGTACGCATCGAGCGGACGTCCACACGACGATTGCGGTTCGGTCCCCTTGAGATAGTATTCGTGTCCCTCGCGACCGCAGCCCGAGACCTTTGCGACTTCGTCGGCGGGGAATGGAAACTCGCGCGGGGGAGTGCCGGCGAGCGCAGCTTTCATAAAACGCGCCCAGATCCGCGCCGGAATATTTCCGCCGTACGATTCGACCATCGGCGAATAGTCGTCGTTGCCTAGCCACACCGCGGTTACGAGATCGGGCGTGTAGCCCACGAACCATGCGTCGCGGAAATTGGAGGTCGTTCCGGTCTTTCCGGCTGCCGGACGTCCGATGACGGCATTGGGATACCCCGTGCCGTGTGCGATCACGTCTTCAAAGATCGACGTCATGATGTAGGCGGTTCCCGCGCTGACGACGTCGGTTGCTTCGGGAAACCGGTTGTCGAGAACGGCGTTGCCCAAGGAATCCTTCACGATGCGAAATGGCGTGGGATCGACGTGCAGGCCTTGGTTCGCAAGCGTCGAGTAGCCGCTGGCCTGATCGATAACGGTGACGCCCGACGAGCCCAATGCGAGCGAAAGATTCGCTTCCAGCGGCGACGTCACGCCCATGCGATGCGCGTAATCGATAATTCGGTCCAAGCCGACGCGTTCCGCGAGCTTCACCGCAACGATGTTGCGTGAAAAGACGAGGGCTCGACGCAGCGTGACTGCGCCCATGTACGTATTGTCGTCGTCCATCGGCGACCATTGCGTACCGTCGCCCATCGGATAACTCACCGGCGAATCGTCGATGATCGTGGAAGCCGGTATGCCTTGGTCGATGGCCGCGGTGTAGTCGTAGATTTTGAACGACGAGCCCGGCTGGCGGTGGGCCTGCCAGGCGCGATTAAACTGATTGCTGAGGGAAAAGCCCGCGCCCCCGACCATCGCGACGATCTCGCCGGTCGACGGGCGCAGCGCAACGAGCGCGGCTTGATGCGCCCCGATGCCTTCGCCGATCGCCTGGCGTACGCCCCACGTTACCGCTTCCTGTGCCAGGCGCTGCATGCGCTCGTCGAGCGTCGTGTACACCTGGAGGCCGCCCTCTTCGACCGTCCTCTTCCCAAAAAGCCGCTCCAGCTGCGCGATCGCGTACGTCGTAAAGTAGGGGTAGCGGTAACCTTGCAGGCCCGACGGCCGTTGGGCAACCAAATCGAGCGGCGCTTCGTAGGCTGCGTCCGCCTCGGCGCCGGTAATATAGCCGCTTTCGACCATGCGATCCAAGACGTGGCGCTGCCGGTCTCGCGCCAGCGCCAGATTCGAAAACGGCGAGTAATCGGAAGGAGCGGCGACGATGCCGGCAAGCATCGCGGCTTGTCCGAGCGTCAGTGTATCGACGCTGCGCGCGAAATACGTGTGCGCCGCCGCATCGACGCCGTACGCGCCCGAGCCCAAGTAGATGATGTTCAGATATCGCTCGAGGATCTCGTCCTTGGTGTAGTAACGCTCGATCTCGATCGCAAGCAACGCTTCCTGCACTTTGCGCGAGAGTGAAACTTCGTCGTTGAGGAAGAGCCTCCGCGCGAGCTGCTGCGTGATCGTCGATGCGCCTTGAAACTGCTGATGGGTGAGGTCGGCGAACGTGGCGCGCACGATGCTTTCGAAGTCCACGCCGTGATGATAGTAGAAGTTGTGGTCTTCGTTGGCAATGAACGCATCGCGCACGAGCGGTGGAACCCGCGACAGCGGGACCCTGACGCGATTCTCCTTGTAAACGGACGCGAGCTGCGCTCCGTCGCGCGCAAAAATCCGGGTCGAGCTTGCGGGCTGATAATCGGCCATGCGGCTGATGTCGGGAAGGTTTTGCGCGTACGCTGCGATCATGCCGGCCACGGCTCCAACGGAGAAAAGCACGGTCAGCAGCAGTGCGATTACCACGCCGCGCAATATGCGACGACCGCGGCTGCGTTTACGTCTTCGCATCGGCGACCGCGCTGAGAACTCCGTTCACAAAACGTCCGGAATCTTCAGTGGAAAAGCGTTTAGCGAGTGCGACTGCTTCGTTAATCGCAACGGCCTTCGGCGTCTCGGGGCGGCATTGAAGCTCAAACGTAGCCATTTCTAAAAGTAACCGATCGATGGTAGGTAAGCGTTCGATTGCCCAGCCTTCCAAGAGCGGGCTCACGATGCGATCGGCACGCTCGGCGTATTCGAGCGTGCCCAGCGCGAGTTCCTCGACAAAGGCCCGCTGTTCGCTGTCGGCATCTTCGCCTACGATTTCGCTCAGCGCGTCTCGCGGTTCGCGATCGCCGATGACGACCGAGTACAACACCTGCAACGCCTGCTCGCGGGCAACCCGGCGCGACGTCATCGCGCGCTCGGCGGCGCGGGCTGCCTAGGAACCCGTCCGTTCGACAAAATTTGCTTGGGAATGAACTCGACGTCGTAGCGACCTTGCCGGAAAGCCTTCGTCCCCAGAATCTCCAGGCAAAGCTCGATCGTCGTGTTGACGCCTTCAATGAGAGTCTCGCGCAAAGCGCGCTCCATGCGCGCGATCGCAACCTCACGCGTGTCGCCAAAAGCCACGATTTTTGCGATCATCGAATCGTAGTACGGCGGAATCGTCGCTCCGGCGTACAGGTGCGTATCGACGCGAATGCCGGGTCCGCCCGGGAAAACCAACTTTGAAACGGTGCCGGCCGCCGGCGCGAAGTTGTTGCGCGGGTCTTCGGCATTGATCCGGCACTCGATGGCGTGACCGCGCGCAACCAGATCGCGCTGCGTGTATCCGAGAGGCTCGCCGGAAGCTATGCGAATCTGCTCCTTCACGAGGTCGATATTGTAGACCATCTCGGTTACGGGATGCTCGACCTGAATTCGCGTGTTCATCTCCATGAAGAACGCGTCATTCCCCGCGACGAGAAACTCCAGCGTGCCAGCATTCGTGTAGCCGACGTAGCGCGCCGCCCGCAGCGCCATCTCGTGCAATGCATCGCGGCTGCGCGTCGAAAGATGCGACGCGGGAGTTTCTTCGACGAGTTTTTGATGCGCGGGCTTTTGCACCGAGCAGTCGCGCTCGCCTAAGTGAACGACGTTTCCGGATTCGTCGCCGAGCACTTGAACTTCGATGTGTCGCGGAGCCTCAATGAGCCGTTCCAAATAGAGGCGGCCGTCTTTGAAGCTGGCTTCGGACTCGGCAGTCGCTCCGGCGTACGCGCGCGGCAATTCGCCCGCGTCGCGCACCACGCGCATGCCCCTGCCGCCGCCGCCCGCGGTCGCTTTGAGCAGCAACGGATAGCCGATCGCGTTCGCCGCCTTATGGGCATCCTCGATCGAAGCCAGAACCTCGCTTCCGGGCGTCGTCGCGACTCCGGCCTCCCGAACGACCCGTTTTGCAGTCGCCTTGTCGCCCATCAGCGCGATGACGCTCGGCTTCGGTCCGATGAAGGTCAAGCCATGATCGTTGCAGATCTCGGCAAAGCGGGCGTTTTCCGCTAAGAATCCGTAGCCGGGATGAATCGCGTCGCAACGCGTGACCAGCGCCGTCGAGATGATGTTCGGGATATTGAGGTAGGAACGCCCCGCCGGGCCCGGACCGACGCAAAAGGCTTCGTCAGCCTGACGAACGTGGAGCGAGTCGCGATCCGCTTCCGAGTAGATTGCGACGGTCAGCACCCCGAGCTCTTGGCAGGCGCGATTGATTCGCAGCGCGATCTCGCCCCGATTGGCGATCAGGACTTTTCGAAAAATGTTACTTTCCTCGCGCTACCAAAAAAAGCGGTTGACCGTACTCAACCGCCTCACCGTCGGCGGTTGCGACCGCCACGAGGCGCCCCGCGCCCATGCTGTGGATCGGAGTTCGAATGCCGAGCGCTTCGATATATCCGAGCTCGCGATCGCCGTCGAAAACGTCGCCTTCGACCGGCGTGGGACGGCTGAGGTGAAAGAGGCCGACGAGGTCCGCTTTGATCGCGTCGATGCGCACGGCAGGCGATTCGCTTCCCGTCCGATCGCCGGATTGCGAGGGAGCCGGAGCTCGCCGGGCCGGAGCGGCGATCTCAATCTCGTCGTCACCACGTTGGACGCGTACGCGGACGGCGTCGCCGCCGGCAAGGAACTCTGCGAGCGCGCGCACGTGCGCGCTCGCAGAAATCGATGGTTCTTTGGGCATCGTCGCAGCGTTTTCGCGCTCGGCTCGCACGACCCCCGCGAGCTCCGCAGACGGCAGCGCGTCGCGCAGCGCTTCGAAGCGATCGTCGATCTCCGACAGCGGGACCAACACGAACGCGCGCTCGTGCAGATGCGGATGGGGAACCTTCAACTCGGTTTCGTCGATCTCGAGATCGTCGTAGAGCAACAGGTCGAGGTCGATGGTTCGCGGTCCCCAGCGCCCGCGGCGGACGCGCCCGAAGTCGCTTTCCACCGCTTTCAATCCGTCGAGCAAAGCGTGCGGCGCCAATTGCGTTTGAAGCAAAACGACGGCGTTGAGAAACCACGGCTGTTGGCGATTGCCCCAGGCGGCGGTATGGTAGAGAGAGGACCTACGAAGAATTTTCCAAATGCGTTTGTCGCAGCAATCGCGCGCTCGAGGTTCGCTGCGCGGTCGCCGAGATTCGAACCGATCCCGATGTAGGCGCGGTGCGCGATCACGAGGGCTCGTATCGTGGGTTGACACGCTCGAGGGTTACGCAAGGCGTTGCTCCGTCGAGGATAGAGGGTTTGCAAAGAGTCACCTCGGCGCGCATGACTCGGCAGTCGGCGAAGACTTCGTTGAGGAGGTCGGAGGCCAAGCGTTCGAGCAGCGCGTACGAGGTGGTTGCGACGACGCGTACGAGCCGCTCGTACAGCGAAGCATAATCCATCGTCTGCACGAGCTCGTCGCTACTTGCGGCAGCCCGAAGGTCGATCTCGGCTGCGACATCGATTTCAATGAGCTGGCGCCGGTCTCGCTCGCCGGCATCGGAGCCGTGACGGCCGTACGCGCGGACGCCGCGCAGCCTTATCGTGTCCATTCCGCGGGCCTCCAGTTGCGCACGATAGCGTCGGCGACGGCGACCGCATCGCGTGCCGCCGCAACGTCGTGCACCCGCACCATATCGACCCCGGCTCTCACGGCGAGCGCGGTCGTTGCTACGGTACCGTAAACGCGATCCTCAGGATCTCGCCCGGTGAGCTTACCGATCGTGGATTTACGCGACGCACCGACCATGGTCGGAAACCCTAGCGCGACGATTCGGTCGAGCGCCTGCAGCACGGCTATGTTTTGGTCTGCCGTCTTCCCGAAGCCGATGCCGGGATCGATGATGATTGCGTCGCGTGCGATGCCACGCTCCGCCGCTCGCGTCGCGCAGTCTTCCAGGTAGCGAAGCACGGCATCGACGACGTCGCCTTCGTACGACGTGCCCGCCTGATTGTGCATCGCCACGATCGGAATCTGCAGTTCCGCGACCAGATCCAACAGCTCGTCCGTGGCTCCCCATACCGAATTGACGAGGTCGGCGCCGGCGGCGTGCGCGGCTCGCAGTACGGCCGGCTTGTACGTATCTACCGAGATCCCCGCGTTGGGCAGCTGCGAGCGTACCGTCCGAATCGCCGGAACGACGCGCGCTATTTCGATCGACGCGTCCACGGCCTGATGACCGGGCCGAGTCGACTCTCCGCCGATGTCCAACAGGTCTGCGCCCGCGCTCCACTGCTCGAGCGCGCGTGCCGCAGCCTGCGTCGCGTCCTCCACGCCGTCGCCCGAGAACGAGTCCGGCGTCACGTTGACGATTGCCATGACGTACGTCTGCACGCCCCATCGAAGCTGGGTGCCGCGCAGAGGTAATGCGCCTCGGATCACCCTTTCAAACCGTCGTCGGCGCGTACCATTCGCGCAATCCCGCGACGAGAAACGTCGAGCCGGTGACGACAACGACGTCCTCGAACTCGGCGTTGCGGCGCGCTACCGTCAGTGCCTCGATCGGATCGCCGATCGCGCGTCCCCACGTACCCAGCGATTCGGCGATCGTTGCTAGCCGCGCCGGCGGGATCGCTCGACGACCCGAGACCGCAAACGACGTGAAGTTAAACGTCGACGGCAACGCCGCGAGTATCTCGACGATCCGGCGAGCGTCCTTCGTTTCGCCGATTGCGACGACGTAGTGCATTCGGCGACCTTCAAAATGCTCGCGCAGCGAAGCCACGAGCGACTCGGCTTTCTCGGCGTTGTGGGCGATGTCGAAGACGACCGTTGGATTGCGCGAGACCAGCTCCATACGACCGGGTATTACCACCGCGGCAAAACCGCGCGCGAGCTCCTCGCAGCTTGGCCGCAGCTCTTCAGCGAGCTGCTCCAGCACCGCGATGGCGGTTGCAGCATTCGTTCGCTGAAAAATCCCGAGCACCGGTAACAGAAGGCGATACGATCCCCGGCCGGATTTCACCGCGAGCGTCTGACCGCGACTCCCTGCGCCTTCTTCGAGCTCGACGCGCACGACGTCGGCAACGTGGACGATTGGCGCACCTACCTCCGCAGCATATCGCTCGATCACCGCTCGAGCCGCAGGCGGCACGTCGGCGAGCACCAGCGGAACGCCGCGTTTTGCGATACCGGCTTTCTCGACGGCGATTTCTTCGATCGAGCTGCCGAGCACGTCGGTGTGATCGTAACTCACCGAGGTAATCGCGGCGACGAGCGGGTGTATGACGTTCGTTCCGTCTAGGCGGCCGCCCAGGCCCACTTCGATCACGGCAACGTCCACGCGCTCCTGCGCAAAGTACGCGAAAGCGAGTGCCAGCAGCGTCTCATAAAACGTCGGCCGCCCGTGCTGCGAGGCCGTGCGCTCGATTGCCGGCATCATGGCGTCGAGCACCGAGGCGAAACGCTCACGTGATATCGAGTGGCCGTCGATGCGCGCGCGCTCGGTCATCGAGTGCAGGTGCGGTTTGGTATGCAGTCCGGTCCGATGACCCGCAGCCTGCAGCGCGCTCGCAATCATCGTCGACGTCGATCCTTTGCCGCTCGTTCCGCCAATGTGAATCGTGGGATAAGATCGGTGCGGATCGCCCAGCTCGTGGAGGAAAGCGCGCATCCGGTCGAGCTTGTACGACGTTCGCCGCGATACGATTTCGTCGATCGTACCGAGCAGATAGGTTTCGGCCGCTTGGTAGCTGAGTATCTCGTTCATCCGTCGACGACGCGGTCGGCGAGTAGTTCCAGTGCGTGCGGCAGGACCGGGAGCACGACATCGAGCGTCTCCGCCACCGCTCGTGGACTTCCCGGAAGGTTGATGATCAGCGTTCGATCGCGAACGCCGGCCAGCGCTCGAGAGAGCATCGCGGTTTTCGTCATCCTGATGGAGGCGCTGCGAATCGCCTCGGCGATTCCCGGAACCTCGTAATCGATAACGGCCGCCGTCGCTTGGGGCGTGCGATCGCGCGGCGAAAGCCCCGTCCCTCCGCTGGTGAGCACGAGATCGGCCGCACGCGTATCGGCAAGATCGATGATCTCGGCCTGCAACGCGGCGGCATCGTCGCCGAGAATGCTTTCGCGGACTATCGAATAGACGGAGCCGAGCCGTTCTTTCATCGTCGGAATGCATTCATCGGCACGCTCGCCGGAAGCGGCACGGTCTGAGAGCACGATCAGCGCAACCTTGAAGCTCACCGCTCTCCTTTATTACCCCGAGCCGCCCGAACGTACGTGCCGCTCTTGCCGCCGCTCTTGCGAAGAAGGCGCACGGCTTCAATCGTGATTCCTTTGTCGAGCGCCTTCGACATATCGTAGATCGTCAAGGCTGCGATGGAGACGGCAACCATCGCTTCCATTTCGACCCCGGTCCGCGCCGTCGTACGTGCCTCGGCCTCGACCCGCAATGCGCCGTCATGAAGCCAAGCGAAGCGCACGTCGACGCTGCTCAACGGCAACGGATGTGCCAGCGGAATCAGCATAGCGGTTTGTTTTGCCGCTAGGATGCCGGCGACTTGCGCGGCCACTAGCGCATCGCCTTTTGGAAGCGTCGCGGCCCGGAGGGCGGCCTGCGCCGCCGCGCTCATTCGAACGAGGGCTTCGGCGCGAGCGTACCGGGACGAGACGTTCTTGCGGGAAACGTCGACCATCGCAATACTGCCGTCGCGCGCAATGTGCGATGGCCTCACCGCGGCGAGCTCTGGAATCGCGCCCAAATCAGGCAGAGCAACGCGAGTGCCCAAAGGACGACCAGATGCGTGACGTGATGCACGTGCCCGCCACCCGACTGCGTGAAAAGATTGATCTTCCCCATCCCGTAGAGTATGCCGAGGACGAAGAAAAGTACGGCCAACACAAGAGCGATGACTCTCACGTAATAATCCCCTTTCGTGCGAGAAAGAAACAGATCGCTCCGACGACGACGCAGTACCACCCGAACGGGCGCAAATCGTTCGACCGAAAATACCGGGTCAAGAAGGCAACCGAAAAATATGCGGCGAGGCCCGCCGTAACTCCGCCGCACAGCGCTTCGAGCAACGCGACGTGAGCCTCCGGTACGAAGAGTTTCGGCATTTCGAGTAGGGCCGCCGCAAGTATCACCGGCGTCGCGAGCAGAAACGAATACCGAGCGGCATGCTCGTGGTCGAGATCGCAGAGCAAACCGGCGACCATGGAGATGCCCGATCGGGAGATTCCGGGAAGCAATGCAAAAGACTGGGCCACACCGATCAGCAGGGTCGCGGGATAACTCAGATCCTCGATCGGTTTGTACGTTCCAGTCGCTTCGTGCTGACGCCGGCGCAGCGCTTCTCCGGCAAACATCACCAGGCCGTTGACGAGCAAGAAGAACGCGGCCGGCCCAGGCGACCCAAAAAGGCGGCGCACCGGCGCCTCGAAGATGACCCCGAGGATTCCAACCGGTATCGTTCCGACGACGAGGCGCCATCCGATCCGTTCGTCGCGATCCTGGCTCAAGCGCCCGCGCACGATGCTTGCCACAAGCGCACGCACGATCGCGTACCATTCCGCGCGATAGAAAACGATCAACGCCAGCGCCGTCCCGAGATGCAACACCACGACGAACGCAAGAAATGACGCGCTCGATCGATTGACATTCTGCCAGTGGAGCAAGGCCGGAACGAGTATGATGTGCCCGAGGCTCGATATCGGGAAGAGTTCGCTGACGCCCTGCAAGAGAGCGAGCACGAGCGCTTGCGAGAAGGTCACGGCGCAGCGTTAGCCTGCAGGCTCCTCGCGGCCTGCAGATCACCAGGCGACGAACTTGACGCTAAAGGTATACGCGCTAGCGACCGGTTTGCAATCGCGAAGGGCTGGCGCATAGCGAGCGTCGCGAGCCATCGTGACCGCGACCAGATCGAGCGATGCATTTCCGGTGCTCTGCGCGATGCGGGTGTCGGTGATCTGACCGCCCGAATCGAGCTGCACGTTCACGAGCGCAGTGCCACTCGTGCCGGATGCCCGTGTATCGGGCGCAATATCCGGTGGCGAGGGCGTCGCCACGACCGCCGCTGCGATGTTCGCCTGCGCGCATCCGGCGTTTGACGTAGCAACGGGCTTCGAGGTCGGTGGCGCTGCGACCGGCGTCGGAACGACGGAACTGCCGCCCGTGGTTCCGGCAACTCCGGGCCCTTTACGCGCAGGTGAAGCGGAGTTTGCCGTTCGCGGTGCCGGCGTCGCCCTGGGAGGAGGCGGCGGGGTACGCATCTTCATCACCGCGATCGTTGCGGGACGATGCTCGATCGAAACGACTTCAGCCTGATTTTCGGGGGTCGGCGACGGCGGATGCGCGAGAAGCGCTACGATCAAGTGCACCAGCAGCGAGAGCGCGAACGCGACGACCAGTAAACGCGGGACGCGTTTCATCGCTCATCGACGACAAGTAGGCGAGGCGCCCTAGTCGGGCTGGAAGTCCGCGCGGAAAAGATAATCGCCCGTCGTCGGCGAGCAGTCTATGAGTTTTGGCGAGTACGTGGATTGCCGAGCCGCGCGCAGTGCGGCCTGATCGACTGCCATGTTGCTCGAGCTCTTGTAGACTTTCGCGCTGACGAGATTACCGCTCGGTCCTACCGTGACTTCCACTTCCACCGTCACCGCACCGAGGCCGAGATCGCGCGCCGATTCCGGATAATCCGGCTGGACGGGGTTCGTGACCGTTGCTTCAACGTTCGGATTCGCGCATTGCGGCTTCGGCGTTCCTACGGAGGCGGCCGGAGCCGGAGTCCCCGTTCCCTGTCCTTGCGGCATGCCTGACTCGTTACCGTTTTTAGGCTGCGCGACCGTTGCCTCGACTGTTCCACTCTTCGAGCTGCTCGTTGTATGCGTGAGATTCACCTTGAGCCTGGGCTGTTGCACTTGCTGCTTTTGCGGCGGCGGGGTCGAGTTCGGTGGCGGCGTCGGAGTGGGAGGCGGCGTCGGAGTCGGCGGCGGCGGCGTGTGGACGATGATCTTCTTCTTCGATACGGTGACTTGCTCGGGACCCTGCTGCTCGTTGTGCTTCGCGAAGTTGGGGAGGACCGTACCGATCGCTAAGTGCACGACGATCGAGATGACGAATGCCCAGCCGATATAGCTGCGAACCCGTTCGCCGGTGGTGATGTAACCGCCGCGTTTTGCCATGGTTACCGGGTCACGCTACTGCGACATTCCGCCCGGGGCGCCCTGAACGTGGTTCGCCAGGCCGAAGTCGGTCAAATCTACCGACTTGGCAGCGTCCATGACCTGGAGTATGAGGCCGTAGCTCGCTTTCGGATCCGCTTTGATGATGACGCTCTTGAAGCGATGGTCGGTAGCGTCCTGGAGCTGAGCGAACGCCCCCTTCATATCCAGGACCCCGACCTGGTTCGACCCGATCTGGACGTGGTCGTGTTCGTCGATGATGACCACGATCTGGGACGGCTGAACCTTCTCCTTATTGTAAGCGTCGGGAAGTCTCGGCTCTTTGGTGACCGACGCCAAGATGATGAAGATGATGAGGAGGACCAACAACACGTCCGTGAACGGCGTGATGTTGATCGTCGACATTACCTCATCTTCGCCCTGTCCTGTGGAAACGGCCACGCCTCTTACCCTCCCGTTACGACGTCACGAAGCCGACGTCTTCGAGGCCGGCATTCTTTGCAGCGTCGAGAATTCGAATAATGACGCCGTAGGGGGCCTTCGCGTCGGCGACGATCGCCACGTGATGGCGCGGCTTCTTCTTCGACGCGTCGTACATCACGCGATAGACTCCCGTCGTATCGGTCTTAACGCCATCGACGAAGATCACGCCTTTGTTGTTGACGTCCACTTCGATGTCGTTCTTATTCTTGTTCTGAGTCGCCGGATTGTTGCTCTTGTTCGGCAGTTCTTTTTCAAACCCGGGCGGCGCGACCAAGGCGGCGAGAATCATGAAGATGATGAGCAGAACCAGCAGCACGTCCGTGAACGGCGTGATGTTGATTTCCGCCATCACCTCTTGATCTTGCTGCGACGATAGCAGACTCACGATTACCCCTTACGAGCTTACTTAGCCGAGCCCTTCGACGGCTGATAGAGCTCCGTTGGAATCGGCGAGCCGGTGTTGTGGAAGTGCAGCATTTCGGCCAGCTGGTTCGCGGCAACGATCATTTCCTGGTTGTAGTTCTTGATGCGCGATTTGAAGAAGTTAAAGAAAACCACTGCGATGACGGCGATGATCAGACCGGTCGCCGTGGTGATCAGCGCTTCCGAAACGCCCGCCGCGACGACGGCCGGCGTCGAGTTGCCCTTCAACGCGATGTCTTGGAAGGCGCGGATGATACCCAGCACCGTCCCGAAGAGGCCGACGAAGGGCGCGATCACGGCGATGGTGCCGATGATCGCCAAATTGCGCTCGAGCGAGTTGAGGTGCTCCATCAGGGCAATCGAGAGAGCGTCGGTAATGTCGGCACGATTCTTCTCGCCGCGGCGAAGCCCGAACTCGAGGATCCGCGGGAGCATCCCGCGGTTCTTCTTGCAGATCTCGATCGCGCCGTCGAGATCGTCGGCCGAAACCTTCGCTCCGATCTGACGTAGCAGACCTTTGGTGTCGCCGTGCTGCGTCTGGAAAAAGACGAGACGCTCGATGACGACGGCAAGACCGACGATCGAAATGAGCAAAAGCAGCCACATATCCCAGCCGCCCTGCTGCATGAGACCCAAAAATCCAGAAAACACAGTGTTCTACGACCCTCCACTAGATGAAGTTGGGCGACCTCCCGCCCCGTGAGGGCGAGCTTTTGGCCTACCCCGCTCTAAAGTCCTGGTTACGTTAGCTGCCGCCTCCCGATGGGGCAGCCCCACCTGCATTGAGATTCTTTTTGACGAACGATTCGATCTGCAGCGCAAGCGCTTCGTTACCCTCGGCCTTTGCTTGCTGCTCGGCCTTGTCGAGCGCGTCTGCGGCCTTTTTCTTCGTGGCGTCGTCGTGACTCGACGCCCATTGCGCCGTCAACGCAATTCCCTCGGCGAAATTAGCCGCCGCGTCGTCAGGCTTAGTCGCCAGGGCCTTCTCTGCATAAGCTTCCATCCGCTTGTAATCCGGCTTCGCACTGCGCGCTATAGCAAACGCGGCGAGCGTATTCGCTGTGACAGCAACGCTCGGATCGCCTTGAGCGGCTGCTTGATCGAAGTCTGCGAGCGCGGTTGCGGTATCCTTGGCTTCGACTGCCGCGTTACCGGCCTTGATTAGGCTAGCTGCCATCGCTTGAGCGCCGGCCGTGCTGCTGGGATCGAGTTGCTTGATTTGCGTGGCCACCGCCTGCGCATCGGCCGTATCGTGGTTTGCGAGATAGGCCTGCAAGAGCTCCGAATCGATGTTCACCTTCGAGGCGACCGGAATCTTCGGGTCCGACATCGCGGCATCGTGCGCGGCTTTCAGCGACGCGATCGCGGCCGCACTGTCGCCGCTGGCGACTTGAGCGACGCCCAGCGCAAATCGCGAGTTTGGACCGGGATCGAGAGCGACCGCCTTCTGCGCGTACCCAAGCGCCTGCGCTGGATCGTTCTGCGCTACCTTCACGGCCGCCGCGGCGAAGCTGCGGGCGGCAATCGGCCGAAATTGCGATCCGATTGTCGCAACCTTGTCGAAAGCAGATGCCGCGGTCGTGAAGTCACCCGCATCGAACGCCGCAATCCCGAGCATCTCGCGCAGCGAGTCGTCGCCCGGCGTGGAGAGGAGCTCCGTTTCGGCCTTTGATTTGGCTTGCTGGTATTGACCCTGACGAATCAGCGCCGCGACCTGACTTGCCGCCGGACTGAGCTTGCCGGCAGGAAGACCGCTGGTTTCGCTCGGGTTGCTGACGACCGATTTGCCATTGAATTTCAACGTGAAGTCGTAAAACGACGTGATCGGCGTCGTCCCGCGGCGAGCCGGGCGATACGTCGAGTTCTGGGCAATGTCCATCGCCGCAGCGTTGTCATCTGGCTTGCTCGAGCGGATGACCTTGATGGCTTTATGCGAGCCGTCCGCATTGACCTGAACTTGCACTACGACGGTACCGCTACCGGCAATCGAGTGAGTCGTCAGCCCTTGTTTGATCAGCTTTGCGGGCACGAACTCGTTGGCGTACTGCGCGAGCGCCGGAAGTTCGACCAGTGCGACCAGCGCGGCGACGGCCGGTGCGACGATTCGAAAGTGAGACTTCATGGTGTACCTCGGGCTCCAATCATGTGTTCGGCTTGGTACGAGGCGATTCGTCCGGCGGCCTGCGATGCCGCTCGAGCGCCGCGCGCTCCCTCCCGGTGAGCGGCCGGGCCCGTCCGGCACGCAAATGCCCGAGATAGAGCGGCCCGAAGCGGGTTCGGGCCAGGGCGAGGACCGGATGGCCTAACGTTTCGAACATCCGGCGAACTTGCCGGTTGCGCCCTTCATGAATGGTCACGTCGACGATGCTACGATCGCGGCGAACCGCTACGACTCGCACCTTCGCGTTCGCAGTGCGAAATTCGTCGAGCAAAATCCCGCGCGTCAGTCGACGGACGTCGTCGGGGGAGAGTCGCCCGGCGATCGCCGCGCGGTAGGTCTTCTCCACCCCGAAACGTGGATGAAGCAAGCGGTGGGCGAGTTCGCCATCGTCGGTTAACAAGAGCACGCCGCTGGTCTCGTAGTCGAGGCGCCCGACCGGAACGACGCGAGAGCCGCCGGGAAGCAAGTCGGCGACGGTGGGGCGGCCTTGCGGGTCGCGCATCGTCGTCACGACGCCAACGGGCTTATTGAGCAGCAAATACGTCGGCTCGTCCGGCAGTCTTACTACCGCGCCCTCGACGTCGACGAGATCTCCGGGATCAACGAGGGTTCCCAGTTCCCGAACGATTCGGCCATTGACGCGAACCGCTCCGCTCGCAATCAGCTCGTCGGCGCCGCGCCGCGACGCCACCCCGGCCTGCGCCAAATATCTATTAAGGCGCATACCACCATGCCGCCATTTTCACACGGAAAGACGCGAGGCAGAGCGCGCTACGTGCTGTTGAGGGGCTTCTGACGCGAGCGCCATTGGCAGGATGCCATAATTCTCCTCAGCAGGTGGCGCGAGCGCGGATGAGCAGGAGCCCGCAGGATGCGGGCGACGAGCGGCCCCGAAGCAGCACGTAACGCGCGCGTGCCGTTAGTACTTCCCGTTCCCACCATCTTCGTAGCCGCGGTTCATCGAGAGCGCTTCCTTAGTGACGGTTTGCAAGAACTCTTCGTTCGTGCGGGTCTGCGCCATTTTATCGAGGATGATCTCAGTGATGTCGCCGGTATTGAGCACGGCCGTCGCGCGGCGCAGCATCCAAAGCTTGCGCATCTCGTCGGGCGCGAGGAGCAGCTCTTCGTGACGCGTTCCCGAGCGCTTGATGTCGATCGCCGGAAACACTCGCGATTCGGCGAGCTTGCGGGTGAGATCGATCTCCATGTTGCCCGTGCCTTTGAACTCTTCAAAGATAACGTCATCCATCTTCGATCCGGTTTCGATCAACGCCGTAGCGATGATCGTCAACGAACCGCCCTCTTCGATCTTTCGCGCGGCACCAAAGAAGCGCTTGGGCTTGTGGAGCGATGCCGTATCGAGACCGCCTGATAGCGTGCGTCCCGAGCTCGCGACGACCTGATTGTAAGCCCGCGCGAGGCGCGTGATCGAGTCGAGCAGGATTACGACATCCTTACCGAGTTCCACGAGCCGCTTCGCGCGCTCCATGGCGAGCTCGGCAACGGTGGTGTGGTTTTCGGGATGCTCGTCGAACGTCGACGCGACGACTTCGCCGTCGATCGTGCGCTGCATGTCGGTGACTTCTTCGGGACGTTCGTCAACCAGGAGCGCGATGATGTGCGCGTCGGGATGGTTGATGGAGATCGAGTTGGCGATGTTCTTCAGGAGGGTCGTTTTGCCGGCTTTCGGCGGCGAAACGATCAGTGCGCGCTGGCCTTTTCCGATCGGCGAGAACAGATCGATGACGCGCGTGGAGAGCTGCGTCGAGCGCACTTCGAGCTTAAAACGCTCTTGCGGATAGATCGGCGTGCCTTTTTCGAAGTTCCGCCTCCCTTTGATGGCCTCCGGATCGAGATCGTTGACCTTGTCGACGCGGATCAGCCCGTAGTACTTTTCGCTCTCCTTCGGACGGCGGGCTTGACCCTCCACCATGTCGCCGCGCCGTAGCTCGAAACGGCGAATCTGCGATTGGCTGACGTAGATGTCGTCGTTGCCGATGTAGTACCCGGCGCGACGCAAGAAGCCGTAACCCTCTGGAAGCACGTCGAGAATGCCGCTCGCTACCTCGATGCCGGAACGCGCGATTTGCGCCTGCACGAGCAACGCGACGATCTCGTCCTTCTTTAATTTGGCGGGGGTAGGGATCTCGACTTCGAGCTCGTTTGCTATCTCCATGAGCTCGGTCTTGGTCTTCTCGGCAAGCTGAGCCGCGGTCTGGATCGGCGGCACTTCGACCTGAGGAACCTGATCGTGATAAACCGCAGGATGTTGCGGAAAGTTATGCCGGCGACGCGATCGCCGACGCCGTCCTCCGCCCCCTTGTTGGGGACGCATATCGTTATTGGGGCGGTGCTCGATGTTGGGACGATGTTCCGTTTGCAGAAGAGTTATCTCTCTCTAGAACCGTTCGCGCCAAGCTTTGACGATCGCGGGCGAGGCGGGGCTGCCGTCGCAATCAGATCGGTGGCGTGAACGTGGGGGTGTCAAAATGTGTCGCTGCCGTCACCAAAGGACCGCAACGCGACGCCCACACTATATCACAGCTGCATCAAGCGTTCAAGCGGGGCTCAAACGAGCTCCGCTCACGTAGGGACTTCCCGCGGCGTAGAAGCGCAGCCGCCGCTCCGTCGCTCGGCTCACTCCGATGCGGGGACTGCGGCGCACTCGCATGGAGAGCGCGCCGGCGTCGGCTAACCAAAGGGATGGATGCGTGAAGACGTCGACGCCATCGAACGAGCGATCGATGGCAAGCGCACGGCAGAGGCGTCCCGGACCGCGACAAAGATCGCGAGTGAGCTCGGTCTCGCGCCGTTTACGCATCAGCGCGACACCTTCGATGGGCTCGAGGGCGCGGACGAGAACGCCGGCTCCTTCACCGTCGCGTTCGCTCGACAAATTAAAGCAGTATGAGGTCCCGTAAATTTGATAGACGTAGGCGCGGTGCGGGGGGCCAAAAAGCGTTGCGTTGCGCTTACTCTTACCGCGGTAAGCATGACATGCCGGGTCCCCCGGAAGATACGCTTCCGTTTCGATTACTCGCCCGGCGGTCATTCCTTCATCGCTGACGCGCACGAGAATGCATCCCAGCAATGCTCGCGCCAGCGCTTGGGTCTCAATCGGTAGATTCGCCGGCCCTAGCCGGCTAAGCGTCATGCCGCAACGTTCAGCGCAGCTTCCGCTCGCGCCCGTTGGGTCAGGTCGTCGGTCGTGCCCGCTTGCACGCCGAATTTCGCAAACGTATTGAGCAAGCATCGGAGACGAACGTAGGGGATAGCCATCGTTTCATCGACTCCTCGCCCAGTCGCGACTTCGTCGACGAAAGCGCCATCGCCAAGCACCAAGCTGACTTCTCTAAAGCCTCGCTTGCACAACACTCGGGAGAGTGCGGCGAGTGCCGCATAGCCAATCGCTCGATCGGAGAACGGCACGCGGGTCGTGACGTGAAAGCCGACTCGGACCAGCCGTTCCGCCCGCCGGCTGCTCAGGCGCGCGTAGAGTACGCCGTTTCCGCGCGCGTCGGCCGCGTAGCCGACGACCGCCTCAACCGCGAGATCAGAGCTTGGCATGTTTGGCATTTCATGGGACCCCTGCCCCTAGTATACCCCGAACATATGTTCGGATCAAGCAATGCGAGCCGGCTGAACGAGGCTCGCGTAAAGCGCCTGCATGCAATCGACCTGACGCTCGATCGAGAAGAGCGACGCAACACCCCGAGCTTTTGCGGCATCCGGACGGCTCCCGAACGGGATCGTGCGAAAGGCCTGCGCAAAACCCTGGGCCGTTGGAGAAACGATATAACCGGCGTTGCCGAGCACGTCGCGGTTTTGGGGGGCGTCCGCGGCGATCACGAAGGCCCCGGCTGCGAGGGCCTCTGCCAGAACGAGCCCTTGGGTCTCGGTGGTGCTCGGCATGAGAAAGAGGTCGGCACTGGCGTAGAGATCCGGCAACTGGTCGCGAGGGACCACGCCGAGAAAACGTGTGGCACCGCTCACGCCCGATTCGCGAGCTAGCCGCTCCAGTTCGTGTCGGTGCGGTCCGTCTCCGGCGACGACGAGCTTGAGCGATTCGTCCTTCGCAAGTGCGAGCGCGCCGATGAGCACCTCAAGGTTTTTTTCCCTACCCAGCCGGCCGACGCACAAGAGAAGCCGATCGACGGGCCGGACGCCCATCCGAAGGCGCAGTCCTTCGTCGCGGCGGCCCGCTCCGAAGCGTGCTACGTCGATCCCGCTCGGCACGATTTCTATTCTCGCGGTGACGCCGAGCTCGCGCAGGCGCGCCGCCATCGCCGGGGTCGGCACCACCACCGTGTCGGCGTGATTTGCAAAGGCCCGCGTCAGCTGGGACGCGGCAAAGCGAGTCGCATTCGGTTCGAAGGGTATGTAGTGCGCATAGGCCTCGAGTTGCGTGTGATACGTGTACACGAGGGGCATTCCGTAGCGACGCGCATATCGCATACCCATCCAGCCGGTAACGAACGGCGAATGCACGTGAACCAGCGATAGCCGCTTGATCACGCCGTTGAGATTTCGCCTACTGACGAGCGGCAGCGTCAAACGGTACGGCGTGCGCGTCGGCAGTGGCAGCGACGGCATGCGAAAGACCGGCCCGTCGGCCTCGGCGTAGCCCGGCATCCGCGGCGCAAAGCAGTAGACCTGGTGACCGCGGCCACGCAACCCCTCGGCAAGTGCCTCAACTGAAGCCACGACACCGTTGATCACCGGCAGGTAAATTTCGGTGAAAAATCCGATGCGCAATGATTCCATTCTTCGGTTCACTTCGCTTCAACGAGAGAGAGCGCCCGCAGAAGGTGGCTCCTGCTGCGCTGTGACTTTCAGCATATTCCCACGCCCTGACGGATGTGCTATAGTGCCCGGGTCAGGCCAGCCCGCCGAAACGTAGAGCAGGCAGGCGTCGGAATTTTGGGCGTCTCCGTTAGAATCCAATCGCCCCGCGGTGCCTCCCGCCGCTTCCCCAAACGCGCGACTCGTCGTTCATCGTCCGCTTTCTGTGTGGTGTAGACCGAGACCGTGACGCGAGCCGAGAGAAGAAAGGAATATCGGGTTGAAAGGACGTCTCTTCTGGGTCGCTTTTCTCGTTGCCACCCTCCCCGTCAATCCCGCGTTCGCGACCCCAGCGCCGGCAACGGTCATGCACGTTACGTGGCACCGCGATGGCCTCTTGACGTGGGAGCGGGTCGAACATCGCACAATCGCACCCCAAACGATTCACCGCCTTATCATCGGCCTGGTCCCGGGGAAATCG
Organism: Vulcanimicrobiota bacterium; assembly: GCA_963743445.1. Taxonomy (GTDB): domain Bacteria; phylum Vulcanimicrobiota; class Vulcanimicrobiia; order Vulcanimicrobiales; family Vulcanimicrobiaceae; genus Cybelea. Next base: position 1,758,218 of record CAVUPL010000003.1, read on the forward strand.
AAAGTGATCGCTGCCGGCAGGCCCGGTACCCTCGAAGTTCGAGTACGATATGCCCAGCGCGACGGAGGCCCGGTTCACCGTTCGGTCCTTTCGTCGAGAGTCGTTCGCGCGGCAAAGCCGCGCGTCGTTGCCGAAAGCGTCGGCGCGACGCCCCTTTCGGAGTTTGAAACGCACGGCATTGCGCGAATGGCGTATATCGCGCGCAGCGCGATCGAGATGGTGGCCACTGCCTATACGGCGGAATGCGTCGGCTGCGGCGGGATGACGGCGATCGGACGGCGCGCGGGATACGGAATCGTTGCCGTCGATCCTCGCGTAATCCCACTTGGAACGCGGCTTTACATACCCGGCTACGGTTTTGCAGTCGCCGGCGACACCGGCGGCGCCATCGTCGGTCGCCGCATCGATCTCGGTTTCGACTCGCAGCGCGACGCGATGCTTTTCGGCCGGCGCCCGATCGAAGTTTACCAGCTCAAGTAGCGGTAGAATAGCGGGGTGCCGACTCCCCGCCAGCTGCTCGCGAAAGCCGGAATAACTCCAAAGAAGCGGTACGGGCAGAACTTCCTCCAAAACGGAGCGGCCGCCCTGAAGATCGCGCGACTCAGCCTCGCCGAGGTGCCGCAGAACTCGCGTACGCTCGAAATCGGTGCGGGCACGGGTGCGCTCACGCTGGCGCTTCTCGACCAGGGTGCCGAGCTCACTGCGCTGGAGATCGACCCCGAGCTTGTGGCGCTGCTTCGTTCTCGCGACGATCTGGCGGGAGCGAAAATCGTTCAAGCCGATGCGCTCACGTTCGATTATGGTCTCTGGTCCGCCGGACGTCGCTGGCACGTCGCCGGAAATCTGCCGTACAATATTGCTACGGCCGTAACGCTGCGCTTGATCGAAATGCAGGAGGGCCCCGATTCGCTGACGGTCATGGTTCAGAAAGACGTCGCCGAGCGGTTCGTTGCCGCGCCGAACACACCGGCTTACGGCAGTCTCTCCGTCGCGGTACAGTACGCAATGTACGTGCAGCCGGCATTTACACTCGCTCCCGGATCGTTTTTCCCGCAGCCGAAAGTGCGCTCGAGCGTCATTCGACTCGTGCGGCGAACCGAGCCGGCAGTCGCGCCGAGCGATCCGGCGACGTTCTGGAAGGTCGTGCGGGGCGCGTTCGCGTACCGGCGCAAGACGCTCGCCAACAGTCTCGCGCTCGCACTCGATCTCGATCGCGCGAAGATCGTGCGGGCGCTTAACTCGAGCAACCTCTCTCCGGAGCTTCGTGGTGAACGACTCGACCTCGGCGATTTCGCCCGCTTGGCCGACGCGCTGGCCGAAGAATAGTTTTACAAGCATTTGGACGTGGCTGCTCGCCGGCTTCATCGCGGCGCTGTTTATTGCCGCGTTCGTCGCCGGTTTGAAAACGAACGGGGTACCGCAGCTTAATGCGATGGAGTTCGATGCCTTGATCGCATTGCAGTTTGTGCTCGAAGGCGTTCTGGTTGCGATCGTGCTCGCGGCGCTGCCCGCCCTGTCGAAGTTCAGCCTGCGCGAGCTTGGCTTTCGCCCGCTCACGATGGCGGCCATCGGAACGGCCCTTGCCGGCGCGGTCGTCATGGCGGTCGTCGCAGACGGAGGCGCGTACCTGATCGATTATCTCGCACACAGCCAGCACCAGCAGGATATCGTACAGATATTCAAAGAGTTTCACGATCGCGCGACCCTCGCACTCTTCGCAGCCTTTGCGATCGTCTTTGCTCCCTTTGCCGAAGAAACGTTCTTTCGAATCTTCTTCTTCAATCTCGGGCTGCGTTATGGCGGCTTCTGGGGCGGCGCCGTCCTGAGCGGCATTTTGTTTGGCATCGCGCACGGCGATCTCTACGCGGCGCTACCGCTCGCGTTGGGCGGCGCGGTTCTCTGCGCCGTCTATTACCGGACCACGAACGCCTTCGCCCCAATGATCTCGCACGCATTGTTCAACGCGTTCTCTATCGTCGCGCTCTTAGTCGCACCGCAACTTACATAAGGAGCCGGGCGGCCTCGATAGCGTCGCCGGCGCCGATTCCGGGCGTCTCCAGATAGACCAATCGGTGCCGGAGTGACGGCGGCTTGGTCGTCGTGGCGGGACGTCGCTCGAACGCTCGCTCTCGCACGTACCGTCCGACGAGATGGATTGCGTCCGCATTGGGTTCGTCGTACCAGTCCGGGTGGTGCGCGATCCATAGACCGATGGTGGGAATGCCCCCGCGAGCCATGGTGAAGTGTAACGGCCCCGCCGGAATACCGACGAAGAGATCGACGCGTTTTGCGAGCGCCTTATAGAGTCGCGCAAAGGGCTCGTTGAGGTCGCCGAAGAGCGCGCGGAATCCGGCGACACCCTCGCCAAGTTCTTCCTCATCCATCGATATGAAGCGCCAATCGCTTGACTCCCGGCGCAAAGCGGTAACCAACGCGCGGGCTTCCGAGCCGTCGCCCCAATTTTTTCGAGCCGCCGTTATGCCGCTTCGCGAGATCACGCCGAGGCGCCCGGCCGGCTGCGCGAATTGACCCAGCCGTTCGTCGAGGCGCCGTTGCGTTTGGGACGGCGCGAGGAACTCTATTGCATTTGGCAGCGGCGCGGCGAGATCGAAGGTCGCGATCCGCTCGGGCCGCACGAGCAATCGTATGAGATTGCGAGCTTTCGTGTGAAACGGATATGCCGTGCGGCCTTCGGTCTCCGGATAATCGGTCCACAGCAAGACGTCAGGAGCGAAACGCATCACCGCATCGTTGAGCGGATGGGGAAGCGCGATGTTCGCATCCCGTCCGACGCATTGGTGCAAGCTCAGCCCGAGATGGCGCAGACCGTGCGAGGCCCCATCGTCGGGGGATCGCACGCCGCTCGGGAGCGGTTCGACCTGCGCATTTCCTTCCATCAAACTCACGTAGTCGTCGCCGAACCGCGTGATCGCATAGGTGTTGCTCGGTTCGAGCAGCGGGAGGACGGTGCCGAAATGAACCCAATCGCCGAAGCCGTGCGGCCAATAGATCAGAACGCGCGAGTGGCGCAGCGCAGCGAATCGGCCCCGATCTTCGCGGATTGCCGGTAAGGACAGCCGAGTCAGATCGGTCAACGTGACGCCGGCACGCCGCCACACAGGTGAGGCGGCATGCGCCCCCTGAGGCTTGCAAAAAACGCCAGCATATTCGTGCCATATGCGGGGCATCGCGGGAAACGTGGGTCCGGATGCGGGTCGAGCCGCACGTTCGGGTTGGCGGCCGCGATCGCCCACGCCCCTTCGTCGCGACGGTGAAGCAACACCACGTGTTTGCTCTCGCGAATCGCAACGGCGCGCGCGTACGCTTGCCAATCGACGACGTACGGCCAGCGCCCCGGTCGCAGCACGGTATCGTTGAAGAGCAGCATGACGGCGAGCGCGCAAGGCACCATCGCGCGCGCAAAGCGCGGATAGCGTGTCAACCCGAACGCGGCCGCGATGGCCGTCGCCGCAAAAAGCGGCGCGACGTAGTGCGACCCTACGCGGCTCGGTTCGTAGTTCCACGGCCGCATAAAAACGATCTCGGCTAACAGCGGTGCGCCCAGGAGCAACCATCTTCCGAGCGCGAGCGGTGCAAACGCAAACGGCGCAAGCAGCAGAAGAATCATGCTGAGTTTGCTTGCCGGGCTAAAAATCTCGAGCGAGTAGCCTGGATCGTTCGGCCGTACGCCGATCGCGCGCTCGAACGTCACATATCCCACACCGTTCGTCACCGCCAGCACTCCGAGCGCCAGGCCAATGCGACGATCCCACCACAACGCGCACGCCGCGGCGAACCAAAGCACGAAGAGAATCTGATCTTCCTTCAAACCCATCAGGAGTTGAGCGGCGATCAGCGCCGGCCAGAAGAGCCGCTTCCGAACGGCGAGCGCACCCCCGAAGGCGAGCAACGGTACGAAAGCGTTCTCCGAAAAGTTGTCATAGCTGAGCCCCTGCGCGGCCGGCGACAGCAGGTAGGCGATGCCGAGCAAATTCGCCGCTTTCCCAGTGAGGCCGAGTTCCCGCGCCAGTAGAACCAGCGGAATCGCCGCGCCTGCGACGGCAAGCACCTGCACGACGATCAAAGTCTGTGCTTTCGGAAAGAGCGCGACTACCGGAACGAGCAACGAGAGAATCCATGAGTCGTGCACTTGAAAATGGTGTTTCCACTCCCCGTAGTTCCACGAAGAGCCGTGCTGCAGGTTCACCAGCGTCTGCAGATACGTTCCGAGATCGGCACCGTACCGAAGCGCGTAGAGCTTGTTGAGATCGAGCGCAATATAGACGACCGCAAAGGCCACGACGGCGATGTAGACGGCCCGCAAGCTCCCGATGGCAGACGGCAGTCTCGTAGATGGCTGATGAGAACCGTCCAGTTTTTTGGGGCCAGCCATGGAGGGCTGATTCAAAACTTCGTTCTCCCCAAAAAATGGACGAGCAGGAGCGAACAGGATGTGAGCGACGGGCGTGTTCGAATCGGCCATCGACGAGGCTGCCGTCTCATCGGCCCTACGGTTCGCCGAGCCGTTCGTTTTTCTCTCGGTAGACGCGATCTACGATCGCTCGGAGCCGCTCGATGAAGTTTGCCGGTGAGAACCGCTCTGCGTGCTCGCGCATACGATGCGACTCAAAACGAGACGCCTCGAAGTTGCGCAGCACGGCTGCGAGCGATTCGGCCGCCGGGTCGTCGAAGAATGTGCCGGTTTCGCCTTCGACGATGGTTTCGAGCGCGCCGCCGGCGCGGTACGCGATCGTCGGACGCCCGGCTGCCGATGCCTCGAGAGGAACGAGCCCGAAATCTTCTTCGCCCGGGACAATCGCGGCGCGGGCGTTGCCGAGCAGCTCGTTAAGGCGTGCGTCGCTGACGAAGCCGAGCAAGGTCGTCGTCGTGCCGCGCGCACGTTTGCGCAGCATTCTCTCCGCGGGGCCGGTACCCGCGACCAGGAGCTTGACGCCGGCCATCGATGCGGCGCGAATCGCCAGGTCGATGCGCTTATAAGGCAGCAGGCGCGAGGCGACGATAAAGTAATCGCCGGTACCCTCGCCGATGCTGAAGCGATCGAGATCTACCGGGCAATGCAACACGTCGGAGTCGCAGCCGTAGTACGTCCGGATGCGCTCGGCGACGTTGCGCGAGTTTGCGACCAAACGCGTTGGCCGCTTTGCTGCTTCGCGATCCCAGGCGATCAAACGCCGGACGAATGGCCGCGCCGGCCGCGGAACGTATTCGTCAGGGGCAAAAGTGAAACGGCTTACGGTATTGATGTAGCAGACGTGGATCGCATGAGTTGGGACGCGCACGCCTTTGGCCCAGGAAGTCGTCGAGCTGACGATTGCATCGAACGCGCTGAGGTCGAACGATTCGAATGCGCGCGGATAGAGCGGCGCGAGCGCGCGAAAGTAGCGGTTTGCAAAAGGGACGCCCGCGAGGTACGAGCCCCGCACGCGGTGTGCCGGGATGAGGTCGCCGGTCACGCGTTCGTCGTAGAGTGCGGTAAAGATCGGTGCATCCGGCCACGCCTGGGCGAAACGCGCGAAAACACGCTCGGCGCCGCCGCGCTGGTTCAGGTAATCGTGAACGAGCGCGACCTTCATTGCGGGCCTGCGGCCCGCTTAATCCTGCAGATTGGTGCCGCGGGGCAGAACGAGCGCAATCGTCGGATTGCCCAAATAGGTCCGCGCAACGCGCTGAAGGTCATCGGGGGTGGTCGCGGAGATTGCCGCGAGGCCGCGGTTGATGAAATCCGGCGACGCGCTCTCGCGCGAGAAGACGGCCGCGAGCCAGGTCCGCGTTTCCAGCGTGGTGGCGTCGTTTGCGAAATCGCCGGCGGCCTCGGCTTTGAACTCTTCGATCGAGCCTTGAAGTCGCGTTGCGGCGAGCACATTGACGACGGAAAGCGCCGTCGCGAATGCTCGGCTCGGATTTCCGTTCAACCCGCCGTTGACGTAGAGCACTAAGCTCGCCGGCGCGCGATCGTACGCGTAGACCGCCCCGACCGAACGCGATGCGAAGGTCGGCGAAACGACGCCGGGGACCTGCGCGATATCTGAGAGCGTACGCCGAACGAACGCCGCCAGCACGAGCATCGGTCCGAAATCGTTGCTATCGACTTTCGGTGCTGGATACTGCGCGATCAACCAGGGCGAGGAAATATCTCGATGCGCGACGATCTCGTGGCTTGCGCCGGTCAACATCGGCACCCGCACCGTTACGGGGCTCGTCGCTCCGGCTGGAAGTGCGGTCGCAAGCGCGGCAAGCGATCCCTGCGGCAGCGAGTCGAGTCGCCCCGCGGCGCTGATCACTACGCCGCCGCTTCGGTAATACGTGCGATAGAATGCCCGCGCGTCGCTGGGGAAAATTTGCGCGAGCGAAGCGGGGGTCCCCAGTTCCGGCAGGCCGGCATTGGCCTGCGTCGACGATGCCGCATTGAGCATATCGAGACCGACTTGTAGCGCGACCTGTTGGCTCTGCGCGATTTGGCGTACGAGTGCCGCGCGCGCGTCACGGACGACGGCGGCCGAAAAGTCCGGGGCACCGATCGCGCTGCGGAAAAGATCGAGCACGCCAGGCGCGTCGTCGGCGAGTGCCTCCACGTAAAATCGCACGTCGCCGGAGTCAACCGTAAAGTGAATGGAGCCGCCGCGCGCGGCGACCGCGTCTTCGAGTGGAATCGCCGGCGTATCCCCCTGAGCCTGTGGAACGGCGACCGGCGTGCGAACGATCGTCTCTGCGACGAGCGCCGCCAAACCGTTCTCTTTCATCGTTTGGCGATCGAGGCCGGCACGCACGACGAACGCAACGCCGACCAGCGACGCGGCGCTATCGGGCTGGCGAACGATCGTAGCGCCGCCCGCGCTCTCGATGCTCGGCGTCGCGACGACGATGGCGGCGGCCGCCTGCGCTCTCCCGGGCACCAGAAGGATCGCGATGGCTGCCGCGATGCCTAAGGACGCGCGCGTCATTGAGACTCCTTTTGCGGTTCGGTTGCTATGAGATCGACGACGACGGGCTTGCCGAGATAACGGCGCACGACCTCGGCAACGTATTGCGGATCGAGCTCGCGGGCCGTTCGCTCGTAGGAACCGTGCACGATGCCCGGAGCGTAATCGAGACTGCCTTCGACGCTGTACCAGCCGAAATTGTCGGCGCGCTCTTGCGGCGTCTGCGTATCGGCCGCGACGTGATAGAGAAATGCTTCCCGCGCCGCGTCGAAGCTCCGGCGATCCATCGGCTGCTGCAGCGTTGCGAGCGCTGCGAGCACGCGCTGCTCGGCCTGCTTTTCGTGATCGCCGCCGATCGTTACGACCATGATGCCAGGATCGTGCAACGTAATGAACTGACCGCTGACGAGAGCGTCGCTTTGCGATTGATCGAGGGCCCTCGAAACGACGCCGGTCTGATCCCGGAACAGATAATCGGCGATGAAGTCCAAGGCCGTTGCAGCCTTTTGGTCGGCGATTGGCGGACCGATCCATGCAAGCCCGACGCCATCTACTGCTCCGGTTGCCGTGGCCGATGCCGGCGCCTGTGCGAGCGACGAGTCGTATGGCGCGTCCATTCCGGCCATCGTGCTTCCATCGGTTACCGCGGTGATGCTCGAAGCGTCGATGTTTCCCGTGAGCGTCAGTACCGCGTTCTCGGCACGAAAAGCGCGCTTGGCGAAGGCGCTGACTTGGGGCGCCGTGATGCTCGTGAGCGCAGAGACCGAGGCCGGCAGCGGCGGATAGTGCTCCGGTCCGCCGGCGAATATCTGCCGAAAGAGCAAGTCGTGGAGCGTGGTATCGGATTCATAACGTTGCTGCACGCCGAGCACTGCAGCGTTCGCTCGCGCAGTCTTCACGGCGCTCTCGTCGACGGCCGGAGCAAAATACGCTGCCGTCATCGCGGCGACGACGCGGCGCGCCGCTGTAGCCGGGACGATTGCGCCGATTCCGACGATGTCGGGATAGACCTCGAGGTTGAGTTCGCCGCCGACCGTGTGCACGAGCGCATAGAGGGACTTTCCGCTGGCGAGCGGCGCGACGGCCGCGGCCGTTGCGGCTAAGTTCGAGATTCCCGGCGTTGCGTTATCGTAACCGGCGCCGGGTGCGCGAAACCAGAGTCCGATCGCCGCCGATCCAACCGTCGGATCGGGATCGAGCACGTACGTTCCGCCGCGCGGTAACGAGCCGAGCTGTTGCGGCATCGCCGCCATCGCGGGCGCAGCAACCAAGAACGACGCGACCCCGAGCGTCGCAACCGCAAACGCCCCGCGCAGATTCATGCGGGTTCCGGCGATATCTTTGGCGGCAGGCGCGAAGGCTTCTCGACGCGTTTGGGCTCATCGACGACGGGACGCTCGGCCTGCGCGTCGGCCGCGGGCGTCACCTCAGCGCTGGCATGATCGTACGGACGTCCTTCGAGTATGGCACGCACCTCTTCGGCGTCGACAGTCTCATACTCCAACAATGACGCGACCATACGCTCGACCTTCTTCCAGTTTTCTTCGAGCAGCCGCTTACCGTTGTCGTAACAGCCTTCGATGATCTTGCGTACCTCGGCGTCGATCTTGCTCGCCACCTCTTCGGAGTAATTCCGCTCCTCCCCGAAGTCGCGCCCGAGAAAGACTTGGTGAGCGCCGCGGCCGAACTGGATCGGGCCCAGCTCGCTCATTCCGTATTGCGTCACCATCCGGCGCGCGAGCTCGGTGGCCTTTTCAAAATCGTTGCTCGCACCGGTCGTTACGTCGCCGAACCTAATTTCTTCGGCAAGCCGGCCACCCATCGCCATCGTGATGGCTGCAAGAAGCTCCTCGCGCGTCTGGCTGTGCCGATCGTCCTCAGGCAAGGACCAGGTAATTCCCATCGCCATCCCGCGCGGAATGATCGTGACCTTATGAACCGGATCGGCCTTTTCGAGCATTCCGCCGATAATCGCGTGACCTGACTCGTGGAATGCCGTGACTTCTTTCTCTTTTTGCGACATCACCAGCGACTTGCGCTCGGGACCGACCATCACGCGATCGATGGCTTCGTCGCAATCGATCATCTCGATGAAGCTTTTGTTCTTGCGGGCCGCGAGCAGCGCGGCTTCGTTCAGCAAGTTCTCGAGATCGGCGCCGGAGAAACCCGGCGTACGCTTCGCAAGCGTTTCGAGAGAAACTTCCTTCCCAAGGGGCTTGTTGCGCGCGTGAACCTCGAGTATTTTCTCCCGCCCCCTAAAGTCGGCGCGGCCGACGACGATTTGGCGATCGAAACGCCCCGGACGCAACAGCGCCGGATCGAGCACGTCGGAACGATTCGTGGCCGCGATGAGGATGACGCCGGTATTTTGATCGAAGCCATCCATCTCGACGAGCAGCTGGTTGAGCGTTTGCTCCCGCTCGTCGTGACCGCCGCCCAAACCCGCGCCGCGCTGACGTCCAACCGCGTCGATCTCATCGATGAAAACGATGCAGGGCGCCGATTTCTTCGCCTGGTCGAAGAGATCGCGGACGCGCGAGGCGCCGACGCCGACGAACATTTCGACAAAATCCGAACCCGAGATCGAAAGGAACGGGACGCCCGCTTCGCCGGCGATCGCGCGGGCCAGCAGCGTCTTGCCGGTTCCGGGCGGCCCGAGGAGCAGCACGCCCTTGGGGATACGCGCGCCGAGCGACTGGTATTTTTTCGGATACTTCAAGAAATCGACGATCTCGGCCAGCTCTTCTTTTGCTTCGTCGACTCCCGCGACGTCGGCGAACGTTACCTTCGGACGATTCTCCGAGAGCATCTTCGCGCGAGAGCGGCCGAATGAGAGCGCTTGGCTTCCGCCGCTTTGCGCCTGACGCAAAATAAAGAAGAGCAAGAGTACCGTGATCGCGAGCGGACCCAGCGTCATCAGGCTGGAGAGCAGCCCGGTATTCGATTGCTGGTCGAAGCTAATTGCTCCGCTCTTTACCCGCTTGTAGACCTCATCGACGAACGTTTGGTCGACGTTGGGAACGGCGACGGAGTACTTCGTGCCGTTGGAGAGATCGCCGACCGCGTTGAGCCCGGTCGCGTGGAATGATTGAACCTGGCCCGCTTCAAGTTTTTGATAGAAAGCTCCGTAATCGAGCCGAGTCTCACTCTCGCTTGGCTGAACGAACCGCTCGACGATGATGAAGACGGCAACGACCGCCAGAATAATGAGGACGATGGACCGGAGATGCTTGCTCACCTTTGTGTTAGACCGTTTTACCTTCTCGAAGTTCGGCTAAATATGGAAGATTGCAGTAGAGTTCCTTACGGTCCAAACGGTGACCTATACGTTGTCGTTGCACGAAAATGTTATCGACCACGATCTCGCCTGGCCCACCTTTTTAACACGTCCAGCATAATGAGCGGTTGCCGAAGACGGTCGCCAGCCATGCTAGCTAGCAAGCGCTCGTCTGTTTCTCTAGTCGCCCTCATCACTGCGGGTGATACCCGTAACGATACCCCGCTCGATTCTCAGAGCGATCCCAGGCTTCATATGAAACGTCCCGGTTCGGCCCCTTTCGAGCGCCCGCACCGCCGCTTCGACGTGCAGGAAGTCGATGTCGCGCAGCTCGTCCTCGCGCCCGAGTTGCTCGCGCACCGATCGCCGCAGCTCGGCACGCTGGGAGGCATCGCGCTCTTCGGCGACGACCTCGGCCGCGCGCGCCACGGCGCCATCGAGGCCCGGAAAGAGCGGACGAAGCGCAGCTAGCGCCTCTCGAAGGGCGTTGCGCCGGAGACTTGTCTGCGCGTTCGACGGATCGATCGCGTACGGCAACGCCCGCGCGTGGCAGTACGTGCGCAGCGCCTCCGACGGAATTCCAAGGAAGGGACGCGCGAGATCGAGGGCCGGGGCAAGTCGCCGCCGGCCGCGCATTCCGCGTAGCCCGGCCGGGCCGGTGCCGCGCAGCAAAGCGAGGAGTACCGTTTCACTCTGATCCTCGGCGTGATGCGCGGTCGCTACGACGCTGCATCCGCGTCGCTTCGCCACGTCGATCAACGCGTCGTAGCGCGCCGTTCGAAGCCGTTGTTCGCCCCGCGCGTGGAATTCGAGTCCCACGACGTCGAGAGGCATCTCGAGTTGAGCCGCCACCTGCAGCGCGACGCACTCGTCTTGCCACGCAGAAGCCCGCAAACCGTGATTGACGTAGGCCGCGCGGACGGCAAGGCTCAGGCGCTTTGCGGCGGCATGCACGGCTCCCGCGAGTGCGACGGAGTCCGGGCCTCCGCTGCACGCGATGAGAACGTGCTCGCCGTTCCGCAAGACGCCGCTTTGTTCGATGGCGCGCTCGACCTCGCGCTCGGGATGCGCGCCCCTCACGAGCGGCGCACGTGGGCTGCGATCTCACGCTCGACGTCGCGTTTTGCGACGGCCGCGCGCTTGTCCCACAGCTTCTTGCCGCGCACGAGCCCGAGCTGAACCTTTGCAATGCCTCGTGTGAAATAGAGGCGCAGGGGTACGACCGTCAAGCCCTTTTCGGCGACGCGGCTCTGCAAACGCAAGATCTCTTCTTTATGCAGCAGCAGCTTGCGCGATCGCGTCGGCTCGGCGTTCGAGAAACTTCCTTGCCGGTACGGCGGAATGTGCATCCCAAGTAGCCATGCCTCGCCATTGCGGAAGCGCGCATACGCCTCGGCCAAGCTCGCGCCGCCGGCGCGAACGGCTTTGACCTCGGTTCCCGTCAAGACCAGGCCGGCTTCGACCGATTCGATGATGTGATACTCGTGGCGCGCGCGCCGATTATCGATCGAAGGTGAATTGCTCATGATTGAAGGAGGGGGTTGCGCCGGTCGTCGGCGGCTTCCAGCCTTCCACGCGAAACGAAACTGCCTTCGGCGCGCGCCAGCACGTTGCCGTCGGCGTCGAGAACGCTCGCCTCGACACCGAGCACGTGACGGCGCTGCCACGTTACCTTGCCACGCACTTCGATCGGCTGCTCGAGCGGCACGGGTTTGCGAAAACGCACGTTGACGCTCGCGGTGACGCCGCGATGCCCGGCAAAGCCAGCCGCATGCGCCATCGCTTCGTCGAGCAAAGCCATCACGATACCGCCGTGAGCGATTCCCCGCCAGCCTTGATATTCGGGCGCCAGCGTAAGACGCGCGAGCACGCCCTGCCCGTCGCCGGCCCGATCGAAGTGCACGTGCATGCCGATGGGGTTGGCCGGACCGCATGCGAAGCAGTTGCCGTCATCGAATGGTACGCCTCCGCTCATCGTCCCACATCCAACCGATCGACGAGAAACGCCGGCAAGCCCGCAGCGCGCATCTTGCGCTGGACTTCGCCGATCGGATACTCGTAACGGACCCACTGGACCTGCGACGTGCCGGGATCGTACAACACAAAACACGCCTGCGGATTGAGGTCCCGGGGCTGACCGACGCTGCCGACGTCTATGATATAGCGCTTGTCGTCTTCGAGCTTCAGCTCGCCGCCCTGCTGCATGTGTTTGTGCCCGATACTCCCGTCGGCTTCGCGTATCCAGTATTCGGCGATGTGGGTGTGCCCCACGAAGATGATGCGCGCATCGGTGCGGTCGAACGCCCGAGCGGCCGCGCTCTTATCGAGGATGTATTCGAAGTAGTTCACGGGCGCTCCGTGCACGAGCAGAAACTCGGGTAGTCGCAGCTCGTATGGGAGCGAGTTCAGCCAGGCCTGGCTCGCCTCGTCGAGCGTGCTTTGCGTCCAGCCGATCGCTGCGCGCGCGGCATAGTTGAAGCTCTCGACGCCGAAGTTTTCGGCTGCGGCTAGATCGTGATTGCCTAAGACCGCATGCAAGCAACGCTTGCTCAGCGCAGCGACGCACTCATTGGGATTCGGTCCATACCCCACGACGTCGCCGAGCGAGAGTAAGGCGTCGTCGTCGCAGATCCTCGAAAGAACGCACTCGAGTGACTCTAAATTTCCGTGTACGTCCGAGACGATAGCGTAGCGCATCTAATAGCCGGTGGCCCGAAGGGCCATTCGCGACACATGACAATTTTCGTGGGCCGAAGGCCGGGGGCCCCGGCGGCTTTGCCGACGGGGGGCGAGGAGCGCGAAGCGCGGATTCGCCATTTAGGCAGGCGCCTCGGACAATACAGAGCGCAGCGCGGCAGCGAAGGCCGCGCGCATCGGTTCGGTACCCGCGCTGACCCTGATGTACGAGTCGAGCGGCGGGGCACCCGGTTTGCGTATCCAGACGCCCCGTGCCAGCAGTTCGTCCATCACGCGCGTTGCACGTTGCGGCGTCTCAATCTCGATGCAGACGAAGTTGGTTTGCGATTCGATGTATCCGTGGTGCAGCTCGCGCGCCAGCCGATAGTAGTCGTCGCGCGCGCGCGCCGTCTCCTCAACGACGTACCGCCGAAACTCGTCGTCGTGCAGCGATGCAAGCGCGCCGATCTGCGCGTTGCGGTTGATGCCGTAATGCAGCCGAATCTTTTGAAACGTCCGCACGTTGCGCTCGGTGGTAAGGGCGTACCCGATCCGGGCACCCGCCATGCCGTACGCCTTGGAAAAGGTGCGCAATCGAATAAGGCGGTCTTCGAACCTTCGCGCAAGCAGATCGTTTTCGTCGACGAAATCGGCGTATGCCTCGTCGAGCAGCACGAGGCTATCGTGCGGCAGCGCATCGTAGAAGCTCGTCATCTCCGCCTGCCCGATGAAGCGTCCGCTCGGGTTGTCGGGATTCGCCAAGTAGACGATCGAGGGTCGCTCCCGCCGCGCCGCCGCCAGCAGCGCGTCGAGGTCCGGCGTGCCGTCATCGCGGTACGCGACCGCAATCAACCTTCCGCCGTAGCCGGCCACGTGGTAGGCGAACGTTGGATACGTCCCGCGCGTCGCGAGTGCTGCATGGTCCGGCGCCACGAACGCGCGCACTGCCAAGCCCATCAGATCGTCGATGCCCGAGCCCACGACGATCTGTTCGGGAAGACATGCGTGTTTTTCAGCGAGCGCGTCGCGCAACTCGAACGATTCGGGGTCGCCGTACCACGAGAGACGCGTCAGCTCGCGGGTCATTGCCGCAACGGCGTTCGGTGACGGGCCAAACGCGCTTTCATTCGCTCCGAGGCGCACCAGCGTGCGCTGACCCGTTTCGCGCATCAGCTGCTCGGGACCGATGAACGGCGTCGTCGCCGGAATCGCCTCAATGGCGCGAGTCGGACGAATCACGGGTAAATCAGCCTCCGAAAAACCGTTGGACCGTGACGAGCGTGCCCGGCGCCCACTCCTCGTCGCGCTCTTCCATGACGATGAACCCGTCGGCGCGCGCCGTCAAACTCACCGAAAACGAGCGCAACGGGAGTGGATGCGCCACGGGCACTCCGCCGTCATCGCGAAGCGTCACTGGAACGTACCACGTCCAGCCGGCGCGGCTGCGGGCCGGTGCCGCAAGGCGCGCCTGAAGCGTCGAAGCGACGATCGGGGCACCCGCGAGGGCGGCGATGATCGGCGCGGCAACTGCCTCGAGCATCAGCAGCGCAGAACTCGGATTTCCCGGCAATCCGATGATCGGCTTGGCCCCATCGGCCCCAAAAAGCGTCGGTTTCCCAGGCTTCACGCGAAGGCCGTGAACGACGATCCCCGGATGTGCGACCTTTGCTACCGCATCCGGCAAGCGGTCGCGCTCCCCGACCGAAGAGCCGCCGGTGACCACAACAGCGTCGCATTCTGCAAGCGCGGTCGTCAGCGCCGACTCAAACGCGGGCGCTTCGTCGGGCAGCGTGGGGTAGTGCCTCGGCACTGCGCCCATTGCGCTCAGCGAGGCCGCCACTGCATGGCGATTCGAATCCCGAATCTGTCCGGACTGAGGTTGCAGCACCGAATCTATAAGCTCGTCGCCGCTCGAGAAGACCGCAACGGCGGGCCGTCGATAGACCGGGACCTTCGTGACGCCCAGCGTCGCGAGCACGCCGATTTGGGGTGCGCGAATGCGCGCCCGCGTTTGAAGAACGATCTCGCCGCGGCGCATATCGGCGCCGCGCTCGACGACGTTAGCCCCGGTCGCAATCGGCGAGTCGACCGAAAGTACGTTTTGCGCAACGCGTACCTCCTCGATCGGTACGACCGCGTCAGCACCCGCAGGGAGCACGCCACCGGTAGGGATTCGGCACGCGGATCTGCCGACGATCGCATCGACAGGCGCTGCTCCCATGCGGACGTCTCCGACGATCTCGAAGTCACCCGGCGAGCCCTGTGCGAGCAGTGCGAAACCATCCATCGCCGACCGAAGCGCGTTGGGATAGTCGTCATCGGCAACGATCGGCTCCGCCAGGACTCGCCCCAGCGCCGCGTCGAGCGAAATGAGCTCGATCGGCGGCGGCGAGATCGTTACGCGCGAAAAAAACGCCACGATCGCCTGGCGTGGCGGGAGCAATCGCTCCAGCGCAAATCCCGGTTTCGGTAGGAGTGGATTTACGGACTGCATAAGGCGCGCTTCTCCATGCTCGACATCGCTCTGATTCGGCGCGACCCCGACCGCGTGCGACGCGCTCTCGTTCGCCGCGGCCTCGATCCGTCGCCGGTCGGCGAGGTTCTTCGCTACGACGAGGAGTACCGCTGCGCGCTGCGCGCCGTGGAGCAAGCAAAGGCCGAGAAGAACCGGCTCTCCGAAGCAATCGCCGAGGCGGAGGATAAAGCGGCCGCTGCGGGCGAGCTGCGTCCGAAGCTCAACGAGCTCGCGCAGCGCATTGAAGCCTTAGATGAAGCGGCACGTGCGCTCTCCCTTTCGGACGGACGTTCTCCGCTGCGCGCTCTGCTCGACAACATGCCCAACGTTCTCGACGACTCGGTTCCCGATGGGGCCGACGAACGGGCCAACGTCGAGTTGCGCCGTTGGGGGGAGGCGCGCCGCTTCGACTTTACGCCGAAACCGCACTGGGAGCTGGGCGAACGGCTCGGAATACTCGACTTCGCGCGTGCAGCGAAGCTTTCGGGAAGCCGTTTCTCGATCCTCAGCGGTGCCGGGGCGCGCTTGTCCCGCGCGCTTGCCGCATTCTTTCTCGATCGCGCGTCGAGCCGAGGATACGTCGAGGTTGCGCCGCCCCTGCTGGTTTCGCGCCAGACGATGTGGTCGACCGGTCAGTTAAGCAAATTTTCCGACGCGATGTTCGTCGATCCGAGCGTCGATCTGTTCATGATCCCGACGTCCGAGGTTCCACTCACCGCGATGCGCGGCGGAGAGATCCTCGAGGCCGAAGAGCTCCCGTGCAAGTACGCGGCGGGCACGCCCTGCTTCCGCAAAGAGGCCGGCGCGGCGGGCAAGGACACGCGTGGACTGATGCGCCAGCATCAGTTCGATAAGGTCGAGCTCGTCTGGCTGAGCGCTCCGGAGATTTCATTCGACGCGCTCGAGACGTTGACGCACGATGCGGAATCGCTGCTGCAGGAGCTCGAGCTCCCGCACCGCGTGGTCGCGCTATGCGCCGGCGATACGAGTTTCAACGCAGCGAAAACCTACGACCTCGAAGTGTGGGTTCCCAGCAGCGATGCGTACCGTGAGATCAGCTCGTGCTCCAACTGCACCGATTTCCAAGCGCGCCGCGCATCGATTCGTTTCCGCCGGCAGCCTGGAAGCAAACCGGAGCTCGTTCATACCCTTAACGGCTCCGGGCTTGCGATCGGACGCACGCTGCTCGCGATCCTCGAAAATTTTCAGAACGCCGACGGCTCGATTACGGTGCCGCCGGTGCTCCGGCCTTATGCCGGCTTAACTCAGGTCCTGAATTAACTCGAGGAGCACTTCGCGGTCGAGATAGCGGATGTGGCCGTGTTCGCGCTGCAGCGCTTTGCGCGATTCAAGCTCGGCGATCGCGCGCGCCGCAACTTCCTTCACCGTTCCTCCCGCGGCGGCGATTTGCGACTGCGTGATGGTCGATAAGGATGCCGCGGCGGGCACGAGGCCGCGTTCCGGCATCGCATAGGGCAGCAGCACGCTCGCGATGCGTCCCAGGATCGGCAACGAACCCTGGATACTCAGTGCGTCGGCTAGGAGCCGCACGCGCTGAGCCATCACGATCCCAAGCGCATTCGTCAGCGCCGGATTGCGTGCGGCGATCCGCGAAACCACGTCCCACGGCAGCTTGAGAACGTGAGCGGTTTTTGAAAAGACGGCGATGCGTGCCATCTTGAAGCCGCGATCGAAGTACTCCGCGACGCCGAAGAGCTCGTAAGGAAAAATCTCATAGAGAATTCGCTCGCGCTCGCGACCCCCGCCGTTTGCGCGTGCGACGATCCCTTCGGTGACCATCCCGATAAACGGCCAATCCACGTTCTCGGCCACGAGCGTCTGCCCGCGGCGCCCGGTCTGCCATACGGCCGCGCCGGCGAGTTCCGCACGTACGCCGGCATCGAGAGCGGCGAAGGGAGGACAACGGCTCAAATGCTGCTGCGCGCTCGAGTTGCGATCCGTCATCTCGCCGGAACGATGCGTCAAGCGCAGCTGCCAGACGCGGCTGGCGACGCGGCGTGTTTCGATTACGAAGCGATCCGGCCGATCCTGCGTGACGCGTGAGGAGAGCGCCCGTGGTTCGTTTTCGGTAATGAAGGTGAGTGACGCTCCCGACGGAAGACGGTCGAGGGCTTTGCGGACGAGATCGGGACGTTCCCAGACGGGAAGGGCCCGCAGGTCAATTTCGGCTGGTTGTACCACTCTCGTCACGTTCTCGGCAAGCCGAGCGCTCTACTCCCTTAGAATGGAACGATCGAGAGGAGTCAGCATGGTAGGGTCTTTGGTTCTGAGGTTCGTTAGCTGCGTTGCGCTCGTATGCATGGGTGTCGCGGCGGTCACGACTAGCGCTTCCGCCCAGACAAGCCAGACAAACGGTACTCATTACAGCACGTCGATAACCCAGGTCTACGGATCGCAGTATCCGCTCACCGGACGGTTGGATCTCCAACTCCTTCCGGATGGCACGGTGCGCGGCTACTATCACACTACCTATGACAAGCTCTACATTCAGGTCACCGGTGGTCGCGACGGCAACTATATCTGGTTCGACATCGGGCCGTCGAGCATCGATCTCGGCCTCGGCGCCGGTCCCCAAGGAAAGCTTCACGTCGTTGCGACGATGAATAGCGACGGTTCCTTCCGCGGGCAAGTTTATCCCGAGACTGCGGCCGTGCTCTCGGGGCTCTCGATGCAGTACCAGTTCGCGGCCCCGGCGCCGGCTTCGGCGACTTCGACCGATCAGTATGTCTTCACCGCGATGCCGACGTCGCAGGTGCAGCCGAACGCGCAGGCATCGACGCCCCAACCGTAGCCCAAAGGCGCTTCGGCGAAGCTGGAAGCGCATCCATGTGTTTTAGGAAGAGCGCCACCTGCCAGAGCTGTTTGTCGGCGAGCGTTTTTCCAAATGCGGGCATGCCGGTGAAGCGGATGCCGTGATCGACCTTCCAGTACGTAACGCCTTCGGGATCGTCTTCGACGCCGTCTTTGGCGAATTGCGGAGGATGTTGATAGAGTCCGCGCGCAACGTTTGACGGCCTTCCCGCTGCACCGCCGTGACACACGGCGCAGTTTGCCGCGTAGAGCCGGATACCCGCGACGAGATTTGCATCGGTCGGAGCGAGGGGATCGGATATCCTCGATGCGTCGCGCGCGAGCGTCGCTCGCAGCGACGCGCGAGCCATCCAGCGCTCCAGCTTTGAGGGCTTTGCATCGGCATTTGCCGGCATCAGCCCGGCCTCGATTGCGAGGTAAATGCAGAGCGCCAACAGGACGAGCGCCGCAACCGCTCCAAGAACGAATCCACGCGCCATGCGCGCTCCTTCGACGCTAATCTTGGCTTAACCGGCGGCGCCGATCTCTCCACTCGTTGTCAGGCGCGTCGGCTATCGTGAGAGCGTCATGTCAACGATCACGATCCCCAATTCACGCGGTCTCGCAGGTACGACCGGAGCCATCCTCGCCAAGCTACCACGCTGGTTCTGGCCCGCAGCGGTATTGCTGATCGGGGCCGGGATTCTGGCCTGGCTCCTGCTGCGTTCGCGCGCCAACGTTACGCTGATTACCGCGCCGGTCGCGCAGACGACGCTGGTTGCATCGGTAACCGCTTCCGGAACGGTCAATCCGCAAAACCTGATTTCGGTCGGCACGCAAGTGTCGGGCACGATCGCCGCGACGGACGTCGATTACAACAGCAAGGTCAAACGAGGGCAGGTCCTGGCTCGCATCGATCCCAGCACCTTCGACGCGCAGCTCGAGCAAGCCGAGGCAGCAGCCGCGCAAGCGCGCGCCCAGGTGGCAGAAGCAGCCGCCAGCGCGAACGGCGCGGATTCAGGCATCGCCGTCGCAGACGCGAACGCTACCGCCGAATCGGCCGCCATTGCGTCGGCGAGAGCGAACGTAACCAAATCGCAAGCCGCACTGCTCCTCGCTCAAAAGACCGAATCGCGCGACGCGGCACTGCTCGCGCAGGGTTACGTCGCGCAGAGCACGGTCGATACCGATCGCTCGACCTCCGCGCAAGACGAAAGCGACGTTGCGGCGGCAGAAGCCGCAGTCGCGCAGGCGCAGGCTGCGGCTCTGGCAAGCAACGCGACGATCAGCCAAAGCGCTTCGACCGCGCAGAGCCAGGTTGCGAGCACGCAGGCAGCACAGGCGAACGTGGAGGCGGCGGACGCCGTCGTCCGGCAAGACGACCTGAACTTGCAACATACGGTCATCACTTCCCCGGTCGACGGAACGGTGGTGGCGCGCGAGGTCTCGGTCGGTCAAACGGTCGCCGCGTCGCTGCAGACGCCGACGCTCTTCTCGATCGCGCAGAATCTCGCAAAGATGGAAGTCGACATCAACGTCGGCGAACCCGACATCGGCAACGTTAAGCCGGGAGATCCTGTAGCGTTTTCGGTGCTTGCTTATCCAAACGACGTTTTTCACGGTACCGTTTCGCAGGTTCGCATCAATCCTCAGACGTTGAACAACGTCGTTACGTATGACGTCGTGGTCTTCGCCGACAACGGCGGCGGAAAACTCTTGCCGGGCATGACCGCAAATGCGACGATTGACGTCGCTCGCGCCCCCAACGCGTTAACCGTGCCGCTCGCCGCACTCCACACCAAGGGCACCGCGACGACGCCATGGGGAAACGTGACCGGCGCCGCGGCGAGCGCCGCAATTGCTCCCGGCTCGAACGCGCGCCTTCTCGTCGATCGCGACGGGAAGCCGGTTCCGATCGAAGTCTACGTTCGACTTACGAACGGCACGCAGGCCGCCGTCGAGCCGGTGGCGGGCGGCACGCTCTCAGCAGGCGATCAAGTCGTGATTGCAACGAGTGCGGCGCACCGCAACGCGAGCGGGAACAATCAGAATGCGCGCTCCCCGGTAAGCGCCGGCCCGATGGGTGCCGGTATTCGGGGGATTCACTAATGGCGCCCGTTGTAACCGTCGCCGGCTTGCGCAAGGAGTACGTCATGGGAAACGACCTCGTCTACGCGTTACGCGGTGTTGACCTCACGGTCGAATCCGGCGAGTTCGTCGCCGTGATGGGCCCATCGGGCTCGGGAAAGTCGACATTCATGCACGTCGTCGGACTGCTCGACACCCCGACCCACGGAACCTATCGCTTTGAAGGCAGCGAGGTTTCCCACTTGACTTCCGACGAGCGCGCCGATATCCGTGGGCGCCGGCTCGGATTCATCTTCCAGGCATACAACTTGTTGTCGCGCACCAGCGCGCTCGAAAACGTCGAGCTGCCGATGGTCTATGCGGGAGTGCCCGAGGCGGAGCGCGAGCGAATCGCTCGTGAGAAGCTCGAAGTCGTAGGCGTCCCACAGCTCGCAAGCCACCACCCCAACCAAATGTCGGGCGGTCAGCAGCAGCGCGTTGCAATCGCGCGCGCGCTCGTAAACAATCCCGGACTAATCCTTGCCGACGAACCAACCGGTGCGCTCGACAGCAAGAGCTCGCAGGACATTATGCGGCTCTTTGCACGCCTCAATGAAGATCGGGGCATAACGATCGTGCTCGTGACGCACGAGCCCGACGTCGCCGCGTACGCGCGCCGGATCGTCACGTTCCGCGACGGTCTCATCACGGGCGATACCGTCAACGAAAGGCGAGCCGCATGACGCTGCGGGCAACGCTCCGCGTCGCACTGGCGGCGCTGGTTCGCAACAAGGCTCGCTCGCTCCTGACGATGCTCGGCATCGTGATCGGCGTCGCCGCCGTCATCGTAACCGTCGCAATCGGGGTCGGCGCGCGCACTTCGGTGCAGCAAAGCATCGACAGCCTCGGCTCGAATTTGATCGTCATACAACCCGGCAGCGTAACGCAGACCGGCGCACGCACCGGCTTTGGCGGCGCGTCGACGCTGACGCCCGACGACGGCCTGGCCATTGCAAAACTCCCCGGCGTCGCCGCGGTCACTCCGACGGTCACGTTGCGCACGCAGGTTGTGGCCGGCGAGAACAACTGGCAGACGACGATTACCGGCGTTGCGCCGACGTACACCTTCATCCGTTCGTGGCCGCTCGCCAGCGGGGCTTTCTTTAGCGAGAACGAGATCGCGTCGGCGGCGAAGGTGGCGGTGCTCGGACAAACCGTCGTCGGCCAGCTCTTTCCAAACGGCGACTCGCCGATCGGCCAAACGATCATCGTCAAGGGCGCGCCGTTCACGGTCATTGGAACGCTGACCCCGCTCGGGCAGAGCGGTCTCGGTCAAGACCAGGACGATACCGTCCTAATTCCTTATACTTCAGCGATGGAACGCCTCACCGGACTAACCACCGTGAACACGCTGATGGTCTCGGCAACGAGTTCGGAGCAAATCGATCCCGTAACGCAGAGCGTCACGCAGCTTCTCGAACAGCGCCACCGTATCGTCCCGCCACAAGCCGACGATTTTCAAGTACGCAACTTGCAAGCGATCGCGCAGACGGCTTCGCAGACGGGGACGATCATGGAGTTGTTGCTCGCCGGCGTCGCCGCAGTCTCGCTCATCGTCGGCGGAATCGGAATCATGAACATCATGCTCGTCTCCGTAACCGAGCGGACCCGAGAGATCGGCCTTCGGATGGCGGTCGGAGCACGAGCGGCAACGATTTTGCGGCAGTTTCTCGCAGAGTCGGTCGTGCTCTCGACGATCGGCGGCTTCATCGGCGTCGCCGCGGGAGGAATCGGCACGATTGCCGTCGCGCTTCTGACGCACTGGCCGACCGCGATCCCGCCGCAATGGATTTTCGCATCGGTCGCGTTTTCCGCGAT
This sequence comes from Vulcanimicrobiota bacterium, assembly GCA_963743445.1. Lineage (GTDB taxonomy): Bacteria > Vulcanimicrobiota > Vulcanimicrobiia > Vulcanimicrobiales > Vulcanimicrobiaceae > Cybelea. The sequence continues at coordinate 1,780,383 of CAVUPL010000003.1, forward strand.
GGTCGGGATCTTCTTCGGCTACTATCCGGCGCGACAGGCTGCCCAACTCAACCCGATCGAGGCGTTGCGATTCGAATGAACCCGCGCATCGCCGTTATCGACGACGAACCGCACATTCGAGATCTCCTCTCGTTGGCGCTCGGCCATCGCGGTTACGCCGTGCGCTGCGCTCCCGATGGTGCGGCCGGACTCGCACTGGTGCGAGAATGGTCGCCGGACTTGATCGTGCTCGACGTCATGATGCCCAAGGCCAGCGGCATCGAACTGCTGCCGGCGTTCCGACGGATCACCGAAGCGCCGATCGTCATGCTCAGCGCGCGGGGCGAGGTCGACGACAAAGTCGAGGGGCTCGCGCACGGCGCCGACGATTACCTCAGCAAGCCCTTTGAAATTTCCGAGCTGCTGGCACGCGTCGAAGCCAAACTGCGCCGTCCTCATATGGAGACGCGCTCCAGACTGGAGTACGAGGGTCTGAGCGTCGATCTGGAGGAGCACGTCGTCGAACGGAACGGCCGGCGCCTCGACCTCTCGCCGCTTGAATACGCATTGCTCGTCACGCTGCTGCGCCGTCCGCGCCGCGTCTTCACGCGCGAGGAACTGCTCGATGACGTCTGGGGCGAGTCGGACGTCGGAACGGGTGCGGTGGAACGTTACATCTCCTACCTTCGCGGTAAGGTCGACGAGGGTTTCGATCGGCCGCTGATTCAAACGGTCCGCGGCGCCGGATATACGCTGCGTGCCTGAACCGTTTGCGCCGTTTGCCCGGAGCCTGACGCGCGGCTACGTCCTGCTGGCCGTCGCGCTGATCGCGCTCGTAGTCATCACGACCAGCGTGCTCGCCTTTCTTCTCTACGTCGGCACGCTGAACGAAGCAATCGCTAACGACGCGAGTCGCGTAACGGAGCGCGCGCTCGTTCACGAACGGTCGCACCAGCCGCTGAGCTCGTACGCGCGCGCGCTGGCGAGCGAAATCGCCGGGCCGCGCGTCGCGGTGCGCATCTACGACGACCAGCGCCGGCTGCTGGCGACGAACGAACGCGCAAATGCGCTCGGCGCCGGACGGTTTACGCGGACCGTCGCTGCCATCTTTGGGCTTCGGGCGGCGTTCGTGACGCTCGACGGCGGAACGGTTGTCATTGCGCCCGACCTTGCCGAATTCGCGCGCTTGCTCGAGCGGTATCTGATCGTCGTCATACCGATCGGCGCGCTCGCGGTCGCCGCCGCCTGGCTGATCGGGCGCGCGATCACGCGGCGCGCGATTGCCCCGTTGGAGGACGTCGCGTCCGCCCTGCGCTGCATCGCCGGCGGCGATTTTGCACCGCAACCACTGCCGGCCCGCGACAGCAACTTGCGCGAGCTCACCGTCGCCTATAACGATGTCGCGCATCGCTTAACGGCCGCGACGGTCCAGCGCGAGCGCAACGAATTGCAGATGCGGCAGTTCATCGCCGACGCCGGTCACGAACTGCGCACGCCCCTCACGATCGTCATGGGCTATCTTGAGATTCTGCAGCAGGGCGTCGTCGGTGACGCTGCAAGCGTCGGACACGTCTACGAGACGATGCTGGCTGAAAGCCGTCGCATGCGCGCCGCGATCGAGAAACTGATTTTGCTCGCGCGGCTCGAGCGCCCCGCGCCCCCGCGCACCGAACGCGTCGACGTCGCTGCACTTGCCGCGCGTACTGCCGATGAGTTGCAGCCGCTCGCCGGAGCCGGGCGCATCGTCGTAACGAGGCCTACTTCACCATGCTTCGTGAAGGCCGACGAAGGCGAGCTTTACGAAGCCATCAAGAACGTCGTCGAGAATGCCGTTCGATATGCGCCCGATTCGCCGGTCGCCGTCAACGTATCGTCCGACGCCGCGGGAGTCAGAGCGGTCGTCGCCGACCGCGGACCCGGAATGGAGGCGCAGGACGTCGAGCACGCATTCGACCGCTTCTATCGCGGAGGGGAACGAAGCGGGGAAGGCTCGGGACTCGGCCTCGCAATCGCAAAGCGCGCCGTCGAACGGGTGGCGGGTACGATCGCTATCGAAAGCCGCCCCGGTTCGGGGACACGGGTAACCATCTCGCTTCCGCAAGGGTAGAGACGACCATGAGCGTCAAGGTTTACGGAATCAATCACATCGCGATCGAAGTCGACGATATCGAAAAAGCGGTCGAGTTTTACCAGGACGTCTTCGATCTCGAAAAACTCGACGAGGGTGAGGGCGACGCATTCTTCAGAATCGGCGAACACCAGTTTTTGGCGATGTTCGAAGCTCACAAAACTCAACCGAACCGAACGCGCCACTTCGGGCTCATCGTTCGCGACGAAGCGCAGCTCGCCGAAGTGCGGGAGAAGCTGACGACCAAATATGGAATCAAACTGATGCCGCCGTTTCGCTGCGACTTCATCGATCCGTTCGGGAACCGCGTCCAAGTCGTGGACTTGCACGACGAATCCCTCGTCTGGCTTTTACCGTACCAAGAGGTTCAAAAAGCAGGCATCGTCTTTAAGTAAACGCCTCTTATGAGGCGCGGGTACGATTAAGGTGCTCGGGTCGAAAACCGATGCCGACGAGCCGCCCGGGAATGCGCGGCAGAAACGGCAGCCACCGTACGAGTGACGGCAAGCCGCTTAAGAACGGCGCGCGTCCGTTCGCGAGAACTCTGCCGATGATCTTGCTCTGGATGAAGAGTTGCAGCGCTTGGGTCAGCCGCGCCGCCGACTCACGTCGCCGCTGAACCGCCCGAAGGTCCGCAACGTCTACGCCGTCGCGCAAGAGCTTTGCGGAAAGCATGTTCGCCGCCGCGACCGCATCCTGAATCGCAAGGTTGATACCCACTCCTCCGATCGGTGACATCGCGTGCGCCGCGTCGCCGATGCAGAGCAGGCCCGAACGATACCACTGCCGCAAGCGATTCACGCGCACCGTAAGCAGCTTGACGTCGTCCCAGCGCTCGATTTCGCCGACGCGATCGTGCAGGAATGGAACGATCGCACTGACCTGCCGGCGAAACTCTTCCAATCCGCGCTCGTGCAGTTCGGCGAGCGTGCCCTTTGGAATGACGTAGGCACACTGCCAATAGGCGCCACGATCGATGAGCGCCATAATGCGGCCATCTCGAATGTACCCGAAGGTTTCGTGCGGATCGTCGGGGCGCTTGGTGAGCCGCAACCAGAGAACGTCCATCGGCGCGCCGAGCTCGATCACATCGAGCCGCGCGCGCCGGCGCAGGACGGATTCTCGCCCGTCGGCGGCAATCGTAAGATCGGCCCGTACCTCGAGCGTGCCCGACGGCGTTTGCGCGCGGACGCCCGCGACGCGACCGTTCTCCCAGAGCAGGTCCTCCGCGCGAGCTTCCATGCGCAAATCGAAGCGCGGAAACCGCTTCGCTTGCTCTGCCAAGAAGTTGAGAAACTCCCACTGCGGCATGAATGCGATAAACTTGCAGCGCGTTGGAAGATGCGTAAAGTCCGCCACGGTAACGAGCGTGTTGCCGAGGTTGCCGGCCAACGTCGTGACCTCTTGGTGCGGGCGCTTCAGAAACGATTCGAGCAGCCCCAGTTCGTCCATCACGTCGAGCGTCGACGGGTGGATGGTGTCGCCGCGGAAGTCGCGCAAGAAATCGGCGTGCTTCTCGAGCAACACGGTCGCTACGCCGGCACGAGCGAAGAGCATGGCGGCCATCATCCCGGCGGGACCACCGCCGACGACGCAGCAACGGGCGCGGATCTCGTTCACTGCAAAGTTGTGGCGTAAAAACGGTAGCGGGCGAACTCGGCCTCGCGCTGGTTGACGCGCGCCTCGCATGCAGCGCCGATTTCCTCGAGGAAGTTCTCGAGCGAGCGAACCGCCACGCCCGGGGTCAGCGCCGCGTCGAGCAGCTTGCCGAAGAACGGCGCCGGTACTTCGTAAACGCCGCGCAAATGAAGGACGCAAGCGCCCAGAGCGGCTGGAACGACGTCCATGCTTCCCTTGAAGCCTGGAAATGCCGCCGGAAGCTTCAACGCGTTGAACGCAATGTCAATGGAGTGGGACTTGGGTGGTTTCTTCGTTACCTGCAATCGGATCGGCACGGCGACGTAGCCGACGTCGGGAAGCCGCAAATCGCCTAAACTGACGTGCAGCGCGAAACCACGCCAGGGCCCCTCCTGATCGGCAATCGCTTGGAGTATCTTGGCGAGCGCTTCGTATGCGGGATCGGCCGGAACCCGCAACGTTCGTTCAAGCCGTACTTCCGGCACGTTCCCTCCGTGTTTGTAGTATTTCGCCGTCGTTATACTTCGCCGGGCCGCCAGAGCGGCCCGGCAATCGTTGGCTCGTTGGCTCGTTGGAAGCTTTGCCCTTTTAATCGCCGATGCCCATAAACGCGGTCGTTTGCCCACAAAATGGCTGGGCGTCACTGCGAGCAGACGTTTGCCTATCAGCGGCGAGGCACCGCTTAACCCATCTCTTGAAATGTCCCACGATGGAGGTGCTGTCGTGAAGAATCGAGGCGTGACGGGCGCCCTAGCAATGCTGGTGGTGCTTTTAGCAGTTCGCTTGGGGACCAGCTTTGCGGCATCGCACGCTGGCGGGCAGATAGCCCCGGGCGCTGCCCTGATGACGCTGTACGCTGCCGCGTCGGCTCCTGCCGTCCAGTCGTCAGACGTCAGCTTTAGCAGCATTGCGTCAGCCGCGTCATCTCGGATTGAAAGTTGGGCCAGGCAGCACGGTGTAGACCCTACCTATTTTTTCGATAGGCGCGGATATACTTTGGTCTACGGATCAAAGGCGTACGATTGTTTTCGCTTTCAGCGAGGGAATATTCGCTGGATCATCTGCGTCCGGGACGACGGCACCCTTCTTGGGGCCCAACCCGTTAGCTCGGCCGTAGGGGCTCCGCCTCAAGCCTTTTAGAGGCAAACGCCCGATTTTATAGGCAGCAGCCCTTTTAGAGGCAAAGCCGCCCATAGGCTAGGAGAAAGGTGTGCCTATCGACAACATTAGGCGCACCTAAAATGCGATTCCTCGCCAGGCTCTCAGGCGCCGTTGCTTTCTTCGTCTTTCTCATTGTCGTGGCGCGGCCCGCGACGGTTTTCGCCGATGCCGACGACGTGGCTTCGCCGGCCACTACCTCGCTTGGGCTGCAGCCGATTTCAGGTCCCATGCCGCACGCGACCGCGGCGCCCGGCGAGTCTCGACTCTTCCGTCGCGCCGACGGAGCCTATCAAGCAGTTCCCACGTCGCTCGGGCGTACGAAAGTGTTTCACATCGTCGAGCGCTCCGCGCCGTGGAGCCTCAAACCGGGTTTGACCGTAATGGCGAACACGTACAACGGCGTGGTGCCGGGACCGGCGCTGGTCGTGCGGCAAGGCGACACGCTGGTGATCGATTACACGAACGACGGTGCGACGCCCGACTCGATCCACATGCACGGCGTCCACGATATTCCGGTGGCAATGGACGGCGTCGGCGGCATGTCGCAGCCGCTGGTGCCACGCGGCGGTCGTTTCGTCTATCGCTTCGTCGCCGACCAACCCGGCACGTTCATCTATCACACGCACGACGACGAAGCGATGCTCGATTCGGGTCTCTACGGCGCGATCATCGTCGAGCCGAGCAGTCCTCGTCCAGTCGAACGGCGCCTCGCGCACGATTTTCTCGAGGTGATCTCGTCATGGCAGATCCAAAGCGCCGCCGAGAACCACTTTACGCTCAACGGCAAGGAGTATCCGGCGACGCGCGCGCTCGACGTTCGCGCCGGCGAGCGCTTTCGCATTCGGTGGATCAACATCTCGGGCGAAGAGTTCCACACCATGCACACGCACGGCCATTATCAGCAGATCATCGCGCGCGACGCCGAGCCGGTCGACTATAAAGACGTCGAGGATACGGTCTTGATCGCGCCGGGACAGCGCGTCGACGTTGCAATCGATGCCAATGCGAGGCCGGGAACGTGGTTGATTCACTGTCACGTGCTCGATCATATCGAAGACGCAAGCGGCATGCCCGCCGGGCTGATCACCGCGATACATTACGTCGGAACGCCGCAATACGCTTAGCGCGATGTACCGCGGCGATGATGCCGGCCGCCGGCGGGGGCACGCGCGGCGCTGAGCTTCGCGATGACGGTCTGCTGGGCGCGATCGCCGGCTTCACGATCTTCCTCGGCTTGCCGATCGCGCGCGCGCGACGCCTTTCGCCGCAGACCGTCGCGCTGCTCAACGCGCTGGCGATCGGCATTCTTCTTTACCTCGTCGTCGAGATCGCGCAAAATGCGATCGTTCCGATCTCGCAAGGACTTCGCGCCTGGCATGCCGGAGCGGGCGGCGTTTCCGATTGCGCAAATAACGGTTTTCGTTCTCGGGCTGCTCATCGGTTTGGTCGGCCTCGGCAGCGCCGCGACACACGTCACGCGGCAAGCCGCAATGCACGCCGAGAATCCGATCGTCCTGGCTGCGCTGATCGCGATCGGAATCGGAGCGCATAACTTCGGCGAAGGGTTGGCGATCGGTGCGTCGGCGGCGTCGGGAGCGACGGCGGTCGCGCTCGCACTCATCGTCGGCTTCGGCTTGCACAATGCCACCGAAGGGTTCGGGGTCGCGGCACCGTTAGTCGGGCGCGTCGTGCCGACGTGGGCGCAGATCGGCCTTGCCGGGCTCATTGCAGGCGGCCCGACGTTCATCGGCACGATCGTCGGCTACAGCTTCTACTCGCCGACGCTCTCGATCTTCTTCCTCGCGATCGCCGTGGGCGCGCTCATTTTTGTCATCGGGGAGCTTTGGAGCGTGCTGCGGCGAACCGGACTTACGGGATTCGTTACCGCGACGATGTGCGCGGGCTTCCTCATCGCACTCGCGACGGAACTCTTTCTCGACATGAACGGGGGCTGATTCGTGCCGCAAGCAAACCTAGCGGCGATCCCGGGGACGCATCGGAACGCCTGGCCGGGAACCACCCCGGCCGCCGATTTAGACTCGGATGCTCACGTACTGCTCACTGCATGGTTGCGTCCGCAGCGCGGCGGCGAGCTCGACGTCGAGCGCGCGCGCACACTCGGTGCGACGAGGCCCGGACAACGCACATACACGGATCGTGCGAAGCTCGAGCAACAAACCGCGGCCGACCCGAAAGACGTCGATCTCCTACGACGTTACTGCGAAAAATTCGGCATCGAGATCGTCGAAACTCACTGGCGATCGGTCGTTATGAGCGGACCGATTCAGGAATCGGTCAAGGCCTTTGGAGCGACGGCCGCAATCCACGAGACTCCCGATAAACGGCGCTTTCGACATCGCTCTGAATCGCTGCACGCGCCGCCTGAGATCGCCGAAATACTTCGAGGTCCCTTCGGTATCCATCAGTGGCCCCGCTCGCACGCGATCGGCGCTCTGCACGGGCAGACGACGCCTCTCTCGGCGAGCGACGTCGCGAGCCGTTACCAATTCCCCGATGCAAATGGTTCCGGCCAGACCGTCGCCATCTTGCAATTGCGAGGAACGTTCAAAACCGACGATTTCACGAAGTGCATGCAGGCCCAAGGAGTTTCGGCGAAGCTTCCGATCGTCCAGCGCGTCGATAACGCCGAACTGACGCACGACATCGAAACGGAAAAGGATGTTGAGTCCGCGATCGACACGCAGATCGTCGGAGCACTCGCGCCGGGCGCACAAATCGTCGTCTACGCCGCGCCGGATGACGAACGCGGCGTGCTCGACGCCATCCGCACCGCGTTGTTCGATGACGAAAATCGACCCTCGATCCTTTCGATTAGCTTTGGATTTCCCGAACATCTCTGGACCCCGATCGCGTTGACGATTCTCGACGAGCTCTTCACCGTCGCCGCGCTGATCGGCGTCAGCGTCTTTTGCGCTGCCGGGGACAACGGAGCCGAAATCGATTACGACGGCAAGCCGCACGTTCTCGCTCCCGCCTCGAGTGCGTTCGCGCACGCCTGCGGTGGGACGGAGATTGCGCCCGGCGCCGGCGCCGGCGCCGCGGAGATTGCGTGGGATAAGACCGGCGGTGGATTTAGCGAGCGATTCGAGGTACCGCCCTGGCAGAGCGCCGCAACATCGTCCGCGGCCGCCTATGCCGTCAAAGCCGGTCGCGGGGTTCCCGATTTCGCGGCCCAGGTCGTACCGGGTTACACCGTGTGTTTGGAGGGCACCGTATTAGCCGCGGGCGGGACGAGTGCGATCGCGCCGATGTGGTCGGCGATGGCCGCGCGGCTCAACGAGCGGCTCGGCCATCCGATCGGATTCTTCGCGCCGCTGCTTTACGGCGGTGCGACAACGTGTTTGCGCGACGTGACATCCGGAGGCAACGACCGGTTCCGCGCTAATGCGGGCTGGGATCCATGCACCGGCCTAGGCGTACCGATAGGTGACGCGATCGAGCGTGCGCTACGCGAGGGCGGCTCTTAGAAGCCTAGATGCCGACGCATCCGAGCGCGTCGTCGTGAAATGCCTGCGCGGCGGCTTTGAGCTTACCAACGGCACGCGCGAGCCGCTCCTTGTCGCATCCCGGCAATGCGGCCAGCTTCTGATGGAGTTCGTCGATCGAGCGTTTGTGCGCCTCGAGAGCACCGGTTGCATCTGCCTTTGCGTCGGCCATACTACGTCTACACCTCTTTCTGCGGCGCTGCCGCTTCGTTCGTGGTAGCGAAATGTATCGCCGCCGCGTGGGCGAGTGCCTGCTCCTCAGTGAAGCAAGCTCCTTCGCTCATTCGGCGCGCAAGTTCGTCGGCGGCGTAGACTTCGGCAAGTAAGCCCATGAGGCGTTCGTAACCGAAACGCTCGGTAGCCTGCCGCACTTCGCCGCGGGAAACGTAGTACGCGTCGGTAAAACCGGCCAGCGCGACCGCGCGTTCGTGATCCCCAAGAATGCCTGCCAGCAGCGCGTGATTCCCGACCACCATTTGAAGCCACCCCGAACTTGAGGTTCGCTGCAGGTGCAGCGCCTCGCGCAAGTTCTCGCGGGCATCGTCGATGTCGCCGGAGGCGAGTGCATAGGCTGCCATATTCGATAGGAGGAGCACGCGATAAACCGAGTTGACTCGAGCGTAGGTCTCTTTTGCCTGTCGCGCGGCCTGGAGCGCAGCCGGGATGCTTCCTGAGGCGAACTCGAGCTCGCCAAGGTTGAGAAGGGCGCTCGCGTGCGCCTCGCTTCCGGGCCGTTCCAACCGCGCGACCTCCGAGAATCGGCGGCGCGCGCCATCGACGTTGCCTCGCTGAAGATCCGTCACCGCCCACACGCGCAGGACCGTGTTGGTTGCGATCCGCGAAAGCACTTCCGGCCTTTGGTAGGCTTCGGTCAGCGCACGCTCGGCTTCATCGAAGCGGCCGGAGGACCAGTAACAGGCGCTCAGTGTAGCCAGCGCGCAGGCAATTTCGCTCGCATCGTTCGTCGTACGCGCGACCTCGACCGCGTGCAGTGCGGTTTGCTCGCACGTCGCGAGGGAACGCCCGACTTTATACGCGAGCGTCGCGGAGTGGCGAAGAAGGCGAGCGTGCGCGAAAGCGCGGGGCATGGCGGCGACGAGGCCTGTCGCACGTTCGAACCACGCGAGCGCCTCTTGCGGGGTCACGATGAGTTCCGGCCATTCGACGTCCGCAAGCAATGCAAGCCCTAACTCGGGATCGTTGCCCTCAAAAATCGTCCATTCAATCGCGGCGCGGACATTATCGAGCTCGGCTAAAAGGAGCCGTTTCCACTCTACGTCCTCGAGCGCGAGGACGAGCGGCGCAAGGCTCTGAACGAACTCGGCGTAAAAGCGAGCGTGCCGTCGCGCAATTATTTCTGCTTCGTTTGCCTCGGCCAAACGCTCGAGGCCGTACTCTCGTATCGAAACGAGCATCCGGTACCGATGGCCGTCGCCGCTCGGTTCGACGCCGACGAGCGACTTATCGACCAGCGATGAGATCACATCGAGCACGTCCCATTCATCAACGACCCCTTCGCCCCCGCAAATCTTGGTTGCGGCGTGCAGCGTCCACCCGCCGGCAAAGATCGAGCAACGCCGGAAGAGAACGCGCTCCCGTTCGTCGAGCAGCTCAAAGCTCCAATCGATCGTAGCGCGCAGCGTTTGCTGACGCGGCAGAGCGCTCCGGTCGCCGCCGGTCAACAAGCGGAAGCGCGCGTCGAGTTTCTGCGCGAGTTGCTGCGGCGAGAGCACCTTCACGCGCGCGGCCGCCAGCTCAATTGCCAACGGAATGCCGTCCAACCGCCGAACGATCTCGGCGACGTATGGTGCGTCCTGGTCGGTGAGCGCAAACCGATCGTCTGCGGCGTGCGCGCGATCGGTAAAGAGCGCCACCGCGGCGTATCCCAGCGCCGTTTGCGCGGTTATTACTTCGACGGCGGGCGGCACCGGAAGCGACGGTACCCCGAGCGACGGCAGCCGAAAGGCCTGTTCGCCTGCGACGCCGAGGCTTTCGCGGCTGGTTGCCAGGATCCGGACGTCGGGACACGCGCGTAGGATCGCAGCGAGCACGGCACGCGCCTCCTCGATCACGTGTTCGCAGTTATCGCAAATCAGCAGCAAGTTCCGGCGCTTGCAGTATGTCAAGAGTGTGTCGAGCAGCGGACGATTCGGCACCTCTCGCACACCGATCGCCCGCGCGATCTCCGCCGTCACCAGCGATGCGTCGGAGATTGGCGCCAAATCCACCAACCAGACACCATCGCCGAAGCCCTCGAGCAGATCCGCACCAACTTGTATCGCGCACCGAGTTTTGCCGCCGCCGCCCGTTCCGACCAGTGTAACCAGCCGGTGTTTTTGCAGCAAACGCTTGATCTGCGCAACCTCATCTTCGCGCCCCACAAAGGAGGTGAGCTGCAAGGGCAGATTGTTGGGAAACGCGTCGACCGAGCGCAGCGCCGGGAACTCTTCGAGTAGCTGCGGCCCGACAAGTTGGAAGACGCGCTCGGGGTGTGCCAGGTCCTTGAGGCGGTGCGCACCCAGATCGCGCAAACTAAAAAGCTGAGGCATTTCGCGCTCGGAGCAACTCGGCCGTCGTGCCGGATACCAGAACTTGGCCGCCGTGGCCGATTGCCAGCAATCGTGCGACGCGATTCACCGCGGGACCGAGATAATCGCCGTCGCGCTCGTCGGCCACTCCGGTATGCAGGGCGATGCGCACGGGTACGCCCTCAACGGCTGAGAAATCTTCGGCGGCGAGCGCACGCTGCACGTCGGACGCGGCAATGGATGCGTCTTGCGGGTGAGCGAAGGCCGCACAGAACGCATCACCCATGGTCTTAAAAATGTAGGCCCCGCGTCCTTCGAGCGTCGCGCGCATCAACGCATCGTGGCGAGCGAGAGCGGCTGACATCGCGACGCGATCGCGATCCCAACGGGCGGTGCTGCCTTCGATATCGGAAAACAAGAATGTCACGGTACCGCTGGGCCTTGTCGAAGCCCGCGAACCGAAATGCGCCTCAGTCAAACGTGCGTACTACGTGCACCTGATAGAACGTTTCGCCGCCTGCAGCGATGGGCCCTAAGGCTTGCTGCGCCTCGGCCGTCGCGCGAAATGCGTCGACCTGTTCGATGTGCGCGAACCGGTAGAGAATCGCCACCGCACCGTCATCGTCGGTACCGAAGATAGAGACGCCGCGGAATCCCTGCGCGGCGGGTATCGAAGCCGCCAAGGCCCGGGTTCGGTCTGGACTGAGCACGAGGTGTTCGAATGCGTAGGCGTCGGTCGATGTGGGATCGGCGACGGCTTCACCATCACGCGTCGCCAGCCGGTAGAGCGCTATGGAGCGCGATTCGGCGATGGCGTGCCGTTCGGCGAGCAGATGATGTTCGTCCCACGCCGCCGTGAGGTGCCCGAACGCGTCGTGGCCGTCCAGACGAAGCAGCACGATAACGCGCCGGCGATTGTGCGAACGCAGAATGGCGGCCTCGTGGGCTTTCGGTGCCGACGTACGGGCTTTCTCGATGAGCGTTTCGTACGAGGCGATCCCCGCCGCGGCGCGCTCGGCGGCGACGTGCACCACTGCAATGGCCCACCATGCCGGCGCGGCGAAATCGATTGCCGGTCCGCCCGGATGGTGATCCGTGAGGGTGTGGCGGTCGAGGTCTTCATGTGGGCGGCGCGCCATGAAACGACCTTCAACTTCAAGGCAGCGCCATCATCTCTTCAGTTTGGGAAACCGAGCGACGTACGGGCCGGCGCTTGAAAGGCAAAGGTGATGGCCTAGCTAATCATCGGTCAAGCTTAGGAGGCCAAGAATCATTCTCGCAACGCTCGCCTTGCTGGCTCAAACCGCAACGCCGGCTGCGCAACCGCAGCTGACCTGGCATGACATCACGCTGGGCGAGCCGGCATCGAACCTTCGCCCGATGCTCGGCGATCCATTACGCATTCTTTTCTTCAACGACGGCACTCGGCGCGTTGCGCGCTATTGGCTTCCCGGATCGAGTTCGACCTACGTTCTCGTGATCGAAGAGCGTGGATACGTCGTGAGTTTCGACGCGTTTACCGAGACTGAGCCGACCGGCGTGGTCGAGAACGTTCCACCGGATCCACTCGGTGTGCGTCTTGGCGAGAGGCTCGACGGCGTGAGAGCGAAACATCCGGAATTCCGAGGAGACGTCGACGAGGACGGCAATCCGTTTCTCGTCGGGCGAGTGTCGTCCACGATGGGCGTCGAGTATTCCTTTCAAGATGACCGCGTGCGCCGGTTCCAATGGGCCGCGCCCGTTCCCGCCGGCAAAGCTGCGCTCACGCCGTTAACCGCCGCGAGTGGCGACGCTCTTTCGTCCGCGATACTCGACATGCAACGTGACGAAACGGACGGCGTCTCGTGGGAGTATCGCTATCTCGCATTTCATCCGTGTACCGAAACTGCGCGCTGGAACCTCCAGAATCAATCCCTCCTCAACAAGGATGGGCACGCCTACGACCGGCTTCACGTGGTTTGCCCGACCACGAAGACCGAGCGCGACTTCTACTTCGACATCACGAGCTACTACGGCAAATTATAATGACGACGGAGCGAGGCTAACAAACCGGCTCTCCTTTATTCGCGTCGCTCGCCGGCTGTAAAGACGCCGGCCATTATCGCCGTGTGATCGGGATTGGTCGCCTCTCGTTTGGTATTCTGAAAACTGGCGACCTGCCATTCGTCTTCATAACGAACGAACAAGATCGTAGCCACCGTTCGCACGAATCCCTTGACCTCTCCTTTGGGTATCTGCAGCTCGCCGGGAACGATGGCGAGCACGGCGTCGTTTGAAAGCGGCCTGACGAGTTCGAGTTCAAACTTCAGCGTGCTTCCTGCATACGGGCCGCGAAAGATCTTTTCGTGCATGGCGGCAACTATCGGTCGTCCCTTGACATACATTCCCAGCAGGTTGATGAAGTCGACGTCCGCAGTGCATTTTGCCGCCCACGCTGCCCCATCTCCACGATCCCACGCGTCTTCCAACGCCTTAATGGTAGGCTCTACCAATTGACGAGCCTCGTGATCGTTCATACTGACTCTCCTCTCTTTCTTAGAGTGTGGTCCTGGGTTCAGCCCGGCGGCCGGGGCATCGTATTGGGTGCGATCGCGTCGGCGAGCGCGCGGAAAACGGCGACGGCTCCGAGCCCCGCGTTTCCGCGGTCGTCATAGGCGTCCTGGGCGTTCGTCGCTTCCACGGCGATGGTCAGCGTCTGCGCGGGCAAGTAGCCGACAACACCCGATGCGCCGGCGAAGCCCAGCGATTGCGAGATCCACGGCCCGGCCTCGATCACGCCCAAGCCGTAGTTGAAGGCCTTGGTATTTTCGCGGCACGCAGAACAGCCAAGTTGCGCATGGCCGAAGCCGATCAGGCTTGGAACGATCTGCGCGCGAGACGACGCCGGCGATAATAGCTTTCCCGATGCGACCGCTTCGATCGAGAGGCTCAGGTCGGAAATATCGGTCGTCTCGACCGCGCCCTCGACGGTCGTCCACGATGGATTCCAAAACGTCGACTCTTCGAAGAACGGCACGCCGGCTTTGATACCGAGCACACCGCGCCGTTCGGAGCTGAACCCATGCAGAACCGGCTGAGGAATCTCCGGCGTCATGAACGCGGCCGTCTGCTTCAGGCCCATTGGCTCTAAGACGTACTGCCGTATGGCGTCGGCGAGCGGCATGCCGGCAATCTTCTCGAGCACCCGGCCGAGGATGACGTAGTTCGTGTGCGAGTAGCCCCAGTTCGTACCGGGCGCAAACTCTAAGGGCTTCGAAACGCCGATCTGGATTAGTTCGGCGGGAGTCCACTGACGAAACGGATCGTTGTAGACGCCGCGCATCGTCTCGGGCTCGTACACATAATCGTCGTAGCCCGACGTCATCTGCGCCAGGTTCCTGAGCGTGATTCGGTCCGCATAGGGGAGGTCGGGAAAGTAGTCGGAGAGCTTGGTGTCGAGCGTTACCTTCTTCTGATCGACGAACTCGAGCAGCAGCGTCGCCATATACGTGAATGCCAGCGCCCCATTGCGAAAGTGCATGTCCGGCGTCGCGGGGACGCCGGTCATCGAATCGCCAAAAGCGCCGGTGTATACGTCGGTTCCGTTCGAGCGCACCTGCACGATAATCGCCTTCAAGTGATTCTCGGCCATCGAGCTGCGTACGATACTCTCGATCGTCGAAACGGAAACCGCGCGCGCGGCCGCTGGAGCGAACGTGAAGTTCGACAAAATCACCGAAACGATCGTCGTGGCAACGCCGCGAACGAAGCGACGCGAAGCATTTTGCATTACGAGTCTCCTTCGTAGACTTTCCAAGGAGAGGGTGGGATTCGAACCCACGAAACCCGTAAAGGTTCAGCGGTTTTCAAGACCGCCGCATTCAACCGCTCTGCCACCTCTCCAAGACCCGCCAAGTGCCTTATTTACGGGTGCTTTCGGCGAACGGCTTTGCTCAGGGAGCGGTGGCCGTCGGCCATTTGCTCACCATTTGCTCACGCGCCGTCCGTCCCTGTCGGGCGCCGGATCAAGCCGTTTGCCAACACATTGACCGCCTCACGTGCAACACCCTCGATTACATGCGCATAGGTCGATGGCGTAGTGACCGGCGACGAATGGCCGAGCAGCTGAGCTCGAAGTCGACGCGTTTCGACCACCGCAGCGCGAGCAGCTCATTGGGAGGGGCTCGTAGAATGAAACTCAACTGCGGTTGCTGAACCTTCTTCTCCCCCGCTTTTTTAGCCGCCTGAGAAAGTCAGGCAATCCTGTCCACTCAGAAAAGGGTAACTTCGTGAATCCGACTGGTTTAGTAAAATACGCGGGTGCTCTGGTTGCGCTTGCGACATGCTCGGCGTGCGGCGGGGGCTCGGCGGTCACGCCGTCAAGCACTGCACTCAATGGCACGTACGTCGGTAGGACGCTCTTTGTGAACGGAAGGCCGGTGACGGCAGCGCGCCTGAGCGCGACGCCGCGTTACACACAGATTCTGCCTGAGAGGCATTCGAAGTCGAGGCACTTTGAGTACGTCTTCAACGACTACGGCAGCTACGCCGCCATTTTCGACTATCCAACGAGCAACCAGCAGATCGGTGAGATCGCCGGCGACGGGGGGCAAGGCTGCACGAACGTCCTCTACGGGTATGGGAAGAAGATCTTCTGGAACGTCGGGGGCCAGACCCAGATTACGGAGTACAAGGTTCCCCAGACGCCGATCAAGACGCTGTCTGTCACTTACTCTTTTCCAACCAGCTGCGCCATGAACGCCAGCGGCGATCTTGCAGTCGGCATCTATTTCGAGTCGGGCACGGGTGGCGGCGACGTCGTGATCTTCAGGAACGCAAGCGGCTCCGGCACCGTTTACACCACACCCCTGGACGCAGAGTACTTCGACGGTTACGACCACCAGGGGAATCTCTTCGCCGATGGCTTTACCAGCAGCGGTAACTTCGCGCTCGTTGAGCTCCCGAAGGGCAGCAGTACGTTCAAAACGATCACAACGAGCAACTCAGTGCAGTTCCCTGGCTCCGTGCAGTGGGACGGCACGTACCTCACCGTGTTCGATCAGTTCACGAGTGAAACGTATCAGTACACGGTTAGTGGAACGACGGCGACGTTGAAGGGCACTGTATCGTACACGGTCGGCGACTGCGCGCAGACCTGGATCGTTAAAGGCCTTGTGTACTGCGCGGATGCGGGTAACGGAGACGGTGAGGTTTTCAAGTACCCGGCCGGCGGTTCCGCGATTGCGGTCCTAGGGGGCGGTTTGCCCGAGCCGCTCGGCGTGACGGCTGCAAAGAAATAACTATCGTTTCTCGGCTACGCAGCGGACTCACTAATGAGAAGCATCAGTTAAGTTGCACTTCGGCGCTCTAAGAACGCTCAAACGAGGCTTGCAAGAACCCGTCGAGGCTAGTTGCAAAATTCCAAAACCGCCGCATTCAACCGCTCTGCCGCCTCTCCAAGCTAGGTTTCGTGCGGGTTTTCGGCCCGGAAACCCTTCGACGTTACTCGACGCGTTGCAATTTCGGCGCAGTGGTGAACTGACTCTTTGTGAGGCTTTCGTATTGATGCCGAACCGATGAATACCCGAGCGTATCGGCGAAGGAGTCGCCGTGATGACGCTCGTCGCTCCGCACACCAAGTAAGGCACGCTCTTCGTGGGCCAGCTGATTCTGTGGTTGAGCAGCGTTCCGCCCTGGGTCGCCTTTATTGCAATCGTGCTGGTCTACGAAGCCTTCGCCATCGGCGTCAGTCTCCTCGCGCGCCGGCTCTACTCGCGTTGGCACTTTCCGAGCAACGGGTCGTTTGTGCAGCCGTGGATCTCCATCGTCGGTGGATTGAACGCGTTGATTTTTGCCTTCGTTGTCGTCACGCTCTGGTCGAACCTACATGCCGCCAGCGCCGACGTCGACACCGAAGCGCTCAGCGTTCGCAGACTCTGGCGCGATATCACCCCGGCTCAGCGACCCCAGGTATTGGCCTACTCGCGCGCTGTCGTCAGGGGCTGGTCGCAGTTGTGTGGCGGCCAGGGGAGCTTAGAGGCCGGCAGAATTCAGCGCGGCTTGGAGCGCGACGCGCAGCCGGCAACTCCGTCGCTACTCGGCCAGGTCGACGAGGAGGTCGACACGCTCACCGCGCTTCGCAACCACCGCTTGCGGGCAGCCCAATCCGGGGTCCCCGAGGAGCTTTGGCTCGGGACGATAGTACTCTCGTGGATACTCATCGCGATTACCTCGTTCGTGCATCCCGAGCGCCGCGACATGCATCTAGCACTGGTCGCATGCACGGCGTTGGCCATGGGACTGCTCCTCTGGGTCGCGGTCATGATAGATTATCCGTACTGCGGCGGCAGCACGGTCACACCGGCGCCGCTTCAGCGCTCGGTCAACTGGATGCTCGGTAACTCGTAGCCTCTCCACGGATCTGCTCGAGCACAGTCACAGTTGCATAGAATGCCGCCTCATTTCGCATGTATGGCATCACGGCAAGTTCTTCATACCCCTTTCGTCTGGGCGCCCTGAGAAAAGAGGTTCTTCTCACGGATTCTCTCACCAAATAAGATACGAGACGGCTCGATAAGGATCGGTTGGTCAGGTTCGCGTGCTCAAATGACGCTTGCGAGGACTTATTGAGGCTAGCTGCAAGCATTTCAAGACCGCCGCATTCAACCGCTCTGCCACCTCTCCAAGACCCGGCAAGTGCCTTATTTGCGGGTGCTTTCGGCGAATGGCTTTGCTCAGGGAGCGGTGGCCCTCGGCCATTTGCTCACCATTTGCTCACGCGCCGTCCGTCCCTGCCGGGCGCCGGATCAAGTTGTGTGCCAACACATTGACCGCCTCACGTGCAACACCCTCGATTACATGCGCATAGGTCGATAGCGTAATGACCGGCGACGAATGGCCGAGCAGCTGCGAGCGATTCAGCGACGATCGGGCGTTTGCGCTCGAAGTCGACGCGTTTCGGCCACCGCAGCGCGAGCAGCTCATTGGCAGGGGCTCGTAGAATGAAACTCAACTGCGGTTGCTGAACCTTCTTCTCCCCCGCTTTTTTAGCCGCCTGAGAAAGTCAGGCAATCCCGTCTACCCAGAAAGGGGTAACTTCGTGAATCCGACTGGTTTAGTAAGATACGCGTGCGCTCTGGTTGCGCTCGCGATATGCTCGGCGTGCGGCGGGGGCTCGGCGGTCACGCCGTCAACCACTGCGCTTAATGGCACATACGTCGGTAGGACGCTCTTTGTGAACGGAAGGCCGGTGACGGCAGCGCGCCTGAGCGTGACGCCGCGTTACACACAGATTTTGCCTGAAATGCATTCGAAGTCTAGGCACTTTGAGTACGTCTTCAACGACTACGGCAGCTACGCCGCCATTTTCGACTATCCAACGAGCAACCAGCAGATCGGTGAGATCGCCGGCGACGGGGGGCAAGGCTGCACGAACGTCCTCTACGGGTATGGGAAGAAGATCTTCTGGAACGTCGGGGGCCAGACCCAGATTACGGAGTACAAGGTTCCCCAGACGCCGATCAAGACGCTGTCTGTCACTTACTCTTTTCCAACCAGCTGCGCCATGAACGCCAGCGGCGATCTTGCAGTCGGCATCTTTTTCGAGTCGGGCGCGGGTGGCGGCGACGTCGTGATCTTCAGGAACGCAAGCGGCTCCGGCACCGTTTACACCACGCCCCTGGACGCAGAGTACTTCGACGGTTACGACCACCAGGGGAATCTCTTCGCCGATGGCTTTACCAGCAGCGGTAACTTCGCGCTCGTTGAGCTCCCGAAGGGCAGCAGTACGTTCAAAACGATCACAACGAGCAACTCAGTGCAGTTCCCTGGCTCCGTGCAGTGGGACGGCACGTACCTCACCGTGTTCGATCAGTTCACGAGTGAGACGTATCAGTACACGGTTAGCGGAACGACGGCGACGTTGAAGGGCACCGTATCGTACACGGGTGTCGGCGACTGCGCGCAGACCTGGATCGTTAAGGAGGGCCTTGTGTACTGCGGGGATGCGGGCAACGGAGACGGTGAGGTTTTCAAGTACCCGGCCGGCGGTTCAGCGATTGCGGTCCTCGGGGGCGGTTTGCCCGAGCCGCTCGGCGTGACGGCAGCAAAGAAATAATCATCGTTTCTCGTCTACGCAGCGGACTCACTAATGAGGAGCACCGAACGTGCTAACCTCGTAAATCGCGCTGCAACCATTGATGCAGGTCGATTGAGCGACGCGAGGGCCCGAAAAGCCGCGCGTCTGGATCTTGATGGCAAAACCAGTCCACGCGGGCCTCGATGCTATAATCTGCTCGGGAGGAAAAACTAGCCGGCTGCTAACGGGGTGGACAACGTGCGAGGTTGAAGAAAATACCGATGGGTCTGGCTACTTCCGAGGCGCCCAAAGGCAACGGCCTTAAGACTGCCATCGATATCCTCATTGCGCCAAAGGACGCGTTCGAGGCGCTCCGCGCCTTTCCGACTTGGGGTTGGGCGCTGACCGCTACGCTGGTCCTAATGGTTGTAGGTTATTTCTTACAGCGGCCGGCTGTCGAGCACGCATCGCTCGGCACGCTCTCGCACGGGTTCGTGACCAATCCGCTCTTTACAAATCTCAGCGACGAGCAGAAAAAGCAGATGCTGGAACGAGTTGCCCATCCCGCGGCGTACCAAACCGCATTGGGCCTCATCAGCCTGGTCCTCGTTCTCTTCGTCTCGACGTTGCTCAACGCGATCATCTTGCTTGCGGCCAACGTAATCGCGCACGGCAACGCGGATTTCAAGCGGTTATTCGCCGGGTCGATGAACATCGCAGTACCGGCCATCGGCCTCTACTCGGTGACGCTCGGGGTTATCTGCCGGGTTCTGGGGGCCGAGCACTTCGCAACGGCGGCCGATGTGTTGCGGGCAACCCCCGGCCTTGCTCTTCTGGTGCCGGGCGCCACCGGAAAGCTCGCTGCGTTTCTGGCTGGAATTCAGATATTCACGCTGTGGGGATGCGGACTCAATATTGCGATGATGCGCATCACCGCAGGCGTGAAAGGCGCTCTCTCGTGGGCAGTTCCTTTGTTCATTCTGATCGCCGGTGCCGCACTCGTGGCCGCCGCCAGCGGGTTCTACGGCGGCTGACGAGGTGCGCCATTCGTTCTTGATTCTCGCACTGTGGCTCGCGGTGGCCCACGCCCCGGCACTCGCAGCGGCTCCGATGACCTTGCCCGACGCCGTGACGTATGCCCTGGCTCATAACTCGACGGTTTCGACGCAACAGGCGGCCGTTACGCTGGCACAGCACAACCTCGCGTTGCAGCGCGGCGTTGCCTATCCCACGGTTAATGGAACGCTCCAAAGCTGGCTGGCCAAGAGCGCCAACTTTCAGGGCGGCTATGCGGTCATCGGGCAGTCGCAGCAGAACGTGGTTAGCCAAAATACGGCACAGGTAGGTATAACCAACTGGGATCTGACGACCGGAGGGTTTGCCTTTCTAGCGCTGGCGGCGGCGCGCGCACAGGAGCGACAGGCTGAAAAGACGCTGGCCAACACCGAGGATCAGATCGCCACGAACGTTACAAACTCGTTCTACGGTATCGTGCAGCGGCAAGCGATCGTCGGAGTCGACCAGGTGACCCTCGACTATCAAAACGCCCTCGTCGGCGTCGCCAAAGTGAAGGTTCATGCGGGAGTCGCGGCCGGCGTCGATGTTCTGCAAGCGCTGACTTCCGCTGCCAAGAGCGAATCGACGCTGGTGGCGGATCGTGCCGCAGTCGAAGACGCGAGCGAAGCGCTAGCTCAGCAAATCGGAGCGCCGCTGCAGACTCGATTTGCAACTCCAGCCGTCGTAGCGCAGCCGGCGCTTCCACATGGCAGCGTCGATTCGCTCGTCGCAATCGCCGACGCGAGCCGCCCGGACGTCGCAGCGGCACGCGAGGGGGTTTTGGCTGCGATCTTTACGCGGCGCGGTTGGAACGTCGAGTTGTACCCACAGGTCGCGATCTCGGCGGCGATCGGCAATCAATTCTCACCAACAACGGCGGTCATACTTCAAGACGACCTTACGCAAGAGTGCCTGGCCAGCAACTTGCCGCCCAACTGTTTGGGAATCGCGCCCCGCGGTTCGCCCGGCTTTTGGTCCGTTCAGGCGATCTCAACTTTTACGCTACCCTTGATCGACTACAATGCGCGCCACAGCGAGCGGGTCAACGACGATGCTCAACTCGCATCGACGAACGTTACATTTGCGCAGACGCGGCTGCAGGCGGAGCTCGACGTGCGAGAAAGCTACCGGGCCGCGCAGACCGCGCTTTCACAGCTGATGTGGGCGAAGCAGGAAGCCGCCTTTGGAACGGAATCGGCCCGCATCGCACAGTTGCAATACAAGGCCGGAGTGAAGACGATCTACGACGTCCTCCAGGCACAGCAGGCCGCACAGTCCGCGCAGAACGATTACATCGTGGCACGCGTAAGTTATGTAGACGCCGTCGTGAAGCTGCGCGTCTCGCTGGGAACTTACAGCGCGCAAAGCGCCGTTGCCGACTTGGGATGATGCGATGAAGCGGGTTCGGAATCTCGTCATTCTCTTCGCAGCGCTGGCAATCGTCGTTGCCGTCGCGGTCGCTGCATCGCGCCACAACGCTAGCGCGCTGGCCGTCCCAATACAACGGATTGCTCGCACCACATTCGCCGTGAAGCTGCCGGAGAACGGCGTCGTAATGAGTCCGAGGACGGCCACGATTCCAACCTTGCTGACAGGCAACATCGGCCAGATTTACGTCAAGGCCGGCGACGTCGTGGCGGCTGGACGGCTGCTCGCGACGATCTACGATCCTTCGCTCGACTATACGGCCGCCGGCTCCCGCGCCGATGCCGTCTCTGCCTCGGCGAATATCGTTACGGCGCGCGTGCAGGAACGTAACGCGCGGGTCGGTTATCTGGCGCAAGCCAACACCGCAAAATCGAGTCTGGACCTCGCGCAGCAGACCTACGATGCGGACGTAACGCTCTTTGCTAACAAGGCGATCCCGCGCCAGCAGCTCGATCAGGACAAGGCCAAGCTCGAGCAAGCGCGGATCGCCTATCAGCAGGCGGAACAGCAGCTCAAGCTCGGGGCGGTCACGAGCTATACCGGCGACAGCGTCCAATACGCAATCGCCGCGGCCGAGAAAGCCCAAATCCTCAACGACCAAAACCAGCAGCAGATCGCCTTCACGCGGATTACCGCTCCCTTCGACGGCGAGATTCAAACGGTTGCTGCACAACCGAATGATGCGCTGCGCCCGTTGCAGCCCGGCGATGCGGTTACGGCTGGTCAATCGCTCTTTACGATCGCCGGCGGCGAAGGATACATCGTTCGAGCCGAAGTCGACGAGCAAGACATCATCAACGTGCGCCTGGGCCAGCGCGCCAACATCAGCGGGCAGGACTTTCCGGGCCAGACCATCGTCGGCCGCGTGGCGCATATTGCACCGGTTGCGACCAGATCGGCCGACGCATCGAGCACGGCGAAGCAAGTGCTCACGACGATCGCGCTCGACTCTTCGCCTAGCTTCCTCAAAGACGGTATGACCGCCGACGTCGATATTCTGACGACCTACGTCCAAAACGCGATCGTCGTGCCAAACGATGCCGTCTCGAAAATCGGATCGAGATCGTACGTCTATGTCGTCGAAAACGGGATCGCTCGCAAGCGTTCGATCGGCGTCGGCAAAGTGAGCGACACGACGACCTGGGTACGGTTCGGCCTGCACCCCGGCGACGTCATCGTAGCACAGACGGTCGTAGGATTGACCGACGGCAGGCGAGTCAAACCGCTTGTGTCTCCTTCCCCGTCGCCCACGGGCGCGTGACCTACCTTCTGGCGTACGTCGAAGAAGCCGTTGCGGCGCTTTGGCGTCATCGCCTTCGCTCGATGCTGACGATGCTCGGCATGATCATCGGGAGTGCCTCGATCATCGCCGTCTTTGGCATTAGCAAAGCAGCAACGAGCGGCATCAGTGCCACGTTCGCATCTTTCGGGCAATGGCCGATCGTCATTTTTCCAGACCCATCTCAAGACGATCCAAACCTCGCGGCGATAGAGTATCGTGATCTGGCGGCGGTCGCTGGAGCCCTCGCGCATTCGGCCGCATCGGTCCAGCCCGCCTGGAATCGAACGTTGCCCGTTTCCTTCGGGTCGGCCCGAGACTACGTCTCCGTCAGCGCCGATGGTAGCTACCATACCGATGCGCTGCTCATGAGCGAGGGCCGCAAGATCAGTGCTTCGGATCTAGCAGGCGCAGCACGCGTTTGCGTCATCACTGCGGACGTTGCTCGGGAGTTCTTCGGCAACAACACCGCGCTCGGTAACTATCTGCGTATCAGCGGAGGCCGTTGCGAGGTTGTCGGCGTCTATGCCGACATCAAGGGCTCGTTCATGAACAGCCTCGCCGGTAGCTCGAGCGTGATCCTTCCCTATACAACGTATCACAACGATCTGGCTACAGGGCCGCTCGACTTCCTACTCATCTACCCGTCCGATCCGCTGAACGCCGATGCCGTTGGAAAGGCGGCGATAACCGAGCTCGGGCACTTCCATGGCGCTCGCGCGAAATACATCGCTCAGAACACCGCCGATCAGCTGCAGGCGTTCGAGACCGTCCTGCGCGTCATCGGCATCGGCTTGTCGGCCATCGGTGGGGTCGCGCTGGTGGTTGCAGGCATCGGCATCATGAACATCATGCTGGTCTCGGTCGCCGAACGCACCCGCGAGATTGGGATTCGCAAAGCGGTCGGAGCAAATCGCGCCAACATCGCCACCCAGTTCATCATGGAATCGATCGTCCTATCGCTCTTGGGCGGCGTGATTGGAATGGGGATCGGCCTGGCGGGCACGCTCGGAGCCGCGAATCTCTTGAGCAAGCAACTCGGCGAAATTCTCATCCCGTACCTCCTGATCGTATGCATCGCGTTAGGGTTTTCGATCGCCGTCGGCATGCTATTCGGAATCTATCCCGCCCTGCGGGCCGCGCGTCTGAATCCGATCGAGGCGCTTCGCTCCTGAGGCTCCTAACGATGACGTACTTCGAAGAAGCGGCCCGCGTTCTGCTCGCCAACAAGGTTCGATCGCTCCTCACCATCGTCGGTCTCGTGATTGGCGTCGGTGCCGTCATCGCGATCCAGGTCCTCGGCAACAGTATGGCCGGTGCGGTCAACGGCGCTCTTGGCTCGCTTACCGACAACTCGTTCGTGATCTTCCCAAACTCGCGGCAGCGCGATATTTCCAAAGCTGCAATTACACTCAGTGACCTGGCGGCGATCCAGGCGGACATCCCGGGGATTGTCGCCGCCGTACCACTCGGCGCGGAGAGCGAGCTCGTGCGCGCGGCCCATAGCCAAGCCCGATTCTCCCTTTCCCCGGATGCGGCGGTCTCCTTCGACAACCTACCGCTTCTCTACGGACGTCACTTAACGGCCGACGACATCACCGGCGCCGCCAATGACAGCGTGCTCACGAATAACGCATATCAGCGACTCTTTCCGCAAGGCGGCGACCCGATCGGGCAAAGCATCTACGCGGGTTCGCACCGGTACGTTGTCGTCGGAATCTTGGTG
Organism: Vulcanimicrobiota bacterium; assembly: GCA_963743445.1. Lineage (GTDB taxonomy): Bacteria > Vulcanimicrobiota > Vulcanimicrobiia > Vulcanimicrobiales > Vulcanimicrobiaceae > Cybelea. The sequence goes on from CAVUPL010000003.1 coordinate 1,804,868, forward strand.
CCTCCCAAACGCGGATTCCTCAACGCACAGTTTAGTGGAGACATCTTGATCCCATGGACCACATACGTGCGCGACTACCTGCGCGGCAGCAGGATCTTCGGAGCCGGGTTCATCGTTACGGACGCGGCGCAGATTCCGCGCTTGGAGCTGGCGGTGCAGCGCAAGATTCGGGAGCTTCACCACGGCGCGGCCGGGCTGCAGTACCTCAGCCTCGACAAAGCCAAGTTTTCGAAAGGCATCGATAGCGTTTTTAACGTGTTGACGCTCATCGTCGGCCTGATTGGTGCGGTCTCGCTGTTGGTCGCCGGGATCGGGATCATGAACATCATGCTCGTCTCGGTTGCCGAGCGCACGCGGGAGATCGGCGTGCGAAAGGCAATCGGCGCGCGACGCGGACAAATACTAGTGCAATTTTTCATCGAGGCCTTGACGCTGTGCTCGGCCGGCTGCGCGATCGGCTTGGTCGTCGGGCTGAGCCTCGGCGCGTTTGTCAACCAGGTCTTCATCATCAAACTGACCGGAACCGTAGTCCCCATTCCTTGGATCGAAGCCGTGGGAGTCGCGGTGGGTTTCGCGGTCGTTGCGACGCTGGCGTTCGGCACCTATCCGGCGTATCGCGCCGCCGCCTTAAACCCGATCGAGGCTCTGCGCTATGAGTAGCCTCGCCCCGAGCAAAGCCGAAGCGCCGCTCGCGATCGACCTTCACGAGATCGAGAAAACCTACGAGAACGGTCTACTCAAGGTCACGGTACTTCGCGGCGTCACGCTGGCAGCCGCGCGGGGCGAGTATATCGCGATCATGGGGCCGTCGGGCTCGGGCAAATCGACGTTGATGAATCTCATCGGCTGCCTCGACCGACCGACGAGCGGCACGTATGCGCTCGATGGCATCGATGTTTCGCAGCTCGACGATAACGCTCTGGCAGACATCCGGCTGCGCAAGCTTGGCTTCGTTTTCCAGGGGTTCAACTTGCTGGCGCGCACCGATGCACTGCGTAATGTGGCGCTCCCGCTTTTCTACGCGGGTGTACCAACAAAGCGACGACTCGCGCTCGCTCAGCACGCTCTCGACCAAGTCGGTCTCGGCGATCGGGGGCGCCACGAGCCGAGCCAGCTCTCCGGCGGCGAACAGCAGCGGGTCGCCATCGCCCGAGCGCTCATCAACAACCCGGCCGTCCTCCTCGCCGACGAACCCACCGGCAACCTCGACTCTAAGACTGGCGAAGAGCTTATGCTCCTCTTCAGCAAGCTCCATGAAAGCGGGCGCACGATCATCATGGTCACGCATGACGAGCAGATTGCGCGGTACGCTCGACGCGTGATTCGTTTGCGGGATGGTTTGATCGTGGGCGACACGATCTGCGACTCTTTTGCGCTACCGAAGTAGGTGGACGCGCAGACCGTCAGCGCCATGAAGGACAAGAGCCTCACGGCAATTCGAAGACGGTCGACGGCGAGACTCCGTCGCCGGAATTACGTTGATTCGGCGGCCTCAGAGGAGCACTCTTGAAGGCGCATCATCGCTGCAGCATCCGCGCGTCCCTCGAATGCTAGGCGCCGGAGAAATAGTACCATCGATGCTCGCGGCACCCCGGGTTGAAGGGCGCGCCGCACGCGGGGCAGCGGTCTGAGCTTTCCATGTAACGCGCGATTGTATGCTCCGAGCCGCAGGCGCCGCAAAGCACGGCATTCCGATGCCATTCCTCGTGGGGCCACGGCTCGAGCGAGTGATCGGCAAGCGCAGCGTGGCAGTCCTTGCACGCGAAGTACGTGCCGCAGCACTTCGTCTTAATAGCGATGATATCGAGCGGCGAATCGTAGTGGGCGCAGCGTGTCTCGGCGTCAAGTTCGATTCCGCGCACTTCCGGCACCATCATTTAGGAGCTTTTCACGGGCGGCTGAATCAATCGCAGCAGTGATTCCCCTACTGCGGTGCCGCGACCGGTTTCTCTCCCGCCGCTTTCAGCGTGGCGTTGACTCCGTTGAGCGAAGCAACCCATGCATCATAGGCCTTCGCGCGCGCAGCGTAGTTGCGCTCGAGATGCGCGTAGAGCGTCAAGCTCGCTTGCGCGAGCGGCTCGTCGTTCATCAATCCGAGAATGTCTTCGCGCAGTTGCCCCGGTTTCTGAATGGAGTCCTCGAAGCCCCGCGGCGACGACGTCAGCGTCGCAACGAGCGCGTCGATGCCATCGATCGCCGTCTGCAGCTTCGCCGCACTCGCCGTGTCGCCGGACTTGAGCGCCTTCTTGTCGGCGGCGAGCGTTTCGCGGACCGAATGCAACGTGTTCAGCATCGTGTCGACGCGCCCCAAGAGGTTGTAGACGTGGCGTTGCTCCTCGAACTGAGCGCGGTACTCCGCCGGCGTCGTGCTGGAAAGCGGATCGGCGAGTTTGACCAGCGGAAAGCGATAGGTTTTTCCGTCCAGATGAAACGCCATGATATAGCGCCCGGGCGGAAGCGCCGGGCCTTCGTCGGGGCCACGGAAAAAGAACGGTGCGCTATCGTAGCGGGCCGGCCCGTCAATGGTAAAGTCGTAGTCGAACTCATTCTTTCCGTCGCTCCGGCTCAGCCAGTACGATTCGCCCTCCTCGCCAGTGAAGACGTCGTGTTCGCCCTCGACGTGACGCCATAGATGCCCGCGAAGGTCGTAGACATCAATCGTCGGTCGTTTCTTGGCCTGCGTCGGCAACCAGTAGTAGAGCGTCGCCACCGCTCCGCCGTTGCTCAGTATCCCTCCGCTGGGTTGCTGCGCGTCGAAATCAGTGTAGTTTCCTTCGTCGTCGCGGTAGCCGATGAGGTCTATGGCCGGGCGCGGACCGATGACCAGCGGCGCCGCCGGCATCGCGCATGCCGACTGCTGCACCGGGCGGATGTCGTCCATCACCCAGATCGCGCGCCCGTGCGTTGCGATGACGAGATCGTCAAACTGCGGCTCGATGCGAATGTCGCGCACTTCGACGGCGGGCAGATTGTTTTGGAAGCTCTGCCAGTTCGCGCCAGCGTCGCACGAAATGCGGATCCCGCGATTCGTTCCCGCGTAGACGATGTTCGCATTGGCGGTGTCGGGGCGAACGGCGCGCACGTATTCGCCCGGCCGGAATGCCGTTGGTGATCCTCTGCCAATGCGCGCCGTAATCGTGCGTGACGAAGATGTACGCGGCATCGTCGCCCATCGCGTGCCGGTCGGCCGAGACGAAGACCGTGCCGCTCGGCGAGCATCGATGGCGCCACGGTTTCGACGGCGCTATCGGCCGGCAGGCCGGGCGGCGTGACGTTGCGCCAATGCGCACCGCCATCGCGCGTGACGTAGACGAGGCCGTCGTCCGATCCGGTCCAGATCTCGCCCGTGTGACGCGCGGACGTTTCGATGTCGAGAATCGTGCCGTAGTTTTCGGCGCCGGACTCGTCGTGCGTTACCGAGTTCTTTGCGACTTGCTGTTTGGACTTGTCGTTGCGCGTGAGGTCGGGACTGATCGCCTTCCAGTGCTTGCCGCCATCGCTCGTTGCGAACAGCACGTTGCCGCCGATGAAGGCGACGTGCGGATCGTACGCGGCGAATGCAATCGGTGATTCCCAGTTGAAGCGATAGCGCGCCGTCGCGAGAACGAAATCTTCCTGCGCAGTGCCGCGATACGGCCGCACGTTGGTCGATTGATGCGAGACGCGGTCGTAGACGACGATCTCTCCGTTCTGCGAATCCGCCCAAATCAGGCGCGGGTTCGCTGGGTCGGGAACGGCCCATTCGCCGTCACCCTCGGTGACCTTGAACCAGTCGCGGTTCGTGATTCCGTCGAGGCTGCCGCTAAACGCCGGACCGCAATACGCGTTGTTGTCCTGCAGGCCACCGCAGACGAGGTACGGGATCGTATTCGAAAGCCCGACGCGATAGACTTGACCGATCGCGATGTTCCGCGAGTTCGACCAGGTCGCGCCGCCGTTCGCCGAAATGGCGATTCCGCCGTCGCCGGCTAGCGCCATGCGATTGCCGTCCGACGATATCCACATGTCGTGCAAATCGGAATGCACGCCGAAAGCGGAGAGATTGAATTTTTCGCCGCCGTTGTATGAGGTGGTCAGCAGCAGGCTTACGGCATAGACGGTGCCGGGGTCGGTCGGCGAGACGCGCACGTGCGAGAAGTAAAACGGGCGCTGGTTTGCCAGCGAGTCGTTGCTGACCATCTTCCAGGTGACGCCGGAGTCGTCGGAACGCCAGAGAATGCCGGCGGCCGATTCGACGAGCGCATAGATGCGACTCGGCTGCGATGGTGCGATCGCCACCCCGATGCGGCCGATTGGCGGAGCGGGGAAGCCGTTGCCGGTCACTTCTTTCCACGTTCTGCCGCCGTCGCTCGAACGGTAGAGCCCGTCGTCGCCCGTCCCGCCACTCGTCAGCGCCCACGGGCGGCGCAGCACGTGCCACATCCCGGCGTAGATGACGTTGGGGTTCTTCGGATCCATCGCCATGTCGCTCGCGCCGGACTGCTCCGACAGGTAGAGCGTCTTGCTGAACGTCGCGCCGCCGTCGAACGAGACGTAGACGCCGCGCTGCGGGCTCGGCGCAAAAACATCGCCCAGCACGGCGACGACGATATGCTTGGGATCGGACGGATCCAAGAGGATGCGCGAAATACCGGGCGCGTTGGGGAACGATACCGAGTTGCCACGAACGACCGCCGTTGACCGAGTGGTAGAGGCCGCTCTCCGGGATCACGTCGTTGCGCGGATTCGTCTCGCCGGCGCCGACCCAAACGTCGGCGTCGTCGGTGGCGCCGACGGCTATGGCGCCGACGCTGCTCAAATGTATGAGGTCGGAGATGTTCTGCCACGACGTGCCGCCGTCGACGCTCTTCCACACGCCGCCATCCGCAGCGCCCGCGTAGTAGAGCAAGCGGGTGCAGGTTGCTGCCGGCAACCGCCGTCGCACGCCCTTCAGGAAGCGCGGGACCGATTGCGCGCCAGCGCATCTGGGCGATGGGCCGTTCGTCGGCGCGCGCGGCGAGTGGAGCGGCCAGCGAAAGCATGCCGGCTACCAGCAGAACGAGCCTCCAACCCATCACCCTAGTTGCCTTCGTCTTGAACGACTTTACCGTCGATCTTTACCAACGCACTCACGTCCTTGCTCTGCGTCTGCAGCCACGTGCCGTTAACGAGTTTCCAGGTGTCCTGGCTGCTGGTGGTCGCTTCGATGTCGTGATTGCCGTCGGGTGCTTGAATCTGGCCGGCGATCTTGCCCGAAACGACGACGACGATCGTGCTCGCGTCCGACAATGTGGTCGACTGGATCGTGTTGGCGCACGACGTGATGTGCAGTTGTTTGATCTCCTGCTTGCCCTGCGCTACGAACTCAGCGCGCTGCATTTCCTTCCCCTTGAAATCGACGTGCACGAAGTCGGGCGCGAGCAGGGCAAAAGCCGCCCCCAGGTTCGCATCGGTAGGGTCTTGGGAGGCGGTGCACACCAGCGCATAATCGGAGGTGATGGCCTTTTGAGCGACATCCGGCACGGCGTCGGCGCTCGCAGAGAGCGGGACGGCAACGGCCGCGTACAGCGCCGCTATCATAATCTTCAGTAGCATCGGTCGTAACCTTTCTTCGATAATTTCTCCCCGGTGTACCGGGGAGAGGCCCGCCAGGTTTCGCGGCTTCGGGCGTTCACCAGAGCGAAATCTGATCGAGCGTCACTTCGATGGAGCTATAGTCGGGGTCTCCATTCACCGAGACAAAGTAAATTGCATCGTTCGGCGTACGCACCACCTTGGTCGGGTAACCGGCCTCGACCGGAACCTTGGTATACGCAACGCTGCCGTAGAGGGCCACCGAGTCGTACTCCCCGGCCTTTACGAGTACGATGCCCGAGTACGGCACTTCCGCGCCGGGCGATAGTCCGAAGCCGCCGCCATAGTTCTTTTGGACGAATTTCGTAAGTTCGACGGTGCGATAGACGACCGTGCGCGACGCGACTCGTGCGTCACGCTCGTACGTCGAAAGGCCTTCGTAGGGACGGTCCACGTGCGGGACGCCCTTGCCGGTGTAGGTCAAGCCTTCGGCGACGAAGCCTAAGGCGATTAGATTCACTTCGGAGTGACCGATGTTGCGTACGCTGCCGTTGTATCCGAGTTGTATCAACCCGTTATGCTCGCCTAGCTTATGCACCGAGCCGGTAACGAGCAGCGCCGGCGGCTCGCTCGCAGGCTTGATCCGCTGTTCGTACGCAAAGACGTAGAGCGCCCAGAACCCGGCCGCGAGAATCGCGACGATCTCGATGATGTCGCGCACTGTCGCAACGGTGCGATTGCCCTCGTGCCGCCCCAACACAAAACATCTTTCGCCCGACTCGGTCCCGTGTCATCCTCAGCCTGTCGAAGAAGAACCGCATTCATTTTTGCTCACGGTTTGCTCACGGATTAGTTTTGCGCAAGTGTGGCTGAATCGCAAAAAGTCCGCCGGCTCGCGGGAGAGCTCGCCTCGAATTCGAAAAATGGAGTAGCTTTACATAGGGAGGTACGCTATGCGCTTGGTCCTCACCACGGCCCTCGGTGCGTTCCTAACCGCAACCGCGGTCGCCCAGACGCCCCCGCCGGGGTACTCGCCGTTCGATCTCGCTCAACAGGCAAAGCTTCAGGCCGACCTCGGGACCTGGAGCTGCGTCTCCGTTCCCGCCCCGAAGACTCCGCTCTCCTTCACTGAGTCGGAACAGGGCAACTGGTTTGTCGCGCGCGAGACCGGTGATAGCTCCGCTACCGGCTACGAACGCTGGAGCCATTCATTGAAAGCGTACGTCTTGATAACGATCTTCGACTCTGGTGCAAGCAACGTTGCGCAGACGACGTCCCTGGACCCCGACAACGCAACGTGGACGCAAATGTGGCCGGTACTCGACAATCAGGGGCGCAAGCGGTTTGACAACCCCGTGTCGCGCACCGGAGACGTACTTCGCTCCTCGAGTCAGTTCTACGACAGCAAGGGCAACGTCCAGACCAGCACCACGACCTGTACCAAGGAACAGCTTTGAGGTTGAGGTTAGAATGCACCAATGCAGTCGGATGCAATGAAAAAACTGATCGTATTTGACCTCGACGGTACGCTGGCGCCCAGCAAAGCGATTATCGATGCTGAGATGGGGACGCTTTTAACCGCTCTGCTCGCGGTAGTCAAGGTCGCGATTATATCGGGGGGCAGTTGGGACCAGTTTGAAACGCAGGTGCTCGCTAGGCTTCCGCAAGAGGCACACCTGAGCAATTTGTCGATTCTACCGACTTCGGGAACGACGTTCTATCAGTATAAGGATGGCTGGCAGAAGCTCTACTCCGAGGACTTGAGCGACGCACAAAAGCAGCAAATTATCACCGCATTGAAGGCGGCTGTGGCTTCATCCGGATTTGCGGCGACGAAGGTCTGGGGCGAAACGATCGAAGATCGCGGGAGCCAGATCACCTACTCAGCGCTCGGACAGCAAGCTCCCCTCGACGAGAAGAGTAAATGGGATCCCGATTTTGCGAAGCGGCAGAAGATCAAAGCGCTCCTCGACGTTGCGCTCCCAAACTTTTCCGTCCGGTTGGGTGGGACGACGTCGATCGACGTCACGCTTCCAGGGATCGATAAGGCTTATGGCATTCGGAAATTGCGGGATACCATCGGTATCACGATCGGGGAAATGATCTACGTGGGCGACGCATTGTTCCCAGGCGGGAACGATTTCCCAGTACGTGACACCGGCGCGGTGTGCATTCAGGTCCGAGACCCCGACGAGACGAAGCGCGTTATCGAGGCAATTACGGCTTGCCTTTCGTAAGCCATTGCGGCTAGGAGTTGGTTGATTGGCGCCTGTACGATAACTCAACAAAGCCGTTCTTGTATCCGACTACGTTCTTCAGATGCCACCGCTGCTCGGTACCGGAATTACCGAATAGGTGCAGCCCCTCACCCAATGTGACCGGCGCTATCATCAATCGGAGTTCGTCCACCAAGCCAAGCCTGAGAAAACTCTGGCCTAACACGGCCCCTCCCACCAGCCAGATGTTTCCGTATCGAGGCGCGAGTATCTCACCTACCAATCTCTCGAGATCGCCTGAGTAGAACTCCACGCTCTCCCTCATGGACGGCAGTTCTCTATTTGTCACTACGACCGTCGGAGTGTCGCCATAGGGCCAGCCGAGTTGCAGCGCGTGCTCATACGTGCGAGACCCTAGCACGTAGCAGTCTATCGACTCGATGACCTCAGCGCCATCGTCAGTAACCCCTTTTTCGTAGACGTCGGAGCTGTCCATCCAAGAAACACTGTTGTCTTTCTTGGCGATGAAGCCATCAAGGCTTGAAACGAGGTGCAGCGTTACCGTCGATGTCGTTGCGCTCGACATGGTTCCTCCCGATAAGGCCGACGCCAGCGGATGAGATTATGAAGGTTCACAAATGCCAATCCAACTACTGAGAAAATCGTCTGTGAAACTCGCCGTGCTCACGGCGAATGCCTAGAACGGAAAGTCGCTCTGCGTCAAACCCACGTTCGTTTTTAGATCGTTGACCGATTCATCGAGTACGATCTGTGATCCCGAATACATGATCTGCCGAACCGGCCAATGCGTTTCTCTGGAAAGATAAAGTATTTGCTCGGTGATGTCGTGATTCGAAGCTGGATTGGCAACGTTCAACTCCAAACGGTCAGTTTCGATTCCTCCGATTCTACCGCCGTCAGTCTGCGTAAGCTTTCCGGGGATAGTCCCATAATCGTCGATGATGCGCGGCAGTAGGCCGTCGGGAATCGTGACGCCTCGCAGCGAGACGGCGCGCGGATCGTGCAGGTCGATCTTCAGATGGATACCGGAAAGGATGCCGCCCAAATGGCCGCTCACCTGGTCGCCACCAATCCATACACCGCCCGACCCTTTGCCGTCGCCGTCGAGGATCAGCGTTTTGACGTAGTGTGGATTCATAAACGAATACTGATAGACGCGGTCCTGCGTTTGCGTTCCCTTCGCTTCGTGAACGTGCAGAATGCACGTGTAGTCAGTGACGCCGGTATAGGTCCGGTCGAAGGCCGCGATCGCGGGCGCCTGGTTGGCCGCATTTGCCGCGACGCAACTCGTGCCGACGAGCGCGCCGAACAGCGACAGAGAAGCTCTAAAATTCATGGATACCTCCTGAAAAAGTCGCACCGCCCGCGACACGGATTCCACACTCTCGTCGATTAACAGCAGCGACGCTTCGATTATCCTGGAAAATTGTAAGAAAACCCTGAATTCAATTCTGTGGATCGGAAACGTGCGCTGTATCCGCCGCCCTCAGCGGCCACTCTCGACGCGTCAGCAAATCCCCGATTTGCTAACGACAGCTTCTTAGAAGACGAAGGGGTTCGTAGATCCGCAAGGCGTCGTGCCAACGCTATACTGCAGCGTCAGCGGGCTCGACGTCGCTGCGGCGTGGCTGCCAGACGAGGCTACTCTTGCGATATCCGAAGCCGATGATCCGAAGAGGTTCGATGACTGACCGTCGGCGAGCGAGCCGATCGTAAAGTTCGTTGCGGGTGCGGATGTAGCGATGGGCGTGCTCAACGAAGCCGCTGGCCCGCCGAGACCGCCATCGGCGTAGCAACCGGCTCGATACCAAATGGGCTGATATGGAAGTGAGCTGAGAATCGGATGCCATCCCCGCCATCCTAGCGCATTCCACGTCGTCTGCGGCTCTTGCGATTGAGGATGCACGTTCAAGTCGAAGCGAACCTTAAATGGCTCCTGCGCGGCTGCTCCCGCTCGCGATGACGAGGCCGGCATCGAACCGGAGGTGCGCGGTAGCGGGTGATACACCGGCAAAACTCCGGTTTGCGCGGCGAGCGCCACGACGGGTATCACGAGGGCTAGCGCGGCCGCGCTGAGGATGGTCATGAAGCGGATCACGGCAAATAGAACATTTCGGAAGGAGCGTGACATCTCCTCGCGCTCCGCCACGTTCGTCAGCTATTGCGACGGCTTCGCGAACGAATCGCTGCTTAATTGAAAATCGAAGCTCGCGTGGGCCGAGCCGCTCGCTTCGGCTTCTTGCATCTCGTCATGAACAGTGTCGGGGATTTCCATCAAACGGTCGTACATAATCCGCACCTCGTCGGTTCGGCTACCGAAGCCGCCGTTGTGTAGATCCATCTTCTTCTTCTCGGTGATGAGCGCCAGGTTGGGATTGCCGGCGTCGCCCATCGTGAAGTCTTCGACCATCGAGTACTCCCCCGTTTCCACCTTGCGCTGCCAATGATGCTGAGCATCCCAGGGTGCGCCGTCGACGAAACGGCGGCCGAGGTAACTGATGAGCACCCACTCCGCGTCGCTTGGTGCCGGCACGGAAGGACACAGGACTGCGCTACTGCCGTAGACGGTGCAGGTGTAGGCTTGTCTCGGCCGGGGCTCGTTCGTCACATATTCGGAAATTCGTACGAGCAGCGCGCCGTCCGGCGCAACCGAGAGCACGTCAACGTTCATCGTTCCGCTTCCACCATCGTTCATGGCGCCGCCGCCAACGCCGGCGCCGGTTTCGACGCCGCCGCCGATCCCGTTATAATGGTACTCGGCAACGCCTTCCTCGTGAACGTTGAACGCGTACTCGAGGTGACGCAGCGGCTTCGCCGGCGGTTGAGCCGGTGCCGGCGTCTGCGCCGTCAAGCCCGTGAACCCAAGGAAGAAGACCGGCAGAACGAGCGCTAGCCGACGCATCGTGCGAAACGGTTTCTTACAGACGCGGTCCGTCATTGCGGCCTCCAGGTAGCGATCATTGAAAGTGCGGTTTGGGCCGGTATTCCACGTCTTCAGGATTGAAGCGGTGCTCGATCGATTCGCCATCATCTTTCTTGTAGCGAACGACGATAGTGCGCGTGTCCGCCTCGATCACTTGGCCCTCGACTCCAAGGTTTTTTATAAATACGCGATCGCCGTATCGTAGTTTCATGGCGTAATCACGCCTTCTGGGCCTCCGGAAGGATTCGAACGCACCAATGCGGTTCTCATGAGCGCTACCTCTCACGGCTCTCCGGGCGTAGGCGGAAGGTACGCCAAGCTCTCGCCGCTGCCTTCCTTTCGCAGGATTGCTCGTCTTCAACGACCGGCGCGATCATCCGCCGGACGAGCGCCTCAAGGCCCGAACGGCGCCGTTTTCGTCTCCAACCAACACGATGCTAGCGATGGATGCGAAGATTCCGGTCGCAACGACGCCGTGGATCGCCCGCAGCGCGAGGTCGAGCGCGGAGGGTTTGTCGATCAGTCCGAAATGGCAATCCAGTATCCAGTTTTCGTTATCGGTCACGAACGGCTTTTCCCCGCCCCGCCGCGCAATCGTCACGTTGGGATTGCGCCGTCGAATCTCGCGCACGACATAGGGCTCGGCATACGGCACGATCTCGATTGGGAGCGGAAACGTACCGAGAGCGGGCACCAATTTTGGCGAGGTGACGATCACCACGAATCGCTCGGCCGATAGAGCGACGGCCTTCTCGCGGAAGAGTGCGCCGCCGCCGCCTTTGGTCAACGCCCAATCGGGTGCGACCTCGTCTGCACCATCGATGGCAATCGGCATCTCGCGCGCGAGCAGCTTGACGAGTGGGATGTTCCACCGGCGACAAAGGCTCTCGGTCTGCTGCGAGGTCGCGACCGCGGTGATAGATTCACCTGCCGCAACGCGCTGGCCGACGCGCTCGATCGCCCAGTAGGCCGTCGTTCCAGTGCCTAACCCGATGCATGTGCCGTCGCGCACGAAGCGGTCGACGGCGGCGTACCCGACAGCTCGCTTTCCGATGTCAACGTCGCTGGCCATATGCGTGCGTTAAGGGAAGTCTTTGAAGGACTGCTTTACGCGGTATTCGCTGAGCGGATAACGAGAGCGAAGGTTCGCCCATTGAGTCAACAGCTCGTCGCCGTCGGGATCGCGCCGGTATCTGGTCACGCCGAGATAGTATTGCGCCTCGGGTGCTGCGTACGTCGTGGAAAAACGCTTGAGAACGTCGACGTAGACCGCCTCGGCTTGATCGAACCGCTTCAATCGCAGGTAGGCCAGACCGAATCCGCAGAGGGCTCGCGCGACAAATTCGCTCGGGGGGAGAAAGCCGTCCCAACGATAGAGCTCGAAGCCGTCGTGGAAGAGGACCCGAATATCCGGAGTCCAGATGTGGTGGATGCTGTGCAGAAACCGATTGTTCTCCGCCTGAGAGTTGTCGACCTGAACCGGAATGCTATGAGCAAGAATCGTCTCGATGACTTGGGATTGAGGATACGTCACGGTATCCAGCGCTTGGCATCCCCCTCAACCGGGGTTGAATACGTCGAGGAAAATAAACTTGCGTTCCGAGGTCGCGCGCTCGAGCGCTGCGTTATAATCGGACTCCCAAGGAATGTTCGGCACCGTAAAGCCTCCTACTTAGATTTCTTTTCAAGCAAGGGCCTTTCGGCCCAGCTCCCTTGCCGCCTTCGTCGACCAACTCGATTCAACCGGCGCGCACGGGGTCCTAGAGTTTTCCGCGGTGCGTCGCGGTTGCGGGAGCGAACACGCATCGAGATGAAACGTCGGTCATGCAAAGACTCGCCGTGGTTTTCTGCGCCCTGGCGCTGGCGAGCTGTTCGCACGCGGCTGGGTTCGCGCCGTCTCCCACGGCGCCGGAAAACTCGACGCTGCGAACGGGTCCATCTGCCGTTGGGCTGAAGCATCTTTTCAGTTTCAACGGAACCGATGGCAAGACGCCCGCTGCGCGTCTGACCGACGTTGCTGGAGTCCTCTACGGCACGACGTATGGCGGCGGTGCGGCCGATACGGGCACGGTATTCAAGATCACACCGTCGGGAACGCAAAGAGTGCTCCACAGTTTCAAGGGCGAAAACGACGGTGCGCTGCCGGGTGCTGGTTTACTCAACGTGCGCGGAGCGCTCTATGGCACGACGATCAATGGCGGCGGCCCCAGCGATGAAGGGATCGTTTTCAAAATCACACGCTCCGGTGCAGAGAGCATCCTCCACCGATTCGCGGCAGGCAGCGACGGCGCAAATCCATACGCAGCCCTCTGCGACGTTGATGGCGTGCTGTACGGCACGACCGCCGGGGGCGGAGCTCATTTCGAAGGCACCGTTTTCCGCATCACGCCCTCGGGCAAGGAACGCGTACTCTATAGTTTTGGCGCCGGCTCCGGCGACGGTACGACTCCGGCAGCGGGGCTGATTGACGTCAACGGTGCGCTCTACGGCACGACGTCGTACGGCGGCGGAAACTGCGGTTCGTCCGGATGCGGATCCGTTTTTAAAATCACGACGTCCGGAACGGAGACTCTGCTCTATGGGTTCAAAGGAGGCAAAGACGGTGCGACGCCCGCAGCGGCGATGGTCAACGTCGGCGGCGTGCTGTACGGCACGACGCTGCTGGGCGGATCCCAGAACGACGGAACGGTCTTCAAGGTCACGACCTCCGGCGAAGAATCCATACTGTATAGTTTCAAAGGCGGACGCGACGGCGCGTTGCCGCAAAAACTCATCGATCGTAACGGCATCTTCTACGGCACTACCTCTGCAGGTGGCTCGAGTAACGACGGAACCATCTTCGCAATCACGTCGTCCGGTACGGAAACCGTGGTTTATGCGTTCAAGGGGGGCACGGACGGCGCGGTGCCGCGGGCTGGCTTACTCAACGTCAACGGGACGCTTTACGGTACAACCGGCGCAGGCGGCACAAGCAGAGTAGGAACCGTTTTCAGCATGACGCCCTAAGGCTGAACGCCCTTCAAGTGCGTTTCGAATCCCAAGCCGTATGTGTGAGTGGGATTGCCGGCATCGTCGCTGATGAGGGACGGACCCTTCGCGCAGCTAAACGGGTTCCACGACCACGCCCAATAGCCGACCTGCGGATCCCGACCGTCCGCCCAATCCATGAGCCGGTCGATCTTCGCGTGCGCGCAGTCAGTCTCGCCAAACTCGTCGACCACGACCGGAAAACCCGCGTCCTGGATGCCGCCGAGCTCCTTTGTCCAACAGGTGGAATCTTCGCACCCGAGATCGTCGAAATACACGTGCGCGCCTGCGACGATCGCGTGGTCGGGATCGACCGGGGCGTACTTGAGCCAGTGAGAAAGGTCGTTTGAGAAATTCAATCCCGCGACGATAATGGGGTTCGCGGCGCCGCCCGCGCGTATCGCGTTCACGACCGACTGCGTTCCGACGACCTGCCAACGTCCGAGCTTTCCGACCGGCGGCGTTTCGCAGCCGCCATGGAGATAGCACGGCCACGACGTAATATACGGCTCGTTAATCAAATTGAAGATCACCGAGTGATTCTTCGCAAACGCGCGCGCTACGGAACGCCAAAAGGCCGGCGCGTGGTCTCGATCAAGCCCCGGATAGCGATCGTTTTTCGGCAGACCCGATCCGCCCGCGCCGAAGTGCAAGTCGAACTCCACGATCAAGCCCCTGGCGTTCGCTAAGGTTGCGAATTCGGCCATCGCTCGTGCATAATTCGCACCGCTATATCGCTTCGGTGCGCCGTTAATCCCTAGCCAACACTCTTCATCGAGCGGGACTCGCACTACGTTGACGTGCCAGCGAAGCATCGCCTCGACCGTAGCTTCATTTCCCTTAGGGTCGTCCCAAAACGAATTCTCTTGTAGGCAGGCATATTCGGCGCCCGAGAGGTTCACGCCGCGCAGAACGACCGCAACGTGCGCGCGCACGGGGTCGGGGCCGAGTTTTCCGGCGCTGGTCGTCACAAATGTATTCCCGCGCACGCCGATTCCCGGCGCTCCCACGAACCGGTCGGCGCCCGGCTCGATCGGCTGCTGCTGCGAGAGATAGTTCTTTCCGCCGCCGCAACTAGTAGCCACGACGGCACCGGCGGCTACAACAAGAACTCGAATTATGCGATCGGTCGTCAGCACTTCCGAGTCAGGCTGTAACCGCCGCCGCTCATATGCTTTCCGTCGGGCGAGAGCGTCAGCGTATGATTGCCGTAATAGGTGAAGGTCACGGTATTGCCCTTAAGCCCCCAGTTACCCGAAACGCCTTCGTTGTCGGTGACGTCTCCGGTGAGGTCCATGGTAAACGTGAGCTTGGGATCGCCGTCGGAAACCCACGTACCGACGAGGTTGGTCGTAGCGCAGCCGGTCGGGATTGGCGTCGGCGTCGGCATCGCCGGAAGCGCGGTGAGCGCACCGCCGTAAAACTTATGCGCTATGTCCAAGCAAAGCGTGTTGGCGGTATACGGACTATCGGGAAGCTGCACGGCGCACGTGAAGGTCGCGACGTACCCCTTTGGCAGCGCGTAGCAACGTACGCCCGCAAATGCGGTAGGGAAACCCGCGACGCCATTTTGCGAATGCGCGAGCCAATCGCCGCTGCCGTCGCTCGACTCCGCTGCGTCTTGCAGAAAAGCGTCGAGCGAAGCCTTCGCCTTGGCGCTGCAATCCGCCGACGTTCCATTGGGGCTTACATATCGGATTCCAGCCGACATATCAACCGAAGCCAGTGCGCCGGCGGCGCTCCAGAGCAGAGCGGCTACGAGCGCGCCGGCGACGAGCCCAAGCGGTCGCACGTGCAGGATCAAGGATGGCCACCGAACGCGGTGGCGAGTTGGTCGCAGATCACGCTTGCCGTCTCCGTAGACGGCGGCGTTTGGGCCGCGCACGTAAAGGTTACGAGATAGCCGTTGACGTCGTCGAGCGGATAGCAATGAATGGCGGCCGCCGCGAACGAATTGCCGGACGCGTCGCTCTCGCCGGAACCCAACCAGCTTCCGGTATCGCCGTACTCAGCGGCTTTCCCGACCACCGAAATCAGAGCCTGACTAGCTTTGGTATCGCAACTGCTCACCGGCTCGTTCTTGACGATGTTCCGCGAACCGACTACCATGTCGAGCGCGGCCGGCGCCGTCGTCCCTGCTAGACCAAAAGTCAAAGCAAGGCCGGTTGCGAATGCCATCACCCGATGACGAAACGTCTTAGCCACAGGCGACCTCCTCACGCATGCCTTAGACGGCTGCAAAGCTCTCCCCTAGGAAGGCCAACGTCCTTGCCGCAGGAAGTGTGACGCGTGCGGCGTGCGATTGCCTCCCTAACGCTGGTCACGCTGCTCGGGATTAGCTCGGGTAGCGATCCGTTCTTGTGGCTCGAAGACGTGCACGGCGCGCGCGCAATGGCCTGGGTAGAAGCCGAAAATGCCAAGACGTTGCGCGTGCTCCAAAACGACCCCAATTTTGCCGGTCTTTACGCCGATGCGCTGAAGATCGCGCAGGCAAAAGATCGGATCCCGGCGCCGGAGTTCATCGCGCAAGATATTTACAACTTCTGGCAAGACGACGAGCACGTCCGCGGGATTTGGCGGCGCACCACCCCGGTCGATTATGCGAGCGCGTCGCCGGCGTGGACGACGGTACTCGATCTCGATGCGGTCGCCAAAGCCGAGGCCGCCAACTGGGTCTGGAAAGGCGCCGATTGCGTCTGGCCGCGAGAGGATCGTTGTCTTGTCTATCTCTCCGACGGCGGCGAGGACGCGATAACGGCGCGCGAGTTCGATCTCGTGACGAAGCAGTTCGTCCAAAACGGTTTCGTGCTGCCGCACGGCAAGCAGCGTAGCGCCTGGGAAAGCAACGACGCTCTGCTCGTTTCGCGCGAATGGTCGCCCGGCGAGCTAACGACCTCAGGCTATCCGTTCGTCGTTAAGCGTGTCGTACGTGGCCAGCCGCTGCCGAGCGCCGTCGAGGTCTTTCGCGGTGCCAAATCCGACGGCGGTTACGGAGTCGCTCCGATTGCCTTGCACGACGGCGCCGGTCACACGGCGATGCTCATCTCCCGTCCGCTCTCAACCTTCAAGGCGGAATATTATCTGGTAACCGCAAGCGGGCCGCGAAAACTCTCCGTTCCACTCGAATCGCGGCCGGAGGCGCTCGTCGCTGGGCGTTTGCTGTTTACTCTACAAGAGGATTGGAGCGGGAGCGGAACGACGCTTCCACAAGGTTCGCTCGTTAGCGTCGATCTCGCTGCCGCAACGGACGATCCGCAACATCTCAAACCGGCCCTCGTGTACGCACCGGGACCGCACGAGACGCTCGATTCGGTCGATCAAACGAGCTCTCGTCTCTTGTTAACGACCTACGAAAACGTGCGCGGCCGCGCTTGGGTCTATGCGCCGGCCCCACATGCTGGGTGGTCGAAGGTGCGCGTCGATCTTCCCGACGATTCGTCGATCGTCGTGAACGACGCGGACCAGCACGGCCAAGGCGCGTACCTCACCTCGGCGAGCTTTCTCATGCCGCCAACGCTATGGCAGCTGGACGCGACAACCGCGGCACTCACCCTCGTGAGGACGTCGCCGGCGCGTTTTGAGGCCTCAGGCGACGTCGTCGAGCAGCGCGAAGCAACCTCGAAGGACGGAACGCAGGTTCCGTACTTCGTCGTGCATCCAAAGAACATGCAGCTCGATGGGAGCAATCCAACGCTTCTTTACGCTTACGGCGGGTTCGGCATTTCGATGACGCCGAGCTACAGCGGAATTCTCGGCAAGCTCTGGTTGGAGCGCGGCGGCGTTTACGTGCTCGCCAATATCCGCGGCGGCGGCGAGTTCGGCCCCGCCTGGCACGATGCGGGCCTCACCACACATCGTCAGCGCATCTACGACGACTTTGCCGCCGTCGCGGAAGATCTCATCGCGACGAAGGTCACGAGTCCTCGTCGATTAGGCATCGAAGGCGGCTCGAACGGTGGACTGCTGATGGGCGTTGAGTTCACGCAGCACCCGGAGCTGTGGCACGCGGTCGACATCCAAGTTCCGCTCCTCGACATGCTTCGCTTCGAGCAGATCCAAGCCGGCGAATCGTGGGTCGGCGAGTACGGCAGCGTCTCCGATCCCGCGCAGCGGGCCTTTCTCGCCTCAATCTCGCCGTACAATAACCTCAAGGCGGGCGTCGCGTATCCGGAGCCGCTCCTTTGGACGACGACCAAGGACGACCGCGTTGGGCCACAGCACGCGCGAAAGTTTGCCGCGAAACTGCAAGCAATGCATATTCCGTATCTCTTTTACGAGGTCACCGAAGGCGGACACGGCTCCGGCGCAAACCTCCGCGAACAAGCTTTCACCGGCGCGCTCCAGTGGACATACCTGATCCGGAAGCTGATGTATTAGGCCCGATTATTCGGCGACGCTAATGGCTGCGCCAACGGGATACAGAAAGCGGCGCAGCGTCTTGGTGGGCGTCCCTCCCGCAGGATAACGGTAAAACTGGACATTGTTCTGGCAGGCGTCCGGGGCGATCGCCTCGGCGCCTTTACGGTGCTTCGTATTGCTGCCGGCGCTAGAAATCGCGAACTCGAGAACGTCGCAGCTATCCTTGAGCTCCGTCGTGCCTTCGATCGTTCCCTTCGAGCCCGAAACGAGCACCTGGTAGATCGCGGAGGTGTGCTGGTTTTCGTATTCTCGATCGCCGATTGCCACATACCGACCATCCCACTGGATGCCGCCGGGGAAACCAACGCTCTGATTTAAGGTGACGTGCTTGAAAAACTTGCTTCCGCTGAGAAGCTCGGCGAATTGGAAAGCATAACTACCGTCGACCCCGTCCACGAAGAGATTGCCGGCGTCATCGTAGCCGCAGAAATATACGTAGAGCAGGTGCGAGATCCGGTGTTTTTTGGGTGCGCCGTGGGCGCCTGCATAAATCACAACGCTTCCGCTAACGCTTGCACCACCCAAGTCCGTAACGGCGAGATTTCCGGACGTTGGATCGACCGAACAGCCGAGGAGGTACGTTGCGCCGCTGTCGCTGAGCGTCGCTTTTGGTTCCGTGTCCCCGTGCGCGTACTCGACGATTTTCGACGAAGCCGAGTCCACGATCCAGACGTCCCCCGCCGCATCGGCGCACACGCCTGCTGGGTCCTGAAAGCCTTTTAACTTCCCCACCAGCTTGCCCGCGCGATACGAGTAGACGTAAACCTCATTGGCACCGCCGTCGGATATGTAGAGAAGGTTTTGCGCCTTGGCGTTGGGAGCCATCCAAGACGGCTCGCTATCGATCGCTGCGATCGGCAGCGCGTCATCCTGAGCTTGTCGAAGGGCGCCGCAGCCTCCGAGCATCGCAACGGCGGCGCTTACGCTCAGCACGTAGCCTTCGAAACCTGGGCTTTTCATCGTTCTGCTCCCCGCTGCGCGCGAGCAACGCGGTCTAGGATTTCGGCCCGCGGGGCTCACGGCCATTTCGCGATCGAGCGGCGAGGCGACGTATAGGAGTTCGCAGATGGCCCCGTAAGACCGCACCTGGCATGGAGGATAGAACCATGAACGGGCTTCGCGCTGCCTTCGCTCTCACGGCCACCGTAATGATTGCTGCCTGCGGTCAACTCAGCGGTGCCGCACCGGCACCCGTTGCACGCGCAGTAGACGCGGCCGTACCGCCCGTCTGCAAAGGGCAGCGAACCACCAAAAAGTACGCTCAAACCAAAGTGCTGCTCAAAACTCGGGGCGGCTCCTTCTGCATTCCCGAGTTTGGCGGTTTCGGCGGCACCATGCAGTACCCAGGTGTCGAGCAGAGGGTGCAGCTCACGCTTCGCAGCAGCACGAAGGACATCTACGGTGAGCCGCAACTTGGGTCGGGAACGGCGATCTTTTACTTGAATCTACACTTCCTCGCGGGAACGCATTTCCGCACGAAGTTAAAGTCGAGCGGCGGCCTTACGGCTCAAGTAATCGAGCCGAGCCAACCCTACACGGCGTTCGGCATCGTTGCAGTCGGTCACCTCGTCTTGAGGTTTCCGCCATGCTACGCCATCGCAACGCAAGGCCCATACGGCGGCATTCTTCCGAACCTTGGCGAGCTTTTTAGCGATACGACCATCACGGGCGCGGGATATGGCGTGATCGAAATTTATTCCGGCCAGCAAGTAAGTCAAGAGTGTTAGAGATAGTTCCGAATCATCTTCTAGTGAGGTCAACGTGAGCGAAGATGCAGCGAGTAAAATCGCGGAGATTTTGCACCAAGTGGGAGAGGTCCATCACATGGTCTTTGCCGATACCGACGGTAACGACGAAGACTGGGCTACATTTTACTCGGACTGGCTGCTCGCACACTCCGAGCTTCCGCAGCTGCTCGCGCGGCGCCCGGTGCGCAGCCATCTCACGAGCGACTTAGTCTCCCTTGACGAGCAGTACGCGAGTTTGGCGCCGTCGGAACCGTGGGCGGCTTGGTATGCCAAACGCCTGATCGCAGAGTACGGCTGACGCTACTCGCTTCCCCTTCAGCGGTTGCGCTCTCTGGAAAGCTCGGACGCAACGGCGCGATAGAGCGAACGGGTGGCCACTGCAAGGAGCTCCGCAACTCGGAACAATCCGTCTCCCGAAATCGTGATGGCCTGCCAGGCGACCGCTTCGTGACGATGGACCAAGGCGTACGTATCGTGGCCGACATCGTAAATCGCGAACTCGCTGGACTCGGCGACGAGCCGCCCCTGCTCGAGCGCCTGCTGATCGATGCTTTCGACTAACTTCATTTCGCTCGCGGTTCGACGGCTGCCGCGGGCCTCCCCGCGATTTACAGATTCGGCGCCTGACGCAGCGGCATCGTGCTGATGCCGGCCGTCTGGCGGATGGCGTCGAGGTCCGCCACGAGCGCTTTGCCTAACGCATCGTTCGGCGGACAGCTGAGGTCGGGCGAAACCCATCCCTGCCACGTAATATGCGTCGACGTCCCAAACGACACGCTCTTCATGCAAGCGGCCGTCGTCAAATTGCCTTTGCGCGCCGCGGCGAGATCGGAAAAGAAACGCGCCGTCATCGCGGCTGAGAGGGTAAACGGCTTCGGAGTCGCGACGGCACTACCGCCGCGTTCCTGCAACGTAGCCGTGGCGTGGCCGTCCGACCAGACCGTGATCGTGTATCCATAAGAGTTTGTCGAACCGGAATTCACGATGACGGCGTTGTCAGGAGGCGCGGCAGCCACATAGCTAGCAATCGCGAACGCTGCAAAGACGGTTGCACGCCAAAGCATTTTAAAATCCTCCGATCCCGTTGGGCGTGCCCCAGCCGGTCAATCCACCGTAACCCGCGCTGCTGCCATCGACGTGATGATATGCTGCGCGCTCGCCGTGTCGCCATACCCACTGCGGGGCGTTCGCGCGTGCCGCACTCGGCCCAAGCGCAAAGAGCGCGGCAACGATCGCCGCACCGGCGCCGGTTCCGCCCATCTGCTGCCAACCGCCTGCAGCCAATTCGTAAACCGCTACGCCGGTCGCCGGATCGGCGACGGCGGAAAGGTCGACTTCGGAGCGCATCTTGCAACCTTTTACGTGTTGCCACGATGGTTTGGCGACGACTGCGCTGCAGCCGCTTCCCCCATCGCGCCATGCCCGTTCGGTCCACCCGCGTCCCGACGAGGTGGCAACCAACGAAGTCCCTCCGACGCAGACGACGCCGGCATAGCTGCATGGCGCTCTGGCGCCGGCGCCGCCGTCACCGGAGCTCGCGGTAATCGCCCGGCCGGCGTGCTGGTATGCGGCGTCGCGCGAGTTTTCTTCCTTGCCGCTATACGAGTTGCTTATCGCCATCGCTCCGAGCGCGACCGCCGTATTGACGGCTGCGGCGAGGTCCGCGTCTTTGTCGCTATTGGCCTGCACCAGGACAATTCTGCAGTTTGGACAGATCGCAGAAATCATGTCGAGGTCGAGCGCTTCTTCCGCCCGCCAATCGTCGCTCGCGTCGGCGTTTGGCTTCGGCAACGGGCTCGCGTGCCCAGCCTGGTTGACAATCTTGAGGCACCCGCCGGCACAGCTTAGCAATCCCATGCTCTTGCGGTAAACCGCGAGATCGCTTGCGGCACTAGGATAACCGTACGCGTCGACTACGCCGACGATGGAACTCTTTCCGCCGCTTCGTGCCGCTTGCGTCACGCCGTAGGCTGACTGCAGCGCCGAGGCACAATACGGAACCGTCCTCATGCAATCACCATGCGCGCTCCGCGGCATAACGGCGTCGCCCGCAACGATTGCGTCGCACTCCCGATGACCCGCAACCGGCGGCTGCGAGCATGCGTACCGAATCGCCGCTTTTACCATCGACGACCGGGTGGGCGCCGAGCTCGGTTCGTCTTCGCGCGAAACAGGCGCGTCGTCGTCCGCCGACGCGTCCGATACGTCGGCCGGCGAAGCATGCGAAGCTGGGCCTTGCGCGGGCGTTTGAGGAACGTCGGGTAGCGGCGTCTGCTCGAGCGAGCTGCTCACGCAGCCGGTCAGCGAAACGATTGCGGCGAGTGCGAAGAGCTTTAGAATGCTCCGACTCCCTCCGGCGTTCCCCATCCCGTCGGTCCATCGAAGCCGACGCGCGCGACGCAGATGTACTTGACCGCGGACGCGCAGGTGACCCCGATCCCCGGATCGGTATTGTTGCCCATTGTCACGTCATTGAGGTTCCCGGTGTGATGCTTCCAGAGGCTCGTGGCGCCCGTCTGAGCGCCGGCGTTCCCCGCAAGGGCGTAAACGCCACTGATGATTTGAGTCGCTACGCTCGTGCCGCCATACGCGAAGAAGCATTGCTTTGGACACGTACCGCCCTCTTCCGAGATGTACACGGCGACCGGCGCTCGGAGCGATGCGGTCGCCGATGTGTCGGCGGCCGAGCGCATCGTGCAGCCAGTATCGGTCTGCCACGGCGGCTTGGTAATCTTCGTGCTGCAGGCGCTGCCGGTTGCACCACACGGCGAGTGGCCGCTGCCGCACCGATCGAAATTCCAATCGTTCCAGACGGTCTCGTTCCAGCCGCGCTTGTTGCTGGCATGAACGAGGTGCGTTCCGCCCACGCAGACGACGTACGTGTACGTGCACGGTTGTAAGGGGCCGCCACCAAACTTGCCGCCACCGCCGTCGTCTCCGGCCGCCGCCGAGATCACGACGCCGGCCTGATGGAAGTCGGGATTGTCACTACCCGACTCCGCGCCGCCCCACGAAGCACCGATATAGTTCGCAAAACGTCCCGCAGTTTTCACGCCCGGATAGAGGTTGCTGGTGTAATCGTTGTCCGTCTGAATGAGCACGATCCGACAATTCGGACAGATCGCAGAAACCATGTCGAGGTCGGTCGCCTGCTCGCCCTTCCAGTCATCGCTCGGAGGCGGCTCGGGAGGCAATGGCGATGGATTGCCTTGCTGGTTGAGGATACGCAAGCACTTCGTACCGGTCAGACACGCCTTGAGGCCCATTGTCTTACGGTAGACTGCGAGATCGCTCGCGGCATGTTTGTAGCCGTACGCATCGACAATAGCAACGACTCGGTCATCTCCGGCCTTGAGCGACGGCAGGTCGTAGGCGGCTTGCAAATCGTCCGGACAGTACGCCTCCCCTTTAAAGGGACACGTCTCGGCCGCGCCGCGCACGTCGTCGACGAACGCTGCGTTCAGCATGACGTCCGTGCGCACCATTGCAAAGCATTGCATGCGATCGGCCGTGCCCGGCGTGGAGCACAGGCGGCGCACCGGATTGGAGCTCCGGAAGGGAACGTCACCGCTCGCGGGACCGGTGAGGGCATCGGGTGGCAAGGCCGCACTCTGCTGGGCGGCGGATGAATTCTGGGGGACCAGCGATTGGTTCATCGGGCTCGAGCATGCAGCGAGCGCAACGATGGCCAATACCGGTAGAGCTTGAACGAATCTGCGATTCACAAAGGCCTCCCGATTCATAACGCGGCAGGTCCGGCCGCGGTTCCCCAATAGCTGGGAGACTTCGCATGTCGGACCTCCTCGCACCTACGCACTGCCGGATTCGGACGCCGCTACGACGCGATTTGTTGATCGTAGGCAACGGCTCGGCGATACTCGCAAGCGATTTCGTTGCGCCGAAGCGGGCTGAACAAAGCAAACCGAGCGACGCGTTGCTCGCCGAGGCCGGAGCGCAGGTACGAGCCTACTTTCAACGGAGGCTGCGACGATTCGATCTGCCGCTCGCGTTAGATGGCACGCCGCTTCAGGTCGCCGCATGGCGAGCCGTTGCGTCACTCTGCTTCGGCGAGTTCGTTTCGTACGCCGACGTCGCGAGAGCGATAGGAAGGCCGCTCGCGCATCGTGGGGTGGCAGCCGCAATGGCGCGAGCGCCGCTCGATCTCTTCATTCCGGCGCATCGCGTGATCGGCGCCGACGGCCGCATCAAAGGAACTGGGCCGAGCTCGGTGCGATTCCGCCTTGCCGAGTTCGAACGCCGGCGCTTCGCTCATGCATAGGCCGCGTTTTCGGCGGTTTCTTCGAAGAAGCGCGCTTGATATGCGAGGATGTCCTCGACAAATGGAAACTGTGGATGGCGGCGTCGCACCGCGACGCAATAGCGGTCGCCGTCGCGCTCGAGGATCTCCCACTTCACCATCCGCGGCAATGCAGCGCGAACCATCGCGCGTGGATTACGACGCAGCTCCGGATCGACGAAGAGCGCCGGCGGCAACTCTGCCAACGCCGCCTCGACGGCGGCAACTGCTTCGTCACCCGTGAAGCTACCAGCCTGCGCGTGAAGCCAAGCGCCGAGAAGCTGGCTCGTCGTAACCGGACGGATTGCCGCCAGCGTCCGCGGCATCCGCGTCATCCGGGGCTCGCTGCCATCGGATAGCCGCACGGTGCGATAGAGCATCGAGAGCCGTTGCGAAACAAAAGGATCGTAGCTGACGCCGACGAGATAGATCGTCGCGAACGGCGCGAGGCGTTCGACCGCTCCGCGCATCGGACGCATGCGGCCGTCGTAGCTGTAGTGCCCTTCGGGCGTCAGATAGAACGTGCCGCCGCGCCGCACGACGTTCTCCATGCGGGCCAGATCGCGATCGACGTCGGCGCGAGTCTCGTCGAGAATCTCGCGCCGGTAAGGTTCGCGCACCGTCGAGATCTTCACGACGCTGCGCGCCTGCGCAAAGAAGGCGCGCCGCCAGAGATCGGAACTCTTGGTTTCGGGAGGAAAACGGCTGGCGACCCGCTCGTCGAAAATCTCCGCAAGCGGCCGCGGGCCGTGCCGGCGCTGGACGGCCCATGCGAAGGCGGCCAAAGCTCGCGAGCCCAACTCGTTTTCGAGCGGCAGCATTCCAAGCGAGATAAAGAGTTGGCCCGCATTAAGGCCCCGCAGTAGGAAACTCAGCCAGGGAAGCCGGTCCGCCAAGAATCCAGGCTCGTACATGCGACGGGAGCTCGCCGTAAAAATGGGATGGCGCCACGGACCGCTCTCAACCGTCGTCGTCGATACGATTGCCGGCGATTCAAAGTCATGTTGATGGTTCGCGACGATCAGCGTCGGGCCGCGACGCCTCGGTACTTTCCCCCAGTGACGAACGCGATACGCTGCATGATCCCATGCGAAGTTCGCCATCACCGCCGTCGCGCGCAACGGCACGGCCCACAACGACGAGATTGGCTGCCGGCCGGCGCGAAGCACCGCCAGCGATGCGAGCGCAAAACTCAAACCCGAAAGCCCGAAGACCGCTTGGTAGCCGCTGCGCGTCCCGTGAAAGAGCCCGATCAGCCAGCCTCCGACAAGGGGTGCGATGACGTTCGGAACGCTCGTCGCAATGCCCCAAAGACCGAGATCGCGCCCGACGTCACGCAGCTTTGGAATTGCGTCCATCGCCATCGCCCAACCGCTGGAGATCACGCCGCCGAAACCAATCCCGAACAGCACCGCGAACGGGAGTAACGAGCGCAACTCCGGAGCGAGGGCGAAACCGATCGTCGCCATGGCCATGCACGCTCCGGAGAGCGCAGTAACGATCTTGCGCGGCGCCCGATCGGAGAGCAGCCCCAAGAAGAGACTCGACAGCACGGCGCCCCCGATCGTCGCAAACGCATAGAGGGCCGTGCCGGCCGAAGGGTTGCCGACCTTTTGTACGTCACGAAAATAGAAGAGCACGAACGTTTGCAGCAGCGTCAGTCCGAAGAAAACCAGGGTGCGCGCCGCGAAGACCACGACGAAGTCGTGCCAGTCGCGCACGTGGGCGTGCTCGTCGTCGTCGTAGGCGCCCTCACGAACCGCAAACAGCGAAAGGCCGCCAAGCACCATGATCCCCGCGGCGGCAAGAAAGGTGAGACCGGGGCTTGGGGCGAGGCCGGCGATGCCGAAGCCGAGCACGCTGCCGGCGAGCGTCGCAACGCCGCGAATTCCGGAAACGACTCCCCAATACCGGCGAGGCACCGATTCGGGCAGAATTACCTGATACGCGCTGAGCGCCACGTTCGATCCCAACGTTGCCATCACCAGCAGAACCGCGAACCACACCAGCGTGTGGACGTTGGAGAGTCCGACGAGCGCCGCGACGTCGATTGCAATTCCCGCGGCGACGAACGAGCGCCGCGAACCGCCGCGCCGGCGCCGGGCATCGGAGAGCCAGCCGCTGAGTGGAGGCACCATCATCGTGCCGAGCGCGGCGATGCTGGCCAGAATCGAAAGGACGAAGACGTGATTCGCCGGCGCTAAGCGCACCGTCGTAGCGGGCACCGCAATAGTCAGCAACGCCGTGTCTTGAAAGGTGAGCGGCAGCCACAAAAAGTTGAGCATCACCCAGGCGCCAATCTGGCGCGCTCGCGAAAGGCCGGTATACACTGACGAAGGTTCTACTGTTTGACGGCGTCGATCAGCACGATTCCACGTCCGCCGAAGTCGCGGAGCTCGTCGAGCGCGGCAACTGCCGCCCCGATCGGAGTATCGGGATTCGTCGCCTCCGTAACCGAAAATCCGGTCTGCTTCTTCGCTTGCGCATCGATCGGATCGCGCAACATGCTCGGCATGTGTTTGAATTTGCCGATGAGGCCGAGCATCGGTCCGGCCTTTTCGTCGAGTGTTTGCGGATCGACGACCATAACGACCACGCCGTTACGTCTGCCTGCTTGCGTTCCCTCAAAGGCGACGAAATCGACGCCCAGCTCGCGCGTATGCGTTCGCACCGCTTCGACGCCGTTGCCGCTGACGGCAAGCCGATAGCCCGGCGGCGGATTCACCGCCAGACCAGCGAGCCACGATTCAAGCACCGGCATAAACGCTTGCGTCCCCGCGACGACGTCGTGACCATCGTACGTGCCGGCGCCTTGCGCGAGAACGGCGCTGTCGGCAGCTCCCGGACGCGAGACGATCGTCGTGCGCCATTGGTGCGCCGAGAGGATTTGTGCGCCGTCGAAGAGTGGGAACGCAACCGGATTCGTCGCCATCGGGGAGGGGCCGGCTGCCGAGCCGTGATTTGCATTCGAACACCCGATCAGCAGGGCAACGGCGGTGAATGCGGCGAGAGATGAACGCGTCACGAGGCAGCGGGTTCGAGGAGAACCTCGGCACCCCCCGTAAGCCCTGGCCGGTGGCCCTCTCGTACGGATCGTATCTCAAAGTTGACGAGCTGCTCGGCCTTCAGCAGCCGCTCTCCAAGCCGCCCCATCACGATGAGATGCTCTTCATTATCATTCACCAGGTCTACGAGCTCTGGTTCAAGCAGCTCTTGCATGAGGTGGACGCAGCGATGCGTGCGCTCGACCGCGACGATCTGCCGCGCGTCGCGAAACACTTCCGTCGAATTCATACGATCCAGCGCCTGATCGAGCAGCAAGTGGATATCCTCGAGACCATGGCGCCTCAAGAGTTCAATCAATTCCGCGATAACCTCAATCCGGCCAGCGGCTTTCAATCGGTGCAGTTTCGCGAGCTGGAGTTCGCTTGCGGCCTGCAGCGCACCGAACTCTTGCAGCGAATCGAGCTCGGCGACGAGCAGCGCGGACGGCTCGAAGCACGCGCGAAGGCTCCGTCGCTCTACGATCGCGTCAAGGCGCTCTTGCGGCGCCGAGGGTTTGCAGTCGACTCGAGCGCCGAACTCGTCGAGAGCTATCGCCGCATCTATACAAATGAGGCGGAACACTACGATCTCTACCTTCTGCTCGAGGATCTGATAGAGTTTGACGAGCGTTTTCTGCTTTGGCGCGGCCGGCACGTTCGCATGGTCGAACGAATGATCGGTCAGAAGCATGGCACCGGGGGTTCCTCGGGCGCGCGTTATCTCGAAGGCACGCTGAGCTATCGCTTCTTCCCGGAGCTCTGGGAAGTGCGCACCCATCTCGGCGAAGGAACGTACGCGTGAGCGAGACGCTCGCTGCCGCTCCCGCCGAATTCGCACGGTGGCGCGAGCAGTTTCCCATTCTCGCAAACTCGACGTATCTCGTCAGTCATTCAATGGGGGCCGCGCCGCTGGGCGCGCGCAGCGCACTCGAAACCTATTGGGACGAATGGTCGGCAGACGGTCCAGAGGCCTGGGAGCGTTGGCTGCCGCGCATCGCCGAAATCGCCGACGGCATCGGCACGATCATCGGAGCTCCCGCCGGCGCGTGTTTCTTGGGGCCAAACGTTTCGGTGTTGCAGGCGGCGATCGCAACGTGCATCGATCTGCGGGGCGCGCGTAACGAGGTCGTCTACGAGGCGCTCCAATTCCCGTCGCTCACCTACGTCTGGCGCGAATGGGAACGCTTCGGAGCCGTCGTGCGGATCGTCGAATCCGACGACCACCGTACGATTCCGACCGAACGCATCATTGAGGCAATCACGGAGAAGACAGCGATCGCCGTGCTTTCTCACGCCTATTACGTTTCCGGCGCGATTGCCGACGTTCGCACGATCCAAGAGCACTGCCGGAGCGTCGGAGCGCTGCTGTGCGTCGACGCCTATCAGACGACGGGCGTCTATCCCTATGACGTTACGGCGTGGAATCTCGATCTCGTGACGGGCGGCTCGCACAAATGGCTTTGCGGCGGCGCGGGCTGCGGCTGGATCTATTGCAAGCCATCGCTGCTCGAGAAGTTTCGCCCGGCCGTCACCGGTTGGATGGCGCACGCGCGCCCCTTTTCGTTCGAACCGGCGCCGATCGTCCACGCCGCATCGATGTATCGCTTCGGACACGGGACGCCGACGATTCCAGGATATATGGTCGCGCAGCCGGGCCACGACATCGTTGCATCGATCGGCGTCGGCCGCATTCGAGAACGCAACGTGTGCCTCACCGAAAAGATCGCCGGCATGGCACTCGAACGAGGCCTGCACGTCAACTCGCCGCTCGATCCCGAGCGGCGAACGGGGTGGATCGGGATCGACTTCGAGGATGCCGAGGAAGCCTGTCGCCGGCTCATCGAGCGGCGCGTCTTCGTAGATTACCGGCCCGGGTGCGGGATTCGAGTCGGCCCCCACTTCTACACCGGCGAGGACGAAATCGACGAATTCTTTAGGGTTCTCGATACGAAGCGGTAAGCATGGACTCGAGTTCGATGATCGTCGATCATACGAAACTTGGCGCCGCATTCCGGCGCCTTTCGATTCCCGTTGCCATCCAGATGCTCGGCGACCAACTTCTTGGCGTAGCCGATACGATCGCGATCGGTAGCATGGGCGCCGTAGCGCTGGCAGGCGCTACCGCCGCCAATACCATCTCCATCGCGATCCTCTTCGCGGCGTCCGGCTTCATGAGCGGAACGTCGATCGTCGCCGCGCAGCGCATCGGCGCCGGCGACGTCGACGGTTTTGCACGGACGGTCCGTGCGGGGGTTGTAGTACCGATGCTCGTCGGAGCTTTCTCCTTTGCCGCGAGCCTCTTCGGCTCGGGCCCGGCGCTCCATAGTTTGATCGGCGCGCTTCCCAGCGCGCATGCGAGTGCCGTCTATCTAATATTGCGCTGCGCGTCGATGCTGCCAATCGTGATTTCCGGCACGCTCATCGTGGGATTGGGCGCTGCCGGTAATCGGCAGCTCGGGATTTTGGTGCTCGTCGTCGTCAACCTCATTCACATCCCGCTCTTGTTGATGCTCGGTCTAGGGTGGTGGACGCACCATCCTTTCGGCATCGTGGGTGCCGGCGTTTCGTCGCTCATCTCCGAGACCATCGCGGCGTCTTACGCGCTCTTCTATGTTGCGCGGCGTCCGGCGTATCGGATTTTTTCCGAGTTGAGGTTCTCGTGGCAGCTCGCGCAGCGCTGTGCGCGGCTCGGCTTTCCCGAAGCAATCTTCCTGCTTGGCGTGACGATCCCCGATATTTTCATCGTCGCGATGCTGGCGCCGCTTGGAGCGATCGCCGTCGCAGCGTTCCGTGCACTCAACGTCGTCTCCGATCTTACTTTCGTCGTACCCAGCCCCTTGCAGAGTGCGACGCAGGTTGTCATCGGTCAGCGTCTCGGGACACGCGATCCGGTGGGCGCGCGATGGTTTTTCGAACGCTCCCGGCGCATCTCGCTGATCGTCACGACGCTCACCGGCGCGCTGTTTGCTATTCTAGCGTGGCCGCTCGCTTACGTCTTCACGCTCGATGCGCAGGTTGCAACGATCGCTGCCCTGCCGCTGGCCTTGCACATGGTGACGCTTCCGCTCAAGGGATGGGCGATGATCTCGCTTGCGCCGATCCGCGCGTCGGGCGACACGCGTTTCTCAATGACCGTCGGCATCCTCTGCAGTGCGCTCGTCATTCCCCTTGCATGGATCGGCATCGAGCGTCTCCACCTGGGCCTGTACAGCGTCGCGCTGGGCTGGATCGCTGCTTGGGCCGTGCGCGCGCTGTTGACGCAGTGGAAGCTGCGCGACGGCGCGTGGATGCGGCGGGCTCCGCTCGCGGCATGAGGAATAGTACGCCGTATGGCGTTCACCGAGGGATTCATCTCGGAGCTGGTCGGACGACGAGCGACGATTAACGACCTGCCGATTGGAAAGGTTGCCGATTTCGTCGTCGGCAAACCCGACGCCGTCTTTCCGCAAGTCGACGGGCTCGTGATCAAGACGTCGCAGGGGTTACGATTCGCACCGATCGAGACCGTCGCCGACGTCGACCGGGACGGAAATGTCGCGCTGACGATCGCGCCCAAGGAGCCGGCGCCGCCCGAGCAAGCGGAGCTCTATCTCGTCGCGGATCTGCTCGACAAACAGATCGTCGACGTCGACGGGCGTAAGGTCGTTCGCATCAACGACATCGAGGTCGCCAACACGGGCGGCCGACTACGCGTCGTCGCCGCCGACGTCGGTCTTGCAGGGCTCCTTCGCCGGCTCGGCTTGCGCTCGTTCGGCAAGCGCTGGCTTTCGCGCATTGGGAACGTACCCCGTTCGATGATCGCCTGGGATTCGGTGGCGCCGATTCGCGACGTCAATCCGTCGCAAGTGCGGCTTTCCGTCAAAGAGAGCCGGCTCGCGCGCCTCCATCCCTCGGAGCTTGCCGAGATCATCGGCGATCTCTCCTCGCGCGAAGCGCTCGCCGTCGTCGGGCAACTCGACGACGAAACGGCGGCGGACGCGTTCGAACACCTCGATGCCGAAACGCGCAAGAACCTCATCGAGGATATCGGCACCGAGCGCGCCGCCGACATCATCGAGGAGATGGACGCGGACGACGCCGCCGATCTGCTCGCCGAACTTCCGGAAGAACAACAGACGGAGCTCCTCGCCGAGATGAACGCGTACACCGCCGGCGAGCTGCGCGAGCTCGTGAAGTATCCTGAAGATACCGCCGGCGGCATGATGACCACCGATTATGTCTGGATTTATCCGCACCGCACGACCGAGGCAACGATTCGCAAGATCCGCGAGATCGCGCCGGCTTCGGAGTTTATCTACTATCTCTACGTCGTCGACAAGGAGGATCGGCTGCTCGGCGCGCTCTCCTTGCGAGCGCTGCTGCTCGCCTTGCCGACCGCCTTCATCGACCGGATCATGGAAACCGATTTGGTGACGGTCGCTCCCGATGCGCCTGCGGTTGACGTCGCCTCGACCATTGCGAAGTACGATCTGCTTGCCGTACCGGTCGTCGACGACGCCGGCAAAATGCTGGGTATCGTCACCGTCGACGACGCCCTCGACGCGATCATGCCCGACGAGATCGCGAAGAAGCTGCCGCACCTACGCGCCCGCCACAGTCCGCGCCACGCCGCGACGTGACGCCGCAGGAAGTCGTCGAGTTCACGGAAGCTCTGACGCGCATCGCCGCATCCGGCGGCGGCTGCAAAGCGCTCGCAGCGCATCTGGCGCAGGCCGCCGGCGGCGGCGTGCTGCTCGAGGACGCGCAGTGGCGACATCTCGTAACGGCCGGTGTGGGCCAAATCCCGACCAGCGCGCGCGGCGTCGTGGAATCGGGCGGCGCGGGACGTGCGCAACGCGTTACCGCCGGGAATCTCGAGATCGGCTGGCTTTCGGTCTTCGGCACCAACAGCGCGCCCGACGTCGATCTTCTTTTGCGGTTAACGGCAGCAGCGATTGGACTCGAACTTTCGCGCGACGGTGCGATGCTGCGTGGACGCAAGGGAAACTTCTGGGAATCCTTGCTCGCCCGCGCATTTGGGGATCCGGCGGCGGCCCGCGAAGAAGCCGCCGCACGCGGCATCGCGCTCGCACCGCACTATCTCGTCGTCGCGCTCGAAGTGGAAAAGGCTCACGGGGCGCGCGAGGCTGCCGATCTTTCGGAGCTGCGTGCTAGGGCAACGGACGTTTTTCGATCCGCCGATGCCGAACTCGGGGTGCTGGAGCAGGGAGCCGCCCTCGTTCTCGTGGTTCCGGTGACTCGCGCCGTCGATGCGAGCAACGCAAAGACCGCGGCTGGCCTCTTGCCCAGGAGCGTCGCGCGGCGCAAACCTGACCTGCGCGTTTCAGGCGGCGTCGGCACGCTGGAAACGCTCCTTGCGGTGCACGCAAGCGCCGAGGCCGCGCATGCGGCACTCGAGATTGGGCGTCGCATCTTTGGAAACGGCTGCGTCGCCGTCTACGACGAGCTCGGTGCGTATCGGTTGCTCCACGAGGGCGCCGACGTGGAGCGCTTGCGGGCCTTCGCTTCCGAGGCGCTCGCGCCGCTGCGTAGCTACGACGAGAAACACCAGACCGATCTAGAAAAAACGCTCAGACTCTACTTCAAAGTCGGCCAGAACGTGAAGACGGCGGCAGCGGAGCTGAACGTGCACCGCCACACCGTCTTCTACAGACTACGCCAAATCGGCGAGATCTCCGCACGCTCGCTCGACAGCCCGCACGATCAGCTCACTCTTCGTTTGGCGGTTGCAATTGATGAACTCCACAACTCGGTCTGAGTGGCGCCGGCCCGCGGCAAAACGCGAGGTCGTACGGCTGGCCCGCGAGCAGAACGTGCGCTTCGTGCGCTTGGTCTTTGCCGACATCTTCGGCGTGAGCAAGAACGTCTCCATTCCGATCGACGAGCTCGAAGCCGCGCTCGACGGGCGAGTGACCTTCGACGGCGGCTCGATCGATGGCTTCGTGCGCGGCGAGGAGCTCGACATGCTGCTCCGGCCGGATCCGGCGACGTTTGCGATTTATCCGTGGCGCGCGGCCGGGGACGCATGCGAAGCGCGCCTGATCTGCGATATCGCAATGCCCGACGGCTCACCCTTCGAAGGCTGCCCACGGAGTACGCTGCGACGCGTCATCGAGAGCGCGAGCGCCTTGAGCGGCCAGCGAACGGCATTTGAAGTTGAATTCTATTTGTTCGAACGAAAGGACGGCGGCCCCGCGTCGACCCTCACTTCGGACGTAGGCTCGTACTTCGATTTTTCGGCGAACGATCGCGGCGAGGAAGCGCGTAACGCCATGGTTGCCGCTCTGCGGGCGATGGGCGTTCCGATCGCGTCGGCTCACCACGAGCACGGCGCGGGGCAGCACGAGATCGACGTCGCACACGACGATCCGCTCGCGGCCGCCGACCACGTTCTGACGCTGCGCACGATCGCCAAACACGTCGCCGCCGATTTCGGTTTAGAGGCGACCTTCATGCCGAAGCCGCTTGCCGAATGCGCCGGCAGCGGCCTGCATGCGGACTTCCGTTTGGCCGAGTCGAGCGATGAAGAAACGGCGCTCTATGTCGTCGGCGGCCTGCTCGCGCACGCGGCCGCAACGACGGCGATCTGCAATCCGACGGTCAACTCGTATAAGCGTTTGGTCGCCGCCTGGGACGCGCCGATCTACGCGGTCTGGTCGGAACGCAGCGCGAACGCGCTCGTACGCGTTCCGCCCGGACAGAAGCCCGCGCGTATCGAGATGCGCAGCCCCGATCCAGCGTGCAATCCGTATCTCGCGCTTGCCGTCCTGATCGGCGCCGCGGCCGACGGCGTTGCGCACGCTACGCTCCCTGGCCCGGCGCTCGTCGGGACGACGTACGACTTGACGGAAAAAGAACGCCGCGAGCGCGGCATCCGCACGCTGCCCAAATCGCTGCGCCAAGCGATCGCGGAACTCGACGCCGACCCCGTCCTGCGCGCCGCGCTCGGCGACCATCTCTACCACGCATTCCGCGACGCAAAGCTCGAGGAGTACGAACGCTATCGCCGCGCCGTGCATCCGTGGGAACGGGATCAATACCTGCGGCTGTACTAGGAGACGGACCAGGCTTCGCGCTTGAGGATCTGCCAGGCGTGCTCGACGTCGCTTCGCTGCGTGCGCAGGTTTCCGATCGCGAGCCGCATTGCGTAGCGGCCGTCGATCTTGGTGTGCGAGATGAAGACTTCGCCGGTCGCATTGACCGCATCCATGATCGATGCGTTGAGCCTCTCGAGCGACGCTTCGTCGAGCCCCGGCGGGGCGTAGCGAAAACAGACGACTGAGAGCGGATGCGGCGCGAGGATCTCCCAACGCGGCTCTGCTCGCACCCACTGCGCGAACTCTTGGGCAAGCGCGATATGGCCGCGCAGCTTCTCCCGAATTCCTTCGGCACCAAGGTGGCGCAGCACGAACCACAGCTTGAGCGCGCGAAAGCGTCTTCCTAACTGCAGCCCATAGTCCATATAGTTCACCGCGTCGGCTTCGGGCGTCGTCAGATACTCCGGCACGAGGCTGAAAGCGCGCCGAACGACCGCTTCGTCCTTGAGGAAGAGCACCGAGAGGTCCATCGGAACGAACATCCACTTATGCGGATTGACGACGAGCGAATCGGCGAGCTCGACGCCGTCGAGCAGACCGCGAAACTCCGGAACGATTGCCGCGTTGCCCGCGTACGCCGCATCGACGTGAAGCCAGACGCCGTGCTCGCGCGCAACCGCGGCGATCTCGCGGACCGGATCGACTGACGTCGTCGAGGTCGTCCCAACCGTCGCGACGACCGCGAGCGGTTGCATCCCGGCCTCGCGATCGGCTTCGATGCGCGCGCGCAGTCCGTCGACGCGCATCCGAAATGCGTCGTCGCACGGTACGCGAACGACGTTGCGCTGTCCGACTCCCAGCGCAATTGCGGCTTTCTCGACGTGCGAGTGCGTCTCTGCGGTGATGTAGATGCGCAGCGGCGGCAGCGAACGCCCGGTCATGCCCTGCTCGCGAATGTCAAGATCCAACGCTTCGCGCGCGGCGGCGAGCGCGGTAAAACCGGCGATCGACGCCGTGTCGTAGATCACGCCGGTCCATTGGGGCGGCAAACCGAGGAGACGGCCGAGCCAGCGCATCGTCACCTCTTCCAGCTCGGTTGCGGCCGGCGAGGTTCGCCAGAGCATCGCCTTGACGTCAAGCGTCGCGGCTAGGGCTTCCGCCGCGATCGCCGCAGGCGCCGCGCTCGTCGAGAAATAGGCGAAAAAACGCGGGTGGTTCCAGTGCGTCGTCGCGGGCACGATGACGCGCTCGAAATCGGCGAGAATCTCTTCGAACGCGACGCCGAGCTCGGGGGCCTCTGCCGGCAGCGCCGCCACCACGTCGCCGGGGCGCACCGCAGGCATCACGCGATAGGATTCCGGGTGGTCGAAGTATCGTTGGATCCACGCGCCAACGCGCTCGAAGTCGTCTCGCAGCATGGTGGAGTGTTAGCGGCGCCGACGGAGAAGGCCCGCGGATGAAGTACCGCACGTACCCCCGCAGCGACGTTACCGTCAGCGAGGTCGGCTTCGGCCTCTGGACCACGTCGACGGGCTGGTGGGGCGAAAAGAGCGACGACGAGGCGGTGGCGATGCTGCGCGCCGCCTACGATCTCGGCATTACGCTTTACGACGCCGCCGACACGTACGGCAATGGCCGCAGCGAAGATCAGCTGGCGAACGCCTTCGCGGATCGCCGCGAGCACGTCGTGTACGCAACGAAGTTCGGCTACGATTTTTCAACTAGCGCGCAGGAGCGACGCGGCCAGGCCGAGCTGCCGCAGGATTTCTCGCCGGCGTTCGTTCGCCGAGCACTCGAAGCGTCGCTGCGCCGGTTGCGCACCGAGTACATCGACATCTACCAAATGCACAACGCGCGCATGGCACAGATCGACGACGACGCGCTCTGGGAGCTGCTCGAGTCTTTCAAGCGCGAGGGCAAGATCCGCACGTACGGCCTCGCGCTGGGACCCGCCATCGGATGGCTCTACGAAGGCATCGATGCGGTGCGTCAACGAAACGTTGCAAGCCTGCAGATCATTTGGAACATGCTCGAGCAATACCCCGGCAGCGAGCAAATCCGGGCTGCGTACGCGGCCGGATCCGACACCGGCTACATGATCCGCGTGCCGCACTCCAGCGGCATGCTCGAGGGACGTTACACCGCCGAAACGACATTTCCGAAGAACGATCACCGGCGTCACCGTCCGCGCGAATGGCTGATCAATGGGATCGAAAAAGTCGCGCAGCTTCGGTTCCTCGAGCGGCCCGATCGTACGCTGGGCCAAGCCGCAATTGCGTGGCTCCTTGCCGAACCGCGCGTCATGACGGTCCTTCCGAATATTTACGACCGCGAGCAGCTCGCGGAGTTCGCGACAGCCCCCGATGCACCGGCGCTCACCGCGCAGGAATTGTCGCGCGTCGACGCCCTGTATGAACAAAACTTCGGCATCGACGAGCCGCCGATGGCGTTCAAAGGTACGATGACGGCGCAAGAGCCGCTGTTGAGCACGGTGGAGGGATGAAACCCGAGCACGTCGTGACGCCGCACGCGCCGCAGCCCATTGGGTCGTATAGTCAAGCGATCCAATGCGGCAGCGAGCTGTATTGCAGCGGGCAGATCGCGCTCGACCCACAGACCGGCGAACTCGTCGCCGGCGACGTCGCCGCTCAGGCCGAGCGCGTCATCGAGAATCTCGGAGCGGTTCTCTGCGCCGCCGGCTATCACTACGTCGACGTGGTGAAGACGACGATCTTTCTCGTGGACATCAACGATTTTTCGGCTGTCAATGCCGTGTACGAAAAATATTTCGGCCTCGCAAAACCCGCGCGCTCGACGGTCGCCGTCGCAGCACTCCCACGCGGTGCGCGCGTCGAAATCGACTGCATCGCGAGAATCTAAGGCGTTATTGAGGAGCGGCCTCCGGCGATTCCAACAAACGCGCCGACTCTTCTTTTGCAATCTGCGCGACGTCGGGATCGAGCGACGTCTCGGCGGCTTTGAGCTCCGCGAGCGCAAGCGCCTTCTGTCCCTGCGCCGCATACGCTCGCGCGAGAAGATACCGAACGCGACCGTCGTAGGGCGCGGCGGCGACGCCTTTGAGCAGCGCCGCCTGCGCGAGCGAATAAAGACCGTTATGCTCGTAATCGATTCCTAGATTGACGTACGACTCGGGCACGTACGGGTTGACCGCGATCGCCTGCACGTAGTACGCGACCGCGCGCTTCCAATCGCCTCGAAGATCGGCAAGGTACCCGAAATTGACGATCGCCTCGGGGCGCTCGGGTTCGAGACGGTGTGCCCGCTTAAAAGCTTGGAGGGCGTCGTCATAAAGCGTCGCCTGGATTTTCGCGACGCCGAGATTGTCGAGACAGGCGTAGTTGCCCGGATCGATGTTGAGGCAATCCTCCAAGTATTGCATGGCGGTTGCGTGATCGTGGACGTCGAGATAAGCCATCCCAAGACCGTTGAGTGCGGCGATCGACCGTGCGTCGCCATCGAGCGCACGCCGAAAATAGACGATCGCCTCGCTCGGCCGGTGAACCGTTTCGAAGATCTCGCCGAGCTCTTCTTGCGTGTCGGAGTCGTTGGGGTAGGTGTCGGCAGCGCGCTGCATCCCGGCCTGATACACAGGGAGATCGCCCTTGCGCAGATGCAGCAAAACGAGGTCTCGAATCGAATCGGTCCCGGGCAGGGCGTCCTGGAACTGCACAATTGCCACGTCAACGCGATTTTCGGTTGCGTACACGACCCCGAGACGGTTGTGGGTCTGCTTATCCTTCGGATTGCGCGCGAGCAGTTGCTCGTAGACGGCTTCCGCCTTATCGAAATGCCCCTGACGGTAATAGAGGTCCCCGAGAAAGCGCGCCGCTTCGGTGGCGTCGGGATGAGTCGCGACGAATTCGGAAAGCGCTGCGACCGCGCGATCCATGTCGCCGGCCGCGATCAACTCGCGAGCGTAGGTAATTGCGGCCTCTTGATCGGCGAGCTTGTGGGCGTCGGCGTTGATGATGACGCTTTCGCCCTGCTGCCCGAGCGCCCGGCCCGGCATAGCGAGCATTGCCGCCAAGGGCAGCGCCAGCAAGGCCAGAGCGGAGAGGGTACGTTGGATCATGGCAGGTACCTCAACCCTACTATAGCGCACCGTCCAAAGGGACCGTGACCAGCGATTCTCGTCGGGCTATCGCACCAGCGGAAGAACGTTGCTCGGCGTAAGCGGGTAGAACGCCATCGCGATGACGATAACGGCGCAGATGGTAGCGCTGGCCCAGGCGAGCGGTACGAACGGACGAAACTCGTGCGCTTCGCCCTCCGCGCGGTCGTACATGAGTCGAATCACCTTCGCGTACGCGTAGAGCGAGATTGCGGTCCCCACAATCAGCAGGGCTGCGAGCCAAAGATATCCGCTGGCGACGCTGGTTGCCAAGATCAGGATTTTTCCGAGAAAGCCGGCAGTCGGCGGCAGTCCCGCGAGCGCGAGCAGAAAGATGGTCATTGCGGCGGCGAGCCATGGGCGCCGTCGGCCTAAACCGCGATAACTACTGAGGTCCGATCCTTCCTCGTTATCGCCGGAAATGGCGGCGGCAACGGCAAAAGCGCCCAAATTCATAAAAGCATACGCGGTGAGATAATAGAGCGCATACCGTAACCCCAGTGGCGTTGCGCCGGCCAGCGCGACGAGAATGTAGCCGATTTGCGCTACGCCTGAATAGCCCAGCAGCCGTTTGAGATCCTGTTGCGCGAGCATGCCGACGTTCCCGGCAATCATCGAAATCCCGGCGACAATCCAGACCGGATACAAGAGCGGGCCTGCAGTCCCGGCCGGCAGCGCTGCATAAATCAAGCGCGCGAAGACGGCGAGCGCACCCGCCTTTGTTGCAACGCTCATGAAGGCCGTGACCGGCAGTGGCGCCCCCTCGAACACATCCGGTGTCCAGGTATGAAACGGCACGAGGCTGAGCTTGAACACGAGACCTACGAGAAACATCCCGGCGCCGATCCAGAAGAGCGGGCTCGCAGCCAGCGCGGGGTTGACGAAATCGGCGAGCCTCACGCTGCCGGTCGCGCCGAAAAGCAGCGCCGATCCGAAGATCAGGAACGCCGCCGCCGTCGAACTGAGGATGAGGTATTTCAGTGCCGACTCGCGCGCGGTCTTACGATCGACCGCACCGCAGAGCGCATAGAGTCCCAATGAGAGCAACTCCAGGCCGAGAAAGATCATCATGAGATTCGCAGCCCCGGCCATAAGCATCGCGCCGCACGCACTCCACAGCATAATCGACGTCATTCCGGCGACACGTTGGGGCGGACCGATCGCGCCGTAGAGTATCAGCGAGCCGGCCGCAGCAATCAAGATGATCTCTTGAAAGACCGTGGCGAAGCCGCCGACGATGAACCCTCCAAAAAACGCGTCGTGGTTGTGTCCGAACTGACGTGCCGCCAGAATCCCGGCCCCGATCGTTCCAAGCAAGGCGATACCGATTGAAACGTAGCGCTCTTCGTGGCGTCCGGAGAATAGATCGGCGATCAGCACGACGAGCGCCGTAACCGCCACGACGCTCACTGGAAGAACGGCGGACCAATCCGCATGCGTAAATGCCGGTGTCATAGCCGCAGAAGCGGCGCCGGGTAGACGCCGAGGATGACGAGTGCGGCGAGCAGCGGCGTGACGGCGAGTCCTTCGAGCCAGGTGAGGTCCGGGCGAACCGGGACGTCGTCGACTTCCGGTCCATTCATGACGTCTTGATAGAGCCGAATCATATAGGCAGCCGCGATCACGATCGCAACCAGAGCGACGATCACCGCCCAAACGTAGCCTGCCTGATAGACGCCGATCAGAATCACCAGCTCGCCGACGAAGCCCGCAAGACCTGGTAATCCTAGAGCCGCGAGTGCGGCGATGCAAAGTGCACCGGCGAGCCGAGGATTCTTCCACCCCAGTCCGCCCAGACGCAAGAGCGAGCGCGTGTCCTCGCGTTCTTCGAGATAGCCGAGCACCAGAAAGAGCGCCGCCGAGAAGAGCCCGTGCGCTACGATATAGACCACGGCACCCGCGATCGCCAAATGGTTGCCCGATGCGATCGCAATCACGATGAGACCGAGATGCGAAAGGGAGGAATACGCGACGATGCGTTTGGCGTCGTTCTGCACCAGCGCAATCACGGCGCCATAGATCAACGAGATCCCGCCGAGGATCATCAGCGGATTTCCGTACTCGTGAACGTAGTCGGGCAGCATCGCGAGCGCAATCACCAGAAATCCGTAGAGTCCGGCCTTCGACTGGACCGCAGAGACGACGGCGACCATCGGTGAAGGCAAGCCGGCGTAGGTCGGCGGCATCCACGTATGGAGGGGCCAAATCGGCGTTTTGACCAAGAAAGCAAAGGCGAAGCCCGCGTAAATCCACGGCGCCCACGCGCCGGCAAGGTGCACGCCGCTGCGGCCGATGACGTCGGTAGATCCGTAGATCACGCCGAACGCCGCGGTCGCCAGCAAGAGCGTCAATCCTCCGGCGAAGTTATAGATGAAGTAGCGCCACGCCGTCGCCGGATGCTCGCCCCATGCAACGAGCGCGAAGAAGACTGGAACCAGCATGAGGTCCCAAAAGAGAGCGAAGACGAGAAGATCGCGCGCCAGGAAGAGGCCCAGCATCGTTCCTTCGAGCATGAGCATGAGCGCGACGAAGTCGCGCGTGCGGGCGACTCGAGTGACCGCGATGGCGCAGGCGGTGCAGATCGCGAGGAGCAGGACGATCCAGAAGGAGATGGGCGTTGCTCCAAAATGGAAGGCAGCCACGAACGGGCGCGACAGCCAGCGAACGCTCCACTCCCGATTGCCCGCGGCGAGGAGCATCGCAAACGTTGCCGCTGCAACGCCGCTGCCGAGCGTCCGCGAGAGCACGCGATCGGCGCGCGGCAGCGCGAAGAGCAGCGCGCCGGCAGCGAGCGGCAGGACGATAGTAGCGAGGACGAGCGCCATTAGTGGCCCATACCTCCCACAAACGCATAGTAGACGATAAAGCACGCTGCACCAAAGACGAGGACTAAAGCGTAGGCGCGCACGAGGCCGGTTTGGAACGAACGCACCAGCGCCCCCAGATAGCGCGCCCAATCGACAACCTCCCGAACGGCGCCGTCGATCACGTGCGGGTCGAGGAAACGCCCGAAAAAATCTCCGAGCCACTGCGTGGGACGGACGACGATCCGATCGATGGCGGCGTCAACATAGAACAGGTTCGTCAGCACCGCCGGCATGCGCCGCGTTTCGGCGCGCAAGCGTTCGCCGGCGTCACGCTGTGCACTCTCGGTGCCATAGCGCAACCACGCAACCGCAAAGCCAATCGCAACCAGCGCAAAAACGATCGCCGAGGTAACGCCCTCCGATATCGCCGGCGTGCTCAAGGAGGCACCCGGCGCCATCTGCTCACCGAACAGCGGGGCAAAAAAGCGCGCCCACGCGGAGTCGCTGCCGCCCGACATCAACGCGCCTCCGATGGCAACGCTGGGAACGACCAAGATCGCCACCGGCACGTTCATGATCCAGCCGGGCGCGTGCAGATGGTCCGTATCGAGATCGCCGCGATAATCGCCTAAGAATGCGATGAAAAGGAGCCGGAACATATAGTATGCGGTAATGCCCGCGGTAAGAATGCCGACCATATAGAGCCAGGGATGACCGTGCTGCAGGGCGCCGTAGATTACTTGATCTTTCGAGAAGAATCCACTGAATCCGGGAACGCCGCAAATTGACAGAACGGCCGTAAGCATGACCCAGAAAGCGAACGGCATCTTCTTCCACAGACCGCCCATCCGCCGAACGTCCTGTTCGTTGGAGAGCGCGTGAATGACGAGCCCGGCGCCGAGAAAGAGCTGCGCCTTGAAGAACGCGTGCGTAAAGAAGTGAGCGACGCCGCCTTCGTACGCCCCGACGCCCACGCCCATAATCATGTAACCGATCTGCGACATCGTCGAGTACGCCAGAATCCTTTTGATGTCCCATTGCGCAGTCCCGAGAATCGCGCCTGTCAGGG
The DNA here is from genome assembly GCA_963743445.1 of Vulcanimicrobiota bacterium. Lineage (GTDB taxonomy): Bacteria > Vulcanimicrobiota > Vulcanimicrobiia > Vulcanimicrobiales > Vulcanimicrobiaceae > Cybelea. The sequence goes on from CAVUPL010000003.1 coordinate 1,847,161, forward strand.
CAGTCACGCCGCCGACCGTGCCGACCAGCAGCTGCGCCTCGGGGTTGCGGCTCCACAACGGTGCGCAGCGCGCAACGAGATAGACGCCCGCCGTTACCATCGTCGCAGCGTGAATCAGCGCAGAGACGGGCGTCGGCCCTTCCATCGCGTCGGGCAACCAGGTGTGCAGGGGGACCTGTGCCGATTTCGCGGCGGCGCCGATGAAGAGCGCCACACAAATTGCGAAGAGCAGCGCGGAGCCGAACGTGCCGGCCGCCGCGAAGGCATCGCCGAAGCCGATCGAATGGACGTTGGCGAAAATCAGGAAGATCGCAAACATCATGCCGGCGTCGCCGACCACGTTGATGACGAAGGCTTTGCGCGCGGCCGCGACCGCCGAGGGCCGCTCGAACCAGAACCCGATCAGGAAGTATGAAGCTAGCCCGACGAGACCCCAGCCGACGAGCAGTCCCACGAAGTTATCGGAGAGCACCAGCGTGAGCATTGCGAAGACGAAGAAGCTCATGTAGGCGAAGAAACGCGCGAATGCGCGGTCGCCCTCCATGTAGCCAATCGAGTAGAAGACGATGAGGAAACCGACGCCGGTGATGATGAACGTCCACAGAAGCGAGAGCGGATCGAGTAAGAGTCCAAAGTCGAAGCCGGGCATCCACGACCCGAGCGGCTGATTCGCGCCCAACACCGCACCCGAGCTCTGCGTCGCCGCTCCCCACGAGAGCGCTGCGAGCACGAACGACGCTGCGACCAGCGCGGAAACGAGCCATCCGGAAAGCTTGCGCAGCTGCGGGCCACAAGCCCAGCAAATTACGGCTCCCGCCAACGGTAGCAACCACAACGCAATGAGCAGCGGGTACGAGCCGCTCACCCCGAGCACGTGATGCGTCATCCCGTCCTATCCATCGCTAAAGGCTGACGCGTTTGCGGTATCGCGCCGTACGGTGGTGAGGGGCGTGTGAAGGGAGGAGCGGAGCCCGGAGGGCGGGAGCGACGACGAGGCGAGCAGCTTTTTCGCAGGACGCGAAAAAGCGAGCGTCCCCGAACGCCGTACGGCGCGATACTGCAAAACGCGTCAACCATGCAACGCATTTATGTCGTCGACGTCGACATACTTTTCGGGGCGGAAGGTCGTCACGATGATCGCCAGACCGATTGCCGCCTCGGCGGCGGCGACCGTGATCACGAGAAAAGCGAAGACCTGGCCAGCGTTCTGCAGCCAGGCGCGCGCAAACGCGATGAAGAGCAGGTTGGCGGCGTTGAACATCAGCTCGATGCTCATCAGCATCACCAGCGGATTGCGCCGCACGATGACGCCGATGACCCCGATGAAGAATAGTACGGCGGCGAGTCCGATGTAGTCACTCAGCGGAGCTGCCACTATCCCTTGCCCTCGCGCAGAATCGCTTCGCGCATCGCGCGTTCGACCTTAGCCTCGTGGGCGCGCGGCTCCGCGTCGGCCATCTGCTCGCCGCCCAGAGTGATCACGCCGATGACCGCCACCATCAGAATGAGCGCGGTGGTCTCAAAAGGCAACAGCTGCACGGTGAAGAGCGCCCTGCCAAAGTCGCCGATACTTCCGAAGACGTTGGCTGCTCCGGCCGGACCAGTCGGCCGCGGCGTTACCATTGCCGCCTTCGAAAGCGCGAAGATCAGAAAGCCGAGCGCGGCCGCTACGACGATTCCGGCCGGCAACCCAATTCTCGGCAAGCGGTTCGGGCCGGCCGCGAACGGTGTCACCCCACTGCTCAGCAGAGCGATCACGAAGACGAAGAGCACCAAGATCGCGCCGGAGTAGACGATAATTTGTATCACCGCCAGAAACTCGGCCGAAAGCGAAACGTAGAGCACCGCAAGGCTTGCAAAATTGAGCAACAGCGCCACGACGCTGTAGACGGGTTTACTCGCCATCACCGTCCACACGGCGCTGGCAACGAGAACGCTTGCGAGGATCCAGAATTCAATCATGGCGATCCTGCCCTGAGCTTGTCGATGGAGCCTGCCCTGAGCTTGTCGAAGGAGCCTTAACGAGCGTTAGGCCCTCCCTCTGCTTCGTGAGAATCTCGCCGCGCCAGGTAGCCTGGTAGCCGCGCTCCACGTCGGTCGTCGATTTGATCTCTGCCACGCGGCCCAGATCGCCGGGGATGCCGCCGGGCCGTTCGTCGGGGGGCGTTCCAACGCCGGCCTCGGACGGCACGAGCAAACGATCCTTGTCGTAAATGAACGAGCCGCGGCGATAGTCGGCCATCTCGAAGCGCGGCGTCAGCACGATCGCGTCGGTCGGGCACGCTTCTTCGCACATGCCGCAAAAGATGCAGCGCAGCTGGTCGATCTCGTACCGCGCGGCATAACGCTCTCCAGGCGACCGGCGATCTTCCGGCGAGTTTTCTGCGCCGATCACGGTAATCGCGTTGGCGGGGCAGACGCTCGAACAAAGCTCGCACCCGATGCACCGCTCCTTGCCGTCGGCGTAGCGGCGCAACTCGTGAAGGCCGTGAAATCTCGGCGCGTGCTGCTTCTTGCGCGAAGGATACTCGATCGTCGGGCGTTTGCGGAACATGAAACCGAACGTGATCGACAATCCTTTAAGAATCGCTTCGACGTCGAAGAGTCGCTTGCGCGAAGCCATTTGGTTGCTTACCCTCTGTAGGCGACGACGATCGCCGTGACGACTAAGTTGAGCGTGGCAACCGGCAGCAGCACCTTCCAACCGAAGGCCATCAGGCGATCGTAGCGCAGTCGCGGCAGCGTCGCTCGCAGCCATATGTAGAAAAACATAAAGCACGCGACTTTGATCACGAACCATGCGATTCCGGGAATCGCGGTCAGGCCGAACGGCGCGTTCCATCCGCCAAAAAATAGCAGCGTGGCGATACACGAAACGGTCAGCATGTTGACGTACTCGGCGATAAAGAATAAACCGAACCGAAGGCCGGAGTACTCGGTGTGGTACCCTGCAACGAGCTCCGTTTCGGCTTCGACAAGATCGAAGGGCACCCGATTCGTCTCCGCGACGGCGGTAATCACGTAGATGATGCAGCCGACGAACTGGGGCAGAAAGAACCACCAGCGCAGCTGCGCGTGGACGATGCCGTCGAGCGAGGTCGTGCCCGCAAGGATCAGCACGCCGATCAATGAGAGCGACATCGCGAGTTCGTAGCTGATCATCTGCGCCGTCGAACGGACGCTTCCCAAGAGGGGATACTTCGATCCTGAGGCCCAGCCGCCCAAACAGATCCCATAGACTCCCAGCGACGTGATGGCCAGAATGAACAGGATGCCTGCGTTGACGTTACCGATCGCCCAAGTCGCGCCGGACGACGAAGCGCCGAACGGGATCACGGCATAGACGGCAAAAGCCGTGACGAGCGAGATAAACGGCGCCAGCTTATAAATCAGCGGATCGGCGGTTTCCGGAGTGAGATCTTCCTTGAGCATCAGCTTGGCGGCGTCGGCGGCCGGCTGTAACAAACCCCACGGACCGACGCGGTTTGGGCCGGGCCGCAACTGCATCCAGCCCAAGATCTTGCGCTCGGCGAGCATCGCATAGGCAAACGCCGTAACGACGACGAGGAGTAGAATCGCCGACTTCACGAGCACGATCACCCACCACGCCATCGGTTACGCCCTCATCCCTGCGATCCAGGGATCGTGCAGCCACGTGCCGCCGCCGGAAAGAATCGGAACGCTGTCACCCTGAGCCTGTCGAAGGGTGACACTGCTGGCGAAGCGCGTGTCACCGAAGGTAAAGTCCGGATTCGACGTCGCGACATGCGCGACGACGATGCGGTGAAGTTCGACCTCACTCGGCACCACGACGTCGAGCTGATCGGCCAGCCCGCGCAGCATCTCGAGATCCGAGCGAACGAAGTCGGGCGCTTCCAACGATGCATTTACGGGCAGGAGATCGCCCCCCAAGCCGATCGTCGTGCCGTGCTTTTCGAACGCGCCTTTGGCCGGTAACACCAGCGTCGCTCTCTGCGCCGTTTCGGTCATGAAAAGCTCGCTCACGACGAGAAACGCTACTCGGTCGAGCGCGTCGCGAGCCGCCGCCAGATCGAGCGCGTTGCGCGCAGGATTGACGCCGCAGAGCGAGAGTACGGCGAGCTTTCCCGCACGCGCGGCATCGAGCATCGCGAAACCGTCGAGCCCCGGGTCGACGGAAACGTAACCCGGGCCGCTAAAGGGAAGCATCCCCATCGCCTCAGCGCCCCGCGCGTTCGCTTGTTCGCTCGCAATATAGGTCGACAGGTCGCATACGTGATCGAAGGCCTGAGCGTACTCTCGCGCTAGCGCGGCGTCGACGCCGTCCCAGATCAGCACGACGCGGTCGAGAGCGTCGCGCGCGGCTTCGCGAGCCTCCGCCGCGCTGCGCGCCTCCACGATCTTTGCGGCGTTACGAAGCGCGGCTTTGCGAATCCGCAGCCAAAGCACGGGCGCGCGTTCAGTGGGCGATTCACCGATAATGACGATCGCTTGGGCATCGTCGATTTTCTCGAGCGGCCCGCTACCCGCGCCGGGCGTAGCCTGCCGCTGCCTGCCGGCGCGCCAATCCAGATTCGTAACGCCGATCGCCCGAAAGACGTGCTGTAACGCGAAAGCTTCTTCATTCGTAAGCCGGCCGCCGCCGATCGCGCCGACGCTTGCGGGCCCGCGCAATCGGATCGCGTCGCGAATTGCCTTCGACCACAAGATGTACGCATCGTCCCAGCCGATCTGCACGAAGCTTCCGTCTTTACGGTAAAGCGGTTGCGTAATCCGGTCCGGCGACTCATAGAACCCGATGTTGTAACGGCCCCGGTCGCAGAGCCAGCCGTCCGAGATGGCGTCGTCGTCCTCGACCGACATCGTTCGCAGCAGCGCGCCGTGCCGTACGTCGGCGAACTGCTGGCAGCCGACAGCGCACTGCGTGCACGTCGTCTGCGTGCGATTCAGATCCCACGGACGTGACTTGAAGCGATAGGTTTTGGATGTCAACGCGCCGACGGGGCAGAGCTCGGTAACGTTTCCGGTAAAGTTGTGGCGGTAATCGAGTCCGGTCGCCGTCGCGATGATGTCGCGCGCTCCACGGTCCTTGACGACGAGCTGCCGTTCGCCGGCAATAATGTCGTCGAAACGCACGCAGCGTTGACAGACGATGCAGCGCTCTTCGTCGAGCACGATCGTCGGCCCCAAATCGACGGCTTTCGGCTTCGCGAGCTTCGGATCGGCAACATCGGAGGTGCCGCGCGCGTATGCCATCGCGTAATCTTGCAGATCGCATTCCCCGCCCTTATCGCAGATAGGACAATCCAACGGATGATTGACGAGGAAGAGCTCGAGGACCATCGCGCGCGACGCTTCCACGCGTTCGCCGCTCGTTCTCACCACCATGCCGTCGGTCGCTGCGGTGTTGCAAGCGATTTGGAGCTTCGGCATGCCCTCGATTTCAACCAGACAAATGCGGCAGAGCCCCGCGGGTCCCAGCTTGGTGTGGTAACAATAGATGGGTATCTGCTGCCTGATCGTCTTAGCCGCCTCGACGAGCAGCGTACCTTTGGGAACGCTTACCGGCACGCCATCGATGCTGATGCTCACCATCTCGGTGGTCGATGCGAGCAATGGAGCGCTCATGCCGGCTGCGGCGACCCCGGGACGGCGATTCGCGCCTCGAACTGCTCGGGAAAGCGCTGCATCACCGACTTGAGAAACGGCTCGATCGAATCGCCGAGCGCGCAGAGGTTCAAGCCGGTGATCCCGCTCGAAATGCGCGCCATCATTTCGTTGTCTCCCGGTATGCCGCGGTGGTGCACGAGGCGCTCCAATACGCGCTCGAGCCAACTTCCGGCCTCGCGGCACGGCGTACACTGCCCACACGATTCATGCGCGAAAAAGCGCACGAGATTGTAGGCTGCCTCGACGAAATCCGTTGTGTCGTCGAAGACGACAAACCCACCCGATCCGAGCATCGAACCGGCCTGCGTCATGCTTTCGTAATCGTAGGACCAATCGAGATGCTCTTCAAAGATACATGCCGACGAACCGCCGCCGGGCTGCACCGCCATCAATTTTCTCCCGGGGCGCAGGCCGCCGGCTAGGTCGATTATCTCCCGAACGGTCGTTCCGAGCGCCACCTCGTAGTTACCCGGATTTCGCACGTGGCCCGAAACGGAGACGATCTTATAACCCTTGCTGCGTTCGGTTCCAACCGATGCAAACCACTGAGCACCGCGCTCGAGGATGGGAACGAGATACGCCAGCGTCTCGACGTTGTTGACGACCGTCGGCATCTGATAGAGGCCCTCGACGGCCGGAAAGGGCGGCTTGAGGCGCGGCTCGCCGCGCTTGCCCTCGAGCGAGTTGAGCAATCCGGTTTCCTCGCCGCAGATATAGGCCCCGGCTCCGCGGTGCACGGTAACCTCGAGGTCGTAGCCGCGGCCCAAGATATTCGTGCCCACGAGCCCCGCCTTTCGCGCCTCGTCGAGCGCCGTGCAGAAAATCTCGTAGCCGCGCTTGAACTCGCCGCGAATATAGATGAACGCGTGATGCGACGCAATGCCGTACGTGCCGATGAGCATTCCCTCGAGGATCAAATGCGGCGTCTCTTCCAGCAGCATGTGGTCCTTGAACGTGCCGGGCTCGGCTTCGTCGCTGTTGCAGACGAGATAGCGCGGATGCTTGTCCGCGGGTAAGAACGCCCACTTCCGGCCGGTCGGAAAGGCCGCGCCGCCGCGTCCACGCAAGCCGGATTTCTCCACCAGATTCAGCACGTCGACGGGCTGCAGATCCCCAACGACGCGTTCCCACTGCGTGTAGCCGCCGCGGTGCCGGTAGGCGTCGATGCCGCGCATGTCTACCTCGCCGATTCCGGCCATAAGAATCTTAGTGACCGGCACGAGCGCCTTCTTCGTCGACGACTTCTGCGACCGCCCGCGAGTCCACGACTGCGCGTTCGGTGGTACCGGTGAAGCGATAGACGTCGTGTTTAATGATATTATCCAGCATGATGATGCCGCTCGCGTCGCCGATTCCGCCCGCATTATTCGGCTGCGGCACCCCGGATGCGCCGCGCGATTTCTTCCCGGACGCGATTTGAGCGTCTTGCGCAATTGCCCACGTACGTCCGGGAGTCTCGGTCTGCGCCATCGGCGCGACGGAGTACGTGCCTGCGCGGATCGTACTCAGCATCTCGTCGATCTTCTGCGGCGTCAGATCGTAGACGAACTCGAGGTTGACCTCCATGCAGGTGGCGCGGTCGCAGGCCGCTAGACATTCGACTTCTTCGTAGGAGAAGAGCCCGTCGTCGGTCGTTTGCAAGTGCCCGATGCCGAGCTTCTCTCTGAAGCAGGCCATGATATCTTCAGCACCGTTAATCGTACAGGCCAATCCGCGACAAACTTGCAGCACGTACTTTCCGACCGGGCGGCGATAGAGCAGCGAATAGAAGGAAACCGCCCCCTCCACTTCGGCCGGCGTGATTTCGAGCATCTCCGCCGCTGCCTGCATCGCCTGCGGGCTCACGAAGCCTTCGTGCTCCTGAAACAAATGCATAATCGGCAGCAGCGCCGAGCGTTTTTGCTCGTACCGCGTCATAATGCGCTCGCACTCAGGCTTGAGCCGCTCCAGCAGTGCGGGAAAGTTCTTCTCGCGTTCCGTCACTTCTTTAGCCGCTAATTCGCGAGCGAGGCCCCGCGCCGTGGTGGTGAGGGGCGTGTGAAGGGAGGAGCGGAGCCCGGAGGGCGAGAGCGACGACGAGGCGAGCAGCTTTTTCGCAGGACGCGAAAAAGCGAGCGTCCCCGAACCACCACGGCGCGCGGGCCGCTGCACGCGAATTAGCGAGCGCCCCGTACCACCACGTCGAGTACCCTCGCTTGCGCATCATCGGTCCACTTCTCCAAAGACCGGATCGAGGGAACCGATCATCACGACGAGATCGGCGATCAGATTGCCGGGAGCGATGCCCTTGAGCGCCTGAAGATTGTACATGCTCGGCGGGCGCGTGCGAATGCGGTAGGGACGATTTTCGCCATTGCTGACGATGTAGTAGCCGAGCTCGCCGCGCGGCGATTCGATCGCTTGATAGACGTCGCCCGGTGGGACGCGGAAGCCTTCGCTAATGAGTTTAAAGTGATGAATCAGCGCTTCCATCGAGAGGGCGATCGTCTCTTTCGGCGGCAACGCGACTTTCGGATCGTCGATCATCACCGGACCCGGCGTGACGAGCCGCCGCCGCGCTTGCTCGACGATCCGCATCGACTGCTCCATTTCGTCGAGCCGAACCAAGAAGCGAGCGTACGCATCGCCTTCGTCGCGCGTCGGCACGTCGAAGTCGTACGTCTCATAGCCGGTGTACGGAAAGGCTTTGCGAACGTCGTAGGCAATGCCGCTCGCTCGCAGGCTCGGCCCGGTGACGCTCCACGCAATGGCTTCATCGAGACTCAGCACGCCCACGTCGATCGTGCGGTCCTGGAAGATTGGGTTTGCCTGTAGCAGCCCGCGCAGCTCGCGCATGCGTCCGGGAAACTTTTCGATCAGCGCGTCGAGCTTGGGGAGAAAGCCCTCGGGGAGGTCGCCGTTGAGGCCACCGACGCGTACGTAGTTGGGGTGCATCCGCGCGCCGCCTGAAGCCTCCTGAAGATCGAGGATGTTTTCGCGCAGATCGAAGCAGTAAAAGAAGACCGAGATTGCACCGAGATCGATGCCGTGCGTCCCGAGCCAAACGCAATGCGACGCAATGCGCGTGAGCTCCATGGATAAGACGCGAATGATCTGCGCGCGCTGCGGAATCCGCTCGGTAATGCCGAGGAGCTTCTCGACGCCGAGCGTGTAGCAGAGCGCGTTCGACGAGGGCGCGAGGTAATCCATACGTTCGATCACCGTCTGCGCCTGCGTCCAGAAGAGACCCTCGGCGGTCTTCTCGATGCCGGTGTGGAGATATCCGATCTCCGGCTCGGCCTCGACGACGTTCTCGCCGTCGATCTCGAGCACGATCTGCAAAACACCGTGCGTCGACGGGTGCTGCGGCCCCATCGACAACACCATCGTGTTACCGGTGCGGCTGACGACGTCCGCAGAGAGCGGCGTGGCGGAGACCGTCATGTGCCTCGGGCTCGTTTCACTTCTTCCTGCAACGCTTCGAGCGTGCGCCCGGACGGAGGCGTACCGGCGACAACGTTGCTCTTGTTGGCAAAACTCGGACGCGGCGCACGCTCGCGCGCAGGGCCGCGCATCGGATAATCCTTGCGCAGCGGGTGGCCCTGCCAATCGTCCGGCATTTGAATGCGACGCAGATCGGGGTGCCCGTCGAAAACGATTCCGAAGAGATCGTAAACTTCACGCTCCGCCCAGTCGGCCGATTTCCACAAATCCGTGACCGATGGCAGGCGTTCGCCCTCGTCAACGCCGCAGAGAATGCGCCGTCGCACCGGCGTTCCCACTTCCGTGAGGCCGGCCTTTTTTGCGGGAAGCTCCAGCAGATGATAGGCCACGTCGAAGCGAGGTTTGCGCTCGAGATAATCGACGGCGCCCAGATCGAGCAGCATCGTGCAGCCTTCGTTCTTGAGCGCCTCGAGACGCGCGTGCAGCTGCGCGGGATCGACGCGCTCGATCGTCGCATCGTGGATCGGCGGACGCAAGCTTGGCGGATCGGTCGCAGCGCCGGCTGTCGGCGGAGTTTGGGTGCTAGGCACGGTGCACTCTCGAAGTTGAGAGCTTAGGCGCGAGCCAGAATGCCGCCGCGACCACCTTCGCGGATCTGCTGCTGAATCAAATTCACCGCGTAGAGCAGACCGTCGGGCGTCGGCGGACAGCCGGGAACGTAAACGTCGACTGGAATGATGGTGTCGACTCCTTGAATGATGGCATAGTTGTCGAAGATGCCGCCGGAGCTCGCGCAGGCGCCCATCGAGATGACCCATTTGGGATCGGCCATTTGATCGTAGAGACGCTTGATGACCGGTCCCATCTTTTGTGCCACTCGCCCCGAGACAATCATCAGATCGGCTTGGCGCGGCGAGCTGCGGAAGACTTCCGATCCGAGCCGCGCGATGTCGTACTCGGGGGCAGTAACGCTCATCATCTCGATCGCGCAGCAGGCCAAGCCCATCGTGAGCGGCCATACGGACGAGCTTTGTGCCCAACGCGCGACCTCGTCAAGGCGAGCGAGCATGAAATGGCCCGTGCCTACCGCCACACGAAGCCGCCTTTCTTCCAGACATAGGCGTAACCGACGGCGAGCACGATGATGAAGACGACCATTTCAAAGAGTCCGAAGACGCGCAGCGCATGCATCTCTACCGCCCATGGGTAAAACGATGCCGCTTCGACGTCGAAGATCACGAAAAGCATCGCGACGAGGTAGAAGCGGACGGGGAACCGCCCGGCGACCGGCGAGGTCGGTTCGACGCCGCACTCGTAGGCTTCGCGTTTATGCGGATTCGGTTTGGCGCGGGCAAGGAGTCCCGGCAGGATGGTAAAGAGGAGCGCGGCCGCGACGGCAACACCAAGGTAGATCGCGACCGGCGCGTAGGGATTCATGGCTTGTGAAAGTTTTCACAAGCCGCGTTCCATACCTGTCATCGCCACGCATTGGCCCCTTAGCGCACGACTTTTGGACTGGGGGGACGAGGCGGCGCAGTGCACAAGTAGGTTCGGTCATGCGCTACGCCGTTTTGGGACTGATCGTGCTGTTCGCTTTAGGCGATGGATGTTCGGCTCCGCCCAACGTCGTGGGCGTGCAAGACTTCGGGCGAGCGGTTGGGCGCGTCCTCGACGCGACGACCAACCGGCCGATCCCGGCCGCGCTCCTTTCGGTCGGTTCGCTGTACACGGCGCGCGCCGACTACAACGGCGGGTTTACCTTGCGCGCCGTCGCCGGGGATCAAACCGTTACGGCCCGCGCCGCGGGCTACGCGACGGCGACGGCCGACACCACGATTCCCAAGGACGCGACGGTTTCGATCGGCTACATCCGACTGGTCCCGCTGACGTACCCCGCCGGTCAACCGACGCTCGCGCCGCCGCCGACGCCGACGCCACGCGCCTCGCCTGCAGCGTCGCCCGCTCTCGCTCCCAGTGCAAGCGCCACCGCCAGTGCAAGCCCCGCGACGAGCGCAAGTCCAGCCACGAGTCCCTCCGTTGGGCCTGCCCGTACCGCGCCCAACGCACAGCCAAGCGATTAGCTCAAGCGTAACGTCGCTAAGTCGAGATCGTACTCGATCGAGCGGTAGATGTCGTCGGGAATTTCACCTGCGGAACGCATCGCGACGATCGCTCGACGCTCCGCTGCCAGCGCTTCCTTTTGCAGACGGCGATCGATGCCGCTTTCCTTCACTTCATCGATTTCGTCCTTCGCAGCCTTCCCGCGCAGGACGTCGATACGTTGGGTGTACTCTTCGAGAATCCGGTCGGCGATCTCTCGCTCGAGCGAAGTCTTGCGACGAGCCTCCTCTTCACGCAGCCGTGCGATTCCCGCTTCGAGCGCCCGTATTCGCAACGCCGTCTCGCGGCGGCGGCTGCGGCTCGTCTCCGTCACTCCGAGCCACTCGATGAGTGGCCCGAGCGTCAGGCCCTGCAGCACGAGCGTTACGAAGATCACGCAGAACGTAAAAAAAATCGTCACGCTGCGTTGAGGAAACGGCTCGTCGCCGAGCGTGTACGGCAGGGCTAACGCGATCGCGAGCGAGATGATGCCGCGCATGCCGGCCCACGATAACACGGCAATTTGCTGCCACGGCGGGTTGGGATCCCGTTCGCGCAACCGTCTGCTTAGGAACCGGGGGAGATAGGTCGCAGGAAATACCCAAGCGATGCGCACGAGGATGACCGTCGCGCTTACGAGCAAACCGTAGAGCGCATAATCTCGAACGTGCGGCACCAGCGCCTCGAAGATCGACGGCAACTCCAAACCGATCAGCAGAAAGGCGAACGCGTTGAGCACAAACGTGAGAAGCCGCCAGACTGACGCGCCGAGCACGCGGGTTTCGGAGTCGATGAAACTTGTGGAACGCCGGCTGAGCAGAATGCCCGCAGAGACCGCAGCCAGCACGCCCGAAACGTGCAGCGCTTCGGCCGGGAGATACGCGGCGAACGGCGCCAGCAAAAAAGCCACGCTCGCTATCGTCGCATCGGCGAAACCGTAGCGCGCGATATAGCGCAGGAAGCCTTCCAGCAGAAACGCCACCCCCACACCGACAACGATCCCCCCGGCCGCAACCACGACGAACGCCACGCTCGCCCGCGCCAGTGAAAACGTCCCCGTAACGGCTGCGGCGAGCGCAAAACGATAGAGTACCAGCGCCGTCGCGTCGTTCATCAGGCATTCGCCGCTCACGATCGCCGCAAGGCGCCGCGGGATCGCCAGCCGTTCGAAGATGGCTTCAGACGCGACGGCGTCGGGCGGCGAAACGATTGCGCCCAACGTGAAAGCCAGCGGCCACGTGAAGCCGGGCACGGTGACGTGAACGACGACCGCTACGATTGCCATCGTGAAGATCACCAATCCGACGGCGTGCAGCGTGATCGGTCGAGCATTTCGCTTGAGCTCGAGCCAATCGGTCGACCATGCCGCGCTATAGAGCAACGGCGGGACGACGAGCAGGATGATCAGGTCGGGATCAATGTGAGGACGCGGCACGTGGCGCGTAAAGGCGAGCGCGATTCCGCCGATGACAAAGGCGATGGGATACGGAACGCGCAGGCGTTTTGCCGCAACGGTAAGCACGACGACCGCGGCGAGAAACGTGACGAGAACCAGGGCTTCAGCCATCGCTGTCGCGGTCGATCGATTCTCCTACCGCGCGTAAATCGAGCGCATAACCAGCCACGACGAGGTAGACGCGGTCGGCATGCTTGGCGAGTCGTTGGACCATGCGGCCCATCGCATCGCGAAAGAGTCGCGCGGACGCGGCAACCGGCACGACGTCCCACCCGATTTGCTCGCTGACGGCGATAACATAGGCCCGCGACGCGAGGATCGCGTCGACGAATTGCTCGGCTTCGTCGTCGAGTTGCGACTCGAGCACCGAGTAATCGATTTCGAGAAGATCGATTTGAGCTGCGATGCGGGCCGCCAGCCAGGTGCCGAGCGCGTCGACGAGCAGGCACGTTCCCGGCGCGGCCTCGCGAAAAAGCGCGAGCTGCGCTTCATGCGTCATACCGGCGGTCTCGACCGTCCGCCACGTCTCGGGGCGGTCGCGAAGGTGGCGCATCAGACGCGCTCGCCATTCAACGTCCTCAGGCGCGCCGGCGGCCGTTGCGATGTAGGTTACCGCACATCCGCTCTCGAGGGCGAGTCGCACGCCGAACGCACTCTTCCCCGAACTCACGGGTCCGGTGATGAAGACCACAGCCATCGCACGGGCCATTCGATTGAAGCGGCTTACCGCCCCGTTGCGCCGAAGCTTCGGCTCGAAGCATGCTGCTAAATATCGCAAGCATTATAGCCGGCATCGCCGTCATCGCACTGACGCTGAGCGACGTCTTCCAGTCGGTCGTCATGCCCCGCGCCACGGCGCGGCGTTATCGGATCAGCGCTCACGTCTGGCGCGCGATGTGGTACCTCTGGCCGAAGCTCGCGTGGCGCTTTTACGCAACCGACAACGACGGGCGTGAGGATTTCCTCGCGGTCTTTGCACCGCTCATGTTGGTATCGCTGATCGGGCTTTGGGCGATGCTGCTGATCGTGGGCTTCGCTTCGGTGCTCTGGGGGATGCGCGCAGGTATAGCGCCCGGACACAGTTCCTTCGGAACGATGCTCTACTTCGCGGGAACGTCGCTGCTGACGGTCGGATTCGGCGACGTCATTGGGCGCAGCTTCGCGCCTCGGTTCGTTTCGGTGCTCGCAGCACTTGCCGGGCTTTCGCTGCTTTCAATCTTGACGGCTTATCTTTTTGCAATCTTCGGATCGTTCCAACGACGTGAGACCTTCGTGGTTACGCTCGCCGCGCGAGCGGGAGCGCCGCCGAGCGGCGTCAACCTGCTCGCGATCGCGGGGTATTCGATGACACGCGAAGACTTGCCGGCGCTGATGATCGGCGCGCAGCGCTGGGCCGCGGCGGTGATGGAGAGCCATCTTGCGTATCCGGTGCTTGCCTTCTTCCGATCCAGCCACGACGATCAATCATGGATCGGCACGCTGGGGACGGTGCTCGACGCCGCGACGCTCATGATAACGACTATCGACGGTGTGCGCGACGGACAGGCCCGCATTTTTTACAACGTCGGCCGGCATGCGACGCGCGACCTTTCACGGTATTTTCGCGTGGAGACCGAGCAGGAGGGCGTTGGCGTCGAACGCTCAGAGTTCGAGACCGCCTGCGACCGTCTGGCAGCGGCTGGATACGCCTTGCGTGACCGCGACGAAGCCTGGACGCGCTTTGCCGATTTGCGTTCGACCTATGCGCCGCCCCTCAACGCGCTCGCTCGCTTTTTTGAAATCCCCGCGCTCCAGTGGATCGGAGACCGCTCGATGATCACCGTCTCTGCGCACGGCGAGTTCAAAATCCATGCGCCGAGTCCGAGTGGTGAAGGAACTTCTTGACGTCGTCGATGGGAAGCGCGAAACCGATGCTGCGCTCCTCGTCGAACCGCGACTCGGCCACTCCGACGACTTCGCCGGTCGTGGCGATGAAAACCGGCGCGCCGCTCTCGCCCGGAACGATCGAGAGGGTTACTTCCAGCGCATCCTTTCGTATCGAGGAAAGACGTCCCGTATCCAGCGACGTCGCTAGGCCGAGTCCTTCGTCGTCGAACTCGTCGGGAATCGGATAGCCGAGCAAACCGACCTCTCTTCCCACCTCGTCTTGCAGGTGCGACGACGAACCCAGGGAGATCGTTGGAAGTTGCCGCCGCGGCGTACGGAGCAACGCGAGATCGAGATCTTCGCTCGACGCGACGAGTCGCGCGGGCGCGCGCCAGCGGTTTCCGATGGTGATGCTGAAGATCCCAAGCGCCGTCGATCGCGTGCTGCACCGTGAGTACGTCGCTTCCCCATTGGCCCGAGGCAACGACGAAACCGGTTGCGTACGCGTCGTCGTAGCGGTCCTTCTTGTGCTCGGGCGGCACCCGCATCGACAAGAGCACCACCGCGGGCCGCAACCGGTGCACGGAGGCGACGAGCGCGTCGTCGGCGTTACGGCCGCATCCGGCGGAGCCGAGAAGAGCGAGCGCCGCAACGCAACTCGCTTGCAAGGAGGTCATGTGACGCAATCGATCAGTGCGCTGCGCAATGCAGTGAGGCCTTCTCCTTTCGTTGCGCTGACATACAGCGCACCCGGCTCTTCCGTCGCTTCCGGGACCGCGAGATCGCACTTGTTAAAGACGGAGATCCGGGGCGTGCGGTCGAGGTCGAGCTCGTGCAGAATCGTTTCGACCGCGCGGCGCTGACGACGCCATTGCGGATTGCTTGCGTCGATGACGTGGACCAGAAGATCGGCCTCACGCAGCTCTTCGAGCGTCGCGCGGAACGCATTCACGAGATCCTTGGGCAGATCCGTGATGAACCCGACCGTATCGGCCATGCGAACGTAGGTACCCGGCTTGAGATAGGTGCGCCGAATCGTCGGGTCGAGCGTGGCAAAGGGCCGATCCGCAACGTAGGCGTTGCTGCGAGTCAACACGTTGAGCAGCGAAGACTTACCCACGTTCGTGTAGCCGACGAGGGCGACGAGCGGTTCGCGATGGGTTGAAGATCGCCGGACCGCGCGCTGACGGCGAACGTCTGCGAGCAGACGATGCAGGACGCTAATGCGTTCGGCGATGCGCCGCCGGTCGACTTCGAGTTTCGTTTCTCCGGGTCCGCGCGTGCCGATGCCGCCGCCCAATCGCGAGAGATCCGCGCCGGCGCCGATGAGGTTCGACTGACGATAGCGCAGCTGCGCGAGCTCGACTTGAAGCTTTCCCTCGCGGCTGCGCGCGTGCCTCGCGAAGACGTCGAGAATCAACATCGTGCGATCGACGATCGGCAGCGGGATGATCTTTTCGAGATTCTTGCGCTGTCGCGGACGCACGTCGTTGAGAACCAAAATCAGGCCCGCGCGAGCTTCACGGGCGCGTTCGGCAATCTCGCGCGCCTTGCCGCTGCCGACAAGCGTTGCCGGATCGACCGCGTCGCGGCGCTGCACGACACGGTCGAGGACCGTCGCGCCGGCTGCGTGCGCGAGCGATTCGAACTCGGCAAGCTCCGGTTCGATTGAGTCCTGCAACGCGCGCGTCTCGACGGCAACGACGAGAGCGCCTTGCGTCACGGGGTCGCGATTGCTAGCGGCGTCAGTCGGTCGACGAGCCACCGTAAACCTTCGTTATAGGACGGGCCTGGACGTTCGATAAGGTCGGGATCGACCGAATAGACGTGGTGGAGGCGAACCGCGCTCAGGCTGCGCCACGGCTCTCGGTCGAGTGCGGCATCGAGATGCATGTCGGCATCGGCCACGAGCACGTCAGGCTGCCGGCGTACCAGCGCCTCGGCACTATATTGGCCGTATGGAGCGCGAAGGTCGCTTGCGGCATTCGTGCCGCCGGCGAGCGCGATGAGCGTCGCGATGTACGAGTCCGATCCCGCAGTCCAAATCGGACCGCTTCCAAGCACGACGAAGACGCTGGGATGGCGGACGTATGCTCTCGTTCGCGCGTGCAGCTGACCGGTTTCGCGCCGAAGCCGCGTAATCGCAGCAGCGGCTGCTCGCCGGCGGCCGGTCAACGCACCAAACGTTTTCAGATTCTCGAATATGCTCTCGTACGAGTCGTCGGGTAGGAGCACCACGCGCACGTGCGCGCGCTGCAGCGGTTCGATGAAACGCTCCTGTGCGGGAATGCCGACGACTACGCTTGGACGTATGGCGAGAATTGCTTCGGCGTCGACGCTGGTCGCGTCGGCCACTCGCGGCAATCCCGTCGCTTGCGGCGCGTCGGTGAAGCCGGAAACGGCGACGAGCTGCGGGCCGGCGCCGATCGCGTACATATCGTCGGCGAAGGACGGGACCAACGTCACGATCCTTCGGCCGCCGGCGCGACTCGCCGGCTCCGCGCTGCCGGCCGTCGCATGCCCGGCGCACGCGCAGAGCAGCGCGCTCCACAGCAGCGCGAGCGTGAACGTCGGACGCACCTTCTGCGTGTACGGAAGAGGGAAGGCGGCGACCTTCGCGCAATGCCGTCACGACGTTTTGCGCGGGAAGCCGGTGTGAAGCCGGCACGGTCGCGCCACTGTATGCGGGGAGCCGCCCGAAGCCACTGTCCTTGGATGGGAAGGCACGGGCACCGGCGACGATCCGCGAGTCAGGATACCGTCGCAAACGTTGTAGCACGATCCGCCTCGCGTAAAGGAAAGGATTGCCATGTTTTCAACGATCGTTGCCGCGGTCGTCGCGGCCTCTCCCGCACCGTCGCCTTCTCCTACCCTCGTGCCGCAAATCGCGCACGTCGTGACCAGCGACCGCGGCCTCGAGTCGGCCGCACGAGCGGCTCGCACGACGTACGTCGTGACCGCAGCTCAGATCGCCCGCGACGGGGATCGCACCGTTGCCGACGCGATCGAAAACCTTCCCGGAGTCGACGTTATTCGCTACGGCGCCTTCGGAGCCGCGGCGACGGTCGGCATCCGCGGCAGCACGTCGCAGCAGATTTTGGTGCTCGTGGATGGGCTGCCGATGGCGGGCAGTCAAATCGACGACATCAATCTCGAGCAGCTGCCGGTCGACGGAATCGATCGCATCGAGGTCGTCGAGGGCGGCGGCTCGACGCTCTACGGTTCGGGTTCTATCGGCGGCGTAATCAACATCATCACCGCGCCGCAGCCGGCGCGCAGCGCGGCGACACTCTCGACTGGGTCGTTCGACGAGACAACGTATCTTTTCCAAACCCCGTACCTGTCTTTTCAGCGCACGTATGCCGCAAACGACTACTCGGTCGAGAACGCGCCGAACCGCCAAAACGCCCAAGCCGGCTTAACGAGCTTGACGGCACGATACGGGCACGAAATCGGCGTCGTCGACGTAACGTTGAGCGGCGATATCGTCAATGCGCTGGCCGGCGCGCCCGGCGAGCTCGGGTACTTTTCGCCGACCAGCGAACAGAACAACGTCAATCGCAACGTGCGCCTCAACCTAGAGCGAAAGGGTGCGCGTTCCTCAACGTCGCTCGAGCTAGGCGACTCTGCGCAAGACCTTTCGTACACGTGCGACACGCCCGTCGATTCAAACTGCCCGAACTCCGCTTATCCGACGCCGTCGCCGCCGATGACCTCGAATCCGCCATACGCGCAGGTGCTCTACGACCAGCGTTGGATGGCGAGTTTGCGCAACGTGGTCGGTGACGATCGCGAGCGACTCGTCTATGGTGTCGATTTGATGCGCGGCATTGCGCGCGTCGATCAGGGAACCGGCGGCGGCTCGTCGCTGGCCGCCGACGACGCAGCGATCTTCGATGCGTACGCGCAGACGGCAGCGTACGTGCAATCGCAATGGTTTGGACGAAACGGCGAACAGGTCTACGCCGGCCTGCGGGCGGAACGCGACGGCGGCGTTGGCGGCGCCTATTCGCCATCGGTCGGGGGCATCGCTCCGCTTGCCGCCGGGCTTGCGCTCAAAGTCAACGCCGCCACCGCCTTTCGCGCGCCGACGGCCGAGGAGCTCTACTACCCCGGCTACTCGAACCCGAATCTGGTGCCGGAGCGAACCCGCGTTGCCGACGCGACGCTGGTCGCGCCCACGCTCTGGGGCGGCGTTACGTTCGGCTGGTTCACCACGAGCGGCACAAACCTCATCGTTTCACCGCCGCCGTTATACGTACCGCAGAACGTCGGCCACGCGTCGATCGCGGGGATCTCGCTCGGGGTGACGACGCCGCATACCCACGGATATGGTGCGACCATCGACGTCACGAATCTCTATCGCGCGCAAGATCTCGAGACGGATTCGCGCTTGCCCGGTCGCGGACCGGTCTTCGCGGTGAGCCTTGGCTTGCGCTACGTGCCGCCGGCGAACAGTCCGTTCGACGAATTTGCAATCGTCGCGCGAACGCAAGGACCGCAAGAGAATCCCGATCCCTATCTGTCCCCGCTCTACGCCGTTTATCAGCCCGCGACGTTCACGCAAGTCGACGGCTACTGGGGCTATCGTCTGACACCGCAGCTCGTTGTCGCGCTACGCGGCTACAATCTCGGCAACGATCGCTATGCGCTGTACGCCGGATATCCGATGCCGGGACGTTCCTTTGGGGTCGAGCTGCGCAGCCGTTGAAAACGTTGACCGCGGCCGCCCTCGTGCTGCTCGTACCGGCCGCAGCGGCGGCGAGCTTGCTCGTCGGTGGAACGCCGCTCTCTATAAGTCAAATCGCCGATCAACTTGCGCATCCGCACGAAGCAGGCGTGCTCAATGCAATCGTCTGGCAACTCCGATTGCCGCGGATCTGCATCGGTGCGACGGTTGGTGCTTCGTTGGCGCTCTGCGGTGCGCTGCTGCAAGGCATGCTCCGCAATCCATTAGCCGATCCATATCTCATCGGCGTCAGCGCCGCCGCCGCGGCGGCAATCGCGATTGCGATTCTCGCCGGTGCGGCGGCGAGTGCGATGCCGGGAATTGGATTCGTCGCCGGGCTCGGCGCGGCGCTGCTCGTCGCTGCGCTCGCGCGCCGCGGGAGCGGAATCGACGCCACGCGCCTGATCCTTGCGGGCGTTTCGCTCTCGACGCTCTTTGCAGCGATCGTCACGCTCGTCATCGTGCGCGCGCGATCGAGCGATTATGCGACCACTATTTTGGCATGGCTTGCCGGATCGATGGCGGGACGCGGATGGTACGATCTCGCCGTCGTCGCGCCGTACGCCGGATTCGGCGCGCTGCTCGCTATCGCTTCCATTTCGCCGTTGAACGCGCTTCGCATCGGCGAGCTGCGCGCGCGCGCCGTCGGTCTCGACGTCGATCGCGCACAATGGGTGATTCTCGCCGCCTCTTCGCTTCTTGCGGCGAGCAGCGTCGTGCTCGCGGGCCTCGTTGGGTTCATCGGATTGATCGTCCCCCATTTTGCACGACGTCTGGTCGGATCGGACGCTCGCGCGCTCTTACCCGCCTGCGCCGCCATCGGCGCCGCGCTCTGCATGCTCGCCGACGCGGTCTGCCGTCGTGTCGTCGCGCCGGCCGAGCTTCCGATCGGGGTTCTGCTTGCGTTCATTGGAGTGCCGGCGTTTCTCTATCTCTACCTTCGTCCGCCGCCTTCGCTGGGCAGCACCGGAAGATGATCGAACTGCACGGCGTTGCGCTGCGAATCGGCGGGCGTCCGTTGCTGGCTCGGATCGACGCTCGCATCGGAACCGGCGAGTTCGTCGCGCTGCTCGGCCCAAACGGCGTCGGTAAAACGACGCTACTGCGCGCAATTGCCGGGCTGCACGCGCTCGATGCCGGAACGATCCGGCTCGATGGAGTGCCGGCGACGCAGCTCAGCTCGCTCGAACGCGCACGTCGGATCGGCTTCGTTACCGGCGACGAAGTCTTGCTCGATGCACTCTCCGTTCGCGACGTCGTCTCTATCGGCCGATTTCCCCACCACCGGTGGTGGCAATGGCAGACGCGCGGCACGGATGCAACCGCCGTCGCGCAGGCGCTTGCGGCGGTACGCATGGAGGCATTCGGGGAGCGACTCTTCTCTACGCTCAGCGCCGGCGAACGCCAACGAGTGTGGATCGCTCTCGGTCTCGCTCAGCAAACGCCCATTCTTCTGCTCGACGAACCGACGAGCCATCTCGACGTTCGAGTCGCACACGACATTCTCGGTTTGTTGCGCAGGCTGGCGCGAACCGGGAAAACAATCGTTTCCGCGCTGCACGACGTCAATGAAGCGGCTGCCTACGCAGACCGGATCGCGCTGGCCGGTGACGGAACGCTCGTCGCGCTCGCCGAGCCGGACCGTCTGCTCGCCGGTCCCCTTCTCGAAAACGTCTACGCAATTGCGATGGAGCGGGTCCGCCTGCCGGACGGGCGATTACGCGTCTTTGCACGCGAATCCGGCTCCTAGTGAGAAGCGTGCGGCCGCCGCACGTCCGAACCAAGTACCCACCGCGCGAGGCCGCGTTGCGGACCGTTCGAAATCACCACGCCGATTGCGTCGTCGGGCTGACGGAAAATCGGTGACAGGACGACGCCTGGAATACACGAGATCACGGTTGCGTGCGTGCCCGGCGAAACCAATGTCGCGTGCGTCAGCATCGCCTGCGCCTCGTCGAACGACGCCGCGTGGTATGCGCGAAGGCGCGCACGGGAATCCCAAACCAGCACCGAAGGGTCGTCGGTCGTGCTGTAGAGCACGACGTGGTCGCCGCGATGCACCTTGCAGTCGGCCAGAGCCGGTCCGACCGAGGCCAGCCAGGCGACGAGCAGCGCGAGCGCGATCCTATCCACGAGCCGGCTCCGGACCGATCAGACGAATCGCGAGAATCGCCACGTCGTCACGCAAGCGTTTGCCGCCGAGGGTTCGGACCGCTGCCACGAGCTCGTCGGCGAGCTGCTGCGCGTGCGGCCCGGCGCGCTCGATCAGCTCCATGGCGCCGCTGCTGAGGAGTTGCTTTCCGGCGCGATTGCGTACTTCCGTCAAACCATCGGTAGCGAGCACGATCACGTCTCCGGGTTCGAGGTCGATCGCGTCGGAATAATACGGCTCCTCCATCACCCCCAAGACCGGGCCGGTCACCGAGAGCTGCTTGACGCCGTCGTCGTGGCGCCGCACGTACGCGCAATCGTGTCCTGCGCTGCCGTACTCCAATCGCATGGTAGCGGTATCGAGCACGCCGACGAACATAGAGACGAAAAGATACGGGTTCCCAACCGCTTTGGAAAAGGCGTCGTTGAACTCCGCCAAAATAGCCGCCGGCTCGCTCTGCCGCAAGGCGATCGCGCGGATCATGAACTTAACGAACGCCGTAAGCACCGCGACGTCGACGCCTTTTCCGCTGATATCGGCAATCAGAACCAGCGCGCGCGTAGCCGAGAGACGATAGACGTCGAAGACGTCTCCACCTACCGACACGCGGCTGGTTGCCGAGACATAGGCGCTTCCCACCTCACAGTACGGCAGCGGAACCGATTCGCTGCGAAACGCGCGCTGCAGGATTTTCGAGATCGTTCGCTCTTCTTCGAGCTCGCGATCGAGCTGCGAGCTATACGCGTTGAACACGACTGCAAGAAGCCCAAAGACCAGCACCCAGAAGGCGCGCACGTAGGACGATCGATCGAGCTGCACCTGCGTACTGCGAACGAGCGCGGCGTCGGTACCAGCCAGCACCTGGCGGATCGTGGCGACGGCGCGGCTTTCGTAATCGGAGAAGACCTTATCCCGTTTGTCGAGTTCCACGAGTCGCCCCGTGGGATCGGCAAGCAATGGCTGTGCTACCTGCGCGCGCCAGCGGTTTTGAAGGCCTGCGTACGTGTCGAGCAAGTACGCCGCGCCGGTCAACTGCTGTTTACGCAGACTCCGTCGAATAAGGGCTTCCTTGGCATCATACGCGGCGGCGGCCTGCCGGTATTGGGCGACGTAAAATGGATCGCGTGTCAAAGAGTAACCTCTCAGCGAGTTCTCTTCGTCGATCTGGAGGCGCGTTAGTTCTTCAAGGTTAAGCTGCACCTGCTGGATCTGCGCCTGACGCGCAAACGTGATGCCGATCTGAGCGCGCGTTTCAAACGTTCCCTCTACGGCGATAGCGAGCGTCACAATGAGGAACGCCGTCATTAAGAGCGTCCCGCTGAGGCTTCCGAGCGGGTTCTTCTTCACAAAGGCGTCACCGACGCGCGGTCGAAGAACCGCAAGCTGTGCCGGGCCGAGCGGATCCCACGATTTTCAAATCCTACGACGTTCGAGGGGTTTATCCGTCCGAGCTGAGCGACGACGTAGCGTACGGCATCGGACGATGCTTCGTACCATTGCTCGGTCCTCATCGCTCCGGCAACGACGGTGCCACCAAGGTCGTCGTAGGTCGCGACATGCGTCCCTCCGGAGAAAAACTCTGCGAAGCGTTCGCTCGCGGCGCATCCGAAGCCGGCGCCGACGTGGTCGACATTGGCATGGTTTCGACCGACGCGCTCTACTTTGCGGTCGGAAGGTACGAGTTCGACGGCGGCGTGATGATAACGGCTTCGCATAACCCTGCAGAGTACAATGGCATAAAATTCACCCGTTCGCAGGCCCAAGCGATTTCGCTCGATACGGGCTTGGCGACGATACGCGACCAGCTGCTTTCGGAAGAGCTGCCTCCCAAGAGCGCTGCGGCGGGTACTATTTCCTATCGTAACGTTCTTGACGATTTCGCGCAACACTGCCTCTCGTTCGTCGATCGATCGAAGATTAAGGCCTTCAAGATCGCGGTCGACGCGGGAAACGGGATGGCCGGCGAGACGATACCGCACGTCTTCAAAAGCCTCCCCTGCGAGGTCTTGCCGCTCTATTTCGAGCTCGATGGACGGTTTCCGAACCACCCCGCCAGCCCGATCGAGCCGGAGAATATGATCGACTTGCAAGCCGAGGTTCGAAAGCACGGGTGCGACTTAGGCGTCGCTTTCGACGGCGATGCGGACCGCATGTTCATCGTCGACGAGAGGGCCGGCCTCGTCGACGGGAGCACCGTGACGGCGCTGGTCGCACTCAACACGCTCAAGAAATATCCGGGCGCAAAGATACTCTACAATCTCATCTGCAGCCGAAGCGTTCCGGAGTTGATCGTCAAGGCCGGCGGCGTTCCGGTTCGGTCGAAAGTCGGTCATTCGATCATCAAAGCCGTGATGCGCGAGCAGGACATCGTATTCGGTGGCGAGCACAGCGGCCATTTCTATTTTCGCGACAACTGGTACGCCGACTCGGGAATGATCGCGCTGCTTCAATGTCTCGAGCTCTTCAGCGAGGCGAATAAACCGGTGAGCGAAGTGATCGCTCCGATCGATACGCGCTTTCGCTCCGGCGAGATCAACCGCCGCGTGGGGGACATCACGGCAAAGCTTCGCGAAATCGAGGAGCACTATTCCGACGCAGCGATCGATCACCTCGACGGCGTAACGGTTTCTTATCCTCACTGGTGGATGAACGTGCGCCCATCGAATACCGAGCCGCTCCTGCGGCTCAACGTCGAAGGCGACACCGAAGCGCTGATGGCACAGCATCGCGACGAAACGCTCGCGCTGATACGGAGTTAAGCCGTCATGTCGAGAACGCTGCTCGGACCTGCATTCATCGCCGTTGGCGATGGGACGTCGACGTTTGGCCGTCTGGCGCTCGAAAACGGGCGCATTGCGAACGTGCTCCCCGCCGACGGTCCAACGGATTGCCCGCTGCCGACCGGCAGCAGCATCGCCCCGGGCTTAATCGACGTCCACACCAATGGCGCGGGCGAGTATCTCTTCAACCGAGATCAGGGCAATGCCGTCGGCGTCGCCGGCGCGACGTATGCCTGCAACGGCGCAACGGGCTTTGTCGCGAGCGTCATGACCGCTCCGTGGGAATCGATGCTTCACGCAGCGTCGGAGATCGTCGAAGCGGCCAATCAACTCGAAGAGGAAGCGCCGGTGGGGGCTCGCTGTCTAGGCGTGCACTTTGAAGGACCGTTCTTGAATCCCAAGTTTCGGCGCATCCACCGCCACGATTGGCTTCTTCCCGCCCGCGCCGGGCGCGCGCAGGAGATGGTCGACGCCTGCAAAGGGGCGTGCCTGTTAGTTACGATGGCGCCTGAGATCGACGGTGCCACCGACGCGCTGCGCGTTTTTTTGGAGAACGGCGTCGTCTGTTCGGCAGGTCACACCGGCGCCCGATATCGGGAAGGCATGCTCGCGATCGGACTGGGTTTCCGGTCGCTGACGCACGCGTTCAACGGGATGCCGCCGCTCGATCACCGTGATCCGTCGATTTTGGCCGCCTTTATTCAGGATCGGCGAACGCTCGTGCAGGTGATCTGTGACGGCTTCCACGTTTCGCCCGTCATGATCGATATTCTGCACCGCACGCTCGGCGATCGCGTCGTCCTGGTCACGGACATCATGCCTCCAGCCGATCCAGGCTATCACATCGAGGGCGGCGTCATGCGCGCGGCCGACGGCACCATCGCGGGCAGCGCGCTTCGCATCGACGAGGCGTTGCGCAACTACATGTCCTACGCGCAGATTCCGTTCGCCCAGGCCATCGTCGCCGCAACGCACGCGCCCGCTCGACTCATCCGGCACGAAGCCGAGATGGGCCGCATCGCGCGCGGCGCGCGCGCCGATCTCTCGTTTTGGGACAACGAGTACCAGGTCATCGGAACGATGGTCGGCGGCCGCTTCGTTTACAACCGTCTCGAAGTCGCAGTTTAGGCGCTCAACCGAGCGATTCCGGCGCCGCGATGGCGCGCTTGCGCGAATCGGGAGACGCCGCTTCTCGCGCCGCCGAACGAAGCATCGTGACCGCCGCGTAGAGCACCACGATCACGACCAGCCATCGTACTGCCGTAATCGGCAAGCGATAGACCATGTGAGCGGCAATCCAAACGCCGGGAATGCCTCCAAGCGTTAGCCCAAGCGCTGCCAGCATTGAGAAAGCGTTAAAGCGAATGAAGCGGAGGCTTGCCACGGGCATCAGGAACGCGCAAGATCCCATCATAATTGGAAACGCAGCGATCGGGTTCATCCCGAGAAGGCTGACCATGATCATGCACGGCGCATATAAGCCGATGCCAATCGTCATCAAGGCCCCCAAGCAGAGGCTCACAGCGATGCCGATCCAAAGCCGCCCCCCTGCGAGCCCGAGCGCGTTTCCGGTCAAACCGAACTGGCTGCCCTTGAGGTTCATCATGATGAACAGCACGGCCGCCACGGCCAACGCGCTGCCCATCCCGATTTGTATGTAGCGACGGGGCAATCGTGCTACGAATCCCGCGCCTAGCCAAGCGCCGACAACCGAGGCGGCAATGAGCAAAATGAGGGTTGGCGGCTCGACGGCTACGATCACGATGAAAATTGCGGCCTCAACGATGGTCGGCAGTGTGTGGCCGACGTTGAGCGTGCCTGGAATCTTTTCGTCTGGAACGAACCGCAAAAATTTATAGAGCGACGTCGTCGTCGCAAACGACCCGATCCCGAGGGTGTCGAAGAAATTCGTGACGAAGCCGATTGCCACGGCAATGGCGGCCGCAATCGGTCTGAGCGCCGTGATGCGTTGCCGCGGCCAGGCGACCAGCAACGCGACGATTTGGATGAGCGCCACGAGGAACAGACCGGCGTAGATGGCATATCGTATGCTCATTCCATCAGGCGATACGCCCATAACCCGCCACGGCCTGCTACGAACCGTGCTCGACGTGCGTCCAGAGATGGACGAACGCCACCGCGAGCAAGGCAATCACCACGAGGTGAGATTACGAAGCGGCGAGCTCGCGCGTCGCCGCGGCGTTAAAGTACGCGGCTCGCGGATGATGCATGACGATCGCCGCGGTCGATTGCTCGGGAACGATTTGAAATGCCTGGGTGAGCGTTGCGCCGATGTTGGTGGTCGCATCGAGCAGACCGAAGACGACCGCGTGCTGCCCGAGGTCCGGACAGGCTCCGTAGCCCCACGAGTAGCGCTTTCCGCGCTCGTCCTCAAGCCGAAGCTCGCGGCGGATTTGCCGGTGCGTGTATTCTGCGAGCGCCTCGGCGGCCTGCACGGAAAAGCCGTGCAAGAAGTACGACTCGCTATACTCGCCCGAGGCTTGCAACGCATCGATGCGCCGCGTCGCATTACTTCCAACCGTGACGACTTGGAGTGCAACGACGTCGCTCGCTCCGCCCTCGCGCGGCACGCGTAAGTAATCGGCGAGGCACAGGTGTTCCCCCCCGGCTTGGCGTGGAAAGGTCATCCGTGCGATCTCGCGGCGCGGGTCGCTCGGATCGTAGAGAATCACGTCGTCATCGAGGCCGGCAGCCGGAAAATAGCCGTATACGACTCGCGGCTGTAAAAGGTCACCCTTTGATGCTTCCTTTTGGTAGCGTCGCAGGCGCGGCTCGAACTCCTCTGCGACGAGCCGCTCGAAGGCGCCGCCTTTGTTATTTGCGGCCCCCCAAGAAAGCCGATAGAGACTGCGCAGATCAAAGCACGGCCAAAGCTCGCGCAGATCGATCCCTTCGAGCTTGCGCGCTCCCCAGAAGGGCGGCTCCGGGACCTCGGCGTGCTCGGCTTTCACCGCCGAGGGTACGGTCGCGGCCTTGCGCGCGGGAACGCCGCGGCGGTGCTCGCGCTGCTCGAAGGCCTCGCGCTTGGTGCGCTCGAGCAAATCGTGTCGCCGATTCGAGTCGCTCGTGAGGGCATCCATAACGTCGAGTCCTTCGAACGCATCGCGGGCGTAAAAGAGTCCCGGCTCGAAGAAGCGGCTGCCGTCGTCGAGCAGGGCGATTCGCCGGCCAAAGTCGCGGTTGATCGCTGCGCCACCGATGATGACCGGAAACCGCAGTCCTCGCGCATCCTGCTCCTCGAGACAGATCGGCATCTGTTTGCTCGTCGACACCAGCAGCGCGGAGAGTCCGATGGCGTCGGCGCCGACCTCGACCGCCTTCTCTAAGATCGCGTTGACGGGGACTTGTTTTCCGAGATCGTGGACGGTATACCCATTATTGGCGAGAATGGTGTGGACGAGGTTCTTGCCGATGTCGTGCACGTCGCCGAAGACGGTCGCCAACACGACGGTCCCCTTCGTCTCACCCGCTCGCCGATCGAGAAACTGCTCGAGGTGCGAGACGGCCTTCTTCATCACCTCGGCGCATTGTAAGACGAACGGTAGGATCAGCTCCCCGCGCCCGAAGCGATCGCCCACGTCCTTCATCGCCGGCAAAAGGATCTCGTTGAGCACCTCCACCGGCGTGTGGCGCTCCAGCGCCGCATCGATTTTCGCTTCGATGCCGTCTTTGCGCCGACGCAAGATCGCTTGGTGGATGCGCTCTTCAATCGGCGACTCCTCATCCGAGCCCTCGATCTCGCCGGCGCCGGGCGACGTTGAAGCGGAAGGACCCGTACGCTCGAAATATTCGATCAATCGGGTCAGCGCGTCGGCGCGGCGGTTGAATACGAGGTCGTCGCAGATTTCCCGGACCGTCGCATCGATCTCAAAATAGGGGACGATCTCTTTGGCGTGAACGAGCGCGCAGTCGAGACCAGCTTCGACGCAGTGATGCAAGAAGACGGAGTTCAGCGCGGCGCGCGCGTTCGGTCTCAAACCAAAGGAAACGTTCGAGATCCCCAGCGACGTCAACACGCCGGGCAGCTCGCGCTTGATGCTGCGAATTCCTTCGATCGTTTCGATCGCGGACGCCGCAAACTCGGCCTCGCCGGTCGCCAGCGTGAAGGTTAGCGCGTCGAAGATGAGGGCGCCCGCCGGAAGCGCGTATTCTCCGACGACGATATCGTAAATCCGGCGCGCAATCGCCGCTTTACGCGCTGCCGTTTTCGCCATTCCGGTTTCGTCGATGGTCAACGCTACGACCGCCGCACCGTGCTCGCGCGCAAGCGGCAACACCGTATCGATCTTGGCGCGGCCCGCCTCGAGGTTTACCGAGTTGAGGATCGCGCGGCCAGGATAGTTTTGCAGCGCGACTTCCAACACTTTTGGCTCGGTCGAGTCAATCGCAAGCGGCGCTTCGATCGATTGAGCGAGCCGTCGCACGAGCTGGCGCATCTGCTCGTCTTCGTCCGGTCGTTCGGTGAGCGCACAGCATACATCGAGGAGATGCGCGCCGCCCTCGACCTGCTCGCGCGCGACGAGCACGATCTCGTCGTAACGCTCTTCCAGCAACAGCCTTTTGATCTTTCGCGATCCCTGCGAGTTGATGCGCTCGCCAACGATCAGGGGACGGGGCTGCTGTTCCAGAGAGATGGCCGTGATCGCCGAGGCGACGTTTTGCGCGCGCTGCGGCGTTCGCGAACGAACCTTCCGTTCGACTGAAGCGGCGACGTCGCACAAGGCGGCAATGTGCTCCGGGGTCGTACCGCAGCATCCGCCAATGACGTTCACTCCAAAATCCCGCACGAAGGCCGCGAGCTCCCCCGCAAACTCTTCCGGCCCTTCGGGATAGATCGTTTCGCCGTTCGGCCCCATGAGCGGGAGGCCGGCGTTCGGGACGACGCTAACGAGGCGTTGCGATTCACACAAGTAACGAATCGAGTCGCGCATTTGAGCCGGGCCGGTGGAACAATTGAGTCCGACGACGTCGACTTCCAGGGCGTCGAGCACGGCGGCAATCGCGCGGATGTCGGTGCCCAGGAGCATCCGCCCTTCCGTAATGAGCGTCGGTTGCGCCTGAATCGGCACGCGACGCATCCCCCGCGCGAACTCGCGTCGGATTCCCGCGATCGCCGCCTTGAGTTCGAGCAGATCCTGCATCGTCTCGAGCAGGAGCAGATCGACGCCACCTTCGATTAGCGCGCGCGCCTGCTCGGCGTAGATGTCGCGCAATTGCGCGTACGTTATGTTCGAGAGCGCTGGGTCCGACGACGAGACCAGCATTCCGGTCGGCCCCATCGATCCGGCCACAAAGCGCGGCCGCTGCGGCGTCGAATGCGCGTCGCAGGCCTCGCGGGCAATCGCCGCTGCGCGCAGATTAACCTCGCGGGTTTTCTCGCCCAGCGAGTATTCGTCGAGCTTCAACCTCGAGGCGGTGAAGGTGTCGGTCTCGATTACGTCCGCGCCGGCAGCAAGATACGAGTCGTGGATAGCGCGAACGAGCTCCGGCCGCGTGAGCACGAGCGCCTCGTTGCATCCACGATACGACTCCCCGCCGAAATCATCGGCGGACAGCTCGAGCGCCATGAGTTGTGTGCCCATGGCGCCGTCGAAGACCAAGACCCGCTCACCGAGCAGGCGCAAATACTCAGACACTCCCTCGACTCGCTTTTTCGACGGCGACGTGTGGTGATACGCGTATCTCGCCGACCGCGTATCCGGCCCGATTATACACTGTCGGCCGCGCAAATCGAGCGAGTCGAGAGGCTTTCTCTACGTCCAGCACTCCCAAAAGCCGCAAAGCGGCAACCGTCGAGGGCCCGCGTGCCCGCGAGTTGCCGTCGAGGACCTTCGAGACGTATCCGTATCCCTGCGCGATCGCCGCGACCCCGTGCACGCCCTCCGCCCCGGCTTTGGAGACGATTTTCCCGTCGCCGGCGATCATCAGCTCGGTATCGAGCTGTCCGCTTCCGGCCACATACTGCGGATACTTCACCATCGCGTCGCGCACGACGCGCAGCGCCTCGGCGTCGGCGCGGCGTAATTCGTACAGCGAAGCGAGGCGCGCAAACGACCGCGCGGCGTTGCGCAAGCTCGTCGAATAGACCGGGATCCCGCACCCATCGGTGGCGACGGGCCAGGTCGCGGCCTCCTCGTCGGAGAGTCGAGCGCAAAACTCGAGAATGCGCTGCTCGGCCGGATTGTCGGGGCTCAAATACGTCGCCGGATCCGCCCCCAGGACTTTGCATAGTGCGAGAATCCCGGCGTGTTTTCCGGAGCAATTGTTGTGAAGCGCACTTGGCTGCGCGCCCGCGCGGCGCAGCGAGTTTGCGGCGGTCTCGTCGTAGGGATGGTGCGCACCGCACTGCAAGGCCGATGCGTCCATACCAATTTTATGCAGGATCGAAAGAACGGCTTCCACGTGAATCGGCTGGCCGGAGTGCGAGCCGGTCATCACGGCAATCTCGCGATCTTCCAGACCGAACGCTTGCGCGACACCCGCTTCGATCGTCGCCGCGGCAATAAACGGCTTCGCGGTCGAACGCAGGTAGACCGGAGCGTCGATTTCACCCGCGCGGTAGAGCACGCGTCCCTCCGCGTCGACCGCGCAAGCGGCGACACGATGCACCGACTCAACAAGCGCGCCGCGTGTTACCTCGACGAGCAGTTCGGGGGCGCCGCTCAAACCAGCGCGGGTTCGACGATTGTCGCTTCCTGCTCGGCGAACACGGGATTACTGAGGTAGCGTTCGCCGGTGTCGCAGGCAAAGGTTACGATAGTCTTGCCTTTCGATTCCGGACGCGAGGCAAGTTGCAACGCGGCCCAGATGTTTGCACCGGTCGAAATTCCGACAAGCATCCCCTCTTCACGCGCGAGGCGGCGCGCGGTCGCGATCGCGTCGGCATCCGTTACGCGAATGACTTCTTCGTAGATCTGCGTGTTGAGCACCTTGGGCACGAAGCCTGCGCCGGTACCTTGGATTTTGTGCGGTCCCGGCTTGCCGCCCGAGAGAACCGGCGACGCATCGGGTTCGACGGCGATCATGGTCACGCCAAGCTTGCGGGATTTGAGCACCTCGCCGACGCCGGTGATCGTTCCGCCCGTGCCGATCGCCGAAACGACGACGTCGACCGCGCCGTCAGTATCGCGCCAGATCTCTTCTGCAGTCGTGCGGCGGTGAATCTCCGGGTTCGCCGGATTCTCGAACTGCTGCGGCACGAAATACTTGCCGGATGCGCTGGCGCGTATTTCTTCGGCGCGCCGAACCGCGCCGGGCATCCCCTCGGCTCCCGGCGTCAGCACGACTTGTGCTCCGTACGCCTTGAGCAAATTGCGACGCTCGATCGTCATCGTCTCTGGCATCACGAGGATGAGCGGATACCCTTTTGCGGCGGCGACAAAAGCGAGCGCGATCCCGGTGTTTCCGCTCGTCGGCTCCAGAATCGTCATGCCGGGGAGCAGGCGGCCGTCGCGCTCCGCCGCCTCGATCATTGCGACGCCGATGCGATCTTTCACGGACCCTGCCGGATTAAACGACTCCATCTTGACCAAGAGCGTGGCCGGAAGATCGCCGGCCAGTCGCGGCAACTTTACGAGCGGCGTATTGCCGAACGTGTCGGCGAGATTTTCATAGATTCGTGCCATCGTACGTTGGTTAACCCCCGCTGCGGATCGAGCGTTTCACTCCGCTTTCGCGAGCCGAACCGTTTTCCCGGCGTGGAAGGAAGCGCCCGCGCCGGCAAGCGATACCAGCAACCATGCGCCGGTGCTCCCTCCCCGTCCGCGTGGCGTGCGCTCTGTTGGGTCTCTCCGTGGCGGCGCCCGCCGGCACGGCGAACGGCGCGAACGTGCCGAGCGTCGATGCCGCGCTCGACGCAATCGCTGCCTACGCGCCGCAGGCGATGCGCGAGCAAGGAACGCCCGGACTTTCCGTCGCGATCACGGACCGCCGGGGTACGCTGCGAATTATCACGCTGGGGTATGCCAACCGCGACACTCGGGCACCGGTAACGCCTCAGACGCGCTTTGCGGTCGGCTCGATTACGAAGTCAATGACGGCGCTCGCCCTGCTCGAGCTGCACGATGCCGGCCGCGTGAATCTAAACGCTCCGGTACAACGCTATCTTCCGTGGTTCTCCATCGATAGCGGTAAACGGCCGGTTCTCGTCCACGAGCTTCTTTCGCACACCGCGGGAATTCCCGATGATTACGCCGCCGAGGTCGGCTACACGTATGACATCGTCGCTCTACGTCATGCGAAGACGCTCTTCCCGCCCGGCTCGTCATGGTCGTACTCCAATGACGGCTACGCGACCGTCGGCGCGATCGTTGCGCGCGTTGACGATCGATCGTGGTCCGAGGCGCTGCAAGCTCGCGTGCTGGGACCGATCGGCATGAGCGAGAGCTCGTCCGTCTTCACGCCGCAGGCAATGGCCGACGCCGCCACTGGTTATCAATTCCGTGACAACGACCGCCCCCCGCCACTTCATCCCGCGCTCGCCCCCTCGCCGCCGATGGATTTCGTCGATCCCGCCGGCTCCGTACTCTCGACGCCCGAAGACATGGCGCTTTACATGCGTCTCTACCTGAACGGCGGAAGAACGGAGAGTGGCGCACAATTGATTTCGGCGGCGTCGTTTGCCGCGATGACGCGACCCGACACGCGCAAAGACGGAAAGCCGGCCGGTGCAGCCGCCGTCGAGCTCAGCGAGGCGCCGGCCTTCTACCGGCGATACGGGTACGGGCTGTCGATCTTCGACGACGATGGCGATCATCTCGTCGGCCACACCGGAGGAATCTCGGGTTACACGGCCTGTATGCAAATGAATTTGACGCGCGGTTTCGGGGTGATTGCGTTTGCGAATCTCGTCGAGGCGCCGCTGCACCCGTGCGCGATCGTGCTGTACGCGATGCGCGTGCTTCGCGCGCAGAGCCGTGGCGAGGCGCTTCCAGCTCCGCCGCCCGCAAAGGACCCGGCTCGCGTCGAACGTGCGGTGGACTATACGGGCGCGTACGGCGGTCCGAGCGGTTCGTCGCTGCGTGTGGTCGCGCATAACGACCGTCTGCAATTAATCGACGGCGCCACATCGATCGCGCTCTACCCGCGCGGCTCCGACCTCTTTTGGGCGGACGATCCCAAGTACGCGCTCTTTCTGCTCGCGTTCGGACGCGACCGCGATGGAAAGGTCGTCGAGATGACCTACGGCACGCAATGGTTTCCCAACGAGCGCTATCGCGGACCGCATACGTTTTCATATCCGCCGTCGTGGAACGCGCTGGCGGGACGCTACGAGAACACGTATTTCGGCGAGCCCGCGATTACGCGAGTCATCATCGTCAAGAACCGGCTTACGCTCGACGGTACCGACTCGCTGACGCCCCTTCCGAATGGTACGTTCGCGCTGGGAGATTCACGCGTGCGATTCGACGCCTACGCTGGTAGGCAGCCGCAGCGCCTGACCATCGACGACACGCATCTTTATCGCGTCGAGCTGCCGTAGCAACAGGAGAGCTCGCCAATGAAAGCTATCGTGATCGAGCACCTTGGGGAGGCGGGATCGCTCAAAGAAATTCCGCGCCCGCAGCCGAGTTCGCACGAGATTCTCGTTCGCATCACCGCGGCCGGGGTGAATCCGATCGATTGGAAGCGGCGCAACCGTCCGGATCAAAAATTTCCGTTCGTGCTCGGGCAGGACTTTGCCGGTCTCGCTAGCGAGACCGGCGATCGCGTGACGAAGTATCGCCGGGGCGAGCGCGTCTTTGGTATCAGCGACCATGGCACGTACGCGGAATACGCACTCGTCCCGGAAGACGACCGCGAGCAACCGATCGCAAAGATTCCCGACAGCGTCGGCGACGCCGATGCTGCCGCGTTGCCGACCGCCGGATTGACCGCACTCGCTGCGGTGGAAGCGCTGCACGTCGCAAAAGGAACCACGCTCCTCGTTCTCGGCGCGACGGGCGGCGTTGGCAGCTTTGCGGTGCAGATGGCGCACGACCGGGGTGCGCGCGTCATCGGAACGGCGCGCTCGTCAAACGAGAGCTTGGCGCGCGCGCTCGGCGTCGACGAGTTTATCGCCTACGATCGCCAGAACGTGCCGGATGCGGTGAAAGCCGCGCATCCGGGCGGTATCGACGCGGCGCTCGATCTCGTCGACGATGACAACGCGATCAAGGCGTTGGCAGCGATCGTCTGCGCGGGCGGACGAATCGTCTCAACGATCCGTGCGGCCGACGTTGATTGGTTCGCACGGCAGAAGATCTCCGCGCAGAATCTCAGGGTCTTTGAGGCACCGCAATTCTCTCACGCGGGATTGCGCACGCTCCTGGAGCTGCTCGAGCAGGGGCGTATCCGCGTGATGATCGCGGGCGAACGTGCGCTTAGCGACGCCGTCGCCGCGCTCGAAGAGAGCAAGAGTGGTGCCGTCGACGGCAAACTCGTGATTACCGTCGACTAGACTACTTGTTCTTGAAGCGGGCGACGCGTTTTTCGTTGTAGGCTGCGAGGCCCTCTTTCGCATCTTCGCTCTTGAAGAGCAGCGACTGCAGCTCGCGCTCGAGCGCGAGCGCGTCTTGGAGCGGGAGCTCGGCGCCGGTTTGTACGCTGCGCTTGATGTGGCCGACCGCCATCGGCGCCTTGTTCGGCGAACAAAACTGGGTGGCGTAATCCGTGATTTGCTCGCGAAACTCTTTCGCGTTGCCCTCGAAGAGGTCGTTGACCATTCCCCATTCGAGCGCTTGTTCGAAGCTGACGGTCTTGCCGGTCGCCATCATCTCGATCGCTCGCGACTTACCGACGAGCCGTGCGAGACGCTGCGTGCCGCCCGTACCTGGTAAAACGCCAAGCGCGACCTCGGGAAGGCCAATTTTGCCGGCGTCTTTGCGAGCGATGCGCAGATCGGCGGCCATCGCGATCTCTAAGCCGCCGCCGACGCAGTGGCCGTTGAGCGCGGCGATTACCAGCTTCGGCGTCTGCTCGAGCCGCGCAAGCGTTTCGTTGGCGTGCAGGCAGAACATGTACTTAAACTCGGGCGTAACTTGATTGAGCATCCCGATGTTGGCGCCGGCAGAGAAGAACTTCTCGCCCTTTCCGGTCAGGACGATCACTTCGACGTCGGGGTCGAAACGCGCGTCGAGAATCGCTTCGTCGAGCTGGCGCATCATCTCGTGGGTGTAGGTATTGGCCGGCGGATCGTCCATCTCGACAAAGGCTACGTGACCAACCTTCCAATAGTTGACGACGCGTTTGCCGTCGAGTGGGCGTGACTCCCGCCCAAACGGCGTCTGCTGCGCCGCTCCGTTGACTGTCGTGCTCATGCGAGGTTTCCCTTCGGTGCGATCCAGTGGGGGCCCCACGCGCTTCGCGCGTGGGGGGCGCGCAGTCCGTAGGACGAAGCGCCTTTCGAAACTGAGGGTTCCCAACTGGATCGCAAATTGACGCGACTCATGCGAGGTTTCCCTTCGGTGCGATCCAGTTGGGATCTTTGAAGTGTTCTTTGAGGTTAGTTTCGTCGGCTTCGGTCGGCAGAACCGTTGGGGCGTAAGCCTCCCACTCTTCTTCGGTCAGCTTGCGGCCGTCGACCGCGTAGCGCTCGCCGGCGTAGTCGCCGATTTTGCGATTGAAGCGCATGTCGGGAATATAAAGCTTCGTTTCACTGGGGTTCACTTCGTTGACGCGGGCGACCGTCGCCAAAGCCTCGTCGAAGAATTGCCCGCGTGCGCGCTCGTTGAGGTGCTCTTTATCGGCGTGCTCGCCGGCCTTGTCCTCGTCGACGCGGCCCTTGATGCCCCACGCGTACGCCCACTGGGCCGAGCCCGAATGGTCCGTGCCGAAGAGATCGAGCGAGCCCGAGAACCACTTGTTATAGTATTTCTGCTGGATTGCGACCGGGATAACGCCGGCCTTTGCGATGCGACGAAGTCCCGTGATGCCGGTGCCCATGTGAAACGATTCTTCGCGCAGCATCGGCCCCATGGATGCCGCGAGCGGCGCGAAACTCGA
The DNA here is from genome assembly GCA_963743445.1 of Vulcanimicrobiota bacterium. Taxonomy (GTDB): domain Bacteria; phylum Vulcanimicrobiota; class Vulcanimicrobiia; order Vulcanimicrobiales; family Vulcanimicrobiaceae; genus Cybelea. Next base: position 1,883,319 of record CAVUPL010000003.1, read on the forward strand.
ATGCGAAAGCATCGTTAGCTGGAACTTTCCATCGCGATCCATGAAATTCGTGTACGCGAAGAAGTCGAGCCAATGCGTAACGTCGTCGTTGAAGGCGTTGAGCAGGCGATTCTTCTTGCCGAAGGCGCGGCGTTCCAGCATCTTTTGGGCTTCGATTTTGCCTTCGCTCCCGAAATGGTCGACCATGAGGTGACACATCTGATAGCCGTGACGAGTCTCTTCGACCATGATACGCACGAGCGACGCCAAATCGTACTCGCTTGGCGCATTGTTCACCAAGAACCGCTGCTGCTCGTTGGAAGCAAACTCGGTATCGCCCTGATAGACGACCATGTTGAGAACCGCATCGCGCATCCGCTGGTCGGGAATTTCGCGGACGCGTTCCCACCGGCGCTCGCCCTTGAAATCCCCGAAATAGATCTCGCTCGTCGGAAGGTCGCCGTATTTTGCCTCAAAGCAATACCCCGGCATAAACCGGTCGACGAGCTCGCGGTCGAGGCCGATATCGCGCCTCCACTCGTCGAGCATCGAGATCCAATCGTCAAAGGTAGAAATGCGGTTCATGGTGCTCTGACCTTCCAGCGTATAACGGAATTTCGTCGCGCGGCGGGAATACCGTCATACTAGAACGTGCCAGCGGAGGTGTCAAGGCTGACCGAGCGGACGGTCACGCGGCCCATTTCCTTTATCTTCACCCTTTACGGCGATATGGTGGCGCGCTTGTCGCCAGACGGGTCGCTGTGGATCGGGGCGCTCATCGCGTTGATGTCTTCCTTCGGCGTTTCGGCAGCCGCCGTCCGCCAGGCCGTCTCACGCATGACGCGACAAGGGTGGCTGGTAGCACGGCGAAAGGGAAACCGAGCCTTTTACACGGTCACCGAGCGCGGCCGGCGGCGCATCGACGAGCTCACGCCTCGTATCTACGGGCCAGTGATCGAGTGGGACGGGCGCTGGCGGCTTCTTAGCTACGCTATCGGCGAAGCACATCGCAAGCGCCGGGAACGCCTGCGCAAGGAGCTCGCCGCGCTCGGCTGGGCTCAACTCTCCCCCTCGACCTGGATATCACCCTCCGACACGCTCGCCGCTGCGCGGGAGGCGGCGCACGCCACCCGCACGCTAGAAGCGGTGAACTTGTTCACGAGCGAGTACCGGGGACCGCTGAGCGATCGGGCGCTGCTCGAGCGTTGCTGGAACGTCGGCGAAATCACCTCCGCGTACGATTCGTTCAACGCGCATTACGCACCGCGCTTGCGTCGCGAGCGGGAACGCAACGACCTCGATGACGAGGCCGCGCTCGTCGAGCGCCTCTGGCTCGTGCACGATTATCGAAAATTCGTCTACGTCGACCCGGGACTGCCCAGCGAGCTATTGCCCGCTCATTGGCCGGGTACGGCCGCGGCCGCGCTGTTTCGCGAGTACTATGCGGCAATCGACGCTAAATCACAACGACACTTTCATCTTTGCACGAACGAATGAAACGGGTGCTTGCGCCGGAGCGTCGAAGCGACCCGCCCATGCCCAAACGCCTGCTCCTCGCTCTGACCGTCGCCGCGCTGGCAATTGCTGCGTGCCACAACAACAGCTCCACGTCGCCGATCCCCTCCGGCTCGCCGCTCTCGCCAAGTCCGAACCCTTCAGTTACTAAGGCAATCGTTTTAGTGACGATTGCGGGGACGCCGGCGCCAAAAATCCCAGTTGAGGAGTCCACGCCGCGGTCGACCTCGAGCCCGCGGCCCGGCAAGCCTTTCGACACGCAAAACACCAACAAGAGCGGAAAAGCGCATTTCTACGGACTAAAGCCGAGCAAGACGTATTGTTGGGTCGCCATCATCTCACCGGGCTTCAAATCGTCGGAGTGTGCCGGATGGCAGGTTTGGCAGACCAGCACGATCACGCTCGGCACGTAAGCTAGCCGAAGCGCGCTACATCAGGGCGCTTCGTCATCGTGCAAATGCAAGTGGCAGCCATCTTCCGCCTCGGAGAGAACGTCCCGCGCCTCGGCCAGAACGGCCGTGGATAACGGGCGGCTCGACGCCTCGATCGAACCCTCCTCGGCGAGAAACTCGACTTCGGTCCAATCCTCCCACGTTTCGAGCGGCTCGCCGTCGAACGAGGTCGGGAAGCGCACGCAGAAACCCTGATCGAGGTGCAGGCCAACGACGCTCACCTCCGTGCCGCGCGGAAAATAGGTGCCGTCTTTCCAGAGCGTGCCGCAGGTCGTGCTGTACCGGCCGCCGATCTTCAGCGGTTCTTCCATCGCTACGAGTTTACCCCAAACGGGTCCAGCGCTTTCTCGCCGATGTACGTGAGCACGCTCTTGGTTTCCGTATAGATGCGCATCGTCTCCATTCCGAGCTCGCGCCCGTACCCCGATTGTTTATACCCGCCAAACGGAACGCCGGGAAAGACGGCGTACGGCGTGTTGATTGCAATCGATCCACTGCGTATGGCGCGCGCGACCCTATTCGCCCGTCCCAAGTTGGTCGACCAGACGCTGGCCGCCAGGCCGTACTCGCTCGCATTCGCAAGCGCGATCGCTTCGGCTTCGTTGGCGAAGCGGACAAACGTTGCGACGGGACCGAAAATCTCTTCGCGTGCGATGCGGTGAGAGTTTTCCGCCTCGAAGGCCGTAGGGCTCCAAAAGGTTCCATCCGCAAAGGCGTCGGGCAGCGTCGCCGGCGTTCCGCCCAAGAGCGCTTTCGCGCCCTCGGCGACGCCGATCTCGCAATAAGATTTGATCTTTTCGTATTGGTCGCGCAACGTGATCGCCCCGATCTGCGTCGCGGGGTCTTCGGGATCGCCGAGGCGCAATCGCTTCGCTTTTTCGGTGAAGCTGCCGACGAAACGATCGTAGATTCCGGAGTGTATGAGAATGCGCGACCGCGCTTCACAGCATTGGCCGGCATTGTAATAGACTCCGTAGAGCGCACCGGCGACCGCGGCATCGAGATCGGCGTCGTCGAAGACCACGGAGGGGGATTTTCCGCCGAGTTCGAGCGTCACACGCTTGAGCGTCTGCGCGGCGGTCGCCGCCACGGTCTTTCCCGTCGCCGTCGAGCCGGTGAAAGCGATCTTGTCCACTCCGGGATGCTCCACCATCCAAGCTCCGATTGGACGCGTCGAGCCCGTCACCACGTTGAGCACGCCTTCGGGCACGCCGGCTTCGAGCGCGATTTTCCCCAGTTCGATCGCGGTGAGCGGCGTCACCGATGAAGGCTTGAGGACGATCGTACATCCGGCGGCAAGCGCCGGCGCCACCTTCCACGAGGCGAGCAGCAGCGGAAAATTCCAAGGCACGATTGCACCGACGACACCCACCGGTTCGCGCACGGTGTTCGCAAGATAGGTCGGAATTGGCGGCGGCAGGGTCTCGCCGTAGTTTTTCGTTGCCGCGCCGGCATAGAATTCGAAGCAATCCACGATTGCACCGAGCTCGCCCTTTGCCGTCGCAAGCGCCTTGCCGTTGTCGCGAACTTCAAGTAGCGCAATGTCCGCCGCGCGCTCGCCGATGAGCTGCGCGATCTTATAGACGATCTTGCCGCGCCGCGATGCCGCCATCGAGGACCATCGTCCGGCGTCGAAGCTCCGTCGCGCCGCAGCGACCGCCGCGTCGACGTCGTCGCGCGTCGCATCGGCAACATCGGCGATCTTGGCTCCCGTCGCAGGATTGACATCTTCATAGATGCCGCCGTCCGAGGCATCGCGCCACTCGCCGCCGATCAGGAGTTGCGTCTTCGTCATGGTCGAGGTCGTGCTCATATCGCTGCCTTCAACTCAACACGCTCGAATACCGTTGCGATGCCCTGGCCGACACCGATGCACATCGTCGCTAAACCGTACCGTCCGTTACGCCGGCGCAGTTCGTGCAGCAGCGTAGTAGTGATGCGCGCACCGCTCGCGCCGAGGGGATGGCCCAGCGCGATCGCGCCTCCGTTGGGGTTTGTGATTCGTGCGTCCAACTCGAGATCGCGCATGCACGCAATCGCCTGCGCGGCGAACGCTTCGTTGATTTCGACGAGATCGAGCTGCGCGACGGAAAGCCCGACTCGCGCCAGGACTTTGCGCGTTGCGGGGATGGGTCCGAGGCCCATGACGTCGGGCGCGACGCCGGCCGATGCGCAACCCAAAAAGCGCGCCATCGGCGCAAGGCCCAATCGCCGCGCCGTCTGGGCCTCGCAGAGCAGCAGAGCTGCTGCGCCGTCGTTGATGCCGGAGGAATTCCCAGCGGTCACCGTTCCCCCAGCCTTGAAAGAAGGCGCGAGCTTTGCCAGCGCATCGAGCGTCGTATCGGAGCGAGGATGCTCGTCGCGCCGGACTTGCATCTCGCCGTCGCGTCCGCCGGGTATCGGAACGCCGACGATTTCCTGCGCGAAGGCGTCGCGCTCCATCGCCGCCTTACACTTCATTTGCGAATCGAATGCAAAGCGGTCTTGCTCTTCCCGCGTGATCGCGTAGCGTTGCGCGACCCGCTCGGCGGTTTCACCGAGCGAGATCGTCCACTCGCCGGGCATGTTGGGATTGATCATTCGCCAGCCCAAAACGGTATCAAAAAGATGTTGCTTGCGTCCGAACGCGGCGTCGCTCTTGGGCAATACGTACGGCGCGCGCGTCATCGACTCCACGCCGCCGGCGATCATAACGTCGCCTTCGCCGCACGCGATCGCTTGCGCCGCCGAATTGATCGCTTGAAGACTCGAACCGCAGAGACGGTTGACGGTGACGCCCGGGACTTCAACCGGCAACCCTGCGAGCAGCGCGGCCATACGTGCTACGTTGCGATTATCCTCGCCGCTCTGGTTGGCCGCGCCAAAATAGACATCCTCGATTGCCGCCTGCGGAACGCCGGTGCGTTCGACGACCGCACGCACCGCGATCGCCGCAAGATCGTCGGGCCGAACGTGCGCAAGCTGCCCACCGTAGCGGCCGATGGGAGTGCGCACCGCATCGATCACCCAAACCTCGCGGTTCACTCGATCGCCCCCTCCGCCGCGGACGTTTCCGCAACATCGAGCATCCAGAGCGAGCGATGGGGCCCGAACGCTTCCCCTTCGGCCTGCGCGAGACGCTTGAGGATCCGTTGCACGCGAGCGCCCCCGATCTCGCGTCCCCATTCGATCGGGCCGACTGGGTAGTTGGCGCCGAGCCGCATCGCGGTATCGACGTCGCCGGGTGAGGCGAGCTCTTCTGCAACGGCAACGATTGCCTCGTTAACGATTGACCCCACGGTGCGACCAAGAAAAAGGCCGGGCTCGTCTGCAACCAAGATGACGCTCTTGCCGAGTGCGGCAAAGAGTTCTTGCGCGAGTTCGAGCGCGTCGTCGGCGACCGCTTCGGAATCGACGATTTCGATCGCGCGCTGCGCTTCGAGCGACCCAAGAAGACCGTACCCTACCAAACGCTCGGGATGACGCAGACGACGCGCGCAGGCGCCAAGATCGGTCGCATAGGCGTCGACAAAGAGGACACACTCCGGCGCGAGCAAGGAATCGAGTTGGGCGAGGACCTCGCCGCGATCGTCGACGCCGTCGCCGAGGTCGACGACGATCGTCGTCTCTGGCGAGAGTTCGTCGAGCAGGTCGTCGTTTTCGATCCGCTGGACGTGCGCGTATACGTCCGCGATCCGCTCGGAGATCTCGTCGGCGACACTGCCGAAACCTAAGATCGCGACGAGCTCTTCCGTATTGGGCTCGCCGTGCCCCGAGGTCACGGTTGGCTCGAAGCGCTCGGCGCGCCCGTCGCGGTAGACGTAAAAGCCGGCGCCGCTCTTGCGGCCGAGCAATCCTTGCGCGACCATGCGGCGCTGGAGCTCCACCGGCACAAATCGCCCCTCTTGCGTGCGAGCGTAAATCGACTCGGTCGTCGCCAGATTGACGTCGAGTCCGATCAGGTCCATCAATTCGAAGGGTCCCATGCGAAAGCCGGCAGAACGTGCCAGCGCGTCGAGCTCTTCGATCGACGCAACCCCGTGCTCGAGTGCGCGCAGTGCCTGCAGATAGTACGGACGGGCGACGCGATTGACGATGAATCCCGGCGTATCGGCCGCCAGCACCGGAGTCTTGCCGAGCTTCGCCGCAATCTCGTAGGCGAGCGCCAGCGCATCGTCACTCGTCTGGTGTCCCGATACCACTTCGAGCAACTCCATTCGTGCCGGGGGGTTGAAGAAATGCAAGCCCACCACCCGCTCGGGATGCGGCACGAGGTCGGCGAGCTCGCCCACCGAGAACGATGAGGTGTTCGTTGCAATCAATGCCTTGGGCGCGAGTGCGTCTGCGAGCGCCGCAAAGACTGCTCGTTTGAGCTCGAAACGTTCGGAGACGGCTTCGATGGCGATCGTCGCGTCGCTCGGTCGCGTGATTGCATCGTTCCAACGGATGCGCTCGAGAACGGAGACGCCGCCGGACCGCGCCGCTTCGCGTTCCAGGAACGCGGCGCCGCGTTCGCGCGCGGCGGCGTCGGGCTCGACGATCTCGACATCGTAGCCGGCGGACGCTCCGACCAACGCGATGCCCGAGCCCATCGTCCCGCCGCCGACGACCAAGAACCGCTCTGCCATAGAGATTGGCATACTTCGCGAAAGGAGGTGCAAACGCTTCGCCATAGATTGCCGACATGGAAAAACCGGGGTGGCGCCTGCGTGCCTCGCATTACATCGTCGATTCGCCGTACATGCGTCTGCGCGCCGACGAAATAGAGCTTCCCGACGGGAGCATTCTACCAGACTACTACGTCCGCGAATCGCGCGGCTTCGTGACGATTTTAGCGCTCACGGACGACGCGCACGTCGTCCTCGTCAGGCAGTACCGCTACGGTTCGGATTCGATCCATCTCGAGCTTCCCTCCGGAATGCTCGCCGAAGAGGAAGAGCCGCGCGAGTGCGCTCTCCGCGAACTGGCCGAGGAGACGGGCTATGGTGTAGATCGCTGCGAGCTTGCGGCACAGTATTTTCCCGAGCCGGTTCGCTCGCCGGCCCGCGCCTACGTTTATATAGGCTGGGGCGCGCGCAGGATGCACGAGCCCAATCCCGATCCCACCGAGCACCTCGAGGTCGAGCTGGCGGCGTTGCCCCGTTTCCGCGCCATGCTCGACGACGGCTCGATCGACGCCGGCGGCTCGATCGCCGCGGGTTACCTCGCGCTCGACAAACTGCGTACAATCTGAAACCTAGGAGCTCGGGGCGCGGTAGCTTACGGTGAACATGAAGAATCCAATGCTCGCGCTCTTCCTGAAGCTCACCGCAGTCGTTGCGGTGGCGATCGTCGTGCTCGTGGTCGCAGCGTACCTGTTGAAGATCGTCTTGATCGCCGCAGTAATCGCGGCCGTCGCCGTGGGCGCCTTCTTCGTTTACAGCCTCCTGCGCCGCCGCTCGAACTTGCCGGTCATTCGTTAGGAGCCGCAGAGCCAACTCTCAAGCGCTTCGGTGACGAGCTCCGGTTCTTCCAGCATCGGAAGGTGACCGCTTTCGTCGCAAATCACGAGCCGGCCGCGCGGAAATTTCGCGACGATCGAACGTGCTTCTTCAACTCCGACGACCTGGTCGCGGCCGCCGGCGATCATCAACATCGGTACGTCGACGTCTGCGGCGATGTCTTCCGACGAGGAACGCAACGCCATCCCCGCGCAGCGTCGCGGCCGCACCGGCGGGAGCGTTGCGGCGAGCGATTTCGTAGGCGTGCTCGACGACGTCGCGACGCTCGGCGAACGTTCGCGATGCGAGTAATCGCGGCAAATAAGCCTCAATAATCGGTTCGATGCTGCCTTCACGCTCGACGCGATCGGCGATGTCGCGGCGGGTCGCCGCCTCGTCGGGCGTATCGGCTCGAAGCCGGCTCGCTACCAGCGCGAGCCGCGTGACGCGCTCGGTAAACATGCGCGCGAAAGCGAGCGCGACGTATCCGCCCATCGAATGACCGATAAGCGAGGCGCGCTCGATGCCCATCGCGTCGAGCAGCGCGGCGACGTCCGCCGCGAGCCGTTCCATGAGATACGGCCCCTCCGGCACGCTCGACGTTCCAGCACCGCGCAGGTCGGGACGGAGCACGCACCACGTGCGCGCGAGCGCGTCGGATTGCACTTCCCAGATCTCGCGCGTTAACGGAAATCCATGGATCAACACGACTGCAGCCTCGCGTTTGCGTCCATCGATGCGCGCATCAATGCATGCGCCGTCATCGGCAAAAACTTGCATTGAAGCTCGTAATACTGTATAAGGTAGGCAACACCCCTGGTCGGTTGCCGACCAGAGAAAGGATGACTCGTACCAACGATGGCAGTTCGAAAGAAAGCCGCTCGCAAAGCGGCCGTGAAAAAGGCGGTCGCTGGAGCGTTGGTTCGCAAGGCGGTTCGCAGGAAGGTTCGCCGCAAGGTGGCTCGCAAGGCGGTCCGTCGTAAAGTAGCTCGCAAAGCCGTTCGCAAGAAGGCACGTCGGAAAGTAGCCCGCAAGGCCGTTCGCCGAAAAGTGGCGCGCAAGGCGGTTCGCAAGAAGGCAGCCCGCAAGGCTGTTCGCAGAAAGGTCCGACGCAAGAAGGCAGGCTAGATCGCGATCCACAACTCCGCTCGGTACTAAACCGGCGGAGTTATTTAAGCGAGTCGCGAAAAATCGCGACTCGCTTTCTTTATACCGTCCGAACGATCGGGCGCAAGAACCAGATCGCAAGAAAGAGCGCTATGCAGAGCGCCCCTGCCAAGCGCGAACGTCGCTCGCAGGCCTATGAGCGCGGCGATCGCGCCGTCGACGAGCGCGCCAAGCGGAACGACGCCGATCGCGATCATCGTATAAATGGAGAGCGCGCGACCGCGCACGTCGTCCGGCGAGAGCGTCTGGATCAACGTGTTCGTCGCGCCGAGCAGCGCAAGCGTTCCGACGCCGATGGCAAAGAGCACCGGCAACGCCAAGGCGAGCGCCGGCACGAACGCCAGCGCGAAAACGCCGGCCGACATAAGCAGTCCCCGATTGCAACCACAGCAGCGAGCGCCGTTCCCGTCTGCGCGAAGTATGCGGTGACAAGCGCACCGCCGAAACCGCCCACGCCGATTGCCGAGACCGCCCAGCCCAATCCCCGCGCACCGGCGTGCAACACGTTGACGGCGTAAGCCGGCGATGAGCTGACTGTACGGCCGTGTCGAAGAGCGCCGTGACGAATTGCGCGAGAACGATCCACCGCAGCGCCGGATGGCGCACGATGAAAGCGATGCCCTGACGCATCGCGTGCAGCGTCGGCTCGCCCGCCGTCGTTGCCGACGGTGGCGAGGGTCGCATCATCATCACGGCGGCAACGACCGCCAGCGTCGCGCGCCGCATTGAAATAAAACGCGCCCGCGACGCCGACCCAAACGATGAGCACTCCGGCCAGCGCCGGACCGATGACGGCCGGCGCGTTGAACGCGACCGAGTTCAACCCGACGGCATTGCCGACGTACTCTCGATCGACGAGCAGCGGGACCCAGCTTTGGCGCGTCGGCGAGTCGAATGCGTTGGCCGCCGAGTTCAACGCCGAGAGCAGCACCAGGCCGATCATCTCGAGCCGATGTACCGTCGCAAGCAACGCGAGCAGAAGGGCAGCTAACGCCATCGTCACGTTCGTCACGAAGAGCACGCGACGACGCGGCAGTCGATCGGCGACGACTCCGGCCGGCGGCGAGAGCAGCAAGACCGGAATCGCACGGGCAGCGCCCAAGATGCCGAGGTCGAGCGCCGCTTGGTGCTGCGAGCCGGCCATACGCGCGACGAAGAATCCCATCGCGGTGAACTGCATCCAGGTGCCGAGGTTCGAAATCAGGAGCCCGAGCCAGAGCAAACGAAAGTCCCGATAGCGCAGCGCCGTCAGAATCGACACGCCGGCTCAGAGTGACACCGCGGTCCGCGCTCGCACCGCAGCGACGATGAGCGCCGCGCTCGGAGCAATGCCGAGCCGCGATGCATCGACGCAGAGATCGTAGTTCGCGCGGATCGCCGAACGTCAGACCGTACCATTCGTGCATGTGCGCGCTGCGTGCCCGGTCGACCCGATCCAATTCGGCTTCGGCGGTTTGCGCGAGGAACGTGCATCGTTTCGGCGATGCGCCCGACTCGCCATTGCGCGCGGCGCGTAGATGAAGACTCGCAGCACGTCGGAGCGAGGTCCCAAAATAGCGGACGCGCCACGGCCGACGATGACGACATTGCCATGCGACGCGTACTCGCGTACGGCGTCTTGCACGGCCCGGAGCAGTTCCTCATCGAACGGCTCCGCGGCCGACGCCGCTGCAAGCTCCGGCGTGGCCCGCTCGAGACTAGATAAGAAGCGTTCTCCCAGCGTCCGCTCCGCCTCTTCGTTCGCCTCGACGGCCTCCGGCGTCACGTGCAAACGCTTGGCGACGACGACCGGGAGCTGGTGATCGACGTACTCGTAACCGAGTGCGTCGGCAACCCGCGTCGCGATCTCGAGGGCGCCCGCTCCGTATTCGTTGGAGATCGTTAGTATCACCGGAAAAGGAATACGGAGTGACGAACGCTCGTGTCCTGCCGATCGTAGCAACGCGCGATTTGCGCAAAGTCTTTCGCACCCGCAAGCGCACGCCGGGGACCCTCGGCGCGCTGCGTTCCTTTTTCTCGCGCGAATACGAAGAGCGCGTCGCGGTGAGCGACGTCACGTTCGCGCTCGAACCGGGAGAGCTGGTCGGCTACATCGGCCCGAACGGTGCCGGCAAGTCGACGACCATCAAGATGCTGACGGGGATCCTCGTTCCGACCTCGGGCGAAGTGCGCGTTGCCGGCCTCGTGCCGTGGAAAAACCGCAAGGAAAACGCTCGAAACATCGGCGTGATCTTCGGACAGCGCAGTCAGCTTTATTGGGATCTCCCGCTCGTCGAATCGTTCGAGCTCTTGCGCGCGATCTACGGCGTCCCGCAGGACGCAGTATCGGCGCAATCTCAACGAGTTCATCGAGATCCTCGAGATGGCAAGCTTCTTGCGGACTCCCGTGCGCCAGCTTTCGCTAGGGCAGCGCATGCGCGGCGACTTTGCGGCGGCGCTGCTCCACAGTCCGAAGATCGTCTATCTCGACGAACCGACAATCGGCCTCGACGTCGTCGCCAAGGAAGCCATACGTCGAGTTCATCGCGCGCATCAATGCCGAACGCGGTGCGACGATCGTTCTGACGACTCACGATCTTGCCGACGTCGAGCGGCTCTGCCGGCGGATCGTCTTGATCGACCGGGGAACGCTGATCTACGACGGCGACGTCGACCGAATCAAGAGCGAGTACGGACGATTTCGCACGCTGGTCGTGCGTTTCAGCGAGCCGATCGAGCAGCCGCAACTCGACGGAGCGCAACTCGCAGGGGTCGAGGATTCGAGCGCCCGCTTTCGCTTCGATCGCAATCTGCAGCGGGCCGATCTGCTCGTCCGGCAAGCGAGTGAACGTTACAGCGTCGAAGACGTCAGCTTGGAAGAGCCGGATCTCGAATCGATCATCCGGCGAATCTACGTCGAGGGATACGGCCGCCGGTCGGAGGAGGACGCGTCATGATCTTTTCCAGCGGGACGAAGCAACCGAAGATCCACTCGAGCGCCTACGTCGCGCCGACGCGCAACGGTCAGCGGGGACGTGACGATCGGCGCGGAGTGCGCGGTGCTGCACGGCGCCGTCATCACGGCCGAGGGTGCGCCGGTGACGATCGGCGCTCAGAGCGTCATCATGGAGAACGCGGTGCTCAAAGCCAGCGGCGGAAGCGCCTTGCAGTATCCGCTCTCGATCGGCGACCGGTGCATCGTTGGTCCCCACGCCTACGTCGTCGGGGCCACGATCGGCAACGGCTGCTTCGTGGCCGGCGGCGCGAAGATTTTCAACGGCGCGACGCTCGAAGAAGGCAGCGGTGTTGCGCTTGGCGCGATCGTTCACGTAAAAGCTCGCGTAAGCGCGGGATCGAGCGTACCGATGCTGCACGTCGCGGCCGGCGATCCGGCAACCATCTACGCGCCGGAGCAAGCACCCGAGCTCCACGCGAAGATCGAACTTCTATGCCGACGTTTTCAATCTGGAGGCGGGCGAAGACGTCCGCGGACGCGCCGCCGAGACGTATGCAAAGTTTCTGCGGAAGGCGCACGCCCAGGACGCAGCTCTCGAGGAGCACCGCAACCTCAAGCCGCCGCCGCCGCCCTCGGCTCCGCTCGGGGTAAACTGCGTGCCGGCGAGGAGCCGCCGCCGACGCAAGCCACGCAGGTCGACAAGGTCGTCGACGTCATGATGCTCGAGCTCGAAGAGATGGAGCACCGCCGGCAACAGGCCATCAAGCGGCAAAGGGGCGGCTAGGAGCCTAGGCCTGCCATTGCTTGCGTACGTCGAGTTCGCGAAGAAGGCGTTCTCGCGCGAGGCCACTTACCGGATGGAGGTGCTCACCGAGATCGGATCGCTGGTTCTGCGCGTCTATATTCTGCGATCGCTTTGGACGGCGCTCTACGCGCAGAACGCCGCGCCGATCAATCTTCCGCTGCACAGCATGATTACGTACGCCACGATCGCGATGCTGATGTCGCTCATTTTGGAGGTCGACGGAACGCGGTTGATTCGCGAAAAAATCCGCGAAGGCACGATCGCTACCGACCTGATGAAGCCGATCAGCGTACCGCTCTACTTTTTCAGCGACGGGTTCGGCCAGACGCTCTTGCACGCGCTGCTGGTCGTCCCTTCGCTGCTCTGCGCCTTGCTGCTCGTGCACATCGACGTACCGCCGGCGGCGACGCTCGCGGCATTTCTGCTGGCGTTCGTGGTAGGATACGGCGTGAACTTTTTCCTAAACTTTCTCATGAACTGCATTGCGTTTTGGACGCTCGAGACGTTTGCGGCGCAGTTGATCGTGCGATGGGTCTCCGACCTGCTCTCCGGACAGATCATTCCGCTAACGCTTTTTCCCGGCATTCTGGGCAGAATCGTCTTCGCGCTTCCGTTTGCGGCAATCTATTCGACGCCGCTCCTCATCTACGTGGGTGTGATCCCGCCCTCGCAGTGGGCCTCGAGCATCGCGACGCAGCTGGCATGGCTGCTGATCTTTGCGACCCTCTCGTCGCTCGTTTGGCGCGCCGCTTCAGACCGCGTCGTCATCCAAGGCGGCTGACGGCCGCGCGCCGACGGCGAGATTGTGCAGCCGACTGAGCAGGAGCTGATAGTAGAGCATTCCTCGAACGTCACCAAGCGTCTCCAGCAACCGGTCCTGATCGATCTCTGCGCCACCTGCGAGCAACGATAGCGTGCGCGCTACGCCGGAATCGTGCAACGGGAACGTGTCGAGACGGCCAAGGCCGCGCAGGAGCACCACCGAAGCGCTCCATGCGCCGATACCGCGAATGGCGCGGAGGCGCTGCGCGGCCTCCGGCGTTGGCAACTCCTCGAGCGTCGGTTCGTCGATCGTGCCGCGAGCGAAGGCCTCGGCGGCGCATCGTACGTGAGCGATCTTGTTTCGCGAGAGGCCAGCGGCACGAAGTTCTGCGTCGCCGGCGCTCAGCCACCGTTGCGGCGGCGGAAAGGCGATACAGCGTATGCCGTCCACTGCGACGCACTCGCCGAGAGCCTCAACGGCGCGGCGCATGATCGCGGCGGCGGCGTGAATCGAAATCTGCTGGAAGAGTACCGCATGCGCGCATGCCTCCCAGAGTGTCGGATAACGTGGCGGTTTGAGCCCGCGCAAGGCTGCTGTGATCGGCGCCAACCAGGCAACGCGCCGGCTTCGCGCGTACCACTGCGCGAGATCGACCTGCGTTCCGAGCATGCGCGCCACGACCGGCGGCCAGCGCTCCGAACGCCGACCGGTCGCCCGCACCTCGATCGCGCGAGCGCCGCACTGACGAATCGCTAAGAGCACCGTCTCGTTTCCGGCGCCCAGAGCGCGATAATACGTTCCGTCCGATCCGACCACGTCGACGACGTTGCTCGCTAATCGGCGCAGCGCGTCGACTGTAAGGTCGAGGCGAAAGGGCGCCCGCACGGGTAGGCGCTCTGCGGCACCGAAACGTCTCACCGGTGCTGCGAGCCTACTTGGAATATTGGCGGATCAATCTCTTGACGTTGCTCGAGTACCGAGCCAATTTCGTGATGTGGTTCGTCTTTACGTTCGTTTACCACGGCGTCGCGCTGGGCGCGCTCTACGTAACGATGCGTCAGTTCCCCTCGATGAATGGCTGGGACTTTCGCGAAATGTTCTTTCTGTACGCGCTGTGGATGGCCGGTCACGAGCTGCACAACACCCTTTTCTTCACCGTCGTGAGCGTTCCCGAGTACGTCCGCGAAGGCCGCTTCGACCGGTTCCTGGTTCGGCCGCTCGACGCACTCTTTCAAGTGCTCACCGTACCGCAACAGATCGTTCCCGATGGCCTGGTCTTGGCGATCGCGACGCTCGCCGCCGCGACGGCTGCGGCAAACGTTCGCATCGATTGGACCTTCGCGATCTTCGTTCCGCTCATCGTCTTCGGCGGCGCGCTGATCGACCTTGGAATCTCTCTGGCGGTAGCGACGTGCTCGTTTTGGTTCATTCGCGTCGACACGCTTCGTTGGGTGGTAATGTCGCTCGAGCAGGATTTTACCCGCTATCCGATCAGCATCTACACGCGAGGCGTGCGAATCGTACTGGCTTTCGTATTGCCGTTTGCCTTCATGAATTACTTTCCGGCGACGTACTTCTTACAAAAGGCCGAGACGGGGTTGCATCTCAATCCAGCAGTCGGCTTGCTCACGCCTGCGATCGGCTTGGCGTGGCTGGCTGCGGCCTATGCGTTTTGGCTCTTGGGCCTGCGTCACTATCAGGGTACCGGCTCGTGAGACGCATTGCGTTTCTGAGTTCGGGCGGTGCGGTGCTGCTCGCACCGCCGGCGCTCTGCGCTACCTCGGTGGCCGCAAGGATTCGCGCAATCGCTCGCGCGATGCCCGGAAGGATCGGCGTCTACGCGCAGACGATGGCTCCGGGATCCCCACTGATCGCCTACGCGGCCTTCGACCGCTTTCCGACCGCGTCGATCATCAAGGTGCTGATCATGACGACCGCCTACGCGGTCGAGGAAGCCACGCCCGGAGCGCTCGGCGCAAAAATCACGTTCCACAGCAGCGATCTCATCGGCGGCTCCGATTTCATGGCCAACGCACGCAATGGCCAGCGGTTTACCGTACGCGAGCTCATCGTGCCGATGATTACGCTCAGCGACAATACTGCTGCGAATCTCCTCATCGCTCACTTCGGCGTCGGAACGATCAACGCCGTCGGCAGGCGAGCCGGAATGGTTCGCACCAATCTCGCGCGCAAATTCCTCGATTACGCCGCGATCGCGCATCATAACGATAACGTTTCGACGCCGGCCGATATGGCGCGCCTGCTCTACGTCATCGAGCGCGGCGCGCGCGAAGGAGTCCGCACGATCGTTTCGGCCAAACACTGCCGAGCGATGGTGACCATCATGCTCGACCAGACGGATCGGGACGGCATTCCGGCCGCGCTTCCCGGGGGAACGCCGGTAGCAAACAAAACCGGTGAGATCGAAGGAACGCGCAACGACGTCGCAATCGTCGAACCGTATGGGAACTCGCCCTTCATCCTCGCCATTATGACGGCCGAAGCCTACGACTACGCGGCCTCGTACGCGGCGATCCATGCGGTCACGCGAGCAACCTACGCGTTGGCGTCAAAGTCTTACGACTAGCGCTCGGCCTCGGCTCGATGGACCGTGCAGCCGTAGGCTTTGCCGCTACGCAGGGTCGCCAGTTTGGCAACGCGCGAGAGGCTTTTAAAGCGGGCTTCGTGCGACATTGCGACGGCGAACGTCGGCGGATGCCACCAGGCAATCAGCGCAACGGGCAAACGGCCGCGCGTATACTTCGCACCCTTGCGCCGGCGATGTGCGGATAAACGCCGCGCGAGATCGCTGGTCGCCCCCGTGTAAAGTGACCCGTCACGGCATGCCAATACGTAGACCGTGGGTTTGGAGGTTCTCCCGTGCGGAAGAATCTTGATGGTCGTCAACACAATGAACATTCTGCGCCTGAGCATTCCACCGCTGCCCCGCTTCGCGGGAACCGCGCGCTACGCTTTCTCGAAGTTTGCGGGCTTTCATCGCCTTACCGCTGCCGACGCCGAGAATCTCGTCTTTGCGCTCGGTGAAGCAGTTGCCAATGCAATTCAGCACGCCGCCTCGGGAAACGCCATCGAGGTCCGCGTGCGGCTCGAGGCTGGCGCGATCGTTGCGACGATCCGCGACCGAGGCCGCGGCTTTGCCGCTCCAGCGCCGGGCCCGGTCGCGTTGCCGAGCCTTTTGGCTGAAACGGGCAGGGGCTTTGCCATCATGCAGCGCTGCACGGACTTCTTCGACGTGCACAGCAAACCGGGAAAGGGAACGGTCGTGACGCTGGGCCGCTACCTCCGCAAGCGTCAGGAGCTTACGCCCGCTTCGTAAAAGCTTACGGGATGAAGATCGTCGCTCTCGCCGGCGCGCTGCTCCTCGGTGCGCTTGGCTCCGATAGCCCGCTGCCGCAACTAACGCCATACGCTCCCATCGTCGCGATGGTCGATGCCGTGCGAGCGGATCGCTTGCAAAATACGGTCGACCGGCTCGTCGCGTTCGGCACGCGCAACGATTTCTCCGATCGCACCTCGACGGGCGCTCACGGTGTATTCGGCGCTCGCGATTGGATTGCGCGGCAGTTCGAAGCGGTTGCGGTGACGGCGAACGGGCGCATGAGCGTTGCGCTCGACACCTATCTCCAATCGCAGACGCGCAAGACGCCGCGAGTGGTGCTCGAATCGAGCGTCATCGCGACGCTGCACGGCACCGCGCCGGGACGAGTCTACGTCATGTCGAGTCACTTCGACGACTGCGACGGCCGGTGCACCGACGGCATCGGGCAAGCTCCCGGCGCCGACGACAACGCGTCGAGCGTCGCCGCCGTCTTGGAAGCGGCGCGCGTGATGGCCGCCACGCGCTTTGCCGGCACGATTCTCTTCGCATGTTTTGACGGCGAAGAACTCGGTCTGTGGGGTTCGAACCACTACGCTCGCGAGCTGGCAGCGCGTCGCGTTCCGGTTTTAGCGGTCTTGAACAACGACATCATCGGCAACTCCGTCGGAGGGAGCGGAGCATCCGAACCCAACGTGATCCGGGTCTTCAGCGAAGCGCTTCCAACGGGCGCCGATATCGCCCGCATCAACCTCGTCGGCTCCGAAAACGATTCGCCGTCACGCGAACTTTCGCGCTTCATCGCGGAAACCGTGCCCGCCTACGTTCCCGGGCTCGACGTCCGGCAAATCTACCGCGCGGATCGGTTCATGCGGGGCGGGGATCAAGAGTCATTCCAAGACGCCGGTTACTCCGCCGCGGTTCGGTTCGTCGAAGCGAACGAAAATTTCGCCCACCAGCACCAGGACGTTCGACTGCAAGACGGCGTCCAATACGGCGATCTTCCACAATACATCGACGCGCAATACCTGCGGCGCGCGACGCAAGCCAACGTCGCGTCGCTGGCGACGCTTGCCCTCGGCCCGGCGCCGCCGGGCGACGCTCGAATGGTCTTGCAGCACCTCGGCTACGACTCAACCCTTCGCTGGGAACGCGCTGCCGGCGCCGTTTCGTACGAAATCCTCTGGCGTGCGACCGACGCGCCGCAATGGGAACAAGGCCGCAATGTCGGCGACGTCACCCAAGCGACGGTTCCGGTTTCAAAGGACGACTACATACTCGGGGTCCGCAGCGTCGACGCCAGCGGGCTGCGCAGTCCTGCAGTCTACCCGGTCGCGTCGCGCGAGTAACCCGACTCGGATTTCGCGGACTGCTCGGCCGGCCAAACCGCCCGCAGCAACGCTTTGAAGCGCGAGCGCCGCGCGATCGGTTCGAACCACGGGAGTGTGCGCAACATCAGCAACGCAGGTTCCCGCTTTTCGAGCGCGCGCTCCAAGTGCTGCAGCGCTTCCTCGAGCCGATTCAAGCCGACGGCAATCGTCGCGAGATTGAAGCTCACGACATGTTCGGTGCGAGCCATATCGAGCAGCGTTCGGTAAACGCCTTCGGCGCGCTCGGCGTCGCCGCAATCGGCGTATGCGCGCCCGAGCAAAGGCAGTCGCAGCGCAATATCTTCGGCACGGTCTTGCGGCATAAGCAGCAGGTCGGCGAGCGCTTCCGCGGGCTGTCCGTTGAGAATGTACGCTTGAGCCCGATGTCGCCGAGCGATCGAGAAATCGGGACCGCCCTCGATCAGGTTAGATAGCGCATCGATGGCACGCCGATACTCTCCGGCGTGGAGAAATACCCTTGCGAGAAAGAGCTGCACGGCAGGCGACGAAGCCACG
Source organism: Vulcanimicrobiota bacterium (assembly GCA_963743445.1). Lineage (GTDB taxonomy): Bacteria > Vulcanimicrobiota > Vulcanimicrobiia > Vulcanimicrobiales > Vulcanimicrobiaceae > Cybelea. The sequence goes on from CAVUPL010000003.1 coordinate 1,901,617, forward strand.
GCTAGAAGCGCGCGCTGCATTTGTCGCAACGGTTTGTCGCTCGATCCCTTACACACGTAGAACCACGCGGCGTTGATGCAGACGGAAGTCGACTTGGGATTCAATTCGACTGCCGTTTCAATTTCACGCTCTGCCTCTTCCCAGTTCCAATCGCAAAAAAGGAGAATATTTCCGAGGAGGGCACGCGCCTCGGCCGACAACGGATCGACCTCCAGAGCGCGCACGATTGCGGCTTTGGCCTTCGGAAACGCATGCGAGCTTGGCGCGTACCAGTACTCCGCCATGAGAGCGTGTGCTCGCGCAAGCCCAACGAGCGAAGCAACGTGCGTGGGATCGATGCGCAGCGCGCCTTCGAATTGTTCGGCTGCAGCGGTAAAAGCACTGGCGGTACCCTTCTCTAAAAGGTACGAGCCTCGCCAGTAATGGTAGAGCAATTCGGGCGCACTGGTGAAGGAGCGATCGTTGACGTCTTCGATCGCGTTGCTCGTCGCTTCAGGGTGTTCCGGCGCCACGACGCTCACGGGTGCCACGAGGCGGTAGCCTCTGCCCCGCACGGTCATCACGTATGCGCGGTCCTTGGCGCGTTCGTCGAGCAACTGCCGCAACATATACATGTGCTGCGAAAGATTGCCATCGCTCACGGCGGTCTCCGGCCAGACTCGCGACGCGATGGTTTCCTTGTCGATGACGTCGCCGTTAGCTTGAATCAGCAACACCAGCAGCTGCCCCAGACGCTCGGGCAATGGAATCACCACGTTGCCGTGAGAGAGCAGCCTTCGTGTTGGGTCGAAGCGGAAGGACCCGAACGCATAGATCGGGGGGACTCTCGACTGGACTTCCCTCTCCGGATATGCGCTCATCGTCAAATCTCAAATGATCGATAACGGCCGACTGTGACTTCGGGCGGTGGGGAACCTCAACGGCGATCGTGCGCGGCGCACTTGGACAGAATCGCGATAGGGCGCCGGCAAGTGCCGCGTCGAGTCTTTCGAAAGCTTCCGTCCACGAGAGGCCCATCATTGCCACGGCAGCCATCGCCAGCATCTCGCAGATGGGGTCTCGAAGTCTCTCGGCATAGTGGACCCACGCTGAGTCGCTCTTTGCAACCAAGCGAGCGGCTCTTTCAAGTCGCGCCGAGCAGTCTTGCGGCACAGCGATGGAATCGAGGGCTGCGCAAAGCAATTCACATACGGCGGCTTGCTGGAATTGGCTCTCTCCTTGCATTTGCGGGACGACGATGCATAAGCGTTCGTAGAGCACATCGTTGAGGCAGCGATCCATACCGAAACGCTCGTTGTACGCGCTGACGGTAAAAAGGCCGGTGGCCAAGACGCGATCTTGCGTCGGCAACAGCTGCGAGACCGCAGATGCGCGCCAATGATACGCGAGGTCGACTTCGTTGCGCGCCGCGGGCCCGGCGTACAGAACGGCAGCGGCGCGAGCAGTTAATTCGTGGTAGCCGAGCAGACTCGCCCGGCGCTGCGTCGAGCGCGCCAACTTTTCGGCATCGCTCCATTCCAGCGCAAGAGCGTGGTGGCGCGCCTGCTCGACTTCCATCGCAAGGCGCTCCCAGGAACAAACAGGAAGGCTCGTGGTCGCAGGTGGTTCCCAAGAAACGCAATGCATGAGACAAGCCTGCGAAAGCACCGCTAAACACTGGTACGTCTCGCGGTCGTCGGATCCCATAGCACTCAACGCCGCTCGCGCATGCCGCAGCGCTTCGGACGCATTTCGGGCAAGCAGCGACAGCTTCGCTAAAGTCAGAAGCCTCGCACTCGGCGACAGGTAATCGAGGTGCTCTTCTGTCTCCTGCCGCCGGCCCAGCCGCACGTTGGCGTCGGCCCTGCACTCGGACGCGAGCGTGTGCGACGCTTGATTCTGCGCCAATCGCAGCAGATTGCCGGCGATAGCCCGCATCTCGAGGACCCCGCCGCGATCGCGTGCCCGAAGATACGCGGCCCGCTCTCGCTCGAAACGCCAGGCCGCCGGCCGTTCCAATGACCCCGTGGAGGGAGTCTCGCTCTGCCGCCGCGTGACGACCGCTCGGGCGTACCGGGCGATGGCCGCGACGGCCTCCGCTCGCCGTCGCTGGAAATGGCGGCGCGAAACGCCGCTTCGCCGCGCTATTTCGGCATTGGACGTTACGCGCTTGAAATCGACGTCGACGATGGCGTTTCTTAACGTCGTCGCACGCTCATCGTCCCCGGCGAGCACCGCTAAGACGACTCTCTTGAGTGCCTTCACAGGGTTGGACGTTCGCATTTCTTGGCAGACTGCGGCCATCAGCGGTGAGGCGGCAAGGGCGCCGGGATTCTGTACATGGTGCAAGAGCGTCAATACCTGGCGCTCCATCCCACGCTGCACGGCATATTCGTTCGTCGGAATGAGTGAGTGATGTGAGAATGCCATGGCCACTAAGATAAACAAGAACGGTGGCTGGAGTCTTCATGAAGTCACAAAAAATGGTGCTGCCGGATGACGCGCACGATTTGATATTCCTTGATGCATTGAAGATTGTTGATGCGAAAACCCGCGAACGCTTGCATAACTCAATAAATATCAAAAGGTTGGCTTTACAGGATTTCATAAGGTTTGTGAGGCGCCTTAACCGGCGCTTAAATCAGAGAGCCAATAAGCAACGAGAGGGATATGCAAACCATGAAACAGCTGCGATTCCTCCGTCATGCGGTCATAGTCGCGATGCTGATCGGCGCATTCCTTAGCCAGGAAACATGGGCACTGGCAGGCGTCACCGGTAACATCGCGGGTACGATCAAGGACTCCAGCGGCGCACCGATTGCCGGCGCTCAGGTGCAGGCAGTCTCCGCCTCACAGTCCGCGACCGCTACGACGGACGCGGGAGGTCACTTCGTCGTCCTCTCGCTTAACCCGGATACCTACACGCTCACGGTGAGCAAGAGTGGGTATCAAGGCACTTCGTACCCCGGCGTCGTGGTCTTCGCCGACCAGACGCAGCAAGTCGCCTATACGATGACCAAGGCGCTGCGGACGATCGCGCATGTGACGTCGCAAGCAGGCACGTCGCTGGTCAAATCGGGCGTCGGCGGCGACCTCTATAGCGTCAATTCCGCTCAGGCTTCCGCGGCAGCCGCGCTCGGCGGCGGCGGCAACCTCAACAACGCCTACTCGGCGATGGCATCCGTCCCGGGCGTTCAAACGTCCCAGGGCGGCATCGGCTGGGATTTCAATGCCGCGTACGTGCGCGGGCAAAACTCGTACTACACCGGCTTCGAATACGACGGTATTCCGATCAACCGCTCATTCGATAACTACAACGCCGGCACCGAGTCGAGCCTAGGCTTGCAAGAGCTGCAAGTCTACACCGGCGGCGGTCCGTCATCGGTCGCTTCGGCCGGTACGGCGGGCTTCATCAATCAGGTCATCAAGACCGGTACGTTCCCGGGCTTCGCCACGGCGAACCTTGGGATCTCGACGCCCAACTACTACCATCAGGCCCAGGTAGAAATCGGCGGCTCGACGCCCGACCGCACCTTCAGCTACTACATCGGGCTTCTGGGCTACAACCAAACGTATCGATTCTTCGATAACACCAACGGCGCCGGCTATATGACGCCGGGCGGATACTTCTCCGGTAATGTGGACGGCTTTGGCACCGGCTACGGCTTCGGCAGCTACCAGCTGCTGACCGTCGGCGAGACGTGTCTCGCGAGCACGTGCCAAGGCGTCAAGCCGATTTGTCCGCTCGTCTCGGCCGGGGTCTCGAAGTTCACCTTTCCCGCGCAGGGCTGCTGGCAGTACTACAGCGGCACCTCGGCCAACCCGTTCATGGTCAGCGATCGCGAGAACGTGATCAACCTGCACATGGGCATTCCCAAGGCCAACGGGCTTCGTGACGACGTTCAGGTGATGTGGAGCGGATCCGCGCTCGACAACTCCGGCTACACGAGTCCCGACGACTTGGGGCCGGGCAACAACCAGTTCGTCTACTCGCAGTACAACACGCTTGCCAAGCTGCCGACTTGCGGCCCCGATACCATCGCACCCGGGCTGACGGTCAATGGATGCAACAATCCCGGCGGCTACGGTGGCGTGCCGGTCTGCGGTATCTCGAGCAACCCGACCGGCAACTGCGGCCAGATCGTTTCGCTGCCCTTCAAGTGCGGCGGCTCAACGTCGCTCTCATTCTTGGGCTGCGCGTACTCGTACATGCCCTACGCGGACAACGTTTCGTATAACGTTCCGTTCGGCAGCGTGATCGCCAAGAGTATGACCACGATCAAAGCGCCGGGAGTCTACATGGCACCCGGCACGCCGTCGCACACGTTCGGCGGTCCAATCGGGCTCAACGACAACTCGATAAACCAAAACCAGAACGATGCCGGCATCACGAAGGTGCAATACACGTACGCGCTGAGCCAATCGGCGTATCTGCGCGCCTACGGATATACCTTCTACTCCAACTGGTTTCTCACGGATCCGGGCTTCGGCTCGTGCGACGAGCTGTGCCCGTCGTACCCTGCATCCGCCGAGTACCAGCTCATCACTCACACCTCGGGCGGTGCGCTCGACTTCCAAGACCAGCTCAACGATCAGAACTTGGTAAGCCTGGACGGAAACTATACGACCGCAGGCGTGATCCGGTTCAACAACTCCTCGGCGTACGCCGGGTGCGCGCCGGGTGCGTTCGGCTATCCCAACGCGTGCTCGCCGATCGGTTACATGTCGCAGGCCGGTGGAAAGTTCACCTGCTACGGCAACAAGAACAACAGCACGTCGGGAGCGTTTGGTTATTCCGTACCTTGCCTCAATTCGGGTTACTACGACGTGGCCAAAGGGACCAGCGTCAGCCCGACCTGGACCGCCGATGCGGCGTCGGGTCCCACAGCGTTTGGCGGCGCGGGCAGTCCGGCCGCGAAGGCCGGAGCGACGTGGGATAGTCTCTGGACCGGAAACGCGACCGGCTCGTTAAATACCGTTCGGCCGCGCTTCGTCAACGCAGCGTTGCAAGACCAGTTCCGTCCCAGCGATAAGTTCCTGATCAACGCTTCGATCCGGTACGACAACTTCACGTACGTTCTGCCGGACTCGACGACCACAGCAACGCAGTTCTACGCCAACCAAAGCGCCAACTACACCTGCGTTCAAGCCAGTACCAATCAGGTCTTTACCGAACCGCTGCCGCCGGGCGTTCCGCCCCCGGCGTCGGCTCAGTACGTTGTCGGCGATTGCGACAAGGGGGTGGCCGCGCTTACTCACGGCGTCGGGCCGCAGACCGGCTGGGTCCATCCCAACGGTACGACCCAAGACGGCGTTACCGCACCCAACTTCACGGCGGCCTCTCCGAGCTCGTACGCGCTCGATTACTGGGAGCCGCGTTTCTCGGCAACCTACACCCAATCGCCTGACGTTGTCTGGCGCTTGTCGGCGGGCCGCTACACGCAGCCGCCGATCTCCGCGTCGGTTCAATACCTCAGCGCGACGGGTGACGACCGTTCGGTTTGGAACAACACGATGAACCTGGGGTTCTACTCGCCGTTCCATCCGATTCCGGGAATCTCGTCGGGGCAGTACGACCTCTCCTACGAGCAGCATTTCCGGGGAACGGACATGAGCCTCAAGCTCACGCCGTTTTACACGTGGGTCAGCAACTGGCAGCAGCAGACCTTCATCGGCTCCAACTTCGTGACGCAAGTCCCGGTCGGCGTCAATCGCAACGAAGGCGTCGAGATGCAGTTCAACAAGGGTGACTTCAGCCGCAACGGGCTCTCGGGACTGCTGGCCTTCACCTACACCAACTCGAAGGTGATGTTCCAGAACATCCCAACCTCCGGGGGCGGCGTCATCCCGAACACGACGATTACCCTCAATCAGGTAATCGCGCAGTATAACGCGCTGACCAAGGCCGGCGGCGGAAGCCCCTGCTACCAGGGCCTCCAGGGCGTTCCGTGCTCCAAGCCCAACGGATCCTCGCAGGACACGATCCTCAATCCGTACTACAACCAACCCGAGCAGGGAATGCTCAACGAAAACGCCTGGTACAACCCGTACTCGACCGCGATCGCGCCGAGCCTCAGCGGCGCAGTCAACAGTTACATCTCGCCGTACACCTCGTCGTTGATTCTCAACTGGCGCCACGACAAACTGGCGATCACGCCGAGCTTCAACTTCCAGACCGGCGGTTTCTATGGAAGCCCGCTCGATACGACCGGGCTCGATCCGCGCAGCTGCCTGCAAAACTCGGCGGCGGCCGGCATCACGAAGGTCTCGCCGAAGACCAATCCGCTGCAGTGCAACTACCTCTCGACAACCGCGGCGGGTCTGGGACCATTCGGCTACTTCTACATCCCGGATCCTCAGACGGGATCGTTCCTGTTCGACAACTACGAGCAACCCAGCTCGATCGTCGGGAACCTTCAAGTCTCGTATGACGTCAGCCCGCGGATTCGGCTGATGGTTCTGGGTGCGAATCTCTTCCACTCGTGCTTCGGCGGTTCATCGGCGCCGTGGACGAGTGCGATTCCGCCCAGCAACGTGGTCTGCGGATATAGCCCGGCCGGCGGTCCGCTCAACAGCACGATCTATCCGGCCAACTTCTACAACGGTACGGGCATCAACGACTTCAAGGCCAATGGTGCGCGTACTCCGGCGGCATTCCAGAACAGCTACGTACCGACCGGCTCCAACAACGGCGCAATCGGCGCTGCGGTGCAGCCGATCAACGTCTACTTCAACGCTCAGGTGAGAATCTAACCATTCGACCCTACGCGCGAACGTAGAAAACGCAAGCGGGACCCTCCGGGGTCCCGCTTTTCCGTTCGACCGGTGATGCGGTGGTCTAGCCGAGCGACTGCTCGATTGCAGCGAGCGTTTCGTCGACGTCGGCTCGGGTGTGGGCAGTCGACACGAACATTACTTCGTTCTGCGAAGGCGGCAGTAAGATGCCGCGTTCGAGCATCGCTCGGTAGTACGCTGCGTACGCTCGAGCGTCCGAGCTGCGCGCGTCGTCGTAATCACGCGCCGGCGCGCCGGCGCGGAACTTGAAATCGACGATCGACTCCTGCTGCACGACCGCATACGGCAAGCCGTGCCGCGCGAAGATGGCGCGAATGCCATTGGCGAGTCGCTTGGCAACCGCGTCCATCCTCGCATAATACTCGGGGTGGAGCTCGAGGAGATCGAGAACGCGATGCGCCATCGCAACGCAGAACGGGTTGCCGCCGTGCGTACCTCCCGTAAACGTCTTCCCGCGCGGCGCGAGCGTCGCCATGACGTCTTCACGTCCGCCGAACGCGGCGATCGGCACGCCGCCGCCCATGATCTTTCCCAGCGCCGTCAGATCGGGTACGACGGCCGAGCGTCCTTGCGCGCCCTCCAAGCCGAAGCGAAGCCACGTGACGACCTCATCGAAGATCAAAAGCGCACCCCAGCGAGACGCGCGTTCGCGTAAGCCCTCGAGAAATCCGGCAGCGGGCGAGACAAAACCCATGTTCGCCGCGATCGGCTCGACGACGATTGCGGCGATATCCTCTTCGGAGCCGCGCGATCGCTCGTCCACCGACGCCAGATCGTTGTAACGCGCTACCACCACGTCGTGCCGTATGGCATCGGGAATTCCATCGCGCCCCGGACCGGCCGAGGCACCCGCCTCGAGCAGCGCGAGATCGAAGTGACCGTGATAGTTGCCGGCAAACTTCAGAACGCGATCGCGCTTCGTAAACGCCCGCGCGACGCGGATGGCACTCATCATCGCTTCGGTTCCGCTGGTGACGAACCGCATGCGCTCCATCGAGGAAAGATGCGCTCGAATCCGTTCGGCGAGGCGAACTTCTTCGACGTGCGTCGCACCCCATACGAAGCCGTGGCGCGCCAGCGAGTCCAAGCCGCCGACCAGCGCAGGATGCGTATGGCCGAAGAGCAGCGGGCCGTATGCCATGACGTAATCGATGAAACGGCGGCCCTCTTCGTCGTAGGCATGCGCGCCGTGTGCGGAGCCTTGAACGAACATCGGCGCTGCCACGCTCCAGGCCGACCGTACGGGCGAATCGCAGCCGCCCGCGAGGACCTCTTGCGCTCGCTCGACCGAACCGGAAGGGCGCGCGCCCCGGCCTCTCGATTGATGAAGTTGCATACCGACGCGCCGTTCGCAGGTTCAACGGAGAAGCCATGCCCCCGATCGAGACCGAGATTACCCCGCAGACGAACATCCAAGAGCTGGTCGCGCGCCTTCCGGTTGCGGCCGACGTGATGAGCGCTTTCGGCTTGGGTTGCAGCGGATGCGGCGTGAGCAAGTACGAGACGATCGAGCAAGGCGCTCGCGCGCACGGGCTGCGGATCGAACCCATCTTGGCCGCCCTCGAGCACGCTCGTCGCTCGGGCACGGTACCGCCAATCGCGGACAACGACCGGCGCCCCGAGCGGCGCGCACCCGGCGCCTTCAGCGGCCGCGCGAAGATCGCGCACACGATCCCCATCATGTCGGGTAAAGGCGGCGTCGGCAAATCGCTCGTCACCGCGCTGCTCGCCATCGGATTGCGCCGCAAGCATTACCGCGTCGGAATTCTCGACGCCGACATCACCGGACCGTCGATTCCCAAGCTCTTCGGTCTGCACGAGCCGCTCTCAATCCAAGCCGATCCCGTCAAAACGACGCCGCAGGGACACCCGCAACCGTTGATTTCGCCTGCGATCTCGCGCAGCGCGATCGAAGTCGTCAGCGCGAACCTGTTGACGGACCGCGAGGATACGGCGATGATCTGGCGCGGACCGATCGTCGCCGGCGTCATTCGACAATTTTACGAGCAGGTGCTGTGGAGCGAGCTCGACTTCTTGCTCGTCGATCTGCCGCCGGGAACGTCGGATGCGCCGCTGACGGTGTTGCAGTCGCTCTCGATCGACGGCGTCGTCCTCGTGACGATGCCCCAAGCCCTCGCGACGATGATCGTGCGCAAAGCGGCGAATCTCTGCACACACGTTAAAGAAACCCATCCTCGGGCATCGTCGAGAACATGTCGCACTTCGTCGCGCCCGATACGCGGGACGCACACTACGAAATCTTCGGCCCCTCGTACGCGCAGCAAGTTGCCGAGTTCGCGCACGCACCGGTGCTCGCTCGCATTCCGATCGATCCGCTCAAGGCGCGGCTCGCCGACGAAGGTCGAATCGAGGAGCTCGACGATCCCGTCTGCGATCTCTTGGCCGAACGCCTGCTCGCCGCGCTCGAGGCCCATCCCAAGCCCAAAGAAACCATCTCCATCATTTAGCGATGAACGCACGCAAAGCGCTCCTGGGGTTCGGCGGCGGAGTCGCGGTCGGTTATGCGCTGCTGCGAGCCGTGCAAGCCGTATGCGAATGGCGCGAACCCTCGCCCCCGCGAGCGAAGGATGCAGGCGCATACGCGGCGATCCGTCGCGCGCTCGACATCGCCGACACCGCACGCGTCATCGTCGGCTTTCTGGCTTTTGCTTACGGACCTGCGGCGCAGGCCTTCGATCGCGCGACGCGTTTCGCGCCGGTATGGCTGCGCCCGGCGCTCTTTTTCGCGCCGCTCTCGCTTATTGCCGCGGTCGCCGATTTGCCCACCTCGTTCGTCCAGGAGTACACGCTCGAGCGCCGCTTTGGCTTGAGCGATCAAACGCGCCGCAGTTGGCTGGAAGAGTACGCAAAGAGCGGGCTGATCGCTGCGGCGCTGACGGGCTTTCTCGGGACGCTGCTGGGCGCCGCCGTGCGACGTTCGCCACGAAAATGGCCGTGGCTCGCAAGCCTGGGCACCCTTCCGCTCTTCGTCGCGGCAAACATCATCGTACCGCTCTACCTCATGCCGCTTTTTAACGCGTTCGAACCGGTCGAAGGTTCCCTCGAAGAGCGCCTGCGCAAACTCGCCGCCCGATTCGGCGTCGGTAATGCGGCGATTCTGAGAATGGACATGAGTCGTCAGACGCGTAAGGCAAACGCCTTCGTCACGGGCATCGGGCAGACGCACCGCATCGTCCTCGGCGACACCCTTATCGAAGCGTTTCCGGAGGACGAAACCGAGTTCGTCGTCGCCCACGAGCTCGGCCACTACGTTAATAAGGACGTCTGGCGGAGCATCGCGCTGAGCGAAGTGTTGGCCGCGACGCTCTTTTTCGTCGCGAACGCTGCAGCATCCGAGCGCGACCGCGGGCAGCTAAGGGAGAGCCCCTTGCTCCTGGTCCGCATCTATGCGATCATGCTCGTCGCAACCCAAGTGCTGCGGCCGCTACTCTTCGCCTTTTCACGCTCGCGTGAGTGGGCCGCGGACCGGTTCGCGCTGGCAGCGACTCGCGATCCCCTCGCCGGCATTTCCGCGTTTCGGCGCCTGCGCGACCAAAATCTCGCCGACGAGGATCCGCCGGCCTGGTACGAGCTGTTTTTCTCTTCACATCCCTCGCTGCGCGCTCGCATCGAGACGCTGCAGGGAGGAACCAGTCTAAACGAGGACGGGCGAGGGCCGGGTCCGCAGCCAGGCCGCTAAATCGGTCTTCTCCAAAACGTACGAACCCGTTCGTAACTCCTCGCGCAGTTCGCCGAAAAGCCCGAACCCTTCCGCAAAGGCGTCGTGCTTGTGGATCGACTCCTCGTTGACTTGGCTTGCAAAGACAAACGTCTCGTCGCCAAGGTCCGAGTACATGTCGAGGGCGCGCGCCAAAATTCCGCGCACCACGTCCTCGACGAACTTTGGGTTATGATGCGCTTTGTTGACGACGAAGAATTCGTCGGGGCGTTTCAAGAGATCGTACGTTTCGCTCGACATTGAGTTCTCGACTATTTCGACGAGATCCTCAGCGCGAATCTCTTCGGCGCGAGATTCGTCGACGCCGAGCAGAATGGCCCCTCGCCCGCGCTGATTGTGGGTCGCAACCGGCAACGCGTCGAGCGCGCGTGCCGCTTCGGCTTTGCTGAATCCGGCATCGCGCAACTCCCCGAGCGCGTGCTCGCGAACCATCGCCTGCGCGCAGGGGCAGGCCGTCATCCCTTCCGCTTCGACGCCGACGACGCGCCGCGTGCCGGTTTCGTCGGCGTGCGCGATTCCAACGAGGGTATACGTCTCCTCGCCGCGCTTGCCGCTTACCGGAGTCCAGCGCTCCAAACCAAAGTCGGCGCGCAATCGCACGTCCGCACGCACGGCTCGCTGGCTTCGTACGATCTCGCGTGCGATGGCCTCGGTCAGGCGTTCGATGCGAGCCGGCTTAGCATCGCGCGCGAGCACCTCGAGCGTCGCTTCCTCGAGAATCTCAGTAAAGCGCGACATATGGACGCCCGATTTGTCGGCCGCGAGATCTGCGACCATCGTGAACTCGCCGTTATAGACGTGGGCTCGTCCGTCGACTTCAAGATGGACGACGCGCCGCACGCGCGAGACCCCGGCTCGGTTGAGCGACAGCCGGATCTCCGGCGCTTCGGATTGGCGATCGGTATCGAAGCGCAACCCGCGCTCGCGACGCCGCACGCTGCCGTTGGGGGGTGCTTCAACGAGATGGGGGGCAATTTCGGCGAGCGGCACGAGGTTGAACGGACGTTTGTCGAGCTGCGGCTGTACGGCCTTGCCGTCGTAAAACAAGAGATCCACGTCGATCGGACGCGGCGCGAGCCTCCGCGTTCCACGCGCCCTTCCCACGGCCAGTTCGACGTCGCGCGCAAAGCGCCGGAAAGCTTCGTCGTCCATCTCGCAACGCAGGGCCGCCGCCACGTTCAGGTAGGCAGGGCCGCCGGCGCCACCGGCGGCTTGCGATTCGTAGAACGACGAAACGGCCGTAATCTGCGCGCGCGTCCGCAAGCGTTGAAGCGCGGCCAGGATGTTGCCTTGCCGGTCGCCGAGATTCGAGCCGATTCCGATGTAGAACTCGTGCACGCCGTCACCCTTCGAGCCGGCGAGCCGGAATTCCGCACGAGTCCCTCGTATCGTAGCCGGGCGATGCAAAGCGACGCGATTTATCCGTACGTCCTCGATCCGAAGCTCACGACGCAGGTATGGGGCGGCGACGAGCTGGTGCGGATCTACGGCAAGCACGGCGACCCCAATGCTCGCCTCGGCGAGTCGTGGGAATGTTGGGACACCGATCGCGTCACCAACGGGGAGCTGGCCGGCTTAACGGTCGCGGATTTGCGGGGCCGGCTCGGCGCCCAACTCCTGGGCGATCTCGACGCCAAGCGTATCTTCCCCGTGCTTACGAAGATCATCACCGCTCACGACTGGCTCTCGGTGCAGGTGCATCCGGACGACGCCTACGCGCAGCGCGTCGAGCATCAGCCCTTTGGAAAGACCGAGTGCTGGTACGTGCTCGCTGCGCAGCCGAAAGCACAGATCGTCTACGGTTGGACGCGCGACACGTCACGGGCCGAGTACGAACGGCGCGTCGCCGATGGAACCCTCGGCGAGATCCTTCGCTATATCGATTTGGAAGCCGGCGACACCGTCTACATCCCGCACGGTTTGGTGCATGCGATAGGACCGGGGCTCACGGTCTTTGAGACGCAGCAAGCGTCCGATTTGACATATCGCATGTTCGACTACAATCGCGCCGGTCTCGACGGCAAACCTCGCGAGCTGCAGGTCCAAAAGGCCGCAGACGTTCTCAACTATCGCGCCGTGACCGCGGGCACGCTCGCGCAAGTTCAGTACCGCTTCGAAGGGCTCGAGCGAACCGCGCTCATCGCCGACGAGCACTTCGTCGTCGAGCGCATCGTCGCCGGCGGCGAACCGGCTTCGATGGCTACCCAGGGACGCCCGCTGATTCTGATGTCGCTCGACGTTCCGCTCGAGCTCCAAAGCGGCGACGCGACCGTAGCGCTGGAGCGCTATCAAACGGCCTTAATTCCCGCGGCATCGCAGTGGTGCACCGTCCGCGCTGCCGCCGGCGATCGCGCACCGTTCATGTTCGTTACGCCACCGCAAAATTCGGAAGAGCTTCCCGTCCGAATGCTTGCCGCCGGAATAAGCCAGGAGCAGATCGACTCGTTCATGGAGCAATTCTAACGGCGCTTTCGACTTGGCAGGGCGGCCTAGCGCCCGGCCAAACGCGAGACCGCAACGGCGATCTCGTTCTCGGCGGGATCGCGGCCGATCGGCTCGCGAACGCGTACGGCACGCCGTTGCTCGTCATCGATCTCGACTCCGTCGACGCAGCGATCGCGCGCATCGCGCGATGCGCGCAAGCGGGCGATCTCGAAATCTCCTACGCCGCCAAGGCATTTGCGACCATCGAGTTCGTGCGTCACTTGGCGCGGCGTCCTCTCGGGCTCGACGTCTGTTCCCTCGGCGAGCTCGTCACCGCCGAGCGAGCAGAATTTCCGCCGGAGCGGCTAACGCTGCACGGCGCCGGCAAGACAGGCGAAGAACTGCACGCCGCATGCAGCGGCCGGGTCGGTTACGTCGTCGTTGACGGGATCGAAGAACTTCAAACGCTGGCAAATCTCTCGCGCGACCGAAGCTGCGCCGGCGTCATTTTGCGCTTGAACGTGGGCATCGAAGCCAGAACGCACGCCTTCGTACGGACGGGCGGCGAGGACACGAAGTTCGGGATCCACGCGCGTGACGAAGCAGCGGCGCTTGCGATACTGCGGGCGAACCCACAGTTGCGCTTCGCCGGGTTGCACGCACATCTCGGCTCGCAGATTCGCCAAACGGATGCCTATCTCGCAAACGCGGCCGCGCTCCTGGATGCGGCGGAGCGCTTTTCCAAAGCCGGAGCTCGCGTCGAACGGCTCGTGCTCGGCGGCGGATTCGGCGTGCAGACACACCCCGACGAACTCGGGTCACTCGACGTCAGCGCAACCGTTGCGTCAGTTCGGAAGTACGTGCTCGACCGCGCGCGCCGCTCCGCGCTGCCGGCGCCTCGTTTGGGAATCGAACCCGGGCGAGCGATCGTCGCGCTCGCGGGAACGACGCTTTACCACGTTCTGGCCGTGAAACGTCAATCACGTCGAACCTTCGTCGTGGTCGATGGCGGCATCGCCGAGAATCCCCGGCCGGCGCTGTACGGCGCCCGCCATCACGTGGTCGTCGCTACGCGCGTGCGCGACGGCGAAGCGGAGATGACGCTCTGCGGACGGTCGTGCGAGAACGACGAGTTGGGAATCGTTCGCCTACCTCACGACGTTCGCAGCGGCGACCTGCTGGCAATGTGCGCGACGGGCGCGTACACCTACAGCATGGCCGGGAATTACAACCGCTTTGCGCGCCCGGCCGTCGTCGGCATCGCCGAAGGTTCGCACCGCCTCCTCGCCCGGCGCGAGACCATCGAGGACGTCCTTCGCAACGACGTCGATGCATCCGGCCGCCCCGGTGCAGCGTTCTAGAGGCGTATGGATAGACAAACCGCTACCTTTGCGGCCGGCTGCTTCTGGGGCGTTGAGGACGCGTTCCGGCGACTGCCAGGGGTTCTCGACGTCGTTTCGGGGTACATCGGCGGCCACGTCGACAACCCGACGTACCCTCAAGTCTGCAGCCACACGACCGGCCATGCCGAAGCCGTTGAAGTAACCTTCGATCCGCAGCAGGTCGATTACGAGCAGCTCTTGAGCCTCTTTTGGCAGATTCACGACCCAACGCAGCTCAATCGTCAAGGACCCGATGTCGGCGACCAATATCGGTCGGCTATATTCACGCATGGCGAGGAGCAAGAGCGCCTCGCGACTGCATCGCGCGATCGCGAGCAGCACAACTACACGCGCCCGATCGTGACGCAGATCCTTCCCGCACCGCGCTTTTGGCCGGCCGAGGAGTATCATCAACGCTACTTCGAAAAAAGCGGCGGTGGCGCGTGTCACATCACGCCACGAGCAGTACGATGAGGCGCGTCGAATTCGTCGCGGCGATGGCCGCAGCGATGGCGCTTTTGGGGTCCTTCACGCGCCGCGCCGACGCCGAACAGGGCTATGAGGTAACTCACAGCGACGCGCAATGGCGCGCGCTGCTCGGACCCGATCGTTACGAAATCCTGCGCCGCGGAGGTACGGAGCCACCGTTCTCCAGCCCGCTCATCACCGAGATGCGGCGAGGCTCCTATCGCTGCGCGGGCTGCGCGCTCGCGCTCTTCTCTTCGAAGACGAAATACAACAGTGGAGACGGTTGGCCGTCGTTCTGGGACGTTCTGGCGAACGCAACGCGCACGCAGAGCGATTACGCGCTCGTCGAAGAGCGCACGGAAGTGCACTGCCGGCAGTGCGGTGGTCATCTCGGCCACATTTTTGACGACGGGCCTCCGCCGACTCACTTGCGCTACTGCATCGACGGACTCGCGCTGCGCTTCGTGCCCACATAGCCATCTCAACGGATACCGGTTTGCAGCATCTCTTCTAACGAGCGGCCGCGACCCTCAACACCGTAGCGGTACCACCACAGCATTGCCAGCGCGCCCACGCCGAAGATGCTTGCCATCCCGGCGAAGACCGAACCGACGCCCAGTCGAGCGTTGAGCGCGAAGAACGCGAGCGGCGCCACGATCGCGCCAACGCGTCCGACGGCAACCGAAAGACCGATGCCGGTGGCACGCAGCTCGGTCGGAAAGATCTCGCTGATGACGACGTAGGCGCCGGCGCCGCAGGCCGCGCTGAACGTGCCGAAGGTCACGAAGATCACCACGAGTGTACCGACGTCGTGCGCTACCGCGAGTGCAGCGCAGAGAACTGCCGCGCCCACGAACGCAAACAACATCGTGGGCCTGCGGCCCCAAGCATCGGCTAGCCAAGCCATGACGAGTTGTCCAAAAAAGCCCATGGCGGCACTTGCGAGATAGAGCAGCGGAATCGCTTTCCCGGTGATCCCTACCGCGGGAAAGATCGTAAGGCCACCGATCGCGAGAATCCCGTAGTACGGCATAACCTGCGCGAGATTGAGCACGAACGAAAAGATGACGCGCGCCGGCGTCGATCGCCAGAGCTGCACGATCTGCGCGGCGTAGCCGCCGGTATTCCGTGGCGCGGCCGGATCGAGCGCGTGGCCGGAATCATCGGCGATCGTACCTACGCCGAGGAGTTCGGCGACAATGGCACGCGCCTCGTCGATTCGACCGCGTCCGACGAGCCAGCGGGGCGATTCCGGCAAGTTCCTACGAACGATGACGACGGCGATCGCCACGATTGCTCCAAACCAAAAGACGGCGCGCCATGCGCCGTTGGGAAGCAATCCGAGCGCGGCGAAAGCTGCCGACGAAGCAACCACCGCCCCGATGTTCCACGATGCGTTGATGACGCCGTCCGCTCTTCCGCGGTAGCGCGGGGGAACGAACTCTTCGATTGCTGAGTTGATCGCGCCGTACTCGCCGCCGATCCCGACGCCCGTGAGCAGTCGAAAGAAGGCTAAAGACGAGAAGCTCCAAGAGAACCCGGTGAGCACGGTTGCGATCGCATAAATGGCGAGCGTCGTCATGAAGAGTCGCCGCCGTCCGAGACGATCGGCGAGCGGCCCGAAGATTATCGCGCCGATCAACATTCCTATGGTGTAGATTGGATTGACCCAGGCAGCTGCGGGACCGCCGAAATGCAGATCGTGCGCGACGTTGGCGAGCACGGGTCCCGTCACCGTCGTTTCGAAGCCGTCGAGAACCCAAGCTATTCCGAGCGCTCCCGCAATCCGTAGATGGATTGGCGACCAGACGGCGCGGTCGAGCGCCTCGCCGATCCTCACAGGCCGCGATCCCGCACGCTGCGAAAGCGAGCTCTAGGAATGCACATTCTCATCACCAATGACGACGGCATCGATTCACCCGGAATCACTGCGCTCGTCGAAGCGCTCTTGCCGGCCCACGCACTGGTCGTCGTCGCTCCTTCGGATAATCGCAGCGGTATTTCGCACGCTATCACATCCGCCGAAGCAATTACGATGGAGCAGCGTCACGATGCAGCCGTTCTCTCCTACGCGTGCTCGGGAACCCCTGCGGATTGCGTCTTTCTGGGAGCGACGGAGCTCTCGCCGCGGCCACAACTCGTGATCAGCGGCATCAACCACGGCCCGAATCTCGCTGACGACGTCAATTACTCCGGAACCGTCGCAGGCGCGGTAGAAGCATCCCTCCTCGGTATTCCCGCCTTGGCCGTCTCGCTCGCTTCGAATCACGAGGACCCGTCGGGCCGTCGGCATTGGGAGAGCGCCGCGGAGATCGTGCGACGATGCATCGCGCAGGCTTTCGAACGACTGGGCGATGCATCGCGTTACTGGAATCTGAACGTTCCGAATCTTCCGTTGGAGCTCATCGCGGGCATTGCCGTAACGCGGCTTGGACGCAAGCGCATCTGCGGACGAATGGTCGGACAAGAACACGATGGCGCCATCCGATACTATCGCGCCTGGGAATCGCCATTCGAAACCGACCGCGAAACGCTCGGCACGGATATCGGCGCCGTGCACGCCGGTTACGCCAGCCTGACCCCGCTCTTGCTGGATCGTACGGCAGAATCGGGATTAGCGGCATTCTCCGAGCTCGCCGCTCGATAACGCTTCGGCAATCTTCGCCCCGCGATTTCGGCGGCCGGCCCGAGACGGCGCATCAACCGTTCGAACTGCTCGCAGTTGAGCGACTGCGCGCCATCGGAGAGCGCGTTTGCCGGATCGGGATGCACCTCGATAAGGAGCCCGTGCGCGCCCGCCGCGATACTGGCGACCGCAATCGGCGGGACGAGACGCGCGATCCCCACGGCGTGCGACGGATCGACGATCACCGGAAGATGAGTCATCTCCTCCAGAAGCGGCACGACGGAAATGTCGAGCAAGTTGCGGGTGGCGACGTCGAACGATCGTACGCCGCGCTCGCAGAGCACGACGTTCTCATTGCCGCCGAGCAAGACGTACTCGGCAGCGAGCAGCCATTCTTGTACCGTCGCCGAGAGCCCACGCTTGAGAAGCACGGGCATCCGCGTCATGCCGACCTCGCGCAGCAGCGGAAAGTTTTGCATGTTGCGCGTCCCGATCTGGAGCATATCGGCATAGAGCGCCACCCTCTCCACGTCCCGCGGATCCATCACTTCCGTAACGACGCTCAAGCCGTAGCGATCGCCCGCGTGGCGCAGCAGTTTAAGTGCTTCTTCGCCGAGACCTTGAAAGGAATACGGCGACGTGCGCGGTTTGTATGCGCCGCCGCGCAGCACATTTGCTCCGGCTGCAGCCACGGCGCGGGCCGCTTCTTCGAGCTGCTCGCGCGACTCTACTCCGCAGGGTCCGGCGCAAATTGCGACCTCGTCACCGCCAAATGTCGCACCATTGCGCAGCCTCACCACCGTGCGATCCGCTCGCGCGTCGCGACGGACTAGCCGGTACGATTGCGGTACGTTGACGCCTCGCTCCACACGCCGGGCTTCGACGCGCCGAGAGCGCTTCATCCTGTTTTCCTTGCGAGCAGGCCAAGTCGGAGCCGCTGCATGAATCAGGCGGCAATGGAGCACGTTGCCGTCACGGGGATGGGAATCATTTCGCCGATCGGCAGTACGACGGAGTCATTCTGGCGGCATTTGCTCGAAGGGAAGCGCGCGATCGCTCCGATGCCGAACGCCTCACAGCTCTCCGGAAACGGGTTCTGGGCCGCGGTCGGCGACGACTTTCTCGAACACAGTTCGTTACCGCGCGACGCGCTGCGGAATACCGATCGCTTTACTCAGTTTGCGCTGGCGGCTACCCAAGAGGCCCTCGGACGCGCAGACCTCAATCCTCCCGACGAACGCACCGCCGTCATTATCGGAAACACGATGGGCGGCTTCCCGCTCGTAGTTGAATCGCAGACGCGCTTTCTGGACGGCACGCGAAACGTCACGCCCAAACTCATGGCGCTGGTTATCCCAAACATGGCGAACGCAATGATTGCGATGCACTGGGGGTTGCACGGCCCGCAGCTGGCCATCAGCACGGCGTGCGCGTCTTCGCTCGACGCAATCGGTCTGGCCGCGGGAATGATCGAACGCGGTGAGATCGATGCGGCGATCGCCGGCGGAACCGAAACGCTTTTGAGCCCCCTCGTCTACGAGAGTCTCGTGCGAGCCGGAGCGCTCTCGCGTAACCACGACGTTACCCGCGCATCGCGGCCGTTCGACGTCGATCGCGACGGCTTCGTGATGGGCGACGGCGCCGGCATCCTCGTTCTCGAGCGCACGCAGCGAGCGCAAGCGCGCGGAGCTCGCATTCTGGCGCGCATTCGCGGGTACGGTTCGGTCGCCGACGCCTATCACATAACGTCGCCCGACCCGTCCGCGAAATACGAGGTGCGCGCGATGCGTGACGCAATCGAGAGCGCCGGCGACGCAGGCCAAGAGTGTCGCGTCGTCTACGCGCACGCAACGGGCACGATCGTCGGCGACGCGGCGGAATCGAAAGCGATCGACGACGTCTATTCGAATGGTCGAGCGATCGTCACGTCGATCAAGGGACACCTGGGCCACAGCATGGCCAGCGCCGGAGCGATGTGCGCTATTGCAGGCATCAGCGGCATGCATGAAGGCGCGATTCCGGCGACCATGGGGACGCAGCGCATCGATCCGCACACGCGCTTCGATCTCGTGTTGGCGCGGCCCCGCGCTTACTCGTACTCGGCGTTTCAGGTCAATGCTTTTGGCTTCGGCGGCCAGAATTCGTCGTTGATTCTTTCGCTGTGAGCGCGAGCAGGTCGCGCTCGCGCGAATCAGAAGTTTTTACCGAGGTGCGACGCCGATGAATCTTCTCGTCAAAGGTACGAGCGGACCGCTGGCCGGTGAGGTGCAGGTCCCCAACTCCAAGTACCACGCTCACCGGGCGTTGATCCTGGCGTCGCTCGCGCCGGGAACGAGCCGAATTCTCGGCCTCTCCGATGCGCGCCACGTCCAGTACACGGTGGACGTGCTCCGCGCGCTCGGCACGAAGATCGAAGTCGACGATCAAACGCTGCTCGTAACCGGGGGTCCGTATCGCGTAAAGCGCAAGGTCGTTTCGGTCGGCAGCTCCGGCTCGACGCTCTATTTCATGATCGGTTTGGCGTCGCTCGCCGATTCACCGATCACGTTGACCGCACAAAAATATTTCCAGCGGCGTCCCGTCGGACCGTTGCTCGAAGCGCTTGCTGCGATGGGCGTGCGGTTCGAATCGGCGCGCGGATGTCCGCCGATTGCAATCACGCCGGGCCAACCGCGCGGCGGAAGCATCGTCATCCCCGGAACCTTGTCGCAGTGGATCTCTGGACTATCTGCTTCTCGCTCCGTTCGCGAAAGAGCGCACGATTATCGAGATCGAGGGCGAACTCAACGAGCGTCCGTACATCGGGCTGACGGCCGATATGATGCGCGCCTTCGGACTGGAGGTGCGCATCGCACCCGACGGGCGACGCTTCGAAGTGGAGCCCGGGCAGCAGGCGCAACCCACGACGGTCGAGCTTCCGCCCGACATCGGCTCGGCGGCCTTCGGTCTTGCCGTGACGGCGATCCATCCCTCCGACGTCCTCTTTGCGGGCTTGCAGAGAGCGCCCGGCGAGCTCCCCGACCATCCGGAAGGCGCTTTTTTGGAGATCGTTCGCGCGATGGGTTTGCCGATGAGCTACGATGCGGCCGCACGTGCCGTCCGGGTAAGGCATGACGGCATCGAGCTGCGCGGCGTGCGCGTGGACTGCCGCGACATTCCCGACATGCTGCCGATTCTTTCTACTCTCGGAACGTTCGCGAAAGGCGAAACCGTCCTCGAGAACATCCGGCACGTTCGCCTCAAGGAATCGGATCGCGTCGCCGCGATGCTACAGCTCAATCGCATGGGCGGCCGCCTCGAATTACACGACGATCGCCTCGTAGCGCACGGCGTTTCGCAGCTCTTCGGCGCGCATCTCTCTTCGTTCAACGACCACCGAATTCTGATGTCGCTGGCAGTGGCGGCTTCGCGTGCCGAAGGGCAGAGCACTTTGACGTATCCGAACGCCTACCGCATCTCGTATCCGCGCTTTCTCGAAGCAATGCGCGGCATCGGCGTTCCAATGTCTATTTCCGACGTACCGCGCAACGGACGGCGCGCCACCGCAAAGCCGCATCGGCAGATGCTCAAGCCGGATCGCGCGGCGCAGCTCACGCTCAACGAGCTTCTGCGCCGTCACGCGCGTGAAATGCCCCGCGAGCTCGCCGTGGTCGAAGCGGGCGGCGGTACCGACGCAACATTGACGTGGGAGGAGCTGCTCGACAAAGTCGAGCGCACTGCCATGCTGCTGTTGCACCTCGACGTGCGCCCCGGCGAGCGCGTCGCATTTCAACTCCCAAACTGCCTCGAGTTCGTCGTCCTCTCGCTCGCGACGCTGCGCGTCGGCGCGATCTGCTGCCCGCTCATGCCGATCTTTCGCGAGCGGGAAGTTGCGTTTTGCCTGCGCCGCTCCGGCGCGCGCGTGCTCGTCGTTCCCGACGAAGCCCGCGGCCGCCATCATGCCGGCGAAATCGCGTCGTTGTTGAGTGAAGCATCGATTTTCAGTGGCAGTCTTCCGCTACGGCTCGAGCACGTCGTCGTCTCGGCGAGCGGACGAAAGTCGCATCCCCTCCCGGCGACCGACAACGAGAACGGGTCGGTGCATTGGCTGCGGCTCCAGGAGGCGATACAAGCCTTCGAGATAGAGACCGCCGCGCTCGACGCTCGTCGCGGCGAGCCAAACGCGATTGCGCAGCTCCTCTTCACATCCGGAACCTCCGGAGAACCGAAGGGCGTGCTCCACCGCAACGACGTACTCATGCGGGCCGCCGCAATGGAAGTCGAGCATTTGGGGCTCGGCGCAGATGATCGAATCTTCGTGCCGTCGCCGCTCGCCCATCAAACCGGTTTCCTTTACGGAATGTGGCTCGCGATGCTCATGGGCGTTGCGCAGATCGTTCAACCGGTATGGAACGCGTCGCGGGCGCTGCGCGCACTCAACGCCTGGGACGGAACGTTCGTGCAAGCGGCAACGCCCTTTTTGGCCGACCTCGTCCAAGCGGTTGATGACGGCGAGCCTCCTCCCGCGGCCCTGCGAATCTTCGTCGCAACCGGAGCGGCCGTGCCGCGCGGTTTGGCCGAGCGCGCCACGCGCATCGTCGGTACCGCCGTCTGCGGTGCGTGGGGAACGACGGAATCGTGTCTGGGGACGCTCTCGGCGCCCGGCGATGAGGCCGCAAAGGTCTGGGGAACTGACGGACGCGCGCTGCGCGGCATTCGCTTGCGCATTACCGACTCCGACGGACGCGTGCTCCCACCCGGCGAGGAAGGACACTTCGAAGTGCAATCGCCCACGATGTTCGAGGGATATGCCGATCATCCGGAATGGACGGCCGCCGCTTATACGGCCGACGGCTGGTTCCGCACCGGCGACCTCGGCGTCATGGACGAGTCCGGATACATTCGGATAACCGGCCGGGTCCGCGACGTCATCAATCGCGGCGGAGAAAAAATTCCCGTGGCCGAGGTCGAGCAACTCCTGAGCGATCATCCGGCGATCGCCGACGTTGCCATCGTCGCGATGCCGGATCCGCGCCTAGGCGAACGCTCGTGCGCGTTCGTCGTGCTGCGCGGCGGAACACAGCTCGACTTCGAGCGGATGCAGCACTATCTCGACGCCTGTCAAGTCGCCAAGCATTACTGGCCGGAGCGGCTCGAGATCGTCGGCGAGTTGCCGCGCACTCCGTCGGGCAAAGTACAAAAGTACGTCTTACGCGAGCGCGCACGAGAGCTGCGACCACACGAACGCGTGAAGGAAACCATTTCGTGAAACAACTCGACCGTACGCCGCTGTTCGACGAGACGTCGTTCGCCAGGCTCAAGGATGAGATCGCAACCTACGTCGCCGGCCCCGCCGAGGTCTGGGCGAGCCGTATCGAGAGAGAGCGTCACGTTCCGCTCGAGCTCTGGGAGGATCTGCGCGCCCGCGGCTATCTCTCGCTCGCAGCTCCCACCGCCTATGGCGGACGCGCCCTGCCGTTCACTCGCTATCTGGAGCTCATCGAGCTCTTCTCGATGTCGCATGCATCGATCCGCATGATCGTTCACGTCGTCAACGGTACGTGGCGTGCGATGGATCGCTTCGCGAACGAGGAGCAGCGGCGTCAATTCGTGATTCCGTCGATCAAAGGTGAGATCAAGATCGCCTTCACGCTGACCGAGCCGACCGCCGGCACCGGCGCCGACCTTCGTTGCAGCGTCGTGCGTGAAGGCGAGACGTACTATTTGAGCGGCGAAAAGCACCTCATCACTTTTGGGACCATCTGCGATTACTGGCTTCTCTTTGCCCGGCTTGCGGGGACGCGGGGAGCCGACGGAACCGTCGCGCTGCTCGTCGACCGGCGCTCTCCGGGCGCGATCGTCGTCGAAATGGAAGAGTCGATGGGAGTGCGGGGAACCGATCACGCGCGTTTGACGTTCGCGCGGACGCCGGTGCCGATTGCGAATCGCCTCGGCGCAGAGGGGCAAGGTTTAGAAATCGCCCTCGGCGGTTTTCTCACCCCGAGCCGGATCTCGGTGGCGATGAGCTGCGTCGGTTTGGCGCGGCGCGCTGCGGAGCTCGCGATCCAATACGCCGCGCAGCGCGAGACGTTTGGAAAGAAGCTCGACCAGCGCCAGGCCATTCGCTTCATGATTGCCGAAAATGCGACCGACATCGAAGCCGCACGGCAACTCGTGCTCCATGCCGCGCGGCGATGGGAAGCCGGGAGTTCGGAAGCGGCGATGCTTTCGTCGATGTCGAAGCTGCAGGCGGTCGAGATGCTGACGCGCGTCACCGACAACGCCTTGCAAATCCATGGCGGCATTGGATTTTGGCAGCCAAATGCAATCGAGCGCGTCTATCGGGATGCGCGCGCGCAGCGTTTTGAAGAAGGGACGAACGAGATTCAAAAAACGGTGATCGCGCGCGAGCTGCTCGGCAATCCGGGAGGCGCGCGATGAGGCACCGCTTCGAGAACAAGGTTTCCCTGATCACCGGCAGCTCGCGCGGTATCGGGCGCGCGTTGGCCCTGACACTCGCGCGGGAAGGCGCGGCGGTCGTCGTCAACTACGTGCGCAACGCCGAGCTGGCAGCCGAAACGGTGCACCAAATCGAAGCGCTCGGCTCTCGCGCGATTGCGGTGCAAGCAAACCTGGAAAACGTCGACGAGATCGACCATCTCTTCGACCGTGTCGCGGCAGAGTTCGGCGCTCTCGACCACTTCGTCTCCAATGCCGCCGCCAGCTCGTTCAAAAAAATCGCCGATCTCAAAGCACATAACCTCGACCGGTCGTTCGCCTTGAACGTGCGCGCGTTCGTCTTGGGTGCGCAGCGTGCCGTCAAGCTCATGAACGACGGCGGACGCATTGCCGTCCTCTCCAGTTATGGCAGCGTTCGAGCCTATCCCACCTATGCAAACCTCGGATCGAACAAGGCGGCGATCGAGGCGTGGGTGCGCTACATGGCGGTCGAGTTCGCGCCGCACGGCATCAACGTCAACGCGGTCAACGGGGGCCTGATCGATACCGAATCGTGCGCCTACTTCTATAACAACGTTCCGGGAATGGCGCCGATCGAATCCGTGCTGGCGAAGATTCCGAAGGGGCGAATGGGAACCACGCAAGAGGTCGCCGATACCATCGCCTTTCTGCTCGCGCCCGAGTCGGAGTACATCACGGGCCAGACGATTTGCGTGGACGGCGGTCTCAGCGTGATCGCGCCGCCGTTTTACGTCGATACGTCGCCGCCGTTGACGCTCGCCTAAGCGCTTTCATGTTCGAGCACGCGCTCCAGGCGGGCCGAATCGGCACGTTGCATCTTCGCAATCGCATCATCATGGGTTCGATGCATTTGGGCATCGAAGCCGCCGCCGAGCCGCTCGCGGCATTTTATGCCGAGCGCGCGCGCGGCGGCGTAGGGTTGATCGTTACCGGAGGATCGTCGGTGAGCCGCGCCGGCGCGGGCGGCAGAAATTACAGCTTCATCAACGATCCCGAAGGCGCGCCGCCGCTGCGCGCAGCCGCGGCTGCGGTGCAGGAAGCCGGTGGCCGGATCGCGTTGCAGCTCTTTCACGCCGGACGTTATGCGTTCTACGCCTCCTTTGGCTTGCAGCCTGTCGCGCCGTCGGCGATTCCCTCGCGTTTTTCGCCCGATCCGCCCCGCGCGCTCGACGAACCGGAGATCCTCGCAACCATCCGCGACTTTGCGAACGGGGCAGTGCGAGCCCGTGAGCTCGGCTTCGATGCCGTCGAGGTGATGGCGTCGGAGGGCTACCTCCTCAATCAATTTCTCTCCCCGCTGACAAACCGGCGTGACGACGCGTGGGGCGGCGACTTCGAGCGGCGCATGAACATGCCGCGAGCGGTGCTGCGGGCGATTCGCTCGAACGCCGGCGCCGATTTTCCGGTGATCTTTCGCATCTCCGGCGCAGACTTGATGGCAAGCTCGACGAGCTCCGGCGAGACGATTGCCTTTGCGCAGGCACTCGCTGCGGACGGCGTCGATGCGCTCAACGTCGGGATTGGCTGGCATGAGTCGCCGATTCCAACGGTGCAGCATCTCGTGCCGAGCGGCATTTGGGTTCCGTACGCCGCGGCGGTTAAATCGGCGGTCGGCGATCTGCCGGTGATCGCAAGCAATCGCATCAACTCGCTCGCCGCCGCCGAAGAAGTTTTGGCGTCGGGCCGCGTCGATTTCATTTCGATGGCTCGGCCGTTTCTCGCCGATGCGCACATCGTTGCAAAGGCCGCGCGCGCGCAAACTCACTTGGTGAACACGTGCATCGCCTGCAATCAGGCCTGCATCGATCGCTCCGTGCTCGACGAGCCCGTTTCGTGCATGGTGAATCCGCGAGCCGCGCGCGAACTCGAGTTTCCCGAGAGCAGCGGCGCGCCGGCGCCCGGACGTTTTGCGGTCGTCGGGGGGGGACCGGCCGGTATGGAGAGCGCGCGCGCATTGGCGGCGCTCGGTCATCACGTCGACCTCTTCGAGGCCCACGGCGAGCTAGGCGGCCAGTTTCAAATGGCGCGGCGCATTCCGGGAAAGCGCGATTTCGGCGAAACGATTCGCTATTTTACCAACGAGCTCGCGCGGCTGCACGTCGTCGTACGGCTGAACCTGCGTATCACCGATACGAGCGCGCTGCGCGGCTTTGACGGCGTCGTGCTCGCGACCGGAGTCGTACCGCGCGGCGCCGCCCTTTCGGGAAGCGACTTGCCCCTCGTGCTCTCGTACGCCGACGTCCTGTTACGGGGTTGCGCCGTCGGCGAGCGCGTCGCGATTGTCGGAGCCGGCGGAATCGGCGTCGACCTCGCGCACTATTTGAGTTTCGGAGAAGCGAACGCCGACGAAAGCACGCGTTTTCTCTACGAGCAAGGCTTGGCCGCGCCGCCGGACGGAGCGCTGCTCGTCAGCGGCCGTAAAGCGGTTGCGCTCATGCGGCGCGGCTCGACGATCGGCGAGCGCATCGGTAAAACGACGCGCTGGGCCGTTCTGCGCGCCCTACGTGCCGCCGGCGTCGAGATCCTAGCAAACGTCTCGTACGATGCGATTGTGCCGGGCGGCCTCCGAATGCGAACCGCCGGCGGCCAAGAGCGCACCATCGAAGCCGACACGATCGTCATCGCCGCCGGCCAAGAACGCAATGACGCGCTGCTCGAGCCGATCCGGGCGCTGGGCGTTCCGTTTCGCGTCGTCGGCGGTGCGAAAGACGCGAGCGAGCTCAATGCGGTCCGCGCCTTCGACGAAGGCCTGCGCGCCGCGCACGAGCTCGCTCGAGATTTTACTTCAAGGTCGCGCCTTCACGTAAAAGACTAAGTCGCCGCCTCGAGCAGCGATTGAAGCTGCGAAACGTGGGCCGCGAAGGCATCGCGGCCGCGTTTCGTCAGCCGGTAACGAGTTAAAGGCCGCCGGTTGACAAAGCTTTTCTCTTCTTCGACGTACCCCGCGTCCACGAGCTTGCTGAGATGCGCCCCGAGATTGCCGTTGCTCACGTCGAGCGCGCGCGCGAGCTCCGAGAAGGCGACCCAGTCGAAGTTGAGGAGCTCGGCGACGACGCCGAGCCGCACCTTGGAGAGCAACAGCTCATCCACGCGCAGAAACCTCAGTCGCGAGCGAGCAGCTCGCTCGCGCCGAATCCGGCATAGCCGACGAGCATGCCGGCGGCCAAAACGTATCCGGCGACGCTCGGCGGGGCAAAGTTTGCAACGATGAGCGAAACGACGACGAGGAGGCCGGCCACTTGCGCGCGGCGATTCCCGTGCATACCGATGTAGAGTAAGACGATTGCTTCGGCAACGCTCCAAATAGCGGCCCCCGCAATTCCGGTGAAGATCCGGAACCCGGCAACGTCCACTACGAAGGCGAGCCCAAGTGTCAGCCAGAGGACGTTGAAGAACTCGCGCTGCACCAGCGAACTGCGTTGCAGCACCCGGCGGGTCAGTCTGCCGCGCACGATCGAGAACGCGGCGCAGGCACCGAGCACGATTGGCACCGACCACAGTGCGCCGGCCGTAACGATCCTCTGATCGACCAGTTGAAAGAGAACCGTCACGTAGGCCGACCCGATTCCCCAGATGACGAAGTACTCGCCGCCCGCGCAGAGCCGTTGATGCGACTCCGCGAGGATTCGATCGACCATCTCGATGTGATCTCGCGCTTGCGCCGGATCGATCCGTTCCACGATCATGCCCCCCGCATTCCGAGCAAGAGCCAGACGCCCGCCAGGAGCGCGAGCGCCCAAACTGCGCCCTGCGACCACGCGTCACCGCCGGTGAGCCTCCAGAGCCAGGCGATCGCGATGCCGTACCCGCCCCAGATGAAGACAAGGCGGGTCAGACACGGGCCCGCGTACGGTGTTTCTTGGATTGTTTGTTGCAGAGTAATCTGTTTCATAGACTATTCTGTTTTAACACGCCTTGACGCCGGTGTCAAGCGCCGGAGGAGGTCCGTGGGAGCGTTGACTGTGCCGCACTCTCCCTGGTATCGTACCGAGGTTATGTACGCGATCATTGAGTCGGGCGGCAAGCAATATCGAGTCGCCGAAGGCGACGTTATCCGTTGCGATCTGGTCGCGCAGGAAGTGGGTTCGGACGTCACCTTCGACCGCGTCGTCCTCGCGGGAAGCGAGGAGTCCGTGAAACTCGGCACGCCAACGCTCGAAGGCGCAACCGTCTCGGGGACGGTCGTGCGGCAAGCTAAGGATAAGAAGATCTTAGTCTTCCGCTATAAGCCGAAGAAACGCGTCCGTAAACTCAACGGCCATCGCCAGCCCTACGCCGAAGTCAAGATCACCAAGATCACCCTGCCGTAACGGCGCTAACGGAAATGCTCGAGGTCACCTTCTACCGGGACGGCCGCGATCGGTGGCGCGGCATTTTGGCACGCGGGCACACCGATTTTGCCGCCCACGGAACGGATATCGTTTGCGCCGCGGTCTCGGGGATTCTTCAAGCGGCGCGCCTAGGCCTCACGCAATACGTTCGTGCCGGCGTTGCGGCGCGCCAAGAACCCGGTGAGCTCAAGCTCGACTGGGGCGAAGATCAGAGCGATCTCGAGAGCGTGCAAGCGATCGTGACAACGGCCCAACTCGCCATCGACCAGATCGCTCGGCGTTTTCCAAAGCACGTTCGCCTAAGAGTCACGCGCATTGCGCCCATGGTGGGAGGCAAGGCCTCGGACCGGGTAACACAGAGCTGATAGAGCTGACAGACCGAAGGAGAATTTACGATGTCTGAGAGTTTTCGTACGACGCCCCCCGAGCAGACCTGGTCGAGTTCGACGAGCCCCGGCAACGGCTATCAAAGCGCCTTCGGCGAGAAGCGCTCGCGTGACGAGGACGAATCAGGCGAAGCCGGCAAAATCGTGCTGGTCGGGCTCCTCGGTGGATTGCTTTCCGCGGCCGGCTTTATGATTTACCGCCGGCTACCCGACGAGCAGAAGCAGCGCCTCAACTCCCAAGTGCGGGCCATGGTGGCGCAACGCATCACGGAACTCCGTCAGAACTTCAATATTTAGGAGGGGAGTCTTCGAGCTCTTGCGGGGGCGGTGCCGCCGGCGGCACCGCAGGCTCGTGGGCGTCCGCGGCACGCTCCATCTCCGCGATAAACGACTGTGAGGTCTGCTGGACCTCTCGCATAAAACGTCCGGCCTGGCGCATGACCTTCGGCAGCCGATCCGGTCCGAAAAGCAACAGCGCTAGGATCGAAACGACCAGGACGTCCGGCACGGAAAACATTGGCTGGAAGGGCTTACCTGCGCAGCCGTGCAAGCATCAGGGCCCGCCCGTGAAGATTATTTACACACGCGGCAATCGCACCGAAACGCTGGCTTCGCTGGCGACGCTGCGAAAGATCCTCAATCGGTTCGTTGCGCACCGGGTCTTCTACGAAATTTCGAGCCGCAGCAAACGCGGTCATGAGTTCTTCTCCGCCAAGAACGTCTTCGTCGTCGGGCTGATTGAAGTCACGAACTTCGAACACCTCAAGATCCTCTTCTTCGACGCCCAGAGCCAGTCGCATTCGATCGAGATTTTGAATCCGCAGACCATGCGTATCTACGACGAGGTACCGGGAAGAGGCTTCGCCGTCTCGTTCATTAGCGGCGACGGCGATGGCGTCGAAACGCGCTGCTACATCCGTGATGAGGGCGCGGATGGAGAAACGATTCACGAACGTACGGCGCTGGAGAAGATCACCCTGCCGCAGCTCTTCGAATACCTCGAGGAGATCACGGCCGCCGAGCCGGCCGCCAAAAGCGCGCAGCGTTAGCACGCCGCTCGAGGCGCTGCGCCTGGCGCAATGCTCGCACCCCTTCGGCGAAGCGGCCTGCACGCTTATAGGCAACACTGAGATTGAGATACGCGATCGCGTAGTCGCCGTCATCGGCGATCGCACGTTCGTACCGAGCGATCGCTTCACCGACCTGGCCTTCCTCGAGTAGCAGATTCCCCAGATTGGTCAACGCCGGTGCGTACTCCGAGCGCACCTCGAGCGCCGCCGCAAAGTCGACGCGCGCAAGCTCGCGAAGTTCTAAACCAATCCGGGCGACGCCGCGCTTGTTCAAGAGAAAGGCCCGCTCGTTGCCGGTGCGCGGTTCTTGCGCCAGCAACTCGGAGCATGCGGCCTCGGCCCTCGTGAAGTCGCGATCTTCGAGAGCACGCAGCGCGCAAGCAAATTGGCCTTCATCGCGAAACACGCACCCTCCATGTTCACGATCGACGTCGTCACGCTCTTCCCCGAGCTCTTTGCACCATTCGTCGGACTCTCGATCGTCGGCCGCGCGGTCGAAAGCGGTCTCGCGATGGTGCGCTACCATCACTTGCTCGACGAGCTTTCAGGGGGCGAACGCGCCGACGAAGCACCGTTTGGGGGCGGCCCCGGCATGGTCTTGCGAATCGAGCCCATCGCTCGGATTCTCGACCGGATCGCGGCGGAAGCCCCGGGCGCCGAGCGCCGAGCCATCGTGCTGCCAAGCCCGAGCGGTCAATCATTCACGCAGCGTGAGGCAACGCGGTGGGCGCAGCTCGATCGCTTAGTCATCGTCTGCGGTCACTACGAGGGGGTTGACGAGCGCCTCCCGCAGCTCTATCCGGTCGAGGAATGGTCGCTCGGCGACTTCGTCCTCACCGGTGGTGAGATTCCGGCGCTTGTCTTCATGGACGCGACCGTCCGCCTCTTGGCCGGCGCGGTTCGCCCCGAGTCGTTGGCGAGCGAGTCCTTTACCGGCGGGACGCTCGATTATCCCAGTTTTACGCGGCCGGCGACCTTTCGCGGGGTCGACGTACCGGCGGTTCTGCTCTCGGGCGATCACGCCCGAATCGCGCTGTGGCGTCGGGAGCAGTCACGGCTTCGCACGGCGGCACGCCGCCGGGACCTGATCGAGGGTGTCTTGCAGGGCGAGGAAGGCCCGTGATAGGATACGTTGGTTCTGCCGGGCCCTATGCCCGGCTATTCGTTGCGCCCCCCTAGGACGAAAGCTATGAACGTCATCGATGTCCTCAATCGCGAGCATCTCAAAGAGACGATCCCTCAATTCCGCGCCGGTGATACCGTGAAGGTCTACTCCAAGGTGCTCGAGGGCGGCAAGGAGCGTACCCAGATGTTCGAGGGTGTCGTCGTCGTCCGTAAGGGCGGGGGAGCCGGAGAGTCGATTACCGTTCGACGGATCGCGCACGGCGTGGGCGTGGAAAAGACCTTCCTTTTACAGAGCCCTCGCGTCGAGCGGATAGAGGTCGGCAAGCGCGGCGTCGTTTCCCGCAGCCGCCTCTACTACCTCAGCGAGAAGGTCGGTAAAGCCGCGCGTATCAAGGAAAAGAAAGTGAAAGGCTCCTAGAG
Organism: Vulcanimicrobiota bacterium; assembly: GCA_963743445.1. Taxonomy (GTDB): domain Bacteria; phylum Vulcanimicrobiota; class Vulcanimicrobiia; order Vulcanimicrobiales; family Vulcanimicrobiaceae; genus Cybelea. The sequence continues at coordinate 1,932,821 of CAVUPL010000003.1, forward strand.
CGCCGCACTGTCACCGCTTGCGCTGGTAGGGCTCATCTGCATCTTGGGAATCGCGCGAGTCGCCCTCTCGGCTCCACCCTTTGCGCGCCGCCCGGCGGTAATCGCGCGCGGATACGTGGACGCGCTGATCGTCGCCGGGCTCGCTGCGCTCTTTTTGATCACGTTCGTTATCAGAACGTTCTACATTCCGTCCGTTTCCATGGTTCCGACGCTACAGGTTCGCGACGTGCTCCTCGTCGACGAAATTGCGTACCGGCTGCGCGCGCCTGCTGACGGCGACATCGCGGTCTTCAGGCCGCCGGTGGAGTCCGGGGGCGACGATTTCGTCAAGCGCGTCATCGGCGGCCCGGGCGACGCTATTTCGATTTCAAACGGACTGCTCTACCGAAATGGAAGAGCGCTGCGCGAGCCGTACGAGAATCAGCCTCCACGATACGATTTAGCGATCCGGCAGTACGGAATCTACGTCGACGGCAAACCGCTCGATCCGCGTGCCGCGAATGTGCCCTCGCGAGCGCTGTGGCAGGCCCCCGACCGAATCCCAAAGGGTTTCTACTTCGTGCTCGGCGATAACCGCAACTATTCGGACGACTCGCACGTCTGGGGATTCGCGCAGACGAGCGGCCCGTTTGCCGCCGGACCGCTGGCCGTTCGTAAGATACGTGCGCGTTTCATCGGCAGAGCGTTCGTGATTCTGTTTCCGCTGCGCCGCCTTACCGTCTTGGAGAGATAAACCGGAAATGACGCCGTACGAGCTTCTCGTCATCGTGGCCGTGATCGGAGCCGCGCGCGCGGTGCTTTCGCTGCGCCCGATCGTTGCCGGCTCGTCGGGCCGCAGCACCGCCATCGCACGCGAGTTCCTGGATCCGTTCATCGTCGCGGGCATCGCGGCGTGGATTCTCATCACGTTCGTGGCGCGCACCTATTACATTCCCTCGGGTTCGATGTTACCGACCCTGCAAATTCACGACGTGCTCCTCGTCGATAAGTTCGAGTACCGCTTCCATCCGCCCAACGAAGGCGACATCGTCGTTTTTCCCCCGCCCGTTCCGACGCCCGACGATTTCATCAAGCGCGTGATCGGCCGCCCGGGCGACACCCTGCGCGTCACCGGCGGCACGGTCTACCTCAACGGAAGGCCCCTTGTAGAAAAGTACATCGCCGGAAAACCGTCGTACAGCCTGGAAGTTCGCAACTACGGGATCTACGTGAGCTACGGCGCCGGGTGGCAACGCCTCGAGCCCAACGATGCCAATATTCCGCCTGCATCGGGCTGGACCGCGCCGAATCGCATACCTCCGCATTGCTACATCATGTTCGGCGATAATCGCGACGATTCGGAGGACTCGCACATCTGGGGCTTCGCACAGGATGCCGGACGTTTCGCAAGCGGTCCACGCGCGGGAGGAAGCGCCGGTTTTACGGGCCGCGCTTTTCTCATCTTTTGGCCTCCCTCGCAAGCCAAGATTCTCTAGCACGGTAAGCGAAGTCGGAACGCGTGGTCCGCTTCGCGCGATGGCGACCGGTTGCGAACCTGGTCTTGCAGCTCGCAGTGCTCGCAGCGCTCGTCGGGGCCTTCTTCGTCCGGCTGCCGGAGGTCACGGGACTCTCGATGGAGCCGCACATACGCTCCGGCGAGTACGTCTTGATCAACACGTTTGCGTATCGAATCGGCGCCCCGCGGCGTGGCGACATCGTCGCCTTTCGCCACGAGGGCGACGCGCGTGCGACCTTCATCAAGCGCGTGATCGGAGTCTCCGGCGACCGCATTCGGATCGACCGCGGGCAAGTCTACGTCAACGGATCGAAACTCGACGAACCGTACGTACGCCATAGCGACGGGCGGAGTTTTGGCGAAATTGTCGTGCCGCGGTCGGCGGTCTACGTCCTCGGCGACAACCGCGCGGAGAGCGAAGATTCCCGTTTCTTCGGTCCCGTGAGCGACGATTTGCTGATCGGCCATGCCATCGCGGGCGTTTGGCCGCCGCGCATGCTCGGGGGATTATGACTCTCTTTGAGACTATCTGGGAATAGCGATTTTGGAGCGGCAGGTTGCATGGTATCCCGGACACATGGCGAAGGCGGCGCGCCGAATTCGCGAATACTTGCGTTCGATCGACGTCGTCGTCGAGGTGGTCGACGCACGCATTGCGCGCGGCGGACGAAATCCGTTGCTCGACGAGCTCGCGGCTAGGCGCACGCGCGTGGTGGCGTTGAACCGTCAGGACCTGGCCGATCCCGCGACGACAAAGCGATGGCTGAACTACTTCTCGGATCACGGTGCGAACGCCGTAGCCGTGGACGGGCGGTCGCAACGCAGCGTCGCCCGCGTCGCCACCGCGATCGCGCTTTCGTCCCGTAAGGCCGGCACGGGAGCCTCGCGCGCGATGATCGTCGGCATCCCCAACTCCGGCAAATCCTCGATCGTCAACGGCTTGCTTCGCCGGGCGGCCGCGAAGACCGAAGACCGCGCCGGCGTGACCCGACACGCGCAGTGGTTTCGCCTCGCGCGCAACGTCGAGCTGATGGACACGCCGGGCGTATTGCCGCCGAAGATTGCAAGCGCCTCCGCGCAATGGAAGCTCGCCATGTGCGGCGCCGTGCCACGTGACCACTTCGACCCTCAAGAAGTTGCGGCCGCCTTTCACCGTTGGCTTCTGAGTCGAGACCCGCGCACGCAGGTACCAGACCTTGCGGCCTTCGCGGCTCATCGCGGTTTCGTACGACGTGGCGGGGAGATCGATTACCACAACGCGGCCCAGTCCTATATCCATGCGTTCAACGACGGCGTCTTTGGGCGCATCTCATTGGAGGCTCCCGATGACCCCGAAGCAGCGTAAATCTAAAACCGCCTACGAGCGCGAGCGACGGCGTCTGCACCGGTTGCACCGCTTCGAATTCGCCGCGCGAGCGCGAGGGTTCACGCTCGTCGGCGGCATCGACGAGGTCGGACGCGGCCCCCTCGCCGGTCCCGTCGTCGCCGCCTGCGTCGTCGCCTCTGCCCCGCTCATGATCAAGGGCTTGAACGACTCCAAGCAGGTTCGGCCTGAAACGCGAGTCGCGATCGCGGAGATCGTTAAAGTGCGCGCGACGGCGTGGGCCGTCGGGAGCGCCTGCGTCGCCGAGATCGATCGACTGAACATTTACTGGGCAAGTATTCTAGCGATGGAGCGCGCGATCGCGTCGCTGACGGCCGCACCCGAGTACCTCATCACCGATGCGGTTCGGATTCGTTCGTTTGACCGGCCGCAAGAGCCCCTGATCCACGGCGATGCGCGATGCGCGCTGGTCGCGGCGGCCTCAATCTTAGCAAAAGTTTATCGCGATCGCCTCATGGTCGAACTCGATAAAGAAGATTCGCGCTACGGCTATGCGCTCCATAAAGGCTACTCGACGCCACACCACTTGCAGGCGTTGCGCCTGCACGGACCGAGCATCCACCATCGTGCAAATTGGGCGCGCGTTCGCGACGCGCAGTTGGCGCTCGGCCTCGATTCGCTGGAAGCTTTTGAAGCCGTTGCCGAATAACAGCGCTAAGGGGCGACAGGGAGAAGATCACGCGAGCAGCTTTCTCGCCGCATGCGGCTATCGTATCCTCGCGCGCAACGTACGCGTTCCCGGCGGAGAGATCGATGCCGTGTGCTTAGACGGCCCGACGCTGGTCATCGTCGAAGTCAAACGACGTGACTCCGGAACGTTCGGATCGGCTTTACGCGCCGTCGACGCTCGGAAGCGCGCCACGCTTCGGCGAATCGCCGCCGATTACGCCCAGATCGTGGCGCCGTCGGCCAAGATTCGATTTGACGTCGTTACGCTCGACGGTCAACGCCTAAGCCTGCATCGAAACGCATTCTGATTGTCGACTCGATCGAAGAAATCAGCACCCCGAACTTCGTCGGACCGTAACGCCGTGGGGTTCGTTTGCGTGGGGATACTCCGACGTCGGCGCCGATATCTTCGTCGGCCTGGGGCTCGTGCTCGCCTGGGCAGCGGGAGCTTCAAACGTCGCGTTTCTCTTTGCGGGGGTCGTCTACGTCTGCATCGGGCTCGCCTATACCGAGCTGGCGGCCACGTATCCCGTCGCCGGCGGCGGCCAATACTTCGTCATGCGAGGACTCGGCGACATCTTCGGTTTCATCGCGGGGTGGGCCGTGCTGCTCGATTTCACGATCGACGTCACGCTCTTCGCCTGGAGCTCGGTCGATTACACGAGCCAGCTGATGCCGGCGCTCGTCAACTCAATTCATCCGTGGCTTCACTTTCTGGTAGTGCTCGGGCTCGTCGTCGGACTCTGTCTCCTCAACGTGGTCGGCGTTCGTGAGAGCACGGCATTCAATGGAGTCGTTTCGGCACTCGACGTCATCAGCGAGACGTTCATCCTCTGCTTCGGTTTTCTGTTCGCATTTCGGCCGCATCTCCTGATTCATGCGATGCAGTTCAACTGGCCGTCGCCCTACCAGCTCATGCTCGGGACTTCGCTTGCGATCGTTTCGTTCGTCGGGCTCGAATCGATCTCGCAAGCCGCACAGGAAACCCGGCGGCCCGCCTCCGTCATCCCCCGCACGTCGGTGGCTCTGATTCTGACGATCCTGATCTTTGCGCTCGCCTATTCGAACCTCGCGCTCGGCTTGCACCCGTGGCATCCGATCCTCGATGCCGCCGGCCACCCGGTGCAGTTCTGGCAAATTTTCCCCACAACGCCGACAACCAAGGTAAGGCCGTCGCGCTATTGGCCGAGCAGGTGCCCTATTATGGCGCCTTCGCCGCCCTTTACGTTCCCGTTCTCGGCGCGGTACTGCTCTTGATTTCATCCAACTCGGGCGTTTTCGGAAGCTCCCGAATCGCCTACGCGATGAGCAGCAGCAATCTGCTGCCCTCGATCTTTCAGCGCGTGCACAGGACCTTCCGCACGCCGGCGATCTCGATCGTCTTCTTCTCGACGATCGCCATCGTGGAGCTCATTTTCGCTGCCGCGCCCGCACTTTTTCCGTCGGTTTCGTCTCTCTACACGCGCTTCTTCCATGGTGAAAACGGTCTCGAATTTCTCGCCGACCTCTACGCCTTTGGTGCGGCGACGAGCTATTCGTTCGTCTTCCTAGGCTTGATCGCGCTGCGCCTGACCGATCCGCTGAGTCCGCGGAAGTTTAAGATCCCCCTGAACATGCCGATGTGGTTTCGCGGCGAACGCGTTGAGTTTCCGGTGGTCGCCGTGCTCGGTTTCATCGGAATTTTCTCAATCCTGATGTTTACGCTGCGTACGCACGAGCTCGGCCGGATCTTCGGACCGAGCTGGCTGCTGCTCGGCCTCATCGTCTATCTCGTCTATCGCAGGCATCGGCGGCTTCCGCTCCTGCGCTCGCAGCCGCACGACTGGCGTCACGCCCAGGTCGACATTCTCCGGCGCGCCGGCGAGCTCGAGCTGATGGACGAGTACATCGCCAACGTCAAAGCCAGCAACGCGATGCACGCGGAGCGACGGCAATAGCCATGCTGCTCGTGCGAGGGTTGCTGGCCGTTGCGATGATCGTCCTCGGAGTCGTCATTATCGTGCGCATGCTCGAAACGATACGCTCGGGCTTGGCCATACTGCCCGGCGTGGTGCTCGGCGCAGCAATGATTGCGCTCGGCGCGCATCGGTTATCGCTGATTTTTCGCCTGCGAGGAACGACGTGATCTCGCCGTCGAGCGAGGTCCACGTGACGCTCGCGGGCGCGTTCGTCGCGCTCTTCATCGCGAGCACGGTAGGAGCGACGTTGTGGTGGATGCTTCACCCGCCAGATTCGTACGTGCAACGCATTGCGGCACAAGCCGAGAGCGAACTCAAGGGTTTGGTCGGAAGCTTGATCGTAGCTTTCTCACCCGAGATCGACTCCGCGCACATGCTGGCGCTCGCCGTGAAACTCGCGCGCGGCGAACGCTCCGAACTGCTCGCTCTGTACGTCATCGAAGTCCCGTACACGCTGCCGCCCGATGCGGAGATGGAACTGGAGGAGCGCGCGGCGCTCAATTCGCTCGGTGCGGCCGAAGCAATAGCGAACGCGAATAATGTCACGATTCGAACCGAAACGCTCAAAGCGCGCTCGACCAAACAAGCGGTGCTCGACGTCGCTAAACGTGAGAAAGCGAACCTCATCATCTTGGGTTCGTTCCGCGAAGGAAAATACAGCGGCGCGCCCCTAAGCCGCACGATCGAGGAGATCGCGGCCGACGCAAAATGCGATGTCCTCATCGGCGTCGAAGGCAAACACGGCACGCTACTCATCGACGAGAGCGTACAGTCGAGCTCGCAGCCGGTTTGACATCGAGGGAGCGTTTGTGAACTTTAGTCGTTCATTTCGGATCTGCAGCACTTTTGCAGCGAGCCTAACGCTCGCGCTTTGGCCGGGGGCCGCGCTTTGCGCCGCAAACACGGCGCCGGCGGTTACGGCGTTCGAGCAAGTGTTTGCCGTCGTCAACGATTATACGTGCGTCCTTCACGTGCACGAGGCCAAGGGTACGGCAACGCAGGATCGCGTCTACCAGTACTCCTTCATGAAACCCCACTACGCCAAAACGTTAATTCTCGACGGCGACGGCAAAGGTTCGGGTGGAGTCTGGGTCGGCACGGACCAGATCAGCGGCCATCAAGGCGGTATCCTCTCCGGCATCCATCTGAAGGTCGACATCAACGATCACCGCGCCGTATCACTGCGCGGCGTCACGATTCCCGATGGCTTGCTGCAGCGCATCGTTGAAAACTACGCGACGATTGCGGGGAAGTTGACGCAAACTGACGGTGGAAAGATCGGCGGCGTTCCAACCGACCGGCTCGACCTCAAAGTCGCCGACCCGACGGCGAATGCCGACGTGACCGAAGAGATCCTCTATCTTTCCAAAGAGACGCACTGGCCGATCCGGCAGATCATGTACTCGGGTTCGCAGGTCGTACTCGACGAAAACGTCACCGATCTTAAGACCAACGTCGGCCTGACGCAGTCCGACTTCCCATTCTAAAGTCGCCGGCTCCGTCGCGGGCCTACGTGCCGCGAGCGGTTTCCGACGCGAGCGCCATTCACAGACGGAGCGGCTCATGGTAGGAGGCGGGTCATCCTTTGACAGGCTCAGGATGACAAGAAGTAGCGTTTGCGGAGTTCGTCGAGGACGACGGCGAGCAAGATGACGGCGCCAAGCAGCACTTTTTGCAGATAGGAATCGACGTTGAGCAGGTTCATCGCGTTGTAGAGCACGCCGATGAGCAGCGCGCCGAAGAAGGTTCCGACAACGCTGCCGCGACCGCCCATCAAGCTCGTTCCGCCGACCACGACCGCCGCGATCGACTCGAGCAGCTCATCGCCGGTTCCCGTCTGCGGGGAACCCGATGAAAAAAGCGCCATGTACAGGAAACCCACGATGGCAGCGCAGCCGCCGCTGATCATGTAGACCGATGTCTTGACTCCAGCGACGTTGATGCCGGCGAGGCGGGCCGCCTCTTCGTTCCCGCCGATTGCGAAAACGTATCGCCCGAAACGCGTGCGCGTCAAAAGCACGGAGGCGGCGACGATCACGACGAGCATCCAAATCACGGGTACCGGGACGTTCGGAAGATGCAGCGCTGCCGTGACGCCACCGAGGAACGAGCCAATTCCGGTGTTTTGAAAGTCGACGCTCTGCACCGCGACCGGACGGCCGTGCGAAAGAATGAATGCGGCGCCGACGGCCATCTCGAGCATCGCCAGGGTGGTGATGAATGGCGGCAGATTGAGCTTGACGACCGGCAGCGCGTTCACCCAGCCGGCAGCGCAGCCGACGGCGATCGCAACGAGCAGCGTTGCGGCGATCAGTGGAAAGCCGCTCAAGTGAACGGTATTGGCGAAGAGCGCGGCGACGACGCCCGTCAAGGCGACGAGCGATCCGACCGAGAGGTCTATTCCACCAGTGATGATGACGAATGTTTGACCGACCCCGAGGATGCAGTTGTACGTGATCTGCCGGAGAACGCGAACGATGTTGCTCGGCTCCAAAAACGAGCCCCGCGACGCAGCGTCTACGATTGCTACGAGCACAACGAGAAAGGCTGCGGCCCCGGCGAGGCGTAGCCAGTATGCCAGCCGGTCGCGCTCCCTCATGCTGCCGCGCCGGTTGCGATCGCGATGACCCGGTCCGGCGTTGCATTTGCGCGCGTGAACTGCGCCGCAATTCTTCCTGCGCGCACCACGAGAACGCGGTGCGACATCCCGAGCACCTCCGGCAGATCGCTCGAGACCATGACGATCGCCGCACCGCGCGCCGCCAGCTCCAGCATGAGCCTATAGATTTCGGTTTTCGCGCCGACGTCGATTCCCCGGGTCGGCTCGTCGAAAAGAAAGACGCGCGCGTTTCCCAGGAGCCATTTTGCGAGCACGACCTTCTGCTGCGTGCCGCCCGAAAGGTTGCGCGCGAGCTGCTCGGTCCCCGGAGCTTTGATCTGCAGCTCCTCCATCATTCGGAGGGTCGCGGCGCGCTCGCGAGCCACGTCGATCAGCAAATCACGATCGACAAACTCCGCGAGATGCGCGAGCGTGACGTTCTCCCGCACCGTCATTCCAAGAACCAACCCCTGCGCTTTGCGATCTTCGGTAATGAATGCGATTCCGGCCGCGATCGCCACAGCGACTCGCCCCGTGCGCACCGCACCGCCATCGACCCGAACCTCGCCGCGTTCGGGTACGTCGGCGCCCGCTATCGCTCGCACGATCTCGGTCCTTCCGGCGCCGATCAATCCCGCGAGCCCGACGATCTCACCCGCCCGCACCGAGAAACTCACGCCATTAACGGTGCCGTCGCGCGCTAGATCGCGAACCTCCAAACGATTGGGCGCATCCTTTGGCGGCTCGGGAAGCTCGGGAAAATGAGCGGCGAGTTGGCGCCCGACCATCGCGTGGATGATCTCGTCGAACGGAAAGTCGCCTGCATCGCGCGTCGTGACGACCTTGCCGTCGCGCATCACGGTCACACGGTCGGCAATGCGGGAAAGCTCTTCCATTCGGTGCGAGATGTAGATGACGCCCGCGCCGGCCGCTCGAAGCCTGCGAACGATCGTAAAAAGGCGCTCGATCTCGCGGTCGGAGAGCGCAGCCGTCGGCTCGTCCATCACGATGATCCGCGCGGACTTTGCCAACGCTTTCGCGATTTCGACGAGCTGTTGTTGGCCGACTGAGAGTCGCGAAACCGGAACGTCGAAGGGCAGCTCCAATCCCAGTTCATCCAATACACGATGCGCGCGCGCTCGAATCGCGCGCGCGTCGATGAGTCCCGCGCGCGTCGGCTCGGTACCAAGGCTAATGTTTGCCGGAACGGTCAACTGCGGCACGAGCGTGAACTCTTGATAGATCATCCCGATGCCGAGACGCTGCGCCTCCTGCGGGGTGTCGATGCGCACGCGCGTACCGTCGATCAAAATCTCGCCCTCATCCGCTTGCAGCGCGCCGGCGAGAATTTTCATAAGCGTCGACTTCCCGGCGCCGTTCTCGCCAACGAGCACCAGCACTTCCCCCGAGCCCAGCGTTAGCGAAACGTCCGAGAGCGCGCGCACGCCGGGAAAGCTCTTCCCGATGCCGCGCATCTCGAGGAGTGGAGGCACGCGTTACGGCGACGGTGGAACGCCGGCGCGCGTGAAGGTACCGACGCCGATCTTCACCAGCGGCGGCGGCGTCTTGCCGGCAAAATAATCGTGGATGACATCGATGGTCGTCGATCCGATTTTGGCGGGATACTGAATGGCGTCGCCGTACATCTGCCCGCTCGCAATTGCTTGGCGGGCTTCCGGCGTCGCGTCGTAGCCGACGATTGCAATCTTGCCCGTGAGTCCGGCGGCTTTCACGGCCGCCAACGCGCCGAGTGCGGAGTCGTCGTTGATTCCGAAGATGCCCTTGAGATCCCGGTGCGCCTGTAGGATATCTCCGGTATCGCTGCTCGCTTTATCGCGAGTCCCGCCGGAGTCGACATCGGCAACGACGGTTACGTTTGGGCAGAGCTGCGCGAGCGCTTCTTTGAACCCTCTGACGCGGTCTTGAACGCTCGTGACTTCCGGTTCGTCGATAATCGCAATGCTGCCGCTCTTACCGGTGGCCGCACAAATCAGCTTTCCAGCCTGGAAGCCGCCCTGGACGTTATCGCTGGCGATATGCGCGACGACGTGCCCCTGTCGGCTCGTGCTCGCGATGTCGGCCGTAAAGACCGGGATTCCGGCAGCATTCGCCTCGGCGATCGCGCTTCCGATCGCCTGCGAATCGTAGGGCGTAAGCACGATCGCGTCGGCACGCTTCGAAATGAAATCTTCGACTTGGCTCTGCTGTTTGGCGTTGTCGCGGCTCGCATCCACGACGACGAGCCCGTAACCGTACTTTGCCGCCTCGCTGCGCATCCCTGACTCCATGTCCTGGTAGAACTGCGCCTCTCGATTTTGAATCGATACCCCGATCGTCTTACGCCCCCCCTGTATACCGGGAGACGCTGAGGCACGAGATTGCGATGTCGCATGCGAGCATGCCGCGAGCGCAACCAGCACCAAAGCAACGGGAGCGAGCGCTCTTTTCAAGCCATTCTCCTTCGAAAATGCCGGCATAGCTGCCGTGGTTTGGGCGCCGGCAACGATCGCGCCTGTTTGATTGCTGTCCACAGCCTGTGACATTATCTTGTGCAATCTGTGGAGAACCCGCTTGGTTAGGCGCACCCGGCAGGGCAAACGAGGGGCATCCTTAGCTTCGGGCGGGTTCTTGGCGATCGGCCTCGCGCCAACGATCGGGAAGCGGAGCTCGCGAAAACGCGCGAGGGAACGTCCCCTCAGGGTTGCTCTTTAGCCACGCCGCCGCCCGAAGCGCCAGGTATTCGAAGTCGTGATACTGACCTTCGCCGCGGGTGCGGCGCATGATCGCGACGGCCGGAGAGACCTGCCGCCAACAATGCGCGATCAAGCGCGCGAACAGATCCATGAACGTATCTTCGGAAACGAGGCCGCGCTTGACGAGCGTCCCCATTTCATTGAGCCAATTGCAGGCGATCATCTCCGGATGCGCCGCGGGATCGAGGAAGCCGATCCGCTCCAGCTCGAGGCGGTACGCCGGATCCTCCAATCGCCGCGGGAGCTCTTCTTGAACGTACGTTAGCGCGGCCTGAAGTTCGGGGGCACGAAAATCGTGCTCGAGCGCAAGCAGTGCTTGCAACTGATTCCCGGCCCGAATATGCCGCAACTGGACGAGCGCGGCAACGACGCTTGCCAGAATGACAACAAGCGTTCCCGTTTCGGCTAAGGCGCTCAGCATTGCAGCGCTCGCAGCGTTCATTGTCGCCGTGATTCTTGGCCGGAACGCAGACCCCTAGACATCCTTCTTTTGAGGCGCAGAGGAGCGCAGTAATGCTCTCGCTCGCCTTTTCCGCTGCGATGCTCGGCATCGAGGGCTACGTCGTGCGCGTCGAAGCCGACAGTGCCGCGGGCACGCCCGCCTTTGCCATCATCGGACTTCCGGACCGGGCGTTGGGCGAAGCACGGGAGCGCGTCCGCGCCGCGATCCTCAACTCAGGCTTCTCCTATCCCGCGGGTCGCCTTTTGGTGAATCTCTCTCCTGCCGACGTTCGTAAAGCGGGGCCCGCCTTCGATCTCGCGATCGCGCTGGCGCTCATTGGAATCGACGAGCAAGTCGAGCGAAGCGTGCTGCACGAATTCATCGCGCTTGGCGAGCTCTCACTTGACGGCAAGCTTCAACCGGTCAGCGGAATACTTCCCATGGTCCTCGGCGCGCGCAATGCCGGATTTACGAAGTTGATCGTCCCCGCGCTCAACGCCGACGAAGCGGCGCTCGTCGCCGGCGCCGAGCTCTACGCCGTCGATTCGCTCCAATCTGCGGTCGCGGTTCTCGCAGGACACGGGTCGAAATGGCGGCGCCGCACGGCGGTGCCGGCGCTCGATCTCGTCGACGAATCGGTGCACGGAGATCTGGCCGACGTGCGGGGCCAGCTCGCCGCAAAGCGCGCATTGGAGATCGCGGCGGCGGGTGGTCACAATCTTCTGCTCGTCGGGCCGCCGGGTTGCGGCAAAACGATGCTGGCGCGCCGGCTGCCGTCGATTCTTCCTCCCATGTCGCTCCAAGAAGCGCTCGAGGTAACGAAGATTTATAGCGTCGCCGGATTGCTCGTCGGGCGTGCCGACATCGTGCGAGCGCGGCCATTTCGCTTTCCGCACCACACGATCAGTCAGACCGCGCTCGTCGGCGGCGGAGCGCTCGTCAAACCCGGAGAGATATCGCTCGCCCATCACGGCGTACTCTTTCTCGACGAGTTCCCGGAGTTCACGCGCAGTGCGATCGAAGTCATGCGCCAGCCCCTCGAAGAAGGGACCGTAACCATCGCGCGAGCGGCGGGAACCTTCACGTATCCGGCGCGCTTCCAACTCGTCGCGTCGATGAATCCGTGCCCGTGCGGGTATCGCGGCACGCGTGGCGCAGAATGCCGGTGTGACGATGCGGTCGTTGCAAAATACGTGAGCAAACTTTCCGGACCACTGCTCGACCGAATCGACCTTCAGATCGAGATCGCGCGGGTTCCGTTTGACGACATGGTGCGATACGACGGCGCGGAGCGTTCGGTGCAAATCCGTGAGCGGGTCGTTGCTGCTCGCAAACGTCAGCGCGCTCGATTTGGCGGCACGGCCCTTGGCTGCAACGCGGAAATTCCCGGAAACGCGATGCGGCGCTATTGCGCACTCGACGAGTCCGCAATGCGATTGCTGGCGCACGCCAGCACCAAGCGCCAGTTTTCAGCGCGGGCGCTCGACCGGATCGCGCGTGTCGCGCGCACCATCGCCGACTTGAACGGCGATGAAGGCATTCGTGTGGAGCACGTTGCCGAGGCAATCCAGTACCGCAGTCTCGAGCGGCTCGGCGCGGCCGCATGACGTCGAACCTCAGGAGCGGCTGAAGGCAGCACAGCGGCACGCGGGCAAAGAGGCGCCATGCGAACCGCCGCTATGGTTCTCGCCGGCTCCCTCACGTTTGCGCTTCCGGCATCGGCGAGGGCCGCGATGCCGAGCGCTCCAACCTCGCTTGTCGACACGTTCGTCGGAACGTCGGGCACGCCGGCCGGCGGTCCGATCGACACCTTTCCCGGCGCCGACCTGCCGTTTGGAATGGTCCAATGGAGTCCCGACACTCCATCGCAAAACGCCGGCGGCGGTTACGAGTATTCCGATCACGAGATCACTGGATTCAGCTTGACGCACTTGAGCGGCCCGGGCTGCAACGTTTTCGGTGATTTCGGCATCTTGCCCACCATCGGCGAGATCCCGGATGATCCGGCCGCAGCGCGCCAGCCGTTTTCGCACGCGAGCGAGGAAAGCGCGCCGGGTTGGTACGCGGTATCGTTGGGCAGCCCCGCAATTCGTACTGAATTGAGCGTTACCGGGCGCACCGGAATCGCGCGATTCACCTTTCCTCCAAACGCGCAGGCAAACTTGCTCTTCAACACGGCTTCGAACCAAGCCGGCGTGACCGATGCACGCGTTCGCATCGACGGGCCGCAAGAAATCTCGGGTTCCGCTTCGAGCGGCTTCTTCTGCGGCATGCCCGATCGCTATACCGTCTACTTCGTTGCACGCTTCAACCGTCCGTTTCGCCAATACGGCACCTGGACGGGCGCGCAAACGTCGCTCGGCTCCGAGGCTGCCCAAAGTCCGGCGAGCGGCGCGTGGGTCACGTTCGATGCAATGCACCGTTCACAAATCATCGTTAAAGTAGGTTTATCGTTTGTCGGATTGGCGGGAGCGCGTGCAAATCTCGATGCAGAAGGACACGGCTGGGACGTGACCGCCGTTCGCAACCGCGCGACCGATCTTTGGAATGCGATGCTGGGGCGCATCGCGATCTCCGGCGGAACCTCGCAGGAGCGGCGAACGTTCTACACGGCGCTCTATCACACGCTCCTTCACCCTAACCTGATAGACGACGTCACGGGGCTCTACACCGGATTCGACGGCAAAATCCATCGCGTTCGACCCGGACACCACGAATACGCGAACTACTCCGACTGGGACATCTATCGCACCGAAGTCCCGTTGCTCGCTCTGCTCGCGCCGGGCGAAACCAGCGATATGATGCAGTCACTCGTCGACGCCGCGCATCAGGAGGGCTGGCTTCCGCGCTGGGCGCTGGTCAACGGACCAACGAGCGTGATGGGAGGCGACTCGGTCGATCCGGTCATCGCCGGCGCTTACGCTTTCGGCGCGCGCGATTTCGACACGCGTGCCGCTCTCGTTGCGATGATCAAGGGCGCTTCGACAACCGCGCCTCCGCCCGCGCAGGGTTGGTATATCGAGCGGTGGGAACTTAACGACGACTACCTGCGCCGAGGGTACGTCGTCAACTCGCACACGACCTCGGTTTCGCCCGAGCCAAACGGCGCCTCGGAGACACTCGAGTACGCTCTCGACGACTTTTCGATCGCGCACTTTGCGTACGCGCTTCGCGACACGCGGACGTATCTCGCATTCATGCGCCGTTCGGCGAATTGGATGACGCTCTTCGACGGCGCGACGGGCTGGATCGCGCCGCGCGACGCCGACGGCGCGTTCGAGCAGGCGCGGATAACCGCAAACGGGCAAAGCGGTTTTCAAGAAGGGAACGCTGCGCAGTATACCTGGATGGTGCCGCAGGATTTACGCGATTTGATTGTGGCAATGGGCGGCCCGACCGTCGCAATCGCAAAACTCGATGCGTTCTTCGCGCAACTCGATGCCGGAGAGGATAAGCCCTACGCGTGGCTCGGCAACGAACCGAGCCTCGGCGCGCCGTGGGTCTATCTTTCGGCCGGCGAACCGTGGCGCGCGCAAGAAATCGTTCGTCAAGCGCTCACAACGCTGTACGGCGACACGCCGCAGGGGCTTCCGGGTAACGACGATTTGGGCACGATGAGCGCCTGGTACGTCTGGTGCGCGATGGGCCTCTATCCGCAAAATCCCGCCGCGCGCTATCTCGACGTTGGAGCTCCGCTCTTTTCCTCGGTGACGCTGCGCTCACCCAATGGGCCGACGATCGCGATTACGGCGCCGCAAAGCCTCGAGGCTCCGTACATCGCTTCAGTGCGCGTCGACGGCCGCGCGAGCAACAATGCTTGGGTGTCGCTCCCGATGCGCGGCAGGTTGCGCCTCGACATTGCGGTCGGCGCGAACTCCAACGAGCAATGGGGCAGCAGTTTGAATTCGGCGCCCCCATCATACGCGATGACGCCGCTTTCGTTCCCGCCCGCGACCGCTGCCGTCCTCAATTCGGCCGGCGCGGACGTTCGCATTGCCGCCGGCGGGACCACAGCGCTTCGATTCGAGATCTCCAATCGCGCCGGCAAGAGCAGGGCCGACGTGACGTGGCATGCCGCGCTTCCCGATGGTTTTCGCGCCGATGCGAATCGCGGCAGGGTGACCGTGGACCCAGGTGCGACGGAAACCGTCGTCGAGCACATCTCGGCCGACGCATCGCTGCGAGCCGGATATTACGACGCACGCATCGACGCCGTCGCTGCGAATGGTGCGCTCCTGGCGCACCTCATCGTGAGCGTGCGCGTGAGCAATGGCAGGCAGGGGCCGCTGCTTGCATACGCCGAGAACCGCTTCGGCAATACCATCACGCCGATCGACCTTTCGAGTGGCGCGACCGGTCCGGAGATCCGAGTAGGTGAAGAACCGCGCGACGCCGTGCTGAGCTCCGACGGCACGCGGCTCTACGTCGCAAACCTCGGTGGAAGCTCGATTTCCGTCGTCGACACCATCGCGCAGCGCGCGATTGCCACCGTTAAGGTCGGCTCGTCCCCGAACGGCATCGCCATTACGCCGGATGGTAAGCTCCTCTGGGTCGCGAGTGCCGACGACAATACGATCGAATCAATCGATACCGCGTCGCTTACGGTTGGGACGGCTATTCGTGTCGGCTCTCGCCCACGCGCGATTGCAATTTCTCCGGACGGCTCGGCTCTGTACGTGAGCAACAACGGATCGAATACGGTCACACCGGTCGATCTTCGCTCGCGGGTCGCGCGACCTCCAATCACGGTCGGCGCGCGACCCGCCGGCCTAGCGATCACGCCTGACGGCAAACGCCTCTACGTCGTCGGTAGCGCCGCTAACGACGTCGTCCCCGTCGATCTCGCCGATACCGGGCTCGCGTTGCCTTCGATTCCGGTCGGTGTCTACCCGATGGGAATCGCCATTGCGCCAGATGGCCGCATCGCCTACGTAACCAACTACGCGAACTCTACGATTGCGCGAATCGACCTCCAACGTGGCACTGCCGGCACGCCGATCGAAGTGGGCGGAGCTCCGTACGGCGTCGCGATAACGTCGAACGGCCGAACCGCGATCGTCGTCTCCCATCGCGACAACGCCGCGGTTCTCATCGATGTCGAGACCGGACGAGTAGGCCGACCGATTCCGTTGGGAAACGGACCGTATACCGTCGCTGCGCCTTGACGATGCCGCGTTTACTGACGTTCGGCGTCGAGCTGCGGAATGGCATCTCCGTCGAGAAAGGCGCTTAACTCGCGAGGCGAAAACTGCAGGCCCGCCCAGAACGATCCGAACTCGCCGTAACGGGCGCTCGCCTCGTCAAAACGCATCTCGTAGATCAGCTTCTTGAAGACCAGCGGGTCGTCGGCGTAAAGATCGACGCCCCACTCGAAATCGTCGAATCCAATCGATCCCGAGATCACTTGCGTCACGCGGCTGTGATAGGAACGCCCGACGACGCCGTGCGCGCTCATCATCTTCAATCGCGCTTCGAAACCGAGAATGTACCAGTTCTGCACTTCGCCACGACGCTTACTCATGGGATAGAAGCACTGATAGCGCCGCGACGGAATCTTCGCCCACAACCGTGGGCCGATATGGGGATTCTCGGCCTGCTTGCGCACGAGTTCGTCGAAAGCTGCGATCCATTCCGGGGATTGTGGTGCCAGGCCGCGCTGGCTCAGCTCGGCGTGGATCTTTCCGGTCGCGTCGTATAAGCCGAGCTCCAACACCGACACGTAGGATCCATGCGGAACGAGAAACTCGCGCAACTCGAGCTTGTCGACCAGCGTCTGCGCGTAGGCAAGCCCGTCGAAGCTACGCGCGTAGTGAGTGAGCATGAGATCGCCCTTATGGCCGACGATCTGCGTCAGGCCGACGTCGCCGTCGTCGTTGCCTTTGAGGTGGTCGACGAGATCGGCGGCGTGCCCCGCGTACTTGTCGCGTCGCTTCTGCGGCAGCGCATCCCATCCTCGCCGGTTAAATGCGAAGATGCGGTGGAGAATCCACCAGCCTTCAAGCGATTCTGGTACGTTCGGATCGCGCATCTCGTCCGCCGGTCTAGTAGCGTGCCATTAGCGTGCCAGCATTTTCGCGCGTTTCACCTCAGCCTCCACTTCGGCCTCCAGCCGGCCGGGATGCTCTCGATACTTCGCCCAAAGGGGCGGAGTGTGCGCGATGTCGTTGAGCACCCGGGTGTAGACGGCGTTAACGGGAGTCGGCACGCCCAGTTCGAGCCCTGCGGCCGCTACTGCGCCGTTAAGAACGTCGACCTCGGTTTGCGGTTTGGCGTGACGCAGATCGAGCAGCAGCGAGGGCGGTTTCGTTCCGCGGGCACCGGCGATACTATGCGCCAGAAGGGTGCGCGAGAGCGGACTAGGCAAGCCCGCAACCCCAAACAGCGCTCGCACCGGATAGCGCGGCAGGTCGATCGGTTCGATTCGCAGCGCTTGCATTACCGCGCGAACTTCGCGGATCATGCGAATCTCGAGCGTAAAAATTTTATCGAAATGCACGAACCGGTTCGGCAAGACGTTGAGGATCGCGCAGCTCGCATTCGCCACGACGTTGAGAGCCAATTTGCTCCACTTCAGGGCGCGCCAATCTTCGACTACCTTCACCGTCAGGCCGGTGCCCGCAAAGGTGGCCGCGAGCCAGTTGTAGGCGTTCGCGCCGATCGGCGCGAGCGCTAAGCCGCCTTCCTTTGCGGGCCGGGCATTGCCGTCACGGTCACGGTCGACCGGAGTCGTCAACGCTGCTGCAACGACGTTATCGACGCCGAAGGCCGCTGCCAGCCGCTCTTCGTTGCCTACGCCGTTTTGCGGCGAGACAAAGACGCATTTCTCCGGGAACGGAACTGCCTTGCGCAGCGTTTCGATTGCGCCCTCGGTATCGTAGGCCTTCGTAGCGACAAGTGCGACGTCGGCATCGTACGGCGTGACCTCTTCTAAGACGCGCGGCGCGTACTTCACGTCGACGCCCACGGCGCGAAGCAGATCTCCCAAGTACGTCCCAACCGCCCCCTTGCCGACGATGTAGACGTTCACGCAGAAACGCCCGTCGAACCGAAGCCGCCGTCACCGCGCACGGTCGGCGGCAGTTCCTCGACCAGCTCGAACGACGCGCGCGCAACGGGGGCGACGACCATTTGCGCGATGCGATCGCCGCGCCGAATGACGAAGGGCTCGGTTCCAAAGTTCGCGAGCACCACATGGACCTCGCCGCGATAATCCGCGTCGATGGTGCCGGGGGCGTTGAGACAGGTCACGCCGCAGCGAATGGCGAGGCCGCTACGCGGACGGACTTGCGCTTCGTAACCGGGCGGCAACGCGATCGAGAAACCCGTCGGAACGAGGGCGCGCGCTCCTGGCAGAAGAGTGAGCTGCTCGCGAACTGCCGCCCTGATGTCCGCGCCCGCCGCGTGCTCGCTCATGTATCCAGGAATCGGTAGCCCCTCGCCTTGCGGCAGACGCTGGAGCGCGACACGCACGCTCTCCATCAGAGCTGAGCCAGCTCTTCGCGGAAGCTTTCAATGTCGTGAAACGAGCGATAGACGCTCGCGAAACGAATGTATGCGACCGGATCGAGCTTACGCAGGGCCTCCATGAGCTTCTCACCCACGAGGGCCGACGCTACCTCGCTTTCACCTCGCGCAAAGAGCTCGCGTTCCAGATCGGCAGCCACCGCTTCCATTCGTCCTTCGGAGATCGGTCGCTTTTCGCACGCCTTGCGCAGCCCGGCCAAGATCTTTTCGCGGCTGTACTGCTCGCGCCGGCCATCCTTCTTAACGACAAAGAGGCGTGGAACTTCCATCCGCTCGTAGGTCGTAAAGCGATGCTTGCAGCGCGGGTCTAAACACTCGCGCCGGCGGCGAACGACGGTCTCGTCGTCGCGCGAGTCGACAACTCGCGTCTCGCTCTTGCGACAGGTCGGACAAGTCAGCGGTAAGTCTCTCCCCCACGGCATATCTTGTGGGTGCACGTATTATACGTCACTATGCGTAGGTAAGGCAAAAAAAGTCCCAACGCGTTGTAGGCGTTGGGACCCTGTGCCATAGGAGAGCGAGCGCTCTTAGGCGGCGCCGATCTTGAACATCTTGGTACCGCAGACGGGGCACTTGCCTTCCACCGCGGGACGACCGTTCTTCATGGTGATTTGGACGGCGTCTTTAATTTCGCGCTTCGCCTTGCACTTGACACAATACGCTTCTGCTGCCAACTCGGGTACCTCCGTGCGGCCAGGCTATTCCGTCGGGCGCTCCCGATTCCCCCCGCCTTGCGCCTAGCGTTCCCGTAAGGACGGCGTGATGGACGGCAGATGTTGGAGCCGGCCTACCGGACGCGAGCGCAAATCGAGGCCGCCCGGGCCGGACGGGGCTTCGATGCTGCCGCTGCCGGCCTGTGGTGCTGCGGCGATTTAACGGGACTGGGGCGGCCCTGCGTCGCGATCGTCGGAACTCGGGCTGCCACGCCCTACGGCCGGCGCCTCGCCCACCAATTTGCCGCTGATCTCGGCCGGGCGGGATGCTGCGTCATCTCCGGACTTGCTCTTGGGGTCGACGGGGCGGCCCACGAGGGTGCGCTGCGTGCTGGAGCGCCGACGATCGGCGTCCTGGGGTGCGGCCACAGGCACTTCTTCCCGGCCCGCAATCGAGGTCTCGCCGAGCGCATGCTTGCCGGCGGCGGCGCAGTGCTCTCGCCATACCCGCCCGATCAGGAAGCGTATCCGTCGCAATTCCTCGCCCGCAATGGGGTGGTCGCCGCGCTTGCTGACGCCGTGCTCGTCATCGAGGCGCCGGCTCGGAGCGGCGCCTTGAATACCGCAGGGTGGGCCGCGGGCCGGGTGCCCGTGCTCGCCGTGCCGGGCGATGTCGACCGCAAACACGTTGCGGGCTGTCTCGCGCTCATCCGCGACGGCGCAACGCTCGCGCGGTCACCGCAGGACGTTCTCGAATCGCTCGGGCGGCTGACGCTTCCACCACGCCGTGCGGCGGCCGTGCCGCGCGACCCAATCTCGCGAGCGTTGCTCGCGGCGCTCGATCGGGGCGCCACGGAGTTCGACGATCTCGTCGCGGCAAGCGGCGTCCCTGCGTCGTCCGTACTCGCGGCGCTGACGGTGCTCGAGCTCGACGGCGCGATCGAATCGCGCGGCGCTTCGACGTATGCGCGGGTCGAAGCTCCATTGGACGGCGAAGATTATGGCGCATGAGCCGCATCAGCGAGGCTGCGCCGCCGCTCGAGGATGCGCTGCGCGCGTTTACGGACGCGGCAGCGGATGCCGTCGCGCAGAAGTATTCATTGCCCGCGCCGCCGGTCGCGTTCGAGGCGCCGCGGCGGCCCGAGTTCGGTGACTTTTCGACGAATCTCGCGTTTGCGCTGGCGAAGATCGCGGGCCGCTCGCCGCAAGAAGTAGCGGCGGATCTCGTCGCCGATCTCGCGCGCCGAGCGCCGGAACTGGAGCGCATCTTTAGCCGCATCGACGCCGTTGCGGGTTTCATCAACGTGCGGCTCGCACCCGGCGTTTGGCAAGCCGTCGTCGCGCGGATTCTTCGCGAAGGAGATCGTTACGGCGAAGCGCCGCGTAACGGCGTACGCATCTCACTCGAGTTCGGCAGCGCAAATCCGACGGGACCCCTCGTGGTCGTACAGGGCCGCTCGATGTCGATCGGCGCGACGCTCGCCAACGCGATGCGCTTTCGCGGCTACGACGTCGCGGTCGAGTGGATCATCAACGACGCCGGGGGACAGCTCGAGGCGCTCGGACGTTCCCTCTACGCGCGCTATCGGGAGCTTTTCGGACCCGGCCATCCATTCCCAGAGGAGGGTTATCCGGGCGAGTATTTGATTCCGATCGCCCGGGAGATTGCGCAGCGCGATGGCGACCGATGGGTCGGCGCGGCGGAGTCGGAGTGGCTGCCGTACTTTTCAAGGTTCGGCCGCGACGCCTTGGTCGCGCAGCAACAACAGACGGCGAGGCGCTTCGGCGTCCCATACGATCGCTGGCAAAGCGAAGCAGAGCTCCACGAAAGCGGAAAGGTCCGCGAAGGCGTCGAGCACTTGCGCGAACTCGGGCTCACCTACGAGCAAGACGGCGCGCTCTTCTTTCGCGCAATGCAGTTCGGTGACGACAAGGACCGCGTGCTCCTGCGCAGCGATGGGCGACCAACCTACTTTTGCATGGACGTGGCCTACCATTATCAGAAACTCAAGAGCAGCGACCTCGTGGTCGACATTCTGGGTCCGGATCATCACGGTTACATCGAGCGCCTCAAGGGCATCTCGTCCGCGCTCGGCTACCCCGGACGGCTGGAGGTTGCGATCGTGCAGCAGGTCGCACTCGTGCGCGGCAACGAGCAGATTGCGATGAGCAAACGCGCCGGAGAGATCGTCGCGCTCGACGATATCCTCGACGAAGTCGGCGTCGATGCGGCGCGTTTCTTCTTCATCATGCCCGCGGTGGAGTCGCACCTTTCCTTCGATTTAAAACTGGCGGTCGAAAAAGAGAGTGAGAATCCCGTCTACTACGTCCAGTACGGCCATGCCCGGATCGTTTCGGTCTTACGGCGCGCGTTGCCCGAGGACGTGCAGGCCGCGCACTCCGCCTCGCTCGCGCCGTTGGCGCATGAGTCGGAGCTCGCGCTGGCGCGGCGGTTGGCCGAGTTTCCGAAGGTCGTCGCCGGGGTGGTCGAGCATCTGGCGCCGCATCGTTTGGCACGCTACGCGCGCGACGTCGCGGCCGATTTTCACCAGTTCTACACCGAATGCAAGATCTTGGCGGACGAACGCGAGCTGCGGCTCGCGCGATTGGCGCTTTGCTTAGCGGCAAAGAGCGCCTTGGCACGCACGCTGGCGCTTGTCGGCGTCAGCGCACCGGATTCCATGTAAGCGCAGAAGCCGGTCGTGTCGGGAGTTCCTGCAGCGCTTTGGCTGCTCGGTCTCTTCGCAGCGGCACCCGCGCTGCGCACGAGCGCGCGGTACGATTTCCCGGACCGGCTTCGCGACGCGCTCATTTTGGGCGTCGCGATTCCATTGGGGCTCGGCTTCGTCCACGCGCTCTATGCGCCGGTATGCTGGGCCGCGGTCGCGATCTGCATCGCCGTTGCCTACGGGCGACGGATCGCGGGCAACGCTACGCTCTCGCGGAGCCGCGCAGCTCCAACCCCGTACGTCCTGATCGGAGCACTCGTTGCGGTGACGTGGCCACAACTCGTGCGGCCGCTGCTTGACGGCGATTCGCTCTCGTATCATCTTCCCAACGCAGCGTCGTGGGTGCAGGCGCACTCGCTCTGGACGACCGCGACGCGCTACTGGTGGTATCCGCCCGCATCCGAGCTCTTTGCAAGCGCGCTCTATGCGGTTAGCGGTCCGTTCGCGCTGCCGTGGAGCGGTTTTGGTGCGCTAGCGCTGCTTGGCTTTCGCGTTGCTGCGTGGGCGCGCGAGGCCGCAGCTCCGCCGCTTCTCGGCGATGCGCTCGCCGCTGCAGCCGTGACCGCGTATCCACTCGCGATTCAGGGCGGTACGCTGCAGAACGACGTCTGGCTCGCGGCCTTCTGGCTCGAAAGTCTCTGGGGGTTGCGCGGCTCCGCTTCCGGCTCCGCACCGATGCGAACGCTCGCCGTTACCGCGCTGATCAAGCCGCAAGGATGGCTCTTTGCGGTTATCGCAATGCTCGCGTGCAAAACGTCGCGAACGCTCTGGCTCGCGACCTTAGGTCTGTTCGCACTCTGGCTCATTCACGACGCGCTGCTCTGGAAAGGGGCGATGGTCGCGCCGGCGAGCACCACATACGGAAATACGTTCGGCTCGACGATTCTCGCCCACGGCTTGCCGGCGCTCGCAATGCTTGCGCGAGTTGCGCTTTCGATCTCGCCATTTGCGTTGCTGGCGCTCTGCGCGGCTCTGCTCGGGCCCGCGATCGCCCGGCGCGAGCCGCACTTGGGCTGGGCGGCCTTCGCCGGCGCATTGCTCTTCTTCGTACTGCCCTTCAGCTACGAATCCTCAGCCGCGCAACTCGCAACCGGCGCATCCTTACGCTTTGCCGCCCCAGCGATTGCACTGGGAACGGTGCTCCTTGCGCGCCCGGCGCAGCGCGTAGCTTTCATTTCGGCTGCACTCCTGCTCGCTTCGACATTCTTTGGGATTTCGTACGTGTCGTCGATCTTTTGGAACGACGGCACGACCCACGTCGCGCTTCCGCTTGCCGTTTTAGCCGTTGCCATCGCAGCGATCGCCCGTTTACGACGCATCCGTTGGCTGGACGCACTTGCCTTCGGGCTCGCCGTCATTGCAGCAACCCATCTCGCGGCGCGCCATCCTATCGATTACTACACCGACGCGGTGCGCGTCGACGGGACGTCGTCCGGCCTCTATCGCTGGATCGCTACCGAGCGTCCCTCGGCGATTGGAAGCTGGGGATTGCGCTTAGGCGTCGTCAACGTACTCTCACCGGCGACGCGCACGCTCGATCTGCTCGACACCGCACCGTGCGCGCAGGCGCGCCGGGCCGGCGTCGTACTGGCCGCCGTCGCGCAAAGCGATCGGTCTGCCGACTCGAACGCGCAACGGCTCCGCGACGCGCGGGCTTGCGGTCAGAAGCTCTACGACGACCCGATCGCGGTCGTGGTGCAGCCGTAGAACCCTCCTAGGTTTTGTCCAGCTGGGCGCTGATCCAAGGCGCCATGAAGTAACGCCAGAGGATTTTAATCAGCGCGGCGGCCGGAATGCCCAAGATCAGTCCGGGAATCCCGAAGAGTTCGCCACCGGCGAAAACCGCGAACATCGCGCCGATCGGGGAGACGCCAACGGATTTGCCCATGATCTTCGGGACCAAGACGTTGTCGCTGATGCGCGCCATGCCGAACATGATCACCTGCACCCAAATAACCATCCAGAGGCCCTGCGGCGCACACATCGGAATCGCGATGAGCTGGGCAATCAGCATCCCTAGAATCGGAATGGCGTACGCGACGGCCGAGAGAAGGCCGACGATCAGCGAGAACTTGAAACCAAGGATCGCGGTCGCGATCGCGATCACAGCGCCCGTGATCGCGCTCACGATCACTTGCCCGGAGATGTAGCTTCCGAACACCTCCGTCACCTCGGCGGCAAGCTTCCGCGCGGTTTGGCGCTTTTGCGACGGAAACATCGACGCGAAGCCTTCGGCGATTTGAGTGTCGTTGAGCAGGAAGAAGAACGAAAGAATGATTGCGGAAAACGCGACGAAAAAGCCCGTTGCCGTATTGAGCGCGATTGCGCCGAGCGAGGCGAGGGTCGTACTGACGAGGCCCGAAAGCTGCGCTGCGCCGATCTTTCCGACGTTGAGCCCGGACGTCGGGATCTTCAGCATCGGGAAGTGCTGATCGAGCGAAGTCGCCCCGGAAAGCAGCCAGCTTTGCGTGGCCGTCGCGTAACTCGGAATGTTGGCAGCCAAGAGTTGGGTCTGACTGATCGTCAGCGGCACGACGATCACCAAGAAGATCGCTATGACAACGAGCAGTCCGAAGAAGACGATCGAGATAGCGAGCGGCTTGGGCATGCGCCGCTCCAAGCGCGCCGCAATCGGCTGGACGCCAAACGCGATGAAAGCGGCGATCACGAAGATCGAGATGGTTCGCGGTATGTGCGCTGCGAGCCAGAGCGCGAGCAGGGCGAGAACGACGGCGCCTGCGATCGCGCCGACCCGTCGCCAAAGGTCGCCGCTTAGAGCGGTTTGCATAAGAGCCGGCGTTCGGTCCGATAGCCGCCACGCGCGTACAAACGGCGCGCGGCCGCGTTCTCTTCGGTAACCATCAAGGCCATATACGGTAAACCCCGTCGTCTGGCCTCATCTTCAGCGGCCGCGAGCAGCGCGGCACCGGCCCCTTCTCCACGCGAGCCGGGCTCGACCGCCATGTAGGCGATGAAGGCCTGCGGCAGCAGCGTCACTTCGTCCGGCAGATCGTCGAGCATGAGCAGAAACCCCAGACGCTCGCCGTTGCGTTGGGCGATCAGCGTTACGAGAGACTGGTTTTCGACGATGTCGCAGAGACGGTCGAAGGCCTCGCGCGCGTTCGTCTCGCTCGCGGGACGCAACGAACCAACGCTCGGCATGACGCATCGGCGTCCCAGTTCCTTCACGAAAGCCCGGTCGGCAGCCGCTCCCATCCCTTCTCGCTCGCCGATCCGCACGTCGATAGTCACGAGCGGCGAGAGCCGGGATCGGTCAGGGGTTCGCGGGCGAGGCACTGAGGGCAATCCGCTTCGTCGTACGAGCGCAGCGGCAGCTCGAGCAAAACGTGGGTGGGCATCGAAAAATCGGCTTGGCCTCGCGCGACGATGATTCCGAGCCCCACGATCTGTGCACCGTGGCGCTGCACGACGTCGATCGTTTCGCGTACCGAAAGCCCGGTCGTCAACACATCTTCGACCAGCAACGCGCGATCCTGCGGCGAGAGCGTGAAACCGCGCCGAAGCATCGGAACACCGTTTTCCTTCTCGACGAAGATCGCTTTGGTGCCCAACTGACGGGCAACTTCATACGACAGGAGAATACCGCCGACGGCCGCACCGACGACGACCGTCGGTTTAAGCGATCGAAACCGGTCGGCAATCGCGCGCGCAACCGGTTCGAGCAGCGCCGGATCTTCGAGGACGCGAAATTTTTGCACGAAACGGTTGCTGTGACGTCCCGAGCTCAATCGGAAGTGTCCTTCGAGAAGGGCACCGCGCTGCGCAAGGGCGCTTTGGAGGTCGGATGAGGTGACGCTCATGCGCGTACGGACATTTCCTCAAGGATCGCCTTGGCGGCAGCGACTGGATCGGGAGCTTCGACGATGGGCCGGCCAACCACGAGATAATCCGCGCCGGCCGCGACGGCCTCTGCAGGAGTCGTCACACGTTTCTGATCGGCGTGTGCGCTTCCGGCCGGTCGAATGCCGGGCGTCAGCGTGAGAAAGTCGTCGCCGAAGAAGCGCTTGAGGTCGCGGACCTCGTGCGCGCTGCAGATGACGCCGGCACAGCCCGCATCCCGCGCCAGCGCGGCCAAACGAATCGCGTTCTCCCCCGGTCCGCCTTGAAATCCGAGTTCGTTGAGATCCTCCGGCGCAATGCTGGTGAGCAGCGTAACGGCGAGGACGTGCGGCGGCTGGACGCCGAGCTCGGCAGCGCGCTCGCCTGCTGCATCTACGGCTGCGCGCAGCATCTCGAGCCCCCCGACTGCGTGCACGGTGACGAGGTGCACGTTCGGCCGTACGAGCTGTGCCATAGCCGCACCGACCGTTCGCGGGATGTCGTGCAGCTTTGCATCGACGAAGGTTCGCACGTCCCGCGCTTCGCAGTAAGAAAGAATCCGCGCAGGATAGCCGCAAAGCGCTTCCAAGCCGATCTTGACGATGACGTCGAGTTCGTAGAGCTTGTCGACAAGCTCCTCGGCTTCCTCAGCGCTCGGCACGTCGAGGGCAACGATCAGCTGAGCCATTAACCTTCATCTCCTTCGTATTGATGAGGCGTCGCAAATCCCACATTCGCTCTTCCAACGATCGCGTCGATGCTGGCGAGACCGCGGCGCGCGAGATACGATTCCAGTTCTACGACAATGCGCTCTGGAACGCGCGGATCGGTGAAGTTGGCCGTTCCGATCGAGATCGCGGTCGCACCCGCCAAGAAGAACTCGAGCGCGTCGGTAAGGGTTTCGATGCCTCCCTGACCGACGATCGGAATCTTGACGACCTGCGCGACCTCGTAGACCGCGAGCACGGCGATCGGGCGTATCGCGGGGCCGGAAAGACCACCACCGATATTGCCGAGGCGCGGACGCCATGTTTCCGTATCGATGGCCGTGCCTCTAACGGTGTTAATAACGGCCAGCGCGTCCGCTCCGGCAGCTTCCGCTGCGCGCGCGACGGCGCAGATATCGGTAACGTTTGGCGAAAGCTTGACGATCAGTGTTTTGTCGGTTGTCGAACGCGCTGCTCTGACAACTTCTGCCGTAAGTTCGGGATCGCAGCCGAAGGTTTCGCCTTCGCTGGCGACGTTCGGGCAGGAAACGTTGAGTTCGACGGCCGCGATCTCGTCCCGCGCCGCCAGACGCTCGCAGACGTATGCGTAGTCGTCGATGGAGAATCCAGCGACGCTGCCGACGATCTTGCAGGGGCGATCGGCAAACTTGCTCACCTCGCGCGCGAGGTACCAACCCAGACCGGGATTTTGCAATCCGATCGCATTGAGCATGCCCGCCGGCGTATGGACGATGCGCGGCGTGGGATTCCCTAATCGCGGAAGCCGCGTGACGCTTTTGAGCACGATCGCACCGAGCTTCGCGAGATCCGCAAACGGCGCAAACTCCTCGCCCGTGCCGTAGCAACCGCTCCCCATGAGCGTCGGATAGGCGAGTTCGAGCTTTCCGAGCTTCGTCGCGAGACTTGGCACGCTCACCACCGCAGCTCGTCGGCCCAAAAAACCGGCCCCTCCCGGCAGACGCGCGCGTAGACGACGTCACTGCCGCCGGCGTCGGCCGGGGGAAAACTCGGAGCCTGCGCGCTCGCGCGAACGAGGGGCACGACGCACCCCCAGCAACCGCCGATGCCGCATCCGAAAGTTTCTTCGAGCGAAAGTTGCGCGCGCACGCCGAATTCGCACGCAATGCGCGCAACGCCGCGCAGCATCGGCGAAGGACCGCACGCATAGATCATTTCTGGCTTCGGCGCGCGTGCCAGCGCATCGGTGACGAATCCACGTTCCCCTTGGCTGCCATCATCGGTCGCTACGACAAGCTCGCACCCCGCATCGACAAAACGTTGCGAGTCGACGATCAGCTCTGCCGTTCGCGCGCCGTAGAAGAGCCGCACTCGCGCGCCTGCACGTAAGAGCGCCTGCGCACAGAGGAGTACCGAAGCGATGCCGACGCCTCCGGCAACGATCGCGACGTCGCGCGCGCCGGCCAAACAATCGAAGCCGTTGCCCAGCGGTCCGACGACATCGAGCCGATCGCCGCACCGCAGCTCGGCAAGCTCTCGCGTGCGCTTGCCCGTTATAAAGAAGAGAAGGCTCGCGCGCTTGCCTTCTGCTTCGTAGACGGCGAGCGCCGTCGCAACCGTTTGTGCGCTCGGTGGAATTGCCATCACGTACTGGCCCGGCCGCGTGGCCTTCGCGAGTTTCGGCGCGTCGAGCGACAACAAGACGACGCCGGCGGCTAATTCGCGACGTTCGATTACCGTTGTCGCGTGAACACCCACATTTGGGTCGAGCGTCGCCATTCTTCACTCTTTTTCAACAAATTCTTACGAAAATCTCCGGAAAGGGCTGCACGCCCTTGCTACCGGAGCCGTTATACTGTATAGAGAGCGTAACAATCGGGAAAGGAGGGTCCCCAGATGGCAGGTCTCATCGTCTTCAAATCACTAGCCGACGCACTCAGAGCGGGCTATCAGGTTTACGATCGGACTGCAGATGGATATCTGGTCAGGACTCGCACGGCCGCCGGCTGGGCCATGGCCTTGGTCTCCTGCAAGTAATATCGTCTTTATTCGATACGCGATGCCGCCGGCCAATCGACCGGCGGCATCGCTGTTGTAAGGCGTCGGTATTCGCTCAGCCCCGATAGTCCGGGGGCGAAGCTGGTTTTTCGATCTCAGGTATTGGTCCCGGCCGCCAGCCACCGTAGGCGGGTCCAGGTGGCATTGCGCTCCCGGTAGTATCACCGGCGGGTGCCGAGGACGTTCCGGGCCCTGGGGGCGGCCCAAACTGCTGACGAGCGGAGACCGGCCCGAAGCTGGCACCCCCGAGCACGGCGCCGATGATTTGCGCGATGCCGACGAAGAGCGGGATGAGCCCACCGAGCAACCAGGGACCGTACACGAACGTGCCGTCGCCATGGTAGCCGATAAACCCGAGCCCGATGAGCAGCGCTAAGCCGATAAAGGCAACTTGCACGCCCCGGCGCAGTTGATGCTGCGCGTAAAAGTCAGGATAATCGAAGTACTGATTCGACATGCCTTGCGGCGTCATTCCCGGCGTCCAGCCCTGTTTCATAGCGCGCCGCATGTCGCGCGCGTTTGGCGGCGGTACCACGCCCATACGCAACATCTCCATGCGTTCGCGATGAGCGAGCACCCGCGAGACCAGCCAGACGGCACACGGTGCGCCGAAAACGAAGAAGAAGGCAAATAGGGGTATGAGAGTCTCGCCATTGTCCATTTACTGTGGTACTCCGTTTGTGAGAAGGTGAATCGATCCGTCGGACGTGGCCAGCGTCATTCTGCCTGTGCCGGCACCAAGACGGATAGTGCGCTGCGCGGCGTCGTCGCGATCGAGGGACGTGCCGTCGACGACGATACTCCCGTCGCGGGTTGAGGCATCGATCGCCAGATTGGCATTTGGTGCGAGCCGAACGCGAATCGGGCCGTCGTCGGTCTGCAGCGTCGCATCGCTGGTGACGCTCAAGCCGTCGGCTTCGATGCGCCCGTCGCGGGTACTGGCAAGCAGCGATGAGACCGCAACGTTCTCGAGCGCAAGATGACCGTCGCTCGATTCGAGCGTTAAACGGTCGCCGCGTACGTTCGTAGCCTTGAGGTAACCGTCATCGCTGCGCCCATCGACGACGCCTTGCAAATCGGTTAACGTCACGTGCCCGTCGACCGAATGGACGCTCACGCCGCCGTTAACGCCGGCCACATCGGCACCCGCACAGCGCGCGATCTCGACGCGTGCGCCTTGCGGAACTTCAACCTCGATCGCCTGCGTGCTAAAGCCGAAGATATCGATCGAGCGATGCTCGGCGTGCGGACGTTCGATGCGAACACCGTCGGAAGTGCGTGAGACTTTAAGCTGGGGGTAATTCCCGCTCGAGAAGATGGTGCCGCCAATCTGGGTGAGATCGCGGACGTGGACGAGCTCGTCGTTCGACACGCCGATGCCGACGCGCGAGTCCGCGTCATCGATCACGACGTGTGGCGCCGCTCCGGCGGCTACCGGCGCCACCGCCGCGGCGGTGAAATTCGTTTGGTGCATTCCGGCCGCAAAGCTCGTGCCTCCGCGACCGACGGCGTACACCGCCATGCCGACAACCAATACTTCGGCTGCGACGAGCATAGCGACAACCGAGACGCGGGACATTTACAGCCGCGGACCCCAGCCGTCAAAGGTGGGGCGTAACGATTGCGCGGAGTTCCGATCGTCGCTGCGCAAGGTCGGAAGCGTGCGGTCAGACCGTTCGCCGCTGGGAAGGGTTTTATTCGGAATCGTGGTCATCTGTGGATTGTGCCTCCGTGAAAGTTCCTGCCCTAAGTACGAGCGGCGGGGCCGGATGTTTCGAAACAATCGCCAAGCCTCGCGCGTAGGATGGGGGTGTCGGCACTCTTGGCGGAGGCTCCCCAGGTTCGGGTGAGAGCGGAGCCTGAAGACGGCAACCTCGTGGCGATGACGCTGCGGGGAGACTCGGAGGCGTTTGCAACGCTCGTCGGGCGGTACGACCGTGCGGTCTACCACCTGGCGTATCGAACGCTCCACGACGTCGAGGAAGCGCGCGATGCAACGCAAGAGGCCTTCTTCAAAGCCTTCCGCAGCCTGCGTACGTTTAAGCCCGATGCCAAGTTTTCGACGTGGATCTTCGCGATTGCCTACCACGCTTGCTGCGATCGTCTCAACCGGCGCAAGCACTACGCAGGCAACGAACTGCCGGAGCGTGCCGACGCAGCCCCCGGACCCGAGCAACGGGTAATCGCACTCGACGACGCCGCTCGGCTGCGCGCCGCCATCGACGCGCTGCCCGAAAAATACCGTACCGTCGTCACCCTCTTCCATCTGCAAGGCAAGCAGTACGAAGAGATCGCAAGCGTGCTGCACTTGCCGATGGGTACGGTAAAAACACACTTGTTTCGCGCCAAGGAGCAGCTGCGCAGGCTTCTGGGTACGATGGGAGTAACCGAATCATGAACATGGACGACGAAGCGCTCGAACGCGCAATCTTTGAACTTCCTCTCGAAGAGCCCCCCGACGGCTTGCGCGCGTCGATTTTGCTTATGACGGCCTACCGCCCGGCGCCGGCGTTTTCGTTCCTCGAGCTCGCGGCCGTGGGCTCGCTGGGCGCGGTCGCGCTCTGGATGGCGGTGCTTCTCGTGCTGGGAGGCGGCTCGCTCTTCGTTCATACGCTGGCAACCATCGGTTCAAGCCTCGTCGCAGGCGTTCTCGAACACGTCGTTCTTGGCTTGGCTTGGCGCCGGCGGCGCGACGGCGCTGTGGCTCACGCTTTTCACCGGATCCCAACCCGTGGCGACGGCCGCTCACAGGTCCACAAGGAGATCCAGCCGATAAGGTATCGGCATGGAGAAGCACGCCCCCCCGGAGCGCCGTTCTTATAGAGTCCTCGTCATCGAGGACGATGCGGCGATTAGCCGCGTCCTGCAACTCGAACTGGAACACGAGCGCTACGAAGTCGAGGTCGCACGCGACGGATTGTCGGGCCTCGAGAAAGCACTCAAGGAGCCGGACCTCGTTATTCTAGACTTGATGCTTCCGCGCATGGACGGCATCGAAGTCTGCAAGCGTATTCGCGCCAAGAGCCGCGTCCCGATCATCATGCTCACCGCGCGCGATCGCGTGCCCGACCGCGTCGCCGGGCTCGATGTCGGCGCAGACGATTACGTCACGAAACCCTTCTCGACCGAAGAGCTGCTCGCGCGCGTTCGCGCGCGGCTGCGCGAGCGCACACCGCAGGGCAACGTGATCGAATACCGCGATGTCGTGATGGATCGCGATCGCCACGAAGTGCATCGTGGCGGAAAGCCGATTGCGCTCACGGCCAAAGAGTACGCGCTGCTCGAGTATCTCCTCTTGCACCGAAACAAGGTCCATACTCGCGACGAGCTGTTCAACGGCGTCTGGGGAAGCGACTTTCTCGGCGACTCCAACCTCATCGACGTCTACATCCGCTACCTGCGCGGCAAAATCGACGACGGCTTCGACGACAAGCTGATCACGACCGTACGAGGCGTCGGCTACACGATTAAAGACTAGGAGCGGGTCGCTTTGAGACGCTCATGTCGCTAAAGTGGAGGATCGCGCTCGGATACTCGCTGCTGCTGATCGTTGCGATGACGGCGATGAGCGGCATCATCGTCTGGCGCTTCCAACAAATTCTCTACGACCAAGCCGAAACGAGCGTCAATGCAACGATGCGCGCAATCGTGCAATTCGCAGAGCAGTCCACGACGCCGTTCTCGCTCGAGGACTCGTCGATGGGCGCGCTGCAGTTCCTCTTCAACAGCAGCAATCTCGCAACGTGGAACTCGGCGAACAGCTACGTGCAAGTCGACTCGAGTGAGGGCTACCCCCTGGCGAAGACCGCTAATCTCGGCGGCCTGACGATACCGCCGAATCCCAAGCTCTCGGCCGCGCGCAACGTCGCGTTCCGCGACGAAACGCTCGGCGGCCGCTCGTTTCTGGTCGAGGACCGGTACCTGCAAGAGGGAACAAACGCAGCGGTCATTCACGTGGCCGAACCGCTCGATACCCTGCAGCGAACATTCGCGCGCGCTCGGGAAGCGATCGGGATCGTGCTCGGCACGACCGCGGCAGCCGTCGTGATCTTCTCGATCGTGCTGGCGTCGCAAGCCACAACGCCGATCAACGTGCTTTCGCGCGAGATGCGCGAGATAAGCTCGGATCGTCTCGCACTCGCCGCCGGAACTTTCGACGGCCGTCCGCGCGAGCTCGGGCTGCGCCGCCGGCGCGATGAGATCGGACGGCTGGCTAACAGCTTCAACGATTTGCTCGCACGGCTCGCCGACGCTTTTGCGCGCGAACGGCAGTTCATCTCGGACGCGTCGCACGAGCTTAAGACTCCGCTGACCTCTATCAACGCCAACGCGCAGATGCTCTTACGCTGGGGCGATCAGGATCGCATCGTTCGCCGCGAGAGTCTGGAGACGATCGCGCGCGAGAGCGCCGATCTCGCCGGTATGGTCAACGGCATGCTCACTCTCGCGAAAGCCGATCGCGGTGACGAGATTCCGAAGGAGCCGCTCTCGCTCGCCCAGATCGCGAGCGAAGTAGCGCAAAACGCCGCGCCGCGCGCCGCCGAAAAGCAGATCGACCTTACGTTCAAGTACGATGGCACGCCGATCGTCTACGGCGACGCGCACTTGCTGCGCCAGCTCGTCGGAAATCTCGTCGACAATGCGATCAAGTTCACCGAGCGCGGGCGCGTCGACGTGAGCGTCGGCGAAGAACCGCGATTCGGCATGGATCGAGGTAGCCGACAGCGGTCCCGGAATTCCCGAGGACGAGCGCTCCCATATCTTCGAGCGCTTCTACCGAGCGGACAAGGCGCGCTCGCGCGTCGTCCCGGGAACCGGCCTCGGGCTAGCGATCGTCCGCTCGATTGCTCGCGTCCACGGCGGCGAGGCGACGGCCGCCCGGGCGCCGAGCGGCGGCGCGCTTATTCGCGTGGTTTTACCACGCTTGAAGCTTCCGTTCACCCAGCTTTCATGATGGGCGCGTTGCGCCCTCGATACAATGAGTCGGTGCGCGGAGGATGGGGGCGGGGGGCACTCGTGTCGCTCGTCGCTTCGTTTTGTTGTCTGGCTTTCGCGGCGCCCGTGCGCGCCGACGAGTTGTTTGACGTTGGTCCATCGCCAATTCTCAACGTGCACGTCAACCGCGGCCAGGTCACGATTGAGACGTGGGATCGCCCGCAGGTCTCAATTTCTTCCGAGAGACCGGCCAGCGTTCGCCACCTTTCGCCGTGGGAAGTCGATCCGAACATCCCTAAGCAAGTTCAAATCGCTTCCGATCGGATAGAGACCGAACACGGGCCCGTCACACTTCCGGCGGAGCCTTTTGTGATGCCGGAACTTCCGGGCGGCGAGCACGACGAAATCATGGCCCGTGGAAGCGGGCGAATGACGATTATGATTCCACGCGGCACCGCGATGGTCATGGCGCAGCAGCGCGCCGGCCACTTGACGATCGACAACTACAACGGCGTGTTCTTCGCGCACGCGCGAGCAGCCGGAATTTCGCTCAACAACGTCGGGGGCACCGGTTTCGTAGAATCGCTTCGCGGGCGCATCGTGGCAACCAACTCCTCGTTCGATCGATTGCGCGTGCGCACGGCGACCGGCAGCATGTTCTTCCAAGGCTGCACGTCGCATCAAATTCAGGCGACGAGCACGTACGGATCGATCGTCTACGACAACGGAAACTTCCAGCCGGGTCTCGCGCGCTTCGAATCCGAGCACGGAAACGTCGCGCTCGGCGTTCGCGGCAGCGCCCAGATCGGCGCGCACAGCGGCTCGGGTCACGTCGTTTCGAGCTTCCACGATGACGCCCAAGTGCGCGGCGATCCGACGACAAAGCAGGCGACGGTTGGCGGCGGCGGACCGGTTGTCACCGCGACCTCCAAGAACGGTTCGGTCTATCTCTATAGCGGGTCGATGAACGAGCATCCGCACGTGCGCCAAGAACTCAGTGGCAGCACTCGCCTTCCGATGCGATCGCCGAGCGCTCCGCCGCCGCGTTCGGGACGACCGCCCCTCTAGCCGGCCACCGCCGCAATCGCCGTTTCCAAATCCAAGACGAACCCGTCGTAGGCGGCAATCGAGCGCAGGCCGAGCTCGTCCTCGAGCTGCGCGGCGAGTCGCGGTGGATCGGCTTCGAGCATCTTGGTTCCGAAGTGCTGAAAAACCGCGACCTTCGGCCGAACCTCGGCGACGACGCGGCGAGCATCCGGCCAGGTAAGATGATCGACGTTCATCTCGTCGCGGTAGCGCAGCACGTTAACGATCAGCACGTCGGGGTGATGCGCGGCGTAATCGGCCGCAAGCCTATCGAAATACCGGCCGCAGGGGAGGTACGCGACGCGAACGCCGGCATGAACGAAATGAAGGCCCTGCGTTTGGACCGCGTGCAGGTGCTGCATCGATGTGTAAAGCTCGACGTCGCCGATGCGATACGGACCACTGCTCGGCTCGAGCCGCTCGACGCGCTCGACGAAATGGCGCGCGTACGGCAGCACGACCGGTTCGTCGTCGAAGGCATCGGCCGGCCCAAGCACCGCGCCCCGGCGCCGGAATCCGCCGGACGTCATCGCCTCGATGAGCACGTTGACGTCGCTGGAATGGTCGAGATGTTTATGGGAGAGCACGATCGCATCGAGCTCGCGCGGATTGCACGGCGGAACGTGCGAGAGCGCGCGTACCAACGCGCCGGGACCGGGATCGACGTGGATCTGCGTTCCGTCGAATCGCATCCACATCCCACCCGAAGCGCGCAACTGACGCGCGACGACGAAGCGCGCGCCGCCGCTGCCCAAAAACAGGATCGAAGAGCTCAAGCGAACACGGGAAGCGGCGCGAACTGGCCGTTCAACACGATCGCGGATGGCCGGCCAAGCCAGCGCTGGAGCACGGTTGCGTAGACGCTACGAAAATCGACCGTGAAGCACACGTTGCCCATCTCGGTTGCGGCGAGATCGGGCGCCGTTCCGTAGAGCCCGCCTTTAACGCCCCCGCCTATCATAAAGAGCGGAGAAGCCTCGCCGTGATCGGTGCCGCGGCTTGCGTTCTCTTCGATTCGCCGGCCGAACTCGCTGAACGTGAGCGTCAATACGCGACGATCGTTGCCGTGCGCGGCGAGATCTTCGTAAAAAGCCGCGATCGCATTGGAGAATTGCATTAAGAGCTGATTCTGCGTCGCTTTCTGACTGACGTGGGTGTCGAAGGAGCCATGCTCTACGTATATTACCTTCGTCCCAAGGTTGCTGCCGACGATCTGCGCGGCTAGGGCGAGGCTGCGTCCGAGACCCGTGCTCGGATAGGAGGCCTTCGCCGTATATCCCGCAACCAGCTTCGGCAGCTCCTCGGAGCTGCGTTGCGCGTCGCTCTCAATTTCCATGACGTGAGCCAAATAGGGCGAGTCGAATGGCAGCGTACGATCGTGCGCCTGTTGGGCGAAGGCTTTGCGTGCGAGCGCATTTTGATCGGCCATCATGGCGTAATCACCCAGCCCCGGGACGGTCGGAACGTCGGTACGGTCGGAGACGAGCACTTCCGGTAAAACTTTCGAAACCGCCACTCCTTTGAAAAGATTCTCTCGCGAAAGACCGGCTTCGTCGAGATAACGCCCGAGCCAGCCGGTATGCTCGTAGCGATCGGGCGCCGCCGTCTGCCAGATCTCGGTCGAACGGAAATGTGAATGATCGGGATTTGGATAGCCGACGCTCTGGACGATGGCAACCATACCCTTATCGTAGAGTGCTTTGAACGATCGCATCCCGGGATTGAGACCGACGCGCGCGTCGATCGCCAGTACGTCGTTGCGGTCGATTGCCAGGCCCGGCCGCAGCTGATAGTACCGATCGTCGCCATGCGGCACGACGCAGTTTAACCCATCGTTGCCGCCGTAGAGATTGATCAGAACCAAGCATCGGTTTTCGGCGCCCGGCAATCCAGGCAACGGAGCCTGCGCGAGCGCGCGCGCGAAGACGTGGTCGGTATTTGCGACTACCGCGAGTCCCGACGCGGTCGCCAGTAAGAAATTTCGCCGTTTCATCTTGTCATCCTGAGCCTGTCGAATTGTCATCCTGAGCGTGTCGAAGGATCAACTCAGCTGGTACGCGGGCGTCGCCATCGCAAGATAGACCGCCCCCCGAACGCGTTGGTCGTAATTCTCCACCGAGAGCGTGGCGAGCGCGGCGCTGCCGGTACCGCTCAGATAGCCTTCGAGCTCGACGAGCGAAGCGGGGGTGACGTCGCCCTGCAGGATCGTATCGCCGAGCAGTCGGGCCGCGCCGGTCGAAGCCACGGGCAGGCCGCGCAGCCACGACGAGCCGGCGAGCGTCTGCGAGCCGAGCACGCGCGACAAAAAATTCTGGCGCGCGATCATCGTGCCGCTCGTCAGCCAGTTCTCTCCCCCCGGCCAGCCCGCGACGCTTGGAGGAAAGAAGAGGCGTTGGCCCATCTGTGCGAGTGCGGGCAAGGCGGTTTCGTTGATGGCCGGCAATCCCAACGCCTTGTACGTGCCGATGACGAACTCGACCGGGCTCTTGACGAGCGCCCGATACGCGCGAGGGCTATAGAAAACGTTGCTTCCGAGAATCGTGCCGATGACGGGCGCGAGGTCGAAATCGTGGCTGCGCAGTTCTTCCGCGACGCCTTCGACGAGTTCCGGCTCGGGATCGTTGTAGACGAACCAGTTGAGCAGGCTTGCGGCGAAGAAGCGCGCGCACTGCGGTTGGTCGAAGATGATATCGACGATATCGTCGCCGGTGAAGTTTCCGGTGCGTCCCAAAAACGTTTTTTGGCCTGCGTCGTGCAGCGCCGGGTCGAACGCGACCGTGTCGGTACGCCGGTTGACGCGCCATCCGGTCCACGCGCGCGCCGATTCGCGCACGTCGTTTTCGCTGTAATTGTCGACGCCTAGCGTGAAGAGCTCCATCAGCTCGCGCGCGTAGTTCTCGTTCGGATGCGCCGCTACGTTCTGAGCGCCGTTGAGATAGATCAGCATCGCGGCGTCTTTGGAAACTTCGCGCGTCAGCACGCGAAGATTTCCGACCGCATACCGGCGGAAAAGCGCGTTTTGATTGTAGGTGATCCAGGGAAATAGCGGCGTAGCGCGCGACGTGAAATGACCGTGAAAATACAGGGTCATCTTTTCCTGTAGGGGAGCGGGCGTCGTCAGCATGCGATTGAGCCACCACAGCTGCAACGCCAGGATTGCGTTGCGCCCTTGACGCATTCGACCTTGGTTGAGCGTCATCTCTTGGCTGCGCATCATGCGTTCCAGCGGGTCGGTCGCCATCGAGAGCGGCTGTCCGAGTTCTTCGAGCTCTTGCGGCGGTCCAATCGAGTTAGTGGACGGCAGCGTCAGTAGCGAAGCGACGGCGTCGCGAGCGCGCATCGCTCCGTAGCGCCGTATCTCGTCGGGAGTCCCTCCAAAACCCGCGCGCCGCAGCAAGTGCGCGGCAGCGCGCTCTCCCAGCGCTGCACGATACGGTTGCAACGCCGTGGAAAGGTCGGGGCGTCCTTGCGGACGCAGGATGCCGCCGACGTCGACCTGAGCCTGCGCGGCCATTGCCGATAGCTACGAGTCCTCGCTCGCGCGACCCTCGCTATTTCGTCACGTCTAACCGGGCTCTAAGCGCGGGGCGCCGAATGGCGGCGGCGATGGCGTTGTTGGAATCGCGGTGCGATAGGCATGCCGAGAGCTTCGGCAAGAACGCGCAGCGGATGGAGCGACTGGTCGCTGAATTGCGAGAGCGGCTCCTCGCCGTGCGCGCCGGGGGCGGCGCCGAGGCGCTCGAAAAGCATCGGCGGCGTAACAAGCTCCCGGCGCGCGAGCGGATCGAACGGCTCATCGATCCCGGTTCTGATTTTCTCGAACTCTCCGCGCTGGCGGCCTTCGAGATGTATGGGAACGATTCGCCGGCGGCCGGGATCGTCACGGGAATCGGAATCGTCGAAGGCCAGCACTGCGTGATCGTCGCCAACGACGCGACGGTCAAGGGCGGCACGTACTATCCAATGACGGTGAAAAAGCACCTGCGCGCGCAGGAGATCGCGGAGCAGAACCACCTTCCTTGCATCTACTTAGTCGATTCGGGAGGCGCGTTCTTGCCGCTGCAGGACGAAGTTTTTCCCGATCGCGATCACTTCGGTCGCATCTTTTACAATCAAGCACGCATGTCGAGCAAGCGCATCGCCCAGATCGCTGCGGTAATGGGATCCTGCACGGCCGGCGGCGCGTACGTTCCAGCGATGAGCGACGAAACCGTCATCGTCAAGGGGGAGGGGACGATCTTCCTGGGCGGCCCGCCCTTAGTCAAAGCCGCTACCGGCGAAGAAGTAACGGCCGAAGAACTCGGCGGCGCCGACGTTCACACGCGCATTTCAGGCGTGGCCGACCATTTCGCCAACGACGACGCTGCAGCGCTGGCAACCGTGCGCGAGATCGTTGGAAACCTGCACTTGGAGCTGCCGCGCCAATGGGATCGGATCGATCCGAAACCTCCCAAGTACGATCCGCGCGACATCTACGGAATCATCCCCGCCGACAGCCGGACCGGCTATGACGTCCGCGAGGTTCTGGCACGCGTGGTGGATGCATCGGAATTCCACGAGTTCAAATCACGGTACGGCACGACGCTCGTCTGCGGGTTCGCGCACATCGAAGGGCATCCCATCGGCATCCTCGCCAACAACGGCATACTCTTCAGCGAAAGCGCGCTCAAGGGAGCGCACTTCATCGAGCTTTGTGCGCAACGCGGCACGCCGCTCCTCTTCTTGCAGAACATCACCGGCTTCATGGTCGGCAAGGAGTACGAGAACCGCGGCATCGCCAAAGACGGCGCCAAGCTTGTGACCGCAGTCGCATGCGTCGAGGTTCCGAAGTTTACCGTCGTGATCGGCGGCAGCTTCGGGGCCGGAAATTACGGCATGTCCGGCCGCGCCTACGCGCCGCGCCAGCTGTGGATGTGGCCCAACGCACGCATCAGCGTGATGGGCGGTCCGCAGGCCGCAAGCGTGCTCTCCACGGTGAAAGGCGAGATGACGCCGCAGGAAAAAACGGCCTTCGAGGCACCGATTCTCGAAAAGTACGAGCGTGAAGGCAACCCCTACTATTCGACGGCACGCTTGTGGGACGACGGCATCATCGACCCGCTCGATACGCGCCACGTAATCGCAATGGGGCTCGATGCGGCCGCGCACGCTCCTGTGCCGCGAACGCACTTCGGCGTCTTCCGAATGTAGCTATTTTGACAGCTTGGCTTTTTCGGCGAGTGCTTTGAATTCGCGAAGTTCAACGTACGCTATCCACTCGCCGGCGTTCGCCCGATTCTCGCCCGCAACCGGCTCGTCGAGCCGCCGCGAGCGAAGATCGAGCACCATCCCGGAACGTAGCCATAGCCGCCCGGAACGATGCCAGCCGTCAGCGATAAGCCTCGCTCGGACGTCGCGATTGGCCGCCTCAAGTGCCGCGCGGCTGAGCTTTTCCGACGAGATGCCGACATTGATCGTGGCTATGCGCGAGGGCCGCCCAGCATAGGCCGTGATGTAGTAGTAGCGGCACCGGGGAAAGGTCATCGCGCTGCCTGCGACGTGGTAGTTGAAGATCGCAGCGCCGCCATATTGGGCGCCGCTGAATAGCTCCGATTCAGAACCGCGTTGCACGCGGATCGACGAATCGGAGATCATGCGGGCCACCGGCATACCGGGCGCAGCGACCAGCGTTCCTTGCGCCGGCGTTTGCGCGATCGCTTGCGCGGCGGTGCGCTCGGCTAGCGCAGCCGGCGATGCGTCATCGTTGCCGAAGAAACCGGCACGAATGGCGGCCGGCAGCGCTACCCCTAAACCGAGGGCCATGAGCACCCAAATTGGCCAGATGATCCATCCGGGCCGGGCGATAAGCGGCTTGAACGGTTGCACGTTCAGCCCTTTTCCGATCAGATCGAGACCGCCGAGAACCAACGCGACCATCAGGGGTATCAGCGAGAAGCCGAACGCGACGAACAGGGTGAAGAAAACGATCTTCGCTGGGGTCTCGAATGCGGCTTGATTCCTCACGGCACCAGAAGCTATCAGAGCGTCGCCCACGAGTACGGCCAGAACGATGGCACCAAAAAGGCCGCCGGAGATGAACATGAGCGTGTAAATTCGCATCCTGGCCCCCTTAGCCATGAGCGCATTCTACCAGCGAACGTGTCCGCAGGCGTCCGGGCGCAGGGTCGGAATCGAACCAAATCGTGTCTTCTCAGAATTTGGCGGCTCGTTGGCATCGCGTGAAGGCGGCCCTCGGGGTCTGCGCTCTCGCCACGCCGTGTCTCGCCGTGACGAATATGGCCCCCGCTGTGGCCCAGGTCGAGCAGTACGTCCCCGGCGTGTGGCATTACCGGTCGGTGGCGTGTGTCAACACGACGGTCACATCCGTGGAACCGCGCCTTGTGGCTGAGGGACAAACGAAATTTAGCGCGCAAGACTTTGAGAGCGGCGTTGACGTTCGGTTCAACACGCATCTGGGCAGCGATCCGGTGCGTCCGCAGATGTTCGCTTCGGTGACACACTACGGCGGATTGCCGGGCAACGAGATCATGATCCGCGAGCGGCCCGGAGACAAGGTGCAGGTCTGTTTTCTTTCGCGCCCGGCGCCGACTCTCGGCTGCAACCCCGACGAGGATGAAAGAGGCCGTATCTACCGGGTTTACGATTACCGTCAGCACGAGCAGTACTCAGGCATGAATACCGAACACGCCTGCGGAGGAGCGTAGCTCAGAGTTCTTATGAAATCAACAGTTCCAGGCCCCAAGGAATTTGAGTAAGTCGCTGACGGGGCCCGCATAGTAGTAGTGGGGCTCATCGTAGAGGAGATTGCCGATTACGTACCAGCCGCCGCTCCGGTACACAACGACCGTGATATGGTTCACCGTCACTGGGCGGTTGCCGAGCGACCGTAAGGAAACCGGAACGAGAATACCATTCCCCTTCTTCCGAGGCACCCCGACTGCGTACGATGACGCCGGCGATGAGGCGTTTGCAAACGGATCGAACGGTTCGCTGCGACCACAATCGGGATAGCAAGTACGGACAGTGAAGTCTCCGCCGGTCTCATAGGAGCTGGAAAGGTCCTCGAACAGGTTGCTATCGAGTAGCGCTCTGGTTTGGAGCATGCGCTCTTCGATGTGCCCGTGGCTCGCGAGGTATAAATCGTAGAACGCTTTGACCACGCCGGCCGCCGTGGTGGCGCTGCGTCTTAACTCGGGATCGAGCGGCATTAGGCCAGTCAACATGAGAAAGTTGCGCAGATCGGCGATTGCGCCGAAGTTGTAGTAGCGCGGCTGCGGGTATTGCAGGTCGCCGATCGTGTAGTGGCCGCCACGACGAGAGAGAACCGCAGTGACATGCGAGGTCGTTTTCGGCCGGCTAGGCACTTGTAACGTCACGTCCACGAAGACGTGATTGTCGATATGGCGCTCGGCGCCGATCGAATACGACGACGCAGCTGTTTGAGCGTAAACAATCGGATCGAAGGGTCCGTAGGGGCACCGGTCCACGCCCACGTATCCAGGGCATGTATTAGCC
Organism: Vulcanimicrobiota bacterium; assembly: GCA_963743445.1. Taxonomy (GTDB): domain Bacteria; phylum Vulcanimicrobiota; class Vulcanimicrobiia; order Vulcanimicrobiales; family Vulcanimicrobiaceae; genus Cybelea. The sequence goes on from CAVUPL010000003.1 coordinate 1,975,147, forward strand.
AAGAACAAGCCGGGACTCAACCGACTCAGCGTGTCGTAGAGCGTTGGCTCGAATAGCGCCTTCACTTCGGCAAGCTGCGCGCCAACGTGACCGTTTTTGGTAACGTACCAGTTGTAGAAAGCGCTTACCGTCTGCTTTGGCGCCATCCCGGCTGCACGCGCGTCGGGCGTCGATACTCCAAATAGCATCAGGACAACAAATGCAAGAAATGGCGCGTATTTCATCGATATCACCGGAGCAGAGGATATGATCTTGGTTTTTTGAGCATTCGAAAGAAGGTGACGAGATCATTTCGTTGGGTACCGCGATGCGGGGGTTGCCCCAAGCGATTGCGTCCGAGCTAATCCGATGAGTTTCGATGGGCGCGCCAGGCCGGACGCGTGCGGACGGCCCCGGTGCTACCATCGGCGTCAAGCCTCGGCAGTCGAGGCTTCGAAGGAGACGACGATGCGCAGTTTCAGGCTCTACTTCCGTGTGATACCGGTTCTCGCGTTGGCCGGCGGCCTCGCCGGTTGCGGCGGTCAGATCAATAGCGCCGGCTACGTTCCGAGCGCCGCGCGTAGCGACGCCCTCGATGTCAATGCGGCCCAACCCGACGCGAAGGTCCGAGTTTTTACCGCGAATCGCGGCGGCGCAAGCATTCTGGCATTCGGCGCAAGCGCGTCTGGTAACGTGGCGCCCGTGACCAAAATCGCCGGACCGAAGACCAAGTTCAGCATGCCCGATACGCTGGCGCTGGACGGCTCCGGCAACATATACACTTCCGACTACACTTCCGAGAGCGCAACCAAGGTCGAGGTTTTTGGTCCGAATGCCGACGGTAACGTCAAGCCGAAGCGGGTGGTTGGCGGGAAGAAATCGGCTCTCGGCCCGACCGAAGGGATCATGGTGGATCCCTCCGGCGATCTCTGGGTCAGCGGCATTCTTAATAACGACGTCACCGAGTATGCACCGGGCGCCCACGGTAACGTCGCACCGATCGATACTATCGCCGGTGGCAATACGCAGCTGAGCTATCCGAAAGGGCTGGCCATGAGCGCGGCCGGCCAGCTCTACGTCGTCAACATCACACCGGCGATCCTAATCTTCGCCAAGGGCGCCTCCGGGAACGTTTCTCCCGTGGCCTCGATCGCGGGGAGCAAGACCGGCCTCGATTCGCCGTACGCCATCGCGTTCGACTCCACAGGACGACTCTTGGTCGCCGACGAGGACGTGGGCATTCTCGTCTTTGCCAAGGGGGCAACCGGCAACGTTGCACCCGCTGCGGTCATTACCGGACTCGACAATCCGACCGGCGTCGTAGCGGACGCCCACGATCGGATCTGGGTCGTGGATTTTGGCACGAATGCGATCGAGGAGTATGCTAAGAATGCCAACGGCAACGCAACGCCGCTGCGCACGATTCAAGGTCAAAACACGACACTTGACCAGCCGCTTTGCTTGGCGCTGCGCTAACCCGCAATCCCCATTATGCAGGCGAATCCCGTCAATGGGTCTCTAAAATAGCCCACGCCGCGGCGGGCCAACCACCGCACTTTGCACTAAGCATCGCGCGGTGCCACGGAAGCGCATCGAAGATCGCTCGCTGCTCGTCTTTGAGATGCGGGAGATGCGCTTCGTAAAGCTCCATGGCACGATCGAGCCACTCGGCCGCTTCGGCATCGCGCTCGCAGATCTGATAGGCAAACGCGGCGCACCATGCCGAGCGCTGCGGCCAGAGAAGGCCGACGGATCGCTCCGGCTCGTCCTTGGGAACCTGCGAAGCCTGTGCGAGTGCGGCAGCGCGATCGCCGGCTTGCGCGTAGAACGCGGCTAAGAGCGCACCAAAGTGCGCCGCCGCGAGCCCGGGCGATGTCGCGCGCCGAATCGCCGCTCCTTCCTCGAGGTGAGCGATTGCGCTGCGCAGATCGCCGGCTGCATATTCGGCTTCTGCCAAACTCTGCAAGCGGTTCTCAAGCTCGAAAACGTTATCGGTTTCGCGGGCGTTTGCGAGCGCTTCGCGGCCCAGCTCGATTGCACGCTCCACGCTTCCGGTAAGCACGAGCGGGCGAATGAGACACCCCCGCGCGTGAGAGGCAAAGAACGGCGCGACGTTCGCGTAGGTCTGCGCGGCTCGCTCGAACGTCGCAATCGCCGCATCGAAGCTCCCCAGCTTCATCCCGAACTCGGCGGCATTCATCTCGTTGACCAGCAGCGCCGGGCCGAGGCCGCACTCCCGGCAAATCTGGGCGGCGCGCTCCAATACCGGCAATGCGTCAAGAAAGTTCGGGCTCCATAAGAGCGGCCAGGTGCTCTGGCCAAGTGCGTCGGCTTCGCATCGGCGATCGCCGGCCCTCTGCGTAAGCTCGAGCCAGCGCGCGCTCCATTTTACGACGGCATCGCGCTCTAAGAAGTCTTGTGCGTTCACGCTGAGGTGCCCGATGGCGCGCTCCGCAACCGCATAATCGCCGCAGCGTTCGGCAATCGCGAGGGCCTCTTCGGACGCGCGGCGGCTCTCTTCGATTTTGCCCGCGACGCAGAGCGTGCGCCCCAACTCGGCGAGCGCGGCGGCGGCGCCGATCTCGTCGCCGAGTTCTCGATAGGCCTCGAGCGCCCGTCGAGCAAGCGCTACGCCCCGTTCGGCGCCCAAGCCCAGCGGGTAGAACATGCTCTCGGCGAGATCGGCTTCCGTTTGCCAGCGCAAGCTTCCGCTCTTCTGCGCTCGCTCGCGAAGGCGCTCGAGCGGCGCGAACGCTTCGGAGGTCGCGCTATACTCGCGGAAGGCCAGCCTCGCGCGCCGCATCAGCACGGCGCAGCGAATGTCCTCGTCGTCGAGCTCGTCCGCGATCGCGTCGAGCGCGTCGAGATCGGCTCGCTCTTGCGCTGAGTTGTTCGCGCGTTCGTTTATGCGCCGGCGCTCCTGCAGCAACATCGCGATCGTCTTGCGATCGGAGGCAAGCGCGAGCGCACGATCGACCAGACGCCGCGCGTCTTCGGGCGAGCCGACGTCGAGCGCATACCGTCCCGCGATCAAGTACTCCGCGGCCGCCTCTTCCGGCTGCTCGGCAGTTTCGAGGTGCTGCGCGATTTGGAAAGCAAACTCGCGCTCGCGTTCGGGATAGAGCCGCTTGAGGGAACGAGCCATCCGCCGGCTTCGCTCGCGACGGCGCGCCGGTTCGACGAGCGCCACGATCGCATCTTGCACCAGCTGATGGCCGAAGGCGTAAGGAAGAATGCCGCGGCCGGTCGTTTCGTGCACGATGCGGCGGTCGAGCAGCTCGTCGAACGCGCGATCGACGACCGCGTCGCCGTAGCCCGTGACGTCGCGCACGACTTCCGCCGAGAAACGCTGACCGGCAAGCGCGGCGACTTCAGCAACCGTCTGCGTCTCCTCCGAGAACGCGGCGAAGCGCGCTGCAACGAGCGACGCGACCGTTACGGGAACTGAATCGTCCGTAGTTGGCGCCTCGAGCAACTGCGTGAGAAAGAGCGGGTTTCCGCTCGAACGGCGATGCAGCGCAGCAGCCAACTCGCGCAGCGTTCCATCGAAGCCTTCCCTCCTCTCTTCGACGATGCGCTCGACCGCGCTGGCATCGAACGGCAACACCGAGAGCGATACGGCGCTGCCTTCGATCTTCGCTTCGCGCTGGAGCTGACGAAGTGGATGGCGCGCGAGCGCTTCGTTGTCGCGGAAAGTTGCGAGGAAGAGCATCCGCGTTCCCGGCGCGCGACGCGCCAAGAAGGCCAGCGCATCGAACGTCGCCTGGCTGCCCCAGTGCAAATCCTCGAGCACGACGAGCAGCGGTCGCGCCTTCGCCAAGCCGACGAACGCGCGTCCGAGCGCTTCGAAGAGACGCAAACGCTGATCGTTGGCCGCAATCGCGGGCAGTTGCGGAAGCGGACCAACGCGATCCGCGACCTCCGGCACGACGGTCGCCAGCGCGGCGAACCAGGTCGGACCGAGATCGAGCGACGTCACCAGGGGCAGCTGGCCGCGCAGCGCTTCGACGAGCGATTGATTAGGGAAGGCTTCGGGGAATCCGGTGGCGCCGTAGAGCGCCCGGCCGCCACTCTCTTCGACCGAGTACATGAACTCGCGCACGAGCCGCGTTTTTCCGATGCCCGGTTCTCCGCCGACGAAGACGATGCCGCCACGCCGCATCTTCGCCCGGCTCCATGCTTCGGACAGCCGCTCCATCTCGCGCTCGCGCCCGACGAAGGGCACTACCCGCGAACGCTGCGGATGCGGCTCGGGCGCAGGCTCGCCGTCCGGCCCGTCCTGCGCAATCGCATCGCCTTTAATGATCCGTTCGTTAAGCGCGACGGTCTCCGGCATCGGATCGACATCCATCTCTTCGCGCAGGCGCGCCGCGAACTGGCGATATTCGCTGATCGCTCCGGCCGCATCGCCCAACTCGTAGCGCAGCGAGACTATTCGCCGTACGATGTCCTCGCGCCACGGATCGGCTTGCAGAATCAGACGCGCGAGCTCGATTGCGCGCGTCAGATCGCCGCGCCTGCGCGTCTCCGAGACGAGCTGAGTGAGAACGGTCGAGTAAATGTTGCGAAAGCGCTCGCGAAAACCGTAGATCCACTCATCGTAGAGTTCCGGCAGCAGGTCGCCGCGATAGAGCGCCAAGGCTTCTTCGAACCTCGTCGCATCCTGCGACGCTTCGACGAAAGCATCGACGTCGAGCCACAGGTTGACGTCGTTGTTCCACCAGACTTCGTCGGTGCTCGTCCCGATGAAATCGCCGCCGGGTTGCGGCAAGACACGCAAGAGATCGCTGATGGTCGATCGCAATCGAGCCCGAGCTCGTTCCTCGTCTTCGTCGGGCCAGATGAGAAATGCGAGGTAGTCGCGCGAGACGTGGGCCGCGCGGTGCATCAACAGATAAGCGAGAACCTGGAGGGACTTACGCGGCGTCGCCAGGCGGAACGGTTCGCCGTCGGCGACGATCGCTACTTGTCCGAAGAGCCGTACTTCGAGGGCGCGGCCCACGGTTACGGGAGCGTCGGGCACGCTCGGCGGTTCTACTCGTCTTCGCGAGTTTCCCCGGCGCCGGGCGCGTCAGGCGCATACCCGAGTCGCAATGCGATGAAGTCCCACAGATCGCGAAGTTTGGCGGATGCTACGCTTAGAGTGCTCGAGACCTCGTAGACACTTCCCCGCCACGTGTGCCCCGATCTCGACGGCTCGCGCCACACGTGGAGCAGGAATCGGCGATCTTCGCGGCCGTCGTCATCGGAGCGGCGCAACTCTCTACGTGTCGATCATCGCGACGAGCGATTTAGCAAGCACGTAAGTTCTCCCATCTCTAGACGGACCCGCGAGCGGGTCGGTATTGTGAACGGAGTCTAGCAGCGGGAGCGTCCGCAGGCGTCCGGACATCTGCGGACGGCGACCTCGCCATGATGGGAGGCGACTCTCTTCATATTCCTGCATACCACTCGTAGCCCTGATCCTCCCAGTAGCCACCGTGCCCCGCGTAAATGTTTGCGAAACTGCCGACGACCTCCAGACGCGCAATCCACTTGGCGCTCTTGTATCCGAGCTGGGTCGGCACGCGCAGCCGAACAGGCGCGCCGTGATCGGGATCGAGCGGCGCGTCGTTCAATCGCGTCGCCAACAATGCCTGCGGATGTCGCGCTTGATGGAGATCGAGGCTTTCGTAGTAAAGGTTGCCCGCGCCGTCGTTGTCCATGCAGCGGAAAATTACGTACCTGGCATCGCTGCGCGGCGCCACCGCGTCGAGCAGTGTTCCCAGCGGCACGCCGCTCCACTTCCCAATCGCGCTCCAGCCTTCGACGCAATCGTGCCGCGTGATCTGCGTGCGCTGCGTCATGCGGGCGAGCTCCGCGAGAGTAAACGCCTGCGGCCGCTCGACGGCGCCGTCGACGACGAGGCGGTACGCGGCGAAGTTCCCGACGACCAAATCCATGTAGCGCATATCCGAGGGCGTCGCGAACCCGTTGACGCGGAAATGACGGTCGACGTCGCGCTCACGATACTCACGCGCGAGCCCGCGGGTTCCGATCAGGGCGTGATTCAGAGCTTCCGCCGACGCAAGCACGCGGCGTACGCCCTCGTTTTCGTTGAGCGCGGAGCTGACCGGTCCGCAACCTGCCAGCGTCGAAATCGCCGATGCCAGAAAAAGCCGTCGTTTCATTCCGGCTGATACCACCCGGTAATCATCGAGCGCATTTGATTGACGACGCCCTGCGTCAGCACTTGAAACGTATGGATCGCAAAGAAGCCCAAGAGCAGCAGCATGCCGGCGAAGTGCCACAGCCTCGCGAACTGGCGACCGCCGAAGAGGGCGGTCAGCGGGTTCGCGATCGCATCGATCCCCGGGGAGAGCGCGAGGCCGGTGATTACGACGAGCGGCGCGATAATGAAGAGCACGCTCGTGTAGGCGGCTTTCTGGAGCGGATTGTAGGTCCCGTGCGGCGGCGGCAGCTTGCGCAGCTTGAGATAGTAGGCTTGCATCGGCCAGAGCTTGGGAAGATCGCTGGGACGAAGCACCATCTCGCGCAGGTTGCCTTTGATCGCGCTCGATATCAGCCATGCCAGCCAGCAGACCGTCGCGATCCATGCGAAAAAGAAATGCCATCGGCGTCCGCCGGCGAGGTCTTGATAACCCGGAATCGTGATCGAGGCCCCGAACGCGTGCGCGCCTCGCGATCCCATCCCATCGCCCGTCCAGCCCAGCCATCCCGTGGTTGCGAAGCTATGCCCGAAAATGGTCGTCCTTCCGATTCCATCGACCGGCGAACCGATCGCAAGCACGCGGCGCGCCGGGTCGCTCTTGTCGGAGGCGTCCAGATTCGGCGACGCGTTGAAGATCTGCAGACCGCTGCCCACGAGCACGAGGAACGCCACGAACCACACCCAATGGCTCGCGCGCGTCAGCAATGGATAGCGATAGAAAGCCGGGCGTCGCGCGTCGTTCATTCTCTCTGCAGTATAACGCTTGCGAGGCCCGTTCGGATGAAGGCGCGAACTCAGACGCCTGCCATGGCCGAAAGCATTCATCTGGCCGTCAGCGACGGCATCGCCCGCGTCACGCTTGCACGGCCGGAGGTCCGCAATGCTTTCAACGCCGAGATGATCGAGGAGCTCCACCAGGCCTTTACGCGGATCACGGCCGCCGACGACGTGCGCGCCGTCGTGCTCGCCGGTGAAGGCACAGTCTTCTGCGGAGGCGCCGACATCAACTGGATGCGCGCCTCACTCGATTTGACGTTTGACGCAAACGTCGGCGAGGCCGAGCGAATGAGCGACATGTTTCGCGCGATCGACAACTGCCCAAAACCGGTCGTCGGCCGCATCCATGGAGCCGCTCTGGGCGGAGGCGCCGGTCTCGCCGCGGTCTGCGACATCGTCATTTCGACCGACGACGCGATCTTCGGCTTTACCGAAGTGAAGCTGGGGATCATTCCGGCAGTCATCTCGCCCTTCGTCCTGGCCAAGATCGGGCCGTCGCACGCCCGCGCCCTCTTTCTCACCGGCGAACGCTTCGATGCCCATCACGCAAAAGCAATCGCTCTCGTCCACGAAGTCGTTTCGACCGGCGAACTCGATGCAGCGGTCGAACGCCGCCTCGTCGAGCTTCAGACAGCGGGCCCCACGGCGGTGAGCGCGGCCAAGCTCCTCGTGCGGCGAGTTCTCGACCACTCTTACGATGATTCACGCGCGATCACGACGCAGGCGATCGCGCGGCAGCGTACCACTCCCGAAGGACAGGAGGGCTTGCGCGCTTTTCTCGAGCGCCGTCCCGCGAAATTTGCGGAGACTCCCATGCCCGAATGAAGCGGCTGCTCGTCGCCAATCGCGGAGAGATCGCCGTTCGGGTTGCGCGAGCGGCCCGTGAGATGGGCATCGTTCCGCTCGGCATCTACTCCGAAGCCGACGCGAACGCGTTCCATCTCCAAACCATGGACGAGGCCCGCTGCGTCGGTCCGGCACCGGCCGCCGACTCATATCTCAACGCCGAAGCAATTATCGCCGCTGCGCTCGCGATGAAAGCCGATGCGCTGCATCCTGGATACGGATTTCTCTCCGAGCGCGCGCCGTTTGCAGGCGCCGTCCGCGATGCTGGCCTGATCTTCGTCGGTCCTACGCCGGAAGCGATGGCGGCAATGGGGAGCAAGATCGAAGCCAAGCGCCGCGCACGCGCCTTCAATGTGCCGACCGTCCCCGGATACGACGGCGACGATCAATCTGCCGTAACGTTACAGGCACACGCGCGTCGCATCGGCTTTCCGCTGCTTATCAAGGCGAGTGCGGGCGGCGGCGGGCGCGGCATGCGGGTCGTCGAGTCTCCCGATGGTTTCCGCGAGGCGCTCGAGAGCGCAAAGCGGGAAGCGCTCGCGGCCTTCGGAGACGACAGCGTGCTGCTCGAGCGTTATCTTCGCGATCCGCGCCACATCGAGTTTCAAATTCTTGCCGATGCGCACGGGATGACGATCCACCTCGGCGAACGCGAATGCTCGATTCAGCGACGCCATCAAAAGATCGTCGAGGAAGCGCCTTCGGTCGCGCTCACGCCCGAACTGCGCGCCGAAATGGGCGCGGCAGCGATCCGTGCCGCCGAATCCGTTCGATACTCGAACGCCGGTACGTGCGAGTTTATGCTCGATCGCGAGGGAGCGTACTACTTTCTCGAGATGAACGCTCGGCTGCAAGTCGAGCACCCGGTTACCGAACTCGTGTACGGCATCGATCTCGTCCACTGGCAGCTCCGCATCGCCGCGGGCGAGCATCTCACGCTATCGCAAGGCGATGTGCGGCCGCGCGGTTGGGCAATCGAAACGCGCATCTATGCCGAGGATCCGGCGAACGGGATGCTGCCGTCGACCGGAATCATCGCGCATTGGTCGCCACCGCAAGGGCCTGGCATACGCATCGATGCGGGGGTTACGACCGGGAGCGTCGTGAGCCACTACTACGATCCGATGCTCGCAAAGCTGATCGTCGATGCCAGCGACCGCGTTTGCGCAATTGAGCGACTCCAACGCGCGCTCGAAGACTTTACTATCGATGGGGTGCGTACGAATTTGCCGCTCTTGCTCTGGATCGCGCGCGATCGGGACTTCATCGCGGGCGAGACGACGACGAACTTTCTCGATCGGCGATTCAATCCGTCGCTCTTTGCACGCAGCGCGCCGCCGGATCATGCGGTATTGCTCTGCGCCGCCGCGCTGCTCGCCGACGGCCGCGCGCCGTGGCGAATCGGCGACGTGGGGTTGCCGCTGCGATTGCAGCACGCCGACGGCGTCGCGGAACTCGTGGCGGACACGATGGGAAGCTCCGATCTCTGGCGAATCTCGGGAGATCGCGAAGGCGAGTTGCGCGCGCAGCGCCACGGAGATATCGTGCGCGCGCAGTTCGACGATACGGTAATCAGCGGAGTCGTCACCTATTACGGTGATGAGTTCAACGTCCACTTCGACGGACGCACGTGGCCGTTCCGATTTGCGGCCGCGCGTTCGGGTGCTGCGCTCGCGGGCGGCGCGCGCGACGCCGGCGGCGCGGACGTGACCGCGCCGATGCCCGGAAGAGTGGTCAAGGTCGCCGTGCGCGACGGCGATGCCGTCGAGGAGCGCGCGCTTCTCGTCGTGCTCGAAGCGATGAAGATGGAACATCGTATCGAAGCCTCTGCTGCAGGAAAAGTAAAGGCCGTGCTCGTCAAAGAAGGCCAACTCGTCGCGAGCGGGACCTCCCTGGTGGAACTCCAGTGAGGCCATCCCCTGTCATGGAATCGGGATCATGCTTCCAAAATCGGTGACAATTTTTGAAATGGGTGCGCGCGACGGGCTGCAAAACGAAAGCGCCATTATCTCGACCGAGAACAAGGTCCGCTACATCGACCTGCTCTCGGAAACGGGGCTGAAGTGGATCGAAGCGACCTCGTTTGTCAGCCCCAAGGCGATCCCACAGCTCGCTGACGCCGCCGAAGTTTTCACGCGCATCCGCAAGGTTCCGGGCGTGCGCTATCCGGTGCTCGTTCCGAACCTGCGAGGCTACGAGCGCGCGCGTGAAGCGGGCGCCGACGCAATCGCGGTCTTTACGGCCGCATCCGAGCGCTTTACGAAGCGAAATATCAACATGACGATCGACGAATCGCTACGGACTTTTGGCGACGTCGTGCACGCGGCCAAACGCGACGGATGCTGGATACGCGGTTACGTCTCCACCGCGTTTGGCTCGCCCTTCGGCGATAGCGTCACACCCGAGATGGTCTCCGACGTTAGCCTCAAGCTCATGGAGATGGGGTGCGACGAGCTCTCGATCGGCGACACGATCGGCGTCGGCGTCCCTAGCCAAGTAGAGGCCCTGATCCCGTTGCTCGCGCAAAAAATCCCTCTCGAACTCATTGCGTTACACTTTCACGATACGCGCGGGACTGCGCTAGCGAATGTGTACGCGGCGCTCCAGCTCGGCGTCGCCAAATTCGACGCTTCGTCCGGCGGCCTGGGCGGCTGCCCGTACGCGCCCGGCGCGACGGGCAACGTTGGTACCGAAGACGTGCTCTACCTGCTACATCAGATGGGAATCGAAACCGGCGTCGATCTCGAGAAGGTGCGCGCGGCATCGCGTTTCATCGCAGGCGTCGTCGATCACGCATTGACGAGCAAGGCATACCAAGCGATGGAAGCGGCCGCCTCGACCGCTTTGATCTAGTTACCGGCGCGCGAGCGGGATGACGAAACGCGTCGCGGTATGGGAATCGGTGTATGCGCTGATCTTGTTGTCGACAAGACCCGCGGCGATTCCCGACGAGCGGACTTGCGCTTCGTTTGGCGATGCGCCCCGCCCCTTTGGATGAAAGATCCAGAGCGCTCCGTTGGGCTCGAGATGCGCGGCGGCGCGCGCCAGCCGAGCCAGATCTCGAGGTGCGTCGAGGCGCACGAAGATGAGATCGTACCGCGTGCGCAGCACCTGCGATGCGCCCTTAGCGAGCCGCGCGTTCAGCGCGGTTACGAAGGTCTCGTCATGGCGGCCGACGAGCGCGACGTGCGCTTCCGAAAAGACGCCCAGCTTTTCGAAGAGCGAGCGACCGGAGTAGTCGCGCTCGGCTCGGGGCTTCACAGAAAGCGCAGATTCTTTGGCTTGGGCGGGATTTCCGTGTAGGCCATTGGACGATCCCACCAATCGTGCCGGCGCGCCCGCAACTTCTCGGCGCTCGGAGGCGGCGGGGTACGCAGGTTCATTGCTTGGGCGTACGCGTCGAGATAGCGGTCGATCATGCGCTCGACGGTGAACTCTCGCTCGACGTGCGCTCGGCAAGCGCGGCGGTCGAGCGTCGCCAAGAGCGGGACCTTCGCGATCGCCTCATCGACGCCATTGCAGAGAAAACCCGTCACGCCGTCGAGGACGATCTCGGGGAACGATCCCATCCGCGCGCCGAGCACCGGCGTGCCGCACGCCATCGCTTCAATCGTCGTCAGGCCGAATCGCTCGGGTCGCGTCGTCATCGCAACGAGCGCGAGCGCGTTTGAAAGAAGCTCGTTGCGACCCTCGCGCTCCACCGCGCCGAGAAACTGAACCCGATCGCCGTCAATATGGGGCTCGATAAGCTCGCGAAAGTACGTTTCGTCTTGCGGAATCGCGGCGATCTTTAACCGCACGCCGGCGCGCTCTGCGATCTCGATCGCGAGGTGGGGCCCTTTTTCGGGATGGAAGCGCCCCAGAAAACAGAGATAATCGCCGGCCCGATCGCTGAAGGTAAACTGCTCGGGATCGATGCCGTTGTAGGTGGTCGCGAGGTAGTCGAGGCCCGGGTCGCGATCGGCATTCGAAATGGAACAGTAGAAGCTGCGCGCCGCGCCGGCGTAATAGGCCGCTAGGATCTGTGGCGAAGAAAAACCGTGAATCGTGGTGATCAAGGGCGGAGCGTTGGATGCGAGCGCGTAGGTGAGCGGTTTCCAATCGAAATGGTTGTGGATGAGGTCGAACTCGTGCGCGCGACGGAAAAGCTCACCGACGTGCAGCGCGGTGAAAACCTCGCCGTTCAGCGCCGGATCTTCGTTGAGACCTACCGGCACCACCGAAACGAGCTTTCCCTCGAAATGCGAGTCGCCGGTGGCAAAGAGGGTGACGTCGAGTCCGCGCCGGCGCATGCCGTCTGCGACGTTGAAGGCGACCTGCTCCCAAGGTCCGTAGCCCGGGGGCGGGGCCGGCCACGAAATCGCAGCCAGCACCGCCAACCGCAGACCCTTGAACTCCACCTACCGGTCGTCGTCGACGACGTGATGGTCGGATTGCGCAACCGCAAGATGGAAATGCGTACGACGAATCAAGTTCTCCATCGAAACTTCCGAGAACGGCGGCACCGGTTGCGGCCGCGTGTAGTCGAACATGTCGCCGAGATCGTCGTCGGTTACGTCGCGCTGCCCCATGTTCCCTAAATTCCAGTTTTTCTCGATGAACTTCACGATCGACGTCGACTCGCGCCGCGTATGCGAAACGTACGGCAGCGCGCTGGGCCGAAGAGGATCGTAGCCGGAGCGTGCCCATGCCGAGAGCACCAGGATCGGAATGCGAAAGCCCCAGGTCGTTCCGTTGGGTCCGGCCGGCGGCGGCACGTGGTCGTACCAGCCGCCCGAATCGTCCCACGTGAGGATCATCGCGGCGTCGTTATAATAGTTGCAGTCGGGCGTCGCGTGGCGGCTCTGCACGAGCGCGAGATAGATCGATCCGATCCAGCCCGGGCCGCCTCCGCTCAGATTTCCCGCATGATCGGAATCGAGATAGTTCGGCATGACGAACGAGATTTGCGGGAGCCGGCAATTTTGAATATCGCTCAGAATCGTGCCGGACGGCGTGACGACGTTGCGGCGCCAGTCCACACCGTATCGAATTCGCCGGAACGCGTCGTAAATATTGACGGCTGGGTCGGTGATGTCGTTGTACGGACCGGTATAGTACTTCCAGGTTACGTGGGCCGCATCGAGCAGATCCGCAATCGACGTCTGCTCGAAGCAGGGGAAGACCCCCGGAGTGATGGTCGCTTCTCCCTCACCGAAGGTCGGCACCGTCGCGCCGGGCGCAGCGTCGCAGCCCCAAATCGCGCTGTTTGGGTTTCCGGCGATCCGGCTTTGCGCCGTCGCGAGCGTGTAATGACTTGGAAACGTCGGAACGAGGCGCGGCGCAAAATTCCCGTCGGCGAGCGCGTATCGCGAAGCAAGCACGTCGTAGATCGTCGTCTCGTGCGCCGGAACGTACGCGTACGGAAATCCGGGCGCGGGTTTTGGAAAACCGAGGACCGTCCTCACATGATCCGTCGCGAAACCGTCCATTTTTCCGCGATTCCATTCGGCTAAGAGTGCGGCGTGCGTGTGACTCGGATCGGCCGGATACTCGAACGGTACCGCCTTCAAACTGACGGCCTTGCCGTCTACAGTCGCCGTCTGGGACGTGTCGGCTCCCGGATAGGGCCCACCGTGCGCGAGAATCGAGGACGCAAAGAGGTTGTCGAAGCTGCGATTCTCTTGCACCAGCACGATGACGTGCCGAATCGGACTTCCAGCGATCTGTTGCCCGAGCAGCGTGGGATTCGCGCCCGGCGGGCTGCCGCTCCCGCCCAGGACCATCGCCGGCGCTGCGGCGAGCAGTAGAATGATGCAGAGAATGAGGTTGCGCATGCGCCGCTGAGATCCGATTCTCGTTACTGAATCAGGCCGTTTTTGAAAACGAGCTGCGGCTCGCGCAGCGCGCGGACGTCCTCACCGGCGTCGCGTGCGAGCAGCAGCAGGTCGGCAGGCTCGCCCAGCGACAGGATGCCGCGATGCAGACCGACGAGTTCAGCGGCGACGTTGGTGGCGGCGTGCAGCGCTTGCTGCGGCGTCATCCCCAGGAGCGTCCACATCAGTTCAACTTCCTGTGCGTAGTTTTCGTGGAAATTGTACGGCGTGCCCGCATCGGAGCCGCCCGCGATGCGTACGCCGTTTTCATAGGCCCGGCGAATATTCGTTAGCATTGCGTCGTTTAAGCCACGCGCTTTTTCGACGACGTACTTCGGCTGATGGCCATCTTCAATGTGTGCCAGGATGCACGTCGGAGCGCTGAGCGTCGGAACGAGATAGACGCCTCGCTCCTTAAAGAGCGCGATGGCTTCGTCGTCGAGCATCGAGCCGTGCTCGATCGAATCGATGCCTGCCCGCAGCGCGTTCTTGATGCCCTGCGTGCCGATCGCGTGGGCGGCGACGCGCAATCCATGCCGGTGCGCTTCGTCGATTGCGGCGCCAAGCTCGTCGGCGGTGAGCTGGGCGTTGCCCGGTACGGCGCCCTTGGTCATCACGCCGCCGGTCGCGATCAGCTTGATGCAGTCGGCCCCGCTCCACATCTGCTCGCGCACCGCTTTGCGCGCGTCCCAGGGCGAATCGACGGCGCGCCCGATCGGCCAGCCGTGACCGCCCGTCATGCATAGCACCGCGCCGGCGGCGCGCATCCGTGGACCAGGAATCCGTCCTTCCTCGATTGCATCGCGCACGTCGGGCGCGATTGCGTTCGAGCTGCCCACATCGCGAATCGTCGTGATGCCGGCCTTGACGGACTTGCACGCGTTCGCGACGGCGCGAAGCATCCGCTGGTTCGGCGTCGTCGTTTGAATCATGCCCATCATGTCCGGCTCGCCGCTTCCTTCGAGATGGGCGTGCGCGTTGACGAGACCAGGCGTTACGCAGGCCGCCTCGAGGTCGCAGTCGCCGCTCGCCGCGCGAATCTCGGCGACACAACCCTTATCGAGTACGATATCGACCCGGCGCTTGGGCGGCTCCAGCGTGCCGTCATAAAAGACTCCGGCTCGAACGATCATCGCCGGTTCCTTTCGAATCGGGCTTGCGCGGTCCCGCCCGGATCATCCTAGGAGGCCGACCAATGCAGTTTCGCGTGCGCCGCCTTCGCGCGCGCGACCGCAGCATCGTCGACCGGCCCGTCCACGAGCATCGTGAAGTGCCCCATCTTCCTGCGAGCGACCGCATGACGCTTACCGTAGACGTGCAGGACGATCGACGGATCGCTCAAGAGCTCGGCAATTCCGCAAAGATGGTCGCCGGCGCCCTCGCCCAACACGTTCATCATGATCGCGTTGGCGAGGAGGCGCGGCGGTGCAAGCGGCAAGCCGCAGATCGCGCGGACGTGCTGCTCGTACTGCGAGCAAGGCGTCACGTCGATCGTGTAGTGTCCGCTGTTGTGCGGACGCGGCGCGATCTCGTTGACGAGCAACTCCGCGCCCGTGGAGAGGAAGAACTCGGTACAATAGGTTCCGACGATTCCGAGTTTGCGCCCGACGATCGCCGCCATCTCTTGCGCCTTTTCTGCAATCCTCGAGTCGACTCGAGCCGGCGCGACCGTCATCGTGAGGATACCGCGATCGTGCGCGTTCTCGGCGACGGGATAGGTGACGATCTCGTCGCGCGCATTTCTCGTCGCGATGACGCTTAACTCGCATGCGAGCGGAACCATTTCCTCGTAGATCAGTTCCGCGCCGTTCGCAGCAGCCAAGGCCGTCTGCGCGAGCTCGAGTGAGCTCGCCTGCCATTGGCCCTTGCCGTCGTATCCGCCGCGCACGGTCTTGAGAACCGCCGGAAAGCCGATCCGCTCGGCGGCGCCGGCAAGGTCGTCGGCGTTGCGCACGGGCGCGAAATCCGTCGTCGCAAGGCCGGCGCTACGCAGGAATTCCTTCTCCAACAAACGGTCCTGCGTGATCCGGAGTACGCCGCTGGTTGGCGTGACGCGGTACGATAGCGATTCAAGACGACGCACCGAAGCGATGTCGATATTTTCAAACTCGTAGGTGATCACGTCGCATTGACGGCCAAGCTCCTCGATCGCGACGAGATCGTCGTACGCCGCAACGATCTG
Source organism: Vulcanimicrobiota bacterium (assembly GCA_963743445.1). GTDB lineage: Bacteria > Vulcanimicrobiota > Vulcanimicrobiia > Vulcanimicrobiales > Vulcanimicrobiaceae > Cybelea. The sequence continues at coordinate 1,990,997 of CAVUPL010000003.1, forward strand.
CTCGTCGGCGACTTGCCCGCAGGGAGAGTGTTCCTGCGGATCGAGGGTCACCACGGAGTATCCCATGCGCTTGGCAGCGAGAGCGAGCATTCGGCCGAGCTGTCCGCCGCCGATCACGCCGATGGTTTCGACGGATTTCAATCGAGAACGCTGGAGATCGCCGCATCGTGCATGCGGGCGACGTAGGCCGCGAGCCGCTCGGCAACGCCGGAATCGTTCAGGCCAACGATACGCGCCGCGAAGAGCGCGGCGTTCACCGCGCCCCCTATTGCCATCGTCGCGACGGGAACCCCGGGCGGCATCTGCACGATTGAAAGCAACGAGTCGAGACCCCCGGCGCGAAGCGATGGGACGGGTACGCCGATAACGGGAATCTGTGTTTTCGCGGCGGTCATGCCGGGCAAGTGGGCCGCACCGCCCGCGCCCGCGATAATTGCCGCCAGACCACGGCGCGCCGCCGATTCCGCGTACTCAAACATTTCATCGGGCATACGATGGGCCGAAACGACGCGCACCTCGCACGGAATCTGCAATTCTTCGAGCGTATCGCGCGCGGCAGACATCGTTTCCCAGTCGGAGCGGCTGCCCATAATGATACCAACGATCGGTGCTTTGCCCGCTTGCGCCATCGTCGAGGCGCTTCGCGCCATCCCGCGAACAACCTTTGGTATGTCCCGCTTTCTCCTCGGCATCAATTATTGGCCGCGCAGCAGTGCGATGTATATGTGGCAGCGCTTCGACCTCGACGAGATCATCGAAGACATGGCGCGAGTGAAGGCGTTGGGCCTCGACATCGTTCGCTTCTTCCTGATGTGGGAGACCTTTCAACCGCAACCCACGAGGATGGACGCCGATGCGTTGCGACGCCTCGATGCGATTATGGACGCAGTGGGCGCAGCGGGGCTGCGTGCGATGCCAACGCTCTTCTGCGGACACATGAGCGGCGTTAACTGGCTGCCGGGATGGACGCTCGAGCGCGCGATCACGCACGGCCGTTTTCGCACGATCGCCGGAGGCGCGGTCGTCGATCGCGCCATCGGCGACTTCTACGCCAATCCGGAGCTCTTACGCGCGCAAGTTTTTTTCGCACAACGCATCGGCGAGCGCTTGCGCGACCATCCGGCGCTCTTTGCTTGGGACCTCGGCAACGAGTTCTCCAACCTGCGCGAGCCCGCCACGGCGCACGACGCGGCAGAGTGGAGCGCGCGCTTATCCGAGACGCTGCTCGAAGCTTCCGGAGTCGGGGCAAGCGCCGGAATGCACGGTGAGGATTTCGATCACGATCGCCGGCTGCGACCGTCGAGCATCGCGAGGCCGTGGCCCTTCGCTACGATGCATGGATATTCGGTCTACAGCGCTTTTACGCGCGATCGTCTCGACACCAACGTCGTGCCGTTCCTCTGCCAGCTGCAGCAATCGTTTAGCGGCAAACGCGTGCTCTTCACGGAGCTCGGAAATCCCGAGTGTCCGCCGGGAAGCAATCGCGTCGACGGCTTCGCCTGCCTCGACGAGGCCGAGTTGGCGGAGTACGCACGCGGAACCATCGATCGGCTGCACGCGCGCGCGGCGTTGGGCGCATTTTGGTGGTGCTGGGCCGATTACGATCCCGCGCTCGCACAGCTTCCGCCGTTCGATCTGGCCCCACACGAGCTCCGCTTCGGCGTGGTGCGCAGCGACGGAACCTTCAAACCGGTCGCCGCGACGCTCGCGCAATTCGCGCGCGAAGCGCGCAGCGTCGTCGATTCAATCCCAGCACCAATTGCAGACGAAGCGGCACACTACGCAGGACTTCCCCAAAGCATCGAGCGTGAGTACCAAGCCTACTGCGATACCCATGCCTGATGACGCGCGTACGCTGGTCGTTACGGGCGCGAGCTCGGGCATCGGCCGTGCGCTCGCGCTCGATGCCGCGCGTGCGGGCTATCGCGTCTTGATGATCGCCCGCCGCGGCGGGCGGCTCGAAGAAGTTGCTCGAGCGATTCGCGATGCCGGCGGCGCGCCCGCCATCCTGGTCGGCGACGTGACCGCGCGCGAGACGCCCGGGCGGGTCGTCGATGCCGCACTACGGGCATTCGGACGCATCGACGTGGTCGTCAACAATGCCGGCCGAGGCGCGTTCGGCTCCCTGCTCGAGCAGAGCGATGCCCAAATCGAAGCGCAGTGGCAGCTTCACGTCGCAGGACCGCTGCGAATCGCGCGAGCCGTCATCCCTCATCTCGAAACGACCCACGGCCAACTGACCTTCGTCGGCTCGGGTGTCGCGCGGGTGCCGCTGCCGCAGTGGGGCGCTTACGCGCTTACCAAGGCGGCGCTTCGGGCCGCGGCAATCCAACTTCGGCGCGAACTGCGTGCGCGTCGGATTGCCGTCACGTATGTCGATCCAGGCGTCGTTGCAACCGAGTTCCACGCCAACAGCGGCATCGAACTGAACGTCGGCTTCGCTGCTTCACCGCAAAGCGTCGCGCGGAGGATCCTGCGCGGCATCGGCCGCCGCCGCGCCGTCGTCCACGGCGTGCCGTGGCAAACGGCCGTTACGACGCTCGGCGAATGGTCGGGGGCACTCGCCGATTCCGTCGTGATCGACCGCTTTGCGGCGCGCCGGCGCCCCGTCGAAGAGTCCCACGATTCCGCCGCGAACGAAACGCTCACAACCTTTGAAAAGGCGCTCGAACCGGTCGCACGGCGAATGGAGCGTGTGAAACTGCCGCCGGCGTTTCTGCGCGATGCGCTCGTGCCGGGGGCAACGCTCGAGCTCAATGCATTGGCGATGCAGTGGGCGGGAATGCCGAATAAAAACGAACGCGCCGCGCTGCGCGAGTCGCTCGACGCGCTCGTAGCCGGCGGCTATCTCGAACGTCTGGAGGATGAAACGTGGAGCGTGGTACGCGCCGCCGACTGAGCGGCATGCTTTTCGCGGGGGCGCTGGCCGCGATCTGCTGCGTCGGCGTCGCGAGTGCGTCGGCCGGCCCGATCGAGCAGTCCGGGGTCTTCGCGCTGCTCGGCGGTACGCCGAAGATCGTTTCGGAGTTCTGGGCCGATCACGCTTCGGGCCTGACCGCGACGCTGAGGATCCGTCAGTTTGCGCTCGACGGCAAGACCCCGATCCTTGATTACGACGTCGACATGCAGAAGCTCATGCACTTGATCGTGGTCCGCGACGATTTCGCAACATTCGCGCACTTGCATCCGGTTTTCGATCCGACGAGCGGGACGTTTTCGAATCTTTTCACCAAAGAGCCGAACCATCGCTACTACGTCTATGCCGATACGACGCCGCACGGCATCGGCCAGCAAGTCTTTCGCTTCACCATCGAGAGCGACGGGCCGCAGGCGACATCCCAGCCGGCCTTGGCCGCCTCCGGGCGAACGGCCGTTGCCAGCCCCTACGCGGTGACACTCGGTGCGACCACTCTGCCGGCGAACCGTGCAAAGAACGTAAACATCACGATCCTCGAGAGCGGCCGGCCGGCCCACGACCTGGGCACGTACCTCGGCGCTGCCGCCCACGCCGTCTTCATCAATACGTCGACGCTTGCGTACGTGCATCTGCACCCGATGCTGCGCGGCGGCGCGAGCATGGACTCGACTATGGATATGAACATGAGCGGCTCGGCGGGCCCGTTCATGCACATGACGGTGCCGGCGCTTCCAGACGGGATCTATAAGCTTTGGATTCAGTTCAGCGGTGCAAACGGCAACGTCTATACCGTGCCGTTCACGCTGCTCTCACGGTGATGCGGCGCAGACGCTTGGCTGCAATCGACGCGAAGAAGAGCACCGTCGCCAACAGAACGATCGTCGCGCCGCTCGACGCGCGCACGTAATAGGAAAGGTACAGGCCGCCGACCGTACTGGCCGCGCCGAAAACCGCGGCCAGCGCCATCATCGGCGCAAAGCGCGACGTGAGCTGATAGGCCGCCGCCGCGGGCGTGACCAGCAGCGCGGCAACGAGCACGATCCCGACTGCCTGAAGCGCAACGACGATCGTCAGCGCGAGCATCACGAGCAGCGCGTACTCGTAGAGCGGCGAGGGGATGCCGCTCGCCTGCGCGACGACCGGATCGAACGTCGTGTAGAGCAGGCCGCGGAAGAGGACGACGATCGCGATCGCGACGACCACGCTGAGCCCGAGAATCAGCCAAAGATCCTGCGGCTGCACCGCCAGAATATCGCCGAAGAGAAAGCTCTGCAGATCGATGGCATAGCTGCGTTGCTGGCTCATAAGAAAGACGCCGAGCGCAAACATCCCGGTGAAGAGCACGCCGATGGTCGTGTCGAGCGAGATGCGGCCGCGGCGATGAACGAAGCCGATTCCCACCGCCGTCAGGACCGCGACGATCGCCGGCGCCGATGTAAAAGTTCGCTCCGCGCAAATACGCGATGACGATGCCGGCAAACGAGGCGTGCGCGATCCCGTCGCCGATGAACGAGAGGCGACGCAGAATCACGTAGGTCCCCATCGTCGAGCAGAGCAACCCGACCGCAAGCGCCGCCACGAAAGCCCGCTGCATGAACGCGTAGTGAAACGGCTCGGCGAGAACTTCCATTATCGGTCACGTGCGTATCTCCGGATGCGCGGCATGCGCGGCATGCGGCTCGTGATCGTGACGCAGATGTCCGTGCGTGTGCGTGTGTTCCCGAATCGCGGCGTACGTCCCCGATTCGACGACCTCGCGCGGCGTTCCGAGCGCGAGCACGCGGCGGTCGAGCACGAGCAGACGGTCGAACCACTCGTCGACGCGATCGAGGTCGTGCGTCGCCATGAGCACCGGCAAGTCCTTCGGCCACCAGTTGGCGCACGATACGCCGGAGCGCTTCTTCGGTCGCCGCATCGACGCCGGTCGTCGGCTCGTCGAGCAACAAGAGCTTCGGCTCCTGCGCGATCGCGCGCGCGACGAAGGCGCGCTGCTGCTGTCCGCCCGAGAGATTGGCGATGTGCCGTTCGGCGAGCGCGCTCATGTTCACCATCTCGAGCGCGTGCAGAACGACCTCCCGATCGCGCTCTCCGAAGTGCTGCCAAAAATGCAAGCGCGCGAACCGTCCCCATCGCGACGACGTCCCAAACCGTCGCGGGGAACGACCAATCGACGGCCTCGACCTGCGGAACGTACGCAATCGTGCCGGGCGCAAGTCTGCGCGGCTGCGATCCCAGGACGCGCAGCTCTCCGCTCGACGGCAGCAAGAGACCGGCGATGGTCTTGAGCAGCGTCGATTTTCCCGAACCGTTCGGGCCGACGATGCCGAGCGCTTCGCCGTAATGCACGCGTGAACGTCGCACCGACCAGGGCCGTAAAATCCTCGTAGCGCACGACGAGATCGCGCGCGACCACCGCGTAATTCGTGTCATCCTGAGCCAGCTTGCCCTGAGCGGAGTCGAAGGTAAGGATGACTCGCTTCCTCACTTCAGCGTTTGCACGATGACGCCGGTGTCGTAGGTAAGCATCGCGATATAGTTTGCTACGCGCGGGTCGGTGCCGACCGAATCGTCGTAGAGATTCTCGACGACTTTGATTCCGGCGCCTTGCGCGATCGAGTAGAGCAGCTTCGGGCTGTATTCCGGCTCGCTGAAGACGCCGTGCACGTTGTGCTGCTTGGCGAGATCGATGAGCTGCGCGATTTGCTGCGGATTCGGCTCTTGGCCGGGATTGCGCTCGACGAAACCGAGCGTCGTGATGCCGAAGCGGTCGTTATAGTACTGCCAGGCATTGTGGAAGACGATCATGTAGCGATGCGACGGCGGAACCGTGGCGATTTGTTTCCGTATCTGCTCGATTAGCTCGTCGAGGCGCGCGTTGTAGCTCACGGCGTTGCGCCGGTACTCCGCGGCATGAGCCGGGTCGACCGCGATGAGGGCATCGCGGATTTTTAGCACGTATCGCTTCGCGAGGACCGGATCCATCCAAAGATGGGGATTGAGATTCTTCACCGGCAGGCCTTCGCGCAGACGACGACTCGCAGATTGCGCGCACCCGCGTCGCGCAGCAGCCGGTCGAGCCACGACTCGAGGCCCGCACCGTTTTCCACCAGCACGTTGGCATCGGCAACCGTCGCGACGTCTTGCGGCGCGGGCTGAAACGTTTCGGGCGAGGCGCCGATCGGGACGATGTTTTTTACGCTCACGTACTCGCCGCCGACGCCTTGCACGAAGGAGTTGAGCGTCGAGATCGTCGTCGCTACTTGAATTTTGGCAGCTCGTGTCACCCTGAGCTTGTCGAAGGGTGGCCTTTTGCGCGCACCCAGCAAACGCCAGAATGAGAGCGAGCGCGATCGAAACGTTTTATCGGCACGCGCGGCATCGTCCGAAAAACTCCATCGCGTGGCCGTCGAGCTCGAATCCATGCAGCGTGCGCAGCGATTCCGCAAACTGTTCCATCGCCGTGCAGTCGACGTCCTCGACCCGTCCGCACTCCGCGCAGATCGCGTGATGGTGATGGCGCGCCGGTTCGCAGAGCATGAACGTCGCCTCGCCCTCGGCGTCGGTACGCTCGGTTACCTCGCCCTTCGCCCGAAGACGATCGAGCGTGCGATAGACGGTGGAGAGTGAAACGCGAGCACCGCTTCGCGTAAGGCGCTGATGGATCTCCGCCGCCGAGAGAAAGCGCGGCTCCCGCTGGAGGATCGACGCGATCAACTCCCGCGGCCGCGTCACATAGTCCGCCCGAACCCCCATAACGCCTAAGCTATTTGCGAATTGTTCGCAAAATCCTTCCTAGGAGGGTGCCGGGGATGGCGACGGACAGGTTGCGATCGCAGCCTTTGCCTTGAGGTGCACCTGATCGCGCCAGTACGCCGACGTGTCCCGCCATGCGGGCAGCGCAAGGCCGACGGCTTGAGCGCGCGTTTGCACTTTGGGAATCACGTCGCCGAATGCGGCCGGAACCGAACCCCGTCATCGTTGACCACGTTGGCGAGCGAGAGCCACGCATCGGAGAGCATCATCGTCGGGAGTGCCTGGGCGGCCGCCGGACACGACGCGTTGAGCCGCGCCGCCACGTCGGCTTCGAACGCAAGCGCCCACGCAGCCGTCGCCGCAATCTGCGCGAAGAAGGCCGCGCGCTGTGCGTCGGTCGAGCAGATGCTATTGAGAACCTCCCGCTCTTCGTTGAGCATCGAGATGACCTCGGCGATTGCGCCGAAGCGTTGCAGGAGCTGCACGGAGCTGCCGCCGGGCGTATGCCGATCGTAATCGCGGATCCGGGCCGATGCGTCGTCGATCGTCTGGCCGTTGCAGCGATTGGCGGCAATCTCGACGGGCGCCTCGGCGCGCACCGGCACGGCTCACGCCGAGCGGAGAGACTGACGAGTACTGCGAACATTGCGGCGCGGCGGACCTTGCTCATCTGCTTTGACAGGTGCCCATCGCGACGCGTACAATCCTCCAGGTCGCAAAACGACCCGTGGGGATGTAGCTCAGCTGGTAGAGCACTTGCTTCGCATGTAAGGGGTCGGGGGTTCGAGTCCCCCCATCTCCACCAATCGAAAACGCCCGATTTTATTGGGCGTCTTACGTTCTGACTTCGGCGCCGCGGGGCTCAAATCGTGACCACTTACAATTTAGATAAGGGGTCAGCGTTCCGAGCCGCGGCCTTTGCGGCATTGGTGAAGCCTTAAACGACAGACTTTTCTGCAAAAGCCGATTCGTGAATTGTCTGCGTTCCGGCTGTGATTAATCGCGGGCAACGGCCACGCAATCGATCTCAACGTCGAAAGGACCCGTCCACTTCGGAACAATCGTGAAGATACGAGCTGGCTGGTTTCCAACTTCGAAGTAGCGCCTGTATACGTCGTTGAACGGCTTGAAGTAGTCGGGCGACGTGCAGAAGATGTTGCACTTGAGCACGTGGCTGAGGTCGGATCCCGCGGTTTCGAGTGCATGCTGGTTGCGCCATGACGCGCTCAGCCTGCTCTTCGAAGGGCGCGTTTTCGACTTCGCCGGTTTGCGGGTCGCCGCGATGCGCGACGAGCGGCGGCTCCGCGAGCTCGTGATCAGGGCCTACAACGGCGGCGGCGCGTACGTCGCTCCGTGGGCGCAGGCCCGCTACGAGCCGACGGGCGAGGTGACGGTCAGGGGGCGATAGCGCCCGCTCGGATACGATGCGCACCAGCTACGGATACATGTTATTTGTCGCGCAACTCGTGGTGATTTAGCCCCCGCTCGCTTGCCAGGCCGCGTAACACGCTGACAAAACTACTACCACCCCTACTGCATTACCATCTTCCACGCCGGCATGCTCGGCTTGCAAACATTTCCGGAGTTGGCGCGGTCTTCTCCGGACTGGCCGAATGGCGGTAATTTTCCCAACTCGTCGCAGACGGCTTGCGGATTTTCGAAGGCGCGTTTGTAAAACGGGGACTCAGGGTTGCGAATGTGGTTGAGACCCGGCCCTTTTGGCGGCGGAACCGGGCCGAAGATGCCGCCATTGAGTTGGTCGAGGACCGCGCGCACGTCTCCCGTATCGTGCGCGACTTGCCACCATCCTGAGATCCCACCACCGAACACTTGCTTTGGCACGACGAGCGTATCGCCGCCGGCGAGCGCGGCCTGCAGTCGCGCCTGCGTTTCGGCATCGCTGGCCGTTACGGGGGAGCCGGGAGTGAGCGCAACGAGATCTCCGGACTCGGCCAGAGAACTCGTCGTTACGAGCGTTGCGCCCGAGACGTCTTCCGGCGGTGCGCTCATCTCGTGTTCGAGTGCGCCTTCGAGCGCACCAAACCACAGTTTGTGTTGCGCGATTGCAGCCTGTCCGGATGAATCTTTCGCAATGCCGCGCAAGCCGTCGCGCCGCAGGTCTGAGGTGACGACCAAATCGCCCGATTTGGAGGGATCGGGCCCGACGCTCCACATGAAGATTCGCGGCGAATCGGCATAGAAGCGTACGCCGGGCGTGTCGTTGATGGCCGGAACGACGACGTGATCGCTCACGATGAACCAGCTCATATCTCGTATCGCGAACGGCCACATCATCTCGAGGAAGGTCGGCGCTTGGGGATCTCGAGCTGGAATGCCGGTCGATACGTCTTGCGCGGCGGCCGTGAAGGAAAGCAGATCGTGCTTCCCCGCGCTGAACCAGATGTTATGCACGCTTTGCGGAGCGATCAAGCCGTCGGCGTTTCGCGCCAGATCGTGCAGCGTGGAGGAATCGTGATTTGCCGCGTTGCGCCAGGCAGTGCCCGCGCGATCCACCAGCGAGCGCCGCGTAAGCTCCTTACGGCCGTCGGGATATGCGATCTCGAACTCGAGCCATTCCGCCACGAACGCTTTTGCGTTTGGATTGACCGGGCCGGGCGCCGGCGTTCCGAAGGCATTGGCCGCCGCTTGTACCGAGTTTGGGGGTGCCGTTCCGGCCGCCGACGCACCGGAGCCGAAATCGATCGGCGTCCCGACCGTGCGGTGTCCGTCGATGTATAACACCGGCTCCTGCGTGTCTTTGTTGCCGAAGACAAACTGCAATTCACCACCTTGCCCGTCAAACGGCCGGTAGACTTCATGGAGCAAGTAGACCGGTTTGTCGACGAGTTGGTAGGCGGGCATTGTCTTCTCTAGGGAGACGTTCTGCGTGAGCGCACCGCCTTGTACCGTCTCTTCGATCACGCGCATCGTGACCTGTTGCAACCACGGCGCTGGAGGGCCATCGAACGATTGTTGCACGCCGGTGTAAGCCTGTCCAACCGTTGAATCCGAGAACGACGGATCCAAGTCGATCCATCGTCCGTTTCTTTGCGCCTGCACCCACGCGTGTTGCTCGATCTCTTTGACGACGTCGTCGTGTGAAGGCACGGATACTCCAGGCAAACGGTTGCCCAGCGCAGCCAGCATTGCGTTGTAGTCGCGATGCGCCCGGTCGAAAATGCGACCGGTTAACGTGCCGGGTTGCGGCGAACTCGCGGGCGATGCTGTCGGTTCGAACATCCTCTGGAATAGCCGTTCGGCTTGCGGTTGCGGTAGCTGGCCCGTCACCAGCCGTACCGGAATCTTGTTCGATTGTAAGATCGCCGCCAGCAGCATCGCGCGATCGAGCGCGTTGCCGGCGCGCGCGTGAAACGTGCCGTCCGCTCCGCGAAGGATGCCGCTGTACGATTCGAAGCCGATCTTGTCGCGAACGAACGCAAAGGCCGCGTCGATCGTGGTGAGCTGCTGCTCGCGTACGCTGAGAACGTAGTCGGCCCGATCCGCCGACTTCTCGGCCTGCTGCAGCTTGGCCGAAACCTCGCCGTCGCCGCCGGCCCCCGTTCTCGGCACGGGGATCGCGTGCGCCGCGAATCCGACGATGACCGCTACGGCCGCGAGCAGCGACCCGATCTTCGGGCGCTCCCAGAGAAGGACGACGCAAAGCGCCGCGACCGCGGCCGCAGCGCCGAGGCAGAGCAACTCGATCGCCGGCTCGTGCGACGCCAGATACGCCAAGTAGGCACCGACGAGTACGATCGCAATTCCGAGCAGACGCATCAACCACACGTTCATGAGATTCGACCTTTCACTTTAGTCGCACCAGCTCGACGCGACGGTTGAGCGCCTTGCCGCCGGCCGTCGCGTTCGGCGCAACGGGATGCGTCAGGCCGAATCCTGCGGCGACCAACCGCGACGCGGAGATCTTGTACCGTTTTACGAGGTCCGCAACCACGGCGTGCGCGCGGCGATCGCTCAGGTCGAGGTTGTATGCAGCGCCGCCGTCGCTGTCGGTGTACCCCTCAACGCGCATTCGCCACGAAGGATTCGTCCGCAACACCTGCGCGATCTGCGCGATTGTCGCCTCGGATTGCGGCAGAATTGTGGCGCTGGCGACGTCGAAGTGAATCCCGTAGATGCGGACGCGGCGCTCGTGCTGGAAGGCATGCGCGAGTGCCACCGATCCATCGATGGTGATTGCGGCTTGGGCGTGCGCGTTGAAACCGCCGTCGGCGCTGACGGTAAAGGCGTGAACGCCGCTCCAGCCTTTCGGCAGCGAGATCGCTGCGGTCACCGCAATCGTCTGGCCGGATTGAATCGTCGCCGTTGCCGGCGAAACGCTCGCTGCATAGTGCGCGTCGCCGGCGATCGTCAGCGCGATGCGCTGATTGCTCGCGGATTTCGTGACGTAGGTGAGCGACATCGGCACCCGTACCGTCACCGCCGTTCCTGCCGCAAGGCTGCGCTCTGCCGACGGATAGAGCGCGAGCGCCGACGCGACGCGCGCGTTGCACGGCAACGGCGCCGCAACGGGCTGCGCGTACTCGTAGCGAATCACCGCAAGCGCGGGTGGATCCCGCGATACGAGATCGTCGTGATCGAAACCGTCATAGATGATGAGTCCGCGCCCGAAGCGCGCGTAGGCGTGAACCCAACCCGACGCCCCGGCAACGTTGCGCGCAAACATGTGGCCGCACCAGTGTGGATCGTCCGTCAGCATGATGTCGGCGTCACCGAGGTCTTGTTGCTGGGCGTGGACGTATGCCACCGTATTGATGAAATGTGCCGGGTCACTGGGGCCCGATCCCAGCGTTGATGGGTCGGCGATTGACAGTACGTTGCCACGGGCCCCCCGGGCGCCCGTGGCGGCGGTCTTGAAATTGTACGGAATGAACGAGTAGTCCGAAGCAGTGCATCGGTCCGAATCTTTGATGATGAGTTTGTGTCCGGCGGCGACCCAGTTCAGCAAGAGTCGCTGCTGGGATGGCGTGAGATCGTTGGTCGCGGAGCAATCGTCGATCAGCATCGCAAACTGCGCCCGAGAGAGCATACGTTCGTCGAGCAGCATCGGGATCGCGCGATGAAAATGATAGCCCGGAAAGTACGACGGATCGATCTCCTCTTCTTCAAGTTGGCCGTTGCGCTCCAGTGCGAGCACCGTTGAGCCTTTGCCGGAGTCGCTCTCGTCGCAGGTTCCGCCCCGCCGCGTATCCCGCATGAGGATCATACCGCCGAACGTGTATACGTCGGGGGCGAATCCCACGAGCAGCTTGCCGTGGGCGGCAAGTTGCATTCTCGCGCCCCTTGCACCCGTTACGATATTGTTGGAGACCACGGCGTGCCAGGCCGGAGACGTTTGATCGCACAGGAAGTGCGTGAAGAGGTCGCCGGTGACGAGCGTCCGCTGCGGACGCTCGTTGTACGTCTTGGGCAGCGCATCGGGAAGCGACCCTCGCACGTCCGGAAAGATCGCCTCGCCGTCGCCGTTCGCACTGTCTGCGCCCGCCCAGGTGCCGACAAGCGAGCCTTGCTCGGGGGCCCCCGGCGCGCCGTAAGCGGCAAACTTGAAGATGAGCACCTGCGTCCCCGGCTTGCGCGTAAATGTCGCTCGCACGTAGCGAGCGTCGGCGTTCAACGTTAGCGTGTGGTCGGTGTTGCCGTCATCGCTGGGGATCGTAATCGTGCCGGCGTCGTGAAGGTCGCCGGGGGACGTCCCGGTCGCGACCGCTACGGTGACCGGAACCGTCGTGCGCAGCGTCGCCACGATGCTCGTCAGGTGCGCGACCGATGGCATTTCGAACTCGAACGTTAGCGGCTGCGCAAATTTCGGATCGATGCCGTACAAATTCTCCATCGCCAGCGCGTTGCCGCCGGCGCCTCCGCCGATCGTCCAACGCCGGACGAACGCGCCGTTCTTGAAACTGAGCAGGTTCGTGTCGGGCGTCGGGGTCGGGGCCGCCGTCGTCGCCGGTGTGGAAGTTGTTAGCGTCGGTGCGGCGGTCGGCGTCGCGGAAGCGACGGCGACCGCTGCACTAAGCGTGGGCGAAGCCGAGGACGATTCGGTTGCGGCCGGCGATGCCGTCGCCGTCGGCGATGCCGTCGCCGTTGCAACGATCGGCGGCGAGCCGTTCGTGAAGAACCGCGCCACCGCAATTCCGATCGCGATAACCGCGATAACGCCGGCTGCAACGATTAGGCGCGTCCGCATTACATCGGCGGGCCGAAGTCGGGAACGCCGTTGTAGCGCGAATATGTAATAGTGGCCTCTTGCTCTGCTGCTTTTCCGTACTCGACGGCTTTGACCGGAAGACGGTTCACGATCCACAGGTCGTAGGAGATTCCGCCCGCGCCCTCCCAACCGGCAAGGTGATACTTATGCGCCGGAATGCCGCGGAGCACGTCCATCCCCCGGTCGCTGATGCGAGCGTTTCTGAGGACCTGCTGGTCGAATTCGGGGCCCCGCATCATCGCCATCTGCGTTTGAATCGGGTTCGCTCTGGGTGGCAGCGCCGTCCAGTGGCCTCCCATATTCACCCAATGGTTGTTACCAATGGCGATCATCTGCATGCCATTTTGCGACGAGACGACGTGCATTTTGTCCGGTTCGATCCAGTCGATCGATACGTCCATGCCGTTGCTCATCGTAATCTCTGCATGCACCGAGTGCAGCGCGCCATAGGCCGCGCGTACCTGTTCCAGATCGGCCAACGGATCAGCCGAAGCCCGGCCCATGCCGGCAGTGGCCAGGAGTAGGGCGAGTATCCAAAATTTCATCGTTTGACCTCCTTACAGTCAGGAGGATCGTAGCAGCGCACCGTCCCCGGAGAGTCCCGCCCGGACTGCCCGTACGCTGGCGAGCGCCTCGAATGCGGCCCGCAGCTGCTCGTCGGCGATCGCACCAAGTTGCGCGCGCACCAGCTCCTCGGCGCGGCGCATCGCTCGGGCAGCTTTCGCGGCATCGCCTTTCCAATGGTAGACGCGCGCAGCAGCCAAGAAGCAGTAGTGCGGCCAAACCGTGTTCTCGCCGGAACGGTCGGCTCGCGCCACGATGTCGTCTGCCGTCGTTACGGCCGCCGCGTCGCCCGCCTTCAGTTGCGCGAGCGCGAGATCGGCGAGCTCCTCGAACGTCGCCGACCGACCCAGTTGTTTTCGAATCGCGATCGCCTCGCGCATGTGGCCGAGCGCAGCTTCTAATTTTCCGAGCTCGCGCTCGGCATTGCCAAGGTTCGAGAGGGCTCCCGCTTCGATGATCTTGTTGCCGATCTCTCGCGCCCACTGGAGCGCTTGCGATCCAAGTGCCTCCGCCTCGTCCACATCCCCTTGCAGAAGCCGAACCATGCTTAAGTTGGTCAGGCACGCGGCACGGCCGCGCGGATCGTCGAGCGCCTCAAAGATCTCGATCGCGCCGGTAAGCGACGAACGCGCGTCGGCAAGCAGTCCGAGCTGCATCTGATTTCCGGTTTGGTTGAACGCGAGGTATGCCAGTTGGGAGCGGCAGCCGAGCTCGCGATAGATGTTCGCAGCATCGTCAAATTCGGCGCGCGCCTCTTCAAAACGTCCTAGGAACGCAAGCGCACTTCCGACGCGCGTGCCTGCCTCTGCCTCGCCCTCACGGTCGCCGACCTCGCGGAAGAGTGCTTGCGCCAACTTCGCTCGCTCGAGCCCGTCGAAGAATCTGCGGCGCATGATCGCGATTGCCACGTCGGCCATGGCGACGCGAGCCATCAGCGGCCGGTCTCCGCCGCGCTCCGCGCGTTCGTGCGCGGCCGCGAGCGCGGAGTCGACTCGATTCAACTCACCGCGGTTGACCGTAATCTCAGCCAGCAGGCAGAGCGACTCTACCTCTCCGGCGGCATCTTCAAGCGCGCGGTACGCCTCGACCGCCGACTCGGCTGCCTGGGCGGCTTCTTCATAGCGACTCCGAAGCAACAGGTTTCGCGCCACCGCACTCTCGGCGGCGGCATTACGCGCACGGTCGCCACGCGCGAGCGCATACGCGCAGTAGGCTCGCAGGCATTCCGCCTCCGCCGATAGATCGCGCTGCGCGTGCGCGAGAGAGGCGTTGCGCCACAGGATGTCCGCGCGAGCATCCTCGCCGATTGCAAGACGTTCGAGCTGGTCGATCGTCGTACGTTGGGCCTCGCGGTTGCCGAGCCGGCCAAGAACGCGCTCGCGTAATCCCAGCAACGTGTATTGGAGCGAAGGATCTTGCGTGAGCTCGAACCCGCGCGCTGCGCTCGCAAGCGCTTCTTCGTTCGCAAAGAGCGCGAACGCGTGCTCTGCGCAGCGCAGGTACCAGTGCGCCGCGCGTTCCGATTCGGCCGCGCGGTCGTAGTGATACGCTAACGGCGCCGCGAACTCGTCGCGCTCACCAAAAAGCTTTTCGATCGCAAGCGCCGTCCGGCGATGCAGCTGCATCCTCCGCTGTTCCTCCACCTCTTCGTAGATTGCCGAGGCGATCAATTGATGTCCGAAGACGAAGGCGAACCGCACCCGTCCCACCTCGCGCAGCAGCCGGCGCTCGAGAAGCTCGCTGACCGCATCGAGCACGACATCTTCCGGAAGGCCCGAGACCTCGCGCAGTAAATCCACGTCGACTGACGCCCCGGCGACGCTTGCGATCTCGGCGACTTTTCGAGCCGGCTCGCCCATGCGGGCGGTTCGAGCCGCGATCATTGCCGAGAGCGTGGGCGAAGAAACATCGCCGCCTTCGGCTCGCTCTCGCAACAACTCGATTGCGAAGAGCGGGTTTCCGGCGGTGATCTCGTGCACCTCAACTCCGGTCGCGTCGGCACGGTCGGCAAGCTCCGGAAGGCTTCTCGCCAGCTCGCAAACCGCATCGGTAGAGAGCCCTCCCAGCGACATGTGACCGATGAGGTTTTCGCGCTGCAACTTCCGCCGCAGATGCCCGACGGCTCGCGCCTGATCGTGATCGCTGCGATACGTGGCGACGATAAGCGCCGGCATCGCCGCCGTCCGGCGCGCAAGATATTCGATCGCCGCGAGCGTCGCCTCGCCGGCCCACTGAATATCGTCCAGGACAAGCAATAGCGGGCGTTGGCGGGAGAGCCCGTGCAGCGTCGATGCTGACGCTTCGAGCAATCGCGAATGCTCGCGTGCCGCATCCAACACGGGAAGCGCTGTAAGGTCGCTCTGCCTCAACGAGAGCTCCGGCAGCAGGACGGAGAGTGCCGATAACCAGATCGGGCGGATATCCGCTGCCTCAAGGAACGGTAGCGCCTCGCGCAGCGCTTCTACGATTGATTGATACGGCGTCTCTTCGGGAGACGACGTTGTCCCGCGAAAGACGCGTCCGCCTTCGAGCGTAGCGGTAAGTGCGAGCTCGCCGAGAAGCCGCGTCTTTCCTATTCCGGCCTCGCCGCTGACAAAAAGCACCTCGCCTCGCCCGCACGCCGCTCGGCGCCAAGCACCGGCGAGGCGATCGAGCTCGGACGAGCGGCCGACAAAGGGAACGCGGCTTGCAGCTTCCGGTGGAATCGACGGGACGCCGCCATCGGGTAATGCTTTGCCGTGCAGCATTAGCGTTCGCTGGGCGGTCGTCTCCGGCATGGCTTCAACGCTCATCTCGTCCATAAGACGCTGCGCGAACGCATCGATTTCGCGAATCGCTCCCGCCCGATCCCCGCTTTCATAGCGAACGGAGGCGAGTTGCCGCAGCACGTCTTCGCGCCAGGGGTCGTAGTTGAGGATGCGTGCGGCGTACGCGATCGCGCGGCCGAAATCGCGCTGATTCCTCGCGCGAATAAGGAGGCGCTCCATCGTCGAGATGAACTCGCGCCGCAGCCGCTCGCGGATAGGAAAGATCCAGTCGTCGTAGATCGCCGGAACGAGGTCACCATCGTAGAGTCCCATCGCGTCGGGCCAATGCGCCTCGTCCGCGCAGCAGCGCTCGAACTCGTCGACGTCGCACCACGTCTGCGCTTCGTCGTTCCAGCCAATCACATCGCCCTTGGCGACGATGTATGGCACCTTCGACGGCGGCAGCGCGCTGTTCGCTTGATAGAGGTGGCGCCTCAGCTTGCCACGGGCCTCTTCCTCCGTATCCTCGTGCCAGAGGGTGAAGGCAAGGGCGTCGCGAGTGATATGTGCGCCACGATGCAGCAACAGGAACGTGACAAGCGCGAGCGACCGCGGCCGGCTATGGAAGGGATACGCCTCGCCGCGCCAAGAGAACCGCGGCTGGCCCAGGAGGTGGATGCGAAGCTCGCCTCCGACGAGCGTTTCGCTCATGTGCAACCCCGCAACTGGCAAACGGCAATACTACGCAGTGGCTGCCGAGGCAGCCTGCTGCGCGGGCACGGACGCTGCCGGGACGCCCGACCGCTATGCTGCCGACGTGGGGAACGCTGAGCGAGCGGAACACGTGTTTGTCGTTCGGATTTGGCATGAAGCAGGGCGGCAGGCGGATCCAACCTGGCGTGGCGCCGTGACGCTCGTTGCAACCGGCGAACTCTTCTATTTTACGGGGCTCGCCGATCTCACCGATTTCATTTCGAAGAGACTCTACGGCGACCTCGTAAAGAACATACGTCAAAACCGGCGGTGAGCCAACGCTGGCGCCCTGAGCCGGCGCAACCAAGCAAGCGGAAAAACATTTACCCGTGGGAAGAAGCTCGCTCGATCCCGGCCTTCTTAAGTAACTGAAATGAGAGGACCAAACGGTGAGGAGCACTACGGAGAGATCCATTTGTCGGATCGCTTGCATCATTGCATTATTCTTCGCAGCTGGCATCCGGCCGGCTTCCGCGCAAGCCACGGTCGCAGAGCGCGGGATCGTAACGGGCGCCGGCCAACCGATTACCGGCGCCACCGTGACGCTGTGGGCCGCAACGGGTGAGGGCGCGCCTAGCAAGATTGCGCAGTCGGTTAGTGGACCGGATGGAGGCTTTTCATTGCGTGGCCGCCGCGTTACCGGGACACAAGTTCTTTACGTCGTCGCGCTAGGCGGTCACGCGCGGCGCGATGTGACGTCCTGAGAACAACTCAGCGATCTCGTTGATATCCATTCTGGGCGCTAACCCGATCGCACACCTCGTCGTGAACGAGCTGACAACCATCGCATCCGTGCGGACCGCTATGCGGCGGCCAAGGAGTAACGGTCTTCTCGGAATGGCTAAGCCCGTGCGCGTCCCACAAATCGGTCCGAGCCAGCCGGAATGACCTACAAACATCTTGCGGCCGCAGCAGCAATGATTGCCGGCGTCATCGCAGCGATCGCGTCCCCCGGCCGAAATTGACGATTCAATTGGCAATAGAAGAATTTTGTCGATTTTAGGATAGCGAGTGCTGAGGGCGTAGGACGCGATGACGAGCGCAACAACCATTACGATAACGGTCACGAGTAACGGGATGTCTCTACCGCGAAGCAGGCTCCTCGTCAATTGCGCGACTAGGCTTTGGTGAGATGGCTTCCTAACTTCTTCTCGAAACGTTCACCGTACTTCGATAGCATCGTGCCCGATAGTGCACGGCTGTGGGATAAATCGAGACCTGCCTGCCGGGATTGACCAATCCGGCCGGGCAGGTTTCATAGAGACAAGATGTACCCCAAATATCAAGCCCGGAGAAGAGCTCACCGGCTACACCGTCGCTGCCAAGGCAAAGACAGGAGTTTCCTAATGTCAGACATGGTAAAAAGTCCGTACGGCGGAGGTGTCAGCGCGGGGCTGCAGTTCCCTCCGTACTACCGGCCAACGCCCGGCATCAAGAGCCGGAACAACTATTTTCCGGGCACTGAGATTATTGGACCAGACGAGATGCGCATCTCGTTCGTGGGTAGTTGCCCGTATCCGCCGCGGCGCGATCAGGCCGGCACCTGCATCATGGTCGAGCTTGGAAACGGCGATCGTTTCTTCTTCGACTTCGGTCCCGGTTGCATCAAGAATATCCTCTCCATGGGCGTCCCGATACCGAATATCAACGACATCTTCATTTCGCACCTTCACGTCGATCACTATCACGATCTGTCGTATCTTTTGCCGTTCTCGGCATGGGGCGGACGCTGGACGATGCCGCTGCGCGTGACCGGACCATCCGGGCGCACCCCGGAACTTGGCACGAAGGCCATGGTTGCCGGCATGAAACAGATGCTCAGGTGGCATTTGGAAGCGTTCGATGCTTGTCCGATCGGCGATGGCTACGAGATGGAGGTCAACGAGTTCGATTGGAAAGATGAAAACGGCATCTGCTATGACAAGAACGGGGTGACGATCAGGCACTGGCGGCGTTCGCACGCGAAGGACGGCGCCTCCGCATATCGACTCGATTGGAACGGCCTGTCGTTTGTTTGGACCGGTGACGGACGCCCGGACGAGCTGACCGCCAAGTACGCGAAGGGCGTCGACGTCTTTGTGACCGAGAGCCAACCGGATCTGGCGAAGATCAATCTGTACAAGTACGGGCTGCCGGAGGTCCTGTACAACTATACGGTGGACATCCATCACACTCCAACCTACGGCGCCGGCTATCTCATCAAACAGGTCAATCCGCGCTGCGCCATGACGACGCATATGGCGTTCGACAACGACACGATGAACGAAACGAGTGCCGACATCCGCGCGCATTGGGATGGACTCTTTCTCTACGGTGCGCCCGACGTCGCCGTCGTCAATGTGACCAAGGATGCAATATGGCACCGCATGGCCGCATTGCCCGGCTTCACCGGCTCATCGCTGCCGAATCCCACGCTGCTCTTCGGCGACCCTTGCCCGCAACGGGGCAAGGCGTCGTTCCCCAACCGCGGCTGCCGCGCGAACAGCAGCAGGAGCAGCTCACGCGCGATCTTGAGATCGACCCGGAGGCCTACTATCCACCAGACGTCTACAGAGAGCCAAAAACGACGCTCTCGAACCCGGAGCTGGTCAACCGCGTCGACATGGCAAAGGCGTTAAATATCGACCTCAGCAAATTCGTCAAAAAATGAGCGTTCCGATCACGGTTCTAACCGGCTTTCTCGGCGCTGGAAAAACAACGCTCCTCAATCGAATCTTGAACGGGGACCACGGCCTGCGGGTCGGGGTCCTCGTTAACGATTTCGGTGCGATTAATATCGACGCGGAACTCGTAGTCGGCGTCGACGCGAATATGATGAGCCTCGCGAACGGCTGCGTCTGCTGCGAAATCCGCGACGATCTCGTTGCATCGGTGGAGTCGTTGCTCGCGCGCCCCAAAGCCGTCGAGTATGTTATTCTCGAAGCGAGCGGCGTCGCCGATCCCGCCGGGATCTTCATGACATTCAACGATTCCGGCTTGCGCGACCGGATTAGACTCGACAGCGTAACGTGCGTAATCGACGCGGACCAGGTATTCGCGTATCCAGAATATCCGCCGCTGTTAGACCTTAAGCTTCGTCAAGTTGGTTTTGCCGACATAGTGATCCTAAACAAGGTAAGCCTTGCGGGTCGCGACCAGCTCACAAAGGTTCGGAAGTGGCTCGATGACCATTTCAACCGGCTGCGCATTGTCCAAACGGGGTATTGCGAAGTCCCCCTCGATATACTGCTTTCAGTCGGGCGCTTTGATCCCGCCCGGGCACATCAGCAGTTGCCTAAGGAACGCGACGAGCACGCGCATTCGAACGTGTTCAATACCTGGAGTTACGAAACGGACCGGCCTTTCTCGCTCGAGGCCTTGCGTGAAGTGGCCCGCAAGCTTCCCGGGAACATTTATCGCGCAAAGGGCATCATCTATTCTAAGGACTCGCCCGACCGGCCAGGCGTGCTGCAACTTGTAGGACGACGCCTTGACATCTCGCTCCAGGACAGCTGGGGCGAACGCCAACGGCGCACGCAGATCGTGGCTATTGGCGCGGCCGGGAGCATCGATGCAAGTTCCATGGAAAAGACCTTCGCGTCTTGCATCTCAGCCCTTGATGCTACCGCGTAGCCGTCGTGCGGGATTTCCGATAGCGTACGACACTCTTACGAAGAATTCGCGCGGAAACTAGTGGAAAGCGCGAACGCTAGCGGACAAAAGATCCGGCTCGGAAAGCCTGACGCTGCAACAAAAATGGACTATTTCTGGCGTTTCCTACGCACAGCAGGCTTCGAGCGTCGTTTACTTCGCATGTAAGGGGTCGGGGGTTCGAGTCCCCCCATCTCCACCATCGAAAACGGCTGATTCTTTTAGGGATTTCGGCGTTTTTGTTTCGCGGCAAGGCGAAGTGGGTGCGCCGTATTTACGACAATCGTACGACACCTGGGATCAAGCGCTGCAAAAGATCCGCTCCGCCATCTGGGCTCTTCGGCAAAACGGCCAGATCAGGTTTGAAGTGCGCCACTACCTAGTCGACTTCTTCGGACGCCGCCGTATCGCGGCTCCTGCAATTCCGACAATCTCAACGTCCGCTATCGGAAATGACAGTAGACGTTACTAAGCTATAGTCAATAAATAGTTAAGATAAGCGAGTTGCGGGAATGTAGGCCGGCGCCGAGAAGGCCACTTCCGCTCCGATGCGTATCCTGATCGTTGAGGACGACCCCCGGATACATGAGTCGCTGGCCAACGACCTGCGCCGCCAGCACCACGCCGTCGACGTTGTCGAAGATGGTTTGACCGCCCTGGATTTCGCACGCACTGAGTTGCACGATGTCATTTTACTCGACATCCTTCTACCCGGGCTCGACGGCTTGGAGGTATGTCGCCGATTGCGGGCCGAGAAGTCGAAGGCAGTTATTCTGATGATCACCGCACGCGACGACGTCAGTGATAAGGTGCGAGCGCTCGACACCGGTGCCGACGACTATCTGGTGAAGCCGTTCGATTTGGCTGAGGTCTCCGCCCGAGTTCGAGCGGTTTCACGGCGACACGGCGCCCTACGCCAGCCGGTCCTCGAGCACGGCAGCCTCCAACTGGACCCGAGTCGCGGCCTGGTCACTTATAACGAAATTCGAGTGCCACTCACCGGCAGCGAGTATACGATTCTTGAAGCGCTGATGCGCAGCCCACTTCAGGTTTTTAGCCGCGGGATGTTACGCGACAAGCTTACCACGTTTAATGACGGTTCCGACCACGACTCCATCAAGACCCACATCACCAACATTCGCCGCAAATTCCGCGAGGTCGCTGGAACTGACGACCCGATTGAAAATGTTTACGGCATGGGCTATCGGCTTGCAGACCTCGGCCCGGGAGCCTGAATCCAATCCGCTCAAACTTGAGCGCCGCCTGCTGCTATCGTATCTCGCGGCATTCGCGGCGGTTCTCGTCGTCGCCGCAGTCGTAGTTCGTTTTACATTTGTTGCGATTATAAATCAGCAAACGGCGACGCGGCTCCAGGACATCGCGCGCGCCGGCCAGAGAAGCGTTCTGTTCGTCGGCGACGCTCTAGAGATCGACAAGACCGAGACATCAAACACGGCGCTCTTGACGCGAGATCAGGGTTTGCAATGGTTCGACCGCCGCGGCCGCCTCGTCGGCTCACAGGGTATTCCTACCGCGGCAATGGCAGACGCACGTAGTAGCGTTACAATGCCAATTCTGAATCCAAGAACGCATCAGCGTGTCGGCACCGTCAGAGCTAGCGAGTGGAACGATCAGGGGCGCTTGGACGTTCACTATCTCGATACCGGTCTCCTTATCGGCACGCTGCTGGCAGTCGTGGCAAGCGGCGCTGGAGGACTCGCGCTGGCGCATCGGGCCGTGCGCCCCGTCGCGCAGAGCCTGGAAACGCTGCGTGAGTTTACCGCGGATGCATCGCACGAGCTGCGTGGGCCTCTAACGGCGATTGCAAGTACGGCCGATGCCGCGCTCCGCGACGTCGAGGCAGATCGCGTTCGCGACCGCTCTCGCTTCGAAGCCATCGCGAGCGCGGCGAAGCAGATGTCCCGCCTCACGAGCGATCTTTTGTTACTTGCGAGCGCGGACCGTTCGCTGGAACGCGACTTATTCGTGGTCGATCTCGTCGCTCTGCTAAAAAGGCTCGCTAACGATTATCGTGCACGCTTCTCCGAGGCCGGGCTAGAGCTGAGCTTCGCGACCGAGAAGGGGCCGATCGTCTACGGTAACCCGGATCAGATCGAGCGGATTATCGCAAACCTTCTCGAGAATAGTCTGCGCTATACGCCGGTCGGCGGCCGGGTTTCCGTGGAAAGTAGGCAAGGCGGAGGTGCCGTTCTCGTTACGGTTTGCGACTCGGGAATCGGTATTGCTCCGGAACATCTCGATCGAATCTTCGACCGCTTCTGGCGTGCCGATCCCGCGCGTTCCCCAGGAGGGTCCGGACTCGGTCTCGCGATCGCCCGCGCGCTTGCGCGCCGGCATGGCGGCGATGTCACCGTGACGAGCCGGTGCGGTGTCGGAAGCAGGTTCGTTGCTTCGTTCCCGGTTCGCCCCGTTCGCGTCAGCTAGGCCAGAAGACCTTGACGATTTCTTGACCATCGAATTGTACGATTTCATCTGTGCGGTAAATTCGCCGTCCCTCACGGTGGAGGTCAACTCGAATCGAAAGGCTCCATGTCGACCGAACTGGGAACGCGCAAATATATCGACTGCCGCGAGTTCGACGGCCAAAGCGGGTGCTCGCTCAGGATTTCGGGGGCGGAGTCTGAAGTGCTCGCCGCGGCCGTCGAACACGCCGTTTCGTCGCACGGCTACCGTGGATGGCAAGAGTTGCGCGTAGTGCTGCGCGCTGCCCTCAGAGACGAGGCCTAGACGCTCATAGGAGGCGCACACATGACCGTAGAGTCCCTCATTCGAGCCGCGGCCACGATTGCCGCAATGGCATTGATCGTCATTCCCGCCGACATTCAGGCACAGCAAACCGGCCCCATGTCTGATCCCGACTACGTTACGAGGGTGATGACGGCTGCACCACCTTCCGTGGTGAAAGGCGCGACGATCGTCCAGCTAAATGCGGACGGAACCGTGCGAACGCTCCAGAAAGGCGCGAATGGTTTTACCTGCATGATGGTGGATACCGGGACCCCCGGATGTGCGGACAAGAACGCTATGGACTGGATGCGCGCATTGATGACCCACGAGGCGCCTCCAGCCGGCGTCGGGTTCATGTATATGTTGGGTGGAGATTCCGGCGCGAGCAATACCGACCCGTTTGCGACCGCCCAAACCGCGGATAACCACTGGGTAAAAACCGGACCGCATGTGATGATCGTCGGGCCGGCCGTGAAAACGATGGGCTATCCGATGACCGCCGATCCCGATCCCACGAAGCCATTTGTAATGTGGCCGGAGACGCCCTATGCGCATCTCATGATTCCCGTAACCGTCGAACCGTAAGAGTAGTCGTGTGCATTCTTAGAGTCGGTTCGGGTGTTCTGGCGGGCGCGATGCTCGCAGCTTGCACGCGTGGCGCGGGTTCCTCACCGCTGCCGGCGGCTTATGGGCAACCGTTTGCCGCGCGCCCAAGCGCCGGTACCTTCAGGTCGCTTTACAGCTTCAAAGGCCTTCCGGACGGTGCGTCGCCGGCGGCCGGCATGGTAGCAGTCAGCGGCACGCTCTACGGTACGACGCAGGTCGGCGGCCAGGCCGATAGCGGCGCCGTTTTCGCAGCCAGTACCGCCGGGAAGGAGCGCGTTCTCTACAGCTTCGGCACCGGCAGCGGCCCGGACGGTGTGTTCCCAGTCGCGGGGCTCGTCATTTTGGGTGGAGCCTTCTATGGAACGGCGTTCTCCGGTGGCGAGCATGGGTTTGGCGTGGTGTTTAAGGTCGATAAATCGGGAAACGAGCGTCTGCTCTACAGCTTCAAGGGGGGTAACGACGGTGATGCGCCGTCGGCGGCACTCGTTGCCTACAAAGGCGCGCTCTACGGCACCACGCTCAATGGCGGTGGCAGCACGAGCTGTTCGCAAGGCTGCGGTACGGTCTTTGAAGTGACGACCGCCGGCAAAGAGCACGTCGTGCATGGCTTCAAAGGGGGAAACGACGGAGCCGGTCCATTAGGGACCTTAATCGTATCGAATTCCGCCTTCTACGGTACGACGGGGTCCGGCGGCAAGAACGGCGTCGGGACCATTTTCAAGACGAGCGCGTCGGGAAAAGAGCAGGTACTGCACTCGTTCGGGAGCGGTCAGGACGGCGCCGAGCCGGAAGCTGGGCTCGTTGACGTCGGCGGAAAGCTCTACGGCACGACGAACGGCGGCGGGAAAAACTTCGCCGGTACCGTTTTCGTGACGACCAGCTCCGGCGGCGAACGCGTGCTTTACAATTTCAAGGGTGGCAGCGACGGTGAAAACCCGGAAGCGAACTTGATCGACCTCAAGGGCGAGCTGTATGGTACGACGGCGGAAGGCGGCACGCCGAACCTCGGAACCGTTTTTGCCGTGAGCACCTCGGGGAGCGAGCACGTGCTCCACGCGTTCAAATCGACGTCCGAGGGTTCGGATCCAAGAGCGCCGCTCACTGCGGTCAACGGAACGCTCTACGGCACGACCTCGCTCGGTGGTGCGGGCCAAGCGGGAACGATCTTCAAAGCATCACCGTAACCGCCGGCCGCTGAAACCCAATTGGAATAGCCCGGAACGTAAGTTTCGGGAAACACGATCAGGTGCGCGCCGCCGGCGACAGCCTCATCAACGGATGCGACCGCGCGGCCCAACGTCTCCTCACGCTCATAGAGTTTGATGCTGCGTACTGTGTAAGTAGAGGTTGCCGAGCTCTCGTACTACGCGGGCGGCGTCCAGCTAGCGTCCTACCGGTTTAACGGGCGGCGGCGATCTCTCGGTGGAGCGGAATCGCAGAAAAGCGGGCACGCGTCTCTTCGTCCGGGATTGCCACTCGCAATTCCTCGAGCGCGTTTTTAGCTTCCCGATACTTTTCGCGTGCCCGCCTTGTTTGGTGGGTCGCCGCGTAGACACGGCCGGCTAACCAAAGAACCTTCGGTCGATACAATTTCGGAAACGATTCACCCAGCGTCGTCATCTCTTGCAGAAGCTCGTCGACGCAGCGCCTGGCATCATCGTATCGCGCTGCAGCCAGATAAGCGCGGCCTAGTTGTATCAGCGCGTTATACACACTAGACAAAAGTTTGTGGCGCCGGAGCTTCGGCAGAGCGTCTTTCAATTTTTCGATCGCGTTGTCGAAGTCACTGAGTTCCACGTAGGCGCTTGCCGTAATCAAGGGCCATAAAGCCTCCACGCGAGGCGTGGGTCGCTTCGCTGCCTTCCGCGCAATCTGCAGCACGAGGGGAGCGTCCATGCATTCTACGGCGATTCGCGCGAGGCTCAGGCGACAATAGTCGACGGCGTGCGGCGCGCCCGACCCTTCGCTGAGATCGAGCGCTCGTTCGATGAGCGCTCTGGCTTCATCGAAACACCCTAGTTCCAGCTCGAGATCTCCAGCGTCGTGTAATGCTAGGGCCAGCTCGAGCGGCTCGCCCAGCGCCTCATACAAGTCGCATGCGCATTTAGAGTGGCGCCGTGCGTCCTCAACCTGCCAACGCTTTTTGGCGGCGATGCCTAGACCACAGTGTGCCGAGGCCTCCCCCTCGCGGTCGCCGATGGAACGAAAGAGGTTCAATGCCCGGACTGCATAGGCTTGTAGCGCTGAGTAATCCTGACGCAGATGCGCAACGACGGCCGCCTCCTTCGTTGCCTTTGCAAGCAGCGCGACGTCCCCGCACGCGCGACCGACGTCGAGAGCGCGCGCGATCTGCGCCTCCGCGTCGTCAAAGTCGGCCATAAGCCCGGCTGCAGTAGCCGCCATCGCTGCGACGGCAATCTGCCCGGGGGCATCTCCGAGCCGTTCGTAGATCGCAGCCGCGGAAGCCGCCGTCGAGCGCACTTCGCTAAACTCCCCGACGCACTTACGATAAGCTGCTTTCGCTGCCAGGGTTACGGCCTTCCAGCGATCGTCGGCGAGCGGCATCGCCTGCTCGGACAGGGCTTCGATTGCTTCGAGTTCGGCGGGGCGATCGTCGACGTCATTTCGGAGCCTTACGACGCGCTCCAGGACGCGGCAGCGAGCCTGCGCATCCGCACTGAAGACGCTGGATTGCTGCAGTTCGAGCAGGTCGTGCTCTTGCTCTGCGCGATCGCCGCGGTAGCGATTGGTCTCCTCGCGGAGGAGCAGCAGTTCGAAGCGCACTTCATCACTTTGCGGATCGAGGTCCAGTGCATGCGTTGCGTCGGCGAGTGCTTCGTCGTATGCGTACAGCGATAAGGCTCGCTGAGCGGCTTGGTGATAGCGCTGCGCCGCGCGACCTGTGTCACCTGCGAGCTCCCAGTGTCGCGCCACCGCGACGAGCCGAATGTCGAGTTCGGGCCCCGACAACTGTTCGAGCACACCGGCGACGCGACGGTGCCACCAGACTCGCTTGCGGTCCTCGATCCCGTCGTAGATCGTTTGTTGAACGAGATGGTGCGTGAAAACGAACTCGAACTGGCCGACGGGCGCCTCACGGATCATGCGGCGATCGAGCAGTTCGGAGAGGCCGTCAAGAACGGCGTTCTCGTCGTATCCTGAAACTTCGCGAACGTACTCGACTTCAAAACTCAGACCGACGACGCTGGCGATCTCGACCAGCAGCCTCCCAGAAACCGACAACCGCTCCGCCCGGGCCAGAATGCTCGCCGAGATCCCCGCAGGAATCTCGGATGATGACGGCGCCTCGATACGATTGCGAATCAGCTCACCGGCGAAGAGGGGATTACCACCGCTGGCGTGGGCGATGTCACGAGAAAAGCGTAGCGCCGATCTTCCGTCAAACCCGGTACGCACTGCACGAGCTCGTCGACTTCTTTGAGCGACAGTCCGGAAAGCGCAATGTGGCCGGCGAGGTTCTCACTCGCGAATCGACGGCGCAATGCGGCAAGAGAGTCGCCCACGGCGACCGCTTCGCTACGATACGTCGTAACAAGCAGAACCGATTGCGAGGCTGCTCGCCGCGCGACGTACTCGATGGCGGCAAGTGACGACGCACCGGCCCAGTGCAGATCTTCAAGCACGACCAGCAGAGGACGCTGCTTCGCCAGCGCATCGAATGTTTGAGCCAGCGCTTCGAACAGGCGCTGTTGCTCGCGTTCCGGATCGAGCGGTGGTGGCGGCGGCAGGTTGTAAGCGTGCCGCAACGCCGGGAACGAGTACGCTGGCTGCCGACAACCAAACCGAACGGACGTCGAGTGAAGCGAACATCGGCACGGCGTCACGGAGAACCTCACTGATCGCCTGGTACGGTGCGGGCTCTCCGGGAGACGTTGATCCGCGTAGGACCCTGCCGCCTTGCGCGGCCGCCAACAGCGCCAGTTCTGCGGCCAGTCTACTCTTCCCGATTCCGGCGTCTCCCCCGATCAGAAAGAATGACCCGTGGCCGCCCGCTGCGCGCGCCCACGCGTCGTGCAAGCGCTCGAGTTCGCGAGCGCGCCCGACGAACGGAAGTAAAAGCGCGCGATTCGCTGCGTCTCGGGGCTCAGGGACGACCATGTCGGGATGCTCCGGCAGCGTGCCGCCCCGCAGTACGATATCACGCAACGCGATCGTTTCGACCATCGGCTCCGCGCCAAGTTCACGCCTCAAGTGCTCAACAAACCCTTCGAACTCGTGCAGGGCCCCGGTGCGGTCGCCCCCCTCGTATCGGATCGACATGAGTTGGCGCAGGATGTCTTCGCGCCACGGATCGTTTTCCAAAATCCGCCGCGCGCAGTCGGCCGCGGCCGCGAACTCGCGCCGGCTTCGGGCTCGCAGCAGCAGCTTTTCGAGTGCCGTTAAGAACTGTGCTCGTAAGCGCTCGCGCTCGGCGATAATCCAATCGTCGTAAACACAAGCCAGCAGATCGCCCGCGTATAGCGCGACGGCCTCATCGAGTTCCTGGGCGGCGATGTGACGTTCGAAAGCATCGACATCGAACCACGCGTCGGATGGCGTCTGCCAACTGACGGTTTCACCTTCGGCCACAAACCACGGCGCGTCGCTGTGTGGCAACGCCTCCTTAAGGTGGTGGAGGTGACGGCGCAGGTTGGCTCGCGCCTCTTCTTCCGAGTCGTCAGGCCAAAGCGCGAACGCAATATTTTCACGAGTTAAGTGAGCGCCGCGGTGAAGCAATAAGTATGCGAGCAGTGGCAGCGTACGCGGCGGCGCGCTAAATCGATGCGGCTTGCCCGAAACCGCAAACCGCGGTTGACCGAAAAGACGGATCTCAAACGTCGACGCCTCATCGAGCACCATGCCTGCAGCACCTGAAGCGCCCGGCGTCGCCACGCGCTTGACCATCGCCACGCTACTTCGGGTCCGCTAGCCGGGCGACCCCTCGATCGTCTAGAGTGCCGAATCGACTCCCAGCGATCGGATGCGTTCTCTGATGAACTCATGGAGCGCGGAGAGCTCGGAAAAGTAGAATCGCGCCTGCGTCGGAACGTAGATGACGGACCCTCGCCACCGACCGGGGACGCCCGAATCTGGTCCGGAGATTCGCACGATGAATAGGTGGTCGGTACGTGCGCCGCGCAGGTTCATACTTAAACTCCTCAAGAGACCTAGTAGCGCGCCTATCATAAGCGCCCGGCGTCCAGCTATCGTCAATTGAAGTGAGAGCGCAAACCTTCGATGCGGTCATCGCTTCATCAGAATGCCAACTGCGTCACCGCATCAAATTGCAGTAACGAGGCGGCGCTTCTTTTTCTAAGGGCTATTCTTTCACTTTAAAGACCGTTCCCTGACCGGGGTTGCCGCCGTAAATGGTGGTTCCGTACAGTGAGCCTGCGCCGTCAGAGATTAGGCCGCCGTTGGGGAATTGGCCGTCGTGGTGGTTGCGGAACTGGCAGAGCAGCTTTTCGACGTACTTCTTGCCGGTTAACGTAAGCTTGAAGACGGTCCCTTTCCCCCATAGTCCGCCGTGACCGGTCGTCCCATACAGCGAACCTTGGGCATCGGCAATCACCCCGTAGGGATATTGGCCATCCTGCTCGCCCTTGATTCCGTCGAAGCTATAGATCGTCTTCTCTGCGTAGCTGGACCCCGCCGGCGTTAACTTGAAAACGGTCCCAGAACCGCCGCGGCCGCCATAAGATGTTGTGCCATAGAAGGCGCCATTTGTGCCTGCTAGCAGGGCGCCGGACGCGTACTGGCCATCGCCGTTATAGTAACCCTGGAATTGGTAGAGCAAGCGCTCCGTGTATCCGCTCTTCGAGGGCGATAACTTAAAGACGGTTCCGCAACCGACGGTGTGGTAACCGTCCGTGCAGGATCCCGCGCCGCCGGCCTCGGTCACTCCATAGAGCGTGCCGTCCTTTGACACGATCAGGGCGCCGCCTGGATTGCCGCCGTCGTTTGGGTAGCCCTGGAACGCGTAGATGACGCTTTCGCTGTAGCCGGCGCCTGCGGGCTTGACCCTGTAGACTACTCCGCAGGAGTAAGCCGCGAAGACAGTGCAGTTCCTGCTGTTAATCCCGCCTTCCAATGTCGTGCCATAGAACGCACCGTGCTTGTCGGCGACCAAGGCGCTCTGGGGGTCGGCGCCGCCTGCGCCTCCCGGGAAACTATAAATCAGCCTCTCGGTGTAACCGCCCCCGGAGGGCGCTAACTTAAACACCGTACCTGCAGAACTCGTGGACTCGCTGCCGGCTGTGCCGTAGAGCGCACCGCTTTGGTCGGCTACGAGGCCTCCGGCAGGGTCATAGGCATCATAATATCCGCCATGAAAACTGTAGAGGATGGTTTCCGTGTAGCCCGTGCCCGCGGGAGTCAGTTTAAAGACCGTGCCGGCGTCGGCGCTGCCCCCGCCGTTAGCAGTCTCGCCATAGAGCGCACCGCTTCGATCGCCAAGAAGCCCTGCGCTGGGGAACTGGCCGTCACTGCCGCCTTGAAAAGCATAGAGCTTCTGATCCTTGGGACCACCCAACACCAGCGGCTGCCCAACCGAGGTCGCCGAATGCGCCGCCGCCTGTGACCCTGACGTCACGAGGTTTGATCGAACGGTCGGAAGCGACGAGGAGTCGCCTTCCCTGGAGCAACTGGCGAGGATAATTCCGCAAACCAAGGCGTGGATCCGCACGATGTGCCTCCTTTGTATCTTATGTATCTTATGTATCTTAGTCGCCAGGTTACTATCGATGCATTCTATGCCAGTCGCGTCCAACCAGCGTCGAAATAAGAACCTCTGATCGGATTGGACGCTGGTTCGACGGGCGACGGATACCATCGCCCGTATTACCCCCGAAAATGGTCAAAACTACCCGGCACGAGGAGGCCAAGATGCGACAATGTCGAGTTTTCCGAGTCGCTGTTGCCGTCGGCGCAGCCATCGCCCTAATGAGCGGCTGTAGCAGCGGCGGATCGCAGCCTATGCTCTCCGGGCCGACGCAGCAGCGCAATCGGTCTCTACCTCAGACGATCGCCGGCCCCAACCTCTATGTCGTAAACTACGCCTTCTATCGGGGCACCGTGACGGTCTATGCTCCGGGCAGCACCTCGGTGCTGCGAACGATCTCCGAAGGCATGGATGGTGCGGATGCGCTGGCTTTTGATAACGGCGGCAATCTCTACGTCGCAAACGGAGACGGTACAACGGTCACGGTTTATGCACCGGGCCAAACATCAGTGCTGCGAACCATTTCTCAGGGCGTCTTCTTCCCGACCGCGCTGGCGTTTGATGCCGCGGGCAACCTCTATGTCGCGAACGTTGGCCCCTCCAGCAATAGCAGCGTGACCGTCTATGCGCCCGGCAGCGGAACGGTGCTGCGGACGATCTCAAGGGGCGTGCACTATCCACAGGCGCTCGCCTTTGACAGCTCCGGAAATCTCTACGTCGCAGATACGGGCAACAACAGCATCACTGTCTACGCAGCCGGCTCTACGTCGTTGTTGCGCAAGATCTCCAAAGGCGTGAACGACCCCTTTGCGTTGACGCTCGACGGCGCAGGAAGTCTCTATGTCGGCAACCACGGCAACAGCACAGTGACGGTCTATGCGCCGGGCCGCACGAGGAAGATCCGGGTCATCCGCGAGGGTATCAGCGGCCCCGGACAAGGGCTGATTTTTGATGGCGCCGGCGTTCTCTACGTCGCAAACTATTTTTCCAGTACCGTGACGCTCTACGCGCCGGGCAAGGCAAGGGTGCTGCGGACGATCGGTAAAGGCGTCAACAATCCAAATGGATTAGCGTTCGATAGTGCGGGCGATCTCTACGTCGCGAACTACGGAAGCAGCACAGTTACCGCCTATGCTCGGGGGCACAAGCGGCCGATGCTCACGATCTCCCAAGGCTTAAGCTCCCCCGACGCCCTTGCCTTTGGGCCGTGAGTTCGCAAAGATCTCCCGACTGAAGCTTTCGACGCTGGCTGGACGGCACACCGTTATCGTCAACT
This sequence comes from Vulcanimicrobiota bacterium, assembly GCA_963743445.1. Classification (GTDB taxonomy): domain Bacteria; phylum Vulcanimicrobiota; class Vulcanimicrobiia; order Vulcanimicrobiales; family Vulcanimicrobiaceae; genus Cybelea. The sequence goes on from CAVUPL010000003.1 coordinate 2,022,938, forward strand.
CCGTAATCACAAGCTTTTGAAAACCGGAGGGGAAAAATGTTACGCTACTTCAAACCGCGGGCGCTCCCGCTTCCGTGCGCCGTGGTCGTCACCGCACAGGCCGCGGTGGCCATTGCGCTGCTCTCCGCTTGCTCGAGCGGAGCATCGCAGGATTCAAACTCGACGCTGCCCAGCTCCAGTTTCAGTCGAGGCGAAGTGAGCATCGCGCGACCCGCCCAGAGCGCCGGTGTTCAAAAAGTCGTCACGCACTACTACGTAGTCAAACTCGGAACGCTCGGCGGGAACTTTAGCAACGCCAACGCGGTCAACAACAGAAGCTGGGTTGTTGGCCCAGCATCTCTGCGAGGAAATAAGGTTCTGCACGGCGCGCTCTGGCAAGTTGGGCACAAGACCGATCTCGGCACGCTCGGCGGCCCAAACAGCACCATCGCCGGCTTTGACCACAACACGCGGGGCGTGATCCCGGGAATCTCCGAGACCTCGCAAACCGACCCATATGCCGAGAACTGGTGCGGATTCGGAACCTCCCACCTCTGCCTCGGATTTCGCTGGCGGAACGGCGTGATGACGCCGCTTCCGACGCTGGGCGGGAATAACAGCGTGGCCTTCGACGCGAACAACCGCGGCCAGATTATCGGCTATACCGAAACCAGCACTCAGGACCCAAGCTGCCACGCACCTCAAGTCTTCGATTACTATGCTGTGATCTGGGAGCCGAACGGCACGACCGTCGCTCTGCCTCCCTATTCCGGCGATATCATCTCTGCTGCAATCTCAATCAACCAGAATGGGCAGGTCGTCGGAGCGTCCGGTTTATGCTATTTTGACGTGCCCCAGGTGGCGATTCACGCCGTGCTTTGGCAGACTGGCTCGGCGATCGACCTCGGTAATTTGGGCGGCAGCGAAGGCAACGTTGGGAATGACATCAACAACCGCGGTCAGATCGTGGGCGGGTCAGACCTTCCCGGAGATCAGACCCAGCACGCTTTCCTCTGGCAAAACGGCGTGATGAGCGACCTCGGCACGCTGCCCGGCGACGTGTTCAGCTTTGCTTACGGCATCAACGACAAGGGTCAGGTCGTTGGAGAGTCGTGCCCTGTAAGCGGTGACTGCCGGGGCTTCATTTGGCAGAACGGTACAATGACTGACCTCAACCTCCTCGTTCCGCCCAACTTAAAAATGGATCTTTACTACGGTGGCGACATCAATGACAGTGGACAAATCGCCAGCGCGGCTTACGACCTGAAGACCGGCCATCAAGTCGCGGTCTTGCTAATCCCTGGCAAGAAAGCCGCCGTGACGGGCACCGATTCTCACGCACCCAAGACCACGCTGCCCGAAAGCATGCAGATGCAGCAAAAGAGATCCTGGGGAATGCTCCGCCAGGGTGTGGCGCGATAAAATCCGCTTTCGGGAGAAATGAGCAGAATCATGAACATTTCTAAGCCCACCCGCTCACTCGGAGTTTGCGCGGCCGTCGGCTTACTCGCCGGCTGCAGCAGTGGTGGATCCCAAGCCTCAACGACAGGTGTGATCCCGCTAGGCGCGTCACACGCCGTTTTCGATGCCATTGCTCCTGACTCGATCGTCTACACGCCCGTTAACGAACAAATCACGGATCGTGGTACGTTAAGGCTCGATCTTAACAATGATGGGAAGAATGACTTTACGTTCCGGCAATACTTCAACCAAGCCTATCAGCAGGGAGGGATGGGGCCCCCTCGGTTGTGTGGGGCGATTGGCAGTCTTATAGTGACGACGAGCCTCAAAGGCAATGGCGTTGCAAATGGCGCGATGGTTGGGTGGGCCGCAGCGCTACTCTACGGCAGTACAATCGATTCTAAGCTGAGCTTTGATAAAGCCTCATCGCTCATGTACGGCTACGGGGTTGGTTGTGTGCGCGAACGTGGCAGCCGGGGTTACTGGAACGGAGCCCAAAACCAATACCTTGGTCTGAAATTTAAAGTCCTCGGGCAAGCCCACTACGGCTGGGCGAAAGTAAGTTCTGGCGGAGGGTTATATGGCGACTATACAACGCTGACTGGTTACGCGTATGAGACCGTCGCCGGTAAGTCGATTGCCGCCGGCCAGACCAAATGATCCGCGCTCTGCGGTGTTGCGAGCAGTCCGGATCGATTCTGCCGGAAATCGCGCCCGCTTTCTGATACCGTCAGCCCACACCTCGGTCCAAGGGCTCCTCGGTCACGCCGAAATTCGCACGACGCAAAAACCTCTATGCCCGAGTTACGATGCGTGCGCTAGTAGCTGCCGCGTCGTAACGGCCTTGGCAAAGACGCCTTGGTCCGGTCGGGTGGCGACTAGTCCGGCGGAGCTGGCATTGCGCTTTAGCGGCGTGCTCGAGTATGCTCGGTTATTTTGCGAGGACGTCCTCCTTTTGCGCCGTTGATGCGCGCGGCCTTCGCCTTGGCTTCCCATTTGGCGGCGCCGGCATGGCGCGCAAGCTCAGACGTCCACTCCAGCGGAGAAGCCTTGCCACGCCGGACGCAAAGCGAGGGAGTGTTTGGCGGCGTACGACAATCTTACGACAATTCGCGCGGAAACTAGTGGAAAGCGCGAACGCTAGCGAACGGAAAACCAGCCTCGAAAAGCCCGATGTAACGCGTGAAATTGGCTATTTCTTGCGTTTCGTACGCACTATTGGCTTCGAGCGGCGTTTACTTCGCATGTAAGGGGTCGGGGGTTCGAGTCCCCCCATCTCCACCAATGAAAACGCCCGAGTCGTTGAGAGATTTCGGCGTTTTTTTTCGCTGCTAGACAAATCAGGACGCGTTTACGGAAGTTGATCTCGCGCGACGGCGTTCGCAGTCATGCCCTCAGCGCCGCATCGATTGCAGTCGCTCCGTCACGGGAGCTCGACTGACATTTAGGCGTCAGCAACGTTGAAAGAGTCTTTCGTCGTCCGGAGGCGCAGACGATCCGGAAAGGGCGCGGAATGACAAAAGAAGGCTATGTATTATGCAATTACTAATCCAGCTGAGGAGCAAGAAGCGCGCTTATTTCGAACGGCGTAGCGGATTAAGTGAAGGACACATGCGCATTGCACAACGCGAGCGAAGCATGACCACGGCGGTTGTTCGCGTTCTGCTTTGCAGTCTGCTCGCATTCGTGTTCGCTGCCACGAAGGCTGTCGCTTCACCATCGCCGTCTCCCTTGCCGAGTCCGTCGCCATCCCCGCTCCCGCGCCCGTCGCCATCCCCGCTGCCGAGCCCGTCGCCAAACCAGGATGTCGAGCAGTCGCGAGCGAGCAGAGCGATCGACCCGCTAACACCCAATCTTTCGTATTCGTTGGAAGACGAAAGCACGCAAAGCATCGCCGGCCCCAGCAATGAGATGAGCATGCAGGCGCAAATACCGCTCGGAATTAACCCGCCGGTGAGCAGTTTTCTCGCCGGCGGGCATGCGCTTAGCCTCGTTAAGATCACGCTGCCGATCGTGCTGGCTGCGCCCAATGGCAACGGAGTACCGGCGGAAGCAGGGGCGGGCGACTTGACGGCCGTTTGGATCGCCGGCTTCGGAACGGCGACATCCCGCTGGGCTGGCGGCGTGGCGTTCAAGTTTCCTACGGGGTCAGGGACACTAGGCTCCGGCAAATGGTCGATTGGGCCGGCGCTTGGATATACCTATCAAACGGGACCCTGGACGCTCGGTCTGTACACTCAAAGCTTCTTTTCATACGCCGGCACCGGATCGCGCCTGCCTCTGAAGCAAACGCAGATCTCGCCGGCGATCTCGTACGCATTCCGCCGGGAATGGAGCGTAGGAACCTCTGAGATGAAGTACACCTACGATTACAACGTTGGAAGCTTCACCACGCTCCCGCTCGGCATTTTCGTATCGAAGCAGTTCGATCGCGGCGAACAACGGTTTATCACCTATTTCGAGGGCGAGCGAAATCTTGCGACGGAGGGAGGCACTACGTGGTCGGCGCGCCTCGGCATCAAGTGGATCCTTCTGCGTTCGTAGGACTATTTCAAGATGTTGATCGTGCGCGCGGCGACGATCGCAATCGTGATCAGGGAGATGCTGCTCTGGAGCATGACGAGCACCTTGGCACGCGGCGTCATCGGCATTGCTTCCGTCGGGCTGAATGCGGTGGACGTCGTAAAGCCTAAGAAAAGGTAGTCTATGATGCCGGGCTCTCGATGAACTTACCGCAGCAGGAGCGCGTCCTCAACCCGTTTTTCCAGTCGCGAGCGGCCGGCATGAAACTGGTCAATGCCGTCACGAAACGGAAGCGCATGACGTACGCGTTGGGCTGGTTTCCGCTGAACTACGACGGCAATCAGTTCACAAGCCGGGCAACCTACGTTCCGTACATCACCGACGACGATTCGCAATGGATACACCTCGGCGTCGACTACCGTTATTTGGGACCGGCCAATCACACGCTGCAGTTCAGCGGTAAGCCGGAGTCGAACGTAGCCGATAACTATGTCAATACCGGAAAATTCTTAGCGAACTACGCCAACGAACTCAACTACGAGTTCGTCGCAACGGCAAAGTCGTTCTCGCTCTACGGCGAATACGCCCGAGCTTGGGTGAACGCGCCCGCATCGTTGAATCCGGAGTTCTTCGGATACTACATCCTCGGAAGCTGGGTGCTAACCGGCGAGAGCCGCCCGTACGATCGCGCGAACGGCTATGGCAAGGCCATTATCCCGACAAGGCCGTCAGGAGCCTGGGAACTCGTCGCGCAATTCTCGCGTGACAACCTCAACTCGGGATTGGTCAACGGCGGCGCCATGGGGGTCGGATACGTGGGCGTAAATTGGTGGCGAAACCGCTACGGGAAGTTTGGGCTCGGGTACGGAATCACCGGTCTAGCCGCGGACAACTCGTTTGGCATTATGAAGCGCTTGCAGTTCCGCGTGCAGTGGTCGCACTAGCAGGCGCCAGACGGCGATGGATGATCTGGCAAAGTCGCGGACGCTCGGTTGACACTGCGAAGACAATCCCAGACGAGCGGTGCGCAGGTCCTATCGCGCTCTGCTCGAGACAATTTCCCTCCTCGAGCCACTGATCGGTGAATCCAACATCGGCGCTAGTTTGGCGTCACGCTGCGGCAATTCGTAATCCATACGCGGCCAAATTTCGCGACAGGGCGAAGATCGCAATAGAGACGATCCCAACCACGGTTCTCGGTGCAAGCTTTTTCCGAACTGATCTCCTTGCTTCGCATCAAGGGGTCGGGGTTCGGCTCCCTATTCGGAGCGACGAGTCTGCCGCTTCGGGCGCGGCAGCGGCGACGGATTGACTCGCAGGCAGCGTAGGAGCTCTTCAGCGTACGGGATGCCAATCGAAAGGGTAATTGCCGCAAGCAGTGCGGCCACGTAGGCCGGTGGCGGGGGCTCGGCCTTTAATCGAAGCCGAAAGTCCGGCTTCTCGCCGTCGATGCCCAGCAGAGCGAGAGCCTGATCGGCGCGCAGACAGAGCAAAAACGAGAACGTCGCAAACGGCAAGCATTCCAGAAAACTGTGAAAGTGCTGTTCCGTCACGTCGACGTCTCGGCGGGATGCGACATACGACACGTCCCAAATAGTCACAAGCTCGTGCACGGCGAGTGCGCCGGCTCCGACCGCAAGCGTCAACGCATTCGTCTCGAAGAGCAGCGCGAACACGACCGGCACGCCGATCGCGGCCATCATGATGGAATGCGTCAGCGATTCCTGGGTTCCGCTCGTCGACTCTATCTTCGTCCGACGATGACAGAGGTAATCGCCGAATCCAGGAATCGTCCAAAGCGGCAGGAGGACGTAGAGCAGGTACGCCTGCATCGCTTTTGCGGTAAGGTGCTCTTTCTTTTGACGCTGCTCGGCGCTCGGTCTCTTAGCACGAGCGATGCTCCCGCCGATGGCGGCGATCGCGGTCGTTACAACATCGTTGAAAGACAAGCGCCTCATGACACAATACATTTCCCCGTCTGGGTGGCGATTACGCTCCCTGCGCGGCCTCTCGCTCTTGCACGTTAGGCTTTCCAGAGAGCAGTCGGTGGACGACCACTGCAATCGCCGCCCCTGCAAGAGGACCAACCGCATAGATCCAGGCGATGCCGTAGCTGCCGCCGAGAATCTGTGGCGCGATGGAACGAGCCGGATTCATCGAGGCGCCGCTGATAGGACCTGCAAAGAAGCCGCACGCCGCAACGGCCAATCCGACTGCGAGCGCCGATTGTTTTCCAACTTCCGCTTTATCGCGGCCGGTCAGCAGAATGGTCAACATGACGATGAATGTCAGCACCACTTCGCAGAGCACCGCCTCCACCTGGGTGAAGCCGGAACCCGGATGGCTTGCGCCCAACGAAAGTGACGCGCGTCCGAAGAGTGCCATCAGAAGGCCTGCGGCGGCAAAGGCTCCTGCGAACTGCGCGAGCCAGTATGGCACGACCAGCAGCGGCGAGAAAACACGGCGAAGCGCGAAGGCGAGCGTGATCGCGGGATTGATGTGCGCGCCCGAAATATCGGCGAACGCATAAATGGCGACGGCAGTTGCGAAGCCACGAGCGAGCCAGCGCGAAACGTCGTCAACGCCATGTCCCGTGTAGAAAAGAATGTCGACGCTGGTCGCGGTCAGTGTGATGATGAACGTCCCGATAGCTTCCGCGCCCAACTTCTGCAGTGGGGAGGGCGCGGACGGATCAGCTCTTCTTTTTCTTGAATCGGGCATGGCCGGCTTTGACGCGCTCGAACGCGTCGCGCTTCGAACAGCAGCCCCTGAACTTTATGGCATTCTCTTCCTCCTCCGAGTACTCGATGAGAAACCGCTTGATGCCACCGAGCATCGCGTCGGGAACATCGCCGATCTCGTGAAACGCATCGACTGGCAGCGCCGTTCCCCGTGTTGGGGTGGGGCACCCGATAAGGCGGTCGTTCTCCTCGCCGTTTTTCTTCAGAAGCACGCCACCGATGAGGCGCACGCGTTGCAGGGCGCCCGAGAATAACGCGGTGTCGTTGAGAACGAGGATGTCGAGCGGATCGCCGTCATCACCGAGCGTCTGGGGAACGAACCCATAGTCATAGGGCCACGCCAAGCCTTCGGCCAACGTCTGCTTGAGGAGCATGATGCCGTATTTGGGCTCGAACGCATACTTATGGCGGATACCTCGAGGCGTCTCGATGACTGCGTGAACGAGATCCGTGTCGCCGGGCACAAACGCGGGAATATCCGCGTAGTTCGTTGGGTTGATGCCCTTGCTTTTCGAGTCTTTCTTGGACATGACTATCAGTGCTTTCCCCGAGCACCAAAGAACCAAACGACCGCTCATCACCTTGAGTCGGGAGAGAAAGACACAGACGGTTCACTCTTCAAAAACGCCGGGGTCTAGTCAACTGGCGCATCCTGAGCTTAGTCTTTCTAAAAAACCTCGCGCGGCCTGCGCTGGTCCTGGCCTGTATGCGGTGGCTCGGTTATGGCAATCCGATGGTCAGGGAGGCAGTGCTGACGACGGCTATGCCAACGGTGGTGATTGTGGCCATGCTTGCTCTCCAGTATGGCGTACGAGAGTCGGAGGCCCCTTCGGCCGTTTTCGTCAGCGTGGTCAGCTCGGTTATTACGATGGGAGCTTTCATTGCGTTAACCCGCTAGACGAGTACACCGTCGCGGACGTCGTTCGTCCCCGACAGACGACAAAAGGAGAGTACCGCGACGAGCTCGGCTAAGATCTCGGATCGAGAACGATCTTCAGGTAGCCGTCGGCGCGCGCGTCGAACTTAGCAAACGCATCGGGTGCATCGCGTAGCGGCAGCCGATGTGACACGATTTTGCTTGGCTTGATGCGGCCACGTACGATCAAGTCGCGTAGGTGGTCGTTATAGCGTTTGTCGTCGTCGCGCCCCATGCCGATGTTGACGCCTTTTTTGAATAGCGTACCCCACGGAATCGAGTAGAGGCCCTTTTTCGCGGGTTCCGACGGCGCGCGCGGATCGTTATCGAGAAAGACGCCGATGATCGCGAGGCGCCCGTTGACCGCGATGATTCGCGCCAGGTCATCGATAACGGTTGAGGGCTTTTCGACCGCGTAATCGAGCGGGTCGCGGGCTTGGAAGCCGATCGCATCGATGCAGACGGTTGCGCCGAGGTTTGCGTCTTCACCTCGCCACGCGACGCCTTGGCGTTCGCGCGCGATCTGTTCGAGAACCCGATCAACGGCGTGACCGTCGCGCATATCGACCGGCACGGCACCGAGTTCGGCGGCCTTCTCCAGACGCTCCGGAATCGCATCGACGACGAAAACCTGCGCCGCGCCGCGCACGAACGAGCACATCGCCGATAAGAGGCCGATCGCGCCTGCGCCATAGATGACGACGATATCGCTGCACCGGACGCCGGCGAGCTCCGTCGCGTGAAAGGCCGTCGGCAGGGCGTCGGCAAGCAGAACGAAGTCGTGCTCCCAATCGTCTCCCGGTTTGCCTGGGAGCCGCAAGCAGTTTGCATCCGCGAACGGCACGCGCGCTAACTCGGTTTGCACGCCCAAGTAGCCGCCCATGCCGGGATATCCGTAGGCGGCGCCGGCCTTACCCGGATTGTTGGTGAGGCATTGCGCCGAAAAACCGTGAACGCAGTTAACGCAGAAACCGCAACAGATGTGCGTCGGCACGGTGACGCGGTCACCGACGCGAACGTTCACAACATCTGAGCCGACTTTTTCGACAACTCCTAGCGGCTCGTGGCCGATGACCATCGGCGACCCATCGCCGAGGCGGCCTTCGTAGATGTGCAGGTCGGTTCCGCAGATCGCCGTGGATGTTAAACGGAGCAGCGCGTCTGTAGGCTTTTGCAAGACCGCATCTTCGACGAATTCGACCCTGATATGGCGTGGCGATTTTAGGACAACGGCTTCCATAATCCTTACCTTCCTATGACGGATTCAAGAGCTTTCGGTGCGTGGCGAACGCGAGCGCCATCACGATCGGAACGACGAACAACACCCTCAGCGGGATATTATTGCAGACCGCACTGAAACGTCGGCGATCGCCTGTCCGAGCTTCGTGTAGTAGCACTCAGAAAACTGGTGTTCGCCTCGACGCCGGCAAATGTACTGAGCGCGGTGTTTTGCATGCCCATCGCGGCCAACTATCGCTCCGGCGAGGAACAACGCGATAAGCATCAGCGGGAGATAAGCCCGTTCCGCGTTTTCGTAGAGCGAAATTGCGAAGATGATCGTATTGCCCGTCATGTTCGCCCCAAAGACGTGCCATCCCAAATATCCATACGCGTCCACGAAGCCCGCGACCAGCGCCAAGCCGGTGGCGGCGAGCCGCCCGGCACGAACCTTATCGGTAGCCAAGTCACCGCCTAAGGGCATGTTCAGATAGCCGGTGCCGTTGCGTGCCGAGGATCGTCGTATATTTCATCGCATCCTCCAGCGGAGCGGTGCGCGCCAAGCGGGCACGCTACCTTACGCACGGCTAGCTGCGCCGCCTGCGTATGCTCGCAAAGCCCCTTCATCTCGACCATCGTAAGCGTTTGCTTTCGCAAGGAACGGGTAATGCTAGATCCGCCGCCGACCATTGCCGAAGTGGCCATTTCCGTGTACCGTGGAACGAGCATGCTTTGGCTGGGAGATGTTAATGGAGTTGCGCCGTGATTCGCCTGGGTGATCATGTCGTCGTAAAGGGCGAGGATGAGGAGGCGATCGTTACCGCCGTGCATCCCGACTCACAGATCGAAATCGAGTTCCTTCACGCATCCGAAGGAGGGCCGCGTCGCAGGCGCTACGCCGTCGAGGCGCTCGAGAAGATCTCGCGGACCTCTTAACCTCCCCGGCAACGCCGATCCACGAAACCGCGATGGCATTGGACACGCTCGTTCGTGAAGGGAAGATTCATTTTGTCGGCGCGTCCCGAATTGCGCTGGCGCGCAAAGACCTCAGGATCGAGAAAATCATAGCTGCGGCGGTCGCGACCGACGGCCAATCTCCCGAAGGGGTGTGATCGAAGTGGAGCTCACTCAAAACGTTGCGATCCTTGGCGTCGGGACGATGGGGTCGGCGTTTGCACGAAGACTGCTCGGCGCGGGAATGCGAGTGAGCGTATGGGACCGTACCCCCGCCGTGGCCGCGCGGGTCGCGGTGGCTGGTGCCGTAGTCGCAGCGATCCCGGAGGAAGCGGTGCGTGACGCAAGCGTCGCGATCACGATGGTCCCAACGATTGCCGCGATCGAGGATACGATGCCGCAAGCTTTGGCAGCACTTCCCCACGGCGCCATCTGGCTGCAGATGAGCACGATCGGCGCTGATGGGACAGAGCGCGCCATCGCGCTCGCAAAGGAGCAGCGCCCCGACGTGGTGTTCGTCGACGCGCCGGTCTCCGGCTCGAAGATGCCCGCGGAGGAGGGGAAGCTGCTGATTCTTGCTTCGGGACCTGCCGCTGCACTCGACGCGCTGGCGCCGGTCTTCTCGGCGCTCGGTCAGAAGACGATGCGATGGGAGCGCGCCGGCAGCGGCTCGCGCATGAAGCTCGTCCTCAACACCTGGCTCGCCGTGCTTGGCGAAGGAATGGCCGAGACGGCCGCGCTCGCCCAGTCGCTCGGCGTTTCGCTCGACGATGTCTCGACGTGTATAGGGTCTACGGCGCTCGACGCGCCATGGGCGCTTTCTAAGCTGGACAAGATCGAGCGCAACGCGTTCGATCCTGACTTTTCACTCGCGCTGGCGTCAAAGGATCTTCATCTTGCCCTCGATGCCGCGAACCGCGCGCACCGGCGGCTGCCGATGGCACAATCAATTGCAACGCAATGGGAGAGTGCGCTGGCGGCGGGTTTGGGCAACCGCGACGTTATCGGCGCGTATCTGGCGCTCAGATAGGTTTGCCTTAGCCATGGATGCTCTCACCATCGATCGGCTGCAATTTGCCTTCACCGTCATGTTCCACTACCTCTTTCCGATTACGACGATGGGTCTCGCACCGTTCGTCGCGTTCTATACGATCGAGGCAGCGCGGGGTGATGCCGAGGCTGCGACCGCTGCGGCGTTTTGGACCAAGATCTTCGCGATCAGTTTTGCGATCGGCGTCGTAACCGGCATTCCACTGGAGTTTCAGTTCGGCACGAATTGGGCGGCCTTTTCTGCTGCCAGCGGCGCGGTGATCGGCCAGCCGCTCGTGATGGAGGGCGTGTACGCGTTCTTCCTGGAGTCAGTCTTTCTCGGCGTGCTACTTTATGGAAAGGGTAAGGTGCCCGGTTCGCTCCATGCCGGATCCGCAGTCGTGGTTTGGCTGGGTGCGTGGCTTTCGGGATTCTTTATCGTGGCAACAAATGCATGGATGCAGCATCCCGTGGGTTATCGAATGGTTGACGGCCGCATCCAGCCTAGCAGCTTGATCGCGCTTCTCCTTTCGCCTTTTGCGTGGTTTCAATACTTTCATGTGCTCTGCGGCGCGATGGTTGCCGGCAGCTTCATTATCGCAGGGATCGGTGCATATTACCTGCTCTCGCAGCGCGAGCTCGCGCTCGGGCGGCGCTTCGTACGAAACGGAACGATCGTCGCCGTCATTTTCTCGCTGCTCGCCGTCTACCCGACCGGCGATCGGAACGGCGAGAACGTGGCCCAGTACCAGCCTATCAAGCTCGCGGCAATGGAGGGCGTCTTCAAATCCACGAAGGACGCGCCGCTGGCCATCATCGGGATGCCTGACACCCACAATCACAGGCTGATCGATCCGATCTACGTGCCCGATATCCTGAGTTTTCTCAGCTACGGTAACTTCAGAGCAACCGTCAAAGGACTCGATGCCTACGCGAGGCCGCTGTGGCCGCCGGTCGACCTCACCTACTACGCCTATCACGTGATGGTAGGACTCGGCACGATCTTCAGCGGCGTCGCGGTGCTGGCGGCACTGTTGTTGTGGCGCAAACGCTTATACGAAACGCCCGCGGTGCTGTGGCTGCTGATGTTGACCATGCCCTTTCCATATATCGCCAACGAAGCCGGCTGGGTGGCGAGCGAGGTTGGGCGACAGCCGTGGATCGTCTACGGAATCATGAAGACCGCGCAAGCAAGCTCGCCAACGGTTGTGAGCGGCGAGGTCGTGTTTACGTTGATCGGTTTCGGCGGCATGTACTTCATGCTCGGCGTTCTCTTCTTGTACTTGACGCTCCGCGAGATCGCGATCGGCCCGAGCCTTCACAGCGACGCGAGCGAGGCCGTGGAGGCGCCGGCGTGAGCACCACGGCTTTTGCCTTGATCGCGTTCATGCTCGCTATGTACGTACTGCTCGACGGATACGATTTGGGCGTTGCCGCAATTACGCCGCTGATCGCGCGCACCGACCGCCAGCGCGAAGGATCGATGCGCAGTATCGGGCCGTTTTGGAACGGCAACGAGGTTTGGCTGATCGCCGGGGGCGGCGCGCTCTTTGCCCTCTTTCCGCTCGCCTACGCCTCGTCGTTTTCGGGCTTTTATCTGCCGTTCATCGTCGTGCTCTGGCTCTTGATGTTCCGCGGCATCGCGATGGAATTGCGCTCGCACTTCCCGAGCAAAATCTGGCACCAGTTCTGGGACGCGTGTTTTGCCGGATCGAGTATGCTCTTAATCCTGGTCTTTGGTATTGCCCTTGGCAATCTGCTACGCGGTCTGCCTCTCGGCGCGAGCGGATACTTCACTGGAACGTTCGCCTATTTACTCAACCCCTATGCGTTGCTCGTCGGCGTCTTTGCGCTCGTTGTGCTCGCGCAGCACGGAGCGACCTTCGTCATGCTCCGGGTTGAAGGCGCGCCGTCGGACCGCGCGCGAACGCTCTATAGCGGGTTGTGGATTCCCGCGCTCGTCCTGTTGCTCGCCGTCACCGTCGCGACGTTGTTTGTCCATTCGGGTCTGATAACAAGGTCGTGGATCGACGGAGTGGGCGTGCTTTCGTTGATTTCTCTGGTGTGGTCTCGCGTAGCAGTCTCGCGCGGCCGTGCAGCGGAGGCATTTGCCGGCTCTTGCGCATTCATCCTCGCGCTACTCGTCAGTGCTGCCGGAACGCTCTACCCGTATTTGATTCCAGCATATCCGGCCGGGCGCGGCGGTCTCTCGATCTTCGACGCCTCACCGTCGCCATATGCACTTATAAGCGCGCTCACCGTGATTATCGTAGGCCTGCTGGCAGTGATCGTCTACAGCGCCATAGTGTGGAGGCAATTTGCGGCCAAGGTTCGGATCACCGAATGACGTATGCCAGACCAGACAGGCGGCGAAGAGCGCACCGACTCCGCTTTTCATGTCGGGTGGTGCGCCCGGCGTTGCTCCATTAATCTTCGGGCGGTATGGCGGCGTCATTTTCGATCAAGCCTTCAGATCGAAGATCTGACCAGAACGCATGCGGAATTCTGGTCTTGAGCGACGTATAGTCCTCGAGCACCTGCTGCGGATTGGAGCAGCCGACAACCAATGCGACCGCGACGTCGGGCGCAATCGAAAACTGCAGTGCGGCCGTGCGAAGGTCGACACCGTACCGCGCCGCAACGGCTCGCAGCCGAGCGCGCTTCTCGATGACCTCAGCCGGAATCTTATAATTCTCCTTGCCATAATTGAAGCGCGCGCTACCGCTGATGAAGCCGGCGTTGAGCGACGAACCGACGACAAAAGCCATTCCGCGTTCGCGTGCCTTCGGAAAGACCTGATGCACCGCATTCTCATGATCGATCAGCGAATATTGACGCGCCAGAAGACAGACGTTCGAATCGGCGACGTCCATCAGTTTGAGAATCGGTTCGGGCGAGTTGACGCCAAGCCCCCAGCCTTTGATCACGCCTTCGTCGCGCATCCTGCTCAGGGCTGGGAACGCGCCCTTGCGCGCGATCTCAAACTGCTCTTCCCACGGCCCCGGCAGCCACGGATTATCAGGTGAGAGATCGTGAACGAAGACGACGTCGAGTGCGTCTACACCTAACCGCTGCAGGCTGTCTTCGATCGAGCGCTTGACGCCGTCGGCAGTGTAATCGTAACGGAGATTGTTAGGCGAAGGCGTGAACGGAAAGTACTCTTTCGCATTGTTGTCGCGCGACGCCGTAAGTAATTTACCGACCTTCGAGGATAGGACGTACTCGCCACGCGTTTGTTTGTGCAAAAAGGCTCCCAGACGCCGCTCTGCGAGTCCCAAACCGTACCATGGAGAAGTGTCGTAGTAGCGCACCCCGGCGTTCCATGCCGCTTCGATTGTAGCGTACGCGACCTCATCGGTAACGTACGAGAACTCGTTGCCGAACGGCACGCCGCCGAGACCAAAGCGTTTTCCCCGGAAAATTTCAAAAGCGTTCATGCGCACCCTTATCCCCGCATAGCGGGCAGCCTAACGCCAGGGCGGCCCGCGACGAAGTCATAACCCACCAAGCGGAGTCGTCACGAGGGGGAAGAATGTGCGCGCGGTGCGCCGGTAGGGAGGACACGGCCAGATGGTCACCCTTACGCACCTTGGCAAGGGAGAAACGAGGTGGCCGATGGTCCCGCTTCTTGAACTCGGCTTGGATACGTTTGGCGACGTCACCGCGGACGCGGCCGGCCGGTTGTTGCCGCATGCGCAGGTAATTCGGAACGTCGTTGAAGAGGGGGTGCTTGCAGACCAGCTAGGCGTGGAGAAGCTCGATCTTTTCGCGCCCTTGCTTACGCAGGAGCCGGTGACCTGGCATGGCAGGACACGCGCCGCCTTGACGACACAACGCGTCTTTCCGACGATCGAATCCGGGTCACTCAAGACCTGGATCGGCGTGGGGGGAAGTCCCGAGTCGGTCGTCCGCGCGGCTCGCTATGGCATGCCGATGATGCTGGCTATTATCGGTGGTGATCCGAAGCGGTTCAAGCCATACGTTGAACTCTATCACCGGACGCTCGAGCAGCTCGGTAAACCCACGCTGCCGATTGGCGTTCACTCACCGGGCCACATCGCGCAAACCGACGCACAGGCAAAAGACGAGCTCTGGCCAGCGTTTAAGATCATGCGTGATCGGATCGGAGCTGAACGGGGTTGGGGCCCGATCAGCCGCCCAGATTTCGACCAGGAAGCCGATCGAGGCTCGCTCTACTGCGGTTCGCCCGAAACGGTCGCGCGGAGGATCGCCGCAACCGCGAAGACCCTCGGCATCGCACGGTTCGACCTGAAATACAGCGCGGGTCCATTGTCGCATGAGAAACTCATGCATAGCATCGAGCTCTACGGCAGTAGAGTTATTCCACTCGTTCGCGAGATACTCGCCTGATTTCGCGTTAGCCTTTTGACGGTTTGCTAACGGAAAGGTTCACGCCTGACAGGACGGGCATTTGCATCTGACAAAGGGCGCTGCAAATGCCGTCGAGACCAGGCTCGCCGTGGGCGCCGTTCCGGTACAAAATCTTCGCGATCGTTTGGACCGCTACGGTCCTTTCAAATATCGGCGGATGGATGTACAACGCCGCCGCCGGGTGGCTGATGACGAGTCTTACTCGCGATGCCTTCGTCGTGTCGCTCGTGCAAGTGGCGAACACCCTGCCGATGTTCATGTTTGCCATCGCCGCGGGCGCCCTTTCGGACATATTGGACAAGCGCCGTTTTCTCATCGCCGGCGAGGTCACCACTGCCGTCTTATCCGCGATATTTGCCGCGATGGTTTGGTTCAACCACGTTACCCCCGCCTCGCTGCTGGTGTTCACGTTTTTCATCGCCATTGCCAGTGCTTTTACGGCCCCCGCTTGGCAAGCCGTCGTTCCTGAGCTGGTTCCGTGGAAAGCTCTCCCCGCCGCGATCACGGCGAACAGCGCCGGCGTCAACGTTAGTCGCGCCATAGGCCCGGCAATTGCCGGAGCGATGGTGGGTCCGTTCGGGATCGCCTCGCCGTTCGTCGTCAACGCAGTGAGCAATTTCGGTTCGATCGCAGCGCTCATTTGGTGGCGCGAGCCAAAAAACACAAACGGCGCGCCGGCCGAGCCTTTCGGTAGTGCGATTCGAATCGGCTTTCGTTACGCAGCCAATAGTCCGGGCCTACGAGGAACGCTCATACGAGCCGTCGCGTTTTTCTTCTTTGCCAGCGCCTATTGGGCGCTGCTCCCGCTCGTCGCGCGAAGCCGCGTTAGCGGCGGCCCCGAGACCTACGGCCTTCTCCTGGGGACAATCGGATTAGGCGCGGTTGCGGGTGCGTTTGTCATGCCGTCCTTGAAGCTGAGGATTGGGCCGGACCGGCTGGTCGCAGTTGCAAGTGTCGGCACCGCGGTCGCGTTACTGCTCTTCGGAATAGCGCGCGACGCGCCTTTGGCTTTGTTGGCAAGCGTCATCGCGGGCGTTTCCTGGATCGCAGCGATTGCGACGATCAACGTGTCCGCGCAGGTCGCCTTACCGGATTGGGTGCGAGGGCGTGGACTGGCGATGTACATGACGGCTCTTTTCGGATCGCTAACCCTCGGAAGCGCGGTCTGGGGCCAAGTCGCCACTATGACCAACTTATCCATCGCTCATCTTGCGGCCGCTGCCGGCGTCCTTGTTGCAATCCCACTCACCTGGAGCTGGAAGCTGCAAACCGGCGAGGGGCTCGATCTCACGCCCTCGACGCAGTGGCCGGCGCCGATCCTATCGCAACCGGTCGAGGGCAGTGACGGCCCCGTGCTTGTAACGATTGAATATCACATCGCAAACGATAACGACCGCGAACCTTTTCTGGTCTCCATGAATCGACTGCAGCGCGAGCGGCTGCGCGACGGTGCCTACCGGTGGGGCATATTCGAAGACACCGCGGAGCGCGGAAGATTCTTGGAAACGTTTCTCGTCGAGTCGTGGCTCGAGCATCTGCGCCAGCACGAACGCGTGACCAACTCCGACCGCGCGCTCCAGCAATCAATCTACAGGCTTCTCGAAAAGCAGCCTACCGTGACGCACTTCATTAGCGCCGACCGCGGCCGTTAGGATTTGACGTTAACGCGGTCCTTTAAGGCTTGACTTCGTACGCCGTTCCTCCCGTGCTATGATGGGCAGGTCATGAGTCGCGTAATCAACATTTGGGCCGACGTCATTTGACCGTTTTGCTACCTCGGCTCAGTTTGGGCCGAAGAAGCGGCGCGAGAATTGCGAGCCGATCTACGTTGGCTTCCCTTCGAGATCCATCCCGATACGCCGCCCGAAGGAGCACCGAAGCCGTTTCCACCGGAGGACTGGCCGCAGGTTCGCGCGAGGCTCGAGCGTTTGGCGCGAGAAGTCGGGCTTCCAATCGATCCGCCGAAACGTAACGTCAACTCGCGTTTCGCACTCGAGACGGCCGAACTCGTGCGCGTTCAAAAGGGCGATGACGCAGCCGGCGCCTTCTATCACGACGTTTCGCGCGCATTCTTCACCGAACACGCCGACATCTCGAAACGCGAGGTCATCGTTCCGATCGCTGAACGCTTCGGCATTTCAGCGTCGGACGTGGAAGCCGCCTGGCGCGAGCGCCGGTTTTCTCCGGCAGTCGACGCGTTTATCGAAGAGGCCCACATGGCCGGCGTTAGCGGGGTTCCGGCCATGGAGTGGCCCCATCGGCGCGCGATCGTGGGGATGATGCCGGCGGCCGAGCTCGTGCTTCGACTTCGAAACGAGCCGCGCTAGCCCAAATATCGAAAGCGCTCGTTCCTCGAAGGCGTGGGGCTGCGCTAGCTTTTTCTCTTGACGCCGTCAACGAGAATTTCGCCGATGTTCGTGACGATCGGTTCCGGCGGCGACTTCGGCGCCTGATGCCGCCAGTTCATCGCCGCTCCGACGAACGCTGAGGCGATTAACGTAGCCGTGCAGTGTCCGAAGTCCCGTGACAGAAAATCGGTCAGTTCCCCCTCGATGGCGCGCTGGAACTGCGGCTCGAAATCGGGGTCAACTCGGCACTTCCGGTGCGAGCCCACGAAGGCGAAGACATTCTTGCCGACCGCCAGCAGCATCGCGCGCGTGTTGGAGACGCTCAGCGGATCGCCTTCCGAGAGACGAGCGGCCACGTCTTCGCGAATCAGGGCATCGAGCAACGCAAACTTATCGGTAAAGTGCGCATAGAAGGTTGCGCGGTTTACCGTCGCCCGCTCGGCGATGTCTTGCACGCTAATTGATTCAAAGCTCTTTTCCGCGAGCAGAGAGATCAGCGAGTCGCGAATTAGCTTGCGCGTTCGCATCACGCGCGGATCCACGCGCGGCGGGCGATCGGCAACGCTGGTAACCATCAGTTTTTCGTCTCCGTTGGAAAAGCGACACTTTCGCTGATTTGTTGGTTGACCGGGAAACACAACAGCCGTATGATACGCGACACGACCCGATTATACAACACTTGTCGCCAAAGCAGCAATAGCCGCAAAAGGAGAAAACGATGTCCGCCCAAGTGCAAGAAAAGACCATCTATACACTCGATCGCGCCCACACAACCGTCGAATTCGTGGTCCGCCACCTCATGATCGCAAAAGTGCGCGGCCGCTTCACCGCGTTTGACGGGCAAGTCGAGCTGAGGCCCGGCAGCGATCTTCCGGCAACGATTACCGCCACCATCGACGCCGGCTCCATCGACACCCGGGAAGAGCAGCGCGATGCCCACCTGCGTTCGGCCGACTTCTTCGAAGCCGAGAAGTATCCGCACCTAACGTTCGAAAGCGAACGAATCGAAGGAACGCCGGAGCAGTTTACGGTCGACGGCAAGCTAACGATCCACGGCGTCACGCGCGACGTGAGGTTGAGCGGGAGCTTCGAAGGACGCGCCCGCGATCCGTGGGGCGGCGTGCGTGTCGGCTACGCCGCGCACGGCACGATTAACCGCAAGGACTTTGGCCTGGCTTGGAACGCCACGCTCGAGACCGGGGGCGTTGTTGTCGGCGACGAGGTTCGCATCGAGTTGAACGTCGAGGCCGTGCTTGCAGAAAACGTCGCGGCCTCTAAGGAAAATCCAGCGCCATAGAATTCAAGAGGAGCACCATGTCAAAGAACCTTGTTGTGATCGGCTTCGGACCGGGCAATGCAACCGCGGTGGCTGAGAAATTCGGTGCGGAGGGTTTCTCCGTTGGGCTCGTCGGCCGGGACGAAGACCGTCTCGCTGCGGGAGTTTCGACGCTCAAAGCCCGAGGTATCGCCAACGCATTCCCGGCCGACGCCGCAGACCCCGCCGCGATTCGTGGCGCGATTAACGGTTTACGAGCCGAACTGGGGCCGATCACCGTGATTCACTGGACGCCTACGGGGGCACCGAGGCGGGAGGTCTTCTCACCGCCGACCCCGCTGCAGTGCGTCGAGTTTTCGACGTCGCGGTCTTTGGGCTTGTCGCGGCCGTCCGCGAAGCACTTCCGGACCTCAAGGGAGCCGGCGACGGTGCGGTTCTCGTAACAAATGGTGGATTCGGCGATCTCTCCCCCGAGATGGACGAGAACGCCACCACTCTAACCGTAATGGGCGTCGCGCTCGCGAATGCGGCAAAGAACAAGCTGGTCGGTTTGCTTGCGCAGAGGTTAAAGGGCGACGGCGTCTATGTCGGCGAGGTCATGATCTACGGTACGGTCAAGGGCACGCCGACGAATAGCGGCCATGGCATCGACCCGTCGATCGTCGCAGGCAGGTTTTGGGACCTCTATCAGACTCGCGGCGAGCTGCGCGCACACGTCAGCTGAGGCCCAGCACGGGCACCTTCAGTTCGAATTCGATTACGTCGTTTGCTCTACTGACGCTCCTGAAGCAATGCTGTTGAGATCGGCAAGCGCGTCGTCGGGAAGGCGTATCGCCGCACCGCTCACGTTCTCGTGCAGATGCGCGACCGACGACGTGCCAGGGATGAGGAGAATATTCGCTGAGCGGTGCAGCAGCCACGCGAGCGCGACGCCCATTGGCGTTGCGTTGAGCCGGCCTGCGACAGATTTCAGTATGTCGGACTGCAGCGGCGTGAAGCCACCAAGCGGGAAGTACGGGACGTAAGCGATTCCTTGTGCGGCGAGAGAGTCGATCATGTCGTCGTCGACCCGGTGGACGACGTTGTAGAAGTTTTGCACGCACACGATTGGGGCGATGGACTGTGCCTCAGCTATCTGCTCCTGCGATACGGTGCTCAGGCCAAGGTGTTTAATCAACCCCTCCTGCTGCAGTTGCGCGAGCACGCTAAACGGCTCGGAGATCGAGCCGGGCTCCGCGCTGGTAACGCCACCTATCCGGAGGTTAACGACGTCAAGCACCTCTAGCCCGAGATGCTTGAGATTGTCGTGCACGGCCTGACACAGCTGCCCCGGGTGCGAGCGCCTTGGGCCAGCCACCGTCCGCGTCCCGCGTCGCTCCTACCTTGGTTACGATGTGCAGATCGTCCGCGTATGGATGGAGCGCATCCTTAATGATCTGATTGGTGACGTGCGGCCCGTAGTAGTCGCTCGTGTCTATGTGGTTGATACCAAGATTAACTGCTTCCCGCAGCACGGCCAACGCAGCGTTTCGGTCGCGGGGTGGGCCGAACACGTGGTGACCGGCCAACTGCATCGCGCCGTATCCCATGCGGGTGACCGTTAGATCCTCCGCCAAAGTGAACGTTCCGCCGGGAAGCGTCTTCGCTACCATAATAAATCCCCTGTCACTCCGGACTGCTACGCAACCGCTGCGTTTTCAAAGTAATACTCGTGATCGAGATCCGCAAGAAGGCCCGCATGTGTCGGCTGCCAGCCGAGGAGTTCCTGCGTGCGCGTGCTTGAGGCAGGGGCGTCAATCGAAGCGAAGCGTGCAAGCCAGCCGAAATGATCGGCTGCCTCTTCGGAAGATTTCGACACAACCGGCACGTTCAAATGGCGTCCGATCACCTCGGCGATCGCTCGAAACGAAACGCCCTCGTCGCCGACTCCGTGATACCGTTCTCCTGCGAAACCCTTCTCAAGCGCGAGCCTGAAGAGATGCGCCGCGTCGAGGCGATGCACTGCCGCCCAGCGGTTGAGCCCGTCACCAACGTAGGCCGAAATGCCCTTTTCGCGCGCAACGCTGATGAGAAACGGCACGAATCCGTGATCGCCCTCGCCGTGCACCGACGGTGGGAGCCGCACCGACGAGGCGCGGACGCCGCGTGAAACCATCGCAAGCGCCGTTTCTTCGGATCTGCGAGGCCACGCCGCGGCTAAGCTAGGATCGGCTACGTCGTCTTCCGTCACGACGCGTCCTGGCGCGAGAAGTGCCGTGCCCGACGTAACGAGTAACGGCCGGTTGGATCCCACGAGTGCTTCGCCGACCGTTTCGATCGCGAGCTTGTCTGTCTCGGCCGCAGCGGGAAAATTTGCGAAATCGTGGATGAAGGCGGTGTGGACGACGGCGTCCGACGCGGCCGCTCCGCTGCGCAAAGTATCGAGATCCTCGAGAGAGCCGCGGTGGACCTCGGAGCCAACGGCGACAAGCGCCTTGGCGGAATCATCCGAGCGAGCGAGGCCAAGCACCTGATGGCCCGCGCCGATAAGTTCTTCGACGATGGCTGATCCGATGAAGCCGGTCGCGCCGGTGACGAAAACGCGCATGAGAAGAGCCCCCCGCTCGGTGATCGCCTCGACGCCGAGCGGGCGCGAGGCTCATGTGATGTCAGTTACTGTCATCTTCCAATATACCACGCGATGTCAACCACTGTCATCGCGTAGTATAATCGCGTCATGGCGAGATGGAAACCGGATGCGCGCACCCGCCTCGAGCGGGCGGCGCTCGAGCTCTACAGCGAGCGCGGATTCCAGCAAGCAACTGTGGCGGAGATCGCCCAACGGGCGGGCCTTACCGAGCGAACCTTCTTTCGGCACTTTGCCGATAAGCGTGAGGTGCTGTTCTCGGGCGCGAGCGCGCTGGAAGAGCGGCTCGTAGACGCACTCGATAATGCGCCTGCCTCTTTCTCTGCAATTGATGCGGTAGGCGTAGCCGTCGAGGCCGGTGCCACGCTGTTTGAGGATCGCCGGCATTTCGCCCGGCAGCGCCAAGCGGTCATCTCCGCAAACGCGGAGCTTCAAGAGCGCGAGCGTATCAAGCTCGCATCGCTCGCCTCGGCGCTTGCAGATGGGTTGCGTCGACGAGGCGTTACCGATCCGGCGGCGAGTCTGGCTGCAGAGATGGGAATTGCGGTTTTCAGGATCGCGTTCGAACGCTGGATCGACCGGGCCAACCACCAGGCGCTCCGAGAAATAGTTAGAGAGTCGTTGAACGACCTGAAAGTAGTGGCCGGCGGAACGTGACGTCGCCGGCTCGCTCTTGACAAACAATACGACCGGTCATAGTATCGCTACGATGAGAATTGCAGAAACTCCCGCATGGCAAAATTGACCGTTCGCGAGAAGATCGTAACCGCGGCGGCGGAACGTTTTCTCGCGCTTGGCTACAACGCGTGCGGCGTCCAGGAGATCGTCGATGCGGCCGGTGTCCCGAAGGGTTCGTTCTACAACTACTTCAAGGCCAAAGAGCTGTTGGCGCGCGAGGTTTTGAATAATTATTGGGCCGATGCGGGGCTGGATATGCTCGCCGACAAGTCGATCGTTCCGGTCGAGCGCCTCCGTCGGCACTTCCGGCATGTCGCCGCACGATATAAGAAGTTCGGTTTTGAGAAAGGCTGCCTGGTTCCAAAATTCATGCACGAGGTTTCGGACTCGACGCCACTCTTGCGG
This sequence comes from Vulcanimicrobiota bacterium, assembly GCA_963743445.1. Classification (GTDB taxonomy): domain Bacteria; phylum Vulcanimicrobiota; class Vulcanimicrobiia; order Vulcanimicrobiales; family Vulcanimicrobiaceae; genus Cybelea. The sequence continues at coordinate 2,045,484 of CAVUPL010000003.1, forward strand.
ACAGATCTACGCAGACAGGTCGCTAAGTGGACCGCACTTGTTGCCGAGACCATTCGCGAAGGGCAGGCCGATCGAAGCATCTCGACTTCAATCGATGCCGAAACCACTGCTCGCTTCCTTATCGAGAGTTGGGGCGGGGCGACGGGCGCTATGAAGCTCGTCGCGAGCCGTGCGCCGATCGAGGATTTCTTTTCCATCGCTTTCGGCACCCTGTTGCGACCGCGCGAGCCGGCGTTGAGGAAGCGCAAGACCCGCACTTAGAACGATGTTTCCCGAGCGATCGATCGGCCGGACTCATCGGTCTTGACATAAGACGACCGGTCGTATTAAGATACGGCCTCGCCACCGCACCAAGCGGCTGCAGCCGAAAAACCCTTGGGAGACGAACTGATGACCGAGACAACGGAAACTAAAAATAAGGCACTCGTGCTGGAGGCCTTCGACACGCTGTTCAATAAGCGGGACTACGTCGCGGCGGAAAGGTTTTGGTCGCCGAACTATGTCCAGCATAGCGCGCATATCCCGCCGGGGCGTGAGGGCTTATTCGGTCTGATCAAGAGTCTGCCGCCCACGCTGAAGTACGAGAATGGCTTGATCCTTGCTGAGGGCGACATGCTCATGCTGCACGGCCGGTTTAGCGGCATTGGACAACCCGTAAACTGGATTACGCTCGACATCGTACGCCTGAAAGACGGCCGCCTCGCTGAGCATTGGGACGTCATCGAGGATGAGGCTACCCATGAAACGTCCGCGAGCGGGCTGCCGATGTTCGGCGCGACCTTCCCCGAATCCAATTGAGAAAGAGATTCACTATGGAAAGTTCTTCGCAAGCGCAGAGTTAGCGGTTCGCCAGTGGGTCTTGGTGAAAGACGCAGATCATGGCTCACAAACCGATGAAGATTCCGGGACCCGACCACCCCATGTCGATCGAAGCGAACCCGTCTCGTGTCGTCGTCAAAGTTGGCGGAAAGGTTATCGCCGATACTCGCGACGCGTTGACGCTTCGCGAGGCCGACTATCCGGCCGTTCAGTACATCCCTCGTGGCGATGTCGATATGGACGCACTCACCCGTAGCCAGCATACGACGCACTGTCCCTACAAGGGAGGCGCCTCCTATTACAGCATTCCGGCTGGCGGAGATCGCTCCGTCAATGCGGTATGGACCTACGAAACCCCATTCGAAGCGATGGGGCAGATTAAGGAGTACCTCGCCTTTTATCCAGACCGTGTCGACGAAATTACATAACCGCCGACCAAGGGGCAGCCCTCCGCCGTGACGGCGGTCATCCTTGTCTTCGTCGCGATCGGGCTTCTCGTCACGATCGCGAATCGAATCAAGGTCGCCTACCCCATCGTTCTCGTGCTGGGCGGCATGGCCATCGGCTACATTCCCGGCGTGCCCACGATTCAGCTACCGCCCGAATTTGTGCTGGTTGTGTTCCTTCCGCCGCTTCTCTACTGGGAGAGTCTCTGGGCACCGACCAGCGAATTCCGCGCCGGCGCGCTCTGGATATTTCAGATGGCGTTCGGCCTGGTCATCGCGACGACCGCGGCCGTCGCCGTAATCGCTCACGCGATCGTTCCAGGAATGGGTTGGGGCGTCGCCTTCGTGCTGGGCGCCATCGTGTCGTCCACCGACGAAGTTGCGTTCTTCGCCATCGCCGATCGGCTCAACGTGCCGCGCCACGTTGCCGCAAGTATCGAAGGCGAAAGCCTGGTCAACGACGCAACGTCGCTGATCCTCTACGGCGTCGGCATCGCTGCCGTGGTCGGCGCGTCGTTTTCGCTCTTGCATGCCGCCGGCTCACTTGCGCTCTCCATCATCGTGTCCGTCGCCATAGGACTGGCCGTCGCGGGCCTGGCCGTGCTCGCCTGGCGCACACTTCGGGACGACACGCTGCAGGCGACGATCTCGGTCGTCGTCCCATTTCTCGCCTACCTGCCGGCATATTACCTCGGCGCGTCCGGCGTTCTGGCCACCGTCACGACGGGAGTTGTTCTCAGCCGCTTCACCCCGATCGTACTCGAGCCGACGGCGCGCGAACTGCTCGTCGGCTTTTGGGTGACGGTCGTCTTCTTCCTCAACGCGTTCATCTTCGTCGAGGTCGGAATCCGTTTTCATCAGATCGTCTTGTCGCTGCACCAGTACTCGCTGATTCAACTGATCTGGTGGGGGATTGCGGTGTCTGCAACGTGCATCGTGGTGCGAGCGGCTTGGACGTTTGCGCAGGGCCTGATCCCAGCGACCAACGAGCCGGAGCACGCCGACGGAAAGGCCGATTGGTCGCACGTCGCCGTGCTTGCCTGGACCGGGATGCGCGGCGGCGTGTCGCTCGCAGCGGCCCTCGCGATTCCCTTGGAGACGGCATTAGGCCCGTTTCCATTTCGCGATCTGTTGATTTTCCTGACCTTCTGCGTTCTGCTTGCCACGCTTGTCGGTCAAGGTGCGACCTTGCCTTACCTCATAAAGAAGCTTGGCGTCAAAGACGACGGCGCTTCGCAGCGCGAGGAGCGATTGGCTTTGGCTGCCACTGCGCGCTCGGCCATCGAACGTCTCGACGAACTCGAACGTTCCGGAGCCGTCCCCCGAGAAATCGCCGATTTGCATCGAGCTCGGCTCCGATCAAGGCTCGAGGAGTTTACGCCGTCGGGCGACAGGGGCCGAGCAGCCCGCGCCACGGCGCTCTATCGTCAAACGCAGCGAGTGTTGATCGAAGCGCAACGCGCAAAGCTGAATGAGCTCCGCAAGCAGGGCAAGATAGATAATACCGTCCAGCGGCGTCTTACGCGAATCTTCGATCTCCAAACGGTCGAGGTCAAGCTACTGGAAACCACGGGGGGACGTTCGGACGCGGAGGACGCCTGATGCTTCCGCTGACAGCACGGGCATCAGGAGAGAGCTGCCTACGTCTTCAGGATCCTCAGCACCGCGTCGATCGTATTCCAGTTTCGCGTTGTAACCGGCACACCCAGGGCTTTGTCGATCTGGCCGAGATACGAAATCGTCTTCATGTGGCGCCGATAGATGCCGAAAACGAATTGTTTTTTCCGTCCGACGATACGCACGTACCAATCGTCGTTCGAAGGGATTCCGAACGGCATCGCAGGCAGCCGTCTGGGCACCGGTCCTGTAAGGATACTAACGAAGCGAACGTGTTCCCGATCCACGGTGATTCGTTGGAACGGCGAGCGGCTCTCGAGGGCGAGCACGTCCGTACCCTCGCACAAGACCACTTGCGTATCGAACGGCAAACGGCGGATCAGCTCCGAGCGAAACATTTGGCTGAGCCAGGGTTGCGAACGACGAACAGGCCCGTGGCTCCGACGTTGACGACGTCAAAACGCTGCAACTCCTTGGCCACGAGCGAAGGGCGAAACCGTCGATGTCCGCCAACGTTCGCGCCGCGCAAGAACGCTACGATTGCCATGCCGTCCCATTTCGCGCTCGACGCCTTTGCTCCGTCGAGCTTGCACTCGCGCTTTATACTTTATTCATATCGAACCGGTAGACTCCGGCAAAACACACACTGTCGGAGGATTTATGTCTAAGAAACTCAGTGCCCTCGCTGTTACGTTTGTCGCTCTCGCGCTCGCTGCGTGCGGAGCGGGCAGCGTCGGCGCCGGCAACACCGCACTCATGAATGGCACCACGTACTCCCTTCCCGCGGTCGACTCGGATTTGGCAATGACCGCTACCGTTCCTAAAGACACCATCGGCGAAGAACTTCCCGAAGAAGGCGTCGGATCGATTAAGTCGTCGGTATGGAAGGCGACGTTGGGCGGATTCACGCAAACAGAGCGCACGCAGTCGCTCGCGTTCCCTCCTGGAACGAAGATCACGATTCACAACCTGTCCTCGAGCATCACGCACACGCTCGACGTGGTCAAAGTGATCTCCGGACCACCGGCCGTTTTCCCGCCGAACCCGGACCTCTCGATACCGGCAAAAGGCAACGGCAAGCTCGAAGCCGGCTACGCGAGCGGCCCGATTAGCCCCGGCAAGTCGGTCACCGTCACGCTGGTGAAAGGCGGCACCTACGAGATCGGCTGCGCCTTCCATTACGGCGAAGGCATGCGCGACGTGCTCGTTGTTAAGAATGGCGCGAAGCCCGGGCCGCAAGCAACGCCGCCAAGTCCCAAAGCTACCACGACTCCCTGGAACCACTAAACGGCCCAAGATGCCGATCGACTGAGATTCGAAGCATGGAAGTTACACGAAGCATCAACTCGCGTTTAAGCGCTCAGGGCGACACTGCTGCGAGTTAGGGTTGGTTTACATGCACGTCGTACTTGCAGACGGCGACCTTGCTCAGCACCTTGACGGCTCCTGTCGCGAAGACGAGCCTCACGTCATGCCACATGTTGGGACAGTGCGCGTACGACGTCTGCTCGAACTTGATATAGAAGAAATGCCCGGGCTTGAGCGGCTGCTGCAGGTCGTTTATCCCCCAGAAATCTTGCCGCGAGTCCTTGTCGTACAGTGCGGTGATGGGGACGGTCGTGTCATTCCAAATCTTGAATACGACCGGGGTTGCCGCGATCGCGAACGTAGCAAAGCAAGGCTGAGCGACTATCGCGTATAGCAATGCGATCGCGGTAAGGTTAAGAAGTCGGCGGTTCATGATGGTAGGTTCCACAGCGGCGGGCGTCGTCCGCCATCGCCGAGACTGCGCCTTTAGACCGCTTAATATGCTAGTCTCGCCGAGGCGACGTCCGTGCCGGCTCGCTGCAACGTGATCGACAGGATGCGCTCGGGCGGACGCACGAGGAGCGTGGCCGTCTCGCCAGTGCGCCCCAACACGCCGAGATCGGTTGAAGCCGCCGCCGAGCGCGCGATCGCGTGCAGTGGGCCGCCGGGCTTATCGGCGATGATGTAAATCCACGAGCCGTCTCTCGCGTAGAGAATCTTCGCTGCGACGGGATTCGCGGACTCCGGGCTCATCGAGACGTGGTTGAAATGGCTGTGGACCATGGTTACGAGCGCGACGTCTTCGGCGGCTAGTCGTTCACGGAGCACGAGCGCCTGCCATCCAAGGCCGAGAAAAGCCAGTGCGAACGCTGCCGCAAGGGCGAAGGGGAAAACGTTCGCTTGACGTTTAGCGCTCGGCCGCGGCCGTGCGGATTCGCGTAGGCGACGCTCTAACGCCGGCGATGGCGTGGCCTGCGGCAACGCCGCTGCCAACGACGCCGCGACGGCCTGCGCTTGCGCGACGCGCTCGGCGCATTCGCGCGCACAACGCAACGTGGCGCTCGACGTTGCGGGCCGCATCGTCGTCGAGGATCCCAAGCGGATAGAGTTCCGCGTCTTCGCCCAGATGTTCGGTCACGAGCGGCTTCCTCCGGGGCTTGCCAGTTCCGTCTGCAACTTGCGCATCGCCATCGAGATGCGGCTCTTGATCGTGCCGAGCGGAACGTTCAGCTCCTGCGCGATCTCGACGTGCGTTTTATTTCCATAGTACGCGAGCGTGAGCGCCGCTCGCTGTTCCTCGGGAAGCTTCCCGAGGGCGACCTGCAACCGTTGCGTCTCGACGGGGTCCACCACCGGCGGATCGACCGATGTTACCGGCGCAAGGCGGGCCGCTTTCAACTCCCGTGCATCTCTTCGGCCCTCGCATCGAACCATCCCGAGCGACTCGTTGCGAACGCACGCGACCAAGTACGCCTTTAACATCTCCCGGTTCCCGGAGAAGCGGTTCGGGGCGCGCCAGACCCGCACGAGCGCGTCGTGCACGCAGTCCTCCGCGCGGTCGCTATCCGAGATCGAGTGGCGAGCGACGCTAAAAAACAGGCGCGACCAAAGCGCATAGACTTGCTCGAGGCCCGACGGCCTGCGCGCGGCAAAGTCGTCGACGAGCTGGTCCATTTAGCGGATGACATACGGGCTCGCTCGTTTCACACCCTTGGTATGCCGCCGAGACCGGTTTCGGATGTACCGACCCATCCGCCCACACCGGCGGCGGCATATGCTCCCACATGAGTAGATTATTTGCGGGCCTGCAAGTCGCACTGCTGGCCGTCACCCTCACGGCCGGCGCGAACGCCGCCGTTCCACCGCTGCTTCCGGCCGTCGCGACGGTCCACATCAAGGATTTCAAGTACAATCCGCCGGCCCTGACGGTCCACGTGGGCGATCGCGTCACGTTCGTCAACGATGACGACGAAGCGCACACCGTGACCGCGACCGATAAGTCGTTCGATTCCGAAGGGCTCGACACGGCCGGTACGTGGCAGCACGTCTTCACCAAACCCGGCACCTACCACTATTTTTGCGAGCTGCATCCATACATGAAAGCAACGATCGTCGTCTTGCCGGCTGCGGCAAAGTAAAGGAGCTTAAAGATGAAACGCGACGACTTCCTCAAGCACGTTGCCTGGACCGGCACCGGTATCGCGTGGTCCTTGTCGAGTAGCGGACTATTCAATGCCCAAAGGGCGCTCGCTGCAGATGGCGCGATCTCGTTCGTGCAGATCAGCGATAGCCATATCGGCTTCTCGCATCCCGAAAACCCCGACGTCATCGGTACGCTTCAGCAAACCATCGATGCGATCAACGCGATGCCGGTGCAGCCGACCTTCGTCGTCCACACGGGCGACGTGACCCATCTTGCCAAACCCGCACAGTTCGATACGGCGAAGCAAATGCTCGGCACGCTCAAGGCTCCGCTCATCGTTCTGCCGGGCGAGCACGACGTCATCGGTACGCCGGCGGCCTTTTTCGACGCCTTCCGCCGAAGCGACGCCCCAAAAGGATGGTTCTCGTGGGATCAAGGCGGCGCGCACTTTCTCTCGCTCGTCAACGTCTTCAACTTCGAAATCGACGGGAAGCTTGGCGCCGAGCAGATCGACTTCGTCGAGAAGGATCTTGCCTCACAAAAAAGCTCGACGCCGATCGTCGTCTTCGCTCACGTTCCGCTCTACGCGCTCTTTCCGCCGTGGGGCTGGACGACGGAAGACGGCTCGCGCGTCTTGGCGGCACTCCGCCGCTTCAATGCGGTAACGGTGCTCAACGGGCACATCCATCAAATCGTCCAGCATACCGACGGCAACATCCGGTTCGCGACCGCCGCTTCCACCGCATATCCGCAACCCGCACCGGGCACCGCGCCTAAACCAGGGCCGCTTGCAAGTCCCTAGCAGCAAGTTGCTGAGCGTTCTCGGGTACCGCAGCGTGGAGATCGCACGCAATACTGCAACAATCGCCGATCACTCACTCCAAACGTAACAACATGACAACATATGTTAACAAAATCAATACACACAACACCCGTAAGGAGAACCCAATGAAACCACCCTACTCCCTCGTGGGCGCCTGCATCGCAATGACGCTCGCAGCGTGCTCCGGCGCGCAAACCGGCGTTACGCCGAGTACTCTTCCCGCGGCCGGCTCGTCGCAGACCTCCTCCGTCACCGGCGGAGCGACACCAAGTGTCAGTGAAGGCCAACATCTCGCTGGCGCCCACAAAACGACGAGTGCACTCATTCTCGTCGCGAACGAAAACACCGGCTTGGGCGGCTCGGTTCGGGAATATGCCGAAAGCGCCAACGGAAACGTTGCGCCGAGCACCGTCATCAGTCACATTAACGGACCCTTCGCCATCGCCTTCAGTTCAACAGAAGGCATCGGCATTGCAAACGGCAACATCGCGTCGGGCGGCCAGGCCGCGATCCAAACGTTCGGGCTGGCCGGCGATCTCTTGACCGGGATCTCGTGCTTCCCCAAACCCAGTCAGACGAGCGCCGTGGCGTTCGACAGCAAGGGCCAGCTCTTCGTTTCCGCGTTCTTACCAGAGGGCGGCCGCGACATCGAAGTATTCGCGCCCGGAGCAAACGGCTGCGTTAAACCAAAGCGTACCATCTCCGACGAGGGCGGTCTGGCCATCGACAGCAACAACCTTCTCTACGTGGCGAATTCGAAGACGCGCAACGATCGATATCTTTCCGGCGGGATCGTCCACCATGCAGGCGCAGATCGGCGGAAGCAACACCGGGCTGGGAGCTCCCGGCACGTCCGCCCTGCCTGGCGATACGGTCGCCGTTGACGCTTCGCGCAACGTCTACGTCTTCGATACTAAGACTGCGACGATCAGCGAGTTCGCCGCCGGAGCGACCGGCAACGTCGCGCCGATCCGCACCATCGCCGGTTCGAATACCGGACTGAGCGGAGGGAATGGTTTCAGCTTCGGGCTAGCAGTCAGTAAGAGCGAGCGGCGAGATATTCGTTTCTAACCCGGGCTCGAACGCGATCCTTGGATTTGCAGCGACTGCAAGCGGCAACGTTGCGCCGATCCAAACGATCGCCGGCAGCGCCACGGGACTTGCCGACCCGCTGGGCCTTGCCGTAACGGAGTAGGCCCGACTCCCTCGCTGCCCCTCACACGGCTTCGCGATCGCGAAGCCGTTGTTGCTTAGGCGTTAGCCTATAAGTGGAGCCGCAAACTGCGCGTACCGCTCGCGCACGCGTACCGCTTCGACGTGGTCGTAGGCTCGCGCGGCTTCAAGGGCGAGCTCCTCTAATGACGCGACTTCGTCGGGGTCGAGTTGCGCGCCGTTCGCATGCGCACCGTATAGCGTAAAGGAGACGAGTTCGTGGCGGACCGTCACGGGCATCGCCAGGGTGTAGATCGCTGCATTCTCGGCATCGAGTTGCGCGCGCAGATCGTCGAGCCAGACCACCTTTTCGTCAGCGAGCAGCATTCGGACGAGCAGATGATTCTCGTCGAATCCTGCCGGTGCGACTGTCGTTTGCTTCGCGGTCGCAACGCCCTCGAAACGGGTCCCTGCGGCGGATCGCCGGTAAAGCGCGGCGGCCGCAAGATCTATCGCGTCGACCGGTACCTGCACCAGGCCTTCGGCTATCGCAGTTTCGTCCGTCGCGTACGGAAGTGCCGACGCTGCGCGCCGCAGGTATCGCTCGGCAAGCCGCCGTCGCCGAAAGAAGACGGATTCGACGAAACCCTCGACGGTGCGGTTGATCCGATCCAGCAGAAGGCCAATGCCGATCGCGGTGAGCAGCTCGAAACCTAGCGCTAAGCGTCCTATCGCGACCACGCGCGAAAATACCCAATCCAAAATCGAGATCATCGTTACGACCCCAAGAGACAAAACGCCGTACACGAGAGCTCGGTTGAGCACGAAATTGACGTCGAGCACGCGCAGTCTGAAGACGGCATACCCAATACAGATCGGCATGAGGACGACGGCAAAACCGACGACCTGTCCGACGGCAAACGGCACGCCCGGAACGAAGTAGATCGCGTACGCCACGAAAGACGCGATCGTCCCGATTGCCAGAAAGCCCCAGCGCTGGCGATCGCTCGGCGTGGCCATCGCAACGTTCTTTGCAACGATCAATGCAGCGAAGAGGAAGGCGCCGAGAGGAATGATGGCGCTCGGAATGACGTCCCAACGCGGAATCGAATCCGCGACCAAATACATGCGCCACTCGACGACATAGACTGCGTACGACAGGGCGAGAAAGACCCACACGAAAGGATCGATCCGGCGGCGCCACCCGAGCACGTCACCGTTGGGGAAACGGAGTACGAATGGCAGCAGCGGCAAGACGCTCCACGGCCCGAAGACCGTGCTCAGGACGAAGCCGAGCGCCAAAAACGCTGATTGCGACAGCACATGCGACCAATACATGAACGCAGGGCCCGTACCAAAGTACCCAACCGCAAAAAGATAGAAGGCCCACGACATCACCGACGGCCGCAAAAAGACGAGCAAGAACGCCACGACAAGAAAGACCGTGGGCGGAAGATATGCGAGCACGCCCCCGATGCGCCGCCAAATGCTGAAGCTGCGATCGGGTGCCGCCGTCAAAGTTACCGTGCGCACCACGCCACCACGCTCGAATGTCAGCGTTTCACGCTCGCCCGGATACGCTGAGCGCACTCGCGTCGGGATTTCGTAGTTACCGTGCGGGACCAGACGATCGCCGGCCCGCACTCCCGCGCGGCCTGCGACCGAATCGGGCTCAACGGCCGAAACAATCAATCGCTGCGGCGGAAGGGAGATACCGAACGTAGCCTCGCCCCAGTTCTCCGCGAAATCGACGTGCCCGATCGGCACGTAATAGATCACGAGCACGAAGAGCGTCACGATTATCAGGAGCGCTCGCGCAAGCGTCTGACGCATTTCGGGTTACGAACTAGCCGCGAAGATGGCAGCCTACTCTACGCAACGGATCCACAACGCAAAACAATTCTGCCCACCACGTGGCCCTTTTCTATTTCGCGATGAGCGTCGGCTGCGCGATCGAGCGCGAAAACGCCCACTCGCAAAGGAATCGTTCGCGTAGCGATCGCCTTATTTAATTGCTCGAAGGCTTCGCGCGACATCTTGGCATCAAACGGTAGCGAAGGATGACCTTCGACGTGAAGTTTTGGTTCGACGCCGTTCGGGTACGCCACGGGCGCGTTCGGTCGCAAATGTGCCAAAAAAGCACCCAGGTCTTGGCCGTTTGCCGTCACCAGCGCTGCATCGAACCCGTTCGGAGCAGCTTTCTTGATTGCCGCGTCGCGACTCTCGGAGTACGGATCGATCACGTGAGCGGCGCCGAGCGCTCGAACGTATTCATGTGCATCGGAACGCGCCGTTCCTACAACGGTCGCCCCAAGCTCGTGCGCGGCGAGCCACACGGCGAGCGAGCCGACGCCACCACTTGCTCCAAAGACAAGCAGCGTTTCAGCGCGCTCGACCTTTAGGACGCGAAGGCCTGGATGAGCCGTCAAGGCGACGCAGGGCATCGCGCCTGCAACCTTTTGATTCAACTGGTCCGGAACCAGCTCCGCTCGGTTCGCGGGAACGCTCACGTATTCCGCATGAAAGCCGCCTTGTGGATTCCCGTAGCTATAGGAATAGACGCGCGCGCCGACCTGTAATCGCGTGACGCCGGCCGAAACTGCCGCAATGGTCCCGCTGCCGTCGGCACCCAAAATCGTACCGGGCTTTACTGCGCCCCATGCACCCGAACGTTGCTCGGCGTCCCAAATGCCGACGCTCGCGAAATCTAACGCAATAATTACATGATCGGGAGTCAGACGAGGCACGGGCACGGAGGCAATGCGGATTGTGTCGGGCGGACCCGCCTTATCGACAATCGCCGCCTTCATCATCTTTGGCAAGCTCGATGTCATCACAGTTTCCTCGTGTCGCCGCACCCGCGGTGCGTGTTCTATGAGATGGACGGCTAGGCTAAGTCGCGCACGCGGCGCATAGGCCATACAGGGTCACGGAATGCTGCTTAACCCGAAATCTTGGCGGCGCTAGCTTACGGAGATTATCCAGGCAGCCGGCAACGTCAAACGCGCGATCGCACTTCTCGCACTGAAAATGGTGGTGATGCCCCTTATCCGCGCGCTCGTATCGAGCTGCTTCTCCCGGTATTTCGACGGCTTGAATCCAACCCTCAGCCAGCAATGCCCCAACCGCTCGGTAGACGGTCGCCACGCCAAGGCCCTTGACTCGCCTCGACGCCGCTTTGAGCAGCTCGTCAACGCTTAAAGGCCGTTCCGTGTCTGCCAAAATCGCACGCACGGCGTCCCGCTGCTTTGTTTTCCGGCTAACGCCAATCACTACTTTTTGTCCTCCGCCTCAGAACTCTTCACCATAGGAGCGTTTTCAGGCCAGCCGGGTCCTGCGCCTGCCGCACGCGCTTGACTATTTGATAATGATACGCTATTCTCATTATTAACCGCAAGATGGCTTGGTTTATTTTCTCGACGCCCATCGTGCGTTGCCCGCTACGACTCAAGAGGATGCGATGAACGACCCTGGGCGGCGCTTTGCCGTCGCCGCACTGATTGCCGGTGCTCTGGCATTCTTCTCTGGCACTCCGGCATACGCCGTGAATGCCAGCGCCTTCATTACCGGAACCGTGACGAACGAAGGGAAACCCGCGGCGCACGTCGCGGTTACCGCTTCGGGAAACAATCTCACCGCCAAGACCACGACCGACGCTCGGGGGCACTTCTCGTTCGCGCCGCTTGCTTTGGGCACATACGATGTCGAAGCGCGGGCGGGCGACTTGCGGGGCATAGTGCGCGTCGATCTTGGAAGCGGCGGCGCGACCATAAGCATCGCGCTCGAGGAGCTGACGCAGATCGCGCATGCCGTCGTCAGTCAATCGCAGTCGCTTGTGACTCACGGAAGCGGCAGTGACGTGGTCCTCAATAGCACCGCCTTGACCCGCTTGCCCTTTAACAATAGTTTTACCGAAATGGAGACCCAGATGCCCGGCGCGGCTCAGGGCGCCAACGGCGTCGTTCACATCAACGGCGACCATGGAGTCATCAACTATATGATCGATGGGATACCGCTGCCCCAGGAGCTCAACCGCGACATCGGCAGCGAGATGAACATCAACGATCTTTCCTTCGTGGATCTCATCGAGGGTGCGTATCCCGCGCAATATGGCCTGAAGTTTGGCGCGGTCTTCAACATGTCGTCGCGGACCGGAACTGGAGCGCCAGGCTTTGACGGGTACGGATCGCTCGGCTCTTACACCGACGCGCAATCGACGATTGGGTATCACGCGCCGATCGAGGGTGGAGGCGGGTTCGACGTTGCGTTCAGCGGCCTGACGACCACGCGTGGGCTCGATCCGCCGGACTTCAATTCGCCGCACAACGATGCCAGCCAAGTTGGTCAATTCGCCCGTTTCACGCTGCCCGCGGGCGGAAACAACTTTACCAACATCACGTTCTTCAACAGCCACGACACGTTTGGGATTCCCAACGACATCGCGTACGGCGAACCCGGTGATACCGACGACAACGAGACGCAAGCCGACACGTTCTTGGCGGTGCAGTTTCATCAGGCGATCGGCGCTACGGGAGCGTTCACCTACGGTCCGGCATACAATGCATCGAGGATTCAAGATTTCGGCGATCCGGTCAACGATTGGATTTACGGTGAGTCGCTCAACGTCACGCCCCCGCCCTTCGGAAACGGCGGCAGCCCGACGGATTGCTCCAACGCGTTTACCGTAGCTCCGATGAACCCAACGGCGTTTCCACTGATGTGCGGCGTTTCGCTGGACGACACGCGGACCGAACTCGATTACATAATGCAGGGGGATTACACGCAGGCTTTTGGAGCGCATACCGTCGCGGCCGGCGTTTCGTACGACCTCACGCGCGTCCTGAAGTACTACGCCATCACCCTCCAACCAAATAATTTCCTCGCGCCTATTCTGACTCCAAGCACTCCAAACGCATCGACGACGGTCGTCGATGACTCTCCGAACTTGGGAAACACCTATCAATCATACGTCCAAGATAGCTGGCGCGTGAGCAATCTCTGGGAGGCCGATTACGGGCTTCGCTACGATTTCTTCACGATCAAATCGACCGATTTCGGGCAGGGCTTTGGTGCCTTTAGCCCCCGGTTCAAACTCACGCGTTTCTTTGGGAGAAGAGCCAGCCTCTACGCGTATATCGGTCGATTCTTCGAACCGTTCTCGCTCGAAAACGTGAGCCCGGAGGCGGCCCACCTGCTGAACCTCCCGCTCCAGCCGAACCTCGCGCAGTTCGACTTGCAGCCGGAACGCGATACGCAGCTCGAGTTGGGCGGCCACATCCCATTTGGTTCCGGCGACCTGGGCTTTCGAGTGTGGCAGAAGAACGCGAACAATCTCATCGACGATACGGAGGTCGGCGTGACTCTCCTTCACCAGGACATCAACTACGTGCTGGGCAGGTTATCGCAAGAGGCGCTCAGCTACAACCAGCCGCTGACGCTCAACGGTCGCGCGTACTTTTCGTTCGCACACGTCGTCTCCCTTAACTCCGGTTGCGAAACGCAGCTGCTCGCGCCATGCTTCGGACAGCCGACGGGCTTCACGCCTGCCGATCACGAGCAGCGTTACACCATTACCAGCGGGATCTTACTCAACAATCGGCGCGGCGGCTGGTTTTCCGCCGATGCCTATTACGGCAGCGGCCTCTCGTCGGACTTTTGTCCGATCGGCACGCCCGGCTACTGCAAGCAGACGCCACACACGATTTTCAACGTGGAAGACGGCATCGCCATATCCCCGAAGGCCGCGCTCACGCTGGACGTCCAGAATCTCCTCAACGATCGTTACTACGTAACGCTCCTCAACGCGCAGGGTAATCATTTCGGGCCTGGCCGCGCGCTCGGGATGGGCGTGAGGTTCAGGCCGTAAGCTAGGCAAAAGGCGCTCGCCGGTCAGAGACCGTATCGGCGGCAGCGTAGCGAGCTGAAGGCTGGTTTTTGGCGGCGTTTGCGATGGGTCGGCTCCGGGGGTATAATCAGCGTCCTGGTGCTTCCCGGAGATAGTGAGTTTACATTCACAACGTAATCAAGGAGATCGAACCATGAGTACATTCACCACCAAAGACGGCACGCAGATTTATTACAAAGACTGGGGGACGGGTCAGCCGGTCGTCTTCAGTCACGGTTGGCCGCTGAGTTCGGACGCTTTTGAGGACCAGATGTTTTTTCTGTCGTCGCGCGGATACCGTTGCGTCGCCCACGATCGCCGCGGTCATGGTCGATCCGAACAGCCGTGGACGGGCAACGATATGGATACCTACGCCGACGATCTCGCAGAGCTCGTGCACGAGTTGGATCTTAGCGACGCAGTCCACGTCGGCCACTCCACGGGAGGCGGCGAGGTAGTTCGGTACATCTCCCGTCACGGTTCGAAGCGCGTTGCCAAGGCCGTGCTCATCGCTTCGGTTCCGCCCATCATGCTAAAGACGCCGGCCAATCCCGGCGGTCTGCCGATGTCGGTATTCGATCAGCTCCGGGCCGGAGTGCACGCGGACCGATCGCAATTTTTCAAGGATTTGAGCGCGCCCTTCTACGGGGCTAACCGCCCCGATTCGAAGGTTTCGCAGGGGCTTCGCGACTCATTTTGGATGCAGGGCATGCTGGCAGGCTTCCCAGCGGCGTACGATTGCATCAAGGCCTTCTCAGAGACCGATTTCACCGAAGATCTCAAGAAATTAGACGTCCCCACCCTGATTATCCAGGGCGACGACGACCAGATCGTTCCGTTTGCCGACGCCGGCCTCTTGCAATCGAAGATGATACGAGGCGCGGAGCTCAAGGTTTACAAGGGTGCACCGCACGGTCTCTGCTCGACGCTCAAAGATGACGTTAACACCGACCTCCTCGCCTTCATCGGGGCGCCGGTAGCCGTGCTGCGATAAAGCGACGCCATAAAGGAGCTCGCCATGAAAGCAACCTGGATGCCGCACGACAAGCATGGGCGTCTCACGACGCAAAGCGACTTGCCCGACACGGTCTTTGCATTTCCGAAGCAGCGTAAAGAGCCGTTGACGGATGCGGAGCACGTCCGCAATGCCGTCGCACGGTTCGATCAAGTCATCGACGTCTCGGACGCCGACCGCGCGCTGGCGTTTGCAAATATCGAAGCTGCCGCGCAATACTACGGCGTGGAGCTCTCGGAGACGTCGTGGCACGACCTTGGCGTCCATCCGCAACGGAAGCGTTGAAGGGAGACGTAGGATGACCCGGGCCTAAGACGGCAATACTTCGTTCCACTTGGCCAGCTCCGAGAGCCCATCGAAGGTAGTACGGAAAAACTCCGCTAGGGCTTCTTCTGGCGCATGAGAGGTTCGTACGTCTTCATAGCGGAGCAAGTACTCGCCCATTTCTTTACTCCAGTACGCGGCCGCCGGCCGGACGTGCAGATTTTCAGATTCTGAGGGCTTCGGGTACGCATAACACCAGAAAGCGGGCTCGGGCAGGCGATCGTCTCCGGGCCAAAAGCCGACGCATATTTCTTCCGCGTCCATAGCATTCCGCGAGATGATGTCATCGTGTGGCGGAGTTGCCGCCCGTCCGGAAAACCGCGCGTACGCCAAATCAAAGGTACCGAAGAAGAATTGTACGAGCGTATGCCTATGACGAAAAGGTGCGCGATGCCGCTTTAGCGCCGCATCCACTTGCACGAGGATGCGCATAAAGCGATTCACATACTCAGGATCGTATGAATCGTGTTCGGTATCGTCGTCAAATCTGATCGGGTTGGTCACCTCGACAGGCTCAGGCCAGATCCGGACGTCGATTTTCACGGCACGCAAAGCTTCCATGACCTCTCGATAGAAGCGGGCCACGCTCCGTCGCTGCAGTGGGATCGAACGAGATTGACCGTCGCTTACGGCAATTTCTAGATTATGTCTGAGAAAATCGAAATCGATTTGAAAAGAACGCGCACCAAATGGAATCGGGCCGGTTGTCAATCCGCGCGAACTGACGTACATCGCCACTTGAGCCCACTCGGGCTCTGCCGGCGCTAAGCGCAGGCGTATTTTACCAACGATCTGTGCGAACATGTGAATGGTGTCGCAGGTTGCTCGCCACTTTTGCAGCGGCAGGTCGGGCCAGCTAGTATCGCTCGAGCTTGGTTCCACGTTTGAAGAGAAGCGCGCCTAGGTCTGGGCGCTGAACACGATGATTAAACGCATCAGCAGCACACCGGCAATGACCGCTGCCGACGCCGCGATCGAGAAGGGCGCGGCGCGGCGCGTGAAGACGAGACGAATTCCCGGAACGAAACTTAGTAACACCAAAATCCATAAGAGAGCCCAGTATCCCGAGAAGGTCCGGCCGAGCGTCCCGGCCGCGGCGATCGTCACGAAGAAGGCGATCAGAAACGCCAATTCGAGCAACGAGAAATAGCCATCGGCTCGTTGAAGCCGCGTCTCGGTTTGCGCTGCGGCGTTAGCGTAGTGGCCGAGCCAAGTAAGCAGTGCCGCCGAACCGCTGAGGCCCGAGGCTAGGAAGAGCCCCCCAAGCGCCCACGTATCGCTCCAGACGGGTTGATTCGAAACGCTAAGCAAGACGCCGGTATAGGACGCCACATAGAGCGCAACGAACGAGCCCGCGATCGCTACCGCGTTTGGCACACGGCCGATAATTCTGCGCGCCTCAAGAAACGACAGCAGCGCAAAAACGCCGAAGATCGAGAGCGCCCAGACGCCGACCGACATCGGAGACCAATACTTGAAGTTCAAACCCAGCCCCCCCGGCGTCGTGTCGATCAGCATGTGCCAAAACCGCATCGGTGTGCCGAGGTCGAGCGTGAGAAAGAACGCGCAAATCGCGACGAGCGGCAGTGGAATCAAGAAAGCGATGCGCGTGACCGGCTCATCCTGCGGCGAGCCTCGCAGGCGCATGATCGTCGCGAGCACGTACGACCCGCCGGCGATACCGGCGAGGAAGAAATATAGCGCGATGAACCACGTCCATCCGGGAGGCGAGGAGAAGTGCTCGACCATCACGCGTTACTTCCATCGGATTCGCCGTTACGGCGCAGCGCGACGACTCCGGCAAAGACGCCGATGACCGCTGCCAGGAGCGCGCCAAGATACCCGCCGCGATTGTTACGGCCGGGAAGCTTTGCGTTCTCGGCGTTGGGCAGCCCGTACACTTCCGGCTTGGCCATCAGCAAGAAGAAGGCGTGCAAGCCTCCGTACACGGTGTCGTCGCGTCCGTAGAGCTGCGCCTGATCGTAGCCCTGATCGCGTAGCGCAGCAACTCGCGCATCAGCTTTCTCGCGCAGGTCGTCGAGTTTGCCGAACTGGATCGATTGCGTCGGGCATGCCTTTGCGCATGCCGGCATAAGGTTGTTCTGCAGCCGATCGTAGCAGAAGGTGCACTTGTGCACGACACCGGTATCCTTGCTGAAACCGATCGCGCTATACGGGCAGGCCGAAATGCAGTCGCGGCAGCCGTTACAGACGTCGGGCTGAATGAAGACCGTACCGTATTCAGTCTTCACGATGGCATTGGTCGGGCAAACGTCCATGCAGCTTGCGTGTTCGCAATGCTTACAAATATCGGACATTAAGAGCCAGGCGGTCCCGTTGCCGGTGACGGCCGGTGCCTCCGGAACGAGATCGATGAACTTCACGTGCCGCCAATTTTCGGCGTCGAGCTGTCCGGTGTTGTCGAATGAATCCCGAAACTGCGGCGGATCTCCGGCGAGTCCGTTCCATTCCTTGCACGCGACTTCGCACGCTTTACACCCGATACAGATACTGGTATCGGTAAAGAACCCAACTTGATCCGGCATCGTCAGTGCACCTCAAAATCCCAGCTGGTTGGGTACGATCTTCGACAACCTGCGCTCTTGGGCGTAAACGTAGAGCGGTAGGGCCGCCAGTTCGTCGACCACCGGCACGGCGTGCGGATTGCGCCGAACGTCGATGGTAAGGAGATAATGCGAACACGTCCGGCATCCGTCGATACTGACGTGAGGGAAACGCGCCTTCTCGGAGGCGATTGTGTCCGGGTTTGGTGCCACGTCGGCATCGGCGCCCCGGACGCTACGTCCGGAGGTTTCGGCTTCCAGGGCGCCGCGCTCGTTGAAAAGCAACAGGTTCGAACTTTCGAACTCACCGCACGCGGCGCAAGTCATGCGTGTGAATGCCCAGCTCGAGGAGCACCGCGAACATTCTAGGTAGCGGTGCGGCGTGACGAGGTCGTCGTCGGCCGCGGCAACGTACGTAAGCTGAGGAAGACCACCGCAGACTGGGCATGCTCGTTCGCCGCGTGGCCCATCGCACGCCGCACCGGCCCGCGGGCCGAGCGCCTCGAGCAGCGGTGCCGTTACGGCGCGGGCCAGATAGCAGTCGAACCGGTCGAGTGGTTCGCGCTTCAGCCAGGCGCGAATCGACGATTCGAAGTCGATCGTATCGAAACGCTCGAGGACGCCTTGCTGCAGCGCCGGCGGCCCGCGCTCTGCGCTGATTTCGACGACGCGTGGGAGCACGCGTCGGACCGCGAATGCTGCTACGTCATGCGGCTCAATCCCGGCGGAGCACGCCTCTGCGTACGCCGATTGCTGCACGTCGAGCAGCCGAGAGTAGAAGCGCAGCACTTCGCCGGCGAAAGGCCAGCGCTCCGCGAGCTCGTCCGCCCGGGCTTGACGTTGGGCGTACGAAGACCTGCCGACGCGCGTCGCCGTCATCATGCTTTTTCGACCTGGACGAGAAACGCTTTGAACTCCGGCGTGCGAGAGTTGGCATCGCCGACGAATGGGGTGAGTGCATTGGCAAGCCAGTGGCTCGAGCGGTCCGGATAGAGTTCCGCCGAAAGCCCGACGAAGCCCCAGTGGATCGGGATCCCGATCTGCCAGACTTTCGTGCCGCCGAGATCGAGCTGTCCGAAGCGCTTGCTCACCAGCGCACGCACGTGCATCATGCCGCGTTTCGAGCGTACGTTCACGTAGTCGCCGTTTGTGATGCCGCGTTCGGCGGCAAGGCCAGGCGGTAGTTCGACGAAGGGCTCGGGTTGCAGCTGCACGAGATGCGGAACCCACTGCGTGATGTAATGCTCGTGCTCGGTCAGGCGATACGTAGTTGCGACTATCGGAAACTCGTCGGGCGTGCCGAAGCGGTCGGGCCGTCCCGCCGCTCTGTCATACAGAAATGCGACCGGCGATGGTGAAACGGCTTCATGCAGGACGTTTTTTACCGGCGACTCCATTGGTTCGTAATGCTCGGCGAACGGACCGTCAAGCAGCGCGCTGGAGAAGATGCGGCCGACGCCTTCGCCGGTCATAATGAAGGGCAGCCACGCCTTCGGATCGTCCGGGCTCATCGTCGGCGGATAATCCGGAACGTCGCCGACCCATTTGCTTCCGTTCCAGACAATGCCGGGGCGCTTGGGATCCCAGGCACGTCCTTGCAAATCGGCCGACGCACGATTGTAGAGAACGCGCCGGTTGAGTGGCCAGCTCCAGGCCCAATCGGGATAGAAGCCCATCCCGGTCGGATCGTTTTTCGCGGGATCTTGTACGCCGTTACGGCGACGTGCGAAGTTGCCTTTCGGACCGTAGCTTCCAACGTAAATCCAGTTGCCCGACGTGGTCGTGCCGTCGTCGGTGAGTTTGGCAAACGTTGCGAGCCGTTTGCCGGTCTTCAGATCCTTACCGTTGACTTCTTGCGCGATCTCGTCGAGGGTTGGCTTGCGCGGGTCCTTGTAATCCATCACGAGATCGAGGATCGGGCCTGGAAAGGGTCCGCCCTGTTTTTGATAGAGCTCCTTGACCCGCGCGTGCAACTCGGCGAGCAGCCAATGATCGTGGAGCGACTCGCCCTGGGGCGGCATGACCGCGTCTTTCCACTGCATCCAACGGCCGCTGTTGACGAACGAGCCGTCCTTTTCGATCCAGTGCGTCATTGGCAGGCGATAGACTTCGGTCTGCACACCGGTAGAGTCGATGCCCGGCGCTTGCCAAAACTCCGAGCTGGTCGTTGGGAAGGGGTCCATAACGACGAGCCATTTGAGATTCGAAAGCGCCTGAAGCACTTGATTGCTATCGGGACCGATGCTCGTCGCGGTCATCCCGGAGAGCATCAGACCTTCCATCTTCCCCAGCAACGCCTCGTTGAAGATCGACAGCCACGACGAGTTGCCGGCCGGTTTGGGCAGATACGCGAAAGCGAAGTCGTTCTTGGCCGTCGCGCGATCGCCATACCACGCCTTGAGCAGGCTGACCGTAAACTTCTTGTAGTTCGTTCCGAGATAATTCCAGGAGCGCCGATCTAGTTTCTTGGGTGCGTGCTTATCGACGTATCCGTCGATCGTTTCGTCGCCTGCCATTGGAACGGAGATATAGCCCGGCAGAATCTCCCAAGAGATCGCGTTATCGGTGTTGCCTTGGATGTTCGCGTGGCCGCGTTCGGCATTCATGCCCCCGCCCGGGCGTCCCATGTTGCCGAGTAACAGTTGCAGCATTGCGCCCGATCGAATGAGCTGCGATCCGGTCGTGTGGTGAGTCAGACCGACCGCGTAGACGATCGTCATCACTTTGTCGGGGCGCCCCATCTCGCCGACGATTTCCGCGACCCTCAGAAAGTCGTCTTGCGGGATTCCGGTGATTGCCGAAACGATCTGTGGCGTGTAGCGCGCGTAGTGCTTCTTGAGAAGCTGGAAGACGCAGCGCGGGTGCTGCATGGTCATGTCGCGCCGCGCAAAACCGTCCGGGCCGGTTTCGTATGCCCAGGTCTTGACGTCATACGAACGATGGTCGGCATCGTATCCGCTAAACAGACCATCGTGAAATCCGTAGGACCCTTTGACGATGAACGGCGCGTTGGTGTAGTTCGCTACGTACTGCGCGTGATAGAGGTTGCGATCGAGCACGTAGTTCATAAGCCCGCCGTAGAAGGCGATGTCGGTACCAGTTCGCGTCCGGACGTAGAGGTCGCTGACCGCCGACGTCCGCGAGAATCGTGGATCGACGTGGATGATCTTCGCGCCGCCGCCCTTGCCCGGCCCCCTGGCCGGATCGAGTTTTGCCTGCATGAACCACTGGAAGCCAACCGGATGCGCTTCGGCCGGATTTGCGCCCGTGATGAGAATGACGTCGGCGTTTTTGATGTCGCGCCAGTGGTTGGTCATGGCTCCGCGTCCGAAGGTGGCCGCCAAACTGACGACCGTCGGACCGTGTCAAACCCTCGCTTGTTGTTCGAGGTAGACTAACCCGAGCGAACGCATCACCTTTGCCGCGAGGTAGCCCTCTTCGTTTGAGAAGGTGGCTCCGCCGGCGAACGCGATGCCTTCGGTTCGGTTGACGTGATGACCGTCTTTATCCGTGGTCACGAAGGTTCGATCGCGTGAGGCTTTGATATGCCCGGCGATCCGAGTAAGCGCGTCGTCCCACGAGATCGGCTGCCAGGCCGACGCGCCTGCACCGCGGTACATCGGCTGGTCCGCGCGCCGCTTGGAGACTGCAAGCTGCATCGCCGTCGCGCCCTTGGGGCAGAGCCGCCCCTCGTTGACGGGACTATCCGGATCGCCTTCGATCTGCAGCAGCTGCGTGGTTCCGTCGGGAGCCGCGCGGGTGTACGTAATCATCGAGCAGCCAACCGCACAGTAGGGGCAGATCGAGTGGCTTTCGGTCGCGCCGGCTATGTGCAATTGTTGACGAAGCGTGGTCGCCTCAGCGAGATCGAAGCCAAGCTCGGAGAGGCCCACGGCACCGATCCCAATGCCCGCTACTTTAAGGAAGTTTTGCCGGGAGATCGTTGAGCTCATGACGCGCGCTCCTTTAGGCTGGGTTTATTCCGACGAGGTGCGCACCGTCCTTCAAGGGAGACGTTTGCAATCGCGGAAGGCTGGAGTGATGATAACCAGCCAGGAGCTTAGGGCGGTCGCTGCCTTCAAGGACGTTGACGACGGAGCGCTCGCGGTGACCGCGTCGCGCGCCGCAGACATGTGCGTCGTGACCGACGAGACGGTCATTGCCGAAGGCGACGTTCCGCACTTTTTTGCGGTGCTCTCGGGCGCCCTCGAGGTTTCAAAGCGTGTCGGAGACGCCCCGACCGTGCTGACGACGTTCACAGAGGGCGATTCCTTCGGCGAGGTTCCGCTGATATTGGGCTCGCCGGCCGTGGCAAGCGTACGCGCTACGGAGTCGTCGCGTCTCGCGGTGCTGGAGACCACCGAATTCTGGCGGTTAATGCGAACGCAAGAAAGCTTCGCGAAAGCCGTTTCGGCAAACATGTCGGCGCGCATCACGACGTTTTGGTCGACGGCGATGCAGGCTCCAACGGCCCGCTGCACGATCGTGGGCGATCCGAGCTCGCCGGATTGCCATCGACTGCGCGACTTCCTTACGCGCCTCGACGTTCACTTTGACTGGGAAGAACGCAGCGGCCCCGAGTGCGAGGTGACGTTCGCGGACCACCCGAAGTTGGTCTCGCCAACCGCGCGCGAACTAGCGGAAGCGCTGGGCCTGCGCACGAGGCCCCAAACGCACTGTTACGACGTCGCCATTATCGGTGCCGGTCCGGCCGGTTTGGCGGCCGCAGTCTACGGTGCCTCGGAGGGGCTGCGAACGATTCTCGTCGACAGCGATGCACCCGGCGGACAAGCCGGCATGTCGTCACGCATCGAGAACTATCTCGGGTTCCCCAACGGAATATCCGGCGAAGATTTGGCCGAACGCGCTCACCGGCAGGCGAAGCGGTTCGGAGCGGACGTCGTCGTCACGCGTGAAGCGATTCGTATCGAAGGCGCCCCGTACGACCGGCGCGTCATCCTAAACGATAACGAAGAAATCCATTGCCGTTCGGTCGTGCTTGCCACCGGAGTATGTTACCGGTACCTGAGCGCCCGTGGATGCGATGAGTTCCTCAATCGTGGCGTCTACTACGGAGCCGCACAGGCCGAAGCGCGGCAGGTGCGTGGCCGCCGGGTTCATTTGTTAGGAGGCGGAAACTCGGCCGGTCAGGCCGCGATGTTCTTTTCGTTGTTTGCCGAGCACGTGAGCATTATTATTCGGTCCGACGACCTCTCAAAATCCATGTCGTCGTACCTCATCGATGAGCTTAGGACGCGGCCGAACGTCTCGGTCGTCACGAACTGCGAGGTGGTCGCCGTCGAAGGAAGCCGTACGGTCGAAACCTTGGTCCTGCGCAACGTCGTAGACGGAACCGAGCGCCGCGAACGAACCGACGCGCTCTTCGTGTTCATCGGCGCCGACCCGCGCACGGAGTGGCTCGCCGACTTCGTCTCGACCGACGAGCGCGGCTACATACTCACGGGCCAATCGATCGACAGGCTCCGTCAGCCTTGGCCGTTGGAACGATCACCATTCCTCCTGGAAACGAATCAGCCGGGCGTCTTCGCCGTGGGCGACGTGCGCAAGGACTCGGTAAAGCGCGTTGCGTCGGGCGTTGGGGAAGGCGCGACCGCGATAACGATGGTTCATCAAATCCTCGCCGAAATGCCGGCCAAATCCATCCGCGAAGTCGCGAAGTTGTAGCAGCGGTGCTAGTGGTCGATGTAGTCGGAGGCCTCATCCATCGTTGGATCGAGCCGCAAATCTTCGTAAGTATACCTTCGCTCTTCATGCCCCTGCGTCGTCTTGATCCGCACCACGACGTCGTGCGGATGTACTTCTTTAACCGTGCCTTCCTCGTTGGTTCCATCGATGAAGACTCGGTCGCCGGCCTTTAACATTGACGTTCCTCTCTCTACTCGGTAGTCGAAAAAGGCAGAATCTTGTATAATCGCCCCCTGAAGCCTTCCGCTCTGAAGGGAACACCCATGCGCCATACTTCGGTGGATCGCACGTTCTCCGTACAACGCGCAAACGACCGGGCCTGTTTCGACCATGGCTGGTTAAAGACATGTCACTCGTTTAGTTTTGCCGATTATTACGATCCCAGCAACACGAACTGGGGCGCGCTTCGCGTCCTGAACGACGACATCGTCGCGCCGGGGGAGGGCTTTCCGACGCACCCGCACCGGGACATGGAAATCATCACGTACGTGCTCGCTGGACAACTCGAACATCGGGACTCCACCGGCAGCCACGGCATCGTCGGGCCGGGAGGCGTGCAATTTATGAGCGCGGGCACCGGAGTGCAACACTCGGAATTCAATCATTCAAAGCTTCATCCGCTGCATTTCTTACAGATGTGGGTCTTGCCGGGCGAACTCGGATCGAAGCCTGCGTACGGGCAGGTCGAGTTTACAAAAGCGGAACGCTTGGGCCGCTGGCTGGCCGTTGCGAGCGGCCATCCGAGCGTCGACGCACCCGTGCAACTTACTGCCGACGCGGCGTTCCTCGTAACGCAAGTCGAGCACCACGCCCAGGTGCGGCACACGTTCGAGCCCGAGCGCCTCGGTTTTCTCTTCGTCGCCGAAGGGAGCGCGAAGGTTGAGGCTTTGGACGAGCACGACGAGGTCATCGGAGCCGAATCTTTGGACGGCGGCGACGCGCTCCGCATGGCTAACGTCGTACGCACGGTCGTACAGGGCGACGCGGTAGCCATTCTTTGGGACCTTCCCCGCTCGACGGGTGCCTGACGTAGCCTAGCCATCGCGGCGCCCATAGCCCCAATCCAAAGGTACTCCACGCACGTTCCCTATGCCAAAGGGAGGTGGCGTGGCTATCGTACTGACCCGGGTGGCAGCTTCGATTGCATGGAGCGTATGTTTCTTACTCCTGATGGATGGCAGCGCCGCCGCCCACCCGCTCGGGAATTTTACGATAAACCATCTCGCCGTGGTACGGCCGCAAGCCGGACGCCTGCGCATCCATTACGTCCTCGATATCGCCGAAATTCCGACGTTTCAGATCATGCACGCGTCGGGTGCGTGGACGCCCGAGCGAAAGCGCGATTGGGAGAACGAAGAGATTTTGCGAGTGGCCAATGGGTTCTCCATTGAGGGAAACGGCGTGGCTCTTCCGATGCGTTTCGAGCGCGCATCGTCGAGCACGCGGCCGGGAGCGGGGGGCCTTCCCACGCTGTACTGGACCGGTGATTTTGCGGCGGCGCTGCCGTCAAGATCAACGATAACGATACGCGATCTCGTCTACGCAGAACGGCGGATCGGTTGGAAGGACATCGTTCTGCCCGGCGTGCCCGATCCGACCAACGAGCTACGTACCTATCCCAGCGCGCTGATCGGCTCTCCCCGCCACAACGACATTGCCGTATTTGACGTCTTGGACGGACGCGCGGCGCACGTACGCATTGGGGGCGACGATGCGGCATCCTGGAGCGTGGCATCGATCGTGCGGTCGTCGGCATTATCCGATCTGCTTTCGAACAACGCAGAAACGCCGCTGCTGATTCTTTTCACCGTCCTCGCCGCGTTCGGGCTTGGAGCGCTTCACGGGCTCGAGCCCGGCCATGGCAAAGCGTTGCTCGCCTTCACGCTCGTGGGAGCTCGCGCGACCTTCAAGCAGGCCATGGTCCTGGCGGGCGCACTGACCTTCGCGCACACCATCGCGGTACTCTTGCTGGGGGTACTCCTGTTCTTTGCCGCCGGATTTGCGACGGAGCGGCTTTTCACGTGGATTACGTTGGTCTCCGGCGCAGCCGTCGTGGCGATCGGCGCGCGCAGTCTATCGGCGGCGGTTGGGCGTCTGATGCACGAACGAGAACATGCCCACGCCCACGGCCACGCTCACGATCATCACGGCCACGATCACGGCCATTCACACGCTATTGCGGGCTCGTCTCCGCTCCACTTCCCAAGCGCCGTCGTCGCGGCCATGAGCGGCGGGATCGCACCCTGTCCGGCAGCGATCGTCGTGCTGCTCGCCGCGCTGCATTTGCATCGCGTCGGTTATGGTCTGTTGCTCATCGTGGTTTTCAGCCTCGGGTTAGCTTCGATTCTCACCGGCCTTGGAATCGCGGTCGTGCACGGCGCGGCATGGGTGCAGCGACGATCGGCCTTCGCTCGCGTTGCGCGAATCGCGCCATTCCTCACCTCTAGCGTCATTTCGGTCATCGGAGCTTCCATGCTCGCACAGGGCTTGATCGACCAGGGCATTCCCGTGCCTAGCCTCGCCGTAGTCGCGCTCACGCTCCTCGGCATTACGACGACGGCTTTTATTCCGTTCTTGCTCTCGACACGGACTACACACTCCACGCTGGCTATAAAGGAGCCCATATGAAACTGCTTCGATCCATCGCGACGATGGCAGCGGTTTTTTTGCTCGCCTTCTCGATCTCGCTCTACTCCGTCAGAGCGGCGCGAGGATCCGATCATCAAGACTCGCCCACCGTCGTAGCCAACCCGCTCGCGGACATTACCGATGTCTTCGCATTCCCCGATCCGCACGATGCCTCGAGAGTCGCGCTGGTCATGGACATACGCCCGCTCATCCCCTCCGGCATGTTCGGCGGCATCGCGCTCGATCCGAGCCTGCTCTATCAGTTCAAGATTGCCAACAGCGGCGTTTCATCCAACTCGTTTACCGAGAACCTGGTGATACAGTTCACGGCGGATTCGGCCGGAACGGCTCAGCGCATAACGCTCTACGGTCCTGCCAAACCAAACGAAGTAGGAACGCACAATACAACCGTCGGCAAGACCGGCACGTTCCCGTTTGGTAAGGTCGCTTCGCTCAAGCAGGGTATAAAAGTGTTCGTAGGCCCTCGGCGCGATCCGTTCTTCTTCGATCTTGCGCAGTTCTTTAAAATTCTACCCGATCGCAACTACCAGAACCACCCCAGCCCTCCACCAGCCACCGCAACGTCGTTCCGCTTCGCATCGAAGAAGCAAAAGATCATTCTCAACGGACAGAGCTACGGAACGGCCGGCTCGAATCACTGCGTCATCGCAAAGCCGAGAGACTTCCTAACACCCTATGACGTCCTGTCGATCGTGATAGAAATGCCCAAGAAGCTCCTGGCGCCGTCGGGCGGAACGCCCGGCGTTATCGGCCTGTGGGCCACTACCGGCACGCCCGACGGCGAATCTGAGTAAGGAGATTAAAGCAATGACATTACGCTATAAGCTCGCGCTTCTTGCCGCGGTCCTCGCCGGAGCGATAATCGGAGGCTGTAGCTCAAGCGCCAGAACGTTCAATCCATCCCCTGGGTCCCCAACCGCATGGCAAAACGCACGTCACGGAGTGACCGTCTACAAGCAGATCGAACTGCTCTCGCGACCGGCCGTCAAAGAAGTCTTCGAGCTCTTTGAAGACCATAACAAAACGAACCGCTCCGAGCCGTACGACGATCCGGTTCTCAAAGGGCAAATCAAGTCGTTTTCCTTGATGTTCCGCAGCGCAAAGACGGCAGACGTGCTTCAGGCCCTGCTGTATCCGAACGTGATGAAGGCCGACTTGTCGCAGGACCTTACGACGGCTTCGTATCTCGGCTACGAGACCGGCGGCGCAACCGGCAGCAAGTGGGGTGGGCGCGCGCTCGACGACGACATCGTCGATATATCGCTTGGCGCCATTTTCGGGAACACGGTCTCGGCGTTGGGCCTT
Organism: Vulcanimicrobiota bacterium; assembly: GCA_963743445.1. Classification (GTDB taxonomy): domain Bacteria; phylum Vulcanimicrobiota; class Vulcanimicrobiia; order Vulcanimicrobiales; family Vulcanimicrobiaceae; genus Cybelea. The sequence continues at coordinate 2,073,239 of CAVUPL010000003.1, forward strand.
GCTCCCGACGACCATAAAGAAGCACCGTGCCTGACGACCGACAACGTTGCGTACGATAAGTCCAATACGAAGACGTTCCCGTATATCCAGGCGCCTCTGTAAGCGTGAAAGCGTCTACGGCGATCGTTACCTTCGTGGCGGCGATCGCCTTCGGGGCGGCGTGGCCTTGGTTTGCCTCGCATCGAGCGCAGGCGACCGGAATCCCACCCGCCCCGGTTTCGACGGATTACCGGCAGCGCGACCGGTTCATCGGCTTCTACGAAGATCGGATCCGCCAAGACCCCACCGACCAGATCACGCAGCGGATGCTCGCGAGCGAATACATTGAGCGCTTCCGCGAAACCGGAGACCTCAACGACGTCGCGCGCGCGCATGCGATGGCCGCCCGATCGCTTTCACTGCAACCGCAGGGAAACGTGCAGGCGTTGAGCGTCATCGCCTCGAGCGACGTTGTCTTGCACCGCTTTCCCGCCGCGCTCGCGGCCGAACGTGCCTCCTTGCGAGCCGCGCCATTTGATGAGAACGCGCGCGCGCAGATTGCCTCCATCCTTATGGAAATTGGCCGTTACCAGGAGGCCGAACGGATCTTAACTCATCCTACCGATCCAGATCCCAATCCGACGTGGATCTCAATTCGCGCTCGCTACGACGAGCTCACCGGCAACCTCCCCGAGGCGCGCATCGAAATGGCCAATGCCACCCAAATCATCGATCGCATGATCAGCATTTCAGCATACGCGCGCTCGTGGTACCATCTGCGCGAAGCGCAGCTGGCATTCGAGGCCGGAGACGATCGCACGGCAAGCTCAGAGTTCGACGAAGCGCTACGAATCTATCCGGACAATGCCATGGCGCTACTCTTTCAGGCGAAGTTCTACCGCGCGCATCGCGACTGGAACCGCTCGCTCGCAGCGGCGGCTCGTAGCGCCGAGTTGTACCCGCTTCCGCAAGCTTTGGGCTACCAGGCCGACGCGCAGCGGGCGCTGGGCGATGAAGCGGGTGCGCGTAGAACCGACGCGCTGATTCGAGCCGAGCAACGACTTTTCAACGTGCAGGGCATAAACGACCGGCTCTTAGCGATGTATTATGCAGAGCACCAAGAGCACCTAGACGATGCCTTAGCCGAAGCAACGGCCGACATCGCCAAACGTGGCGACGAAATCTACTCGGACGACACCATGGCTTGGGTCTTGGCGACGATGGGCAGGTGGGAGCGAGCACGAGTCTATGCGGAACGTGCGACGCGATACGATACCGCGGATCCCGAGCTGCAGTATCACGCGGGGCTGATTGCCTGGCGTACGCATCATGCCGGCGAGGCGCGCCGGCGGCTCTCCGCAGCCCTTGCGGCCGGCGCGAATTTTCATCCTTTCTATGCCGACGATGCGCGGCGAATTCTTTCCTCAATCGCCAGATGATCAGAAACAAGGTCTACTTCGCCTACGGCTTCCTGATCGGGCTGAATTGCGTGGCTTGGGGTTTGGCGTTTTGGCTCTTTTCGTCGCGACCACTCTTGCTCGGGACGGCTTTGCTCGCATACACATTTGGTTTGCGACATGCAGTTGACGCCGATCATATATCCGCAATTGATAACGTTACGCGCAAACTCATGCAGGACAACAAGCGGCCGGTCGGAGTTGGCTTATTTTTCTCGCTAGGGCATTCGACGATCGTAGTGGCGCTCACGGTTGGGATTGCCGTTGCCGCGTCGATCGTGCGAAGCCAGCTCCCGACGCTGCAGCGTATAGGGGCAGTGGTTGGGACGTCCGTTTCGGCGTGCTTCTTGCTGCTCGTCGCGGCAATCAATCTCTTGGTGCTCGTCGATATCGCTCGCGCGTTCCGACGTGCCGGTAGTGGCGAAACCTACGATCATGCGGGCGTCGACGAACTGCTCGATCAGCGCGGGTTAGTCGGCCGCTTTTTCAGACCGCTTTTCAAGCTCGTCGATTGCAGTTGGAAGATGTATCCCGTCGGCCTTCTCTTTGGCCTGGGGTTCGACACCGCTACGGAAGTCGGGCTGCTCGGAATCGCCGCGGTCGAAGCCGGCAAAGGGCTTCCCATCTACGACATCCTCATATTCCCGCTGCTGTTTACGGCAGGAATGTCGTTGATCGACACGACCGACGGCATCCTGATGCTCGGGGCGTACGGTTGGGCTTTCGTCAAGCCAATGCGCAAGCTCTACTACAATATGGTTATCACGCTCGTGTCGGTCCTCGTCGCGCTGATCGTCGGCGGAATTGAAGCCGCCAGCGTCGTGGCCTTCCAATTCCATCTCAGCGGTGGAATCTGGGGCGCCAGCGCGGCATTGAGCGCCAACTTCGGAACGCTTGGCTTTATCATCGTTGGCGTATTCCTCGCGAGTTGGGCATTATCGACCGCGATATACAAGTTTCGAGGCTACGATGAACTCGATGCCAACAGCGGACGCTGGGCCGCCGCAGAGCCCACGATCTGAGCTACGCGGCAAAACGCGGATCGGTAAAACACCCGCTTTGAATCGCGCATTGCAGCCCCGCTGTAAGTTGTGATTCCGGCGCTTCTTTGGAAAGAAGGCAATTCGCGCCGGCGAGGTGACAGTCGCGGCCCCACGAGGGTTCCGTGACGGCGGTGTAGACCGCGATGATGCAATCCGGCAGCACGAAGCGAAGCTGGCGCAAAATCTCCAGCGCGTCGATCTCGAGCTCGTCGACATCGGCAACCAGCACGTCGGGCCGTATTTTTTGCAATGCGGTTACGTCGATAGAAGCGACGGTCTCGACCGCCAGTTCTCCGGCGCCTTTGAGCGCAGCGCCGAGCAGGGGAATATCCTTGACATCGACGGCGGCCAAACAGCTTATCCGGACCACGCTTTTACGCTTTCATTTCTCTCTTCGACGCGTAAGCAGTACGAAACGCCGTCAGAGAAGAACACCCCCACCGTAGCATCTTGGCGAGAAAGTTACCATCGTGAAAAAGCGCGATAGCGCCATCGCAGGTCCGGCTGGAGGTTGTGGGACACGCTTGGCCGACGTCGTGCCGGAGTCGGACCCCGCACATCCAATCATCGCGGCGATCCTTCGCGTCGTTCCGGCGTCGCGCTGGCAGTTCGCCCGGGTTGAGGCCGATGGCGAACTCGGGATGCTCCTAAACTCGCAAGGAAACGGCAACGATTTGGCGCGGCTCAAGAACGAATTCGAGCGCCAACGCAAAAAAGTCAAGACCGGTTCCCGCATCGCCGCGACACTCGGTCCCATGGGAGATTTTGAGAGTGGGATTACGTTATTGTTCGCCGACGCCGAGGCGAACTTCGGGATTCTCTACGCTCATGCGTACGAACGAACTAGGGCCGTTTACCTCAAGCGAGATCAGCATCCTTACGCTGGCGCTCGACGCAACCTCGGAGCATCTCTCCGCACTGCGCCTCAGCGCGGGCGAGACGAGCAGGGAGGGCCGTCGCAATGCTCGCGCGGATGCGCGGGCGAACGTTGCCGAGCCCACCGGAGAATCGTTCTACGTTCTCGATAGCAATCTGCAAATCGTACTGGCATGGACGGCTGAGGACCAACGGCGCATCGCGCTGACGGGCCTGCGTACTCGATTAGCAGATCGCTTGCCGGCCGTACTCGAGGAAACGGTCCGGGATCTCGTGGCGGGTTGGCAGAGTCCCTCCGACACGCCGGCGGTCGGCGTCGCCCATCCGGTCCCATTTCTTGTCGTGCGCACACAGCCAATGTCGGGCCCGGCTGGACTTTTCATCGGCGTGCGGATCGACCGGTCTACGCCATCGCACTCGCTGGCGAGCTCTGCGGCGCGCTTCCATATATCGCCGCGCGAACTTCAAGTGCTCGCGCTCTTGCTCGACGGCGCGAAGCTCGAGGAAATCGGCCAAAGACTGCACATCACGTCATCGACCATTCAAGATCACATCAAGAGCATGGTCGACAAGACTGAGAGCCGAAATCGAACCGAGCTGATCGCGCGCGTACTGGGGTGGGAGAGCGCCTCCAAAGCACAGCGGGCCTAGCGGCGACCGGCAGGTGGCACCTGGCGCCGAAGAATCGGGCTTTTCACTATTCCGTGCTTGCCTCGCCTGGCGCTAAACTGGAGAGAGCATGGCGTCGTAAACTGTCTTAATCGAGGAAAGGTCGGCATCGTGCTGAACTGCGGTTGGGGAATGGAACGAGTGCATCGGATTTATAGCTGCGTCAAAGGCGCGGGACTCGCCGGCATTCACGTCGGTGCGCTCGCGGCCTTCTGGCCCGGGTTCTTTGCGTGGCCGGCTTTGGCAGCCGCGGCGGTAGTTTCGTACGCGACCGTGGCTCTAGGGATCTCGCTCTGCTTTCATCGGATTCTTACGCACCGGAGCCTGCGGCTCAGCAAACCATTCGAATATCTTTTCGCCATTTTCGGAACCCTCGCGCTGCAGGGCGATCCCATCCGGTGGGTGGCCGTGCACCGCAAGCACCACGCGCACGCCGATCGGGAAGGCGATCCGCACAGCATTGCGCTCGGCTTCAAATGGGCGCACGTAGAGTGGATCTACCGAAACAACATTGCCTTGCCCTCGGACGAAGAGATGCTCCACTTCGCGCCGGACCTGTACGGAGAGCCGTTCTATCGGGCCTTGCAGTACCTCAACATTCCACTTCAGGTCGCTTTAGCGGCCGGACTCTTCGCGCTAGGCGGGTGGTCGTGGCTGATTTGGGGCACGTTCGTCAGGCTCGCGCTCAGCTATCATTCGACCTGGCTCGTCAACAGCGCGGCCCACATGCTGGGCTATCGCACCTACGAAACTGCGGATCAATCGACGAATTGTTGGTGGGTCGCCCTTATCTCGTGGGGCGAGGGCTGGCACAACAATCACCACGCTTTTCCGTTCTCGGCCCGCCACGGGCTGCGCTGGTTCGAGCTCGATTTAACCTGGTGGCACGTTAAAGTTCTCGCGTTTCTCCGACTTGCCGACCGAATCAGAATCCCGAGTAAGGCGATGCAAGAGCGACTGCGCCAGATCGCGCAGAGCCGCTCGACGCCCTCACCAACCTGCCTAACGTCCCCGTCGAAGACCTAACCGCCCATAACACCCCGCGTATCTGGGTAAAAGCCCGCCATGAAGATTGGCGTTTTTGGCTCAAACTCTCGGGCGGTGGCTATTGGGCGGTTGCTCGTTGACGCCGGGTATCAGGTCTGCTTCGGCGACGCCGAAGACATGAAATCGGCCCAGTCAGCCGCCGCGCGAGCGGGCGCCGTGGCGGACACTCCTTACAACGATGCGGCCGTGTGTGAGATGTTGATCTTCGCCGGCTCACGGGAAAAGGTCGATGACCTGCTGGCGCAAGCTGGGTGCATCTCGCCGCAGGCGGTCGTCGTCGACGCCATGGAAGGTGCGCCGAACGACGCAAACGGTTCCGAGTTGCTGGCGCGAAAGCTCGATACGCATCGAGTCGTTCGCGCGCTCATCGTGTTGCCCCAGCCCGGCGCAAACATTCTGTATTGCGGTGATGACGCCGACGCTATGACACTCGTGGAGGAAGTTTTTCGCACGGCGGGATGCGTCACGACCTACCGCGGGCCGCTCGCGAATGCCGCGGAAATCACTCCTCCGGGTACTACGAGTACCGGCGAAGCCGAATTTCAGAGAATCAAATCGGCGAACACCGTAGCCTCCTAGGGGCTACGTCAAAGGTCGGCGCACTTCGGACTGCGGGTTCCCGGCGGCGGGTTATAAGGATCTTTAGGCGAGTACATTTCGCGGTCGGGATTCGTGCCATTGACGCGAACGTCGTAGGTCGGTTCCCGCCCGCACCACGTTTTAAAATCGTAGCGATCTCCCTGCTTGCTCAATTTGGTGACCGTGAGCGTTCCGGAGATGAACGGCAGCTTCGGAACGATTTGCTTCGCCGGACCTCCGCGAATAAAGAACGCGGATCCGCCTTTCCTTTGCAGCAGCAACGTTCCAACGCCGTGCTTGTCGACGACGATTCCACTGGCCTCGTCGACGGCGACGCCAAGCACCAAGGGAGGACGCCGCTGCACCTTACCATCGGCGATTTGTCTAGCCATGAACACGGCGGTGCGGCCGAATCGGTTACGGGTTACGAAGTGCTGGTCGGTGATTGCATCGCCGAGCGCTGGAAAACGCAGGAAGCCGTAGGTGAAGCTGATGCGGCGTTCGTAAGGGTTGTGGACGGCGTTATCGGTGGTCGTGTTGCGATTTCCCTCGGCAACGGCGTTGAAGACGTACTGACCGAGGATCGCTTCGCCGGCGCTCGTCCCGCCGACGACGCCGCCTCGCTCGTACAGGTGTTGCACTGCCGTCTGAATCGTCGTTCCTTTCCAGATAACGTAGTTGGCCTGATCGCCGCCGGCGAAGAAGACTGCAGTCGATCGCGCGACGATCGTCGCTGCTGCGTGTAAGACGCTCGCAGAGGAGCAGGTCGGAAGCAGCAGCGTTCGCACGGAGTGATACGGCGCGAGGCGATAGATGTATCGGTCGTAGTCGTTATCGCCCGTCGCCCGAAGCACGACTAGATCCGCGCCGCGCTTGGAGCGTGAACCAACGACCGTATCGTGGATCCAGACGAATTCGGCATTCACGTCCGTACCGCCGCCTCCGAGCACGAGACCGGGACCCTTCGGTTCGATACGTTCCGGGTGCGCCGCACCTTGCGGTTTGTAAAAGATTGGACGGCAGGCGCGGCGGGCCCCAACGCGATCGCCGGCGACCGCGGCAGCGCCCCTCGTGGCCGCCACCGGCAGCGCCCTTCGCGTGCACCCACTTATCACAGCGCAGGCGAGTATCGAAACGCCGAGGAGAACCTGCGATCTGGATATTTTGCTATAACGCAAAGAGGTCTGCGTTGATCTCGTCTGTGGGCGTCGTGCACATGCTTTACACGGCCTTGAGTTTCCAAGCCATAACCGACCACGCGATGCCGGCGAAGATGAAGTTCAACCCGACGACAAATCCGATGAACCAAATCGCCGAGATCGGCCACTCCGTCCAAAGCAGGATGCCGAGGATGATGCTGATGATTCCGCTGAACGCGACCCATCCGTAGTGCGGGAACTGAAGCCAAACCGCGGAGACGAATCGGAAGATTCCGCCGAAGACGAAAACCACTGCGAGCAGAAGGGTGAGGGTCAGCGCTCCGGCTGCGGGATATTCGATCAGCATGAGGCCGACGACGATATCGAGCGCGCCGACCAAGAGAAGAAGGATGACGTGCCCGGCGCCGCGTGCCATGAAGGCGCCGACGATTTGCGCGATCCCTGCGATTAAGAGGACCGCTCCGAGCACGATTACCGAGGCCATCGTTGCAATCCATTCGGCATAAATCGCATAGATGCCGACCAGAATGAGAACGATACCCAGGGCGAGATACCAACCCCAAAGCTTGTGAGCCTGGTCGACGGACTCAGCAACGTCGGCTGCAATTGTTCTCATAAGTTACTCCTGTTCGCGGACGCGTGAAAACGGTAGCGTTCGCCCTTCATCGTAGGGCTCCCTGAGAGCCCCAAAAGGGATTGACCCTCACCTTCGCTGCGACGCCGCGGGGGAGGCTAAGCGCGGCTTCGGGTCCGGTTAGGTCTCCGGTCGAACGTCATTCGCACGGCGAACCGCCGGGGCGACGATTTGCACGATTATTACCTGCAGCAGAGCGGCGGCCGGGACCGCCAAGAACGCGCCGGCGATCCCAAGGAGCATGCCGCCGACAACCGTCGAGAAGATGATGAGCAGGAAACTCAACTGCACGCGCTGTCCAAAGATGATCGGGGAAAGGACGTTTTGATCGACGATCTGGACGACGGCGAAGATGGCGAGAACGACCAGCATTTTTGCCCAGCCGCTCGTGGCGAGCACAACGAGCAAAACGACCGGTCCCGAGATTATTGCTCCGACCATGGGAATCGCCTGAAAGACCGCAACGACGAAGCCGAGCAGCAGCGCATACGGAACTCCGAGAAGCGCGAGCGATGCGCCCATCGTAACGCCGACAACCGTTCCGTTTATGACGATGCCCTGGACGTACGCACTGAGACGCGCGCCGATCGTGTCGAAAGCCCGCTTCCAATCCTCGCGAGCGGGCTGCGGCATCAGGCTAAGCGCAAAGCGCTCGAGCTCGTCCGACGACAGCATCCATCCGACCGCGAGTAGGAGAATGATGACGGCGTTCCCGACGAGCGTCGCAACCAGCGCGGGGCCGCCCAACAAATGGGTGCCGACCGTACTGAAAGCGCCCCCGACGCTGTTGGCGAGTGCCCCCGCGATCTGCTGCGAAAGTTGATAGCGGTTGACGTAGCGCTGCGCGGCGATGAGTTGTACTTTCAGGGAGCTCACGTAGCCGGGAATTGCCTGCAGAAGGCGCTGGACCTCGGCGCCCAGCGGAGCGATCAAGACGTAAGCAATGAGCGCACCCACGAGAAGCACCGCGCCAAATGCGAGTCCGACGGCGGCGCCGAACGGCATTCTCAGGCTGAGGCGATTGACGATCGGGCGCAGTGCAGCCGCGATCAGAATCGCCGTAAAGAGCAAGATGTAGGCCGAAAGCGTGCCGGCCAGGACGAGCCAGAGAACGTACGCGCCTCCAAAGACGATGGCAGCGGTGATCCAGGCGCGAACGCCAATCGTTATCGAGCGACGTCCGGAATCAATCATGGGTCTGGTGTTGCCTTCGTCTCCTCGACCCCCTTCTCGCAATGCGGTATACTCGACTTGAAATTGCTTTCGGTTCGAAAGTTCTTATCGATTCTCGGCCCGGGACTGATTACGGGCGCATCCGACGACGACCCGTCGGGAATCTCGACCTATGGAATAGCCGGCGCAAGCACCGGCTATTCCATGCTCTGGGTCGTCCTGCTGACGACGCCAATGATGTCGGTCATTCAAGGCATGTGCGCGCGCATCGCCATGGTTTCCGGCGACGGCCTTGCGACCGTAATGCGTCGCCGCTTCGCGCGATGGATCGTCGCTCCGCTCGGTATCGCCGTTATCGTCGCCAATACGATCAACGCCGGCGCCGACCTGCAAGGGATGAGCGCCGCAGCCCAGCTGCTCTTTCATCAATCCAATCTGCTCTGGATCGCCCTTTTTGGTGCGATCCTGATAATTATCCAGGTCTACCTCTCGTACCGCCGCTTCGAATCGATCGTCAAGTGGCTGACCCTAGCGCTTTTCGCGTACGTCATCACCGCCTTCGTCGTTCATCCTCCCTGGACGACGGTGCTCCATCGTCTCGTCGTTCCCGAACTTCACTTCGACGCGACCTGGCTCACGACGCTCGTGGCCGTGCTCGGCACGACGATCACGCCATATCTCTTCTTCTGGCAGGCCTCCCTCGAAGTCGAAGAAGAGGAACAGCTCGGTCGCAAGACCGAGAGCGAACGCCGGGACGCAATCACGCCACAACAGATTTCGAACATGCATATCGACGTCAACTCGGGAATGATCTACTCGAATCTCGTTGCGTTCTTCATCATCGTCACGACGGCGGCGACGCTCGGCGCTCACGGCTTTCACCAGATCACATCGGCCGCCGATGCGGCTCGCGCGCTGGAGCCGCTCGCAGGCCGCTTCGCTTCTTGGCTTTTTGCGGCAGGCATGATTGGCACGGGGCTGCTGGCGATTCCGGCATTTACCGCATCGTCGGCCTACATTATTTGCGAGGCATTCGGCTTTGAAGAGGGCCTCGACGAGCGGCCCTCGCGAGCGCCGCAGTTCTACACGGTGCTCGTCTTGGGAATGCTCGTCGCCATGGCGATGGGGTTCCTGCGCATCGATCCCATCGGCGCGCTCTTTTGGTCGGCGGTCATCAACGGTGTCGTCGCCGTTCCTCTACTCGCCGTGATCGTCGTCCTCGCGAGCGACCGGCAGATCATGGGACGCTGGGTCAGCAGCGCGGCGGCACGCATCTGGGGCTGGGGGACGGTCGCCGCCATGGCGCTCGCGGCGATCGGCATGTTTGCGTTCTGGGGTAAGGGTTAGCTTACTTCCAGGCTTGCCGACCGAACTCGAGCGCCGCGGGCAACGCCGACCGAAGAGGAACTCGCCAAAACAGAATCGGAAATCCGGGCATGAGAAACGATTCGCTTCCGTACCCCGACGATGACGACGACGTCATCGCGCCCGACATAGCGCCGCACCGCGATCAGCCGATCGATCCTGCCGAAGCCATACGACTCGAACGGGAGAAGTACGGCGAGAGCAGCATGGATGAAAATCGCGACGACCAAGCGGACGCGCACCACGGTCAACCGGACGACATCGTCTGATGCCGGACAATGACAAGCACCGGGAACGTGACGTTCGGGAAGCGATTAACGACGCCGACGACACGGGCCTCGTTGCCGGCGAAGAGCTGATCACGGAAGCCGAAACTCTGCTTCCGCTGGTACGGCTGCAGGCGACGCTTCCGCATAAGCGGCTTCATGCTGCGCTCCCGCACGGTCACGGCGCGCATGCTACGATCGACGACCTGCATGCGGAAGTCGGGAAAGCGTCGCCGAACCCGCATGCGATCGCACGACACGTCGGGACGTTACGCGCGCTCCCCGAGCTCGAAGCGATCGTCGCGAACTGGTGGGACGACCCGAAGACCCAACGCATCGTCGCAGACCTGAGCCAGATCGGCCTGTAGCCGACTAGGTTCCATAGCGACGTTGCCGCGATTCAAAGTCGTCGAGCGCCGCCTTGAAGTGCGTTTCGTCGAAATCAGGCCAATAGGTCGGCGTGGCCCAAAACTCGGCGTACGCCGACTGGAACAAGAGAAAGTTTGAGAGCCGCAGCTCGCCCCCGGCTCGGATAATCAAGTCCGGATCCGGAAGTCCGGCGGTGTAGAGCCTGCTCGCCAGCGCTCGTTCGTCAATCGACGACGGATCGCGAAAGCCGGCGCGTACTTCCTCGACCAGAGCGCGCACGGCGTCGCCGATTTCGCGGCGACCACCATAATCGATCGCGAGATTCAGCACGATGCCGGGATTGCGCGACGTTTCCGCGACGAGATTTTCCAGCAAGGCGCGCGTGCTCGCCGGTAAACGTTCGGTCCGGCCGCACAGCCTGATTCGCGCGCCGTCTTTCGCAAGACGCCTCAGCTCGACGCGCGCGGCGTGCGCGCAGATTCTCATGAGTAGCCCGACCTCGCCGGCAGGCCGGTCCCAGTTCTCTTCCGAGAACGCGTACGCAGTGACGACGCGCACGCGGGCAGCGCTCGCCGCGCGCAACGTCCGGTGGAGCGCCGCGATGCCGCGGCGATAACCGAATTCGATCGGCACCCCGTGTTCGGCTGCCCAGCGGCGATTGCCGTCCATGATGATGGCAACGTGCTGCGGCGTCACGTCGTCGCCAGTTTTGGACGCGTGGAGGCTCGTTTAGAACGCTCGTGCACGTCGCGTACGACGGATTCGAGCTCGTCGACGTAGGCCAGAAAACGTTGTCGCCCGCGTTTCGTGATGCGATAGACGGTCTGCGGCCTACCCGCAGCGCGCTGCTTTTCAGTCGTTACAATTCCGAGCTCGGCAAGCGCATGTACGTGCCGGTTTAAATTACCGTCGGAGAGGTCGCACGCCGTCGTGAGCTCGGTAAAAGTCAGGCCGTCGGGATGTGCGATAAGACACGTGCAGATCGCCAGCCGCCCGCGCTCGTGGAAAATTCGCTCCAAGCCGGGATACGAAAACGGGGCGTCGCGAGTGTCGCTCACAACGCGCGCTCCCGCCAAATCAAGGCACCCACCGCAACCTGACCAACGCCAAATCCAAGCGGCATAACCCACCACGCAAGCGCAACTGCCTGCAACGGAGAGACGAGAAAGAGCGCGGCCAGAGCGGCGAAGCCGATCGTGACCGGAAACGTGGACCGGGGTATGGCATCGCGCGACGCGAAGAGCCCGAGCGAATAGAGCGCGAACCACGTGCCGGGCAACAGCGCGTACGCAGAGTGGTCGATCAGTGCAACGGTTAGCAGGCCTCCAAGCACCACGCTGGGTGCGATCGAGCGGGCCGCCGATCGAAACCCGCTCGCAGCTCCGGGGCCTCGATGGTTCCAAACCCAGATTGCAGCGGCGCCATAGTTCAGGCCCAGCGCCACTGCGAGGCACGTCATCCAAATGACGACGTAACGGTGCAAAGCTTCGGGTGACTGCGGCAGCGGAACCATTTGCCGTTGAATGTAGCCCGCGCCCAACGCACCGAAGCCGCTCGCGATTGCCGCCGCAGCCGAATAACCCTCAAATCGTTGCACCCGGACGAGCCGATCTCGAACCTCCGCAAGATCGGAGAGCGCGCGCTCTAATTCCATGGGGCTGCCTTCCTTGGCTTTGTGATACAAAGCTAGATACTTTGTACCACAAAGCTCAAGTCGTTGCAACCTGTGCCAGGCGTATGGCACCCCCTTCGTGCAAAGTAGGCACGTGCAACGCCTTGAGGGACGGCTTGTCTATGCCGCGAGCGATCTCAACGACTACGTCGAGTGTAAGCGGCTCGTCGAACTCGAGGCGCTCGTCGCTTGCGGCACATTGGAGCGCCCCGATTTAGAGGATCCGCAAGCCGAGCTCCTCCGCCGCAAGGGCGGCGATCACGAACGAGCCTACCTGGACCAGATGCGGACGCGTTTTCCCGGCGACGTCGTGGAGTTCCAACGATCCCCGAGCGGCATCGAGGCGTATCGCCGGGCCGATCAGCAGACGCTCGAGGCTATGCGACGCGGGGCGCCGATCATCTATCAAGCAACCTTCTTCGATGGCCGGTTCCTCGGCCACGCAGACTTCCTGCGCCGCGTTGAAGAGCCGTCAGACCTGGGCGAGTACGGCTACGAGGTCATCGACACCAAGCTCGGCCTCACGGCGAAGCCGTACTACCTGGTGCAGCTCTGCAACTACAGCGAGCACCTCGAGCGGGCGCAAGGAACGATGCCGAAGTTCGGTCACGTCGTCTTCGGCAACGGTGAGGCGAAGGCGTTCCGCCTCCACGATTACATGGCGTACTACCGCCATCTGAAGGCCGCGTTCTTGGACTTTGTCGACAATGCCGAGTTCGAAACGGCCCAGCGGCCGCGCGAATATCCATTCGAGTGTAAGCATTGCAGCTTCTGTCCGTGGGATAGCATCTGCAAACAACGCCGCCGCGACGACGATCACTTGAGCCTCGTCGCTTGGATGCGGCGCGATCAAATTGCCAAGCTGGAAGCGGCGGGGATCACTCGCGTGAGCGAGCTCGCGCAAACGCCCGACGACCGGCGCCCGGTGGGCATGAGCCCGGAAGCGTTTACGAAGCTGCGCCGGCAAGCCTCGCTTCAGGTGCGCGGGCGCCAAAGCGCGCAGCCTCTGTACGAGTTGCTCGAGCACGCGCCGCCGCTGGGCTTCGCGCTCATTCCGCCGCCCGCGAAGGGCGACGTCTTCTTCGATATGGAGGGCGATCCGCTCTACGAGCCCGGCCGCGGGCTCGAGTACCTCTTCGGTTGCTGGATGCCCGACCAAGAACCGGAGTTTCGAGCATTTTGGGGGACGGACCGCGCGGGCGAGAAGCGGGCATTTGAAGCCTTCGTCGACTTCGTCTGCGAACGTCGCCGGCGCTATCCGGCGATGCACGTCTATCACTACGCAAGCTACGAAAAGGACGCGCTGCGCCGGCTCGCGCAGCAGCACTGCACGCGCGAAGAAGAGATCGACGAGTTGCTGCGCGCCGAAGTGCTCGTCGATCTGTTCGCGGTCGTCCGCCAGGCAATCGCGATTTCGGAAGAGCGCTACGGCCTCAAGAACGTCGAACGCTTCTACGACCTCGAACGCAAGACGGACGTCAAGCAGGGTGCCGAATCGATCGTGATGTTCGAGCGTTGGCTTACCGAACGCGATCGGCGAATCCTGGACGACATCGAGCGGTACAATCGCGACGATTGCCGGTCGACGTTCTTACTGCGCGAGTGGCTGCTCGAGCGACGAGCCGAGGCAATTGCAACTTTTGGCCGCGAGTTTCCGCTGCGCGCGGTGAAGTCGGCCGACGAGCCGTGCCACGACGGGTTCGTCGACGGGTGCGCGAACTGCGCGAAGCGCCGGGACGAAGAGCGCGAACAGGCTCGCCGGAGCGACCTCGAGCGAATCCTGCTCGAAAACGTCGTGGCGCCGCAGAGCGACGCAGAGTACCGGATGATGACCGTGGACCGGCGGAGCCGCTATTTGCTCGGGAACCTCATGGCCTATCATCGACGCGAGGAAAAACCGGCCTGGTGGGATTACTACGATCGTTGCGAAAACGTCGACGAACTGATTGAGTTCGACAAAGAAGCCATGGGCGGTTTAACGCTTCGCGAGGAGATCGCTCCGTACAAGCTCGGCCGCAGCACTGTGTACACGTACGAGTTTCTCGATCAGCTACACAAGATGGCGCCGGGCGATGAACCCGCCAATCCGCGCACCAGAAAGGGCGCCGGAACGATTCTCTCGATCGATGAGGATCGCAATCTTCTCGAACTCAAAACCACCGCTCCCATCGAGGCCGCGCGCGCGATCTCCGAATTGATACCGAAAGGGCCGCCCTCATCGAGGGTGCAGCGAGAGGCGCTCGCACGCATCGCCGCGTCGTACGTCAATGGCAATTTGCGCGACGAGTCTCCGGCAACGTACGATCTGCTTGACGAATCGGGATCCTCGTCTTTTGAATTCCGCCAAGCACGTGCAGCCCGAACACGTTACCGCCGAGTCCGTTGCGGGGGTCGTGTCGGCGCTGAACAACAGTTATCTTTTCGTGCAGGGCCCGCCGGGAAGCGGCAAGACCACGATCGGCTCGCGGGTGATCTGCGATTTGCTCGCGCGCGGTAAGCGCGTTGCCGTCACCAGCACCAGCCACAAAGCGATCCACAACCTGCTGCACATGGTCGAGGAGTGCATGGCGGCACGCGGTGACAGCTTCCGTGGCCGCTACAAGCACACGAATCTCGAGTCGGCGTACTCCTCTCCCCTGTCCGTCCCTTTCATCGAGTCGACCGGCTCGAACGAGGCCTTCTGCGGCGACGACTATCAGCTGGCCGGAGGGACCGGCTGGCTCTGCTCGCGCGAAGAGCTCGGCGGGAAGTTCGATTACCTCTTTATCGACGAAGCAGGGCAGGTTTCACTTGCCGACGCGCTCGCCAATTCGCTCTGCGCAAAGAACATCGTACTGCTCGGCGATCCCTCGCAGTTGGCGCAGGTCAGTCAGGGGCGTCAGCCGCCCCACGTGGGCGATTCCGTTCTTCAACACTTGCTCCAAGGCGAACAGACCATTCCCGAGCACCGCGGCATCTTTCTCGACGCTTCGTACCGCATGCGCCCCGAGATCTGCGCTTTCATTTCCGACGCGATGTACGAAAACCGCCTGCACGCCGCCGAGGAAACGCGCATGCATCGCGTCACGACGAGTGCTCGCGAGTACGCCGGGCTCTATTTCGTTGCCGTCAATCACGCCGGCAATAGCTCCAGCTCGGTCGAAGAGGCGAACGAGATCGTCGCACGGATCCTGCTCCTTCTTGCAGAAGGCACGATCGTCGATTCGAAGCCACCCGAATACAAGGGTCTATCGCGCCGCGCTACGTCGCGCGACGTGATCGTCGTAACGCCGTACAATGCGCAACGCCGCCTGATTCTCAACAAACTACGGGACGCCGGCATAATGGACGTGCGAGTCGGGACCGTCGACAAGTTCCAGGGGCAAGAGGCTGCGGTCGTCTTCTACTCGATGGCGACTTCGAGTGGCGACGACGTGCCGCGAAGCGTGGAGTTTCTCTTCGAACCGAACCGCTTCAACGTTGCGATTTCGCGGGCTCGCGCGGCGAGCGTCCTCGTCTGCAGCCCGCGTCTGCTCGACATTCGGTGCCGAACGCTCGAACAGATGGCGCTGGCCAATCTCCTCTGCGCGTTCGCACAAAGCGCCGATTACACTGCGAAAGCGACGGTCGTACCGTAAGGCGAACGATTGAGCTCGAAGCGCGTCGTCGTCGCTCGCAGGATGGCCAGACCGCGACCCCGCTCCGCAATTGGACTAGCATCGCGCCAGGTTCCCAGATCTTGCACTTCGCCGAGGATCTTGTCGTCGCACAGGGCCAACCGTAGCACGAAATCGCCAGTCCTGCCGCGATAGGCATGTTCGACGGCGTTTGCCACCGCTTCGCCGACCGCAATCGTCAGATCGAACGTCCGCTGCGGACTGAGTTTCGCGACGCGAGCATAGCGCAGGGCAAGGCGCCGCGCGATCGCCGCCGAGGACGGAGCCGCGGGCAGTCGCAACTCGACGCGATCCGCGCGTTCGGGCAAGATCGTTGCCGCCAGCACCGCGATGTCGTCGATCTGGCGATTGTCGAGCACGTACCGCACGAGCATGCCGGCCCCGTCGGCGCTGCGATCGGGGACTCTCGCGCTCAGCGCGTCGAGCAGCCGCGCACTTTCACGTTCGATGTTGCGATCGTATTCGATCAAGCCGTCGGTATACAGCAAGAGCGTCGTGTACGGCTCGAGTTCGATATCGAGGATCGGGAAGGGCGCGTCGAGGTCGACGCCCAGGGGAATGCCGCCGCCTTCGATGTAACGCGCCTTCCCCGTTAGCGGCGCAATTGCCGGCGGCGGGTGGCCCGCGCACGAGTAGCGGAACAGCGAGCGCGCCACGTCAATGACGCCAAAGATCGCCGTAATGATGGGCCGCTCATCGTTGAGCATGAGCGCGGCGTTCGCCCGCCGGAGCGTTTGCGCCGGCGTCATGCCTTCCAGCGCACTCAAGCGAAGCGCCTGCCGCGCTTCGTTCATCGCGACGGCTGCCTCGAGGCCGTGCCCACCGACATCGCCGATAGAGATCGCCAATCGGCCGTTGGAAATGAGGAACGCATCGTACCAATCACCCCCGACGCGCGATTCGCGCTCGGCCGGGCGATACGCGAAGCTGAGCTCGACTCGCTCGTGACACGGCAAGTGCGCCGGCAGCATCGCGCGTTGGAGGGCTGAGGCGACACGGTGCTCCCGCTCGTACAAGCGTGAGTTGTCGATCGCC
This sequence comes from Vulcanimicrobiota bacterium, assembly GCA_963743445.1. Taxonomy (GTDB): domain Bacteria; phylum Vulcanimicrobiota; class Vulcanimicrobiia; order Vulcanimicrobiales; family Vulcanimicrobiaceae; genus Cybelea. The sequence goes on from CAVUPL010000003.1 coordinate 2,090,219, forward strand.
ACCGCTGCCCGCCGAGCCAACTCTTCCGCGATCTCAACCGTAATTTCGGGGTGGCGCGAGGTCGGGTCGACGTTTACCAGATGTAACGTCCCCCACACTCGCTCGCGCGCGACGAGCGGCACGATGAGCGCCGTACCGAGCCCCGCAGCCTCGTAAACCGCGCGGTCCGCAGGGTCGCGAACGTTTTGCTGGATGGCGCGCAAGGTCGCTTCGTGATCGAGCACGTGGCTTTGCGCCTCCCGCAGAACCTGCGGCGAGCCAAACGATGCATCGCGAAATGCGACCACGCTGCGCCCGACCAGCGTTTCTAGGCGCTCTTTCAGCTCGGGATCGCTATGGCTCACCGCTTCCACCACGAGCTCCTCGTCGGAAGAGAACGATTGTACCTGACACCAGTCGGCGAATGTCGGTACGCAGAGTTCGGTAATTTTTTGCAAGATCGTTTGCGCGTCGAGCGTCGAACCGAGAACGTCACTCACGTGCGAAAGGAACGTTTCGCGCTCTTCAATTCGCTTCTGTTCGTTGATATCGGTCGCCGTCGAGAAGAAGCGAATGACGGACCCGTCGTCCGCGAGCAGCGCGACGGCTCGCGCTAGGAACCAGCGGTACTCGCCGGTAGCGGAACGAACGCGGGCTTCAACTGAAAAGTCATTGCCGGTAGAAACCGCATCGCGCAACCGAGACTCGAGCATTGACCGGTCATCGGGGTGAATTGCGTTTCGCCAACCCCCTTTATGGAAAGTTTGCGACTCGGTGAAACCGGTGTATTCGAACCAGCGGCGGTTAAAGTAATCGATTCGGCCATCGGGTCCGGCCGTGCAGACGATCTGCGGAATGACGTCGGCAAGCATCCGTAGGCCGCGCTCGTTACCGGCAGCGGCGCGCGCGCGATCCGCGTCACTCATTTCCCTAGCCAAGACCCCTGGACAGCGTGAGTCGCCATGGCGGATCGCGAGAACCCCCTGGTTGCCTGTTCCCCGACTCCTTAATCCTTAAACAAAAGAGAATCAATCACACCGCTACGGTACGGTCAACGCTTGCTTGCTCGACCCGTTCGGCTTACCGGATGAGGAGAAATGGATTCACGCCGGTCGCAGCCATGACGTACCACGCCGTAGCGCCGACGTGCAGCGATGCGAAGTATTTATCGCCGTCGCAGTCGCGCAGGCCGTTCTTCGAGGCGGCGATGATTCCCAACCCATCGCTGTTTGGACCGTTCGTTTGTGCATGCTTGACGTCGTTGACGTATTTCTGCGCCTGGGCGCGATCGCCGGGCTCGTCGCGCAGCTCGAGCGCGCCCGCGAGGTGAGCGGTGCCCTCGAACCAAACGCCGGACCGGTCGCCGCTGCAGAAACTTACGCCGCTAAAGCCGCCTTTGCTCACCGCCAGATGGGTGACGTCCCAGCTGGGCGAGGCAGCCCAAGCCGGGTTTTGAAAGGCGAGATAGCTCCACGAATTCACGTCTTCGGGCTTGAAGGGCTTGTTGGGGGTTACGCCGTCGTCGAGCGTTCCAACGTAGAAGCGGCCGGCGTGCGATTCCCACATTGCGGCCACGAACTGCTTGGCCCATGCGGCGTGCGTCGCCCATTGACTCTCTCCCGCTTCCACGGCCAGCATCGTAAAGAACGCGTAGACGTCGATGTTGTGCTCCGTCGATTTCCATTCGATCTTCTTGCCGCGCGCCGTATAGCCGCCGGTGTATCCTCCGCTGCCTCGAGTGTCGTACGTGTTGGCTTGCAGCCACCGCGCGATCCGCAACGCGCCGTTCAAATATGACGCGTCGTTGGTCTTGGCGTAGAGCTGCACCAGCGCCTGACCGACCCACGCCATATTGCCGACATCGCTCGTGTTGTCGTCCACGATAACGTCGCCCGGGTTCTTCAAGGGCCTCGGAGCATACGCAGCGCGGAGGCGGCCGTCGCCGGCTTTATCGCGCGCTTGCACGTAGAGGAATGCACTGCCGACTACCTCTGCTCGTGCAATATCTCCGGCGGAGCCTCGCCCTAGGAGCGCGTCGACGAAGAGCGCGTCGTCGTAGGTGACCGCATCGTTGAAATTCTTCAGCGGTCCGCCGTCGAAGCTCTGCACGAGCCGCGCCGTTGAACCCTTTGCGTACTTGTCCATCATGAGTCGCAAAAACGCATACGCTTTCGACACGCTGCCGGACGAGACGGCGCCCCGCACCGCCGTCTTGACCGGCGAAAGGGGGGCAACGCTTATGGAGCTCGCGGAGCATCCACCGCATGCAGATAGCGCTACTGCGGCCAGCGCCGTTGCGCAAGTAGGCCTCATACTGCCTGAGGTTCAGCGCCGGCCGCGGGCGGCCATTGCCTGCGTCATGTCCTCGAGGGTCGACTGCAGCGGGGAAACGTCCACGCTGGTAAAGCCTCCCTGCGGATGGTCGAGGTCGAAGATCGTAAACACGGTCGCGGCAAAGAGCGTGCAGAAAATGGCCGACAGCAATGCGTTCGGAGCCTTCGCACGCCCGAAGGTCAATCCTAAGAGCACAGCACCGACGATCGTCGAAAGCAGGACGATTCCGACGATGGGGCGTGGCACGTGATTGTTGAGCGCCGCTTCCTGCTGTTCGGAAACGTCGGTCATCTCGATGACCGACCGCGTGAGATCTACGTAAAAAGGGCTGAGCGGGTCACGACGCGCCGCGCCGGCTGCCATCGTCCAGAGTCTGCCCTGCAAGCTCTCACCGTTCGCGATCGAGCGTCGTTCCGCACGTATGTCCGAGACGGCGGCATATGTTTGAAGGCGCGCGCTCGTGTATTCGATGAGGACCTGGCGGAATCGAGCGGTGCGCGCGGGAGGAAGAAAGCCTGCTCGCAAGTACGCGGTGTGGATTGCATCGGCCTCGTCGACGACGAGCGCGCGCCGAGCATCGAATCGCTGGGCGGCAAATGAGAACGAGAACCCGAGGATCAGCGCGATGAGCCCGAAGATGGCCGCTTGGCCTAAGCCAAATGCCCACTCGGATTTTTCGTTTGCGCCTTTGCCGTAGCGGACGGCGTACGCGTAGCCGGCTGCAAGTGCCACCAGCGAGAGCGGAAAGAGCGCGATAAAGTATACGAGCGGGTCGGGCCGAGCACCGAACGCGTCTAGCATCGGTCAAGCGTACGACCGCTCTGCTTAAGGTCCTTTCAAACGGCGTGACACTTAGGTCGACGTGAGCGACAAGGTCTCCGTGTTCAACTGATACGTTCCGGCCGCGACGAGATTGTTGGGATTCGCACAGATCACGCTGTTGTTTGGACCATACACCACGACGAGGCCCGGCGGCCCGCATTGCACTTGCGTGAGCTGATAGTTCGAGAGAAAGGTCGCTCCCGGGCTGCTCGGCTGAACCTGATACGACGCGTACGTCTGGTTATTCGCAACGATCGAACCGTAGACTGCCGCCGAGGTGACGCCGATGGCCATCGCGCCCCAGAAGCCGCCGCCCCAGTAGTACGGTGCCGGCGCCCAAGCCACGCCACGGTTCCAGCCCCATGCCGAATTATTAACGTAGACTGGGTTCCGAATGACCGTGTTCCCGCTCACGTTGATGTTCGTGCGGTTGCCGTTGTTGACGTTCACGTTGTTACGGTTGCCGTTGTTGACGTTCCCGTTGTTGCGGTTGCCGTTGTTGACGTTTCCGTTGTTGCGGTTGCCGTTGTTGACGTTTCCGTTGTTGCGGTTGCCGTTGTTGACGTTTCCGTTGTTGCGGTTGCCGTTCCCGGCGTTACCGTTACCACGATTGCCATTGCCTGCGTTGCCGCCTTGCGGGCGCTGGGGCTGCGCGGGACGCGTCTGCGGGGCGCGTCCCGTATCGCGCGAAAGATTGAAGCCGCCGCCACCGCCGGAGGGTCGCGCGCCGGCCGAAGCGCGGGCGCCCCCGCCTCCGCCCCGCGCACCGCCGCCACCGCCGCCTCGACCCCCGCCGCCTCGCTGCGCCGAAGCAGCTGCCGGCTGCAGCGCGATAAGAATCGCCGCCACGACGTAAAGAAATTTCATTACCTCACCACCTTGTCGATCCGACCGTTTAGGTTGATGTACGTTCCGCGCTTCGTTGTGAACGAGAACAGAATGCTGTGCGCCGGTACTTTTGTCGTCGAAAGCGCGAGCTGCTCGGGAGAATCGGTCAAGTTCAAATAGAGCGTTCCGGTTTTTAGGTCGAGCGCACTCGTCTTGCCCGCCTGGACGAGCGTAGCGCTCGTGGGAAAGCAAACCAGAAGGTTTCCCTGGTACGAGCAGGCGGCTCGATTAATGACGAGCGTTCCCTTTCCGTCGGCCGAGGTCAAGAACAGCGCATTGTGGATGATTTTGATCGCCACGTCGTTGTAGACGTCGGAGTGACCGGTGATCTGGCGGATGACGACCGTGCCCGCGGCGCGGGCAGCGTCGCCGCCGAACGCAAACGCAGCCAGGAAGGCCAGCGCCGTGAAAGCCGGTGCGCAGAGTCGGTGAAAGATTGATCTCATGCAATTTCCTTTCCACCTCGGAAAAGTTGACGGTGGAGCGTTGAAAGCTTCTCCGAATCGGCTGAGCTTACTGCAGCCGAGCGCCGGCCTCTCGAGGGCGACCTTCATGATTTTTTCATGCGTTGCCGATAACATCGGTAGGCGGTCTGAGATGCCGTGCGTGGCGAGGTGGCAGTGTCTGGGGGAAACTGATCGAGCGCCGCGGCACCTCGGCCGCTTTATGTGTTGGAACGTCCCCCTTTACAGTGATTACGTGCCGGGCGGACGGAAGTGAACTTGTCGCTTCGCCGCTCGATCGACTTCCTCGATCGGTATCAAGACTGTCGTCCGACTTCGCACCGCGCCCGACGCGCTGACGGCCATACCGAGCGACAAGGCGGCCTCGTTATCGGGGAGATCGATGATCAAAATCGCGTCTTCGTCGCCGAAGCTGAAGTAAAAGGCCTCCAGTTTTCCGCCGACTGATGTCAGCAGCTCCTCGACGGCCTTACGGCGGGCCGAACCTCCGCTCTTGAGTATGCCTTTTGCGCCCTCGGCAGTGTACGTCGCTTGGACTAAAAACTTGGGCATTTAGCCACCCCCTTGTGCCGCGCGCTTCGACGCATCTTGGGAAAACTTCTCCAATGCAGAGGCTCGCCGGCCGCCTTCGATTCGGCTCAGGGCGGCATGGAAACGGCGAAGTCGACGTAGCTGCGAGTGCGTTCCAATAGCGTTGCAAACCGTTCTTCGTTCATTCCATTCATGATCCTGATTCGCGTTAGCTCGTACGGCGACAGCGCATCGGTCCGAAATCTCGGGTCCGTCGTAAAGCCGAAGAGTAGGCCCGCGCGCCGCTCGAGCTCGATGGTCCGTCCGTCGAAATTGCCGCTCGGATACGCGTATGCGAGAACGCTGCCTTGCAGATGCGCGCCGAGCAGGCGAACGCACTGATCGATCTGATAGCTTCTGCGCTGCGACGTCGAGGGACGCTAGATTCGACGTGATCGACGCCGTGGCATTCGATCGACATGCCGGCTTTCGACATCGCATCGACGTCGCTCCACGTCAGGTGGCGGGGCGTCCCAATGGTTCCGACGTTGACGAAGAACGTCGCGCGGTCCCCAAAGCGTTCCAGTATCGGAAAGGCGTAACGAAACTGATCGCTGTATCCGTCGTCGAACGTAATCAGGACAGCGCGCATGCGGGGCTGGCGTGTCGCCATATCGTGCGCCAGTTCCGCGATGCCGATGGTATGGAAGCCCATCCGATGGATGGAACGCAGCTCGTCGGCAAACTGCGCGGGCGAAATCGTCAGCCTTTGCGAGACCGGGTCTCGAGGCGCCGACACGTCGACGCGATGGTACATCACCACGACGGGAAACGCGAGCAGAACTGCAAGAATCGCGTTCATTCTACCCGCAGCGGGGCTTCTTCGATTTCTTCGACCCCGGGCGTATTGCGCGCGATGACGTAGAGTTCGTAGGAGTGCCGCCGCGAGAGCGGCGGCAGCTCGAGGACGTGCGTGTGGAAGCGATAGAGTCCCGGCGCCACGTGCGTGCTGTTGATTGAGAAGGCGGCGGTTCGAACCTCGACGGACGCGACGTTCGTGCTGACGAGGATCGTCCCATCGAACCAACTGCCCGGCTCGATCTTCAACGTCGAGAACCAGATGCGAACGATGCGAGGCGGGTCGTTCGGTGCAGCCACGGGGGGCGATGGCCATGCGCGCGGTTGCTTTGAAGAAACGCTCAGGTTGAGCGGGACCGAAACGGGCCTGGGCGAACAACCGCCAAGCCACGCGGCAACTGCCCCTGCGGGCAGTATCAAGAGGAAGCTACGAAGAGGGTTTCGAGGCGAGTCGCTGGATGATTGCCGGGACATGAATCTCGCGGAGTTGATTGCGCCTCGGCCGCACGCAGAGGCTTCGCTTCCTCGGCTCGACCGCGGCGTCGAGCGTTCCGGCGCGCCCACCCGACTCGACTGGCTGGTGACCGTCGCGGGGCTGTGGATCATGACGGGCCTATTCATCGACGCTCACCAGCATCTCTTTTTAGCGGTCGAGTCGTTTCTCAATCCCTGGCATATGACGATGTACAGCGGCGCGGTTTTCGCGGCCGCCGTCCTGGGCGTAGCGATCGCGCGCAACTACCAATACGCCGGCTCCTTTTGGAAAGCCATCCCGGATGGCTACGTGCAGAGCGTCTTCGGAGTGGCGGGATTACTGCTAGGCGGCGCGCTCGATTTCGTTTGGCACGCCGTCTTCGGATTCGAGCATCAGCTCGATCTGCTCTTGAGCCCGCCGCATCTTTTCCTGCTCAGCCGGACTCTTTCTCTTGATCACCGGCCCGTGCGCAGCGCACTGCGCCGTCCCGACGCATCGAGTCTGGTCGAGCAGCTCCCAATGCTCATCTCGCTCGGGCTGGCATTCGAAATCATTCAGTTCGTAACTCAGTACGGCTTCTATCCCGAAGCGCTGATGCGCGATCATCCGCTTTCGCAAGTGGCATTCCAGCGCGAGCAGTTCGTGCTGTCGGTCTTTCTGTTCTATCGCCAGGCGCTCGAGATCTCGATCGTCATCTGGCAGAGCTTGCTGCTCGCGGCGGCCGTCTTGTACCTTTGCGTGCGCAGGCGCCTTCACTTCGGCGCGCTCATCGTCATCTGTGTCGTCGAGAAGCTCTGGATCGGCGGCGAACTTTCGAGCGACTTCATGGAGCTGCTGCTCGTCGTCCTGGCATCGGTTGCGGCGGGATTCACCGGAGACCTGCTCGTCGCCAAGCTGCGCGTGTCGGCGCGCAGCCCCAACGCGTTTCGGCTCTTCGGGTTCGCCGTGCCGGCGGCGTATTTTGCGGCGTACTTTGCGCTCGCCGTTCCCATGTTCGGCGGAACGTGGTGGGACGCGAGCTTCGTCTTCGGCTCGATCGCGGAAGCGGGGATCGTCGGGCTCTGCGTCAGTCAGCTCTTGCTCGCGGGATCGCAAACTAGCGCGGCATGAAGCTGCACCCAGGCGCGTTCGCTCTCGCGCTTGGCGCCGTCGCCCTCCATCTCGCCTTCAACCATCGCTTCGGATACTATCGCGATGAATTCTACTTCATCGACTGCGCGCGCCATCTGGCATGGGGCTACGTCGACCAGCCGCCGTTTGCACCGTTCGTCGCCTGGATAACCGCGCCCCTCGGATATCCGGTCTGGGCATTGCGTCTGCTTCCCGCGATACTTTCCGGCGTGACCGTGCTCTTCGGCTGCGCAATCGCGCGGGAGCTGCGCGGCAACGGATTCGCTGTGGCCATGACGGGATTAACGATAATCTTAGCCCCGGGACTAATGGGGCTCGCCTACGGTCTTTCCACCGAAATCCTCTCGCCGGCGGCATGGAGCGCCCTCATCTATCTCACCATGCGTCTCGTCAAGACTCAGGCGACGCGGCTTTACGTGCCGATGGCGCTCGTAGTGACGGTCGGACTCTACGCGAAATATTCGATCGCCGCGTGCGTTCTCGCGCTTGCGATTGCATTACTCGTCACCGGCCACGCCAAGCTGCTGCGCTCGACATGGCTGCTCGTCGGGAGCGCGCTCGCCGTCGTGCTGACCCTGCCGAATTTGCTCTGGCAGCTCGACCACGGGTTGCCGATCCTGCAAGTACTCCACAACGATCAGCTCAACCGGCATCCGCTCGCGAACGGCATCGCCGACGAGTCCCCGAAGTTATGGGTGAACGCCACTTACATGCTCGCGACGCAACTCGCATATCAGAATCCATTCTTTGCGCCGATCTGGATCGCCGGTCTGGTCTGGCTCGCGCGGGCGCGGAGAACGCACCCTACCGGTTTCTACCGGTTGCGTACGTCCTTCTGCTCGCGCTGCTGGTAGTCACCGTTGGGCGCGGCTACTATATCGAGGGCATTTATCCGGCGCTCTTCGCGGCCGGCTCCGTCGCGCTTGCGCGCGCGCTCTCCGGGAAAGCGCGAGTATGGCGACCGGCCGTGCTCGCGCTTGTCGTTGTGGCGGGCGCCGTCTTCGTCCCGCTCGTTCTTCCCGTGCTCTCGCTGCCCGCATACATGCGGTACGAAGCCACGATCGGCTTGAGCCGACCGGCGCCGCCCGACGGTGTGCGCCATTTAATCAATCCGCTCTACGCCGACCAGCTCGGCTGGAACTCCATGACGGCCACGGTTGCAGGCGCCTACTGGGCCTTGCCGCGCGCGCAACGCGCGATTACTGCGATCTTCGCCGACCGTTACGCGTATGCGGGGGCGCTCGATTTCTACGGGCCGCGCTACGGTCTGCCGCGGGTCATCAGTCCGAACAACTCCTACTACTTGTGGGGCACGCGTGGATACAGCGGAGATTCGGTACTCGCCGTGGGCGCGACGGATTACCGCCTGCTGTTGCGCGCCTTCGGCAGCGTCCGGCAAGTCGCAGTCTACCGCAACGATTACCGCTGGATCCTCGAGGGCCCGCTGCCCATCTACGTCTGCACGCATCCGCGAGCGCCGCTCGCGGCAATGTGGCCGGCGTTTCAATACTACGGGCTCTGAGCGAAGGAAGGAATCGCTTCTTTTCGGGTATGAGGTACGACTCTATGGAAAACGTCTCTGCAGAACGCTCCGCCGGTTGGTCCGCGCTCTGCGTACGTCGCCGTTCTCCTTATCGCGACGTGGCTCACGTATCCGATGCCGTCGATTGGCCTGCGGCCCGTCCCGACCGCGTTGCTGATCGACTCTCATCGGTTCTCGCTGCTCCTCAGCGCTTGGCTCACATTTCCGGCAGCGGCCTTCTTTCTCTGGTTCCTCGTCGGGCTGCGCAGCTATTTGATCAACGCACCGGGGCGCCAGGAGGGACTACCGACCTTCGCGCTGGTCGCTGGGGTCGTGATGATCGCGGGCTCGTTATTGTCGGCTGCGATGCTCACCGCCGCCGCCTACCCCGCACCGGACATTTTCAAGGCCGATGGTATGGTCGGCATCTATAGTGCGTTCGTCTTCACGCAAGGCGGTCTCGGCTACGCGCCGGTATCGATCTTTCTGTTCGCGGCCGCGCACAGCATGCGGCGTCACGAGCGGGCCCCAGCGTGGCTGGCGTGGCTCGGCTATCTCGCTGCGTTGGGTGCGGCGATTGCGACGCTTTCGATCTTCTTTAACGACGCGTTCATGGCACCGGGCCAAGCCGGTCCCGGACTCTTTGGCGCGATACCTGCGGGGATCTGGCTGATCGCAGCCGGGATCGTGCTCATCCTTCAGAGCAGGCGCGGATTCGCAGCTTCCAACACGTCGGCGGCGTCGTAGTTTGCGTTATTGACGCGCATCGACACCTCACGTACCTGCATCAGGTCCGCATCGATGGGCCGCAGGATCGAGGCGGCGACTTCCGGCGATAGCGGCTCGGGATCGAGCCACGCGTCGACGTGCGAGCCCGTGAGGATCACCGGCATGCGATCGTGGACGCGTGCGACCAATGCATTCGGTTCGCACGTGGCCACATCACACGATGGCGGCCCGCCGTTGCGCTCCCAGAGGCCGGCAAAAGCGAACGGTTCCCCGGATTTGAGCGTGTAATAATACGGCCGGCGGTTCGACCACTCGTAGAAACCGTCGGCGAACTCGACGCACCGTCGTGGAATCGGGCCACGCCGCGCGAGAATCGACTCGGCGCGAATGTTGATGCGGCCGCGGATGCCCCAATGCAGTTCTTCAACGACGCGGCGCCCGTCGTTGCGGACACCGAGCACCTCCTGCGTCGGCGCGATATTATAACGCGGCAGCCCGGTCTCGCTGAACTCTTCGAAATGGAACTGTGGAAATGCCGCCGCAAGGGCGGCCGGCTTGGTCAGCGTGAATCTACCGCACACAAGGAGCCCTGTTCGGCGCCGATGGCGACGGCTCTCTTGAAATGTGGCATAATGGGGTAGTTTCCCGTTTTTGCGTGAATAGGGACGTTCCCCGTTCTTGCGTGGAGGATATATCGTGTATCGACGTTTCGTTTCTCTATCCATCGCCGCCGCGTTCGCGTGCTTGCCCCTCGCCGGAGTCGCACAGCAAGCGGCCGCGGGTCCCCGTCCCTCGCTCGCGGTGCTTGATTTTTCGACCCGCGGCCTGACCTCCGATTGGTACGGCTCCTTCGAGCCCGGCGTCGCGCTGAGCGATCTCCTCACCGACCGAATGGTCAACGAGGGGCGTTTCAACGTTTTGGACCGCACGCACCTCAGCTCCACGCTGGGAGAGCATCAGTTGGCGGCGAGCGGGGAAGTCGATCCGCAAACGGCGATTAGCGCCGGACGCATGATCGGCGCGCGCTACCTCGTCACCGGAAACATCTTGCAGCTCGACCAGACCGGTGCGAGCGGCGCGAACGCGGGGAGCTTGTTACCGGGTGTCTTCGGCGCTGCGGCGGGTGGCGTTTCGACGCATCGCGTTACCATCAAGGTCGCGGTACGCGTGATCGACGCGAGAACCGGGCAAATCGTTCAGAGCTTCTCCGATGAAGAGACGCGATCGGGCACGTCCTGGAGCGCCGGCGGCTTCTCCGGCTATGCGGGCGGATCGTATAGCAACGAGCAGTTCGTCAACAGCGACATGGGCCATCTCATCGATGACGAAGCCGCAAAGATCGTCGCTTCGATCGACCCGAGCCGCTTCAACTCGGGCCCCGTTGCGCCCGTCTTAACCGGACACGTCGCGGCGATCGACGGCCGGAACGTCATCATCGACCTAGGCAGCAATAACGGCGTAGCGATCGGCCAAATGTTCGAGATCGTGAGGGTGAAATCGCTGATCGATCCGACAACCCACGCCACCCTTCACGTCTCCGAGAACGTCGGAACGCTGCAAATCGACACGGTTAGTCAGAACGCCTCGGTCGGACACGTCGTTTCCGGAAATGCAGCGGTTCGTTTGACGGTTACGTCGCAGCCATAAACGCTGCGTCAATCACGTCTTGATGCAGGTGCCGGTTGACTTTATCGTCTTGCCGCCGGTGCTTTGCGCAAAGTGTAGCGAATACTGCATCGGCGACGTGCGATCGAAGATTTCGGACATGCCGGCGTAGGGATAGACGCTTCGATAGACGAGGTGATTCGGGTTGGCTCCGGCAGCGCGGAAGATGGTGGTGGTCCGTTCCTGTTCGGTGACTACGGCAGTCCAATTCCGGCCCTGCGGCTCGTACGTAAACAGGGCCTGATCGCTGCCCCCGCCCGCCCACGAATCGCGCTCTCGCATCCAGTTTCCGCTCATGTCGTAAGCGAACGTAGCCGTGTACCTCGCCTGAACCTTGCCGGAACGATACGTGCAGTTCCAGGTCCCGACGAGGTACCGCAACGAGGCCAGCGGATCGCTTGCCGCGGCCGGCATGACGCCGAGCATCAAGGAAAATAGGATGGCAACTCGGACTTTCATCTTACGCAGCACCCGTAATTCGCGCGACGACCCGCTCGACCTTTACGAGACGCGTTCTCGTCCAACGGTCGTGCAGCAGGATGCGGTGCCAAAAGAGGCTGAGCGGTACGATGAGCCACCACAGCGAGAAGACGATAATGTAGCGGCTTATCGTGCGCGCGATGCTCGGCTTGGCAAAATCAGTCGTAACGACCCGCAGCCCGGCAATCATCATGCCGAACGTCTGACCGGCGAAGATTACCAGCACCGCAAGATAGACGGGAAACCAGAAGGCGAAGCCGAGATTGCGAACCGCCCGCGATACGAGCGACCCGATCGCGTCGAAGGAAAGCGGAATGACATCGCTGCCGAAATCCGATTGTAGCGGGTTTTGCCATTGAAGATGGACGCCCGGGCTGGCGGCTTGCGTCGGCGCAGGAGATGGAGGTCGCGTCGGTGTTGCGGTTTGGGAGGAGTGCGATTTTCCGCGGATCGCTAAGGCGCCCATTCCCGGCGCCGAAACGGTGACGTCTCCCGGAGCTACGGAAACGTTTGTCTCAGAATGGTGCGCGGCTGGGGCGACGCTGCCGCCGAACGAGGTAATGATCGCGCTCACGACGACTGCATCGATGCCCCATGCCGCAAAACGACGCCACCATCCGGCGCAATCGCGCGGCGCAACGCGCTTTTCGCCCGGCTCGGCGAGTTCCGGAGGGGCTGCACTGCGCTCGCGCGCAAACCAAGCTCGCGCGTCGGCGTAGGCCTGGGTCGTCATGAACTGGCTCAGCGAAGCGATGCGCCGCGTGGCATACGGCTCGCTGCTCAACCATTCGCCCCAGCGCAGCACGGAGTCGGCTTGAACTTCGGCGTGCTGCTCGGCAAACGCGGCGTAGTCGACCTTGCGGCCAAATTCGTGAAACGCAGAAATGCCCATTGCGCGGATCGCGGCGTCGAGCGAGTCACAGCAGAGCAACCCAACCTTGTCGCACGTGAGCGCGCAACGCCGCAGCCACGCACCGAAGATCAAAGAAATGAGCGGATTCTCGTTACCATTGACGCTCAACAAGGAGTGAAAGCGCGTGTGCCCGGCCGCGATGTGACTCAGTTCGCGGCCGATCAGAAAGGAAAGCTCGTCGTCGGAAAAGAGTTCGATCCAATGGCTCGATAGCACGAGCACGTAGGGCTCGCCAAACCCGAGCGCGACGATCGGCACGTAGTTGTCTTCGCGCGCGAAGACGAGCGGCATCGTGATATCGAGCGCCGCGCAGGTTTGCCTCACGATGGTGAAGACCCTCGGGTACTGGCGCTCGTGCAGCCGAACGCTCGAGCCGAGCAGTCGCCCGCGCGCCAGCGTTACGTAGAGCATGGCGATCACGATGAAGAGAGCCACCTGCGATGCTCCAATCGATTCGTGAAGCACGTACCCGATCGCCAATGCCGCGGGAAACGCAAAGAGAGCCGTCAGCCAGAACGCGAGGCGTTCCGACGGCTCTCGAAGCGAGCCGGGCCCATCGAAGAGCGAGCGCACGGGAACCACTCTGACGCTGCCCGCGCCAGCTCCTTCAGAGCTTACTTCTTTGTGCCGCTCGAGCGCGTGCTCTTTTTCTTGCCGCCGGTCGTTCTCGCTCGCGGGCGCGCCGGACTCACCTTCTTACGCGTGCCGCCACGGGTCCCGTTGGAGGAGGCGCGCGACGTTATCCGTTGTTTCGCCTTCTGCCATTTTTCGCCCAAATCGTCAAGCTCGTCTTTGTCCATGAGCTCGCGCGCGATCGAAAAGACTTTGGATTCTTCTTCCTGTACGTGGTGTTTGACGCTTTCACCAAGCACGAGCAACTCCGCCTTGAACTCCTCGTCGCGCTCGCGTCCCGATTTGAGCAACTCCATCAGGTGCTTTGCGACCTCGTGCTCGGTGTACGCCTCGAACATCTCGACTCGCTCGTCGTCGTCCTCGGCGCGATCGCGCAGCTGCGAGTAGAACAGACGCTCCTCGATCGCGAGGTGCGTGGAAAGCTCCTGCTCGATGGTCGTAGCGAGTTCGTCAATGCGCCTGTCTTCGGGCTCGCAATCCTTTATTTCGTCGAGCATGGCGGAGACGGCCCGATGCTCTTGCTTGATGATCGATAATATGTCCATTGGAGCGTTCCTCTCGAGTGGTTGATGGTTAGCTGCTCTATCCCCGGGCGCTGGGATGATTAAACTACGTTATTTGTCGCAATGTTCAGCCGGGCCGAGCCATGAAATAAAACATGCCGACCGTCGCGCCGCCCATCAATGCGAAGGTTCCCCACCCCCACGCTCGAGCTAAGGGCGAACTGATCCATTGCCCCATGACTTGGCGACTCGAAGCAAGCCAGACGATGACGGCGATAAGCGGCACGGCGGCGATACCGTTGAGTATCGCCGACCAGAAGAGCGCTTTGATTGCATCGATGCGCAGCAGATTCATTCCGATTCCGATCAGAACGCCGGCTACGATGATCAAGTAGAAGCGCGGGGCGCGGGCCACCGGTTCGCCCAACCCCTCGCGGAACCGGAACGTTTGGGCTGCAACGTAGGCCGACGACGTCGCAAGGACCGGTACGGCGAGCGCACCCGTTCCCACCATGCCCAGCGCGAAAATGAGCTCGGCAAATTGGCCGGCCAAAGGCCGCAGCGCTTCTGCGGCTTGCTGTGCCGTCGCGATGTCGGTGCGCCCGTGCGCGCCGAGCGTCGCCGCAGTGGTAACGATGATGAAGAACGCGACGAGATTTGAGTAGATCATCCCGGCATTCACGTCGGCATGCATGTTTTGCACCGATGTCGCATCGGTCCCTCGGCGCGCGGCGAGAGTCGTCTTGCCGGCTTCTTTCTCTTCTTCTACCATGAGCGACGACTGCCAATAGAAGAGATATGGCGTGATCGTCGTGCCGAGCACGCCCACCATTGTCGAAAGCCACCTCGCATTGAATTGGATTCGAGGAACCGCGAACTGCGCGAGGATTTCGCCCCACGGCGGCCGCGCGATAAAGGCAGTGACCACGTAAGCGAAGAGCGCCAGCGTCAGCCACTTGAAGAATTTCACGATGGCCGCGTACGGCAGCCAGGTTTGCGCGGCAATCAACGCGATTCCGAAAAAGAAGACGAGCGCGTCAACGGGAATCGGTACGACCAAACGAGCGGCGGCCGCCATTCCGCCGATGTCCGCGCCGAGATTGAACGTGTTGGCAACGACGACCAGAGTGGCCAACCCGTAGGCAAGCCAAAGAGGCAATCGCTTTCGCATGAGCGCCGCGATGCCCTCGCCACTGACCATCGAAATCCGGGCGCACATCCCCTGAATCACCGCCATCATCGGTGTCGACACGAGCGTGAGCCAGAGCATCGAATACCCCGTCGTCGCACCGGCGACGGAGTACGTAGAGATTCCCGATGGATCGTCGTCCGCCGCGCCGGTGATCAGACCGGGGCCAAGGAGCGCGAAGAAGTTGCCGATGCGCCGTACCACCGGGCGGCTTGTACCCGATGGTACGCAGTTCGAATCTATGCGAGCATGAACATCGTGGAATTATTGTGCGAGCAGCGCGGATATTTCGCGGCCAGGAATTGCTCCCGTCAGCGCCGTTAGATCGCCGCTTTGCAAGGATGCAGCGGCTTGTACCAGCGAGCTCATTGCAAGGCGGTAGAGCGCGCCGCCAATGCTGACGCGGCGAACGCCCGCAGCGGAGAGTTTCGCGAGCGGCACCGCGCCGTCGGCGGGGCCGATCAGCACGTTCACCGGCTTGGGCGCCACGGCACGCACGACCGCGACGACTGCATCCATGTTCGGCAGGTCCGGCGCATAGAGCACATCGGCGCCGGCCTCTGCGAATGCGGTCAGCCGGCGAACCGTGTCGTCCAGATCGGGCCTGCCGTTAAGGAAGTTGTCGGTGCGTCCGGTTAGCACGATTCGTCCCCGGGCAGCGCGCGCGGCCGTACGAACGCGTGCGACGGCGACGTCGAAATCGTGGATCGGGCGCTTTGGATCGGCCGTCGTATCCTCGATCCCGAGGCCGGCTAACCCCGCTTCGATCGCGGCGCGAACCGTTGCTTCGCAATCTTCGGGTTCCGGCCCGAAGCCGTCTTCGAGGTCGCCGTTAACCGGCAGACCGGTGACGCGCGCCAGTAGCGCAGCATGCGCGATCGCTTCGGCTCGCGAGACCGCATGACGGCCGTCCTGGCGACCGAGCGAGAACGCAAGCCCGAGTGAAGTGCTCCCGAGCGCTTCGAAGCCGGCACGCTTCAGCAACGCGGCCGAAGTGCCATCCCAGGCGTTGGGCATGATGAAGGCCTCGGCCCGTTCGTGCAGCGCACGAAACTGCTCGTATGCGGAGATCGACGCGCGATCGGATGGAAGCCGTTTCATGGCCGGTCCTACGGCCAGGACCGAGGGAATGTTTCGCTTGCCGGCTTGTCTAAGGCGCCCGCCCGCGGGGTAAGAATAAAGGCTATCTTTCATAGGAGGGACCTTCTCGATGACCCGCGCCTCACTGGCCATGTTGTTCAGCATCGCGTTTGCGCCCTTGGGAGCGTCGGCCGCCACGTGCGCCGGGGCAGATCCGGCGATCACCTCGGCCGTTGTAAAGACCGTTACCACGAGCGGCGCGCTGAACACCTATCATTTAGCCGGCACCGTGACCAACCTTGGCAGCCAAGCCCAACCCTCGAATGCCCTGCAGTTCGTCGACGTCTACATCGATCGGCAAAAGCGTGACTCGCGCGGCATCCCGCCGCTGCGGCCCGGTCAGTCGTACACGTTTGGATTCGACTGGGCTCGCTCGACCGATGCCGGCAACGGTACCACCACCGTACACTTTGTGATCGACATGCGGCAAGGCTCCGACTGCGATCCCGGCAATGGCAAATATAGCCTAACGTTCTAGCTAGGCCGCTGCACACGGCCTAGCCTGGCACGCCGTCGAAGCGCGGGTTATGGAACGGCGTGCCTTGCGCGTGGGGATCGACGTCGGCGGAACCTTCACCGATCTCGTGGCACTCGAATCGTGGAGCGGAAACGTCGTCGTGCAGAAGGTAGCGAGCACGCCGAAGGAGCCGCATCTCGCCGTGATCGACTCCCTCGCGGCGCTCTTGAGCCGGTACGAGTCGCCGCCGGCGGTCGAGTTTCTCGCGCACTCCACGACGATCGCGACCAACGCGCTGCTCGGACAGCTCGGACTCGAGCTTCCGCGCGTCGCGCTCGTGACGACGGCGGGATTTCGCGACGTCATCGAGATCGGACGCCAGAACCGCAGCGAAGTCTACAACTTGTTCGTCGAGCGTCCCCGGCCGTTGGTCGCGCGCGAAGATCGCCTGACCGTTCGCGAGCGCATCGATTACCGCGGAGACGTGCTCGTTCCGCTCGACGACGAGGCGATTGCGCGCGTTTGCGAGCGGCTGCGAGAACGCGGCGTTGCCGCCGCGGCGATCTGCTTGCTGCACGCTTATGTCAACGACGTGCACGAGCGTCGCCTCGCCGATGCGCTTGCCGCGGCGCTTCCGCGCCTCCGCGTTACGTGCTCCTCCGAGGTCGATCCGGCGTATCGCGAGTACGAACGCTGCTCGACAACCGTCGTCAACGCCGTGCTCGCACCGATCGTCGAGCGTTATCTCGAACGGCTCGTCCGCGACCTTGCGCAACGCCGCCTCGAAGCGCCGCTGTACGTGATGCGCAGCGACGGCGGCATGGCCGCCGCGCAGCAGATCCTCGCGCGGCCGGCGGCAATCCTCGAAAGCGGCCCCGCCAGCGGGGCGATCGCGACGGCCGCGCTCGCACGGCGCACCGGCGCTGCGCGGCTGCTCTCCTTTGATATGGGTGGAACGACTGCAAAAGCGGGCGCGATCGTCGACGGCGTCGCGCAAGTCGCCGGCGAGTTCGAGGCCGCCGGCAGAACGCACAGCGGACGCGCGGTGAAAGGCAGCGGCTATCCGGTTCGCTTTCCGTTTGTCGATCTGGCCGAAGTGAGCGCCGGCGGCGGCACGATCGCGTGGATTGACGATGCCGGCTCCTTGCGCGTCGGGCCGCTCTCGGCCGGGGCCAATCCGGGACCGGCATGCTACGGAAGATCGGATCGCGCCACGGTCACCGACGCGAACGTCGTGCTGGGACGTTTGAATCCGCAACATCTGCTCGGTGGCGCCTTCCCGATCGACGCGACGCGCGCGCGCCGCGCCGTCGAAGCGTTGGCACGTACTCTCGGCCTGAGCGTTGAAGCGACCGCGGCCGGAATCGTCACCCTCATCGAGAGCGCGATGGCCAAAGTGCTGCGCATCGTCACGGTCGAACGCGGCCTCGATCCGCGCGACTTTACGCTCGTCGCGTACGGCGGCGGGGGCCCGCTGCACGCTTGCGCGCTCGCCGACGAGCTGAACATCACGCGCGTCCGTCATTCCGTCGCATCCTGGGCTTTTCTCCGCCTTCGGCCTGCTCGCGGCGGAACTTCACGTGAACGACGTTCGATCGGTATTGCGTTGCGCAGGCGAGATCGACGCCGAGATGGTCGAGACAACGTTTGCTGCCAGCGAGGAGCGTGCGCGTACGGCGCTTATCGAGCAAGGCGCAGAGCCCGCAACGATCGCCTTCCGGCGCGAGTACGATGCACGCTATCGCGGACAGAGCTTCGAGATGACGATCGCGTACGATCGATCGCCGCGTGTCGTCGAACGGCGCTTTCACGCAGCGCACCGCGCGCGTTATGGTTACGACGTGCCGGACGAGATCGTCGAAGTCATTAATGCGCGTTCGACGGCGCATGGAAGCGTGCCAAGCTTCGACTCTCCCGCGTACGGCAGGCGGAGAACGAAACCTCCGCGTCATCCTCAGCCTATCGACGGGCGCCGGACGCTCTGGCTCGACGATGCCTTCGTCGAGGTCTCCGTCTTTGAACGTGACGGGTTGACGCCGGGCACGCGCGTCGATGGCCCGGCGATCGTCGAAGGCTACGACAGCACGGCATATATCGCGCCGGACTGGTCGGCCGGCGTCGAGGAAGATTTTCTCGTGCTGCAGCGAGCTGCGAAAACGTCATGACCGATCTCATCACGATCGAGGTGATCAAGAACGCCCTGGTCTACGCGGCCGAAGAGATGGGCATCGCGGTGCGCAACGCCGCATATTCGCCGAACATCAAAGAACGTCTCGATCACTCGTGCGCGCTGTTCGACCGCTTCGGGCGTTTGATCGCGCAGGCCGAACACATACCAGTTCATCTCGGATCGCTGCCGTGGGGACTGAAGCGGATGCTCGAAATCGTCGAGCGAGAGCACGGCGGCACGCGCGAAGGCGAGATGTGGATCGCGAACGATCCCTATATCACCGGGACGCATCTCAACGACGTCACCCTCGTACGGCCGATCTTCGACGAGGGCAGGCTCGTCGGCTACGCCGCGAACAAAGCGCACCACGCCGACGTCGGCGGGTCCGTGCCGGGCTCGATGCCCTGCGATGCCGCCGATCTCTACGCCGAAGGATTCGTCGTTCCCCCGGTGCGCATCGTGGAAGGGAATCGCGTCGTCGATGAAATCGTCGCGCTGTTTCGCGCGAACTCGCGCACGCCGGAGGCTCGCAGCGGCGATTTGCGCGCGCAAGTTGCCGGCAACTACGCCGGCGAACGCCGTCTGCGCGAACTGAGTGACCGCTACGGCTTCGAAACGCTCGAGGCGGCGTTCGCGCGAGCGCTCGACGACAGCGAGCGTCGCATGCGCGCCGCGCTTCGGGATCATCGGCGAGGGCCGCTTCGAAGCAGCCGATTATCTCGAAGATCTTTCCGGCGATCCCCAAATCCTCATCGCGCTGAGTCTGGAGTTGCGCGACGGGTGCGCTCGCCTCGATTACACCGGCACCTCGGACCAGGTCGGCTTTCCGCTCAACGCCGTGCTCGGCGTCACGCTCTCGGGCGTTCACTATGCATTGCGCGCGGTCACCGATCCGACGATTCCCATGAACGAAGGATGCTTCCGTCCGGTCGAGGTTGACGTGCCGGAAGGGTGCCTTCTCAACCCGCGCCGGCCGGCGCCGGTTTCGGGCGGAAACGTCGAGACGAGCATGCGCAATGCGGACGTCGTCTTGCAAGCCTTGGCGCAAGCTGCGCCAGAACGCGTCCCGGCCTGCAGCGGCGGGACCATGAGCAATGTCATGCTCGGGGGAACTCGTAACGACGGCAGAACGTGGGCATTCTACGAAACGAACGGCTGCGGGATGGGCGCCCGTCCCACAAAAGACGGCATCGATGCAATCCACGTTCACATGACCAATACGCTGAACACGCCAATCGAAGCGATCGAACGCGAGTATCCGTTGCGCGTCGTGCGCTACGAGATAGCTGAGGGCACGGGCGGCGCGGGACGCTATCGCGGCGGGAACGGATTGGTTCGTGCGATCGAGCTCGTGGAAGGGTCGGCGCACGCGACGCTGCTCGCCGACCGTCACACCCGAAAGCCGCCGGGCGCGCACGGCGGTGACGCCGGCGCATGCGGACGTCATGTTTTGACGCGGCGCGGTAGCGAGACGCCGGTTGGCGCGAAGGTAAGCCTGCCGCTCGAACCCGGCGACGTGCTGACGATTCAGACGCCGGGCGGCGGCGGCTACGGTCCGCCCGAATAGGGCCGTTCCAAGCCGAAGCGTGCGGCGCAAAGCAAATCGACGACGCGAATCGCGCTTCGACGGGGTGAGAAGCGCCGCTGCGAATCGGACGCGAGCAAACGGCCGTACCGCTCTCGCAGACCGACGTCGCCCGCAAAGCGCGCAACTGCGTCCGCGATTATCCCACCTCGAGAACCGCGCTGGATCGTCACCGCCACGTCGGATGGAAAGAGTTTACGCAGGCCCCTCGTTTCTAGCACGACTGACGGCAGGCCGGCTTGCGCAAGAAGCACGTTTCCAAAACCACTGCTGTCACTTAGGTCCAAATGGAGGACACATGCGAGCTCGGCGCTGCCGTCGCCGAGCAACATCTGAGGCGTAATCCGCACAGTCGGATAACGCCGCGAAAGCTGTACGGCACGGACGTCTTCGTCGCTCCCGACTATACCTATCGTGGTGCAAGCAGGATCGTCAGAGCGACGCAGGCCGAGATTTGCGACGCGCTCAGTCGCTGCGCACGGGAGCCACCGCGAATATTCCCTCGCCGCGCCGTACGTCCGCATCATTGCCAGGTAACTTGCGGGGCGGTATACTGCGACTGCTGGCTCCGTAAAGTCGTCAGAAAACCATGACAGCGTCGCCGCTCGGCGAAAGCGACGGTCGATGCGGTGCCAAGGCGCAACGCTGCCACGCACGATCGGATGACCGAAAGCGTGCAGCGCGCCCTCGAGATCATCGCGCGCCGCCGCCAGTAGCGGATCTTCGCCTGAGCCGCTCTGCACTGCAATAGCGCCAACGTCGCCGCGCGCGGTCCGCGGCAACGTTTCCATGAGCGCCGACCAGCGCCGATAGAAGCGTCGCTCGTTCTCCGCTTCGCGATCGAATCGGCCGGCGGAGGCCGCCTCGTAGTGAACGAAGCGGGCGTTCGCAACGTAGGCGATCGCGCGCCCCTGCTCGCGCGCGCGCATGCAGAGATCAACATCCTCGAATCCATTGACGAACGATTCGTCGAAGCCCCCGTTTTCGAGAAACCACTCTGTACGAACGGTCATCGCTGCGCCTGAGACCGCGAGTGCGTCGCGTGATTGATTTACCGCATGTGGACGTGCGGCTAAGATTTCGCCAGAAGTAGTGCCAATGCGCGTTGGGCAATACCACGAGCCCGGCGGCTTGCGTCACGCCGTCTTCAAAAAACAGGGCGCCGCCGGCGATCGCGATCTCGTGGCGGTCGAAGACGCGAACGAGCGGCGTGAACGCATCGCCGAGCGGATAGGCGTCGTTGTTGAGCAGGAGCGTCAGCGGTGCTTCTGCTAACCGTACGCCGGCGTTGCAAGCGCCGGCGAAGTTGCGATTGACGTCGTGGCGCAGGTAGCGCACCCAAGGAAAACTCGCCACCTCCCGCGGCGTTTCGTCGCTTGAAGCATTATCGACGACGATCGTCTCGAAGGAGACCAGGCTGCCGTCGCGCAGGCGGTCGAGTTCGCGCAAGCAGCGCGCCGTCAGCCACCAGTTATCGTAGACGGGAATGACGACGCTAAGTTGGAGCAACGCGAATTCGTTCCAGCAACTCCTGCTTCGTCTCCGGCACCATCGAGCGGACGAAGAATATCGTCACGATGCAGAGCAACGCATAGATTCCAAACGTCAGCGGGCGCCCAAGTCGTTCGACCATGGTGAGAAAGAATTGCGAGACGAGAAAGTTTCCGATCCAGTTGGCGAGCGTCGAAAGCGACATGCCGAGACCGCGCACCTGGAGTGGGAAGATTTCCGAGATGAGCAGCCAGACGATCGGCCCGAGGCTGAATGCAAAGCAGCCGACGTAGACCATCATGCTCGTGAGCGCGATCGCGCCGAGCGAGCCCGAAAGGTGCGGCTGCGCGAAGGAAAACGCCAAAGCTGCGAGCGCAACGAACATTCCAGTCAGACCAGCGTACAGTAGCGGTTTGCGCCCGATGCGATCGACGAAAAAGATCGCGACCAGAGTCATGCCGCAGTTGACCGCGCCAACCAGTGTTTGGGCGAGAATCGAAGCCGAGGCTGACGTGATCCCCGCCATCTGAAATATCTGCGGGCCATAATAGATCACGGTATTGATGCCGGTGATCTGCTGCAGCACGGCGAGCGAGACGCCGATGAACAGCGCCAGACGGATTGCGGGCTGCTTAAAGGCTTCGAAGCCCGCACTCTTGATGCGCAGGCTTTCGAGAATCGATTGCTCCTCGCGCGCGCTTTCGCCGTCCTGGGCGTAGATGCGATGCAGTACGTCGCGCGCCCGGACGCCGAGGGCGATCCTAAAGAGATACCGCGGGCTCTCCGGCATCGCAACCATTCCGCCGATCAGAATCAGCGATGGCACGACCGCCAATCCCAGCATCCAGCGCCACTGCCCGCCGGCGGCCAGCGCGTAATCGATGAGGTAGGCCGCTAAGATACCGATGGTGATCGCAAACTGGTAGAGCGAAACGAGCGCCCCGCGGGTCGCTGCCGGCGCTACCTCGGATATGTAGAGCGGGGCGACGACGGAGCTGAACCCGATTCCGATGCCGACGATAAAGCGGCCGACAAGCAGAATCGACTCGTTCGGCGTCAAGGCCGAAACGATCGCGCCTACAAAAAAAGTAACGCCGGCCACCAGCAGCGTCGTCCGGCGCCCGATGCGGTCCGCAGCGCCGCCCGCGACGACCGCCCCGGCCATGCAGCCGATAAGGACGACGCTGATCGTGAACGCCTGCAGCCGCGTAGCGAGGTCGAAGTCCTTCGTAATGAACAGGATCGCACCGGAAATAACGCCGGTGTCGTATCCGAAGAGCAATCCGCCCAGCGCCGCAACCGATGCAACCAAAAGAACGTATGCCCGCATGCAGGCGCTTTTGCAACGCGTGACCGAACGCTCCTCCATGGAGCTCGCGGCGGACCTGTCGGCCGCGTTTGCCTATGCACGAAATCATGGGCTGCACGCGCTCGTCGTTACGCGAGGCGACGAAGTGCTCGCGCGGGAGTATGGCGACGCCTTCGATCGCGACACGCCCCACCCGCTCTTCAGCGGAACGAAGAGCTTTTGGGGCGTCGTTGCATGCTATGCAAGCGCGGACGGGTTGCTCGCGCTCGACGAACCCGTCGCCGAAACGATCGCTTCATGGCGCGACGACGTGTGGAAGCGACGCGTCACGATTCGGATGCTGCTCTCGCTCACGGCGGGCTTCGGCTTCGGTGGTTTGGGCGCGAGCGTTCCGACGTACGATCGCGCGCTCGAGATGCCGCTGCGCGACGAACCGGGTGCGCGGTTCACCTACGGGGGCATTCCGCTGCAAGTCTTCGGCGCCGTGCTGGTGCGGAAACTCGCGACGCAAAAGCTGACGCCGCACGAGTACTTGCGCCAACGCGTTTTGGATCCGGCACGCGTGCGAGTCGCGAGTTGGCGAAGTCTGCGCGACGGCACGCATCCGTTGCCGACCGGCGCGTCGCTCTGCGCAGGCGACTGGCTCACGTACGGCCGCTTCGTTAACGCCCACCGTGCGGCGCTGGCGCCTTGCTTCGAGGGCTCGGCTGCAAACGCTCGGTACGGTCTGGGATGGTGGCTCGACGGGCGCGGCGCGTCTGCCGATCTCGTCTACGCGAGCGGCTCGGCAGGGCAAGCGCTCTACCTCGTACCCTCACTCGACGTTGCGATCGTGCATTTCGGCAAGAGCTCGTCGTACCGGCACGAGGCTTTTCTGAAGCGCGTGTTCGCGTAAGCGCGCAGCGGGAGGAACGCCGCTCGCCCGCGGCATAGTGCCGCGTCAATGAAGCGCTTTGCCACTGCGCGAGTTGCGGCGTACTGCATGCTTGCATTCACGTTCGCGGGTTGCTCCGTTGGTTCGCAGTCGTCCTTACCGTACATGCAAAGCGCCACCGCACTGCGGACGCTCAACGCTACCGGCGCCGGCAAGATCACGCACGTCGTCTACATCGTGCAAGAGAACCGCAGCTTCGACAACTTGTTCCAGGGCTATCCGGGTGCCGACACCGTTTCCAGCGGCAAAGATTCGCACGGCAAGACGATTACGCTGCAGCCTTTTACCCTCGGTCGGGCATATGACATCGACCACTCGGCGCAAGCCATGTTCGCCGCGTGCAACGGAACCGGAAAACTGCCCGGAACGAAGTGCCGGATGAACGGATTCAACAAGGAAGGTGATTGGGGCGGCCCAGTCAATCCAGAGTACGTCTTCGTGCCGCACCGTGAGTCGAAACCGTACTTCGACATGGCGCACGAGTGGGTCTTGGCCGACAGGATGTTCCAGTCGCAGCTCGATGAGAGCTTTGTCGCGCATCAGTACATCATCGCCGCGCAAGCGGATTGGAGCGTCGATTTGCCGGCGGGCCAATGGGGATGCGGCGCATCCCGGTACGATAAAGTCTCAACCATAACCGTCGACCGTAATCCGGACGGCCGGAAAATCAAACCCTGCTACGACTATCAGACGCTCGGCGACGAGCTCGACAAGGCGAAACTTTCCTGGCGCTTCTACGCCGCCACGTATGGGAGCGCCTCGAGCGACGCCGGAGCAGAGTGGTCCGGCTACATGGCCGTTCGCCACATTCGTTATGGACCCGATTGGAAGAAAGACGTGATCTCGCCGAATTGGAAGTTCATTACCGACGTGCGCGCCGGGAAACTCGCCAACTTCACCTGGATCACGCCGGTCTGCGACGACTCCGATCACGTGAATTGTCCCGGCGGCTACGGGCCGTCGTGGGTCTCGGCGCTCGTCAATACGGTCGGCAAGAGCAAGTTTTGGGACTCGACCGTGATTTTCGTGCAGTGGGACGATTGGGGGACAGTTTGGGGTTTCGCGTTCCGCTGCTGGTTATCTCACGGTACGCCAAACAAAACTACGTTTCGCACGTGCAGTACGAAACCGCGAGCGTACTGCGTTTTGCCGAAGATCTGTACGGCCTCGATCAACTCGCGCCGGCCGACAGACGCGCGACATCACCTGCGGTCGATTGTCTCGACTTCTCACAGAGGCCACGGCGGTTCGTAAAAATCGACGCGCCGCTGCCGCCGAAGTTCTTCATGCACCAGTCTAGAGACGATTACTTCGCACCCGACTACGAATAGCGCTCAGGGCGTCAGCGGATTGGTACCGTCGAGGGCCTTGATGCCGGCTTTTTTCAGTGCCGCTTGCAGCGGCCCCAGCGAGCTCACGTACTCGTCGTATCCGGCCATCGCCGCGGCATAGGCTGCGTCGAAACGCTTGGCATAATCGAGCTGCGCCGCGGTCGGCGGAAGTTGCGGACCGCCGAAGCCGGTGCGTGGAACGGACTCGCGCAGCGAACCGGGCCGCTGAATGGAGTCCTCGTCGTTCTTGTAATCGGCGGTGAAGGCGGCGAAGACCGGCTGCCGGCGCTGTTGTGCGGCGGCGATCGCTGCTCTCAGCGATGGATCGTCCTTCACGGCCGCGTCCGCCGTTGCCAACGATTTCTTAATGGCATCGAGATTATTGAGCGCTTCGTCGATCTTGCCGTAGACGATCGAGTACTTGAGCGCGTATGCGTAGCCGACTTGATACTCTGCCGTCGTCCATTCGTCGCGCGGGTCGGGTTTTACGAGAACGGTCTGCTGCAGCGTCGCGCCGCCGAGCGTGAGCGCAAGGGTGTACGTCCCCGGTACGACGGCCGGCCCGGTCTTCGGCCCTTGGTAATCCTCCTTCGCGGCACCGTACCACTTGGTGGGCGCGTCTTCGGTGAAATCCCAAACGTAACGATTGATGCCGGCCTTGTTCGAAACGTACGGTTCGTCCTTGCCCTTGACTTTGTGCGTGCCTTTGACGGTCCGGACGGCGCGACCGCCGGCATCAAAAACCTGCAGCGTCGGCGCGACTTTCTGCGGCGCGCTCTGATAGAAGTCGACGATTGCGCCCTTCGGCGGATTCTCCCCGGCGAAGCGCGTGTAGATGCCGAGATCGTTCGAATGATAGTGATATTCGTATGCCGCGCGCGGCGCGAAGAGCATGACGCCGGCGCGTTGCGCGCTACCGAGCTGCTGAATCGAGCCGAGATCGTCGAGGATCCAGGCATCACGGCCGTGCGTTGCCACGACGAGATCGTTGAATTGCGTTTGGATGCGAATGTCGCGCACCGAGACTGCGGGAAGATTGAGGCGAAAGTCTTGCCAGTGGGCGCCCGCGTCGAACGAGATCCACATGCCGCTCTCGGTTCCGGCATAGAGCAGATACGGATTACGCGTGTCGGGGCGTATCGTGCGCACGTACTGATCTGCGGGCAGCCCATTGACGATGGCCGTCCAGCTCGCGCCGTAATCGTGCGTCACGTAGACGTATGGCGCGTAATCCCCCATCCGATGATTGTCGGCAACCACATAGGCCGTGCCGGAAATCAGCGGCGATGGTGCGGCCGTTTCGATGCGCGCATACTCGGGCGTGCCCGGCGGCGTGACGTTGCGCCACTCGAGAGCCTGGCCCGAGCTTGTCGAAGGACGCATCTGCACGTACCCGTCGTCGGTACCGACCCAAATCTCGCCGCGGTCGATCGATGACCCTTCGATATCGAGGATCGTGTCGGAGTACTCGGCGCCGGAGACGTCCTTCGCCAGCGGGCCGCCCGATGGAGTTTGATGCGACTTGAGGTTGCGCGTCAGGTCGGGGCTTATCGCACTCCACGTCTGGCCGCGATCGGTCGATTGAAAGACGACGTTCCCGCCAAACCAGCCGACGTGTCCGTCCCATGGCGCAAACGCGATCGGTGAATCCCAATTGAAGCGATACGGTACGCTGCTCAAATCGAACGGTCCAAGGAAACTCCCGGGAAAGGCGTCGTACGGACGGATAAAGCGGCTGACTTCCGTCGTCCGGTCGAAGATGGTGAGCGCACCGTCCTCTAAATCGCCCCAGACGTACCGCGGATCGACCGGATCGGGAACGGTCCAAACGCCGTCGCCGCCGACGACGTCGATCCAATGACGATCGAGAATGCCTTCGTTGTCGAGCGAGTTTTCCGGTCCGCAGAAGCCGCCGTTGTCCTGAAACGCGGCGCAAACGCGGTAGGGGTTCTCGTCGGAGAGGCCGACGTGGTAGATCTGACCGATCGTGAGATTCCGCGAGAACGACCAATGCTCGAGATCGGTCGTCAGCGCGTATCCACCGTCTTCACCGACGATGATCCGCTTGGGGTTCGTGGGATCGATCCAAATGGCATGATAGTCGACGTGCACGCCTTTGGCGATCTCGTGAAACTTTCTTCCGCCATCGCTGCTTTCGGAGAGCATCTCGGAAACGCCATAGACGTGATTGGGATTGCGCGGGTCGACGGCGATATGCGTGAAGTAAAAGGGACGCTGATCGACGAGCGTGTCGCTGCTTACCATCGCCCAATGCGCCCCGGCATCGTCGGAGCGCCAGAGGATGCCGCCCTTCGCTTCGATCAAAGCGAAGACTCTATTCGGCCGGCTGGGCGCAATGGCCAATCCGATTCGGCCGGTATATCCGGGCGGAAGCCCGTTGCCAGTGAGCTTTTTCCAGGTGCGGCCACCGTCGGTCGACTTGTACAGCCCGCCGTCAGGACCGCCGCTGGTAAAGGTCCACGGCAGACGGCGAAAATGCCACATGCCCGCGTAGACGACGTTGGGATCCTTTGGATCCATCGCAACGTCGCTGGCACCGCTCGATGGCGTGAGGTAGAGCGATTTGATCCACGTCTGCCCGCCGTCGAAGGTAACGTAGACGCCGCGATCCGGCGAATCTTTGAATGGATCACCGAACGCGCCGACGACAACGTGCCGCGGATTGGCAGGATCGATCGCTATTCGCGAGATGCTCCAAACTCCGGCGAGTCCGACCCGGGTCCAAGTCTTGGCACCGTCGGTCGACTTGTAGACGCCGTCTCCGTAGCTGACGTCGTTGCGGGGATTCGCCTCACCGGTTCCGGCCCACACGATGCGCTCGTTGGTCGGATCGATCGCGACGGCACCGATCGCGGCGACGGGTTCCTTTTCGAAGACCGGCTCCCAGGTCGCGCCCCCGTTGCTCGATTTCCACACGCCGCCGCCCGCCGCCCCGAGATAGTAAAGCTGGTCGTCCTGCGCCGTTCCCGCCACGGCTGCGACCCGGCCGCCGGCGATCGTGGGCCCGATCGAGCGCCACGACAGGTTCGCGTACGCTGCGGCCGCGAGGAGCACCGTCGAAACGAGCATCATGTAGCGGAGATGGGTTTGACGGGCGGCAGGCTCTTCATGCCGGCCTGCCGCAGCGCGGCATCGATTCCCGGTAGCACACCGGTCACGAACGCATTGTAGCGCGCGATGCCGTCGCGGTACTCGGCGTCGACTCGCGACAGAAAATCCGTAACCGGCGGCGTGATAAGGCCCTGCGCGTTTTGAAACGCACCCAGAACGTCATCGCGCAATTTTGTCTCGTCCTCGGTACCCTCGCCTCGAGTATTCACCCCCAGCGAATCGGAGAGCGCTCCTCGCGTCTTTGACACCGCCTCGAGTTTGGACGTCAAGTCGGCGTTATTCGCCTTCTTCGCCGCGGTCAGCGCCGCGTCGGTCGCCTTCTTGAGGTCGTCGAGATTGTTGAGCATCGTGTCGACCTGCGACAGGTGCGCCATTTGGCGCATTGACTCTTCGAAGCTTCGCCGGTAGTCGGCTTGCGTGAAGCGCGAGCGGGAATCGGGTTCGACGTCGAAGTGCCGCACGTACGTGCGCCCCGAGAGCGTCATGCGCGCGGAGTAGGCCCCCGGCACCACGCCCGGCCCAGTCTCGGGGTTTGCGAAGTCGCCCTTCGCGCCGTTCCACTTCACGGGACCGTTGACGGTGAAATCCCATGTGTAGCGGTTCAATCCAACCTTATTGGAAATATAGGGCTCATCTTTGCCTCCGACTTGATGCGTTCCCGATACGCTGCGGATTACGCGGCCGTTCGCATCGAGAATCTCGAGCACCGGGGCGCTCTTCTGCGCCTCCTTCTGGTAGAAGGTGACCGTCACGCCGAACGGCGGATTGTCGGCGGCGAAGAAGGTGTAGGTTTCTTCGTCGTTTTGGTGCAGCGACCATTCGTAGCCGGTGCGGGGCGTAAAGAGCCACGTACCATGCGCGATTGCCTGCGGCAGATCTTGGACCGGCCGCACGTCGTCCATGATATAGACGGCGCGGCCGTGCGTCGCGATCACGAGATCGTCGTACTGCGGCTGCATGCGTATGTCGTGCACCGAGACGCTCGGCAAATCGTTCTTGAACGCTTGCCAATGTGCGCCGGCGTCAAAGGAGATCCAGATACCTTCTTCCGTTCCAAGATAGACGAGATCGCGATTGCGAATATCGGGCCGAATGGAGCGGGCCCACTGATCCGAGGGTAATCCGTTGACGATCTTGGTCCAATGTTTGCCGAAATCGCGGGTTACGAAGACGTAGGGCGCGGCATCGCCCACTTCGTGCCCGTCGTCGATCGCATAGGCCGTGCCGTCCATTAGCGTCGAGGGCGCTACCGTTTCGAAGCGGCCGAACTGCGGCGCTCCCGGCGGCGTGACGTTCGCCCAGTGCTTTCCGCCGTCGCGTGTGAGCTGGACGAGGCCGTCGTCCGTTCCAACCCAAATCTCGCCCCGCCGCATCACCGAGCCTTCGATATCGAGAATCGTGTCGCTGTACTCGGCGCCCGAAACGTCGTTGGTAATCGGACCGCCCGCGGGATTCTGATGCGACTTCAGGTTGCGCGTCAGATCGGGACTGATTGCAGTCCACGTGTGCCCGCGATCGACGGTTTGGAAGACGACGTTGCCGCCGTACCAGCCAATGACCTTATTCCCGGCGCCCCGCCACGGCGCGAATGCGATCGGCGATTCCCAGTTAAAGCGATACCTGCTCGTCGCGAGCTCCCACGATTCCTTACCCAATTGAATGTACGGCGCTCCCGACCACTGATCTTGGGTGACTCGATTGTAGATGGCCAGCGCACCGTCTTGTGCGTCCGACCAAATCCAGTTGGGATCGTCGGGTTCCGGAACGTTCCACGTGCCGTCGCCGCCGACGGTCACGATCCAGTGCTTGTTCTGGATTCCCGACGGATCGAGCGAGTTCGAGGGACCACACCAGCCGTTGTTGTCTTGCAAACCGGCGCAAACGGTATAGGGATTATCCGTGCCGAGCCCGACGCGGTAGACTTGACCGATGGGCACGTTCTGCGAAAAGAACCAGTTGTCGCCGCCGTCGAGCGTGAGCGCGTATCCGCCGTCCTCGCCCACGACGATGCGAGACGGGTCGTTCGGAGCGATCCAAATCGCGTGGTAGTCCACGTGTACGCCGCTTGCGACGGCTTTAAACGATTTGCCGGCGTTGGTGCTCAGCATCAGCTGAAAGGAGACCGCGTAAACGCGGTCGGGATTCTTTGGGTCGACCGCAATATGCGAAAAGTAGAACGGACGCGCGTCCACCATCGAATCGTCGCTGACCATTTGCCAATTGGCGCCGCCGTCGTCGGATCGCCAGAGCACGCCCTCCTTCGACTCGATCACGGCGTAGACGCGGTTGCCGTTGCTCGGCGCGACCGCAATGCCGATGCGCCCCATCGGCATTGCGGGAAGGCCGTGCCCCTGCAGCTTGGTCCAGCTTTCGCCGCCGTCGGTCGATTTGTAAAGCCCGTCCTCGATGCCGCCGCTGACGAACGTCCAGGGCCGACGCTGAAATTTCCAGATGCCGGCATACAGAACGTTTGGATTCTGCGCGTCCATCGCGAGATCGGAGGCGCCGCTTTCCGGGCCCACGTAGAGCGTTTGTTTCCACGTTCTGCCGCCATCGTCGGTCACGTACACGCCGCGATCCGAGCTGTCGCTAAAGGCATCGCCGAGTGCGCCGACGATGACGTGGTTGGGGTTGCGGGGATCGACGAGGATGCGGCAGATATACTTGGTGCCCTGGAGACCGCTCTTGGTCCACGTGTCGCCGCCGTCCGTGCTCTTGTAGACGCCGTCGCCGTAGCTGACGTCGTTCCGGGGATTCGCTTCTCCGGTTCCGACCCAGACGGTCTTTGAATCGTTTGGATCGATCGTCACGGCACCGATCGAGGCGACATCCTCCTTGTCGAAAACCGGATCCCAGGTTTGACCGCTATTCTCGGATCGCCAAACGCCGCCGCCCGCGGCGCCGAAATAGTAAAGCTTCGGATCGGCTGCCGAACCGGCGACCGCCGCGACGCGTCCGCCCGCCGCGGCCGGACCGATCTCGCGCCAACTCATGTTTGCAAACGCGGGCCCCGGACTCGGGGACGGAGAGGGCGACGGCGTCGTCACCGATTTCGGCGGCAAGGGTGAGGGCGAGACGAGCGCCACCGGACCGGTGGTAGAAAGCAACGCGAGTAGCAACGCTTGCGAGATCAACTCCAGACCTCCTCACCATGCTCTAGCGGCCCGGGTAACGCAACTCCTGCGCTGTAACAGTCAAAGAAACATCAAAGCGCCGCGTCAGTGCGATGCGGTGCTTGCGTGTTGGGCTCGATACATCGGGACGTTGACGTGGATCGCGTACCACTGCGACCAAGCGATCATGCCGCACATGACGCCAAACAGGATGAACACGATCGCAAGCGCCCGGTTTCGATATCTCCGGCGCTCGACCGATCCGCCCGCGGAAGGCGGCTCCGAGGTCAGGCGCGAACCCACCGGCCCCATATGCGTAAGACCATCCCCAGCCTCCTGGCTGGAACCGCTTTCGCATGTGGGTTGCTGCTTTTTACCGTTGCCCCCGCACGAGCTTACCATCGTGTCGTGCCGGCGACGCCGGCCGCAATCGCCGTCTACTCGACGGTGCTCCGCCATATCAATCCGCAAATGCCTGGCTGGCAGAGCCGCGACCTCGCGCGGCGCGTGCTCGTCAATGCCGAGCGATGGCGCATCGATGCGAACATGCTGGTTGCGATCGTAACGGTCGAATCGAGGTGGCACACGCATGCGTTGTCGTCGGCAGGAGCCATCGGCCTCGGGCAGCTGATGCCGGGCACGGCAGCGCTGCTGGGAGTGAATCCGCGGGATCCTCGGCAGAATCTCTCGGGCGCGGCGCGCTACCTTCGGGGACTCGAGCAGCGATTCGGCTCAAAACACTACAGCCTCGTCTTCGCCGCCTATAACGCGGGGCCGAAGGCGGTCACGGAGTACGGCGGCATCCCGCCATATGACGAAACGGAGGCCTACGTGGTCCGCGTGCTTAGCACGTGGGAATATCTCGCGAAGAGCATCCACCTGCCCGCGGCCGCTTACGCGGTTGCGGGGGCGCATGGTCTCGACGTCGACTACTGGCTCGACGCGACCGCCCGGCAGTAAGTTTACCCGAGTCGAAGGATCGCTTCGACTGCCTTCTCGAGTTCGTGAGGCCCGGCAATCTTGAGCGGCATCGCGCCGGCGTTGCGCGCGGCCTCGACGTCGCTCTCCCGGTCGCCGACGACCACGCAGCAGGCCGGCGGTACACCGAGCGCGCGCGCCGCATCGAGAATCAGCTTTGGCTTGGGCTTCCGGCACTCGCACGCTTCCTCGACCGCATGCGGACAGACGAAGAATCCGGCGAACGGCCCGAGCAGCTCCTCGACACGGCGATTGACGGCGTCGACGGCCTCCGCTGTGACGAGTCCGCGCCCGATCCCGCTTTGATTGCTCACCACCGCGACCGGCAGCCCCGCCGCTCGTAGACGGTCGAGCAGCGCGCGCGCATTCGGCGCGGGCTCGACGCGCTGAGGATCGCCGTTGAACGGCACGTCGACCACGATCGTTTCGTCGCGGTCGAAGAGCACCGCGCAAGCCCTCACGGTGCGACCGGGACGTAGACCTCGCCACCCGCTTCCGCGAACTCGCGCGACTTTTCGGCCATGCCGCGTTCGGCGTACTCGCGAACCTCTTGCGTGATCTTCATCGAACAAAAGTGCGGGCCGCACATCGAGCAGAAATGCGCGATCTTCGCGCCCGGAGCGGGCAGCGTCTCGTCGTGAAAGTCGCGCGCAGTTTCGGGATCGAGCGAAAGGTTGAACTGATCTTCCCAACGGAACTCGAAGCGCGCCCTCGAGAGCACGTCGTCCCAATGCGCCGCGCCGCGGTGCCCCTTCGCGAGGTCGGCAGCGTGCGCGGCGATCTTATAGGCGATGACTCCGTCTTTGACGTCCTTTTTATTGGGCAGCCCCAGATGTTCTTTGGGCGTGACGTAGCAGAGCATCGCCGTGCCGAACCAGCCGATCATCGCCGCGCCGATGGCGCTGGTAATGTGGTCGTAGCCCGGAGCGACGTCGGTCACGAGCGGGCCGAGCGTATAGAACGGCGCCTCTTTGCAGATCTCGAGCTGTTTGCGCACGTTCTCCTCGATCATGTGCATCGGCACGTGACCGGGCCCTTCGATCATCACCTGCACGTCGTGCTTCCACGCGATGTCGGTGAGCTCGCCGAGCGTCTGGAGCTCCGCGAACTGCGCCGCGTCGTTTGCGTCGGCCGTGCAGCCCGGACGCAAGCCGTCCCCGAGCGAGAACGCCACGTCGTATGCCTTCATGATCTCGCAGATCTCTTCGAAATGCTCGTAGAGAAAGTTCTCGCGGTGATGAGCGAGACACCACTTCGCTAAGATCGAGCCTCCGCGCGAGACGATACCGGTAATCCTCTGCGCGGTCAGCGGAACGTAGCGCAGCAGCACGCCGGCATGGATCGTGAAATAATCCACGCCCTGCTCGGCCTGCTCGATCAGCGTATCGGCGAAGAGCTCCCACGTCAGCTCTTCGGCTTTGCCGTCGACTTTCTCGAGCGCCTGATAGATCGGAACCGTGCCGATCGGCACGGGCGAGTTGCGCAGAATCCACTCGCGCGTTTCGTGAATGTTCCGTCCGGTGGAGAGATCCATCACGGTGTCCGCGCCCCAGCGCGTCGCCCACGTCATCTTCTCCACCTCTTCGTCGATCGAGGAGCTAACCGCCGAGTTGCCGATGTTGGCGTTGATCTTCACCAAAAAGTTCCGTCCGATGACCATCGGCTCGCTTTCGGGATGATTGACGTTCGAAGGCAGGATCGCACGCCCGCGAGCGAGCTCGTTGCGGACGAACTCCGGCTCGACGCCCTCGCGCAGCGCGACGAACTCCATTTCGCGCGTAACCTCGCCGCGCCGCGCGTAGTGCATCTGCGTCACGTTCGCTCCCGGTTTCGCGCGCCGCGGTCTGCGCGGCGCAGGAAACCGCAAACCGTCGAGCTCACGCATCGCATCTCGGCCGCGCCGGTAGATCGACGACGGGTGCTCGAGTTCGACGGTGTCGCCGCGCGCCACGATCCACGACTCGCGCGGCGGCGGCAACCCGCCGCGAATGTCGATGGAGTATTCCGCATCGCCGTATGGCCCGCTCGTGTCGTAGAGCGTGTGGACGGTTCCATCCGTCAACGCGATCGCGCGGCGCGGTACGCGAATCGAGGGGTCGGACCCCTCAACGTACATCCTCATTCCTACCTCCCTACGCCGGCATTATCCGGATCAGGTCGCTTGCGGTCGGCGAGTCTCGGACTCGCCCTCTCAGCGTCGACGACGCGCCTTCGCGCGTGCGCCTCCTTTTGCTCCCGCTTTTGGATGGATTACGCCAGCAGCGCCGCTCTTCCCACGCAGCGAGCACGTTGCAATGGAACCTGCCAAGCCACCGATTGGAGGAGTCCATTGGCAAGAGATGCCGTATGGCGGCTCAAATGAGCGAGAGCACATGGCGCTCGTAGCTCCCGATCCCGATCCGCAAGAAACCCGCGAGTGGCTCGACGCCATGCGCGGGGTGCTTGCCGTTGAGGGCAACGAGAGAGCGCGCGTGCTCATCGAGCGTCTGGTCGATGAGGCGCAGAGCAGCGGCGCTCAGGTTTCGCTCGGGCGCACGACGCCGTACGTCAATACGATCCCGGCGGACCGTCAGCCGCCGATGCCGGGCGACCGCGAGCTCGAAGCGCGCCTGCGGCACTACGTTCGATGGAATGCGCTTGCGATGGTCGTGCGTGCAAATAAGGTCAGCTCCGAGTTGGGCGGCCACGTCGCGAGCTTTGCATCCGCTGCGACGCTCTACGACGTCGGCTTCAACCATTTTTTCCGCGCGCCGAGCGATACGTTTGGTGGCGATCTCGTTTTCTTCCAAGGGCACTCCTCGCCCGGCGTCTACGCGCGCGCCTTTCTGGAAGGCCGCATCACCGAAGAGCAGCTCGAACATTTTCGTCAGGAGGTTGACGGCAAGGGCCTTTCATCGTATCCGCATCCATGGCTGATGCCGGAATTTTGGCAGTTCCCGACGGTCTCGATGGGCCTCGGACCGATCATGTCCATCTATCAGGCGCGCTTCATGCGCTATCTGCACGATCGCGGTCTGCTCGACACGACGGGACGAAAGGTTTGGACGTTCGTCGGTGACGGCGAAATGGACGAGCCCGAATCGCTCGGCGCCATCTCGCTGGCGGGGCGCGAAAAGCTCGACAACCTGATTTGGGTGGTCAACGCCAACCTGCAGCGGCTCGACGGCCCGGTGCGCGGAAACGGCAAGATCATTCAAGAGCTCGAGGGCGTCTTCAGGGGCGCCGGCTGGAACGTCATCAAGGTGATCTGGGGAAGCCGCTGGGATCCTCTGCTCGCCGCCGACAAGAGCGGCCGCCTCACGCAGCTGATGAACGAGTGCGTCGACGGAGACTACCAAACGTTCAAATCGCGCAACGGCAAGTACGTGCGCGACGAGTTCTTCGGCCGCTATCCGGAAACGAAATCGCTCGTCGAGGATTGGACCGACGACGAAATTTGGAACCTGCAGCGCGGCGGCCACGATTCGATCAAAGTCTACGCTGCCTACAAGGCCGCCTTCGAGCATCGCGGCCAACCGACGGTCGTTCTCGCCAAGACGATCAAGGGCTACGGGATGGGCGAAGCCGGCGAAGCGCAGAACATCGCGCACCAGGCGAAGAAGATGGAAGTCGAAGCGATGCGAGTCTTTCGCGATCGCTTTGCGCTGCCGATTTCCGATGCAGCCCTTGCCGGCGATACAATCCCGTTTTACAAGCCGGCCGACGAGGCGCCGGAGATGCTCTACCTGCGCGAGCGGCTCGCAGAGCTCGGAAGCGTTCCACAGCGACGCAGGAAATCGGCGTCGCTCGCCGTTCCGGAACTCTCCACGTTCGACGCGCAGTTGCAAGGCGACGGGCGACCGGCATATCTCAACGACCATGGCCTTCGTTCGGATTCTCAATGCGATCGCGCGCGATCGCGAAATCGGTCCGCGCGTCGTTCCGATCGTCGCCGACGAATCGCGCACGTTCGGCATGGAAGGCATGTTCCGGCAGCTCGGCATCTACTCGTCGGTCGGCCAGCTCTACCACCCGCAAGATGCCGAGCAGCTGATGTGGTACCGCGAGGACAAGCTGGGCCAGATCCTGCAGGAAGGCATCAACGAAGCCGGCGCGCTCTCGTCGTGGATCGCCGCGGGAACCTCGTATTCGAATCACGACCTTCCGATGATTCCGTTCTACATCTTTTATTCGATGTTCGGATTTCAGCGCGTCGGCGATCTGACGTGGGCTGCCGGCGACAGCCGAACGCGCGGTTTCTTACTCGGCGCCACGTCAGGGCGAACGACGCTCAACGGTGAGGGATTGCAGCACGAGGACGGCAGCAGTCAGGTTGCGGCATCCTTCATTCCAAACTGCCGCAGTTACGATCCGACTTATTCCTACGAGCTCGCCGTCATCATCCAAGACGGGCTGCGTCGAATGCTACTCCGAGCAAGAAGACGTGTATTACTACATCACGCTCATGAACGAGAACTACGCACATCCCGCGATGCCGTCCGACGCTCGCGACGGAATTCTCCGCGGAATGTATCTCGTTGCGTTCTTCGCACCAAGCGTGAGAAGAACGGGCCGCGCGTGCAGCTTTTTGGGTCGGGCGCTATTCTTCGCGAAGTCGTAGCCGCGGCCGACCTGCTTGCCGGCGAGTGGAACGTGCAGGCGGACGTGTGGAGCGTGACGAGCTTCAACGAACTCCAGCGCGACGGCGTCGCGGCGCGGCGCTGGAACATGCTGCATCCGCAGGAGCCGCCGCGCCGTTCTTACGTCGAGGAGTGCCTGCGCGATCGGCCTGGGCCGGGCATCGCCGCCACCGACTACATCCGAACGTTTGCCGAACAAATTCATCCCTTCGTGGGCCGGCGTTACGTCGCACTCGGCACCGACGGTTACGGACGCAGCGACTTCCGGCGAAAGTTGCGCGAATTCTTCGAAGTCGACCGCCATTTCGTCACGCTCGCGGCACTGCAGGCGCTCGCCGACGAGGGAACGATTCCTGCGGCTACCGTCCAGAAGGCGCTCCAGAAATACGAGATCGATCCCAACAAGCCCAATCCGATCACGGTGTAATCGGTACAATGAGCGACGCAATCGAGGTGCGCGTACCCGACATCGGGGACTTCAAAGACGTGCCGGTCATCGAGGTGCTCGTCAAAGCGGGCGATCGCGTCAAGAAGAACGACTCGCTTATCACGCTCGAAAGCGAAAAGGCGTCGATGGAAGTCCCGGCGGAGGTCGACGGCATCGTCCAAGACGTCAAGGTCAAAGTCGGCGATAAAGTCGGCAAGGGTACTCCGATACTGGTTCTCAGTTCCGCGGCGCCGCAAGCCCCGAAAACGGCCGCTCCAGAGACTCCCGCCGCTGCGACGCCAAGCGAAGCGATCGAAGTTCGCGTTCCAGACATCGGGGATTTCACCGACGTGCCGGTGATCGAAGTCCTCGTCAAGCCCGGAGATCGCGTCAAGAAAAACCAATCGCTGATCACGCTCGAAAGCGAAAAGGCGTCGATGGAGGTGCCGGCCGAGGCCGACGGCGTCGTGCAAGATGTCAAGGTCAAAGTTGGCGATAAGGTCGCGAAGGGATCGCCGATCCTGATTCTCAGTTCCGCAGCATCGGCTCCAAAGTCGCCGGAGCCGCCGGCGGCACGACCACAGCCGCCACCGCAGGCCGAAGCGCCGCAGACGCCACCGGCTCGCGGCATCGTTCATGCCGGACCGTCGGTTCGGCGCTTTGCCCGCGAGCTCGGAGTCGAATTGCAGCAACTGCGCGGCAGCGGACCAAATGGACGCGTAACGCGCGAAGACGTGCAGAGCTTTGTGAAGGGCGCGCTGCAGAGCGGCAGCGGGGCGTCCGCCTTTCCCGGAATGCCGCCGTGGCCGAAATTGGATTTCGCGCCCTACGGAGAGGTCGAGCGGCTTCCCCTCTCGCGAATCAAAAAGCTCTCCGGACCGAATCTGCATCGCAATTGGGTGCAGATTCCGCACATCACGAACTACGACGAAGCCGACGTTACGTCGATTGAAGCATTGCGGAGCGAAGTCAACGCCGAACAGACGAAGTCAGGCGGCCCCAAACTGACGATGCTCGCGTTCCTGATCCGGGCGTCGGTCGCGGCGCTGCAGCGGTTTCCGGAGTTCAACGCCTCGCTCGACGGCAACGAGCTCATCGTGAAGCGCTACTACAACATTGGCTTCGCCGCGGACACGCCCGGGGGTCTCATCGTACCGGTGATCAAGAATGCCGATGCCAAGGGCTTGATCGAGATCGCCCGCGAGGCCCAAGAGCTTGCCGGGAAGGCGCGCGAGGGCAAACTGACGCTTACACAGATGCAGGGCGGCAGTTTTACGATCTCGTCGATCGGAGGGATCGGCGGCACGGGCTTTACGCAGATCGTCAACGCGCCCGAGGTGGCGATCCTCGGCGCGACGCGCGCCGCGACGAAACCGGTCTGGGACGGCAAAACATTCGTTCCGCGCTTGATGCTGCCGATCAGCGTCAGCTACGACCATCGCGTGGTCGACGGCGCGGGGGCCGCGCGCTTCCTCGTCTACATCGCTGAGCTTCTGGCGGATTTCCGTCGCGTGATGCTATAGGTTCTCCCTTCGCGTCAAGTATCCGAGGTTCGGCCCTGCGGGCTCTGCTGCAACGGGCGGGTCGCGAACGAGGCGCCCCACTCGCGATCGCCGACCTTTAGCACCCAAACGAATGTCCGGTCCGCGGGCAACGGCATCGGCGTCATGTTTACCGCAAACGGCGCGCTGATGGCCGCCCCGGGCTTCGTGCCCGGCGGCCGGCCGACTTCGATCTCGTTCTCCACGTGAACGCCGGTAAAGCGCTCGGGACCCGTTTGCAGCAGCACGGGGTTTCCATCCGCGTCCAAAAGGTCGAGCGTCCACTTGATCTTGCGGTTCGTCTCGCTCCAAGGAACGTGTAAAATGAACGCGACAGCCAACGGCATGGTCATGGGGCTGCTCGTATGCGTCCAGCCGATCCCCAATGCGTGGAGCTTGCCGTCGGGTGAGACTTGCGCCGCATCGGCCAAGAACAGCGTCGCGTCCACCGGTGTCCCGCGCTAGCCTTTCGCGCGGAGCTGACGCAGCATGTACTGCAGAATGCCGCCGTGGCGGTAGTATTCGGCTTCATTCGGCGTGTCGATGCGCAGCCGGACGTCGAACTCGATCGATTTGCCGGTTTGCGGATCGGTGGCCTTCACGTGCAGGCGCATTCGCGGTTCGACGCCGCCTGCTAGTCCGGTGATGTCGAAGATCTCTTCGCCGACCAGGCCATACGTCGAGCGGTCTGCGCCTTCGAGATACTCGAGAGGCAAAACGCCCATCCCGATCAGGTTGCTGCGATGTATCCGTTCGAACGATTCGGCGATCACCGCTTTGATGCCGAGGAGATAGGGTCCCTTCGCCGCCCAATCGCGCGAGGAACCCGAACCGTACTCCTTACCCGCGAGCACGATCAGCGGCGTTCCGTCGGCGGCATACTTGCGTGACGCATCGAAGATCGAGAGTTGCTCGTCGCTGGGAAGATAGCGCGTAACGCCACCCTCGATGCTCGGCACCAGCGCATTGCGCAGCCGCACGTTCGCAAAGGTGCCGCGCACCATCACTTCGTGGTTGCCACGTCGCGCGCCATACGAATTGAAATCGCGCGGCTCGATGCCTCGTTCGGACAGGTATTTTCCCGCCGGGCTGCTTCTCGCGATGCTTCCGGCGGGCGAAATGTGGTCGGTGGTGACCGAGTCGCCCAGCACGGCGATCGCTCGCGCCCCGCGAACGTCGCGCAGCGCTTGGGGGCGCGCCGGCATTCCGTCGAAGTACGGCGGTCTCTTCACGTACTCCGATTCCGGATCCCATGAATATCGCTCGCTCGCGGCAACGTTCAACCCGCTCCAATTCTCGTCGCCTTTGAAGACGTCGGCGTATTCGCGCCGGAACATCTCCTCGCTGATGCATTGCGCCATGGTCGCCGCGATCGTATCGTTGCTCGGCCAAATCTCGCGCAAAAAGACGGGCTTGCCGTCGCTTCCAGTACCGAGCGGCTCGGTGGTCAAGTCCACGTCGATGCGACCCGCGAGCGCATAAGCTACGACCAGCGGCGGCGAAGCGAGATAGTTCGCACGAACCTGCGGATGGATTCGACCTTCGAAGTTGCGATTGCCCGAGAGCACCGCGGCGACGATTAAATCCGCGTCGGCGACCGCATCGGCGACGTCGCTCGGGAGTGGCCCCGAGTTCCCAATGCACGTCGTGCAGCCGTATCCGATCAGATTGAATCCAAGCCTGTCGAGATACTCTTGGAGTCCAGCCTTCGCTAAGTAATCCGTAACGACTTTCGAGCCGGGCGCGAGCGAGGTCTTTACCCACGACTTGGTGCGAAGCCCGCGCTCGTACGCATTTCGTGCGAGCAGTCCGGCTCCGATCAGGACCGACGGATTCGACGTATTCGTGCAGCTCGTAATCGCCGCAATCACGACCGAGCCGTCATCGACTTCATCGACCGTCTGCGCGATCGTCGCCGTCCCGCCTCCCCCTTCGTCCTCGAAGCGCGAGATGGCGCCATTGGCGCGCTCGCGAGCCGCGACCCACTCATGAAGCGCGCCTTCGAACGATTGTTTTACGGCCGCGAGCGGCACGCGATCTTGCGGCCGCCGCGGCCCCGCGAGGCTCGGCTCGACCGCTGCCAGATCGAGCGACAGCGTGTCGGCGAACTCGGGATCGGGGGTCGCGTCGTTGCGAAAGAGACCCTGCGCCTTTGCATAGGCTTCGACCAACGCGATCTGCTCCGCAGGCCGGCCGGTCAGACGGAGGTACTCGAGCGTGCGATCGTCGATCGGAAAGATCGCGACCGTCGACCCGAACTCCGGCGACATGTTGCTAATCGTCGTACGATCGACGACCGGCAGCGCGGAAAGTCCCTCGCCGAAGAACTCAACGAACTTTCCGACGACGCCTTTGCGGCGCAGCATTTCCGCAACGGTGAGCACGAGATCGGTTGCGGTAACGCCTTCGCCTAACGCACCCTTCAAACGAAAGCCGACGACCTCCGGGATGAGCATCGTGACCGGCTGCCCAAGCATCGCGGCCTCCGCTTCGATGCCGCCGACTCCCCACGCCAGCACGCCCAGACCGTTGACCATCGTCGTATGGGAATCGGTGCCAACGGCCGTATCGGGATAGGCAACAGGCGGCTCGGAGGCGTCGCCTTCGAGGGATCCTGCCCGCAGCGAAGTCGAGGGGCCGAAGACGACGCGCGCAAGATACTCGATATTGACCTGATGCACGATACCGGTGCCCGGCGGAACGACTCGCAAACCGGCGAGCGCCGACTGGCCCCACTTGAGAAACGCGTACCGTTCGCGATTGCGCTCGAACTCAAGATCCGTGTTCTTAGCCAGCGCGTCGTTCGATCCAAAGTAATCGGCCTGCACCGAATGATCGATCACCAGCTCGACCGGCTGCAGCGGATTGATTGCCTTGGGGTCGCCGCCCATCTGCGCCATTGCGTCCCGCATCGCCGCTAAGTCGACGACGCATGGTACGCCGGTGAAATCTTGCAAAAGAACGCGCGCCGGCGTGAACGCGATCTCGCGATCGTGCCCGCCGCGGCGGCCCGAGTGCGCGAGCGCTTCGATATCCTCACGTTTTACGGCTTGCCCGTCTTCAAAACGCAGCAGATTCTCGAGTAAGATCTTGAGCGAAAACGGCAGCCGCGCCAGCTTGGCGACGCCGGATCGTTCCAGCGCACCCAGACGAAAGTACGCGTAGGAACGATCGCCGACGCGCAGCGTGTCGAGCGCTCCGAAACTATCCGGATGGAAATTCATGGGAGAATCGTACTTTCGGATCGCCGTCCGCGTAGCCTTCGATCTTCAGCGCCGCTTCGCCGCAGAGCAGGCGCCAGAGCGGCTCGGCTACGAGCGCGAGACGCCAAGGCTGCAGCGAGAGCGCGCGCTCGAAGCTCGCGCGATCTTGCGGAACCTCGCGCGCGAGACGCTCGAGCGGTGCTCGCGGCACGAGCAGGCTTGGTGGGAGTCCGGCATCGCGAGCGAGCTCAGCGATCGCGGCACTAAGGACCGAAACGAGCGCGTCGCGCGCCGGCGCGGCGTGACGGGTCGGCCGCTGAGGGAGCTCCGCCTCATCAAGCGCCTGTCCTCGCGCCACGGCTTCCAATATGGCCGAACCGAGCTGACGTTTCGTACCCCCGTCGAGGCGGCGGAGCTGCGCAAAATCTTCAACCTGCGCCGGTTTGAGCAGCGCGAGGCCTGCGACGACGTCGTCGGGGAGTATGTATCGCACCGGAAGATCGCGTTCGCGCGCAATCCGGTCGCGCAGCTTCACGAGCTCGTTCAAAATACCGAGCTCGCGCCGGTTCATTCGCATCGCTCCAGGAATCCGAAGGTAAGCCCGGCGTTCGTCGATGCGATAACGCTCGATGTCACCCAGCTCCGCGCACTCTTCATAAACCCATTCGTACCGGCCCTTCTCCTCGAGGCGTGGCCGGAGCGCTTCGTACAGCGGTAACAAGTGCGCGACGTCGCCGACGAGGTACTCGATTTGCCGTTCGGAGAACGGCCGCGCGGACCAGTCGCTGACCGTCTGCGATTTTGCCAAGCGCACGTTGCAGATGTCGCGCACCAAGTCGGCGAGCGAAACCTGCATGCCGTAGCCGAGAAACGCGGCGGCGATCTGCGTATCGAATACGCGCGGAGGCACGAGATCGAAGCGATCGGCAAAGATCTTCAAGTCTGCCGAGAGCGCGTGCCCGACGACCGTCGTGTGCGTGAGTGCGAGCGCGAGCGGCCGCAAGTCCTGGAGCGCTAGCGCATCGATGATCGCGGCTCCATCGTCGAATGCGAGCTGCACGACCATGAGGCGCGGCGAGTATGTCCGCTCCGCATGAAACTCGGTATCGAGACCGACGCGGTCCGCAGCGGCGATGCGAGCGCAGAGGCGTTCCAGCGCGACGCGCTCCGCGACGATCTGCGGCGCCGTCACGGCGATGGGGTGACCGTTTCGAAACGGCGGAAGCGAAAGTGCGGGCAGCGATGCGTCTCGCAGTAATGGTGCGCATAATGGCGCGCACGCGACTCATAGCCGTGCAGCGCAACGGTGACGCGGTCGCCGAAGATGGTCAAGAGCGCACAAATCGGTATTGCGATCGCGCACATCGTCCAAACGTGGACCCAAACGGGTACGCGAAACGCCGCCGCCGTCGCCGTCGCCACGGTACCTCCAAAGCCGGGTATGACCCGGACGGCGAGTAAAAAGGCCGGCGACCCGACGGGGAAGCGCTTCACCCATCCGGGTAGCCGGTGCAGGTACTCTTCAAGGCTCCAAAGGCGAGTCGCGTGGCGATTGATCCAGTAGCCGAGCAGGGCCGCCCCGACGAGTCCAAATACGTCGACAAGCGTCCCCTTAACGGGGCCGAAGATCGCTCCGTTCATGATGGCAAGGGCATCGGTCACCGAAAACGGCGCCGACGCAACGACGACGAAAACCG
Source organism: Vulcanimicrobiota bacterium (assembly GCA_963743445.1). Classification (GTDB taxonomy): domain Bacteria; phylum Vulcanimicrobiota; class Vulcanimicrobiia; order Vulcanimicrobiales; family Vulcanimicrobiaceae; genus Cybelea. Next base: position 2,134,441 of record CAVUPL010000003.1, read on the forward strand.
CAACCGCAAACGGATAGGCCAGCGGACCGATCGTTCGGATCTCGTGGGCCACCCGCGGCTGGTAACGAATCACCAAAAACGCGAGCACGAACGAGGCGGCGAGCAGCGCGAGAGCCGCACCCTTACGGAGGACGCGATTCAAGCGATGGTAATCAGGGCGGTCATCACGTTGCTGTGCGGTGTTGGGCTCTACGCCTCGCTTTTCATGCTGAACAAGAGCCGGCGTGCCGCGCGCGGCGAAGTCGAGGGCCCCAGCGTCGTGAAAACGCCAAGGGCACACCTCTTCGGTGTTCCTAATTCGCTCCTCGGTTCAATCTACTACCCAGCGCTCGCGATCGCGATCTGGTTCGTGCATACACCCGCCGCCGAGGTCGTCTTGCTGGCTGCGGTCGTTCTTGCCGCCGCAACGTCGGTCGTGCTTGCCTATTCGCTCCTCTTGGTGACCCGTCGAGAGTGCCCGTACTGCTGGACGTCCCACGCGGTGAATTGGTGCCTTCTGCTCCTGTGCAGCCTGCTATTTCTTCCAACCATATTGAATCGAGGCATCTGATTTTGTTAGAATCGGCCTCTCGGGTCAGGACGGCACGAACTGTCGCCGATACCGGCGTGAGAGAGGGCCGGACGCGTAGCGTTAGTTCTACGTTCCGGTGAACGGCAGATTGATCGGGGGTAGCGCGAGTGCGCTGCCCCCCTGCTCATTCTACGTTTTGGATCATGGCGCAATAGGTCGGATCGCGGGTCGGCGCGGTTTGAAACCATGCCTCGAGCATCTCCTCAGCCAGCGCGACCGTCGTCGCTCGAAGGCTCAGGCAGAGTACGTTCGCGTCGTTCCACTCGCGCGCGCCTCCGGCGGTTGCTGCATCGCCGCAGAGTGCGGCTCGAACGCCTGCAACCTTGTTCGCGGCAATGCTTACGCCCGTGCCCGTCCAACAGCACAGGATCCCGTATTCCGCGCCGCCACGCGCCACACACTGCGCGACCGCACGGCCGACCGATGGCCAGGCATCGCTGTCGCCGGGCGCAAGCGCCCCAAAACGCGCGACTTGGTGTTCGCGCGTGCGCAGCCACCGGTCGATCGCCTCCGGCAGTTCGCCGGTCATGTCGCTGCCGAGTGCTATGCGCATGGAATCTCTATATTTCCAACGCTTCTTCGACCGCCTGCTCTTCGGTCATCGTTGAACCGTCGGCCATGAGCCGTGCTACGCCGTCGCTGCCCATTGCGTCGCGCAGCATGCCGAGCATCGTTTCATATTGTTGCGCCGGCGCATACGGCCGTACCGATCCCATGCTTGCGAGGCGGGCGTCGACGAAGCCCAAGATCCGCGCCGCTCGCGCGCCTGCCGGCGACGTGCGTTCGCCTTCATTATGCGGTCGCAACGCTTTGATCGCGGCGAGATTCTGCAGGGCATTCGCAGCGAAGGCGCCTAATTGATGCTCGCGTGCGAGCTCGAGCGCCTCACGCGCGCATGCTTGCGCCTCGTCGTAACGCGCCAGCGAGACGAGATATCCCGCCAAGTTGCTGAGGATAATTGCGCCGCCGCGCATATCGTTGAATTCGCGAAAAGTCGCCAGCGCCTCGGTCGCATGCGCTACCGCCAGCTCCGGATTCCCCGCGCAAAACTCGTACTCACCAAGATCGTCTATTGTCCATGCGGCCTTGAGCTTGGCGCCCATCGCTTCGTAGATCGGCAGTGCCTGCGCAACGTACCCTCGAGCGGCGACCACGTCACCGCCGACGGCATCGACATAGGCAAGACAGCGTAGCGTGTACGCGATGAGCCGGCGATTGCCAAGTCGGCGAGCAGCTTCCAGGGCTTCGTGCAGCAGTGTCTTGGCCTCGGCGACTCGCCCGAGACACATGAGTGCATGTCCAGCAATCGTCTGCCCTCTCGCAACTCCCAACTCATCTTCGATGGCTCGATAGCGCGCAATCGCGTTTTCGCTGGCCGGCAACGCTACCTTGTATTCGCGAAGCTGCGAAGCGATGATCGCCTCTACGTACGCGAGGCTCGCGCGTATGCTCGCCGGCGTTCGATCGCCACTGTCCTCGAGCGCTAAGGCGAGCCAACGCCTTCCTTCCAGCGGCGCGAAGTTTTGCCATAGTGCGTTGAGCTCGGCGACGAGTCGCTGGCCCAAAAGAACGTCAGCGCGATCGGTGAGCGTCCACTGAAGCGCCGCTCGCCAGTTGTCCAGTTCCGCGTCGCCGAGCGCGCGCCAGATTTCGTCCGGCTCGGAGTCATATGCGCGCTCGAGCCTTGCGGCTAGCTCGAGGCACGCGAGCCCATGCCGACGCGCCACGGCGTCGCGCTCGCCGCGCGTCGCAAGCTTCTCGCGCGCGTACTGCCGCGACGACTCCGAGAGCCGATACCGTGGCTCAAAACCGTCGAGATCGGCGACGACGAGCGACTTGTCCACCAGCGACGAGAGGAAGTTGGCCACGCCGGTCTCCGACACGTCCTCCCCGGCGCAGACGGCGGCCGCGGTCGCGAGGGTGCAGCCGCCGGCAAAGACGGAGAGCCGTTCGAAGAGTCGCTGCTGCGGCGGGGCAAGCAAATCGTAGCTCCAATCGATCGTGGCCCGCATCGTCTGCTGGCGCGGCAGCGCCGTGCGTTCGCCACCGGTGAGAATGCGAAAGCGATGCTCGAGCTTCCCAGCAAGCGCGCCGACCGATAACAAGTTCACCCGCGCGGCGGCCAATTCAATTGCCAGCGGAATGCCATCCAACTGTCGACAGATCTCGGCAACGACCGGCGCATTCTCGTCGGTGAGCGTAAAGCGATGCTCGACCGCGCGAGCACGATCGCTGAAGAGCGCGATTGCGCCGTACGTCTCGGCACGCACCGCGTTCAGCATGAGTGCCGTCTCGGGCATCGGGACGCTCAGCGAGGGTAGCCGGTACGTGAATTCACCAGCGGCTCGCAGCGGTTCGCGGCTCGTTGCAAGAACGCGTACGCGTGGACAGCGGGCCAAAAGCGTCTCAACGACGCTCGCGGCTCGCGCGATAACGTGCTCGCAATTATCGAAAATCAGGATCAGTGCCTTGTTCTTGAGGTAGTTAACGATCGTCTCGAGCTGCTCAAGATTGGGAACTTCCTGCATTCCAAGAGCCGATGCGATCGCTGGAACGACCGATGAGGGGTCGCCGACGGACGCGAGTCCGATGAAGCACACCGCACCGGCAGAGGCATCGCGCAACGCCGTCACGACATGCAACGCAGTCTGAGTCTTGCCTACGCCTCCGGCTCCCGTAATGGTAACCAGACGGTGGTCGCTCACGAGCGCCGCGATCTCGTCGAGTTCTGCCTCGCGCCCGACGAAGGTGGTAAGTGCGAGGGGCAGGTTTGAAGTCCCGGTTTCGCGCCGAAGCAGCTCCGAACGTGCGGCGGATTCGAACTCTTCGCGCTGCGCGCTGCCCAGCGCCAACGCGGCCGCTAAGAGCGCCACGGTTTCGCGCTGAGGCGTGCGGCGGGAGCCACGCTCGAGCGCGCTTATACCGTTGGTGCTCATCCGGGCGCGCTCGGCAAGAGCCTCTTGCGAGAGTCCCGCGGAGAGTCGGTAGCGCCGCAAGAGCGTCCCGAAGTCCAGCGAGCCGCGTGCTCGCGCTTCGTCCAACACGCGTTTATGGACTTCGCGCCGCCGCAGGCGTCACCCGTCACCGAGGTTTTCGGCGAGCGATGGCGGAGAGTAGCCGTCCGTGAGCAACGTGCGTTTGGCGGCAACGGTGATTCTCGCGCGCCCGCCATTCGAGGTCTATCTGGCGCGCCGAAGCTCGAGCAGCGCCTTTGCACCCGATGCCTTCGTTTTTCCCGGCGGAACGATCGAAGCGCAGGATGCCTCGCAAGCCTCCCGAGCGCGCACGCTTGGGCTGGAGCCGGATCGCCTCAAGCAAGGGTTTCGCGCAGCGATTCCCGCCGATTTGCCGTGCGACGAACCCACCGTCGACCGCGACGAAGGCGCCACGCTCTTCATCACCGCGCTACGCGAGCTCTTTGAAGAGGCCGGCGTGCTGCTCGCTCGCACCGCGGCCGGACTCACGATCGGCGCCGCATGCGCCGATTGGGATAGGGTCGCGGCCGAGCGGATCGCCGTTCGAAACGGAACGCTTTCGTTTGCGGATTTCTTGAACCGTCACGATTGGTATGCCGATGCGCGTGCGCTGACGTTCTTCTCGCATTGGATTACGCCGCGCAGCGAGCCGCGCCGGTATAACACACACTTTTTCTTCGCGGTCGCGCCGGCCGATCAAGCGGCACTCGCCGACGCATTCGAGACGCACGACGGATTGTGGATTGCACCGGCCGAGGCGCTCGCTCGCCGGCGAGCGGGAAACATGCACTTGGTTTATCCCACCATCAAACACCTGGCACGCCTGGAATCGTTTGATTCCGTCGAAGCAGCGCTCGAGTTTGCGCGTACCAAACCGGTGTTAACGATCGTCCCCAAAGATTCGGCCGACGATTTCGAGATACCGCCGACGCTCGAGAACGCGTGGTAACGCTCGTTCGCGCCCCGAATCCCTCGGCCATGACGCTGCAGGGTACGAACTCGTACCTGCTCGACTGCGGGAACGGTGACGCGATGGTCGTCGACTCCGGCCCACCGATCGAGCGTCACCTCGAGGCGCTCGTCGATGCGGCCGCCTCGCGCAGGCTGAAGATCCGTGCGATTGTGTTGACGCACGGTCACCCCGATCACGCATCGGGCGGCGCCAAACTCGTCGCGGCAACGGGCGCGGCGCTCTACGCACATCCGCAGAGCACGGTCGCTCGCGACGCCGACTTACCGCTCGAAGGCGACCTGCGCATCGGAAAAATCGCTCTGCATACGATCGACGCACCCGGGCATACGTTCGATCACGTGATTTTCTATCTGCCCAACGAGGGCGCGCTCTTCACCGGCGACACGATCCTCGGAGAAGGCACGACGGTGGTCGCACCGCCCGGCGGCGCGATGCGACCGTATCAGCGCACGCTGCAACGGCTTGCCGACGAGTTCGGCGACGCGCGCGCGATCTACGGCGGGCACGGGCCGATCGTAACCGACCCGCGCTCGAAGATCGCCGAATACATCGCGCATCGGCAAATGCGCGAAGAGCAAATAATCGAAGCGCTGCGCGAGGGGCCAATGACGATCCCGGATCTCGTCCGGCGCATCTACTCTCCGGAGCGCCAGGTTCTGTGGCCCGCGATGGCCCGCCAAGTCCTCGCCCATCTCATCGCCCTGGAAAGCGAGGGTCGCGTTCTCTCGCGCCCGCTCGACCGCGCAATGAACGCGCAGGAAGAGGCAATCCTCAACCCGCGTATCGAGGAGATCCTGGGTCCGCAGGACGCCGCAGTCGTCGCCGCCGAGCTAGGGACGGAGTTGCGACTCGAATCGCTACGCTCGTATACGCTCGCGAAGGGCGAAGCGTAGATTCGTACAACGTTGTTGTGATGTACCGATTGGCGATCGTCATGGCGTTGGTCGCGTTGGCGTCGTGCATGCAATCTGCGGGACCAGCCCTACCCGCGCCGCCAGGGCCCCAACGCGCTGCGTCCTGCTACGTCGTCAAGCAAGATCCTACGAACGTTAGCGCCACCATCACCTTTTACGGATGGCCCGACAATTCGCCGCCGGGAAACAAGATCGCGCACCCCATTCTGCACAAGCACGCCGGGGGCGACGGCACGTACTGCAATCCAACGACGTTCGCGACGGAGCGTTCGAACAACAGACGAATTCCATACGGCATTAAGATCTACGTCCCGTTTCTCAAGCAGTACTTCATTCGCGAAGATCTGTGCGCGGCGTCCGGCCCACCGACCGGCAGCGGAAGCAACGGCTGCTACAAGCTCTGGTTCGATCTTTGGATCGGCGGGACGGCGAAATCGAAACCGCACGCGGTCGTTGCCTGCGAGTTCAAGTTGACGCCGAACAAAGAGGTTTCCGTCATCCTGTGGCCACACGACGGCATGCCGGTCGCTCACCCCGGACCGATCTATCGAAATCAGCCGCCGCCCAACGGCAGCTGCGACGGCAAACCCGAAAAGGGCCGCTAGAAGCTAGTCGACGCGGAGGCAAATCTTGCCGAATTGGCGCGCAGACGCCAAATGTTGGACCGCTTGCGCAGCGTCGCTGAGCGCAAAGACGCGATCGACCACGGGGCGTAAGCCCGCCTCAAAGAGCGCGAGCATGGCGGCAAAATCCTGCGGGCTTCCCATCGACGTGCCCAAGATCGTGACGTGCTTCCAGAAGAGCGGAAACATTTTGATCGTCGCATCGGCGTCCGTGCCGCCGTAGATGACGATTCGGCCGCCCGGCCGGATCACGTCGAGCGCCTTTCGCAGCGTGTCGCCGCCGGACGAATCGACAATGAGGTCGGCGGGCGCGGTCGATCGAAGCAGCTTCGACCAATCCGGCGTGGTTACGTAATTGATCGCGAGGTCGGCGCCGAGCGCGGTGGCGTGCTCGAGCTTTTCGTCGCTGCTCGACGTGACGATCGTTCGCGCGCCGGCGTGTATGGCGAAGAGCAAGACGAAGGTCTGCACGCCGCCGCCGACTCCGGTAATCAAGACGGTTTCGCCGCGCTGCACTGCGCCGCGCGTAAAGAGCGCGCGATAGGCCGTCAATCCGGCGAGCGGGAGCGCCGCCGCTTCGTCCATCGAGAGATGTGCGGGCTTACGATAGACGTTCTCTAGTGGCACGGCGACGTATTGCGCGAACGTCCCGTCACGCGGCGTTCCGAGTATGGTCGCGCGTGCGGCGTCCCAGACGCGCGGATCCCCGCCCCAACCCAGCATCGGGTCGATGACGACTTCGTCGCCGACATTGAGATTCGCAACGACGGCACCAAGCGCCGCAATTTCGCCCGCTCCGTCGGAGCCAAGCGTGACTGGCAGGCGAATGTTCGGGTAAAGGCCCTGCGTGATGAAGAGATCGCGACGGTTGAGCGCGGCGGCGCGGACGCGAACCAGCGCCTCGTCATCGCGAATCGCCGGAACGGGGATCTCGTCGACCCGAAGATTCTCGGGGCCGCCGATTTCGTACAGTCGAACGGCTTGCATCGTCGTCGTCATTCGTGCACGGTAACGATGAACTTTAGCGCAGCCGGTTCGATGAAGAGCGCGTCGGTCGGAGTGTTCGCAAGAAATTGGCTATTGTTCGGGCCGGAGTAAAGACCGCGGTAGGGCACGCCGGCGTCGTATTGCGTAAATGGACCGGCGACCGCGCTGAAGATGTTCGTCGCGGCGATCGTGAAATCGATGTGCCCGAAGTTCTTGCCGAACGCACCGTCGACAAGAGTGTACGGCGGCTGGTCGAGCGTGTTGTTTCTTCCGGCAAAGGTGAATGCCGTTGAGGCGTGCCACCCGTTGCGGGCCCACGTGAGTACGGCCGAGCCTTGCTGCTGGGGTACGCCCAGGAACTGCTGATAGTCGACGAGCGTTCCGCCCGACGTCGGATTAGAAACGAATGGGCCGAGCGCGTACGGATAGGCGACGTTGAGGCCGTACGAGAGCGTCGCGGTTAAATTCAAGCGCGGAAACATCTGCTTGTACCGCGCTTCGGCGCCTTCGTAGACCGCGTTGCCGATGTTGATCGGAATCTCGTAGGCAAAGCCCTGCGGCGTACCGCAGAAGCTCTGCGCGCCACCTCCGGGATAGTAGTTCTCGATCGTGTCGCGGAGGTTGGAGCGATAAATCGAGACGTCGAGATTCGACGTGCTTGAAAAGAGATGCGAGAAGCCGAGCTCGTACTCCGTCGCGTGCTCGGGCCGCTCGTTCGGATTTCCGTTAACCGTCACGCAGTTGGAGTCTAACGGAGGCAATCCCGGATTGGGCTCCAGCTTGCCGTTTACGACGATGGCCGGGAAGAAGTAACGCTCCAAGAGTAACGGCGGCCGAAACCCGGTGCCGACCGAAAACCGCACGACGCTCGACGCTCCCAGATCGTCGCTGATGCCGAGCCGCCAGTTCAGCGTGTTGCCGAAGGTGGAGTAATCGGCGTCGTATAGCCCGCCTGAAAGCCGGACGTTGTTGCCGAGCTGCTGCGCGCCGCGAAAGAAATACGAGTCGATGCTCTGTGCCAACGTGCCTTCGATGCCGGCGCCGGAGAGCGTCTCTTGGCGCGCGTAGCCACCAAAAGCAAACTCGCCCTCGTCAAAGGCCCGGCCCCACGAAAGCCCCTCGTTGTAGCGTGTGTCGAGATGGGAGACGTCGTACGGCGAGACCGCTCCGCCGACGAAGTCGATGTTGTTGTTGTCGCCGTAAAGATCGGCGGAGAGCGTTCCGGAACCAAGTGGCGAGCGCGAATACGCATCGTAAGCGCGTATGCCCTGAGCAAAGGTGGCGCTTCCCGGCCCGACGTGGTCGCCGTAAACCGGGTTTGCAATCTCGTTTGGCGAGTCGGAACCCGAAGGCGAGAACGCGCATGCCGGACCGGGACCGCTAAAAACGCAGGTCGGGTTGCCCGCGATGCCGTTGAGTGCGCCCGACTCGTCGCGCTCGTCGCCGAGCGTGAAGACGCGAAAGCCGACGTCGGCGCGCTGCGAGAAATTGTAATCGAGATTGACGAGCCCAAGCCTGGCGGCAATCGAGGAGCCGAGGTGTGTGTGGAACGGGCAGTTGGGCGTCTTCGTCTTCGTCGCCAGTCCGCAGTAGATCGGCAGGTTGTTCGACGGCACGACCCAATCGTATTCGTTCACCTGGCCCGTCTGCGCAAAGTTGTCGCCTGCGAGCGCATAGCCGAGCTTACCGATAGTTCCCGTGGCATTGAGCCAGCTCTGCGTCGTGCCGTACGAGCCGGCCGAGGTCGAGAGATTGAAATGATCCTCTTGCGTCGGCCGCAGCGAAACGAAGTTCACCGCCCCACCGAAGGTGTTGCTGCCCTCCAAATCCGTCGGTCCGAGGCCTTCGGTGACGTTGACGCTGTTAAAGGCGGGAACCGCGAACTGCGAGAGATCGATGTCGCCGGTGTTTCCGTCGTTGAGCTGCTGACCGTCGAGCGTCACCATCGCTTCGGAGGGATCGGGCCCGCGCAACGAAACGACCTCCGGCGCAGTCGGCGCGCCGGAGTCGGGATGTTGAATGATGGCCGAAGGCACTTCCTGGAGCGCCTGAAGCACCTCCGTGTATCCCAACGCGTCCATCTGCGCGCGCGAAACGTCCATCTCCGGAATGACGTTGCGATCGAGCGTAAAGCCGCCGTTGACCGTCACCTGGCCGATGGTACGCAGTTTGGGCGTGTCGCTCGGTTCCAGAATCACCGAGATACGGGCCCCGTCGTTCAGTTCGCCGGTGCTGACCGTGACGGCAGCATAGCCTTTAGCAACGACCGTGAGATCGTATCTCCCGGCTGGTACGACGACCGAGAAGGTACCTCTCGTGTCCGTCGACACGACCGTCGATTTCGGACCGCGAAAGGTCAGCTGCGCCTGCGCGATAGGAGCGCCGGCGGGGGTATGGACGTTGCCGCCGATGAGACAGCACGCCGCGACGAGTATAGGAAGCATTGATGCCCTCGCAATGGGAGTCTGTTGTCTTAGGATGGCGAAGGGCATCACGCGGGGGGGCGCGCTTGCCGCGCCGCAGCGCGGAGAGCCTACGCAGGCAGATCGGAGCGTCGGCGAAGCTGCGCGAACGCCGCATGCCCGCACACGCTTGCAAGCGGGAACGGACGATCCCGACGATTGCAGCGATGATACGATCGCGGCACGAAAGGATCCAGCGCGCCAAGGCGAACGCCGCGATCGCGACGGCGGCGGCGCACGCTAGCGTCGTGGACAACCCAAGGAGCACCGAACCGCCAAACGCATCGTCGAGGCCCGCGAGCGTCGTCCCGGCCAGTCGCGAGTCGAATAGTTCCATCGCCGGGACGGCTATCGAGGCGAGCAGCATCGTGGCGCCAACGAAGAACGGTGCGCTCCGCCAACTCGGTGCGGGTGACGACGCAAGCGTTCGATTGGCCGCCGCGTCGCAGCAGAGCCGCAGCCCATGCAGCGCGATGACACCGGCGACCACGACGGCGATTACGACGACGAGCCCCCGCGATTCGTGACTGGAAACGTCGTCGTAGCTTGCGTGCGCGACCAGATAGTCGGCAATGATGTCAATCGTCCAATGCGCCACCACGGCCGCGGCGGCGGCGGCGGCGATCACCAATGCGACGAGCGAGCGAGAAACGACGGGCACTGGTGCCGCGCATTCGGGCCCTTCGCCCCCGCTGCCTAGCAAGACGGCGCGATATCACCGGGCCTTTTCCCGCGCCGCACGGGAGGAAGCATGGGCCGAGCAGGATTCGTCCACCCATCCGTGCCGGGCCTCCAGGCGTTCCGTGGGGGCTCGACGTAGAACGCGGCGATGAATAATCGAGGCAGAGGTCTGCGCGCGTTCTTTCGCGGTCTCGCGCGCCTGCAGCGTACCTTTACTATTGAGGTCGGGCCACTTCGCGCAACCGGCGTGCCGGCGGTTCTCATCGGCGTCACCGGCATCGTGATTGCAAGCGGCGTCACCGCTGCGCTTGCAAAGGGCGCGACACGACTACCCGAAACGCTCGGTGAGGCACGTGGTCTGGCCGAAGCGCTCAACTCGCGGGCGCGGCGCTTACCGTCGTGATCGAGAACGACGCACTAGCGAGCCTGATACGCGCGCAGCTCCCCGATGCGGAAGTCGGAATCTTCGACAGGACGGGTACGATGGACCATTTCAACGTGACGGTGCGCTCGAAAGCATTTCGCGGAAAGACGCTCATCGAGCAGCACCAGCTCGTGTACGGCGCGCTCAAGGGCGCGCTCAAAGATGGCCGGGTTCATGCCGTCGAGCTCAAAACGATCGCTACGGAGGCCTGAAAAAACGATGGACTATAAAGAAGAAATCGCTCGCGAAATCGCCGCCAACACCGTCGTGGTGTATGGGAAAGGCACGAAGGGGGCGCCGCGCTGCGGCTTCACGCTCGAAACGATCGAGTTCTTCGACCACTTCGGTTATCCGTTCGAAGTGATCGACGTTTTAGAAAACATGCCGAAGCGAGAAGCGCTCGCAGAGATGACCGACTGGCCGACGCTGCCGAAAGTCTTTATCAAGGGCAAGTTCTACGGCGACACGGACGTTCTCGGCCCGATGGCGCGAAGCGGCGAGCTGCAAACGGTGCTGCAGGACGCCTTCGGCGGCGCGGCGCCCGCACCCAAACAAACGATCGACCTTCGCTAGCAGGCCCGTGGCATTTACGACGATCGTCTCGCCCGAGCAGCTCTACGAGCGGCTCGGCGACTTGGGGCTGGTGATCCTCGACTGCCGCCATTCGCTCACGGATTTTGCGCTTGGGTGCCGGCTCTACGACGAGTCGCACATCCCGGGCGCGTTCTTCGCCGGCGTCGAGGAGGACTTGGCGGGAAGGAAGACCGGCAAGAACGGACGCCATCCGTTGCCCGATCCGGAGAGTTTCGCGCGCTTCTTACGTGCGCGCGGCGTGAACGACGCGACGCAGCTCGTCGCGTACGATGCGGGCGGCGACATGTTCGCGCCGCGCTTCTGGTTTCTCTCGCGCTGGATCGGTCACGATGCCGTCGCCGTACTCGACGGCGGCTTGACGGCATGGAATAGCACGCGGGTATCCCGTGACGGCCGCTCCGTCAGAACCGGCGCGAGAAGGAACGCTCACGATTCATCTTCATCCCGAGCTTCTCGTCGATGCGCGCTACGTGCTCGAGCATCTCAACGCGCCGGAAATGCACCTTCTCGACGCGCGTGGCAAGGAGCGCTTTAGCGGCGAAACGGAACCAATCGATCCGGTTGCCGGACACATTCCCGGCGCGAGAAATCGCTGGTTCAAGGAGAACTTCCGAGCCGACGGGATGCTCAAGTCGCCGGACGAATTGCGCGCCGAGTTCGCGCACGCCGGCATCGATCCGAAGCGAACGGTGCATCAATGCGGCTCCGGCGTCTCCTCAGCGGTAACGCAACTCGCGATGCAGCATGCCGGCCTCGAAGGCTCCCGCATCTACAACGGATCGTGGAGCGAGTGGGTCGCCGATCCCTCGCGCCCGATCGCAACGGGGTCGTAGCGAAGATCTTCCGTCTTAGTGAGGCGTACCCGAGAGCGGTTCCGTGGCGATGTCTTCGTAATTTGGCCAAACCGTTTCGCTTTTGAGCTGTTTGATAAGGTCGGCTTTCGTTTGCGGCGACATAGCGGCAACCGCGGTTGTATACTTGGCCCAGTAAGCTTGTATGTTCTCTGCAAATCCCGGGATCCAGGCGCTTTGTATCGGCGCCACCGGCCGTTTTGGCGAAGCGATCGCAGTAAACGCCTTATTGAAACCATTTACTGCTTCGCTGAGATTTAAGGCGCATCGCTTGTTGCGGTCGGCGTCAAATGACGTGACGCTCACGGACTCGACCAAGAAGTCGGCGTACGCGTTACCCTTTTCCTCAAGAGCCGTGTAGGCAACGGTAAGCGAGTTCAGATCCTCTGCACCCAACGAATGTTTCTCGGTTGCGACAAGGGCAACCGTTTGGTCTTTGGTATGAGTAAACGGAGCAATGCCCGCTTGTAGCTCGCCGGCCGGAGTCGTACGATGAGTGCAGCCGCCGGCGACCAGCATTCCCAAAATAGCGCCAAATATCCATCCATGACGCCGCCGCCGGCCGAAATTGGGATCAATCATGCTCTTCTATACCCAACAAGGGTGAGAGCTAGCGGTACCTAGGCTGGCGACTCAGCGTTTCGCGGGCGGAGGGACCGCGAAGGGTTTGGCGACTGCGCCCGCAGGCGACGCTTCGAGGCGCGCGAGCTCGCCGGGCGTCGGCGCTTGCGAAAAGTCTCGACAAGTATCGACAAAACAGTAGAATCCAAACGGCTCGTCCCCGCGATTGACGAACTGGTGCAGTTCGAGCGGGCCGACGTAAACGACGTCGTTGGCTCCGATCTCGGTCGCCGAATCGCCGATGACGGCGTAGCCGAGACCTCGGCGCACGATGACGTAGTGCTCGTGCTCGTGCTTCTCGAGACGCGACGCCGCGCCGGGTTGAACTTCGAAGTAGCGAAGCTCCATCTTTGGTCCCGGTTCGCTCGCGTCGTTCTTTCTGTTGCCGACGATCGTATGCCGGGTCACGCCGGTTCCGGGCGCGTCCGGCGCATAGCCGGCTGCCTCGATGCCTTCCCAACCCTCGCGCGTCGCGCGAATGACTCGTTTGCGCATGCCGCATCACGATAGCATATCGGCGAGTCGCGAGCCAGGGCGCACGGCGCCCTGCTTCGAACGCGCTGGGTAATGGCGCGGTATTGGCTGCTCAAAACCGAGCCCGGCGCGTACTCATTCGAGCAGCTTCGCGCCGATTGCACGACGCCTTGGACTGGCGTCCGCAGCTTTCAGGCGCGCAACAACATGATGGAGATGCGGCTTGGCGACCTCGCGCTCTTCTACCATTCCAGCGTCGCACAACCGGCCGCCGTCGGCATCTGCAAGATCGTCAAGACGGCCTATCCAGATTTCACCCAGTTCGATCGCGCGAGCGAATACTTCGACGGCCGGGCCAAAGCTGAAAAGCCCGTGTGGTTCATGGTCGACGTCGAATATGTCGAGCGGCTCGCTCACCCCGTGACGCTGGCGCAGATGCGCGCCGAGCCGCGACTCGTCGGCATGGCGCTATTGCAGCGCGGGCAGCGCCTTTCGGTACAGCCGGTGATGCCTCATGAGTGGAAAATCGTGCTCGAGCTCGCTAACCGAGACCCTGCGCCTGAGTGAGAAAAATGCGTTGCGCGTCGATCGGCATCTCGCCGGGTCCCGGCGAAAGCCGGCGATAGCTGCCGTCTTCCTGCAGCTCGCGGCTCTTGACGTTGTCGCTAAGCAGAACGGTAAGCACGTGAGATCCAAGCGTTTCTGCAATGACCGGGTCGAGTACGGGAACGGCCAGTTCGACGCGGCGATCGAGATTGCGCCCCATCCAATCCGCACTCGCGATGAGCGTCTCGCGATCTCCGCCATTTTCGAAGACGAAAATGCGCGAATGCTCGAGGAAGCGTCCCACGATGCTGCGCACGCGGATGTTCTCGCTTACGCCGGAGACGCCCGGGCGCAGCACGCACATTCCTCGCACGAGCAGATCGATCGGGACCCCGGCTTGCGAGGCTCGATAGAGCCCACGCACCACGTCGATCTCCGTGATCGCGTTGATCTTCGCGCGGATCCCCGCCGGGCGCCCCGCGCGGGCGTGCTCCGTTTCGCGGTCGATGCGCGCGATGAGCTCGCGATGGAAGGTCACGGGAGCCACCCACAAGTTCTTCGTAGTCGGTGACCTTTGAAAAACCGGTGAGAGCGTTGAAGAGCTGCGCGTCGTCGGTGCCGAGCTCCGCGCGGCAAGTGAAGAGGCTCAGGTCGGTGTACAGCAGCGCGGTCTTCTCGTTGTAGTTGCCCGTTCCAAAGTGCATGTAGCGCCGCAAGCCGTCTTCGTCTTCGCGCACCACCAAGAGCGTCTTGGCGTGCACCTTTTGGTTCGCAAAGCCGTAGACCACGTGAGCGCCCGCGCGCTCTAGCCGCTTCGCCCATTCGATGTTATTCTCTTCATCGAAGCGAGCCTTGAGCTCGATGATGACGGCGACTTGCTTCTCGTTCTCGGCGGCGGTAAGCAGAGCGCGCACGATCGGCGAATTCTTGCCCGACGTGCGATAGAGAGTGGCTTTGATGGCGAGAACCTTTGGGTCCTCGGCGGCCTGCCGTACGAAATGAACCACCGGATCGAACGAGTCGTACGGGTGGTGCAGCAGCATATCGCCTTCGCGGATCTGCGCAAAGATATCGGCAGCGCCGATGAGGCGCTTGGGAATGGCGGGCATGAACGGCTTGTCGCGCAAAGCTTCGTAGCCGGGCAAATTGACGATTTGCCACAGATCGCTCAGCGCCATCAAGCCTTCGATCTCGTAACAATCGACCGGCGCAAGTTCGAGAGAGTTGCAAAGAAAGTCGCGCATATAGTCGGGCATGCCGCGCTCGAGCTCGAGGCGAACGGGTTCGCCGAAGCGACGCCGCCGCAGCTCCGACTCGATCGCACGCAAAAGGTCGTCCGCCTCGTCTTCCTGCAAGTCGAGATCGGCGTCGCGCGTTACTCGGAACAGGTATGAGTCGCGCACGTGCATGCCGGGAAACAGGCCGTCGAGATGGTGCGCGATGAGATCTTCGAGCAGCACGAAACGCCGCTCCCCCGCGGCTCCGCCCTCGACCGGAACGAACCGCGGGAGCGTCGGGGGAATCTTCACCCGCGCGAAGTGAAGCTCGATGCCGTCGCGCGTCGCTTCCTCGAGTTCGACGGCAAGCGAGAGCGAAAGATTCGAAATGTACGGAAAGGGGTGGCCGCTGTCCACCGCCAGGGGCGTCAGCACCGGAAAGACGCTCTCGTCGAACGTTCGCTCCAGCGCGCTCTGTGTCTCGTCGTCGAGCTCGCCGACGCGCATCAGACGGACGCCTTCACGTTCCAGCGCGGGCAGCAGCTCTTCGTTGAGCAACCGCATCTGTTTGGGTAGCGACGCTCGCAGGCGCTCGGAGATCGCCGCGAGGTGCTCGGTTGGCGTGCGGCCGTCTTCCGAACGGCGAACGACCTGCGCCTCGATCTGCTGCTTAATCGCGGCGACGCGAATCATGAAGAACTCGTCGAGGTTCGTTCCGTAGATCGCGACGAACTTCAGTCGCTCGAGCAACGGGTTGCGGTCGTCGAGTCCTTCCTCGAGGACGCGATCGTTGAACTCGAGCCACGACAACTCGCGGCTGATATAGAGCGATGGATCGTCGAGCGTGACAACGGGAACCGTTGCCTGCGTTCTCTGCGGCTGGGTAATCATCGAATTTCTCTGCTTAGCAGTTCGGGCCGGGTTTCGCCTCCCGCGCGGCAAAAAACTTGCCTGCATGCCTGATTTCACCGCGCACGTCGCCGAGCACCTCGTCCTCGCCCTCTCGGCGCTCGCCCTGGCATTGTCGGCCGGGGTTCCGCTCGGCATCCTGGCCGCCGAATCGGCCGCGCTGCGCGGCGGCGTTCTGGCCCTGGCGGGAATCGGCCGAACGGTTCCCAGCCTTGCGGTTTTAATGCTGCTGCTGCCCTGGCTCGGCGTCGGCGCGACGCCGGCGATCGTTGCACTCGCGCTCCTCGCGATTCCTCCGATCGTCATCAGCGTCGATATCGGTATACGCGGCGTCCCGATCCCTACCCTCGATGCGGCCGCGGGCATGGGAATGACGCCGGTTCAACGCTTCGCGCGCGTCGTCATACCCTTTGCGCTGCCGGTATCGTTCGCGGGCTTGCGAACGGCGACGACTGAGACGATCGCGAGCGCAACCCTGGCGACGTTCATCGGTGCGGGCGGACTCGGTGACGAAATCGTCCGCGGTCTGCAGACCGACGACCCGGCGCTCCTCTATGCCGCCGCGGCCGCGGTCGCGGCGCTCGCCTTAGGCGCCGACTTGATACTTAGTCTCGCTGGGCGCCTCGTGGCCGAGCGCGCGTGACCGCTTCTACATTATCGCGTCGCCGTGCGTTGGCGCTGGTAGCCGCGACGCCATTGTTGGCGCGCTGCGCATTCGACCCTTCGGCGATCCGCGTCGGCTCGAAGAATTTCACGGAATCGTT
The DNA here is from genome assembly GCA_963743445.1 of Vulcanimicrobiota bacterium. Taxonomy (GTDB): domain Bacteria; phylum Vulcanimicrobiota; class Vulcanimicrobiia; order Vulcanimicrobiales; family Vulcanimicrobiaceae; genus Cybelea. Next base: position 2,151,027 of record CAVUPL010000003.1, read on the forward strand.
CGTAATCGCAGAAATCTACGCGCAGGCTCTCGAAGCGGCCGGGTTGCACGTCGAGCGTCTCTTCGACCTCGGCTCCACGCAAATCGCGATGGCGGCAATGGAGCGCGGCAACATCGACCTCTATCCCGAGTATACCGGTACCGCGCTCATCGACGTGCTCCATCTCGCGCCGATTGCAAACCAACGCACCGCCTATGCCGTCGTCTCGCGCCTCTTCCAACAACGCTACGGCATCGTCTGGCTGACGCCCTCGCCGATGAACGATTCGCAGGGGCTGGCGACGACGCGGGCCGTCGCCGCCCGCAATGGGCTCGCCACGCTCTCCGACGTTTCGCGCGCCGCCGCGAATCTGCGACTCGCAACGATACAAGAGTTTCTCGCGCGGCCGGATGGTTTGCCGGGTTTGCAGCGATTCTACGGCGGCTTTCGGTTTCGCGAGATTCGCACGTACGACATCGCCTTGAAGTATCGCGCGCTGCTCGACGGCAAGGCCGATGTGGCGAGCGCCTTTACAACCGACGGCGCGATCGCGAGCGACGCGCTCGCGATCGTGCGTGACGACCGCCACTTCTGGTCGGCATACAACGTCGCCCCGGTGGTCCGCGCCGCAACGCTTGCCGCGCGCCCGGAGATCGCGCGCGTCCTCGATTCCGTTTCGCCGAAAATCACCGACGACGCCGCTCGAGCGATGAACGCCGCCGTAGAAAACACTGCCGCCGATCCGGCCGACGTCGCGGCCGCATTCCTGAAACGATGAATCCGGCGTCAATTCACTTCGGGCACGTAACCGTGCGATACCCCGGCGCGGATCGCAACGCCGTCGAGGATGTTTCCTTGGATCTGAGCGGTGGCGAGCTCGTCGTCTTGCTCGGCCCATCGGGCTGCGGCAAGTCGACGCTCTTGCGCACCGTCAATCGGCTCGTCCCGCTTGTCGCGGGGCGCGTTCTCGTGGACGATAAGGACGTCTCCGAACTCGATCCCGTCGAATTGCGCCGCGGCATCGGGTACGTCATCCAAGCCGTCGGTCTCTTCTCGAACATGACGGTTGCGCAGAACGTCGCCGTCGTTCCATCGCTGCTGGGCTGGAGCCGGCGCGAGATCGCGCAGCGCGTCGACGAACTGCTTACGCTCGTCGGGCTCGATCCGGCAACGTATCGGGACCGTCGGCCCAGCGCGCTTTCGGGAGGAGAGGCCCAGCGCGTCGGCGTTGCGCGCGCGATCGCCGGACGGCCCCGCGCGCTGCTGATGGACGAACCGTTTGGTGCCGTCGACATCGTCGTTCGCAGCGCGCTGCAACGCGAGCTCGTTCGGATCGTGGCGGAGCTGCATACCACGACACTTTTCGTCACGCACGACGTCGACGAGGCCTTTCGTTTGGCGGACCGGATCGTCGTTATGCGGAGCGGCCGCATCGAACAGGTGGGTGCGCCGTTCGAGCTCTTCGAGCGTCCCGCGACACCATACGTTCGCGACGTCGTCCACGCGGGCGACGACGTCTTTCGCCGCTACTTCGCGCGCGGGCGCGAACTCCTTCGCTCGCAATGAACTACCTCGCTGCGCACCCGGCGCGCGTCGCAGCACTGGCTGCCGGCCATCTCGAGCTCGTCGCCGTCGCGCTCGCTGTGGCCGCCGCCTTTGCGGTTCCGCTCGGCATTCTTGCGGTGCGTCGCCCGCGCGTCGCGCCGTGGCTGCTCGGAACGCTCGGCGCGATCTACACAATACCGAGCTTGGCGCTGCTCGCCGTCCTCGTGGAGTGGTTTGGCCTCGGGTTTACGCCGATCTTCGTCGCACTCGTCGTTTACGCGCAGTTCATGATTGCGCGCAACGTCGTCGCCGGGATTGCGGGCGTCGATCGCGCCCAGGTCGACGCGGCTCGGGGTCTGGGGATGTCACCAAAGCAGGTGCTCCTGCGGGTCGAGCTTCCACAAGCGCTGCCGGTGCTGATCGGCGGCCTTCGCATCGCGGCAATCGCGATGATCGCGATCGCAACGCTGGGCGGCTACGTCGGCGGCGTCGGCCTCGGCGTACTCATCTTTAACGGCTTGACCTTGCATCAGCCGCAGATGATCGTGGCGGGAAGTCTCGCGGTCTGTGCTTTGGCGATCGGCGTCGACGCGATGCTTCGCGTTGCCGAACGTGTTTACGCCTAGGTCGCTTCTCGAACCAACAGGTACAGGCCGAAGCGGTTGCCGCGGTCGTGCCAGGCTGCCTGCGGCCGAAAACCGGCCGCGCGCCCGAGGTGCACTATTTCTTCGTCGCTGAACTTATAGGATGATTCGGTTTGGATCCGCTCGCCCGCGCAAATCTCGACGCGCAGACCCAAAGCTCGCACCGAAACCACGGCGGCTTCGCGGGCTTGCAGAAACGAGTCGACCGCGCCCCGCCCTTCATCGTAGCGCGCGACGTGCACGAAGTTGCGAGGATCGAAATCTGCGCCGAGTTCTCGATTCATGCGCGAGAGCAGGTTGCGGTCGAACGCAGCCGTAACGCCGGCAGGGTCATCGTAGGCGAGCTCGAGCGTCGCGCGATCCTTCTTGAGATCGGCTCCAAGCAATAGGCCGTCGCCGGGGCGCAGCAACGCACCGATCAGTCCGAGCAGGGCTCGCGCTTCGCCGGGTTCGTAGTTTCCGATATTCGAGCCCATCAGCATCGCGAGCGTCGTTCGCTCCAACCGGACGGCGCGCGATTCGAGGACGTCGAAGTAGTCACCCGCGTAGGCGCGTACGCGCAGCGTCGGGTAACTCTCGACCAGCGCGAGCGACGACGCGCGTAGCGCTTCCGTCGAGATATCGATCGGGCTGTAACAGAGTTCGGTCTGCACGCGCAGCGCTTCGCCGATCAAGAGCCGCGTCTTGATGGCACTCCCGCTACCGAGTTCGAGGAAATCCACGGGGGAATCGAGCAGCCGCACGATCTGCCATCCCCAGTTCGAGAGAATTTCGGTCTCCGCGCCCGTGAGATAATACTCGGGCAAGCGCGTGATCGCGTCGAAAAGCGCCGATCCGACCGTATCGTAAAAATACTTGCACGGCAGGCGTTTCGGTTCCGAGCTAAGACCGCGAGCAACGTCCTGCGCAAACGAAGGTATGCCGCGCGACGGCGGTACGGTGATGAGTTCGAAGCGGTCGGAGACGGCGGTGCGGATGGCCAAGCCCGCCCGAGTTCCCGTCGGAGGGAGGGGCAACCCTCCTTTTTAGGGTTCGGCTTTAGGGTTCGGCGAGTTCAATACGCAGGCGCGAGTTCCAGAAACCATAGAGCGCGTAAACGATCATCCCGACTAAGAACCACACACCGTAGCGAATCCAGGTCGCTACCTGCAGCCCGCCAATGAGGAAAAGGCATGAGACGGCTCCGGCGACTGAAAACAGCGGCAGGAGTGGCGCGCGAAATGGGCGCTTCGCGGCCGGATTGACGATGCGCAACACCAAGACGCCCGCACAGACGATCGCAAAAGCCGCCAGCGTACCGATGTTCACGACCTCCAGCAAAGCGCCCAAGGGAAGCACCGCAGCAAAGACGGTTACGACCATTCCCGTAATCATAGTCATGCGCGCCGGCGTGCGAAAGACGTGATGGATGCGCGCGACTCCTGGGGGCAGCATGCGATCGCGCGCCATCACGTAAAAAATTCGTACCTGCCCGAGCAGCGACGTCAGCATGACCGTCGTATTACCGGCTAGGCCGCCGAACGCGACGATCCAGTAAAGCGCGTGATTGCTGCTAACCGACCCGAGCGCATCAAGCATCGCGCCGCCGGCGGAGAGGCGATCGAAGCGCAAAACGCCGACCGTGCAGAGCGTTAAGGCGACGTAAAGGATCCCGCCGAGAGTCAACGCCACAATGATGCCAATCGGCACGTCACGTTCCGGATGCTTCGCCTCTTCCGAAGCCACCGTGACCGTGTCGAAGCCGATGTACGCAAAAAAGACGAGCGCCGTGCTCGCGAGAACGCCGTGATAGCCGAACGGTACGAACGGCTTCAGATTTGCGGGGTGAATTGCATGGGCAACCGCGACGATGAAGACGAGCATCGAAGCAATCTGGAGGATGACGAGCGCTCCGTTGACGCCTGCCGATTCGCGGATGCCGACTGCAACGAGCAGCGTGATCGCCAGCGTCACGATCGCGGCGACTAGGTCGATTTGCGGGTGCGATCCGTGCAGATTCGCCGTCTGCGCCCAACTTGGAAAAACGATGCCGACGTTCGCGAGCATGTGCTGAAAGTAATCGGAAAGCGACGACGCCGCCGGCGCGAGCGAGAGCCCGTACTCTAATATGAGATCCCAGCCTATAATCCAAGCCACGAGCTCGCCCAGAGTCGCGTAAGCATACGTGTACGCGCTGCCGGCGACCGGCACCATCGATGCAAACTCGGCGTAGCACAGCGCAACGCAAAGGCTGACGAGCCCGGAGAGCACATAGGCGAGGATCACCCCCGGGCCGGCCGCGTGAGCGCCGGTCCCAAGCGTCGGAAAGATGCCGCCGAGCATGGTCCCCAAGCCGATTGCGGTCAGGGCGGGCCAGCCTAAAATGCGTCGCAGTTTCGGACCCGTCGTCGCGCCCGCGGTCCACCCCAGCGGCTGGCGCGCGAAGAGCTGTTTTACGGCACTCCAGCGTGCCAAGCGGTCACGATTTCACGCAGAGTTCTCGCAGCGCTGCCTGGGCTCTCGGGTTCGGCGCGGCTTCGAACGGACGTACGTACATTGCGAAATAGCCGTTGCCGCCGGCGTTGGTCATCACCATCTCGACGCGTTCGTCGCCGCGACTGTCGGACGAGCCCCTCGCCTCAACGTATGTCGCGGGCTGTCGCCCGCAGATCTCGATCGTGCGGCGCCGCTCGATCGTCATGCTCTTTAACGTATCGTGGAGTTGAGCGTTGGTAAAAACGTCGCTTGGCTGCATCGGCTTCGGCGACTTGAAGAGCATGAGCACTTCTCGGTCGTCGGCCGGCGGTCGCCAAAATTGCATGAGTCCCAGGATCCCGGGTGACGATCGCCACCCCGGGGGCGCCTGGAACCGTAAGCCGTCGGCCGGGCTCGCGCTCATCGTGCATCCGCTCGTTGCAAGCGCAACGAGCGCGACGACTGCTCCCGCGAACGGCTTCATTCGAGGGTGTTCTTTCGCCCCCGAGGCTTGTCATCCTGACCCTTCCACTCCGTTGAGCGTAAACTACATCGACGAGCTCCCGATGCGTTCGTACGAAACGATGCGAGCCCACCGATCGAAGATCAGGGCGACGTACTCGCGCGTTTCCGGATAGGGCGGCACGCCGCGATACTGCGCCACGGCCAGCGGGCCAGCATTATAGGCGGCAAGCGCGGCCGAATATGCATCGGGGTAGCGATCCCGATAGGCCGCGGCGTAGCCGCCAAGCAGCGTCGCGGCGCCGTCGATCGAAGCGAACGGATCGTATGGATCGACGCCGGCCTCAGCCGCGGTCTCCGGCATGAACTGAGCGATCCCTAGGGCGCCGGCGGATGATAACGCTTGCGGATCGTACGCCGATTCTTGCAACAGCGCAGCGGCGAGAAACTCCGGCGGAAGCGAATTCGCACGTGCGGCGCTTACGGTCGCGCCGGCAAAGAGCAACGCGTCGGCTTGAACCAAGCGCGGATTCGTGCGCAAAATCGCGCGCGTAATCGCCAGGTCGGGCTGTGAGAGGGGCGGACCGTCTCGAATCAACACCGCACCCTTGAGCGCGTCGACGTCGGCAGGCGATGGCCAGCTTAACGCAATGTTAAGCGCGCGAGCGAGATGCACCGGTACGCTATGGTACGCATGAGTGTGGTATATGGTAGGGACGGTGCAGCTGCTCAACGAGGTCGCCGCAAGTATGCTCTTTATAACCGCTCTCATCGTGACCCTCGTCGCAGGGGACTTTACCTCCACGTTCTTCTATCACGTGCCGCAGCATCTCTGGTTCACGCTACACTTGCGCACGCATCACGATCGACGGCGATCCTACCTCGACCACGCCGTCCTCTCGGGCGACCTGGCGGTGCTCCTCGACGGCCTTCTCGGCGCGATACCGTATATTATCGTTGCCGCGGTCGCCGCGCGCCTTTCCTGGCCGGGGGCCCTAACTGGGCTTGCTTTGGGCCAGCTGCACGTGTGGTGGCGCCATACCACCGATCTCGGATGGAGGACGCCGGCCCGCCTTCGAGCAGCCTTGCGCCCCTTGGGGGTCGTGCTTCCCGAGGACCACGATGGTCATCACCGAAACCCCGATATTGAGTTTGGCGATATCTTCCGCTTCTACGATGCGCCGGCTCGGGCGGTTTTAGCTAGGCTTGCCCACACGAGCCGAAAAGCGCGCAACGCCGGCAGGCGCGTCACGAGGAGGGTGCCTGCCAGAGCCTAATCGGGGGAGCATATGACCAAGCGGGCGCTTCTGTTGATATCAGATACCGGCGGTGGGCACCGCAGCGCTGCCAATGCCATCGCCGCCGCCCTCGAAGAGATCAGGTCGCCTCACAGCTACGAACCGCGCATCGAAGACGTCGCCGCGCACTGCGCCTTTCCGCTCACCCAACTCGGCCTCGGTTACAGTATGGCCCTGCGCTACGCCCCGCCTATTTACGGAGCGCTGTACCATGCCACGAACGGACGGCGCCGCTACCGCGCCCTGGTGCGCTTCTGCGAACCGCTCTATCGCGAACGTCTTCGCGATCTCTTCGTCGGCTACCAGCCCGACGTCATCGTTTCGGTTCATCCGCTGCTGAATCACGCCGCCTTGCGTGCACGAGGCGACGCGCGAATGCAACATGTCCCCGTGGTAACGGTGATCACCGACCTTGGCAAGGTTCACGAGTCGTGGCTCGTTCCCGAGGCCGACGCAGTGGTCGTACCCGCGCGCGAAGTCTATCAGCGAGCGCTTTCACGCGGCGTTTCGCCGTCGCGGTTGCGCTTTCTTGGCCATCCGATCGACCCAAAATTCGACGACGTCACCGGAAGCAAAGCCGACCTTCGCGCGCAGTTGAGACTGCCGGCCAATACACCGGTCGTCATGCTGATGGCAGGCGGCGAGGGCGGCGGCAAGCTCCTCTCAACGGCGCTTGCGCTTGCGCGTGCGCGCCTGCCCATCGACCTTGTCGTGGTTTGCGGTCGTAACGAGCCGCTTGCTCAGAAACTCGGCGAGCTTTCGACGACGCTGCCGACGCCGATGCACGTGCTCGGCTTTACCGACAAGATCCCGGAATATTTTCGGGCCGTCGATCTGCTCGTCACCAAAGCCGGTCCCGGAACGCTTGCCGAGGCGGATGCGGCGCAACTTCCCGTCGTCGTCTACGACTACGTTCCGGGTCAGGAGCGCGGCAACGTGGACTTCGTGCGTCACAACGGCCTCGGAGTGATCGCGCTGCACGGAGCGTCGACGGTTGTCTCAGCGGTACGCACCTTGATCTCGACGCCGGATCGTTTAGCCGCGATTCGCCACAATCAGGAGATCGTCGCGCCGCGCCGGAGCTCGCGACGGATCGCCGCGCTGATCACTTCGATCGTCGAAACCGGAACGATCCCGGCGGACGATTCCGGCGTGCACGCGTTCCAAACCGCCGCCGCGGTTTAAGCGAACGGTTACGGCGCCGGCGCGCCGTTCCACGTGATACCGCCAGGAAGGATTTCGGGCGGTCGCGGAGCTTGATGAAAGTCGAAGTCGGAGCGCAGGTCGCCGAGAATGGCGACGTTCTCGCGCACCGTTGGACGCTGGTCGGTCCGTCCGTCGGTCTTGGGATCGATGCGCTGGCCGCCGATGAAATCGTCCTCGATGAACTTCACGTAGGCATCGTGGCTCAGCGTTTGGTGATCGATGAAGCCGCGCCGAGCATACGGACTAATGACGATGCCGGGGACCCGGAGGCCGTAGCCGTTGACGTCGACGCGCGGCGGCGCGACGTGATCGTAAAAGCCGCCCCAATCGTCCCAGCTCAAAAAGATCGCCGTGCTCTTCCAATCTGGACCGCGCATGATCGCGTCGATCAGACCGGTCACGTACGCCTGGCCTCGGCTTACGAGCGCCGGCGGATGCTCGCTGTAGGGTTGGGCCGGCGCGATCCACACCACCGACGGAAGCGTTCCGTTTGCCGCCGCCGCATAAAACTCTCGAAGGTCGCGAATGTTCCTAAGCTCGCCGTCTCGCTTGACGGTATCGAAGTACGGCAGTGGATTCCATATCCCCGGAGTCTTGGCTTTTTGCTGAATGGGGCCGCAATCGTCTTCGTTGTTGGCGCAGTCAGGCTGAGTTCCGGCCATCACATAGTACGCCCAACTGACGTGACGAGCGTGCAGCAGATACGTGAGATCGGTCCAGGCATAATCTGGGCGCCCCGGAGCGGGCGGCCGGAAGCCGGGGGTCCGCGCACGGAAGTCGGGAGGATAGTCGGGTTCTTGCAGCTCGTTTGCGCAACTCATCGGATCGCCGATGCGCTGGCACCACGCCGACCATTCGGAGACCATAAAGAGATGTTGCGGTAGACTCCACGATGCATTCGGTTCGAAGAGGCGATCTTGGAGCACGAAATCGCGCGCGTAGCGCCAATAGTTTTGAAGCTCATGGCCATCGTGGTAACCCATTACGCCGGCGGTACCCGCGCAGTTCGGCGCATTTGGATCCCGGCAGACGCGCCCCGCGCGCTCGGCAACCTCGATGAAGCCGTCCATTCTTCCGCCGCTAATGTCAGCGACCGCGGCTTTCGCGTTATGCGGCCCGCCGCGATTGAGGTCGTCCGCGTCGTGATACGGCCGGACGCACGTACCTTGCCGCGGATCGGGCGCGCAGGCCCTCGGGACGCCGTTGGTCATCGGAATGCCGTCGGCACCGGGAAAGGTCCCGAAATATGAATCGAACGAGCGGTTTTCTTGCATGATGATGACGACGTGACGAATCTTGTGAATCGGGTCGCCACTCTGCGATCGGACCGGTAGCGCTGCCAGCGCCAACAGAATGGCGAGGACCGCGGTGTCACGCTGCAACGGGCGCACCGGTGGTCAGCCCTCCGCGCAGTGCCATCGTGGCGGCTCCGACCTGGCCCGCGTCGTTGCCGAGCGAGGCTACAACGATTTGCGTGGTGCCCTTCGGCACCATGGTCGTCAACACGTCGACTCGCGGCCGCACCGCGTCGAGCATAAAGTCGCCGGCGCTCGAGACTCCGCCGCCCAGCGCAATGGTCTGTGGATTGACGAACGCGACAACGTTTGCCAGGCCAATGGCGAGGTCGCCAATGAAGTTCTTCCAGGCTGCGACGGCGTGGCCGTCGCCGGCCTGCGCCGCCCGGCGGATCTTCTTCGAGCTGAGCTTGTCGCGGGCGACGTCGAGCAGCGGGCTGCGTGGAAAGGATGGCGCGAGCGCAAAGGCGTGGCGAATGAGTCCGGTTCCGGAGGCCTGCGCCTCGAAGCAGCCGATCTTTCCGCAGCCGCAGACGAATCCGTCGGTCGGACGGATCTGGTGGTGGCCGATCTCGCCGGCGCCGCACCGATTGCCGAGCAGCAACTCGCCATGGCCGACAATTCCGCCGCCGATTCCGGTCCCCAGAGTCAAGAGCACGAAATCTTCGGTCTGCTTGCCCGTCCCAAAGGTATATTCGCCCAGCGTTGCGCACCGCGCATCGTTGGCGACGAAGACCGGCATCCGAAACTTCTGACGAAGCGACTCTCCGAGCGGCGCGTTTTGCCATCCGAAGTTCGGGCTGTAGATGACCGCCCCGGACTTGGCATCGATGTTGCCGGGCGAGCCGATTCCGATTGCGGCGACGTTTCCGGCGTCGTGCAGCGCCAGACCGATCGTTGCATCGAGCGCGGCGATGACCGCCTCGAATCGAAGGTCTTCGAGGTCCTGCTCGTGCTGCCCATGGATCGCCCCGTCCTCCGTGACAACTGCGGCGCTCACGTGAGAACCGCCGAGATCGACGCCGATAGCGGTTTGCATGGCCGCTATCTTTTGCTCTCTGCAGAGGCCGTACCCGCAAGCCGAGGGAATCGAAGTTGCGTTATGGAGACAATCGACCTCATCAATTTGAAAAACTACGCGCGCCGGACCGGACAGCCGACACATCCCGAGCTGCTCGACGCCCGGCCGCTCGAACACGTCAACCGCATCGAGATCGACGAAGAGCACATCACGATCGAGTTCGACGAAAAAACCTCGCGCTATTACAATGCAAACGAAATTACCCGGCGCGAGTGGGTCTACAAGTACAACGACGATCCGGCATTCGTCGGAGCAATCGGACGTGTCATCGCGCTCGCTCGCGCGCACCTCAAGGATATGCCGGAGAACGTCGCATGCCCGCCCGGGTGCGCGGAGTGCTGCAGCGGATACGAGCCCTTCGTGAGTAAAGCAGACGTACGACGCATCGCCGATCACCTCGGCATGAGCTACGAGGAGACGTTGCGCCGGTACGTCGTCGAACGGCCCTCGGCCGATGGCTATCACGTCGGTTGGCTGCGCAAAATCAGCGATGACGTCGCCGATCGGTGCGTCTTCCTGATGGGCTCGCGCAGCGGCAGACATTACTGCGGGATCTATCCAGCGCGCCCGAACGATTGTCGCGACTTCACGCCGATCGGCTGCGAAGACGTCGACACGTCCCTACCGCGCAAGACGACCTGGAAGATCGGGGCCGCCTTCCAGCCGAACCGCCGAAGACGCAACGGCAGCCGGCGTTGAAGCGGGCTCTCGTTGCAGCTGGTATCGCTCTGCTGTTCGAAGCCGCAAGCGCACACGCCCAGAGCGTCGCACCATCGTCCTATCAAGATATGCATTGGCGTTTCGTCGGACCGATGCGCGGCGGACGAACGGTCGCGCTGGAGGGCGTCGCAACACAACCGAACCTTTTCTATATCGCCGCCGTCAACGGCGGCATTTGGAAGAGCGAAAACGCCGGCCGCACGTGGACGCCGATCTTCGACGGTGAGCCGACGGGTTCGATCGGCGCACTGGCCGTTGCCCCGAGCGATCCACGCATCGTCTACGCTGGGAGCGGCGAGGGCTTGCAGCGGCCCGATCTCGCGATTGGTGACGGCATCTACAAATCGACGAACGCCGGCGCGACGTGGACCCACCTCGGCCTGCGCGATGGGGAGCAGATCGCCTCGATGGCAGTCGACCCCGCCGACGCGAACCGGCTCTTCGTCGCGGTGCTCGGCCACCCGTACGGTCCGAATTCCGAGCGCGGCATTTACCGCTCGCTCGACGGCGGTGCGAACTTCCAGCGCGTCCTCTTTGAAGATGAAAACGTCGGCGGCTTTGACGTCGTGCTCGATCCGCAGAATTCAAAAGTCGTCTATGCGACGCTTTGGGCGGCGCGCCAGGCGCCCTGGGAGATCGGTGCGTCGTTCGAAATTCCCGGAAGCGGAATCTTCAAGTCGGGCGACGGCGGCACGACTTGGGCCCAGTTAAGTGGCGGACTGCCGGCTCGTATGGGGCGCGCGGAAGTTGCCGTCGCACCGAGCGACTCGAACATCGTCTACGCGTACGCCGACGTGGAAGCGAAGGGCCAAGACGCTGGGGCGCTCTATCGCAGCGACGACGCGGGCGCTCACTTCGCGCGAGTCAACGATGCCGCCGAAATCGCGCAGCGAGGTGACGACCTTATCTCACTTGCGGTCGATCCGCACGATCCGCAGACGGTCTATCTGACCAACACGTCGACGTACCGCTCGACGGACGGCGGCCGGACGCTCGTCGCGATCAAAGGCGCGCCCGGCGGCGACGACTACCACTCGGTCTGGATCAATCCGCACGACTCGAGAATCGTCGCGCTTGCCAGCGATCAAGGCGCGACCATCTCCGTCGACGGCGGTGCGAGCTGGAGCTCCTGGTATAACCAGCCCACGGCCCAGATGTATCACGTCAATGCCGATCGACGCTTTCCGTATTGGGTTTGTGGCGGTCAACAAGAGAGCGGGTCGGCATGTGTGCGAAGCCGCGGCGACTGGGGCGAAACGACCGAACGCGATTGGCACCCGGTCGGCGCGCAGGAGTACGGGTACGTCGTTCCCGATCCGCGCCACCCGGGTGTGCTCTTCGGAGGAAAGGTCGAGAAGTTCGACGAGCGTACGAGTCAAACACAAGAGGTCTCGCCCATCGCACTGCCCTCGAAGCGGTATCGCACGGTGCGTACCGAGCCGCTGGCGTTCGATCCTTTCGACGAGCGTCGTCTCTTCTTTGGATCGAACGTGATCTTCGTGACGGAAAATGCCGGACAGAGTTGGCGTCCGATAAGTCCCGACCTCACCCGCGCGCATCCCGGCGTGCCGGCGGTCTTAGGATCCTTCGAGACCGACGATCCGCAGCACGGCACGCATCGCGGGGTCGTCTATGCGCTCGCGCCATCGCATGTCCGCGACGGCACGATTTGGGCCGGAACGGACGACGGTTTGGTATGGATCACTCGCGATGAGGGAGCCCACTGGAAGAACGTCACGCCTCCGGCGTTGACGCCGTGGAGCAAGATTGCGCAGATTGACGCCTCGCGCTTCGACGACGACACCGCTTTCATCGCCGTTAACCGGTTTAGGCTCGACGATTTACGACCGTACGTCTACGTCACGCGCGACGGCGGCGCGACGTGGCGCCTTGCCATCAACGGCTTGCCGAATCAGCCCGTGAACGCCGTCCGCCAGGATCCCGTCGAGCCGCGCCTTTGCTACGCCGCCACCGAGAACGGCGTCTACGTCTCCTTCGATTCGGGCGCACGGTGGCAGGCGCTGCAGTTCAACCTTCCGCACACTTCCGTCCGCGACTTGATCGTCCACGAGAACGATGTGATCGTGGCGACACACGGGCGGGGTTTCTGGATCCTCGACGACGTCGAGCCTTTGCGTGAGCTAGCGCGCGTGGTCATCCTTCGACAGGCTCAGGATGACATTCGACAGGCTCAGGATGACAAAGGCGCTCATCTCTTCGCGCCGGCACGTACCTATCGCGTGCAGCGCAGCACGAACACCGATACGCCGCTGCCACCCGAGGAACCCACTGGGGAGAATCCGCCCGACGGAGCCATCATCGATTACGTGCTTGCATCACCGGCGAGGCGCGTCGCGATCTCGATCTACGACGGTTCCGGCCGCCAAGTGCGCAGGTACTCGAGTGACGACGCCGCGCCGCCGCCCATTCCGAACCTCGACAAACCGGCGTATTGGGAGCAGCCGTTTGTGAGACCGGCGACGGCCGCGGGAATGCATCGCTTCGTCTGGGATCTGCGCGAGCCGCCGCCACACTCGCTACAAGAAGATCTGCCGATTTCGGCCGTTCCGCACGACACCCCGCGCGTGCCGCAAGGGCCCCTCGTCGTCCCGGGACGATATACGGTTCGGCTCGACGTCGACGGACGAACCATTGCGCGTTCGTTCGACGTCGCGATGGATCCTCGCGTTTTGATCTCGCAGCGAGCACTCGAGGATCAGTATCTGCTCGCACGTCGGATTGCGGCGTTGATGGACCGCAGTTACGCTCGAGCTGTGTCGGCAAAAACGGCCGGCGATGCTAAGGCCGCCGCTGCCTTCACCTCGCTCAACGCAGACGCAACGGCGTTGCTCGACACGGTCGACGGAGCCGACGCGCCGCCGACCCGACAGGCCGCCCAAGCGGTGCGCGCACTCGAAAACTCGAAAGCAACGTCACCATAAATTCCACTCGTTGAAAGGAGCTCCTATGAAGACTCTTAGCCTACTGATCGCCTCATTCGTATTTATAACCGTCGCGCAGTTCGCGTCCGCCGCTGCGGCGACGTCGAGCCTCACCGTTGCGCTGCACGAACAGAACGGTTCAGGTGAGAGCGGAAGTGCTGCGTTGACACAGACCGGCAGCGACGTGACGGTCGTGATCTCGCTCAAGGGGGCACCGGCGACGGCGCAGCCCGCCCACATTCATGACGGAACGTGCGCGGACCTCAAGGGGGTCGAGTATCCACTAACGAGTCTCGTCAACGGAAAATCGACCACGGTCGTCAAGGGAGTTACGATCGATAAACTGCTTGGCGGCGCATATGCTATCAACGTGCATGAAAGTACGGCGGATCTAGGCAAGTACGTCGCTTGCGGAAACATCGCGCCGCAGAGTTCGATGTAGGCATCGAAACACAGCGAACCCGGGGAGCCGTCGTCCGTCGTTGACGGCGGCTCCCGCACGAGGCGCTACGACAGGATTTCGACCGCGCTATCCGGCGATCAACTCAGAGTAGCGAGCGGCGTCGATATTGCCCCCGCTGATGATCGCGCCGACGCGCTTGCCTGCAACGCCCGGGATTCTGGCGCTTAAGAGCGCGGCGAGTGCGGCGGCCCCGCTCGGCTCTACCACGAGCTTCAGACGCTCGAACGCAAAGCGCATCGCCTCGCGCAGCTCGTCATCGGAGACCGTCACGACCGCGAGCACGTGCTCGAGCGCGATCGCGAAGGTCACCCTGCCCGGTGACGTCGTCTGTAATCCGTCGGCGATCGTTTGCGGCACGGCAATGGCGACGCGCTCACGGCGCGCGAGCGACTGCGCGAAATCGTCGCCGGCCTTCGGCTCGACCCCGTAGATTGCGATCGAGGCATCCATCGCGTGAGCGGCGATCGACGTCCCGGCGATCAAACCCCCGCCGCCCACCGGAACGACAATCGCATCGAGCGGGCCGGCATCTTCCAACAGCTCGAGCGCGGCCGTCGCGGCACCCGCAACGATACGCGGGTCGTCAAATGGGGGTACGAGCGTCGCGCCGCGTTCGGCCGCAATGCCGCGGGCGATCGCTTCACGATCCATGCTCGCGCGCTCGTAATGCACGATCTCAGCGCCGCACTCACGGGTCGCTGCCAACTTGACGAGCGGTGCGTCGAGGGGCATGACGATGGTCGCGGAAATGCCGAGCAGTCGCGCAGCGAGCGCCACACCTTGCGCGTGGTTGCCGCTCGAGAACGCGACGACGCCGCGCGCCCGCTGTTCCGCAGAAAGGGTAGACAAAAAATTGTATGCGCCGCGAAATTTGAATGCGCCCATGCGCTGAAAGTTTTCGCATTTCAAGAATAGCTGCGCGTCGCAGCGCACGTTCAGCGTTGCGGAAGTAATGACCGGCGTGCGGCGCGCGACACGAGAGAGGCGCGACGACGCCGCTCGGACGTCGGCAATCGTAACTATTGGCGGACCATGTGAAAGTCCCAGTTCACGACCTTTCCGGACTCGTCGAATCGCATTCGCTCGACATAGTCGTGCTTTTGGAACTTCACGTCGAAGCAGTGCCAACCCGGAGAGCAGTTCGCGGTAATCTCGTTGAGCGAGAGGAGCTTCCCTTGCGCGTTCAGCTCGTCCGACCATTGGGCGATCTGCACCCGCGTAATCGCGATGCCTTTGGCGACGTCATTTTCTACCGGCTTGAAGTCGTTGGCGATCACAGCGCGCGTGATGCGGTCGGCTTCGCGCTCGCTACGGTTTTGGAAGGAGCAACCCGCGAGCAGCGCGACGGTGGTCGCGATCGCCAGCGCTCGTGGTACGTTCACCTACGCCACCGCCTCCTCTCCGGCGCGCGCGGAGAACGGGATAAACTCCAGCTGCGGATTCCATTCCTGCGCGAGCCGGACGCTCCATTCGCTTTCAAAGAGTGCGACCGGCCGCCCGTTCCAATCCTCGACGAGCTTGGCATTCGAAGGGAGATGCGCGCGTGCTACGCGATCGCGATCGCCTTCGACGTGCAGCGCGAGCGAGTACGGCAGCGTATCGAAGCGGCTCTCGACATTGTACTCCGATTCGAGGCGATATTTAGCGACCTCGAACTGAAGCTCGCCGACCGCCCCGAGAATCGGTTCGGTTCGCGGCGTGCCCCACGGATAGAAGACCTGCACCGCTCCCTCCTCCCGCAACTGCGCAACGCCTTTTCCAAACGACTTGTAGCCCGACACGTCGATGCTTCGCACCGACGCAAAGTGCTCGGGAGCAAAGGCCGGTATCGGCGGAAACCTGACCGGTTTCCCGCCGTAGAGCGTATCGCCGATCGCGAACGCTCCAGGATTGGCAAGCCCGACAACGTCGCCCGCGTATGCCGTTTCCAAAGACTCTCGATCGTCGGCGAAAAGCCGCATTGCTCGCGAAAGACGCAGCGCGGTTCCGGTACGCGCGTTGCGCACCGACATGTCGCGCGCGAACTCCCCCGAGCAGACGCGCACGAATGCCACGCGGTCGCGATGGCGCGGATCCATGTTGGCTTGGATCTTGAACACAAAACCCGTAAAAGCATCGTCGGTCGGATCGACGCCGGCGCGGGGCGACGGCGACGGCGCCATCTCGACGAACTCATCCAAAAAGAGCTGCACGCCGAAATTCGTCACCGCGCTTCCAAAGAAAACCGGCGTAATCTCGCCTCGCAGCATGGCCGCGCGATCGAAGCGCTCGCCAGCGCCATCGAGCAACTCGAGGCCTTCGCGGAACTCTGCGTAGACCGTCTCACTCACCATCGCTCGCAGGTGCGGATCGTGGACGTCGGTAACCGAGACGGCGGCCCGCGTCGCCCCATGCGCGGCGCGTTCGAAGCTATGCACCGTGCGCGTGCGGCGATCGTAGACGCCTTTAAAGTCGGGTCCGTTGCCGAGTGGCCAATTCATCGCGAACGCTCCAATGCCGAGCACGCTCTCGAGCTCGTCGAGAAGCTCGAGCGGATCGCGGCTCGGCCGGTCGAGCTTGTTCATGAAGGTGAAGAGGGGAATGCCGCGCTCTCGGCAGATTGCGAAGAGCTTTTTCGTTTGAGGCTCGACGCCTTTTGCCGCGTCAATGAGCATGACCGCGCTGTCGGCAGCGAGCAGAGTGCGATAGGTATCCTCGCCGAAATCCTGGTGACCTGGCGTGTCGAGCAGGTTGAGCGCATACGCGCGATACGGAAACTGTAGCACGGTCGAGGTAATCGAGATTCCGCGCTCGCGTTCGAGTGCCATCCAGTCGCTCGTAGCCTGACGCTGCCGCTTGCGCGCGGATACCTGGCCGGCAACATGAATGGCACCGCCGTAAAGCAGCAGCTTTTCGGTCAGGGTCGTCTTGCCCGCGTCCGGATGGGAAATGATTGCGAACGTTCGTCGCCTGCGCACCTCGTCTTGGATTGCCACCTAAAAACTATACTCCATCATCGGTGCGCGCGCTCGTAGATCCGCAGCTCTGCGCCCGCGGGTGTCTCACGAATCAGCGCTAGGAGGCTGCCCACTCGGTAAAACTGCGCGGGAGGCGGAATTCGGAGCCGGTCGACTCCCCGCCGCACGTACGCTTGATCGCCAACAATTCGAATGCTGCAATCACCGTAGACCAACGTTGCCGGTGGTAGAACCGGCACCGCGGCATGCGGCAAATGCGCTCGGACGTACGTCGGCGATCCTGTTGATTCCGACGTTTGTATCAAACATTCGGGGAGCGCCGAGAGCGCCCACGGCGCATCACCTCGCAGCGCTACGGCCAGACCTCGCTGCGGCAGCATTGCCACGCCCGGCTTCGACCGGCTGCCGGCGTAGACCGACGCGATCTTGATGCGGATGAGATCGCGGTTCACCCACCCCGCCACCACGACTGCCGTGCCGACGACGATCAGCGCCGAAATGAGTAAGTATCGTATCAGGGATTAATCCGCAGGCGGCCTGCCCCGACAGCGTAATCGCCCATGCCGTAGTACGCGTCATACGTCCGCTCGCCGAGATCGGGCCGAGGGTCCATGCCGGTCGGAAAGACGACGTTGTCGACGATGCCGCGCCGCTCTCGTCGCGACTCGGGGACCATCACCGGCTCAGGAGACCGGTAGAGAATGCAGTCGGGACGCTCGAGATCGTGGATCACGATGCCCGCGCTGTAACGCAGCGCCGGCTTGCGGCCACGACCCGCCATCAAATCGACGCCGTGGAACATCGAGAGCCATCCCTCGGTGCCGTCGAGCGCAATTCGCACCGGCGGCGTGCCGGCACCGATCTTGATCGATCCCCACCGCGCGTCGGGGCTGAGTACCTGGACGCTCTCGGAGACGTTGCAGAGGTTGCTGCGATCCTTCAGCACCGCATTGAGTGGAACGTACGCGATGCGAATCGATTCACGATCCTCGAACGGCATGCGCTCGATCATCGGGATCGCGGCGCGTCCATCGACGCTTGAAAGATGCAGCATGGGGCGATGATAAAAGGCTAAGCTTCGGCGCCCTTTCGGTGAGAGCACCGGCTCGGGGAAGAAGGCCGCGTCCTTATCGTCGCCGACGACGTTGGCCGTTCCCGCGAAACGGACCAATCCGAGTCGCTCCCAATGATATGCGTCAGCCGATACGGCAATCGCGATGCGCGGGCCGTCGGGACCATAGGCGGCGTAGGCCATCACGTACGATTGGAGGACGGATATGTAGGTGACGCGCGGATCTTCGCAGCCGTATCCGGGTGCAGGCCGAAGCTCGTACGGGGCCTCAGGTTCCAGGGCGAAACCGAGCCGTTCCACTTCGAACTTCTTTCCGGCGTCGCGGACGCGGGCCATACCCACGCGAGAAATGTTCCCCTCGGCCACGCATCGCGGATAGAGAAGGAGCTCTCCGCCGGGAGCGCGGGCCGCGCCGGGATTTAAAATCCCTAAGGCCTCGGTCGGATCGCCGTTTGGCTCGAGCACCAACCCAAGGCGCTCGACGCTAACGTCGAGTCGATTGATCGGCTCGAATGCGTGTGATTGTTTGCGCGGAGAGATCACTCTTTTGTTTACGGCACGTACGAGTGATTACGGCAGGTAAGTCGCCGCGATCGGTTCGTTGCTCGGTGTCACGACTTCGACGCGCACGCCTCGCCGATAGACGCTATTGGGAACGATCCAGAGCGTGTACGTACGATATTGAGGCGAGGGTTCGCCGCCGTCGGCCGGATCTTGTTCGAACGCGACGACGCGCACGCGCTGCTCGCTGGCGCGGATCGACTCGACGATCTGCTTGTAGCCGGTGCGCTCGTGCGGCCCCATCAACAAGACCACGCCGAACTCGCTCTTATAATGAACCGGCGCGTGAATGCCGAGCTTGCCGAGGGCGACCGCATCGCGTACTATAAGGATTTGGTTCCCGCCAAGAACGGTGGTTGCGCCTGCTGCCAGCGTATTTACGCGAATCTCGCGACATCCGACCAACAAGACGAGGCCCAGGCCTAGACCTGCCAGGGCCGACCAGCGCTTCACGGCCGACCGCTTCGCCCGTACCCACCGGCGGCCTCCCCGCCAGACGAAATTTTTACCTTCCAAATGTCGTTGCCCGTACCGCTCGGCGAACGTTACGCTGGTAACGGCATGAAGCATCTCCTGCGTTTGGCGGTGGCTGCCAATTTTGTCGCAATGATGACGATGATGGTGGGGAGCTGGACGCGGATCAACGGCGCCGGGCTGACGTGTCCGGACTGGCCGCTCTGCCGCGGTCACCTTCTCCCGTCGCTGGGCGATGGGACGCTCTGGGAATGGTCGCACCGCTTGCTTGCGTGCGCGGTCGCGCCGCTCGTGATCGCGCTCATCGCCGTGGCGTGGCGGCAGCGCCGCCGTTCGCCGTTCGTTACCCCTACCATGGTCGCGATCGCGGTCCTCTTCCTCGTTCAGGTTTTCCTTGGCGCGGCAACGGTGGTCTTGGCAAATACGCCGCTCTCGGTCGTCCTGCACTGGGCAACCGCAATGGCGCTCATCGCATCTCTCTGCGCTATGGCCGTCTTTGCCGCCGCCTCCGATGCAGCGGCGAGGATTCCGCGCGACGCATCGCCCGGTTCCTACGTGCTACCGCTCGTGCTCGGAGTGACCGCCGCCACCGCCTTTGTTACCATGTGCGTGGGTGCGTACGTGAGCTCGAGCGGCGCAGGCCTCGCGTGTCTCTCGATTCCGGGATGCGCAGGGAACATCGTAGTCTACACATCGGGCCAGTACGTACAGATGCTCCATCGATTCGCGGCCGCCGCCACGTTGATATGTGCCGCCGGGTCGCTCGCTCTGGCGTGGGCGCATACGGCTTCGGTCCGCGTTCGAATCACGGTCCTGCTCGGGTTGGCGCTCGTCGCGGTTCAAGTATTGCTCGGCCTGCTCAACGTCGCATTGCATTTGCCGACCAGCCTACGCGAAGCGCACTCCGTGAATGCGGCGCTGGTCTTTCTTGCCTTTTTCGTTGCTGCGGCTTTCGCCGTGCTCGACGCGACGCCGCAGCGGGGCGCGTCTCCGCTCGCCGAAGAGGCCGCGCAACGGTGACGAGCATCGAGCTGCTGCGCGACTACTACGAACTCTCAAAGCCGCGAATCATCGTATTACTGCTGATCACGACCGCAGCCTCGATGGTAATGGCCGCACGCGGCACGCCCCCAATAGCGTTGCTTTTCTGGACGCTCCTGGCGGGCGCGCTTGCAGCTGCATCGGCCGGCGCATTCAACTGTGTCTGGGACGCCGATATCGATCGCGTCATGAAGCGAACGCAGGCGCGACCGATCCCCCAGGGCCGTATCTCGAGACGAAATGCTACGATGTACGCACTGGCAGTCGGCAGCGTCTCCTTCGCACTTTTCTACGTCTTCGTCAACCCGCTGGCGGCGTGGCTCTCGCTCGCCGGAAATTTCTATTACGTCGTGATTTACACGATCTGGCTCAAGCGCGTTACGCCGCTCAATATCGTCGTCGGCGGCGCGGCCGGTGCCGTGCCACCGCTCGTCGGATGGGCCGCGGTTACGCACTCCATCGGCGCACCGGCCCTCGGCCTCTTCGCATTGATTTTTCTGTGGACGCCGCCGCACTTCTGGTCGCTCGCGCTCATGACCGAGACCGAATACGCCAAGGCAAAGATTCCAATGTTTCCAAACGTCTATGGAACAGAGCGAACGAAGCGGGAGATCGTTTACTATAGCGTTCTGCTCGTTGTAGCGTCCCTGCTGCTCTATCCCCTCCACGTCATGGGCGCGTTCTACTTCGCGGCTGCCGCCTTGCTCGGCGGAGTCTTCGTGCTCGACGCGCTGCGCACGTGGCGCGAGCAGACGAGTACGGCGCAAGCGCGTCAGCTCTTTCGATACTCGCTGCTCTACCTCGCACTGATGTGCGCGGTCATGGTGATCGACCGGATCGTCTCGTGAATCGCCTGCTCTGGACGCTCTCGCTCGGCGTCTTCGCCGGGGCGCTCGATCTTAGCGTGCTCTCGCCTGCGCTTCCGGCGCTAGGGCGCGATTTCAACGTGCAGTTGGGCGATCTCGCGTGGGTCTTTACGCTCTACTTACTCGTCACCGTCCTGTCGATCGCGTTGTCGAGCACGCTTGCCGATCGCTACGGACGGCGGCCGATCTACTTGGCGTGCCTCGCGCTCTTCGCCGCCGGAAGCATCGTCGCGATCACCGCTCCGAGTTACACGATCTTCTTGCTCGCGCGCGCAATTCAAGCACTCGGCGCCGGCGGCATCTTTCCGGTCGCAACCGCGACGATCGGCGACGTGGTGCCCGTGGCGCGGCGCGGCGCGGCGCTTGGAGTCGTGGCGGCGACGTGGGGCCTGGCGGCCGTGATCGGTCCGAGTGTCGGCGGCCTCATCACGCACTTCGTTTCGTGGCGATGGATATTCGCAGCGAATCTGCCGCTCGCGGCGGTCGTTTTCGCGTTGGCACTCGTCGAAGTACCGGCCGACGCCCCGCGGCGCCGAGGACCGCTCGACATCGGCGGACTCGCACTGCTCTGCTTCGGGCTGCTGGCACTTATGGATGGATTGATCGCCACGCGCCCCTTCATCGCCGTAGCGGGAGTCGCCATTCTCGCGTGTTTTGCGGTCTGGGAGAGTGCGCCACGCGCTCCGATAGTACCGCTGGAGTTATTGCGAGCGCCCCAGCTTATGAGAACGTATGCGCTCGAAATCGTCATCGGCATTTTGGAAGGGTCGCTCTTTTTCATTCCGACCGTTTTGGTCGGGGCCGAAGGCCTTTCGTACGCCGCTGCGGGCTTCATCGCAGCACTCGGCGCGTTCACGTTTGTCGCCGTCATCCCGATATCGGGACGCGCGCTCGACCGGATCGGCAGCCGGGACGTACTGCTGGCCGGCGCGGCGGTCACCGAGCTGGGCCTGGCGATCTTTGCGCTCGGATTCCAATGGCTGCCGCTCGTGCTTCTTGCGATGATCGTCGCGGGCGCCGGTTTCGGTGCGTTGCTTGGCGCCCCGACTCGTTACATCGTCACGAACGAAACGCCGGAGCGCGCGCGCGCGACGGCGGTCGGGCTTTTGAGCCAGGCACTGATCGTCGGGCAAATTGTCGGAAGCTCGCTCGCCGGCGGACTCTTCAGTACGGCACAGAATGAAATCGCGGGTTACCGCCACGCTTACCTTGCCTTCTGTGGAGTTGCATTCGTGGCGCTGATCCTAGCGGCAACGTTGAAATCGCAGCGTGACGAGCGACGGCGTCCCCTGGAAGAGGCAGCAGCGGGAGCGCTCTAAGGCGAATGGTTTTCTCATGCCGACCCACGCGGTAGAGAATCAGCCGCCGACTCTGGAGAATTACAACGTCTTCAGCTCCGATCGCGCGCTGGTCGACGCGGTAGCGCGCGAAGCGCCCGATTCGTCGCCCGCGGAGCTCGCATCGCTCGGCGAGCTCGCCGGCAGCGCGGAAACGATTGCCCTCGGATTCGAAGCGAACGAGCATCCGCCCGAACTTCGCACCCACGATCGCTTCGGCAATCGCGTCGACGAAGTGCGGTTTCACCCGTCGTGGCATGGACTGATGCGATTCGCGACCCGCGCCGGACTTGGGGGCACGCCATGGAAGGATCGTTCGCCCTATCCGCACGTGCGCCGCGCCGCGAAGTTTTATGTATGGGGACAAGTCGAATCGGGTCACGGCTGTCCGATCTCGATGACGTATGCGGCCGTGCCCGTGCTTCGCGTGCAGCCCGAGCTCGCCGCACTCTGGTTCGCACCGCTGACGGCAGACGAGTACGACCCGCGTCTGGTTCCGGTCGCGCAAAAATCTGCAGCGCTCTGCGGCATGGGCATGACGGAAAAACAAGGCGGCTCCGACGTCCGCTCGAACCAAACGCGCGCCTCGGCGGCCGCGGGCCGCGGCGCAGGCCGCGAATACTTCTTGACAGGACACAAGTGGTTCTGCAGCGCACCGATGAGCGACGGATTCCTCGTGCTCGCGCAAGCGCAATCGGGTCTCTCCTGTTTCCTGGTGCCGCGCGTTCTCGCCGACGGCGCGCGCAACCCGTTCGCAATCGTCCGGCTCAAGAACAAGCTAGGCAATCGCAGCAACGCTTCGGCAGAGGTTGAGTTCGAAGAGACGCACGGCTGGTTGATCGGCGAGGAAGGCGACGGCATCGCGCGCATCGTCGAGATGGTTAATTTCACTCGAATGGATTGCGCGATCGGATCGGCCGCGCTGATTCGCGCGGCACTTGCCGCGGCAATTCATCACGCCGCGCATCGTCGTGCATTCGGCGCGCTTCTGGTCGACCATTCCCTCATGCAAAACGTGCTCGCCGATCTTGCGCTCGAGTCCGAGGCGGCGATCGCGCTTTGCATGCGCGTCGCTCGCACGATCGACGATTCGCCGCACGATTGGCAGGCTGCGGCGCTCAAGCGCATCGGAACGGCGCTTGCGAAGTTCTACGTCTGCAAGCGAGCGCCCGTAGCCGTCGGCGAGGCGCTCGAATGTCTTGGTGGAAACGGCTACGTCGAGGAATCGATCATGCCGCGGCTCTATCGGGAGGCGCCGTTGAACTCGATTTGGGAAGGATCGGGTAACATCAACGCCTTGGACGTCCTGAGAGTTCTTCGAAAACAGCCCGAATCGCTGGCAGCGTGGCGCGAACAAATCGCACCAGCGCGCGCCGAGCCGCTCGTGGCGCGCGAAGCCCAACGCCTGGAGCGAGACCTCGCCGATCCCGATCTGGGCGAGGCGCAGGGTCGCGACGTGAGCGAGCGCATGGCGCTGCTTTGGCAAGCGGCTTTGCTTCTGCAGCACGCGCCTTCGAGCGTCGCAGAGGCCTTCGTCGCAACTCGCATTGACCGCGCGTCCGGGCGCACGCTGGGAACTCTTCCGGTCGGCATCGCGCTGCGCGAAATCGTCGAGCGCGCGGCGCCCTTGCCGCACGCGGTGACCGCGTGAAACTCGACGCGTCGGATGCACGCTGGCGCACCCTGGCACGGCGGCGTTGGACCCCAGCCGAGCGCGCAATCGTGTGGCGGGGCCTTACCGGACGTTTCGCGCTCGCCATCGAGCCGCTGATCGGCACCATCTTCATGGGCATTCTTACGTGGGGCATCGTCTATCGCGCCCATCACGTCCCGGCCGACGCGACGCTCATCAAGATCGCGTGGATCTTTGCGCTGGGTGCAATTGCGTTTGCGGGGTATTTCGTGGCAGTGCTCGTCGCTCCGATTGCCGCCTACCTGCAGACGTTTGCGCCGATCTACGTCCTCGACGGCTACGTGCGCTACCGCGAGCCTGACGAACGCTCGCGCATCGACGCGTGCGGTTACGCCGCCGCGCTCTTCGCCGATCGCTGCGTCGCATGCGAATGGGAATGGCTGGGCCGGCGCCCGTTACCAAACGCGACGCTTCCGGCCTTGGTCGAGTTCTCGCTTTACGCGGGGATACACAAGATCGACGGGAAGCCGACCGGTTTGGTCCCGGAGGGAGAACTGCCGCTGCTTGCGATCGGCATCGCGACGCGGCACGGCCGCCGCGCCGATTTGTAAACGCTCGGCTACGGACCGGGGTTGTTAAGCAGCGGAGTGCGCAATGTGGTGTCGGCCGGCCAGTGGTGACCGTAGCCGGAGAGCAGACAGACGGACGCGCCAATTGCGAAAATGATCAGCAGGCCCACGGCCGCGAAACGGTAGAGCGATGCGGGGATGCCCCGGCTTTCCGGAACCTTACTGAAGTCGAGATACTCGTCGTCGCGAACGATCATCGCGTTACGCTCCTTTCGCCGACGGCGTGAAGCCAATCACGTTGAGCCCAGCCAAGAGCGCGAGAATTGCTCCCACTCCGAGCAAGAACAGCATGAGCTTGAAGACGTTGTTCTCTATGCCGGTGCTCGGCCAATCCTTGTAGAGCGAGTAAAAGGAGACCGCTCCAACAACGACACCGCCAATTATCGCCCCGAGCCGCTCGACCAGTACGAGATTCACGCTCTACGCTCCTTACAATAAATAGAAGATCGAGAAGAGCACTACCCAGATCACGTCGACGAAGTGCCAGTAGAGCGTACCGGCCGTGATCCCGAAGAATTTTCCGCGCGTATAGACGCCCGCGGCTGACTGCAGCACGAGCGTCGTGAGGTAGCAGACGCCAACGAAGACGTGGAAGCCGTGCATGCCGGTGAGCGTGAAGAACGAGGCACCAAAGATTCCGCTGCCTGCCCACGTCACGTGCTCGCCGTAAATCAGATGCGTGTACTCGTAGCCTTGACCCGCGAGAAAGCCCGCACCCAAGAGAATCGTCGCGAGTAGGAACCACATGTACCGCATCCAGTATCCGTGCTTGAAGTTCTCGAGGGCGTAATGCATCGTCGCGCCGGATCCGAAGAGCACGACGGAATTCCAAGCCGCGAACGCGACGTCGAGGCGCTGAATTCCCGGCGGCGGCCATCCCTGTCCACTGTTGCGTAGGTACAAGTAGGCGAAGATGAACGACGAGAAGAGCACGCAGTCACTGATGAGAAAGAGCAAAAAGCCTTGCAGGCGCAGCTCACGAGTTTCGATGTAGAGTTGGTCTACTTCGCCGTGTGCGTCGCTCGCCAGCGATGCTACCGACATCAATGCGCTCCGGCCGCGACCGGCGGCGGCGAATCGGTAAGCTCCTCTTCGAGCCCCGCGTACGGAAGCGGCTGCGCGAAATCGTACGGCAACCCGTAGACCGTCGGGATGTGCTTGAAGTTGTAATAGTGCGGCGGCGACGGAACCTGCCATTCGAGGGTTCGCGCTCCCCACGGATTCGGTCCCGATCTCTTACCGTTGCGTATGCTCCAGAGCACGTTGACGAAGAAGATCAGGATCGAAAAGGCCATGAGATACGATGCGACGGATTCGAAGCGGTTCCAGAACTCGAACTGCGGATCGTAGGTGGCGACTTCACGCGGCATCCCAAGCATGCCGAGCCAATGCATCGGGATGAACGTTCCGTTGAAGCCGATGAAGAAGAGCCAGTAGTGCCACTTACCGAGCGTTTCGCTGAGCAAACGTCCCGACATCTTCGGGAACCAATAGTACATGCCGGCGAAGATACCCATCAAACTTCCTCCGACCAGCACGTAGTGGAGGTGTCCGACAATGAAGTACGTGCCGTGCACGTGGAGATCGAAGGGAATCGCGGCCAGGAAGATTCCGGTTATTCCGCCGATGGTAAAAAGGCCGACGAATCCGATTGCGAAGAGCATTGCGGTCGTGTAGTGGATCTTCCCACCGAAGAGCGTCGCGGTCCACGAAAAGATCTTGATGCCGGTCGGCACGCCGATCACGTAGGTGAGGACCATGAAGGGGAGCTGCAAGAACGGCGCCAGGCCCGAGGTGAACATGTGGTGCGCCCAGACCATGAAGCCCAGGAGCGCGATCGCCATCGACGAGAACGCGATCAGCTTGTAGCCGAAGATCGGCTTGCGAGCGAAGGTCGGCAGCACTTCGGAGATGATGCCGAAGGCCGGAAGAATCATGATGTAAACGGCCGGGTGCGAGTAAAACCAGAACATGTGCTGCCACATGACCGGGCTGCCGCCTTTGGTCGGGTCGTAAAACGGCACGCCGAACTGACGCTCGATAAAGAGCGCCGCTAACGCGGCAGCGAGCGCCGTCGTGGCAATCATCAACAACGGAGCGGTCGCGAACTGGCCCCAACAGAAGAGCGGCATCCGCGTGAACGTCATTCCCGGCGCGCGCATCTTTAGGATCGTCACGACGAAATTGATGCCGGTGATCGTCGAACTGACGCCGACCAAGAAGATCGCGGCACACCACATCGAGGTTCCGGGCGCGCCCTGCAGCGAGATGGGCGGATACTCCATCCACCCGGCGGTCGGCGCTCCCATCAGGAACGACGAGAAGAGCATCAAACCCGCAACGGGGAAGATCCAAAAGCTGAGCATATTCAGCCATGGGAAGGCGACGTCGCGCGCACCGATCTGAACCGGGAAAACGAGGTTGCCGAAGCCTCCCGTCAGCAACGGGATGACGACCAGCCAGACCATCGCGCTGCCGTGCACGCTGTAGACTTCGTTATACGTGCCGGCCGAGACGAAGCCGCCGTTGGCGTTAAGGAGCTGCGTGCGGATGACTTCGGCCAGCAAGCCCGAGAGCATGAAGAATACGAAGCCGGTAATGATGTACTGGATGCCGATGATCTTGTGATCGAGCGAGAAGACGTATCGCCGGACGAACCCCTGCGGTTCGGGATGGATGTGATCGGCGATGCCGCCGGGATGTACCGCTGCTACTGCCATAGTGCTTTCGATTCTCTCACTTCAGTGTGTCGAGAAATGCTACCAAATTCGCAATGTCCTGCTGGGAGAGGCCGTTGGCGCTTGCGTTCGGCATCGTGCCCATGCTGCCGGTGTAACCATTCTGCAGAATCGCCGCCACGTTTTGCGGCGTAGCAGATTGACCATTGACGAGATTGGGATGCGACGGGTCGTGCAAGACGCCCTGGAGACCCGGCCCGACGACGACTTGATTGAAGGGCGCAAGCTTATGGCAAGCCGTGCACTTTTGCGCAAAGAGCTGCTTGCCGGCCGGCGTGCTGCCGCCCTGGAGGGAGATCGCCTGGCCGCCGGCCGCGGGCAGCGCGTTGCTCGCATGCGCGTTCTTCTCTTGCCAGGACTTGTACCATTTGTCGAACGCGGCTTTGGGTTCGATAACGAGCACCTGCTTGTTCATTTGGCTGTGCAGCACGCCGCAGAACTGCGTGCAGATGATCGGATACCGGCCCACTAAGCGCGGCGTAAACTTGATCGTCGTGACGAGCCCCGGAACCGTATCGTTTTTCAGGCGCATCGCCGGCACCCAAAATCCGTGGATCACGTCGGCCGAGGTGAGGTTCAGCGTCACCGGCACGTTCAGCGGAAGGTGCATCTCGTCGGTCACCTCGCCGTTGATCTCCGGATACCGGAACGAAAAGTAGAACTGATGGCCGATCGCTTCGACGACGATCCCGTTCTCGGGCTCGAGCATGACTTCGTACCAGATTCGGACGCTCACGACGGAGAGCAAGATGACGAAGAGCAGGGGAATGACCGTCCACCAAAACTCGAGTTTGTGGTTGTCGTGAATCTGCAACCCGATCGCGTCGGGCGGGTCGCTCGCCTTAACGCGGAAGGCGATTGCGAAATAGACGAGATAGCCTGCGACAAAAATCCAAAGGGCGCTGCCGGTGGCAGCCATGAAGCGAAAGAGGAAGTCGACCTGTCGCGCCGTGACGATGGCTTCCGGGAGGTACCGTTCGAGCGGAAACGTCGACCAGAAAACGATAGAGACGACTGCGAGCACTGCCAGGATCGCCGTAGCGGTCCAAAATCCACGGTCGAGCCCAACGCGCTGCGCTATCACGATGCGCTCTTAAGAGAGTCTGTCGGCGGCCCCTGCAAACTCTCGTACGAGCCAGTCGACGTTCGTAATCGCACTCCCAACACAGACCGCATCGGCCCCCGCGTCGAGTGCGGCGCGCAGGTCGGAGGGCGAGCGGACGCCGCCCTCGCAGACCGTAAAGCGCTGCAGCGTTGCGATCTCGCGAACCAGATCGAGCGCCGGCAGCGTTTGACCCGAGGTTTCGGGCGTGTAGCCGCAGAGCGTCGTTGCGACGAGGTCAGCGCCGGCGCCTACCGCGGCAATCGCATCGGCGGCGGTGGAACAATCTGCCAGTGCGAGGCGCCGCTGCGCGTGTATCGCTGCAATGATATCCCCGAGTTCGGCGCCGCCCGGCCGCCGGCGGCTCGTCGCGTCGAACGCGACGATCTCCGCACCGCCTGCAACGATTGCGCGCACTTCCTCGAGCGTCGGCGTTATGTAGGGTTCGAATCCGGGATACTCGCGCTTGATGAGGCCAACGATCGGAACGCCGACCTGCGCGCGCACGGCTCGCAGATGGTCGATGCCGGCAACTCGAACCGCAACGGCGCCGCCCGCTTCGGCCGCCCGCGCCATCGCTGCGATAACGTGGGGATCGTCGAGCGGCGAACCGCGCCATGCCTGAACCGAGACGATCAAGCCTCCACGCAGGTCCTGGAGTGAGCTCATCGCTGGAGCTCCGTTATACCGAGGCCCAGGTCGCGGTAGGCGAGGAGCAGCGCCCCATACACCGGTTCGTAGCGCGCTTCGACGATGTCGGCATCCGGGATTGCTCGCAATACTCCGGAGCGCACGCGGTCGCGCAAACCTGTGTCGGCAAAGACGCCACCGACGAGCGCGACGCGCGGTGGCGACCCGGCTGCGATTGCCGCTCGGATCAAAACGGAAAGCCGATCGGCGCCACGATATGCCAACGGTCGCAAGGAATCGTAGCGCAGCGCGGTCGACGCAAACGCTGCCAGCCGGTCGCGCGTCACCTCGCCCTTATAAAAAGCGTGCACGAGCCGGCGCAGAGATGGGACGCCGAAGAATTCGCACGCTGCGCGCGCCTCGGCTCCGAGCGACGCATCGCCTTCGTCGTGCGCTCGCATCAGCAGCGCAAGCGCGTCGCGCGACAATGCTCGAGGCGCTTCCCTCGTCGCCGAAGAGAAATCCCCATCCGCCGAGCGTGCACGACCAACCGTCGTCATTTCGGCCGTAGACGACCGAGCCGGTTCCGGCGATGGCGATGACGCCCGGCTCGACCTCCGAGCGCACCGGCGTGCGCGATCAGCGTGTCGTGCACGAGCCGAGCGCGCGTCGAGGGAAGTTCCGGCGCCCGACCGTAGACGTGACCGTCGTAACCGCTGATTCCCGCAACGATTGCAGCCAAGCTCAGTGAGGGAAGTTGCGCGTTGCGGCGCGCGTCCTCGAGCGCACCGTGCAATGCGTCGCGCAGGCGCGTCGAATCTTTTCCGACCGCCTATTTCGTCGGCCGGTCCGGCCGTGCCGCGACCGAGAATCCGGCCGGTTTGGTCGCCAATCGACGGCGACGGTCGAGCTCTGACCACCGTCGATGCCGGCGACCAGCCCGTTCACGGCGACCGCTCGAGCAGTGCGCGGGCAAAATCTGCAGCGGCCGATTCTCGCGCGCCGCGATCGCTCAACATCGAAATTTCACCGATCCGCTCGCGATGGTGGTAGAGCTCGTGTCCCGACCGCGAGCGCGACGAACTCGCCGAGATCTTGAGTCGATAGCTGCGGCCGCGACGCGGATGTTGAGACGAATCTCGGGAATCGCGGGATCGTACTCCGAGCGCAATTCGTCGCTCCCCCAATCGCCCAAATCGGCAAAGCGAATTACGACGCCGTACGCGCGAGCTTGCCCCAGCGCGGTCACAGCAGCACGCCATCTGCAAGCAGTTGCGTCCGCAGCTCGCGCGCGTCGATATCGCCGGCACGCGCGCCGGACGCACACGCCAGCGCTGCGGCCGTTCCGGCGGCCTGGCCAAGCGTCATCACCGTCGGCGTCAGCCGCGTCGACGCGAGCGCTTCGTGCGTCGTGGAGATGCAACGTCCGGCGACGAGAAGCTGCTCCCGATTGATCGGCACGAGGGTGCGATATGGAATTTCGTAGCTCTCGCCCGGCGCAAGGCGCTCGGTTTTCGTACCACTGCCTGCAGGGTTGTGCACGTCGATGGGATAGGCGCTGCGAGCCACCGCATCGTCGAATTTGCGCGCCTGCAAGACGTCGTCACGCGTAAGCGTATAACGCCCGACGATCCGCCGCGATTCGCGAATCCCGACCTGCGTGCCCGTCCCAGCGATGCGCGCGTGTTCGAACCCGGGGACGTACCGGCGGAAGAATTCGAAAAGCTGCATCGCCTGAAGGCGCGCCTCGACTTCCGCCCGGGTCAAATCGTCGGGGTCGAGCGGGTCGATCTCCACGACGCGCGTCATGTTCACGGTTACCTCGTCGGGATAGGGCGAGATGAAAAACGAAACGAGCTCTCGCGGAACGTCGACGAGCCCATCGTCGCGCGCGCGCTGCCAAAGCGTATAGAGACCTGCCACCGCGGTCAGCGCCTGAGGTGTGCGCTCCTGCGCGGGGAGCGAGCTGCGCATCTCTTCGGGGTGTGCGCGCACGTACTCCGCGGTTTTTGCCAGATCGACGTGGCTGAGCCGAAAAATCAACGTCGCCGGCTGGACGCGACCGCGCTCGTCGCCCTGCTGAGTCGGGACGCCGGCCGAGGCGGCGACCAGCGCATCGGCGGTCGCGTCGATTACCACGGTTCCCCGGTAGCCGCGCGTTCCGCCAATCGTCGCGAACGACGCACCGGTAACGGCGCCGTCGGCGACTTCTGCCGCGAGAAAATATGCGTGCAGCAGTAAGGTTACGCCGGCTTCGCGCATCATCTCGAAAAGCAACGCTTTATGGACTTCGGGGTCGAACGGCGTGATCGTCGCGACGTAATCCGACGAATCCGGAACGTGACCGGGCGAAGCGCCCTTGCGCATCAAGCGTTGGACGATTTCTTCTGCGATGCCGCCGACGATCCGTTCGGTTCCCGAATGGAACGTCATCCACGGCCCCACCATCGCGGCCGTCGCGGTTCCACCGAGAAAGCCGTAGCGCTCAACGAGCAACGTGCGCGCACCGTGACGTGCCGCCGCAATCGCGGCGGCGCAACCCGCATTGCCACCGCCGACGACCAACACGTCGAAATCGGTCATGCGCCGCGTTTCGTCGCCTTATGGAGCAGGCCATTTCCCTGTCTCCCCAAATAAACCACGCAATGCAAGTTCAGGTCCCCGCTCAGGAACGAAACTGGGCGATCGCCGCGCATCTCAGCGCACTCGTCGCGATGGCGGGGTTACCGTTCGGTCACGTGCTCGGACCGCTCGTCGTCTATCTCATCAAAGGCAATGAATCGGAGTATGTGGGCGAGCACGCTCGCGCATCGCTGAACTATCAGATAACGATTTCGATTCTGGGCGTCGTCGGCGCAATCGTCACGATCATTGCCGTCTTCGCCATGATCATCAAAGCGCCGCCTAACCATTCAGCCGAGGCACAATCTTATGGAATCGCGGTCGCCGCGCTTTGGCTGGCTATCGGGATCGTAATTCTGCTGATTTTCTTGATGTCGATCATCTTCATCATCCGCGGAGCGCTGGCCGCGAGCGAGGGTCGCCCCTACACGTATCCCTTCGCAATTCGGTTCCTGAGCTAGAGAGGGCTGCGACATGTTGATGCAACGAGTAAAACCGCTCTCGCGTATCCTTGCCGAAGGAAGTGACCAGGGCGGCCTCAAGCGGTCGCTCGGACCGTGGGCGCTCACCGCGATGGGCATCGGCGCAATCATCGGCACCGGTATCTTCGTGCTCACGGGAGTCGCATCGGCAACGCGAGCCGGTCCGGCCTTAACGATCTCTTTCGTAATCGCCGGCATCGTCAGCGGACTGGCCGCTCTGTGCTACGCCGAGGTTTCCAGCAAGGTTCCGATTTCGGGCAGCGCTTACACGTACACGTATGCGACCATGGGCGAGTTTTTGGCGTGGATCGTCGGCTGGGGGCTGGTGCTTGAATACGCCCTCGGAGCGTCGACCGTGAGCGTCGGATGGTCGGGCTATTTCACCTACATTCTTCATACACTTCACATTTGGGATATTCCGCAGGTCTGGCAACACAGTCACTGGGATTCGATCCCGGGAATTGCCAACTTGCCTGCGGCCGCTATAATTCTGCTCATAACCGCTTTGCTCGTACGGGGAACCAAAGAATCCGGAACGGTTAACGCTGTGATCGTGGCGATAAAAGTAGCGATCGTTCTCTTCTTCATTGCCATCGGCATCGGCCACATCGACGTTGCCAACTATCACCTTCCGCCGGGCCCGACGACCGGAGCCGGCGGCTTCACACCTTTTGGATGGGGGAGTTTCTTTGGCAACGGGCCCGGCATACTCGGCGGCGCGGCCTTCATATTCTTCGCATACATCGGTTTTGACGCCGTCTCCACGACGGCCGAAGAAGCGCGAAACCCCGGGAAAGACTTGCCCTTCGGTATCATTGCGAGCCTTTTGATCTGCACGATCCTCTACATCATCGTCGTGGCGATCCTCAACGGGATGGTTCCCTTCAACGAGCTCAACGTGAGCTACCCCGTCGCGTTCGCCCTGAACCACGTGGGTCTGGCTTGGGCGGCCGTGATAATTTCGTTCGGCGCCATTGCGGGATTGACGACCGTTATTCTCGTCATGATGTACGGCCAAACGCGGATTTTTTACTCGATGTCTCGCGACGGTCTCATTCCCCCGAGCTTTACGCGCCTCCATCCAACGTGGCGCACGCCGATGTTCTCTCAAATTTTCTTCGGCATTCTGATCGCAGCGGCCGGCGCGTTCTTCCCCATCGGCATTTTAGGATCGCTCACGAACATGGGTACCCTGGTCGCGTTCTGTCTCGTAGCACTGGCCGTTCCGCTTCTTCGTCGGGGCCATCCCGAACTCGTTGGGTCTTTCAAAGTTCCGTTCGGACCTTACGTCGTTCCAATGCTCTCCTTTATTTCTGCACTGGGATTGATCTACTACCTTAAGAACGGCAATCCACTCGTTTGGGGCTTTTTCCCACTCGTTTGGTTAGGGTTCGTTGTGTGGTTCACGGTCGGGCTGATCTTCTATTTCTCATACGGTCGGCATCAGAGCACCGTCGCGCTGGAGCAGGTGGAAGGTTTGGCAATTCGGCAGCCACCGGTAAACTAAAACTCGCACGATGCAGCGAGTCAAGCCGCTTTCGCGTATCCTGGCTGAAGGAAGCGACAAAGAGCGCGGTCTCAAACGCTCGCTCGGGCCGTGGGCGCTCACCGCAATGGGCATCGGCGCGATCATTGGGACCGGTATCTTCGTTCTGACCGGGGTGGGATCGGCCACGCGGGCCGGACCGGCACTGGCCATTTCCTTCGTCATCGCCGGCATCGTGAGCGGACTTGCTGCGCTGTGCTATGCCGAAGTCTCCAGTAAAGTGCCGATCTCGGGCAGCGCTTACACATACACCTACTCAACCCTCGGTGAGTTCTTTGCGTGGATCGTGGGTTGGGCGCTCGTGCTCGAGTATGCACTTGGCGCAGCGACGGTGAGCGTTGGATGGTCGGGTTACTGCACCTACATCCTTCATACACTTCACATTTGGGATATTCCGCAGGCGTGGCAACACAGCCACTGGGATCCTACCCCTGGTGTTGCAAACTTGCCGGCCGCAGCGATCATCCTCCTGGTCACGGCTTTGCTAGTCAGAGGCACACGTGAGTCCGGGGCGGTGAACGCGTTCATCGTAACGATCAAAGTCGCGATCGTGCTCTTCTTCATCGCGATCGGCGTCGGGCACATCGATCCGGTGAACTATCATTTGCCCGCGGGACCGACCACCGGCGCGGGCGGCTTCTTTCCGTTCGGCTGGGGCGGCGTGCTCGGCGGCGCTGCGTTCATGTTCTTTGCCTATATCGGTTTCGACGCCGTGTCGACGACTGCCGAAGAGGCCAAGAACCCGGGAAGGGACTTACCGGTCGCAATCCTCACGAGTCTGGCAGTCTGCACGGCCCTTTATATCATCGTAGTGATCGTCCTCAACGGCATGGTCCCGTTTAATCGCCTCAACGTCGCATATCCGGTCGCGTTCGCCGTCGATAGCGTCGGCCTGGCGTGGGCCGGCGTCATCATCTCCTTTGGCGCGATCGGCGGCCTCACGACCGTCATGCTCGTGCAGATGTACGGTCAGACCCGAATATTTTACGCGATGTCTCGCGACGGTCTCATTCCACCGCTCTTCGTGCGGCTTCACCGAGCCTGGCGAACGCCGTGGCTCTCGCAGATCGTCTTCGGCATATTGATCGCTGCGGCGGGCGCACTTTTCCCGATCGGTGTCCTCGGATCGCTGACCAACATGGGAACCTTCCTAGCCTTCATACTCGTCTCGTTCGCCGTGCCGCTTCTCAGACAGCGCCACCCAGAGCTTAAGGGATCGTTTACCATTCCATTCGGCCCGTATGCGGTCCCAGCCTTAGCCGCGCTCAGCGCGCTTGGGATGATGTACTATCTCAAGAACGGCAATCCGGTAGTGTGGGGCTTCTTCCCAATCGCGTGGCTGGGATTCCTCATATGGTTGACCGTCGGCCTCTTCTTCTATTTCTCATACGGCCGCCGCAAGAGCACCGTTGCGCTAGAGCTGGTGGAAGGCTTGCCGATTCGGCAGCCACCGGTAAACTAAACGCCTCACGGACGAAGCGGCACGACGAGCAGCGCGATGCGCTCGTCAGCCGCGCAGCCTTGCGTTGCTTCACCGGCGAGCGCAGCCCCCTGGTCGGCGCTGGAGAGCCCTTCGAAGGCCGCGATTCGCGCTCCCCGCATGAGATAGAGTGCCGGTATCGCGCGCCCGACATCGCCGAAATGCGTCGCGCGCTCGATCGCCTCTCGTACGCTCGGTGCGATTTCGGCAACCGTCGTATGCGTGAGAGTTGGATTGCGTAACGCGAGGCGTACGACGCCGCGCTCGTCGACGACACGGGCGTCGCGAATCTCGCGCGCGCGCCGGAACCTAGCCGCTGCGGTCTTGCGGCACTGATATGCGGTCAGCGACGCAGTAAGCTCGACGCGTTCGAGCAGCCCCGGCTCGCAGCGCATCGAATCGGCC
This sequence comes from Vulcanimicrobiota bacterium, assembly GCA_963743445.1. Lineage (GTDB taxonomy): Bacteria > Vulcanimicrobiota > Vulcanimicrobiia > Vulcanimicrobiales > Vulcanimicrobiaceae > Cybelea. The sequence goes on from CAVUPL010000003.1 coordinate 2,186,691, forward strand.
GCGGCCGCGCGCCGCTCCTCCTCGCCGCACGTTTGAAGTACCGCCGCTTCGACCAGAGCGGTAGCGCCCGACGCGACCGCGCGCACCTTATTACGCTGGGTGTCTATTTCTACTTCGGTCTCGACGCGATCGGGATCCGCGCCGGCCGCGACGACGCGATCGCTCACCTCACGCCGAATGCGTGCGATCTCTTCGGGCGACGGCGCAACGATCGTTCGCTCAACCGCGTCGCGGACGAGCGCCAGTGCGACGCCGATCGGTGCGATGACTTCGGCATCGCGAGCGATGCGGTACGGAATCTGCATCAGTTCCGCTACCGGCGGCACGAGCACGCCCGCACCCCCTCCGCCGGCAACGATCGTGATGCCGGAGGAATCGAGAGCGTACTCGGCGATCAATCGATCGATCGCACGCCGCAGTTTGCCGCCGGCAATTGCCAGCACCGCGCGCGACAGGGAGAGCGCGTCGCCGCCTAGGTGCTGCGCGAGCAAATCGAAGGCGCGGCGAGCGGCCTCGGCGTTCCCGCACGCAAATGCACCCTCGGGAACCGTTCCCAATACGTTTGCGGCACAGGTCGTCGTCAACGCAATCCTCCGCCCGTCGGGCGTGATCAGCGCCGCGTATTCCGGACGGTCGCGCGGCGCCGGCGCGATGTATTCGAGACGAGCCCCCTCGAGCGCCTCGACGGGAACGAAGGACGCATACGCACAACCGGCGATGTGCGCGCTGCGCGGGCCAACGTCGAGCAGTGCGCTCCCGTCGATCCGTAACATGCTGCCACCCCCGATACCGAGCGTGCGCACGTCGAGCGTGCGAAGCATCGTGCGATGACCGCCGATGCGCGCGGGCTGCATCTGCGGCCGGCCGGCACGTATCGCCGAACAGTCGGAGCTCGTGCCCCCCACTTCGATAAATATCCCCTCGCTCAAGCGTTCGTAGAGTAACGCCCCGGCGATGCCGGCGGCCGGCCCGGACAGGAGCGTCAAGATCGGGCGCCGCTCGATCTCGCGTACGTCCATCACACCGCCATCACTGCGCATCACCATCAACGGCGCCGGAATCGCGGCACGCTCGACGGCCTCTGCCGTCACGCGCGCCGTGCGCACCATCCTTGGCAAAATCGCTGCGTTGAGCGCTGCCGTGCGCGTGCGCGCGCGTAAGCCGTAGGCGGTGCTCACGTCGTGGCCGCTCGTGGCGTCGACTCCGCGCGAGCGCGCGTACGCAACGGCCCGCGACTCGCCTGCCGGGCGATCGACGCCAAAACTCTCGCTCGCGGCAATCGCCTCGACTCCAGCGTCGACCAATCGGTCAACGGTCTCGCGCACCGACGCATCGTCACACGCGCGCGCAAAGGCGAACCGCGGCGCGAAGAGCGACCCGGGAGCAAGGGCGACGGTTCCAAACTGCATCTGCCGCCGCGATAACCATCCCAAGCCGTCGAGTAAGCCGACGACGCCAACGGAGGCGAGATCGCCCTCAAGTAGCGCGTTCGTCGCCTCGGTCGTGGAATGCGCGATGAACGCGATGTCACCGGCATCGATCGCCGGGTCGGCGAGTAGCCGTTCGATCCCGGCAACGATGCCGGCGGCGACGCCCTGCGGCGAATCATGCGTCGTCGGCACCTTGACGCGTCCGATCAGCTCTCGCGTTGCGGCGTCGATCGCTACGACGTCCGTGAAGGTTCCGCCAACGTCGATCCCGACTCGAACGAGTCGCTTTTGCGATTGCTCCATGCTACCAATCGGCGAGAAGCACGAAGGTTACGGTCGCGAGTTCAACGGCGCCCGCGTTTTCATATCGGTCGAAAAGCGTATCGAGATCGCGGCGCAGGCGAGCCGCCGGCCGGCCCGACGCCGGCAGATACGATGACGAGGCCGCCCGCCCAAGCAGTGCGTCACGATCGAGGCGCTGTCTGGAAGGATACGCCGCGCGGCCGATACGGGCGTTTGGGAAGGCTGCGAACGCCGTCAAGGCGTTGGCGCGCAGAGCTTCGGTGTCGTCGGTCGCGTAGGCGCGCACGACGTCACCGTACGCTTTCGTGAACGGATCGCGCTCGTCGCGTTCGTATTGCAACAGCGCGGCGCGCCGCCGCGCGATGCGACGAAATTCCGAACACGCCGCCGTCGTCGCGAACCAGTGGAAGGCTTGACAGGCAACGACGGCGTCGACGCTCGCGCTTGCGAGATGCGTCTGCTCGGCCGTGCCGTCTTGCCACGCAACGCGCGGATGCTCTTGCGCCGCGGCTCGCATCTGCGAATTCGGTTCGATCGCGATGACGCAGACGCCGCGTTCCGCGAAGAGCCTCGCCGAGATTCCCGTGCCCGCGCCGACGTCGGCGATCGTCAACGAGTGCGGATCGCCGAGACCGTCGAGCGCCGCATCGATCGCTTCGGCCGGATAGGCCGGACGAAATGCGGCGTAGGCTTTCGCCCGCGGGCCGAAGCGCGTTGTGGATCTCATGCTGCAAACGGCGCGCCGAGCTGGATCTCCAGGGACCGGCTGCCGCGCAGAACCTCAAACGCGTGCGGCTTGCCGTCGTAGGCCCGCTGTTCTGACTGATACGTGCCGTATCGCCACCAGGCTTCATCGTCGATCGTTTCGATCGCGTCGCCCGAGCGCAGACCCGCGACGTAGGCCGGGCCGCCCGCGCGAACGTAGGCACGCAGATTGCCGTCGGCGCTTCTGAAGAAGGCGTAGAAATACGTCGGCTTGTCGCCTGGCCGCGCGCCGACGCCGCTTCCGAAGAGGTTCTCGCTACGAATTGGGTCCGCGAGCGCCCACGCCCGCAGACGCGTCACGCCCTGCAGTGCGAGCGCGCGTGCCTCCTCTTCGGTGGGAGGCGAGGCAACGACTTGGTGATCGTGCCATTCCGCAACGATCCAACCACCGCAATCTTCCAGCCGAAGACCGACGTCGAGATCGTCGCCTTCGATCAGCGCAAAGGTCGATGCGGTGACGTACAGATACGCGGCATAGCGCTTACGAGCACAATCGCTCGCGTTGGGATCTTCGTGCAATCGGAGCGTCTGCCAGGCTCCGGTCGATAGTCCGGCGCCGGCGGCATCGGCGGCAGCACGCCCGAGTAGCGTCCCATCGTCGTCAACTGCGATGCGACCGCGAACCGAAGCCGGCGCGTAGAATCCCGGTAGGGTCTCGTCTGCTTGTGCGCTCCGGACGAGCGGCAGGAAGGGCCGCTGGCCAAAGAGCGTTGGCGCGGCAACGACGACCGCGAGCGTCGCCGCAATCGCAACGGCGGTCTGATACGGAAGCGTCCGCCTTGTAATCGTGTCGATCGGTACGCCGGTGAAGTTTGCGACCCAGACGTTTGCCGTATTCGTTGGATCGCAAACGTTCTGCACTTGTACCACCGCCATGATCGCGGCAACGAGAACGACCGGCGGTAAAACGTGAGCGGTCAGCAGCGCCGTGAAGATCGCTATCCCCACCCCGAAGGGATTGAGCGGTCCGCGATAGAGCACGAGCGGACTTGCCACTCCAAAGAGCAGCACGTACGCGACTGGATTGCGAAGCCACGCTCCGCGAACGAGCGGTTGGAGGGCCGACGAAAACTGCGGCTCCTGCGTTGCGACGAGCAGCATTCCAATGCCAATGAAGAGCACGATCGCCGGAGCGACGTCTTCGACGCCGCGGATCGCCGCCGCGACCAGCCGCTGCACGGCCTCGCTCGGGCGAGTCACCACGACGCCGAAGAGCGCCGCGACTAAGAACGCGGGCGCGGCTTCCATCTTCAAGCCGTAGTAGAGGAGGAGGGGCAGGACCGGCGTGAGCAATGCGACCGCCGGCACGCGCCTCTCGGCCGGCTCAGCCCGAACGGCCCAGGTGGCGTAGGCACGCTCGCGCCGGAACGAGATCGCGGCGTAGAGCAGCAGCGCGATCGCGTCGACGACGGCAAGCACGATCGCATAGGGGATCAGTTGACCGGGTGAAACGCCGAAATATTTCGTGTAGAACGTCCAGTTGGCGATGTTGAAGATAAAGCCGAGGGCGAAGCTCATCAAAAAGAGCGTCGCGGCGATCGACGCGCGGAACGCCGGCCGTCATCATAATCGGCAGCACGATGGATCCGACCATGATGATGCCGCCGAGCCCGGAGAGCGAGGTGAAAAGCAGCGCGACGATCGCGCAAAACCCCAGGGAGAGCAGCATCGGTTGCTCGCCGCCGTACTCCGCGGCGAGGTCGACGATCGTACGTGCGATGCCGGTTTCGATCGTGACGCGTCCCAGGAGCGCGCCGAAGATCACGGCGACGTAAACCGGTGCGAGCTGCACCGCGCCGCCGGTGATGATCTCGCCGAGCTTGGGGACGGGCACGCCGGCGACGAGCGACATGCAGATCGCCATCGCCGGAACGGCGACGAGCGCCGGCACCCAGCGCCGGTACATCATCATCGCAAAGAGCGCGAAGACCAGCAGGATGTAGAACGCGCTCAGGGCGACACGACCTGGTCAAACGGCGGAAGTGAGCCGGTGCTGACGTACTCCTGCATGACGCGGTAGAAAGCATCGGCGCGTTCGATCGCCTTCTGCGCGGCGAGATGGTAGCGCTCGAGATTGCTCGGGAGATGCCCGTCGCGGCTTTCGTAGAGCCACGCGCGCGCGTAGAGCGGCGCGAGGTCTTCGTACGCATCGCGCATCTCCCACATCCAGTAACGGCACCAAAGCAGATCGCGCTCGGCTCGGTCGCGATCGGAGCCTGCATGAGCGAGGGCATCGGCATACATTGCGCGCGCTTCTGAGGCTATCTGGAACTTGCGGCCGAGCGCATCGAATCTGCGCGCGGCGAGAAACATGACGAACGCGGCGTTCGCGTGTAAAGGCGGCCCGCTAAAATAGCGATCGTGTTCGACCTGCTCAGCCGAGAGGCGAACCTGCCTCAGGTCTGCCTTCGCCACCTGATTTTCGGCTGCGGAGTTGAACGGATCGGCCCAGAAGAGCGCATCGGTTTGGCCGTACGAATAATTCGGGCGGCTCGAGCTCGCGCAGCGCGACTGAAAGACCGCTAACGTCGCGGCTAAGGCTCGGATCCCCTACGCCGAAAAACGCACTCGGAAAATCATCGGCAAACTGATCGTGCGAAACGTCACCGGCCTGCCACGCCGCGGCTGCGGCATAGATCACGGGAAACCACGTCGCTTCGTAGAGCGTCTCACCGTCGTCGTGCCAGACGGTTTGGAAGAGACCGAGAACCCGGGCGGCCTTCCCTTCGTTTATAAAGGTTCGCTCGTTCGCAAGCGCAGTCGATACGTTCGGAAAGATCTCGTTCCAGTTACTCGCGCCGGGGGCCACCATCTGATCGAATCCGCCTCGCGCAACCGTTTGAATGTAGGGCTCGAACGTCGGTTCGTCTCCGTAGTGCCAGTTGACGACGACGGCCGCGCGTGGAATGAGCTTCATGATCCCCGGATCGTTTTCAATTCCATCGTCCCAGAGCATTAACCGCGCGCCCGACGGCGCAATTAGCCGGTCCATGGCCACGATGTGATCGGCATAGGCTTGCGAACGGCCGCGCTGCGCAACGTAGGCCTGCGTCTGCCCGAGGCCGAGGGTTGCCGTTTCGTCGGAGCCGATGTGAAAGAAAGGCGGCCGGCCCACTGCCGCCAGCTCTTGCTCGACGATCCGCCCGAGGTACTCCATCGAGAGCGGCACGTTCGGTGCCAGAAGAAATCCGTGCGGGAGTTCGGCAGCGCCGGCATAGCGCTCGACGCGTAGCGTGTTGTGCATGTGCGCGAAGCTTTGCTGCTCCGGAATCAGCGCCACGTGGAAGCGCGCAGCATAAACGCTCAACTCGTGAAGCTGCGCCGGCGTGATTCCGTCGAGCGGCGCCGGCAACGGATCGGTCGGGCTGACGAAAACGTGCTCCATGTACGGCGAGTAGCCGTTCATCTTGAACGCCGCGATCGTACGGATGCGCTCCTGGAAATAGCGCATGGTCGGCAGCGGCCCTCGCGACACGTCGTCGGAGAGAACGCGCCAACGCAGCGCCGGACGATCTTCGATCCGGACGCACGGCACGCTCCAGATTCCATTCGCACGCACTGGGAGTTGTGCGAGCGTCATCGCGGCGTAAAAGGCGCCTGCGGAATCGGCACTTTCGATCGAGACGTGCTTCGAATCGACCGTCAACCGATAGGCCTGCGGGCCAAGCAGTCCGTCGTGCCGCACCGCAATCGCGGCATCGCCTCGCGGTACGGTCCGAAGGAGTCCGATTCCGAGCGCATGCCAGCGCTCGTCGAGTTCGCTCCGCGCGCCTGGATCGAAAGCGGCGGCGACGGTTCGCGGAACGGCCGCGCCGTGCATGGCGCACGTTAAAGGCTCGATCCGAAGCGGGCGAGGCACGAGATGCAGCGACGTCGCCGCGATCGCAACGAGCAGCGCCAATGACGATTACGGGATCTTCAATGCTGCCGCACGTATCGCCGCCTGACGCCGGTCGAGTACGGGGGTGACGTCGTCGAGGAATCGGGCCGCAGAGGCCGCATCGATCGATCCGGCACGATCCGCGAGCTCGACGGTCGCGGCGTCGGCCTCCGCCAAAGCTGCGTCGGCCTCCGCCAATGCTGCGTCGGCCTCCGAACCGTTCGGTCCCGCGACGACGTGGTGCGTTGCGAAATCTCGCGGATCGGCAAAGCCTACTCTGAGGATGAGGTCGTCGACGCATTGTTGCAGGTCGGCTGGGAGCGCGCAACGCTGCGCGAACTCGGCCAATGCCTCGCCAAGGTAAGAACGCACGTATTCATCGGAATGCCGTAGCTCGAGCTCGCCGTCGTAACCGGGAAAGCCGGGAATTTTTTCGCGGAGCAGCTCCAATGGCTCCATTACGCAGAGGTACGACGCGTCTGGGCGAAGGGCCTCGAAGCCACCCTGGGAAGATACTTACAGTGAAGCACGCAACCGCATGGCCCGCATATCTCGTCGCGGCGGTCTGCTTTGCGATCGCGCTCATTTCGTCGATCGCCAATATTTCGCTGCTCGGCCAAATCAAGCAACAGCAACGCGAGCTCGCGAATCTTTCCGAACGCTCGAGCGCGCTCGCGCGCAATCTCGTCGAGGAACGTACCGCACTCTTCGATATGCTCGATAGTCACGCGCGCCACTACGAAATCGGCAACGGCGAAGTGATCGTGCGGGGCAACCGAATCTACCTCGCCCTGCGCGCGCTTCCCGAGCCGCCCCGCGGCAAGGTCTATCAAGCATGGACGCTCGCCAAAGGCTCGACAAAAGTGCTCGCCTCGCCGACGTTCTTACCCGATGCGGGCGGCGTCGCGCTCATCGTGCTTCCGGCCAATGCCCGTTCCACCGTCGAGGTTTCCGTTACGCTCGAGCCCGAAGGCGGCAGCAAAGAGCCGACGAGCAAGCCGCTGATGGACGTTGCTTTGAACGCTCAATGATCGAGCCCGTTTCGCGCACGACGGAGGGGGCGGCTTTGGAGTATCTTGCGCGCTCACCCTACCTGAACGTCTTCATTAGTCACGTTCTCTTACACGATCCGGCCCCGCCGGATCGCAAGAACGTTGCCGTTGCGCTCGCGGGCGACAGCGTGCTTGGCGTAGCCTACTGCGGCCGTCAGCTTGCGATCGCCGCCGAGCCTGCGACGCTCGAAGCGTTCGGCGAATACGCAAAGCTACACCGCGGCGAACGAATGATCGTCGGCTCCCGCAATACGGTCCGCGCCCTTTGGAAGGTCGTTTGCAGTTGGCACGTCGCACCCCGTCTCGTGCGCGACCGCCAGTTAGTTATGATGCTTGACCGCCCGCATCTCCGTCCGTACGAACGACGGACGAACGTGCGCCAAGCAACAGTCGAAGAATGGCGCGCCGTTGCCGACAGCTCGGCACAAATGGTCCGCCAAGAACTAGCGTACGATCCCCGGCGCGGTTCTTCGGAGTTTGGCTCGAACGTTCGCCAAATGATCGAACGCAAACTATGGTGGGTCGGAAGCACGAACGGGCGCCTCTGCTTCTTCTGCAATATCGGTCCGTGGTCCGAGCAGACGCTGCAGTTGCAAGGAGTGTGGACGCCCCCGGAGCTGCGCGCTCAGGGCCTCGCCGCGGCATCGTTCGCCGCAATCTGCGACCGCCTGCTCGAAGTCTCACCAACGCTCTCGCTCTACGTCAATGATTTCAACGACGCCGCGATCGCGCTCTACCGTCGTGTTGGCTTCGAGCACGTCGGCGACTTCCAGACGATGCTATTTTAGCAGCCGGCAGTCCTAGATCGTTCGCGTAACGACGAAGATGACCGCAGCGCCTTGAAGCACGTACGCATCGGTCGGAATGACCGGCTGGCCGGGCGTTCCGCCGTAAATGAACCCGCCTCCCACGACCGTGAACGGATTCGCATAGACGTTCGTGAGATTCGTCCCGTATAAGCCATACTCGTAGCCCGCCCGCCGATAGGCGACGTGCGCGTTGAGCGTTGCGTATGGTGACCGGTTCAGCTCGTTGTACCAGCCCTCGTAATCGAGCTCGGCACCGTAAGCAAGACCGTGCGGCGGCTCCTGGCCGATCGCGACATAGGCCTTGTGCAAGGGCTGGCCGAGCGACTGCTCACCGGCAGCTAACGTTCCGTCTTGAATAGAAACCGGGATAACGGTGAGAAAGGAACTGTCGACGTCCCAACCCGCGCGCAGATGCAGGTCTGTCGCGAGCTGTTGATCGGCATGAATGTCGATGCCGCGGTAGACGCCGTTGCCGGCGTTCACCGGCATGCTGATTGGACAGGGCGTTGGGTTGCGTTGCGTTTGACAGTGCGGAATCGGTACGGGATTGGTCTGGCTCGATGGTGCGCGGAGATTCGTTTGGTAGAGATCCGTGCCCAGATGCAGCGGGCGTTTGGATTTGCCGAGGATTTGCTCCATGCCGAGATCGAAATCGGTTGCGCGGTCGGCCTGAAGGTTCGGGTTGCCGATATAGATGACGCCGCCGACCGGGACGCGCTCGTCCGGGGGAGGCACGAGAAGCTCGGAAAGTCTGCGGCGTTTGAAATGTCGTTCCGACCGATGCGCGGACCGCCGTGTTGCCGGTCGGTGTCCAAACGAAGCCGGCGCGCGGATCGAAGCTCTTGCCGAAGGTACTGAAGTCGCTGTCGTAGGCGGCAACCGAATAATGGATGTGACTGGTCGGATCGCCGTTGTAACGCAAAACGGCGTACCGCTCCGTCTGCGCCAGGGGAAACGTTTGGACGGGCGGCGCCTTGTCGGGAGCGATCGCGTCGCTCGAAACGCTGATTGAAGCTCAGCGGTGGACCGATCGGTTCGGCCTCGGCGATGACCTGACTTTGCACGTAGTTTGTCGTTAAATTCTCAGTTTGGAGATCGTACTTGAAGGAGAGCATGCCGCTGGTGAAATGATGATCGAGCTCGAGCCAGTCGTCGCCGAGCAGGTCGCGTTGGTTGTACAGATATTGCAGCGTGTCGGCCCCCGGGCCGGAGACCGATTGCGACCATACCGAGGTTAAATGGCTGAATTGAAAGAGCGTTGCGGGCGCGCCGTCGACGAGTTGATTCCCTAGCGGCAGTTGCGCGTCGAGACCATAGTTCGTCTGATGCTCGCCAAGCAAGGTGTCCGGCAAAACTCTGATAACCGCCGGCCAAATCGTCGTCGTCGAGCGGCGCAACCGCGTTCCCCACGTGCAGCACGTCACCGACATCGCCGCTGAATCCGGGCGGCGTGTAGTTGCGTCAGCAATGAAGAATCGTCCTTGGTAACCGTCTGATTGCGAAGATCGAGCTGGACGTAGCCGTATCCGTTAGGCCCCCCGAGTTGATAGCGTAACTTCGTTAGGATCGAATCGCCGTATGAATAGCTGCCGACGCTCTGCGGCGTTTCGTTGTTGGTCGGCGGCGCGACGCCGGACGGAGGCGCCAGGATCGTCTGGTTGACCGATCCCGACGAGTTGGCATTGTGGAGCGAAACGGCATATCCGAAGCGGTCCTCCGCTCCAGTCGTTTGAATCGTTTCACCGAAGGTTCCGTACGAGCCGCCGAATATCCGCATGAGCGACTGCGGCACGATTGTCGGTTGCCAGCGTCAATATGTTGATGCCGCCGCCGATCATGTTCGGCCCGATCAGCGACGAGGGCGCGATGCCGTAAAGAACCTGAACCTCCTGCAGCGCTGCCGGATCGAGCAGCGACAGATCGAAGTCACCGGTGTTCCCGTTGTTCATTTGATGCCCGTCGAGGTCGACCAGCGTCTCGGTCGGATCGGGTCCGCGAACGGCAAATGACACCGTCGCGTTGCTTCCGCCGCCCAACGGTATGACCGGCGTCACGGAGAGCTGCGGCCAGACCATCGAGGAGACGGTCGTGACGCCCGCCGCAGCGGCGCTCTGGGCATTGAGCGTCACGCTCGGCGCCGACGCTGTCGAGACCGTTTCGCCCGCCGAAGCACGCACCTGGCCGATCACCGTCAGCGAGTTCGTCGTCGCCGCCGGCAATACGATCGAGAGTGTTGAATCCGCCGCGTCGACCGTAACGGTGCGCTCAGAGATTGCCTGATAACCGGGAGCGGCCGCATGAAGCGCGTAGGTGCCGCCTCGCACGTTTCTAATGACGAAGGAGCCGTGGACATCGCTCCGGGCGCTTTGCCGAACACCTTGCGACGAGAGCACGACCGAAGCTCCGGCGATCGGCGTTCCGTCGTTGGCCGTCACCGTACCGGTGACGTCGAGCGTGGCGCTTTGTGCTAGCGCGATACCAGAACCGAGTACGAAAATTGCGGCGACGAGCGAGAATGAGACGCATGCGCGCGCGCGTAGGATCGGGTTTCCCATGGGATTGCTCCTCGAGACGAGTGCTTCTGTTTAGGTCGAACTAAGCGAAGCTGGTCGCAGGAGGTCCGCGTTTGGAAAGGCGCAGCGCATTGGGCGAACGCCGCCGCCGGGGTGTGACGAGCTGCACGACGAGGCCATAAGAGTTCGGCCGGACGGCCCCGCCGATTCGGGCAAGCAGCGTTCCGATTATCGTCGCGATTGAGTCGCGGTAAGAGATCAGCCAGCGCGCGATGGTGTAGACGACCAGCGCGACCGCGGTCGCGCACACGAGTGTCGTGCCGAGACCTAAGGGAATAGAACCGCCGAATGCCTCGGAAAGCCGCTCTACCGGTACGCCGTCGAGACGCCCGTCGAGATATTCCATCGCCGGAACGATGACGACGCTTGCGCCGGCGGCAGCGACGAGAAGGCCAAGCGTTTCACGCAGGCGCAAAGCCGGCCGCAGCAGACGCGTGCGGTTCGTCGCGGCGATCTCGCAACAAACATGTAGACCGCGCGCGGCCAGGAGGGCGGCTATGACCAACGCGACGCCGGTCATCAGCTCGCGTGAGCCGTGGCGAAGGTGGTCGTAACTATCGTTCGTGAGAGCGTAGTCGCCGACGACGTCGATCGCAAAATGCGCCATCGCGGCCCCGGCAGCCGCGGCACATAATGCGAGCGAAACGATCGTCCGAAATCCGACGCGCACGCGTGGCGCTTCGACGGTTTCCGGGCCGCTCCTATTCAAAGGCAAGGGCCGATCGCTCGATCGGCCCTTGGAATCTCGCGTCGAAAAAGGCTAATGCGAGGACGGCGCGATCCAGACGGTCCCGCCGGCCCACTTGACTTCGATCGGGACGCACGACGACGTATGCGCACCGGCATAGGTCACATCGTTGTATAGCGGCAACGTGTGATCGATCGTCGCGCCCGGCGCGAAGGACCCAACGTCCGTTACTCGCCGAAGGTAATTCATCGATGAGTTGCGATACCCAACAAGGAAGGTTATGCTCGCGGCCGTCCTATGGCCGAGGTTCACGTACACAATAGTGGTTCCACCGGCCATATGGCTCATCGGCTTCGGCTTAGCAACCGTGCAACTCTTGATAAGAATCGGCGCGGCGGCTTGCGCCGGCCCTATCGATGCCGTCGCCGCTGCAACCGCGACGAGCGTCACAGCGATCAGGCGACCAAAACATTTCATTGCAACTGTCTCCTACACGAACTCGAAGTAAGCAGGAGGCGGCTTTCCTTCTTCGTGCAGGTCACCCCTGCAGTTCTTTAGCTTGCCGTCTTAACGCAAGCCGCCCACGTCAATTCGTTCGTCGCGTCGCTAAACGTCCAAAAGCCGTCGTAGCCGTGGTTGCCGGGGCCGGACGAGACGCCGGGATGTTCTTGAATGGGCGGCCCGGGCCACGCGTTGTCGCCCATGGCGCCGCCGATCGCCGTGTAGCCGCTGCCGCATCCGGCGAAAACGTTTTTCGGCTTTTGACTCTGATTCCACGCGTGCTTGATAGTGATGCCGGCGGAATCGCGGGCGCAAGAAGCCCACGCCGTCGCTCCCCCGCCTACCCAATACGTATTGGTGCCCGAATCGAACCACGAAGCCGTAGGCGTGCCGTCGCTGTAGCCGGTAACGAGCGTGTATCCTTTCCGGCACTGCGCTCCGGCGAGGCCGCTAATCGGTGGGGCGTAGCGCCAGCGAAAGTCCGCGTGCATTGCCTTGGAGATGCACGTGGCGAAAGCTTCGGCGCGCACGTTTGAGCCGGGTTTGACAACCCATCCGTTCTGATTGGATTCCGCATAGCCCGTACCGACGGAACTGCCGTCACTGCTGCTCGATCCACCGGCCACGACTTTGTATCCCTGCGGACATTGGGCCACCGCCAGCTGGCCTGTCGATCCCCACGTGGCGATGCGTTTGAAATCCTTAGAAGTGAGGACCTCCGATCGGACCCCCGTTGACGCGTTCGCACCGATGGGAAGACCCGTGCCCCCTCCGGAGCCCGAGCATGCCGCAAGGTACGTAAGGGCGAGTGCGATCGCACACCCGTTCCTGAAAATGGGTCCCCCAAAGGCTCTCTCGAAGACGCTCATATTAGCCCTCCCGCAGATGTTTCAATTCCATCCCACGGCCGCTCGATCCTCGTGCGGCCGGACGCTTGGCGATACTCCAGTTATCGGCCGAACTCGTGGCCGTCGGCGCTATACCAACATCGCTTCCGCGATCGCCCGGTCCTCGGTCCACGCGCGCCCTTCACTCACCAGGATCGCGAACTCGTGCCTGCCGACGGCTTCGCAGAGCAGCGGGAGTATCGCGTCGTACTCGCGTTGCTCGGTGTGCTCCCGCCGTGCGTCGAGGGTGGCGACGCGCGCATCGACATATCCGAGCAGCCTGACCGCACGCGTGCGATCGGTCCGCGCCTGCCGCTGGTCGTCACGCGACCGTAATGTAGCCACCGCGGCTAGGTGCTGGATGGAAAATATCGCGGCGACCTCGGTCTGTGCGCGTCCGAGTGAAATCGATTCACGCGCATGCACGCGCGCTTCGTCGTAGCGGCTCAACGCGATGAGATACGCAGCCATGTTGCAGAGAAGGTGCGCCTCCGCGTGCACGCTGCGGGCTGCCCGAGCCGCGGTGAGCGCCTCGCCCGCAAACTCGAGCGCTCTTGACGGATCGCCCCCGCGAAACTCCAACTCGGCGAGGTTGGTCGCGATCCCGGCCGTTGCCGGACGCTCGGCCCCGCTCGCCTTGTAGATCTCGAGCGCCTCTGCGAAGCCTGCGCGCGCACCCGCGAGATCGCCGGCTCCAAGGCGCGCGGTCGCGAGACTTTCTACTATGCCTCCCGTTAGCTTGCGAGCGCCGAGCCCACGAGCAACTACGAGTGCTTCCCGAAGAATTACCTCGCTCTCCGGAATTCTGCCCAGCAGAGCGAGGGCGTTACCTGCGTACCGCTGCGTCTCGGCGGTTCTCAATGGGTCATCGAGCGCGCCGTAGCGCGCAAGCGCATGTTGCGCCGCGGCATAACTGGCGGCGTATTGCGCGAGCGATGTATCGAGCACGGCTTCGGTTAAGTCAAGTCGAGCAATCGCCGCCGGCTGGGTCGTCGTTTCGGCGCGCTCCAGCGCGGCGCGCACCCAATGCTGCCCCTCGCGCGGGGCAAGATTCGCCCACGCCCGGCGCAGCGCACCGGTCAACCTTTGCCCCAACGGCACGTCCCCCCGCGCCGTAAGCGCCCATTCCAGCGCTGCCCGTACATTCTCGAACTCGGGCTCGACTTGTTCGAGCCACTCGCGATCGGGAGTGCTCTCCCACGTGCGCTCGAGCTGCTCGGCGGATGCTACAAACGCTTCCGCATGTGCGCGCGCAACCGCCGGGTACTCGCCGAGTTCCACGAGTTTTTCGCGCGCGTACTCCCGGGTCGACTCCAGCAAGCGATAGCGCGTTGCACCGGTGCCTGACTCCGCGTGCACCAACGACTTATCGACCAGCGATGCGAGCACGTCGAGCACCGCAATCTCGTCGACCGCGTCGTCGCCGCAGACTGCACTCGCGCTCGCGAGCGTGAAGCCGCCCGCGAAGACCGAAAGCTTTCGAAAGACCGCGCGCTCCTCGTCGCAGAGCAGGTCGTAACTCCAATCGATGAGGGCGCGCATCGTCTGGTGACGCGGGAGCGCGCTCCGGTCGCCGCCGGTCAGCACGCGAAAGCGTTCGTCTAGTTTCTGCGCGAGTTGCTTGGGCGAGAGTACTTTCACCCGTGCGGCGGCCAGTTCGATGGCCAACGGAATGCCGTCCAGCCGGCCGCAGATCTCCGCCACATGCGACGTATTTTCGTTGGTGAGCTCAAAGCGGGCGTCTGAAGCCACCGCGCGATCGGCGAAGAGCGCCACCGAACCATAGGCCAGCGCCGCTTTCGCGCTTGCAGCCGCACCGGCCGGCGGCACCGAAAGCGACGGCAAGCTAAAGACTCGTTCGCCCGCGATGTTCAGATTCTCCCGGCTCGTCGCCAATGTGCGTACGTCGGGACAAGCGCGCAGAATTGCTGCGACCGCGCCGCGCGCTTCGTCAATCACGTGCTCGCAGTTATCGAGAATCAGCAGCGTGTTCCGGCGCTGCATATACTCGAGCAGCGTATCGAGCAGCGGCCGATTGGGACGCTCGCGCACGCCGAGCGCTCGGGCAATCTCGGCTCCAACTAGGGACGCATCGGAAATCGGCGCCAATTCGACCAGCCACACACCATCGCCGAAGCCATCGAGCAGCTCGGCACCGGCTTGAATCGCGCAACGCGTTTTGCCCGCACCACCGGTTCCCACCAGCGTAAGTAGACGGCTGTGGTCCAGCAGCCGTTTGATCTCGACCACGTCGTGTTCGCGTCCCACAAACGACGTCAGTTGAGGTGGCAGATTGTGCGGCAGTTGCTCGAGCGATCGCAGCGCCGGAAACGTGTCGAGCAGACCGGGCGCGACGAGTTGATAGACATGCTCGCGCCGAGCGAGATCTTTGAGCTGATGTTCGCCGAGATTGCGCAGGCTGCTCTCTGACGGCAGCTCCTCTTGCAACAAATCAGCCGTCGTGCCCGAGACGAGTACCTGACCGCCGTGGCCGATGGCGAGCAGGCGCGCTACTCGGTTGACTGCCGGTCCAAAATAGTCGCCGTCGCGTTCCTCCGCGCTCCCGGTATGGAGCGCCATCCGCACGAGCACGCTGTCGACACCCGAGAAATCTTCGGCAAGCAGCGCAGCCTGTGCGTCGCGAGCGGCCGCGACGGCATCTGCCGCTATCGCGAAGGCCGCGCAAAATGCATCCCCAACCGTTTTGAACAGAAAACCGCCACGCGCCGAGATCGCAGGGCGCAGCAACGCATCGTGGCGAGCCAACGCGGCGCTCATTGCGTTGCGGTCGCGCTCCCACCGCCGCGTGCTTCCCTCGATATCGGTAAAGAGAAACGTTACGGTGCCGGTAGGCCGCCCAGGATCGCCCGCTTCCAACGTGAAGGCCATCGCATGAACTTCGATTGCCGCTGTCCGCACGCCCGGTTCTCGCCGGCCGTATTCGCGCAGGCTCAACGGCTCCTCGGGCGACGATCCTTCCTCATAGGTGCGGCCGCGGCGGGGGCCGCCACGCTGCTGCCGTGGCGCGCACGCGCGACGGCCACCGTTACGCTGCTCAAATCGGCGCGCCTCTTCAACGGTCACTCGATGGAGACGCCTGGAGTGCTGGTAATCGCCGCCGATCGCATCGTATCGATGCACGAAGGCGACGCCGGCAGCGGTGCGACGACGATTGACCTCGGCGACGCGACGATCATGCCCGGACTCATCGACTGCCACACGCACATCGCTGACTTCGTACTGCCCTCGTACTATCTGACCTTGATGTTTTCGAAGTATCGCACGGCCGACAACGTTCCGGAAGCGACGATCTACAGCGTTCGAAACGCCCAGACGATGCTGCGCAACGGCTTCACGACGATTCGCGACGTCGGCGGCGGCGCCGGAATCGATTTAGCCATTCGCAACGCCATCAACGACGGCGCAATCGTCGGGCCGCGCGTCTTGGCTGCGGGCCAAGCGCTTTCGATCACCGGCGGCCACGGCGACTCCAACGACGTGCCCGGTTGGGTCGAGGAAGACCCCAGCGTGAGGTCCGGCGCGGTTTCGTACGGTCCCTACGGCTTTCGCGAGGTCGTCCGGCAGAACGTCAAACTTCACGTAGACCTCATCAAGATTCTCGCAACCGGCGGCGTCCTCTCGTATGGCGACGTGTGGGACATTCCGCAGTTTAATCTTGACGAGGTGCAAGCGGTCGTCGAAGAAGCGACGAAGTTCCGGCGCAAAGTCGCGGCCCACGCCCACGGCGATCCCGGTATCGCAATCGCAGTCGAAGGCGGGGTTCACTCGGTCGAGCATGCTACCGGCGTGAGCGAAAAGACGTTGTTGAATATGCAGCAGCGCGGAACGAATCTGGTTCCGACAATTTGGGCCCTCGACTCGATTTTGCAACCCGGAAACCCGAATCACATCCCGCCCGGCTCGTTGCAAAAGGCGCAATATGCCGCACAGCTCCGCAATGCGGGCATGCACCGGGCGATTGCGTCGAGCGTGACGATCGCCTACGGCACCGATGCCGGCGTCTTTCCGCACAAGCAGAACAATAAAGACTTCGCGCTTTTGGTCGGCTTGGGAATGCGCCCCGTCGACGTCTTGCGTTCCGCCACCTCGAACGCCGCGCAGTTGATCGGTACGAGCGACCGCGGTGTCTTGGCTCCCGGCATGCTTGCCGACGTTGCCGTCTTTAGCGGCGATCCCGCGCACGACATCGCGCTGATGGAACGTCTGCCGGCGCTCGTGTTCGTGGGCGGGACCAAGGTCGATCTGACGCGGCTGCCGAGCTAACCACACTCCGGCATCGTGGCGATTCACGCGTTGCTCCTCGCCGCAGCGGTCGATATGTGCAACCAAGGCAGTACCTACGACATCAGGATGTGTTGGAGCCAGCAGTATGTCGCGGCGGATGGCGAGCTCCACTCAACCTACGCCAAACTCCGAGCCGGGCGGCAAAGGTTTGGCATCGACGTGCCGCTTGCCGATGCGCAGGACGCCTGGGTCGCGACCCGCGAGGCGACGTGCGCTTTCGAGTATGCACTCTATTTGCCGGGCACGATCGCGCCGCAGCTCGCCATCGAGTGCGAGGTCCGCATGACGCGCGCACGCACGCGGCGTTTAGCGACGCTGCTCTCCGCGCTACAACCCGGTGCGACGAGGCCTGCCGAACGATCGGTTTCGCCGCTCGCGGATGCGGAGCTCAATCGGGTCTATCGGCTTTACGATGAACGCCTCACGCGCGCACAGCGCGCTGCGCTCGGCGTCGCTGAACGCACGTGGATTCGCTATCGCGATAAGGCGTGTGCGATTGAAGGTGGATCGTGCCTGACGGAATTAGAGCAGGAGCGAATCGCCGAACTCGAAGCCGCTTGGCTGGGCGAACGGTTTTGGTAATGCACCGCGGCGGCTATGCCCTCGTGCGGCTGGACGAGCTTACCTTCGATGCTCCCGCTGAGATTTCAGCGATGTACAAGCTCAGCCCATTCGTGTGGCAGGAGGGCGCCACGTTCCAGCTGCTCTTACGGGTCGTGAACTATGACGAAGATCCGTCAAAGAAAGTCGCCCGCATCCATCACGGGACTTCGAGCGACGGCGCGCGCTTTGTCATAAGCGAGAAGCCCGCCATAGCGCCCGGGCCCGACGAACCCGGCTCGTACGACAGCGGCGGCTGCGAAGATCCGACCGTCGCACGCGTGGATGACACATACTACGTTTACTATAGCGGCTGGAACGAACGTCTCAAACGCGGAGAACTTTTGCTCGCGAGCGGATCCGATCTGGAGCATCTCACCAAGCGAGGCATAGCCTTGGCGTCGTCGGAACGCGCTCGCAATCCCAAGGAAGCGACGATCGCGCGCGTCGCCGACGGCTCCTGGCGACTCTTCTTCGAGTTCGCGCACGAAGGTAAGTCAAAAATTGGGTTGGCGAGCTCTGCCTGCGTCGACGGTCCCTGGGAGGTGCTCGATCCGATATTCGAGGCACGCGATGAGGCGTGGGACTCGTGGCATCTGAGCACCGGACCGATTCTCGACGCGAATCCCGACTATCCGATGATGTTCTATAACGGCGCCACGCGACAGGTGCAGTGGAGGATCGGCTGGATCGTGTTCGATGCAACGTACACCCGCGTCGTGGCGCGCTGCGCGCAGCCGCTCGATCTTCCAAACGTCAAACGCCACGACGACGACACGGACATAGCTTTCGCGGCGTCGGCTATCACGATAAATGACGAGATCCATCTCTACTATTCTGCGGCCGATCGGTATTGCACGCGCGCCGTGCTGCGCGGTGCCGCCACGTCACGTCGATGACGCCGCCCGGGTCAACTAGTCGTAGTCGTCGTCGACCATACGCTGCCACCTCGAGCTGGAGTTTGGCTTCACTTTGCCGGGCAGAATGCTGCACGGGAAAGCGATCCCCGGCGGCACCTTGATCTTGGTGAACGGCTGCGCGTTCGTCTGGAAAAAGTCGTCGAGATCGTTGAGGTAGGGCGAGTCATCGGTAGCGCCGAGGGATTTCAGCCCGAGCGTCTTTTCGGTGAACTTGAGCAGCGTCGCGAACTCGATATCCGTGTGAGCCACGTACCCATGCTTTGCGTAGGGAGAAACGACGAGAAGCGGCACGCGGAAACCGGGACCTTCTTGATCGCGCACGACATACGGCGGCACGTGATCGTAGTATCCACCCCAATCGTCCCACAAGATGAAGATCACCGTCGAGCTCCAGTACTTCTTGTTCAGGCCGATCGCGTTCACGACGTTTGCGACCCACCACGGCCCGCAATACCCTTCGGGCACTCCGGGATGGTCCGACGTGACCAGACCGGGCAGGACCCACGTGACGTCTGCAAGCCCATGCGCATCTCCGACGTCGGTCAGAAACGTGGATTCCGGCATGCGAAAGTTTGGGGTGTCGATGTGCGTCGGAAGAAAGGCTTCAAAGGGCGTGCGAAAGTGGCAAAGCGACATCCACGCGGCCGACTTTGGCCAGAGCGATGACTCGCTGATCGAAGAATTGACGTCGAGCGCGTTGATGTTCGAGCAGAGCGAGTGGGCGTAGAGGCGCCACTTTAACCCCGCTTCGTCGACGCGATTGGCGAGGGCCTTGTACTTGAAGCAGGGGAATGGCCCTCCGGGGTTCTCCATACCCTGCGCATCGAGCAAGAACGTCGTCGTTCCGTCCGGAGAGTAGCAGCCCCAGGGCGTCAAGGCGCAACCGAGGTAGATGGTACCGCAGTACGATTTGTCCTTGTGGAAATCCGGCGAGTCAACGACGTTGTCGGACTGCGCCGAGAAGAGGTATTGGTGGGCTGTGTACGACTCGCTATTGTGACCCATGAAAAAGTGGTCGCCGAGCGTAAACTGCCGCGCGATTTCCCAATAAGGCTTGGTCTGCGGGTAATCAACGTACGAGTAAATGCTGTCGACCGAAGCGGGCGGCGTGTAATCGGGATGCGGCGACGCTGCGATGTTAAAACCGTCCATTCTGCACGGCGATGGTTCGCCGACCTTAAAGGGCGGTTGGCCGTGCGGCGGATGGCACGCCCAGAGCCACTGCTCATGATAGTTGTTCGGATCCTCGGTGCCTCGCAGCGTTCCGAGGTCGATCTTGTTGAGCACGATCTTCTGGCCGTCGCTCGTCTTCCCGCTCGAGGCGGTGTCGGCTCCGGGGAAGGGGTTTGGTCCTCCGAAGATGTTGTCGAACGTCCGGTTCTCTTGAATGACGAAGACGATGTGCGTGATCTTACCGGGCGGAAGTGTGGAACCGGAGCTCACCAGCGCACCGGCGGGCAGCGCCGGAAGCGCGGGCCCCGTCGACGGCGCTCTTGCACATGAGGCGAGTGCGACCGATGCTATGAGGGCGATCCAAGATCCGCGCAGCATGTGACGCCTCCGTTTCGAAGCAACTCGGAGGGATTTGTGAGGAGTGTCCCCGATCCT
The DNA here is from genome assembly GCA_963743445.1 of Vulcanimicrobiota bacterium. Taxonomy (GTDB): domain Bacteria; phylum Vulcanimicrobiota; class Vulcanimicrobiia; order Vulcanimicrobiales; family Vulcanimicrobiaceae; genus Cybelea. The sequence continues at coordinate 2,207,012 of CAVUPL010000003.1, forward strand.
CCGATCGGTGCATGGCCCCGGGGCCGCGCCTGCGCGCGACCTGCTCTCGGCCGAGTGCGGTGCGTACGACAGAAGGCAGCATTTGATTAACTCTCAGCCCCATTCAGCGTTTTCGGCATCGTCAGGCGTTTTTCAAGGCGGCCCGTTCCACGTACGTTTCCGCAACGAAGCCAGCGAACGTGACGGCCGCGCCGACCGCGAGTCGAGCGTGACGGGGCAAAAGACCTTTCCATTTGCCGTCGCGCCCATGGCCCGAACCGTATAAGTTTCGCAGTTCACCGAGAGTAGCAACGACCGCGCTTAGCTGCTGTAGACATTTACGGGCGAGAGCGGCGCCCTTTTTTGCATCATCGATGCCTGCCGAAACTAGCTCGAGGGCCTTGAGCGTCGATTTGGTGATATCGACGAGATCAGCTGTTTTCTGGGGACCCGGCTCGCCGATGAGGCGCAAGACCGTCCGACAAACCGATTCGACGAGCTCCTTTGCTCCACCGATGGCGTCTTTCGGACTATCGTTTGCGAGGAGATGCAGCCGACTACCACGGTCATCGATAAACGCCAAGTCCTCGACACGGGTCACCGCGAAAGAACTTGGGGCCGTCACGGCCGGCCTAAAGACGCCGTCCGCGAAAAAGAAGCCGTCTCGCTCCGCGGCTTTGATGAGGAACTCTTCCTTCGATGCAGCCACTTCCTCAATCAATGCCCCCAACGCGTCGCCAAGTCGATCCAGCTGTTGCGGATCATTCTGATCAACGCCGGCTACGTAACGGCGGAATTGCGCTCGGCGCTCCCCGGCGGGCCCGCCTGGGTCCTGGCCCACACGAATATCCACGCCTTCAAATGCCCGAACGATCTGACGAAGAGGAATCGACGCTGACGCGTCCTCGAACTTCGCAAGCGTCCGTCGGCTGAAGGATTTCGGCACACTTACATTTTCGACTCCAAGCGCCCAGCTTACCCGCTAGGGGCGTCGCCGCATTAATCGGCTCACCAAACTTTGATAAAAGGAGCACGTCGGGCGTATTGACGATTGCCCTACAGAAAACATCGGGCGGTTGGCTCACGACCGGCTGGTCGTGATCGGCGCACTCTTAGTCATCCCGCAAAGAGATAGCACCGACAGTACAGCGCGCCGCCATTTCGCCGGCTGTCGGTGTACGGGAAAAAACCCCTAAGAACGGCCTCTCTTTGATGGCGCCAACGGGATCGAAAACGATACCGCAGGGCAACCCGGGACAACTGACGACGACGAAAATCATAACGCGTGGCGGGAGCGTGTAGGAGATTCTCCTAGCGTCCCCGCCGCTACCCTCTGAGCGTCGAAAGTCCCTAATACTACTGGTCATGTCGCGCATATATCCGCTGACCGCAGTAAAGTCTGAGGTCAACTTTAGGCGATTCTGTGTAGTAAACGGTGTACTGAGCAAGCCTCCCGTTAGGAGCAAATGTGTTTAAACTGTCATGCAGGTCGCCGTCTAAGAGCGGCTTCGGCGATCCATCGTTATAGGCTCGTTAAACGAAGATCGGTCGATTTGCGGAAGCGCAAGTCCACTAAGCAGGTTCGCTAGCGCCAACGGGATTCGACCGTCGTAGAGCGGTGCTGGCCGAACCTGCCAGTGCGAAAAGCCCGATTTATAGGGTTTTCCGATACTTCCGGTCCTGCCCGGTCCTTGGCCGTTCTGCTCGTTTCGGACCTTGTGTTGCACGCCCGTTGCACGGTGACCATCTTGAAAACCTCTGAACGTGATGAGCGTCGCGTGGGTTCGAGGTCGGCTGGGACTGCGCGAGAACACACTGTCGGCTTGGGGAAAAAATACGGCAGCCTTCGAACGCCGCAGATCGCGAGACGCGACAGTTGCGCGACGAGAATGCGCGCCTTTTTAGGCTCGAAGCCGTTTTCGCCGGTTTGAAATAACTTGTAGCTCCGCCCTGATTTCCCTAATTTGTTCGCCTAGCTTCTCGATCGCTTTAAGGAGTAACTCTCGCTCGTCGGCCGCATGCTCGAACTCCAGAGCCGGCGCGATCGCGCGGGCAATTGCAGAAAGCGACTCTCGTTCGTCCGGGTCAAACGCGGACGCGTCGCGCTTCGGCTCGCACGCGATCACCCCAACCAGTTGACCCCGCCTAATCATCGGAAAGACCATCCCGTCAGGCAGCGCAGTCTTGGAGCTGCGAGTATCTATCGGCTGATTCGAGCTTCGGATTGATACTAGTAAAGGATCGTCAAGATCGACGCTCACCGGGAAGCCAGAATCCGTTGCGCGAACCGATTCAGCTCGGTCGCCGCGCGAAAGGTAGATCGCGACCCCTCGGGCGTCGCGACGAGCTCGATCGAGCATTAGACGTCGGCCGTATGTTCTGGCACGCCTCGGGTCGTGCATGATCGACGAAGTGCTCGGCAGCGGATGCAACAGTATCGCGCGGGATTAGCAACGCGACACGACTGCACGGAAAACGACCCGACCATATCAGGAAGAAGTGGCTGATCAAAGAATGCTTGAGCGGGAAGCAGATCGACGACGGATTGAAAACGAATCCGATATCCACTGTACGCCGGCCAGGAGGCCATAAAAGAGATCCACCGGGAGTCGACGTAGCATGGGAAAAAGCCCCAGAATATCCAGCTCAATGGCTGCCGATTTTCTTTTTGCGCCGAAGTGTACGCTAGAACCAGCGCGAGAGCGGCGATCGCTTCAGGGAACGTGTATATCAACCAATCGTTTGCGAACTCAGTAAAGGCTCCGGCGCGACCGCTAAGTTGAAGAATAAGGCTGATCGGCTCATAGACCAAATTGAAAGCGTACAAACCTGCTAAAACATATGCGGCAATCCTAAGAGCCCGACTTCGCCATTCCCCCAAGCGCCCAGCTATCGCAACGGGAAGCACCATGAAGACCACACCGCAGATCACGACCAGCAGGTAGTTCGCGATGAGCACGCCGGCGGCAAATCCGCTGTTGGCAACCCACGGCATAGAACTAATTGCGGAATTCAAAACAATTGCGGTCAGGATCGTCGCTACGAGGGGCCCATTTTCCGTATTCCAGCCACGCAACACGACGAGCAGCCCGAAGACGAGCAGGCAGAAGACGACAAAAGCCCTTATCGCGTCCGGTGCTTCGAATTTTTTAGGCGGGGCCGATGCAAGAATCGCGTCCGCGTGGCCCGTACCTGATGCTCGCACGAATGCGTATCGCGTCCGGGCGCCAGGCAAAGGGAAGCCCAGTGCGACCCTCGAGAAGCGATTGACAGTAGCTAGAGGCATCGCATCTCCCGCGCGAATGCCCCCTCTCCACGCCGGTGAACCTGGGGTTGAGGCCACAACGTGGAGCGTAATCGAAGGCGCATTGGCAACGGAGTAATCAGTGGCGATTCCAAAGTAGCCGGTCTTTGGGATAAGGATGTACGACAGCACGTAAAGCGGAACCGAGCCGAGCAGCAAGACAGTAAGCGCGGCTCTCCCAAACGCCTTCATCGAAGTGGCCTATCGCTTCCGCCGCGACAGCCGCGGATCAAGGGAGCACATGCGCCCAGGCTCAGCGCGTCGCGATTATCATCCGAGATGCTCATGGTCCGCTTCCTGAAGTGCAACGATTCTGCAACGGCGACACCGTCGAAGCCGTCGTACGCGTCCGGACCGAGATCAGCGGCATGTCTGTCGCGCGTTCGAGATGACGTATCGCGTACTGCAGCGAGCCGTGGTGACGGCGTAGGTTGCCGTCGCCGTGACGCCGAAGACCGGCATTTTGCCAGTTCTGTGTAGCAAACGGTGTAGTGGACGGCTCTGCCGTTAGGAGCAAATCGTTTTCGCTAGCCTCACGCTCGCTGGCCTTCCGATCCGGCCCGATGCGGCCGTCAGTGGACCGCGTCGCGATAGCAGATGTGAATGGCTCGCCGCGTCGCTCGTATGTGACGACCTCCGTGCCGTATGCGTGCCGTCGACACGTCCGTCGTGCGATAGCGGCACGTGAATTGCGGCCCCATGACGGCAACGGCCTGGTGACCGGATCGGTGCGAAATGCGGTCTTGCGGCGGATTGAGCGATTTCAGCAGCTGCCGCGCCGCCGAATAGACCGTAAACGGCGGATATTCTGAATCGAGTCGTCGAATGCTTGACCGGGAAGCTGTGCGGGTGCAGCGTTCCTTGAGTCTTTCTGATGCGTGCGACCATCAGATCCGGTCAGCGCGATCCTTCACGGCGTTGTGCCGTCGGCCACGAGACCGCGAGTCTCGCTCATGCGCCGGACGGCCGCGACCCGGTCCGACGAGGTTTCGCCGTTGCCGGGGAATCTCGCCGTCGGCGGGAACGGTCTGGGCGGAAGAGTTGCCGGTCGCGCCAGCGGCGCACGACTTCGGTCGATAGATTGCAGTGACATCCGCGTGGTGCCTGATTGGACGATCGTCCGGCTTGGCCGGCGGCCGGAGACGGCGCCCGCGGATTGCAGCGATTCGGGCGACGTGCGGCGGAGGCCGCGGTCCACGACCGTGTCCGGGGAACGCGCTCGTGTGTAAGGACGACGACAATGGTCTCCGGATATGCCGCAAATGAGTGCGTCGCCGGTCGCCACCACGCCATGACGGCGAACGCGACCGAGATCGCGGTCGCTCGGGGATTCAGTGCGGCTCGGGTACGCCGACCGCTTGACCTGGCGGGTATTGCGAAGCGATCAGCGTCCGTTGACTCTTGCTCGGGTTCGGTCTGCCGATCCTTCAGCGGAAACCATGGAAGCCACGTCGCGTCCAGATCGAGATCGGCCGGCTTGCTCGCGCGCCACGAGATGACGTACGCGTACTGCAGCGAGCCGGGTGACGGCGCGCGCAGCTTGCGGCCGTCGAGTTTCGGGAGTCGGGCGAGCGAGCGTCGTGTCGGACGTCGGCGACAGCGGGCACATTGGATTTCGCTGCTCAGTCTCGTTCGGTCGCTGCGCGAGAGTGTCAGAATGAGGCCGCTGAACGCAACGCTCAGGTCGCTGCGAGCGAGCGTTACGACGATGCTAAAGCTTTGGAGATGCCGCAAAGAGATGCGTATGCTGGTCGTCCGCGCACGCAACGACCGGCGCAGGCGAGACGTCCAGGTTCGTACACATGGACCAATAGCGGACGTCCGTCGGGGGCGTTTGAACGATTCCTTGCTTATTGGTATTGGGGAACGTCGGTGCAACGCCGGTGACGACGATAGCAGCCCCTTAAACCCTGCGTGCACTTCGTTTGGATCGTCCCGTAAAGGAGTAGACGTATTTGTTGTTGGGATTTGGAAAACAAGCCGCCCTCGTTATTATATTGGAAAAGCGGTTGGGGTGCCGGCGTCGCTGCCATATGGATGATTTTCGCGATCAGCGGTACCGCGAGCGCGTGGACGACCGGCTCGTATTTGCGTGAGGGGCATGGCGGCAACGTAGCTTGCGGTTTCGGCTAGGTGCCGACCTCCTCGATCGTTATCCGCAAGGCATCTGGTTTTGCGACTTTTCCACCTGTTCGGATCTCCAATTCGTGGGCCGAGCAGTCGCGAAAGTGCTCGGCGTTCAAGAGCGACTGGATCAGCAACTCTCCAGACGCGGGCGATTGACGGCAAGCGAAGCATGCGCTGTTGGTCTTCGACAATTGCGAGCACATGGCGGGGGCGGTAGCCGGGCTTTCCGACGAGATCCTCCACAACTGCCAGAACATTCGCATTCTCGCCACCTCACGAGAACCGCCGGAATCATCGGAGAGATCGTCTATCGCGTTCGGTCACTGGCGTTTCCGGAGGCGTCCGCGAAGCTGAACGCCGACTCAGCGATTCGCTACGGAGCGATGGAGCGTTGGTCGAGCGAGCGGCGAATCGAGAACCGCTACGCTTACAACTGAGAACGCAATGATCGTCGGTCAAATATGCCGCCACCTAGAGGGTATTCCATTGGCCATTGAATTGGCAGCAGCACGTACGACCGCACTTTCAGTGGAATCGTTATCCGAGAAACTCGTGAACCATCTTAACATCCTCAACGTCGGCGGGCGGAATGCCTTACCGCGTCACCAGACGATGCGCGCGCTAATCGACTGGAGTTACGATCATCTATCGAAAGCTGAGCAAACCTCTTTCGCGGCTCGCGATTTTCGACGGAGGCTTCAAACTCGAACTTGCGAGCGCGGTCTGTCCCGACGAGAACATCACGGAGGTCGATGTCCTCGATCTGCTCGGATCGCTTATCGACAAGTCGCTTGTTCAAACCGAGTTCGAAAACGCTACGCGCTACCGCCTCCCGGAGTCCACTCGCCAATACGCGCGTGAGAAGCTCGATGAAGCGGGCGAGTATGATGCTTTGGCCGATGCGCATGGTGCGGCGATGCTCGAACTTGCCGAGCGGCTCGATGCGATGTGGGAGAACACCTCGGATGCAATTTGGTTCGCGCAGGGCCGACCGGAACTTGAGAATTGGCGGGTGGCGCTCGACTGGACGTTGCACGCACGGGGAGATCGGCGCGTCGGGCAGCGTATCGCCGGCGCGCTTGACGTCCTGCCGGCGCGCTTGACGTCCTTTGGATGCAATACGCAGAAGTTGAGGGCTGGCATTGGGTTCGCGCGCGTTGGAGGTGCTTGACGGGCAAACGCCTCTGGCCAAACGAGCGCGATTGGAGCTCGTCGAGGCAAGATGGCCGGCGGTGCGGCATTATTTCGCAACGCGGCGTCGCTCGCGGCGGCGGAACGGGCGCTGGTATACTACATCCAGCTGGATGATGCGCGCAGGCTCGCTAGTGCCCAGCGTTACAAAGGCCACGGGCTCGTCCATATGCGTCGCCTCGCCGAGGCGAGGAGCTCCTACACAGCACGCTGCAAACCGCTCGCTCTTTAGGTGCGCGCAAACTTGCCGCCAGCGTGCTGGAGACCCTTGGGCTAGCGCGGCTATTCGATGGAGATGCTTCCGGGGCGTGCGACCTTTGGACTGACGCCAAGGCACTGATGAGAGAATATGGCGCCGGGTATGAGAAATCCGCGAGGGTCGCAGCACTTCTCGCTGAGGCTAAGTTCTGCACGGCAAACCCGAAGAGGCGTTACTGCTGGTGAGCGAATCCGTCGAGATTTATCGGGCAACAGACGGTGGTAGCCGCCTCTGTAATTCCCTTCTAACGCAGCGGCATACCTCGTCGCGCTTGGGCACTTTAGCGGTGCTCGCGCGCGCGCTCGTGAGGCCCTGGACGTGACGCGTGAACTGGGCAGCCACCACCACGTCAGTACAATGACGATTCAGCATCTTGCGGCGATTGCAGCGTTACGCTCGGACGAACGGATCGATGCTCGCATGTGGATCAGGTGCGTGCAGCACATCTGCTGGGCTCGTCGAAGCGAGCGATGCCGTGACCGGGCTCGCACGTGAATCCATCGAGCAGCAGGAGTACGACTCGGTACTGGCTGCGCTTGCACCGCGAAATAGCAACGAACAATCGAATCTAACGAAATGCCGGTTACCGGACTTCCTCTCCTCGTACGCCAGGGGTTGAAGGGAGTGTGAAAATGCCGATCCGGTTTTTCGAAGAAAAACGAAGCAAACGGTGTAGCGAAGCGCGCGCAGCATCGCAAAAACGCTCGCAAATACGCGAGAATTTGGAGGTGGCGGGAGCGTGTAGGAATCGAACCTACCAGCCGCCTTGCGGCGGCCTCAGCGATTTTGAAGACCGTGCGAGCCACCAGACCCTTACGCCCCCACGATGGCGCAACCGTTACTCCGGCGCGGCGTTTGGTTCCCGCGCGGTTGCGGGAAACTTCAACGTGCTATGACTGCAACCGCACCCGATCTCACCAAGACGCCGCCGCGCAGTGGACGCGAGATGCTCGGCCGCTACGCCTGGCTCGCCAGACTCGCCGACAAAGTTCGCGCCGAACATGCCGGCCTGGACGGAGAGTATTTCGCGTACTGTCCCCTCTCAATGGGTTTCCTCGAACGCGCCGGTGTCGCCCGTAATGCTTTCGATCAGCTTATCGCGCAGGGCTTTAAAGACAGCCAACTCGTCGACTATTTCGATAAACACGTTGCCGACGAGCAGCGCGAAGCCGCGAATCGCTACGTGCTCGAAGAACACCGGCAGAGTCTCGACGAGCAGGACGCCGAAGAGGGCCGCCTCTAAGCGTACCCCGCCGACCGGGGCCTTAACGGCCTCGCGCGCGAACAAAGACGGCGGTGAAGACCCGCTCGGACATCCGTAACGTCGCGATTATCGCCCACGTCGATCACGGCAAGACGACTCTCGTCGATGCAATGCTCAAACAGAGCGGCGTCTTTAGGGAAGGGCAGCAAGTCGCCACGCGCGTCCTTGATTCCAACCCGCTCGAACGCGAGCGCGGTATCACGATACTCGCCAAGAATACCGCCGTGCGCCACGGCGACGTCAAGTTCAACATCGTCGACACGCCGGGGCATTCCGACTTTGGCGGCGAGGTCGAACGCGTGCTGCAGATGGTGCAGGGCGTCTTGCTGCTGGTCGACGCGGCCGAAGGCGTGATGCCGCAGACGCGCTTCGTCTTGCGCAAGGCCCTCGAGCTCGACTTGCGCGCGATCGTCGTCGTCAACAAAATCGATCGAAAGGACGCGCGCGCGCAAGAGGTCGTCAATCAAACCTTCGACCTCTTCGTCGAGCTGGGCGCGAACGACGAACAGGCGGACTTTCCGGTGCTCTTCACCAATGCGAAGGCCGGAATCGCCAAGCGAATGCTCTCAGAGCAAAGCGACTCGCTCGAGCCGCTCTTCGAAACGATCGTCACCCGCGTCCCGGAACCGCCTTCCGAAGAGGGGCCGTTTCAGCTGCTTATCTCGGCGATCGATCACAATCGTTACGTCGGACGAGTCGGCATCGGACGAATCTTTCGCGGAAGCTCGCGCCGAAACGAGCCGATAGTCAAGATCGAGCGCGACGGGACGGTGACGACTGGGCTGCGCCTCACGAGCCTGCTGACCTTTGCCGGCTTGGAGCGAATCGACGTCGAGGAGGCCTCGGCGGGCGACATCGTCTGCGTCTCTGGAATCGAGAACCTCAACATCGGCGACACGATTGCCGATGCGAACGCACCGGAATCGATTCATGCGATTGCCGTCGACGAACCGACGGTCTCGATGTTTTTCAGCGTCAACAACTCGCCCTTTGCCGGAAGGGAGGGGAAGTTTCTCACGTCGCGTCAGATTCGCGAACGCTTGATGCGCGAGTTGGAATCGAACGTCGCGCTGCGCGTCGAAGAGACGGGGTCGCCGGACACGTTCGAAGTCCGCGGACGTGGCGAACTCCATCTCGCGATCCTTATCGAAACGATGCGTCGCGAAGGATACGAGCTTGCCGTCTCCAAGCCGCAGGTCATCGTAACGGAACGCGACGGCCGGCGCTGGGAACCGGTCGAGTATGTCGTCGTCGACGTTCCCGAAGCGTACGCTGGGGCGGTTATCGAGGCGCTCGGGCGGCGCAAGGCCACGATGTCGAACATGCTAACCGTCGGAGACGCGCAGCGGCTCGAATATACGATGCCGACGCGCGCGATTTTCGGACTGCGCGGCGAGCTCTTGACGCTCACTCGCGGCACGGCCGTGCTATCGCACACGTATTACGATCATCAGCCCTGGCAGGGAGAACTTCCCGGCCGCAACGTCGGCGCGCTCGTTGCAAGCGACACGGGAAGGACGACCGGGTACGCGCTCATGGGCCTCGAGCAGCGCGGCCGGTTCTTCGTCGGCCCCGGAGTCGACGTCTACGAGGGGATGATCGTGGGCCGCGCCAACGACAACTACGACGTCGCCCTGAACGTCGTGCGCGAAAAAAAGCTGACCAATATGCGCGCCGCCGGTTCCGACGAAAACGTAAAGCTTCCCCCGCCCGAGGACCTCTCGCTCGAGCGCGCCATCGAATTCATCGAGGACGACGAGCTCGTCGAGGTGACCCCCGCTTCGATTCGCCTGCGCAAGCGTTTGCTCAACGAGACCGACCGCCTGCGGCTTCGAAAGCGCGAAGCGGCTAAAACCTAGGCTGCTCGCATTGTCGCACTTCGACAAGCTCAGTGTGACAACGCGAGTTGACGGCTGAAATAATCGACCGTTGCGGTGTCGGCTTCCAGCCACGACGCGTAACGCAGAAAGCCGTGAATCTCGTTGGGGATGACGATCTGCTCGAAGGGCACGTGCGCGAGGCGCAGGCGCTCCACTAAATCGACCATTTGATGGAACTCCACGTTGCGGTCGTCGTCGCCTTGAATGAGCAGCACCGGCGATTTCCACGTCGCGATCGCCGAATCGGGTGACGACTCCCAGGCGAGCTTCATGAGCGCTTTCGTATTGTAACGCTGATAGCGCTTGAGCTGCGTAAAGCCCCACACCGGGTTGTCGATGTCGAGCGACCAGTCATGGACACCGTGGAAGTCGACGCCCGCTTTGAAGATATCGGAGTTTCGCGCCAGCGCAAGCGCAGTCAGATATCCGCCGTAGGAGCCGCCCCATATTCCGATTCGATTCCGATCGACTGGCGCGTTGCGCTGCAAAAAGCGCGCCCCGGCGACGACATCTTGGTATTCAGAAGCCCCGGTTGGCCCCCACCGTGCGGGGAAATTAAAGTCGTGACCGTATCCGATCCCGCACCGGTAGTTGACGGAGAGCACGACGAAGCCGCGGCTCGCCAAGTATTGGTTGACCGCGTACGCGTTCGAGTAATAGTCCATATAATGCCACGTCAGCAGCATCTGACGAAACGGGCCGCCGTGCACGAAAATGACCGCCGGATGTTTTCCACCGCCGCGCGGCAGAAAGAGCTGACCGTGAATCACCCAGCCGTCGGCGGCGCGGAACGAAACTTCCCGCGGCGTTACGAGCTGCGACGATGGAAAGTCCGGCGGCAGCGCATCGAGCGAGCGAAGCGTAGTGGTGCCCGTCATCAACGTTACGAGCGGCGGCTGTTGCGCGGTTGCGCGATTAAATACCAGCGCATCGCTGGCCGTCGCGACCGGATCGGTCTCGCTGCTTGCGTCGAATGTTAGCTGGAGGGGCGAAGTGGGGGGAGCCCCCGCGGGTGCCTTGGTGTGCGGCACATCCAGAAAGAAGAGATGACGACGATCGTCGTCTCCGGGCGACGATCCCCTGTTTGCGGCGAACACAATGCAACAGCGGTTCGGTGTGATGGACACGTCCTCGACCATGGAATTGCCTGGTGCCAGTAGCCGTGGAGTACCGCCGTTTGCCGAAACGGCATAAAGGTGCGGCCAGTTATTTTGTTCGCTATTAAAAATCAGCTCATCGCCGGCGACCCATTCCAGAAACGGACCTAGGCCGCTCTGCGGCAAGGAATCGCGCGAAGCGTTCCCGCTCGACCAAACCTGTCGCGCGCTGCCGGTGCGCGCGGCGGCCACCCAGATCTCCCACGGCACCGGGTTCCAGCGGAACGGATTCTTCGGCGGGCCGCCGTCGCCGTGCAATCGGATAAAGGCGACGCGCGTGCCGTCGGGTGACCAGCGCGGCATGAAATCTTGCGATGTGGTCGGCTCGAGATACGCAATCGGCGACGCATCGTTGCGGTAGATTCCGATGAAGCTGTGGTCCTTGCGGTCCGACGTGAAGGCGAGCGCCGATCCATCGGGCGACCATTGCAGCTCCGAATCTTGCCCGCGGTCGAAGAAGAGCCGCTTTGCCGCCGCGCTGCCCTCGATCGGCGCAATCATCACCGCGCCGCCGTCGGTAAAGGCGACGCGCGCACCATCGGGCGAGATCGCCGGCGCGTCGCCGGCACCGAGCAGTTTCGGGAGGCCGCCATGCGTCGACACTGACCATACCTGCATCTCCGGCTGTTGTGGATTCGAAGCCGGACCCGGCTGCAATGGCTCCGGCCAATTCGCGTCATGGTCGCCGCCGCGAACGTAGACGACGTGGGCGTCGTCGGCGGAGATGGCGAGGTCGCTCAACTCCTGTCCGTCGTCGCCGTCTGAAGCGAAGAGCTGCCTTGGCGCAAACTCGGGGGCGCGCGCGAACCAGATCGTGCGGACGCCTTGCGTATTGAGTGTATACGCGATGGCGGTACCCTTGGGATCGCGTACCGGCGCCGAGGGAAACGGGTAACTCAAGATCTGGGCGAACGTAAATGCGGCAAGCAGCATGCCGCTCACTACGAGAGGTCGCCGTGTCGTCCTTCGACAGGCTCAGGATGACACGGCGACAGGCTCAGGATGACACGGCGACAGGCCCAGGATGACACGGCGACAAGCTCAGGATGACACGGCGACAAGCTCAGGATGACACGGTGACAGGCTCAGGATGGCACGGCGACAAGTTGGTTACACGGCGACGGGTTTCCCGACCTTAAAGGTCAATTCGCCGCGGTTTTCGTCGAAGCCCACCTCGACGGTCTCGCCTTCGTTGATCTCGCCCGCCAATATCTTACGGCCGATTGGCGTTTCAAGCTCCTTTTGAATCGTGCGCTTGAGCGGGCGCGCGCCATAGTGCGGATCGTATCCCACTTTGACGATGTGGCGCTTCGCCGCATCGGACAGCACCAACGTGATTCGTCGCTCGGCAAGGCGCTGCCGCAAGCGCCCGAGTTGAAGGTCCACGATCGTCATCAGCTCATCCTCGTCGAGCGCGTGGAAGACGATAATCTCGTCGACGCGATTGAGAAACTCGGGACGAAAGTGCTGACGCAGTTCGTCGAGCACGGTTGCGCGCATCACGGCATAATCGGCGCCATTGAACGACCCCTTGTAATCGAGAATGCGATGGCTTCCGATATTCGAGGTCATGATCACGATCGTGTTTTTGAAATCGACCGTATGGCCCTGACCGTCGGTGAGACGCCCGTCGTCGAGAATCTGCAGGAAAACGTTAAAAACATCGGGGTGGGCCTTTTCGACCTCGTCGAAGAGGATCACCGAGTATGGGCGGCGGCGCACCGCTTCGGTAAGCTGACCGCCTTCTTCAAAACCGACGTATCCTGGAGGAGCCCCGAGCAACCGCGCAACCGTGTGCCGCTCTTGATACTCCGACATGTCGATGCGGATCAGCGCGCGCTCGTCGTCGAAGAGATACTCCGCGAGCGCCCGCGCCAACTCGGTCTTGCCGACTCCCGTCGGCCCGAGAAAGATGAACGAGCCGATCGGGCGATTGGGGTCGGCAAGGCCCGACCGCGATCTCAACACCGCTTGCGCGACCGCGTCGACGGCCTCGTTTTGGCCGACGACGCGCCGGTGAAGCTCGTCCTCGAGATGCAGCAGCTTCCGCTTTTCGCCCTCGAGAAGCTTCGTGACCGGAATGCCCGTCCAGCGCGAGATCACCTCGGCGATATCGTCTTCGTCGACCTCCTCCTTCGAGAGTCGCGCGCCGTCTTTACGAGCGAGACGCTGCTCTTCGGCTTCTAATTCTTTTTGTAGTTTCGGCAGCGCGCCGTAACGAAGCTCGGCGACGCGGTTGAGATCGTACTGGCGCTCGGCCTGCTCCATCTGGACCTTTGTCTGCTCGATTTGGTCGCGAATCGTGCGCAGCTTGACGGCGGCACTCTTTTCCGCGTCCCATTGCGTGCGCAGCTTGGCCTGCTTCTCACGCAGTTCCGCGAGCTCTTTTTCGATCTGCTCTAAGCGGCGGCGGCTCGCGCTGTCCTCTTCCTTGCGCAGCGCTTCCCGCTCGATCTCGAGCTGCAGCACGCGTCGCGAAACTTCGTCGAGCTCTTGCGGCATCGAGTCGATCTCGGTACGGAGCTTCGCCGCCGCTTCGTCGACCAAATCGATCGCCTTGTCGGGCAAAAAGCGATCGGTGATGTAGCGATTGCTCATCGTCGCGGCCGCCACCAGCGCGCCATCTTTGATGCGTACGCCGTGGTGCGCCTCGTATTTCTCCTTGAGCCCGCGCAAGATCGAAATCGTGTCCTCAACGCTGGGCTGATCGATCATGACTGGTGCGAAGCGACGCTCGAGTGCGGCATCCTTCTCGATGTATCTGCGATACTCGTCGAGCGTGGTCGCCCCAATCATGTGCAGCTCGCCGCGCGCGAGCATCGGCTTGAGCAGGTTGCCCGCGTCCATCGCGCCCTCGGCCTTGCCCGCGCCGACCACGGTATGCAGCTCGTCGACGAAGAGTATGATCTGGCCCTCGGACGCGGCGACGTCCTTGAGCACGGCTTTGAGACGCTCCTCGAACTCTCCGCGGTACTTGGCGCCGGCGATGAGCGCACCCATATCGAGGGAGACGATGCGCTTTTTCTTCAACCCCTCGGGAACGTCGCCGCGGATGATGCGCTGAGCGAGGCCTTCGACGATCGCCGTCTTGCCGACGCCCGGATCACCGATGAGCACCGGATTGTTCTTGGTGCGACGCGACAGCACTTGGACGATGCGTCGGATCTCCTCATCGCGGCCGATCACGGGATCGAGTTTCCCGCGTTCGGCCTCCACCGTGAGATCGCGCCCGTAGCGCTCGAGCGATTTGTACGTGCCTTCGGGATCTTTCGTCGTGACGCGCTGATTGCCGCGCACCTCTCGTAGCGCTTGCAGCAGTTTGTCCTTCGTCAATCCGTTCTCGCGGAAGAGACGTCCGACCGCTCCCGACGACTGCGCCATTGCAAGCAGGACGTGCTCGACTGAGGTATAGTCGTCTTGCAGCGCCTTCGCTTCGTTCTCGGCAACGCTCATGATGCGCGCCAGCTCGGGCGAGAGCGTGACCTGTGCGCTGTCGGCGCTTCCGCCGCTGAGTCGTGGCAAACGCCCGATCGCCTCATCGGCCTGGCGCTCGAGCGCTTTCGGATCGCCTCCCGCCTTTGCGATGACATCGGGCGCAATGCCGCGCTCCTGCTCGAGGAGCGCGGCGAGCATGTGTTCGGGCGTCGTCTGCGTGTTGTGTTCCGCAAGTGCGCGCGAGTAGGCGGCGTTGAGCGCCTCGCTCACGCGCTCCGTCATCTTCTCAACGTTCATCGTCCAACCATAATACAGCGCGACCCCCTTGTTGAGTAGCCTTTTTGAGCATTGAGAGGTGTTAAGCGTACAGGAGGGAGTCCTTCGAAGCCCTAAGGCGCCGCGATGCTCGAAATCGCGAGCGGCGCCGTGCGGGCCTATTATTTATTCGATGTCGCCGACACGATTGATTTGCCAAAGATGAGCGCGATCGGCGGCGAAACGCGCGCACCCGCGGCTCTTCCGATCAGCCGGCCGGCACCTCCATATCTGCAGTTCCCCGTGCCGCCGCTCGTCGCGAACCTTCCCGGGGCCGAGTTCGACGGAGCGCACTGCTTGGTCCGTGTGAAGTTCTACGATTACGGCGTCGTCTCGCTGCGCTTGACTTTTTCCGCCGACGTCTCCTGGAACGAATTCGCCGCCTTGACCGAACGTGCTCGCAGCGACGAGCGAATCACGCGATACGCCGAGTCGACCGTCATGCGAATCTGCGACGAGTACTCGCACGCGCTCGACGAACGCCATCCCGCGCTGGTCGAGGACTATCTCATCGTCGAGATCGAGCGGTTTGCGGAGCCGATCGACGCCGAAGCGCTCTTAGACGAGCATTCCGCTGCGCTCGCACGCCTGTTGCTTGGGGAACGTCGCGTCCTGTCGGCAACGGAGGCCGAAGAAGCTCTGCGCGTGCGATTCTCTTACCATGAGGACGATCTCACGATCGTGCAGTGGGACACGGCGATCGTCTACGATCGTGGCGAAAGCGCACACGCTATTGAGGAGATTTTGGAATTCGCAAATTCGCAGCTGCTCGAGCTACGCACGTACGATGCACTGCTCGATCGCGAGCTGGACGCCATTTATAAAATGCAGCCTGGAGAGACGCCTCGATCGCTGCGCGGTCGCCGTGAGGCCGAGCAGGCGGCGACGCTGCGCTATCTCATCGTAGACGTGCTCGAGTTGATCGACCGGTCCAGCAATGCCCTGAAGGTCGTGGGCGATGCCTACTACGCTCGCCTCTATCGCTCGGCCGCCGCTCGACTCGGCCTCGCAGACTGGCAGCACCAGATCGATACGAAGCTTGCGAGCGTCGGAGAGATATATCGCTTCCTCAGCGACGAGGCGCGCAGCCGCCGCGACGCGTTCTTGGAAACCATCATCGTCGTCCTCGTCGCCTTCGAGGTCGTCATCGGCATTCTGACGCTCTTGCATTTCTAGAATCGCGATAGCAATGGCTCATAAATGAAGTCCTTAGCGCTCCTCCATTTCTAGCTGCGCCAACACGTCTTCGCCGCACTCGCGGTCGATTTGGTTAGCTGAGATAAGCAGGTTACGAATGACGCGCGCCCGGTCTGATTCCGTTCGATTCTGGCTAAGCTTTGCCTTACCGTAGATAGCGTCGGCGTGCATCTCAAATCCCACAATCGCACGCAACTGAGTGTCCCGATACGCCGGATCGAGTCGCGCCGGATCCCACGCGTCCGCTTTCCCACTTTCAAGCTTTTCACTCAAGAGCTCCACCGCACGCAAGGCGTTACACTGCCGCAGCCGCCCGCATACGTGCGCAGCGGTGTAGTCCCACGTCGGTACCGTTGCGTACGGTTCCTCGTACCATGAAGCCGATATGTACGCATGCGGGCCCCGAACCACCAGGGCTGCAGAGGCCTGCGCCATAATCGATTGCGCGTGGGGGTTGTTTCGGGCAACGTGTCCGAGCAGCCAGACTCCGTCGTCGCGCTCTTGCGCGATCAGCGGCAGATGAGACACGCGCGGGTAATCGGCATCACAGGTTATGAGCAACCCAAACGGGTTTCGGTCTATCAACTCGAGTATCCAAGCACGATCGGTAACCTCGAATTGCGACGGCACGTACATAATAGCCGCTCATTCGCAGGCGTGGAAAGCAAAGCCCTTCGCTAACGCGTCACTGCCAGCGACTACGCCTCGGCCGCCGGCGACGGATAAACGTCGTCCCCAGCCAACCGTGCGAACATCAGTGCGTCGCATACATTTTCGTCCCGATCGACGTAGAACTCGCGCAGGGTCGCTTCGAGCCGAAACCCGCACTTTTCGAGGACTCTAGCTGAGGCGACGTTCGGTGCGAAGACTCGCGCATCGAGACGCCGCAGGTTGCCGTTTGCGAGCGCGTCGTCCGAGAGCGTCCGCACGGCGTCGGTACCGACGCCGCGCCCCCAATAGGCCCGCCCCAACCAATATCCGAATGCGGCCGTCCCGCCGCGCTCGCCACCGAACGGCTCAATCCCAATGCCGCCGCTACGACGCCGTCGACCTCGATGGCATAGAAGCGGCCTCGCATGTCGTGCGTTGCGAAGGCGATCCAACGCTCCGCGTCGCGCAGAGTGTAAGGGTGCGGGAATGCTCGGGTCATCCACCGAGCAACCATAAAATCGTCGGCGATCGCGCAAATTGCGCTCGCATCGTCGATTCGATACGGACGAAGCCGGCAGAGCCGGCCCTCAAGGGCCTGCAGCACAGGCGTGGTAAGCGTTGGAATACATCGGCTGCAGGCTATATACGGTTCCCCCGACCGGGGTCTTCCATTGAAACGTTTGACACAGATCGGCGACCTCGTCATAGAATGTGAAGTTAAACCACGCGAACGCCGGGCCAGGATCGGTGATCGACTCGAACATCTCGTGCGCGAGCGTCGACGCAGTCGAATTCGTTAGGGCGCTTGCTCCGGACGAAGCGCGCGAAGCGCAAAAGCCGACTTTTTGAAACGGCTCGATCGAAACGATGACGTTCTTGGGAATGTCTTTGAACGCAACGCTCTCGTGATAGGCGCAAAAGTCAAACGTTCGAGGCTGATCGGGCGAGTAACAGGACCGCGAGCGGTCGAAGCACGTGTCAGTGCCTTCAGGCAAGAAGACGTGATACATCGCCGAGTATCCGGCTTGCTTCCCGTTTCTCATGAGAGCCGCGTGAACGATGGCTAAGAGATCGTTCTGATAGAGCAGTTTCGTGTAGGTGCGATACTTTACCGTAAACGCGCCTCCGAACGTGTACGCACTCGGATCGGAATTTGTGTACTGCTTGAGGAGTGCCGCGAACCGGCTTCCGGTAAGGTCCTTTTCAAAGCCCTCGGGATCGCCCCAGCAGCCTTCGCCTCCGCTCTTGCAGTTCACGTAAACGTTGAAGGAAGCGGCTGTCTTCATGATCGGACCATTCTTGCGAACCAAGTCGGCAGGATACTTGATTCTGGTCTCGCCTTCGCCGGCGCGCCGTCGTTCCGTCCGGAGCAGCATCAGATGGTACGAAAGAATGCGGGCCTTTTGCGCGCTCGCTACGTCGTCGGAAGTAACGCGCAACGCCACCTCCGCTGGGCTTCCCGCATTGAGTAGCGTAGGGGTGGGTGCAAAGGCGGAACCACCGCATGCCCCGACGACGCTCGAGAAAAGGAGCGCGACAATGGGCCGAAAGAAGCGTTTCATAACGGGCCTCCTCTGTGGGTTCAACGGTTGTAGTTAGGGTTCGTTATTGGATGGAACTCTTCGGCTGTCGCAGGGTGCGATAGTCACCGTTGCGGATCGTTACCGCGTGCGAGTCGAGCCATTCGAGCAACGGCACGGCGTATTTTCGTGAAGTCCCGAGCAAATCGCGAAACTCTGCGGCAGTCATGCGGTGGTGTTCGCACAAGTAGGCCTCGACGCGCGCTCGAATCCGCGCGATCTGCGAGCCGCGATAGAGATCGTCGCCAACCTTTACGAACGCGCCCTGGGCGAGCATCGTATCGAAGGCTTTTGAGACTCCGCCGAGTGGTGAGAGCTTGACCGCTGAGGCAGCGCCGGCAAACGGGACCGGAAGAAATGGCTGCGCTGTGTCGATTGGCAGGATCCCGTCGAAGAAGGCGCGTTGCTCGGGCGTCAACGACGGTCGATGCTCGACGGTCGCATAGTAGCCCCCGCGATTGAGCAGGCGTCCGTTCTCGAGGAAATGTTCGGCGACGCGCACGAGCGTCGTTTCCGCTACGCCGAGCGCGCGCGAAAGTGCGATCGACGTCATCCCCATCGCCCACGGTTCGATCCGATGCGCTTCCTCGAGGCGTACGCGCATCGCGGAGAGCAACGAACGCGCGGCCTCGCCTTCGACGTATGCCGGCGGCCGGACCACGCGAATCACCTCTTCTTGTTCGATCAGCGAATCGAGTGCGTTGCGCGCCGCATCCTCACGAAGATTGGCATCAAACGCAATCGCGCTCAGCTCCACGGCTTCGAGACCCTTGGTGCGAAGGATTGCCAGTACCGCTTCCTCATCGCCGGTTTGGGCATCGGCGGCCGGCCGAAGGTCGACGCCTTCCACGTATCCACCTCCCAGCAGCGTCATCGGCGACGGTCGTCGTAGAATGAAGCGCACGCCGGGAAACGCGACCACCGGCTGGCGTAGATGGAGAAGCGCACGTATCTCGCTCCCTTCTGCGATACCGCCGTCGGTGACGAGCGTTCCAAGGATTTCCGCGGATCCGATGTACGCGCGTACCGGCGTCCGCCGGCGTAAGAGCCGGCCGGTATTCTCCAACGGCCGAACGCGCACCGCGTAGCTTCGGCGAGCGCAGAACTCGCGCCCGACGATTGCCTGTCCTCGGGTAATCTCGCGGCGATCGATTCCCGGCAAATTGAGCGCGACCCGCGAACCCGCTTCCACCCATCTGCGCGTCGATTCGAATACACCGATGCTGCGGACGTGCGCCAATTTGCCGTCCGGCTCGAGCGCGAGCGTTTCGCCAACCTCGATGGTTCCTTGCATGAGCGTTCCCGTGACGATCGTCCCGAGCCCCGGCAGCGCGAACGCGCGGTCGATGGGGAGATAGACGGGCGCGTTTGGGTTACGCGGCGGAATCGCCGCGAGTTCGTCGTGCAACGACCTTTTGAGCGTCTCGAGATTTTCTCCGGTCACGGCCGAAACCGCAAAGACCGGAGCGTCCGCGGCAATCGTCCCTGCAAGTTGCTCGCGGATCCGCCGGCACGCATCGTCCCTGCGTTGCGAATCGATGAGGTCGATCTTGCTTACGACAACGAGCACGCGACGCACGTTGAGGAATTGCAGAATTTGGAGATGCTCGAGCGTTTGCGGCATCACGCCTTCGTTTGCGTCAACGACCAGCAGCAAGAGCTCCATGCCGGCGGCTCCGGCGAGCATGTTGTGAAGGAAGCGCTCGTGCCCCGGCACGTCTACGATTCCACCTTCGATACCGTCGTCGAAGCGCAAGTGCGCGAAGCCGAGGTCGAGCGTCATGCCGCGCACGCGCTCCTCGATCAGGCGGTCGGGGTTCGTTCCGGTAAGCGCGGCGATCAGCGCCGACTTTCCATGGTCGACGTGTCCCGCGGTTCCGATGATGTGCACTAGGCGGCCGTGAGTTTCGTCCGAACGCGGTAGTCGTCGAGGATCTCGCCGGCGGCTCGAAAGCCGGACTCGGCTCCGCCTTCCATGAAGCCCTGGTAGGCGACCGACGTATGCTCTCCGGCGAAGTGGACGCGCCCTTGCGCTCTCGCTTCGTGACCCGCGATCGTGGTGCACTGCCCGACGAGCCAGCACGAGTAACTGGCGAGAATGTTCGGGTCAGCTTGCGCGTTGCCGAAGGTCGCCTTGCCGTTCCACGCCGGGGAAACGCCGGGCCAGATTCGATCGAGCTGCTCGAAGAAGGAGCGTACGTGCCACGCTACCGCAGCGGAGTCGGCGATCTGCGCGTACGGCGTCGGCGGCGTGTCGAGCATCGCCGCACTCCCGGCGGTGAAGACTTCGATGAGGCCTTGCCGGCCAGCGTTGACCGAGTGAGTAATCGAGCGAGCTCTGCATCGGCAACGTCGTCCAAATCTGACCGGTGGTTGGTTCTGGCCACGCGTGCTTCGCTCGCATCCACGCGCGGCGGTCGAACTGGAGGTGGAGCTTCGTGTGGTAGCCGTAACCGAGGTTCTCGATCGCATTGACCTTCGCCGAATCGAAGCCCGCGCTCGAATAGTCGAGGGCGCGCAACGCGATGAACGGAAGCGCGAGCACAACTCGGTCGGCGTAGACCGTTTCGCTCGCTCCGCCACGATCGAAACGCAGCGCGTACGAACCGCCGGCGCTGCGCTTGATCGCGAGCAGCCGGTGATTGAGCAGCACGCTGCCGGGCGGCAACGACGCCGCAATCGCTTCCGGGAGCGCTTGACTCCCGTCGGCGAGGATGTAGCGCTGATCGGAGTAGCCCAAGACGTTCATCTGGTGGTTTTGCGCATAGTAACGCTGTGAGCCGAGCTGAAGGACGAGATTCAGTGCGCTCAGCTCCTCGATCTCGCGCCCGTACTCGTTGCGATACGACTCTTTGATGAGGCGTCCGAGCTGCGACCCGAGGCCGTCGGGCACATAACGCTCGATCCAGTCGCGCATGCTCATGAGATCGAGGCGTCGAGCCGTGGGCGTAGCGTTTGCGTACGTCGTCGCCGGATCGACTTCGCCGAGTTGTTCCTGGAGAATCGGATAGATCTTGGAAAAATCTCGATCGGCGTCCGACATCGCGTAGTACCGCCCGTCGAGGTAGCAGGTATCGCGAGCCCGCGGCGGCCAGCCCGCATGCGTGTCGAGCAGCGCGAGCTTGAATCGCCGACGCGAGCCGGTGCATGGTGACGTGGAGCGAATCGACCATCGCGCCGCACCACTCGGTATGTTGCCCCGCATCCCAGTAGTTGCGCTCCGAGTGCATGCGGCCGCCGACGCGCGACGACGACTCGTAGACGGTCGAATCGATTCCCGCATCGCGCAGACGCATCGCCGTTACCAATCCGGCGATACCGGCTCCCACGATCGCAACCCGCTCGCGCCGGCGTGCTTGCGAGCTGCTGCAAGCAACGAACTCCGGAGCCGCCGTTGCCGCTAACGCGGCCGCACCAGCCCGACGGATAAATCCGCTCCGGCTCATGTGATCCTGAGCTTGTCGAAGGACCTGAGCTTGTCGAAGGACGTGGCGTGTCAAAGCTTGATGCTGAGGTCTGCGAAGAAACCGAAGGGCTGGAGCACCGACGAGATCCCGACTTCCGTGATGTTGTAGAACGTCCCGTACGGGTAGCGCAGCTGCGCCGGCGGATTCTTCACGAAATTCCCGGAGGGTGCGAGAATGTTCGACGGCAGGTTCGAGTAGACGCACGTCACCGAATTATCCCAAGCGTAGCCGCGCTGGAAACAATGATTGTAAAGATTGACGGCTTCAACGGTCAACGTCATGCGCGGGCTGAGATCGTAACTCGTCTGAAGATTCGCGGAAAGCTCGGACGGTTGCACGAACGCGCCGAGGTTGTCGAACCGGGTGCTATACGGATCGGGAAGGAATATCGCACCAATCGCGCCGCCGGCGCAGCTTGCGCCCGGCGTGAACGGCGTTTTGTCCGGCTCGGCGGAGCACGACTGCGGCACGTATCCGGGCCATACCAGCGGCGACCCGTAGTTCGACCCGTCGTTGTAGTGTACCGACGGTGTCACCGCGAGCTTGCCCCGGCGATAGTTGAGTATCAGCGATGCGACGTCGGGCACTTCGTAACCGTTCGCCGCGTTGAACGGGCTCGGAATTACGTCGTACGGCGCGTACCATCCGGACGTATCGAAGAGCGGCTGCAGCACATCGCTATAGTAAGGATTGGGAATCTTCAGCTTGCCTTGGTCGTGCGTTCCCGACTGCGAATTACGCAGAACCGGCGCCGCGTTTCCCGGATACGCGCCGCTGCCGCAAGCCTGCCAGTTCGGCGAGCTCGCGGTCACGCCCGCGCACGCCGAGGTGTACGAATTGTAGAGCTCGACTTGCGCGTTGAGCGCGTCGATGACGCTGACCCCGTTGATCGAGCTGAAGCGAACGCGGTTTTGCGTATGCGTGTACGAGAGCAAGCCCGAGAGCCCGTTGCGGCTGAAGTCACCGTATTGCAGCGAGAGCTCGACGCCGTACGATTCTTGCGTCCCGACGTTGAGGCCGGCGAGCGTTCCCTGCACCGCGTTGATCGCTTGAAACTGCAGCTGGTTGCTCGTATCGCGGTAGAACGGCGTCACCTTGTACGAGAGCTGCGTCCCTTTGACGTGCTTCTCCAGCGAGAGATCGAAGTTGTCCGACGTGTCCGGGTAGATGTCGTGGTCGGGCGTATGGTAGCCGTACGGATAAAACTGCGCGATGAACGACGCGAGATTCTGTTGATACGTGTTGTATTGATAGTACGACGAGCCTTCGGCCCGGGCGTACTTTCCCGCCGACCCGCGAATCACGGTATCGGGATTGATCGTGTACGTGAACGAAACGCGCGGCTGGAAGACGTTGAAGACGTTCGTGCCCGCCTCGACGTTGTAGAGTCCGTTGCCGGGTGCAGTTAGGGGCGCCAATCCCGGCGCGCAAGGACCGAACGAACCGGTCGCCGAGTTCCAGGTCCACTGCGTCGATTTACCTGGAGCGCCGCAATACTCGTCGTTGTAGGCGTCGAACCAAAACTGCCGCGCCGGATAGCCGTCTTCCAAATTGTTCGTCGCATATTGGAAATGGTCGAGCCGCGCCCCCACATTGACGACGAGCCGGTCGTTGGGCTCCCAAAGATCGGTCAGCGCAAACGAGGAGAAATGCGGCGTTACGTCATCGACCTGCGCGCTCTCGCCGTTCTCGGTCATTATCCAGGTCGCGCCGGCCTTCGCAGCGGGGGATCCTCTCGGCGCATAGCCCGGCGTGAGATTGAAGTCGTACGAGCCTTCCCCGGGATAACAACCGCTCGGAGTGAGGCATCCCCCCTGGCTTCCCGCATCGAAACAGCTCCACGGTTGCCCCGTCACGTAATTAAAGCACTTGCCGTTGGGCGTACCGTAACTCGAAAGAATCGTTCCCAAACCGGTCGGCGCGAGACTCGTCGTGGATGGATCGGTCGAGCTAAACATCGCGTTGTACGTTTGCAATCGCTGCGTATTGTACGAGGTTTCGGCCGTGATGAGATTCTGCGTGGCGAGCTGATTGGCGTAGATCAAGCTGCCGCCGAATCCGTGCTCGAAGACTTCGTAGTCCGCCGGATCCGAACCGAAGACGAGCTGGGCGCTGTCGGGGCCGTTGATGAACCAGTTCGAATATTCGCCGTAGACGAGCGCCCGCAGGTATGAATGCGGATCGATGTTCTTTTGATACTGAAACTTCTCGATCGAATAGCCGTTCCAATTTCCGTCGCGGTCGCTTGGGTCGACCGGGCCGCCGATCGCGCGGTCGGTCGGGCTGCTGGGAAACGAGCCGACGACGAGATCCTTTGGATTGGGCGCCTGCATCAGCGGTCCACCGTAATAGAGCGAATCCAGGTACGGCATCGGATACCCGATGCCGGTCTGCTTGCCGACTTCGGGCGTATACCCGATATCGTTCGCAGAGCTGTAGAACTGCGCCGCGATGCCGCCGGTGACGTACAGCATCTGAATGTCGTCTCGCAGCGCGGAGTCGCGATGCGGAACGCCGATGTGAAGATTGATCACATTTTCCCGGTCGAAATCGGCAGCTTGCGCGTAACTGTAACCCGGTTGAGGAGATGAATCCATACGCAGGCGCCTTGCCGCCCGAACCATCCAAAATGTTGTAGACGTTGTTGTTCGTGGGGACGTTGAGCGGATAGAAGTAAAGCGGATCGCTCACGCCGCCAAACTGATCCCCGTAGCGAAACGTTTGATTCGTGCCCGAGAATCCCGACGTAGTAGGAGAAGAGCCTGTCCGGCGTCGCGCCGGCGATTTCGACGGTTGCCTGATGGTAGAAGGCGGGAGCTCCGATGCCGAGATCCGCAGCGGCATAGCCCGGATACGTGCCGGTCTTGATGACCTGATTGATGTAGCCGGCTAAACCCGAAGAGTTCGACGTGGCCGGCGTGCCGCCGGTGTAGACCTGCACCTCTTGGTTGCCGAGCGAGGTCAGCGTGGCGATCGGCGCCAGGTCCGATTGCCGAGTCGTCGGCAAGCCGTCGAATTCATACGCGACCTGATCGACGTCGCCGCCGCGAATGTAGACGCTTTGGTACCAACCTTGCTGGTTCGATGGGATATTGACGCCGGGCGCGCTCGCGATCGCGCCATAGGCTTGTGTCAGCGATCCGGAACCGTTGAGTGACGAGGCCGCCTTCTGTCCGGCCGGATTGATCGAGTACACGTCGCTCGTGACGCCGCCGCGCACCAGCGACTGCGCCGAACGCGAGGTCGTGCGCGCGATCGTCTTGAGCGCCTTTTGCAGCGGTAACGTGACGGTCGCGGATTGATCCGCGACGACGCTGATACCCGGCTGCGACTGCGGCTCGTATCCTGCTTTGGTCGCATTGACGGTGTACGTGTCGGGTTGCAGCGAGATAAATGAAAACGCCCCCGCAGCGTCGGAGACGCTCTGCGCGGTCTGCGACGGCGAGGAAGCGATGACGACGGCGCCCGCAATCGGCGCATGGGTCGTCGCATCGACGATCCGACCGCGAAGGGTGCCGGTCGTACCCGCAATTAATTCGGCAGGCAAGGCAAGGAGCAGAACCGCGAGCGCGACTAACGATTTACCCAACTGACACCTCGCAAGCGCTGAAAGCAGTAGCGGCTTTAAACTCGCCGAATAGAACTTCCTCGCCGCACCATGAGAGTACGAGAAAAACCCGTCGCTTCCGTTACCGAAACGTCGCTCGCGCAGCGCCGCCAGGAGAGCGTCGCGCGAGGCGTGGCGACGGCTCATCCGATTTGGATTGCCCGTGCGAACGGCGCGACGCTCTGGGACGTCGAAGGGCGCCGTTACCTCGATTTCATCGGCGGGATCGCGACGCTCAACGCCGGCCATAGCCATCCTAAGGTCGTCGCAGCAATCGCCGAGCAGGCCGCCCGTCTTACACACACCTGTTTCCAAGTGGCGATGTACGAGCCATACGTGCGCGTCGCCGAAGAGCTCAACCGCCGTGCGCCGGGACCATCGCGCAAGAAGACGCTGCTGCTTTCGACGGGCGCCGAAGCAACCGAGAACGCGGTCAAGATCGCGCGCGAGTACACACGCCGCCCCGCGATCGTCGCATTCACGCACGCCTATCACGGCCGAACCCTGCTTGCGCTCACGATGACCGGCAAGGACGAGCCGTACAAACAGCACTTCGGGCCGTTCTGCAGCGAGATTTATCACACGCCGTTTCCGTACGAACACCACGGGGTGACGATGCGTCAAGCGCTCGACGCACTCGATAAGCTCTTCTCGGCTACCGTTACGCCGGACCGCGTTGCGGCGATCATCGTCGAACCGGTGCTCGGCGAAGGCGGCTTCGTTCCAGCGCCCGCAGATTTCTTGCGCGAACTTCGGCGCATCGCGGACACGCACGGCATCTTGCTCATCGCCGACGAGATTCAGACCGGATTCGGCCGTACCGGCACGTTCTTCGCATGCGAGCAGTACGGCATCGAACCGGATCTCATGGCGGTTGCCAAATCGCTTGGCGGCGGACTGCCGCTTGCGGCCGTCGTCGGCAAGGCCGAAATCATGGACGCACCCGAACCCGGCGGTTTGGGCGGCACCTTTGCCGGCAATCCGGTCGCGTGCGCGGCAGCCCTCGAGATCTTCGAGCTGATGGACGACGCGTTCTTGGCGCGCGGTCGAGAAATCGGCCGGCGGATCCTCGCCGCGCTGCGTGCGCTGCAAACCGAATTCAGCCAGATCGAAGACGTGCGTGGACTCGGCGCGATGCTGGCGATGGAGCTTTCGTCGGGCGCGCCCGAGATCGTCGAGGCCGCGCGCGAGCGGGGACTCCTTCTGCTCTTGGCCGGCAAGCGCAACGTCATTCGCTTTCTCGTTCCGCTCGTCGTCGGCGACGACGAGCTCGACGAAGGTCTCGCCATTTTGAGAGCGAGCGCCCAAGAAGTGTTTACGAGGTGATCGAAAATTACCGGTGATCGCGAGCGCAAAGTTTACGAGTATACGCAGCGCGTTTTAGAGCTGATCGCAGAAACCGACGTGACTCCCGCGCAAGCGTCGTGGATCGCGCAAGAAACCGTGGAGTCGTTCCGCGACCACGTCAATCCGGGATTTCTCGAGTATCGCAAGGCGACCGACTCCCAGCGCGCCGGCGCGGTAGTCGAGTGGTCCGACGCCGGACCGAACTCGTATCGCGACGTTAACGGGCGGACGTACATCGACTGTCTCGGCGGGTTCGGCATTTTCAACGTCGGCCACCGCAACCCCAAAGTCGTCAAAGCCGTCAGCGACCAACTGCGCCGGCAGCCGTTGCACAGCCAAGATTTGCTGGATCCGCTGCGGGCGATGCTCGCAAAGACTCTGGCGATGCTGACGCCCGCGGGTCTCGAATACAGCTTCTTCTGCAACAGTGGCACCGAAGCGGTCGAAGGCGCGCTCAAGCTCGCACGCGCGTACGATCCGAGCAAACAGACGATTGTCGCGGCGACGAAGGGCTTTCACGGCAAGAGTTACGGCGCGCTCTCGGCGAGCGCTAAGGCAGAGTTCCGCCGGCCATTCGGCCCGATGCTCCCGAACATCGAACACGTGCCCTTCAACGATGTGCTCGCGTTGCGCGATATGCTCACCTCGTGCAAGGCGGTCGGTGAGGACGTCGGCGCGGTGCTGCTCGAGCCCATCCAAGGAGAGGGCGGCGTCAACATTCCTGACGACGAGTATCTTCCCAGCGTACGAGCGCTCTGCGATGAGTTCGGTTCACTCTTCATTCTCGACGAAGTGCAGACCGGCATGGGACGAACGGGTAAGATGTTCTGCTGCGAGCACTACGGCGTCGCGCCGGACTTGATGTGCCTTGCAAAGGCCTTCGGCGGCGGCGTGGTTCCGGCGGGCGCGGTCGTCGGCCGGCGCGAGATCTTTGCGCGGCTCTTCGACAACCCATTCCTCCACACGTCGACGTTCGGCGGAAACCCGCTCGCGTGCGCCGCGGCGATCGCGACGATCAACGTTTTGATCGAGGACCGCTTGCCGGAACGCGCGGCGATTCTGGGAGAGCGCATGTGCAGCGGCATTCGCCAAGCCGTCGCCGGCCACGAAGATCTCGTCGTCGACGTGCGCGGCAAAGGTCTCCTGATGGCTGTCGAATTTCGCGATCACGAGACCGGATTCGAGCTTGGCAAGCGCATGCTGGACCGTGGCGTGCTCGTCTCTGGGACGCTGGTCAACGCGCGCGTGATTCGCTTCGAACCGCCGTTGACGATCACGGAGGAGGAAGCGGATTATGTATGCCAAGCTTTCGGCGAAAGCCTCAACTCGATGGCACGTTTAGCGCAGACAGGAGCGTAAGATCATGCAGACGGCGGCACATCCCGCAGCGCACTCCGACGAGATTCTTCGAAACCTCCCGCGCATCGACGGCATCATTCCGATGTACGTCGACGGCGGTTGGAGACTCGCCGCCGAGGGCGGCACGCGCGAGCTCTACAATCCCGCCAACGGCCGCGCGATTGTCGCGGTCGTGGAAGGGACGGCGACCGATGCGCAGGCGGCGATTGCTGCGGCACGACGAGCTTTCGACGACGGTCCGTGGGGATCGATGAACGCAGCGGACCGCGCGACATTGCTGTTCCGAGTCGCCGATGCCATCGACGCTCATCGCGACGAGTTTATGCGGATCGATACGCTCAACAACGGCAAGCCGTTGCGCGAAACCGAGTACGACGCTGTCGACGCCGCAAACTGCTTCCGATACTACGCCGGTCTCGCAACCAAGCCGCACGGACAGACGTTCGACGTTCCGGCGCCATCGCAGACGTTCACGGTCCGCGAGCCGATCGGAGTCTGCGGACAGATCGTTCCGTGGAACTATCCCCTGCTCATGGCGACGTGGAAGCTCGCGCCGGCATTGGCGGCCGGCAACGTTTGTGTCTTAAAGCCGGCTGAACTTACTCCACTTTCGGTGATCCGATTGGCCGCAATTTTTGAGGAGCTCCAGTTTCCGCCCGGCGTCGTGAACATCGTCCCGGGCGCGGGTGCCACGGTCGGGCACGCAATCGCCGCCAGTCGGCTCGTCGACAAAGTCGCCTTCACGGGCGGGACGAAAACTGGGCGCAGCATCATGCACGATGCGACGACGAATCTCAAAAAGATTTCACTCGAACTCGGCGGCAAATCGCCGAACGTCGTCTTCGCGGATGCCGATTTCGAGACGGCGGTCGATTACGCGCTCTTCGGAATCTTTGCCAATGCCGGCCAGGTCTGCTCGGCGGGCTCGCGGCTCATCATACAACGCAGCCTGCACGACCGCTTCATCGATCGGTTGGTAGAGCGCGCGCAAAAAATACGAGTCGGTGACGGATTCGACCCCGCAACCGAGATGGGCCCAATCATCTCGCCGGTCCACCGCGAGCGCGTCGAAGCCTACATCGAGACAGGCTCAAAGGAGGGCGCGCGGCTGCTCTGCGGCGGAACGCGGCTCGGCGGCCCACTCGCCGAGGGAAACTTCATCACGCCGACGATCTTCGACGACACATCGCCGAGCATGCGCATCGTCCAAGAGGAGATCTTCGGGCCCGTTCTGGTCGTCCAAACCTTCGATGACGAAGCCGAGGCTATCAGGCTTGCAAACGACACGATTTACGGATTGGCGGGCGCCGTTTTCACTGCGGACATCGCAAAAGCGCACCGCGTCATCCGCAAGATGCGCGCCGGGATTACGTGGATCAACACCTATCACCCGACCTACAACGAAGCCCCGTGGGGCGGATACAAGCAATCCGGAATCGGCCGCGAGCTCGGCACGTACGGATACGACGCCTATACCGAAGTTAAGCAAATCAACGTGAACCTCGACGTCGAGCCGTCGGGTTGGTTCTCAGAGCCGAAAGAGTAGGAACTATGAAGGTCATCCTTGCCGGCGCCATCGTTCTCTCCGCGCTTGCCGCGGCGACGGCGCATTCCGACGCCACGGTCGAGCCGCCGGCGCAGTGTTCCTACAGCGAGAGTGGGCATAGCGTGACCATACAAGCGTGCTCGTATACGCTTGAACCGTCCCCCGCCGGGAACCAGAACTATTTCGTGAACGTCACGATCAAATACACGGCTCCGAGCCCGACGCAAGCGGTGCGATTTCGCTGCACGCTGGGCAACGCAAGCACGAAGGTTGCGCAATACGGGGTCCTGCGTCAGTCCGGATCGACGCTGAAGTTCGTCTCGCCGTTCGTCTCTTCGCCGAGCACGCTAAAGTCGGTCCAATGCGCCGTTGACGCAACGTGAGCGCTAGGGAGCCGGTCACGCGCCCAAAAGCTCCCCCTTCGCGCGTCTGGTTCATCGTTGCGTCGATTGCCGCCGTCGTGACCATCGCCGCCGGAGTGCTGCAGTGGGTAGCGTACCAGAAGGATCTGAACGCGGCAGCCCAAGCGTACAGGTTCAATCACGTCGAGGTTGTCTTGACGCAGCCGTCCTTTGACGGCATTTCGACGCAGATTGAAGGTGACCGCTGGCTGCCCACCGGCCCCAGCGATATCGTAAAGAACCCCAAGTCGATCGCGCTCTACGATACCATAACGCTCAAGCTGCATGCATTGCCGACGGGATCCGATTGCTCGCCCAGCGATATCGTGGCGTATGAGGTTCTCGTCGACGCGCCGGGTTTTACGGTCGACAAAATCGGCGATGCGCTTCGCTCGCGCAAGACGCTTCTCGCTTCGGCGTGCAGTCTCTCGCCCAAGGCACCGCCCTCCGCCGAACCTTGGCGGTGGAATCTGATGGCGACGACCCCCGGCAATCACGTCGTAACCCTCCTGATGCAGGCTCTCGACAAGAACAACAACGTCGTCGATTCGCGTGAGGTCGATATTCCCGTCTTCGTGCCGACCCCGCCGCAGACACTCGCGGCCAATATCGGACTCATTTCCGTGCTCGTAACGATCGTGAGTGGAATGATCGGCCTTTGGCAGCGGTACAAGGGGAAATCAATTAGTTTAGACGCCGGCTAGGTCGACCTCAATCTCGGCGGTGCGCCGTTGGGTTGGTTCGCAGAGGGCTGATGCCGAGCCGCGACAAGGCACGGTCGGCGAGCACTTTGCCGCCGGTCTGACAGCGCGGGCAATAGTTCGTTTCGTTGTCGGCATAGCGGATGCGACGCACCGCCTCCCCGCATTGTGGACAGGGCTTGCCGTAGCGGCCGTGAACGGACATGCCATCGCGAAAGGCCGTTACGTGCTCTGGAAACTCGTCTTTCGCCTCGCCGGCTAGCCGCGCGATCCACGCTTGCAGCGTCGCGCGCGTCGAATCGAAGAGCCGCGCCCATTCGTCGGGCTGCAACTTCTGCGTGAGCGCAATCGGTGAGAGCCGTGCGGCATGAAGAATTTCGTCGGAATAGGCGTTCCCGATGCCATCGATAATGCGCGGATCGGTGAGCGCGCGTTTGAGCGTGTGGTTTTCCGCGCTCATCGCGCGCACGAATGTCTCTAGATCGGCGGCAAAGACGTCGATGCCGCCACGCTCGATTCTCTCGAGCGTTTGCTCGCCTTCGACAACGTGCAGCGACGCGCGGCGTTTGCTCCCCGCTTCGGTGAGGACCAGCGAACCATTAGGAAAGTCGAAGGCCGCCAGCGCATTTCGGCCGGTGAGCTTCGCGCCGCGCGGCCGCCAGTGAAGGCGCCCTGCAATCATGAGATGGATCACGAGCCAAAGATCGCCGTCGAAACCGACGGCAATACGCTTTCCGATGCGGCGTACTTCGCGTATCGTTCGGCCTTCGAGCGCCGAGAGTGGCGGCGCCGAGGTTCGCAAGAGCGAGACGCTCGCGATGCGAACGCGTTCGAGCGTTTGTCCGACGATACGCGGTTCTAAGGCGGCAATGTACGCCGCAACGTCCGGAAGCTCCGGCATTATTTTACCGTGTCGAAACGAGCTTCTTCAAAGCGCCGATGACGGTTCGATCTTCTTCGGGCGCAATGGTGCGTAAATCGAGCAGCAAGCGCCCCTCGTCGATCCGCGCCACGACCGGAGGAGTTGCGTCGCGCAGGCGCGCGGCCAAGCAATCCGGCTGCTCGATCTGAATTGCGACGGCGAAAGACGGCAGGCGCTCTTGCGCCAGCGCCCCGCCTCCGACGTATGCGCTGCTTTCGATTATCGCGGACGCGGGCACAACTTCGACGTACGCTTGCGCCCGTGCGCGCAGTTCGTCGAGCGTCGCGGAGAGCATGCGATACAGAGGAAGGCGTTCGCGAAAGGACCCGTCACGATAGAGCTGTAGCGTCGCGGTGAGCGCGCCGAGCGTCGTCTTTCCGACACGCAGGGCGCGGAGCAGCGGATTGCTCTTCATTCGGGCAATGAGATGCGTGCTGCCGACGACAATGCCGGCTTGCGGTCCACCGAGCAGCTTGTCGCCGGAGAACGTCACGAGACCAATTCCGTCGGCGAGCGCCTCACGCACCGTACGCTCGTGCGGCGCGCCGTACTGTTCGAGATCGACGAGCGCTCCGCTGCCCAGATCTTCAACGACGGGCACGCCCGTTCGGCGGCCGAGCTCCACGAGCTCGCGCGCCCTGGCGTCGTGCGTGAAGCCCTCGATCCGATAGTTCGACGGATGCGTACGCAAGAGCAGGGCGGTGCGCGGCGAGAGCGCGCGCTCGAAATCCTCGATGTAGACGCGATTGGTCGTCCCAACTTCGACCAGCGTCGCGCCGCTGCGTTCCAGCACGTCGGGGACGCGGAAACCGCCGCCGATCTCGACGAGCTGATTTCGCGCGACGATCACCTCGCGCCCCTTCGCGAACGTGTCGAGCACGAGCAGGACCGCCGCCGCGCAGTTGTTGACGACGAGCGAATCTTGTGCGCCCGTCGCGTCGTTCAATACGCTCGCTACCCGAGCGTATCGTGACCCGCGTTCTCCCGTTTCGAGATCGTACTCCAGGTTCGAATAGCCGCGCGCGACTTCGGCAACGGCCGCCAGCGCCTCGGCGGCCAGCGGCGCGCGCCCGAGATTCGTGTGGAGGATGATGCCGGTCGCGTTGATGACCCGCTGCAGCGTTTGGCGGCGCAAACTCTCGAGCCGGTCGACCAGCTCGTCCAATATCGCAGGGCGGGCTCCGTTGGCGGAAGCGCGCACACGGCCGAGCACTTCCTCGGCCGCGCGCCTCATTACGTCTCTCCCCAGCTCCGCTTCGTACGCCGCTACTCTTTCGTTGGCCAGCAAGCTATGCATGGCCGGAAGGCGCTTCACGCCACGTGTTTGCCGAGCATCGACGTTACGACGTTCTCGGGAACGTAGCCCACGATCCGGTCGATCGGTTGGCCGTTCTTGAAGAGAATCAAGCACGGAATGCCCGAGACCTGATACTGGCCGGCAATGTTGGGGTTATCGTCGGTGTTCAGCTTGACGAACTTGGCTTTGCCGGCGTTCGCGGCCGCGACTTTCTCCACGATTGGAGAAAGCATCCTGCACGGCCCGCACCATGGCGCCCAAAAGTCCACGAGCACCGGCTGCGTGCTTTTGAGCACCTCCGCGTCGAAGTTCGTCTGCGTTACATCTGGTAATGCACTCATGATTTCAGTCTAACACTCCTACAGCTCGGTTTGTTGCGGTTCGCCGGTGATCTCGGTGATCTGTTTGGCCTGCTTGCCGAGGTTGGTGATCGCGATCACCTCGTCGCCTTCCCCCAACCGCTGAAGACGAACGCCCTTGGCGTCCCGTCCGGTCTTGCGGATGTCGCGGACTTTAAGACGAATTACCTGGTTGCCGGACGTGATCATGAGAATCTGGTCGTCCGGTGCGACGAGAATTTGGTCGACGATCTGCCCGATGTCGTCGCGCTGGCGCGCGAACGCCTTGACGCCTTTGCCGCCACGCGAGGTGTGACGGTACTCCTCAATCGGCGTACGCTTTCCGAACGCGCGCGACGTCACGAGCAAGACCTCACGCCGCTCGTCTTCGATGACGTCCATCGCCACGACCGTATCGCCCTTTTCGAGCGTCATTGCCTTGACGCCGCGTGCCACGCGACCCATCGGCCGAACGTCCTTCTCGTTGAAGTGCACGGCCATGCCGCGCGTCGAAGCGAGAATAATGTCGCGCGAGCCGTTGGACAGATCGACCGCCAACAGCTCGTCGCCCTCATCGAGATTGATCGCAATGAGACCGTTGCGGCGCACGTTCGATAGCGCTTCGAGCTTCGTTTTCTTGATCACGCCGCGTTTGGTCACCATGACCAGATATCTCTCGCCTTCGAATCGATCGATCGGGAAGGCGGCCGTCACCTCTTCGCCCGGCGGCAGCGTGAGCAGATTGACGAGTGCCGTGCCGCGAGCCTGGCGCGTGGTATCGGGAATTTCGTAGCCGCGAAGCCGGTAGACGCGCCCCATGTTCGTGAAG
This sequence comes from Vulcanimicrobiota bacterium, assembly GCA_963743445.1. Lineage (GTDB taxonomy): Bacteria > Vulcanimicrobiota > Vulcanimicrobiia > Vulcanimicrobiales > Vulcanimicrobiaceae > Cybelea. The sequence continues at coordinate 2,241,165 of CAVUPL010000003.1, forward strand.
AAGAGAACGTGGTCGTGCGTCTTGGTGACGAAGAAGTTGCGCACGACGTCTTCGCGTTTGAGATTCGAGATTCCGGTCACACCGCGTCCGCCACGGCTCTGCGTCCGGAAAGTGTCCACTGAAACACGCTTGATATAGCCGCCGACGGTATAGGTGACGACGACGTCGATGTTCGGTGTGATTTGCTCGATCGACATCTCGTCTTCGGCCGGCTCGATCGTCGTGCGGCGGTCGTCACCAAAACGCTTCTTGAGATCGAGCGTCTCGCTTTTGACGATCTGTGCGATGCGCCGGGGACTGCGAAGAATATCGTTGAGCTCCGCGATCGCCTTGATCAGCTCGGCGTACTCGTCTTCGATCTTCTGCCGCTCGAGCCCGACGAGCGTTCGCAGCCGCATGTCGACGATCGCTTGGGCTTGCACCTCGCTGAGATTGAAGCGCTCCGATAGCCGACCTTTGGCTTCGTCGGTCGTTTGACTGCCTCGTACGATTTCAATGACTTCGTCGATGTTGTCGAGTGCAATGCGGTAACCTTCGAGCAGATGCGCGCGCTCTTCGGCCTTACGCAGGTCGTAAGCCGTTCGCCGCGTGATGACGTCCTTGCGATGCGCGATGAAGTGCTCGAGCAGTTGCCTGAGCGTAAGCACTTGAGGCTCGATCGCGACCGTCCCATTGGAACGCCTATCGCCCAGCGGTACCAAAGCGAGCATGTTGAAGCCGAAGCTTGCCTGCAGCGGCGTATGCTTGAAGAGCTGGTTGAGCACGATCTTGGGAGTCGCATTGCGTTGCAGCTCGATCACGACGCGCATCCCCTTGCGATTGGACTCGTCGTCCATTCGGGCGATTCCGACGATGCGCTTCTCGGAGTACGCCTCCGAGATCGCCTCGATGATTCGTCCCTTGTAGACTTGGTAGGGAATCTCGGTAATGATGATCTTATGCTTGCCGCGCTCCTCGACGATCTCGGCTTTGCCGCGAATCGCGATCGATCCACGCCCCGTCTTGTAGGCTTCACGAATCGCCTCGTGGCCAAGGATCGTCCCACCGGTTGGGAAATCGGGGCCCTTGACGATGTCGCAGATATCGTCGTCGCTGGCTTGAGGGTCGTCGATCAACGCGACGATCGCGTCTGCGATCTCGTTGAGATTATGTGGCGGAATGTTGGTCGCCATGCCGACCGCGATGCCGCTCGATCCGTTGAGAAGAAGCTGCGGGAGGCGGCCGGGAAGCACGCTGGGCTCGACGCCCTGATTATCAAAGGTCGAAACGAACGGGACGGTCTCTTTATCGATATCGGCCAATACGTCGAGCGCGGCGCGAGCCAGTCTCGCCTCGGTGTAGCGGTAAGCGGCCGGCGGATCAGGATCGATCGATCCGAAGTTCCCGTGTCCGTCGACCAAGGGATAGCGCAGCGTAAAATCTTGCGCCATGCGCACGAGCGCATCGTACACCGAGCTGTCGCCGTGTGGATGGTAACTCTTGAGCACTTCGCCGATGATGCCCGCGCATTTGCGATGCTGCTTACTCGGATCGAACCCCATCTCGCGCATCGCGTAAAGAATCCGCCGCTGCACGGGTTTGAGGCCATCTCGAACGTCGGGCAGCGCACGCGAGGCGATAACCGACATAGCATACGAGAGATAACTCTCCCGCATTTCGTCTTCAACGTTGACCTGCGATATCGTATCGTTGTTCAATAATCACCTGTACTCATGAAGGATCGGCCTTCGACTCCGCCGCTGACCGGCCCGCTGCGCTTGACTCTTCCCACCGAAGAAGATCTCGCCGCGTTTGCCGCAGCTTTCGCGCGTGGTCTGCGCCCCGGCGACGTCGTTGCGCTCTCTGGTCCGCTCGGCTCCGGCAAGACCGCGTTCGTCCGTGCGGTCGTGCAAACGCTCCACGGCGCAGACCAGAGCGCCAGCCCAAGCTTTACGTTCCGGCACCACTACGACGGTGACCCGCCGATCGAGCACATCGACCTTTACCGCATCGACGATCCGCACGAACTCGCCGAGCTCGGCCTCGAGGAGGCGCTCGACGGCCGTTCGATAGCGCTGATCGAGTGGTGGCGCAACGCGCCGGAGGCTATTCCGTCGCGGCGCTATGAAATCGAAATCGAAGGCGCCGGAGACGAACCACGCACGCTCTATCTTCGTCCGCCGCAATGAAAGTTCTTGCCCTGGACGGGGCGCTAGGAGCGTTTTCGGCGGCGATAGCAGACGACCAGCGAATCGCCGCGTCGCGCTGCGAGGCCGGCGCCGTTGCGCTCGAGCGCGGGCTTGCGATGGTCGAGGCCGTGCTCGATGACGCGCAACTTGCGCCGGATCAGATCGACCGCTTGGCGGTTGGAATCGGTCCCGGCAGCTTTACGGGGTTGCGCATTGCAATCGCCTACGCCAAATCGCTCGCTGCAGTCTGGAAACGCCCGCTCGTGCCGCTTGCGTCGTTCGATATTCTGGAGTTTGGGGGCCATTACGAGCGAGTTCTTGCCGTCGTCGTCGGGCGTCCCGGGATAATCTCGGCACGCTTGCGCTGCGGGCATGAGATACGCCGCGCTTCGGGCCCAACTGCCCACGTGCTCGACGAGGTCCTGCCGCCGGAGGCTTATCCCGAACTCACCGTCGTAGGAGCTCCGAAGGACGTTCTCCACGCGCTTGCCGAACGCGGAATTATCGTGTGCTCCGTCGAGCCTATCGTAATGCCCGCCGCGGCGGCCGCTGCTTTGGCGGCGGCGGCCCGCGCGCCCGCGACAACCCTGCACGAGGTGGGGGCCGATTATGGCGAACTTCCCGCCGCCAAGCCGCCGAGATTGTAGAGCAACCATCCCATGAAGATGGAACTCGACAGGCCGGCGCAACCGCCCAGCCGTTTCTCGATTCGGCCGATGGCGGCGTCTGATATCGCCGCAGTCTCGCGCATCGAGCGCGCCTGCTTCTCGACCGTCTGGCCGTCGGATGCGTTCTACAACGAATTGAGCACGAACAAGCTCGCGCACTATTATGTAGGACTTTTCGACGATCGCGTCGTCGCTTATGGCGGGGTTTGGGTGATCCTCGAAGATTCGCACGTCACGACGCTCGCGGTGGATCCCGAGCATCGGCGGCGGCGTTTCGGCGAAGCGCTGCTCCTGCAACTGATCGACGAGGCGATCGAGCGCGGCGCGGCTTGGATGACCCTGGAAGTACGCGAAAGCAACACGGTCGCCCAGCGGCTCTATCGTAAGTATGGATTCACGACCGTAACGATGCGCTCCGGTTACTATAGCGATGATAACGAAAGCGCGCTGATCATGTGGGCGGGGAGCCTGCGCAGCGATCTCTATCGCAACCGGGTGCGGGTCTTGCGCGCACGCGCCGAGCAGGGTAGCCTGTAGGTAGGTGACCTTCACGCAGTTGGCGCGCGGTGTTCGCGAGCATCTCGGTCAGCAGTACCGCTACCAGCATAGCGTGCGCGTCGCTCGTTGTGCCGACCTGCTCGCACAGCGACACGGCCTCGCTGCGCATAAAGCTCGTCTCGCTGGAATGTTACACGATCTCGCGCGCCTCTACTCGCCGGCGCGACTGCTTGCGGAATGTGAGGCACGCGGCTTGGGGATCGGGCCGGCCGAGCGGGAACATCCGATGCTGTTGCACGCGCGCCTTGGCGCCGCGATTGCACGCGAGCAATTCGGGGTAGAGGATGGCGAGGTGCTCTCCGCGATCGAAAAACATACTACCGGCGCTCCTGAAATGTCGCCGCTCGATTGCACCGTCTATCTGGCCGACTCGCTGGAACCAGGTCGCAGTTTTCCCGAACGAGCCGAGCTCTGGGAGCTCGCGCTTCGCGACCTCGCCGTCGCGACGCGCGAAACTCTGCGCGTAACGTCACTGCGCCGCGCACGCAAGGCTGCGCCCGCGGAGGCCCAAGCATCGGCGAGTTGATCGACGTCGTCCACGAGACCGTGCTCGACAAAAAGGGTGAAGACTTCACGGCAATCGACGTGAGCGGTCGAACGATCCTTGCCGACACGTTCGCGATCGTGACCGGGCGCTCGAAGGTCCAGACTCGCGCGATCGCCGACGCCGTGGTCGAGGCAGTGCGCCGCGAAGGCTACGGCGTCTCACGCATCGAGGGCTATGCGGACGGATCGTGGATTCTCATCGATCTCGGGAACGTGATCGTCCACGTCTTCACACCCGAGCAGCGTGCCTTCTATAATTTGGAGCGCTTGTGGTCCGCCGTCGCCGCGCGCGCGGCGCAGAGCTCGTGAAAAGAACCCGCCCGACGCATCAGACAAAAGCGGCACGCGCTCGGCGCGAGTCCTTGAAACGGTTGGGCGTCTGGATATTCATCGTATTCTTCGCGCTCAGCGTGGCAGGCGGCTTGATCGTCGTTTCGAGGCTCACCTCGCCGTAAAGCGCGCGCGGTAACGCAAGATCAAGCCGGCAACAAGAAAGATCAAGAAGTAGTACCCGAACCAGCGTTGCGGCGGGGCGGGAACCGAATCAAAAAGCCACACCGCTGCGAGAACGAGCAGCGCAAGCGCAGCGACTGAGACTCCCAGATCGACAACGCTCATAGCGCCGAGCCGCTTCGAGTACACGGCGGACGCCACCGCGATCAGCATGTAGACGAGAATGAAGCCGAACGAGCTGAGCGTACCGCAGTTATTGAAGACGTCGATCGGCGCTACGTGCGCGGCCAACGCCGCGACCGCGACTGCGAGGGTAACGGCCGTCACGGCGGTGACCGCAACGTTCGGCGTATCGTGTTTGGGCTCGATGCGTGCAAAGACGTTCGGCAAGATTCCCGCCGTCGCCATAGCGTAGGCGATTCGCCCAGCCGTTGTGATGCAGGCGAGACAGACCGAAAAGGCGCTCGAGAGCGCTCCGATGAGAATGGGTATTCGCAGATAGCCAACGCCGTAAAGTTCCGCGAGCGTCCCAAGCGGAAACGTCTGCTGATCGAGGGGTTTGGCGGCGTGAGCGAGTCCGATGATCTCCGCGTAGGTCGCCAGGACGAAGAATGCGGTGGCGAAGAGTACGCTGCCGATCACCGCGCGAGGGATCGTGACGAGCGGCCGCTTCGCCTCGGCGCCGAAGGCCGTGGCGCTCTCAAAGCCGACGTAACTGAAGACGGCGAGCGCGATTGCCAAACCGATTCCTCCGGAAAAGGCGCCTTTGAGCTTTACTTGATTCGGGTCGAGCGATAGACCGTGAGCGTGCAAGACGATCGCTACGAGAATGCAGATGATCGTGACGGAGATCATCTCCAAAACGAGCATGACGATCGCCGAGACCTGCACGCCACGATACGCCGCCTGCCATGCAAGGAATGCGAGCACGATCACGATCGCGATTTCGGGCGCATGTAGACCCGCGCCGCCCAGCATCAATTCGACAAACAGCGCCATCGCGCCGAGCACGGCGGTCGCCACGAATCCGTAGGCCCAAAGCAGCGCCCAGCCGCCGATCGTGCCGAGCGTCGGACCAAGGTGCCCGGCGACGTATCCGTACATCGAACCGGCGGCGCTCGACCGCCGCGCGAATTGATTGACGCAGAGTGCGACGAAGATCAGCATAATGCCGCCGAAAACGTAGGCGAGCCACGTGCCGTTCCCGGCGAGCGCATACATGTATGGCGCGACCAAGATGGGCGTCATGCTCGGTCCGATCAGCGCGATCGACGTTGCCAGGACCTCGACAAAGCTCAGCGATCCGGCTTTCATCGAGCGAAACTTCGCCTTGGCACTGTGGTAACTATCTCCATGTTCTGGTGGATCATCATGGCGGTCGTTGGATTTTTGATCCTGCGTTCGGTCCTGCGAGCGTTCTCGGCGCCGCGCTACTACGGCGGAGCGCCCGGAGCGCCGCCTTCCGGAACGCCGCCGCCGGGACCCGGCTACGGTCCAGGCTACGGATACGGCGGATTTGGCGGCGGAAGCTTTTGGAGTGGATTGCTGGGCGGACTCGGCGGCGCTTGGCTCGGCAACGAGCTCTTCCACGGGGATGGGATCGCGCCGAAAGCCGGTCAACTTCCACCTGATGGCAGCAGCATGGGGGGCGATCCCGGAGCGGGCAGCGATTCCGGCGGGGGAGGCGGCGACAGCGGCGGCGGATGGTAGGCGTTTATGCGACGCCTCTTCGTCATTATCTTCGCCTGTATCGTAACGGCACCGGCCGCGGCCGTCGCGGCACATTCCGATGGTAGCATCGAGCCTTCGTACTTCACCGCGCTCCACTGGCGGTTGATCGGGCCGTTTCGCGGCGGACGCGCGCTCGCGGTCGCCGGAGTACCGGGCGAACCGAATCACTTTTATTTCGGTGCCGTCGACGGCGGCGTATGGGAGAGTCTCGACGCAGGGCGTACGTGGAACCCGATCTTCGACGACCAAGACATCGGGTCGATCGGCGCGATCGCGGTGGCACCCAACGATCCGCGTACGATCTACGTCGGCACCGGCGAAGCCGACATGCGCTCGGACATCGCTTACGGCGACGGGATGTACAAATCGACCGATGGCGGCACGAGCTGGACTCACATCGGTCTGACCGATACGAAGCAGATCGGTGCGATCGTCGTCGATCCTCGTAATGCGAACGTCGTTTACGCTGCCGCACTCGGTCATGCGTACGGACCGAACGCCGAGCGTGGCGTTTTTAAGACGACCGACGGCGGAAAGACGTGGGCGAAGGTTCTCTATAAGAATCCCGACACCGGTGCAACGGCGCTTGCAATGGCTCCCGATGATCCGAGCGTGCTCTATGCAGCGCTCTGGCAGACGCGCCGTCCGCCGTGGAACGTCTATCCGCCGTCGAACGGCGCGGGCAGCGGCTTATATAAATCGACCGACGGCGGCGCAACCTGGACGCAGCTCACGCAAGGCCTGCCGGCCCACCTCGGGCGCATCGGGCTTTCGATCTCGCCCGCGGCGCCGCATCGGATCTATGCGAACGTCGACAGCAGCCCCGGACTCGGCGGCATCTATCGCTCCGACGACGAAGGCGCGACTTGGACGCACGAGGACGGCGAACAGCGCATTTGGCAACGGGGGTGGTATTTCAGCGGCATCACCGCCGATCCGCGCAATCCCGACGTCGTCTACGTCATGAACACCTCGACGTATCGCTCGACGAACGGCGGAGCGAGTTTCAACGCCATCCTCGGCGACCCCACCGGCGACGATTATCACACACTCTGGATCGACCCGATCGATTCGAATCGAATGATTCTCGGCAGCGACCAAGGCGTCGTCGTCACCCTCAACGGCGCGAAAACCTGGAGCTCGTGGTACAACCAGCCGACGGGACAGTTCTATCACGTTTCGACCGACAACGGCTTTCCATATTCCGCGTACGGGGCACAGCAGGACTCCGGCGCCGACGTGCAGGCCGTGTGGAGCAAGTATGGCACGCTCTCGCAACAAGATTTTCGGCCGCTCGACGTCGGCGGCGAAAATGGCTATCTCGCTCCCGACCTGCGTCATCCCGGGCTCGTTTACGGCGGAACGGTAACGAAAGAGGTCGTCGCAACGGGTTGGGAACAAAACATCGATCCGACCATCGCCCATCCCGGAACGGTCTGGCGCAACACCTGGACGCTGCCGCTTGCCTTCTCGCCCATCGACCGCAGGACGCTCTACTTCGGCCATCAGAACATCTTCCGTTCGCGCGACGGCGGCGAAACCTGGAAGATCGTCAGTCCGGATTTATCGCGGCCGAACGAAGGGACACCACCGAATTTCGATCCTGCAACGCTCGCCGACACCAACAACATCGCGCGCCACGGCGTCGTTTATGCAATCGCTCCTTCGCCGGTACGCGCGAGTGTAATCTGGGCGGGAACGGACGACGGCTACATTTGGGTAACGCGTCCTTCGACAGGCTCAGGACAGGCTCTTGAGTGGAAGAACGTCACGCCGCCGCAACTCACGTCGTGGAGCAAAGTCGGTATCATCGAGGCGTCGCACTACGATGCGGCGACGGCATACGCCGCGATCGACCGTCACCGGCTCGACGATTACAAGCCGTACATTTATCGCTCGCGCGACGGCGGGGCGACCTGGACAGCGATTGCAAACGGAATACCCGACGGTTCGTTCGTGAACGCCGTACGCGAGGACCCGGTGCGACGCGGATTGCTCTACGCGGGAACCGAGCGCGGCGTCTACGTCTCCTTCGACGACGGCGCCTTCTGGCAGCCTTTGCAGCTCAATCTTCCCGTCACGTCGATCCGTGACATCGCGGTACACGGCGACGATCTGGTGATCGCCACGCACGGTCGCGCGTTCTGGGTGATGGACGATATCGCACCGCTGCGCCAGATGACCGAGAGCAGCGCAGCTCGCAGCGTCTATCTTTTCGCGTCGGCGCCAGCTTATCGCGTGCGGCCCGGCAATGAAGAAGGAACGCCGCTCCCGCTCGACGAGCCGCAAGCCGATAATCCGCCGGTCGGTCTCTACGTCGACTACTATCTGCCCGACGCACCGCACACGCCGGTCGTCATCGACGTGCTCGCAAGCGATGGCGCGGTCGTGCGCCGCTGGTCGAGCGCGCGGCCGCCCAAACCGGTCGATCCGAAATCGGTCGACTACACGACGCATTGGATCGCGTCGAACCCCGTCCCGGTAGCCGAAGCTGGTGCGCATCGCTTCGTGTGGGACTTCCACCAAGGCACGCCCGACGGGCCGCTCGTTCCGCCGGGAAACTATGCCGTACGGTTGAGCGTCAACGGCAGAGCGTACACGCGCTCGGCTCGCGTCTTGCGCGATCCCCGCATCTCCGCAACCGATGCCGACCTAGTGGCGCAGTACGATCTCGCTCGCCGCATCCAGTCGCTGCGGTCTGACGTTGCCGCCGCGCGCGCGAAGGCCGAAGTCATAGCCAAAACGCTTTCCGCCGACCGTGCACGCCTCTACCGCCGTGCGATCGTTGGCGAGCCGCTGCCAGCGAATCCCGACGACTCGATGGGCGCATACGCGCACGACTTCACGAGCTTCCTCTATCTCGAAGCCGCGCTCGACTATCTCGAGAGTGCGGTCGAGAGCGCCGACGCGCCGCCGACGCGCGACATGCGCACGGCCTACGCAACGCTCTCCGCGATCTACCTCAAAACGCTGGCGCGCTCGCACGCGGGTGGGTTTTAGAAGGCTAGCGGACGCCTAACACCCGAGAGTACCAGCCTTCGAGGTCGTCGTGAAATTGCGCCAGGGCTTGCGGATGCAGATAGACCATGTGCCCCGATTCGTAAAAGCCGTAGCTGATGTTTTTCTGCAGCTGGGGCGGCAGCATCAAATGGTTAAGTGTATAGACGGTCGCCCAAAAGGGCGTAGCAAAATCGTAGTAGCCGTTCGCCGAAAAAATTTGCAGGTTCGGATCGAAGGCCATCGCCGACGCGAGATCCTGCGCGGTGTTCGTCGGCAGGGCGCCGTTGTGTTTCCAATCCCACTGGCGGAAAACGCTGATCGTCGGCCGATAAATAAGCGTCGTTTGATATCCCAGCACTTGCCGCATGAAGTAATTCCCGGTGGCGACGAACGCCGCGTCGATCGCCGAGTCGACCGCATCGAAGTCCGGCCGGTCGTTGACCCGATCCAGGTTGAAGGACGTATAGCGCGAGTCGTAACGGCCAAGCATTACGCCGCTATCGCGAAATAGCTCCGTCTCATATCGCCAGTACGGAATCCGCAGATTCGACAGGCGAATGTAGTGCTCGGAAAGGCCCGTGTACTGGTGCAGCTTCGCGACGACGTCGTCGTACTCACTTGGCGGGAGCTTCGAGCCTTGCGCGAGCGCGTTGAGATACTCGTGCATCGCGAAATCTTCGACCTGCGGCAAGAGCGCGGCCAATGTCGTCGGTGGTCCTGGGAGCATGTGATGGTACCACCCCGCAGCCGCTTCGGTTGGAAGATAGAGCGGGAAAGCCCAATCGCCGCCGCCGATTGCCGCCGGAGAAAAATTGACGTCCCAGTCGAGCGAGAAATCGAGGACCGAAGAGAGCAACACGACACCGTTGATGCCGATCCCCTGTTTCTGCAAATAGTTGACCAGCATAGCCGAGCGCGGCGTTCCATACGACTCGCCGAAGAGGAACTTCGGAGAGTTCCAGCGGCCGAATTTCGTGATGTATCGCGAAATGAATTGCCCGAACGCCCGCACGTCCGGATCGACGCCGAAGAATTCGCTCGGCTTTCCGGCGCCGAGTATCCGGCTAAACCCGGTGTCGGGAGCATCGACGAAAACCAGGTCGCTGCGGTCGAGCAGCGAGTATTGGTTTTCGACTAAATCGAATGGGGCGTTGCGCGTCGGCGTAGCGTCGCCGACTTGGACGCGTACCGGCCCGAAGGAACCCATGCGCAGCCAAATCGTCGAGCTGCCCGGGCCGCCATTGTAAAAGAACGTCACCGGCCGCGTGCGCGGGTCGACGCCGTCGACGGTGAAAGCCGTATAGAAAATCTGCGCGGTCGTGTCGCCTTTCGGGATCTTCCAGCGCGATCGTTCCGGCGCGGGCCGTATAAGGATACGTCTTGCCTCCGAGCGCGACCGTATGCTGCGTAACCGCATCGGACGCGTTCGGCCCCGGCGTTGCGACCGGCTGCGGTGCCGGAGCGGCGCCGATCAGCGTCGCTGCCGCAACGGCCCAAATCAGCTCACGCATGTGCAAGTGCGCCGGCGTACCAGCGCTCTAGGTCGTCGTGAAAGCGCGCAAGCGATTGCGGTTGGAGATAGACCATGTGCCCCGATTGGTAAAAGCCGTAGGTGATGTTTGCGCGAATCGCCGGCGCCAGATAGAGGTGGTCGAGGGCGTACACCGTCGCAAAAAACGGCGTGGCGAAATCGAAATAACCGTTCGCCGAGAAGACCTTTAAATACGGATTGTACGTCATCGCTTGCGCCAGGTCGGGCGTGACGTTGAGCGTCTGAACGTTCGGCCCATGCTTGAAGTTCCAACTTTCATCGTCGGCATAGATCAGGTCGTAAATGTTCGGGCGGTACAGCAGCGGCGTGTCGTACTCGAGCATTTGGCGCAGATAATAATTGCTGGCCGTTGTGAATGCCGAATCGATCGCCGCGTCGGTCGCGTCCCAATCGGGCGACACCTCGGGCCGGTCGAGAACGTAGGTTGCGAAACGGGAGTCGATGCGGCCGACCGTAACGCCGCGTTCGCGCAGCAGCTCGTTCTCGAAGCGGTCGTACGGAATGCGCAGGTTTGAATTACGAATGTATTGCTCTGAAAGCCCGGTGTACTCATGCAACTTTGCGACGACGTCGCGGTAACGGTCCGGCGCGAGCATGGCCCCTTGCCCGAGGGCATCGAGATATTCGGTAACGGCGAAGTTTTCCACCTGCGGAAGCAAGCTCGATAGCGCGGGGGCGCTGGGCAGCGCGTGATGATACCACGCCGTCGCCGTCTCCGTCGGCAGATACAGAATATACGCCCAATCACCGCCGCCGACCGGCGCACCATCGTTGTAGTCGACGCTGGAGTTCAAGAACGACGAGAGCAGGACGACGCCGTTGAGGCCGAGGCCCTTGTCTTGCAAGTACTTCGCCAGCACGCACGAACGCGTCGTGCCGTACGACTCGCCGAAGAGAAACCGAGGCGAGTTCCATCGCTTGAAGTTGGTAATGTACCGCTCGATGAACTGCCCGAAGCCGGCGGCGTCTTCGTCGACGCCCCAAAGATCCTTACGCGTACCGGCGCCGATGAGGCGTCCGAATCCGCTTCCGGGCATGTCGATGAAAACCATGTCGGTCCGGTCGAGCAGGGAGTATCGATTTGCGACAATCCGGTACGGCGGCGGTCCGGCGATCCTTCCGTCGGGAGTAACGACGCGCACCGGTCCGAACGACCCCATGCGAAGCCACATCGTCGAGCTCCCCGGTCCGCCGTTGTAGAGAAAGGTGAGGGCGCGTTTGGCCGGATCGGCGCGGTCGAGCGTATAGGCCGTGTAGAAGACGCGCGCGATCGGCTGGTCTTGACCGTTACGCAGCGTAATCGTTCCGGCACGGGCCGTGTAGGCCAGCGTGCGGCCATCGAGTACGAGCGTATGATGCGTGACCGCGTCCGGGGTTTGCGCCGGAATAGCCGGAGGCTTCGCGACGCTTCGAGACGGAAGTCCCAGCGCGATGAGGGCGGCCAGTAGAAGGGGCGCCGCGTGGAGCGGCGATCGTAGACGATGCAATGCGAACGCGATTATTGGGGCTGAGCCGTGACGATCCTGCCGCGATTTAATCAAAGTTTGGTCAAAGCGATCCGTCCGGCGTCTCGTACAGCTCCGACTTGAGCCGTTCGATCGCTCCGCCGATCGAGTCGAGATACGGCAGCATCAAACTCTTGATCCGCTTCAGCCGTTCTTCGCCGTCGTCGGTGATCGCGTAGACCCTGCGAGAACGCTTGGTCGGGTGCTCCCACGAAGCGGTGACGAAGCTGCGCTCCTCCAACCTGCGGAGCAACGGGTAGATGGTGTTCGTATTGACGGCGAGCAGGTCGCCGCAGAGCGCGTTGAGTCGGCGCATCAAGCCGTAACCGTGATCGGGCTGTCGTTCGATGAGGTGGAGAATCAAGACGGGGAAGAGAGTCTTGCTTTTGACCGGGCCGCGAACGACCTCGTCGACACGATGGACCATCGTCAGGCCGTCGCGTGCACCGGCTCCGCACCGCCGTAGGCAAGCTCGATTTCGCCCGCGTAGCGCTCCTCCACCACGCGCCGCTTGATCTTCATCGAGGGCGAGAGCTCGCCGCCTTCGACACTGAACTCGGCCGGGATCACGATGACGCGTCGTATCTGTTCGTAGCTGGCGAGCCCGTGCGTTTGCTTGTGGACCTCGTGCGTAATGAAGGCGTGCACGTCGTCGCGCCGAGCCAAAAGTTCGGCAGGTGCGTCCTTAGGCAGGCTCGGCAGTACCTGGCGCACGAGCGACCAGTTCGGAGCAATCAGCGCGATCGGGTACGGACGCCCGTTTCCGATGACTACCGCGTGCGACAGATAGATCGAGCGTTTGATATTCGCCTCGATGCGAGCCGGTGAAACCCACTTGCCGGTGCCGGTCTTGAATATTTCGCCTTTTCGATCGGTAATGCGCAAGAATCCGGCGGCGTCGATTTCACCGACGTCGCCGGTGTACAGCCAGCCGTCGACGATCGCCGCGGCGGTCGCTTGCGCGTTATGATAGTAGCCCTGCATCACGTTACGGCCGCGAACCAAGACCTCGCCATCCTCTGCGATGCGCACCTCCACCCCGCTGATCGGACGACCGACGGCGCCGTACTCGTTCTCGGAGAGGCGGCTGACTGACGTAACGGGAGACGTTTCCGTGAGCCCGTATCCCTGCATGATCGGGATGCCGATACCGAGGAAAGTCATCGCGGTGTCGATGTGAAGCGGCGCGCTTCCGCTGGTGAGGAAGTCGACACGATCGAGACCGAGCGAACTCCGTATTTTCTCGAGCACGAGGCTTCGCGCGATGCCGTACTGGAAACCGAGCCACGGTGTCGCCTTTCCGCCGAAGGCCTTCGCAAACGCATATCGCCGGCCAACGTTCAGCGACCATGGCACGAGCTTGGCGCGCACTCCGCCGGCGGCATGCGGCCTGCCCCTTGACGCCGGCCAGAACGCGATCGAAGATGCGCGGAACCGCGGTCATTTCCACCGGCCGCACTTCGCGCAAATCGCGGAGCAGCTCGTTGGGATCGTGACAGATGAAGTAACGCAGCTTCGCAAGCAAATAAATGTAGATCACGGTGTGCTCGTAGATGTGCGAATACGGAAGAACCGAGAGCACGTCGCGGCCCGCTTCCATCCCCTCGAACCCGCACGCGAGCGAGACTTGCGCGTCGAACGCGAGATTGTCGTGCGAGAGCATGACGCCTTTGGGCGAACCGGTCGTCCCCGACGTGTAGATCAGCACGGCGAGATCGTCGGGCAGCAGCGTCGCCTCGTACGCACCGGGAAACTCTGGGTGCGCTGCGCGAATCTCGGCTCCGCGCGTTTCGAAGTGGGCGAGCCCGTCCGCACCGGCGGCCTCGAATCTGACGACGCGCGGAAGCGCCACGCCGGATTCTCGCAGGTGGTCGGCAGTAGCCTGCGAGTCGACGAAGACGAGCCGCGCACCGGAATGCTCGAGGATGTACGCCGTGTGATCGAGCGCTTGCGTCGGATAGATCGGCACGACCACGCAACCGGCAAAAAGCGTCGCAAAATCGCAGACGATCCAATCGACGCAGTTGTGCGAGATCAGTGCCACGCGGTCGCCCGCGACGAGGCCCGCATCGCGGATCGCACAAGCAACGTTCTCGACTCGTTCGAGCAATCGCTCGCTCGAAATCGGCGTCCACGTTTCGTCGATGCGCTCGACGAGCACATCGTCGCGCGGCTCTGCGAGCGCCCGCCGAATTAGGTTCGGGAGCGTCTCTTTTGCAGGAAGCGCCGAGGAAATCACAGGCTTCACCCAATGCGCGTTGCGCATTGGGCTCCCCTCTCAGACCGTTGTTAGGGCTCGCGAAGGTATGGACGCGCACGCTCCAGGCGAGTCTGCGTCATTCCGGCCACGTCGAGCAACTCGTCTAGCGACGCAAAGCCGCCTTCGCGCTGACGGAGCTCGACGATGCGCTGCGCGATTGCGTGCCCGATCCCTGGAACGGCAGCAAGCTCGGCCGCATCGGAGTGATTGACGTCAACGCTGCCGTTAGCAGGGCGCGTCGCCGGGTGCCGGCGGCTGCGCCGCTCGGGCGAACGGCGATGCGGTGCTTCGCCTACCGCCGGCACGTAGACTTCGTCGCCGTCGTTTGCGCGTTGCGGCGAGATTGACGGCGCCCGCGTCGGCCGACGCGCTCAATCCTCCGGCCAGCGGCGACCGCCCGCACGTTGCGGTCTCCCTCGTGAAGATGGTAGAGACCTGGGTGGTTCACCGCACCGGCAACATAGACGACGAGCCCGTCGTCGCGGCCGTAGAGATGAGCCCCGCGATGATGCGGGCGCGCGTCGCCGCGGTCCGCGAAGGTGGGCTGCGCGGTTGGCGTTACGCTGCCGGACTGCGACATCGGGGGGCGAGCGGGATGCCAGAGGGCAACGGCGATAAGGCCGAGCACCGCCGCGACCAAACCCATTCTCGGTATCATGGCGCTCTATCACGCGCCGCCGCGCATCGAAAAGGGTGGCGCAAGGAGCGGCCAGCGTGTACGATGCTGCTCATGTACGACTTTGCCGCGGTCGAGCACAAGTGGCAGTCGCGCTGGGAGCGCGATCGTCTCTACCGCGCCGCGGACGAGAGCGCGAAGCCAAAATACTACGCGATGGAGATGCTGCCGTACCCATCGGGCGATCTTCACGTCGGTCATGCCAAGAACTATACGCTCGGCGACGTGGTCGCACGCATGATGCGCATGCTCGGCTACAACGTGCTCCACCCGATGGGTTGGGACGCCTTCGGCCTTCCGGCCGAAAACGCGGCGATCGATCGAGGCATCGATCCGGCCGTCTGGACCGCCGAGAATATCCTCAACATGCGGCGTCAAATCCGCTTGATGGGAACTGGTTACGACTGGTCGCGCGAGATCGCCACCTGCGAGCCCGAGTACTACCGCTGGAATCAATGGCTCTTCCTACGCCTCTTCGAGCGTGGTCTTGCGTACAAGCGCGAGGCGCCGGTGAACTGGTGCCCACACGATCGAACCGTGCTTGCAAACGAACAAGTCATCGACGGGCGCTGCTGGCGCTGCGCGCACCTCGTCGAACGGCGCAACCTCTCGCAATGGTTCTTGCGGATCACTGCGTATGCCGATCGGCTGCTCGGCGATCTCGCGAAGCTCGTCCGGCTGGCCGGAGGCGCACGCGGACGATGCAGCGCAACTGGATTGGGCGCAGCGAGGGTGCGAACGTTTCGTTCCGCATCGGTGGGTTCGATGCTGCCGCAGAAGTCTTTACGACGCGCGTCGATACCCTCTACGGCGTCACGTTTCTCGCGCTGGCGCCCGAACATCCGATTGTCGGCTCGCTGCAGCGGATCGTTGCTCCCGAACAGGCGGCCGCAATCGACGCCTTCGTCCAAGAACTCAAGTCGAAGTCTGACCTCGAGCGCACGAGCCTCATGGAAAAACAGGGCATTTTTACCGGCGCCTATGCGATCCATCCGCTCTCGCGCGAGCGCATTCCGATCTGGCTAACGAACTACGTGCTCGCCGAGTATGGCAGCGGCGCGGTAATGGGCGTTCCCGCTCACGACCAACGCGATTTCGACTTCGCGAAGCAGCACGACGTGCCAATTGCGCAAGTGATTATTCCGTTCGACGGCCGGCCCGCCGAGCCGCTCGTTGCCGCGTTCGAGGATGATGGGCGTTTAATCGGCAGCGATGAGTTCACCGGCATGTCGAGCGTGCGCGCGCGCGAAGCGCTGGCCGAGCGTCTTGCGGCGATCGGCGCCGGCGGAAAGAGCGTCAACTATAAGCTGCGCGATTGGCTGATTTCGCGCCAGCGGTATTGGGGCACGCCCATACCCATCGTCTACTGTGAAGCCTGCGGTGAGGTGCCGGTCCCCGATCGCCAACTTCCGATTCTTTTACCGCCACGCGAGCGTATCTCCGGTGAGGGCTCGCCGCTCGCCTCGATCCCCGATTTTATCGAGACCGCCTGTCCTTCGTGCGGCGGGCACGCTCGGCGCGAGAGCGACACGATGGATACCTTTTTCGAATCCTCGTGGTACTATCTGCGCTACCTCGATCCGCACAACGATCGACTTCCGTGGGCTCAAGAACGTGCGGCGCACTGGATGAACGTCGACCAGTATATCGGCGGCGCCGAGCATGCGGTGCTGCATTTGCTCTACTCGCGGTTCTTTTACAAATTCTTTCACGACCAAGGTTGGGTCAGCGGGTCCGACGAGCCTTTCGAGCGGCTCTTTCACCAAGGGCTGCTGCTTCACGACGGCGAGAAAATGTCGAAATCGCGAGGTAACGTCGTCGGCATCGACGAGACGGCCGAAAGGAATGGCGTCGACGCGATGCGTCTCTTTTTGCTTTACGTTACTCCGCCGGAAGAGACGAGCAACTGGACCGACGACGGCATCAGCGGACGAGTGCGGCTCCTCAACCGGATCTGGCGTGCGTGTGAACCTCATTTTGACGTCGCGCGTCGCGCCGAAGGCATGCCGCAGGTTGCGAGCGGCGACGAGAAGGCGCTGCTGAGAGCCGTGCACGTTGCCGCGAAATCTGCAACCGACGAGACCCTTTCTCGGCGCTTTCACTACAACACGACGATCGCGAAGCTTGACGAGCTGGTGAACCTCATGACGGCCGCGTCGGCGGCGCAGGCGTCGCCTTCGCTGCTCTACGCCGTGCACGTGCTTCCGATTCTCATTGCCCCATTTGCGCCTCACATCGCCGAAGAGCTCTGGGCGCGACTCGGTCACGAGAGCTCCGTCCACCTCGAGCGCTACCTCGAACCGGACGAGCGCGCCTTATCGGTCGAAGCGATTACACTAGTCGTGCAAGTCAACGGCAAGGTCCGCGCTCGCATCTCCACGGCTCCCGGCGTGAGCGAAGAGCAAGCGGTCGCGCTTGCGCTGGCCGAGCCGAACGTTCGCGCCTACCTCGACGGCAAAGAGCTTCAAAAGCGCATCTACGTTCCCGATAAGTTGCTCAATCTCGTGGCGGCATGACCGAACCGCGGCAGTTCTCGACCAGCGTCTGCATCGTCGGAGGAGGTCCGTGCGGCACGATGCTCGGCGTTCTGCTCGCACGCGCCGGGATCGATGCGATCGTCCTCGAGAAGTACCCCGACTTTTTTCGCGACTTTCGCGGCGACACGATCCATCCGTCGACGTTGCAACTGCTCTTCGAGCTCGGATGGCTCGACGAGTTTCTTGCCCTTCCGCATAACGAGATCAGAACCATCAGCGCGAGCATCGCCGGCGAGACGATTGGAATCGCCGACGTCACGCACCTTCCCACCCACTGCAAGTTCGTGGCCCTCATGCCGCAATGGGACTTCTTGAACTTCCTCGCTGAGCGAGGCAGCCGATATCCGACGTTTCACCTGATGATGCAAACCGAAGCGGTCGGTCTCATCGAGAGTGACGGGCGCGTGACCGGCGTGCGCGCGCAGACCACGACCGGCGAGCTTGAAATCGCCGCTAAACTCGTGGTGGGAGCCGATGGACGCCACTCGACCGTTCGCGCCCTTGCGGGCTTCCACGTCGAAAATCTGGGCGCGCCGATGGACGTGCTCTGGCTGCGCATTCCCAAACATCCCGGCGACCCCGTGCAGCAGCTGGGGACGATTCGAACGGGCCACATGCTCGTGATGCTCGACCGCGGCGACTACTGGCAGTGCGCCTATATCATTCGTAAAGGCTCGTTCGACCAGCTCAAAGCGGCCGGAATCGGCGCGCTGCAGCGGGGCCTGGTGGAAATGGTGCCTGCGCTGAGCGATCGCGTCGCGCAGCTGGACGATTGGTCGAAAATTTCGATGCTCGAGGTACGGGTCGATCGGCTCGAGCGCTGGCATCGTCCCGGCCTGCTCTGCATCGGCGATGCGGCGCACGCGATGTCTCCAATCGGCGGGATCGGCATCAATCTCGCCATTCAGGATGGAGTAGCCGCCGCGAACATCCTCTCGGTCCCGCTGCGCGCCGGCTTATCTCCCAGCGATGCCGACTTGCAGCGCGTCCAAGACCGGCGGATGTTTCCCACCAAGGTCACGCAAGCGTTCCAAATCTTCGTGCAGGATCGCGCCATCGATCCCATCTTGCAAGGTGCCGAGATCGCAAAGCCTCCCCTGGCGGCGAGGCTTTTCGGCGAGTTTCCTCTTCTGCGCCGTCTACCGGCGCGGCTCATCGGCATGGGCGTTCGCCCGGAGCACGTCGCTACGCCGGATGCGTTCGACGCGTAGCGATCACCCGTCCGCTCCTTCGCGCGCGAGCATTTCGCCGTAGATCTCGCGCACTCGCTGCAACGTGTCGATTTCTTCGGGCGGTTTGTCGTCGCGGATTCGAGCGATGCGGGGGAAGCGCAGGCTAAAGCCGCTCTCGTGCAAGTCGCTCTCCGCAATCACGTCGAACGCCACTTCCAGCACGATCTTCGGCTCGACCGGAAGCTCGTTCGCGCGCGCTTTTTCGCGCTGATTGCCGGCCGGCAGGCGGTGGTCGAGAAACCACGGCGTCAGCTCGGCGATCTCGGCGTCGGTCAAGCCGGAGTAGGCCTTCCCGATCGTCTGCAACTCGCCGTCGTCGCCGCGCACGGCAAACGTGTAATCCGAGAGCACACCGGCGCGCTTGCCGTTTCCCCACTCGACCGCAACGACGACGACATCGAGCGTTGAAAGCTCGCGCTTGAGCTTGAGCCACCACTTGCCACGGCGTCCCGGCACGTACGGCGCGTCGGCGCGTTTGAGCATCAGGCCCTCGTTCCCGCGAGCACGAGCCGCTGCGAAGCGCGCGTTCACGTCGGCCGCGGCGAGCTCGCCTGAACTCTCCGAGGGTGCGTGCACGAGGTGCGGGCTAGAGGAAAAGAGATCTGCGAGTCGCTCCCGACGCGCTGCCAACGGTTCGTCGAGCAGCAGCTCGTCGCCCAGCGCAAGCAGGTCAAAGACCACGTACGCGATCGGCACGTCGCGCAAGAACGCGTCGTCGAGCTTCTTGCGCTGCAGACGCGCCTGCAGAAAGCGAAACGGGAGCACGCGACCGTCGCGGATCGGCCACGATCTCACCGTCTAGTATCGCGTCGCTGCGCAACGACGCGAGCGATTCGACGACCTCCGGATACGACGCCGAAACGTCGTTGAGCCGTCGCGAGAATATTCGTGCCTTTGCGTCGCGAACGTGAGCTTGCGCGCGGATGCCGTCGTACTTGTCTTCGATGTGCCAAACGGCGCCGGCGAGGTCCGCGTAAAGCTCGCCGTACGGCACCGGCGTCGCGAGCATGAAACCGATGGGCGCGCCGTAATCGACGCGCAGCTCAGCCAGCGTGCCGTGCCTGGCGGCAAGCGCGACGGCACCGACGTCGCCGGACGCCATTGCGGCGCGTCGAATTGCCGCCGGATCGGCGCCGAAGGCGCGCGCGACTGCCTCGAGCACGAGCCCCTCGCGCAGTCCGACGCGAAGATCACCGGTAACGATCTTTACGACGTACGTCGCGACGAGGGGATCCTCGCAGGCTCGCAGGATGCGCTCGAGCACCGCCTCGCGCCGCCGATTCGCACGCTTTCCCGAAGCCTGCGCGATCTCGCCAAACAAGACTTCGAGCGTCGCGGGCGTGAGACGATCGCGAAAAAGCGTTGCGTCGCGCGGCGGAACCACGAGCGGGCTAAGCGCCGCGCCAAGGTCTCCCGTCGCGCGATAACTTCGCTCAAGCGCAGCGTCGTCGAATCCCCAAACGCGCCGTGCGACTTCGACGATCGTTCGCCCGCCAATCGAGAGCGTGCGATGATCGCGCGCGGCAAACGGACCGCCGCTAAAGAACCGCGCGGCTGCCGCGAGATCCGCGTCGTCGAGCGTCCGGAGGTATGCCGCGAGCAGCGCAATCTTCTCGAGCTTCGCGGAATGCGATGCGATCTGCTCGGCCGTCTCCGCAAAGCGCTCCATCCACTAGCACCCGGGCGGCAGCCGCTCGAAGTATTCGTACGTCGCTCGAATGCCGTCAGCGAGCGCGGTGGACGCAACCCAATCGAGCTCGGCACGTGCCCGCGCGGCGTCGAATTGAGCGTTGCGGGCATCGCCCGGCCGGCGCGGCGCGCGGTCGATGGGCGCCTCGAAACCGCTGATTGCGACGATGGCGCGATAGACCTCATTGACGCTCGTCTTCGTCCCCGTGCCGATCACGTACGCTTCGCCGGAGCCACGTTCGAGCGCAGCGAGATTGGCTCGAGCAACGTCCACCACGAAGACGTAATCGCGCGTCTGCTCGCCATCCCAGTCGATGCGCACCGCTTGGCGCGCGAGGAATTTGCCGATGAAGATCGCGATCACGCCGGCTTCGCCGTTGGGATCCTGGCGTGGACCGTACACGTTTCCGTAGCGCAGCGCGGTGAAATCGAGCTCCTTATTTTCTCGGTAGAAACGCAGGTACTGCTCGCCGACCATCTTGGTGATGCCGTAGGGTGAGGTCGGACGCTGAGGCGTTTCCTCGGTGATCGGAAGACGTTCGGGCGTGCCGAACGTTGCGCCGCTCGATGCGAAAATTACTTTGCGCACGCCGCTGCGACTCGCATGTTCGAGCACGTTGAGCAGTCCGACAACGTTGACCGCCGCATCGTGGATAGGATCTCGAACGGAGATTGCAACCGAATGCTGGGCGGCATGATGGTTGACGATCTCCGGCTTGAACTCGGCGAAAACTCGTCCGATCGCTTCGTCGCGGATGTCCATGTGAACGAGTGAAATGCCGTTACGCACGTTCGCGCGCCGGCCCCCGCCGTGTTCCCACAGTGAATCGATGACGAGTACGTCGTGGCCGGCTGCGGCATACGCATCGGCGACGTGCGATCCGATGAAGCCGGCCCCGCCGGTGACGATGATCCGCACTGCGCTCTCCTTCTCATGGTCTTGGAGTTGTGGACGGCATACGGGTTTGTCGCAGGAGAACGGCGATGCCCTCGTTCGCACTCCTTCTCTGCTCGGTGGCGGCAGTACTCGGAACGTTGGCGGTAACGCCGCTTGGGCCCGATCTGCGACTCGTCGCCGGCGCCGGCCTCATCACGCTCGCGGCCGGTGCCGCGTGGGGTCGCTGGCCGCCGCGGCTGGTCTTCGTTGTGACACTTACTCTCGTCGCCGCCGCAGTCAATACGGAGCTGCACCGGCGCGCCGCCACGGTCATTGCCGAGCGGCACACTGCCCGATATCGTGCAACGCTTCTCGAAGCGTCCAGCTCCGGCGACGGTTCGAGCGAAGTGACGCTGGCGCTCGATAACGGACTGCAGATACTCGCGCGCGTGCGCGAGCCGACCCCACCCGCCGGCTCACGTCTGCTGGTGCGCGGACGACTCGAACCCTTCGACGCGGCGCGCAATCCCGAGCGAGCCGAGCGAACGGGAGATCGAGCGCGAGCGCGGTTTCGACGGCCGGCTCGAAGAAGCCCAAATGCTTGCCGTCGGCGCACAATCCGCATGGGATTCGCGCACGCTGCTCGCGCGAGCGCATGCATGGGCGCACGCGCAGTTGCACGATCGGCTCGGCGAACCCGCGGCATCCGTCGTGGCGGGAGAGCTCTGGGGAGAGCGCTCGGCGCTGCCGCCGGCTTTACGCAACGAGTTTCAAGAGACCGGCACGGTGCACGTCTTGGTCACCGCGGGTTTGCACGTCGGTGCGGTCGCCGCGCTTTGCGTTGCGTTGCTGACGCTGCTCGCGTTGCCGCGTTGGACAACGTGCATCGCCGCAATTGCGTTGGTGTGGGGATTCGTGTGGTGGAGCGGAGCGCAGCTACCGGCAGTGCGGGCCGCAACGATGGCGACCGCCGCGCTCGCCGCTCGTGCGTGCGGGCGCGCGACGTTTTCGTGGAACGCGTTGGCCATCGCGGCGCTCGCCATCACGTTGGCGCGGCCTGCGAGTGTCGGAACGATATCTTTTGCGCTCTCGTTCTCATGCGTCGGGGCGATTTTTGCGTGCGCCGGTCCATTGGAAGGATGGATTGACTCTCGGATCGCGCTGCCTGGACGCGTGCGTGAGGCGCTCGTCGTTTCGTTGGCTACGCAGCTTGGTGTCTGGCCACTGGGCGCGGCGGCATTCCTGCAATTTACGCCGTATGCCGTCGCGGCCAACCTTGCGGTCGTGCCGTGCGTCGCCGCAACGATGGCTCTGGGCGCGGCGCAGCTCGCGTTCGCTTGGTCGGGGCCGCTCGCGCAGGCGTTCGCAAATTGCAACTCGTGGCTGCTTGCGTGGATGCTCGCTGCAGTACAGACCATAAGCGCCCTCCCCGCTGCAGCGATCGCGATGACGCCGGCGCCGGCGTGGTGCATTGCCGCGTACGACGCCGCGTTGCTTGCGGCGCCGCTGCTGTGGCGAAGTCCCTCGACTCAGCTCGGGATAAACGCTGCGCGCACGCTGGCCGTCGCGATAATCTTGCTCGCGACGCAGTGCGTGCTTTGGCCGCCGCGCGGTATCGAGGGCCGGTTACGCATCACCGTTCTCGACGTCGGGCAGGCCGATGCGATCGTCATTCAGACGCCGCGCGGTCACGCATTACTCGTCGATGCCGGCGGCCGTCTCGAACGCGGCCCGCCGAGCAGCGGCTCCGCTGCCGAACAAATCGGCGAACGCATCGTCGTGCCGTTTCTCTTGCGCCACGGCATACACGCGCTCGACGCGATCATCATCTCGCATCCGCATGGCGATCACGCCGGCGGCGTCGCGCCGGTTCTTCACCGGCTTCGCGTCGATGCGGTCGCCGACGGCGGCCAACGCTATGGCGGGCACGCGTATCAAGACGCGATCGCCCTGGCGCGCGACCAGGGCGTTCCGATCGTCTACCCGCGCGCCGGAACGATCTGGCAGACCGACGACGGAATGGTGCTGCAGTTCCTGGGGCCTTCGCTGCCATTCATCGCCGACTCACGCAACGACATCAATGAAAACTCAATTGCGTTTACCTTGCGCTACGGCCCGTTTTGCATGTTCTTTACGGGCGACGCAGGCGCTGCGGCTGAAGAACGCTTCCTGGCAGAAGGCGCCGATCTACGGTGCGCCATCCTCAAAGTCGGCCATCACGGCTCGGCGTACAGCTCGACGGTCGCGTTCATCGCCGCAGTTCGGCCGACGTACGCGATCGTATCGGTTGGGCGGCACAATATGTTCGGACACCCAGCGGCTTCGACGATCCAAACGTTGCGGCGCTTCGGCGCAACCGTCTACCGTACCGATGAAAACGGCGCAGTCTCCGTAACGACCGATGGGCCGTCGATCGTAATCAGCCCGTTTTTGCAACCATAACGTGCGTTGCTTCGCCGCTGAACTGCGCCTATGGCTCGGTGATATTGAAAACGAGACCGAAGCGGTCGCGCAGATAGACGCGCGGTACGGCGGGGTTCTCTTCGACGAGCTCACAGCCGTCCTGCATTAATTCGTCTTTTGCGCGCCGGACGTCGTCGACGGTAAACTCGAAGACCGGCCCATTGGGTTCGCCGCGTTCAAAATAGAGCGTCAGGTCGCCACTATCGAAGCCGACCATTGCATCGCTTTCGAGCACGACGGGCAAGCCGAGTCTGCCCGCATAGTACTCCTTGACTGCGCGCAGGTCGGGCGCGCGGAAGATGACGTCTCCGGTTGTTTTCACGAACTACTCCTTGCGAGCGAACGACACGTTTGAAAAAGCATCCCCAGCGCCAGGAAAAAGGCGATCGCGCCGATGACGTTTGCCGCCGGTGCGAACGCATCGCCGACCAGACCGAGCGGCGCTGCCTTCCCGCTGAAGACGATCAAGCCCGCCAGGAACACGCCAAAGAGGCTCTCGCCAACGATGAGTCCGGAAGCGACGAGGACGCCGAGCTGTTTTGCGCGGTCGCCGTCGCGCTGCCTCGCAGCCCAACGGTTGTAGGCCCAGCCAAGCACTGCACCGAGCACGACCGGCGCGGTCGTTGAGGCGGGAAGATAGATGCCCAGACCGACGGCGAGCGGCGGCAAAGCGAGCCGTTTCCTCGCCCGCAGCGTTTCGTCGATCCCAACCATAAGCACGCCGACCAGCGCTCCCGCTCCAATCAGATGCCAGTCGAGTTGACCGCTGATGACGCCTTTGGCGAGGGCGGAGATGAGGGTTGCCTGCGGTGCGGGAAGCGGCTGCGCCACCGCGCCGTGTGCGGCGATCGCTCCTGCAAAGCCGTAGGCGCGATTGAGCAAGTCGAGGATCGGCGGAATCACCAACGCTCCGGCCACGACTCCGGCTACCAGCGCGACTTGCTGGCGCCAGGGCGTGGCGTCGACGAGTTGCCCGGTTTTGAGATCTTGAAGGTTATCGTTTGAAATCGTCGCCACGCAGAGCAGCACCGCGGTCACGAGGAGCGCGTACGCAATCATCGGCAACGCAGCGACCGCAACGAAGCTGCGCCCGATTCCAGCGATGAGGAGCGCGGCACCGATCACGGATAGAATCGCCAAGCCGGAGACCGGGCTGTTCGACGAACCGATTAGACCCGCCATATAGCCGCACGCAGCCGCGACGAAGAAACCAGCGATCACGACGTAGGCGACCGCGGCCAGCGTCATGACGCCGGCGAGCGGTGCGAGACGGCCGCCGGAGAGAAACGACGAAAAAAGAATCGCAAGCGGAATCAAGCAGAGCAGGCTGACGAGCGCAACGAGACCGATCGGCAAATCTCGCTCCGTCCTCGGCAGGTCCACCGCGCTCTGACGGCGCCGGCGGGAAGCAATCAACGCGGAGCTCACGCCGAGCGCAACCGGACGTGCAAGTCTGCCAAGCGACCACAGCGCCGCCACACCGATCGCGCCGGCCCCAATAAAACGCACTTGGTGCGACCAGATGGCGGTGGCGACGCTGGCGGCGTCGCCGGCCGCAGGATGCAGCGCCGAGAGGATCGGCGTCGCGATTCCCCACGCGATGAACAAACCGGCGAAGATCGCGGTGCCGACCGAGATGCCGATGAGCTGCCCCGCGCCGACCAGCGCTAGCGAGAGCGAGAACCCCACGCCCGTGGCGAGAGTCCCGATGCGAAAATATCCCCCCAGCTGGGCGGCAAAGAGCCGCGTCGCTACGACCGCAGCGAAAGCCGCCGACGCGAGCGTTCCCGCGAGCAGCGCGAGCAATCCGGCGCGATTGCGTTCGGCCGCCGAGCCCGCGCGGCTGCCGACCTTGAGCACCTCTGCGGCGGCGACGCCTTCGGGATAGGGCAGATCCGAACCGGTGACGAGGGCGCGCCGCAGCGGAACGCTGTACATCACCCCGAGAACGCCGCCGATGACGCAGATTCCGAACGACTCGCCGAACGGAAACCCGGTCCACCACCCGATCATCACGAGCCCGGGCAAGACGAAAATGACCGCCGAAAGGGTTCCGGCGGCCGAGGCGATCGTTTGGACGATGTTGTTTTCGTAGATGGTAGCGTTGCGGAACGCTCGCAACACCGCCATCGAGATCACCGCAGCCGGGATGGAGGACGCGAAGGTGAGCCCCACCTTCAAACCGAGATAGACGTTGGCTGCGGTGAAAACCAGCGTAATCGCACCGCCCAGAACGAATCCGCGCAGGGTAAGCTCCGCCCGGTTTTCCATTACGCGCCTTGTTGCGCTGCGGCGCGCGGGCTCGCCTTCACGAAGATACAAAGCCCGCGGCTTTACGCTGCGGGCTTTGCCGTATCACCGGTCATTCTCGCCTGTTTGCGGCCGTTGAAAGCCACCCACCGACGTTTCGATCCGGTTTCGATCGGTTGCACTCGAATTCGTCGCTTAACGCGTCGCATCGTCAACGTGCCCGATCGCGGTTCGATACAATCCGCGCTTCGTTATTGGCGAAGTGTGTGCATGCTATCAAAAACGCGGACCGGCTTGCAAGCCGTTAAACGTCGAGTCCACAAGGCTTCCACAAGAAAATTTGGTTACCCACAGGTTATCGACACGCACGGCGCGAGCGGTCGTGCTCGGAGTTCCTCTCCTAGGGCCTCATCGTCGTGACCGGTGTTGGCGATGGCGAGACCATCGGCGACATCGTAGGCACCGGTTGCGCTTTGGCGGCGAGGGTCGTCGCGCCCGCGATGCAAGCTCCGACGAGAACGAGACCGGCGAACCATCGATTCATGGAACTGCTCCTTCCTTTGGTTTAGGCGCACTAGCCTACGCGCCTCGTACCCGCGCGGTCGGCCGCCTTAAACTCGCGCATTTTGGCTTTCCGGCCAAAGCAGACGGGCCGAAATGCAAACCGCCGCTAGCCCGATGGGTTCGAACAAAAGGGGAGAAGCGGCGCCGGGGCCCGCAATCATCCCCTCCAACCTCATGGGCGTCATCGAGCTACCATACACGGGCAGCGTCGCGGCTGAAACCGATCCGGTCTTCAGCCGGGTGGAGCACATCATTCCCCGCGTCGAATGGCCCTTGCACGCTCCGTACGTCGCCGCGATCAATCGCCTCAAACGCGAGCGAAATGCGGTCATTCTGGCACACAACTATCAGGTACCCGAGATCTTCTATACGGTCGCCGATATCGTCGGGGACTCGCTCGCTTTGGCGATGCAGGCGTCAAAAACGGATGCCGACGTGATCGTGCTTTGCGGCGTGCATTTCATGGCGGAGACCGCGAAGCTCGTCAATCCTTCCAAGACCGTACTCGTTCCCGATCTGCGGGCCGGCTGTTCGCTGGCCGAGTCGATTACGGCCGCCGACGTACGCCTGCTCCGAGAAAAATATCCGAATACGCCGGTCGTCACGTACGTGAACACCTCGGCGGAGGTCAAAGCGGAGTCCGACGTGTGCGTCACGAGCGGCAATGCGGTAAAGATCGTCGAAGCGTTGGGAGCTCCGCGCGTCATTTTTCTACCCGACGAATACCTCGCTAAGTACGTGGCGTCCAAGACTCACGTCGAGATCGTCGCGTGGAAGGGACATTGCGAGGTGCACGAGCGATTTGGCGGCAAGGACGTTCGGCGTTTTCGTGAAGGCGATCCGTCGCTCGTCGTGCTCGCTCATCCCGAGTGTCCGCCCGACGTGCTCGCGGAAGCGGATTATGTGGGCTCCACCCAAGGCATGACGGAATACGTCGGTCAGCTCAGCGAAGCGCAACGCGCACCACGCGTCTTATTAATGACGGAGTGCTCGATGGCCGACAACGTCTCCGGCCGCTACCCGAACGTCGAGTTCGTCCGCCCGTGCAACCTCTGTCCGCATATGAAGCGCAACACGCTTCCCAAAGTGCTCCACTGCCTCGAAGCGATGGAGTACGAAGTGACCATCGCACCCGAGGTCGCGCAACGCGCTCGTCGCGCCGTCGAGCGAATGCTCGAATACAGCAGCCAACCGCGAGATTAGCAACGACGTTATGGAAACGCATCGGAGCGACGTGCTCGTCGTCGGCGCCGGAATCGCCGGTTTAATTGCCGCGCTCAAACTCCATCCGGCGAAGGTGACCGTGCTCTGTAAGACGCGTCTGGGCAAAGGCGCTGCGACCGACTGGGCGCAGGGTGGAATTGCGGCGGCTATCGGCAAGGACGATTCGCCGCGCCTACACGCAATCGACACCCAGCGCGCAGGTGCCGGGATCAGCAACCGGGAGATCGTCGAGATTCTAACACGCGACGCACCAGCGCGGGTAGAGGAACTCCTCGAGCTCGGCGCGGTATTCGACCGCACCGAGGCCGGCGAGCTTGCGCTGGGACGCGAGGCTGCCCATCAACGCCGACGCATCGTGAAAGCGGGCGGCGACGCCACGGGTCACGAGATTCTCAAGACGCTCATCGAGGCGGTGCACGCGCAACCGTCGATTGCGATCAAAGAGGTGGCGGCGAGCGATCTCATCATCGAGGAGAACCGAGTTTGCGGTGTTTATGCTCGCGACAACGCCGCGAATGCGCAAGTCGCCTTCCGCGCCGGGGCCGTCGTGCTCGCAACCGGCGGCGTAGGCCGGCTCTACCGCTACACCACGAACCCGGTGGAGGCGACCGGTGACGGCATCGCAATGGCGGCGCGCGCCGGCGCGCTGCTCGCCGATATGGAGTTCGTTCAGTTTCATCCCACCGCGCTCGCCATCGGGCGCGATCCGATGCCGTTGGTCACCGAGGCAGTCCGGGGAGAAGGAGCGACGCTCGTCAACGATCTCGGCGAGCGCTTCATGCTCGCTCTCCATCCCGACGCCGAGCTTGCTCCGCGCGACGTCGTGGCACGAGCGATTTTCGAGCAGCAGCAGCGCGGGCGCACCGTCGGCCTCGATGCACGCAGCGCAATCGGCGCGAATTTCCCTGAGGCCTTTCCGACCGTCTTCGGTTTTTGCATCGCTGCCGGCATCGATCCGCGTGTGCAGAACATACCGGTCGCCCCGGCCGCGCACTACCATATGGGTGGAATCGCCGTCGACGAGTGGGGCCGTACCTCTCTCGAGGATCTTTGGGCGTGCGGCGAAACGAGCGCAACGGGCGTGCATGGCGCGAACCGTCTGGCGAGCAATTCCTTGCTCGAAGCGCTGGTCTACGGTTCCCGCGTCGCGACCGATATTGCAAATGCCAAGGTTTCTCGGCCGGTCGCCCGCAGCGCGGGATCGGCGCGCCGGCGGCAACCGAGTCGACGCAGCGCGAGCACGACCGCAGCACAAGCGCTCAGCGACGTACGCAACGTCATGTACTCCAACGTTGGGTTGGTTCGCAACGAATCGGGCTTACGCGAGGCCCTCGCGCGCCTCGACGAGCTCGTCGCAGCGTTCGGCGATGCACCGGAGCTGCGCAACCTTCTCGTCGTCGGAGAACTGATCGCCGAAGCGGCCCTAGCGCGCAGAGAGAGCCGCGGCAGCCATTACCGAAGCGATTACCCCCAGGCCGATGAAGCCTTTGCGAAACGTTCCTTCACGCGATTACGCAGCGTCGCTTGAGCTCGCCGCGGAGCCGATCGTTCGGGCGGCCTTGCTCGAAGACATCGGTCACGGCGGCGATCTTACGACTGACGCCATCGTCGCGCTCCATCGTATTGCAACGGCCCGCGTCATCGCCCGCCAAGGGGGTATCGTTGCCGGGATCCCCGTCGCGATGCTCGCCTTTCGTTTGCTCGACGATCGCATAGAAACCATCGGGCGAGTCGGCGAGGGCGAACGCGCGGAACCGGGCGCGATCGTGGCCGAGATATCCGGCAGCGCGCGTGCGGTCCTCACTGGGGAACGCACGGCGCTGAATCTGCTCGGCCGGCTCTCCGGCATTGCGACGGCGACGCGTACCCTCGTCGACCTCGTTGCCGGCACGCACGCGAAAATCGCCGATACGCGCAAGACGACGCCGGGCCTGCGCGTACTCGAGCGCTACGCCGTTACTTGCGGCGGTGGAAGCAATCACCGTTTTGGCTTGGACGATGGCGTGCTGATCAAAGATAACCACCTCGCGCTGGCGGGCTCGATCCGCGAGGCCATCGTCGCCGCACGCGCGCGCGTCGGACACATGGTCAAGATCGAGGTCGAGGTCGAGAACGTCGAACAGCTGCGCGAAGCGCTCGCCGAACCGATCGACGCCGTGTTGCTCGACAACATGACCCCCGCTGCGCTCGCCGAGGCGGTCCGAATCGTCGATGGGCGCGTCATCGCCGAAGCGAGCGGCGGAGTGACGCAGGAGAACGTTGCGGAAATCGCGCGAACGGGCGTCGACGTGATCAGCGTGGGGTGGCTAACGCACAGCGCCCCCGCACTCGACCTCAGTCTCGAAGTGGTCGCGCAATAGCCCGGTCAACGATACGAAATGAGCGCGAACGCGACGACCGCTCCGATCGCGACGACGAAGAGCGAGATCACGTATCCGGTCAGGCTCGAGAGCGTCAGGACCTTTCCGTCGCGCAAACCGCGATCGGTTACCGCGTAGCGCCACGCCCCGAGCAACGCAACGAAGATCCCGAATATCGCCATTGCGGTGCCGAACGCCGTGGAAAGACCAGGTTCGGGGTTCGAGCCATGAACGAGAATCGAGAACTCGCGGGCAAAGAGCGAGAACCGCGCGATGACGAAGCCGAAGGCGATAAAGGCAAGTGCGGTTCGTATGTAGGCCAAGTAGGTGCGCTCGTTGGCGAGCGTATCGGTGGCGCGAACCGGGTCCGGCATGACCCGTCGAGCGTTAGGCGAATCTTTCCCGGAACCATGTCCATAGAACGAAACGCCCCACTCGATTCCGCCAAAGCCAGTCACGACTTCGAGCCGCCGCAGGCGCTGCGTCGATTTGATGGCGACCGGTTGGATCGATCGACCCGTCGCACGCGAGGTCCACGCGCAAGCCGATCGTTTTGCGCAGCGGCGCGATGCGCTCTGGGAAAAGCCTATCCGGGAACCTATCTCGTCGTCCCGGCCGGCCGCGAACGCGTCCGCTCCAACGATACGTTCTTCCGCTTTCGGCCCTCGAGCGATTTCGCGTACCTGCTTGGCAGCGGCGAGCCCGGCGCAGCACTCGTACTCGAGCCCGACGGCGCGCGGCACCGCACGCTGCTCTTCGTGCCCGAGCATAACCGGGGTAAGGCCGAATTCTTCACCGATCGCGTCTACGGCGAGCTCTGGGTCGGGCGGCACCGTGGAGTCCAGGAGAGCGCGACGTATTACGGCGTCGACGAATGCCGTCCGCTGCAAGGGATCACGACGTATCTCGACGATCTGCGCGACGCCAAATATCCCGTGCGGATCGTGCGCAGCCATGACGACGAAGTCGACCGCCGCTTCGAGCAAACCGATGCCGACGGCGAACTGGGCGAGCATCTCTCCGAGATGCGCTTGATCAAGGACGAGTACGAACTCGACGAGCTGCGTAAGGCCTGCGCGATCTCGAAGCTCGCCTTTGAAGACGCCATACGCGCGATGCGCACGGCGAAGAACGAACGCGCGATCGAAGCGGCCTTCGACGCACGCGCGCGCATCGACGCGAACGATATCGGTTATCTAACGATCGCGGCGGCAGCGGAGCATGCGTGCACCCTGCATTGGACGCGCAACGACGGCTCGCTGCGCGCGGGTGAGTTGCTTCTGCTCGACGCCGGCGTGGAGCTCGACTCGCTCTACACGGCCGACATCACGCGCACGCTGCCGATCTCCGGCCGCTTTTCGGTGGAGCAACGAACGATCTACGATCTGGTCTGGGAGGCACAGCGAGCCGGCATCAAAGCGGCCGTCGCGGGAAACGATTTTCTCGAGCCGCATCGCCGCGCGGTGCGCGTGCTCGCACAAGGTCTCATCGATTTGGGAATCCTGCGGACCTCACTCGAAGAGGCGCTCGATCCGGATCGTCTATTCCACCGGCGCTACACCCTCCACGGCGTCAGTCATATGCTCGGGCTCGACGTGCACGATTGCGCGCAGGCGCGAACGCAGGAGTATCGCCACGGACGTCTGCGCGAAGGAATGGTCCTTACCGTCGAGCCGGGTCTCTACTTTCAGCCCGACGACGCGACCGTGCCGGAACGGTATCGCGGCATCGGCGTGCGCATCGAAGACGACATCACCGTTACAAGCGCAGGCCCGGAGAATCTCTCGGCGAGCCTGCCCTCCCGTGCGCCAGAAGTCGAACGGTGGATCGCCGAGCTCTGGAATTCCTGAGGCTTACGCGGTCGGCATGACCGACGAGCCGGGCGTCGTCGGGGGCACGGGCGGCACGCCCGGCTGACCTTGTAAAGCGGCGAGTCGATCCTCTATCGGCCAGCGGCCGAAGGCCAGAATGATTATGCAGATCAACTGGCCGATGCCGGGAACGAGATTGAGCAGTGCCGTTGCGCCGTTGTACCCGGCTTTCACGAATATTCGCCAATAGATCCAGACCGTGAACCCAACAATCGCGAGAAGCACCACGCCGTAAACCATCACAAGCGTCGCTATGACGCCTGCGGCGGCTGCACTATGGTCGTCCATTTCGACCTCCGCTTTAGAGCAAGTAGGAGCCTAGAAGCTTCTTTCGCCGCTTCGAGTCGCCATCATTTTAGGCGCGCCGACCGGCGCTTCAATGGATCGTTCAACCCCGAGGCGGCGAACCCCAGCCCGACTGCACGTACGCGCCGTCGACGACGATGACGGGAACGGTTGGATCACCGCGACTGTAGACGAGCATTCGCTCGCGCGCGTTGCGGTCGTTTTGCGCGTCGTAACGCGTATACGGCGTTCCGACCGCATCGTAGTGCGCGATCGCGCGTTGGCAGTACGGGCAGCTCGGGGAGATGTAGAGCTCGACCTTTGCCCCCGGAGGTATGTGCTCCACGTCGAAGCTTCGTGCCATGCCGCTCGTCTTCGTACCGACGCCGCTTGGTAACCTGCGTGATGTCACGCTTCGTGCGCTTGACGCATTGCGCGACGCCGAGATCATCGTTGCCGAAGACACGCGCGTCGCCCGAAAGTTGCTTCGCGGTCTTGGATTGGAAGGTCGCGACATCTGGAGCTATCGCGAAGCGAACGCACGGCGTGCTACGCCGTCAATCGTCGAACGAGCTCGCAATGCGCTCGTCGCCGTTACGACCGATGCGGGCATGCCCGGAATATCCGATCCGGGTAGCAATCTGGTCGCGGCAGCGCGCGACGCCGGCGTACCTGTTGAAGTGCTCCCGGGGCCGAGCGCCGCTCTGGGTGTCGCGCTGCTTTCGGGTTTTCCGCTGCGTCGTTTCGCCTTTGAAGGCTTCCCGCCGCGTACGAGCGCGGCGCGGCGCGAGCAATTTCGCGCGCGCGCTGCAAGCCGATGTGACGACGATCTGGTACGAATCGCCACAACGCATTCGTGCCGCTCTCGGCGATCTGGCGGTCGTCGCGCCCGGCGCCGCGCTCTTCGTCGTGCGCGAATACACGAAACTCCACGAACAGCATTTCGCGGGAACGCCGGAGCACGTGATCTCGGAACTTCCCGATCCGGTACGCGGCGAGGTTGCCTTTGCGATCGCACCGTACGAGGCCGTCGCGGCTGCGCCGCCCACGATCGAAGCCACGAGCGCCGCGATCGATGCGTTACTCGCCGGGGGGCGACGGGTCGGCGAGGTCGCGAAACTGCTCGCGACGCGCGGCTTTGGCGACCGGCAAGAGCTCTACGCTCGCGCGGCTGCGCGGAAGGCTCGCCGGAAAACTCCAATTAAAGAACAATAGCAGACGGATGGAGCGCGCTTACTACGTCACGACGCCGATTTACTACATCAACGGCAACCCGCACATCGGCCACGCCTATACGTCGATCGTTGCCGACGTGGTCGCGCGCACCGCGCGCACGTTTCGCCCGACCTTCTTCTTGACCGGAAGCGACGAGCACGGGCAAAAAGTGGCGAACGCCGCTGCCGCCGCCGGCAAGACGCCGCAGGAATGGTGCGACGAGCTCGTCCCGCGCTGGAAGGCGCTTTTAAAAGCCTATCACGTCGCGTACGACGATTTCATCCGAACGACCGAACCTCGTCATACGGAAATAGTCGGGCGCGTCTTCGAACGGCTGCGTGAGACGGGCGACGTTTATCGCGGAAAGTACGAAGGCTGGTACTGCGTCGACGACGAGACGTTTTGGCCCGAAAAGAAGATCCTCGAAGGGCGCTGCCCGACTTGCGGCCGCTCGGTGGAGTGGATCTCGGAAGAGGATTGGTTCTTCCGGCTGTCGGCCTACCGCGATCGTTTAATCGAACATTACGAACGTTTTCCGGAGTGGGTGCAGCCGCGGAGCGTCTACAACGAGATGATGGCGTTTTTGCGGGAGGGGCTTGACGATCTGTCCGTCTCGCGAACGAACTTCGATTGGGGCGTGCCGATCCCCGACGGCGGCGTCGTCTACGTCTGGCTGGACGCGCTGCTCAACTACATCACCGCGATCGGCTGGAGCAAGGACGAGACGCGGTTTCACGCATATTGGCCGGCGCAGTTGCAGCTCGTCGGCAAGGACATCGCGCGTTTTCACACGATCATCTGGCCGGCGATTCTGTGGGCACTCGGCGAAGCCGCGCCGGAGCTGCGTCTTCGCGCACGGCTGGATCACGGTCGACGGTCAGAAGATGAGCAAGAGCCTCGGCAACACGGTCGATCCGTTTCTGCTCGCCGAGCGTTTCGGCGCCGATTCGATTCGTTATTTTCTGCTGCGCGAGGCGCCCTTCGGAAGCGACTTCTCGTACTCCGAAGAGAAGATCGCGCAGCGGCGCAACAGCGATCTCGCCAACGACCTCGGCAACCTCTTGCAGCGCACGCTCGCGATGCTGCGCGTTACCGCGACGGCATCGTGCCCGAACGCGCCTCAAGCGACGAGTGACCTCTCGCAGCGCTTTGCGCCGTTGCCCGCGGCCGTGCGCGAGCGGATCCTCGACCTTCGCCTGCGGGAAGCGCTCGAGGAGATTTGGGAGCTCGTGACCGCGCTCAACCGCACGATCGACGAGCGCAAGACCGTGGGAGCTTCACAAACTCGGCCAAACGAGAGAGCTCGACGCGGTGCTCTACGATCTCTGCGAGGGGCTGCGCTGGCTGGCAATTCTGCTGCACCCCGTCATGCCGGAGCGAATGAGCGAGATGTGGGAGCAGATCGGCGGCTCCGGGGCGGATCGATGAAGACTGGTCGTCGTCGCTGCGTGCGTGGGGAGGTCTGCCGCCGCTCACTCAGACCGCGCCGGGCGCCTCGCTCTTTCCGAAACTCGAAGTGGCACCGCAAGCGTGATCGACACGCACTGCCACGTCCACGATCGAAAGTTCGACGACGACCGCGACGAGGTCGTCGCGCGCGCGCGCACAACCGGCCTCGCGCGCGATGCTGACGGTCGGCGAGGATATCGCCGATAGTCGACGCGCGATCGCGATTGCGCAACGTTACGGGATCGCCGCCGCGGCCGGCATCCATCCGCACGAAGCGAAGGACGCTCCCGCCGACCTAGCCGGTGCGCTGCGTCCGCTGTTGGATGCACCGGGCGTCGTCGCAATCGGCGAAACGGGGCTCGATTACTACTACGACCACAGTCCGCGCGAGAGCCAAGCGGAGCGTTCTGCGCGCGCAGCTGCGCCTCGCGCGCGAAACCGCGCTTCCCGGTCGTCTTCCACCAGCGCGATGCGTTCGACGATTTCACGGCGATCTTGCGGGAAGAGTGGGTGGCGGGCATGCGCGGCGTCGTGCACTGCTTTACGGGTACGCCGGAGCAGGCGCGAACGTTTGTCGACGAGTTCGGCCTCTTCTTGGGAATCGGCGGCGTGCTGACTTTCCCGAACGCTGCGAGCTTGCGCGAGGCCGTCGTCTCCACCGGCGCCGGCAGCCTCGTGCTCGAAACCGATTGCCCCTATCTCGCGCCGGTGCCGATGCGTGGGAAGCGCAACGAGCCGTCCTTCGTCACGCATACCGCGGCCAAGCTCAGCGAGGTGCTCGGCATGCCGTTCGACGAGCTTGTCGATGCAACCGACGCAAACGCGTTCACACTCTTTGGCATTTGAATTCTTTCGCCGCCTTCCATTGTGCCTCGAGGCGCTCGCGCACCGCGCTCACAATTGCGGCGTTGCCGGTGCAGCAACCCCAATCGGGCATGTCGGCGTCGCCGAACGTGACGGTCGCATTCGCCGACCCGAGCCACGCGCGATCGCTCGCGACGGCAAGCTTCGCGGAGTCGCGGCATACTCGCACGCGGACGCCGCCGCGTACGAGAGATTCGAGGGCGCGCCGCTCGCGATCGTTGCCGCGCAGATCGCGCTCGCTCACGAGCAGCCGAGGCGCCGCGCCGGCGCGTCCGAGTGCCTTCAGCGCGGAGTACGTCGCGTTGCCGGATCCAAACGATTCACTTTCAACAATGACGCCGTCGCAGAGTCGTGCAAGCGCGAGAAGTTGTGCCTCTTGCTCGAGCGCTTGGTGCTTCCTCATCGGAATTATGCCGGGGTTCGGATGGTCTTCGCGTACCACGATGTCGTCCGCTCGCCAGTTCTTCTCGTCGAGATAGAGCGCGCCGTCGACCTCGATCTCTTTGGCGTGAAGCGGATGGTCGAGGGCTGCCTTGGCGCCCGCTCCGCGAAGCTCGGCGACAAGCTTCGCGTTCTCTTTTCCAAGGCTCCCATGCGGATCGTCGTACGGTCTGCTTTCGAGTTCTACCGCGACGTGCGCGCCGCACCGCGCCGCATCTTCTAGGGCGTCCGCGACGGGCCGGGGCAGCGTATACGCCTCGACCGCAATCTCCTTGGCG
This sequence comes from Vulcanimicrobiota bacterium, assembly GCA_963743445.1. Classification (GTDB taxonomy): domain Bacteria; phylum Vulcanimicrobiota; class Vulcanimicrobiia; order Vulcanimicrobiales; family Vulcanimicrobiaceae; genus Cybelea. Next base: position 2,277,881 of record CAVUPL010000003.1, read on the forward strand.
CGTCCAAGCGTCGCGATGACCTCGCTCGTGGAACTGAGCTCGAGCATCGCGCCAGCCATCACGACGGAAGCCGGCAATGTCTAGCCTCCCAGGAGGATGGCGGGGGGAGTAGGACGCGGTATTTGGAAGCCTCTCGTCAACGATGATGTCGACTTCGACGAGGAACGGCGCAAAGGGCGAGAGGGGAGTCTTCGTGCGCGAGATGTTCGCACGCATCGCGCCACGTTACGATCTCGCGAATCGGGTGCTGACGGCCGGCCTTGACGAGCGCTGGCGGCAACGAACGATCCGGCTGCTCGCGCCGCCGCGAGGAGCGCAGATCCTCGACTGCTGCTGCGGCACCGGCGACTTCGTCTTGGGCCTCCTGGGCAGCGACCCAACGCTCGACGTAACCGGCATCGATTTCTGCCCACCGATGCTCGAACGTGCGCGGCGACGCGCTCGCCGCCGGGCCCGCGGCAACGCACGCTTCGTCGAAGGCGACGTTATGGCGATACCGTTTGACGATTCCAGCTTCGACGGGGCGACGATGGGCTTTTCGTTGCGAAACGTCGTCGACGTCGACGCGACCTTGCGCGAAATCCTTCGCATCCTCCGGCCTGGCGCGCGTTTTGTCAGCCTCGACGTGACCAAAGCGCCGAACCGCACGTTCAGGCGGACTCTTCAACCTTTACTTCTACGGACTCGTACCGCTGCTCGGCGGAATCGTCGGCGGCTCGCGGGCGGCCTACGCGTATCTGCCCAATTCGCTGACCCACCACCCCACCAGCGCCGGAGTTGCGCGAGCGCTTCGCGCGCGCCGGTTTCAGTAACGCCGGCTACGTTTCGCTGATGGGCGGCGCGATCGCCATACATTACGGTACGAAATCCTGAGTACCGTCGATTCCGCGCGCGGCGACTTCCGACGATCTCCACGCTCTCGTCGAGCAATTCTTTCGCGCGACTTTCTCGACGGAGAATCCCGTCATCACCGAGGCCATCAAGCGAATGCTGGCGGCCGGCGGGAAGCGCCTGCGCCCGCGCATCACGCTGCTCGGCGCCGAGGCCTGCGGCGGGAAAGCGATCGAGCACCTTCACCTCGCGGCATACATGGAGCTCATCCACGTTGCGACGCTCATTCACGACGACGTCGTCGACAACGCGCAGACGCGCCGCGGCGTCAACGCCACCGCGGTCGATTACGGCAACCGAGTCAGCGTGCTCGCCGGAGATTATCTCTTCGCTTGGATATTCAAGAACGTAACGCTGAGCTATCCCGCACCCGATCCCCAACGTGCTCTCAGCGACGCTGGCCGACATCTGCGACGGCGAGGTGCTGCAGCTTCAAGCGCTCGGCAATCTCGATCTGCCGCTCGAAACGTACGTTGAGATCGCTCGCAAGAAGACGGCATCGCTCTTTGCGGCCTCGGCCCAGTGCGGCGCAATCATGGGCGGCGGCAGCGCTGCGCGAGGTCGCGGCGCTGCGCGAGTTCGGCGAATGGTTCGGCATCGCGTTTCAGATGAAAGACGACTTGCTCGACATGATCGCCGACGAACGCTCGCTCGGCAAGCCGGCCGGAAACGATCTCACGCGAGCGCAAGATGACGATCCCGCTGATCGCGGCGCTCGCCTCGGGCAACGGCAGGCTTTCGCGCTCAGGTCCGGCGCTTTTACGAGGGAGGCGCCAACGAGGCGATTCCCGCGATCGTCGACGGAATCGAACGCGAAGGCGGCCTGGCGGCGACGCGCACGCAGATCGGCGGCTTCGTCGAGCGAGCCAAGGGTGCTCTGGAGCCGATTGCGGAGAGCGCGGCGAAGAAGGAACTATCAAGACTCACGGAGGCCCTTGAATCATGACCGATACATCCGCTCCTCGCAATCATCGACGCCCCGATCATCATCGGCATCCTCATCGTTGGTGCGCTGCTCTTCGGAGCGGAAAAACTTCCAAAGCTGGCGCGCAGCGCCGGCCAGGCGAAAAAAGAGTTCCTGGTCGGACAGGCCGAGGCCGACGAGGCAGCCGCGAGAGCGCGCGAAGAAGCGCGTCAGCGCGCTGCCGCGCAGCATGCCGACATCATGGATAACGTCGAGGCGGCCTCGATCGCCGGCGAGGCCGTGCCGCCGCCGACGCCCGGTCACGGGACTCCGAGTTCATAGCGCCGCCGGTGTCACACTGAGCGAAACGACCCTGCGTGAGCCGAACGGGAGCGGAGTCGAAGGGCTAAGCGACGTCCGCGCGCCCGAAGACGGAGCGACGTGGGATCAGAAGGAGATGCCCTTTACGGAGCACCTGCGGGAGCTCCGTAACCGTCTGGTGATCTCGCTCGCAACGGTCGGCGGCATCGCCGTGCTGCTCTTCTGGCCGTCCCAGTTCGTCATCCGGTGGATGATGCACGAGTATTTCAGCGGAATTGAGCTGCACGCGTTCGGTCCAGCCGACGTCATCTTCACCGAGTTCAAGTTTTCGGTCATCGGCGGGATCGTGATCGGGTTACCGGTCCTGCTCCAGCAGCTCTGGCTCTTCGTCGTGCCGGCGATTCATCCGCGGACGCGCCGCATGGTCTACGCGTTCATCATTCCGTCGCTCTTCCTCGCGGCGCTCGGTCTCGCTTTCGCGCACTTCGTCGTGATTCCGCGCGTCGTCGCCGCGCTGCTGCACATCACCGATGCGGTTGCGACGCCCACGTTCGGCGTTGCGACGACGTTGAATTTCGTCATGGTCCTGCTCGCGCTCTTCGCCATCATCTTTCAGACGCCGATCGTGCTCGTCGGCTTGGCTCGTCTCGGCATCGTAAATGCACGTTGGTTGATGCAGTATCGCCGTCATGCGATCTTCGCCTTTTTCGTTGCCGGCGGGATTGCCGCACCTGACGGAAACCCGCTCACGATGGCGCTTGCTGGCGTTGCCGATGTACGCGCTTTACGAGATCTCGATCTGGGTCATTCTGCTGCTCGAGCGTCGCTGGTCCCCTCGACACGCTCAGGACGGGCTGGCCCGGTGACCGCTGCGGTTCGAACGCTCTACGGCGAATTCGTCCGCACGTTCGGCAACGTGCTTTTCGCCGTCTCCCTCTTCGTCGTGTGGGGCCTGCTCACGCTCGTCGGCGTCATCGTCGATCAGGGGCAAGATCCCAGTCTTTACTTCCAAAGTTACGCGGCGCCGATCGCGCGAGCGATCCTGCGCCTGAGCTTCGACAACATCTATCACTCGCCGTGGTACGTCGGCGATCATCGGCTTGATCTTGCTCTCGCTGGCGGTCTGCACGTTCAAGCGCGTCATTCCGGCGCGGCTGCCGCCGCTGCGGCCCGTCAGCGTGGAGAAGATTCCGCTGCACGACAGCTTCGATGCCGAAGGTGAGCCGGCCGACGTTCGCCGCCGCGTGGCCGAGTTGCTGGGCGCGCGCGGCTGGCGCATGCGCGAGCGCATCTTCGGCGGAATCGAGTGGAGCTTCGCCGACAAACACAACTGGGCGCGGCGCGGCGTGCTCGGTTGCGCACGCCGGCTTCGTCATCATCGCGGCCGGTACGACGCTCTACTGGGCACGCGGTTTCTCGGGAGACCTCGCTGTTGCTGACCGGACAGACATCCCGCGTCGAACGGACGCACGCCCTGATTCGTCTGGACGACTTCGCGTACAAGATTGCGCCGATCATGACCAAGAGCGGGATGGTCTATCAGCCCATCGATTACGTGTCGCACGTAACCGTTACCGGAAACGACGGGATTCCCAAGCACCTGACCGTACGCGTGAACCATCCGATCGACGTCGACGGCACGCTCTACTACCAAGCCAGCTACGGCTTCGGAATGCAATTTCTCGTTACGCGCGAAGGACGGCGCGACGCCGCCCTTTCCGAGCGCACTCTGCTGGAGGGCGATTCGTTCGATCTCCCCGGAACGCAGCGCAACGTTCTCTACGAACGCTTTGCGCCGACGGTCGATAAACAAAGCGGGGTGCCGACCGCCGATCCGCGAGTCAACAATCCCGCCGTCGTCCTCGCCGCGTCGCAAGCCGGAAACGCGCTCGGCGAAGCACTCGTGCCGCTTGGATCCTCAATCGACCTCGGCGACGGCTGGCGCGCGACTCCAAAGCGTTACGTGCTCTACAGCGGCTTCCAATACCGAAACGATCCCGGCGTTCCGCTGGTGGGAATCGGCGCGTTCGTGCTTCTCGCGGGGTTGGTGATCTCTTTCTATTTTCTGCCGGCTCGACTCTACGTTCGCGTCGACGAAGCCGCGTCCGCGCCGTTGCCGCGTCGGCGCGGCCGCGACGACGGTCAAGGGGTACGACGTTTTCTCAAGCGAATTTGCGCGGCTAGCTGCGACGTTACGCCGGGAAATCGGCCCCCGAGCCGGCGTACAATAGGGGCGATGCAGCTTCCGCTCGACGAGTTCTTGATCGCAGTCGCGCTGGCCGCGTATACCGTCGGCGCGCTCGCGCTGCTGCTCTATTTCTTCTCGCGCCAAGCCTGGCTGCGCAACGTCGGTGCGCCGTTGGCAATCCTCGGGTGCGTCGCGCAGTTCGCCCAACTCATCGCGCGCTTCGAGCTGACGCACGTCTGGCCGTTGCTCAATCTTTACGGCTCGCTCTCGCTCTTTGCCGCTATGTCGGTTGCGATCTACATCGGCTTTGCGTTTCGCTACAGGCTCTGGTTTGCGGGAGGCTTCGTGCTGGCGCTCGCCGCGATCTTTCTCGCGTACGGCGTGACGTGGTACGAGGGAACGATGCCGCCCGTGCCGTCGCTGCAGTCGTACTGGGCAAAGATCCACGTACCGATCGTCGTCTCGTCGTACGCGGCCTTCCTGGTTGCGTTCGTCTTTTCGTGCATCTATTTGATGAAGTACTACGCGGAACGCAGCACAATCGCGGCGACGCGCAGCATCGCGGCGCGGTCGCGCGATGGCTCGCCGCGACTTCCGAGCCTGCCGCAACTCGACGTCATCGTCTACCGCGCCGTCGCGATCGGCTTACCGCTCATTTCGATCGGTATCATCACCGGAGCGATGTGGGCAAAGGAAGCCTGGGGCGCATACTGGCAGTGGGATCCGAAGGAAACGGCAGCGCTCTTTTCGTGGATCATCTACCTCGCGTACATGCACTTGCACACGCGCCACGCATGGCGCGGCCTGCGCACGAACTGGGTGAGCGTCATCGGGTTCCTCTCGATCATCTTCTGCTACCTCGGCGTCAACATCTGGATATCGGGCCTTCACAGCTACAAGGTTAGCGACGCTCGACGGATCAGAGTCGTCCTAGCGGCAGACTGAGGGCAGGTCTACGATAGGGCTAAGCGACCGCTCCCGTAGCCTTCTCGTGGAGAAACGATCTTGTCCGACTCGAATGCCGACGCATCTGAAAGCGTTCAGCGTAAAATCGTGAGCGCGCACGACGTTCCCCAACGCGACGACGAAGTCACGCGCCGCACCTTCATGGCGAATGCGACGCTGACGATTGGCGGCATCGTCGGCGTCGTGCTCGCGGTGCCGATCGTCGGCTCGCTGCTGCCGCCGAAGAACGCCTCGGCCGGCAGTTGGGCTCGCCCTGAGCGCGCAAGAGCTCGACGCGCTGCAAAAAGCGACCGCCAAGCCGGTGAAGCTGACGTTCACGCTCAAATATGTCGACGGGTATCTCCCCGAGCAATCCAGCCCGGAGTACGTCTGGGGCATCAAAGTGGACCCCGCGAAGTTTCAAGCGGCGCGCACCGACATCTTCAATCAGCCGCGGCAAGGCCGACGTTCCGTACGACGTCGTCAACATGGGTTTCGTCATCTTCAGTCCGATCTGTCCCCATCTCGGCTGCTACTACAGCTGGAACGACGCGCAGAACCGCTTCATGTGTCCCGTGCCACGGATCGCAGTACACGTTCGACGGCACGCATATCGCGGGTCCGGCGCCGCGCGGGCTCGACCCGTTGCCGTTGCGCGAGCAGAGCGGCACCGCCGAGGTTACGTGGATCGTCTACCAGTCGAACACGCCTGCGCGCATCGTCGTCTCGTATCAGGCATAAGGTAACCCCGATGCTGAACTGGATCGACAAGCGCACCGGTTTCATTTCGCATGACCAAGGATTTCCTCACGGAAGACGTTCCGGGCGGCGCAAGCTATTGGTACGTCTTCGGCAGCGCGACGCTCTTCGCGATGATCGTGCAGATCGTCACCGGAATCTTCTTGACGTTCTTCTACGCGCCGTCGGCGGCCACGGCGTGGGAATCGACGCGCGCGATCTATCTCAACCCGTACACGCACTTCCTGCTCGCGGTGCACTACTGGGGCGCGTCGGCGATGATCGCGCTCGTCTTCTTGCACCTGCTGCAAGTGCTGATCTTCGGCGCGTACAAGTCGCCGCGCGAGCTGCAGTGGGTCGTCGGCGTGCTCTTGCTGCTCGTGACGCTCGTGCTCGGCCTCACCGGTTATCTCTTGCCCTGGGACATGGACGCCTACTTCGCGTCGCAGGTTTCGCTCAACATCGTCGGCCTGGCGCCGATCGCCGGTCCGTTCCTGCAGCACGTCGCGCAGGGCGGCGGCAGCATGGGAACCGCGACGATCAATCGCTTCTTCGGATCTGCACGTCTGGTTGATGCCGGCGGTCTTGGTCGCGCTCGTCGGCGCGCACTTGGCGATCTTCCGTCACAACGGCGCGGCCGGTCCGGTCGTCGACGATCCGCGCACGCTGCGGCCGGGACGTTTTTGGCCCGATCAGTTCTTCATGGACGGCGCGTTCTCGCTGATCGTCTTCATCATCATCTGCTTCCTCGCGTCGGTCGCGCCGCCGTATCTCGACGCGAAAGCCGATCCGACGAAGTTCTTCGTACCCTATCCCGCGTGGTATTTCTTATCACTCTTCGGTCTGCTCGCGCTCGTGCCGCCGGAGATTCATCTCGGCCCGCTGAGCGATCGGCACGGAACTGATCGCGACGATCATCGTTCCGACGCTTTTCCTGATCGTCGATCCTGCTGCTTCCGTGGCTCGATCGCAGCACGAGCGCGCAGCTTCGGGTCGCGCTGCCGGCATGCTCGTGGGGAGCCACGGTCGTCGTCTGCGTCATCGTCGGCCTTACGATCTACGCGCAGATTACGACGATGATCAAACAGGCCGCGGCGCCGCCATCACCGCCCGAATCGGTGGTGCTCAGCGCTGCCGCTGCAACGATACCGCGCCGCGCGGAGCGCTCCCGGCGCGATCCGGCTGCCGGAGCGGGCGTCAGCGACGCCGCACGCAGTGCGACGCAATGGCGCCGGGGCACAGGTCTTCGCCAACAACTGTTCGAGCTGTCACGGCGCGCAAGGCCAAGGCGTGCCCGGCTCCTTTCCGCCGCTTGCGAACAATCCGGTCGTGACCGGCGATCCAAACAAAGTGATCGGAATCGTGCTCAACGGACTGCACGGATCGATCACCGTCAACGGTCAGACCTACAACGGACAAATGCCTCCCTGGAAGGGCACGCTCTCCAACAAGCAGATCGCCGACGTCATTACCTACATTCGCGGATCACTCGGAAACAACAAGGCCTCGGCGGTCACCGAGGCACAAGTCGCGGGCTACAAACCCTAAGCAATCCTTGACGCAGCGGGTCGATCAGCGGCACGGCGCTCCATCGTAGAGCAGGAGCGCGGCTTTTCGATCGACCGCGACGACTCGCCGCCGGCGCCCGTAGGATGGATCGTACGACGATGGCAACGGCCGGAACGATCACCCACGCGCGCGGCGCTCGCGCAGATGAACGAGCGGGGATCGACTCCGTCGTTTTGAGGATCGCCGTCGCCCGGCGCCGCAAGTACGCGTACGACCGGATGCGTGTAGAAGAGCAGCGCATTCCCGCCCGAGACGTTTTGAATCGCGACGACGTCGCCCGGCTTGCGCTCGCGTTCGATCAAGCGCCGCCAATCGCGGCACGGGCTTGAAAGCTTCGGCGCGCGGTAGGACGCTCACCGCAAGCACGTCGGTCGCGATCGTCGCAGCGAGCGCAAGCGCGTACGGAGCGAGCTGCGCGCTCTTCGCGCGCGCAACGAGCAGCGCCGTCAGCAGCGAGCCGGCGAAGATTGCAATCGCCATTGCAAGCAGCGGAGGAACGGCTCCGGCGACTTCGGCCGTGAGGCGGTTGTTGCTGGAAAAGACCGCAATCGCGAACGCGAGCGCACCGATCGTTACCGGCACGGTCGCCGCCGAAATGACGGCGGAACGCGTCCCGCCTTGGCGGACGACGGCTTCGAAATAGAGCGCGGTGATTAGCGCAAGCGCCGGGAATTCGAGCGCGACGTAGTTCGGAAGTTTCGTGCCGCGCGAAACTAAAGAAGAGCAGCGGCATGACGATCCAGGCGAAGGCGAGGCGCACGAGCCGCGCGAGTTGCGGTTGCGCGGCAGCAGCGCGCAGTTGCCGGACGCCGTAGACGATCGCCATCGGCAGAAACGCGATCCACGGAAAGAAGCCCAAAATGATGACGGGCAAGTAATACCAAACCGGACCGGATTGATTCTCGATCACGCCGGTGTATCGACCGATCGTGTACTCACCGATCAGCTTCTCGAGCGGGAAAAGATGGTAGTGCAACACCAACGCGATCGGCCATGGAGCGACGATTGCGAGAAAAGCGAGCGCGCCCGCGATCCAGCCGCGCAGCGACGGCGGCTTCATCGCTTCGCAGCGGCGATTCCAAAGATAGAACGGTACGATCACCAGGAGCGCGACGACGGGCGCGACCAAACCTTTGGCCAAGAAACCGACGGCCGCGGCGATCCAGCCGTAGATCGCGTATCGGGCGCGACCCGTTTCGAGCGCTCGAAACCACCAGAAATATCGTCATCGCAACGGCCAAGTCGAGCAGCGCGTCCATGATTGCGAGCCGACCGATGACCGCCTGCATCAAACACGTCGAGAGGATGACGGCGGCGTAGACACCGACGCGCGTCCCGGCTTGGCGCGCGACCGCGTAGCCCGTGAACGCTCCGAGCGCGATCGTCGCGAGCGCCGACGGAAGCCGCAATGCAAACGCCGTCGGACCCATGACGAGCGCGAATGCGGCGCCGAGCCAGAAATAGAGCGGCGGCTGAACGAAGTACGGTACGCCGTTGAAATGCATGACGACCCAATCGTGCGTCAGCAGAATCTCGCGCGCCACCTCGCCGTAGGCCGTTTCGCTGTTATCCCAGAGCGTGCCGACCCACAAACCCGGCAGCGTAATGAGCGCCGCAACGATCGCGCCGATCCAGGCCGCTCGGGCAGGTCCCTTCCAGGGTCTCGTCACCGATCGCGACCCGTCACGAGGCGGTTTTTAGCTGCCGGACGCGGAACTCTTTGTGCGTTCGTATGCTCCCAATCTCTCTCCGGCCAAACGGTCGCCGAGCCGTGATCGTCGGTGGAGGCAATGTCGCAGCACGAAAGGCTGAATCGATTGCCGCTGCCGGATTTCCAATCTTCGTCGTTTCCGAACGGATCGACGATCGCTTGCGTTCCATCCTGAACGATAACGGTGGCGCGTACGTGCAACGCCCGTACGAGGCCACGCGATCTGGAGGATGCAGCGCTCGTCGTCGCCGCAACCGACGATTCGGAGCTCAATGCGCGCATCGTCGCGGATGCTCGAGCCGCGCACGCGCTCGTCTGCGATGCAGCTGCATCCGGATCGCGGCGATTTTACGATGGCGGCGACGCAACGCATCGGCGAGTTGACGATCAGCGTCGATTCGGGGGGCAGCTCGCCGGCATTTTCGCGACGCGTCGTTCGCGAGCTCGCCGAACGCTTAGGTGCGCCGTACGCCGATGCCGTGCGTACGCTCGCGCGCATGCGAACGTACGTGAAGGAGACGTTTCCCGAGCAGGAGCGGGCGCCGATTCTCCGAGCGCTCGCGCAGCGACCGATCGGCGAACTCGCGGCCGTGCCCCGCGACGGTCGTCTGCGCGACGCGGCGCAGCGACCTCGCGATGATTGCAGAGCCGCACCGTGGCGGCACGTCTGGCCGAACGAGGGATCGCGACGACGCTGCTCGGCGTAACGACAACGGGGGATCGCGATCAGCGGACTCCGATCGATCGGCTTGGAGAAGCCAACGTTTTCGTCAAGGAACTCGAGACCGCGCTTCGCGAGCGGCGCGCCGACTATGCCGTTCACTCCGCGAAGGACCTTGCCGGTTCGTTAGCGGACGACATGCGCATCGTCGCCGTATCGCGACGCGAAGATGCGCGCGATGCATTTTGCAGCGAACGTTATCCAAACTTCGAATCTCTTCCGCCGGGCGCGGTCGTGGGAACCTCAAGCAACCGCCGGCAAGCGCAGCTCGCGGCACTGCGTCCCGACCTGCGATACGAGGCGTTGCGAGGGAACGTCGATACGCGCCTCCGCAAGCTCGCCGCCGGAGAATATGATGCGATCGTGCTTGCGATGGCGGGGTTGAACCGGCTGGGTGTGTGCGCGAGGCACGTCGTGCCGTTTACGGTCGAGTGCGTCGTCCCGGCCGTCGGGCAAGGCGCACTCGCGATCGAAACGCGCGCGGACGACGAGGGCCTTGGGAGCGTGCTGCGTGAGGCGGTGAATGATCCCGAGAGCGAGCTGTGCGTCACCTGCGAGCGTGCGGCGCTGCGGGCGATGCGCGCGGGCTGCAGCGCACCGCTCGGCGTCCACGCATACCTTGCGGGAGGAAGTACGGTCGTGCGAAGGCGCCTATGCGCCCGAACGCAGGGATGCTGACGCGGGCTCGAATCGAGCGCGCCGTCTCCACGCTTGCGGAGGCCGAAGCGTTCGGCGACCGAGCTGGCGGAACGTTTGAAAGCATCGACCTCAGCGCCATCGGGAGTGGGAAGCTGATCGTCTTACGTCCGCGGCGTTTGCGCCGCAGCGAGGTCGTGCGCGCTCTCGTCCGCGAGCATCGCGTCCACGTCGAGCAACTCGTGCAGCCGCTCTTCGTCGCGGAGCGCGCGAGCGACGCCGGTCCCATCGAGGCGATGCCGGGCATCGCGCGCTTACGAACTCGACGGCGCGGTCGCCGAAGCGCGCGAGCTCTTCGCGCTCGGCATCAAGAGCGTGCTGCTCTTCGGCATTCCAGCCCACAAAGACGCCGCCGCGTCGAGCGCTTACGACCGCGACGGCATCGTGCAGCGTGCGATTCGAGCGCTCAAAGCCGCGCTGCCGGAGATGCTCGTCATCGCCGATCTCTGCTGCTGCGAGTACACGACTCACGGTCATTGCGGAATCGTCGATTCGCGCGGCGACGTCGACAACGATGCGACCGTCGAACTTCTCTGCGCGCATCGCAACGACCTACGCGGAGGCCGGCGCCGACGTCGTCGCTCCCTCGGACATGATGGACGGGCGGGTCGAAGCGATCCGCGCCGCGCTCGACGCGACCGGTGCCAAGGACGTTGCGATCATGGCATACAGCGCGAAGTACGCATCGGCGTTTTACGGACCGTTTCGCGAAGCTGCCGGCTGCGCACCGCAGTTCGGCGACCGGCGCAGCTATCAGATGGACCCGCCCAACGCACGCGAAGCTCTGCGCGAGATCGCGCTCGACATCGCACAAGGCGCCGACATCGTCATGGTCAAACCGGGCCTACCCTATCTCGACGTTCTCGCAGCGGCGCGCGAGCGTTTCGACGTGCCGCTTGCCGTCTACAACGTAAGCGGCGAGTATGCGATGCTCCAAGCCGCCATCGCGAGCGGCTGGCTCGACGGCGAACGCGCGATCGACGAGATATTGACGTCGTTCGTGCGCGCCGGCGCCGACATCGTGATCACGTATTTCGCCAAAGCGTACGCGAAACGTCATGCATAACGCTTCGATTGCGCCCGACGGGAGAACGGCGGTCGTTGTGATGGCGGGAGGCCAAGCGCAACGATTTCCGGGAAAACTCGAACACCCCATCGGCGGCCGCGCCATGGTCGCACGATTCTATGACCGCGTATGCGCTGCGGGTTGGCCGGTCTACATCGCTGCCAAGGGATCGTTTCGGCACGACGTTGACGCAGAGCTCGATGCGCCGCTCCTCATCGATCGCCGGCCCCGCGCCGGTCCACTGAACGCCTTCCTCTCCGCGTGCGCGACTATTCGAGCCGAACGCATCTTCGCGGTCGCTGCCGATCAACCGCAGCTCGACGCGCACGCGCTGCTGCGGCTCGCGGCATCGTGGCGGTCGGGCGACGAAGCCGTCGTGCCGGAGCATGACGACACGATCGAACCTCTCGCCGCGCTGTACTTGCGCCGGGCGGTTCTCCGCGAGGGTTTCGCGCTGCGCCGGACGCGGCGTTGCGCAATGCGCGACCTCATCGAGCGCCTCGTAACGCGCCGGGTGCCGCTCGATGCTCACTATTTTCACAATGTCAATCGCATCGAGGACCTGCCATGAAGCTCGAACGCTCGATCGCTGCGTTTGCGCGAGCACGACGCGTCATCGCCGGCGGCGTCAACTCGCCGGTACGCGCACTCGGTGCGGTCGGGCTCTCTCCGGTCTTCATGAAGAGCGGCTCGGGTGCGTTGCTCTACGATCTCGACGGTCACGAATACATCGATTACGTGATGTCGTGGGGCGCGCTGCTTCTCGGGCACGCGCATCCTGCCGTGAGCCGCGCAATCACGAATGCCCTCACTCGTGGGACCTCGTTTGGGACCCCAACCGAAATGGAGAGCGAGCTTGCCGAGCTGATCGTGTCGATGATGCCGTCGATCGAGCGGTTGCGATTCGTCTCGAGTGGCACCGAGGCGACGATCGCCGCGATTCGGCTCGCGCGCGGCTTCACGAACCGTTCCAAGATCGTGAAGTTTGCCGGCTGCTATCACGGACACGGCGACTCGGTCTTGATCGCGGCGGGATCCGGCGCCTTGACTCACGGCGTGCCCGACTCGCCGGGTGTCACGGAAGGCACTGCCCGAGACACGATCGTGCTGCCCTTCAACGACGCCGCAGCGGCCGAGCGCCTTTTCGAAACGCATTCGGACGCGATCGCCGCCGTAATCGTCGAACCCTATCCCGGAAACATGGGGCTCGTCCTCCCACGGCCGGGCTATCTGCAACGTCTCCGCGAGCTCTGCAGCGAGCACGGCGCGCTACTCATTTTCGACGAGGTGATGAGCGGTTTTCGGGTCGCTCGCGGCGGCGCGCAAGCGCGCGAAGGCGTCGTGCCCGATCTCACGACGCTGGGCAAGGTTATCGGGGGCGGGCTCCCCGCGGCAGCCTTCGGCGGGCGCGCCGACGTGATGGCGTACCTCTCGCCGGACGGACCGGTCTACCAAGCCGGAACGCTCTCGGGCAATCCGCTCGCAATGGCCGCAGGCCTCGCCGTTCTGAGCGTCATCGCGTCGGATGCGAGGCTCTACGAGCGGCTCGAGGAAACGACTGGGCAACTGACTGCGGGTTTAAGCGAGGTGATGAACAGGTATGGGGTGGCGCACTCGTGCAACCGCGCCGGTTCCATGTTCTCGGTCTTTTTCACCGCCGACCCGGTGACCGATCTCGAAGGCGCGCGAAAGTCCGATCGCGCTCTCTTCGCGAAGTACTTTGCGGCTATGCTCGATCGCGGCGTTTACTTCGCGCCATCACCATTTGAAGCGAACTTTCTTTCGGTCGCCCACGCCGGTTCAGACCTCGAGCGCACGATCGCAGCAGCCGACGCCTCGCTGGCTGCGGTATTGGCGACCGCATGATCGACCCCAAGCTCGACGGACGGCGCCTTTCGGCTACGGAGCCGCTCGGCGAGGTCTCCATCCCCCGCCTGTACGCCTACCACCGGGCGTTGCGCCAAGCTCACGCCGAGGGCAAGAGAACGATTACCTCGCACGGGCTGGCGGCGCTGCTCGGCCACACCATCGCAAGCACCCAAATTCGGAAGGATCTCAGCATGCTCGGCCCGCTCGGCCGCCGCGGTCAGGGGTATGCGATCGATCCGCTTGTCGAGCAGCTCGGTCGGGTCTTAGGATTGGAGCATGACTGGCGCATCGCAATCGTTGGCTTCGGCTATCTCGGACGCGCCTTCGCCGCCTTCATCACGGCTCGCGAGAAGCGCTTTCGCGTTACTGCGATTTTCGACCGGTCGCCGGCGGTCGTCGGCCAGAATTGGCAGGGCATCGTCGTGCAAAACGTCACCGCGATGGAGAGCGCGCTTGCACGAGAGGGCTGTAACATCGCCGTGATCTCGGTGCCCGCCGAAGCGGCCCAGGAGAGCGCTCAGCACGTCGTCGATCTTGGGATTCGCGCAATCCTCAACTTCGCTCCAATGCCGCTCGAGCTGCGAGGACCCGTCATCGTACGCAATATCGACCTCGCCGGCGAGATGGCAATCTTAACGCATCGCTTGAGCTTGGAGTAGCGCGCATGCCAATAACGTGCATTGGACTTTCGCACCGTACGGCGCCGGTCGAAGTGCGCGAGCGGCACGCCTTTCCGGCGTCCCGCATGGGCGAGGCACTCGTGGCGTTGCGCGATTACGAAGCGGTGCGCGAAGCCGTCATGCTTCAAACGTGTGGGCGCTTGGAGATCTACGCTGAGCTCGACGACTACGAAGACGGCGTAGCGCAGATCAAATCGTTTCTCGCGAACTTCCGCCACGGCGCGACCGGCTACGACATCGAGTCCTATCTCTACACGCGACTCGGACATCAAGCGGTCGAGCATCTCTTCCGAGTATGCACCGGTCTCGATTCGATGCTGATCGGCGAAGCCGAAATTCTCGGGCAAGTAAAGGACGCGTACGTCGCGGCGGCGCACGCAAACTCGCTCGGCCGCTCGTTACACCGCCTCTTCCGTGAAGCTCTTGCGGCGGGCAAGACGGCTCGTGCGCAGACGCGCATCGGAGGCGAGTCGGTCTCAATGGCAACGGCCGCGGTTGAAGCGGCACGGTTGCGGCTCGGTACGCTCGAGCGCACCTCCATTCTCGTCGTCGGTGCCGGCAAAATGGGACGGACGGCCGTCAAGCGATTGCGTCAGGAGGGCGCCGAGCGGGTGATCGTCGCAAATCGGACGATGTCGCGCTCCCGCGGACTCGTTGCCGAAACGGGTTTCGGCGAAGCCGTCGAGATGCCCGAGCTCGTGGAAGCACTGGCGGTCGCAGACGTCGTGGTTGCGTCGACGGGCGCCTCCCACTTCGTCCTCGACGAAGGGCGCGTACGCGCGGCAATGGTCCGGCGCCCCGATCGCCCGCTCTTCATCGTTGACATCGCAGTCCCACGCGACGTCGATCCGGCGGTTGCAAACGTTAAAAACGTCTCGCTCGTCGACATCGACGGGCTCAAATCGGTCGTGAACGAACGCCTCGATCTTCGCCGCGAAGCGATCCCGGCAGTCGAAGCGATCATCGCGCAGTGTGTAGAGCGGTTCGAAAAATGGTATCGCTCGCGCGTCACCGTGCCGGTTATCGCACGATTGACGCAAAAAGCCGAGGCGATCCGCGTCACTGAGCTCGAGCGGCTGCTCGCGCGCTGCCCGGACCTCGACGAACGAGAACGCTTGCTCGTGACCGGCATGACCTTGACGATTGTCTCGAAGCTTTTGCACTCGGCCATTCTGAAGATCCGGGAGAAAGCGACCCTCGATCACGA
Organism: Vulcanimicrobiota bacterium; assembly: GCA_963743445.1. GTDB lineage: Bacteria > Vulcanimicrobiota > Vulcanimicrobiia > Vulcanimicrobiales > Vulcanimicrobiaceae > Cybelea. The sequence continues at coordinate 2,293,387 of CAVUPL010000003.1, forward strand.
CGAGGCGCTTTCAAGTGCGCGCGTCTTGGAAGATCTCTTCGAGCTCAACCTCGCCGATGGCGGCAAGTAGCCGCGAAGGTCGCGTTGCTCTCGTCGGCGCAGGCCCGGGTGATCCGGGCCTGCTGACGTTACGAGCGGCGGAGCTCCTACGAGATGCCGACGTATTGCTCTACGACGCGCTTGCGAGCGATGCGGTCGTCGCGCTAGCGCCGCCGGCATGCGAGCGGATATTCGTGGGCAAACGCGGCGGGGATCACGCGATGGCACAGGACGCGATCGAAGCGCTCATGATCGCAAACGCTCGCGCAGGGCGGCGCGTCGTTCGCCTCAAAGGCGGCGACCCATTCGTCTTCGGACGCGGCGGCGAAGAAGCCGAAGCCCTGAACGCCGCCGGGATCGCATTTGAAATCGTTCCGGGTATCAGCTCGGCTCTCGCCGTGCCGGCGTACGCGGGGATTCCGGTGACGCATCGGGAACACGCCGCGTCCTTCACCGTAATCACCGGGCACGAAGATCCCTCCAAGGTCGCTTCAAGCTTAGACTGGGCGAAGCTCGCCGATCCGCAGCGCACGCTCGTTCTCTTGATGGCTACGGCAAATTTGCGCGAGATCGCGCAGCGGCTCGTCGCGCACGGTCTCTCCGCGACGACGCCCGTCGCGGTCGTCCAAGATGGTACGCGCCCCAGCCAGCGCACCGCGCTCGGATCGCTCGCTACGATCGCCGACGACGTCGTTCGTGCAAGGATCGAAGCGCCGGCAGTCGTCGTCGTGGGCGGGGTCGCGCGCTTGCGCGATCGGCTGCGCTGGTTCGATACCGGCGCGCTCTTCGGCAAACGCGTGGCGATTACGCGGACCGGCGAGCAATCTGATGCTTTCGCTCGCGCGCTGCTCGGTCGCGGCGCCGAACCGCTCTTCGCTCCAACGATCGGCATCGACTTGCCCGACGACCGCAACGCCGCCGAAAACGCAATCGACGCGCTTTCCTCCTTTGCTTGGCTCGTCTTTACATCGCAGAACGGCGTCGCTGCGTTCTTCGCCGCGCTGAGCGCGCGAAACGCCGATGCGCGCGCCATCGGAAAGGCGAAGGTCGCAGCTATCGGCGAGAGCACCGCCGAGCGGTTGCGCGGCTACGGCGTGCGCGCGGATCTCGTGGCCGGAACGTCTATCGGCGAAGAAGTGGCCCGGGCGGTGATCGAACGATCGCGCGCCGGAGATCGCGTGCTTGTGTACCGCGCGCAAACAGCGCGCGACGTGCTTCCGCAGATGCTCGAAGACGCGGGCTTGGTCGCGACCGTCGTGGCGGCGTATAAAACCGTCGTACCGAACGATCTCGAGTTCAAGAGCAAAATTGAGCGCGCCGACGTGCTGACGTTTACGAGCGCGAGCACCGTGGCGGGCTTTGCAACGTTGCTCGGCGGTAATGCCGCCGCCGCGCAGGCCGCTTCGGGAAAATGCGTCGCTTGCATCGGTCCGATCACCGCACGCGCCGCGACCGAGACGAACCTCCACGTCGACGTCGTCGCAAGCCGCTACTCCACCACGGGTCTGCTCGACGCACTCGATGCGTTCTTCGCGTCGCAACCTTGACGCAGGCTGCGCTCGGTGCCGCGTTCGCTGCGATCGTCGCGTCGATCGCCTATCGCGCGCACGCACTTTCCGCGAGCGGAGCCGCGGCAGCATTTGTAGTGGGGGCGATCGTCTTCGGCAGCGGCGGATGGGCGTCCGCGGCAGTGCTCTTCGCCTTCTTCGTGCCCTCAACGCTCCTCTCGCGCGTCGGCGCGACTCGTAAACGCGCCCTCGCCGGAGACGAGCGTCATACTCCGCGCAGCGGGTGGCAAGTTCTCGCGAACGGCGGGATCGCCGCGCTCTGTGCGCTCGCCGCAACGCGCGGCGGCGCGCCGTTTGCGGCCGGCTTCGCCGGAGCGTTCGCCGCGGCGTCGGCCGATACGTGGGGAACGGAGATCGGCACGCTTTCGCGCAGACCGCCGGTTTCAATCCTCACGTTCTGCTCGATGCGAGCGGGACTCTCCGGCGGCATTACGCCGGCCGGAATCGCTGCGACGCTGGCTGGAGCACTCTGCGTTGCGTGCGCCGCTTCGTTCGTCGGTATTGCACCGCTGTGGAGCGTCGCGCTCGGAGGCGTTGCGGGTGCCGTGCTCGATTCGATTTTAGGCGCGAGCCTTCAGGCGCTCCGATGGTGTCCGATTTGCGCGTGCGATTGCGAAACGCGACGTCATCGTTGCGGTACCGCCACGGTGCTTCGGCGCGGCGTGCACTGGATGGAAAACGATGCGGTCAATCTTGCTGCGACGCTCTGCGGCGCGATCGTCGCAGCGCTTGCCGTGGGTTTGTAGCTCTGCGAGGAAGATGCGACGCCGGCAACATATCGTAATCGCAGGATGGCAGCGCGCCGCTCGCAACCAAGCCGATCGAGCTCGATAAAGAGTCAGGCGCATCTGCGGCGCTTAGCACAACGCCGCGTGGCAGGCGGGCATAGCGACTTGCCGCCTTTCCCGACGAAAACGTACGACATCGTCTACGCCGACCCCCCATGGTTCTACTATGGAAGCCAAATCAAGGATGCTGCCGCGGCAAAACACTATCCGCTGATGAACCAAGCAGAGCTCGCGAAGCTACCCATCCGCTCGATTATGAATAGGCGCGCGGTGCTTTTCTTGTGGTCGACGGGACCGCGCTTGAATTTCGCGCTCGATCTCATTGAGAGCTGGGGTTTGCACTATCGCGGCGTCGCCTACGTTTGGGTCAAGACGAACAGCAAGGGTAACCCGATCCGCGGCCAAGGCGTGCCGCCCACGTTTACGAAGCCGACGACCGAGTTCGTGTTGGCGGCTACGACGACACCGACCGGCAGGCCATTTCCGATTCTCGATCTCGGTCAGGGTCAGGTCATCATGGAGCCACGCTCCGAGCACAGCCGGAAGCCGGCCATTTTTCGACAGCGGATCGAAGAGTTGTGCGGTCAGCGTTCGCGCATCGAGCTGTTCTCCCGCGAATCCGCGACCGGCTGGGACGCCTGGGGAGCCGAGGCCGGAAAGCTCGACGAAAGCTAGCAAAAGGGGTCACGGGCGGGGACGCTCGGGCGCTGAAATCGAAGGGAATTTACGATATGGCTGCCGCGGCCGGCTCTCGCGCGCGAATGGAACGCGCAACGCTTGCTTCTTTTGGGATTCACGTTCTCGTGGCGCTTTCGATCCCGGCGCTGGCCTGGACGGTCTCGACCGCCCCGCCGGTTGAAACCGTCAGCTTCACGCACATCCTCCACGTCGAGATCACGCCTAAGCAAGTTCCGCAGCACCCGCGTCGCGCGGTCGCGCCGCATCGCGAAGCGAAGCTGGCAGTCAACTTCGCTAGTCGCGATCACCTCGTCGCCACTCGGCCGTATCGCCACGCGCCACCGGCGCCGATGATCGCCTCGAGTCAGCCCGCCGCCCCCACCGTTGGCGTGCTGCAGCGCGCCGGCGCCGGAGACTCCGAGTCCAATGGAGCGCCGAATGCGACGCCGTCGCCCCGCGTCCGAACCGTCGCGAGTCTGGGCGCTCAAAAATCCGGGGGATACCTGCCGTTTGGCGCCGAGCAGCCCGAGCCCGTACTCGACCCCGGCGTTCGCAATCAGCTCGACGCGCTCGGCGCGCACGTGACGCTCGTCGTGACCGTCGGCGAGGACGGCCGTACCGAAGACATTGTCTTCAACCCGCCGATCGATCCGAACGTCGAAAGCCGGATACGCTCGCTCCTCGCCGATGCGAGCTGGGACCCGGCCGTCTGCGGCGGCGGCGTTTCGTGCGAAGCGCAAGCAACGATCAAATTGTAGACGAACCGGGGAACCGACCCAACTCCGCTTTGGGCCTTTCTTACAGAATAGATTTACCGAGCGCGGAGCAGATGAGGCCGACCGCAAGCGACGCCGTTTGATTGCGATAATCGAGAATCGGATTGATCTCGACCATTTCAATCGAGCCCAGCTGTCCGCTGTCGTAGAGCATCTCCATCACCAAGTGTGCTTCGCGATAGCTCAAGCCGCCCTTCACCGGCGTTCCCGTGCCGGGTGCCTCGCTCGGATCGAGCGCGTCCATATCGAACGAAACGTGGATGGGCCGGCCCTGCGCGCCGGCAATCGCACGCGCCTCGTCCATGACGTGCACCATTCCGAGCTTGTCGACGTCGGTCATCGTAAACGTCTTCACGCCGAACTCGCGCAGCAGGCGTTTCTCATTCGGGTCGACGTCGCGCAATCCAATCTGGACGGTCTGTTCGGCTCGCGCAAACCCCTTTTGCAGCGCGAAGTAGAGCGGCATGCCGTGCACGTTTCCGGTCGAGGAACTTCCCGGACTGTTGATGTCGGCGTGCGCGTCGATCCAGACGAGTCCGGGAGGCGCACCGCGCGCCCGCGTGAGCCCGTCGAGCGTTCCGATGGCGATCGAGTGATCGCCGCCGAGCACGATCGGCAAACCGCCCTCGCGTACCGCTTCCTCAACGAGCACTGCCAGATCGTTGCAAACCTCGGTGATGACGTTGAGGAATTTCGCCGAGGCGTCGTTTGCATCGGCCGCCTCACGGATCGGCACTTGCAGGTCGCCCCGATCGACGATCGTCGCAATGCCGAGTCTGCCGAGTGCGTCGTGCAGCTTCGCATAACGGACTGCGGAAGGCCCCATGTCGACGCCGCGCCGGCTCGCGCCAAGATCCATCGGCACGCCGATGATGTCGACGCGCTGCACCGGCGAAAGCGTCGTGCTCACGTCGGGGCTTTCGATTTTGCGGCCTGCACCACCCGCGTTAGCAGGACGCGCAGCACGCCTGCTATCGGCACGGCGACCAGCATGCCGAAGAGACCGGCCACCTCGGCGCCGATCAAGAGCGCGACGATCACGATGAAGGCGCTGAGCTTTACCTGGCGGCCGACGATGTTTGGTGCGATAAAGTGCCCCTCGGCTTCGTAAATAAGCACGAAGGCGAGGGCGACGAGCGCGCCGTTGGCCCAACCGTTCGTCAAGACCGCCGATATGAAGGCGGGGAAGAAGGCCGCCACCGCACCCACATACGGGATGAGGTCGCCCAGGCCGGCAAGCAGTCCGAACAAGTACGGATACGGCACGTGGATGAGCATCATCGCACCGGTGATCAGGATGCCGATCATCAGCGCCACAAGCAACTGCCCTCGAATGAAACCTCCGATCACGCCGTCAATATCTGCGAGCAACCCCATCGTCGCGCGCCACCGCTCCTCGGGCACGATTGCGGCTAGGCTTCGTTTCATGCGATCGAGGTCGAGCAAAAGGTACGCCGTCACGATCGGAACGATGATGAACGTTGCCACGATTGCGACGGTTCCGGCAAGAACGGTCGTGAGCTGGCCGAACGCCTGCAATCCCTTTACCTGCACCCACGCTGCCATCGCAGCGGGTACGTTTGAAATTTCGTTTTGCACCCAGAGCGGTAGTCGCGACGTCAACGGGTCCTTTGGATTATAGATCAGCGAATGGAGCCGCGCGCCCAGGTCGGGATAGCGATGGACGAGCAGCTCGATATCGTCCATAATGTGCGGCACGATGAAGAACGACGCGAAGACGAAGAGACCGATTATGCCGAGGTAGACCAGCACGATGGCAAGGACGAGCGGCATCCGGCGACGCAGCCACTGCACGGCTGGATAAATGGCGTATGCGAGAAAAACCGCAGCGACGAGGATGTAAACGACGCCCTTCATCCGGCTGAGAATTTGCAGAATGTACCCGCCTGCATAAAAAGCCAGAACGAGGACCATCAAAACCTTGAGCGCATAGGTAACGCGCGCGTCCGTAAGCCATCTCCACGGATTACGGCGAGTGCCTCTCATGCGGCGCCCTTCACCATGAGTGCGAGCCAGCCCCGTGCTCGTAAGGAGGAGCCGGATCGCGAGGGAATCGAAGCGACGGCAATGGTGCGACGTGCTGCGTCACTTTTGGCATGTGCCCTCTGGGCCGGCATCGCGTCGATCGCACCGGCACGAGCCTATCTTCCCCCACCGCTCGCACGGCTCAACCGCGACGTCCGCAGCCTTGCGCGACGCGTGCCGGCGGCGATCGCACTCGACGTGGTCGACCTCAATACCGGCTACAACGCCAGCTTCAATGCCGCCAAGAGCATGCCGGCCGCGTCGACGATCAAACTACCCGTCATGGTCGAAGTCTTTACGCAACTCGCTGCCGGGCGCTTCGACCTGCAGCGTCGCGTCACGCTCGAAGCTGCCGACAAAGACTCTGGATCGGGTGAGCTCGCCGACGCGTCCGTCGGGACGACCTATCCGGTCTCCGAGCTGGTCGAGAAGATGATCGACATCAGCGACAACACGGCGACGAACATGCTGATCCGGCTCGTCGGACGACGCAATATCAATCGCCAAATGGAAGAACTCGGCTTGGACCGCACGCGGCTCACCGGCGACGTGCGCACCGACGGATGGTCTATCCGTCAAACGCTCCGGACCTCTCCGGCCGACCTCGTTCACCTGCTTACGCTGATGGCTCGGCGCGAATTGGTCGACCAATGGTCGTCAAACGAAATGATCGCCATTTTGGAAGCCGATCGATACAACACGCTCTTGCCCGAACCGCTTCCCGAGGACGTCCCCATCGCGCATAAGACCGGCTCGCTCTACGATACTCTCAACGATGCGGGAATCGTCTTCGCAACCGATGCGCCGTACGTAATCGCGGTGATGACCACCGCACTGCCGTCACAGGATCTCGGACGCGCCTTCATCCACGCCGTTTCGCGGCTCGCCTACGCCGACGAACTGCGCTTCGCGCGCTGGCGAGCGGTGACGGGGGAGGGCCAAAGCGCCGGCGTTTCGCCGGATGCGAACTACTGGAACGACGGCTTCTCCCCGCCTTAAGCGCTGATCTTCGCCGAGGCGTAGGTTCGGGTGAGCCACGCTTCGTAACGAGGCTCGCCGCCGGTGACGATCCGCTCGTAAAGCGCGCGCAGCCGCTGCGTGACCGGCCCCAGCGTTCCGTCCCCGACCAATCGGCGGTCGATCGACGAAACGTAGCAGATTCCCACGGCCGTACCCGTAAAGAAGACTTCGTCCGCGGAGTAGAGCTCGCCACGATCGATCGCTCGCTCGACGATCTGCAGGCCCAGCTCGTCGCGCGCGAGATCCATGATTGCCTTGCGCGTGACGCCCTCGAGCACGTTTTGCGCCGGGTCCGGCGTATACAGCACGTTCCGCCGCACCAGGAAGATATTCTCGGCGGAGCCCTCGGCGACGTGCCCGTCGTGCGACAAGAGAATCGCTTCGTCGTAGCCGTTCTCCACCGCTTCGCTCTTGGCGAGTGCAGAGTTGACGTAAAGTCCGGTAATCTTCGCGCGCGGCGGCGCCATCGTGTCGTCCGTACGTCGCCAGGAACTCACGCAAACGTGGAGGCCGCGGCTGTTGTCGAGGTATTGCGTAAACGGAATGGGGATGATCGCGAAGGCGTCGGGCACGCCGTGCAGCCGCACGCCGACGTCTTCAGCGGACTTGTATGCGAACGGACGAACGTAGACGTGAGTTTCGTAGCGATTGCGCAAACAGAGCTCAGCCGTGATTTCGATGAGCTCGTCGACGTTCTTCGGTAGCTGCATCGTGAGGATCTTCGCCGAAGTCGCGAGGCGTTCGAAATGATCGCGAACGAGGATGAGTAAGAGCTCGCGTTCTTCGGGCACCCAATAGCCCCGAATGCCTTCGAAGCATCCAGTGCCGTATTGGAGCCCGTGCGTGAGCAGGCCAACCTTTGCATCTTCGTAGCGCTGGAATCGACCGTCCGCGTAGACGGTTATCGACGAAAGATCCACGCGACTGCCCTCCTCAAGTTAGAAGGCGAGGGAAGTTCCGTCGTTGCTTCCAACCTCCTTTGGCCATCGGTTGGTCCCGGGTTGGCCATGCGCCACAGCGGCACTACTGCGCGGTTCTCAAGGCTGCTTCGTAGGCTTCGGCGAGTTGCAGCGCGAGCGCCCGACGATTTACGAACGGGTCCGCAGCGTTCGCACCGAGCCTTGCGTCGGCGGCTGCGCTTTGGTCGTAGAGCGCTTTCCACTTAGAGCCGCAATAGCCGGAATCGGCGAGACCCAAAAAGACGCCGGACTCGATGGCTCGCTCGATCGAGGCCTTAGGAATCCCCTGCACGATCCAGATCGTGATCGCCGGTGTTCCATCCGGTCGCACCTGCACGCCGCCGTAATGCCATTGCGGATCGTACGGCGGCATCTCTGCCGGAGAGGTCGACGTAACGAGCAGGTGAACGCTTTTATCCTGGGGATCGAGGGCCGCGTGAAAGCCGGCGAAGAGCCGCAACATCTCACCCGTGGTGAACGTAACGCCGTCGAGCTGCATGCTTGTAACGGCGGGCGTTTTCGCCCCAGGGCCGTTAATGGCGGCGATCAGGGCGAGGACCACTTCGGAGCGATCGCTCATTCCCGCCGCGCGGTAACCTAGCAGCGCAAATTGAAGATCGGCAAGTGCCGCAGCGGTGTCGCCGAGATTGCGCCGTACTTGTGCGCGTTGAAGATAGGTGTCGGGTGACGTATCGCCGCGAACGATTGCCTGCGAATAGTCAGCATCGGCCAGCGCGTATTTGCCGAGCGCCGCGTAGGCCATTCCGCGCCAATAGAGTGCGTCGACCGTGAACGGCATCCGCGGGTCCTGCAACGCGATCGTGAGATCGGAGAGAGCGTCCGCGTAATCTTGACGCGCGACCTGAAGGCGGCCCCGCGCGTAATAGGCCACCGGCATGTTCGGCGTGAGCGCGATCTGCTTGTTGCAGTCGCCCAGCGCGTCGTCGAGGCGATCCAAGCGGCGATAGGCGTCGCATCGCTTCCAGAAGATCCCGCGATCGGTTTCACCGAGCGCGATCGCCTGCGAATACTGCGCCAACGAGTCGGCAAAGCGACCGGAATCATAGAGCAGGTCACCGTACACGAAGTGTGCGAACCCGCTCTGCGGCGCCAGGGCCGCGCCGGTCTGGCAATCGCCCAGCGCCGCCGAGGTCGTCCCGCCGCGCACCTCGGCGATTACTTGCCGAATGGCACATCGCGCGGCGTAGCCGTCGCCGTCCTTCGGATGAAGGGTGATATAGTCGTTAACGGTCGCCAACGCTCGGTCGAGCCCGGCGCCGGTATCCGTGGGCCTGAGCGCGCCTTGCAGCTGGGGCGGCAGCGCCGACTGAGCGATCGCGGGCAGTGCCGTAATGGCGAGCAGCAGCGCGAATGCAAACAGCGCTCTCACAGAGCGTGGGGTTCGGCGTCCAAGCTCGCTTGCCTGGGCGAATGGCCGCGGTGGGAGGGCGGGGACGGCGGGCGAATTACTGGCCCGTGAGTAGACCTTATCTTCGGTTGACGCATCCGCTCGTGCGCGATGGTGATCTTGCGACGCGCGACGTGGGACGAGGCGCTCGAGCGCGCCGCTTTGGGCCTGCGCGACGCTCGGGACCGCGGCGCTACCCGTACGTTTGGCATGTTTAGCTGCTCGAAGGCGACCAACGAGATGAATTACATCGCTCAGAGGTTCGCTCGCTCGGTCATCGGCAGCAACAACATCGACAGCTGCAATCGAACTTGACACGCTCCGAGCGTCGTCGGTCTGACGGCGGTATTCGGCGCAGGCGGCGGTACGAGCTCCTACGAGGAGATCGAGCACACCGACCTGATCGTGCTCTGGGGATCGAATGCGCGCGAGACGCATCCGATCTTCTTTCATCACGTCCTGCGCGCGATACGCAACGGCGCCAAGCTTTACGTCGTCGATCCGCGACGCACGTCGAGCGCTCGATGGGCGGATGGATGGCTCGGACTCGACGTGGGATCGGATATAGCGCTGGCCAACGCGATCGGCCGCGAGATTCTCGCTGCGGGAATGGAGAATCGCGCGTTCGTGGCGCGCGCGACGAGCTGGGTTCGACACGTACCGTGCGACGGTCGAGCCGTATACGCTCGAATACGCACAGAAGACGACCGGAATCCCGGCGGCGCTCATTCGCGAGCTCGCGCATGCGTACGCGCGTGCGCCACGCGCCGAACTCTGCTGGACGCTAGGAATCACCGAGCATCACAACGCCGTCGACAACGTTCGCGCGCTCATCAATCTCGCGCTGCTCTGCGGTCACGTTGGCCGGTACGGTTCCGGGCTCAATCCCCTGCGCGGTCAGAACAACGTCCAGGGCGGCGGCGATATGGGTGCGATCCCGAATAAGTTCCCAGGCGGCCAGGACGTGGAGGATCCCGTCTCTATCGACAAGTTCGAAAGGGCGTGGGGCGGCGCGCTTCCACGAAAACGCGGTTGGAATCTCACCGAGATATTCCACGCCGTCGAGCGCGGTGAGCTCGACACGCTCTACGTCGTCGGCGAGAATCCGGCCCAATCCGAAGCCGATCAAGAGCATGCCATCGGACTGCTCGAAAGCCTGAAACATCTGATCGTGCAAGACATCTTCCTCACGAAGACGGGCGAGCTCGCCGACGTCGTCTTCCCCGCGACGGCAAGCTGGTGCGAGTCGGAGGGCACCGTAACGAGCAGCGAGCGCCGCGTGCAGCGCTGCCGCAAGGCGCTCGATCCGCCGGGCGAGGCGCGCGACGACATTGCGATCATGTGTGCGCTGGCGCGGCGGCTCGGCCACGACTGGCCGGATTACAGCGCCCAAGCGGCATGGGATGAATGCCGCTCGCTTTCACCGTGGCATGCCGGCATGAGCTATCGGCGGCTCGAGGAGCTCGATGGCATCCCGTGGCCCTGCTACGACGAGAACCATCCCGGCGAACGGTTCTTGCACGCGCGCCTTTGGGAGGAACCAGTTCGCGGCGAACGCGCGCCTTTCGCAGCCGTCGAGCACGATCCACCGGTCGAGGCGCTCGACGAGGAGTATCCGCTGCGCTTGACGACTGGCCGGCGATTAGATTCGTTTAATACCGGCGTTCAGAGCGGGGGGTATACCTCGCCGTTACGCCGCGGCGAGACGCTCGATCTCTCACCCGAGGATGCTCGACGTTACGACGTCAAGGAAGGCGATCGCGTGCGCGTCACCTCTCGGCGCGGGTCGATCGTGGTTCCGGCTCGCATCGATCCGGGATTGCGGCCGGGATTGGTCTTCACCACCTTCCACTTCAACGACGTCGTTGCAACGAATCTTCTGACGATCGATGCAACCGATCCTAAGTCGGGCACCGCAGAGTTCAAAGCCTGTGCCGTGCGTCTCGAAAGAGTCGCGTAGTGGATCTGCATTTCACTTCGGACGCCGCGACGGCTGACGAACGAGCGGCGGTTGACCTTGCGCTTGGCCCTGCCCGCGACGGCGTGACGGGCGCGGCCTCCCGTGCGCGGCGCCATCTCTTGCTGCCGATCCTGCACGCCGTGGTAGACCGCATCGGTTGGATCAGCCCGGGAGCGCTCAACTACGTCAGCGAGCGCCTCGAAGTAGCGCCGGCCGAGGTCTACGGCGTCGCGACCTTTTACGCGCTATTTTCGACGACGCCGCGTCCGCCACGCGTCGTGCACGTCTGCGACGACATCGCCTGCATCTGCGCCGGATCCGGCGTGCTTTGTTCGAAGCTCGAATCCGCTTGGGGTCGGCCCGGCGAACTCTCCCACGAAGCGACGACGACGTGGCTTCGCAGCCCGTGTCTTGGCCTGTGCGATCGCGCACCGGCCGCGCTCGTGACTACGGCCGGCGATCGCCCATCGGCACGCCAGCACGCGCCGGTCGATGCCGAGAGGTTGCTCGCTGCGATAACGCCCGACGCCGACGGTGGACCTCCGATGCCGCACATCGGCGGCTCGGAGCTTCGACTGCTGCGCCGCGTCGGCAAGGTCGATCCCGAGAGCCTCGACGAGTATCGCGCGAACGGCGGATATCGCGCGCTGCGCGAAGCCACGGCGCTTCGCCCAGATCGCGTCGTAGCCGAAATCATCGCTTCAAATCTGTTGGGCCGCGGCGGCGCCGCATTCCCGACCGGAAGAAAGATGGCGGCCGTCGCGGACGCACCGGGCCCGCACTATCTCATCTGCAACGCCGACGAATCGGAGCCCGGCACGTTCAAAGATCGCGTTCTTATGGAGCAGGATCCATTCGCGATCGTGGAGGGGATGACGATTGCGGCGTATGCGATCGGCTGCGAGCGCGCCTTCATCTATATTCGCGGCGAGTATTCGCTCGCGACGCAGCGCCTCGCCGGCGCGATTGCGCAAGCCCGCGGCGCCGGATTGCTCGGCGAGGCCGTGATGGGCGCGGGAACGTCCTTCGATATCGAGATTCGGCGCGGCGCCGGCGCTTATATCTGCGGCGAAGAGACCGCGCTCTTCAACTCGATCGAGGGCAAGCGCGGCGAGCCGCGCACCAAGCCGCCGTTTCCCGGTGGAAGCCGGCCTCTTCGGCAAGCCGACGCTCGTGAACAACGTCGAAACGCTCGCGAATCTTCCGCTAATTCTGCTCGAAGGCGCGGCGAGCGTACGCGCGGGTCGGAACGCCGAGCTCGACGGGCACGCGGCTCTTCTGCCTTTCCGGCAGCGTCGTGCGCGCCGGGACTCTACGAAGTGCCGCACGGGACGACACTCGAGACGTTGATCGAGCTCGCCGGCGGCGTGCCGCCCGCGCGGCGACTGCAAGCGATTCTGCTCGGCGGTGCTGCCGGCACGATCGTCGCGCCGGACGCATTGACGATGCCGTTGACGTTCGAGGATGCGCGCGCGCGCGGCACAACGCTCGGCTCGGGCGTCGTGATGCTCTTCGACGATACCGTCGACATGGTCGCCATTCTGCAGCGCATCGCGCGCTTCTTCCGCGAGGAGTCGTGCGGTCAATGCGTCCCGTGTCGCGTAGGAACGGTTCGCCAGGCCGAAGCGCTGCAGCGCCTGTCGTGCGCCGACGGCACGAGCGCGCAGCGCGCGCACGACGTCGTCTTGCTCGACGAGATCGGAGCGGCGATGCGCGACGCCTCGATCTGCGGCCTCGGCCAAACGGCGTCGAATGCGATCGAGTCGGCACGGAAGAACTTAGGGCTGCTCGCCGCCGGCAACGCGAAATGAACCTCATCGACCTTACGATCGACGGCGTAGCGGTCCGCGTTCCGGAAGGCGCGACGCTGCTCGACGCCTGCGCGAGCGCGGGGATCGATACGCCGACGCTCTGCTTCCTCGAGTCGCTGACGCCGGTGAATGCCTGTCGCGTCTGCGTCGTCGAGCTCGAGGGTTCGCGCGTCCTCGTTCCCGCGTGCGCGCGCCGCGCCGAACGAGGCATGGTGATTCACACCGATTCGCCGCGCGTGCGGCATAGCCGCAAGATGGTGCTCGAGTTTCTCGCCTCCACGGTCGATCTCTCGACCGCGCCCGACGCGCAACGCTTTTGCGAGCGCTACGGGGCCGATCCCGGCCGCTACGGCACCGCGACTGCGACGGTGGAGGAGCCGATAAAGATCGACAACGCGCTCTACGTGCGCGACTACGCCAAATGCATTCTCTGTTACAAGTGCGTCGAAGCGTGCGGCGCCGATGCTCAAAACACGTTCGCGATCGCGGTCGCGGGGCGCGGTTTCGACGCGCGGATCTCGACGGAGTACGACGTCGCACTGCCCGACTCTGCCTGCGTCTACTGCGGAAATTGCATCGGCGTCTGTCCCACCGGCGCGCTCATGTTCTCATCCGAATACGAACTGCGCCGGCGCGGCGAATGGAACGAAGACGAGCAAACGAAGACCGACACGATTTGCTCGTACTGTGGCGTTGGCTGCACGCTGACGCTGCACGTGCAAGAGAACGAGATCGTGAAGGTCACCTCACCGATCGAAAACAGCGTCACCAGCGGCCACCTCTGCATCAAAGGCCGCTTTGGCTTTGAGTACGTGCAGAATCGCCCGACGGAGGATAGCGCGTGACCGAGCGCGCGGTTCGACCAGGACGCAGCGTCGAAGCCGAGGTGGTCGCGCTCGTGGGTGACGAGCGCACGCGAAAGCACGATGAAGTCGTCGGTGAAGAACCACTCGAGCTGCGCCTCGTTGCCGGCGAAACGACGCAAACGCTCGCGGTAACGATGCGCACGCCCGGGCAACGATTTCGAGCTCGCCGCCGGGTTCGTCTACAGCGAGGCGATCGTTCGCGCTCGGACCGAGATCGCGGACCTCACCTACTGCATCGATCCGGCGGTCGATCCCGATCAGCGCTACAACATCGTCAACGTCGAGCTGAGCCGCTCGACGCAATGGCCCGACCTCGCGCGCTTCGAGCGACACTTCACGATGAGCAGCTCCTGCGGCGTCTGTGGACGCGCGCAGCTCGATTCGCTGCGCGAGCTCGGCGCCGTTCCAATCGACGACGACGTGCTCCTTCCGGCGCGCGTCCTCTACGCGCTGCCGGAGCGCATGCGCGAGGCACAGCGCATCTTCGCCACGACCGGCGGCCTGCACGCTGCTGCGCTTTTCGACGAACGCGGCGACGCGATCGTCGTGCGCGAAGACGTCGGCCGCCACAACGCCGTCGACAAGCTCGTCGGCTGGGCCCTGCTCAACGGACGGCTTCCGTTGCGCCGCTGCGCGCTGATGGTGAGCGGCCGCGCCAGCTATGAGATCCTTCAGAAAGCGGTGATGGCCGGCGCCGCGATCGTCGCATCCGTCTCGGCGCCGAGCAGCCTTGCCGTCGAGCTCGCGCGCGAGTTCAACGTCACGCTCGCCGGATTCGTACGCGGCGACCGCGCAAACGTCTACGCGGCGCCGGAGCGAATCGTCTAAGCGAGGCCGCATCGCTCCAAGAAGCCGCGCACGAGCCCGTTGAACGCCGCAGGCTCGTCGGCGTTGGCTACGTGGCCGGCGCCGGAAATCATCGCCAGCTCGGCACCGGCGATGCCCGATGCGATCTCCTCGGAAAGCGCGCGCGGTGCAACCGCATCGTGCTCGCCGTACGCGACCAGTACCGGCACGTCGATCGCCGGCAGCAGGTCGCGGTAGTCGCCGGTCCACGTCGCTTGCGTCGCCGCCAGAAAGCATTCGACGGACTTGCACGCGAACTGCTCGATCGTTTCGCGCAGACGAGCCGGCGGCAATCCGAGCTTCGCGGCCCGGAGCTCGCCGAAGGCACGCATGTCGCCGATCTCGCGCGCTTGCGCCGCGATGTGTTGCGCGTAGGCGTCGCCGTCCGGATAGCGCGCAAATGTGCCGAGCAAGACCATTGCGTCGACGCGATCCGCCGCCCGCGGCCAGAGCTCGAACGCAACGACGCCGCCAAGGCTGCAGCCGACGATCGTGAAGCGCTCGAAGCCCAGCGCGTCGGCGACCGCCAGCACGTCGTCGGCGAAACCCGCCCGCGTGATCAGCGCCGGATCCGGATCGGGCTTGTGCGTTCCGTTGCCGCGCAGCTCGATCGCCGCGCAGAGACGAATCGTTGCCGAACGGCGCGAGCTGATAATCCCAGATCGCGGCCGTCGAGCCGACGCCGTGCACGAAGATCAGCGGCGATCTATCGCGCCCCGTTTCGCGCCGGGGCCCGGCGAGGCGCGCGCCGGCGATCATGCCGCTTCGCGTTTGCGCGCGACGAAGGCCCGCACGTACTCCAACGGATGAGCGTTGAGGACGTCGGCTCTTACCAAACCGGCGCGCCGGGCCTGACCGACCGCGAACTCGATCGCGCCCAAATCGCGCGTGCGATGCGCGTCGCTGTCGAGCGCAAACGTCACGCCAAACGCCTTCGCTTTGCGCGCTAGCGGTGCCGGAAGGTCGAGCCGTGCCGCTTGCCCGTCGATCTCGAGCGCGGTCCCGTGCGCGCGGCCGCCGCGAAGACGGCGTCGTAATCGAACTCGTATCCGGCAGCCTGTGCCGAGCCTGTCGAAGCATCGAAGCGGCGCCCGGTCGGATGTCCGACGATGGTCACGTAGGGGTTCTCGCAGGCCGCGAATGAGGCGCGCCGTCATCTCGTCGCGCGATTGATTCGTCGCGATGTGCACCGAACCGATGACGAGGTCGAGCTTCGCCAGCACGGTGTCGTCGAAATCGAGCGAGCCGTCCGGCAGGATGTCGACTTCGCTCGCACAGAGCGTACGGATTCCGTGTCGCTCGCCCAGCGTCTTCGATAAGTGCGCGCTGTTCGAGCAGCTTGCTCGGATCGAGGCCGAAGCGGCGCCCGCGCCCGTGCGAGTGGTCGCTGATCGCATGATACTCGTAACCGCGCGCCGCGGCGGCAGCGATCATCGCGTCAAGGCTGTCGTCGCCGTCGCTCCAGACGGTGTGCATGTGGAAATCGCCGCGAAGGTCGTCGGCTTCGACGAGATCGGGGATCGCGCCGTCGCGAGCGAGCTCGATCTCGTCGAGTCCGCTGCGCAGTTCCGGCGGAACGTATTGCATGCCCAGCGCGGCGTAGACGCCGGCTTCCTCCGTGCACGTTATCACCTCGCCGTTCTCGAGGTTTAAGATCCCGTTCTCGCTGACGCGCAGACCGGCACGTACGGCGTATTCGCGCAGCTTGATGTTGTGCTCGCGCGATCCGGTGAAATGTTGCAATAGGTTTCCATACAGATGGTCGGGCAGCACGCGCAGATCGATTTGCAGGCCGCCCGGAAGCCAGATGCTCGCCTTCGTCGGCCCTTCTGCAAGCACGGCCTGCGCACGCGGTCCAGGCGGTGAAGTGCGCGATGACGTCGGCAGCATGGTGCGACGTGCAGACGAGATCGATGTCGCCGACCGTGACTTCGGCGCGGCGCAGACTTCCCGCGACACGTGAGCCGCTCGAGCGGCGGTCCTTCGCGGACGTAGTCCATTGCTTCGCGCGCGATTGCCAGTGCTTGCGGGAGCGGCGTACGGCGTTGGCGTCCTCGATAGGCAAGAATGCCGCGCCGCCAATTTTCGATCGTCTTGCTTCCCAAGCGCGGCACGCCCGAGAGCGTTCCGGCGGCGATCGCGGCTTCCAGATCGGCCAGCGAGGCTATGCCGTACTCCGCGAAGAGCATGCCGCGGTCTTCGTTCCGATGCCGCTCACGCCGAGCACCTCCAGCAGCGTCGGCGGAAAGCGCTCGTAGAGCTGTTCGAGCTGTTCGGTTTTTCCGGTACGCACGAGCTGTTCGATCGCGGCGCCAATCGACTTCCCGACGCCGGGGAGTTTGAGATGCTCGTCCGCGGCAACCAAGATCGGCTAAGGGCGGCGCGTTCTCGACCGACGCGGCGGCCCTCTCGTACGCCATGTACTTGTAGAACGACTCGCCCGCCATCTCCATGAGCGTGCGGATTTCGAGCAGTTTCTGCGCGACTTCGGTGTTAGAAAGCATGAAGGTGTAGTGGAGTTAGCTCAAGCCGCCGAATGATACTGCCCGATGCCTCTCCTGCGTATGCGAAACGCGATGTTTGCAAGCGGCACCGGCCAAGCCGGTCCGGTGACGCTCGATCTTCGCCAAGGAGAGCGTGCCGCGCTGCAGTATGCGTCGCCGGCGGAAGCCGCGATCGTCGCGCTGCTGGCTACCGGCATCGTGAAGGCATCGAGCGGCTGCGTGCTGATCGACGATTACGATCCGCGGGTCCAATCCGTCGCGTGCAAACGCGTCGCGGCTTTGGTGCCGCATGAGGCGTTTCCGCTGGACGAGGATGAGTTCCGTCGCTACGTCGACTATCGGGCCGCATTGTGGAACATCGAGCCGCGACGTGCGCACGCGCATGCCGGGGTGTTGCGCAAGCGTCTGGCAGGCATGCACGAAGCCTTCGCGTATCCGCTGATCGGTGCATTGATCGGAATGCCGAAATTGATCGTGCTCGACCGGCCCCAGCCCGCCTACGCGCCGCTCATCCTCGACGTCGTCGCGGAACGTGCGCTCCTTTCGACTCACACCGACGCCGCCGCGTCGCGAGCCTTTTCGCCGAGCGGCGCCGGCCTCTTACGGGCAACCCAATCGTGACCGCGCGAACGCTGGGAGCCGTTCTTCGTGCGCGCCTCTACGCGCAGCGGCAGGTCGTCTTCTACTCGTGCGCCGTCGCGTTTGTCGCCGGACTCGTCCAGCCTGCCGGCTTCGCCGCTCCGCTCTTTCTCTGCTCGTTGATCGGCATCGGACTGGCTCTCGCGCAGAGCCCAGGACTCCACCCGCATCTCGACCGATGCGAGCAAAGCGCGCCGCTCTTCGGCCGCGAGCTGGCTCGGGCGAAGGCGTTCGTTCCGTGCGTCGCCGCCGTCCTCGCGACCCTCGTCTACGCCGGCGCGCAACTTCTGCGCGGCGCTCCCGATGTGGCGCTGACCCTGCTCATCGCGCTTGCTGCCGTCGTCTCCGCTACGCTGATCGCTCTATCGGCAACGATTCGTCGAGGCACTGCGCGTACGCTCTACGTCGTGCTTGCCGCCGCAGCAAGCGGCACGGCCTACGTCCTCGCGCTCGAGGCACGATCCGTTCTCGTCGAGGTCGCCTTTTGTGCGATCGTTGCGTTTTTCGCTCTGCGCCAATACGGCGAAGCGCTCGCGCGCTACGATCCGATTTGAGCCGGTATGGCGGTCGCGAGCTTCTCCAACATCGCGCGATTGAATTGCGAGGAGGTCGTCGCTGCCGCGCGTCGAGACCCAATTGGAATCCGTAACGGTCGGCTGATCCCGGTAGAGCCCGCCGGCATTGCGAATGTCGTCGGCGATCGAATGCACGCCGGTGATCTGCCTCCCGCGCACGATTTGCGAGGATATAAGAACTTGCGCGCCGTGGCCGATCGAGAACATCGGCTTCTTGAGCGTGTCGAACTCGCGCACGAAACGCTGTACTTCGCGATCGGTTCGAATTCGGTCGGGCGAGGTGCCTCCCGGGATCAGCAGCGCGTCGAAATCTTCGGCGGTGCAATCGGCCACGAGCTCTTCAGCTCGCAGGCTCTGCCCGTCGTCGAGTCCGCGCTTTCCACGAATACGCTGACGCGACCGTTCGTCGGTGCCGACGACCGTCACGATCGCACCGGCCTCTTCGAGTGCCCGCCGAGGCTCTGCCAGCTCGATCTCCTCGAATCCGTCGCCGACGAGAGCGGCGACGCGCTTACCTTCTACTCCCTGCATATCGGCCCGGTGATTCGCGCCGGTCCCTAGCGCACCTTGCTCGTGCCCGGTCGTACAGGCGCTCAGCCGAACAACCCTCGCGTCAGTCCACCGTCAACCGAGATCGTCTGGCCGGTAACGTAGCTCGCAGGCTCGCTGCAGAGAAAAGCGACCATCGGCGCAAACTCGGCAGGCGTCGCGATGCGACCGATCGGCACGTCATTTGCCGCTTCTTGAAGCTTGTGCTCGTCGTCCTGATAGAGCGCGCGCAGCCGGGCGGTTTCGACGCGACCGGTCGCGATGCAGTTGACGGTAACGCCATCGCGCGCAACTTCGACGGCGAGCGTTCGCAACGCCGAGACCAGCGCGGTGCGAAATGCGTTTGAGAGCACGAGCGTATCGATCGGCTGCTTTACCGAAGTCGAGGTCAAAGCTACGATGCGCCCCCATTTGCGCGCGCGCATTGGCGGTACGAGCGACTCGAGCAAGCACAGCATGCCGCGCATCAGCAAGCGGTAGGCGGCATCCCAATCGGCCAGCGTCATCTCCGTAAATCGGCCGAACTTTGGGCCGCCGCCATTGAGGAGCACGATATCGACCTCGCCGTAGGCGCTTCGCACTGCTCCGAGCATCGCGGCGATCGATTCCGGATCTTGCAAATCCAGGACGAAACCGCGCGCGTCCTCGGCCCCGAGTTGCTTCGCCTTGCTCGCGACGGCCCCGAGCCGTGCGGCGTCGCGCGCGCCCAGCGCCAGCTTTACGCCCTCAGCCGCAAGCGCGAGCGCGACCGCCTCGCCGATCCCCGCGCTCCCGCCCGTGATCAGCGCCGTGCGTCCCCGTATTCCAAAGTCCATCTGCGGGCTTTTTTTGCGGCGATTCTAGCGGACCTTGCGCGGAGGCGGCGGCCTTTGATATCCTAGGCCGGTCGCCGGGACGGTCCAGCGAAACTGTACCCGAGCGAGACAATCCTGCCCAAGGAGTTTCATTCATGCCGCTCACGCAAAGAACAAAAGGCGGAGATCGCCGGCAAGTACGGCCGCGGATCGCAAGATACCGGATCGGCCGAAGTGCAGATCGCGATGCTCACCGCTTCGATCAATCAGCTTACCGAGCATCTCAAAGTTCACAAGAAGGATCATCATAGCCGGCGCGGCTTGCTGCTGCAGGTCGGCCAGCGACGCCGTCTGCTGAACTACCTGCATTCAAAAAATCTCGACCGCTACCGCAGCCTTATATCAGAACTCGGCTTGCGGCGCTAAGAGTATTGCTTTGACCTACACGATGCGCCAACGCATCGTGTAGGTCAAAGCTTTCTTTTAAGTTGGAGTTTTCTTTTTTCTTTTGTAGGCGCGGCGGACGGCATCTTCGATCGCCGTGACGCCCATGCCGTAGGCCTCGATGAGCTCGCCGGGATCGCCCGATTGTCCGAAACGATCCTCGACGCCGACGAATTCGATTGGCGTCGGATGGCGCTGCGCGAGTATCTTCGGCGACGCGCGATCCCATGCCGGCCTGTTTTTGATGCTCTTCGACCGTCACGATTGCGCCGCAACTTTGCGCGGCATCGACGATTGCGGCCTCGTCCATCGGCTTGACGGTGTGATTGTTGACGACGCGGCATTCGATGCCGTCTTCGCGCGCGAGGCGATCGGCCGCCACGAGCGCGTTGTAGACTAAGATGCCGCAGGCAACGATCGCGACGTCGCTTCCGTCGCGAAACGTCTGCGCCTTGCCGATCTCGAACGGCGTTTCGTCGGTCGTGACTACCGCCGACTTTTCGCGCCCGAAGCGCAGATAGGCGGGTCCCCACATCGCGGAGAGCGCCAGCGTAGCTTTCTTCGTCTGCACCGCATCGCACGGCACGACGACGGTCATGTGCGGAATGACGCGCATGATCGCGATGTCTTCGATCGCTTGATGCGTGGCTCCATCGGGGCCGACCGAGACGCCGGCGTGCGCGCCGGCGATCTTGACGTTCGTTTCGTTGAGCGCCATGATGGTCCGCACTTGCTCCCATGACCGCCCTGGATTGAACATCGCATAGCTGGCGATCCATGGAATCTTCCCAACCGCCGCCAGACCGCCCGCCATCGCGACGAGCATTTGTTCGGAAACTCCGATCTCGATGTACTGCTTGGGATGCGCCTTTCGAAAGCCCTCGAAGCGCGTCGATTCGGAAAGGTCCGCGCAGATGCCGACGACGTTGCGGTCGCGCGCACCGGCTTCGATCAGGCCCTCGCCGAATCCGTTGCGCGTGGGGACTTGTTTGATTTCTCCGCTGCGATAATCGACTAAGTGCATCGCGGCGGCAGCGCCGCCGAAGACGCGCGTACCGCTAGCCATTCGGCCGCGATCCTCACTCGCTGTTCTGCAAGCTCGCGCAGCGCTTGTTCGGCCTGTTGCGCGTTCGGCGGCTTGCCGTGCCAGGTATAGTCGCCTTCCATAAACGAAACGCCCTTGCCGGGCACGGTTCGCGCGATGATTACTTGCGGTCTTCCGACGCAGCGAGTCGCGCGTTGCGCCGTCTCGATGAACGCCGCGATGTCGTTGCCGTCGCACTCGAGAACCTCCCAGTTGAAGGCCCGGTACTTCTCGGCAAGCGGTTCGAGCGGCATCACGTCTTCGGTGCTGCCGTCGATTTGAATGAAGTTGCGATCGACGATCGCGGTGAGGTTATCCAGCTCGAATTTCGCGCCGGTAAGCACCGCCTCCCAATGCAGGCCGCACTGATGTTCGGCGTCCGAAGTGACGACCCAGATGCGAAAATCGTTGCCGTCCATCTTGGCGCCCAGCGCCATGCCGACTCCCTGCGCGAGGCCCTCGCCCAGCGGACCGGACGTCGTTTCGACGGCAGGCAAACGCACTCGTTCGGGGTGCCCCTGCAGACGAGTGCCGAACTTGCGCAGCGTCAGCAACTCGTCGAGCGGAAAGTATCCGAAATTCGCCATCGCGGAATAACGCACCGGCGCGATGTGGCCGCAGGAAAGAACGAGCCGGTCGCGATCGGGCCACTGCGGATTCGCCGGATCGTGGCGCATCAAGTAACCGTACAGCGCAGTGAAGACATCGGACATGTCGAGCGGACCGGCGGAATGTCCGGAGCCGGCCGCGAGTAGCGATCGAATGATTCCCTGCCGCACGTCGTTGGCCTTAAGCTTGAGATCGGTCAAAGCCGCGGGGGAGAGGGTTGGCATTCGTGGCCGTTTAGGGCAGGTCGCGGCTCGGCCCTGCCGAATGTGAATAAGTCAATAACAGAATAAAATAGTTAGAATTTAGGAGATACTGTGCCCGAATCCGTAAGTTTAACGGTCGGCGGGCGCACGATGACCATCGAAACCGGCGAACTGGCGAAGCAAGCAAACGGCTCCGCGTTGGTTCGTTACGGCGATCAAGATGTCGTGCTCTGCGCCGTTACTGCCTCCGAGAAAGCTCGTGAAGGCATCGACTTCTTCCCACTCACCTGCGATTTCGAAGAAAAAATGTACGCCGCCGGAAAAATTCCCGGCGGCTTTATCAAGCGCGAAGGGCGCCCGTCCGAGCACGCCGTGATCAGCTCGCGTCAAATCGACCGGCCGATTCGCCCGCTCTTTCCCGACGGTTTTCGCAACGACGTTCAGATCGTCGCGACCGTGCTTTCGATCGATCCGGAACTCGACGCCGACGTGCTGGCCATCTGCGCGGCGGGCGCCGCGCTCGCGCTCAGCGACATTCCATTCGACAAGACGATCGCCGCCGTGCGCGTCGGGCGCGACGAGCAGGGTGAATATATTTGCAATCCGACGCTGCCGCAGTACGAAAGCGGCGGCATGGACATCGTCATCGCCGGCACCGCCGATGCCGTCATGATGGTCGAGGGCGGCGGAAACGAAATCACCGAAGACGATTTCCTGGGCGCCGTCGAGTTCGCGCACGGCGAGATTCGCAAAATCATCACGGCGATCGAACAACTCGCCTCTAAGGCGGCCAAAGCGAAACGCGAGTATCCGGTCGCGAAGGTCGACCCCGAGCTCGAGCGCTGGGTACGCAAGGCGTTTGCGAAAGACGTCGCCAAAGCGATGCGTACGGTCGACAAACAGAAGCGCGAAGCGGCCTTCAATGCGCTGAGCGTGGACGAAGCGCTGTCGCGCTGCGGCAAGAAAGACGACTCCATTAAAGCGCTGCTCGAGTTCCCCGCTACCGGCAAAGAGTTCCATAAGATCATCAAGACCATGGAGGAAGACGAGCTTCGCACGATGGTCGTCGACGAGAAAGTTCGCCCCGACGGCCGCAAAGCCGACGAAGTTCGTCCGATCTGGTGCAAGGTGCACTACGTGCCGCGGGTGCACGGGTCGGGCATCTTTACGCGCGGCCAGACGCAGGTCTTCACCGCCGCAACGCTCGGCTCGACGAGCGACGCCCAGCGGCTCGACGGCATCGTCGATCTCGAAAACAAGCGCTACATGCACTTCTACAACTTTCCGCCCTATTCGGTCGGTGAGACGCGGCCGATGCGCGGTCCGGGTCGTCGGGAAATCGGTCACGGTCATCTCGCCGAACGCGCGCTCGTGCCCGTCCTTCCGCCGAAGGACGAGTTTCCGTACACGCTTCGCCTGATGAGTGAGGTACTCGAGTCGAACGGATCGTCTTCGATGGCCTCGGTCTGCGGATCGACGCTCGCGCTGATGGATGCCGGCGTTCCCATCCGCGAGCACGTCGCCGGCGTAGCGATGGGCTTGATTCTCAAAGGCAGCAAGTACGCGATTCTCACCGACATTCAGGGTCTCGAAGATGCGCTGGGCGAGATGGACTTCAAAGTCGCGGGTACCAAGAAAGGCATCACCGCGATTCAGATGGACATCAAAGTGCAAGGCGTCACGATCGAGATCATGCGCGAAGCGATGTCGCAGGCGCGCAAGTCGCGTCACGCGATCATCGATAAGCTCGCCGAAACCATCGCGGCGCCGCGCGAGCAGCTCTCGCCGTACGCTCCGCGCATGATCGTGGTCAAGATCGATCCCGCCAAGATCAAAGACGTCATCGGTCCCGGCGGAAAGGTGATCAACAAAATCATCGCCGATACCGGTGTCGAGAAGATCGACATCGAGGACGACGGCAGCGTCTACATCACGTCGCTCGACGGCGCTTCCGGCGACAAGGCCAAACAAATCGTCGAAAACCTCACCAAAGAAGTCGTCGTCGGCGAAACCTATCGCGGCACCGTCACGCGCATTATCACCATCGGCGCGTTCGTGCAGATCCTTCCCGGTAAGGAGGGACTCGTCCACATCAGCCAACTTGCGCCGACGCGCGTCGAAAAGGTGGAAGACGTCGTCAAGCTGGGTGACGAGATCATGGTCAAGGTCATGGAAATCGACGGCCAAGGACGCATCAATCTCTCGCGCAAGGCGCTCTTGGGCGGCGTTTCGGGCAACGGCGACTATAGCTCGCGCGGACCGCGCGCTGCCGCGCGAGGCAGCATGACTCTGGAATCGGTGCCGGGAGCCCCGGTGCACCGCCGACGCGCCGGCGGCGGCGGCCGCCCACGGCCGCCGGGACGACGAGTAGCGCTCCAGGCTAACGGCCGGCGAAACGAAGACCGAGATCGACAAAGGTTCGGTGCATTCGGTCTTCGGCGCCGGCGTACCAGCGCAATCGGTTCGCAATCGGCTCCGGAGATCGCGCCGTCGACATGGTAGAACGGCATTGCGTTGAGCAGGTCTCGACGATAGATGAGGTCGGCTCGCACCGCGCTGCCGGTGTCGTACGTTAGCCAGAAAGCATTCACGGTCGGCGCAGCGCCGTCGTACGGAATCCGCTCCCGCGTAGAGCGGCGCGGTATCGGTGACGTGCATCGTCCACGCTCGCAGCGAAATCGCCGGCGCGACCTGCCAGATCGCCGAGAATCCCGTCGAGGTAATCCTGCCCGATGACGCGCCGCTGACGTTCTCCGATGCCTGCTCGAACGAAACGCGAACGCGCGCGTCGTCCGTGTAGGTCAATGCGGCCGCCTGTAACGCGTTGCGCTGGATTGCAACGGGCATCGCCTGACCGTCGGCGTAAAGATATTGATCGACGAACGTGGGTAACGTAAACGAGCCGCTCCCCTGGAGATTCACGCTCCACTTGCCGTTCGGAAAGAGTTGCGCCTCGAGCGACGGCACGGCAAGCGCGGTTCTTGCCGGCTGCGAGACGCCGTAGGTGCCACCGGCGTAGTCGAACCAAAAGGCACCGACTGCCGCGGTTACGTCGTAGTCGTTTCCGCTCGCCTCGAGGCCGGCGTCGGCGCGCGTTTGGTCGAGCATCGCACCAACGCGCGGCACGATCGTATGGCAATGCTTGCGGCATCGTAGAAGCCCGTTGACGAACGCAGGCCAACCTCGACAAATCCGATCGATCGGGTCCACTCGAGTGAATGGCTGCATCGAAACCCGAATCGGACCATGCCACGCTGGCCGGGGATTCGTAGGCGCTAAGCGGACTGCTGCTCGTTTCGTAATCGCCGCGATCCATCACTGCGGTTACGGTTAAATTGAGCGCCTGAGGATCGCTAAACGCTGCATCGGCAAACGAAAAGCTGCCCGCAAACGCCGAACCCGGCGACTCGTACTCTCGTCCTTGCTCGCTGCCGCCGGTTACCGTCAGCGATTCTTGCGCGCCCAACGGCCAGCTCGCGAAGAGGTCGCCGCGCTGACGCGACTCTTCGTCGTTGCTGAACGAACCGACGGCGACGGCTGACGAATCCGATCCGACTTGCGCGCGCGCGATCGTGTCGCTGCCGATCGTCGCGATCTCCGCATTCGATCCGTTGGTGAAAGGGGTGAGTTCCACGATACCGCCGCCTGCTTGATCGCCGTACGCGTAGGCGTTCGTTGCATCGCGCACGAGGGCGCTTTGCTCGTACTGCGCGGGTATGAAGGCGTACGGTGATTCGCCCGTGACGATGTCGTAATTCGGCCGCTCCGTCGTCGATGAGCAGCGAGCCGCTCGACGAGAGCCCGCGGTCGCTCAGAACGGAGCCGGGGTAGGGCGCGCTGCTCTGCGCCAACAGCGTAAATGGGCGAAGCGCGATCGACGATTCGACGTGGGCGTAGGGCAGATTCTCCAAATCGGCGGGCGACGGAGCATCGTCGGCAAGCGCAGTCGTAGCGCCGCACGATTGCTACGACCGGTTGGCCGGGCTTTACCGCGACCAACGCGCTCTCGCAGTAGCGGCAGGTAATTCGAACCGCAACGATACCGCCAGCGTGAAGGGCGAACGTGCCGCCGGCGTCGGTCGTGGTGGTAACCCGCTCCCCCCGAAGCGCCTCGACCCACGACGATCGCCCCGACGATCGCGCGTTCCGTGCTGGTCCCGAACGGACCCGACTACCAGCGGAGCTTGCCCCCGCGCCGGCGTCGCCACGAGCAGAAGCAAAGGCAGCGCCGCGGCGCAATCGAGCGTGCGATTCACGGATTCTTTAGACTTTCGGCTATGATGTAAGGAGTGTCAAGAACCCATCTCCTACGCTTCCTAGCGGCCGCTCTTCTGGCCGGCGCCTTTTTTGGCTCCGGCCGCTTCGCGGTTGCCGGCGCAGCTTCGCTAGAGGATCTGCTCTCCGGGGCACTGACGGCCTCGGCCGCGCCGGCGCTTCTCGGCCCGATTACCTCGGCCGGAAGGGTTGGATGGGCATGCAAGCCCGAACGAGCCGCGGCGGCCGCGCCGTGGCGCCAAGCCGAACTACCCCCTGACCCAACCACTCCGTGACCGATGCGGGTTCTGCTTCTCGTCGCCCTGCTCACCCCCGCCACGGCGACTCTCGGAGTAGCGCAGACTTATTCGACATCGACCCCGGCACCGCGAACGACCAACGTACCCGCGCTGCAAGCGCTGGCCGTGCGGCGGGAAATCGAAGAGCGTTTCACGCTTGGGCTCAATGCCGAAGCCCGAGGCGAGTGGAAGGCGGCGGCCGCCGAATTCGAACGCATCGTCGCGCTTGGCCCGGCGGAACCACAGGGCTCGACTGCCTATTACGATCTCGCGATTGCATACGCGAATCTGCAGCGTAACGACGATGCGGCGCGTGAGTTGCGCAGCGCGATCGCGCTCGATCCCGGTTTTCTTGCGGCGATGGCAAACCTCGTCTCGGTTGACATCGCGCGTGGCGACTTGCGAGAAGCACGAAGAATTGCCGATCGTTACGTAACGCTCGCGCCGGAGTCGGCGCGGGCGCTCTACTCGCGCGGGATCGTCGCACTGCAGCAGTGGCGACGCCGCGACCGCACGGGAAGATTTCGGCAAACTTCTTCACGCCAATCCCTCGTACGCGGTCGCCCATTACGATCTCGCGCTGGCCGAAGAACGCCTGGGTCGCTACGACGCGGCCGAACGCGAATTTCGCAGCCGCGCTCTCGCTGGCTCCAGCGTACGCACGCGCGAGATTCGCGCTCGGCGTCGTTCTGCTTCGAGAGGGAGAGCACGCCAAGGCGCGCGACGAGTTCGCTCGAGCGACCCTCGACGCTGCCGGCGATCCGGCCCTGCAGAACATTGCCTCAGCGATGCGTGACTCAATCAAAGGGCCTCGGAGCCGGTAACGCTCCGCGTACTTTACACTTTCTTCATACTCGCACATTAGGCTCAGTGCAGCTTACGCTCTCTGGAGGTTCCATGTTAAGACGATCAGCGGCACTCGTCGTGGCTTGTGCGGCCGCCGCTCTCGCGGCATGCGCAGGCCATTCCGGCGGGACGGCCGCGCCAAGCAGCGTCACCTACGCTCTTCCTGGGATGCCCGACCTGACGATCACGGCGACGAATCCGCGGGGTGCACGGGGCAGCGGCACCATCAGCGAAGAGCTCCCCGAGGAAGGCCTCGGCACGATCGACGATCCGCACTGGAGCGCAACGCTCGGCGGTTTCACCCAACAGCAGTTTTCACAGGCGCTCGGCTTCGCGCCCGGCACGAAGATCACGATCAGAAACATCTCGTCGAGCATCACTCATACGCTCGACGTCGTGAAAAAGATCAAGGGTCCACCGGCAAACTTTCCGTCCAATCCGAACCTGCCGTTGAATCCTACGGGCGGGAAGCTCAAAAAAGGCTACGCTAGCGGACCAATCGATTGGGGCTCGTCGGTTACGGTCACGCTTGGGAAGGCCGGAATTTACCTCATCGGCTGTCACTTCCACTACAGTGAGGGCATGCACGACGTACTCGTCGTCGCGAACGGCGCAACTCCCGGACCGCAGGCCACCGCTCCGCCGGCACGATGAAACGAGGCGGACATGCACCTTGGCTCGGCGCGGCGTTGGTTCTCGTCGTCGCGGCGTGCACCAACGGCGGCGGTTTAGGGAACGTCGGCGGAAGCGGCGGAGGAGCCTCGCCATCGCCGCTTCCCTCCGCTGCGATCGGCGTCGCGATACCGACCGGAAAGATCGGCGTCGAGCACGATCCGGTCTGGGGAACCATCAGCGGATACACGCAGGAGCAAACCTCGCAGGTCCTGGCATTTCCTCCCGGCGCAAAGATTACGATTGAGAATCTCTCTTCGACCACACCGCACACGCTCAATGTCATCGGAACGTCGAACGGTCCGCCTCCTCACTGGCCAAAAAATCCAAGCCTGTCGTTCTCTCCTAGCGGAAACGGCGTATTGGGCGCAAACTATGCGAGCGGCTCGCTCAACCCCGGCGCCTCCGTGACGGTGACGCTCTCAAACCCGGGCATCTATCTGATCGGCTGCTCTATCACTACATCGAATTCAACATGCGCGACGTGATCCAGGTCGTCGCCGGCGCGACGCCGGGGCCGACCGCATCACCGGGACCGGGCGGATACGCCGTCGTGCCTGCGCCGCGAATTTCCGCAGCGCGGCGCGGAGCGCACATCTGATCGATCAGCGCGGGCACTCCTTCACGCTTGCGTCGCTGCGCGGAGAACCACTCGTCGTGACGTTCGTTTCGGCGCACTGCACCGACGCGTGCCCGCTGATCAACGCGCAGTTCGCGGACGCGGCGCGCCGAATCGAGCGCGCGCATCTCGCCGCGCGATTGCTGACGATCACGCTCGATCCCGAGCACGATTCGCCGACCACGATGCGCGAGCTCGCGCAACGCTTCCAGGCAAATCCCCGATACTGGCTTCTCGCGAGCGGCCGCGTCTCCGACGTCCATGCGATCATGGGTCGCTTCGGCGTCAGTTTCGGTCGAAGGACGCCGCGGCTATCGCGACGAGCACACGACGTTCGTTTACGTCCTCAACGCAACGGTGAGCTCGCGCAAACGATGCTCGCATCGAGCGCGCTGAGCGATGCGGTCGTCGACGCGGTGCGCGATGCGCGAACGGTGGCGGTGCGATGATCCGACGCTTCTTCACCGGAATCGCGCTCGCTACTCGGCGCCTGTACGGCGGGCGGCATTCCGACCTCCTCCGGTGGAAGCGGCGGCGTGACCATCGATGTCAGCCTCACCCAGTACGCGGCAACGCAGACGCCGTACGGCGAGGCCGGTGGCTTCTCACCGGCCGTCACGACCGTCGCCGTCGGAACGCAGATTCATTTCGTCAACCTCGATAATTTCGCGAACACGGCCACGGCGATTCCAGGTGCAACGACGTTCCCGGCCGGCTCGCCGTTCAACGGCTCCGCGCTACAGCAGAAGGGCACCACGCTTTCGGGGGGATTTACCAGCGGCGCACTGCAAGCGAACGGCATCGTCGCAGACGATTACCGCCGATCAACCCGGTACGTATCTCTTCGGCTGTTTCTTCCATTACGGCGCACCGATGCGAGCCGCGATCGTTGCGCAGTAAGCTCGCCGCGGCCGCGCTTGCACTCCTCTTCGTCGCGTTGGGGTCGACGCCCGGCGCGCGCGATTCCCATCTTCGCGCAACGCTACCATTTCAAATGCGGCCAGTGCCACAGCGTGCTCCCGGAGCTCAACGCCTTCGGCAACTACTTCCGCTCGCACGGCTATCGCTTGCCCCTTCCCGAGCACGGCACGACGATCTTTGCGATCCGCTATCAGTTGGAGTACGACGAGCATCCCGCACCGGATACGCGCGAATTCACCCCCGGCGGCATCTTGCTGGGCAGCGGAAACATTGGCCCCATCACGGCCTATCTTCATTACAACTTCGGCGCGGGCGGCGGACCGGCAGCAACCTATTTGCTCTTTGGCGCCGGATACAACGAACATACGCAGACGCTCTACCGCGGCGGCCTCTTCGAGCTTCCGCTCGCGCAGTCGCCGGGCCAACGTCTTGACGACCTCGAGCAATACGGCTACTATGGCGCGCACGTCGGTTTGAACAATCTGCCGCTCTCGTCGCCACGCTGGGGCCTCATGGCCGAGCGCACGTTCGGCAAACTGCGCGCGGACGTCGTCGTCGACTTCGGCTTTTATGCAGGCTCGGCGTACGGCGGCAAACCCGTCCCTACGGGAGAGTTCACCTGGATGAAAAGCCCCGAAACGAGCGTATGGCTGCGCGATACGCTCGCGCAAACGAATAAGAGCTGAGTTCGACCTCGGCGCGACGGCACTCGGCGGAACGCTCGGAGTTCTGCCCACTGGCCGGCTTCCGTTCGCCGACCTCTACGAACGCTACGGTCTGCTCGCGCATGCCAGCTACGGTGATCTCGACTTTCAGGCCGAGCAGTGGTATGGCAACGACCACGACGCGGACGGCTTTTTGACAAATCAGCACTCCCGGGGGGGTACGCGCGGCTCAAGTACTATCCTATCCCGCATGCCTATTTCGGCATACGCTACGATGCCTACGCGAATCCGTTCATCAACCGCGATTTCGTCTACTATGCCGCGGTGCAAATCGCACCCGTTCGCGTCCTCATGCAAGAGGTGCAACCGCCCGGAGAGCATCCGTACCTCAGCGGAGCGCTGACAATAGCGTTTCCCGGCCCGTTGCAGAACTAGGTCTTTATGCGAGTGTTGGTTGTCGAGGATAACGTGCCGGTGGCCGAATCGATACGAGCGATGCTTGAGGCGCGACAGTATGCTGCAAACGTCGTCACGGACGGCGAGGCCGGTCTCGATCATCTCTTGCGCCGCTGTTACGACGCCGCCGTCATCGACGTCGGTTTGCCGGGCATCGACGGCTTCGCGCTGGCGCGCAGCGCCCGGGCCGAGGGCGTGCAGACCCCGATCCTCATGCTCACGGCGCGGGATGCCGTGGAAGATCGCGTCGCAGGGCTCGGCTGCGGTGCCGACGATTACCTCGCCAAGCCGTTCGTCGAGGAGGAGCTCATTGCCCGAATCGCAGCGATTCTGCGCCGCGCTGATCGGCCGGTGCTCGGTGTCGTCGAAGTCGGAGCTCTGCGCATCGATCTTGCCGGGCGTAGCGTCAGCTACGACGGCAAACCGGTCGTCTTAGGCGCGACGGAGTTTCGCCTTTTGGAGTTTCTCGCGCGCAACGTCGGGATCGCGCTCTCTCGCACGCAAATCGTCGAGCGCATTTGGGATTATGATTTCGAGGGTTCCAGCAATATTGTCGACGTGTACGTGAGCCAACTTCGACGAAAGCTCAAGGGGCTGGGAGCCAGCGGCGTCATCGAAACGGTCTGGGGTATCGGATATCGCTTAAAAATAGGCTGATCGCTCGCGCAGCAGGACTCTATCTCGGCATCTTCGTCTGCGTGCTCTTGGCGCTCAACGCGGGAGCGTATGCGTTCATGGCTCGCGAGTATGGTTCGCTGCTCGCCCCCGCGCTCGGTACCCCATACGCCACGAGTGCGCTGACGACCGCGATGCGGCATGTGATCGTGACGCTCGCCGCGATCGACGCTCCGCTTGTCGTAATCGTCGCGCTCTCTTCGTACGTTCTCGCTCGTGCGACGATCGCGCCGCTCGAGGCGGCGCCCGAGCGCGAACGCATTTTCGCGGCGGACGCCGCACACGAGCTGCGCTCTCCGCTTGCAGCGATCGCAGCGATCGCGCAGGCGGCGCGCGCCGGAGCCGCAGTGGAAGACCGAGCAGCCTTCGAGGCGATTGCGCGCAGCGCGTTCGAAGCTTCGGCGGTCGTCACGGACCTGCTAACGCTCGCGCGCGATCCGGCACGCCGTGCGCTTCACTGCGAGCCAGTCGATCTCGGCGCGGTCGTCGCAAGCTGTTCGCGTGAGACGGAGCCGATCGCGGCGGCGCGCGGGATACGTCTGAAGAGCTCTCCTGCAAGCGCGATCGTCGACGGCGACGAGCGGCGTCTGCGCGAGCTCGCACGCAACCTTCTCGATAACGCGATTCGCCACGCCCGCGAAAACGTCGCCATCGCCTCGCGGCGCAATGGCCGGCTCTGCGAAATCGTCGATTGACGACGACGGCGACGGCATTCCGCCGCTAGAGCGCGAACGCATCTTCGAACGTTTCTATCGGCGCTCGAACGACGGGGCCGGCACGGGTCTCGGCCTCGCGATCGTGCGCTGGATCGCGAGCGCGCACGACGGCGCCGTGACGGTCGGTGAGGCGCCTTCCGGCGGTGCGCGCTTCGTCGCGGCGATTCCAGCCCACAAGGAGTAATTGGCGGGGGTCTCTCGCTCCCCTAACGCGTAAGTCAGCACGCCATGCCCTATGCGTCGTTATCGGAGTTCATCGATGCATTGCGCAAGGCCGGCGAGCTTCACGTCGTCGGCGCGAGCGTCGATCCGCGGCTCGAGATCAGCGAGGTCACCGATCGCGTCGTCAAGGCGGGCGGACCGGCCTTGCTCTTCTCCAACGTCAAGGGTTCGAGCTTTCCGGTTCTTACCAATCAGTTCGGGACGCACCGAAGGATGGCGATCGCGCTCGACGCGGCAAACCTCGACGATGTCGGGGCGCGTGTCCGCAAGCTGCTCGATATTGCGCCGCCGGAGGGATCGCTGGTCGGGAAGCTTCGCGGCGCGTTGCGGCTCGCTCCGCTCGCGCATGCCATTCCGAAGATCGTTCGCACGGGAAGCGTTCACGACATCGTTGTGAGGCCGCCGGATCTCACCAAGCTCCCCGTCCTCACGACCTGGCCGCTCGACGCTGGACCGTTCATCACGCTGCCGCTGGTGATCACGAAAGACCCACGGACGCATCGATTCAATGTCGGAATGTACCGAATGCAGGTCTTCGGTGCAACCGAAACGGCGATGCACTGGCAGCGCCACAAGCATGGCCGCGCGCACGCCGATGCATGGGGCGCGAAAATCCCCGCAGCCGTCGCGATCGGCACCGAACCGGCGCTCACCTACGCGGCCACCGCCCCATTGCCGCCGCTGCTCGACGAGTTTGCCTTCGCCGGATTGCTGCGCGGCAAGCCCGTGGAGCTGGTGCGCGCAAAGACCGTCGATCTCATGGTGCCCGCCGAGGCCGAGTTCGTCCTCGAAGGCTACGTCGACAACGACGATCTTCGCATCGAGGGACCCTTCGGCGATCACACCGGCGTCTACAGCCCGGCGGATCGCTACCCAACCTTTCACGTTACCTGCATTACGCACCGCCGCAATCCGGTTTACGCCGCGACCGTCGTCGGTAAACCGCCGATGGAAGACGCATGGCTCGGAAAAGCGACGGAACGCATTTTTCTTGCCGATTTTGCAAGCCGATGCTCCCCGAAGTCGTCGACATGAACCTGCCGGTCGAAGGCGGATTTCACAATCTCGCGCTCGTCTCGATCCGTAAATCCTATCCGGGCCACGCGAAAAAGGTGATGAATGCGCTCTGGGGACTCGGTCACATGATGATGCTGACGCGCGTCTTGATCGTCGTCGATTCCGACATCGACGTTGGGGATCCGCGCGCAGTAGCGTGGTTCGTCCTCAATAACTTGGCTCCCGAGCGCGACGTCGTCACGATGCCCGGCCCCGTCGACGATCTCGATCACGGCTCGTACAACGTCGCCTACGGCACAAAGATCGGCATCGATGCGACGCGCAAAGATGCGTCGGAAGGCTATACGCGCGCCTGGCCGCCAGAGATGGTCATGGACGCCGAGACACGCCGCCTCGTCAGCGAGCGCTGGCACGCATACGGGCTGGATCGAATCGAGCGCGCATTGCATCCGGACGACTGGTCGGGACAGGGACCCCAGGCCTACGCTCGACTTCTGCGCTCCAGCGAATACGAGCGGTGAGGTTCCTCGCTCTCTTCCTGCGCGAGATTCGCATCGAACACACGCTTTTCGCGCTGCCGTTTGCTTACGTCGGCGCGATATTGGCCGCCCGCGGGATTCCCCGCACCCGCTGCACTGGGATGGATCACGCTGGCCGTTTTGGGCGCGCGCACTGCGGCGATGGCGGCGAATCGTTTTCTGGATCGCGAGATCGACGCACGCAATCCGCGAACGGCACGGCGCGCACTCGCGAGCGGGACACTTGCACCAGCGACGATGCTGTGGGCGAGCGCCGTGGGACTCGCGCTGCTCCTCTGGGCCGCCTGGATGCTCAATCCGCTCTGCGTCAAGTTGCTGCCGCTTGCGGTCCTGCTACTGCTGACCTATCCGCTCTGCAAGCGTTTTACCTGGATGACGCACTTCGTGCTTGGCGCGGTCGACGGGCTCGCACCGCTGGGGGCCTACATCGGCATCGCAGGGCGAATCACGCTCCCCGCAATCCTGCTCTTCGGCGCGGTGACCATTTGGGTCGCCGGGTTCGACATCATCTACGCGCTCATGGATCTTGGAGTGGACGAAGCGCAAGGCATTCGTTCGCTCCCGGTACGCTTTGGTGAGGCGAGCGGTCGCGTGCTCCCGATCGTGCTGCACGTGGGAATGCTGCTGCTCTTAGCCGGCGCTGGCGTGCTCGCCGGCGCAGGGCCCGCGTACTTTCTCGGCGTGCTCTCAGTCGCGGTACTCATTATGTACGAACAACATCTCTTTCGCAGCGGGGCCAATCTCTTCGTGGTCAACGAACGCGTCTTTATCTCGAACATGACGTTCTCGGTCTTCTTCCTCATCACGACCGTCGGCGGCTACGTGTGAAGCGGCGCCGCTTCATCACCGCTGCTGCTGCGGCCGTCGCAGGCGGCATTGCAACGCCATCGGCCGCGCAGGTGATCCCGCTACAGCCGATCCAGGGCCCGCAGCAGTACTTGCAGCAGCTGACGATCGCCGTCAACGTTACGCTCTCGGGCCCGCTCGGAAAGTACGGCCAGGAAGTCGTCAAGGGCGTGCAGGCCGCGGTCGACGAAACGAATCGCTTCAACGCTCCTATCTCAAACGTGTGGGGCCTCCGGCCACTCGACGACCGCAACGATCCGGGACTTGCGGCCTCGAATGCCAACGTCGCCGCCGCCGATTTCACCGTCATAGGAATGATCGGAAACCTAACGGCCCCAATGACGCTGGCCGCGCTCTCACGGTACGCGAACGTGGGCTTCGCCGTGATCGTTCCCACCGTTACCGCGGATGCCGTAACCAAGCGCGGCTATCACAACGTTTACCGGCTGCCGGCAAAAGACAGCTCGTCCGGACGGCTCTTCGCGAACGCCGCACTCGAGGGCAAGCGGGGCGTGTCGGCGATCGCGATCGCGTTCGACGGCGACTACGGTTTTGAAGTCGCGAGCGGCTTCGTGCAGCAGGCAAAAGCGGATCGGCATGCTGCAGACGTTTTGCTTTTTCCGATCGAACGGACCGATCCGGCCCAGGCGGCGCGAACGGTGCTCGATCGTTCGCCGAGCTACGTCTTTCTCGCCGGAAAGACCGCCGAGCTGGGGCCGGTTGCCGACGCGCTGCGGTTGGCCGGCTACACCGGCGATTTCGGAGCCGCCGATGGATTCTATAACTCGGAGACGATTGCGACTTATGCCAAGACGCTTGACGGCGCCTACGTCGGCTCTCCGATGCCGCCGATCGATAGGGTTCCCAGCGCAATCCAACTCGTCACGGATTTCGAGCGCGAGGTCAGCCAAATCACGACGCAATCAGCCTTTGGGTACGCAGCCGCACAGCTCCTCATCGCGGCCGCGCAACGCGGCCGCGCGACGTCGCGCTCTTCGCTGCTTCTCTCGTTGCAAGAGGGCGGCACGTTTACGACGCTCGTCGGTCAGTTCGCCTTTAACATCAGCGGCGATCCGCTCATTCCGAACATTTACCTCTATACCGTTGGCCCCGACGGCTTCAAGTTCGCGCGTCCGGCAGTTCGCACGGGGTTCGTTTTTTAATCCCTTTAGTTCGTACCCGCGGCCCTGGCCTGCTCCTTCCATCGTTGAGCGTTGACACCCATCACGATGAGCCAGAGCTCCAGCGGTATTTCTCCGATTGCAGAGGCGGCAGTGATGAAGGCGTACAGATGGTGTGCGAGCGGCGGCGACAGATAGGTCATCCAGCCCAGACCACTGATCACCACCAGCACTCCCAGAACTCGAGGCAGGAAGGTCGACCTGAAAATGAGGCAGCCGATCAGGACTAGCCAGAATCCGAAGAACACGAGATAGATGTCGAAGGCGTACGTATTCAACTTGACAAACATGTACGCCAGCGCCTGCAACTCTTCGGTTGTGAATGCGCTCAACGAGCTCCCACCTTGCAGGACGAGCAAAGGGGCCAGATACAACAGGGCGGTAAGAGCTTGAATCGCGCACCCCACGAGAATGACAAAAGCGGCGAGTAAAGAGAGGCTCCTATTCACGGGCCTAAGTAACTCATATAAGAGAAGCGCCCAAATGATATGGCACGCGACGCCGATGAGCGAAGATGTGAAACCCAACCAAAATAACCGCTCGTGCCCCAAGATATTGGCGGATGTAGCAGCGGCGTTGCCGGTTACAACAAGCCAGCCGAGAACGATCACCTCGCCGAATCCGGCCGTCAACGCTTCGAGCAGTTGAAAGGCCCCGGCCATCCTGGCCTTAATCTGCGGCGACGCTTCTGCCCAAATCAAGCGTGCACGCCGCTCTGGAGCGCCTTGCGCGCCCATTCTCGACGCATCGTGCCCTCCTACTAAGAACCCGTGTAGATTTTCTTCTCCAACTTAAATCACTAGCGCACGTACTCGTCTTCCGGGACGACGCGCAGCCGATGCGGCACGCGGACCTTCTCTTTCGGCCGCTCGTCGATCTCTTCTATCGCAAGGACGAGCCGCAGCCGCCAGGCGCCCAGCGCCAGGGTGAAAGTCGTTCCAATGATTTCCACGATTAGGCCTCCACGCGCCGCCATTGCCAAACGGCAAGCGCCCCGTAAACGATGAAGAACAATACTTCGACCGCAAGCCGCGGTCCGAACGTCGAGCCGGCGTAGCTGATTGTGCCGTCCGAATTCGGCACGGTGATCGAAACGTAACTCAGGGGATTGAGCCGCGAGAGTCCCCACGCTACGTCGTGGACGAACAGCGCGACGATGTTGCCCGGGTGAATCAGCGTGAGGGCGCCGATCAAGATGACTGCCGGCCACGCAAAACCGAGTACGGCGCCGTAGGAGCGGTTCAGCCACGTGGTCGCCGCGAGGAGCATGGCGTACCACGCCAGCGGAAAAGCGATGCCCATTGCGACCGCCCGCGCATTGACCCCGCTCACGTCCAGTCGCGCCGACTCGAAGAGCAGCTGGCAGATGTAAAAGGCGAGCACGGTTAGGAACGCCGCCGCGACGATGCCCACGACATCGACGCCGATGACACCGGCGGCGTAGCGCAAGCGCGAGCACGGTTTCGTCAAGGCGATTTCGAGATGTCCGTTGATCTCGCGGGCGAACGCGGCCCCGAAGATCGTTGCGATGATTAACGCGACGACGTCGGCGATTCCCATGTAATAAATCATGGGAACCGCGCCGTTGGTGTCGATGATCGTCGTCGTTATCGAGCCGTGGCGAGAGTGTAGGACTTGAATGCTGCCGATGCTGAATTCCTCGTCCTCGTGGTGTGTGCGGCTGCTCGGCTCGGTCACGACGATGTGCTTGCCGGCATAGCCGTGATCGTCGATCACGACGTGTTTGTGTTCTGCCGGATTGTCTAAGATCGTCCGCTTCGTCCCGTCGGGCAGGGTGACGTGGCTGACGATCGTGCCGCGGGCGTTCTCGTGCTCGATCCACGAATCCGGCGACATATAGCGGGCCACGGAGATCCTCAAGATAATCGCGAGAACGACGAGGATTCCCAAAATGATCGCGGCGATTCGCAAGGTGTTGCGAATGCGAAGCCATTCAACGTAGTTCATGAGCGTTGTCCTTCGTGACGACGTCGGTCGTGGCGGTTGCCGGCGAAACGGCATAGAGGAAGATGTCTTCGAGATTGAGATCGAGCACCCGAACGCCGGTCGCTCCCGACGCGGAAAGTCGGGACGCAATATCGTCAGCGCCACCCGTGACGAGCAGCCGTACGATTCGCTCGGTGCGATCCGCATGCGTCACGCGCGGATCGTTCGCGATGCCGTCGAGGGTCAAACCGGCATCGGGGAAGACGCCTTCGACGATCTTGCGGTTACCCTTCAAATCGTCGACCAGGCCTTGCAGCACGAGGCGCCCGCGATCCATGACCGCAATCTGCTCGGCGGCGCGTTCGACTTGGCCGATCTGATGCGACGAGAAGATAACCGTGTTCCCTTTTACGGCTTCATTGATCATGAGGCTCAGCACGTGACGCTGATTAACGGGATCGAGTCCGCTCGTCGGCTCGTCGAGCACGAATACCTCGGCGTTCTGTGCGAAGGCGAGCGCGATGGTAACGGCCGTCAGCATTCCTTTGGAGAGCCCACGCACGCGTCTGCGCTTGTCGACGTTGAACGTCTGGAGCAGTTCGGATGCGCGCGCCGGATCGAAAGCGCTAAAGGCGCGACGGTTCATTTCGATATGCTCTTCGACGGTCATCCAATCGTAGAGTACGCTGCGCTCGGGGACGTAGGCGATTCGCTCGAGCGTCGCGGGCACGAGCGGCTTTCCGTCGTAGAGGATGCTCCCGCTCGTGGGACGCGCTAATCCCAGCATGCACTTGAAGGTCGTCGTCTTTCCGGCGCCGTTGGGTCCGAGCAGGCCGAAGACGCTTGCGCTTGGGATCTCCAGCGAGAAACCGTCGACTGCAGCAATCGGGCCGTACACTTTACGCAGGTTTGAAATCGTAATACTATTCATGCTCACTCGCTTCTGGCAGTTCGCCGAACCAGCGGCGCAGGGCGGCTTCGAAGAGTTCGCGGACTCGCTCGCGCTCGAGACCGACCGACTTGGCCTCGCGCAGCGCAACATCGAGTGCGTCGCCGGCAATCTCCGAGGCTACCTTCGGCGCCTCGGCCGTGCCGTTGGGCCGCACGAACGATCCTCGCCCCGGGGCGGTTTCGATCACTTGCTCCCGCTCTAATTCGCGGTAAGCGCGCGCAACGGTGTTGGGGTTAACCGTCAGGTCGATGGCGAGCTGCTTGACCGTCGGGAGCTGCTCGCCGGTCTGCAAGACTCCGAGCGCTACTGATCGCTTGATTTGCTCGATAATCTGGAGATAGATCGGCACGCCGCTGCGCGGATCGACCGTAAGAACGGCCGGCATCGCGGTGCGCTTAAAACCTCGGTCCCCAGCCCGGGAAGAGCTCGACCGGCCTGCGGTCGGGAAGCCGAACGGGGGTACGAGTCTCGCGCATCTCCTGAGAGTTAGGGGCGAAAGTGGTGTGGATCATGAGGGGTCCTTTCAAGCTGCCTAGTACCATCAATCTGTCGTACTAGTACACTAGTACAATAGATCATTAGTACGCAACTGTCAAGCCCCTGATTTGGCAATCCGTCGAAAAGCCGCAAAGCGCGGGTCATTTGCAATTTCCGTGGCCGCGTAATCGCTGTCGCTGCGCCAGCGCCGAAGCCAGGCGAGGGCCGCCCCACGATCGCCTACAGCCTCGTAAGCGACCGCCAAATCCTCCGGTTCAACGTCGTTGGCATGCTCCCGGGCGAGGGCGAGCTCGACCCGAGCGCGGTCCATCTGGTTATCGCGCGCATAGACTGCAGCGAGAAGCGCCGCCGCCTCCGCGCGGCAGGACGTACACGCCTGGCCGAACCTCCGGAACGTCTGCACGGCCCGCTGTTGGTCGCCGAGGGCTTCGTAGGCAAGGCCGAGCGTCTCGTAGGCATCGGCTCGTTGCGGGGAAAGGTCGAGGGTTTCGCGGGCGTAGGAGATGGCATCGCCGTAGCGCCGTTCGAGATAGGCGGTCGTGCCGAGCCATGCGGTCGTCGCAACCGAGAGCGGGTCGAGCTGCGCCGCTTTGGCTAGCTCCGCATAGGCCTCGCCCACATGCCCTTGGCTGAGAAGTGCCGTGCCGTACCATTCGTGCGCCGTTCCGCTGGCCGGATCGAGCGCGATCGCGCGCCGGAGGTCGGCGAGCGAGGGATCGAGCCGCAAAGCGGCGCCTTTCTGTCCTTCAGATAAGATGAAACCGAGGACCGCATAGGCTTCGCCGCTGCTCGGATCGATGGCAAGCGCCTTTCGCGCGTACACGCGCGCGCGCCCGAGATAGACCATGGGAGAAGCCTCACCGTACCCGTAATCGGCCATCATCGCGTTCGCCGAGGCAAGCCCGGCGTAGCCGCGAGCGTCGCGCGGGTCGTTGGCGGCGACGCGCGAGAAGTACTCGACGCTCTTAGCGATCCCTTCGCGCGTCCGCAGATTCCAATAGTAACGGCCGATAGCGTACAGCCGCGTATCCTGCGCGGCCACGTCGGAGCGCGCGTCGAGGCGAGCCGACATTCCAGAGGTCAACGCGGAGCCGCCAAGCAGCACGACTGCAAAGGCGGCCGCCAGCACCGATGCGCGCACGCGGAACGGAGGCGTCGGCGGCAGAGCGCGCGCCGGTTCCGGCCTCGGGACGTCCTCTCTTTGCAAAACCGGCGCGGTAAAACGATAGCCTCGACGTGGAATCGTTTCGATTGGTTCAACGTCCCACCGCATACGCAGCGCTTTGCGCAAAACGTAAATGTTCTGTGCCAGGTTTGCTTCGTCGACGTACCCCTCGGGCCAAATACGAGCCAGCAGCTCGCCTTTTGAAAAGACCTCGCCCGGGTGCTCGATCAACGCCAAGAGCGTGGCGACTACCTTCGGACCGATCGGAAGCGAGGCTCCGCGATGAAGCAAGAGCAGTCGCGCTGCGTCGAGTTTAAATGGCCCAAATTCGTAAACGCTCATGCCGGCACTCCTGGGAGAGAACGTCGATGCACCGTCTGAATGCTATATACGCGATTCCGCCGGGAAAGTTTTCGCGTCCGTCAGGCTCGGTTGCTTAATGGCGCGCAGCGTTATGGCGAAAAGATTTGCAGGGCCTTGGGCATGATTTCGAAGCGTGCCGGCGTCGTACCGGCCGGTTCTCCGTCGGCGCTGATATGGTGCCGATGCGACGTCCATACATCGAACGCCGTCGACCGAGCCGTTCGCAGCCCTTGAGCGGATCGCCGCCTGCCCCCAGCGATTGCCCGGGCCACCGAGAAGAACTCCATAAGGCTGTCGATTTCGACGGCGTACAGATCGAGCCAGCCGTCATCGATTGCCGCATCGGCAACGGTGATGAAACCGCCGAAGCGCTGACTGTTTGCAACCGTCAGCTGCACCGCCTTAAATCGGTCCCGTTTGCCGTGGTACGTAATCTCCGCGCGGAAAGGGCGTGCGTATCGTACCGCCTCAAAAACGGTCGCGACGATTGCGAGCAGGCCGAATCGCTGTTTTTCCTCGGGTTTTTGTAGCCGCGCGAGCCGGCTTGAAATTCCAATGCTCGCCTCGGTCACGTAATAGACGCCGTTCACGCGTGCCGCATCGATTCTGCGAGTGCGGCCGGAGGCGATCACCGCGCAGGCGCCTTCAACGTCGAGCGGAATCGCGAGCGTTCGCGCGAGATCGTTGAAGGTTCCGAGCGGCACCAGACCGACCGGAACGCGCCGCGCGAGCGCCTGCGGAATCAGCCCGGCAAGTGTTCCGTCGCCGCCGGCCGACGATGATCGCGTCGAACTGCCGCGACTCGGC
The DNA here is from genome assembly GCA_963743445.1 of Vulcanimicrobiota bacterium. Taxonomy (GTDB): domain Bacteria; phylum Vulcanimicrobiota; class Vulcanimicrobiia; order Vulcanimicrobiales; family Vulcanimicrobiaceae; genus Cybelea. The sequence continues at coordinate 2,335,213 of CAVUPL010000003.1, forward strand.
TTCTTCCTCGACGATATCCACACCGAGGCCCCGAAGTACGGCGCGAACCGTCTCGCCAAGCTGGCTTCCTCGCCGAGACTGCGGATTTACGACCAGCATCGCTCGCACCGCTAGCGATCTCGCAGAACGAGACGAAGGTACGCAACCGCCGACCAGGCGGCGATGACGGCAAGCACGAGCGAGCCGCCGACCATTACGACGTAACCGAGATCGATGCCGACCTGCGTGAGCGAATCGACGTATCCCAGAGCCTTCTCCGTGGCACTGAGGTTTTCGTATACGGCGTGGAAGACGTACCAGACGATCGCGGCGCCGGGCGCTGCGAAGAGAAAAATCGTCAGATAACGACTACGTTCCTCACGGCGATTCACTCCGGCAGCTTCGCCGCCGTCGGCCGAAGAAACCCTTATGACGATGGAAAGACGGAAGCGGCGCCCGCAACCGCACAACCCAATGCCCGAATCGCCCTACGAAGTGCTCGCGCTCTTCACCGGCGCGATGATCGGTGCTTCGCTCTTCCTCATGGCGACGGGCGCGCTGATGACGTTCTTCAAATCGGCGCTTCACTTGGGGCAGGCCCAGGCCGGCGTCATCCTGTCGATCGAGATCATTGGGTCGGTTGCGATGACCTCCGTTGCGGGATTGCTCACCGATCGCTTCGGCGATAAAGCGGTCGTCTTTTGGAGCGGCGCGATCATGGGCATCGCGCTGATCGCCGCGTCCCTGATCGAAAACTTCGCGTGGCTGGCCGTGTGGCTGCTGATCTATGGCATTGGGTTCGCGGCGGTCACGCCGGCCGGCAGTCACGCTATCATCTTTTTCTTCAAGAAAGCCGATCGCGGCCTCGCGATGGGCGTGCGCCAGTGCGGCGTCCCGCTGGCGGGCGTCCTCGGCTCGCTGCTGCTGCCTGCGATCGCGGCGCACCTGGGATACCGAGGCGCGCTTGTCGTGGGCGGCGCGCTTACGCTGATCGCTTGCTCAATCGCAGCAGCGCTCTATCGCGAGCCGCGCGAGCTGCAGGCCGAACGAGTTTCAATTGCCGCGATGCTCCTCGAGATGGTTTACATCGCGCGTGACGCTCGCCTGATCTTGTTGACGATTACCTCGATGATCTTGATTTGCGGTCAGTTTGCCCTTATGGGCTTCTTGACGCTTACGTTCGTGCAGCTCGCCCACTACGCACTACCATTGGCGGTCGCGCTCTTCACGTTGTCGCAACTCGCCGCGATCGCCGGCAGGCTTGCGTGGGGATGGATGAGCGATCATCTCTTTGCGGGGAGCCGAACGCTTCCGCTCGCGGTCGTTTGTCTGCTCGTTGCGCTCGTCGCGCTCGGCGTCTCAAGCGTGAGCCCGGCGACTCCGGCGTGGCTGGGCGGCGCGATGGCGATCGCGCTCGGATTTACGGCAGAAGGATGGCTCGGCATCAGCGTCATCGGATTCGCCGAGATCGGCGGCGAAGAGCACAGCGGCAGCGCGTTGGGCGTCGGTCTAACGTGGACGCTCCTCGCTGCAGCAGTGACGCCTGCGCTCTTCGGCGCATACGCCGAGGTGCACGGCTTTGACGTTGCTTGGCGATGGCTTGCGGGGCTGCAGGCGGTGGGAGTGTTGCCGGCGCTGCTCGCAAGCTCCATCGTCGTCGCGCTCTTGCGACGCGAGCGACTCTCGTAGACGTTAGCTCGCGGGACGTGACGAGCACGAACTTGCCCAGAAAGGGACTCGAACCCCCACGGTGTTGCCACCACTGGTACCTGAAACCAGCGCGTCTACCAATTCCGCCATCTGGGCGCGCACCTGCGATTCGTGGCGGCGCGCGCCGCGCCCCTCCGCGAAACCCCGCACCCGGCGCGATGGTTTGGAGGGACCGGTATGGCTCTTCCCCTGTCCTCGATTGAAAACTCCGCGACGCTCGATCCCTATTCGCAGGCTGTAACGACGGCGGCCGAACGCGTAAGTCCGGCCGTCGTCAGCATCGACGCACGCAGCGGACGGCGCGGCGGAAACGGCAGCGGCTTCGTTCTTACGCCCGACGGTTTCGTCGTAACCAACAGTCACGTCGTCCACGATGCCCAGCGCATCGGCGTGGCGCTGCTCGATGGCCGCGAGTTGCCCGCCCTGCTCGTCGGCGACGATCCGCACTCGGATCTCGCAGTCTTGCGCGTCAACGCCCCCGACCTTGCGTACGCATCGCTTGGAGACTCGTCTGCCTTACGCCCCGGTCAGCTCGTGGTGGCGGTCGGAAATCCCTACGGGCTTGCCTACACCGTCACCGCCGGCGTCGTGAGCGCGCTCGGACGCTCGCTGCGCTCGCAGTCGGGTCGTCTCATGGACAACATCATTCAAACCGACGCGCCGCTCAATCCCGGCAACTCCGGGGGGCCACTCGTTACAGCCGGTGGGAACGTGATCGGCGTGAACACCGCGGTGCTTCCCGGTCAAGGTCTTTGCTTTGCAATCGCCATCAACACCGCAAAGCACATTGCCGGTCTGTTGATGCGTGACGGGCGGGTGCGCCGCGGGTTCCTCGGGATCGCCGCCCAAGACATCGTCCTCGCACCGTCCGCGGCTCGACGTCTCGAGTTGGACGATCGACGCGCGATCATGATCGACTCGGTGGAGGCAGGAAGCCCCGCAGACACCGCGCGTTTGCAAGCCGGCGACGTCCTGCTCTCGTTCGAAGGTGCGCGATTAAACAGCGTCGACGCACTTCACAAAGTGTTGACAAGCATCGATCTCAGCCGGCCGTATAAAGTTGACGTCGTGCGCAAGAGCGAGCGCTTTTCGCGGATCGTCCTGCCGGTAGAGTCATCGCGATAAGACGCCTCGAATGACGGCTCGAGCATGATTCGTAAGCTCCTGCCGATTCTCGGCGTTACGTTCATCGACATCGTCGGTTTCAGCATGCTGATTCCGATGCTGCCTTATTTCGTGACGCACTTCGGCGCCTCGGCCGTCGTCGTCGGGCTGCTGGTTGCGACCTTCTCGTTCTGCCAGCTCGTTTCGGCGCCTCTCTGGGGCAACGTTTCCGACAGAATCGGACGCAAAATGGTGCTGATCGTCAGCCAAATCGGCGCAACCATCGGCTGGGCGATGCTCGGTCTTGCGCCGAACATCGCTGCCGCCTTGGCCGTAGCGCCAATCGCCGTCGTCTTTGCGGCGCGTGTCGTCGAAGGCGTTTCGGGCGGAAACATCAGCATCACGCAAGCCTACGTCGCCGACCTCGTGGCACCGCACGAGCGCGCGCGGGCGTTTGGACTGATCGGCGCGATGTTTGCAGCCGGTATGGTTTTCGGTCCGTTCGGCGGCGGTATTCTGTACGCTCGCTATGGTTTTGCGATGCCGTTTCTCGTCGCCGCTGGACTGCAGTTCGTCACGTTGCTGCTGACGATTACGATGCTTCCCGAATCGCGCGCCCGGCGAAAGGACGAAGAGCGCGTGGGGATGGGGGCGGTCTTGGGCAGTTTCCGTAAACCGAGGCTCGCACGAATTCTCTGGCAGAAGCTCGCGATTTCGCTGGCGTTATACGGGTGGTTCGCCGTCTTCGCACTCTACCTCCAACGCCAGCTCGGGTTTTCGCTGGCCGAGACGGACTATCTCTTCTCGGGCTTCGCTATTTTCAGCGTCGCGATGAATGCGATCGTCGTAGGGCGCGTTTCGGCGCGCATCGGCGATCGCTCGATGTCGAACGTCGGTCTGGGATGCCTGGTCGCGGGCTTCGCGCTGGTCCCGTTCGTCCACGACGTCTTCCCGCTGTTGGCGCTGGCGATGGCGCTCTTCGGATTCGGAATGGCGTTGACGAACACGGGCATTACCGCGCTTATCAGCAACACCGCCTCCGACCGCGAACAGGGAACGGTGCTGGGCGCGAGTTCCTCCCTTGACTCGCTCTCGGGAATTCTGGCGCCTCCGGTTTCGACCGGCATGCTTGCCGCTTACGGTTCGCGCTTTGCCGGTGTCGAATCGCTGACGCTCGCGGGGCTCGCGCTGGCAATGGGGCTGCGCAATGCGCGCGGCGAACGCGCTAGCGCCAAGGGCGGCGACGGCACGCTCACGTTAGCACGCGACGTCGAGGCTGCGAAGATCGCCGACGGATAACTCGTCGCTCACGAAGGAGGCAACGCGATCGTCCTGAGGGCGTTGTCGTTGGCATTTGCCGCAGCCCTTGTCATCCCCGGGTGCGACCAACTTGCCGCGACTCCATCCACATCACATGGCACCGCGACGGGCGCGCAATCCACGTCGCAAGCGGGCAAACCGAGCTCGCCCATTACGCATGTCGTGGTGATCGTTCAAGAGAACCGCTCGGTAGACAATCTTTTTCAGTTCTTGCCCGGAGCCAACACTCAATCGTACGGGCTCAATCTCAGCGGTCAGGAAGTGCCGTTGCAGCCGATCAAACTCACGGCGAAGTACGACATCGGCCACAGGCACGGCGATTGGCTAGCGGCCTATAACAAGGGCGGCATGAACGGCTGGACCAAAGAAACCTGCACGGGAAAGTGCCCGACCAACCCCGCATACGGATACGTTCTGCAGTCCGACGTTCAGCCGTACTACCAGATGGCCGAGAGCTATGCGTTCGGGGACGAAATGTTCCAGAGCAGTCAGGGCCCGAGCTTCCCGGCGCACCAGTACATTGTGAGCGGCACGTCGACAAATTACGACAAATCGCCCTGGCGCGTCGCCGAGGATACCGGAAACAATAACGGGGGCTGCGATTCCCCGCCGGGGACGACCGCGCGAATGATTAATGCGGCCGGTCGCGAGGGTAACCCCGTCTTCCCTTGCTTCGATCGCACGTCCATATTCACGCTGCTCGACGGTGCCGGCGTCTCTTGGCATTTCTATCAGACTAAGACGGGACCGGGGCCGTGGAACGCCGTCGATGCTCTACAGCCGATCTGGCAGAACAAACACGAGTACTCCTCAAACGTGACCACGCCGCCTTCTGCGGTTCTGGCCGATATCAGAAACGGTAATCTCGCCAGCCTCGTATTCGTCACGCCCACGGCTGCCGAATCGGACCATTCGGGTGATAATAAAGGAACAGGCCCCTCCTGGGTGGCCTCGATCGTCAACGCGCTTGGCACTAGCGCGTACTGGAACAGCGCTGCGGTCATCGTCGTCTGGGATGACTGGGGCGGATGGTACGATCACGTGGTGCCCACGATCTACAACTCGTACGAGCTTGGGATGCGCGTACCGTTGATCGTCATCTCTCCGTACGCCAAGCCGGCGTACGTCTCACACGTGCACTACGAATTCGGCAGCATCCTGAAGTTTGTCGAGGAAACGTTCGATCTCGGCTCGCTCGGAACGACCGATGTCCGCGCCAACGACCTATCGGATTGCTTCAACCTTGGAATGCAGGCGCGCAAGTTCAAGCGGATACCGGCAAACTACTCGGCCAGCTATTTTTTACATCAGCCGATATCACACCAGGCCCCGGATAACGATTAACGGGAGGTGAACCCTTTAAGCTCGCGGATTCGATAAAGCACGTGGCGGCGAAGCGGGTGGCCTGGCTCGATCTTGGGATGATCGAAGTCGTCAGCGGAATCGTGCGTCATGCCGAGGCGTTCCATGACGCGCTGCGAGCGGAGGTTTGAAGCGGCCGTAAACGCCACGACCTCGGGCCAGCCTAGTTCATCGAAAGCATAATCGAGCGCCGCACGAGCCCCCTCGGTCGCATAACCGTGGCCCCAGTGCTCGACCGATAAGCGCCAGCCGATCTCGTTGGCCGGTGTAAAAGGCGCATCGAACGGAACCGTCTGCAACGCGATGACGCCCGCGAACGGCGCGCTCCCGCGGATCTCGACCGCCCACCAGCCAAAGCCGTTGCGATCCAGCTGTTCACGCATCACGGCTGCCGTCGCTTCGGAAACCTCACGCGTGTAGTTGCGCGTGAAGAACTCCGTCACGCGCGGATCGGCGTTCATCTGCACCCAGGCTTCGACGTCCTCGTCACGCCACGCGCGCAGCAGTAACCGCGGCGTCTCGATGGTCGGGATCTCAGCCACGAAGTGAACTAGGCGGCGGTCTTCTTCCGACGTCTCGTCGCAGCAGCCTTTCCGTTGCTGCCGGTGCGGCGTTTCTTGCTCTCCTCGAGGCTCTGCGCGAGAACGTCCATGAGGTTAACGACTTTCGACCGCGCCGGCGCCTTCTTTACCTTTGGCAACTCCTTGCCGGCGGCACGGGCCTCGATCATCGCCAAGAGTTGATCGTGGTAATTGTTCGTGAACTTCTGCGGTTCGAACTCCTCCACGCTCATCGTGTCGACGAGCATGCGCGCCATCTTCAGCTCTTTCTCCGGCAACTTCTCGCGGGCCGGAATCTCGAGCGTGTCGGATGCGACGATTTCGCTCGCCCAGTGCATGAGCTCGAGCACGAGCGCACCGTCGATCGGTTTGACGGCTGCGATGTACTCTTTGGTGCGAATGACGACCCGCGCGATCGCAACCCTATTGCTATGCTCGAGCGTCTCGCGCAAGAGCGCATAGGCATGGCGGCCCTGCTTGGTCGGCTCGAGATAGTACGGCTTGTCGAAGTACATCGGGCTGATTTTGTCGAGCTCGACGAACTCTAAGATATCGACCGATTGCGTAGCCTCGGGATTTACCTTGGTGAAATCCTCGTCGGTCAGTATCACGTACTGACCCTTCTCGTATTCGTAGCCCTTGACGATCTCGTCCCACGGTACCGGTTTGCCGTCGATGCTGCAGATGCGTTCGTACTTGATGCGCCCTTCGTCCTTGGCGTGAAGGAGGTTGAACGAGAGCTCATCCGTCTTGACCGCCGTAAAGAGCTTGACGGGAATCGTGACCAGCCCGAAGTTAATAGATCCCGACCATATTGCGTGCGCCATAGCCCGACTATTCTACCCAAGGCTCACGCTCACCACAAGCGGCGCGCCTTACCGATCGCGGGTTCGAGCCGTTGCTTCTCCCAGTGCTTTGGCCCCCAAAGGTCGCCTTTGCGATCGAGGCGCTTCGGCGTCGTGGCGATGGTGTGCTTTGCGAACTCGTCGGCCGGCGCCACGGCTCCTCGCCGTCGCTCCAATGCTTCGACTTCCGCCCAGTCGAGCGGAGTCGAGACCGGCGCGGCGTCCCGCGCCCGAACGGAGTACGGGGCAACGATCGTCTTTCCGTGGCCGACTTGAACGTAATCGATGTAGACCGCGCTCTGGGGCCGCTTCGCGATGGTACGCGCAAGCGTGACGAGCTCGCGAAGCTCTCCGGCCGCGCGCCGGGCGACCAGCTCGGCGAAAACCTTCGCCGTATCGTACGAATAGCCCGAAGCAAGCGGCACGATGACGTGGAGTCCGTAACCGCCGGTCGTCTTGACGAGCGGCTTCAATCCGATTTGCGCGAGCAGATCGCGGACTGCCAGCGTAACGGTTGCGAGCGTCCGCAGCGTGCACTTCTCGCCGGGATCGAGATCGAAGATGACAAAATCCGGCTCGTCCAAGGCCGGTATGCGCGAAGTCCAGATGTGGAGTACGATCGTCGCGAGATTCGCAAGATAGACAAGACTCGGCATATCGTCGCAGACGACGAACGTAACGTGGCTGCGAGAGCCACCCGGCGTGGGAACCGTCACCCGGTCGATCCACTCCGGAGTGCCTCGCGGCATTTGCTTTTCGAAGAAAGCGGCCCCGTCGATTCCGTTCGGATAGCGCTGCAGCGTCAGCGGGCGACGTTGAAGATGTGGGACTGCGTACGGCGCCACTCGCTTGTAGTAGTCGATAAGATCGCCTTTGGTGTAGCCGTCGCGTGGCCATAAGACTTTATCGAGATTCGAAAGCGAGAGCGTGCGCGCCCCCACGCGCGTCGTAACCCGCGGCTGCGCCATCAGACCTCGACCGGAATCTCTGCGACGACCGCGGCGGCAGATTTGTCGGGACGCAAGCCCACGTACGCAGGCTGGCGCAGGTAGCCGTCGCGCGTCCATTCGGCGAAACGCACCTCGACGACGAGCTCCGGCGACGTCCAATGAACGGGCGCGTTTGCGATGACTTTGTTGACGAACGGTGACGTCTTTCGTTCGAGCGCTCGCAGTCGAACGTACAGCTGCTGCAGCAATTTCGCCGTAAACCCGGTCCCTACCGATCCGACAAATCGCAGCGACTTGCCCTGGTGGACGCCCAGGAGCAGCGCTCCGAAGCCTTTTCGACTGCCCTTTGGCTCGGTCCAGCCGCCGACGACGAACTCTTGCTCGTACGCGGTTTTGATCTTGACCCAATCGCGACTCCGCCGCTCTTGATACGTCGAGTCACGCCGTTTTGCCGATGATTCCCTCGAGCTTTTTCTTGCGCGCGCTTTCGTAGAGCGCCTTGCCTTTACCCACAACGTGTTTGGAGTAAAGGACGAGCGAATCGTCGCGGATCAAACGCTCGAGCAGCGCCTTTCGCTCCTCGAGCGGCGTCGTGCGCAAATCGGTGCCGTCGGCATAGAGCAGATCAAATGCAGCATACGTGAGGCCGGCCGGCTTTTTCTGGGACTCTTGGAGGCGCTGGAACTCGGAACGCCCCTTTGCGTCCAGGCTGACTATCTCGCCGTCGACCACGATCGGCACGCTTGCAAAGGCTCCGGAGAGCGCGTGCAGATCCGGAAAGCGGCGCAACATGTCAAGGCCGTTGCGTGAGACCAGCGATAGCTTTTCTCCCTCTACCGTGCAGAGCGCGCGATAACCGTCCCACTTGATCTCGAAGAGCCAGCGCGGATCGTCGAACGGCTCGGCAACGAGCGTCGCGAGCATCAAGGATTTGGGATGCGGCAACGGATCGCGCTTGACGTTAGCGCGTCGCGTTGGCGCCGTGGCGTGGCGCGCGCTTGGTTTCGATTGCCACGTCCGCGCGCGCGGGTCCGCTGCAACGTCCTTGAGAGTCTTGCCGCTCTTGACCGATTCGGGATGCTCGGCCGGATCGTAGTGAGGGTCCGCGTACTCGTCGCGGTCCTTGATGAGCAGCCACGGATCGCCGTGCTCGCCCTCGCGCTGCTTGATCTTTACCAGCGTAAATTCTCCGCGCAGCTTCTTGCCGTGCAACACGAACTTGATCTTGCCGTTCGCGATCTCGTCGGCGGGGTCGTCGCCTTCGGCGAGCGAATACGTACCGCGATCCCAAACGATCACGCTCCCCGCTCCGTATTGTCCCGTGGGAATGTTTCCCTCAAAGTCACGGTAGTCGAGGGGATGATCCTCGACGTGCATCGCGAGGCGCCGGTCGCCCGGAACAAGGGTCGGACCCTTCGGGACCGCCCACGACGCCAGCACGCCATCGGCCTCCAAGCGAAAATCGTAGTGCAGCCGCGTCGCCCGGTGCATCTGCACGACGAAACGCAACTTTCGGCCGGCTTTCGAGGCCGCGGATTTTCCCTTGCGACCGCTCGGCTCCGGCGTTTGTCCGAAATCGCGTTTCTTATGGTACGTGTCGAGCGAACCAGGCCGCGTCGAACTGGTGCGAGACGCCATCGCCGTTGGCTTTCGACGGATTGCTGCGCTACTCTTAGAGCGATGATTTGGAGCCTGGCCGGGTTGACGATCTCGTTGATGGTGGCCGTCATGGCGTGGCGGTGCAGCCGCTCCACGGGCGGCTTCTACGATCGCGAAACGTACGGGATGGACTCGTCGGCGCACCGGAGATATGCGGCTCTGAGCCTCGTTTTTGCGGTCTACTTCGCCACGACGTTCGCTCGCAGACTCGAGGCGGCAGGCATCGCAGGACTTGCGCTGTATGCGGTGATTGCCGTCTTCTACGCAACTTCGTTTTTGCAGGGAGCCTCCGATGAGTGAGTTCCGCTTCTCACCGCGGCCGAACCGGGCCGGCGAGATCGCCTGGATGCCGTGGGGCGCTCGCGCATTCGAACGCGCGCAGTCGGAGGACAAGCCGATTTTGCTCTCCATCTCGGCCGTCTGGTGTCACTGGTGCCACGTCATGGATGAAACGTCATACTCCGACGCCGGGGTGATCGACGCTATTAATGAGCGCTTCGTTCCGATTCGCGTCGATAACGACCGCCGCCCCGACGTCAACGCGCGTTACAACATGGGCGGGTGGCCGACCACAGCGTTTCTTGCGCCCGACGGCACGCCGCTGACGGGCGCTACGTACCTTCCGCCGCAACAATTTCGGCGCGCGCTCGACGAGATCTCCAGCTTTTACACCGAGCGCAAGGGTGAGATCGCCGAACGCGCGGCGGAGCTGCGCGCGAGCGCGAGAGAGCATCCGTCCCAACCGCACGGGGATCTCACCGACGCGCCGATCGTCAGCCTTCTTCAAGCGCTGGAGCGGGCCTACGACGACGAGTTTGGCGGCTTCGGTGAAGCGCCGAAGTTTCCGCAACCGGAAGTCCACGAATTTCTCCTTGCAGAGTGGCGCCTTTCACGCGAGCAACGTCTGTACGAGATGGTGGCGCGCACGATGCTCTGGATGGCGCGCGGAGGTATGTACGATCACGTCGAGGGCGGCTTCTTTCGCTATTCGACGACACGCGATTGGAGCGTTCCGCATTTTGAAAAGATGGCGGAAGACCATGCCGGACTCGTGCGAGTTCTCGCAGAGCTCGTACTCTTTGCGCCGACCGACGAGTTTCGCGTCACGCTCGTCTCGGCAATAGGTTACGTTCGCCGCGTGTTGCGCGATCCGCAGACGGGATTCTTCGCCGGCAGCCAGGACGCCGACGAAGCATATTACGCCCTTTCGCTCGAGGAGCGACGGACCCGCGAGGAGCCCTACGTCGATCGCACGTCCTACACCAACTGGACGTGCGCGCTTGCGGGCGCGCAGTGCCTCGCGGCGCGCGCGCTCGACGACGACGCGCTCTTGGACGAGGCGCTGCAGACGCTCGACAACGTTGACCGACGGCTCGTCGATGCGAGCGGCTTGCTCTACCACGTGCTCGCGCCGGGAGGTCCGCCAGAGGTGCGCGGGCTGCTCGTCGACCAGGTCGCCTACGGGCGCGCCCTCCTCGATGCTCACGAAATCTCCGGCGAAGCGCGTTTTCTCGAGCGTGCGCGTTCGGTCGTCGATGCGGTTATCGAATATTCCGCCGCTTCCGGCGGCGGATTCCACGATCGCCTACAGAGCGACGAGGCTTTTGGCCGCCTCGCCCTCCCGGATCGGCCGATCGTCGAAAACGGCTTGTTTGCCGAGGTCCTGTTACGGTTGGCCGCGCTCACCGAAGATGCGCGCTATCGCGAGCGCGCGAAAGAAGTTCTGCAGTCCTACTCGGACGGTGCGCGCGCGGCCGGACCGTTTGCAGCGCCGTACGCTCGCGCATTACGCCGGTATCTCGTGCCGGAGCTATCGGTTCGCATCGTGGGCAAGCCGTCCGCGACCGATGGATTCCGCGAAGCGGCGTTGCGGCTCCCGACGCCGTTCGCGGCGATTCGAACGCTCTCACCGAGCGCGGCCGCACAGCTCGAGATGCCCACGGAGCAGGCGGCGTACGTTTGCGTCACCGGCACGTGCGGGGCGCCCGTTCGCGAGCCGAGCGCCCTACGCGACGCCTACGACGCGCTCGTCGGATAGGCGCGCTCGTTCCACTTCGCGACGTTCACCCCCATGACGAGGAGCCATAGCGTGAGCGATATTTCGCCGATGCCATCGAGAGCCAGCATGTAGTTGCTTAGGGCGCTTCCCAGCGCTGGCGCAACAAAGAATGCGAAGCTGTTGGTTAGGAACGCCAAACCCGCGATCCCGACCAGCACGCCCAGAGCGCGTGGAAGGAAGGTCGACCTGAAGATGAGATAGCCGAGCAAGGCCTCATAGAATCCGAAGAACACTAAGCAGACGAGATAGCCTTGTGCGTGCAGTTTGAGAGCTAGCAACGCCATTGCCTGCAACTCGGCAGTGCTAAAGACCGTCAAGTAGCGCGCGCCGCTTAGGAGGAGCAACGGGGCGAGATGTCCGAGTGCCGCCACGCCTCCAATGGCAATTCCAACCAGACTGAAGAAGGCTGCGAGTAACGAGACGCCCGCGTTCACCGGCTTAAGCAACTCATAGAGTAGCAAAGTGACCACAATATACGCCGCGCCCGCGATGATGTCGGCGGCAAAACCCAACCGGTAGAAGTTTTCCGAAGCCAGAATGTTGCGAGCGGTCGCGGCAGCGTCGCCCGAGACGATAATAGTTCCCCGCACGGCGATCTCGGCAAAGCCGCCGGCCAACGAGGTGACCAAATACGCAAGGCCGGCGAGCCTGGCTGTGCGTGAGGGTGACTTGCCCGACACGCCTGCTCTACCGTCTGCCTCCGGTGATTGTTTCATTCGTTCAGGTACGCACGAAGGTCAGCCAGTACCAGCAGCCCCAGAGGCCGACGACGATCGAGTATGCGATCAAAGCACGTTGCCCACCACGGAAAACGGTCCCGAACGGCGAGCATCATCAGCGCCACCAAGAACGGCTCGAAGTCGAGCGCGTGGCGCATGCCGAACTGCGCGAACCCGTTGACGTAGTAGAGAACGTTCGGTACGGCGGTGAGCAGCGCGGCAACCCAGAGTGCGACGACCCACCGCACCGGCGAGCGAGCAAAAAACGCGAGCACGAGCGCCGGCGACGTCCACGTAAGGGCGACACCCGAGAACTCCGGCCGCAACCACGGAAACGCCGGGAGTTGCGTCGGCATCTGGACGAAAAACGACCACAGTTCGTAGGGCAGATAGAGGAGGCGAAACGGGGAACCGGTCGGCATTCCAACTTGGTCCTGGTGGTACCAGGTCGTGTAGCCGACGTCGCTCCACGTTCCCCACCGCGCGCGGTTGTAGAGTGCCCAAAGCGCCCCTACGGCGATCAGCACCGCGCCAAATGATGCGGCACGCTTTTCGCGCTCGCCCGAGGCGAGCGGCGCGATCAAGAGATAAAAGTAGATTGGGATTGCGGCAAGCATCGAAAAGCGCGATTCGAAGGCACAGGCGGCGAAAAGCGCGACGAGCCAACCGCGGCGCTTGCCGGCGAGCTCGACGAGCGCGAGCAGGGTGAAGCAAACTGCGGAAACGTGCGCGAGAAACCAGACGTCGCCGAGCATCGCGCACCAGAGAAGATCGGTTCCGGCCAAGAGGAACGCGCAGATCCACGCGTTCGCCTGGGCGTGCAATCCGAAACGCTCGCCAAGTTCCCAGGCCGCTCCGACGGCGACGCTTGCCAAGACGATTCCGAGCACCGTTTGATTCGTCTGCGCCCCAAAGATCGCGACGAAGGGCATGAGTAAGAGTGCCGGCAACGGCGCCTCGATGACGTAGTAGCGGCCCGCCCCGTATTGCAAGGCGTCGATGTATGCGCCCGGCCAGTCGATCCAGGCGTGGCCGTGCAACAACCCTGCGGCGAGCAGAACGAAGTTGTTATATGGCGTCGCGCGGAAGTGCGAGAGGAGCGCCGTAACCGCGAACGCCGCTAGACCCGCGGCGTATGCGGGTTTGAACCGCTGCGTCACATCGGAGGAGGTGATGCCTGCGGCAACGGCTCGGGCGGCTGGAACGTCGAAGGCGGCAAGGTCTGTGGAAAGCGATAATCGCCCCACGAGATTCGCTCGCGGGCCGGCTTGCCTTTCACGTGTGCCTGCGCGACGGCCACGACCGGCATCCAGTATTTTCCGAAGGATCCGAACTCGATCTCGCCGCTCCCGTCAACGTCGGGGCCGCTGCTGTGAAAGTGCACGCTCCGTGGAAGAAAGTTGACGCCGTCGATCGTGAGCCGGTCGATCCAGACTCCGCCGGCCCGGTTCAGCGGCGTCGCTTCGTAGACGTAGTCGAGATGGCGGCCGTCCTTCGCAGTTCCCAGGAAGAGCAGCTCGTAGGCATCGGTGCGCGGCGCGAACCGCTCGACGGTGTAGCGATCCTCGTGCCGAGAAAAACGCACGATTTTCCGGCTCAACGGAATTCCATCGACCGAGAGCGTTTCGTCGCGCACGTCCAGGTCGTTGCGGTAGATCCGATGGTGCTGTTCGATATTGTTCGGTCCCACTTGCGAAATCGTATACGAGTAGATAACGACCTTCGGCGTCTTGAGCGCCACAAGTGCGAGCGCGTAACGCTGCAACACGTACTGTGAATCGAACACCCGCGGACTCGCACCGAGCAGAGCCGATATCGCGAGCGCGGCGCCGGCGGTGCGAAGCGTCATGTCAAGACCGCATCGCGTATGGCGCGCACGGCGGCCTCGGCGCCCGCGGCGTCGGTTCCGCCGCCCTGAGCTTGCGCCGCTTGACCACCGCCCTTTCCGCCAACGAGCGGCGCGGCGAGTTTCACGAGGCTCCCGGCGTGCACGCCCGCCTGCACCAGGTCGTCGCTCGCGCTCACCAAAAGGCTGACGCTTCCGTTGTCGATTCCGGCCAGCGCAACGACGCCGCTGCGCAAGCGGCTACGAATCGCGTTGCTGAGATGACGCAGCGCGTCGCCGTTCGCTTCGTGAACGACTCCGCCGACGAAGGCGCGATCGCCGCGCCGCTCGGCCTTCTCGACGTAGCTCTGCGCCTCGCTCGCAGCCAGTCGCGCCCGCAATTGGCCGAGCGCCGTTTGCAGATCTTTAACGTCGCGCTGCATTCGTTCGACGCGATCGCGAAGTTCGTCGGGCGAGGTGGCCAGCGATGAGGAGAGCGTTGCGATCAGATCGCTCTGCTTGCCCGACGTACTCTTCGGCAGCCTCGGAAACGCACGATTCGATGCGGCGAATGCCGCTCCCGATCGAGAATTCCGAGAGGATGACGAACATGCCCAGCTCGCCGGTCGAATGCGAGTGCGTGCCGCCGCAGAACTCGATCGACGGACCGGCCTGCACGACGCGGATCCGCTCGCCGTAATTCTCGCCGGCCATCCAGATCGCACCGGTCTTCTTCGCCTCCTCCATCGGCAGCACGCGCGTGACGAGATGAGCGTCGTCGCGAATCATCTCGTTGACGCGGTGGGCGACGGCGCGCTTCTGTTCTGCGGTTAGCGCACCGCCGGGCCAGCGAAAATCGAAACGCATGCGATCGATACCGACCCACGAACCGGCTTGATTGACCTCCTCGCCGAGCACGTCCTTGAGCGCGCGCTGCAGGAGATGCGCCGAGGTATGGTGGCGGCGAATCTCGCGCCGCCATCGCGGCGAAACGCTTCGTCCGGACTCGTGCGCCCACCGCGATCTCGCCGTCGAGCATGACGCCGTGATGCGCGATTGCTTCGCCCATGTACTGCGTATCGCGTACCTCGAAGCGAGCCGCCGTCGCTGCGAACGATCGTCGCCGCGGTCGCCGATCTGACCGCCCCGCTCGGCGTAGAACGACGTGCGATCGAGAATCAGCGTGCCTTCCTCGCCTGCAAGCCAGCGCCGGCACGGTTCTGCCGTCCTTTGAGGATAGCGAGAACTTCGCCGTCCGTTTCGAGCCCCTCGTCGTATCCCGTGAACTCGCTGCGAGTCGCAGGAAGGTCGGCGAGCGCAACGACCTCGCGTTTTGCCGCCGCGTCGCGGCGCGCGCGTTCGCGCTGCTCTTCCATGAGGCGGTCGAACGCGACGGCGTCGACGACGGCGCCGCGCTCGGCGGCAATCTCGCGCGTGAGCTCGACCGGAAAGCCGTACGTATCGTGCAGCGTGAAGGCTGCTTCGCCGCCGATCACGCGACCGCGGTGCGCGATCGCATCGTCGATCAAACCGTCGAGCATCGCCATCCCGCGCTCCAGCGTGCGCTCGAAGGTCTGCTCTTCTCGGCGCAGCGCCGAGGCGATGCGCCCCGCGCTCTGCGCAAGCTCCGGATATCCGGGCTCGAGCGAACGTACGACGGCCGGAACGAGCTCGGCGAGAAAACCGTCCGGATACCCGAGCAGCTTCCCGTTGCGAATCGCGCGGCGAATCAAAAATCGCAGCACGAAACCGCGATCGGTGTTCGACGGATAGATGCCGTCGTTGATCAAGAACGTCGCGGCTCGCACGTGATCGGCGATGATGTTTTGACGCGCCGCCTGCTCTTGCGGCGAAAGCGCCGTGCGGCCAATTCGCCGGCTGCGCTGCAACTAGATCGGTGAAGAGATCGGTTTGGTACATCGAAGCGACGCCGTTGCAGACCGCGAGCATCCGTTCGAAGCCTGCGCCCGTGTCGATCGCCTTGCGCGGCAGCTCCTCGAGTCTTCCGTCCGACGACCGATTGTACTGTTGAAAGACGATGTTCCAGATTTCGACGTAGCGGTTTCCTCGGTTCGGGCCGATGTCGTCCGGACCGCTGGCGTGCGCGGCACCCGTATCGTAGAAGATCTCGGTGCACGGGCCGCACGGGCCGGTCGAGCCCATCGTCCAAAAGTTCTCTTCGTCGAACCGGGTGACGCGCGTCCGCGTCAAGTCCGATCTCCTCGATCCAGATTCGTTCGGCTTCGTCGTCGCCGGTGTGAACCGTGACGTAGAGACGCGACGGATCGAGCTGCAAAATGTCGACGACGAACTCCCACGCCCACGCAATCGCTTCGCGTTTGTAGTAATCGCCGAAGCTGAAATTGCCGAGCATCTCGAGGAACGTACCGTGTCGTCCGGTCCGGCCGACGCTCTCGATGTCGCTCTTCGCACCGGCGACGCGCAGGCAGCGCTGGACGGTCACGACGCGCGGCGCGGGCGCCGGCTGCTCGCCGAGAAAGACGGGAACGAACTGCTCCATACCGGCGATCGTAAAGAGCGTCGTCGACATCTCGTGCGGAACGAGGCTCGCCGGCGGAAGCAGCTTGTGCTGCTTCCCGACGAAGAAGTCGATCCACACCTGCCGCAGTTCCTGACTCTTCATTCGGTTTAGATTATAACAGGCAAGCCTAGAACGTCGGCTTCAGAGCGCGTGACGCAGTCGGAGCGGGGCGTGTGAAGGGAGGAGCGAAGCCAGGACGGCGAGAGCGACGACGAGGCGAGCAGCTTTTTCGCACGACGCGAAAAAGCGAGCGTACCCGCGCGACTGCGTCACGCGCTCTGAAGCCACGATTCTACTCCGCCAAAACCGCGCGGAGCTTCTCGAGCGCCTTCGCTTGAAGGCGAGAGACGTGCATCTGCGAGACGTTGAGGCGCTTGGCGATCTCGGTCTGAGAGACCGATTCGTAGAAGCGCAGATAGATGATCACGCGCTCGCGCCCGCTCAACACTTCGAAGGCGCGCTCCAGGTTGGCGCGGTCTTCGAGCAGTTCGAGGCCCGCATCGGAGACGCCGACCGTGTCGGCGAGCGTCTGCGATTTTTTGTCGGTCTCGCCGGAGACTTCGCTGTCGAGCGAGAGCAGATTGTAGGCCTGCCCGAGCTCTTGCGCTTCCAGAATTTCATCTTCGCCAGCCCGCAAGTGCTCGGCGAGCTCGGCGACCGTCGGGCTGCGCCCCAGCTCGATCGCAAGCTTGTCGCTGGCGCGATTGACGGCGAGATTGAGCTCCTGCAAGCGGCGCGGCACTTTGACGGCCCACCCCTTGTCGCGAAAGTAGCGCTTGATCTCGCCGACGATCGTCGGCGTGGCGTACGTCGTGAACTCGACGCCGCGCTCCAAGTCGAAGCGATCGATCGCCTTGAGCAATCCGACCGTTCCGACCTGTACGAGGTCGTCGAGCGGCTCGCCGCGGTTCGCGAACCGCACGGCGAGAAAGCGTACGAGGTTCAGATGCACGACGACGAGCTCGTCGCGCAAGCGCTCGTACTCGCGGTCGGTGCGTTCCGGACGTTCGACATGGCGCTGGCGCGCGCCGATGAACCGCGCAAAAAGCGCGCGGGTCCGTTCGCGACTGGGGCGTGTTTCGTCCCCGTTGGGGTTCACTATTCGGCCTGGTCCGCCAACCTCTTTACCATCAGCAGATCCGTTCCGTGCTGCGGATGGACGTCGTAGCTCACTTCGTCCATCAGGGTGCGGATCAGAAAGATTCCTAAGCCGGCGACGCGAGCCTCCTCGAAATTCATGCGCGGACGTCCCGCGGCCTGCAGGCCGCGTCGGCCGCTATCCTGCACGCGTATGCGCAGGGAATCCGTCGAGCGCTTCGCACGTCAGCCCAATGAACTCGCCGTGGTTTTCGTGTTGGATCACCGCCGTGCACGCCTCCGCAACCGCGAGCTTCACGTCTTCGATCTCTTCGATGGAGAAGTGCAGGCGGTTGGCTACGGTCGCAGCAGCGAGACGCGCGAGCGCGACCCATTCGGCCCGAGATGGAATGCGTAGTTCGACGAGCTCGGGAGCGGCGTGCTCGACGGCCTGATTCATACCAGGGCTTTCATCGCCGCATCCTCGCTGTCGAAGATGCCGAAGATCTTGACTAAACCGGTGATGTCGAAGATCTTCTTGATCTGCGGGTTGGTACAGACGAAGTTCACCGAGCCGCCGTGCTCGCGGACGCGCTTGAGCCCGCCGATGAGCACGCCAAGGCCCGTCGAATCGATGTAGCGGACCTTCTCCAGATTGATGACTAAGTGATAGACGCCGCGATCGATGAGCGTGCCGATCGCGTCCTTCACTTTCGGCGACGTGTAAACGTCGATCTCACCGCTGAGGTCGACGACGTAGCAGTCGCCCGGTGCTTCCCGCACGTTCACCTTGATGTCCAAAACTTTACCCTTCGGCTTTCCGCTGCAGATCTTCGGCAGTTTCGTCGGCGGCCGCTCTGCCTTCGGCGACCGCCGCGTCGATGTTGGCGCGCGCGCTGTCGACGACTTGTCGTCCGCGTTCGTAAAGCTCGGAGACGCTCGACTGCCACTGCGAGGTGACGTCGCTTACCTTTCCTCGAAGGTCGTCCGTCGCACCCATCGCAAAGTTTCCTGCCTCGCGCGCTTTTCCGGCGAGCCGGTCGCGCGCGTCGTCTTGCGTCAACAGCACGGCCGCGGCGCCCCCGACGATCGCGCCGATTAGAAAACCGACGAAGAATCCACCGCCTCCGCCATTGCCCTTATCCATTGTTAACTACTCCCTGGCCTTTCGGTCTTTTCCAGTAACCAAGCGTCGTAAGCCGGCGGTAACACCCCCGAGTGTTGCGCCGATGTTAACGATCGCCGGCTCGACGGCGCTTTTCGTCAAGTCGGCGGTTCGCGAGAGCGTACCTGCGGTATTCTCGAGCGATCTCGTCACCTCGTCCACATGCGCGAGCGTATTCGTCATCGGGGTACCGAGATTTTCGAGTTGCCGGTCGACTCCGTCCAGAGTGGTTCGAAGGCGCGCGAGGGTTTTGGCCAGAGCCAGCATCCCGACGAGTACGCCAATGCCGATCAGGAGGGCGCCTACGCCCCCGAGCACATCCAGTATAAGGCTGCCGTACTCAGTACTGCTCAAGCTTCTGCCTCCAGCCGCGCGCCGTTCGTTTTGAGTCTACCCATTCCCCCCGCAGGCTGCCCCTGTGGGCCGGCGCAGATCAGCGATCAGCGGCGGCAGGATCGCCAGGACCCTCGTCGATCTCGGCCGGCGAAGTCGCCCACCCCGAGCGAGAACCGTATCGCTCCCTTCTGCCAGCGACCCTCGAGGCCCATCGCCGCCAGCACGTGGCTTGGTTCGAGGCTCCCCGACGTGCAGGCGCTACCCGCCGAAACGGCGACGCCGGCCAAGATCGAGCGCGATAAGGAGCGCGACGGAGTCGACGCCCGCGAAGCTCACGTTGCAGATTGTTGGCGAGCCGCGGCTCCGCCGCCGTTGATCCGAATCTCGGGTACCGCCTGGCGGATACCCGCTTCGAGGCGATCGCGCAGCGCGCGCACGCGCTCGCTCGCCTCGGGGCGTTCGCGTCGCCGCCAGCTCGAGCGCGCGCGCCATTCCCGCGATCCCGACGACGTTCTGCGTCCCTGGGCGGCGCCCAAACTCTTGACCGCCGCCATGAAGGATCGGCGCGAGCGGCACGCCCTGGCGGACGTAGAGGAGGCCGACGCCTTTGGGCCCCTGGCACTTATGCGCCGAGAGTGAAAGCAAATCGACGCCGAGCTCGCGGACGTCGATGGGCAACCAGCTGGGCGCCTGCACTGCGTCGGTGTGAAAGAGGACGCCCGCGTTTGCGAGCGATCGCGGCCAGCTCTGCAATCGGCTGCACGGTTCCTATTTCGTTGTTGGCATACATTACCGAGGCGAGGAGCGTCGTTGGGCGCAACGCCGCCGGCGAATTGACCCGCGTCGACCGACCGTGCGAATCGACCGGCAGCACGGTCGTTTGCGCGCCCTCCTCCCGCAGCCGGTCCAAGCGCTCCAATTACCGCATGGTGTTCGATTGCCGTTGCAACGACGTGAGCGTCCGCGGCGGCGCGGCGCGGGCGACGCCGATAACGGCCAGGTTGTCCGCCTCCGTCCCGCTCGACGTAAAGACGATCTCGTTTCGCGCGGCGCCGAGCAGCGATGCGATGCGTTCGCGAGCCGCGTCGAGCACCGCCCGCGCGCGCCGTCCCTCGGCGTGCAGTGAACTTGGGTTATAATCCGCGTCGGCAATGGCTTCGCGCATCGCGTCGGCAACCTCGGCGCGCAGCGGCGTGGTCGCCGCATTGTCGAGATAAATTCGGTCTAAATTCACAGGTCGCTCACAGTATGCGGTTTTATTATCTGAGTTGTGCGAAGCTCCAACGCACACTCCGAGAAGTAGCAACGGGAAACTGGCGGTCCGAGAATCACTCGGACCGCCTTTTTTTATCGTAATAGCGGCGCCCGCTCAAGGCCGGCGGTACGTTGAGCTGAACCACGTCATAGTCGTCGTGGGCGTAGTGGTACCCTTGGCCGTAGCCGAGCTGGCGCATCAAACCCGTCGGCGCGTTGCGCAGATGCATCGGTACCGGATCGTTGCGCGTCTGCAGCACGTCATCCATCGCGGCGCTAAACGCGCGCCCAACGGCGTTGCTCTTCGGTGCGGTGGCGAGATAGAGCGTGGCGTGAGCGAGCGGAAAAAACCCTTCGGGCATTCCGACGAAATGCACGGCCTGCTGCGCCGCCACCGCGACTTGCAATCCGTTCGAATCCGCAAGACCGACATCTTCCGAGGCGAGGATCACGAGCCGCCGCGCGATGAAGAGCGGATCTTCACCGCCGTCGATCATGCGCGCGAGCCAATAGAGGGCTGCGTCCGCATCGCTCGCACGTACCGACTTGATGAATGCGCTGATGACGTCGTAGTGCATCTCGCCGGCTTTGTCGTACTGCGAACCGCGCCGCTGCATCGCTTCGCGCACCAGCGACGCGTCGATCGTTGCGCCCTCGCCTCGCGCAGCCGCCGTCGCGGCCGCAAACTCGAGCGCGTTGAGGGCCGCACGCGCGTCGCCGTTGGCGAGCGAAATCAGAAGCTCGCCGCCCGTCGTCTTCGAGTCGCACTCCCTGCACGCCAAGTCCGCGTTCGCGATCGTCAATCGCTCGATCGACGATCGTACCGATCTCGTCGTCCGAGAGCGGCTGCAGCACGAAAACGCGAGCCCGAGAGAGCAGCGCCGAGTTTACTTCGAAGGATGGGTTTTCGGTCGTCGCGCCGATGAACGTTACCGTACCATCCTCGACGTATGGAAGCACGGCATCCTGTTGCGCCTTGTTGAACCGATGAATCTCGTCGATAAAAAGCACGGTCTGCTTGCCGACGCGCCGCCGAGCCCGCGCCTCGCGCGACGACGCGCCGTAAATCTGCAACCCCGGCACTGACGGCCGACATGCCCTCGAAATGCGCGCCAGTCGAATGCGCGACGATTTGCGCAAGCGTCGTCTTGCCGCTGCCCGGCGGCCCCCAAAGGATCATCGAAGGCGTTGCGTCGCGCTCGATTGCGGCTCGCAGCGCGCGTCCCCCGACCGAGCAGCGATTCCTGGCCGACGAACTCGTCGAGCGTCCGCGGCCGCATGCGCGCCGCCAGCGGCATCTCTTGGCGAGCGAATTCAAGCATCGAAGAGCCTCAGGGCGCCGCGCTGGAGACCGGCTCCGTTAAGCCGTTCTTCGGAATCTTGATCGGCCGTGGCGTGGCCAGTTTGCGATGCAGCTCGCTAGGGAACTGCATGGTAACGTCACCCTCTGCGTGGGCGTTCCCCGTCACGGTGTTGTAAAGCACTTTACGCGCGCTCATGCTGCGCGTTCCTTGAACGATGTGGACGGCGCCTTCAAGCAAGAGCGTGTGGGCTTCGTCGTTGAGCGTGCCGGTGTCCGCGTCGACGACGGTATCGGCCTGCACGTAGTGAACGTTTCCAAGAGCCTTATAAAGCTTGGCGGCTCCGTCGATTTGCGCTTTGTCCGCGGTCAACGTCGAAGGACTCGGCGCGCGTGGTGGGCCGCCGCCGGCGAGGCTTTGGACGTTCCCCTGAGTATCGTGCATCACGACGTGCCCGTTGAGATAGAGCACTTGTTTCTTGTAGTTGCCGTTGGCCCGATCCGCGGTGACGTCGCCGCCCGAACGCGTCATCACGACCTTGTCCGGCGTGCTGAAATCGCCGCTCTTGAAGTTTGCGTCGAGCGAGCTTGCGTGCACCGTCCATACTCCGAGATCGAAGGACGCGGGTGCCGCGCTTGCGGACGGGCTCGCGCTCGGCGACGGCGTACGTGCCACCGGTTGGGGACGTGGCGAGGCCGACGGCGCGGCGTTAGCAAAAGGCGTCACGAGCGCGAGGGCGCCGGCAAGCACGAAGCTGAAGCGGGTCATTGTCGTTGCGTTCGTACCTTTACCGTCGGACGTTCGATCGGTCCGAGCAGCTCGATAAGGCGCCTCTCTGAGACGGCGCCTTCTCGCAGCAGACGCGCGTGGCTGCCCGAAAGATCGACGATTGAGGATTCGCTATTATAGCGCGTCGGTCCGTGCTCCACCAGAAGATCGGCCGTTGGAAGCATCGACCGATCCTCGCCGCCGAGATACCTGAGGCCGCCTCGTGGATTCGCCGTTGTCCCGGCAATCGGTCCGCATCGCTCGAGCACGCGGCGCGCGAACTCGATCGTCGGGAACGCGAAATGCCAGCGTCTGCAAGCCGGCTGCCAATTCGTCGCTGACGAACAGTGGCTTGCGGATCAGCAGAATTACCGGCGCGGGGAGCAACCGTTTGGCGGCATGGATCGCAAGCGGATTATCGGCGGCGTATTCCAAGAACTCGTGCGCGGTCGCGACGTGCATTGTGAGAGGACGGTTGTCGGGCCTCCCCATTGCGGCATAGACACGGTCGATTGCCTCGTAGTCGTACGGATCGCACCCGAGCAGGTAGCTCGTGTCGTTCGGGAAGATGACCGTGCCCCCCGAGAAGACGACTCCGGCGACCGCTTCTGCTATCTCGTCCGGCGGAGTGGCGCTCGCATCAACGATGCGTCCAAAACGCTCGAGCGGCATCCTTTACGGAAGCTTTCGGACCTAGATTCGCAGTCTCGAACCGGTCCCGATCGCAACGCACGAGAGCGGATCGTCTGCGACGATCGCCGGAACACCGGTGACCTCCGAGAGTAGTTTCTCGAAACCGCGCAGCAGCGCTCCGCCACCCGTAAGAATGATTCCGCGATCGATGATGTCGGCGGCGAGTTCGGGCGGAGTCTTTTCCAGCACCGCTTTCACTGCTTCGACGATCGCGCCGACCGGTTCCGAGAGTGCCTCGCGAATTTCTTCGCTGGTGATCTTGACGGTTTTTGGCAATCCGTTGATCAAATCGCGACCTCGTATTTCCATGGCGAGCTCCTGCTCGAGCTTGTAGGCCGAACCGATTTTGATTTTGATCTCCTCCGCGGTTCGTTCCCCGATCATCAGGTTGTAGACGCGGCGGATGTAGCGAACGATCGCCTCGTCCATCTTATTTCCCGCGACGCGCAGCGATTGCGAAACGACGATGCCGCCTAGCGAAATCACGGCCACGTCGCTCGTTCCGCCTCCGATGTCGACGACCATGCTGCCGGAGGGGCCACCGATCGGCAAACCGGCGCCGATTGCCGCCGCCATCGGCTCTTCGATGATCCCGACGTCGCGCGCCCCAGCCAGTTTTGCGGCATCTTTAACGGCTCGCTCCTCGACACTGGTGATCTCGGCCGGCACGCAGATCGTGACGTGTGGCTTTGGCTTCGCGATCGAGGACCACCACGAGCGATCCTTCATCACCTTCTTGATGAAGTAGGAGAGCATTGCTTCGGTCACTTCGAAGTCGGCAATCACGCCGTCGCGCAGCGGACGGATCGCTTGAATGTGCGAAGGCGTACGGCCGAGCATTTGCCGCGCCTCTTCGCCGACCGCTAGGATCCTGCCGGTGTTAATATCTTTTGCGACGACCGACGGCTCGCGCAGAACGATCCCTTTTCCCTTGACGTGAACCAGCACGTTCGCCGTGCCGAGGTCGATCCCGATGTCCAACAATAACTCCTAGCTGAGAAAACGCACTATCCGGCGGAAACGCGCGGATATTCGCTCGTTTCGAAAAACCCAGTCGGCTCGACGAGCGGGGTTACGCCGCTGCTCCGCTGGACCTGACCTCCGAGCTCCGAGAGCAGCTCCTCGAGGCGCTCGTAGCCGCGGTCGATGTACTCGAGTCCGATGATCTCGGTTTCGCCGACTGCCGCGAGACCGGCGACGACGAGGCCTGCGCCCGCGCGGATGTCGGGCGCCTCGACCGGTGCGCCGGAAAGCTGCTTGGGACCTTTGATGACGGCGGCGTTGCTTTCCATCGTGACTTTGACGTCGGCTCCCATGCGCGCCAGCTCGTTGACGTACGAGAATCGCGCGTTGAAGATCGATTCCTCGACGACGCTCGTTCCGGGACAGGTGCACAGAAACCCGACGACTTGAGGCTGGAGGTCGGTGGGAAACCCCGGATACGGTGCCGTGAGAATATCGGTTCCTCCGGTGATGCCGTCGGCCTTTACGCGAATCCAATCCTCGCCGGTCATCGTGACGACACCGCATTCGACGAGCTTGATCGGTCAGCGCGCCCAAATGATCGGGCCTGCACTTCGTTACGGTAACGTCGCCGCGCGTCACGGCGCCGGCGAGCAGAAGCGTCCCGGTGACGATGCGATCGGGGATGATTTCATATTCAACGCCGTGAAGCTCGCCGACGCCGTCGATGACGATCGTATCGGTTCCTTGACCGGCGATTTTCGCGCCCATGGCGACCAGAAAGTCGGCGAGATCGACGACTTCCGGCTCCATCGCCACGTTGTTCAGCGTCGTCGTTCCATCGGCTAAGACGGCGGCGAGCATCGCGTTCTTCGTCGCTCCGACGCTTGGCATTCGGAAACTCTACCTCCGCGCCGCGCAGTCGCGCAGCGCGGGACTGTGCGATCAGATAGCCGTGCGCACTGTGGACGTCGCATCCGAGCGCGAGGAAGGCTTGTTCGTGCATGTCCGTCGCTCGGGTGCCTAGCACGCAGCCTCCCGGTAACGGCACTTCGGCGCGACCGAACCGTCCGAGCAGCGCACCGACGACGTCGAACGAAGCCGCAAGTTTTCGCACGAGCGCGTAAGGAGCTCGGTACGAAGCGACGTTGCTCGCATCGATCGTCACGGTATTATCGCCTTCGTAACGGATGCGCGCGCCCAAAGCTTCGAGCAGCGACGACATGACGGAGACGTCGGTAATCCGAGGAACGCGGTGAAGCGTCACCGTGCCTTTCGCAAGAAGCGATGCGGCCATAATCGGCAGCGCGGCGTTCTTCGCGCCGTGCGTCGCGACCGAACCCTCTAAACGCGCGCCGCCCCGTATCCGAAGCGTCGTCTCAAGCCGCTCGAGCATACTCTGCGATCTACCGTTCGATTAGGCTGCCCACTCGCCTACCTGTGGCCTGTGAGTCGCAGCTTCGCGTTTGCAAAATCGATGATCGCCTGCTCGCGCGCGTGGCGCTCGCTGTCGTCCCCCGCCGCCTTCTGCCGCTCTATCGCTTCGCGCAGCTCCTGTTGAGCCTCGGCGACGACGACGTCTTCGAAGCGCAACGCCTCGTCGACCAGGACCGTGACGCGATCGGGGAGCGCCTGCATGAATCCCTCACTCGTTGCAAGTTCGAGGCGCGAACTCGCACCCTGCTGCACGACGCTTGCGCGTAAGATACCGGGCTTCAAGGCCGCGAGAAATGGCGCGTGTCGCGGAAGGATGCCTTCTTCACCTTCCGTCGTCACGGCGATGACCAGCTCGGCTTCACCCTCGAACACTATCTGCGTCGGCGTGACGAGCTTGAATGGGACGGTGCTAGCCACGCGACATGCGCTCGGCGTTCTCTCGCACCTCGTCGATGGTGCCCGCATAGAAGAATGCTCCCTCCGGCAGATCGTCGACTTTGCCCTCGAGGATTTCTTTGAACGAAGCGATCGTTTCCGGAAGCTTGACGTATTTGCCGGGGCGCCCCGTGAACTGCTCTGCGACGAAAAACGGCTGTGAGAAGAAGCGCTGGATGCGACGCGCTCGCGCGACTGCAATCTTGTCGTCTTCCGAGAGCTCTTCGACTCCCAAAATCGCGATGATGTCTTGCAGATCGCGATAGCGTTGCAGCACTTCCTGCACGCCCCGCGCGACCGCATAATGCTCCTCGCCGATGATTTGCGGATCGAGGATGCGCGAGGTCGAGGCGAGTGGATCGACCGCTGGATAGATTCCCAGCTCCGAGATCGGACGCGAAAGCGCGGTCGTCGCGTCGAGGTGGGCAAACGTCGTCGCGACGGCCGGGTCCGTATAATCGTCGGCGGGAACGTAGACGGCCTGTACCGACGTGATCGAACCCTTGTGCGTTGAGGTGATGCGCTCTTCGAGCACGCCCATATCGGTACCGAGGGTCGGCTGATACCCGACCGCCGACGGCATCCGTCCCATGAGCGCCGAAACCTCTGAACCGGCCTGCATGTAGCGAAAGATGTTGTCGATGAAGAGCAGCACGTCGGCGCCGAGTTCGTCCCGAAAGTACTCCGCCATCGTGACGCCGGTCTGCGCCACGCGGAATCGAACGCCCGGCGGTTCGTCCATCTGACCGAAAACGAGCGTCGTCTGGGCGAGCACGCCCGACTCTTTCATTTCGAGCCACAGGTCGTTGCCCTCGCGCGTGCGCTCGCCGACGCCGGTGAAGACGGAGAAGCCTTTGTGGACGTAGGCGATGTTGCGAATCAGCTCTTGAATCAGCACCGTCTTACCGACGCCGGCACCACCGAAGAGGCCGACCTTCCCGCCGCGCGTATACGGTGCCATGAGATCGACGACTTTGATGCCGGTCTCAAAGACCCGCGCGGTCGGTTCCTGATATTTGAGCTCAGGCGCAGGACGGTGAATCGGCCACCGAGCGGCCGCCGTCACCGGCGCATCGCTATCGATCGTCTCACCGAGCACGTTGAAGATCCGTCCGAGCGTGCCTTCGCCGACCGGCACCTCGATCGGGCCGCCGGTGCTTCGCACGGCCGCGCCGCGCACCAGGCCGTCGGTCGAGCCGAGTGCGAGACATCGCACTTGATTGTCGCCGAGTTCGTCCTGAACCTCAAGCGTTAACTCACGCGCAGCCATTGCCGTGCCGCCCGGTTCACCATTCCCCGACGCGCGTGAATCCTCGTTCACCCCAACCTTGAGCGCGTCGTTGATGTGCGGCAACGTCTCAAGCGTGAACTCGACGTCCACGACGTTGCCGAGCACTTGAACGACTTTACCGGTGGCGGTTGCTGTCATTTTGTCTATCGTTTCCTTTTTTTCGTTACCACACTATGCATCTTTTAGCGAGGAGTCGAGTGACGACGTATGATACGTTCGTGCGGGGCGTGTGAAGGGAGGAGCGGAGCCAGGATGGCGAGAGCGACGACGAGGCGAGCAGCTTTTTCGCACGATGCGAAAAAGCGAGCGTCCCCGCACAAACGTATCATACGTCGTCACTCGACTCCGAGAGCCTCCGCGCCCGCGACGATTTCCAAGAGTTCTTTGGTGATGGCGGCTTGGCGAGCGTTGTTCATCGCGATCGTCAGCTCGTCGATTAGTTTGGAGGCGTTATCGGTCGCATTGGTCATCGCGACGAGCTGAGCGGCAAAGAAGGCGGCGTCGGTTTCGAGCATTGCCGAGTAGATCGTGAACTCGAGATACTTCGGCAAGAGCCGCGATAGCACGAACTCCGGAGAAGGGGCGAACTCGATAGCGCCCCGCGGGCGCGGTTCTTGCAATTTCTCGCGCCCCGTGTCGCCGAGCGAGGCGACATCCTCTGCAAGAATCGGCACGAGCTTACGCGTTTGAGGACGTTGCGACATCATCGAGACCAACCGCTGCGAAACCAGGACGATTTCGGAGATGGCTCCGTGCCGGAAGTCGTCGGCTGCTCGGCGCGACACGTCGCGAGCCGTATCGATCTTCAACCCCGCGCCGAGCGGCCAGGTCGGGTGGTCCGGCATTCCGATGCGGCGCACGGCGTTGCGTCCTTTGATCCCGATGGTGTAATACTTTACGCCGCTCTGCTTGCGGGCGAAGGCGTCGGCGGCGCCGATCACGTTCGAATTGAAGGCGCCCGCAAGCCCCTTGTCGGCCGTGATCAAGACGATGCCCGCGGGCGCTCCATCACGCCCCGGCTTCATGAAAGGATGATCGACGGTCGTCACGGCCGCAATCAGGTCGCCGAGCATCTCCGCGAGCGCGTCGGCATACGGGCGCGCGCGCTTCTGCGCTGTCTCCGCACGGCGGATCTTCGCCGCGGCGACCTGCTTCATCGCCTTGGTGATCTGCTGCGTGTTCTTCAGCGACCGAATGCGATCGCGCAGATCCCGAACGGTCGGCATCAGAAGCCTTTGTTGAACTCGGCGATTGCCGCCTCGAGCTGCTTTTTGGTCTCGTCGGAGAGTTGGCCGCTTTGCGCGATCGCCGTCGGGATTTCAGGATGCTTGGCATGGAGGAAGTCGATCAGTCCGGCAGCCCAGCTCCGTAAGCGCGGAGTTGGGATGTCGTTGACGAAGCCGCTCGTCGCGGCGTAAAGAATGGTCACCTGATCTTCGGTCGGCTGGGGCTGGTACTGCGGCTGCTTCAGGAGCTCGGTCAGCTTCTCTCCCCGCATTAATTGGTTTTGCGTCGCTTTGTCGAGGTCGCTTGCAAGTTTGGCGAAAGCTGCGAGATCGCGGTACTGCGCGAGCTCTAACTTGAGCTGACCGGCGACGGATTTCATCGCTTTTGTCTGCGCGGCGCCGCCGACTCGTGAGACGGAGAGACCGATATCGACGGCCGGCCGAATCCCTTGAAAGAAGAGCTGCGGCGTCAAATAGATCTGCCCGTCGGTAATCGAGATGACGTTCGTCGGAATATATGCCGAGAAGTCGCCGGCCTGCGTCTCGATCACCGGCAGCGCGGTCATCGAACCCGAACCCATCGCATCCGAGAGTTTTGCGGCGCGTTCCAGCAGCCGGGAATGAAGGTAAAAGACATCTCCTGGATATGCCTCGCGGCCGGGCGGACGCCGCAGCAGAAGCGACATCTCGCGGTACGACTGAGCGTGCTTGGTGAGATCGTCGTAAACGATCAGCACGTCTTTGCCGGCATACATGAGCTCTTCGGCCATCGCGCAGCCCGCGAACGGCGCCAGCCATCGGAGCGCTGCCGCTTCCGCGGGACTAACGGCGACGATCGTAGTGTAGGCCATCGCGTCCTTTTGTTCGAGTGTCTGGGCGAGGGCGGCGACCGTCGAATTTTTCTGACCGATGGCAACGTAGACGCAAAAAACGTCGCGACCTCGTTGATTGATAATCGTATCGATGGCGATCGCCGTTTTTCCGGTCGATCGATCGCCGATGATGAGCTCCCGCTGACCTTTGCCGATCGGAATGAGCGCATCGATCGCGCGGATACCGGTCTGCAGCGGCTGTTTAACCGGTTGGCGCTGCACCACCGTAGGTGCGACGTTCTCGATCGTGCGAAACCGTGTCGTTGCAACGTCGCCTTTGCCGTCAATCGGCTCTCCCAGCGGATTCACGATGCGTCCCAGCAGCGCCTCGCCGACCGGAACCGAGGCGATGCGGCCCGTTCGGCGCACGCTATCGCCCTCTTTGATGTCGACGTCGGGCCCCATAATGACGACGCCGACGTTGTCCTCTTCGAGGTTGAGCGCAACGCCTTGAAGCCCGTTATGAAACTCGACCAGCTCGGACGAGCGGACGCCGCGCAAGCCGTAAACCCGTGCGAGGTTCGCTCCGACTTCGATGACCGAGCCGACCTCGTCTTCTTGAATCTCGGTCTTGAACTGCTCGATCTGTTTCTTGAGAATACCGGCGATTTCGTCAGCGTTTATCATCAGTCAACTTTCGTAGTGCGGTAAGTGGCTTGGGCGAGTTCGCGGGCAAGCGCCGCCAAGCGTCCCGAGATCGTCGCATCGATTCGCCGATCTCCCATCATGATGCGCAAACCGCCGATGAGGCCGGGATCGACCGACTCGGCAACCTCGAACTTCTTGCCGTAGACCGCTTCGAGCTTCGATATCAGCTGCGAGTACTCGGCGCGGTCGAGGGCTCTCGCCGACTGCAAGCTCAACCTCTCCACGCCGCGCTCGGCTCGCTCCAACGCGAGATACTCCGCGACGATCGCTTGGAGCAACGCTTCCCGGCGCTTGCGAACCAAGAGAAGCACGGCGTGAAGCGCGATCGGATGGACTCTTCCTTCGAACGCGTTGCAGAGAATGCGTTCTTTATCGGAACGCTGGATCACCGGTGCGACGAAGAAGTCCGCAACGAGCCCGCGTTCGCCGATCGCGCCGGCCATGGTTCGAAGGTCGGTGCCCACCCGTTCGACGGCGTCCTGCTCGCGCGCCAACGTTGCGACGGCGATGGCGTATCGGCGCGCGAGCGTCTGATTAACCACGCGCCACGCTCTCCAGCGAACGGGTGAAGCGATCGACGAAGCGCGCGTCCAGGGCCGGTCCCATGCGACGCGCGGCGTCGCTGCGCGCCAGCTCGAGCGCACGTTCGACAAGCTCGTCGCGCAACAGCTGCCCCGCCGCGGCGCGAGCGCGGTCGAGCTCGCGCTTCGCATCCGCCAAGGCGCGCTCGCCGGCCTCGGTGGCCTCTTTAAGGAGCAGCTGGCGCTCGTGCTCGGCGTGCTCGCTCGCACGCTGCTCGATGAGCTCCGCGTCGTGGCGCGCGCTCTCGATTTCCGCACGCAGCGCCTCGAGCGCACCTTGTACTTCGTCCCGATGCCGTTCGGCTTCGGCGATCTGTCGATTGCTGCGCTCCTGCGCGGCCAAAAAGACTGGTAAGAGCCAGCGGTACCACATGAAAACGAGCACGCCCATGAAAAAAATCGACGAAACGATTTGACTCCACACGGCGATGTGAAAGTAGAGCCGGGCGTCGCTCATTGCGCCGCCTCGGGAATGACTCGCTCGACCATGAGCCCGGCAATCCTGCGCACGGCATCGCCCTCGGCGGCGCGCGCCGCCTCGAGCTCCGCTCGCGCGGTTTTTTGGGCCGCTTCGACCACGCTCTGCGCCCGCTGGGCGTAACGGCTCGAAATCTCGGCCGCTTCGTTCGAGGCCGCAGCGCGGGCGGCGGCCACGCGATGCTCCGCTTCTCGCCGCGCGGCGACGCGAATGGCCTCCGCCTCGGCGCGTAAACTCTGCGCCTCCGCTTGATAACGATCGTAATCCGAAACGAGGCCGTTGATGTAATCGCGGCGCTTCGCGATCGCGCCCGCTACGGGGCGAAGAAAGACCACGTTGAGCACCGCGAAGAAAATCGCGAAGTTGATCAACTGCACGACCAGCGTCCCATTGACGCAAAGAAATGAGAGGTCTCGGCAGCTCATTTAACCAGTGCGGTGATAATCTGGGGAACCTTGGCGACGACGAGGAGGATGTAGAACGAAAGCGCGATGGCGATAAACGGCACCGCCTCGAGCACGCCGACTCCCAAGAACATGAAGAGAAAGATGTTCGGGCGCGCCTCCGGTTGGCGCGCGATCGATTCGACCGCCTTCGACGCGACGATGCCGTCGCCGACCGCCGAGCCGAAAGCTACGCCGGAGATCACGATTCCGAAACAGAGCATTGCAGCAGCCGCAATTAACGATTCTGGGTTCACAGAGGTTCCTTTCTAGTGTTCGTCGGCAAGCGCCAGCGAAAGGTAGACGATTGCCAGCAACGTGAAGACGAAAGCTTGGATCGTTCCGACGAAAAAGTTAAAGAATTGGATCAGGATCGGGACGAACGCAACGCCCAGCGACAGGTTGAAGAATCCGATGTTGATGTGCGCCAGAATGACCGAACTAACGATGATGAAGAGCAGTTCCCCGACGAAGATGTTGAAGAAGAGCCGCGCCGCGAGCGTCACCGGGCGTAGAATCTCGTCGAGAACGTTCACGGGCAAGAGCGCGGGGAATGGTTTCAAAATGTGGCCGAAATACGACAGCCCTTTCTTGCGAAACGCAGCGACCTGAATCGTGCAGAAAACTACCAGCGCGAGCGGTATGACGGTGTTGAGATCCGCCGTCGGCGATCCGCCGAATGGCAAACCGAGCGCTTTGAACGGCAGCATCCCGAATTGGTTGAGTAGGAAGATGAAGATAAAGAGCGCCACGAAGAACGGCACGAACGGCGCGCCGTCCTCTCCCAAAACGCTGGTTACCAGATCCGCGATGTAGTTGAAAACGGCTTCGAGGACGGCTTGGCGTTTGGTAACGTAAGGCGAACGGTAGCTCGCCCCGATCCAGCCGAAAAAGAGCAACGCGATAACCATGACCAGCCAGGTCGTCACGATGGTATCCGCATGCACCGCGCCAAGGCCGGGCAGATACCAGAGAATATGTTCGCCGATCCGTTCGTTCACGCGTTAGTGGTCCGTGTGTCGGAGTGCTCGCGACGCGCTCCACGCATACGCAGCGAGCGGGAAAAAGAAACCGGCGAGGAACGGCCCAAGCGACCACCACGGGCCGCGGGCCGCTAATGCCGCGGCTACTATACTAAAGGCCGCCAGCCGCAGTAAACTACTTAACCCAAAGAAGACGGGATTACCCGTTTCTACCAAACGCTCGCTCCCACGCATGATTGCGAGCGTGTTGGCGATGCCGCAGGCAAATCCCACGCCGACCGCCAGGCTGGCGTACCGGCTTAACGGCAAGAGCGCGAGCGACGCAACCGCGCCGAGAACCGTGGCTTTCGCGGCGACCGACCATTTCAGACGATAATAGCTCTTCATCGCAGCGACCGCAGAAGGAGACGCACGGCCGAGAACGCGCCGATCGCGGCTCCGAGCATGAGCCCCGCGGGTACGAGGAGAGGTTGATTCAGCCGCGCGCCTGCCACGATGCCGCCGAGGAGCCCGATCACCGCTGCTGCTGAGAAGGTTCCGCCGGCGAGAATGACCGGCAGAAGCGACTTCACCGGCTCGTGCTTACCGCGCCGGCGGGAGGTTGGCCGGCAAAAGGAGCTGGGAAAGCGCCCCCACGCAAGCGCGCCAGCAGCCACCCGGCGATCCTCGCGCTGGCATTTCCGTCACCGTACGGATTGACGGCCTGAGCCATTGAGGCGTACGCCGCCCGATTCGTCAATAGGCGACGCGCCGCGGCGACGATGCGCTCCTTTTCGTGGCCGACGAGCTCGAGCGTTCCGGCGCGCAGCCCTTCGGGACGCTCGGTTTCGTCGCGCATGACTAGCACCGGTTTGCCCAGACACGGCGCCTCCTCTTGAAGGCCGCCGGAATCGGTCAAAACGAAGGCCGAGTCTTTCACCGCCGCTACCATCTCGGCGTAATCAATGGGATCGACCAGGACCACGCCGGGAATCCCGTCGAGAACGGCGTGAGCGACCGGTGCGACGCGCGGCGAAGGATGAACTGGCCAATAGAGTTGCGGTGCGACGGGCAGACCGGAGATCTCACGCAGCGCTTCACATATGCCGCGCATGTGCTCGTGGTTTTCGCGGCGGTGCGCGGTGACCACGATCGTCGGACGGGCCGGATCGATTTGTGGCCAGCGCGGCGGTGTGGGAAGATCGCTCCGGGCCGCGGTCTCGAGAAACGCGTCGATGACGGTATTACCGGTCACGAAGACATCTTCGGGCGCGACGTTCTCCGCGAGCAAATGTTCGCGCGCCAGCGCGGTCGGCGCAAAATGGTACGTTGCGATGGCAGCGGTGACGCGCCGGTTCATCTCTTCGGGATACGGC
Organism: Vulcanimicrobiota bacterium; assembly: GCA_963743445.1. GTDB lineage: Bacteria > Vulcanimicrobiota > Vulcanimicrobiia > Vulcanimicrobiales > Vulcanimicrobiaceae > Cybelea. The sequence continues at coordinate 2,369,153 of CAVUPL010000003.1, forward strand.
AACCATCTGTTCGCCGTCCGAAGCCCAGCCTCAACGTGACCCACGGCGATCTTTTGATAAAAAGCGGCGAGCGCGGCTGTCGTGCTCGTCGTCGTATCGCCGTGCACGAGCACGATCTCCGGACGAGCGTCGAGCAGAACTCGCTCCATGCCGGTCAGTACGCGCGTGGTGACTTCGGTCAGCGTTTGATCTTCGGTCATAACGTCCAGGTCGTAATCCGGCGAGATCGCGAAGAGGCTAGCAGATCGTCGAGCATCTTGCGGTGTTGAGCGGTAACGCAGACGATATCGTCGATCTCCGGATGGAGGCGCAGCGCGCGCACGACGGGCGCCATCTTGATGGTATCCGGGCGCGTCCCAAAGACGCTCATGACTTTCAGCCTGGCGTTCATATGAGCTCGAAAACCCGGCTACGTCGCGTGCCGAAAGACGTGGGTAAACTCGCCGGAAAAGGCGAGCGCGACCGCACCCAGCACGAAGCAGACCGCATAGAGCAATAAGACGGCTTGGCGCACGTTGAGCCCAAAGCGAAAGATTAGCTGGTGGTGGAAATGCCCACGGTCGGCCTCGCGTAATTGCGCTTGCCGCTGCGGGCACGTCGCACGATCGCCGCCGCCGTATCGAGAACCGGAAGCGCAAGCACGAGCAACGGGACGACCACGCTGATTGCGATTGCGGTCTTGCTCGCGCCGATGATCGAAACCGTCGCGAAGACGTATCCGATGAAGAGCGATCCCGCGTCCCCGAGGATGATCCGCGCGGGATTGAAGTTATAGGGAAGAAAGCCGAGCGCGGCGCCAGTCAAAGCGACCACGACCAGGGCGACGACCGGATTGGAGTGAAGCACGGCAATCACGAACAAAAAGAGGCTCGAGATCGCCGCCACGCCCGCGAGAAGCCCGTCGAGCCCGTCGAGAAAGTTGATCGCATTCATCATGCCGACGTACCAAAGAAGCGTAAGCGGTACGCCGATCCACAACGGAAAGTCGATCCAGTTCGTCCCCGGATTGTGATCGAAGGGATTCGTGATGCCGGGAATCACGAAACCATAGAGCATCGAAATGAGCGCGACGACGACCTGCGCGAGGAGCTTGTTTCGCGGTCGCATCTGCATGACGTCGTCCCAGATTCCGACCCCGAGAATCAAGAGGCTTCCGAAGAGCAGCCCTACCAGCCGGTGGATCGCATCGAACTGATCCGCCGCCGGCAAGAGTCCCAGGGGCGAAGCCAACGTGACGCCGAGGACTGCGAAGAGTGCAAACGCGAAACCAAAAAAGACCGCGATGCCGCCGACGCGCGGCTTTGGAAGGTCGTGCATTCGCCGGTCGTGCCCGTCATCGTCGACGATTGCCAAATGCAGAGCGAGCCGCACGACCAGCGGCGTAGCCAAGCCACTCACGACGGCGGCGATGACGAATGCTGCAGCATAAATGATGCCGGGGCTCACCGGATGCGGACTCATCCGCGTGCGCCCTCGAGCGTCGCATAATGAACTAGGGCTACTCCAGCCTCCGCCAGCAATTGGCTCGCGAGTATGTCGGGATAGGCTTCGTCGTACACGATTTTCGTCACGCCGGCGCTAATGAGCAGCTTCGAGCAGTTGACGCATGGCTGATGCGTGCAATATGCGGTGGCGCCTTGCAGGCTGACGCCGTGCAGCGCACCCTGGACCACGGCGTTTGCTTCGGCATGGGTAGCACGCAAACAGTGTTCGTCCACGATCGTGCAACCCACCTCGGTGCAGTGGGCGACGCCGCGCGGCGCTCCGTTGTAGCCGGTCGTCAGAATACGATGCTCGCGGACGAGCACGCAGCCAACCGCGGCACGCGGACAAGTCGCCCGCGTACCGACCTGTTGCGCAATCTGCATGAAGTACTCGTCCCAACCAGGACGCATGGCGCTCTTAAGGAACGTCGTAGCGGGAGGTCAGCTCCCGAACGCGCCCTCGGAGACGATCGATTTCGGTGCGGCGTTCGATGTCGGCGAAGCTCTCGCAGATGATGCGCGCAATTTCGCGGCACTCCTCGACGCCCAAACCGCGCGACGTGATCGCGGGGGTGCCGATGCGAACGCCACTGGCGATCATAGGTTTTTGCGGTATCGAACGGAATCGCGTTCTTATTGACGGTGATTCCGATTTCGTCGAGATATGCCTCGACCGCTTTGCCGGTCAGGCCTTTCACTGAGACGTCGACGAGTATCAAGTGAGTGTCCGTCCCGCCGGCGACGAGTCGCAATCCCGCCGCGCTGAACTCCTCGGCCATCGCGCGCGCGTTCTCTACGACGTGGCGTTGATAAGTCGTGAAACTCGGGCTGCAAGTGCTTCGCCGAAGGCAACCGCCTTCGCGGCGATCGTATGCATGAGCGGCCCACCCTGTATGCCGGGAAAGACGCTCTTGTCGACGGCCTGCGCCCACTCGTTCGTGCAAAGGATGAAACCGCCGCGCGGGCCGCGCAGCGTCTTGTGCGTGGTCGACGTCACAAAATCGGCGACCGGCACCGGCGACGGATGGAGCCCAGTCGCCACGAGTCCCGCAACGTGCGCGAAGTCGACGAGGAGCGCCGCTCCGACTTCGTCGGCGATCTCGCGAAATGGCTCGTACTCCATCATCCGCGGATACGCACTCGCGCCGGCAACGATCAGCTTCGGCTTGTGCTCGCGTGCCATGCGCTCGCACTTCGTCGAAATCGATCAGTTCCGTCTCTCGCTTCACGCCGTACGCGACGGCGTTATAGAGTTTGCCTGAGAAGCTGACCTTCGTCCCGTGGGTGAGATGGCCGCCGTGCGCAAGCGACATGCCGAGCACCGTCTCACCGGGCTTCAAGAGCGCCATGAAGACCGCCATGTTCGCTTGTGCGCCGGAGTGCGGCTGCACGTTTGCATGCTCGGCGCCGAAGAGCTGACCGCAGCGATCGAGCGCGAGCGTTTCAGCAACGTCGACCCATTCGCACCCGCCGTAGTAGCGCTTTCCGGGATATCCCTCGGCGTACTTGTTGGTCATCACGCAGCCCATCGCTTCGCGAACCGCCCGGCTTGCGTAGTTCTCCGACGCGATCAGCTCGAGATTCTCTCGTTGGCGCCGCTCTTCGCCGGCGATGGCGGCAAAGATCTCGGGGTCCTGCGTCTCGATGGCGGTGCGCGATAGAATATCCATTACCCGCTTCTCTTCGCTACGAAGCTGCAAGAAGCTCCTTGGGCGTCTGCGCGTCGGTGACTTCGCCACGTTCCAAATCCTTAAGCGTGCGCGCGCGCTGTGCGTCGCCGAACTCGAAGAGCTGCTCGATGCGATAGGCGTGGCGACCGCCGTCGAACGGCGTCTCGAGGTAGACCGCGAGCATTCGTTCGATCATCTCCCAGCCGGTGAGCCGCTCCGAAAAGGCAATTACGTTGGCGTCATTGTGACGACGCGCCAGCTCCGTTGAATATGGTTCCGCAACGGGTGCGCATCGCACGCCCGGCACCTTGTTCGCGGCCATCGCGATACCCAAGCTCGAGCCGCAGACGACGATGCCGCGATCGGCTTGGCCCGTGGCGACGGCTTCGCCGACCGCGTAGCCGTATTGCGGATAATCGACCGGCGTCGCATCGTGCGTCCCAAAATCGAGTGTCTCGTGACCGCGATCGCGCAGTAACTGGGCGATGCGGTCTTTGTATTCAAAGCCGGCGTGATCGGCGCCGAGAGCAATTCTCATCGTTGTAATGACATCCACGGCAAGGGTGAAGTATGTTGGACGGTCGAACGTTCGACGCCGATGAAGCTTGCTTGCGCGAGCGGTTCGCTTCACCGCGATATCGAGAGCGGCGAGCTTACGCAACTCGAGTTCCTGGACCTGTGCGCGCGCGAGCTTGGCTGCGACGGCGTCGTCTTAGACGTGCGCCACTTTCCGCGCAGCGACGACGACTACCTCGCCCAAGTCAAGAAGATGGCAACCGACCGCGGGCTCACGATCGCGGCGCTCACCGATCCGACGTTCTTCTCTTGCGCGCAGGAGCAGATGGCCGACGTACTCGGCCGAGCGGTCGCGCTCGGCGCGCCGCTCGTCGCGGCGCCTCTGACGCGCGAGATCGACTGCTTCCTGGAACGATCAGCTCGCCCGTCTCGCCGTCGCAACCTCACTCGCAAAAGCTTGCAACGTTACCCTCGCACTGCGCAACGCCGTCGCCGACGTTTGCCGCCACCACGCACGACTGCAAGCGCGTCGCCAAAGAAGCCGACTCGGCCTGGCTGCGATTCGGCCCCGAGCCGCAGCGGTTCGATGCGGCCAGCGACCCGCGAACGCTGCAGCCGAACACCGTCATGCTCTGGAGCGATGCCGCGCTCGAGAACGACCGCTCGATTGCCGAAACGATTGCGGTCTTCTCAGGCTTTCGCGGACATCTCGCGATCGACGAAGCTTCGGGCGCGGCAACTCCCGTAGTGCTTGCGGCGGCGATGCGGCGTTGGCGAACCGCCTTCGCGCGCGTCGAGTAAATACTCAACCGCACATAGCGTCTTGCGCGCGGCGATCGAACCTGCAATCTCGCAGGTGGGTGCGGCCCGGGCGCCGAGCCGGCAGGCATATCGCCCAAGCCAGTCCGTCGTATCCGGAGCTGATGCTCCCTAGGTTAGATAAGTCGGTTCGGGACCTACGCGCGCTGCGCGCTATACGCAGTCGAGCCTCTCTACCCTATCACCGGCAGTCAAGCGGCGGCCTCAAGGCGGCGAGGAAGCCTCGATGACCGGTTGAAAGCGTGGGCGATGCTCTCCGTCTCCGTCACGGTGATCGAACTGCCGCTCCTTCACCCTTTCAAGATCGCGCGCGGCGAAGCGGAGGAGATCGCGCGGTCGGCCGTGATTCGCGTCCGGTCGAATGGACGCGAAGGCATCGGCGAGGCAACGCCGGTCGAGCGTTACGGCGAATCGGTAGAGAGCGTCGTTGCCTACTTCGAATCGCAACCGCTTGCTGCCGACGATCCATATCGCCTCGAAGCGCTGCTTCATGCCGGCATCCCGCCGGCGGCCCGCGCCGGGCTCGATTTGGCGTTGCACGATCTCATCGGCAAGGATCTCGGTAAACCGCTTTACGCGTTGCTCGGCTTCGACCCGGCATCGACCCCGACGACCTCTCGCACCATCGGGATCGCCGACCGCGAGATGATGCTCCGCAAGGTGTCGGAAGTGGCCGACCATCCGATTCTCAAAGTCAAGCTTGGTACCGGTGAGGCCTCGCGAACAGATCGAAACGGTTGCGGCAATTCGCGCTCGATACCGCGGAACGATTCGCATCGATGCGAACGAAGGCTGGGACGTCGAGACCGCGATCCGGATATTGCGCGACCTCGAGCGTTACGAGATCGAATTCTGCGAACAACCGATTCCGGCCGGCCACCCCCAAGAGCTTCGCGCGATCCGCGACCACGTTTCGATCCCGCTCGTCGCCGATGAAGACGCGCTCGTTGCGAGCGACCTTCCGCCGCTGCGGGGTTGCGTCGATGGCGTCAACGTCAAGCTTGCCAAAACGGGCGGAATTCGCGGCGCACTTGCCATGATTCACACGGCTCGCGCGATGGGCCTCAAAGTAATGATCGGCTGCATGGTCGAGAGCGCGATCGCAGCGACGGCCGCAGCTCACCTCTCGCCGCTCGTCGATTGGGCCGATCTCGACGGACCGCTTCTGACGGCGCACGATCCGTTTGCCGGCGATCGACGTACGACCGCGGCAAGCTCCTCCTGCCCGATGCGCCGGGACTCGGCGTTGCGCGAACGGGCGCTCGCGTGAGCCGCAAGTACGCGATCCTCGCGCCGGATCGGTTCGAAGCTGACGCAAAGACGGCGCACGGCGTGATTCGGTACGGAACCGACGAGGTCGTTGCGATCGTCGATCCTTCGAATGCCGGCCGGCGCGTCTGCGACGTGCTCGCTCATCTCGAGAGCGATGCGCCGATCGTCGCGAGCGTCGGCGAAGCGCTGCAGTTCTCGCCGACCGCGCTGCTGATCGGAACGGCGCCCAAAGGCGGCGGGCTACCGCCGGAGTGGCGGCCAGCGGTGCTCGAAGCGATTGACGCCCGGTTGGAAATCGTCAGCGGGTTGCACGAAATGCTCGACGACGATCGCGAGTTCCGCGTCGCCGCGCGCGCCGCCGGGACGACGATCTGGGACGTCCGCGAGCCGCCCGACGTACCGCTTTTTTCCGGTGACGTCTATGGCATCGATGCGCCGGTTCTGTTGACGGTCGGCAACGATTGCGCGGTCGGCAAGATGACCGTTGCGCTCGAACTGGTGCGGGCCGCAAATGCCGCCGGTAGAAAGGCACGCTTCGTCCCGACCGGTCAGACCGGCGTTCTCATCGCCGGTTGGGGCATCTCCGTCGACCGCGTCATCGCGGACTTTGCGGCGGGAGCGGCAGAACAGCTCGTCCTGTATGCTGCCCACGAGGGTGCAGATTGCATCGTCGTTGAGGGGCAAGGCGCGATCAATCATCCGGCGTACGCTGCGGTAACGCTTGCGCTGATGACCGGCTGCGCGCCCGATGCGCTGGTCTTGGTCTGCGACCCTCGCCGCAGCAGAATCGACCCCTATCCAACGCCAACGCTTCGCTACGGCGAGTCTGTTGCGCTTCACGAAAAACTGCTCGACACGATCAAACCCGCGCCCGTCGTCGCGATTGCGCTGAACACCCAGGGACTGCGCGAGGATGAGGCGCGCGCCGAGGTCGCGCGCGCGCGCGAAGAGACCGGATTGCCGGCCGACGACCTCGTGCGCTTCGGAGCGGAGCATCTCTACGCAGCCATCGCCGATCGGATCGTCAAACGTCCGCCACTGACGGCTGCTTCTGCGTGAACGCCGGGCGCCGCATTGCCGCTGCGCTCGCAATCGTCGTTCTCAGCTATGGGTGCGCTCGGCCAGCGGTGAAGCACTCGAGCGGCGAACGCAATGCCTGGACCGTTCCCGGCGTACTACGGCTTGGAGAAGACGAAGAGCCGGATAGTTTGAATCTCATGTTTTCCCACACCGCCGCGGCCGATACGATCGCCGGCTTACTCTTCTCGTTCGTGCTGCGCTACGACGCGCGAGGAAACTATATCCCCGACCTTGCGACGCAGGTTCCGACGCTTCGCAACGGAGGCATCAGCCCGGACGGCAAGCGGATCGTCGTGCATTTGCGCCGCAGCGTCGTCTGGTCCGACGGCAGGCCGTTGACCGCCGCTGATTGGCTCTTCACCTATCGCGCGGTCCGCAATCCGGCCAATACCGTCAAGACGCGCTACGGTTGGGACGACATCGCATCGGCGAACGCACCCAATCCGTATACGATCGTCATTCGCCTCAAGCATCCCAACGTCGCCGTGCTCGGAATTCTTGCGATTGGAGGAGCCGCATATCCGCCGCTTCCCGCGCATCTCCTCGCGAAGCTGCCCAATCTCAATGCGGCCGACTTTAACGAGCACCCCCTGTCGAGCGGACCGTATCTGCTTAAAGAATGGAACCACGGTTCGTCGCTCGTCTTCGTGCCGAACTCGCGATACTTTCGGGGCGCTCCAAAATTAAAGGAAGTGATCTGGAAAGTCGTTCCCGACGTCAATACGCTCTTCGACCAGCTCGTCACGCACGAAATCGACGTCTACCCGAACGTCAGTCCGAACGCAGTGGCGCGCCTTTCGGGGATCGCCGGAATCGCGGTCGATCGGCGTTTGATTGCCGATTGGCGTCACCTTGGCATCAACATCGGCCGGCCGCCGCTCGCCGACGTACGCGTGCGCCGGGCAATCGCCGAAGCGGTCGACTGGAAGCGCATCAACGATACGGTCTTTCACGGCATCGACCGACTCGCCGTCTCCGACATTTTTCCCGAGTCGTGGGCCGCACCAATCCTTCCCCCGTATCGGTACGATCCGGCCGACGCCAAGCGACTTCTCGCGCAGGCCGGATGGAAACTCGGCGAAGACGGCGTGCTTCACAACGGCCCGCTCGGGATGCACCTCACCATTCTCGCGACGACCGGGCACGAGGAGAACACCGAATCGCAGGTATTGATTCAGTCGATGCTGCGCGCCGTCGGCTTTGACATCGCCATCCGCAACTACCCCGGCAGCTATCTCTTTGCCACCGACGGACCGCTCTACACCGGCAAGTACGATCTCGAATGGTCGATCGAAACGAACGGGCCCGATCCGGACAACTCCGGCGATTGGAACGGCGCGTTCATTCCGCCGCGCGGCGCGAACACGTCGTGGCTGAACGACCCAATCGTCAATGCGACGAGCGCCGCCGCGGCGAGCACGTTCGATCTGGCGCGCGCGCAGAACGGCTCTATCAGCTCGAGGAGGAGCGGATCCGCGAGACTCGTACCGGCCGTCTTCTTTAGCTGGCGCATGAACTACACCGCGATGAACGACGATCTCAAGAACTACGTTCCCGCGGCCTTTATCGGCGACAGTTGGAACGCCTGGCAATGGAGCATTTGAACCCTCCCGGCATTCGCGCAGACGCTCGCTGCGGGCGAGATCCGCGCGGCTGTTTTTCGAGCCGACGCGAAGCGGCGTGCTGAGCTGGAACACGCACGCGGAGAGCGGGCGCATCGCCTTTCGGCTGCTGCGCGCGCACCGACCCTCCGGCGATTGGCTCGACCTCGCGGAGTGGCGTCCCGGCGGCGCAAAATCGTTCAGCCCGGAGCACGAGAGCACGCGCGTCGACATCGACGTCATCGAGCGACCCAGCCGTTCGACGGTATCGAAGTGCGTGCGCGCGACGTGGAGTTCGACCTCGTCGCTTTTTCGTCGACGGTACGCGCGCGACCGTCGTTGCCGTACGCCGCGTGATGCGCTCATCCTCGACGTGCCGGCCCGCTCCCAATATGAAGATGCTGCAAACAAGCGCGGTTGGTGCAGTCCGGCTAGCCTTACGATGATCCACGCCTTCCACGGCATCGAGTACTCCGTCGCGGAGACCGCGCGCGCGCGTCTTCGATCGCGCCTACAACGGCACCGGCAACTGGGCGTTCAACGTTGCGTACAGCGGACGGCTTGGGCTGCGAGGCGTCGTGGCGCATCTCTGCAATCTCGATCACGCGCAGCGCCTGATCGAGCGCAACCTGCCGCTGGCGATTTCCTACTCGTGGCGCGATGGCGAGCTTCCCGGCGCGCCGCTCGAGCACTCCGACGGGCACCTCGTCGTGCTGTGCGGGTTCACGCGCGACGGGGATTGTGCGATCAACGACCCCGCCGCTCCGAACGTGCGCGTCGTGTATCCACGCGCCGCCGTGGAACGCATCTGGCAACGCAACGAAGGCGTCGCTTACGTCGTTGCGCCGGTCGGCGTCGAGTACGCCGACGTTCTTCGAGTTAGACCTTCGCGTGAAGACGAAGTCGATCGCAGAGATCGCGCGCGCGGTCGTTCGCTGCACGCGCTGTCCCGAGCTGCGAGCATACGCCGCGCGCGTCGCACGCGAGCGCAAGCGTGCCCACCGCGACTGCGAATATTGGGGCAAGCCGGTTCCGTCGTTCGGCGATCCGCGTGCCCGCGTCATGATCGTCGGCCTCGCTCCCGGCGCGCATGGCAGTAATCGGACCGGACGTCCCTTCACCGGCGACGCCTCGGGCGCGTTTCTCTACCCCGCGCTCTACCGCGCCGGTTTCGCTTCGCAGCCTGAGGCTATCGATCGCGACGACGGCTTGATGCTGCGCGACGCCCTGATCACCGCGGCCGCGCGCTGCGCGCCTCCGCAAAACAAACCAACGCCCGCCGAGCTGCGGAACTGTTTTCCGTATCTGCTCGAAGAGTTCGACGCGCTGACGCGATTGCGAGTCATCGTCGCACTCGGCTCGGTGGCCTTTACCGCCGCATTGAAGGTGCTGCGCGAGCGCTACTTCGCATTCGAGCCGGCTACGTTCTCCCACGGCGACCGAACTGCGGGCGCGCAACGGCCCGCGGAGCATCGTGGTCGTCGCGTCATATCACCCCAGCCGGCAGAACACGAACACCGGCAGGCTTACCGTGCCGATGTTCGATGCGATCTTCAACCGGGCGAATGAACTGCTAGAGTACGATCGTCGCGCCGTATTCGAAACCGGCGAATAGCTCCGGCGGCTCGTAACCGCGCGAACCGTAGATATCGGCGTCATTATTTTTCGACGCACTGAGATAATACGTTCCCGGAAAGAGCGTTAGGAAGATGAACTGACCTTTCGAGTCCGAAACCGTGCGCGCGTCAAAGGCGGTCGACGTCGCGTAGACGGTCGCGCCCGGTACGGCGCGGCCGCTGGCTCCGTCGAGAACCGTCCCCCTCACTACGACGTTCTGCTGATTCATCTGCCAGTCTATCGGGCTTGACCAGAAGAAAAACTGAGATAAGGCTAACAATACTGCGATGTGCATGCTTAACTCCTAACATCAATCAACGCTAAGCATAACGCTTGACGGCCTGAGACCGTGACGGTGGTCGTTGGTGGCTCGGACTTCTTTATGCGCGCGAACTAGATTCTGGCGCTAGGCGCAAATGCAGGTCGCGCAAGAGCTGCTCCGGGACCGGACTCGGTGCGTCCATCATCACGTCGCGGGCGGCCTGAGTTCTTCGGAAACGCGGTAACCTCGCGTAAATTCTCTTCGCCGCACGCGATCATGACGATACGGTCGATGCCCAACGCCATGCCGCCGTGCGGCGGCGCACCGTACTCCAACGCCCGCACGAAGAAGCCGAAACGCTCTTCGACCTGCTCCGGCGTCAGACCGAGCATCGCGAAGATCTTACGCTGCTCCTGCGCTTTGTGAATTCGGATCGATCCCGAGCCGAGCTCGTAGCCGTTGAGCACCATGTCGTAGTGCTGCGCTCGCATCTGCCATCGGAGCTTTATCGATCAACTCCCAGTCGCCCGGCGCGGGCGCCGTAAACGGATGGTGCGCGGGCACCGGTTGGCCAGTTTCCTCGTCGATCTCGAGATACGGAAAACCGGTCACCCACGCGAACGCGAATGCATTCGGATCGCGCAGTTTGCAACGGTCGCCGACCTCGTTGCGCATCTTTCCGGCAACCGCGTACGCGAGCTCGCGCGCGTCGGCAAAGAGCAGGAGTGCGTCGCCCGTCTCGCGCGGCCAACGCCTGGCGGACGCTCTCGATTTGCGCGTCGGTTAAGAAACGCGCGGCCGAAGACTTCACCCCCTCGGCGCCAAGCGCAATCCAAACCATGCCCTTCGCTGCCGAACTCTTTCGCCGTTTCCGTCAGACGCGTCGAAATCTCGGCGCGATAGCGTCGCGCCGCCCGGATAGCGAAGCGCGACGACGGCGCCGCCCGGCTTCGATCGCGGATCGAAAGACCGTCGAAATCGGTACCGGCAAAGATCGCAGTCGCGTCGGCGAGCTCGAGACCGAAACGCAGGTCCGGTTTGTCGAGCCCGTACTTCGCCAGCGCTTCTTGATGCGTGAGACGCGGGAACGACGGCAGCTCGATGCCCAGCACCGTCCGCCAGACGTACCGCATGCACGACTCCATCGTCTCGAGCACTTCTTCTTGCGTGCAAAACGAGAGCTCGACGTCGAGCTGCACGAACTCCACGAGACGATCGGCGCGCGGGTCCTCGTCGCGCATGCACCGCGCGATCTGCATGTACCGACCGAAGCCGGCGATCATCAAGATCTGCTTGAGCAGCTGCGGCGATTGCGGCAGCGCGTAGAAGTTTCCCGGATAGAGCCGGCTCGGCACGAGGTAGTCGCGCGCGCCTTCCGGAGTCGACTTGATCAGCATCGGCGTCTCGATTTCCAAGAAACCTCGCGAGTCGAAGAAATCGCGCATCGCCTTGACGATCTGGTGACGCAACCGAATGTTCTGCTGCATGCGCGGGCGCCGGAGATCGAGATACCGATACTCGAGTCGAAGGTTCTCGTCGACCGGTTCGTCGGCGTTCACTTGAAACGGCGGGCACCTGCGAGCGATTGAGCACCTCGAGCGTGCCGATGGCGACCTCGACGTCGCCGGTCGCAAGGCGCGGGTTCTCGGTGCCCGGCGGGCGTCGCCGCACCGTGCCCACGACGCGTACGACGTCCTCGTGACGCAGATGCTCGGCCTCGGCAAAACTCGGGTGCGCGGGATCGAAGACGATTTGCGTGATACCTTCGTGGTCGCGAAGATCGACGAAAATCAGCCCGCCGTGATCGCGGCGGCGATTTACCCAGCCGTTGAGCTCGACCGTCGCGCCTTCGTCGACGGCGCGCAGCGCACCACACGAAATCCTAGCGCTCACCACGAGCTTCCTTAATACCTGAAACGTAATGGTATTGAAGTACAAGCTCGCGCGCGAGCCGCGAGCGCTCGGCGCGGCGATCGATGTAACCCAGGAGCAGCGGCAAACGCGCGAGCAGCGAGTGAGCGCCGAGCGAAAGCGGCGTCATGCCGAGCTTCAGCATCACCTCGAAGTCGGGATGCTTGCGATAGAAACGCGCGGTCGACCGTCCGGCGAGTCGCATCTTCTCTTTTTGATCTTCATAGCCGACGGCTTGGCAATGATAGTTCACCGCAGCGCGGCTCGTAGAGAATGTCGACGCCGAGCCGCTGTAAGCGATAGCCGAGCTCCAAGTCCTCGTGTCCGTATCCGGTGAAGCTTTCGTCGAAGCACCCAGCGCGCAAGAGATCCGTGCGTCGGACCGATGCGTTGCCGGTGAGAAAGTAGAGCCACGAAAGCTTTTTTCGCGACGGCGGATGGAGATGCCCGCGAGCCTCGGGACGATCGCGCTTGAAGACGTACTCTGCGAAATCCTTCACCTGGACTTCCAGTCCGACGACGGCGATGCCGGTTCGTTCGCGATGGCGGCGCATGTGCGTCGAGAGCAAATTCGGCGAAGCGAGAATGTCGGCGTCGTTGAAGAGTACGATTGCTCCGCGCGCTGCCATGATGCCGGCGTTGCGCGCCGCGGCGCGACCGCTGTACGCACCCGGCAGGTGTCGCACCGTGGGGTGCGCGGCTTGGAGCTCGGCGAGATACTCCGCGGTGCCGTCGGTGGAGTTCGAATCGCAGACGAGCAGCTCGTACTGCCGAGACGGGAAGATCCTGCGCCAGAAGCGTCGGCAAGACGTACGCCAGCGTGTCGAGCCGGTTGTACGTGGGAATGACGACGGAGATTTCCGGCATCAGCAGTTCACGAGCCGAGCGACGCCGCCGACGATTTCATCGCGAAAAGCGCGCGATCGAAGCGGCGTCTGCCCGCGCCGGCTTTCGAACGAGGACGTGCGGAACGCCGTACGGCGACCACTCCTGCGAGTTCAGCCGGAAATAGCGGTGTTCGAACGCAACGACCGTCGGTCTTCGGACGGCGCTGGCGACGTGCGTCGCGCCTGTGTCGACGGTTACCACGACTCGACCGCGCTCGAAAACCGCCGCCCACTGGTGAAAGGGCAGGCTACGCAGGAGGCGTGCAACGCCATTGCTGCCTTCGAATGCCGGCGCACGGCTCGCAATCCCGCGCACACGTGATGACGACCGGTGCGAGCGAGGCAGAGCCTTTCGACGATCGCAAGCGTTCCCTCCAACGTGCTGCCTTCGGAGAACCACCGGCGACCGAGATGGAGCACGATCGGATCGCCCGGCAGCTCGCGCACAGCGGCTCGGTCCTCGTCGGTAACGTCCAAGCGAAGCGCCCAAACGCGCCGGCGCGCACCGGCAAGGGCGACGAGATCGAGCAGCTGCACGACTTCGTGGCGGACGACTCGGCCGGGATCGCGATCGCAGAGGTCCGGATCGGCCTCCGAAATCATGATCTCGATTGACGTAGAGCCCCGCGGTGAGCCGAGCAAACCAGCGCCGTTCGTAGGTGTAACCGACGCGCACGGCGGCGCGCGTCGATCCGACGAGCCCGAGATCGAGTGCGCGCGGTGCGAGCGCGATCGCGACGTCGTAACCGCGCAGGCGCGAGCCCAAGGTTGCGGGCCGAGCGCCGTTACGCAATACGATGAGCTCGTCAACGTCGTCGTTGCGTTCCATCACGACGCTGTTGTATTCGCTCGTCACGATCGCGAGGTGCGCTCCCGGAAAGGAGGCGCGGACGGTCGCAATCGCCGGGGTCGAAAGAACCAAATCGCCGATTCGGTCGGTGCGGGAGAGCAGAATTCTCACGAACGCAGCGCGCGTTCCAGCTCGCCGAAGTAGGCTTCATTGGCGAGCGCCCGGGCCGTTCGCAACTCGCCGCGGTCCAGCTCCGCGCCGGGCTCCAGTACCGCGAGCCGATGCGCAAAGCGCTCGTCGAAACGCAGCCGTCGCAGCGCCGCATGGAGACCTCGCTGCACCGGATTGATCCCGGTCGCGAGATAGGCTCGCCAGTGCGGATGGCGGCGCACGAGCTGCGCGGCCGTGCGCGCTTGCGCGCGCGCCTGCGCAACCATCTTCTCAACGCTCGCCGCTTGCGGACGCGGCTTGAAATGATAGACCAGCGCACTGGGGTGAAAGACCGCCCGAACGCCGGCGAAGCGCAAGCGCAAGTCCGACGTCGATGTCCTCCCAGCCGTACTCCGAGAACGATTCGTCGAATCCGCCGATAGCGCGGATGGTCGCGAGTGGCACCGAGACGTTGGTCGTCCAGAAATAGTTACCGCTGTAGTTCCTGATGCTCCAGATTGGCGGCGGCAGATCGTCGAGATCGTTCACCTCGATCGCGCCGCCGCGAACGATCGCGCTGCGATGCCGGTCCGCGCCGCGCAGATGCTCTTCGACGAAGTTCGGAAGCGGCAAGACGTCGTCGTCGATAAAGATGATGCGCTCGCCCGCTGGCGCGTGCGATGCCCGCATTGCGAGCGCGCGCGAGCCCGGCATTGGCCTGGCGGATGACGGTGAAGGCGCACGTCGCGCGGCGGCGAGCCTCTTCGACGACGTCGCGCGTTTCATCGGTCGACCCGTCGTCGACGAGAACGATCTCGTAGGCGTCTTCCTCGACCGTCTGATCGAAGCACGCGTCGAGCACGCGGGCGAGCAGTGCCGCGCGGTTATAGGTGCAGAGCTGAATCGTCGCGCGAATCACGACGGCAGCGACGCTACCGCCGCGAGGATACGCGACAGGTCGAGGTCCGCGATGCATGCGTAGTCGCGGCAGCTTTCCTTCGTATCGCCCCAGATGACACGGATACGAGGCGCGCACGACGGCGGTACGCGTTCCAAGCGGTGACCAGCGCTCTGGAAAGTCGGATTGAAACGGAAAGATGCCGACGGTCGGGCAGTCGACGGCCGCTGCGACGTGCATCGAGCCGGTCGTGATCCCGACGAAGGCGTCCGCTCGCGCGCGAGCGCACCGAAGGCGCCGACGCTCGTGCAGCCGGCAATCGAAACGATCGCATCGTCGTCGACTGAGGCGAACGATTCTCTCGCGCCATCGGTGCGTCAGCCGCCGCGCCGCTCACGAGGATGCGCGCGCCAAACCGTTCGCGCAGCGCGCAGCGCGAGGGCCGCCCATCCCTCGAGCGGCCAGATTCGATCGCCGCGAAGCGACGGCGTTGCATGGATTGAGGATGATGAAACGCCCTGAGGCTGCGCTGAGCTCCTCGGCCTCTCGCTCGTCGTCCGCTGGTGGGCACGAAGCGATACTGCCGGTCGTCCGTGTCGCAGCCGATCGCGCGGGCGTAATCGAGCAGAATCGTCCGACCAGTGCGATGTGACGTCGCCGTTTTCGCTGCGCACGACGACGCGGTCGGTAAAGCGAAACGAGTAGATGCGGCGCGCTTGCCCGACGCGCACCGGAATTGCCGCCATCTGCGCGATGCGCGCGGTTCGCGGCGTCGCCCACGTGACCACGCATGCCTCGTAGTCGTTGCGAGCGAGCCGCTCGGCGAGCTCGCGCTCGTCGCCGCCGTCGTCGACGAGCACGTCGTCGACGTCGGGTACGCGCTCGAGCACCGCGCGGTGCGCTTCAAGCGTGAGCGCGTCGACGGTCGCAAAAGCGCCGGTGCAGCGCCCTCGCCACGATCGACGCGACGAGCGAATCGCCGATGCCGCCGCCGGCACAGTAGAGCAGCGCCCGCCTAGCTCGTCATCGAGCGCTCGCACGAGCTCGCGCGCGTAGATCGCGTCGAGAAACGCGGCTCGCACGATCGCGCTCATCCATGCCGGAAGCGCGCGAGCTCGTCGAAAATCCGGCGTAGAGCGCGAGCAGCCACTCGGGAAGCAGATACCGCGCGCGAAGCAGGTTGAGCGGATGCGCGCCCGTCGCCAACCGGGCTCGGCGCGACGGATGCTTGGCGAGAAATCGACGCGCCATTCGCGCCTTCTCGATGGCCTTGCGACTCTCGACGGCCAGCGTGTTCTCCTCGGGCGGCTTGACGTGCCAAAGATAGGCTTCCCAGGCAAACTTCCACCGCAGGCCGGCCAGACGAAGTCGAACGCCGAGCTCGGTATCTTCCCATCCGTAGAGATCGAAGGACTCGTCGAATCCGCCGGCGTCGAGGAACGCTGCTCGGGAGAGCGACGCGTTGCACGTGCAGAGAAAGGCTCGCGAATAGTTTGCCGGCTTCGGCTTGGGACGGTCTGCATACGACGGAACGTTCAAGATCGGACCGTTGACGACGCGCTCGCCGCTTCGCCCGATGCGCCGCAGCGTGGGCCGCGATCCACCGTTCCGGCAACTGCACGTCGTCGTCGCAGAAAAGGACGTAACGGCCTTGCGCGGCGTCGACGCCGCGATTTCGCGCCTGGCCGCGATTGGGTTGCGGCGCCGCGAGGTAACGCACCGCCGGGAAAGCCGCGCGCATGCTGCTGCGCGATCTCCCTCGTTGCGTCGGACGAGCCGTTATCGACGACGATCACCTCGAATGGCGGCGCGTCGATTTGTGCCTGCAGCGAGTCGAGCGCTCGTTCGAGATAGCGCGCGCGATCCTTCGTCGCAATCACGACGGAAAATTCCACGCCGCTAGGCCGCCAGGGCGAGCAAGCGACTCCGCCATTCGATCCGAGGCGCCGATGTGGTCGCGATAGAGGCCGCGCGAGCCGTTCGCCCGCCGACGCCAGCCAGGCCCGATCGTCGTACGATTCGAGCGCGATACGCGCGATGCGACCGGGCGTGACCGTCCCGTGCACTTCGCGAATGAGCGCCGCATCGGCATCCATGTTCGGCTGCGTGTGATACGGAAATCGCCGCGAGACGCCGACCGCGACGGCGCGCTTGAGCGGAATTCCAACGAAGGGAATACGATTGAGATAGGTCAGCGGACCGTTGATCGTAACGACCTCCGGCGCGTTGAGCGGCGTGATTGTGATCGCCGGCTTCCCGAGCACCGCGAGCTCGATCGTTTTCGTTCCAGGGATCGTCAAGACGAAGCGCGCGCGCATCGCGGCCGCCAGCGCGTTGGTCAGCACGGGAATGCGCACGTCGCCCGAGGCCGTGGTGAGATAGTCGCTTCCTTGGTCGGTAATGAGCCGCCCGCTCCTGCCGAACATGCGCGGGTGTCCGCCGCGCTCGATCGCAGCACGTACTTGAGCGCGCGGCGTAAAGGGTGAGATCGCAAACGCGATCGGAATCCCGGGACGCTCGCGTAGGATGCGTAACGCGACGGCAAAGTAGAACGGAACCAGGTTTTCGATTTCGTAGTTCGCGAACCGGGCATGACGACGATGCCGTCGCCGGGCGCGTGCGGTTCCGCGGCAGACCCGCTTCGAAGAGCGCGCCGTCGATCGCGAGATTGCCGACCCGCTCGATGCGATCGCGCGGAGTGCCCCAACCGGCGAGCTGCTCGACGTTGCGGCGATCGACGGCAAAGGCACGATCGAAGACGTTGCGATAAGCTCGGCGCGAGAACTTGTAGGTCGCGGCGCGTCCCTTCAAGCGCGCGTGAACGCGCGCCGCGTGAAGCAAATCGCCGCCGATGTACTGCACGATCGTCGACATTCGCCGGAACGCCTTCGAGCCGCCCTCCGAGCGCAAACTTCACGTAACTCTTCGGTTCGAAGACGTAGGCTTGCGGAAATGCGTCGCGTACGATCTGCGCCTCGAATCCGGTCGCGTAGTCGTCGGGTACCAAGAAGACCAGTGCGAGGAGATCCGGACGGCGCTGGTAGAGCGATCGCAGAAGCGGTCGCAGCCAGCCGGCGACCTCACCGGGTCCGTTAGCGGTGAGCGCTATACGCATCGAGGATGCGCGCGATCAGATCGGTCGTGCTTTCGCCCTCGACGTGCGGAGCGAGTGCAATTCGCCCGCCGTGCCGCAAAACGACGGTTCGTTCCGGAAGCTCGTCTTCGCGGTATTGATCGCTCTTTACGTGAACGTCGGGACGAATCCGATCGAGGAGCAGCTCGGGCGTGCGCTCGCCGAATCCCACGACGACGTCGACGCTGCGCAGCGCGAGCAAGACCGCGGCGCGCTGCGCAAAGGGAACGATCGGCCTCGATTCGCCCTTGATGCGCCGCACCGAATCGTCTTCGTTCAAACCGACGATCAGTGCGTCGCCCTGAGCTCGCGCCCATGCTAAGTACTCGACATGACCCGCATGCAGCAAGTCGAAACAGCCGTTGGTAAAGACGACGCGCCGGCTCTCGTCGCGCAGCTCCTCCCGCCACGCAATCGCCTCGTCGACGTTGAGAAGCTGCCCGAAAAACTTCTCCGCCGTCATGACGCAGGTTCGAGCAGCGCCAGGATTTCCTCGGGCGACGCCGTCGCCGTTCCCAACTTCGCGACGACCGCGCCGGCGGCAAAGTTGGCCAGCTGCATCGCCTGCTCGATCGGCGCTCCGGCCGCTAGCGCTAGGCCGAGCACGGCAATAACGGTATCGCCGGCGCCGCTCACGTCGTAGACGGTTCGGGCGACCGAGGGAATTTGCAGACGCTCGCCGTCGCGTCCGAAGAGCGCCATGCCGTGTTCGCCCCGCGTTACGATCGCGTACCGGCAATCGAGCAGCTCGATCAACCGCATTCCCGCGCGCTCTAGACTCGCATCGTCGACGATCGGGATTCCGGTGATCGTCGAGGCTTCGGCGACGTTAGGTGCAACGCACGTGACGCCGGCAAAGAGCGCGATATTCGCGGGCTTCGGATCGGCGAGGACTAACGGACACGTGCACGCCGCTTCGACGATCTCGCGGCATAGCAGTCCCTTGCCGTAGTCGCTCAGGATCACGGCGTCGCACTGCGCGGCCGCGTTCCGCTCACGAACTGCGCAAGGCGACCGCGATCGGTGGTCTTCAAGCGTCTCAGTCGATTCCCAGTCTGCGCGCACGACTTGCTGACTGTGCGCGACGATGCGCGTCTTTCGCGTTGTCGGCCGGCCGAGGATCGTAAAAACGCCCGAGTCGTCGACCTGCTCGGTGCGGAGAAGCTCGCGCACGTGCCCTGCGAACGCATCGTCACCGACCATTCCGGCAAAGACGACGTTGGCATGCAGAGCTCGCAGGTTATTCGCGACATTGCCTGCGCCGCCCAGCGTGAACGAGTGGTCCGCAACCGCGACGACCGGAACCGGCGCTTCCGGCGAGATACGCGTAACGGTGCCCCAGATCCACTCGTCGATCATCAGATCGCCCGACGACCAAAATTCTCCGCCCCTTCGCCCGTTCGAAGAGGGTGCGCGCGTCGGGCACCATCAGCGCCGGCGTCACAAACGAACCTTTGAAGGAATCCCGCCGTCAAAGATGAGGCGCTGCTCGACGAGATCGCAGACGATGTGCGCCATAACCTGATGGACTTCCTGAACGATCGCGGCGTAGCCGTCGGGACCGATCAACGAGTGATCGGCGACCTCGGCAACCTTGCCGCCGCCGTTGCCGGTAAATGCGATGGCTACCGCGCCTCGACGCTTCGCCGCCTCGAGTGCGAGGACGACGTTACGTGAGCTTCCGCTCGTCGTCATGCCGATCACGACGTCGCCTGGCTGCGCGAACGCCTCGACTTGGCGCGAGAATACGTGTTCGTACCCGTAGTCGTTTCCGATGCACGTCAGCGTCGACGAATTGACGGAGAGCGCTTCGCTGTGCAGGCCGGGACGCTCGCGTAAAAAGCGTCCCGAAAGTTCGGCAGCCATGTGCTGCGCCTCGGCGGCGCTTCCGCCGTTGCCGCACCACAAGACTTTTTTGCCCGTCCGCAGCGCCGCTACGACCGCTTCGACGATCGTTTCGACTTGCGCGCGATAGCGAGCGGCGTCGAGAAGACCCTGCCGATCGGCGAGCAGTTCGTCGAAATCACGCCTTCCGTGATAGTTCACGGCTCGATCCAGAAGAGCTCTTCACCTTGAGAAACGAGCTCGCCGTTGCCGGGAACGATGCGAACGATTTTCCCGGCGTCGTCGCTCTGGATCTCATTGAAGAGCTTCATCGCTTCCAGAACGCAGAGTACGTCGCCGGACTCGACGCGATCGCCGACCTCGACGTACGGCGGAGCATCGGGTGAGGGAGAGCGATAGAAGACGCCGGTCAAAGGCGCGAGCACTTTCGTGACGTTCGCGCCGGCAGCGGGCGCGAGCGGGGGTTCTTGCTCGGCGAAAGCGTGCGCTGCCGAAGAAAGCGCCGGGTCGGCTTGGCGACGGGAGATTTCGTAAATGGCGTCGCCGAGCTTGACCTTGATGGTGTCGAGATCGTGCTCGTGCATGATCGCGAGCAGTTCGCGCAACGTCTGCGTCTCCTCGGCGTAGCGTTCGTCCATTAAGGAGCCTCTGAACAAGCCGCTGCACCGATCGCAGCGAGCAGTTTCGCCGCAGATCGCGGCGCGCCCGACGAAGCATAGTAGAGCGCTCTGTGACGGAGGGCGCAACAAAGAAATGCGGCGAAACTGCCGCTGCCCGCAGGGTTTGACCGCAAAGGCGCCATCTGCGTTGTCGAAGGCTCGGTCACAGACTCTTTTGAGTATGCTTCCTCGCCTTCTCCTCGCACCTGGCGGCTTTGCGGTCCAAACGATCGGTACATGGGCTTATTCAGAGGCTCCTCACGCCCGCTTCTACGAGAAGCTCGGCAACGACTCTTGGTTCGCCAAGCGGCAGGCGGCGGTCGCTCCGAAGCTCGAGGTCGCGAAGCACGAACTCGCCCGAGGCGAGCTCTGCGTCGCCGACGATCAGCGCGTACCGCGCGCGATTACGATCCGCTATCTTCAGGTGCGCGAGAAGCTTGCGGTCCAGATAGTCGACAAACGTCGGCACGTCGAGGCGGCGGCGCAGCTCCGCCACGATCGGCACGACGACCGTCCGGGCTTGTGCGCCCAGCGCGACGGCTTGAATTCCGCGCCGCACCGGTGCTTGGTGCTCTCCACGAGCCTGCACCATCATCATGAAACGTTCCAAGCCCAGCGCAAAGCCGACGGCGGGAACGTCGGGTCCGCCAAGGGACGCCACGAGGCCGTCGTACCGGCCGCCGCCGCAGACGCTGTTTTGCGCGCCCAGCACGGTTGAAGTGATTTCGAAGACGGTTCGTTCGTAGTAATCGATTCCACGGACGATCGTCGGATTGACGACGAACGGAATCTTCGCCAAGTCGAGATAAGCGGTCAGAGCATCGAAATGTTCGCGGCAAGCCAGGCACAGAAACGAGGCAAGCACGGGCGCGCGTTCGATGTAGGGAGCGTCGGCCGGATCCTTGCTGTCGAGCAGACGAAGCGGATTGCGCTGCGCGCGCTCGCGGGCATCCTCACTCATCGCGGCGAGGTGCGGACGAAAGTATTCGAGCAGCGCCTCGCGGTAGCGCGGACGGCAGTGCTCGTCGCCCAGCGAGTTTACGTTGAGCGTCGCATCGGCGATCGAATAACTTTGCACGAGCTCCCATGCGAGCGAAATAACTTCCAAGTCTGCCTCGGGCCCGGCGAAGCCGAAGCATTCGACCCCGAACTGATGCGACTGCCGATAGCGTCCCTTCTGCGGCCGCTCGTAGCGAAAAATCGGTCCGATGTAGTAGAGCCGCAGCGGGCCGGACGCAAAAAGATGGTGTTCGAGCGCGGCCCGAACGACCGGCGCCGTCCACTCGGGACGGAGCGTGAGCGAGCGTCCCCCCCGATCGGTAAACGTGTACATCTCTTTTTCGACGATATCGGTCTGCTCGCCGACTCCGCGCACGAAAAGCTCCGTGGGTTCAAATATCGGCGTGCGAATCTCACCATACCCGTAGCGGGCCGCCAACGCCGCAATGCGCGATTCCAACTCGTTCCAGCCTCTCGATTCGGGCGGAAAGAGATCGGCGGTACCGCGCGGCGCGCTCAACTTTTCAGACATGGCTCGAGTCACCTTCGCCCAAACGTCACGCTAGCCATTGCGCGCGTGCGCGTGATTGTTTCGCGTGCGCAATCTGCTCTACGGAGCCGCGGCGCTGGCGCTTGCAATGACATTCTCACCGGATACGATTCGTTCTGCGCTCGCCGCGGCGGCGAGTGCGTTTTTCGAAGCGACGCCCTTCTTGTTTGCAGGCGTGCTTCTGTCGCGTCTGCTACGCCGGCGAGTGCGCATCATCGAACACCTCGGGTGCGGCTGCGGACCCGGACCCTCGGCACGTTCGCTTCCAGCCACTGCCGCTGCGTGGCTCGTCTTCGGGCCGGTCATCGCCGTCGCTCGTTACGCGGCAGCACTGCTCGTCGCTGCGATGCTGCGCCGGCGTGCCGAGCAGCCGCCACTCGGCGACGACGAGGGCTCGCATCTTCTCGGCGAACTTGCTGCCGTGCTTCCCGCGGCAGTGCTTGCGGGCGCCGTGATGCAGCTTTGCGCCGACTTCGATCCTGCGCGTCTCACGACCGCCGGCAACGCGCTGTTGGGTGCGGCATTAGGATTCACTGCCGCACCCTGCGGACTCGGCGCGGTCGCGCTGGCGGGCGCGTTGCGAGTGCGCGCTCCCATCGCGGCGCTGGCATTTCTCTGCGTCGCCGGAATCGTCGATGTGCGCGCGCTCAGGCGCGCGTCGCACTCCGAATGCGGCCACGATGCGCTCGCTTATGCGTTGCTCGCCATCGCGCTGGGGATCGTTGCGTGGCGCCGGGGTGACGCGCTCGTCCATCCTGCGTTTGCGGCGGCCCTCGCCTGCTGCGCGTGCGCGGCGCTCGTCTGCGCCTCGGCATACCGGCGCTGCCGCTGCGCGGCCGCTCGGACGGCGCCGGCGCTGATGCTGCTCGGAGCGCTCATCGGCGCTCCGCCTCCTCAATACCATGCGACCGAAACGACTTTGACCGATCTCTTCCCGGGCGAACGCGTGACGTTCACCGGTGCGCTCGCGCGCGACGCAAGCGCCAGCGCCGTCGTGCGATATGCGATCACGTGTTGTCGCGCCGACGCGGCTCCCGTCGCGGTCAGGCTCGATCGGACTCCGCCATATCCCGCGGGCACCTGGCTGCGCGTCGATGGCCGAATCGAAGGCGTGCGAGGCAACCTTCGCCTCGTGACCGACGCCGTCGAGCGCGTCGCGGCGCCGATCGATCCGTTTATTTACCGGTAGGCTCGAGAAGCTCGACGGGAATCCCGTTAGGATCTTCGACGAAGGCAATCGCGCGAGTGCCGCTCGGCGATTTGTAAACGTCGCGCAGGATTCGCACTCCCTTGGCCTTGAGCGCATCGACGTATTCGCGAAGGTCTCCGTCGGCTTCGATGGCGAGATGTTCGTACCGGTTGCCGAGCTCGTACGGAGGATGATCTTCCAGGTCGTAGACGAGTTCGATATATGCGCTCCAATCGCGGCCGACAAACGCCATATCGGCGTTTCCCGGATAGTGATGCGGACCGCCGAGCAGCTGCAATCCTAGCTTACCGGTATAGAAGTCTATGGACTCGCGCATGTCGTTGACGAAGATTGAGGTATGCAAGAATCGCGGCATCAAAATGACTCCCCAAAAAAGTCAATGCAAGAAGTATCGGTACGTTGAAAAGAGCAGGGCTGCGCCGTAGCGATCGGCCGCCGCGATGACTTCTTGGTCGCGAATCGAGCCGCCCGGCGCGATGATCGCCGTGCAGCCTCGTTCGACGGCAGCCTCCAAACCGTCGGCAAAGGGAAAGAATCCGTCGCTCGCGCAGGCCGCACCTTGCGCCTGCGCGCCGGCGCGCTGCGCGGCGATTTGCACCGCGCTCACGCGATTGGTCTGTCCGGCGCAGATGCCTCGCGTCGTGCCCTCTTTGACGATCACGATTCCGTTGCTCTTCACGTGCCGCACGACGTCCCAAGCGAAGGCGAGATCGTGCCATTCCTGCGCGTCGGGCTGCCGCCGGCTGACGACGCGCCACTGCTCGGCGGGCGCGTCGGGATCGTCGTTTTCGGCGAGCACGCCGCCGAGCGCGCTTCGGACGCGCAGCTCGCGTGCGAGTTCGTCGGGGAGCGCGCGGTCGAATCGCATGATGCGCAGATTCTTGCTCGTTTCGAGAACCGCTAGCGCTTCATCGTCAAAATCGGGTGCCGCAACGATCTCCAGGAAAAACTCGCGCAGCGAACGCGCTGCATCGACATCGATTGGTGCGTCGGCCGCGACGATCCCTCCGTACGCCGAAACGGGATCGGCACGGAGCGCCTCGCGCACCGCCACGGCTACGCTCGACCGCTGCGCCACTCCGCACGGGATTGCGTGTTTCACCACGCCCGCGCGTACGAAACGAGCGCGGTCGCTTCCGAACTGCGCGCCGAGCGGAGCCCGAGAGAGAAGGCGCAGCGTCGCGTCGAGATCGAGGAGGTTGTTATACGAGAGCGCTTTTCCGTGCAGTTGCTCCGGCAATCGTTCGACGCGATCGAGGTAGAATGCCGCGCGCTCTTGCGGATTCGTACCGTACCGCAAACGTTTGGCTAGCGGGAGCGTCAGCGCGAGGGCACCGGGAAGCTCGCTCGGCAACACTTCGCCGGCCGTGGCGAGGTAATGCGAGATCGCTGCGTCATACTCTGCGGTGCGCTCGAAGGCCGCAATCGCGAGCTTGCGGCGCAGTGCGGTTGGAACGTCGCCGGCTTCGAGCGCGACGCGGTACTCCGCGTATTGCGAGGGATGTGTCAGCACCGCGACGTGCTCGAAGTTCTTCGCCGCGGCTCGCAGCAACGCAACGCCTCCAACGTCGATCTGTTCGATGGCTTCCTTCGAGAGTCGCGCCCTCGCGCGCGACGGTCGCTTCGAACGGGTAGAGATTGACGGCAACGGTGACGATCTCCGGAATCGCGTATTTTTCGGCCTGCGTCAAGTGCTCGAGATCGGCGCGATCGTAGAGAATCGCACCGAAAACCTTGGGGTGGAGGGTCTTCACGCGCCCTCCAAAGAGCGCCGGAAACCCGGTGAGTTCGTTGACGTCGCGCGCCGGTATGCCGTGATCTTCGAGAAAAGCACGCGTTCCGCCGGTTGCATAGATTTCTATTCGGCGATCGTGCAGCGCTCGCGCCAGTTCCGCGGCGCCGGTTTTGTCGGAGAGCGAAACGAGCGCCGCCTTTCGCCGCAGCGGTGACGCTTCAGGCAAGCAACGCCTGCGCTTCGCGCGCGAGCTCGGCGGAGATGACGGTGCTGACCCCCGCATCGCGAGTCGTCACGCCGTAGATGCGATCGGCCATCTCCATCGTCTTCTTGCTATGCGTGACGATAAGCATCTGCGACTCTGCCGCGAACTCTCTTACCATCGCACAGAAGCGGTCGATGTTGGCATCGTCGAGCGCGGCATCGACTTCGTCCAGAAGATAGAACGGCGCCGGTTTGGTCGCGATGAGCGCGAAGATCAGGGCCGCTGCAGTCATCGCGCGCTCGCCCCCCGAGAGCGCCGCTAGCGGCATTGCTTTTTTTCCGGGCGGGCGAACCGCGATCTCGATGCCGGTCTCCGAAAGATTCTCGGGCTGCGTTTGCCACATCTTGGCTTCGCCGCCCGCGAAGAGCCGGCCGTACATTACTGCAAATGATTCCGATACGCGCGCGAAGGTCTCGTTGAACTGCGTCTGCGTCTCCCGCTCGATTTCGCGAATCGATTCGAGGAGCGTTTCACGCGCTTCGGTGATATCTTCGAGCTGGGCACGCAAGGACTGCTCGCGCTCGGCAACCTCGCCGCGTTCCGATTCGGCGTTGAGGTTGACGTTGGATTGGAGGCGGGCAAGCTCGTCGCGAAGGCGCGGCAGCTCCTCGACGACGGAGTCTGGCTCCGCTCGATAGCGGCTCTCGACGTCAGCGCATTCGTCGCTGGTCGCCGGATTTTGCGCGAACTGCGAAACGAGCATTCCAAGCTCGGCCTCGACTTGAGCGAGGCGCGTGCGATACCGCTCGCCGCCGCCGGCGGTATCGCGTTCGTCCTGTTCGGCTGCACGCAGCTCCAATTCGAGTTGCCCCTGGCGCCCGGAGAGCTCTTCGCGCTCGTTGCGAGCCGCCTCGACCTGTCCGTCGAGGGCGGCAACGCCGTTGCGAAGACCCTCGACGTGGGCGTGGCCCGTACGCGTCTCTTCCATCAACGCGATAATTTGCGCAAGCATCTCTTCGCGCGCGAGGCCGCCGCGTTGGCTGTCCTGATCGAGCATAGCGAGACGGGCTTTGGCCGCATCGCGCTCCGCGCTCAGCGCCGCAGCTCGCTCGCGGAGTTCGGCGCCCCGGGCGTTCGTCGAAGTCTGCGCCATTTCGGCGCCGGCGATCTCATCGCGCACGCGTGCGAGCTCCGTCTCGAGCCGGACGCGCTCCTCGTCGCCCCGCTGCGCCTCGGGCTCCGCACGCTCGTACTCGCGTTCGAGCTCCCGCGATCGCGCCGCGCGCGCGCGCAGTTCCGTCGCCAAAGCGCGAGCCGTTTCCAAATCGGCGTGCGTGCGCTCGACCTCCGCTCCCAGCGCGTCGACTTCAGCTCGCAGTCCGACCGACTGCGATTCGATTCGGGCCTGGCGCTCGCGAGCGGCATCCCGCGCCCCGATTGCACTCTCCGCACGCAGATGCGCGGCGCGCAGAGCGCGCTCTACTTCTTCGAGCTTCGCTCGCATTTCGACCAATGCTTCGCGCAGGCTCGCCGCCTGGAATCGACGCGAGAGAATCGAGCGCTCGCGGGCAAAGCGTCCTCCGGTGATTGCGCCTCCGCCCGTAATTTGCTCGCCGCCGAGCGTCACAATCGTATCCCGCAGGCCGCGCCGGCGAACGAGTTCTATTCCGATCTCCAGCGTCGTGACGATCAAAACGTTCCCGACGAGAAAGTTCACGATGCCGGCGAAGCGCGGCGCCGTGCGCACGAGCGTGTGCGCGTAGCCCAGTACCCCCGGCAATCCGGCGAGATGCTCGTCGAGCCGGCGTCCCTCGCGGTTCGCGAGCGTGTCGAGCGGCAGGAACGTGGCCCGGCCGGCCTCTTTACGATTGAGAAACTCGACGCATCGTTCGGAGTCCTCCGACGTCGTCGTGACGACGTTGGAGAGCCTCGCTCCGAATGCCACGTCCATTGCTCGCGCGTATCGTTCGTCGGTGGTGATGAGATTGGAAACGATGCCCTCGATGCCGCCAAGTTCGCCGCGCTGCCATGCCTCGACGATCGCGCGCGTACCGGGAACGTGGCCCTCCAACGAGTTCTCCAGCTCCTCGATGGTGTGAAGGCGCGATTCGGCCGCCCTGACTTCGACCGACTGGTCGCGGTGCGCTGCGAGGGCGCGCGCGACTTCCTCCTGTTCGAGCGTCGCCTCGCGCTGTGCATCCTCGGCGCGGCCGCGCGCATCGAGAAGCTGCTCTTCGCCGATCTCGAGCTGACGCCGGCGCTCGCCGTCTCTGTGCAACGCGCCGCCCGCCGTAATCTCAATTTGCTCGGCGCGCTCGCGCGCGGCTCGCTCCTCGATCTCGAGACGCTCGGCCTCGGCGCGCAAGCTTTGAGCGCGCACCCGCCGTTCCGCTTTGCGCGCCGCAAACTCTGCCGCCGCCGATTCGGTCTCGCGCAGTTGGATGAAGACGGTCTCGAGATTCGCGCGCGCCTGGGCGAGGGTTGCCGCAGCGGCGACTTCGCGCTCGCGCGACGTCTCGATCTCGCCGGCGACCGGCGCGATTCGCTCGCCCAACCCTTCGATCGCCGCGACCAGCGACTCGCGCTCCTGCGTGACGCGCGCGGCGTCCTGCGAGGTTTGCGTCGATTGCCGTTCGAGCGCCTCCCGTCGCGCCAACGCAGCAGCATACTGCGCCTCGCGGCCGGCAAGATCGCTACGTTTCGTCTGCGCCTGCGAACGGAGTTCCTCGAGCTGCAACTCGCAACGATAGAGCTGCGTTCGCACTCGGGCGACCTCGTCGCTCAGCGAGGCGGCCTTCCCCGCGGCCGCGCCGCGGAGCTCCTCGTTCCTCGCGATTTCCGCGCGCAGCGTTGCGCACTCGTCGCGCCGAGTTACGCTCGCCCGCAGGTATGCCAGAATCTCCAGGTCGCGCACGCGCGTGCTGACCCGGCGATATCGCCGCGCTCGACGCATCTGCGTTTCCAGCTCGGGGATGCGGCGCTCGAGCTCGGCGATCACGTCGCTGATGCGAATCGCGTTCTGCTCGGTCCGTTCGAGACGGCGCATCGATTCGTTTTTTCGCGAGAGAAATTTTCCGATGCCGGCGGTCTCTTCAAAGAGCGCGCGACGTTCGACCGGTTTGCTCGTGAGGATCGCATCGATCTGCCCTTGTGAGACGATTGCGTACGAACCAGCACCCAGGCCGGTGCCCATCAGGAGATCGAGAATGTCCCGCAGCCGCACCTGCGTGCGATTGATGAAGTATTCGCTCTCGCCGACGCGGTAGGCGCGGCGCGTGATCTCAACCTCGGCGAACTCGATCGGCAGCTTCCGGTCGGCGTTGTCGAAAAGAATCGAGACCTCCGCCATGCCCAGCGGTTTGCGCACATCGTTGCCGGAAAAAATCACGTCCTCGAGCGCGCGTCCCCGTAAGCTCTTGCTCGACGTCTCGCCCAAGACCCAACGAAACGCATCAACCAAGTTCGATTTGCCCGATCCGTTGGGCCCCACGATCGCAGTGACGCCGTCTCCGAATTCGAGGACCGTCGGATCGGCAAACGTCTTGAAACCAAAGGACCGAATTTGTTTAAGCTTCATTGGCCGACCGCGGGCCGCGCTTCTGCATCGTGCCCGATGGAAAGCAGCGCCGCCTCGGCAGCGGCCTGCTGCGCGGCCTTCTTCGAAGAGCCTTCGCCCTTGCCCAAGATCTTGCCGTTCACGCTGACGCGCGATTTGAAGGCGGGACGCTGCGGCGTGCCTCGGCTCGTCTCGCGATAGACCGGGGTGGCGGCGAGGTGCTCTTGCGTGTAGTGCTGCAAACGCGTCTTTGCATCGAGCAACGCTTCGGACGAATGATCGAGTCGCTCGACGTGCTGCGAAACGACGAACTTTTGCGCCTTTTCAAGACCGCATCGAAGATAGAGCGCACCGACGAAGGCCTCGAATGCGTCGGCGAGGACGGACGTGTTATCGGTGCCGCCGGCAGCGCGCATTCCAGCTCCGAGCCGCGTCAATTCGCCCAGTCCCAGGCGGCGCGCCGTCCGTGCGAGCTGCGCGTCGTTGACGATCGCGGCTCTGCGCAGGGTTAGCAACCCTTCGGGTTCGTCGGCGAAGCGTTCGAAGAGCCAGCCGGCGGTGATGCAACCGAGGACGGAATCGCCGAGAAACTCCATCCGGTCGTTTGAATCGCCACCGCGTTCTCGGGCAAAGCTCTGGTGCACGAACGCACGCTCGAACTCACTCAGATCGTCGGCCTTGCGGACGCCGGCGAGGCGAAGCAGGGCGCGCAGGCGCCGGCGATGGTTTTCCCCGCTCATCGTCGCTGAGGAGTCAGGACCGAACCTTGCCGAAGACGATCACGCTGTTGTGACCCCCAAAGCCGAACGAGTTGGAAAGAGCGGTGCGAATCGGCGCTCGCCTCGCGACGTTGGGGACATAGTCGAGCCTGCATTCTGGATCGGGGAACTCATAGTTCGTCGTCGGCGGCATGACGTCACGAGCAACCGCAAGCGCCGTCGCTACGCCTTCGATGCCGCCGGCTGCGCCGAGTGCGTGCCCGTGCATCGACTTCGTCGAGCTGACGCCGATCTTGTACGCGTGCTCGCCAAACGTTTTTTCGATGGCTCGCGATTCAGCCGGATCGCCCATCGGCGTGGACGTACCGTGCGCGTTGATGTAATCGACGTCGGCCGGCTGGATGGCTGCGCTAGCAAACGCGCGCGCGAACGCCAGGCGCACGCCGTTGCCGCCCGGATCGGGCGCGACGATATCGTACGCGTCGGAGGATTGCCCGTAGCCCAGCAGCTCGCAATAGATCGAAGCGCTGCGCGATCGCGCATGCTCGTACTCCTCGAGCACCAGGATGCCCGCGCCTTCACCGAGGACGAAGCCGTCGCGTTCGCGATCGAAGGGACGGCTCGCGCGCGCCGGATCGTCGTTGCGCGTCGACATCGCGCGCATCGAACAGAAGCCTCCAATCGCCAGCGGCGAAACGGTCGCCTCGCTTCCGCCGGCGATCATCGCGATCGCGTCGCCGTAGACGATCGCGTTAAAAGCCGTGGCGATTGCATCGTTCGCGCTCGCGCACGCGCTGGCAGCGGCAAAGAAGGGGCCTTGATACCCGTACGCCATCGAAATATGCGCTGGTGCGGCGTTTGCCATCAGCATCGGAATGAAGAAGGGCGTTACCTTCGCCCAGGTCCCGTTCTCGTTTGCCTTGTCGGAGTTTAACCAGAACGTGATGATCCCGCCGATGCCCGTGCCGATTACGCCGCCGACGCGCTGCTTGAACTCGGCATCGTCTGGAAGTCGAGCATCCTCGATCGCCTCGCGGGCCGCGACGAAGGCGAACTGGGTGAAGCGATCCATCCGCCGGGCTTCTTTACGCCCGATCAGCTGCTCGGGGTTGAAGTCTTTGACTTCACCGGCGATGCGCGTGTCGAAATCGCTCGCGTCGAAGGCCGTAATCGGGGCGATGCCCGATTCGCCGGCAATCAGGCGCCTCCAGAACTCATCGCGGGTGTTGCCGACCGGGGTAACCGCCCCGAGCCCGGTGACGACGACCCGTCGGCGGCCGGGCGGCTGCATACTCGAAGCGCTCAAAACTTCAGCAAGTTACGGCGGGCTTCGCGTGCATCCCCGCCTTAGTAATCGAGCGGTGACGCAAGGGTGCTTGCGCCCGCGCCGGGTCGCTGGCTATAATCAGGGGCTGTCTGCCACGAGGGTGTGGGGCATTACTTGTCATCCTGAGCGAAGCGCCCTGGGCGCGGAGTCGAAGGACCCGAAGGGACGTTATGAAGCGGACGTATCAGCCGCATAATCGCCGCCGCAAACGCGTGCACGGCTTCTTAGAACGGATGCGCACCAAGAACGGGCGTAGGGTCCTTGCCCGTCGCCGGAAGAAGGGACGTCATCGTCTCACCGTCTGATGCGCCGCTTCGCAAGCCTGAGCCGTCAAGCGGATTTTGCCCGCTTGCGGCGGCGAGGGGCGGCGCGTTTCGACGAAGAGCCTCGTTATTTATCGCAGTGATCCGCTTCCCAGCGACGCTCGTTCGCTGGTCGGCATTACGGTGAGCAAGTCGATCGGAAAGGCCGTGACCCGCAATAAGCTCCGCCGCCGGCTGGCGGCGATCATCCACGAAGCGCTCGCGCAGCACGGCGCGATGCGCCTGCTCGTCGTCGCGCGTCCGATTGCGGCGCTAGCGTCATCCCCCGACCTGCATGCCGAGGTAACCTCGGCGTTGGAAAGGGCGTAGGTAACTTCATGCGCCTGCTGCTGGTTGGGCTGATCCGACTCTACCAGCTCTTGCTGTCGCCGCTTCTTCCGCCGGCCTGCCGCTTCTATCCGACGTGCTCGCAGTACGCGCTCGTCGCCGTTGCGGACCATGGCGTCCTGCGGGGGGCGTGGCTCGCCATCGCCCGTCTTGCCCGCTGCCATCCATGGCATCCTGGCGGCGTCGACCTCGTTCCCGAGCCCAAAGGAACCCGCACGTGCACCTGATTCTGGCCGCTTCCTGGCTCGACCCGATCGTCAACGCGCTTTCAGCGATCGTCATGGCGATCAACAAGCCGATTGGGAATTTGGGCTGGAGCCTCGTCATTCTTGCGGCGCTCATCCGTCTCGTCTTTTGGCCTTTGAACACCGCGCAATTCAAAGCGTTTCTTTCCATGCAGAAGATTGCGCCGCAGCTCAAACGGCTGCAAGAACGCTATAAAGACGACCGTCAAAAGCTTCAAGCGGAGACGATGGCGCTCTACAAAGAGCACCGAGTCAATCCGTTTGCGGGATGCTGGCCGATGCTGGTCCAGTACCCCGTCATCATCAGCGTCTATTACGTGGTGATGAATCACAAGGCGCTCTTCGAGAATCAAACCTGGTTGTGGATCGGCAGTGCGATCTCGCACGCCGCTTCGACACCATCGCTCTTTGGCGTGCCGGTGCTCGCCGCCAGCCTGGCGCACGCGGATCTGGTGCTGATCCTGCTTTACGCGTTCTCGATGTATTTGAGCGTTCGTTACGTCAGCATGCCGGCCACCGATCCGCAGCAAGCCCAAACGCAGCGCATGATGGCGGTCATATCGCCGGTGATGCTTGGTTTTCTCGGTTGGAGGTACCACTGGCCGTCGGCGATGGTGCTCTATTGGTTCGCGTACAACGTTTTTACGATGGCTCAGCAATTCTACATGCTCCGCCGCTATCACCAGCCGCTCGCACTCATCGACAGCGAGCACGTCATCACGGAGACCGTTGCCGGCGACGCCGGTAAAGGCGCCCGCCGAAACCGGTGCCGAGCGGCAACGGCGTTGCAAAGTCGAAACAGGCACGATCCGCACGATCGAAGCGAAGAAACAAGAGAGGCGCATAAAACATCCACTATGCTCTACGAAGACGATTTCGAGTTTGAAGAACAGCCCGCCGACGTCCGCGACCGAACCATCGGCGGCAAGCCGGGGGGCGGCCGAGGCGGACCTACTCGGCGCCGGCGGGAGCCTCGCGGTCCATCGGACGTCCGTATCGGCGGCGAGGTGCCCGAAGAAGCCAAGCCCGCGCACGACTTATTACGCGAGATCCTCGAACGCATGGGTGTCGGGCCCGTCGAGATCGGCTACGTCGCCCGCCCGGAAGGCGAGTACCTCGAGATCGGCGGGCCGCACTTGGGGATGCTCATTGGCCGTCACGGTAACACGCTCGAAGCGCTCAATCTGCTCTTCAACAACTCGTTCAACGCGGGCGTGCGCACGAATCGCCGCTACTACACGATCGACGCCGAAGGCTATCGCGCTCATCGGGCCGATCAGCTCAAGAATCTCGCGCTAGCGACGCTGGAACGCTGCATGCGCGAAGGCAAGGCTCAAAAACTCGAACCGATGCTCCCGTCCGAGCGCAAGATCGTTCACCTCGCGCTCGCAACTTCCGAGCTTGGTTCGTACGGAGTCCGAAGGGGAGGAGCCCGAGCGGCGCGTGGTCGATTTTCCCCCGAGATTGACGGGGGTAGACCAGCAGACCATCGCCGCGATCGCAACGCCCCCTGGTAAGGGCGCGATCGCGATCGTGCGTGTCAGCGGACCGGAAGTGCCGCGACTCGCCGATCGCCTGATCCAAACGAAGTCCGGATTACGCGCCCGCGTCGCGACCCGCGCGACGATCCTCGACGAACATAACGAGCCGCTCGACGAGGGCCTGGCGATCCTCTTTCCCGCGCCGCACAGCTACACGGGCGAGGAGATGCTCGAGCTGCATCTTCATGGCTCGCCCATCGTGGCACGCGAGGTCATGCGTGCGTTGCTTGCATGCGGAGCGCGGCTGGCGGAGCCGGGAGAGTTTACCCGGCGGGCCTTTCTCAACGGAAAGATGGACTTGCATTCGGCAGCCGCCGTCGCCGACGTCATCGACGCCGAGACGCGTTCGGCGGCTCGCGCCGCGCTCGCGAACCTCGGAGGCAGCTCTCGCGGACGAGGTTCGAGCCCTGCGCCGCTCGCTCGGCGCGATGCTCGAAGAACTGGCCGCCGCCATCGATTTTCCCGACGAGGTTCCCGATCCGAAGCGCAACGCGTTCGAAGAACGGCTCGTGCCGCTTGCGGTTAGCTTGGAACGGCTGCGGCACGACGGCGAGATCGGACGGTTGATTCGGGAAGGCCTTCCCGTCGCCATCGTCGGGCCGCCCAACGCGGGAAAGTCGTCGCTGCTCAACGCGCTTCTGGGCGCAGATCGCGCGATCGTCTCGGAGCTTCCCGGCACGACGCGCGACACGATCGAGGAGAGCGTCCTCATCGACGGCGTGCCCGTTCGGATCGTCGATACTGCCGGCATTCGCGCTCACGCCGATCGCCTGGAGAGTTTCGGAATCGAGCGCACCGAGCGCGCGCTCGCAACCGCCCGCATCGCGCTCGTGGTCGTCGACGCTTCGCAGCCGCTCGGTCCCGATTCCGCGGCGCTGCTCGAGCGAACCCGCGATCGCGAGCGAATTCTCTTCTTCAATAAGGCCGATCTCGGAACGCTCGGCTCACTCGGAGTGGACGCTCCCGGCGTCATCGTCGGCAGCGTTCGCGATCCGCGGACGCTTGAAGCGCTGCGGCGGGCGATCGCGCAGATTGGGTGGGCCGGCGAACGACCCGACGCATCGCGCCCGCACCTCGCCGCACTCTATGAGTTCGATGCTGTGAACGGGGCGATCGACGCCCTCGAACGCGCGCGCCAAACGCTGCGGTCACAGGAGCCGCTGGATTTCGTAGCGGTTGAACTCCAGCGCGCATTTTCAGCGCTCGGGCATGTAAGCGAGCAGGTAGCTGCCGAAGAGGTCGTCGACGGGATTTTCTCTCGTTTCTGCATTGGGAAGTAGGGGCTTCCCTGCTTGCTCGTAACCCGAAAGGCAACGCCATGCAGCGTCATCTTCTCGTTGGCCTCGCGGCGCTGTGCTGCGCGATGCCCGCAACCGCGCAGGCAAAAATCGTTGCAGCCCTCGGGGTTTCCATTACGAGCTGCGTCGTCAACTCGAACGGAGGCGGACTAACAAATGGAATCAACGTCGTCTATTACAACACGCATCCGTCTCCCGCAACGGAGGTCGATTTCCTCGTAGGTTATCATGGACGCAAATACGTGCTCGTCGACCGAGGAACGTTCTCGCAAGGCGCGCAGATCAATCACAATCTCACGAACGCACTTGTCGGACTGCCGTGGAAGGGACCAAACGCGAATCTCTGCACCGTGGAGCGCGTCTACCTCGCTAACGGCAAGGTCTTTCAGTAAACGAAGGAGGGTCTCCAATGGTTGATGTTCTTACACGCAACTGGTGGATGTGGCTCATCCGCGGCGTCGCCGCGGTGATTTTCGGCGTCTTGGCGTTTCTTTGGCCGGGATTGACGTGGATCACGATTGCGATCTTTTTCGGCGCGTATGCACTCGTTGACGGCGTCTTCGCGATATTGCAACCGTGCGCGCGGCCGAGACGGTCAGCGTCTGGTGGCCGTTTCTCGTCGAAGGTATCGTTGGCATTTTGATCGCCGCGATTACTTTCTACGACATTCGAATCACAATAACGGCGCTCTATCTCACGATCGCCGCGTGGGCCTTCCTGACCGGAATCTTCGAGCTCGTCGCGGCGGTTAGGCTGCGCAAGCTCATCGCGAACGAGCTCTGGTTGATCCTCGGGGGTATCGCCTCGATTGCATTCGGCGTACTGCTGGTGATCTTTCCGCTCGCCGGCGCATTGACGATTATCTGGCTGATCGCAGCATACGCGATCGTTTTCGGCTTCATCATGATCGGTTTCTCGATGCGTCTGCGAAGCCACGCGGATGCGCCGGCAGCCCCGGTAACCACGTAAGATGCGCGACGACGCCGGCACGATCGTCGTCGGCGGCGGTCATGCCGGCGTCGAAGCCGCGCTTGCATCGGCGCGACTCGGCGTGCCGACGCTGCTCGTCACCGGCGATCCCGAAAAGATCTGCACGCTTCCGTGCAATCCATCGATCGGCGGTAGCGCGAAAGGACAGCTGGTCCGAGAGATCGATGCGCTCGGTGGCGCAATGGCCGGCATCGCGGATCGCTGCAGCCTCCACGCGCGTTTTCTCAACGAGAGCAAAGGGCCGGCCGTGCGTGCGCTGCGCCAGCAAATGGACAAACCATCGTATGCCCGTGCGGCCTTCGAACTCCTTACCGGCGCAGCCCAACCTCGCGATCGTGCGCGGCTTGGTGGAGGATTTGATCGTCGCGGGAGGCGTGGTCGCGGCGTCGAGTGTGCCGACGGCCGGCGTCTCTACGCGAGAAGGGTAGTCCTTGCTACCGGAACCTTTCTAGGAGGAAAGTCCTTCCGCGGTGACGTCGTTCTTGCCGAGGGCCGATTCGGCGAGGCGCCCGCAATCGGCTTGGCCGCCGCGCTTGCGCCGTCTCGGCTTTCCGACGGCGCGCCTCAAGACCGGGACGCCACCGCGCATCGATAAGCGGAGCGTCGATTACGGCGCGATGCTCTGTCAGCCGCCCAGTCCGCGGCCGCTGCTCTTCTCATACGCGAGCGAAGCGCGGTTCGCCGGGCCGCAGTTGCCGTGCTACGTCACGGAAACGAACGCACGAACGCACGCCCTGGTCCGCGAGAATCTCCAGCACTCGCCTCTTTACGGGCTCGACTTGATCCGCGGCATCGGGCCGCGATACTGTCCGTCGATCGAAGACAAGGTCGTGAAGTTCGCGCACAATCCGTCGCATCAGATCTTCATCGAGCCGGAAGGATGGGAAGAGCCGACCCTTTACGTGGGTGGCTTTTCGACCTCGCTCCCCGCCGAGATCCAGCTCGCGATGCTCAAGACGCTCCCCGGATTGGAATCGTGCACGATGGTGCGCGCCGGTTACGCCGTCGAGTACGACATGGTGCCGCCGACCGAGCTGCGCGACACGCTCGAAACCCGTCGCGTCGCCGGTCTCTACCACTGCGGCCAACTCAACGGAACGTCAGGATACGAAGAGGCCGCGGCGCAGGGGCTGTTCGCCGGCATTAATGCGGCACGCGGCGCCCGCGGCGAAGAACCGCTTCGGCTGACTCGTGCGCAAGGCTATCTCGGCGTGCTCGTCGACGATCTCGTGACCAAAGGGCGTCGACGAACCGTATCGGATGCTCACCTCGCGCGCCGAGCATCGCGTCGTACTGCGGCACGACAACGCCGATCTCCGCCTCACGCCGGTCGGCCGCGACGCTCGGACTGGTCGACGACGTTCGATGGGAGGCTTTCGAACGGCGTCGCGACGCGTTACGCAAGGCGCGAGAATGCGCCGACGGAACCCGCCTGGAGGTTGATGCGATCGATGACGAGCGCTTTGACGCCGGCGCCGTGCTCGCCGATGCGCTTCGACGCCCACGGCTCGGTTTCGAAAGCATCGCCGATCACTTCGACCCGCCACTCGAGGCGGAGATCGGCGAGCGCCTCGCCATCGAGATCAAATGCGAGGGATACGTTCGGCGCGAGGAAATGGCGATCGAAAAAGCTGCAAAGGCCGAACGCGTGACGATTCCCGGCGATTTCGACTACGCATCGATCCGGGCGCTGTCGCGCGAAGCGCGCGAAAAATTCGCGCATCCGCCGCCCCCGCACGTTGGGTATGGCCGCGCGGATACCCGGAATCACGCCGTCTGACGTCGCGATCGTTGCCCTCTTCATCCACAAGAACGAGCGGCAAGTCTCGGCCGTCTAGGAGGCCGCTAGGTGA
Organism: Vulcanimicrobiota bacterium; assembly: GCA_963743445.1. Classification (GTDB taxonomy): domain Bacteria; phylum Vulcanimicrobiota; class Vulcanimicrobiia; order Vulcanimicrobiales; family Vulcanimicrobiaceae; genus Cybelea. The sequence continues at coordinate 2,406,625 of CAVUPL010000003.1, forward strand.
CGACGCTCGAAGCGCTGCTCGAACAAGCCGGCGTCGAGGCGCGCCTGCGCGCACCGCTCGCACGCTACGGCGCGCTCGTCCTCGAAGGGAATCGGCGTTTCAACCTGACCGGAGCCAAATCTCCGAAGGGCTGACCGATCATCTTCTCGACAGTCTGAGCGTCGTGCCGTACGTATCGCGACCCGTACGTCGACGTCGGCTCCGGCGCGGGTTTGCCGGCGATTCCCATCGCCATAGCGACCGGCCTCCCGGTCACGATGATCGAGGCGACCGTAAAGAAAGCGCACTATCTCGAATCACTCCTCGAGTTGCTCGACCTTCACGGCCTCGTCGTGACCGAGCGCGCCGAGATCGCCGCGCACCGTCCTGATCTTCGCGAGCATTTCGCCAGCGGCACGGCACGCGCTCTTGGGAGCGCACCGACGGTCGCCGAGCTTCTCCTCCCGCTTCCTCAAGCTCGAGGGAGTAGCGCTTCTCCAACGCGGCGCCATTACGCCGAGAGAGCGCGTTGCGCTCGAGGACGCCTCGCTGATGCTCGGCGGTTCTCTCGAACGCGAGTCCGAGCTCGGCGGGAGTCGCCGCATCTTCCTGGTTCGCAAGGTCCAGACGACGCCGCTGCGCTTTCCACGGCGGCCTGGGGTGCCCGCGAAGCGCCCCCTCTGCGCATAAACCTTCCGTCCCAGAAGCCGCGAACGTTTCCCGTGGAACAATCGCTGCGGTACGATGAAACGGCATGTACCGTCCGCTCCAAATCGACATTCGCCTGGCGGCCGCGCTCCCGGATCGAAGCCTTTATGCCGTCGGAGGCCGCGTTCGCGACGAGATCCGAGCCGAGCTGGACCACGTCGCCGGCTCCAGCTGGCGACTCGGATTATGTCGTCGTCGGCGTCGCGCGTCGACGAGCTGATAGCGCTGCTTCGCCCGATTGGGCGCGTCGACGTCGTCGGAGCCTCCTTCTCGGTCCTCAAGGTGACCGTCGACGGCCAAACGGTCGACGTCGCGACCCCCCGGCGCGAACGCTCCTTCGGCGTCGGACACCGCGACTTTACGGTCGAGAGCGGTCCCGGGGTAACGCTCGAGGAGGACCTCGGCCGGCGCGACTTTCGGATGAATATGCTCGCCCGAGCGCTTCCGTCCGGCGCAATCGTCGACCCGTACGGCGGCACCGACGACATTCGGGCGCGCCGCATCGACATCGTCACGCCGAAAGCTTCCACGAGGATCCGCTCCGAATGCTGCGCGCGGCTCAGTTCGCGGCGCGCTTTGAATATCGGGTAACGCCTGCGCGTCGCGCGCGGCGATGACTGCGGCGGCCCCGCTCGTGCGACAGCATCTCGGCCGAGCGCGTCCACGACGAGCTGGTCAAGCTCTTCTCGGCAAGCAAGCCATCGATTGGGTTGGAGCTCCTGCAAGAGACCGGCGTCCTCGCTCAGCTGTGGCCGGAGCTCGTCGAGGGGGTCGGCGTCGAGCAGAACGAGTGGCACGCCTACGACGTCTGGCACCACAGTCTAGCGACCCTGGACGCAACGCCTAGCGGCGATTTGACCTTGCGCCTGGCAGCCTTGCTTCACGATGTCGGCAAGCCACGCACGAAGGACGGGCCGCACTTTTATCGCCACGAGATCGTCGGGGCCGAGATGGCGCAGGAGATGCTCGAGCGCTTTCGTTTCCCGAACGACGTCGTTCAAGCAACCGAGCACTTGGTCCGTCAGCACATGTATTCGGCCGATCCCGCAGTTGAGCGATGCCGGGCTGCGCCGCTTCATACGGCGAGTCGGACCAGCCAATATCGAACGTTTGTTCGCATTGCGTCAGCCGATATCGCCGGGAGCGGGCTTCCGAAGCGCGACGGGCGGCAACGAGGCTTTCGAGGCGCGAGTCCGCGCGCGAGCTGGCGCGCAAACCCGCGCTTTTCGATCCGGGAGCTTGCCGTCGACGGCGACGACGTGATCGCGGCGCTCGTGCGCCGGGGCGATGCGCCGCCGGGGTTCAAAGGCGACGAGCGCGTCGGGGACTGCGCTGCACTGGCTCTTCGAGCAGGTCACCGACGAACCCGGACGTAACGAGCGGACCTTGCTGCTGCGAATCCTCGAGCAGTACTTAGCTGACCAAAACCCGGCGGAATCCTAAGCGTATGGGTCGCATCATCGCGCTCGTCAACCAGAAGGGCGGCGTCGGAAAGAGCACGACCGCCGTCAATCTCGGCGCGGCGCTCGCCGTTGCGGGCCGACGCGTTCTGGTCGTCGACACCGATCCGCAGGGCAACACGACGACCGGTTTGGGCGTCGAAAAGGCGCGGCTGACGCACGACATTTACCACGTGCTCATGCAGGAGATTCCGCTCGAGCGAGTCGTCGTGCAGACCGAGATCGAGAATCTCCGGCTCGTCGCCCGCGACGATCAATCTCGCCGGTGCCGACGTCGAACTGGTCGCCGCGCTTTCGCGCGAGACGCGCTTGCGCCAAGCGCTTGCGCCGCTCGCCGCCGCTTACGATTTCGTGCTGCTCGATTCTCCGCCGTCGCTCGGCTTACTGACGATCAACGCGCTCACGGCGGCGGACGATTGCATCATTCCGGTACAAGCCGAGTTTTATGCGCTCGAAGGGCTCGCGCAGCTTACCGGCGTCATTTGGCGCGTTCGCGACGCGCTCAATCCGACGCTTGCACGTCAGCGGCGTGCTCGTCACGATGTTCGACGGGCGCACGCGCTTGGCGCTCGAAGTCATCCGCGAGCTCGAGAAATACTTTCCGCAGCAGATTTTCAAGACGCAGATTCCGCGCAACGTGCGTCTCTCCGAAGCGCCGTCGTACGGCAAGCCGGCGATCCTCTTCGACTTGAAAAGCCGTGGCGCACAAGCCTATCTCGCGCTCGCGCGCGAGATGCTCGAGCCGGCGCGAGCGACCGGCATGAGCGCGCCGAAGCGCGGTTTGGGCCGAGGCTTGGGCGCGTTGCTCGGCGATGCCGCGGTGCCGGTCTCGACCTCGCACGAAGTCGTTCGCGAGATCCCCGTCACCGAAATAACGCCCAATCCGTTCCAGCCGCGCAAGAGCTTCGACGCGCGAGCGCGCTCGACGAGCTCAAGACGTCGATCGCGGAGTACGGCGTGCTGGTTCCGATCATCGTGCGCCGCCGCGACGATCGGTTACGAGCTGATCGCCGGCGAGCGGCGATGGCGCGCCTGCGCGGCGCTCTTGCGCCCGACGATTCCGGCGATCGTCCGCGCCAGCGACGATCGCCAAACGCTCGAGTTTGCGATCGTCGAAAACCTGCAGCGCGAGAATCTCAATCCGCTCGAGGAAGCGGCCGGGCTTTCAATATCTCATCGACGAGTACGGACTGACGCAAGAAGAGCTCGCGCGGCGGCTCGGCAAGAGCCGCCCCGGCGTCGCCAACACGCTGCGGCTGCTCGGATTATCCGATGCGATCAAGGCGATGCTCGTCGACGGACGTCTCTCCGCCGGACACGCGCGAGCGCTGCTCGCCGCGCCGGAAGCCGATCGCGACGCGCTCGCGCAGCGCGCGGTCACCGAAGGCTTGACGGTCCGCGCGCTCGAGCGTCTGACGGCTGCGACGGCGCGACCGCACGGCCGTCGGCGACGTCGCGCGCGCTCTCGCCCGAGGAGCGCGATTTCGAATCGCGTCTGCGCGAGCGCTTCGGCACGCACGTCGTCGGTCGTGCGTCACGGACGCGGCGGTCGCATCGAGCTTCGCTTTAGCGAGCGACGACGAGCTGATGCGCCTCGGCGATCTTCTGCTGGGCGAGACGACCTAGAGCCTGCCGATGTTCTTTCCGTTTTCGCGCATCATCGCGCTCTTGATGGCCGCGCGTCCTCTGCTTCGCGTTGCTGGTGCCGATGTCGCTCGCACGCCACAATGCCGCACTCGCGGTCTTCATCGTCGTCGTCTTCTTCGCATATGTCGTCGCGAACGTCGTTCTGTGGCAACGCACGCGCCGGCGCGAATAACGCGCCAACTGCGCGGCGAGCTGCTGCGCGGCATCTACGTCATTCTCAACGAAGAGCCGCGGTTGCTCGAACTGGCGCACGCGGTTCTCGACGCGGGCGTTCGCATCGTGCAGTATCGGGCAAAAGGCGGAATCGTGGCGCAGCGCGCTTACGCGCTTGCGCGCGCTCACGCGCGAGCGGGACGCGCTGCTCATCATGAATGACGACTGGCGCGCGGCCGATCGCGTTCGATTGCGACGGCGTGCATCTCGGGCCCGACGACGCCGGATTCGAGCGCGTTGCGCCGTCCGCAGCGCGCTGCCCGAACGGCTCATCGGACTCTCCTGCGGAACGATCGACGAGGTGCGCGCCGCCAAGCGAGCGACGTCGATTACATCGGCGTCGGTTCCATCTACGCAACGACGTCGAAAGCACGATGCCGGCGCGCCGATCGGAACGGAGGGCCTGCGCGCGCTCGTCAGCGCGAGCGCCGCGCCCGTCGCTGCGGTCGGCGGCATTACCGCTTCGACGCGTTCCGCAGAGTACGGCGAAGCGGCGCCGCCATGGCCGCAGTGATCTCCGCGGTCTCCGCCGCGCCGCAACCGCGACGCGCGGCGCGCGAGCTGGTCGACGCGTGGAACGGTTGCGACGCCGAGACGCGCTATGACCCCGATCGTTCTCTCGATCGGCACGACGCATCCGTGGAACGTTGCCGGCGTCGGGCGCGACCTCGTGGTCGGCGCCGAGTTCGGCGTCCGCGTCTTCACCGCAGTCGCCGCGGTCAGCGCGCAGGACGGCGCGCGGCGTAACCGCGCTCCATGCGATTCCTGCCGACGTGCTTTCGCCGCGCAGCTCGCCGCACTGCCGTGGGATTCCGCCGGCGCCGTCCGGATCGGCGCGCTGCCGACGCTTGCCGCAGTGCGCGCCGTCGCGGAGCCGTTGACGGTCGCATCCGTGGCTCCCGGCGGTCGTCGATCCGGTCTTTACCGCGAGCCGCGGCGGCGAGCTCGCCGATTCGTCCGCGCGTTACGGCGTGCGCGACGAGCTCGCAACTCTTCCCAACGTCGTGCTGACGCCGAACCTCGACGAGGCCGCCTTTCTTCTCGGGAGGTCGTCGATCGAGCCGCGACGCGCTCGGCGAGGCGGCGACCGCGTTGCGAGCCCGCGGCGCGGCCGCGGTGCTTGCTCAAGGGCGGCCATCTCGACGGCGAGCCGGCCGACGCGCTCGCGACTGCCGCCGGCGTCGAGATCTTCAGCGAACCGCGAATCGCGGGCGCGATGCACGGCACCGGCTGCACGCTCGCGATGGCTCTCGCCTGCGAGCTCGCAGGCGGAACGCCGATCGCGCGACGCGGTACGTGCGGCGCGCGCGTACGTTCGCGCGCAGCTCGCAAGGCATTGACCGCTCATTTGGTAACATTCACGCGCGAATGAGTCTCACCGTCACGCCGGCGGCCGCGCGTGATGGCCGGGATGCGCCCAACGGGGTCCGTCCATCTCGGTCATCTCGTCGGCGTGCTGACGCAGTGGGCAACGTACTCCGAGACCGCCGACGCGTTCTTCGAGATCGCGGACCTCCACGCGTACACGACCGATTTCGACGATCCCGCAAAGATCCGCGATGCGCGCAACGATATGGTCGCCGCGTGGCTCGCCGCGGGCGTCGACCCGGCGAAAGCCACGATTTTCTTGCAATCGGGCGTCCCGGAGATCGGCGAGCTGCAGACGCTGCTCGCGATGATCACGCCGCTTTCGTGGCTCGAGCGCGTGCCGACCTATAAGGGCCAGATCGAAGCGCTGGGGCAGAAGATTGCGACGTACGGATTCCTCGGCTATCCGCTGCTGCAGCTCTGCGACATCGCAATCTTTCGCGGCGAATACGTGCCGGTCGGACGCGACCAGGTTGCGCATCTCGAATTCGGCCGCGAGATCGTGCGCCGCTTCAACTATCTCTACGGCGATGGGCGAAACGATCTTGATCGAGCCGCAACCGACGCTTTCGGAGTTTCCCGAAGTTCCGGGAACCGACGGTCGCAAGATGAGCAAGTCGTACGACAACGCAATCTTTATCGCCGACGACGAAGCAGACGACGACGCGAAAGGTCCGCGGCATGGTCACCGATCCGCAGAAGATTCGCCGCGGCGATCCCGGGCGTCCCGAGATCTGTCCGCTCTTCGCGCTCTGGCGCTTCGTCAATCCGCTCAAAGTCGACGGCATCGCGGCAGAATGCCGCTCCGGCGCGCTGGGCTGCGTGCAAGACAAAACCGATTTTGCGGAGCAGTTAAATGCGTATCTTCGGCCCGTTCGCGAGCGCTATGCGCTCTATGAGAACGATCCTGCGCTCGTCGAGCGGATCGTCGCCGAGGGTACGATGCGCGCCCGCGAGATCGCCGCCGGCGTACTCGCCGACGTCAAACGCGCGATGCGGTTGATCTAGTTACCCGTTGAACTTTGGTAGCGTCTTGGCGATCGACTCGAGCGCCCAGTCGATGTCTTCGAGCGATGCGGCGTAGGAGAAGCGCAGATAGCCTTTGCCTGCCGCACCGAACGACGAGCCGCCGCCGCACGCCACGCCGCCCTCTTCCAAAAGGAATTTCGCGAGCGCTCGGTCGTCGTGCGTGATTGCCGAGACGTTGGGAAAGGCGTAGAACGCGCCCTCCGGCAGCAGGCACGAGACTGCCCGAAATTTGGTTGAGCCCTTCGACGAGACGGTCGCGCCGCGTGCGGAAGATTTCGTTCATGCGCAGTACCGGCTCGTCCGGCCCGGTGAGCGCAGCAATGCCGGCCATCTGTACGAACGTCGCGACGCAGCTGAAGGTGTTGTTGTTGAAGAGCGTCACCGTCGCGGCCAGCCGTTCGGGCATGAGCGCGTAGCCGAGACGCCACCCAGTCATCGCGTAGGCCTTCGAGAAACCGTCGACGACGATGGTCCGCTCGCGCATCCCGGGCAGCGATGCGATCGAAACGTACTCCGTACCGAGATAGAAGTTTCGGCTGTAGATCTCGTCGGCGAGAACGAGAAAGTCGTGGCGTTGGGCGAGCTCGGCGATGCACTCGAGGTCACCTTGCGTCAGAACGCCGCCGGTCGGATTGTGCGGTGAGTTGATGACGACCACTTTCGTCTTGGACGAAACCCGGCGCGCGAGCTCGTCGAGATCCATCCGCCAGTTGCGCGACTCGAGCAAGCGGAATAGCGTGAACGATCGCTTGATGATAACTCGCGCACGACGCATAGGCCGGGTAAGCGGGATCGAAATAGACGAACTCGTCGCCCGGGTTGAGCAGCGCGCTCAACGTGTTCCAGATCACGGGCTTGGCGCCGGGGCCCACGACGACGTTCTCTGGACCCCACTCCGGCGTCACATGGCGAAACCGGCTCGCGTACTGCGCGATCGTCGCGCGCAGGGACGGTAGGCCGGCCGACGGCGTATAGTGCGTGTGGTTGTCGTAGAGCGCGTCGACTGCCGCTTTCTTGATCGACTCGGGCGTATCGAAATCCGGCTCGCCGATCTCCATGTGCACGACGCGCCGGCCGCGCGCTTCGAGTTCGCGCGCCCGCGCTAATATTTCGAATGCGTTCTCGGAGCCCAGCCGCGCGACTGCAGCGGCGAGACGATCTTCGTGAACTGCGAGCATGAAGTAACCTCCACCCATCCTCTTCGTCGCGGGACACGGCTTCGCGGCGGCGAAACGTCCCCGCGTCATGCGCCCTCTGTCGGAAGTCTTCGCGCCGGGAGCACCGACGTTGCCCGAGCGCCTCAGAACGCTCGTCGTTTCGCCCGAACGCGAGGTGGAACCTGGAATGACGGTGCGCGCGACCTTCGCCTTTCGCAACCACGGAGGTGCCCCGGCCACGGGCGTGCGTTTGCGCTTCAATATCCCCGAAGGGCTCGTCTATCTCGTCGGCAGCGGCCGGCTCGACGGGACCGATCTCGACGACGAACTGGGAAACTCACCGCTGCTCGCGCGCGGCGGCGCTCACATCGGCGACGTCTTGCCGGGCGAAGAGCGGCAGATCGAGATCGCCTATAGCGTTGCGGGCGCGATCGAAAACGGCACGACGATCGAACTGCAAGCGGCACTCTCCTCTTTCGAACTTCCTCCGGTTGGTTCAAACGTCGTTCGATTGATCGTGCGGAGCAAACCGCAGCTACGTAATGCTCTGACGCGGATCGACGTCGACGCGCAGCAGGATCCGCTGCCAGGATCGGAAGCGCAGGTGACGATTCGGATCCATAACGCAGGCCAATCGAGCGCCCGCGACGTGGTCGTCGTTGCGCCGATCCCAGAACATGCCGTCTACGTAGCGGGCTCGGCGCGCATCAACGGCCGTGAAGCCGAACGCGACCTGACGTCTACATTCGATCGGACTTACGCACCCGTCGTCGTGCGGTCGCTGCCGGCGAACGGTTCTGCGACGCTCGCCTATCGCATTCGCGTCGCTCGGCCGCTCGCCGACGGGACACAAGTCGTTGCCTTCGCGCAGATCGCGTCGCAAGAGACGCCGGCGTTCGCGCTCGAACCCGCTTCGCTTACAATCGTGGCCGCACCCGATTTCGGCGACGATCGCACGACGTTGCGTGCCGAGCCCGCGCACGACGTGCGTCCGGGGGAGCGCGTCACGCTCACGTTGACGGCGTATAATGCGGGCACGGCGGACGCGCTGCGCGTGACTGTCGACGTCGAGCTTCCCGATACTCTCGTGGCCGTACGCGGGGCCTCGAGCATCGACGGACGGGCCGCACGCGAGCGCCGCAAAGAGCCGATGCGCTTTGCGCTTGGGCGCGTCGATGCCGGCGACAGCGTAACGCTGCGCATGGAAGCGGTCGTCGTTTCGCCGCTCGCCGATGGCGTCGTGCTGACGCCGGCGGCAACGCTCGAATGGGAGCCGTCGCCGCCGGATTCGCGGCGAAAGCTCGAGTGCAGCCTCGCGGTGCGTTCCGAGCCGGCCTTTCCCGCGCGTCATAACTTCGTAGAGCGTCGAGGAAGCGAAGTCGTGCGTCCCGGCGATACACTCGAAGCGGCGATCGTCCTCGCCAATGATGGCAGCGCCGCGGCGCATGACGGCGTGCTGCATCTGCGCGTCGATCCGGGACTCGAAGAGACGGCGATCTTCGAAGGCACCGCTCGGCTGAGCATGGATCGGCCCTTCGCAGGCTCGACGTACGCCGATACCGTCGATCTCGGAACGCTCGACGCGCATGCGTCACGGCGGCTGACGATCCGGGCGCGCATCCCGTCGCCGTGCGTCGATCGCGCCGAGTTACGTATCGGTGCGAGTCTCCATACGCGCGAACTTGGCGAGACGCCGCTGCGCGAAGCCTTCTGGCGAGTCGATTCGCACCCGGCCTTTGGCGAGGAGACGTCGCGGCTGGAGCTCGCCGACGAATCCGTCTTGCGGCCAAACCAACTCGCTCAAATCGACGTGGCGGTGACGAATTCCGGGACCGACGTTGCCCACAACGTCTGTTTACGTCTCTATATTTCGCCCGAGGCGCGACTCGAGAGCGTCGACGGTGCGACGCGCGAAAAATCGTCGCTGCTTTTCGGCGAGATGGCGCCCGGGGCGCGCACGCGCGCGCGCCTCGGGTTGCGATTGCTGCGCAGCCTCGCGAAAGAGTATCCGGTGACGGTAGACGGCGTCCTGACAGCCGACGCGGTCCTCCCCGTGCCGCTCGCGCGATTGACGATCGCGACGACCGCTGAGCCGGATTTCTCGGTCGGCAGTTTTCTGAGCGATCCGGCCGACATTGTTGACGTCGGCGAAACGGTGCAATGGGCGCTTCACCTTCGCAACGGTGGCGATGGAGTCGCTCACCACGTCCAAATTGCAATCGCCGCTCCCGAATCGCTCATCTACGTTCCGAATTCGACAACCGTCAACGACGTATCGGTACGGGACGCCGGCGCGCTCCCACCATTTGAGGCTGCAGCCGGCATCGCGCTCAACGAGGTCGATCCCGGCGTCGAAGCGACGATCCGCTGGCGCACCGTCGTACACAACGGCCTGCCGTCGGGCAGCTCGATCGTGCACGTCGCGCACGTGCGCTACGACGGGGAGCGCGCAGACGAGATCGTTTCGACGGAGCTCAACGTGCGCGCCGCACCGGTTTTCGCCAACGCAATTCCGGGCCTGCCCTTCGGTTTGGATGGTCTCCTCGGACCCGCACTCGGCGGGCAGTCGCGCGCGCTTGCGGGAGATCGCTTCATCGAGCTGCCACCCGCGACACCGGTCGGTGATGGGAATGGCGCGCCCTATCTCGCGCAACTTTCCGCCGCTCCAGCGCAGGAACTCGAAGGTTCGCCGAGCGCCGGCACGATATCGGCATTCGGCGGAGAGCGCCTCGCACGCGCGCTACGGTTCTTGCGCGAGGCGCGATTCGGCACGTTGGTGACGCACCTCTTCGCGTTGAGGACGTTTTTCCCCGATGCGATCGGCGATGCATACTGCGGAGCACTTGCGCCGTTGCGTGACTGCCTGCGCGAGGAGCTCGACCGGCTGTTCATCAAACTGCGTCTGCCGAACTACGTCATCGCGCCGCGAGACGTCGAAACCCCGTCGCTGCGTTCGACGATCGAACGAGTTCTCGACGAAGCGGCCCGCGCGCGCGGGCTGCCCGCGCAATCGGCAACTGCGACGGTTGAGTTGCGTGGGAGTTTTCTTCCGAGCGAACTGCGCGATTTCGCGGAGCGCTTATCCTCCGGCGAGCTCGCAAGCGCGCTGCCGTGGGCTGCGCTCGCGCGCCTCTTGCCCGACGATACGCCGGTCTACGCCGATTACCGCATGCAGTTGATCGAATCGCTCGACGCGTTGACCGACGCGGACGCTACCGAATTCATCGATGCGCTGCAGCACCGGCACGACGCCGCACTCGACGGCGCGCTCGACGCGATGTCCGCCTCCCTGCGGGCCATCGCATAGGAGCGCTCCTCACGCGCGTACTGCTCCTGGCTGTCGCTGCGCTGGTCTTGCTCGGCATCGTGCTTGCCATCGCGCTGCGCGCGTCGCGTGCCAAACGACCGAGTTTCGTGCGGGCAGAGAACTGGGCGAGGGACGCCGGCGAAGAGTTTGCCGCCCTCTCAGAAGCCGAGCGTTGCGACCTCATCTTTGCCGTTGCCGCGCTCGGCGACGCGGGCTCGGAGCAGTTGCTCGAGCGCGCACTCGACGATCCGTCAGAGGCGGTGGCGCTGGCGGCCGCGTGCTCGCTCGCAAGGCTCGGCCGCAGCGCTACGCTCGAACGATATCTCGCCCAATGTTCCGGCGAACGTGCGCGACGAATTTCGCAAACGCTGGAACTGCTCGCGTAAGACCGCGTTGCTACGGCTTCTTGTTGAAGTAATCGACGAGGATTTGACGGGCGATCGGCGCGGCGACGGTTGCACCGTAGCCGCCGCTGCGATCGACGAAGACCGCGAGCGCGACGCGCGGATGAGCGCTGGGCGCCCACGCGATGAACCAGGTCGTGTTCGGTCCGTTGCCGCCGTCCGTTTCGACGGTACCGGTTTTGCCCGAAAACGGCAATCCGTCGATCGCCAAACCGTAGGCGGTTCCACCCGGGTCGGTCACCTTCGCCATTCCTTGCGCGCACCGCCGCAAGCGCCGCCGCAGTTACCGGAACGCGGCGGATGATGCGCGGTGGAAATTGCGCGATCGTTCCGCCTGAGGCGCTTCGAATCTCGCGAACGATCTGCGGCCGGTAGAGGGTGCCGCCGTTGATCACGGCCGAGGCGACGTTGACCATCTGCAACGGCGTCGCTTGCATTGCGCCTTGCCCGATCCCCAAGAAGCATGCTTCGCTCGGCTCCATCGGCACGCCGAACGCGCGCATCTCCCAGCCGTTGGTCGGCCAGTTCCCCTCGTTTTCGCCGGGCAGATCGATTCCGGTTTTCGCATCCAGGCCAAACGCCAGCGCGTATTTGCGCAGGCGCGCGTTGCCGAGCCACCACGCGAGACGAAAAAAGTAACCGTCGCTCGATGCCGCCAACGCCGGGACGAACGTCGTGTCGCCGAGGCCTCCGGCCGCGATGTCGCGTGCGTAGTAGCCGCCGCAGTTCCAACCGCCGGTATCGTCGATGACTTGATCGACGCTCACGACGTGCTCCGTGAGCGCGGCCGATCCGGTCACCATTTTAAACGTCGAACCCGTCGGTGTCGCGGCGGCAATGGCGCGATTGAAGAGCGGCTGAGCGGTATCGGTAAGATCGAAGGCGATACGTTTCCAGCGATTCGCTGCAAAATCGTTCGGGTCGTAGTTGGGATAACTCGCCAAGCGCGAGAATGCCGCCGGTCCACGGGTCTTCGGCAACGACCGCCCCCGAGAGCCTTCGGCCGCGTCCGAGCCGGCGAACTCCGTCGGCGAGCGCGTTCTCGACGATCTGCTGCAGCCTCCAGTCGAGGCTGGTGATCAGCGTATCGCCGGGCACGGGCGCCTTCGAGGCAAGCTTCACGTTCGAAACGACCGCGCCCGTCGCATCGACGACGACGCGTTGACCACCGGGCGTACCTCGCAAATACCGATCGTATGAAAACTCCAAACCGTCTTTGCCGATCACGTCGTTGGGCGAGTAGCCCTCGTATTTGAGCCGATCGTACTCGTCTTGCGTGATTGCGCCGACGTAACCGACCAGATGCGAGCCGGCCCGACCGTGCGGATAATCGCGGATCGGCTGTACCTCGAGGTCGACGCCGGGAAGATCGGTCAGCACTTCGGAGAGCCGCGCAACCGTCGCGACGGGCAAATCCGACACGAGTGTGACCGGGCCGTACGGTTCGCTATCGACGACTGACTCGAAAGCTCGGATAGGTGACGCCGCGATGATGCAGCAGACGATACCAGAGCGGCCGCTCGTCGATGCCGAGAATGCTCGCCAGCATCGCGAGCTCGCGGCCGGGATCGGTGACTTCCGACGGAATAAGGCCGACGACAAACGACGGACGACTGCGCGCGATGACCGTGCCATGACGATCGAAGATCATCCCGCGCGGTGCCGCAACGGGAATGAGGCGGATCTGATTCGCCTGTGCCGCTGCACGATATCGCGCGCCGTCGACGAGCTGAACTACCACGAGCCGCGCGATCAGCGCGAGCAACGCAAGGACGACCACCGCGCAGAATGCCACAAAACGCCACGTCGGAAGCTCGCCACGGCGTGGGGCGCGGGGCGTTCGGAGGACGCGTCATCCAGCGCGGACGTCGAAGCGGCGCGCGACGAGCATCGCCGCCACGATCACGACGGCGTTGAGCGCCGCTTGCAGAACGGCTTCGTGGAAATGCATCGTGCCGAGACCGGGCGGATAACCCGAGAGCGCCATGACGATCCAAAAGAGCAGCGCGCGCAGGAGCGTGGCGACGATCGTAATCGCCGTCACGAGCGGGATGGAGTCGGCAAAGAAGCCTCGCGAGAGCAGGCTCGCGAGCAGCGCGCTCAAGCTGGTCGAGATCGTCCATGCGGCGCCGGTCTGCGCCGAGAGCGCGTCCTCACAAAACCCGGCGAGCAGACCGAAGAGCGCCGCACGGCGAGCATCGACGCGGATAGCATACCAGACGACCACGACGAGGACGAGGCTCGGAACGACGTTGCGGATCGCGAGATAGTGCACGAGCGTGGCCTGGAGAATCGTCGCCGCCACCAGCCACGCCGCGGCAACGTACCACGCCGGACCGACGAACGGCGCTACGTGCGGTTTACTGCGAAACGACGACAACGCGATCGAGCGCACCGAGGTCGACGAAGGTCTTCAGAACGACGGTCTGATAGAGCGTCGCATCGCCGCGCTCGATCGAGGTTACGACTCCGATCGGCACGCCGGAGTGAAACGAACGCCCTTCACCGGTCACGACGACGTCGCCGACGCGCAACGGCGCGTCCTGCGGGATATACTCGACAACCACGCTGCTGAGATTACCGCGCGCGATTCCCCACCAGCGGCCGCGTCGCACGATTGCCGGAATGCGGCTCGTGTAATCGGTCGCAAGCACGACGGTACTCGAGAACGGTCCGACCGCGGAAACGCGTCCGACCACGCCGTCTGCTGCGAGCACTCCTTCGTCGCGGTGAACGCCTGCACGAAAGCCTTTGTCGATCGTGACGGCGCGGGAGTCGTTCTCAGGAGGAAACCCAATGACGCGCGCCTCGAGTGCCGTGGTAGAGATCGACAACCGGACGTACCGACGACTCCGCGGCATACGCCGACGCGAGCTCGTGAAGGCGCGCGTTCTCTTCGATCAGCCGTTGGTTGCGCGCACGCAACGTTGCGTTCTCGCGTTCGAGGCCCGGCAGCGCGAGCATCGTCGTCCCGAAGCTGCGCGCTCCACGAATCGTCGCTGCCATCGCCGTCTCCGCGATGCCAAAGACCGAGCTGACGATCGTCGCAATGGGACTGACCGATCCCGAGCGTTGCGCGCCGATTTGCAAAAGGGCCAACAACGCCGCGGCTATGATGATGCCGATCAGCGCAAAGAGTCTGCGTTCGTCTCGATAGGTAAAGATGACTGACCCCGGGTTCGTCGGATGCTTTGAGAGCGTTTTAGCCCGATTGAGGTTCATTCGTTTTCGGAAGCGCGAATCCCAACCGCCGCAGGAGCACGAATGAAGCGGGCTAACGGTAAGCCCATTACGGTGTAGAAATCGCCGTCGATCGCCTCGATCAGCGAAGCTGCGCGCCCTTGAATTCCGTAGGCTCCGGCCTTGTCGAGCGGCTCGCCGGTAGCCACGTACTCGGCGATCTCGTCGTCGCGCAGCGGATAGAATCGAACGCGCGTCGTCGCTCGCTCCCCGGTCCAGCCGGGCCGGCCCGGAGCGGCCAGAGCGAAGGCCGTATGCACGAGGTGATCGCGCCCCGAAAGACGCTCGAGCATCCCAGCCGCCTCAGCGGCGTCGCGCGGCTTTCCAAGCGCCTCTCCGTCGAGATCGACGACCGTGTCGGCGGCAAGGATCGGAACGTCCTTTGGAACGTCGTGCCGATTTTCGCACGACGCAGCGCAACTTCTCGCCCGCATGGAGGGTGGCGAGATCGGCGGGAGCGAGGCCCGCGACCGAAGCCTCTTCATAGCCGCTGGCCGCGACCTCGACAACAAAGCCGAGCGAGCGCAGGAGCTCGTGCCGGCGCGGCGACGTGCTCGCCAGCACGATGCGCGACAGGCGCACCGTATTAAAAATACGTGCGGCCGCCGGCCACGATGTAACCGCCTTCATGCCGGCCTCGAGGATCGCGATGCGTCCAGTGAATCACACCACCGAGCGGATAATATTCGTACTCGCCCTTCACGAGCACTCGTTCCCCGTTCGCGAGCGGAATCGGACCGGTAAAATCGGTGTTCGCCTCAACGCGCACGACGAGGCTGCAATCCGAGCCGAGCCGGAAGAGAAAACCCTCGTGCGGGCTGATCCGCCCTGACTGTACCCCCAAAATGCGCGTCACGCTTCCATCGGCAACGACTTCGACGTGAGAACGCGTGCTTGAGTACGCCGCACAGACGGCGCGATTGTCCGGAGATTGCGTCGTCGCGCACGCGCCGAGAATCGCCGCTGCCAGCGCAACCGGCGCGCCGCGCGCCTTACGAGCCGGCGACATCGCCGTTACAACCGTAGAGACCGCGAGCGACGATATATCGCCACACCGGCTCGGGAACGAGGTATCGAACGCTGCGCCCCTGCGACAGCAAGCTTCGCACTAAGCTCGACGATTCGGGGATCTCTGGGAGGTTGAGAGTCGTGACGCGCTCGCGCAGGCCAGGCGGCACGGCGGCAATGACCCGAGCGAGCGCGTCGGCGGCGACGCCGGCGCGCGGAGCAATCGCGAAATGCTCGAGCGCCTCGAGCACTTCGTCGAGACGTATCCAGTTCGCGCTGGCGAGCGAGTCGGCACCGATGATGAACGTAAAACGACCGTCGGGATATTTTGCTTGTAGGAGCGGCAGAAGATCGGCGGTGTAGCCGCTCGCGTTTTCGCGCAGATCGGTTTGATCGAGTGCGAACGCAGCATTGCTTTCGATCGCGCCGAGAATCATCGCACAACGATGCGCCGCGTCGGCTTGCGGTTTGTCGCGATAGTGGTGGTTCCCGGTGGGAACGAAGAGCACCCGGTCGAGACGTTCTAGCAGGCGCGCAGATTCGGCGACAAAGCAATGCGCGTTGTGAATCGGATCGAAGGTGCCGCCAAAGACGCCGATTCTCATGAATAGGTGAACTCGTACGGTCCGATGCGCACCGTATCCCCTTCCTGCGCGCCGAGTTCCTGGAGTCTTTTCTCCACTCCCATCTTCCCAAGCGCGCGCTCGAAACGCGCGAGCGCCTCGTCGGAATCGAAGTTCGTCATTGTGGCTAGCCGCTCGACACGCTCGCCGGAGACGACGAATGCCCCGTCGTCGTGGCGCTCGATTTGAAACGCAGATGCCGCAACGAGCTCGATTCGCGCCGCTGGCGGCGCCACGATCTCCAGCATCGGCGCGGCCTCAATCGTTCGTGCGACCGCAAGCGTCAAATCGCGCACGCCTTCGCCCGTGGCAGCGCTGATGCCGCGTATCTGCGGGAAAGCGTCGCCGTAACTTCCTCAAGGAATCGCGCGCATCTGGGAGGTCGAGTTTATTGAGAACCAGGAGCGTCGGTTTTCCAGGGAGTCGCGGATTCCAAGCCGCCAGCTCCGATTCGATCGTCGTTTTCTCCGCGAGGATCTCCGCGAAGCGGCTTCGCCCCGTCGAGCAGATGAACCAACGCACGCGTACGTTCGACGTGCCTCGAGAAATTGATCTCCCAGACCAACTCCTTCGTGCGCCCCCTCGACCAATCCGGGTACGTCAACCATGACGAACGATTCGTCGTCGGAAACGCGTACGACGCCGAGCTGCGGTTCGAGCGTCGTGAAAGGATAATCGGCGATCTTCGGATGCGCTGCAGAGATCACGGAGAGCAGGGTCGATTTTCCGGCGTTTGGAACGCCGATGATGCCGCAATCGGCGAGAAGCCGCAGCTCGAGCCGCAGCGTGAAACGCTCGCCGGGTTCGCCGCGTTCGGCAAAGCGCGGCGCTTGCCGGACGCTCGTCGCAAAGTGCTGATTGCCGAGCCCGCCGCGACCGCCTTTCGCCACGGCGATGCGCGCACCGGCCTCTTTGAGATCCGCCACGAAATCTTCGCTGCCGTCGTCGCGCGTTTTGAAAACGAGCGTTCCAACCGGAACGGCAATCGTCAAATCGTCACCGCTGCGTCCGGACTTGCTCGAGCTGCCGCCAGCTTTTCCGGCTTCGGCGACAAAGCTTCGCTTGAAACGAAACTCGACGAGCGTTGAGAGCTCGGGGGAGGCTTCGCAGAAAGATGCTTCCGCCGTGGCCGCCGTCACCGCCGGCCGGTCCGCCCTTAGGAACGTACTTCTCGCGGCGCCACGCGACGATACCGTCGCCGCCGTCTCCGGCGGCCACGGCAATCTCCGCCTCGTCGATAAATTGCACCGCATCTACCTTCGCCGGATAACAAAAAGGGGCCTAATGGCCCCGTTCGCGCGCATCGCCGCTCTTATGCTGCGGGAACGACTGAGATCCGCTTGCGCTCGCTGTTGCTGCTGAACGTAACGATGCCGTCGGTTAATGCGAAGAGCGTGTGATCGCGCCCCATTCCAACGTTCGACCCCGGATAGAAGCGCGTACCGCGCTGACGAACCAGTATGTTGCCGGCGAGCACGCGCTCGCCGCCAAAGCGCTTCACGCCGAGGCGCTGGGCGTTGGAATCTCGTCCGTTGCGGGTCGAGCCCGCCCCTTTTTTCGAGGCAAAAAGCTGAAGATCGAAGTCAAACATCGCCGGGACATTGTAGCAAAGCCGGCCGAAAATGCAACGCTCGAAGTTATCGCAAAAAATGGAGAGGTTGCCGAGCACTCATAGGCGCTCGACTTGGGTTCGCTTTCGGGGACTCCGGTGAAGGTGCGCCCCCGGATCCGATCCCACGCTCTCCTTTCCTATACCACCCTCAGTGGCCGAAACTCTTCTGGCCGGTCGTGGCGGCGGCCTGCCTTCACCTAATCTTTGCTTAAGAAAAACTTCTTTGCCGTCGGGCCTAGCCGTGGTCAGGGCTTCCCCCGAGGCGCACCGGCTACGGCAATAGCCATGACGATGAGTAGGACGGCCGCTATCAGTCCACCATAGTGCTCTATCAGGCTCTTGAGCGCGTCAAGGGCGCCGGCGATCGTATGCACCTGCACTATCCCATTATAGCGCCTCCCTGTTAACAGGGAGTAGACCTTAAGGTATGGATGGTATTAAATAACTTGAGTTACTTTCTAAGGGCGGCTGAGCCACGTGCGGTAGGGCCTATTGGCGGCGGGTCATCCAGAGAACAGAAATAAGGAACCCCACCAAAAATGTGCCACAGATCATTCCAGTTGCTATGACGATCGCGGTCGGCAAGCTCATTAGGGGTACTCCGTTTCAGCCTACCCTGCATACGGCTAGTCAGTCTTTCTGGTTTCGGGCTCCCTCGGCCAAACTAGCCCACTACCTTCCTCTCCACACCTGTGGACAAGCTTGTGGAGAAAGTCCTGTAGCGGCGTGTTGCAAATAGGCTGCGGCCCTTATTCTGCTTAGCAATTTCGGCACTCCGCAGGCACCCGTCAATGCGCGTTCATAAATCGGAAAAATCCCCGAAAAACCGTTCTTTAAGGCCTGTGGATAAGTGTATAAAGTCGTGCATAAAATCCGCAGGATCAAGGCTTCATTAAGCCAAGTCAGTGCGCCCTCACGGGGGTGGCGCAGCCCGATTCCTTCTTCACGATGGGGCCTGCTGCGTGGTGCTGTTTCTAGACGCTAAGATATGAGGACGCAAAGGATGGCGCTTGCGACCAACTCGGACATCTCCAACGAGCTCTGGCAATCCGCGCTCGACACCCTGGAGCGAACCTTTTCCAAGCCGGTTTTCGAGATGTGGATCAAACCGATCCGCTTCATATCGCTCCATGGCAACGAGCTGCATCTCGCGGTGCATAGCAAGTTCGCTCAAGACTGGGTAGGAAGCAAGCTCCGGGCGCAGATGATCGGCGTGTTAAGCGAGCTCTTCGGTACGAGCGTCGAGTTGCGCCTTTCCGTCGCCGAGCCCAACGACGGGACTCGAAGCGTGCCGGGCTTTCCCGTTCGTCCGCTTGAGGAGTTCCGTACCGCAAATCTTAATGCTCGTTATACTTTTGAAGAGTTTGTCGTCGGCAACTCTAACCGGTTTGCCCATGCTGCCGCGCAGGCCGTCGCGGGCGCGCCCGCCCACGCCTACAACCCGCTTTTTCTTTATGGAGGCGTCGGTTTAGGGAAGACGCACTTGATGCATGCGATCGGTCATCGCGTCGTTCAAGACAACCTCGCCACCAACGTCGTCTACGCTGACCTGCGAGAAGTTCACGAACGAGTTCATTATCGCGCTCCAGAACAATCGCACGCCGGAGTTCCGCAATCGTTACCGCCAGGTCGACGTCTTGCTCATCGACGACATTCAGTTCTTGGCCGGCAAGGAGACGACACAAGAAGAGTTCTTCCACACCTTTAACGCGCTTCACGAATCAGGCCGTCAGCTCATCATCTCCTCGGATCGGCCCCCGAAAGAAATCCAGACGCTCGAAGCGCGGCTCCGCTCGCGATTCGAATGGGGCTTGCTCACGGACATCCAGGCCCCCGACCTGGAAACGCGCGAAGCGATTCTGCGCAAGAAGGCCGAGAGTGAAAACATTCCGGTACCCGACGAGGTAACGTCGTTCATCGCGAAAGTCATCCCTTCGAATATCCGCGAGCTCGAAGGCGCGTTGATTCGCGTAATCGCCTACGCCTCGCTCACCAAAGCGCCGATCACGACCGACCTCGCCGCCGACGTCTTAAAAAGCGCGGTGGCGCAAGCGCCCTTACACCGAATTACGATCAGTAAGATTAAGGAGACGGTCTCCGGGGCGCATGGGCTCACGGTCAAGGAGATGGATAACGGGCGACGCGATCAGCGGCTCGCCGCTCCGCGGCAGATAGCCATGTACATCGCGACGGAGCTGACGAACTATTCGCTGCCGCAGATTGCGCGCGAGTTCGGCAAGAAGGACCATACGACGGTCATGTACGCGCGCGACAAGATTAAGGAACAGATGCAGCGCGACGAGGCTTACCGGAACAAGATTCGTCAGCTTATCGCGATGTGTCAGAATCCGTAAACAACCTGCGCATAGGATTGGGCCTTTCGGTCCACACGATCGCGGCAACTCCGGCGGCGTGGAAACGTTCATGAGTCGCGGTCGTCCGCTCACAGGTTTATCCCACGAGAAAACCGCTTGCCTACAAGCAAAAAGCGACTTTTCCGCAGATTGCACCGCCCTACTACTACTGCGGCTGACATTCTTTACCCCTAGGAAAACGCGGGTTCGCGCCCAACGGTGGAAACGATGAGATTCACCTGCACGACGAAAGACATCGCCACGGCGGTCGGAGCTGCAAGCAAGGTGGTCAACGCGCACACGACCGTACCGATCCTCTCGAACGTCCTGCTTCAGGCCGATGACGGGAAAATCGCGGTACGCGCCACGGATCTGGAGATGACGCTCGAGCACGCGTTTCCGGCGCAGGTGACCGAAGGCGGCTCCGTCACGGTTCCAGCCAAGCTCTTTGCGAGCTATCTTGGCAACCTATCCCCCGGCACGCTCGAGCTGACCGGCACGCCGACGCGTGCGAGCGTAAAGTGCGATCGCAGCAACTACGATTTTCACGCCCTGCCCGCCGATGAGTATCCGCCGCTGCCGGCAGCGGCGCGAGGTTCGCAGTTCACCATCGGGGCAAAACGTTTTCGCGACGGGATCGAGGCGACGATTTTTGCGGCGTCAAGCGAAGAGGCGCGCGGAGCGGTCTTAATGGGCACGCTACTCGAGGTGGACGGCAACGCGCTGACCATGGTGGCGACCGACGGGTACCGGCTGGCGAAGTTCGCAACGACGCTCGAGGACGGAGCGGCCGCGGGCGAAAAGTTTATCGTGCCCTCCCGGGCGCTCGCGGAAGCGGCGCGCAACCTTGGCAGCGGCGAGCAGATTGCTGTCAGCGCGCTCGGCGCGCAGAGCAATCAGCTTCAGATGACCAGCGGGGACGTCGCTATCACCGTGCGGCTCGTCGACGGTCAATATCCCAACTATCAGCAAGTTATTCCGGCAAAGTTCGATCGCACGATCACGGTGAGCACGTCGCTTTTAATCGGGAGCCTGCGCCGGGCAGAGCTCGTGGCCGGCGACCGCGCTAGTATGGTGAAACTCGCAATCGCGAATCAGACGCTGGTCGTCACCGCCAGCTCCGATATTTCGGGGAACGCCTACGAAGAGCTCGAGATCGAGCAGACCGGCGAAGATTTAACCATCGCATTTAACGCCCGCTATTTGGTTGAGATTCTCAACCACGTCAAGAGCGAGAAGACCGTCATCGAATTCTTGGGGCCGCTATCGCCGGCGGCGATACGTCCGCTCGAACCGTTGGACACGGGGCAACAGCTCTACGTGCTCATGCCGCTGCGACAATAATGTGTTGCTCCGGCGGCTGACGCTTTCCGATTTTAGAAATTATTCCGAACTGGACATCGAGCCCGCGGCGGGGCTCAATGTTTTCGTCGGTGCCAATGCGCAGGGGAAGAGCAATCTCTTGGAGGGGATTGCAATGCTCGGAACGGGGAAGTCGTTTCGAACCGCGCGTGAGGCCGACGCTGTGCGCAAAGGCTGCGAGCGCGCCGTACTGCGCGGCGAAGCGGAGCTGCACGGGGGAAGGATCGACTTGGCGTGCACGATCGAGCGGTCGAGCCGAGGAACGCGCAAGAACTACACGGTTAATGCCAGCAGCGTGCGCTATGCGGGCTATCTCGGGAGGATGCGCGTCGTAACTTTCGTGCCTGCCGATTTGCACTTGGCAAGCGGTACGCCCAGCGCGCGCCGCGCGTTTTTGAACATCGCGCTGTCGCAGAGTGAACCGCGCTATTATTACGAGCTCGCACGCTACCGCAAGGTACTGCAGCAAAAAAATGCGTTGCTCCGAGGCACGATCGACGCCGATCCGGAGCTGCTCGCCACTTACAATCGCACGCTGGTCGAAGCGGGAACGCAGATCATGCTGGCGCGCGAAGGCCTGATACGCAGGCTCGCGCAAAGTGCGCTACGCGCCCACGAGCGCTTTGCCGGCGCCGAGCAGCTCGAGTTGAGCTACGAACCGAACGTCGGTTTCGAAGCGTCGACAACCGATGCCATAACGGCGGCGCTCGAAGCCCGGCTGGCGCATTGCGTCGAAGCGGAGCGCATGCGCAAGAGTGCGATCGCCGGTCCGCACCGTGACGACATGGGCCTGACGCTCGACGGCCTTTCGCTAGCCGCGTACGGATCGCAAGGACAACAACGTACGGCGGTCTTGGCACTCAAGGTGGCCGAATACGCGGTGATGCGCGAGCGCTCGAACGAGGCGCCGCTGCTGCTCCTGGACGACGTGCTTTCAGAGCTCGACGAAGAGCGGGCCGGCGCGTTCTTGGCCGAGATCGGCGAATACGAGCAGGCCTTTATTACCACGACGCATCTTCCCGTTGGGCTTCCGGAAAACGCGCACCTGGCGCGCGTATCGAACGCCCGAGTGCAAACCTGCGCGATATGCTGAAGCTCTCGACGGCGATTGCGGGATGGAAACCTGCCGAGAAGGACGCGGCGCGAGCGCCCATCGTGTTGCTGGAAGCGGGCTGGGAGGAGATCGTCGGTTCGGAGGTGGCTCGCAATTCGGCTCCCACACACGTTGCCGACGGAACGCTCGCGATCACGACGCGCTCGAGCGCGTGGAGTCACCAGCTGAGCTTTCTCGCCGAGCACGTGCTGCGCGCCGTCAATGCGCGTCTTCCCGATGCCGGCATCGAGCGTCTTCGGTTTCGCGTGGGCAAGATTTTTGCGCGGCCGGGAGTAGCTGGGCGACGCGAGCGCGCCGCAAGGGCGAGGCCTTCGGCCGAACGGCCGGAATCGTCCTCGCCGGCCGAAGCGCTCGCTCGCTTCCGCCGGGACGTCGAAGAGCGGCGCACCGCTGCGCGCGCGCAGGGCTGGAAGGAATGCGTCGCCTGCGGGGCCCTCGTCGCGCCCGGCTCGGGAGGCCTTTGTTCGGCCTGCGCCGCCGCACGCGCAGAGCAGCTTACCGCCGCGACGGCGCAGTTGATGCTTGAGGCTCCGTGGCTTGGATATAGCGGAACGGCTTGCCTCGTTGATGGGTTACAAGTAGGGGAGTACGAACGCATCCGCAGCCAGTTGCTTGCGCACTGGTGGGAGACGCTTGCCCGAGCTCGAGCGGCGAAGCAGCTCTCGCGCGACGGGCGCGAACGGCTCGTTGCGAGCTCGTACGTCCTTCTGCGAAGCAAACTTCCGCCCGAGGAAATCATGCCCGCAACCGTGCGGAGCATCTTAGGCGAGGAACTGCACGAACTGCTCTACGGCGAACCTCCGGACGAAGGCGGCGCCATAAAGAATCAAAAACGAAGAACGTAATGTCAACAAATTATACTGGCGAGCAGATTGAAGTCTTACGCGGGCTTGAAGCCGTGCGTAAGCGCCCGGGTATGTACATCGGCAACACCGCCGAGCGTGGTTTGCATCAGCTCGTCTATGAGGCCGTCGACAACGCGGTCGACGAGGCACTAGCCGGATACGCGCGCAACGTGCAAGTCGTCCTGCATAAGGACCTCTCTTGCTCCGTCGAAGACGATGGACGCGGCATTCCGATCGATCTGCACGCCGAAGAAAGGCTTCCGGCCGTCGAGGTCGTCATGACCATTTTGCATGCCGGCGCGAAGTTCGGCAAAGGCGGTTACAAGGTTTCGGGCGGTTTGCACGGCGTCGGCATCTCCGTCGTGAATGCGCTTTCCGAATGGATGCTCACGCAGGTCAAACGCGACGGGTTCGTCTGGCAGATGAAATTCGAGCGTGGCGTGACCGTGCAAAAACTGAAGAAGATCGGTAAGACCGAGGGAACCGGTACGCTGCAGTGGTTCAAGCCCGACCCCGAGGTGTTCGAGGTCGCCGAGTTTCATTGGGACATTCTGCAAAAGCGGTTGCGGGAGCTGGCGTTCCTCAACCGCGGACTCTCGATCACCCTTCGCGACGAACGTGGCGAGGCAGTTCGGGAGCGCTCGTATACCTTCGACGGCGGCATCGTCTCTTTCGTCGAGTGGCTCAACGAAAAGAAGGATCCGCTGCATCCGATCATCTCGACGCATGCCGAACGCGATGGCGTCGACGTTGAGGTTGCGATGCAGTATACCGATACGTACGCCGATCAGATCTTCTCCTACGCCAACAACATCGGAACGATCGAAGGCGGCATGCACCTCCAGGGTTTCCGGCAGGCTCTAACCAACGCCGTCAACGCCTACGCGCGCAAGCGCGGCATGCTGAAGGAATCCGACAATTCGCTCTCAACCGACGACATCGTCGAAGGGTTGACGGCGGTGGTGTCGGTGAAGCTGCAGGATCCCCAGTTCGAAGGCCAGACGAAGACGAAACTCGGCAACGCTAGGGTCCGCAGCATCGTCGCCGGGCTCGTCTCCGAACGCTTGGAGTTCTTTTTTGAAGAGAATCCCAAGTATGCTCGCGCGATCGTCGATAAATGCATGCAGGCCCAGCGTGCGCGCGATGCCGCCAAGAAAGCGCGCGATCTCTCGCGACGCAAGAATGCGCTCGAGGGCTCGGGGCTCCCCGGCAAGCTCGTCGACTGCAAGAACGGCAACCCCGCAGAGAGCGAACTCTTCCTGGTCGAGGGCGATTCGGCCGGCGGCACTGCAAAGGGTGGGCGAGATCCCAATACGCAAGCAATTCTTCCGCTGCGCGGCAAGATTCTCAACGTCGAGAAGGCACGTCTCGACAAGGTGCTCGCGAACGAAGAGATCCGCACGATGATCACCGCGCTGGGGACCGGCTTCGGCGATGAGTTCAACGTACAGAAGCTGCGCTATCACAAGATCATCATTATGACGGACGCCGATGTCGACGGTTCGCACATCCGGACTCTGCTGCTGACATTCTTCTACCGGCAAATGCGCCCGCTCGTCGAAGACGGCTACGTCTTCATCGCGCAGCCGCCGCTCTACGGGATCCGGAAGGGCAAGAAGCAGTGGTGGGCCTTTACCGACGCCGAGCTCAAAACGATCGTCGGCGAAGACGGCAAAGATTTCGTAGTTCAGCAGTACAAGGGACTCGGGGAGATGGACGCCGAGCAGCTCGCCGAAACGACCATGGAAGTCGGCCACAGGCGACTCAAGCAGATTACGGTCGAAGATGCGGTCGAAGCCGAGCAGATATTTACCGATCTCATGGGCGACAAGGTCGAGCCGCGCAAGCAATATATCTTCGAATACGCCAAGAGCGTCAAAAACTTAGACTTGTAAGAGTTCCTTTAGAAGCTGCTTAGCCAAGCGGGGTCCTGCGCAGCGCAGGAGGTATAGAAGCTTGAGAGCTTCACGTGCGCAAACGCTTTGCAATCGGCCTGCTGGTCGCAATAATCGTTCTTTCCCTCGCGGTTGCAAGGCGCCACGAGCTGTTGCGCGTTGCGATCCAAGAGGGCGCTGGTCTTGCAAGCGGCTACGCCGTCCGTATCTCGGAGCTGCACGTGGGCTGGGATGGAGCGGCTTTTTCGGGCGTACGCGTCGATCGCGGGACCGTGCCGTTATTCGACGCACAACGAGTCGCGGTGCGGTACTCCTGGCGGGACCTGTTCCCCGGGAGCAGCCATCGCTTCGGACTGCTCGCGGTCGAGATCGACGGCGCCAAGCTGACGCTCACCCGGTTTAAAGACGGAAGTTTCAATCTCAATCTCCCGCACGCTGCAGCTCGTGCTGCGCCGCAACGAATCAATCCGGTTCCCGTCCGCTTTGCGTTGCGCGTACGCGACGCGCAAGTCGAGCTCGCAGAGCCCTCGGCCTATGACCCGAGCGCGAAGGACCTTCGCGTGCGCGGCCTCGCGATGGAGGCATCGATCGACACGGCCGCCGTAACGACGTATCGCATTCGCGGCGCGTTTGAGGAACGTCGCCCCGAACCGTTCGCCGTCATAGGCAGAATCGACGCGATTGAGGGTTACGCGATCCATCACGCACGAGCGCCATATTTCCCGGTGCGAGCGTTAGCGAACTACTTCGCCGACACGCCCGCCGTACGAGTACTTGCGGGCGAAGGGAGAAACTTCGATGCCCGGCTCTACGCCCTCGGCGTCGAGCCCGAGACGACGCCGAGTTATCACGTCAGTTTACGGCTCGACGTCGATCGAGGGAGTCTGGCATTGACTTCGATCGCTGCGCCCGTCGAGAACCTTCGCGCGCGGCTCGAAGTCATCGATAACGCATTCTTCGTGCGCCGCGCAAGCGCGACGCTCGCGGGTCTGCCGCTGCACTTCAGCGGCGGAGCCTACGACTTCACCGGCGCGCTCACCGGGCGCGCCGAGCTTCGTATCGGAGTGTGGGGCACCGGCGATCTCTCCGCTTTGCGCCAAGCCTTTACGTTCGCGCGCGCACAACCGATTTCCGGAACGTCGCGTCTCGGCGTGCTCGTGCAGGGCCCGATCGTCGATCCAGTAATCGTCGCCAAGGTCACCGCACCGCGGGCCCGATATCGCGCGCTGCCGTTCGACGCGCTCGCTGCCGGAGTCGTCTACCATTCCAACGTCGTCGCGCTCGCGCCGCTGCGCGTCGCATATAGCGGGATCGGCGTGCGGGTTGACGGAACGATGCAGATCGGTCGGCACATCAACTCGCGATTCGTGCTTCACGTCGAGGGGCCGGCCAATCGTCTTCCCTATCTCGACGAAATGTTGGGAAGCGAACCGATCGTCATCGACGCATCGGCAACGGGAAACGATCTGCTTTTTCGCGTCGTCGGAAGCGCCGCATCGGCGCGGGGCGTCGCGCGCGTGGCAGCGCTCGTCGAAACGAATCCCAACGGCACCGCTGCCGTCGACCCATTCTGGTTCCACACCGAGCGCGGCGATTTCGATGGTGGTTATCTGCTCGACCGGCCGAACGATACGAGCGCGTTTTGGATGCTTTCGAGCGGCCTGAAGATGCGCGCGCCGAACTATGCGACGTTTCCCGGTATCGAGTTGCCGCAGATGCCGAACGTTAACGGACGCGCGGTGGGCATGACCGTCGCCGGCGGGGGCTCCGGCAAGAAGATCGTGCTTGCGGGCGTCGTTACCGGCACCGGTACCAGCATTGCGGGCGTGCAGTTCACGTCGATTCAGGCCGCCTTCGGCGGCACGCTGCAAAACGCGGCGGTCAACTTGTTGCGCGCGGCAGGCCCGTGGGGCACCTTCCAGGGCCACGGCGGCTTCTCGGCGCAGCGGTTCGTTGCGTTCGGAGCGTATCGCGGAACGTTCGAAGGCTTGCAACCGCTGATCGGAAACACAATCGAAGGTCGCGGCAAAATCGCCGGCACGGTCGGCATCGGAATCGAACCGCAGCGCATCCTCGTGCAAGGCTCGAATTTGGCGATGCAGGGCGCTACGCTGCGCGGCGTTCCCGTCGACCATGCGAGCTTAACGCTCGGGATCGAAGGCAACCGCCTACGGATATATTCGGCGGTCGCGCACGCGGCAGGGGGCGATGTCGTTGCGGCCGGCACGTTTGCGCTTACACCGAGGGCCGCGAGCACGGGGAGGAATGCACTCGCGCTCGTCGCGAGAAGGCTGGTCGCCGCGCAACTTCACGGCATCGGATTGCCGCTCGATAACGGAACGCTTTCGGCTGCCGGAGAGCTCGCCGCGGGAACGCCGATCCCTACGTTCGTCGGCGGCGTCGCCGTCGATCGCAGCCGCATCGCTCACTTTGCAATCACCGGAAACGGCGACGTGCGCGTCGCCGGCGATGCGATCTCACTTCGCCGGATTCTCGGTTCCCTCGGCACCACGTACGCACGCGTCGACGGCCGAATCGCGGCGCTCGCTTCGGGTTCGCCGGCCTACGCCCTCGACGCGTACGTACCGGCGGCACACGTTGCGCCGGCATTGCATTCGTTCGGGCTCTCCAATTACATGACCGACGGTTCGTTCAACGCTACGCTTCACATCGGCGGACGAAGTTTCGCTCCCAACGTCAACGGTCACGTCGCCGTACCGGCCGGCGAGGTGAACGGACTCCCGTTCGTCGACGGAAGCGCGCTGCTATCGGCAGATCCTCGGGGCGTCGCGATTCGCGACGGATCGGTGCTCGTTGGTACGACGGCCGCGAGCTTTACCGCCGTGGCGCGGCCGAACGACAACGCGGTCCACGTCAGCGCACCGCGCGCCGATCTCTCCGACTTCAACAATTTCTTCGATACCGGCGATACGCTCGACGGCAACGGCAGCGTGAAGCTTGCAGCGGCGGCGCACGGCGCGAGCATTTCGTCGAGCGGTGACGTCAACGTGCGTGGCTTCCGGTATCGAAACTTGCCGATCGGCGATACGAAAGCAATCTGGTCGAGCGAGCGTAACGCCATCACCGGAGCGCTCGCCGTCGGCGGAAGCGAAGGGATGTTGCGCGCCCACGGCTCGATCGCGGTGACGCCGGCAAGCGGGTGGGAGTCGGCGTTAATGCGCTCGCGGTTCGATCTCGACGCGGACCTCAACGATCTCGATCTCTCCCTCTGGCTGCCGGCGCTGGGCATGCAGAGTCTTCCGATCACCGGTCGTGCTTCGGGAGAGGCCACCGTTCATGGACGCTTCCCTCTCATCGACCTTCGCGGAAACGCCCGCGTCATCGGAGGAACGATCGGCCCGCTGGGGCTCGATCGCGCGGAACTCGCGATTCATAGCGCTCACCGGCGAATAGTCATCGACAAAGCAGAGATGGTGACGTCTGCGCTTTCGGCATCGGCGTTGGGAACGCTCGGCTTGGGACCAAACGACCCGCTCGAACTCCAAGTTCACGCGACGACCGATCACATCGCGCAGCTGGTCTACGACGTCTCGCGCATCAGGGTTCCGATTCGCGGATCCTTTGAGTCGACGCTCAAGGTCGGCGGCACCTACAGAGCGCCGACGTTTCTCGCGGGATTCGATGCCAGCTAACGTGCTCGCATACGGCATACCGATTGCATCGCTTTTCGGCGAAGTGCGCGTCGAGCGGCGGGCGCTGGTGATTTCCAATGCCGGCGCGACGTTTTCGCGCGGCGAGGCAACCTTAGCCGGTTCACTTCCGCTGCAGCTTGCACCGCTGCGTTTGGCGGCGCCCGATCAGCCTATTAGTTTCGATCTCGACGTAGTCGGTCTCGATCCGGCGATCTTCGACGAGACGCTGGGCAACAATACCAAGCTTTCCGGCCTTGTCGACGGTCATGTCGGGCTTTCCGGAGAGGTACGTCAGCCGGCGATCGTCGGCAGCGTCTCGCTGGCCGGCGGGGCGTACGTCAGCGATTTGGAGCGGATTCCGATCGAGCAAATTGCCGCCGCGCTCGCCTTCAATCACACGGTTGCCACGCTTCAGCGCGCTTCGGCACGTTTCGGAAGCGGCACCGTTGGTGGTTCGGGAAGCGTCGAATTCGCAAACGGCCTTTCGCCCGGCGGCGCGATGCTTGCGTTCAAGGCTTGGGCTCGCGGGGCGCAATTCGACCTTCCCGCCTACGGCAGCGGCACGCTCGACGCGCAAATTGCTCTCGCGAAGCGGCCCGGGTCCAACGCGCTGCTTTCCGGAAAGGTTACGCTGAGCAACGCCACGCTTTCGTTTGCTTCCTTCGTTAGAGCCGCGCAACGGTCAGGATCGCTCGCGAGTACGCCGTTGCCGCTCGCTTTCGATCTGCAGGCTACGGCAGCTAAAAACGTGCGCGTCCGCGGGAACGGTTACGGTGCAGGCCTGGACATCGGCGTCGCCGGCACGGCGAAACTTGCGGGAACGCTTATGGCGCCGACGCTCGCCGGTACGTTCGAATCCACCGGCGGCACGCTCACTTATTTCGATCGAGCCTTTCGCGTACAGGAAGGCAGCGTTCGCTTTAACCCATCTGACGGCGTGCTGCCGACGCTTCACGCCGTCGCGACTACCACCGTCGTGAATCCGGATCCCGACCGCGCGCGAAATCCGTACGGCAGCGCCGACATCACCATACGCGTCGACGGCCCGATCGCAGGCCTCAACGTCCGTCTCACGTCGACTCCACCGGGTTATACGCAGGATCAGATTCTTGCGCTTATCGCCCCGTTCGGCGGCTTCGTCAACGGGATCGGCTTTACTCGTCAAGGGATGCTCGCGCGCCAGGAGCCTAACGGGATAACGCCGTTAGGGACGCTTTCACCGATTCCCGATGTGGGCGTAGCGCAGAGGAGCTCGATAACCGTCGGCCAGGAGGCCTTTAACCTGCTCAACGCTCAGTTCACCGCCGGCTTGTTGTCGCCGTTCGAAACGACGCGTTAGCCAAGGGCTGGGACTTTCAAGCATCAACCTCACGCTCGGCTACTACGGGAACGTCGGCTTCAGCGCGACGCGGCTACTCGGCAAGGCGGTGAGCGCCGTCTACGCGGTGACGTTCGGGATTCCCCAAACTCAATCGTTCGGACTTATCGTAGAGCCGAATCCTGAAACGTCGGCCGCGCTGAACTTTTTCTTGCTCAGCGGGCCCACAAAGCTCTTGCAGCTTCCCAACTCGCCGGTCGGATACAGCGGGAGTTATCTCGCCACCGAGCCGCTGATCGGAAATAGCGGCTTCAGTCTTACCTTTCAACGTCATTTCTGGTGACGGGATTAAAGCACGTTCAGGCTTCGGGCACGCGCAAGGACACGGGGGAAGCCGGGCGGAACAGGCGTCCCGGGTCGCGCGCGATGCGCTTGTGCGCCGCCCATGCTGAGGCCGTCACAGGACCTCGAGGTAAATTGAGGACGACTTTTTCACATGACCTTTGATCCCGGACGGCGGCGCGTGAGGCCGTTACAACGGTGCGCGGCGATCCTGTCGCTTCTCGTGACGATCGATTTGTGCGTCGGTCCGGCGATCGGGGCGTCCGCCGCGCCGAAGATCGTCTCGGTCGACGTAACCGGCAACCTTCACGTGCCGACGCAGACGATCATGGGTGTCGTCGCGGCACGCCCGGGGCAGCCATACGACCCGAAGGTCGTGCAAGAAGACCTCGCGCGCATCAACGCGCTCGGATACTTCGCGGACATTGCCCCGCCGTTGGTGCGCCAGCGACCCGGCGGCATCGCGATCACGTACCGCGTCGTCGAGAATCCCGTCATTACGAAGATCGTCTTTACCGGAAACGATAAAGTCCCCGGCGATACCCTGCTGGCGCTGATGGATCTTTCGGTGGGCCAGGTCTTTAACACGAATACCTTTCGGCAAGACGTGCTGAAGATCAATAATTACTACGAGCGCATCGGTTACGGCGGACAGGTGCCGACCCACGTCAAGGACATCAATCTCGACTCGCAGACCGGCGCGCTCACGCTGGTCATTCAAGAGGGATTGATCGTCAAGCACATTATCATCGGCGGCGACCCCCTGCTTCCGCCGCCCTTCATTCTCCCGCACCTTTCGTTGAAGCCGGGCAGCGTCTACTCCGACTCCGTGCGCGACGCCGATTATAAAGCGATCCAAAAGCTCTATGAGGACAAGTTCCATCTCGAGGTCGGCAACTTTGAGGGCGGCATCGTTCCCTCGTCGATCAACCTTCAGGCCGGTACGGCAGACGTCAAGTACAATATCTACGTCGCGCGCATCGCCGTCGTCGAGATCACCGGCAATACCCGAACGAAAGACCAAGTGATCCGCCGCGAGCTGCGGGAGCGGCCGGGCATGGTCCTCAACACCGATGCGATCAAGCATGACTACCAACGGCTCAACGCGCTGAACTTCTTTTCAAAGGTCGAGCCCGACATCAAACCCGGCCCCGATCCGAAGAAGCCGCAGGACGTTACGCTCGTCTGGCACGTTACCGAGCAGCGAACGGCGACGGCGTCGGTCGGTTTCGGCTACTCGGGCGGCTTGACGGGCTTGGGCCTGTACGCGACGCTCGGTTTTTCAGATAATAATTTGCACGGCACCGGCAACTCTGCCGGCCTCCAGTTTCGAAGAGGGCGCGCGAGCCGGGATCGCGCAGCTGACGCTCTCGGTGCCGTACCTCGGCAACACGCCGCAGGGCCAAAAGTACACTGCGGGCGGCTCGATCTTCACGAACCACACGACTTACTACTATCCGATCTATGCGATAGCAGGTTCGGGAAGCTCGGTGCACAGCAGCTCGGCAATTCCGATTCCGGTCACGCTCTACTCGAGCACCAACTCCCAGTTGGTCTCCGGCGCCGACGCTACCAGCGTTTCGAGCGCAAACGGCGCCACTGGCAACATCGGCCGTCGCCTGAGCGACTACACGATCCTGTCGTTTTCCGTCACCGGAGAAAAGATTCGCTACAACACGACCGTGCCGTCGCCGTACTACTTCCAGGGGAACCAGCCCAACATCTTCGTCGGACCAACGCCGAGCCCGATCAGCTCCACGCCGAATAACTATGGCGGCTCCTTCGGCATTTCGGCGTCGTCGATCGCAAACGTCAACACCGGCTCTCCGTACAACCTCGCCACGACGGGCCTGAGCTTGCAGACGATCACGCTCGACGATCCGTTCAACCCGCGCGACGGCATCAAGGCACTTCTGAGCGAGACGGTCTCGGCGTCGGTGATCGGGTCGAACTTCTCGTATACGCAGTCGACGCTGGATCTCGCGAAGTTCTTTCCGGTGCTCAAGGACGCCACGCTCGGCGTACACGGCGCCGCGTACAACTCGACCGGCGTGATCCCGCCGAGCTCGCTCTTCACGTTCTCCGACCAGCAGATGCGCGGTTATAACCAGGTCTTTTATGCAACGAACGCATACCTCGGGCAGATCGAGTTGCGCCAACCGGTGGCACTCGATCGGCGAATTACACTCG
Source organism: Vulcanimicrobiota bacterium (assembly GCA_963743445.1). Taxonomy (GTDB): domain Bacteria; phylum Vulcanimicrobiota; class Vulcanimicrobiia; order Vulcanimicrobiales; family Vulcanimicrobiaceae; genus Cybelea. The sequence goes on from CAVUPL010000003.1 coordinate 2,439,453, forward strand.
CCGTCTTCGTCGACGAGTTGGATTACCATATCCGCGGGGCATATCCGCTGCTCGATCCGTACACGAATCGCATCACCGGGTATCCCGCAGACTGGGCGCTCTACGGAGATGCCGGCTTCGGCATTCGCTTCGACGTGCCGCAGCTCGGGCTGCGCACCGTGCGCATCGATTTTGCCAAAGGAGTAAATGGGACGCACACGAGCTTTGGAATCGGCCAGAGTTTTTAGCTGCAGGCCACCCGTCCTGGAGACCAATAGAACGATATGAACATTCGGTCAGTGATATTTTTCGCCGGGGCCGTTGCGATCGCCATGTGGGCGGGGCGCGGCGCGATTGCGGCGGACCTCACCGACGTCGGCTACATCGATCAGGCAGAACTGGCAAACCTGCCGGTTTTCGTTGCGGGGAACCGTCAGCTTGCAAACGAGAAAGCGCAGCTCGATGCGCAGTTCAACGCGCAAGTGAAGCGGGCGCGTACCGACGCCGAGAGGCAGCAGATCGCCATGCAGTTCCAGCAACTCTTCAATGATAAACAGCGGGAAGTCGTCGGGCCGCTCTTTCAGCGAGCGCAGCTTGCGATCGCCGCAGTGAGCGCATCGCGCAATCTTTCGATCGTCGTCGACAAGCGAGTCGTAATCTACGGTGGCCAAGACATTACCAGAGACGTGGAGGCGGTCTTTACAAGCCCGCAGGCCATCCAGCCTCCGGCCGCGACGCCGCCGCCGTCGGAGATCGGCTATGTCGATCAGACGGCGCTCGACTCCGTACCCAAGGTGCAAACGGCCAACAACACGATGCAGCAGTTCGAGACCACGCAGCGGCAGGTCTACGCCGCGCGAATCGCGCAGGCGCGCAGCCCGAGCGAAAAGCAGCAACTGCTGCAAGAGTACAACAAGACGGTCTCCGACAGGCAAGACCAGCTGCTCAAACCTTTAGTGGACCAAACTCGAACCGCAACCTCCGACGTCGCGCGCAAGAAGAACCTGCTGCTGGTCATCGACAAGGCCGACGTGATCTATGGAGGGACGGACATCACGACGGATGTCCAAAATGCGCTTACGAAATAGAATCCTAAGTTGCGTCGCGATCGTCGCACTCGCCAGCTGTGCGCCCAACGTACACTCCGCCGCGATTCGCGGAGCGGGTTACGTACGGATCGACGAGGTCGTCAAACACCATCCGCTCTACGGGCAACTCTCGCAACTCGACGATGCGATTGCAGCCATAAACTTGCAATCCGTCGCACCACACGTGCCGCTTGGCGCCACGCAGATCGCCTCGCAGACGGCGGAGCTCAATCGCGAGCTGCGCACGGCGCAGGTGCGGGCGAACAAAATTCTCGCGCAGAAGCAGCACGACTACGTTGCGCGCGAAGAGCAAGCGGTCCGAGCCGCGCTGGCCGCGGCCGGCATTCGGGGGTCGGGCGCGCTGGCCGCAGAGCAAATGAGCGGCACGTCTTCCCAGCAGGTTGCGCAGGCGGAGCAAGCCGCCGACGCCGACCTCATGGCGTACCAGCAGAACGTCGTCGCGCAAGACAACGCGGCCAGCTCTTCGATATCGAAGGAGCTGCAAACGCAGGCGGCGCAGAAGTATCGAGCCAAGGCCGAGCAGCTTACGCAGAACGAAACGGATCTCTCGCTGCGATTGACGCAGCAAGATGCCGCGGCGCGATTAGCGATTAAAATGCGACTCTCCAATCTCGCGCTCGATCCTGCCGCGCGAAAGCAGGCGCAAGAATCAGCTCGCCGCGATTGACGCGAAAGAAGCCGCACAACTCAACGCGCAGCGTAACGCCGACGCCGCGACGCTGCGTGCGTATCGAGGCGAACTAGACAGTCAGACCGGCAGTGCGATTCGAACGCAAGTCGGCGCGATCCAAGCACAGACGAGAGCTAAGCTCGAGGAGCGCCGCAACGAGGTAGGCACGCAGTTGCGCAGTCTCGGGCCTCCCTCGTTGCCGACGAATCTTCCGCCCGACGTCCAGGCGCGGATCGCTGCAATCCACCGCCAGTTCGTTCGGCAGTTCCAGGCGGACGCCGCGAAGACTATCGGAGATTACAACGCGACGAAGAGCCGATCTCGATCGGCAGTTCGCGGCGCTCCATGGGGCCGACGTCGGGGCGACCGGCGCCACTGCCAAGGAGCTCGACGCGTTACAGAAGCGGCGCAACGAACTCTACGGACAGATCGTCGCGCAGGTGGAACGCGACGCTTCGCGCATTGCCAAGGACCAGGGGTTCAGCATCGTCTTCGTCGATATCTGGTCTGCGGCGGGCGGTTACGACCTAACCAACGAAGTCATCAAGGACGTCGAAAGTCAACACGAGTGAAAAAACACAAACAGATTCTTCTTTTTTGCACCGCAGCTTTGCTTGCGGGCTGCGGGACGCGTAGTCCGATCGGACTCGTGGACGTGCAACGGATCGTCACGAATTGGCCCGAGTATCAGGGCTATCAGAATCAGCTCTACGCCGACGAGCGGTCGATTCAGTCGCGCCGGGAGAGTAAGGCACGCAAGGAACGCGCGGCGGTCGCTTTGCAGCGGAAGTATTCTAAGGTTACCGATCAACTCTCGGCGCAGATTCGCGACGCGGCCGGAAAAATCGCATCGGAGCGCCAGCTTAAGCTGGTCTTGACGCGCGAGGGAATCGGTTACGGCGGTGTCGACATCACCAGCGACGTCGAGAAGGCGCTCAATATCACGGAGAAGGCGACGCCTACCCCGGGTACCTAGCGGCCGCAGGAGGTTCGATGCTGGGCACGCTCGATGAATTGGCTGCGCGGCTTGGGGGACGCGTCGTCGGAAACGGCAGCGTTCGCATCGCCCGAGTGAGTACGGTCGAAGAGGCGGACGGCGACGCACTGACGTTCGCGACGAACGAAGCGTATTTCACCGCCGCGCTCGCGAGCGAGGCGGCTGCGATCTTGGTCGACGATTCGTTTGAGTATGCTCCTGCCGCCAAGCCGTTGCTGGTCGTTGGAAACGCCCGTCACGCTTTGGCGCTTTTGCTGCAGTCGTTGCGGCCGCTTAAGCCCCAAGGTCCGTTCCGGCATCCGAGCGCCGTGATCGAACCCGATGCGCAACTCGCCGGCGACGTGTACGTCGGCGCGCACGCGTACGTTGGGAATCGCGTCGCGATCGGCGCCGGCAGCGTCGTCGGTGCCGGGCGCTTACGTCGGGGACGGCGCATCGATCGGGGAGTCCGTCTGGATTCACTCGCGCGCCAGCGTCATGTCGGGCACGCGAATCGGCGATCGCGTCGTCCTGCACGCCGGATGCGTTATCGGCAGTGACGGCTTTGGTTGGGCTTTCGTCGATGGCCGAGCGCAGCGAATCCCGCAAATCGGAAACGTCGTGCTCGAAGACGACGTCGAGGTCGGTGCGAACACGTGCATCGATCGTGCCCAGACCGGGAGCACGCGAATCGGTGCCGGCACGAAGATCGACAATCTCGTGCAAATCGGGCACAACTGCCGCGTCGGCAAGCATTGCGTGATCGCGGCCTTGTCTGGATTGGCAGGCTCGACGGTAATCGGCGACGGCGTTAAAGTGGGTGGCCAAGTTGGTTTCAAGGGGCACGTCACGGTCGGCTCCGGCGTGACCATTGCCGGTCAGTCCGGGATTTGGGGCGATATCGCGGAGGGCGCGACGGTTTCGGGAAGTCCCGCGCGCGACCATCGCGAGGATCTCCGACAAGAGGTCATGATTCGCAACCTGCCAAAGCTGTTTGATCGTGTTGAGGCTCTGGAGCGTGCGCGCTCGGCCGAGTGACATCGGATGATGCAGGCGACGCTCCGCGACACCGTTCGTTTCGAAGGGATCGGCCTTCACACCGGGGAGCAGGGGGCGGTTGAAGTTCGACCGGCGCAAGCCGACGATGGACTAGCCTTCATTCTTGGAAGAACGCGCGTGCCGGCCAGTGTCGAATACGTGCTCGACACGTCGCGCGCCACCGTGCTCGGCCGCGACGGATCGAGCGTTTCCACCACCGAGCATCTGCTCTCCGCACTCTTCGCCATGGGCGTGAGCAACGCCGAGATTCACGTAGAGGGCCCGGAAATTCCGGCGGGCGACGGGAGCTCTGCCGAATTCGTCGCCGCAATCGCGGCGTGCGGCCTCCAATCGCAGGGGCGAGCGCGCAAGGTGTTGGAGATCGACGCCCCGTTCTGGGTTCGTTCCGGCGACCGGATGATCGCGGCCTTCCCATCCGCGGCATTTCGCGTGCGCTTCGTTGCGGATTTTCCGGCGCCGATCGGCACGCAGTACTTCGATGGCGATATCGACCCGGAGCGATACCAAGAGGAGATCGCAGGCGCACGTACCTTTGCGTACCTCCACGAAATCGAGGCCTTATGGGCACGCGGCCTGGGACGCGGCGGAAGTCTCGAAAACGCGCTCGTCTTCACGCCCGATGGACCGATGCAGCCGTTACGCTGGACGAACGAGGCAGTGCGCCACAAGGTGCTCGATCTGATCGGCGACCTCGCGTTGCTGGGAGCTTGGCCGCAATGCGAGTTCGTGGCGATCAAGAGCGGACACGAGCTTCACGCCTCAATAACGCGCGCCTTACGTACGCGATTGCGCGTACCGTCTGGGAGGTAGAGGTTGACCGAGCTGGATATTCGCGCGATTTTCGAGATCTTGCCGCACCGCTATCCGCTGCTGCTCGTCGATCGGATTCTGGAATTCGAACACATGGTACGCGTGCGCGGCTACAAGAACATCACCTACAACGAGCAAATCTTTGCGGGACACTTCCCCAATAATCCGGTCTTGCCCGGCATCTACATGGTCGAGGCGCTGGCGCAGCTCGGGGGGGCAATGATTCTCGAGCCGGGTGAGTTCTCGCGCAAGACCCCGTACCTCGCGGGCATCGACAAGGCGAAGTTTCGGCGCCCGGTTATTCCAGGCGACCGGCTCGACATGGAAGTGAGGATGTTGCGCCACAAACGCAACATCGGCTGGGTAAGCGGCGAAGCCACGGTCGACGGCCAGTTCGCGTGCTATGCCGAGTTGATGTTCTCGATCTCTTCGGACCCGCGCATGTTCGGCGCGGACGCAAGTGTGCTCCACGGCTAAGCGGCGAGCCTAATGCTGCACCCGACGGCCATCGTCCATCCGGGTGCGGAGATTGGGAAGAACGTTGAGGTCGGGCCGTACTGCATCATCGGCGATCATGTCTCGATCGGCGCGCGCACGATTCTGCAGGCGCACGTTGTCGTTAACGGCTGGACCGAGATCGGAGAAGATTGTCTGCTCTATCCGTTCTCGACGGTCGGAGCGGCCTCGCAGGATCGCAAGTATGCCGGAGAACGGGCTTTCACGCGAATAGGAAACCGCACGATTCTGCGCGAGTACGTCAGCATTCAACGAGCGACCGGCCAAGACGAAGTGACGGCCGTCGGCGATGACTGTCTGTTCTTGGGCTACGTTCACATCGCGCACAATTGTATTCTCGGTAACGGCGTCACGATGAGCAATTTAGCCCAGCTCGCCGGACACGTTCACATTGACGACTACGTTACGATCGGCGGCCAAACGGGCGTTCATCAGTTTACGCGGGTCGGCCGGCACGCGATGCTCGGCGGCATGAGCAAGGTTACCAAAGACGTACCGCCTTTCTTTCTGGTCGAGGGCAATCCGTGCGAGCCCTACGGCCTCAACAGCGTCGGACTGCGCCGCGCCGCCTTCTCGGCCGAGGAGCGAAACGAGATCAAGCGTTTCTACAAACTGCTCTACGACCCGAAGCTCAACGTGTCGCAAGCGATCGAGGCGATGAAAGCGCAAGTGACGACGGAGCCGGGCCGCGAAATTATCGCCTTTCTCGAGGCGCCCTCTCAGCGAGGCGTATTAAAATGATAACGCCGTCACGCTTCGGGAGCTTCTACATTGCTGCGTCGGGTCGCTCGTCGCTCCGCAGCACGTAGAAACCTCCCGCGCGCGACGACGTTAATGGGGCGGAGGGAGTGAGGTACTTCTTTTCGACGGGGGAGCCGTCGGGCGAGGCGATGGCAATTCTCTTGGCCGAGGAGATTCGAAAGTTAGATCCGCGGGCTGAGTTTGAAGGAATCGGAAGCGCGCGGATGCGGGATGCGGGATTTGCGATCTGGCGCGATCATACCGGTTGGGCGAGCCTGGGACCGCTGGCGGCGATTCCGAGAATTCCGAAACTTTTACACGCGATGCTGCGCACGGCGTTTCATATCGTCGCGTCGAAGCCCGACTTGGTCGTGCTCGTCGATTTCGGCGTCTTCAATTTGCGCTTGGCCAACACGTTGCGACGTCGTCTTCGCTATGCAGGGCCGCTCTTGGATCTGTTCCCGCCCGGAACGTGGCTCGACAACGAGCATAAAGCGCGCAACGTCAGCGCGGTTGCCGCTCCCGTAACCGCATTCGCGCACCAGTACGAATTTTATCGAAGCCTCGGGTGCCGCATCGAATATTTCGGGCATCCGCTCGCGAGCCGGTATCGGATGCGCGCGTTGCGGGGCGCGCCGCCGAACGACGCCGGCGTCGTGGCGATGCTGCCCGGCAGTCGCGCCGGTGAGTTGCGTCGTCACCTTCCGGTGCTCTTGGCCGCGTATCGTACGCTGAAACGACGTCGCCCGCGGTTGCGCGGCATTGTTGCAGCGGCGGACGATCGCGCCGAGGCAACGATTCGTCGCGCGCTCGCGAGCGGCAGCGACGACCTCGAGATCGTGCGCGGCGTGGCGCCGGCGCTTTCGAACGCCGATGCCGCCTGGGTGGCATCGGGGACGGCCGTCCTGGAGACCGCGCTCCTGGGCGTGCCCGCAGTCGGCATTTACGTCATTCCGCCGATTCTCATTCGGTACGGTCATCGAATGATCAAACACCGTTTCATCATGCTGCCGAATTTGGTGCTCGAGCGCGAAGTCGTTCCCGAGTTGCTCCAAGAACGCGCGACGCCGGAGGCCCTCGCCGATGCGCTCGAAGCTCAAATGGAAAACCCAGCAAAACAATACGACGATTTCGTGAAGCTTCGCGAGGCGCTCGGTCCCGTCGACGCGCTCGAGCGTTGCGCGCGATATGCACTCGAGCTAGCGTGCGCCGACGCGGCATGATCCGTATCTATCACACCTCGGACCTTCACGATCACCGCGGCATCGCCGCGCGGCTTCGCGAGCTGCGCGGCGAACGTCCGGGGCTGCTCTTCGATTGCGGCGACTCGCTGCGAGGAAGTCAAAGCGTCTACTATCGCGACGAGCCCATCGTTGCAGAGATGGACGCGGCCGGCTACGACGGGCAAGCCATCGGGAACCGCGAGTTCCATTATCTCTTCGGCCTGCTAAAGGCACGAGCCGCGCGCATGCGTCATCCGCTGGTCTGCACGAATCTGCAGGATACGAAAGGGCGAGCCCTGCCGTTCGTGCCGGCGCTGCGTTTCCAGAGCGTGAGTGAGGACGGTGCTCCCGTACGAGTTCACGTGCTCGGCCTCGTGATCATGCAATATCGAATCGGAAGTCCCTGGGAGCGCGTCTTCGGGTGGCGCTTTCTCGAGCCGTGGAGCGCTCTGGCGCCGTATGCGAGCGCCGTGCCCGACGGCGACCTGCTCGTCGTTCTCTCGCACGTCGGCCTCTCGCTCGACCGCGAACTGGCGGCTCGGGTGCCGCGCATCGATTTGCTGCTCGGCGGCCACAGTCACGACACGCTCGAACGGCCGGAATATGTCGGTGGGGTTCCGATCGTCCACGCGGGTCCGTACGGGCGCTTCGTCTCTCGCAGCGAGCTCGAGTACGATCCGTCGAGCCGTCGTTTCAGACTCGCCGAATTCGCGCTCGTTCCGCTCTTGGATGCCGCAGCGGCGTGAACCGAGTGCTCTTCATAACCAACGGCCACGGAGAAGCATCTATCGCGGAGCGCCTCTCGCGCGAGCTGCGTTCGATCGTCGCCGAGGCGTCGGTCGATCATCTGGCGCTCGTCGGTAACGCGACTCATGACGAAATGAACGAGGTTGGGCCTCGTCGCGTCATGCCCAGCGGCGGTTTGATCGCGATGGGGAATGCGCAGAATCTCGCGCGTGACCTGCGAGCCGGTCTGCTCGCGCTTACCTGGCGTCAGGCTCAGTTTCTACGCCGTGCACGCGGCACGTACGACGTGGCGGTTGCGGTCGGCGACGTTTACGCGCTCGCGATGACGTTGTTGGCGGGAACGCGCACGGTCTTCGTCGGAAGCGCAAAGAGCGTCGCGGTAGCTCCTTACGGGGCGTTCGAGGAGCGGGTGCTCGCGCGTGCCGCGTTCTGCTTCGTGCGCGACGACGCTACCGCCCAAGCGCTGCGCCGGCACGGCGTGCCGGCCGAGGTTGCCAATGCAATCGTCGATTTGTTCGCGACGCCCGACGATTGCGCGATCGCGCCGGCGGTCACGGGATTTGCTCCGCTCTTGGGCCTCTTTCCCGGAAGCCGCGCCGGAGCGTACGACGATGCCAAATTTCTCCTCGAGGTCACGCGCGAGCTCGCAGAGCAGCGGCCGGCACTTGGAGCGGTGCTTTCAATCGCCCGCGGACTCGACGCGGATCGTTTTGCTCGCGACGCGCAGCGAGCCGGCTGGCAGGTCCGCGCCACCGCGGACGAGTGCGTTCCATTCGTCTTGAGCCGCGGCGGGCGTGAAATCGTACGCGGCTGGCATGGGTCGCTCGGCCCTCTTCTCGAGCGGGCCGTGCTCGTGTTGGGGCAGGCTGGAACGGCAAACGAAGCGGCTGCTGCGGCGTCGGTACCGGTCGTAGCGTTCGAACGAAATCGCGATCGAAAGGCGCGTTGGTATCGCGAGCGCCAGCGAGGGCTGCTTGGGGACGCGCTCGCGGTCTTTGCGGGCGGCTTGACCGAAGCGGTTGCCGGCGTGAGCGCGATCTTGGACGACCCGACGCGTCGAAGACGCATGGGCGAGATCGGACGCGCACGGATGGGCGAGAGCGGCGGTGCACGGCGCATCGCCGAGCGCATCGCGTTTCTCTTGAGCGGCTCGTAGTGCGACGCCTCATGCCGCCCGCGCTCGGCCTCATCTTTGCGATCGTGCCGCTTTTCCCAACCTTCATCGCTCTGACCGGCGTGGGCTTTCCGGGGTACTCGCTGCTTCCCCGCGGCCTCGTACTCGCGGTCCTTGCCGGGTGCGCGGTTCTCGCGGTCTACGCGGTCGCGACTTTGGCGCGATATCGCCAACCAGCTTCGCAACCGTTGCTTCTCCCGTTGCTCGCAGTCTTCGGTGCCGGATTGTTGGCCGGCTGCGCCGGCTTCAATCCGGCTGCGGGCCTGCTTTTCACGGGTATCGGCGGCCTCGGCATCATTTGGCACTGTTCCGTCGTGCGCTTCTACTCGGACCGATATGCTGCGGTGACGATTTTCTCGGCCTACGTGCTCTCCGGCGCGCTCGCTGCGGCGCTGGCGGTCGCGATGGTCGCGACGCGCCTTCCGGCCGCGCAGTACGCCATCCACCACGGGCGCGCGACCGGAACGTTCATTTTGCCCGGCGAGCTTGCCGGCTATCTCATCGTGCTCTTGCCTATTTCCTATGCGCTCGCGTGCGTCGCTGCGCAGCGCTCGATGCGCGTGTTGGCGTGGGCGACCCTGGCGCTCGGTCTCGCCGCGCTCGCACTCACCTATTCCCGCGCCGGCTGGATCGGTTGTGCGGCCGCCTTCGCGTTCTTGCTCGCCGTTCGCACCCGATATGGTATCGGTGCCGCCGCCGCCGTGGTATTCGGCGGCGTCATCGCCGTGCTCTTGCTCTTCAACGCGCACCACGATCCAAGCGAAGATTACACCCGCTTATCGATCTGGCAAGCTGCGACCCAGATCGCCGACCGATTTCCGTTGACCGGTGTCGGACCGTTCAATTTTTCACGTCTCTACCCGCTTGTGCGCTCGCCCGACGGCGATCCCACGGCCTTTCACGCACACAATCTCTACCTGACGTTTCTCGTCGAATTCGGGATCGTTGGGCTGGCCGCGGTCGCATGGACGCTCTGGCGCTTCGCCACCGAGCTGCGCCGCCGTATTTCTCAGGCGGACGCGCCGGCAGCGTTTTTGTCGTTGAGCGTTGCAGCGGGACTGGTCGGCGTCGCCGTGCAAGGGCTGATCGATACCGTGACCGTCGTGATTTTCGGATTGTGGATGCCGATGATGGGGCTCGCCCTCGCCGCGGCAAGGCGCGGCAAGCCGAGTCCAACGATCGAGGGATAGTGCGATACGCGGCGGCCCTAACCGCGGTTTGTCTTGCGGCAACCGGCGGTTGCAACCCCCAGCCGCCCAAAGCGACGCCTCCTCCTTCGGCTTCGGGAGCCCGGTCTGCGGGCTCGCCGACGCCGCTCCTGCTGAAAATCACCGGCGAGGGCACGGCCAAACGGCCGGTCCACGTCGTTCAGCAAGTCCACAACCGCATCGACTACGATCTGGTAGCAAGCTCGTACCAGAGCAGTGGCTCGCAGGGGCGCATGCGCTCGGTCTTCCAGGACGCGCGCGTGAAGTTCCGGGATCGGCAAGGGGCAACGATAACGGCGAGCGCTCCGCAAGCCGTCGTCGACGAGAGTGCGAACACCGTGACGTTGTTGGACGGGGTTCACGCTCATACGTCCTCCGGGATGACGTTGGAGTGCACGCAGCTCGTTTACCAGCGAGCCACCGGCATGCTGCACGGCAGCGGCAACGTCGTGGTCACCGACCCCAAGGGTTTTCGGGCGACTGGTTCGAGCTTTGACTCGGATGTTTCCCTCACTCACATGCGGATGAAATGAGCCAGATACCAGCGATCAAACTGCGCGGACTCGTCAAGCGCTACGGCGAGCGTGCCGTCGTCAACGGAGTTACTGCAGAGGTCGAGACCGGCGAGATCGTCGGTTTACTTGGGCCCAACGGCGCGGGTAAGACGACTACCTTCTACATGGTCGTCGGATTGGTGAAGCCCGACGGCGGCACCGTTCTTCTCGCGAACGCCGAGCGTGAGATCGATCTAACGGGCCAGCCGATGTACGCGCGCGCCCGGAACGGCATCGGTTATCTTGCGCAAGAGAACTCGATCTTTCGTAAGCTCTCGGTTGGTGACAACATCAGGCTCATTTGGGAGCAAAACGGCGTCCCGTACGAAGAGCGAGAGCGTCGTTTGCCGGCGCTCCTCGAAGAGTTCGGATTGCGGGCCTTTGTGGATGCGCGGGGCGATAGCCTATCGGGCGGCGAGCGCCGGCGCGTCGAGATCGCGCGGGCGCTGGCGATCCGACCTGCCTTTCTGCTGCTGGACGAGCCGTTTACCGGCATCGATCCGATCGCCGTTGCCGACATCCAAGCGATGATTCGCCAACTCCGCGATCGCGGGTTCGGCATCCTCATCACCGATCACCAGGTTCGCGAAACGCTGGCAATCGTCGATCGCGCGTACATCCTGAACAACGGCCGGATCGAAGTCTCCGGCAGCGCACAAGAGGTACTCGACTCGCCGATCGCCCGCCAATTCTATTTCGGCGAAGGCTTTAGGTTATAAGCGATTGCTGTCAAAGGCATTCGCGGACGAATCGACCGGGATATGAGATTGACGATTCTCGACCGCTACATGCTGGCGGAGCTGGCGGGCCCGTTCGTCTTCGGATTGTCGGCGTTTACGCTGATCTTTGCGGCGACGGAAATTCTCAATATCGGCCGGCTCGTGAGCAACGAGCACGCGCCGCTTTGGGCGGCGCTGCTCGTTTTCGGCTGGTCCCTGCCGGCCGACATCGTGCTCGTCATTCCGATGGCCCTGCTGCTCGGGACGCTGCTTGCGGTTCAGCGGCTCTCGGGTGAGAGCGAGATCACCGCGCTCAAGGCTTCGGGAGTGACCTTTGCACGCATCGTTGCCCCGTTGCTCGCGGTCGGGATCGTGATGTCGTTCGTCACGCTCTACTTGCAAGAAGGGGTCGTGCCGTATGCTAACGATCAGCTTATCGAGATCGAGAATAACGTCATCAATCATGTGAGCGCATTCAATCGCGACCTCACGGTCTCCGCGCCGCTGCCTGGCGGCGGACGGCAGGTCACGATTGCAACGGCGTACGAACCCCATTCGCGCGCGCTGCTCCACGTGACCTTGATTCAGTACGACAATCACAACGATCCGCGTCAAATCGTTTTCGCCGATCGCGCCGAGTTCACCGTGGACAAATGGATTCTCCAGAACTCGAGCGTCTATCGCTTCAATCCCGATGGGACCACGTTGGACGAGCCCCGAGTACCCGAACAGGAGGTCGAAATCGGGGAGAATCCAACCGACCTCATGAAGCGCATGAGCAACGACGATCCGGAGAATATGAGCCGAGCAGAGATCGCGGACGTCGTGCGCTCCCGGCAGTTAACCGAAAACGAGTACCGCAAGTACGTGACGACCTATCAGGAAAAGCTCGCGCGTCCCTTTGCGTGCTTCGTCTTCATTCTAATCGCCATCCCGTTCGGGCTGCGTTCGATAAGGTCGAGCGGGAGCACGAGTTTGGGCTTCGGGCTTTCGTTGGCGATCGTCTTCGTTTACTACGTGGTTATGACGATCTGTTCGTTTGCGGCCGAGGCCTTGATCGCGTTCGCGGCTTTTTGGGCCTGGGTTCCGAACATTCTCTTTACCGCGATCGGATTGAACCGATTGCGCCGTGCCGCGCAGACATGAACTTCGTCGAGATCGTTCGTGGGATCGGCAATCTGGCATTCGTGATGGCGATCGCCGGCGCCGTAGCGTACGTTGGGGATCGCGTCGGCCACCAGGTCGGCCGCCGACGCTTGAGCCTCTTCGGGATTCGGCCGCGGTACACGTCGACGATCGTCGCCATCGCGACCGGAGTGATCATCGCTCTCGTGGTCTCGCTTACCGCCATCTTCGCATCGCAGGAGGTGAAGACGGCGTTTTTCAAGCTCAACTCGATCAATCAGCAGATCAGCCAGTTGCAGGCGCAACAACGCGATCTCGAAGCAAAAGTAAATACGGGCCGGCTCGTCCTGCCGGTCGATACGCTGATGGTTCCCTTCTATCGCATCATCGCCCAATCCGAACCGCCCTCGCGACGTTTGGCCACGATTCGGGATTATTATTTCTTCGCGGTCAAATACGTGAACGCGAACTACCCGAGGCTGGGTCTCAAGCCATATGCGATTCCGCCAGACGCCGATAAGAAGCTCACGGGCTTGGCGAACGACCTTACGACGGCGGCAGGGCTCTCGCAAGCCAACGTCATGCTGACCGTAACCTCAGACCAGAACCTCTTCGAGGGCGACCAAATCCATTTTGCGATTAACGTCACTCCCGACGTTCGATACTTTCAGAAAGGTCAGGTCATCGCGCAGCTCGTGATTCCGGGCCGGAGCGGGGCGAGCATCAACATCGCCCTCATCCAGCTGGAAAATTACGTATCGGTCACGGCGAGACGGCTCCGCCTCCCGCCGTTTCTTTCAGACATCCAACCGACGCAGCTTATTCCCGACGCACAACAGATGCAGCAGCGCATCGCTCGGCCGGGCACCTATTTGCTCACGGCCTTTGCCGCGGACGACTTCTATCCTCACGTTGGGGGCATTCCAATCGTGATCGTGCTGACGCAGCAGCCGTAAAGATGGACGAGGCGGTGCTGGGGGTGGACCCCGGCCGCTCCAAAGCCGGGTACGCGGTGCTCGACGCTTTGGGGGCGGTCGTTGCTGCAGGCGTCGAGCCCATCGACCGGCTGCCGGCATGTCTTCGGACGCTTCTAGCTGGGCATCGCGTGAGGGCCATCGCGCTGGGGCGAGGGACGAACGCGCGCGCCGTCAAGGCGGCCCTCGAGCCGCTCGGTCTGGCGATTCATTTTGTCGACGAATACGAAACGACCCGAAGGGCGCGCAGCCTGTACTTTAGCGAGCACCCGCCGCGAGGGTGGCGCCGTCTGCTTCCGATCGGTCTTCAGTTGCCGCCGCGCCCGATCGACGACTACGCCGCGATCTTGATCGCCCGGCGCTTTCTCGCAAGGGAAGCAGAGGCTCGACCTCCAAACTCCTAAGCCCGCATTGAGCGGTCTGGTTGACCGTGCGGCTCGCGGGTAGGCTGTTTTAGGGGAAACGGAGGACAGGTGCGTCGGGTCGTCGGCGTCGTGGCAGGGGCAGCGCTAGTGCTCGCGCTGAGTTCTGCTTTGGCGGCACAAGCCGAACTCCACCAGGGAGTTGGGCGGTTCGATTTGGGGTCCCAGCTGATGCTGCGGGTCTTTGGCGAGACCTCCGACTTCGGCGCTTCATTCGCTGCGGCACACGGTGATCGTAACAGCGAGTCCCCGTTGCGCGAGCTCGCCCTGCAAGTCCGCCCCGCCGAGCCGAAGCCCGATCTCGCCGCCGTGGACTCCCAGGGGTTCGCTGCGGACAGTCTCGCGCGCAACGACATCTCGGGCGAGCAGAGCCCCTCATTCGCACAGCCGGCGCAGTTCGACGGGGGTCCGAGCGTCGTGCACTTCTCCGTGCCGTTGCCGTCGCAGTATGACGAAACGCTCGTCCAGCCGAGCGCACACTTCACGGCGGCGTACCAGCCGGTTGCGCCGGAACCTGCCGTTTCGCCGGAACCCGGGGCTCTGGCGTTTGGTCCGCCTCAAGTGCAGGGCGATACACTTCAGTTGACGACGCGAATCGGTGCGGTGCAGTTCGAGGGGCGGGCCCAAGGCGTTTCGACGCAAACGCCGCAGCTTGCATCGCGAGACACATCCGACAGCGCGGGCGCGAACTTCGACGTACGCGCCGGGAAACGCAGCTTCAATCTCAACCTTTCCAGCGAGTACGAGCAACTCCATAACGACGCCGGCACGTTCTCGGTCTCACCGCTCGACTCGGCGACATCGTGGCAGTTGCCCGGTCTCGGCGCGCAGTTCGTCGTTCCGAACTCCGCCGACCTGAACCGGCTCTCGCTTGGTGCCGGCCTGTCGGTACCCGTCGTGCGCGGATTGACCTTGAACTTGAACTACGACGCGCAACGGCTGTACGGCGGCTACGGCCTGCCTGGTCTCATGAATCTCGATGCGGTGGATAACACCTTCGGCGGAAAGCTGACGTTCAACATCCCGCAGAGTTCGAGCGCGCTTTCCATCGGCGCGTACCAGGATCGCCTCCAGGACAACATCCTTCCGATCAACGGGTACACCCAGACCCGCGAGGACGTAAACTTTACCGTTAAGTTCTAGCTTGCGCGGGCCGCGGACGTACGCGCTCTACCGATTCAGCCTCGGTGCGATCCTCTTCGCCCTCATCGTCGCGTTCGGCACCGTGGAGCTTGCGTCCGATGCGCTCGATTCCGGCGCGGCCGTTCCCGGCACTCTGCCGCGGGAAGTGCCGGTACGCTTCGGTCTGGCGGTCTATCACGTGCTTGACGCAATCGCGCCGGCGCCGTACGTCGAGACGACCCTTGCGCAAGAGGCGCTCTCGCGCGCCGATGCCGGCGCGGCGGAACGCTATGCGCTGCGACTGCCGGAATCGCCGACACGCGACGAGATCCTCGCGCGCGTCGCGTCGATGCGCGGTGAAAGGGTGCTCGCGCGCGAGTATTTCCTTGCCGCGCCTGATCCCGCTGCGGTGGACGCGTCGGCGAACGCGCTGGCCGCTCGCAATCCGGCAGCAGGTTACGCGCTCGAACGGCTGCTGCAGGTCCGCCTGGACCGCGATGCCACGCACCCAGACGCCGTCGGCGAGGCCTATTGGCACATGGGACGCCTTGCGAATCAGGAAGCGTGGGTGCAAGTTCCCGGCAGCACTCGTCAACGAGAATGGTTGCGAGAGGCGTTGCGCGATTTTGAAGCCGCCGTGAAGCTCGCGCCGCTCTCCGAGCGTTATCTCGTCGAGGCTGCCAACCAGGCAGATCTTCTCGGCGAACGGCGGCGCGCCGAGCAGCTCTTCGACGACGCGGCCGATGTCGACCCGGCAAGCGCCGACGCGGTGGCGGGACTAGGAGTCGTCGCATGGGAGAACGGCGACCGGCAATCCGCGCAAGCCTACTTAGCGCGTGCGCGGACTCTCGATCCGCGCGCGCTGATGGTTCGCGCGCTGGAACGCGATCTGCGGTGAAGGTTGCGCTCGACGCGCAACTGACCGTCGGCACGGCAACGGGAATCGGGGAATACGTTCGCGGTTTGGCGGACGCGCTTCGCCGGCGGGCTCTCGAGGTGATCGAATTGCGCGACCCCGCCTTGGATCCATGGCGATTCGATCGTCGCGTCCTATGGGATCAGGTCGTCCTGCCTCGTCGAGCGCGCTCTTCCGGCGCGCAACTGCTGCACTGCACGGCGGGGACGATGCCAGGCATTCTTGGGATCCCGATCGTCGTCACGGTGCACGATCTCGCCTGGCACGAGGTACAGGCGCACGCGCCCGCCTATGCGCGCTATTATTTCGGTCCGTTTTCGTTGCGGCGATACCGCAAGGCGGCACGCATCGTCGTTGACTCGGATTTTTCGCGGAACGTGTTGCTCGGGATGCTGCGCGATTTCGACCCCGAGCGCGTCGACGTCGTCTATCCCGGCGTCGCCGCGGATTTCTGCCGGGTCGTGCGTCGCCAGAGCGACGGACGAACCATTCTCGCGGTCGGAACGGTGGAACGCCGCAAGAACCTCGAGGTTCTCATCCGCGCGCTCGCACATCTGCCGGGAGCTCGTCTCGTGGCGATAGGACCCCACACGCCGTACGCGCGCGAATGCGCTCAAATCGCGGAAGGATTGAACGTAGCGGATCGCGTCGCGATGCCTGGCTACGTTCCGCGCGAGCAGCTCGTGGCGCTCTACGAGCGCTGCGCGGTTGCAGCGGTCCCTTCGCGTTACGAAGGCTTCGGGTACGCTGCGGCGCAAGCGCTCTGCGCCGGCGTGCCGTGCGTCGTTTCGGATCGCACCTCGCTCCCGGAAATCACGCGCGGCGACGCGACGATCGTGGACGCCGACGATGCGGCCGCATGGGTTTGCGCGCTGAGCGGCGCGCTGCGCGGCAGCGACGACGCCCGGCGCGGCGCTTGCCCGCGCCGGGGCTATTGCTCGCTTCTCCTGGGAAGCGAGCGCGGAACGCATCGAGCGAATCTACGCGACGTCAATAGATCGGTGAGCCGGGCGCGCCGGGCGCGACGCTTCCGTCGTCGGGTGCGAAGATGAGACGCAGCGGAAGGCTCGAGCCCGCTTCGGGCATCGTATCGATGGTAACGCGAACGAATCCATGCGCCGGCACGACATACTGACGCACTTTATATCGCGAGTAGGGCGGCACCTGATGCGACTGCACCAAGACGCCGTCGATCAGATACGTACCGGTGGCGCGGCCGCCGCGCGGGTTTTCGTAGATCGCGACGGCCTGAGGCGTCCCCAGCGGGTTTTCGACGTTGACGACAAACGATTGCAAAACGCCGTAATCGCCCGCAAGCGCTTGACCGCGAAGGTTGTTAGGCAACGGAAGCTGACCGATCGGTAGCTCGAGATACTCGTCGTTGACCTTCCACTGCGTCGCAAAGTGAAACTCGGCGATTGGATAGATTCCGCGCGCGTGTTTGTGCGTGCTTTCGAGCAGTTCCGACCCGGCGATCGCGGTGTCGGGGCTTGCGCCGGCGTTCTCGGCAAAGAGCGTGAGGTGAACGTTGCCGCCGGAGAGCACGCGCAGCTGCAGCAGATTGCAGACGATACTTCCGGCGGGCATAGCTTGCGCGACGATCTCCGTCGAGCTGTTGGCGGCGAGCGTCAACAGCCGCCCCTGATTTTGCACGACGTTGACGAGAAATCGTTTGGTAGCCGTATGGCCGACCTCCATCTCGTTCGACGATGGACCCCCGCGCCCGCTGATGAATTGGACGATTGAGGGCTCCGGCGAAAGGTTCTCGGCGCGCAGCACGATCCGCCGGTCGGGTTGGCCGGGCGGGTTATAGTGAAAGTAGAGAAAGCGCGACGGTTGCTCGTAGCGCAGATCGGCGACGAAGAGCGTGCCGTTTTCGTTCAATCGTTCGGGGTAGTCGCTAACCATGAGCGAGTCGGGGGAAATGCGCGGCACGGCAATGTTTTGAACGTCAACGCGGGTCGAGCCGTCGACTTCAAAATCGTCGTTTCCTTGAATCAGAACCGGAACGTCGAACGCGGCCACGTCGTCCTGCTCGAGCGGGCGTCGAAGCGGAACGTCGTCGGAGGTCACCAGAACCTGCGCCCCAGGCCGCGGTTGCGCGGCCTCTTTAACGGCTTGCGCTACTTGCTCGCGCACGAACTCCGCCGATGCGGGATCGCCGGTCAGCGGCAACGTTACGTGTTCGGCAATACTCCCGGCTAGATAGGCGACGCGAACGGGCACGTCGCGACGCACGCCGCGCGCGTCGCTGACCGTTACGATCGTTGCGCCCGGTGCCTTCCCGATCACGGTGACCCGTTGCGAGGCCTGATCCACGACGATCGCCGCGATTGAAGGATCGGCAACCACGGCAGCGATTGGACTGATTGCAGAGCCCACGGTCAGATCCACCGGGCGTCCGACGGGTACCGAAGCGGTCGCGGGTGTTATGACGATCGGTGGCGGCGTTGGACTGCCCGGCGCTGGTAAGACCGGCGTAGCCGTCGGCGGCGCTGGAGTGGCTGCAGGCGGAGGCGACGGGGAGGACGAGGGAGCTTGATAGGGCGCGGCGGCATAGAGTGCGGCGCAGGCCGCGACGAGGAGCGCGGCCCTATGCAATTTGCGCTTCGGCGTGCCTAACGGCCGAGGCGAGCAGCGTTTTATAACCGAAAGTCGGGAAGAGCACCGTGACGAGGTCCCGTTCGGCGCGCTCGACGGTTCCGACGACCGAATTTAGCGTGGCGCACGACGTCGGCAATCCTGAAACCGCCGGTGGTGGCTTGCTTCGCCCGACGCCGCGGCGGAGCGAGCGAAGGCAGCTATCGCACGCGCCGCAGTTAACGACGTCGAAGTCTTCACCAAAGTAATTCAGGATGAAGCGCCGCCGGCATGAGGTCGTCTCGGCGTACTGCAACATCATCGCGAGTTTGCTCTGGTCGTAGGATTTCTTCGTTTCGTAGTTCGCGAGATTCAGCATCAGGTCGCGATGCTTGCGCACCGCCTCGGTCAAACCGTATGCGGATTTTCCGATGTGCTCGATATAGCCCGATTTCTTGAGCAGCGCCAGGATGACTTTGAGCTTCGTCAGCGGGAGCTGGAGGATCTTGCGAAGGTCGATCATCGAGACGCCTGCGGCCTGATTGCAGAAGACTTCGATCGTCCCAAAGACCCGCTGGACCTCTTCGACGTCGGGATACTTGCCGGTGAGGAAGTAGTTCTGCACCCGCGTATCGCTCATCCGATAGATAAGAATGCAGCGGGAGGGCAAACCGTCGCGGCCGGCGCGGCCGGCTTCCTGCGTGTATGCTTCAAGCGATCCGGGCAGATCGTAGTGCACGACGAAACGAATATTCGGCTTGTCGATGCCTAGACCGAATGCATTCGTTGCAACGACCGCGCGAATCGACTCGTCCATGAACAAATTGTGAACTGAAGTTCGATCTTCCTTATGGAGTTTCGAGTGATAGACCGCGGCAGGAACGCCGAGCTCGCGGGTCAGGTACTCCTGCACTTCGAGTGCGTTCTTGATCGTCGCCGTGTAGATGATTCCGGTGCCTTCCAGGGCATCATCGCCGGCGAAGAGCGCGGTAAGAATCCGCAGCTTATCGACTTCCTTATCGGCTTTGCGCGCCTCGTAGATCAAATTGGGCCGGTCGAAGCCTCGAACGATCAGCTTGACTTGGTCGATGCCGAGCTGATGCAGGATATCTTCGCGCACCGATGGCGTCGCAGTCGCCGTCAAGGCGAGCACCGTGGGGTGGCCGAGCTTCGCGATCACGGCGCCGAGCGCGAGGTACGCGGGCCGGAAATCGTGGCCCCATTGGCTGATGCAGTGCGCCTCGTCGACGACGAAGAGCGGCACCCGAATCGATTGGAGCAGCTTGAGGAATCCTTCGTCTTCGAGCTTCTCCGGCGTCGTGTACACGATACGGATCGTGCCGGAGCGGACGCGTTCGCGCGCGCGCGCCTCCTGGTCCTCGGAGAGCGTGGAGTTCAGTGCGACGACGTCGGTGATACCGCGATCGCGCAACATGTCGAGCTGATCCTTCATCAGCGCGATCAGCGGACTGACGACGACGGTCGTGCCTTCGAGCAAGAGCGCCGGGAGCTGATACGTGAGACTCTTGCCCGCGCCGGTCGCGAGAATAGCCAAAGTGTCCTGCCCCTGCAGAACGCGTGAAACGACCTCTTCTTGGCCTGGGTAAAAACCCGCGAAGCCAAACTTTTCTTGGAGCGCTGCGCGCAGATCCACGGATATCTTTCTTATCCCAAAATTAACCAAGCGCGACCGCCTGGGAAGCAATCCTCATAACCGCTCACCAGAATGCTTCGTTGCAAGCATACCCCCCGGCAGGCGCTGCGAAACAGCCCGCTAAAGTTTGAGCGCCGTGTCCCTCTACCGAACCTGGCGCCCCCTGACGTTTGCCGACCTCGTCGGCCAAGACGCGGTCGTGCGTACGCTGACCGCCGCGATCGAAAGCGGAAAACTCGCCCACGCGTACCTTTTCTCGGGGCCGCGCGGTTCCGGTAAGACCTCGGCTGCTAAGATTCTAGCACGTTGCATCAACTGCGAGAACGGGCCAATCGCGGTGCCGGACAATACCTGCGAGAATTGTCGGCTCGATGCTGGCCGGGACGGCGTTGGACGTCCTCGAGATCGACGCCGCCAGCAATCGCGGGATCGACGAGATTCGCTCGCTGCGCGAGGCCGTGAAGTTTGCGCCGGCGGCGATGCGGATGAAAATCTACATCATCGACGAGGCGCACATGCTCACCAAGGAGGGGGCGAACGCGTTTCTCAAGACGCTCGAAGAGCCGCCTCCGCACGCCGTTTTCATCCTCGCGACGACCGAGCCCGAACGGCTTCCGGTAACGATCCTCTCGCGCTGCCAGCGTTACGCCTTTCGCCGCATCGCCGTTCCGGTAATGATCGAAAAAATGAAGGAGATCGCGAAGGCCGAGCAGATCGCGGTGAACGACGAGGCTTTGGCCGCAATCGCCTATCGCGCCGACGGTGGTCTGCGCGACGCACTGACGATGCTCGAGCAGCTGGCGGCGTTTTCCGAGGGAAAGCCGGCCACGGTGGCGACGCTCGACCTTGCATTCGGATCGACGGGTCGAAAATTTACCGCCGCGCTTCTCGATGCAATCGTTGCGAAAGATGCGACGGCGGCCTTGCGGTGCGGTCGAAGAGGCAAGCGATGCCGGAGCCGACCTCCACGTCATGATTCGGTCGCTGATCGCCGCCTTTCGCAATCTTTTGGTGGCGCGCATCGACCCGAGCCTGCTCGCGCGCGATCTGGCCGAAGAGGACGCCGCGCGGGCCGTCCGCCAAGCGCAGAGCGTGTCGCAGGCGATGCTGCTGCGCGCGCTGCGGACTTTCGGCGAAGCGCTCTCGCTCGCGCGCGCCGGCGGCAACGCGCGGCTCGAACTGGAAACGGCGCTGCTGCGTTTCATCCTTGCGAGCGAGGATCCGACGCTCGAGGCGCCTGGCCGCGCGCATCTCTGCCCTGGAAGAGCGGCCGGCTGCGGCGCCGAGCGATTCCGGCCGTGCAACCGGCGAGCTGTCAGGAGCGAAGCGAGCCCGCAAGCGGCACCGAAAGGCTCGGCCGGCGTCTTTCGTTACAGCGGGTGCGCGCGGCGTGGCAAAGCATTCGCGGCAAGGTCGAAAGCGAGCGGCAGTCGCTGCGCGCCCCGCTCTCGCGCGCGGTGATCGAATGCGTTGGAAAGCAACGCCATCGTCCTCAAACTGCCCGATAGTCTGGAGCGCCGACGCCTTGCGCGATCACGCGACGCTCATCGAAACGGCGATCGCCGACGTGCTCGGCGTACCGCTCAAGGTGCGTCTCCGCGTCGACGGCAGCGCGGCCCGCTCGGCGGCCCGCCGAAGAAGATGCTCCCGACGCGCTCTTCAATTACGCTAACGAACGGATACGGATAGATGAATCAAGCTCATTTGATGGCGCAGTTCAAGAAAATGCAGGCCGAGATGCAGAAAGCGCAGGAGGAGCTTGCAAACACCATCGTCACCGGAAGCGCCGCCGGCGGAGCGGTTACCGTCGAAGTGAGCTGCGACCAGCGCGTGAAACGCGTCACGATCGGCAAAGAAGCCGTCGATCCCGACGACGTCGAGACGCTCGAAGATCTCGTCGCCGTCGCGGTCAACGATGCGCTGAGCAAGGCGAGCCGAGACTTCGCAGAAACGAATGGCTTCGGTGACCGGAGGCATGCGCATCCCCGGGTTGATGTGACGTCGGTCGCAAGCCCCATCGCAGCCCTGATCAACGAGCTCAGTAAGTTGCCGACGATCGGACCGAAGACCGCGGCGCGGTTGGTCTTTCACCTTTTGAACCGGCCGCGTCACGAAGCCCAAAGTCTTGCCGAAGCGATTCTCGCCGTCAAAGACAACGTACGGCTTCTGTTCGGTCTGCTATTCGCTCGCGGAGAGCGATCCGTGCGAGTTTCTGCACCGACGACCGGCGCGACGCAGCAATGATTTGCGTCGTCGCCGAGGCGAAGGACGTTTATGCGATCGAACGCACCGGGCGCATTCAAGGGCCGCTATCACGTGCTCGGCGGTTTGATCTCGCCGATGGACGGCATCGGCCCCGCCCAATTGCACGTCAAAGAGCTCGATCGAGCGCATCGGCCGCGAGAACGCCGCAGCGAGATCATTCTCGCGACGAATCCCAACGCCGAGGGCGAGGCGACGGCGCTCTATCTTTCGCGCTTGCTGCAACCGCTCGGCGCTGCGGTTACGCGCTTGGCCTACGGCCTTCCGATCGGCGGCGATCTCGATTACGCGGACGAGATGACGATTACGAAGGCTTTGGAAGGCCGGCGCACGCTCTAAGGTTCTCCGAGTTCCACTTGGTCTTTCCAATCGGAAGTGACGATTGGTCTAGTTATTGTTGACTAGGGTGCGGCGCATGCGCCGCGCGCTACAGCTTGCATTCACCGGGTGTGGGCGAAGAGAGGCGCCGTTCCTGCGGCGCTTCTCTGGCTGCCCCGTCGCGAGCCTTCTAGAGACGTAGGAGCGCATCGCCGACGCGCGCGATCCCGGGCTCGAGCACGTCGCAGTAGATGCCCATCCATGCGTTGCGCCGTTGCGCTAGATAGCGAAGGATGCGGGGATCGCTCGGCTCGCCGTTCGGATGATACGTCATGGTGACGCATCGCTCGATCGACGAGCGCACGCGCAGCCGAACGGTTCCGAGTTGTAGCATCGCATCGACGAGCTCGCTCTCGGTCTGCCGAAACTCGGCGTGCGGCGCGAACGAAAAAGTTCGGCCGGAACCGTTCCCACTCAACCCGGATAACCGACGTGTTCGCTCACGCCGTCCAACCACACGTCGACGAGCAGCGAAATGGGCGCGTCGTCGAAAAAGGGTTCTCCACGATTCGAACTTCCACGTCGACTCCGCGTTGCGCCGCTGCAGCGATCGCGGCGTCGCTGGACGAAGAGCAGATGCAGCCGGTCGTGCTTCCTTGCCGCGATACGTCTTCCCGACGCGAGCGCTGCCCGTACGGACGATGAGCGCACTCACACGATCCCCTGGGACGCCGCTGCGAGCGACGTCGACGCGATCGAGTGGTTCGCCGCGCAGGCTCTTGACGGGATACCGCCGCACCGCATCGAGCATACCGATGAGCATTGGCGGCTCGCTTTCATCGGGGGTGTTCGTATTGCCTGGCCCGAAGGCGCGCGCGATGGAACTTCGGCGGCTAGATTTGGGCGGTATCTTCGAGCGCGCGCTAGCGCTCTACGCTCGATATTTTGTTCGCTTCGCCGGCATCGTGCTCGCGGCCGTCGTGCCGGTCGCGATCGTACAGTATGCGGTCGCGTTGCGCGCGCAGCCGCAGCTCGACGCGACGATAGACGCCTTGCAGCATCCGGAGCGAATTCGCACCGAACACGTTCCGACGCTTTTCGACTCGCCCGTCACGTTAGCGTTAACGGTGGCAGCGGTGCTCTTCGGGTACGTGGCGATGGCGATGGCGACTGGAGCGGTCGCTGCCGGCGTCGCGCGCGTCTATCGCAATGAGACGGTAGCGTTCGGCGCCTGTTACAAAGCCGTGCTCGGCCGTTGGTATTCGATCGTCGGCGTCGTCGGAGCCGCCGTGGTCGTGCTGATCGTCGCCTACGTCGTGACGTTGCTGCTCGTCGCCCTTCCCCTCGTCGGGGCTGCGGAATTCGGCACGAGCGCGCTTGCACTCGTCCTGCCGCTTGCGGTGGGCGGTGTGCTCGTCGCACTAACCTTCGTGTTGCTGCTGCTGGTGATCACGAGCGCATGCGCTCTCTGCGCCGTCGTCGTCGAGGACTGCGCAGCGATGACGTCGTTTCGCTTGAGCGTCGAGCGCATCTTTAATCGCGCTCAGTTCAGTCGTGCCCTTCTCTGCGCAATCGCGGTCGGCGCCCTCGGTTTCGTCTCCACGGCACTCGTGGAGAGCGTGTTTTTCTCTGCCCTCTCGCGCTGGCCGGCCGCGTACGTCGGGCTCGAGGCGTTAGAGCGTACGCTCGGCCTTCCGCTCGTCGCTTTGGTCCTCGCGATCTATTACTTTGACGTGCGGATTCGCCAGGAAGGCTTCGATCTCGACTCGGAGCTCGACGGCCTCGTGCGCGAGGCGGACGAACCCATCTACGCGCCGACTGCCTACCTCTCCGGGGAGGAGCGCGCCTTGATCAAACGCTTTCTCGAACGTCGCGATTCGCTGACGCCTGCGCGCCGGCGAGCGATCGCGGCGCACCTGGCGGCCCCGGTGCGGACACGAGTCCCCTTGGATTTGCAACGCTTGGAAGACGAGCCACTGCTCGAGCGGCTCTAGGGAGTAGCTACTTGCGAAACTTGGTGATGAGATCGCGGGCGAAGCGGAGCGCGTCGTTCTTCGCGCGCTCGTAGAGCGAGGCTGCTTGACCCTTCGTCATGTGCCGGCCATGCTCGTGAAAGAACGTGACGCCTTCGCCGACGACGATCGTTCCCGCATACGCGATTGCGCCTTTGATCGCGATGCCAGCGACCGGAACGAACCCGACGAGCTCGCGCGCCAACGTACGCCAGCCGAAGCCGCCGCCGATCACCGGGAGCAGCTGCCACGTCCGCTGGACGTCCGGATCGCGACCGTAGACCGCCTCGATGTGAAGCATCAGCATCACCTGAATGCCGGTGATCGCGACCATGTCTCCGGCCGAAGCGAAGGCACCCAGAACGATGCCGACGAGCGGAATGTGGTCGACGGCTGCGCTCGCCAGCGCGACCTTGAGCGCGTTATTTGCTGCATCGCGCGTCAGCTTCGCCGCGACGGTGTCGCGCAGCACCGGGAAGATTCCGGCCTACGGCGATCTCGACGCCGCTCGCGCATTCGACGAGATGCGGGAAGAACCGGCTGCGAAGCGGCTCGCGCGCAATCGCGGGCACCACGTATTCGCTCCAGGCGCCGCGCGAGGGCGGCGCCGGCGGACCGCAAGGCTGCGCCTGCGCGTCGACGGTTAGCGGCGAGGATCGGAACGCGCAGGATGCTCAACGCGTCAAAGTTCGCGCTCGCTGCGTCGCCGGGGCGACCGAGAAAGACGATCGCACGCACTTCGTTGGGATTGGTGACGAGCGGAGCCTCGGGACGGATCGTCTCCAGGCACGCAGCGGCTTGCGGGGGCACGGTATCGTCGTGGCCGGAAAGCAAGAGCGCGCGCAACTCGGCGATCAGGGCCGGATCGCCGCAGAGCAGGAAGCGAAACGGCTTGCGCACGTGTGCGTGCACCGAGCGCGCGTCGATGCCTTTGCGAACGAGGGCGAAAACGTTGCGAGCGTCGGCTGCTGCTGCCACCTACAGTCCTAGCTTATCGAGATCGACCGCGAGCGTTCCGTCGGCTTTGCGCAGCTCCTTGACCGGATCGTCCGTATAGTCGAGATAGACCAGACCCATGAAGATCTCCAAGCGGCCACGCGTGCATCTTATGCGCGTTCGCCACGTCGACGATCGTTTGACCGGAGCTCTTGGCTTCCGCGATGACGCTCTCCGGAGTGCTCTTGATGTCGGCTGCGACGATCGTCGCCGCCGTAACGTCGCCGGGAGTCAATCCGTCGCGCAGCATCGTGCGATAATCGACGCCGCTCGTTCCGAAGCGTTGTTGCAAGGCATACTGCAGCGTCGAGTACAGCTCGGGCGAGGTGCCTAACCCGAGCAGCGTGATCCGCGTCGAGAGCTGGCGCGAGCGCGCAAGGTTGAAGAGCTGCGAGCCCTGCGACGCGGCGGTCGCCGCGGCATCGAACTCGTCGACGCACTTGCTCATGAGCGGCGTCAGCGACGCGTACTCTCCCGGGCTTATGTCGCCGCTATAGCTGACCGACGCGTGATCGAGCTCTTTGAGGAATTCGTCGAGATCGCCGAGCGACTGATCGACCTGCGTGAGCGCCGCTCGAGCTGCGTCGACGGAGCGCAGCATCTCGCTGTCGGCTCGTGCGAGGTCGGTCGATCATTTCGGGATACGAGGGAAAAATCGCCACCGATTCGGTCGGAACGGGCTTCATCGCAAAGGGCGCGAGCATCTCCTTATAGATGTCGGCGCTCTCTTTGAGCAGTCCGCTCTCCTTGTTTTTTTCGAGCGATCCGACGCCCCCGATCGGGCTCGTGTCGCTGCCGGTGTCTTGCAGCGCGCTGTTGAGCGAACGAGCCATCGACGTGAGGTTTTTCACGATCGCTTCGACGCGCGATCCGCGGCGAATGTTGATTCGGCTGAGGTCCGGCACCTCGTACTGCAACGTATCGAGCCGGCTCTGCACGGACTTGAGCTGATCCTTGCCTTCGGCGGCGCGCGCTTTGATCTCGGCTGCATTCTGGGCGTGCGTCGTCTGCCGCCGCCTCGACGGCGGCCTGCAAGTTCGGCGGATCGGGCCGCGTCAGCGTTACCTGCTGCGTCTTCCATCTGGCGCAGCGCGGCAATCCGCTGGTTTGCGGTCGCACGCGTAGCCGGCGAACCGAGCTGCGCCGCTTCCGCCAGCGTTTGCTCGCTCTTGTTCGGCAATCCGAGCGCGAGCTCCGATTGCCCGAGTTCGAGCAGGGCCTCGGAGCTCTGCGGATCCTGCTTGAGGACTTGATCGAGACGAAGCTGCGCGAAATGAGTAGCGCGCGCGGTCCTCGTCGCTCGAAGCCTGCACGAGCTTTTCTGTCGGCGTCACGATGGTTGGATCGAGCTCCGGATAACCCATCAAGTGCGCGACGCGCGCGGCGGGATCGGGATGATCCTCGAGGTATTTGCTGACCGCATCGCTGTGCTCGTCTTCCTAAGACGCCGAGATGCGCCATCATCGTCACCATGGATTCGGGATCGTAGCCGGCGCGCGACATCAGCTGCAGACCGTAACGGTCGGCCTGGATCTCGTCTTCGCGCGAGATCTTCGCCATCATGAGCCCGCCTCCGCGAGGCCGCCGAACTCGTAGATGATCGGCGAGAACATCGAGGCAATACCGAAGAGGAGGTGGAGGATCTCCGCCTTTGAGTTCGAAGTGATGACGTGGCGGCGCTCGATGTGGCCGGTTTCGTGGCCGATGACGCTCGCCAGCTCGTCGTCCGATTGAACGAAGTCGATCAGGCCCTCGTTGATGTAGACGAAGCCGCCCATCGTCGCGAATGAGTTGATCTGACTGTCCTTGATGATCTTGACGTTGTAGGGCAGGTCTTTGCGCGCCACTTGATTCCAAAGGTTGCCGGCGATACCTTGAACGTAGGCGTTGAGCAGCGGATCGGTTTCGACCACGCTGCTCGCGACGATCTGCTGGTCTTCGATTGGCCGAGCGCGATCTCTGTTTGCGTCGACATTGCGAGAGACGCGTGCCGGACAGGTGGCACAGAGCAGCGAGACGATCGTGAGGAGCGGAATGGTGCGACGGAGCATGCGCATAGAGTTCCTTTGCATGGCGTACCGAGCTCAGGATACGCCGGGTCACTGTGTATTATATGTGGACAACGTCAAGAAGTTGCGAGTTTTTTGTGGATGGCGAGGGGGATGCACTGCGTTCTTCTCGGAGAGCGCAGCGTGACACTCTTACGAGGGAGGCTCGACGGCCTTGAAGTGGCGCTCTTCGGCCGCGACCTCGAGGAGGCGCTGGCGGAGCTCGAAGCTCGCCTTTCCGAGCAGCCGAGCTTCTATCGAGGAGCTTCTGCCGTCGCCAATTTCGGCGAGAACGTCCTCTCGACGGAGGATGTGACCCGCTTACGCGCGCGTGCTCGCCGGTGCCGGCATCGAGCTGCGCGCGTTTGCGCGGATCGGGCGAAGGGCTCGAGCAACTGGCGCGCGCGCACGGGCTTGCGTTCGAGCCGGTCGAGCCCCGCCTGTCCGAAGGCGCCCGTTCGCTCGTCGCCGACTTCGCGGGCGCGCGCAAGGACATCGCGCAGCGGCGCAAGCGAGGCGAGGCAAGCGTGCGCCGCGCGAAGCTCGAACCGGAGAACGCTCGCCCCGCTCCCGAGCTTCGGCTCGTCGATGCTCCCGCGAGCACGCTCTATCACGCCGCAACGCTGCGCGGCGGCCAGACGCTCCATCATATCGGCAACATCGTTGTGGTCGGCGACGTCAATCCCGGCGCCGAGTTGATCGCGACCGGCGACATCCTCGTCTTCGGCCGGCTCGCCGGAATCGCACATGCGGGAGCGCAAGGAGACGAGGCGATCGCGCATCTACGCTCGCGATCTGGCCGCGACCCAGTTGCGGATCGCCACCTTCATTGCGGCCGAGGATAGCGCTGCAGGCCGCACAGTGCGCCGACGCCCGAAGCGGCCGTTGCGCGCGACGGCCAGATCGTGATTCTGTCGCTCGACGGACTCGGACAACTCGAAACGCCCGGAGCATCGTTTGCATGAAAGCCCGCAAAATCGTCGTCACGTCCGGAAAAGGCGGCGTCGGCAAGACGACGACCACGGCGAATCTTGGCGCGACCCTTGCAAAACGCGGCAAGCGCGTCATCCTAATCGACGCCGACATCGGCCTGCGTAATCTCGATTTGGTGATCGGGCTCGAAAAGCGCATCGTCTTCGATCTGATCGAAGTCGCCGAAGGACGTTGTCAATTGCGCCAAGCGCTTATCAAGGACAAGCGCTTCGACTCGCTCTCGATTCTGCCGGCCGCACAAACGCGCGAAAAAGACGCGATTACGTCGCAGCAGTTTGCGGCAATCGTCGATCTCGCCGCCGATCAGGCGGATTACGTCTTGATCGACTCTCCGGCCGGCATCGAAACGGGCTTTCGCAACGCGGTTGCGGGAGCGAGCGAAGCGATCGTGGTCACGACGCCCGAGGTTAGCGCGATCCGGGATGCCGATCGCGTCGTCGGAAAGATTGCCGACGCTGGGAAACCGATTCGCTTGATCGTCAATCGGCTTCGTCCCGAGATGGTGCGCAGCGGCGACATGCTCTCGGTCGAGGATGTATGCGACGTGCTGTCGATCGAGCTTCTCGGCGTCGTTCCCGACGACGAAGAGGTGATCGACACGACCAACCGCGGCGAGCCGATCGTACTGAACGATACCAATCGACTCCGCACAATCTACGAAAAGATTGCGCGGCGCCTCGAAGGCGAGCTCGTTCCGTTCACGAGTTTCGATAACCAAACGTTCTTCGGGCGTCTCATCGACGCGTTGAAAGCGGGGTAAAAAAACGTGCATCAGTTAGAGTCGGTCCAAGCCGAGCCGGCGTCGAGCGTTGCGGCCGCGCGGCTGGGGCGCGCGATCGTGCTCACCTCGGGAAAGGGCGGCGTCGGGAAGACGACGACCACCGCAAATCTCGGCACCGCACTCGCCGCCCGCGGCGCGAGGGTCGTGCTCATCGACGCCGATATCGGGTTGCGCAACCTCGACATCGTTCTCGGGCTCGAGAACCGGGTGAAGCATCATTTGCTCGACGTGCTTGAAGACCGCGTCGATGCCGAGGATGCATTGGTCGCCGACAAGCACACCGAGCGACTCTTCTTGCTGGCCGCGGCGCAGGCGCGCGAAAAAGACGAAGTCGTCACCGCAAAAATGCAAGCACTGGTATCGAGACTGCGCGAGCGGTTCGATTACGTGCTGATCGATAGTCCTGCGGGCATCGAGCTCGGCTTCAAGAACGCCGTCGCCGGCGCCGACGAGGCGATCGTCATCTGCACGCCGGAGGTCGCGGCCGTTCGTGACGTGGATCGCGTCGTCGGTTTGCTCGGCAACCGCTTCCGGCCGCAGCTCATCATCAATCGCCTTCGTCCGCAGCTGGTACGAAAAGGCAAGATGCTCTCGGTCGAAGACGTCAACGGAATTCTGCGGCTGCCGCTGCTCGGCGTGATCGCCGACGAACCCGAGATCATCGTAACGACCAACCGAGGCGAACCGCTTGCGTTGCGCTCCGCGACGCCGACGGGCGCAGCCTATCACGCCATCGCCGCGCGCGTGGCCGGAGAGGACGTGCCGGCGCCGATGCGCCGCAGGCAAAGGTCTCGGTCTTCGAGCGGCTCGGGTCAATGCTGGGAGGAAAGCGCCGATGATCGAGTTCCTGAAGCGGCTCTTCCGTCAGCAAGGCTCGAGTGCGACGGCAAAAGAGCGCTTGCGCCTCGTTTTGATGACCGATCACCTCGAGCTCGCACCCGAGATGATCGAAACGATGAAGCGCGATCTGGTCGATGTGATCTCGCGGTACGTCGAAGTCGATCGTGAGAGAATCGACGTAAGCTTCGAGCGACACGATCGCACGCTGGCTATGCTCGCAAACATTCCGATTCTTTCGGTCACCCGTCCAAACTCCAACGGTACGACACACCCGACGCGGAGCCGCAAGCCGGCGGCGGCAGAGCTTCCCGGTGCGAAGCCGCCGGTGCGCAAGCGACGACGGCGCAAAAAGACGGCGAGTCCGGCACCGGCGCCCGTCGGCGCGGCGGCACAATGAAACGGAGCATCCTGCAGCGTATGTGCTAAGCCGATGGCGGCGGTCGCACTCGGCAGCATCGCAAAGCGCTACCTGCGCAATTTTAACTGGCTTCTTGCGGTTGCCGGCGTTCTTATTGCGCTCGTCGGCATCGTCTGCATTCGTTCGGCGGGATTGCACGCACCCGACGCCGCCGGCGAATCCCAGAAACAGATCGTCTATCTGCTGCTTGGCATCGCCGCGATGCTCTGCGTCTCCCTCGTCGATTATCGTACCTGGCAACGCTGGGCGCCCGGGCTCTACGTCGTCAATCTGCTTTTGTTGCTCTTTATCTTGCGCGGCGGCCATAGCGCAATGGGCGCGCAGCGCTGGATCTCACTGGGCCCGCTGGGAACGTTTCAGCCGTCCGAGCCCGCAAAGCTCGTCGTGGCGATCGCGCTCGCCGCGGTTCTCTGCCGCGGAACGTACCAAAATCTCCAAGAGCTCTGGAAGCCGTTGCTGCTCGTTGCGATTCCGGCGCTGCTGATTCTCAAGCAGCCCGACCTCGGCACGTCGCTCGTGCTGCTCGCGATTATGACGGTCGAGCTCTTCTTTGCCCTGCCGAAGCTCGGCGATTTCGGCATCTACGTCACTCGGGGTGATGGTCGTCGCCGCCGCGGCGCTCGGTACCAACGCGGTGCTCAAGCCGTTCCAACGCGCGCGGCTCTTCGTCTTTCTCAATCCAAAGGCCGATCCGCAAGGCGCCGGCTACAATCTCAACCAGTCGAAGATCGCGGTCGGAAACGGCGAGTGGTTCGGGCGCGGGCTCTACCACGGTACCCAAACGCAGCTCAACTTCGTTCCCGAACATTCGCGCGATTTTATCTTTACCGTTCTGGCCGAAGAATGGGGTTTTGCCGGCGCCTTAACGGTGCTCGCGCTCTACGGAGCAGTGCTCTACGGGGGCATTCGCACCATGCTGGCCGCGCGGGACCGGTTCGGCTTCCTGCTGGCGGCCGGTCTCGTCGGAATGCTCTTCTTTCACGTCCTGATCAACCTTGGGATGACCATCGGCATCATGCCGATCACCGGGATTCCACTCCCGTTCATGTCCTACGGCGGCTCGGCGATGCTCACCGACTTCGCCGCGATCGGCATCCTGCTCAATATCTACTCGCAAAAGGACCGCGACGTCCTAGGGAACGCCTGACGCAACGGGCGAGCGCACGCTTGGATTCGAAGCTGGCGCAGGTTCGCTCTCCGGGAGGCGGGAACAGAGGAAGAGCTACGCCGACAGGCTCCGTCAAAGGACGAAGGGCCGCCGGCAGAGGTTTTTAAAAGATTTTTTCGCAGAGCTAGCCGTCGCGGCCCGAAAGCGCCGCCCGCAAGCGCACCGCCAAGCGGAAGCGCGGCGAGAGGCGAGCTCTACTGATTTGAGGACAATTTGTCGAGCGAGATATTGATCTCGAGCGACCCGTGGGAAAACCGGGTCGCCATACTCGAGGACGGCGAGTTAGCCGAACTCTACATCGAGCGCGAAGAGAAGGTCATCGGCTCGATCTACAAAGGCAAGGTGCAGAACGTGCTCCCTGGGATGGGAGCGGCGTTCGTCGACATCGGCCTTGGCCGCAACGCCTTTCTTTACGTCGACGACATCAACAAACAGCCGCTCAACATCGGCGACGTCGAGATCACGCAAGGACATAGCGGCTTCACGATCAGCGAGAAGGTCAAGCGCGGCGACGACGTGCTCGTGCAGATCGTCAAAGAACCGCGCGGACTCAAAGGTGCGCGAATCTCCACGAACATCTCGCTTCCGGGCCGCTACCTGATCTTGATGCCGACCGGCAAATACTCGGGCGTCTCGCGCAAGATCGATTCTGCCGACGAGCGCAACCGGCTCAAGCTCGTGATGAAGCGCATTCGTCCCGAGGGCATGGCGACGGTCGTGCGCACCGCCGCCGCCGGGGCGAGCGAGGCCGAACTGATCGCCGACCTCGGCGTGCTCATACGCATGTGGCACGGCATACTCGAGACCTATAAGCGCGCTCCGTCGGCATCGCTGCTCCACAAGGACATGAACCTCGTCTACAAGGCGGCGCGGGACTTCATCACGCCTGACGTCGATCGGGTCTTGATCGACGACGAGGAGGAATACCGGAAGATCCGCGATTTCCTGCAGCTCCTCGGGCCGCAGTATATCGGGCGCCTCGAGTATTACAACTCCGGGCGGTCGCTCTTCGACGATTACAAGATCGACGACGAGCTGCAGAAACTCATGAAGCCGAAGATCAATCTGCCGTCGGGGGCGTCGATCGTGATCGAGTCGACCGAAGCCTTAACGGTCATCGACGTCAACTCAGGCAAGTTCACCGGCGGTCGCAATCTCGAGGACACGATTCTCAAGACGAATATCGAGGCGGCGGAAGAAATCGCGCGTCAGGTGCGACTGCGCGACATCGGTGGCATCATCGTGGTCGATTTCATCGACATGGCGTCGGAAGCATCGCGCGATAAGGTCGTCAAGACGATGGAAGAGAGCCTTCGCCGCGATCGGACGCGCGCGACGATCCAATCTTTTTCGAACCTCGGGCTGCTCGAATTCACGCGCAAGCGGATCGGCAGGGACCTGGGCAGCCAACTTCGCGGCGCGTGCCCCACATGCGCGGGGATGGGGAGCGTCATGTCCGCGCAATCGGTCGCAATCGAAACGTTCCGCCGGATTCGCAGCGAGGCAGGCAATGGCGCCGCCGGCGACGTGGTCGTCCACGTCGCACCAACGGTCGCGGTGCAGATGGATTATTGGTACGAAGAAGAGTGCGAAGCGCTGGCCCGCTCGATCGAACGTCCGATCCACGTGCGCGTCGATCCGATGATCCATCCGGAGAAGGCGCGCGTCGAAATCGTCGCGGCATATCAAGGACGACAAAACACACGCGGTCCGCGTCGGCGACGAACACGAGGTCGAACTCCTGCCGGGGCGCCTCCCGAACCCGACGTCGGCCGCGGCGGTCGTGGAAGACCGCCTCGCCGAAGTGGAAAACGCGGCGAACAACGCCGGCAACTTCGTGCGCCTTCGCATCATCGACGTCGACGACGAAAAAGATTACATCCTCGCCGAGCTCGTCACCGCCGACGCGAAGACGCGGCGCAAACGGCGCGGCCGACGCCCGGAAATCTCGGCCGCCGAGCAGACGCGCCAGCTCCGCGAGCTTGCCGAAGACGCGGCGCGGCAGTCCGCCTCGCGGCCGCCGATCGGCATCTCGGCGATCACCGAGGAGGAAGAGTCGCAGGACAAGGCGCTGCGTGCCGAACGCAAAGGCGAAGCGCAGCCCGACGCCATCATCATCGCGCAAGGCGCCGTGCAGCACGCCGCAAGCGACGGCCGGCGGAAGCGCCGCCGGCGCGGGCGTCGCGGTCGTGGACGCGAGGAAGCCGTTGTTCGGGACGGATCGGTGCTACGCGACGAAGCGGTGCAAGCGCACGAAACGATTGCTCCCGCGGCACACGTCGACGGCGCCGTATCGGCCGACGGACAACATCGGCGACGTCGGCGGCGACGGCGCGGACGGCGCGGCCGAGGCGGCGGCGAGGCTTCAGGCGCAACGACGCTCGATCGCCAGATCTTCGAAGTCTCGCCCGACGGCGCGGCGCATCGGACTGGCGCAACCGCGCCTCCCGAACCGTCGCGAGCAATTGCAAGGGTCGCCGAAGCCCGCCGCCGGCAGTTGAAGCCCCACCCCCGAGCCTCTCAGTGCCGGCCGAAGATCCGATGCGAACGAAGCCCGCACGCCGGCGGCGAACGCCGCGCGCGGACGTAACGGGAGAGCTCGAAGGCAGCGCGAGCGCACTCGCGCTTCCAGCGCCTGTCTCGAAAACACGGCGACCGCGCAAACCGGCGGCAGGTACGGCCGAACCGGCCGCGCCCGAGGTGCAAGCAAAGCCGAAGGTGGCTCGCAAGCGAAAGGCCGCCACTGCGGCGACCTCTCGCAAGAAGCCGTCCCCAAATGGCTAGCCGCCGTTCTCCTGACTCAAGTGTGCCAGCTTGTCGTCGAGATATTGAATCGCGCGCGCGAGCTGCTCGTCTTTCGACGGGTTGGCCAAACTGAGGATGTTTGTTCTCACTCGACGACGATATCCGGCGTGACGCCGAGATGGTTGATGTCGCGGTTGCGCGGCGTCAGATAGCGGGCCGTCGTAACCTTGATCGCGCTCTTGTCGGGAAGCGGAATGATCGTCTGCACGACGCCCTTACCGAAGGTCTTCGTGCCGATGATCGTGCCGACGCTGCTGTCTTGGATCGCGCCCGACGTGATCTCCGAGGCCGACGCGGTGTACCCGTTCACGAGAACGACCAGCGGAAGCGGATTGATCGCGGTATCGTCGGCGTCGAGCGTCGTGATATTTGAGGCGCGCGATTCGACCGAGACGATCGGTCCGCTCGGAAATGAATTTCGAGCTCACCGCGACGGCGGCTTCGAGATAACCGCCGCCATTGTCGCGAAGGTCGAGCACGAGCGCGCGCGCACCCTGTTTCTGCAGGCGGTCGAGTGCGGCGTTGAGCTCGTCGCCGGTATCCCGGCCGAAGACGGTTAACGCGA
Organism: Vulcanimicrobiota bacterium; assembly: GCA_963743445.1. Classification (GTDB taxonomy): domain Bacteria; phylum Vulcanimicrobiota; class Vulcanimicrobiia; order Vulcanimicrobiales; family Vulcanimicrobiaceae; genus Cybelea. The sequence goes on from CAVUPL010000003.1 coordinate 2,474,937, forward strand.
TGTAGCCGATCTTGCCGGGCAGCATCTTCTCGTAGACGCTCAGTTGATGGATCTTCGCCCGAGTGATCGTGATCGCGGCGGGCAATGCAGCGCTATCGCGCGCGATCGTAAGCGTGACTTTGGTGCCTTCCTTGCCGCGAAGTTTCCCGCTCGCCTGCGCGAGGCTCATCCCCTTGGTTGAAGTGCCGTCGATCGAGGTGATGAGGTCGTCCTGCTCGATCCCGGCCTTATCGGCGGGTCCGTCCGGGACGACGTTCTCTACCGAGATGTACTTCGTCTTGTCGTCGACTTGAATGACGATACCGGTGCCTCCGAAATCGCCGCCGTCGAGACCCTGGTTCAACCCGGCGAATTCCTTCGGCGTCATGAAGACGGTATAGCGGTCGTTCACCGATCGCATCATGCCGTCGAGCGCGATGTACGTCAGATCGTGCGACGTGAACTTCGCTTTCGATTCGGTCGCCGCATCTTCGACTTCGCGGTCGATTTCGCGCACGTTGGTCGCCGCGGCCTCGCCGGCGTGCATAACCGGAAGCTGCGCGCCCTTTCACGCCTGCAGTGCGCATCGCCGAGAGCAACTGCGCTCGAATCGCATCGAGAACGACCTGCGGGTCGACCTTTTTGTAAAAGTTATCGGTCAGGTAGCCGTAGCTCGTAGCGAGTTCGCCGGCGTCGACCGCGGATAAGTGCGCCTGCGCCGCCGACGCGGCGGGGAGCTGGATGATGGCGGCACAGAGCGCGCCGGCCCAGAAAAGCGAAAAGAAGCGTTTCATGATCTCCAAATCAACGTATGGCGGACTTGTAAGTCGTGTCTTGGCCGCGGCAAGCTGCTTATCGGCAGGTGTATCGATCAGGGCTGGGTTCGGATCTTGGTCGACGACGACGTCGGGCTCGATGCCGTGGTGCTGGATGTCGCGTCCGGCCGGCGTGAGATACCGCGCCGTCGTGATTTTGAGCGCTCCTTGATCGGGTAGCGGATAGATGCTCTGCACGACGCCTTTGCCGAACGTGCGCGTACCGACGAGCGTCGCAAGACGATAATCTTGCAGCGCGCCCGCCGTGATCTCGGAAGCGCTCGCGGTGTATTTGTTCACGAGCACGACGAGCGGGTGGAGGCCGCCGATAGCGTCGCCGAGCGCCTCTTCGCTGGTGCGCTGGCCGTCGCGGCGAATCGTCGATACGATCGTTCCCTGCGGGATGAAGAAGCTCGATATCTCGACTGCCGCGTCGAGCAGTCCTCCGCCGTTATCGCGAAGATCGAGGATGTAGCCGCGTGCGCCGCGGTCGCGTCCGTCGAGCAACGCCTTTCGAATCTCGTCGGCCGACGTCGTACCGAAATCGGAGAGCCGGATGTATTCGAGCCCACCCTCCATCTTCGCGCGCACGGTCGGCACGTGAATGATCTCGCGAACGATTGCGTACGAATGCTCCGTCGGACGGCCGCATTGTACGCGTGCGCCCGCAGGTGAACGATCGTTCCTGCCTCACCGCGAATCATTTCCTCGACGCGATCGATGCTCAATCCGCGGACAGGTTTACCGTCGACGGTGTCGACGACTTCGCCCGGCTTCATGCCGGCGCGCGCGGCCGGCATCGCTTCGATCGGTTGGACGACGATCCGGCCGTCTTTGAGCTGATAGATGTAGACGCCGATGCCGCCGAAGTTGCCGCCCGAGAGCGATTCGTTCAACCCTTGGATTTCGCGCGGCGAGAGATAGACGGTATACGGATCGCGCACCGAGTTCATGATGCCGCGTAAGCGCGGCGTCGGTGAGGTCTTCGCGCCCGTTCGGTCCCACGTCGGCCGCGTAATGCTGCTCCGCGAAGGCGAGAACGTCGGCGGCGCGCGCGCCATCTTGACCCGGATCTCCGTCAGCCGCTTCGCTCGGCAACGCCGGATTGCTGACCTTCTTTGCGTTCAGGAAGCTCCGCAATGCCGTAACCTCGCCCGCGATCGGCGTTTGCGGCTCGATCTGGCTTGTAGTAATCGCTTTCGAGCTTGCGCAGCGCCAAATTGGCGAGCATCGATTCCGCCTGCGCGCGGCGCAAAGAGATCGCGGAGATCGCCGGTCGTCGCGACCTCCAGTACCGAAATCGACGGCCGCTTGAAGCCGCCCAAGCGGAAACCGATAAAGATCGCGCTCGCCGCCGCAAACGCGACGACGAGGAGTGTAGCGAGCAGAAGGCGTGCAGAGCGGCTCATTTATTCCCCTATCAATACCCGGCCCAGCCGGCTACGAGTTTCTCAGTTCCTAGCTTACTCGCTAAGTCTTAATGGAGCCGGGGGGCCGGGTCAACCGGTTTGCCTGCAATTCGCACCTCGAAGTGAAGGTGAGGCCCGGTCGATTGCCCGGTCGAGCCGACGGCGCCGATCGCTTGACCGCGTTGCACCGACTGTCCGTTCGAGACGTAGATCGCCGAGAGGTGACCGTACCCGGTCGAGTACCCGCCCCCGTGATCGATCAAAATGTAGTTGCCGTAACCGCCGTACCACTGTGCCATGATGACCGTCCCGGAGGCCGCCGCGGTTACCGTAGTCCCCGACGGCGCGGCGATGTCGAGCCCCTGATGGAACTCGGGGCCGCCGCCAAATGGATTGGAGCGCCAACCGAAGGGTGACGTGATCGTACCGGTCACCGGCCACGAAAAGCTGCCGGGGCCGCCCTCGCTCTCGACGCTGCCTGCGATTCCGCTCGCCCTGCGCTGCGCCGCGAGCTCTTGCTCGCGCTCGAGAATCAACCGTTCGAGTTGCGCCTCCTCCGCCGCGGAAAGGCTCTCCATTTCGGCGACTTCAGATGCGACGCTTCGCCGGCGGACCGCCGCGAGGGTGACCAAATTTTGCCGCTCGTCGGCGAGCGAATCGAGCTGACTGCGGGCCTGGGCCTGCGCTGTCTCTTCATCTTGGAGCTCCAATCGCGTGCGCTCGAGATCGGCTTCGATCGTGGCGACGCGGGCCTCTGCGGCCTTACGTGCCCGCACGGTGCGCTCGTTCGCCGCGATCAGAAGGCGCAGGTCCTCCCAGCGTTCGACGAATTCGCTGAACGAGCGCGACGCGACCAACGCATTCATGTAGGTCAAATCGCCATATTCGTAAATGTCGACCAACCGGCGTTTGAGCAAAGTGTCGTGCAAGCGAAGCGAACGCCGTGCTGCGTCGAGTTGGATTGCGTTCCAATCTATCCGCCGCTGAGTCGAGCTCTGCTGGGACGCAAAGCGACTCGATGCGATCGCTGACCACGCCGATCGCGACGTTGGTCTCGCTCAGCTGGCGCTGTAAGTCGTTGTAGCGGAGGGTAACGGCATGGAGCTCGGCGCGTTTGACGTGCAGCCGCGCTTGAATTTGCGCCGCTTTCGCGCGTTCGTTCGCAATGCGCTGCTCGATCGGCGATCCCCAGGCGAGCGCCGGGACGAGTGCGAGCGCCAGCGCCGGAATCGCGAAACGAGAACGCATTCTATTAGGTCCGCAGGTGTCGCCCGACGGAGACCCACGACGCGACGACGCCGATTGCCGCGCCGACCACGATGAGCTGCGCCGCGAGAACGCGCGCGTCCAAGGGGACTGCCGTGAGCTGGGCCCACGGAACGGCGTCGAGCAATCGGGGCCAGAGCGCGGCGCGAGCGATGCCGAGCAACGCCACGGCAACGAGCGCGCCGATCACGCCGTCGAGCAGGCCTTCACAGATGAACGGCAGGCGAATGTACGTGCTGGTCGCACCGACCAGTTGCATGATGGCGATCTCGCGGCGCCGCGCGTAGACCGTCAAGCGGATCGTGTTCGAGATGATGATTCCGGCGACGGCAAAGAAGACGACGATGACGGCGATACCGATGCGCCGAAGCAACGCGCCCAGCTGCAGCAACCGCTGGACGATCTTCTGACCGTAAACCACGTTCTGTACTCCGCTCAAGCGGCGAACGTTCGCCGCGAGCGCAGGAACGTCGTCGGGGTCGCGCGCCTTGATGCGGAACTTGTCGGGCAATGGGTTTTCGGTAAGCAGCGCGGTATCGATCGTTCCCTTCGTGCGCTCGCGCAACTCCGCAAGCGCCTCGCGCTTCGGAACGAACTGAGTCGACGCAACGCGCGGGTCTTGGGCGAGAAAGTGCGCGATCGCCGTGACCTGTGCCGGCGTTGCATCGGTGCTAAGGTAGGCGGAAACCTCGATCTGATCGAGCAGCTGCCGGCCCGCATCGGCGACCGCAGCGCGCACGAACAGGAAGAGGCCGAGCAAGACAATCGTGATCGCGACCGTTCCGATTGCCGTCATTTGCATGCCGGTGTTGCGCGAAAAGTTGCGCGACACCTCACCCAGAAAGAACTTGACCTTGCCCGAGTCCAAGATAGTAATATCCTCGCTCTTCGTCCGCGGTGATTCGGCCGTCTTGGAGGCGCACGACGCGCCGGCGCATGCGGTCTACGACGGCTTGGTTGTGCGTCGCTACGACGACGGTCGTGCCTTTGAGGTTGATGCGCAACAGCAGCGCGGTGATTTCGGTGGTGTTTGCCGGGTCCAGATTTCCCGTCGGCTCGTCGCAGAGCAGCAGCTTGGGGTTGTTGACGAGCGCTCGAGCGATCGCGGTTCGCTGCTGCTCGCCGCCGGAGAGCTCGCCGGGGTACATGCGGCTCTTGTGCGAGAGACCGACGAGATCGAGCACGCGCGGCACTTGGCGCATCACGTCGCGCGTGTGGGCGCCCGTGACTTGCATTGCAAAGGCCACGTTCTCCCAAACGGTCTTGTCGATCAAGAGCTTGAAATCTTGGAAGACGACGCCGAGATGCCGGCGTAACGCGGGAATGCGGTTGCGCCGCAGGCGGTCGACGCGGATCCCGTCGACGATGATCTCGCCGTTGGTCGCTTTCGCTTCGCGGTAGAGCAAACGAAGCAGACTCGACTTCCCCGTTCCTGAGTCGCCCACCAGGAAGACGAAGTCGCCTTTCGCAATCTCGAGGGTGACGTTATCGAGGGCGCGTACACCGTTGGGATAGACAAGCGAAACGCCGCGCAGGGAGATCATCGCTGAGAGAGGAGTTTTCCTGAAGCTGCGGCCTATACCTCCGCCATGGACTTCGATTTAACCGACGAGCAAAAGGCTATCCAGAGCCTGGCACGCGAGTTTGCGCGTGACGAGGTAAAACCGCGCGCCGAAGAGATGGATCGCAACGAGCGGTTCCCATACGAGTTGATTGCGCAGATGGCCGAGTTGGGTTTCATGGGGTTGCCATTTCCTGAAGAGTACGGCGGGGCGGGTGCGGATACGGTCAGTTACGCATTGGCCGTCATGGAGATCGCGCGCGCCGACGCGTCCACCGCGATTACGATGGCAGCGCACGTCTCGCTTGGCGCCACACCGTTCTACCTGTTCGGAAGCGAGGCGCAGAAGCAAAAGTATCTCGTACCGCTGGCGCGCGGCGAGCGCCTGTGGGGCTTTGGCCTCACCGAACCCAACGCGGGAAGCGATGCCGGCAACGTGCAGACCACGGCGGAGCTGCGCGACGGCAACTGGGTGATTAACGGAACCAAGGCGTTCATCACCAACTCGGGAACGGAAATCTCCGGCGGGACCACGATTACCGCCGTGACGGGGCGCCGCCCCGACGGCTCGCGCGAAATTTCGAACATCATCGTTCCTCAAGAAACGCCGGGATTCACGCGCAGCCGAAAGTACGCGAAGATGGGTTGGCGCGCCTCGGACACGCGCGAGCTCTCGTTTGTCGATGCGGCCGTGCCCGAGGAGAACCTGTTGGGGCCGCGAGGCGAGGGATACCGGCAGTTTCTCTCGATCCTCGATGGCGGACGCATCTCGGTAGCGGCCCTTTCGATCGGGCTCGCGATGGGCGCCTACGATGAAGCGCTCGCGTACGCGAAGGATCGCCAGGCCTTTGGAAAGCCGATCAGCAAGTTCCAAGCGATCTCGTTCAAGCTCGTCGACATGCTCACCGAGATCGAGCACGCGAGGCTCATGATGCTTCGCGCCGCATGGGAGAAGGATCACGGTCGCGATTACGTCCAAGCCGCGAGTTTCGCGAAGCTCTTTGCCGGCGAACTCTCGCACCGGGTCGTCAACGATGCCCTGCAGATTCATGGCGGGTATGGGTTCATGGATGAATATCCGATCTCACGAATGTATCGCGATCAAAAGATCAACGAAATAGGGGAAGGCACGAACGAAGTCCAGCGTCTGATCCTCGCCCGTTTGATGGGATTGTAGAGTCGAGCATGGGAACCGAGCAAGCATTTGCGGCTGCTTCAATAATCGTGTCGCTGATCGCGCTCGCGCTTTCGACCGTGTTGCTGACCCGGCAGAACAAGCAGCTCGAGCACGAGCGCAACGCGATGGCCATACTCGATGCGATCGCCCGGCTGACCGATCCGGCAATCGTCGCCGCATTTGCACAGCTCGAGGGAATCGGCGAGCGCTATCCCGACGACGAGAGCGTCCGCCGCAACTTCGTCGGTTCGCCGGACGACCACGCCTTCGTGCTGGTAGCGCAGTATGTTGAGACCGTCGCCTGTCTGGCCCGGCGTCGCGTGCTCGATGCCTCGCTCCTGGTCGACGCGGTCGGCTTCATGCTACGGTCGCGCTGGAATACCGTCCGGCCGTTCGTCGACCGGTGGCGGCGCGTTCGCAACAACGCGTTTCTGTTCGAGAACTTTGAATGGATTGCAATGTTTAGCGCTTGGTGGAAAGAGACGCCTCGGCCGCCCAACGATCCCAACTACGACCCCAAGCAGTTCGGCGACCTCGCGTTTAAGGTGTAACTACCGAAACGCGATTACGCCGACGACCGCTCCTCCTAAAATCAACAGCGCGGGGTTGAGGCGCGTCCGCATCGTCGCCGCGAATACGATCAACGCGACGGCGACGGTAACCCAATCGGTGACCGCGCTTTTTCCGAACGTGATCAGGCCGCCGACGGCAAGGCCGATCGCTACCGGCCCTAGTCCTTTCTGAATCGAGGCTCGCCATGGCCAGCTCTCAAGCCGCTTCCAAAGGCCGCCGACGCCGAACGTCAAGATGCCGGTTGGGATGAAGAACGCAAATGCAGCGACCAGTGCGCCGGGGATTCCCGCAACGCGTTCGCCGATCGTCGCAACCATCATCATGTTCGGGCCGGGCGACATTTGTCCGACGCTATAGATATGGATGAGCTGCGGATAGGTGAGCCAATGATGGACTCCTACGACCAGGCTCTTCATCTCCGGGAAAGCGGCCATACCGCCGCCGATCGTCAGCAGCGAAAGGTAGGCAAAGACGCGAGCTATTGCAGGGATTTGATCCACTCGTCGTCCTCCTTAGCATGCGGGACCGGCTTGCGCGGCCGGTAGGTGAAAATCGCCACGGCACCGACCGAGAGCAGCACGACCGGCACCGAGAGCTTGAAATAATTGATGCCGAGAACGGCCGCGAGAATAAAGAACCCCTCGTAGAAGCCCTTAACCGTTTTCTTTCCTATTTGGAACCACGTTGCCCCAATGAGTCCAGTCGCCGCTGCCGCTACGCCGCGGAGCGCCGCGGTGGCCAGCGGGCGACTCCCTTCCTCTCCGTAGACGATGCCGGCGGCCGTCATGAGGATCAGGGACGGCAAGCACATGCCGGCCATCGCCGCGACGGCGCCAAACGTTCCGCGCAGACGCTGGCCCGCCAGAATCGACATGTTCGTTGCATTCAATCCCGGCAGCGTGTTGCTGAGCGACATTAACTCGAGAAACTCGACGTCGGTCAGCCACTTCTTTTTCGCGACGAGCGCATTACGCAAGTACGCCACCACCCCGCCTCCAAAACTCGTCGCCCCAATTTGCAAAAAGGCGGCGAAGATCTCGAGTATGGAAATGCGCGGCGCAGCCGTAACCCCAGCGGAGGGCGCCGCCGTGCGAGCGTCACTCATGGGCTTGGGGCGGGTTGCCCTTTAATCGATAGACGAGGCCCGTTTTCGTCGTACCCAAGAAGAGCCAACCGGTGGCGATCAGTTGCAGTTTGATGAAGAGCTCTTCGACGCGCTGCTTCACGAGTTCGTGCACGTCTTCGCGCCGGTCGAATCGCGCTTGATAGGCGAACTCGCCGCACATGACGTGATGATCGCCGAGCGATCGCCAAAGGGAGATGTTCGACTTCGTTACCATGCCTTTCCCGAAGTCGATCGGTCCCAGATCCATGAGCACTTCCTCGACGAGGGTTGAGTTTACTAACTCGACTCTTTCTTCGAGGTCGCCGACGAGGCCGGCGATCGCCGGAAGCGCTTTCGCGATGACGCGGAGGTTCGTACGGTCGCCCTCGTGCACGGAACTCACCGGAAAGATACAATTGTGCGAGAACAACAGGCGAAAGCCGCCGGGAGTATCGCTCAGAGGGAGTGCCTCGGATTTAAACTTCGTTCGATAAGGGCCGGCTATTTTTGGCCGGACGTCCACCGAGGCCACTTTCTTGAAGTCCGGGTTGCGGAACTTGAAGACAACCTCCGGATCGCTTGTGGGAAACCCGTCTTGATAATCGGTCCGCCGTCGCAAGATAAACGAATTATTGTAAAGACGGAAGTCGGCGGTATCGAGGAACATGACCTCGCGAATCCGGGGCCTCGCTTTGGCGAGCGGGGCGGGCGCGTAGGTGACGCCCTTGACTTTACTGGCGGCCTCGGCGACAAGATCGCTGAACATCTTGAAGCCTCGGACCGTTCCGAAGAAATCCGGCTTGAGGATCAGTTTCGCGTCGAAGAACTGCACTTTATCCCGCGGGTGGCCATCCGCATAGGTCAAGGTTTGGCTCGGCGACTCATCGGCGACGTCCGCCATCACATCTGCATGTCCCATTATTCCCGGTATTCTCCGCCTTTTGTCGATATTCCGCACACCCGACGCCGCACGTCTGTACCAACCTCCGGAGACGCCAGGCAAGCGCGCAAGTTGCCGCCGTCAGTTGCGGTTTTCGGATAGCCGCCGGCACTCCAGTTGCGGTACGCTAGTCGGGGTGGCCGCGCGCTCGGCCGGCGTCGCGCCGATGTGCGGCGCGTCCCCTGCATAAAATAAAGAATAAGACACGAAGGGAAAAAGTATGAATCGTCTTGCTACTTCACTTTTTTGTGGATTCGCCATTGCGGCGCTGTCGATCGCGCCGGCGCTGGCGAGCCCACCGAACCTTACTGGGACGTGGGCCGTTCAGCAGACCGGCTTGAACGGCACCACGACGGCTACCATAACGATAAGCCAGTCGGGCATGGGCCTCACCGGCACCAACCCGAAGAACGGAAACGGCTACACCGGCACGTTTGTCAACGATACGCAGATCAACGGAAAATGGCATGGCCCGGGCGGCGCCGGCTGGCTGACGATCTACGTCACCCCCAACGGCCACAGCTTTAACGGCACCTGGGGCTACAACGGACGTGCTGCAAACGGGTCTTTCGTCGGCAACAAAGTTCTGCCGCCGTCGCCGATTACGGCCAAAGGAAAGTGGAAACTGATCGGCGCAGGCAACGCCGGCGGTTTCATCGGGCCGATGTCGTGCACGCAGTCCGGCCCAACGGTCGTCTGCCACGTCGGGGCGGTGATCGTGATCAATGGGAAGTTCCGGACAACCGACAAAGTCAGAGCCACCTGGGTCAGCCCGACCGGTAAGGGATGGTTCTCATTCTGGTTCAACGGCGACAACAATAGTTTCAACGCCGTGTGGGGCAACGGAGCGGACACGACGCCGCCCGTAGGTCGCGTCGTCGGACAGCGCGTACTTCAATAACGTAGAGGCGGGGGCGCTCTCAGCGCACTTCTGCTTAATCGGGCGAGCTAACGGCTCGCCCGATTCTCCTTATCGTCATGGCGCGACAGTAACTCGTAGGAGTCGCTAGCGCAAAATATTGATCGCCCGCGCTGCGGCGATCGCGAGAGCTATCAACGAAACCGTTGATTCGAGCATCATCATGACACGCACGCGCGTGGTCAGCGGCAGCGTGTCGGTCGGGCTAAAGGCCGTGGCCGTGTTGAAGGCCAGAAAAAGATACTCAGCGTAGCGCGGCTGTCGCAGATCGGCCGGAAACGCGAAGTCGCGAGGGCGCTCTGGACCGCGCAAACGCCGCTCGGGTCCGCCGCCGTCGATCGCCCAATAGAGCAGGGCGAAGGTCAGCACGTTTGTCAGCCAGATCGAAACCGCCGACGCGAGCAGGCGCGGCGCCTCGATCTCAGGTTGGTTCGCGGCGGGAAAAACTAAGAAGACGATGAGGTCCCATAGGGCCAAGGCGTTATATACCGACATCAAGCCGACGACCGCCAGAATCGATACGTTCCTCACCCGGCCGGGAGCGTGGACGAGATTCGTTGCCACCGATGCGAGAAAGATCGCGAGCAGCGTCGCGATAAACGCCGTGTCAACCCATCGCGGCCCGAATTCGTAGCGCCGGGGAAACGCGAAAATAACCGCGATCAGTAAAAGAATCCCAAATGTTCCATCCCATGGCGCCGCTCGTTCGGCCGCCTTCATATGATGTGGTTCGGTGGATTGCGCATTTGCCGTTTCAGCGATTCCGTCGTCGCGGCCGGGTCTGCTTAGTAGATTTCGGAATTGTATCACCCCTACCGCGGCAGCGTCCACTTGAACAACGTGCGAATCGTTCAAGCCGGCGCGCCTTTCGCGTTCTTCCTATCCGATTTAAGATTTGGGTGCTAAGATAGTCGCCCATGACCCGATGGCTCGCATGAAACGAATGTTCGCGCCCGAATCGGTCGCCTGGACTCAACTGGAGCCTGGTCTATTCGAGGCCGAGCGTCGCACCGTACGTCTGGGAGCTCTGCGGATTAGTTGGCACGGGTGCAACCTTGGATTCAAGGCCGAAGCCGAGCTCGTACGCGGCACGTCGCTCTTCGGGATTCTCGCCGGCCCCTCGACCGACTCGCGCTGGTTTGGGGCGTCGATGGATACATCGCATGTGGCCGTCAGCGGCGAGTCGGTCTGGCTTAGGACCGTTGGGCCTTCAGAGTTCCTCTCTGTTAGGCTCCACTCTCGCGGGCTCGGCAATCGATTCCCGAACTCACCGGATGTCAAAACGTTGATCGAAAACTCCGGCGACGCTCGCCTCGAACGCAATCCCCTCCACGTAGCGCACCTTCGCAAGCAATTGCAATGGCTTTCGCGCGATTCAACAAAGTCGTCCGGGGTCTTTGCGGCGGCTACCGCCCGCAGAATGCTCGGACGGTCGCTGCTCCCATTGCTCGCCGATGCGGTGGACGCCAGAAGCGGAGCGATCGCCGAGCACTCCCTCTCGCTCAATCGTCGAATTGCCGCAGTGCGAGTCTGCGAAGCGTATATGAGCGAACACATGGACGCGGCCGTGACGCTCGTCGATTTGAGCACGATTTCCGGATTGCGGTTGCGCTCGCTCATCAACGCGTTCCGAGCGATTACCGGCTTTAGCCCAATGGCATATTTTAAGCGGCAGCGACTCAGCGGGGTTCGCCAAGCGCTTCAACGATCCGACAAAAACCGAACTCGCGTCATCGACGTCGCGACCTCCTGGGGTTTTTGGCACATGGGGCATTTCACGGCCGATTACCGTGAAATGTTCGGAGAAGTGCCGTCGCAAACGCTGCGTACTGCGTAAACGTCATTGATGCGCGGAGTCGAGGATCTCTTCGATCAATGCTTCGCGAGCGTTGGCGGCGCGGTCGTTCGCATCGGATTCAAGTTCGGCAAAGAGCGCCTTCATGTTCTCCAATAGACACGCGATGTCGTAGCCGGCGAGTCGCCACCGGTCTCGAAGATCCCGGTCGAGCTTCTCGAAAAATGCCGGGTCGAGCTCGTTGCTTGCATTGAATCTCTCCGCGACGCGCTCCCGCCTGGCTTCGGCAAGTTCGGCCTGAAAACTCTCCCCATCCGTCCACAGTGCTTTCCCATCTCGAAAGACCTGGAGGCTTCCCAACCCTCGGCGCCGCAGTTCCTCGTGCTCCCACGCGCTCTCGTCGGCCGATCGGGCCGTGGCGGCGCGTATCGTAAACTCCAGAATCGCGGTTGTGAGCGATTCGTAAGGAACGTCCTGGGCGATGCTAACCGACTCTCCTATTCGGGTTGTATACCTGACAGATGTCATGACCCGGCGATTCTACCCCTTTTTATGGACTGTGGTAATCGTCCACGTCTCTTCAAATGGAGTCGCTTGCGCGGTGGAGCCGGCTCGACGATGATGCGCTCTACTGCCTACGAACATGATAGCGCCGAACGCTCGCGGTTCGCTATCCTAATAACGCAATCGGTGACGCTACGCGCGTTTTTGCGTATTTGGGATAGACGCGTGCGGCATGGGCCGATAGAATCGGCTCGAAAGGATCCTACAAGATTTATGAATCTGCCGAAACGCTTCGTTTCGCTTGCCTCCGCCATGGTGTTGATACTCGCTGCCGCGACTGCAGTGGCGCGCGCGCAAGAAACGCCGGCGTCGCCAGAGCCGGCGCCCGCTACGGCCGCCACCCAGGCTCCCACGTTGATGGACCGGGAGTACGACGGCCGCACGCATATCATGGTCGCGCCTTACGTCTGGGCTCCGACGGTAAAGGGAAACTTCCAATACACGGTGCCCACTCTTCCGCGCAAGCATGGGGGGGGCATCGCGCAGAGCAGCATCCAGGTCGGGCCAAGCAACTATCTACCAAAAATCAACTCTGCGGCCATGTTCGCATTCGACGCTCGCAAGGGTGCCGTCGATCTTTTCGGCGACGTCATCTACCTTAATGCATCTACCAGCGCGAGCTTCGCCGGGTCAATCAGCGGCCCGTTTGGCAAGGTGCAGATCCCGTTCAGCCTTAGCACGAACGCTCGTCTTGCCGTGACGATTTGGGAGGTCGCGGCCGGCTACACGTTCGCGCACGGGCACAATGCCGATCTCAGCGGTTTTGTCGGCGTTCGGCAGTTTCCGGTGAACCTCACGCTGGCCTATAACGCAGTCGTCGGCAAGCGAGGACTTCTCGCGCCATCCGGTACGGTGACGACTTCGGACTTCACGAACGACGTCATCTTCGGGCTGCGCGGTAAAGCGTTCTTCGGCGACGACCACTTCTTCGTACCGTATTACGCCGACCTCGGGAGCGGCAACAACAATCAGACCTGGGAGGCCTACAGCGGCGCCGGATACGCATTCAATCACGGCCAGACCATCCTCGTGGCGTGGCGGGCCCTGAATTACAACGAATTCCCCCCGACCGCTCACGTGCAAAAGCTAAGCATGGGCGGCCCGCTCCTGGGCTATACCTTCAACCTATAGGATTGAAGGCAGAAGCTTACTGGGCTTCTTTGATCAACTGGCCGATGTCGATTCCACGCTTGACCGGCCAGAGCAGGCTCCACACAACCTTCAAGTTCGTCTGCGGCGATGCGAGCGGCCGGGTTACGTACGTGTAATACGATACCGCGAGCGACATCAACTGATCGCCGTCCTTGAACGTCCTCGCAACACCGCCGCCGAGCGGCACGGCCCACTTATTTTGCGCGGCGCTCCAGTTCGCCGTCATGATCGGCGACGTCGATAGCGCCCAGCCATTTTTGAGATTGTAGTTGAGAAACGGCTGAAGCAAGAACGCATTAACGTTGGGGCGATTTGGCGTTCCGGCGAACGACCAAAGTTGTGTTACGAGCGCTCCTAGCACCCACTTACCCGGCATGATCAAGGCGACCGCGTCGGGACCGGCCGACCATTTCCCCGATCCCAACGTGTTGGGCGAGGCCGACGGGAACTGAAAGATCGGGCCGACGCCCCATATCAGCTGATCCGGCTTGGTCTTCGGCGCAAAGAAGAGTTGTTCTTGGACGTCGCTGAGTCCGAACGTGGAAGAGCATCCCACTGCGCAGACGTTCGGAGGCGCCGCCGACGGCTGGTTGAGGACCGGTATGATCGTGCGCGCGATCAGGTTCATGCTTTGAGAGAGCATGATGGGGACGACCGGCTGAACGTTGAGATTGTACTGGAACCGAGTATACGGACCGTAGCCGTAGTTGAAGTTGTTTTGAAACGGTACCACCGTGATGTTGCCGACCGGATTTTGGGACGTTTTGATGACCGCTAGCCGGAGGGCTTCCTCTTGTACGGGCGTCAATTTGCTGGCGTCAAACCCGCCGGTGCTCGCATCGGGTGCGCCAGAGGGCGACGCCGTCGGTGCCGGGCTAACCGACGGTTCGGTCTGAGCTCGAGCCGCGGCCGGCATCACGAGCGCGAGCGCGAGCATGCCGGCAACGGGAATTCCGAGGGACTTCATCGCTGAGATTTTCGCTACGACGCGGGTTTTTGCGAAACGATGGTCAGGCTCGACGAGTTGACGCTATAGTTTCCGGCGGCAACGAGATTGTTCGGCTGCGCGCAAATCGCGCTATTGTTCGGGCCGTAAATTACGACAAGATTGGGCGGCCCGCAGGGCGTCTGGGTCAGCTGATAGCTCGCGAGAAGCTTCGCACCCGGGCTTTCCGGCTGGACCTGATAGGACTCAATCGTCGCATTGTTCGCCGCGACGATCGAGCCATAGACTAGGGCCGACGTTGCGCCGATCGCGTACGCGCCCCAAAATCCGCCGCCGTAGTAGTACGGCGCAGCATACCACGCGGTGCCGCCGTTCCAGCCCCACGCCGCGTACCCATGGTAGACCGGGTTGGTTACGGTTGCGCCGTGATAGACATAACCGTTGTTCGCGTAGGTGCTCGAATGATAGGTCTGGCCGTAGGCGTTTGTGCCATAGCCGGTTCCGCTGTACGTGTGGTTGTACGTGTTGCCGCTGCCCGAGTTGCTGTAAGAGCCATATGGATTGCTGCCGCTGCCGTTATGGCTGTAGTTACCCGAATAGGCGTTGCCGCTGGTATTGCTGCTATGGCTGCCGTACCCATTCGATCCGCTGCTGCTGTGATAGTAGTTACCGTTACTCGACGCGCCGCCGCTGCTCGTGCGGCTATAGTTGCCGTTGGTCGCCGTCGTCGTGCGGTTGTACCCGTTGCCGGTGTTGGTTGCAGTCGTCGTGCGGCTCGTTCCGTATGGTCCGGTGTTCGAATGCGAGGCAGAACCATCGCTGTGCATGTCGAACCCGCCGCCGCGATATCCGCCGCCCCCGCCGAAGCCGCCGCGGCCGCCTGCCGCGCTCGCCAACGGGAACAAGAAAAAGAGCAGTGTTATGGCTGCGACATATTTTGGGTGTGTTGCGTTCATTTTTGTATCTCGTCAACGACGCCGGTAAGCGTTACGTACGTTCCCGCCTTCGTTTCCACGGCCAACAAGACGCCGTGCGGCGGCACGTGGGTAGAGGAATGCGTCAGCGGCTGGTTTGTCTTCGTCGGATTGAGCCAAACCGTTCCAGTTTTTAAGGGAACATGCCGCTTCTGCCCGTTCTGATAGAGGGTCGCATCGTACGGCAAGCACTCTAGCAGCTCGTCGATCTTAGTACACGCGGCCTTGCCAAAAACCAGCGTTCCCTGACCGTCGCTCGACGTGATCCACATGGCCTGGTCGCGCACGGTGATTCGCACGTTCGCGTAGGTCTTTTGAGAGCCATCGCGCTGTAGAATTCGAACCGTTCCGGTCGCGCTCGCCGGGCCGATCTGGAATGCCGCTATTCCGGTTAGGAGGGCGACGGCCAATAGGGCCCGCCTGTGAAGCAACGTTTTCATGCCCTTAGTGTACGCCCGGATACGGCCGGCGTGGTATCCCAAAAATGCAAGTGCCGTCTCGGCCGCGCGGCCGGCTTGCCTTTTCGGGATTGAGGATGGTGAGCGGAATTGTTACAGTTGCATGGTGTTCGCTTCTCACGTGGGTATCATCCTTATCGTCACCGGCGCGATCACTATGGGTGCAAGCGCCGCGGTCATCGTACCGGTCACGATACTTCGACTCCTGTTTGGGGACCGCAATCCCGATTCGTTAACCGTTCTGATTACGCGTCACTGGGGTTTGTTGGTGGCACTGATCGGCGGCCTGCTGATTTACGCGGGCTATCATTCCGAAGCGCGGCTTCCGATAATGATCGCCGCTATTGCGGAGAAGCTCGCAATCGGCGTATTAATTTTTTCTACTCCGCTGCGCCAGAGGGTTGCGGCCGCGACGGTAGCCGGCGCCGACACCGTAATGGCCGTCTTGTATATCGTGATTCTGTTTGGAAATGGCGCGAGCTAACGGCGCCTTAGCGATTGCGAACGGTCAGCGCGAGGAAGGCCACGCACGAGGCAGTTACGGTGACGGTCACAGCCCAGCCAGCATACGCTAACCAACCTCTGATCCGGTTCTCTCCCATGATGGCGCGGTTTTGCGCGATCGCGACGAGGAACCAGAGCGTCAGCGGGGTAGCGAGACCGCCGGCCACCGAGGCCCAATAGAGCAGCGCGATCGGCGGGAACCCCGCGAACGCAAACGCGGCCGATATCGCGAGCGACCCGAGGAGTACGGTGTAAAAGATGCGCGCTTGATCGACGGATGCGTTAAGGCTTCCGTACCAGCCGAACGTTTGCGTCACGACGTAGGCGCTCGTGCCGGCGAGCACCGGGACGGCAATGACCGCCGACGCGAGCAAGCCAACAGCAAAGAGCGCCGAGGCCGACCCGCCGGCGAGCGGTTGAAGAGCTGCGGCGGCATCCGTCGCAGTTTGAACGGGAGTGTGAGCCTTACCCAGCGTTGCCGCCGCCGCAACGAGAATGAATAGAAAGCAGACTCCGGGTGCCAACGCTCCGTATGCGGCATCAACCTTCATCGAACGCAGCTCCGACGGCAGCGTCCCGCGCTCGGAGACCTCAATCGATTCCCAATAGTAGACGTAGCTCGTCAGCGTGGTTCCCAGTAACGCGAGCGCTCCGGTCGCGACGGGAACCGTGAAATCAAAATGCGGGATCGCAAGAGATCGCGCAAGCGCTCCCCAATCCGGTCGCGCCAGCACCGCGCTTATCCCGTAGCAAATAAAAATGAACGGAAGAAACGAGAGGAGACGCTCGACGTGCAGATACGATCTCGATACCAGAAGCCACGCTACCGTGCCCGCAAACGGCAAAACGAAGTATTCTCGCGGGATTCCGGTGAGAAGCTTTAACGATTCGGCGCCCGCCTCGAGGTCTGCCGTCAGCGTCGTAAGATTGACCGCCACGACGGCGACCAGCGCGAGCAGTGCCCACGTCATGCCATAGTGGCGCCGGATAGCGCCCTGAATGCTCGTCGGAGATATCGCGCCGATCGCTGCTGCAATGCTCTGGATTACTGCGATCATCGGCAGCAGAAGAACCACCAGCCAAGAGAGCATGTAGCCCGTACTTGCGCCGACCACTGCGAGGCTCGCCACGGTCGTCGGATCGGCGTCGGAGGCACCTGAGACGAGACCGGGTCCTAAACCGTGCGGTGTGCGATTGACGAAATTGCGCTTCTGCATAAGAAAAATCTCATCATCGTTGGTGTCGCCGCCCTGCCGCTCCTTGCCCTCCGCCATCCATAACGCTTAAAATAGCGTACACAGATGATAGAACTGAAGCGCGAACGTATGGTTTGGATTGAAGGCGGAGCCTTTCGCATGGGATCCGATAACTTCTATCCCGAGGAAGCGCCGGTTCGCGATGTTCTTGTTGAGGGCTTCTGGATAGAGCCGTACACGGTTACCAATGCCGAGTTTTCGAAGTTCGTTCGTAGGACGGGTTATGTTACGGTCGCCGAGCGCGAGCTGGATCCCGCCGACTTTCCCGGAGCCCCCGTAGAAAATTTGGTTCCCGGTGCGCTCGTGTTTCACATGACCGCCGGCCCGGTCAACCTGAGGGACTACTCACAATGGTGGTCGTGGACTCCCGGCGCGTGTTGGAAGCATCCCGACGGTCCGGGGAGCTCGATCGATTCTCGACCCGATCATCCCGTCGTGCACGTAGCGTATGAAGATGCCGAATCGTACGCGCACTGGGCCGGCAAACGTCTGCCAACCGAAGCCGAGTGGGAGTTCGCCGCGCGCGGTGGGCTCGACGGGAAAGACTTCGTCTGGGGCGACGAGATGGAACCCGGCGGAAAGCCGGCAGCCAATACTTGGCAAGGCGAGTTTCCGTGGAAGAGCACAGCGCGTGGCGGACCTCGCACGATGCCGGTTGGGAAGTTTGCGCCCAACGGATACGGACTTTACGATATGGCGGGCAACGTTTGGGAATGGACGAGCGATTGGTACGTGGCCGACCGCGCAGTCGCGCAATCGCCGTGCTGTGCCGGCGATCTGCGCGAACGAAGCTTCGATCCCTGCCAGCCGGGAACGCGCATCCCGCGCAAGGTGCTCAAGGGCGGATCGTTTCTCTGCTCGCCCAGCTACTGTTTACGCTTTCGGCCCGCGGCTCGTTCGCCGCAAGCGGTCGACACCGGCATGTCACATGTCGGCTTTCGCTGCGTAGCCAACTAGTCTGACTATAAAAAAGCGAGCGCCTTTAAAAGACGCTCGCCTCCGTGTGATCGGGGCGTTTACGAGCCGGCAGCGTGCGCGGCCGCAGCCTTTGCGATCTTTGCCTTGATCTCGTCGAGGTTAAACGATGCGCCCTTCTGCATCGGTGGGAAATCGATCGCCGTTTCCGCGAGCTTCGCTACAACGCCTTGGACGAGCACGAACCGCCAGAACTGGTAGACGAAGAAATGATAGTAGTTGAGTGAGCCGCCCATTCCGGTCCGCTCGAACGGATCGAGACGGAGGTTGGTGAGGATCGGCCAGTCTACCTTAACCGTGCCGCCAAGCCATCCACTCGGCTGATCGACAAAGCGGTATTTGTAGTCGTTGACGCGCACCGCGCCGAGGGTACCTTCGGCAAAGTAAAAGATCTCGTGCCGGTTCGATGCCCCTTTCCCGGTAATGAGATCCAGCTGATTGTAACCGTCGAGGTGCACTTTGTACGTCCGGTCCCCGAGCTGCTTTCCGTTCTTTAGCTCGTCGACGATATTTGGGTTTCCCGCTGCCGCGACGAAGGTTGGAAACCAATCCATCCCCGAGAAAATTCCATTCTCAACTTTTCCGGCAGGGGCCTTACCAGGCCAGCGTACGATGCACGGTGAGCGGAAGCCCCCTTCGAGCACGGTGCCTTTGCCGCCGGCGAAAGGCGTCTGACCACCGTCCGGCCAGGTAAAGTTCTCAGTGCCGTTGTCCGTCGTGAACATAACGATGGTGTTCTCATCGAGGCCATCGTCCTTGAGTTTTTTCATGACGGCGCCGACGATGTCGTCGAGTTGTGCCATTCCGGCTTCCGATTCTGACCAGCCGTTTTCCGGCGTCCGCATTTTTTGATATTTATCTGAAAGATGTGTGACGACGTGCATACGGGTTGGGTTGAGCCAAACAAAGAACGGTTTGTTGCTCGATTTTGCTTTGTCGATAAATGTAAGCGCGTTGCTTAAGATCTCGTCATCGACGGTTTTCATACGCTCCGGGTAGAGCGTTCCCGCATCCTCGATCCGCTGCTTTCCCACCTTTCCCCATCGTGGGTCGACCGTCGGATCGTCTTTATCGGTAGCCCAGCTATGGACCATATTGCGGGGGCCGATCTTGT
Organism: Vulcanimicrobiota bacterium; assembly: GCA_963743445.1. Classification (GTDB taxonomy): domain Bacteria; phylum Vulcanimicrobiota; class Vulcanimicrobiia; order Vulcanimicrobiales; family Vulcanimicrobiaceae; genus Cybelea. The sequence continues at coordinate 2,494,419 of CAVUPL010000003.1, forward strand.
CTTTGAGTGCGGGCGGATAGTTTGGATGCGCCGGATCTTCCATAGCGTCGAGGTGGTATAGGTAGCCAAAAAATTCGTCGAAGCCGTGAACGGTCGGCAAATATTGATTGAGATCGCCGAGATGGTTCTTTCCGAATTGACCAGTAGCGTACCCCATCGCCCGCAGAGCCGTCGCGATGGTGGGCGCTTCATCGGGCATCCCAACCTTCGCTCCTGCCTGTCCGACCGTGGTCAAGCCGGTCCGAATTGGAAGCTCGCCGGTGATGAAATTCGCACGACCGGCCGTGCAACTGGCCTCCGCGTAGTAGTCGGTGAATCGCATTCCCTCAGATGCGAGACGATCGAGATTCGGCGTTCGGCTCGCCATCATTCCCTGATGATAGGCACCGACGTTAAACCAGCCGATGTCGTCGGCCATGATGGCGACGATATTCGGCGCGCTCTGACTGGGCATAAAGAGTCCTCTCCCTCGGGCGCGAGGCGAAGCAAGTGATTCTCATAGGCTAGCAGAAAAGCCGGCGCGCACCGTATCCTAAAATTGCACTTTCACGCTTGGGGATAGAGACACGCCGCCTTAACGTGGCGTTAAGCGCCGCACACCAGCGGAAAAGGCGACACGAAGCTGGTATCACGCGGACGAGCGAGGTTACCATTACGCAGGCGGTCGACGGCCGATCGCGTCTTTCCGCTTAACGAATCGGTAACTCGATCATTCGGAGGAGTCCGAAAATCAATACTCCGAAGCCGGTTACGACGATGACGATGTGACTCGGGAATCGGAATTTCGTGCTGATGCCGGCGAGGAACGAAACCGCGGCAAAGATCACCGTGAGACGCACGTACGCATCGCCCAGCTCGTTGGCATTCGTGGCGGTTTCGAAACTCGCCGCTGAAAGGGCGTTTAATCGTGCGGCTTGTGCGCCGGTAAGCAAGTGGTACTGCGGCATGGCGAACGGAGAGGACGGCGCGCCCGGATTCTTCAGTGGCTTGGTAGCAAGCCATGCGTTGACCGCGCCCCTCATCTCGGGGCGGAACCGCCGATAAATAAACGCCTCTTCATCGGTGCGCCCCGCCGCGACGGCAGCGACGTACTGAAGAAACATCGTGACGTCGACGATTTCGAGTGTATTGGCGCGGTCGGAAGCCACGGCGGCTGCTACTCTTTGGGCCGAAGCTTCGTTGTACTGCCTGGTCTGGATCGCGGTCCACCGTGCCGACTCGTATCCGCACCACGCCGTCAGCACGGTAGCCGCCGAGATCAGAATGACGGAAGCGACATCGACCCAGAGATCGAACGTCGACTCCTTCTTTCGGATCGCCATGCGGCAGGCTTTTCGCTGCCGACTCCTCTTTAGCTTCTGACCTCGGACATGGTAGGATTCTAGAGTAGCCTGCAATGAGTTCAATTGGAATTGGCCTGATCACGTTCGCGTGCCTGTTTGGTGGAGCGTTACTTGGGATGCGCCTTCGCAACGCCTTGCCGGGCCATCACATGAGCGACGATTCGCGGCACCTTCTCGAGATTGGTCTCGGCATCATCGGGACGATGGCGGGCCTGGTTTTGGGTTTATTGGTTGCCTCAGCAACAAGTTCGTACAATGCTCAGCGCAGCGAACTCCTCGATGTTTCTTCGAAGGTTGTTTTGCTCGACCGCGTGCTCGCGCATTACGGGCCGGGGGCAACTGCTCCAAGACGCGCGCTTCGCAATACCGTCCAGCAAGCGTTAAATCGAATCTGGCCCGAAGAAGGCTCGAGCGCGCCTCACTTAGGACCAGCGGTTGGGGCAGAAGCTCTTTTTGATGAAATTGGGGGACTCTCACCGAAGAGCGACCTTCAGACCACGCTCAAGCCTGAAGCGATGGGGTTGGTAATGAATCTCGCGCAGACTCGTTGGCTGATGTTCGAGCAAACCGCGGCGTCGATCTCCATCCCGCTGCTGGTTTTACTGATCTTTTGGTTCACGATTACGTTTATCGGCTTCGGCATCTTCTCGCCGTGGAACGCCACCGTTATTACCGCGCTGGCGCTCTGCGCGTTAGCCGTTTCCGGAGCCGTCTTCATCATGATCGAAATGTACTCGCCGTTCCAGGGGCTCATGCAGATATCGAGCGCGCCGCTGCGCGACGCATTAGCCCATCTCGGTCACAAGTAAAAATTCATTTTCTATTTAGGAGTAAGACTGTGAGTAAAGAAAGTCCGGCTGCGACGCCGCTCGTAACTCATCGTGAATTCAAGCTGCTGCTCAAGCCCGAGAAGTTCCCCACTCGACGCTCCCTTCTCGAGTTCAACGAACTGCTGGAAAGCAGTGCGAAGAAACTTGGCGTTCGTTACGAGCCCGTCGAGTCGATCGATTCGCAGCTCCGGATCGTGCAGTTCTACGATACGAAGAACCAAGATCTCCGGCGTAACAAGCTCATCTTTCGCGTTCGGCAAATCCGGCAGGGCGGGTGGCCGGACGAAAGTTGGGAGTTGACGTTCAAGTGCCGAGCACCGGAATACGGCAAGGCTGCAGGATTCGACACGAACACGACGTTTACCAAACTGCAAAAGAAGAAGTTTAAGGAAGAGCTGATCCGCGGGGAGACACCCGGGACCATGCGCAGCATCTACTCCAACAACGTCATTGTGGAGTTCCCAAACATTGAGGTGGAGGTTCCGATCTCGCGATTGGCGGATGCCCTCCCTCACTTGACGACGCTGGGGTTGGATCCCAACGAGACGCTATCGATCGTGGCCGGAGCGAAGGTCTTCGAGCTTCAAGCGACGCTTGGGAATTTTTCGTTCGGTCACGGCGTCACAGCCCATGCGACGCTCGCCGTTTGGGCTCGCCCGATTCCGGACGCATTCGAACCGCTGGTGGCGGAGTTTGGATACTCGACCCACGTCCTTGGGATCGAGAAGGAAGAAAAAGCGCAGTCGGCTGCGGACGATTTCTTCAAGGCGCTTCAGGTGCCGCTGTGGGATTGGCTTTCAGACGGGACGACAAAAACCGCGCTCATTTACGGCGATGAGGAGAAATCCAGCTAACGGCCGCGACGAAAGACGTGAACGGATTCCACGGTGCAAACGGAATAGTCATTTTAGGGAGGTATCGAACACAACCTGATCCCATCGCCAGAGCTGCGCAAAGAAGGCGCGCGCTAAATCCCGATCGTTCTTGTCGCGACAGATCTGCGCGATCGTGCGTTCTCCGTCGATGCCGGCCAGCAGCTTTTCCCGACGTGCATCGATCGGCAGATAAAGATCGGTGTACGTGTGATTGCGATTGATCAGCACCGCGGTCGATCCGGCCGGGACTCGCTCGCGCACCGTGAGCGTATCGGGCAGGCGAATCGGCCTATAGTCGAGCCACGCATCGCCACTGAGATCGATGCGAGCGTCCTGCGTACAATCGCTTCGATAAGCAATGAGAGTGTGGCGAACCATCGTCCCGCGGAACAATTCGATTGCGGCATATTGGGCTTGCGGAGTTAGCTTAACCAGGTCGGAATGATGAGGTGTCGTCGCAAGTGCGCCGCACCACGGCAGATACGGCGCCTGGCGTACCCAGCGCCCGAATTCCAAGCCGGCGCGATCGAGGAAATCCATGAGCTGCGGCACCGAGTAGGGCCGGTCCTGAGGATGGAGCAGCGCGTCGGCTAACCCAGCTTCGTCCGCGAAGTCGGGCGAGTTGCGCAGGAGCGGCGCGAGAGGATGGTCCGAGGGGAGGGCTTTAAGGCTCGCGGCGAGGTCGCGGATTTCGGATTCGGTTGGGCCGATCCCCAAACGCCGGCAATAATCTTGCAGCATATAGATTCCCGCACGGCCGTAGGGCGCGTAGACCATCACGTGCAGGGCGCCGCGCGGTTCGAGCACGTCGCGCAGGGCCCGCAGACCTGCGTCGGGATCGGGCAGGTGATGCAGCACGCCGGTGCAGACGACGTATTCGAAGTTTTGTGCCAGGTCGCCGGCGCGTTCCAATGAGAGTTGGTGCACCTCGAGATTATCGAGCGCGTATTTGCGCTTTAACTCTTGCGTGAACGCGATGCTGCTTGCGCTGACGTCGATCCCGATGACGTGGGCGCGCGGCCAGCGTAGCGCGTAATGGGCGGCCTGCGTCGTACCGCAGCCGGCAACGAGTATACTGCGGTGGTCGCGGTAGGGCTGCGCCGGCCAGAAGAGATGCGAATCGGCTCGCCGGCGTTGGTCATCCCACGTCCGACGGTACGCTTCCAGGTCGTCCACGGGCGGCGGGTAGGGGTGCCTTTCGTAAAAAGCACTCACCTGCGCGGCAACATCGGTATTCGAGCCTTCCATACCGCGTCGATTCAACGCGGTATGGAAAGGCTTCTGCCGGCTAGTTGATCCTAGCCGTGCGGCGTCTTTATCTGCTCCATCACGGAGTCAAGGTTGAACGAGGCGGGTTTCTGGCGCGGCGGGAACTTTTCGAAGTCTGCGATCTGCTGCGCCACAAAGCCCTGCATTAGGTAGAGTTGTGGCGCGTGATCGACCATCCAATCCCAGTAGGTGTTCGAGTTGAAGTCGGCCCGTTCGAAGGGATCGCGGCGCAAGCTCACGATGTGCGGCAACCGGAGCTTATCGAATGGCTCCGCCCACTGATTCATTTGGTTGGCGCGTTGTAACGACAGATTCATCTTCCAATCTCCGATCCGCACTGCAATTACGTCGCCGTCGTCGCTAAAGTACATGAGGCCTGGTCTCGGACTTTCCGGCACCTGCCCGCTGAAGTAGGGGATCTGGTTAAAGCCGTCGAGATGGACGTGGAACTTCTTGCCGCCTACGGTACATCCGTCCAGCAATTGTTTGGTCACGTCCGGATTCCCGGCGGCCGCCAGCAACGTCGGGAACATGTCGATGTGCGAGACGATGCCGTTAAAGACCGAACCGGGCTTGATCGTGCCGGGCCAGCGGATGAAGCACGGCACGCGCCAGCCGCCTTCCCAGTTGGAGTCCTTCTGCCCGCGGAATGGCGTGTTGGCGCCGTCGGGCCAGGTGTCGTTCTCCGGACCGTTGTCGGTGGAGTACATGACGATGGTGTTGTCGGCGATACCGAGCTCGTCGAGCTTATTGAGCATCATGCCGATCTGCTCGTCGTGCACGACCATGCGATCGCTATACGGATCCTGGCCGCTCTTGCCGAGGTTCTTTTCCGCAACGTGCGTCCTGAAATGCATGGCCGTGGAGTTGTACCAGAGGAAGAACGGCTGGTCGGCCTTGGCCTGCTTCTCCATCCACGCGAGTGCGCGAGCCGTGATCTCCTCGTCCACGGTCTCCATGCGCTTTTTGGTGAGCGGACCGGTGTCGACGATCGTCTGCTTTCCGACGCGTCCCCAGCGCGGGTCGACGGTCGGGTCGTCTTTGTCGGTCGCCTTACAATCCAGCACGCCGCGCGGCCCGAACATGGCTTTGAACTTGGGGTCTTTGGGATAGTCGGGGAGTTCGGGTTCTTCCTCGGCGTTGAGGTGGTACAGGTTGCCGAAGAATTCGTCGAAACCGTGCGCGGTCGGCAGAAATTCGTTGCGATCACCCAGATGGTTTTTGCCGAACTGGCCGGTGGCGTAGCCCTGCGGCTTGAGCAACTCGGCGATGGTCGGGTCTTCCGGCTGCAGGCCGACCGTGGCGCCGGGCATGCCGACCTTCGTGAGACCGGTGCGGATCGGGTTCTGGCCGGTGATAAAACAGGCCCGGCCCGCGGTGCAGCTCTGCTGCGAGTAGTAGTCGGTGAAAAGGGCGCCTTCGTTTGCAACGCGGTCGATGTTCGGGGTCCGGTACCCCATCATGCCGTTGCTGAACTTGCTGATGTTCCATATGCCGATATCGTCGCCCCAGAGTATGAGGATATTGGGTTTCTTTGCGGCCATGTTTTTTCGAAACCTTTCTCGGTACGGTTTGCTTTGTTCAAAAGGAGAAAAGGTCGAAGCCCTCCGAGGCTTCGATTGGGAACAAGAGCATACCGCATCGGCACCGTAGGGGCTATCCAATAAGTGCATTTCGACGCACGATTTCATTGCCTTAAGGTCCTTAAAACACGGCACCTCAAGCAATGAAGGCGCAAACTGAGGCCGCAATGAAGTCGCACTCGGCGGGCGCCGAGCGCCGCCTGACTCGCCGTGCCGTCCTGGAGGGATCGTGAACCCGACGAAAGTTGTCGCGATCGTGATGTTGGTTTCGATCATGTTAAACGCCGGGTTGGAAATCAACCGCGAACACCTCATGACCGCTTTGAAGAGTTACGGTCTGTTCGCCCGCGCTCTGCTTGCAAATTTCATCATCGTCCCCCTCTTGGGCGTACTGCTCGTTCGGGTCTTCAGGCTGGACGCGCAAGTCGCTATCGGCTTTCTGTTGATGGCGATTGCGCCGGGCGTTCCGTTCTTGGTTCGAGCGGCTGGGCGAAAACCAGGGGGGAGCCTTGGGTTTGCCGCGGCGCTCGCGTTCGTCATGCCTGCACTGTCGATCGTGACGATTCCCTTGACGGCGCGTTGCATCTTCCCGCCGGACGTCGCAGCACACGTGCCGTTCGTGCAACTTCTCATCACCCTGGGCATCTTCCAGCTCGTTCCGCTGCTGATCGGGATCTTGGTGGCAGATCGTGCTCCAGCGCTTGCGGCGAAATTACAGCGGCCGCTCGTACTCCTGTTTTTTGCCGCCGTGATAGTGCTGCTCGTCATGCTCGGCCCCACGCTCGTCAAGGCCGTCGCGTCGGTTTACGGTTCGCGCGGCATGTTGGCGATGCTCGTGCTCGTGCTGCTTTCGCTGGGCACTGGATGGTTTCTCGGCGCGCCCCAGCGCGAGTACCAGAGAACGCTCAGCATTGCGACCGCACTTCGGAATATCGGCACGTGCGCGGTGATCGCTACGGCGAGCTTCCCGGATACGCTTGTCGCCCCCACCGTGTTGACGTATTTTATCGTCCAGTTCCTCGTTAGCCTCATGCTCCGTTTCTACTTTCAGCGTACCGTCGCTCCGGCGTCTACGGGATGAATTGCATGCCATGACCCCTCTCATGCTCTCGAAGTTCGGTATTTGGACTCTTACCACCGTCGACGTCATTTCGCTGATTGCGGCGACGACGAATGCGTTTAACGGTGCGCTGCTCGCCCGACGTCCGGACCACTACAAGAACTTCACGGTCATCGGCGTCATTATTCTGGCGTACGCCGGTGGAATCGGCGGCGGCATTATTCGTGACGTCCTCGTGAACAAAGTGCCCGCGCCGCTCGAAAACCCGTGGTATTTGATCTTGTGCCTCGCCGCCGCGGGACTGGCGCTCGTCATTGACTTCCGCAGCGCACAGCGATTTAAAGATGGCCTCTTCCAGTTCATGACCGCGTTTTCGCTGCCGTGGTATGCCATTGTCGGCGTTCAGGCAGCGCTGGCTGCCAACTTGGGTTATTTCGCTGCGGTGATCATCGGAGTGATCGCAACTACCGCCGGACGATGGATCATCGACGTCGCATGCAACGTCGTGCCCAAGCAGCTCGTGCGCGGTGAGTTCTTTGTCTTGGCTGCCGTCCTGACCGGAATGACGTATATAATCTGCAATCAGGCGTTCGGGCTTGCGACGATTCCGGCGACTGCGGTTGCATTCTTTGTAGGCTTCGGCTTCCGGCTGCTCTCGCAATTTCTTGGTTGGGAGGAGTGGGAGCCGTGGGAGCCCGCCGGAGTTTCGACGGTCGAGAAGGCTCGCAAGACGCTCGGCGAAGGGCTGCGCGCCGAACTCGCACCGCCGGCTTCGCCAAGTGACACGGCCTCGTGAATATTCAAAAGCCGACGAAGGGAAAAGAAATGAACGTCGGCAATCGCGCCGCCCAGCGTGGCTGCCGGTTTGGAGCGAGGTATAAACGTGGAGGAGTATAACGGCGAAAGGTGGGAAGGGCTTCGATGATGATTCGCAATGTATTAACGACCGCGGCAGTCGCCACAATGATGTTCCCGGTCTCGGCATCGGCCGCGCTTTCGATTGGTACGAAGGCGCCCAATTTTACGCTGCAGGCGACGCAGGGAGGAAACGTCTTTACCTTCAACTTGGCGGAGGCGCTGAAGAAAGGTCCGGTCGTGCTCTACTTCTATCCGGCTGCGTTCACGCCGGGCTGCACCGTCGAAGCGCACGAGTTTGCCGACGCGATCGATCAATACAAAGCCCTCGGCGCGACCGTGATCGGCGTGTCGCACGACCCGCTCGACAAGCTGCAAAAGTTTTCCGTCAGCGAATGCCGCAGCAAGTTCGCCGTCGCGGCCGATACGAGCGGGACGGTGATGAAGACCTACGACGCCGTTCTGCCACAGCACCCGGAGTACGCGAACAGGACTTCATACGTCATCGCACCGGACGGAACGATCGTCTATACGTACACGAGCCTCGATCCCTCGCTGCACGTCCAAAACACGCTGACGGCGCTCAAGGCCTGGAAGGCCGATCACGCCTCAGGCGCGACGCCGCAACTGCGTTGACTGTGCGGCGTCGAGCGCGGTAATCTCGCGCGGCACGACGTCGATCGGCGGGATTTCGGCGAGGTCGTCGCCGCCGAGCGCGGCTTCGTCCTTCAGCTTGCGTCCTTGCGGAAGCAGCTTCGTTTCGTACGAGCTCACCGCGCCGTTGAAGGCGTTGACCGAGCGTTCGAGATGTTTGCGAACCTCGACGAGGTGTTCGGAGAACTTCAGCGCGCGCTCGTAGAGCACTCGCCCGATCGTTGCGATGCGTCTGGCATTCTCTTCCTGACGCAGCGCCTGCCATCCCATCGCAAAGGTTCGCAGCAAGCTGATGAGCGTGAGCGGCCCGGTAACGAGGACGCCTTTATCGAGCGCATATTCGATGAGCATCGGATCGTCGTTGCAGGCGGAACTCAAGAACGCCTCACCCGCGACGAACATGACGACGTAATCGGCCGAACCTTTGGCCGTATGATAACCGCGCCGGGCGAGCGCGTCGACGTGATCGCGTAACGCGCGGGCGTGCTGTTTGACGAGTAATCGGCGCGCATCGTCGTCGACGGCCTCGAGCGCCGCCTGCATCGCATCGATCGGAGCCTTGGCATCGACGAAGACGCAGCGCCCTTCGGGAAGATTGATCGTCATGTCCGGACGAACGCGCGCCTCCTCGAGCGCGACCGTCTGTTGTTCGGAGAAATCGCAGTGCGCGAGCATCCCGGCCTTGTCGACAACGTTGCGCAGCTGCATCTCTCCCCATTTGCCGCGCGATGCCGGGTTGCGCAGCGCCGTGACGAGCGTCGACGTTTGCGTCGTGAGATTGGCCGTCGCGCTTTCGAGCTGATTCGTGCGGCCTAAGAGCTCGCCGAGGAGACGGTCGAAGTCGCCCAGCTTCTGCGCCACGGGCGAGAGCAGTTCGCCGACGCGCTCGCCCGCGCGCGTCGCGGTCGCGTCGCGAAGCTCGTTTTTTGCGCGTTCCACCAGCGATTCAACCGCCTTTTCTCCGGCGCGCTCGGCATGCGCGAGGCTCGCGCGAAGCGCGGCATGTTCGGAACGCGCCGCCAGCCATGCGATTGCAGCTCCTACGGCGCCGCCGAAAAGAAAAAGCGCGAGCGCCTCGGCAACGGTCATCGCGTGCCTGCGCTTAAATACTTTTCAAAGCATGCGATCGTGCGTTTCCAGGCGTCGGTCGCAGCCGACGCTACGTAGGAAGAACGCTGATCGTCGAAAAACGCGTGGCCCGCTTGATCGTAGATGCGGACGTCGTTGGGAACGGTCAACGCGGCCGTAAATTCCCCAACCTTCTCAGGCGGGATGCCCGTATCGCGACCGCCGTAGCTCCCGCAGACGGGAATGTGAATCGCTTTGGGATCGACGTGAGCGACGTCGCCGTAAAACGGTGCGACGACGGAGAAGAGTTCGCCCTCTTCGACCGCCGCGGTCAACGCGAGGCGGCCGCCCATGCAGAAGCCCGTGATCCCGGTCTTGGTGGCGGGAAACTTTTCGCGCAGCCAGAGCGCGGCGGCGCGGACGTCGCCCAACCACTCTTGGCGGTCGAGCCGCTGTGCGTAGGGGCGAAAGATCGTGTAGTCGGTCGCGCCATCTCCGCTCGGGGCGCGCAAGTGCGCGTAGAGGTCGGGTGCAATCGCCGCAAATCCGGCTTTCGCAAGTCGCCGCACGACATCGCGAATCGAAGTATCGACGCCCCAGACGTGCATGATCACGACAACGGAGGGCGTCTCCGGCGCCGCCGCGATCGGCCATGCGGCATACGCGGTAACGATCGCATCGGGGCGCTTGAGCTCGACGCGTTCGACGACAATCGCTGGATCGTTCTCCGGCACGAGCGGCGGATGCGGCTGCCCGAGCGGCTCCTGCGCTAAAACCGGCGCCGATGCGGCCACCGTGACTGCGCCCGAGATTCCGACGAAAAGGCGGCGGCTCAACCTCTCGGAAGCCGGCTGCGTCGGGTCGATCTCCGGCGCAATCATCTTGGCCCAGTCTTGACCGCCGCCGGGACCGAATCCTCGAACGGCTGTTTGCCCCTGCGCGACGGGACCGGCCGCTCCGAGTTGGGAATATCAGAGCCCGGACGCGCAAAAGGAGACTCTAGTTAATTTGATCCGTTGGATTCTCGGAACGATCCTCGCGCTCGCTGCGTGTTCGGGCCAGACCTCACAGAACGCCGGCGCTTACGATCCGCGAGCGCTCCCCACCGGACCCGTTGGCGAATCGATCGCCCACGGACACGACCTCATCGTGCAGACGCACCACTTAATGAAGTCGTACGTGCGCGCCGATCTTTCGTGCGCCGATTGCCACGTCGCAGCCGGCACCCAACCGCGCGGCGGCAGCTTCGTCGGCGTTTACGGGCGCTTTCCCGCAGTGGAACAAGCGGGCCCATCGCGTCATCGCGCTGCAAGATCGGATTGCCGAGTGTTTTCTCTACAGCATGAACGGCCGAGCGCCAGGCTATAGCAGCAAGCCGATGATCGCGATCGTTGCATACATTGCGTGGCTCTCGCGTGGAACGCCGATCGGCGCAACGCAGCCTGCATCCGATCGTTACATCGAACCGCTGCCGAAAGCTTCGCCGAGCGTCGCGCGCGGCGCCGCGCTCTATACGGAAAGGTGCGTCGCCTGTCACCGGGCCGATGGGCAAGGCGTTTCGCAAGTCTATCCGCCGCTTTGGGGTTCGCGCTCGTTCAACGACGGCGCCGGCATGGCGCACATCGACCGCATGACCGGCTTCGTGCGCTACAACATGCCTGCGGACGCGCCGGGCTCGCTCTCGCTCGCTGCGGCCTACGACGTCGCCGCTTTCGTCCTGCTCCATCGACGACCGCACTTTCGAAAGAACGCGCTGGTTTCGACGGCTCCGCTCCCCGCGAAGTACTTCTAGCCAAACGGAACATCGCAGCCGTAGGCCCCCGGCCTTCGAAAAGATAAGATGAACGCTGTTTTGGAACAGACGCTCGTCAGCGTGACGCTCCCTGAGATGGGAGAATCGGTCACCGAAGGCTCGATCGTCGAATGGCGCAAGGGCGTCGGCGAATTCGTCGCCGAGGGCGATCCGCTCGTCGAGGTGACGACCGACAAAGTCGACGTTGAAGTTCCGGCAACCGCGTCGGGCGTCGTGACGCGAATTCTTGCGCGCGAGGGCGAGACGGTCGCCGTCGGGTCGTTGCTTGCCGAAATCGATGCATCGAAGGAAGACGGCGCGGCGCCCGCTGCCGCCAACCGCGCAAAACGGCGTTGCGACGCCGGCGCCCGCGCCGCTCCATCCGCCGATCGCTTCATGCCGGTGACGGAATCGCGGACGCCCCGGCGCGCCGGATCGCGCAGCGGCTCGGCGTCGATCTCGCACTCGTCCGCGGCTCGGGACCGAACGGCCTGATCCTGCGGTCCGACGTGCTGGCGCAGTCGCAGAGCGCGCGCCGTGCGGCAACGGCCGCGCCGATTGCCTGCGCCGATTCCCCCGAACGCGAAGCTCATGCCGCTCAAAGGGCCGGCCGCCGCGCTGAGCGGCTACATGGAGCAGAGCCTCTGCGATTCCCACGGCGACGAGTTTTCGCAGCGTGCCGGTTGACGTGCTCGACGCGCGGCGCAAAGAGCTCAACGGGGCGATCCGAGCGGCGGGGCGCAGCGAGCGCATCTCGTTCACGCACGTGATCGCTTACGCGCTCGCGCGCGCGGCGCACGAGCTTCCTTTCATTACCTATTCGTTTCGCCGCGACGAGTCCGGCGCGCCGGCGCGGCTGGAGCCGGGAATTCATCTCGGTCTTGCGGTCGACACCGAACGCAAGGACGGCACGCGATCTTTGGTCGTGCCGGTGATCCGCGACGCCGACGCGCTCGATTTTGCTGCGTTTCGCGCGAAGTACGAAGAGCTCGTCGCCAAGGCGCGCGAGAACAAGCTCGGCGCCGACGATCTGCAAGGCGCTTCGTTCACGCTGACCAATCCCGGCGGCATCGGCACGATTGCATCGGTGCCGCGCTTAATGGCCGGACAAGGCGCGATCATCGCGACCGGCGCGATCGGTTATCCCGCCGGGATTCGCAACCGCCAACGAACAGTCGCTCCGTCTGCTCGGCGTTTCTCGAGTGATGCAGATCACGAGCACCTACGATCACCGCGTCATTCAAGGCGCGCAGTCCGGCGAGTATTTGCGCCGCGTCGACGAACTGCTGCAAGGCAAGGACGAGTTTTACGAAGCGATCTTCGCATCGCTCGGATTGCAGGCGGCGCCGCTGCCGCAAGTTGCGCTTGCGCCCGTCGGCGGCGCGCCCGCGCAGCCGTCGGATGAGATGCTGCGCGCCGTTGCTGCCGGCATGGCGATCGTCTCGGCGTATCGCCGGCACGGTCATCTTGCCGCAAATCTCGATCCGCTCGGCGCCGAGCCGGTCGGCGACGCCGTCGCTCGAGCCGCAGACCTACGGCCTCACGCCGGCGCTGCAGAGCGCGATTCCCGCCGGCGTACTTCGCGTGAAGGTTCCCGGCAACACGCTCGCCGAGGTGCTGCCGCACCTCAAGGAAACGTACAGCTCGACGATTGCGTACGAGATCGAGCACATCTCCAACGCGAATCAGCGCGTCTGGCTGCGCGATTACATCGAGTCGGGGCGCAACAAGATCAAGCAATCGCCGCAGCGCCAGATCGAGTTTCTCGAGCGCCTCACGCAAGTCGAAGCATTCGATCGCTACGTGCGCAAGACGTTCCTCGGGCAGAAGACGTTCTCGGGCGAAGGGCTCGACGTCATGGTGCCGATGCTCGAGGAAATGCTCGACATGCTCGCCGACGACGGCGTCGGCGACTGCGGTTCTCGGTATGGCGCATCGCGGACGCCTCAACGTGATCGCGCACGTCGTCAACCTTCCGTACGAAGAAGTCATGACCGAGTTCGAAGCGGCGCAGTACCGCGGCAATCTCGGCGACGACGACGTGATGGGCGACGTCAAGTACCATCACGGCGCGACCGGAACGTTTACGACCTCGAAGGGAAAGGCGATCAAGGTCACGCTGGCTCACAATCCGAGCCACCTGGAAGCGGTCGATCCGGTCGTCGAAGGCAGCGCGCGCGCGTTGCAGACCGATCACTCGCATGGCCGGCCCTCCCAAGATCACAAGCGCGCGGTCCCGATTCTCATTCACGGCGACGCCGCCTTTACCGGTCAGGGCATCGTCTCGGAAGTCTTCAACATGCAGTCGCTGCCGGGCTACGAAACCGGCGGCACGATTCATCTCATCGCGAACAATCAAATCGGCTTCACGACCGATCCGTCCGATGCGCGCTCGACGCGTTACGCTTCGGACTTGGCGAAGGGCTTCGACGTTCCGATCGTGCACGTCAACGCCGACGACGTCGACGCGTGCATCGCGGCCGTGCACCTGGCCATCGATTTTCGCCGCGCGTTCGGCCGCGACGTGCTCATCGATCTCATCGGCTATCGGCGCTTCGGCCACAACGAGCAGGACGAACCGGCCTACACGCAGCCGCAGATGGCCGAACGGATCAAGAACCATCCGACCGTGCGCGAGCTCTTCGCGAACAAGCTCGTGAATCAAGGAGTTCTCACGGCGGAGCAGCGCGCAGCGATGGTCGACGAAGCGACGGAGCGTCTCCAAGCAGGCGCGCCGTGCCGTCAAAGGCGCGCTGGCATCGCACATTCACGGGGCGCAAGCTCTCGGGCAGCAACACCTTCGACGGAACGGTGCTGCCTTCGGTCGATCGCGCGCACGCTCGTCGCATGGAGCGAGGCGCTGATCGCGGTGCCGCCCGGCTTCACGCTCAACCGAAAGCTTCGCACTCAATTCGAGCGGCGCAGCGCCACGATCGCCGAGAAAGGCGTCGTCGATTGGGGAACGGCGGAATCGCTCGCCTTCGCATCGCTGCTGACGACCGGCACGCCGATTCGCCTGACCGGTCAAGATACCGAGCGCGGCACGTTTAGCCATCGCCACGCGGTCTTCCACGCTTCGACTCAGCTCGGCGCAGGCTCGGCGCGCATGCGGTTTGGATTCCGCTGCAGCATCTTGCAGAGCGGCAAGCTTCCTTCGAGATTCGCAACAGCCCGCTCTCCGAATACGCGTGCATGGGTTTCGAGTACGGCTACTCGACGCAGCAGCCCGAGGCGCTGGTCCTATGGGAAGCGCAGTACGGCGACTTCTTCAACGGCGCGGAGATCGTCGTCGATCAGTTCATCGCGGCCGGGCAGGCGAAGTGGGGGCAGACGTCGCGTCTCACGCTGCTGCTTCCGCACGGCTACGAAGGCGGCGGCCCGGAACATTCGAGCGCGCGCCTCGAGCGTTTCCTGCAGCTCGTCGCCGAAGGAAATCTGCGCGTCGCCTCGCCGTCGGTCGCCGAGCAACTACTATCACTTGCTGCGGATGCAGGCACGCTCGCCGATCGCCGTACCGCTGGTCATCATGACGCCGAAGTCGCTCTTGCGTGCCGAGAGCGCCGCCGGGACGCTCGACGAAATGGCCTCAGGCAGCTTCGCTCCGGTGATCGACGATCCGCGCGCGATCGATCGCGACAAGGTCGAGCGGCTGATTCTCTGCAGCGGAAAGATTTACCACGATCTTGCTACTCACGCCGCGTATCGGATCGCTGCAGCGGACGGCGATCGCGCGCATCGAGCTGCTCGCACCGCTGCCGGTTGCCGAGATCAATCGCGTCATCGGCGGCTACCCGCGCCTGAAGAAAATCGTCTGGGTGCAAGAGGAGCCCAAGAACATGGGGGCGCGCGCCTTCGTGCGCCGCCGGCTTCTCGAAGGGAAACGCGACGGCTTCGACATCGAGTACATCGGACGCGGCTACCGCGCAAGCCCGAGCGAAGGATACGCGGGCCAGCACGCCGTCGAGCAGGAGCGCATCCTCACAACGGCGCTCGCGGAATAGCCCGACCTCGTCGCCCTGAGCTTGCCGAACGGCTAGGGAAGATTCTTCTCGGCGAACATTCCGTCGAGCAGTTCGTCGATCGTCGTCGCATCGATGAAGAGCCTGCGGGTATATGGACCGACGAAGCCTTCGCGTACCATCGAGTCGAAGAGCGCCAGCAATGCATCGTAGTAGCCGCGATAGTTGAGCAGTCCGATCGGTTTGTCGTGGATGCGAAGCTGCCGCCAACTCAAGACTTCGCAGAACTCGTCCATCGTGCCGAAACCGCCGGGAAGCGCGACGAAGGCGTCGCTGAGATCCTCCATCAGCGCTTTGCGCTCGTGCATGGTCGTAGACGACGTGCAGCTCGGTCAAGCCTTGATGCGCCATTTCGGTACGCGCCAGCGCGTGCGGAATGACGCCGATCACCTCGCCGCCGGATGCGAGCGCCGCGTCGGCGACGATCTTCATCAAACCGACGCCCCCGCCGCCGTAGACGACGCCGTAGCCCGCCGCGACGATTGCCTCGGCGGCTTTGCGCGCCATCAGCGCGTAGGAGGCGTCGTTGCCGACGTGAGAGCCGCAGAAGACGCAGATTCGCTTCATTGCTTCACGCGGTTGGTCAATTCGGCATCGGGTGCCTCCCCGATGAGGGTGTGGCTTTGGACTCTGGTTGAGTTCGTCGTGCTCGCCGCGCTCGCCGGATCGTGCGCGCGAAGCTGTGGACCTACGGCTCGGATACCGGCACGTTCGCGCAGATCGTGGCCGATGCATTTGGCGGAATGCGCAACGGCGTCGAGGCGGGATCGCACTTTCGCTACCATTGGTCTCCCTCGCTCGCTCTGCTCTGGCCGCTCGTCGCGACGACGCACAGCGCGCTTCCGCTGCAACTCTTCCAAGCCGCCGCGACGGTCGTCTGCGCGCCGCTGGTCGCTGCGCTCGCGCGCCCCTACGTCGAACGAAAGACTCGCCGATCGACTCGGCTTCCTCACGCTGCTCTATCCTCCGTTGCTTGCGCTTGGCTTCGACGAGTTTCACGAACTGGGACTCTTCACGCCGCTCGTGCTGGCGCTCGTTCTCTGCGCCGACCGGCGGTGGTGGATTGGATTTGCGGTCTGCGCCGTCGTCGCCGATCGGCTTGCGCGAGGATGCCGCGTTGACGCTTGTCGTCTTCGGAATCGTGTTGCTCGCGATCGGGCTGCGCAGACGACAGCAGGGGCGAGGATTGCTCGACGGTTTCAGCCCCGCGCCGCGCGAGCTCGCCATTGCCGGAGCCGGCCTGAGCGGTCGCGGCAGCGGCCGCGCTTGGAGTCTACTACGGCGATCGTCACGCCCCGGCTCGGCGGATGGGTCCCCAGCCACTTTTACGTCTACTCGTTTGCGAACGGTCCGCTCGCGCTCGTTCTCTCGCCGTTCACCGATCCGCCGGCGTTTGCTCGGGCGATCTTCACGTTCGGACGATTGACGTACGTGCTCGAGGCGCTCGTGCCGCTCGCGTTTCTGCCGCTGCGTTCGTGGTGGGCGCTGCTCGCGCTCCCGGGCGGCGCAATCGTTCTGCTCGCGAACTCCGGATACGTCTGGCGGATGGGAGATCATTACGCGGCGCTCTGGATCGCGTGGCTGCTCGTCGCAACGGTAATGGGCGTCGCTTCGGTCGCGCGCCGCGCAAAGGAGTGTGTCGCAGAACGCTGGACCACCCTCGCGACAGCGCTTTGCGTCGTCTTTTTGATCGCCTTCGACCCGTTACATCCGCTGCACTATCTGCATCCGTACTACGACGACTTGACCGACGCGCGCCGCGCGATCGGCTGCGTCCCGAAGAGCGCAGTCGCTTGCAACCTACGACGAGTGGTTCTCGGCCGTTGCCGCGCAGCGCCCCAATGCGACGATCGACCGAACGAACGGCGTCGAATACCTCGTCTATGCCGACGATTTTCCAAGCGCAAGCTATCAGCTGCACTTGCGGCCGGCCGTCACCGCGGAGGTTGCGCGGGGCGAATATCGCGTCATCTGCCGGTACGGAAAGGTCGTGACGTATGAGGCGACACGTGCGCGGTAAGATTCCCGGACCGAATCGCTGGGCGACGCTGCGCGGTCTTCTGCCGGTTCCGTTTCGGCGCTTTCCGAGTTTTCTTGCGGAGATGATGGGGCGCTACGGCAACGTCGTAGCCTTTTCGTTACCGTGGCGTTCGTACGTCTTCGTCAACGAGCCGGTGGTGATCAAGGACGTGCTGGTTACGCAGCAGCATGCCTTTTCCAAATCATTGGGCGGCCGCGCGCTGCGGCTCTTGCTTGGGGAAGGCTTGCTGACGAGCGAAGATCCGCTCCATCGGCAGATGCGCCGAATCGTCCAGCCGGCATTTCATCGAGAACGCATCGCGGAGTACGGAAAAGTCATGGAGCGCGATGCGCTCGAGTTCGCGCGTCGCCTCAAGCGCCGGGCGTTCTCTTCGATGCGCACGCGGCGATGACCGAGCTCACGCTGCGCATAACGACCGAAACGCTCTTCGGCAGCGACGAAAGCGGCTCGGCGCAGGTCGTCGGCGACGCGCTGCGCTTGATGATGAACGAGTTTCCTTCGATGCTTACGCCGCTGGGCGCGCTGCGCCAGACGACTTCCGCTGCCGAACACGCGTCGCTTCTGGCGCGCACGTCGGATGCTCGACGCCATTATCTACGGACTCATCGCGCGACGCCGCCGTGACGGAGTCGACCGCGTTGACGCGCTCTCAATGCTGCTTGCCGCCCGCGACGGCGAATCCGGTTATCAGCTCTCCGACCAGCAGATCCGCGACGAAATCATGACGCTCTTCATGGCCGGGCATGAGACCACCGCCAACGCGCTGACGTGGGCACTCTTTCTGCTGGCTGCGCACGGCGAGGTCGACGCGCGCGCCGGAGCGGCCGCCCGCGACGGCAACCGCGAGTATCTCGCGCGCGTGGTGAAGGAAGTGCTGCGGCTCTATCCGCCCGCCTGGATCATCGGCCGCGAAGCGTTGCAAGACGTGACGTTAATTGACGGCAGTTTCATCCCCGCAAAGACGACCCTCTTTGCGGCGCCGCTTCTCTTACATCGTCGCCCGGATAACTTTCCCGATCCGGAACGATTCGACCCCGACCGCTGGCTGGGAGCCGATCCGCCTCCGTTTTCCTACGTGCCGTTTGGCGGCGGCGCGCGCCGCTGCATCGGTGAAGAGTTTGCCGGCAGCGAAGCGGTTATCGTGCTGGAAGCGCTTATGCGGCGATTCTGCTTTGCGTTAGCGCCCGGCGCGCGGGTGCGCATGGCACCGCTGGTAACGCTGCGTCCGGCGGGCCCCGTTATGATGCGCGCGACCGAGCGTCCCGCACCGAATCGCTAGGCGCCCTTCGAACACGAGGCGACTGCCGTAGGCTCCGAACCGTGCTCGGGGTACCGCTGCGTCCAGCAGCTCCCGGTGAGCGAGCAGTAGCAGAGTGTGAGTCCAAATGAACGTTTGAGTTCCGGCAAGTATCGCACCAAAATCGTCCCATCCAGCGCAATGATCGTGTGTTTCGTGTTGGCCGGAATGACCATCCCCGGAGTCGGCGTGCTCGTCGTAATTCGCAGCTTAGCTCCCGCATGGAGAGCGGCGCGAACCGCGGCGACCATTTGCGGATGACGTGCGGCAAACATCGCTAGGAGCGACTCGAGGGAGCTTTGGGGTTTGCCGCCCCACGTGATGCTCACGGAGCGAACGATCGCCGGTCCAAGGCCGTCGTTGCGTACGTCCATCTCGAACATCCACGGCGAGTAGTCGTCGTCGAAGCTGACGTACGGCCACACCGTGGCACTGAACTGGCGAGCGATGACGTGCGTTTGGTAGACGGTAGCCACCGCGGCGACGGTGCTGATCAGCAGCGCGCAGAACGCGATGACGAAGTCGAGCCGAAAGCGCTTTTCGTCCATCAAGCCAACACGAGCTGCTCGTCGCCGACGCCGGCTTTCCGGATTGCGTTGCGGATCATTTCGTCCTGAACTGCACGCACCTTCCAGCGCTCCCGAGCCTCCGGCGAGAGCTGGTCGATCGGATCGAAGTAAACGAAGGCTTTGCCCGGCTTGACGCTCGGTGCTGCGTAAACCGCGATGCCGTTCTCACGATCGTAGTACTCGTAGGAGTGCACGTCGCGCTTGCCGCCGCCGCCGGGAGCGTCGCAGACGAAGGTGGGCGTGTTGAAGCCGGCGGTGGTGCCGCGAACGAATTTCTCGGTATCGATCGCGGTAGCGATCGTGGTGCGAAGATCCTCGACACCTTTGACCATGTCGTGCATGTAGACGTAGTACGGATGGACGTTTACGTGGCCGAGCCGCTTCACGAGCAACTGCATGCGCTCGCGCTTGTCGTTGACACCGCGAATGAGCACGGATTGGTTGCGCGTGAAGATGCCTCGTTCGAAGAGGACGCGCATCGCCTTCTGAGTGATCCACGTGATCTCTTCGGGCGCGTTGAAGTGGGTGTGCAGCACGACTTCCTTGCCAAGCTTGCGCCCTCGCTCGACGATCGGTGGTGAGCGCGTCGAGCCACTCGGTGTGCGTGATCAGCTTCATCGGCATGATCGCGGGTCCTTTGGTCGCGAAGCGCATGCGGCGCAGGTGCGGGATGTCGAGCAGCGCGTTGCCGATGAATTCGATGTTCTTGGGCGAAAGCTGATAAACGTCGCCGCCGGAGATCACGATGTCTTCGAGCTCGGGGCGTTCCACGATATATTCGAAGGCGTCCTGCCACTGTTTGGGGGTTTTGGCGAGCGCGACTTTGTCGACGTTTTCGGTGTCGGGCCCGATCGCGTAGCTGCGCGTGCAAAAGCGGCAGTAGACCGGACAAACGGCCAAGCGGCAGAAAGAGCGCTTTGTCGACGTAGCGATGCACCAGCCCCGGGACCGGCGAATCTTGTTGTTCGTGCAACGAATCGAGCGTCAACCGCGGATGGTCGGGCAGCAGAGTCGAGGCCAGCGGAATGAACTGACGGCGAATCGGGTCGTTGAGCGGATCGTTCCAGTCGATCAAAGCGATCGCATATGGGGAGACGCGGACGGCCATCGGGGCCCGGCGAAAGCCTTCCTCGGCGTCGCGATAAAACTCCGGCGAGCAAACCTCGCAAATGGTCTGGAGCAGCTCGTCCGGCGTCTTCACCGATTGGCGCTGTTGCCAAAGATGATCGAGAAACGTCGCCTCGTCGACGTCGGCGTACGCTGGAATGTGCCGCCAAAACTCGCCCTGTTTGAGCCGCTTATATTCGAACTGTTCGGGCGGCACCGGCGGCTTGAGGTAAGGAGCTGCCGTCGTGGGACTCATAGCCATGGTCGATCTTGTGTCCTTCATTAGCTCAGGATGACGCGGTTGCGTAGGTGGCGTTGAAATAGTCACGGAGTGCGGGGTGTTCGCGCAGTGTCTGCAGGGCGATCTCGGCATGCCCTTTCGCGTAGCCGTTGCCGATCATCATCGTTACATCTCGACCGGCGCCCTCGGCGCCGAGCGCGGCGGCGGTGAACGACGTAGACATCGAAAAGAAATAGACGGTCCCGCCTTGGCGCGCGCAGAGAATCGAAGCGAGCTCCGTTCCGGGCACGTTGACACAGTTGACGACGAGATCGGCGAGTTCCGGCGCGCCGGCCGCAACGCGTTCGCAAACGTCGAGCGCGTTGCGAGCGTCGGCGACGATGAGGTCGTCGACGAGGCATTCCCGGCGCAAGAGTTGCGCGGAGGGGGTCGCCGCATTGGGAACCACGCCGATCACGCGCCCCTGCGCGCCGACCCGGGCCTTCGCTTGCGCACAAGAAAGCAGTCCGCTCTTGCCGTCCGCGCCGACGATGACGACCGTGTTGCCCGGCGAGCAGAGGCGCCGAACCTGGGCAGGTGCGCCGGCGACGTCGAGCACGGAGAGCGCGACGCCTTCGTCTATATCCGCCGGGAGCCTCGCCCACAGTCCGCTTTCAAAGAGAATCGCTTTGCCGCGCACCCAGATGCGACCGGTCGCGACGTCGACCTTGCAAATAGCTTCGATGTGCAGCGGTGTCAACGTCAGCGAGACGAGCGAGGCGATGCGCTCGCCCACGCGCAGGTCAATCTTCGTGCGTAACTCGTCGCCGATCGCGAGCACGCGTCCGACGAACATTCCGCCGCTTGAGGTTACCGGGTTGTGCTGCTTCCCGCGCTCGCGAACGATCTCGACGACTCGCTCGCCGATGCGCTTCGCATCGAAGTCGCAGGCATCGCAGAGCTGCTTGAAGGAAGCCGAATCGATGTTGAGCGCTTCGACCTCGCAGAGCAGCTCGTTTGATCCTGCGACCGGCGTGTTGTCGATTTTCCACGCGTCTTGCGGCATCGCGCCCAGCGGGCTCGAGAACGCGATGAGCTCCCAGCGGATGGCAGCGCGAGGTGACGGAGGGATTCACGGCTAGCGCACCGTCACGCCGCCGCGCTCGAACGGCATGCTGAGTACGACGGTCGTGCGCGTCCGCGCCATTCCCGGCGTCGTCTTGAGGCGCGCGAGGAGTTCGTCGAGGTGTTGCGTCGAGCGCGTCACGACCTTGCAGAGGAAGCTCTCCTCCCCCGCGACCGAATGCACCTCGCAGATTTCCGGCATCTCGCCGAGCCGGCGGGTGAAGTCGTCGTACGAGCAGTCGGGCGAAGTATAGCAGCTGACAAAGGCGGTCAAATGGAGGCCGAGGCGCTCGGCGTCCAGCAGGGCGGAATAGCCTCGGATGTAGCCGCGCTGCTCGAGGCGCTTGACCCGATCGTGAACGGCCGGTGCCTTCAGACCGACGATCGAGGCGAGCTCGGTAAAGGTCGAGCGTGCGTTGCGCTGCAACGCGTCGAGGAGTTGAAGATCGAGCTCGTCGAGCTCTTCGTTGATCGGCACCATGTTCGACATAGGAGGAGATTTGCCGAAGAATATTCGGCTCAGTAACAATAACACCGCGAATCCATTCGGCGCAAGCTGCGGTAGACAGATCGTCGCTCTTTTTGCCGCGCTGAGCCTCGCCGCCGGCTGTGGCCACGCGCAAAAGGAGGACCAAGCCGGAACGGTGCGGTTCGATCTCGCCGCTGATCCGCGGAGCCTCAACCCGCTCTTTCTGACGCCGGACGCCGCCTCGGTCGAGCAGCAGGTCGCTCGCTTGGTCTTCGAGCCTTTCATCGATCTCGACGAACGCGGCCGCCCCCAACCGGCCCTCCTCCAAGAGATCCCGACGCGGCGTAACGGTGGGCTCTCCGCCGACGGACGGACCATCCGCTATCGGCTGCGCGAGGGCGCCGAGTGGAGTGATGGTCGAGCCGTGACCGCGGACGACGTGCTCT
Organism: Vulcanimicrobiota bacterium; assembly: GCA_963743445.1. Taxonomy (GTDB): domain Bacteria; phylum Vulcanimicrobiota; class Vulcanimicrobiia; order Vulcanimicrobiales; family Vulcanimicrobiaceae; genus Cybelea. The sequence goes on from CAVUPL010000003.1 coordinate 2,517,041, forward strand.
TCACGCTCCGCGCCATCCTCGACCCGCGCAATCCGGTCCGGTCGCACGAGGGCTACGACTTGATCGATCGGGCCGAAGCGCTCGGCTCGCGGACCGTCGTCTTTCACCTAAAGCACGCATGGGCGCCGGCGGTAATGACCTACTTTTCCTACGGCTTCTCGCCGCAGTTCGTTTTGCCGGCGCACATCTTGCGCGCAGAGGTGCCGCTCGCCCGCGCCGCATTCAACGCCGCGCCGAACGTCGGCGACGGACCTTTTCGCTTTCTGTTCTGGCATCGCGGCGAGGGGCTGCGCTTACGTCGCAAATCCTCGTTACTGGCGCGGAAGGCCGGCTGTCCCCAATCTCGCTATTCGTATGATCCCCGATCCGTCGACGAATCTGCTCCTGCTGCGGTCGGGATCGCTCGACTGGAATCTGCTCGCGCCCGCGCAACTTGCCGTCGTGCGCGGCGATCCGCATATCAGGTTCGTTGCCGTACCGACCGCGGTCGTCGCCGGAATTGCCTTCAACACGTCGCATCGTCCGCTCGACGACGTTCGGATACGGCGAGCCTTGGCAATGTCGATCGACCGCGCTGCTATCTCCCGGAAGATCACGCTGGGTTTCTATCCCGTGACGAACATGATCCAGCCGCGATTTTCGTGGGCGTTCGATCCGTCGGTGCGCGAGCCCCAATACGATCCCGCTGCCGCCGATCCGCTCTTCGATCTCGCCGGCTGGCGGCGCGGTTCCGATGGCGTGCGGCGGCGCGCCGGCTCGCCGCTGCAACTTACCTACGTACAGTTTCCCGAGACGGCGACCGGCGTGCGCGTCGCCACCGCGGTTCAAGCAGCGTTGCGCGAGCGCGGCGTCGACCTGACGATCAAGTCGGTCAGCAACGCCCAACTCTTTCTTCCGCGCACGGGCGTGCTCGCGACCGGTGGGTTCGACCTTGCTTACGTGCCATGGACGATGGGCGCGGACCCGGACGATTCCTCGGTGCTCGGATGCGGCGCGCCCTCAAATTACATGCGTTGGTGCGATCCGCGAGTCGATCGTCTCGAACGCGCGGCGCTGGCGACCAGCGAGATGGTGGTGCGCAAACGACTCTACGGACGGATCGGACGCATCGTTGCTGCGCAAGTTCCGATTCTCTACTTGTTCAACGCCGATTACGTCTACGCATATCGCAAACGGCTGCGCGGCTTTGCGCCAAACGCCTTCGTACCGACCTGGAACGCCTATCGATGGAGATTGTAGCCGGTGAGCGAGCGTAAACCAGGAATTTTACCAGGCACCGTGCGAACGCTCGTCTTCGAATGAGCGCTCTCTTGGAAGCTGCCTCATGATCGAGTTTTTCTTAAGGCGCCCGCTTTTTGCGGGGGTCCTGAGTTTCGTCGTTCTGCTGGCCGGCCTGATCACGATTCCCACTCTTCCGATCGCGCAGTATCCACAGATCTCGCCGCCGACGGTCACGGTGACCTCGCAATATCCCGGCGCGACTGCCGCGATGGTGATGCGTTCGGTGACGACGCCGCTCGAGATCAACATCAACGGCGCCGACGGCCTGCAGTACATGCAGTCGTACTCGAGCGCGAACGGGACGAGCGTCATCACCTGCACGTTCGCCCTCGGGACCGACCCGACGACCGATCAGACCAACGTGCAGCACGGCGTCGATTTGACGTTATCTCAACTTCCGAGTGCCGTTCAGAATCAAGGCGTGAGCGTTCAGAAGAGCTCGGGCAACATCACGATTGCGGTTGCGATGCTTTCGACGAGCTCGGCGGTCTCCGACGTGGACGTCAGTAACTACGCCGACCTCAACGTGATCGAGAATCTCAAGCGCGTTCCAGGCGTTGGCCAAGTCGAGGTGCTCGGCGATCGTACGTACGGCATGCGGATTTGGGTCGATCCGCACAAGCTCGAAGCCAACAACGTCTCGCTCGATACGATCCTCAACGTCATCAAGCAGAACAATGCCGACGTCGCTCCGGGCGCGATCGGCCAACCGCCGACGACGGGCTCTCAACCGTTTCAGATCCCGATCTCGATCAACGGGCGACTGCAATCGCCCGAAGAGTTCAAGCAGATCGTCGTCCAGGCTCAGCCCAACGGCGGTTATCTGCGCCTCGGCGACGTTGCCCAGGTCGAACTCGGAGCGCAGAACTACGTGACGTCGGCGCGGTACAACGGCCAAACGGCCGTCGTGCTGGCGATCGAAGGCGAGCCGACGGCCAACTCACTTCAGATCTCGAAAAACGTGCGGGCGACGATGGCCCAAATCGCGCAGACGATGCCGACCGGCTACGCCTACAAGATCGCCTTCGATACGTCCGATTTCGTACGAGCGTCGATCAAGGAAGTCATCGTCACGCTGCTGATCGCAATCTTGCTCGTGGTCTTGGTCATCTTCATCTTCCTGCAGAACTGGCACAGCACGCTGATCCCGTCGATCACCATTCCGGTCTCGCTCATCGGTACGTTCGCGGCGATGAAGATGCTCGGCTTTTCGATCAACACGCTCACGCTCTTCGGCCTGACGCTCGCAACCGGTTTAGTCGTCGACGACGCGATCGTCGTGCTGGAGAACATCGTCCGCCACATCGTCGACGATCAGGAGCAGCCCGTTCGAAGCGACCGCGCGCGCGATGCACGAGATCGGCGGCGCCGTCGTCGCCACGTCGTTGGTCTTGATGTCGGTCTTCATCCCCGTCGCGTTCCTACCCGGCACGACCGGTTTGCTCTTCCAGCAGTTTGCCCTCACGATGGCGGCCTCGATCGGCATCTCACTCTTTACCGCGATGACGCTGGCTCCGGTGCTGACGTATACGCTCGTGCACGGAGCCGAGCCGACGACGAACCGCTTTATGCTCTGGTTCAACGATCGGCTCCACGCCCTCACGAATTGGTACGAACGTCTCGTTCCGACGTTGATTCGCCGTCAGAAACTCATGATAGCGATTTTCGTTGGCGCGATCGCGCTCCTCGGATTGATGTTCAAGATTACGCCGACCGGCTTTCTCCCAAACGAAGATCAGAGTTTGCTCTACGTTTTGGTAACGTTACCGATTCAGGCCTCGATGGATCAGACGACGGCGGCGGTCGAGAAACTCGAGGGCATCATGCTGAAGGATGCCGCAGGTCGAGGCCGCAACGTCCGGCATCGGTTTTGGCTTTGCCAACAACAGCTCGAATCAGGCGACGATCTTCCTGCAGCTCAAACCGCTCTCCGAGCGGCACGGAGTGGAGAACGCATCGCATCGCTTTGCAATACGATTTCTATCGGCAGTTCGCAGAGGATCCCGGGCGTTAAGGCTCTGCCCGCAAATCCGCCCGCGATCCCGGGTTTGGGCAGCGACCGGCGGCTTCGCCATCGAGGTCGAAGATATCAACAACCTCGGCTTACCGGCCCTCAATAAGGTCGGTAATGCGATACTCGCGCAGGCGCAGGCGGACCCTACGCTGACGCAGGTGCGCTTGCCGACGATCTTCACGGGCTCGTATCTCGTGACGGAATTCAATCGGTCGAAGGCGCTCGCGTTCGGCGTCACGCCGTCAGCCTTCTTCGATACGATCAATGGAACGACCGGTTCTACCTTCGTCAACTTCTTCGACTATGGAACGCGTTCGTATCAAGTCGTCGTTCAAGCTAAAGCTGGGCAGCGCACGACCCCGCAAGACCTTTCGCGCATCTACGTCGCCAATTCCGCCGGAAGCATGATGCCGGTAAGCCAGTTCCTCGATACGAAGATGGAGCAGAACAACGTTTCGATCATGCGCTTCAACGAGTACAACGCGCTAGAAATCGACGGTTCTCCGGGCACGGGAGCGAGCTCGGGTCAGGCCCTCGCCGCGATCGAAAAGCACGTCGTTGCGAATCTTCCCAAGGGCATGGGCTACGATTGGAGCGGGATCGCACGTCAGCAAGTCCAGAGCGGACCGCAGACGATCGCCGTCTTCGCGATGGGTCTACTCTTCGTCTTTCTCGTCCTCGTCGCGCAGTACGAGAGCGTCTCGACGCCATTCGTCATCATGCTGGCCGTGCCGCTCGCGCTACTGGGAGCGATCGGCGCTATCTACATCCGGCGTTTGGCCGAGCTTGCCAGCCAAATCGTTCACTCCGTCATTGCCGGTCATCCCGTTCCTATTCCTATTACGTCGTCGGACATTTACGCGCAGATCGGGTACGTGATGCTCATCGGCCTAGCGGCTAAGAACGCGATCTTGATCGTCGAGTTCGCCAATCAGCTGCGCGAGCAGGGAATGGAAGCGATCGATGCGGTAGCGCACGCCGCAGCCACACGCTTGCGGCCGATACTCATGACGTCGATCGCATTCATCCTCGGCATCATTCCCCTCGCCTTTGCGCATGGCGACGGCGCGCAATCGCGGATCTCGCTGGGCACCGCCGTTCTGGGCGGCATGGTCGTCTCGACCATCATGAATCTTGCGATCGTGCCGGTGCTCTACATCGTGGTCGTCGAGCTGACCGAACGAAAGAAGCCGAAGCGAGGAGCGCCGAAAACACAAGACTTGCCGCCGATGCCGCCTCCGCCTTTACCGGAAGGGTCTGCGCCCGCTACAACGCTTTGACCGCGGCGGTGAGCGCATCGACCGATGCCTTCGCGTCGCCGAAGAGCATCGAACAGTTTGGAAGCTCGTAGAGCGGATTCTCGATGCCGGCGAAGCCGGAACGCATCGATCGCTTGAGAACGACGACGTTGGCCGCCTTATCGACGTCGAGAATCGGCATGCCGTAAATCGGCGAGCTCGCGACGGTGCGCGCCGCCGGGTTCGTTACGTCGTTCGCGCCGATCACGAGCGCCACGTCGGCGGTTGGAAACTCGGTATTGGCGTCTTCCATGTCGAGCAGCTGATTGTAGGGCACGTTCGCTTCGGCGAGCAGAACGTTCATATGGCCCGGCATGCGCCCTGCGACCGGGTGGATCGCGTAGAGCACTTTCACGCCGCGCTTCTCGAGCTGATCGGCGAGCGCTTTAACGCTGTGCTGCGCCTGTGCGACGGCCATGCCGTAGCCAGGAACGAAGATGACCTTGGATGCGTATGCGAGCATGACGCCGACGTCGTCGGCGCTCGTGCTTCGGATCTGTTGCGGGGCACCGCCCGCCGTTGCGATCTCGGTGCCGCCGGCGGCGCCGAAAGCGCCGAAGAGTACGTTGCTTAGCGGGCGGTTCATCGCACGGCTCATCGCGACGGTAAGGATCGTGCCGCTCGCACCGACGAGCGCGCCGCAAATGATCAGCAACGTCGAATTAATCTCAAAACCGGTGATCGCGACGGCGACGCCGGTGAAGGAGTTGAGCAGCGAGATTACCACCGGCATGTCGGCGCCGCCGATCGGCAACACGAAAAGCACGCCGAGCACCAGCGCGCCCAGGAGAAGCGCAAGGTACGCCCACGATGGAAGCGTTCCAAGCGTGGCGACGGACCACGCCGCCAAGCCGAGGATCGCGAGCAAAACGAGCGTGTTGACGAGCTGCTGGCCCGGGTAAGTAACGGGGCGCCCCGTCATCACTTCCTGAAGCTTCAGAAACGCGACTGATCGATCCGGCAAAGCTGATCGCTCCGATGATTGCCGAGAGCACGAGCGAAACGGCGACGATTGGATCCAAGCTCCCCGTCGGCCGTGCGAGAAAAAACGCGACCGTAGAGATCAGGGCTGCTGCGCCGCCACCGGCCCCGTTATAGAGTGCGACCATCTGCGGCATCGCGGTCATCTTCACTTTGACCGCGGCGAAGATCCCGACGAGCGCGCCGATTGCGACACCCGCCGCCACCGCGGGCCACCCGACCGCGCCGGTGCGCACGACGATACCAACCAGCGCGATGAGCATGCCGAGCATCGCGAAGCGGTTACCGCGCCGCGCGGTCGCCGGCGAGTTTAGCTCGTGCAGTCCGTAGATAAAGAGTGCGATCGCCACCAGATCGGCGAGATCGATCGCAACGTTCACTTACGATCCTCTCGCCGGCGGAACATCTGCAACATGCGTTCGGTCACGGCGAAGCCGCCGAATACGTTGATCGCGCCGAGCGTCACTGCGGCGACGGCCAGAACGGTAAGCGCCGGGCCGTGCGCTTGCCCGAAAAGAGCCGCCACGATGACGATGGCTCCGGCGAGCACGATCCCGTGAATCGCATTTGTTGCCGACATCAGCGGCGTATGCAGAGTCGTTGGCACCTTCGAGATCACTTCGAATCCCACGAAGATGGCGAGCACGAGCACGGTCAGCGGCGCGATGAGATGGGCGAGTTCGGTCACTGCGATCCTCCAGCGAGCACGTTGCCGTCGCGCGCGACGACGGCGCCTTTGGCGACGTCATCGTTCGGGTCGATCTCGAGCTGCCCGTCTTTAATCCACGGCGAGAGCAGGGCATAGACGTTGCGCGAGTAGAGGCGACTGGCGTCGGCCGGCATCGTGCTCGGTAAATTCGTCGTGCCGACAATGGTGACGCCGTTGGGCGTCGTAACGATCTCATCGGCGATGGTTAACGCGCAGTTGCCCCCCGCTTCCGCGGCAATGTCCACAATGACGCTGCCCGGCTGCATCGCGGCCACGGCCGCTTCGCTGATGAGCAGCGGCGCTTTGCGTCCGGGCACGAGCGCGGTCGTGATGATGACGTCGTTCGCGCCGATCTGTTCGACCATCCACGCGCGCTGCCGCTCCTGTTGTTCGGGCGTCAGCTCCTTCGCATAGCCGCCCGCGCCCTCGGCATCGTCGCCGAGATCGAACTCGAGAAAGCTCGCACCGAGTGATAGAACTTGTTCCTTGACGACGGCACGGACGTCGTACCCGGCGACCACTGCGCCGAGCCTGCGCGCGGTCGCGATTGCCTGCAATCCGGCAACGCCCGCACCGAGCACGAGAACCTTCGCGGGCCGGATCGTGCCTGCCGCGGTCGTGAGCATCGGAAAGAACTTCGGCAGCGTCGTGGCGCCAAGCAGAACCGCTTTATACCCGGCGATGTTACTCTGCGACGAGAGCGCGTCCATCGACTGCGCGCGCGTGATGCGGGGAATCATTTCCATCGCCAGCGCCGTGACCTTAGCATCGGCAAGCCGCGCGACGTAGGCCGGATCGCCGAGCGGATTGAGGAAGCCTAGGACGACGCTGCCCGGGCGCAGACCTGTCAGCACCGCGTCGCTGGGGCGCCCGACCGCAACGACGATGTCGGCGGCGGCCGCCAGCGATTGTTCGTCGTCCGCGAACGTTGCGCCGGACGCAGTGTAGAGTTCATCTGGAAACGCGGCCGCGTCGCCCGCTCCTCGTTGCATGCGAACGCCAACGCCCAATTTCGCAAATCGCGCGACGGTTTCAGGCACGAGCGCAACCCTGCGCTCCTTTACCGCAGCCTCGCGAGGAACGGCAACGATCATAGCTCCCGGTCATACGGCCCGGATGCGACGTCGCCCTTCGTTCCTAAGCGATGTTCACCGCGTTTCTGAGAATGCCGATTCGCTCGATGTCGACTTCGAGTACGTCCCCGTCGGCGAGAAACTCCGGCGGAGTGCGTGCGAAGCCGACACCTCCGGGCGTGCCGGTCGCGATCACGTCGCCCGGCAGCAGCGTCATTCCCTTACTCAGCTCCGCGATCAGGCGCGATATCGGAAAGATCATCTTCGACGTGTTGCTGTGTTGCTTTTCCGCGCCGTTGCGGCGGAAGCGCAGTTCGAGCGAGTTCGGATCGCCTAGTTCCTCGGGCGTGACGATCCAGGGACCGATGGGGCAAGTCGAGTCGAGGCTCTTACCCTTGAACCACTGGCCGTGCTCGCGTTGCAAATCGCGCGCGGTGACGTCGTTGAGCGCGCTATATCCGAAGACGACGTGGAGCGCTTCCCGCTCCGGCACGTTCTTACATTCGGCGCCGATGACTACGGCGAGCTCGGCCTCGAAATCGTATTCCCGCGAAATGCCCGCATCCAAGTGCAGCGTTGCATCGGGTGCGGCGATCGCCGTTGGAGCTTTGGTGAAAAAAGTCGGAACGTTCGGAAGCTTCAACTCGCGCCCGGCAGCGCGGGCCCCTTCCTTCGCGTGCTCGAGGTAGTTGCGCCCAACGCAAAAGACGTTGCGCGCGGGGCGCACCGGGGCGTCGAGAACGACGTCGGCAAGCGGGATCAGATCGTCGGGAGCGTGCCAGGCGATGCGCTCGTGCGGCGCAAGCGCGATGTATTCGCGCAACGTCGCGGTCGCAATGGTCCGTATCATCGGCCCTTCCAGCACTCCCGGTCGCGGTTGCCCGTCAGCCGACCGGTACGTCAGGAACCTCACGCGTCGCTACGGGGGCAAAGTCGGTGCGAGCGTTGGCTTCGGAGTAGGTTTCCCGCGGATCTCGTTGAGCGAGGGCAGCTTCGCGTTTTGCTCTGCTTGCGCTTTGCGCTGCGCTGCGGCAGCCGCTGCCGCCTGTTTCTTTTCCATGTCGACCATGACGTTGGCCGCGCCTTCAGCGTCCGCCCAGCTTCCGCCGGCAGAGATGAGCGAAATGCGTCGCGTGACGTCCTGCGTCTTCGGATTGTAATCGTAGGTGATCCGGTAGAGGCCAACCTGAGCGCTGCCGTCGGGGCGCCGAATCCACATCTGCAGCGCGTTGCCGTAGGTCTGAACGTTGAACGAGGCGATCTTGCACGGCTTGGTCGATTTGACGCGTACGACCTGTCCCTTTTTGTTGACCTCGACGACGACTTCGGTGTGCAGCGGTTCGTTCGGCAGGTGGATGACGACGCGGGTTGGACGAGGCGCCGGGCTCGGCGTTGCCGCGAGCGCCGGAGCAACCGTCGCAACAAGAATCGCCGCGAGCGCGGCGACGGACGCGCCAAGTTTCACGGTACTAGTGGCCTTACATGCCACTAGTTTCGCGAAAGAACGGCGAACGGATGACCGCACGATCCGCACGCGACGACGACTTGAAAGTGTGACTTTTCGCGCAAGCTCCGCGCGTCGCTCGCGCCTTCTTCGAAGCCGCAGAAACGGCAACGCGTCGAGGTCGGGCGTTCTCCTGCAGCCTGTTCGTCCACGGTACTGCGCTTTACGCGGGCCTCGCACTTCGACCTGCCGAAGCAGCCGGGACGCATGCAGCTCCCCCGTCTACTCGCTGCCGCAGTTCTCATCGCCGGCATCAGCATCGCGCCCGTTCGGGCCGAGCGGCCTATCGTCGATCTGCACCGTCTCGACGCAAACTTCCAACTCTTTGCCGCCGATTCGAGCGTGCCGTGGAAGACGGCCACGGTTCGCTTGGATACGTACTCGAGCGCACCCGTCGCTTTCTCCGTCTATCAGGTCGATCCGGCCGACGTACTCACGGCCGGCTCGAATTTTAGCGCGCGACCGATTGCCACGACGGGCCGGCGCGCATCGTTCTCGTTTACTTTTACACCGCCCGGCGGGTATCAATTCCAGTCGAACATCGTCGACGTTCCACTCGGCACGCGGGAGGGTTTCTTCGTCGTCGAAGCACGACGCGGAGGCGTCGGCGAGCAAGTCTGGATCAACCGTTCGCGCATCGGTCTTCTTTCGAAGGAAACGCCAAGCGGATTGCTGATCTATGGAGCCGATCTCGGAACGGGCACGCCGCTCGCGCGGATGCGCGTGCAGTTCGTCGTCAACCGAAGCTTCGTCACCGTCTTGACCGACGCCCAGGGCATCGTGCGCTGGAATCGGTCGCCCCGCCCGGTTTTCGCGCTCGCGCAATGGGCAAGTAGTTACGCGTTCCTCAGTCTCCTTCCGCAATCGCCGCTTCCGGCGACGATCGTCGGCGTGCGAACCGATTCGGCGGTCGTCCATGCCGGCGACGTGCTGCAGGTAGCCGGGTTCGCGAGAACGCGCGATCGCGGTCTTTTACGCGCGAGCACCGGCAGCGCGCTCGTCTCGCTTCGCTATGGTCCGGCAACGATTTCGCAGCGGCGCGTAGCCCTCGATGCGGCCGGTGCGTTTGCGACGTCGTTTGCGCTGCCGGAGAACGCCGCCGCGGGTGAGTATGCGGTGCTGGCGCAGACAGCCGGTGGGGTGGGCGGCGCGACCGTTGACGTCGATGCCAACGCCGCGGGACTTTCCCTCGACGTCAACGCGGCGTGCAACGGCCCGTGCGATCCTCGCCAAGACATCCCGCTCGCTCGTTCACGCGTCGCGCGGTGACACAACGGTTCGGGTCACGGTCGTTCGATCGCCGCACGTGTACGTCGGCGAGGCGCCCGCGAGCGCCGCGTGGGCAACGACGCGGTGGTTCGACGCTACCGTGCGAACCGACGAGAACGGTAATGCGACGGTGGAAATTCCGCATCCCAACGATGGCCTCGGCTCGACTTACGGCGTTCACGTCGAGTCAAGCGGTGCGACCGCGGACACCCGCGTGACCGTGCCCACGGCGCAGGCCGCAATACGCGTGACTGTCGATCGCACCGAGCAGAGCCTCGGCACGCCGCTAGACTTCGACGTGTACGCCGATTCGCTCGATGGGAGACCGCTCGCCGGCGCGTCGGTCGCCGTCGCACTCACCCACGGCGCGACCGGGGCGAGAGAGCAGCTTGCGCTCGACGCGGACGGTCACGCGCGAGGAAGTTTCAGCGCACCGGCTCTCGGCACGAACTTTCTTACCGCTTGGATCGATCGCGACGGACGTGCGATGGACGCCGTGCAGGTGCGGATCGATCCGCAAGCTGCGGCTCCGTCGAGCGACGGCGGGAGCGCGAACGTACGTATTAGGCTGGATCGAGAGAGCTATCGTCCCGGCGATGAGATCGCGGTCGACGCCGATGCGACGGGCTCGAACGGCGACGCACTGATCACTTTCGAAAGCGCGCTCGGCGTGCAGTCGCGCGTGGTAAAGACGGACGGCGGACGTGCGGTCGCGCACCTGCGTGCGGTCGACGCGGCCGGAGAGCTGTGCGTAGGTGCAGCGTTCGTGCGTGACGGCGCGCTCGAATGGAGTACGATCCCGATGCCGCTCTCGGCGCCCGGACGTCCGCGCGCCGCGCAGCTTTCGGTTGGAAGCGCGCCGTTCGCACCCAGCGAAGCGGCTAAGGTTTCGTTTAATGGGAACGTCGTCGGGCCGGGGACGTTCGTCGTGCGAGTTAGCCGGGGAACGCCCACCGGAAGCGCGCTCTTCGCGTCGGCACCGGCGCTGCTCGCGATCGTCGTGAGCACGACGCAGAACAGCGCCTCGGGAACGACGACCTGGCACCCCTGGGTCGATTCGACCGGCGAGCGCGCACAGGTGCTCGGCTTCGTGCGCCGCACGGAACCCCCGCCGGAGCTCTCGCTCGCTCAAGCCGAAACGCAAGCCGTTTCGTGGGACGTGGCGCGGACCGATGCGAGGTCAATTGCCGTTGCGCTGCCGGCGCGAAGCGGGCGCTACGATCTCTCGGTGCTCGGCATTGCCGACGACGGAAGCGTGAGCGCCGGTTCTTCGACGATCGTGGTTCGGTAAGGCAGCGCGATGGCTTTAATGCTCCTCGACACCTACGGTCTCGTCTACCGGGCCTTCTTCGCGCTTCCCGGGCTCACGACGAGCAAAGGCATGCCGATCAACGCCGTCTACGGCTTCACGATGATGCTCAACAAGCTGATCGCCGACGAGAAGCCGACGCATATTCTCGCCGCTTTCGACAAGGGCATGCCGGCCGATCGCCTCGCGCTTTTTGCCGAGTACAAAGCGCAGCGGCGCCTCATGCCCGACGAATTGCGCAGTCAATTCGCGCTGGTGCGACGCGTTCTCGAAACCTATCGCATTCCGATCGTCGAGATCGAGGGACAAGAAGCCGACGACGTCATTGCGACGCTCGCGCGCCAAGCCGAGGAGGCGGGCGAGCAAACGATCGTCGTTACCGGCGATCTCGATCTCTTGCAGATCGTCGACGAACGAACGACGGTTCTGACGACGCGCCGCGGCATCACGGAGCTCGGCCGCTACGATCCGCGCAGCGGTCCGCGAACGCTTCGGCCTGGAGCCGGATCAACTGCCCGATTATCGCGGGCTCAAGGGCGATCCGTCCGATAATCTTCCCGGCATTCCCGGCGTCGGCGAAAAGACCGCGACGAAACTCTTGCAGGCCGCCGGATCGCTCGACGCGCTGGTTGCCGATCCGACGCTCGCCGGCAATCCAAAACTCGCCGGATTGATCGAGCAGTACGGCGAGCAGGCCTGCCTCTGCCGCGCGGTCTCTATCGTGCGCCGCGATCTTCCGCTTTCGATCGATTGGGAGAGCAGCCGCTACGATATGCCCCCCGAGCGCGATCTCTACCAACTCTACAGCGAGCTCGAATTCAAGACGCTGCTCGCAAAACTGGAGCCACCCTCGGATCTGCCGCTCTTCGAGCGGGGCACGAAGCTGAGCGGAAAGTATCGAAGCTACGAAGCCGGCGGTCGATCCCCCCGAATTCATGCGTCTCGCGCGAAGAGCTGCAAGCGCTCGCGCAACGGGAGCGCATCACCTTCGCGTTGCGTGGCGATGCCGTCGGCGTAAGCGCGGGCGCCGGCGAGGGCCTGAGCTTTTCACGGGGTGCGCTCGCGCACGAGGACGTGCGCAGCGCGCTCTCGCGGGCTCTTCGCTCGCGCCGCGCCAATCGCGGCGTACGACGCCAAACGAATTCTTCACGCCATGCGCGACGCCGGAGCCGGCAACGCGCGCTTCGACGACGACGCGATGATTGCGGCGCACTTGCTCGATCCGGCGCGCGGCTTCGCCGACATCGAGGACGCCGCCGCGCAGTTGCTCCGTGTCGAACTTCCCGGCGAAGCCGCGGCACATGCCGACGCGGCGTTCCAGCTCGTCCAAAAAACGCGCGGCCGAACTGGAAGCGCGAGATCAGCTCCGTCTCTACGAAGACGTCGAGGTTCCGCTCGCGCCGGTGCTGGCAAAGATGGAATCGGCCGGAGTCACCATCGATCCACGCGAGCTCCTTGCGATCGGGATAGAGGTCGACGCGGCCGCCGAGCGCTTGCAGCAGCGCATCTACGATTTTGCCGGCGAAACGTTCAACATCGGATCGCCGCAGCAGCTCGGCAAGGTGCTCTTTGGAAAGCTCGGGATTCCGGGGAGCAAGAAAACCAAGACCGGATGGGCGACCGGCGTCGAGGTGCTGCAGGCGCTCGCGCGCGAGTATCCGATCTGCGCGCTCGTACTGGAATGGCGCGAGGTTACCAAGCTCAAGAACACGTACGTCGACGTCATTCCGCAGCTCGTCGATCCGCGCGACGGCCGTTTGCGCACGGAGTTCAACCAGACGGCAACGGCAACCGGCCGGCTATCGTCGACGAATCCGAATCTTCAGAACATTCCCGTCCGCGGCGAGCTCGGACGGCGTATTCGCCGCGCGTTCGTCGCGCGCAGCGACGAGTACGTCTTGCTCGCCGCCGACTACAGCCAGATCGAACTTCGTTTGATGGCGCATCTTTCGGGCGACCGCGCGCTGCGTACGGCCTTCGAAGAGGGGCAGGACATCCACGACTTTACCGCGCGCCAGATTTTTGGAATCGCGCCGAGCCTTCGCGTCGACCCGAACCAGCGGCGGATGGCCAAAAGCGTCAACTTTGGGCTCTTCTACGGGATGTCGGACTTCGGGCTGGCGCAGCGCTTGGAGATCAGCCGCGCCGAAGCTAAGGAGATCACGACTGCGTATTTCGCGCGCTTTCCCGACGTGCGGGCCTATATCGATCGAACGATCGAGGAAGGCCGGCGCAACGGCTACGTCTCCACGATCTTAGGCCGCCGCCGCTACATGCCTGGTCTCGTTTCCGGGAACTACATGTTGCGCGCAGCGGCCGAGCGAGAGGCGACGAACGCACCGCTGCAAGGCAGCGCGGCGGATCTCATGAAGCTGGCGATGGTGCAGATCGACCGCGCGATCGAAGCGGCGCGAATCGATGCGACCATGCTGCTGCAGATTCACGACGAGCTCATCTTCGAGGTGCGCAAGAGCCGGCTCAGCGAGGTGGCGAATCTCGTGCGCGGCCACATGGAGACGCGCATTTGCCTTGTCGGTTCCGCTCGAAGTGACGCTCAAGTCGGGACGGAATTGGTACGACGTCGAACCGATCGACGCGGAGAGCCTCGAGCGTGTATAGGCTGATCGTTGCCCTGGTGGCGTTCGCGTTGCCGACCGTCGTCGTGCACGCGCCGCGAGCGGAGCTCACGCTGGAAGTGGCGAGCACCGATGCGCAGCGCGAGCGCGGCCTGATGGATCGCACCGCGATTCCGCCGCACACCGGCATGATCTTCGTCTTCGAACGCGACGAGCCGGTCGAATTCTGGATGAAGGAATACGCTCGTGCCGTTGGATATGATCTTCGTCGCCGCCGACGGCACGGTGCGGCGCGTCTATTCCAACGTACCGGTGGTCGCGCCAACGATGGCGGACGAGTCGATTCCCCGCGAGGGCGGCGAGGCGAAGTACGTCATCGAATTGCGCGCCGGTGAGGCATCGCAAGATGGCATCGCGCAGGGCATCAAACTCGACCTGCACGACGTTCCTTCTCCCGACTGACGATGCCCGAACTTCCCGAGGTCGAGACGATCGTGCGCGGTCTCGCCGGAAAGATCGTCGGTAAGACGATCGAACGCGCAGAGATCAGACTCGCGAGGATCGCGGTCGCTCCGCGAAACGTCGCCTTCGCGCGCGCCGTGGCCGGCGAGCGCATTGAGAGCGTTCGCCGGCGCGGAAAGTACGCGATCGTCGAGCTGGCCTCTGGACGGTCGCTCGTTACCAGCCTGCGCATGACCGGCCGTCTCGTCGTGGCTGCCGACGACGCGGCGCCCGAATTGCCTGGGACGCACGTCGTGCTGCACTTTGCCGGGGGCGGTCGCCTGCGCTTCTCCGACGTGCGGACCTTCGGGCGAATGCGGCTCGTCGCGCCCGGCGAACCGTGGGACCGCGAGCTCGGCGTCGAGCCGCTCTCCTCAGGCTTTACACAAGAAGCCTTTATCGGTATGCTGTCGGGGCGGACGACGCCGGTCAAGGCACTGCTCCTCGATCAACGGCGCATCGCAGGCATTGGCAACATCTATGCATGCGAAGCGCTGTGGGAAGCTCGGATTCGTCCGAGCCTTCCGAGCCGGAGATTGACGAAACCGGCGATTCACCGCTTGCGTCGTGCCATCGTCGACGTTTTACAACGCGCCATCGAAATGCGCGGAACGAGTGTCGATGACTACGTCGATGCCGACGGACTGCAGGGTGGTTTCCAAAACAACCTCTCGGTCTACGGCAGAGCCGGCCGGCCTTGCTTGCGCTGCGGCACGAGGACGATCGTCCGAACCGTGCTGGCTCAACGAGGAACGTGGTGGTGCCGGGGATGCCAACGATAATAAAAATTTATGAAAGCGGGAACCTGAAAATCTCTACAACTGAAGTCGCTCCGACTCACCACGAGGAAGACCAACTCGCGCTCGAACAGCGCCTCTACGAAGAATCGCTGAAAGTTCTCGACGAGGGCCAAGTGCTCACCGGGACGATCGTCCAAAAGGATAAGGACGAAGTGCTCGTCGACGTCGGCGGGAAATCCGAAGGCGTTCTTCCATTCCGCGAGCTCTCGCTCGCGATCGACCCCAAGCTGTTGCGAGTCGGCGATACCGTCGAAGTCATGGTCCATCGAATCGACGAGCTGGACGGAACGCTCTTCCTCTCCGAGCGTCGCGCTCGCGCGCTCAAGACGTGGGAGAAGGTCATCGAGGCGCACGAGCGCGACGAGGTGATCGAAGCGACGGTAACGCAGGTCGTCAAAGGTGGCGTGCTCGTCGATCTCGGCATGCGCGGGTTCGTGCCGGCATCGCAAATTCGCCGTCAGCCCGTCGGAAATCTCGACGAACTCGTCGGCCAGCATCTGCGCCTCAAGGTGATCGATCTCGATCACAAGCGCCATCGCGTCGTCCTTTCGCAGCGTCTCGTGCTCGAGGAAGAGCTTCAAGCGAAGAAACAGGAGCTGCTCGACACGCTCGAAGTCGGGCAGATTCGCGAGGGCGTCGTCGTGCGCTTAGCGGATTTCGGCGCTTTCGTCGATCTCGGCGGCATCGACGGCTTGATCCACAACAGCGAGCTTGCGTACGCGCGCATCAAGCATCCGTCCGAAGTCGTGAAGATCGGTGACGTCGTTCAGGTCGAGATCATGAAGTTCGATCCGGACGCGAAGAAGGTCAGTCTTTCGCTCAAGCACGCGCTGCCCGATCCGTGGGATCAGTACGCCGACCGCCTCTACGAGACCAACAAACTGACGGCGCAAATCGTAAAGGTGACGCCGAACTATCTGCTCGTCGAAGTGATTCCGGGCATCCTCGCAATGGTGCCGAAAGGCGAGTTCGACGCGTCGGCCCAGTTCAGCGCCGGCCAAGAGGTCGAGGTAACGCTGCTCACGATCAACCACGCAACGCGCCGGATCACCGCGTCGATTCAGCACGTTGCCGACGTGCCGCCGGAAGAGATCGAGCAATACGCGGTCGAGGAAGAGATCGGCATCGAGGCGGCGCCGCAGTCGCCGGCGGAGCCGCCTCAGGAAGCCTAGAGGTAGGCACGCGCCGTGCGCGTTGGCTTGACCGGCGGCATTGGGGCGGGAAAGAGCGCCGTCGCGTCGATATTCGCGAGCCTCGGCGCCTTCGTCGTCGACACCGATGCGATCGCGCGCGAAGTCGTCGCTCCCAACAGCGACGGTCTCATGGAAATCGCCCGAGTTTGGCCGCAGGCCGTCCGAAACGGCGCGCTCGACCGCGCGGCGCTCGCAGACATCGTCTTCAGCGATCCGTCGGCGCGCGAGCGTCTCAACGCGCTGCTCCATCCGCACATTCTCCGCGTCGCGATGGAGCGAGATGCGCGCGCCAAACCGAGCCAGCTCGTCGTGCACGTCGTGCCGCTCTTCTTCGAAACGGGCTACGATCGGCTCGTCGATAAGTCGGTTCTCGTCGTGGCGCCCATCGAGCAGCGGATCGCACGGGTCGTCGAGCGTGACAAGCTCGACGAAGCGCGCGTGCGGGCTCGCATGGCCGCCCAAATCGAACCGGAGCGAGCGCGCCAGGCCGCCGATTTCATCATCGAGAACGACGGCAACCTCGAGCGTCTACGTGAGCGCACGCGTGCCGTTTACGAGGCACTCACCGGAAATCCAACCCGGATTTAAGCAAGGCGGCAAAATTCTCAGGGAATCCTGAGTTTACCGAGCGCTTGTATGGGAATAGGAGTAACTCGGCACCTGGAACAGAGAGGATAGTCAACATGGCACAAGAGACCGGACAAGCCGGTGGCATGAGCGTTCGCGAGGCTGGCCGCCGCGGCGGCGAGCGCGTGAAGGCAAAGTATGGTTCGGAGTTCTACGAAGAGATCGGCCGCAAAGGCGGTGAAGCGACGAAGAGCAAGTACGGTCCGTCCTTCTACGAGGTGATCGGCCAAAAAGGCGGTCAGCGTCCGAAGCGTAAGGCGACGGCATCGTAACTCCGTCGTAGCGGTTAGTAAGCGAAAACCGATGGCTGAGAAGCACGACAGCGCCTCGAAGCGCGAGATGTCGGTGCGCGAGGCGGGCAAGAAAGGCGGCGACACCGTGCGCGATCGCTACGGCTCGACCTTTTACGAAGACATCGGTCGCAAGGGTGGAAAAGCGACGCGCGACCGCCACGGCGTCGAGTTCTACGAGTCCATCGGTCAAAAAGGCGGTAAAGTCGTCAAAGAAAAGTACGGCTCGGACTTTTACGAAGAGATCGGGCACAAGGGCGGCCAGAAGGTTAAGAAGCTTATTGCCGAGGCAAAGAAAAAACTGAGCGACGAAAACCGCTGAAAGCTTCGTTTGATTTGGGCATCTCGTTGTCTCCGCGGGCTCCGGATCCGAGTTTAAGCCCCTCGCTTCCACGAGCTAATGCGTGACGTCGACTCCTCCACTGACTTTTCCGAGGTGGATGGTGTCGTCGTCGAAGTTGACGCTAATGCCGTCGATCCGTAGCGTTTGATCGCCCGAATGGATGTAGGCGGGGTGCGTCATGCGCAGTATCTTTGCGTCGTTCGTCCACGTCACGAGGTCGGTGTCGAAGGCTCGGCGCTGCGGATCGTCGATGCGTTCGATGTGAACCTTTCCGACCGCAGTGAAATCGAGTGACTGGATATTGAGCACGACGTGCTTGGCGGATATTCGCAGATAGGGTTTGCCTTTGCGGAAGACGATGCCGTTGCGCACGCCGTCGACGGTTCCGCTCAGGCCGTCGGGCGAGAGACGCGCGTGATCGTAATCGAAGCTCCACGACTTGGTGGCGATGTGATTGTTCATCACGTGGCCGCCGCGCAGATCGATCGGCGCTTGGTTCGGCGGAAGCGGAGGTGTCCCACCCCCCGCCAGCACGATCTCGACGATGACGTAGACTCCCAGCGCCAGACCGGCCACCAGGGCGAGCCGCTTGCGCCAAATCGCTTTAATTCGCATCGGGCCATTCCGAAGTGTCGGGTCGCGACGCTGTGTTGCGGCACCACAAGCGATACGTAGAAAACGGCCAACAGCAATCCGATCGTCGTCGGACCGATTCGCGAGAAGAGCGTGTCGACCCGCGGGCCGACGCGTCCGGTGACGATCGCTCGCCGTTGGAGCCGGCTGCGAGCCTGCCAGCGGCCGTCGGGCGCGATGATGCCGCTGATGCCGGTTGCCGCTGCCCGAACGACGTACGCGCCGGTCTCGACGGCGCGAAGCTGCGCGATCTGCGCGTGCATATAGGGTCCCGACGTCGTACCGAACCAAGCGTCGTCGGTGCTGACGACCAGGAGCTTGCGCGCCTCGTCGCACCTGCGCGTAGGCCAGATCTGCAAACGCCGACTCCCAGCAGATCAGCGGCGCTATCGGAAGCGCGCTGGTCGTGTAGACGCCGTCGTCTCTGCCGGGCACCAAGCCCCCGTTGAGCGCGCTCACGTAGGGAAGCCACGAAAGGAAGGGCTTTCCAGGGAACCACTCGGCGAACGGCACGAGCTGGCGTTTGTCGTAGACCGAATAGCCGCCCTTGGGTGAAAAAATATAGAGCGAGTTATAGAAGCCGCCGGGCCCGGCGGCGAGACTGCCTGCCACGATCGTCGCGTGCACGTCGCGTGCAAGATCGGAAAAGCGTCCCAGGAGCACCGGGTTGGCGTCGAGCTCCGTCGTGATCACCGTTTCTGGCCAAACGACCAAGCGGGGATGGACGGAACTTGCGGTGCGCGTCATCGCCGTGTAGCGGTGCACCGCCAGCGCCAGCGCGTTCCATTTAAATGACTGCGCGATGTTGCCTTGAATCGCCGCCACCGGAATCGTCGGTGGTGCGAGATGGCGCGCCGGCCACGCGATCCACGCGGCAAACGTAGCGAACGCGAGGGCGGCTATGGCGACGGCCAGCGGGCGCCACGTGCGGCGATGCAGGGCATCGGCCACGTACGCTCCGATCGTGCAGAGCGCAAATGTGATGCCGTACGTGCCGGCATAAGCGGCGATAACGCGCAGCTCGGAATCTGCCTGAGTATAACCGAGCTGATCGAACGGCGCTGCGAAGACGCCGATCGACCGCAGCCATTCGCAGATCGTGAAGGCAGCCGCCGCACCTAGCGGCGCAACGTTTGGTTGCATGCGCGCGTACGCGATGGCGGCTAGCGCGCCGGCGAGCGCAAAGAAAGGCGCTTCGAAGAGCGCCGGGACCGAACGCGAGAAACGGCCCAAAGATGCCGATGTAACGTCCGACGGTGTGGCCGACCCACGCGAAATCGAGTGCGAAAAAAATTAGCCCGGCGAACCATCCGAGAAGCGCGGCGCGTTTCCAGGAAGCACCTTGCCAAATCCAGAACAGCGCCGCAGTGCCGAACGGCACGAGCCATGCCGCGCCGAGCTTCGGGAATGCTGCCGCCAATGCGACAGCCGCGCCAGCGGCGACGCCCGCATCGCGAAATGGCACCGAGGAGACCATGATTCGCAGATTGAGTTTCGGTTTCGTAGTCGTACTAGTAACGGCGTTCATCGTTGCGGCGTGCGGTCGTCAAGTCACGCCGAATCCTCCGGGCTTGGGGCCCGGCGGCGCGCCTCCGGGATACATGGCGATCATCTTTGACGTGGCGGCGCCCTTCAACTTCAGCAGCTACCAATACATGGTCGTCTTGAACACGACCGGCAGCGGCGTTACGCCGTCGACCGATACCGTGCAGACCAACTGGGCCGGTTACTCCTTCGCGATGGTCGCGCGCGGGAACGGAGTCTCTTCGTATGCGGAAGCCGTGCAGTTCAGGCGAAGCTACACCAATCCGCACGTTCCGCCGGCATGGCTGCGTCCTCGGCACGACGCCGCAGACAGTTTTCCTACAATCTGAACAACAACGGAACCGGGACCGAGTTTTCGATCCTCGCGCAGCGGCGGATCTTCGGTCTCGCCAGTCCCTCACCGAGCGCCAGCCCTTCGAACATCTGGACCTTCAATGCGTTCGTCACGCAAGCAAGCGGTTCGGGACAATGGGGTTTCGTCGATTCTCTATGGCGCCGGCGGACGGCCCGATCGACCCGCAGTTCGTCTCGCCGAGGCTCTGCATGACCGAACCGTTTCGACAACACGTACTACGCGCTATTACACGCCGATCCGGACCCAGCGTCTCAGATCTGTCAACCATCGAGATCGCGAACAACCCAGTAACGCCGACGGCGTGTCCGTAGGCGAGCCGTGCACGAAGCGCCGCATGCGACGCTCCGTAACGGAGTTCACTTTGTAGACGATCGGTCTAGAAGTTGAAGGTCGTCGGTATGACGGGCTGAGGTTGGCCGATGTTAAAGACGGCGGTTTGCGTCGGGAAGGCGAGCAGGTTGAGGCCGACGTTGATCGCTTCCTGCGACTCGTTGTAGAGCACGAGCAGCTGGTAGCAGTTGCCGATCGTGCGCGTATAGTAGATGATTTTGTCGGAGAAGAACTCGCCGAGTCCGAGCGACGGTCTCCAGTTGATGTTGGTGACGAACTGCAGCGACGCGTCGCGCCCGAACGGCGTCGACAGCTGAAGGTTCGTCGTCTCGAATCCCATGCCGGCGCCGGGAATGAAGGATCCGCTGAGCAGCACGACCGATCGCGGCGAAGGACGTGCGCTCAGCTGATAGCTGAGCGGCTGCGCGACGCCGTCGAAGTTCGTCGCCCATCCCAGTGAGAACGCGTAGACGTCGTCGTTGAACAAGCGGACCATGTCCTGCGCGTTCTTCGTGTTCATCGTGGGCTGCTGATCGAGATATTGAAACGGCACGAGCGCCGGACCGTTGTAGTTCGCCTCGTTGTACGTGAGCGTGTTGACGATATGCTGGCTGATCGGCGTGGTCAGGCTGAGATCTTGCTCGACGGCCGCTTTGAGGTCGCCGGTTCCGTACGCATATTGATCGATCGTCACCGTGCCTTGGAAATCGCTTCCGAACACCTTTGCCTCGGCCGGTCCGACAACCAGGTTCGCATCGCCGCGCCACGTTGCAAGCGCCTGCGGCTCGCCCTCTCCCGACGGGTTGCTGTATTCGCCGACCGTAAGGTCGGCCGAGAGCGGAATGAAGAAGTGCTGAAAAAAATCGGTCGGCCGTACTTCGAACTCCGGAATCTTGTTGATCCCGACCGCTTCCTGCGAATAGATCTTGTCCCACTCCATCTGATAGTCGGCTCCCGACGTCGTGTACTGCAACAGGTAATCGAACTCGGACTGATTGCTGAACGACGTGATACCGCCGAAGCTCGCGCTTGCTGTCGCTGAAGTCGTACGTCGTCGTCTGATTCAAGTTTTCGTTGAACTGGCGCGTGTCGGTGAACGTGAAGCTATCGCTGCTCGACTGTCCGCCGACCGAGCTGTGCGTGAAACTGTAGTTCTGCGACGTTTGCGCCGTTTGGTGAACGATCGCTTCGCTCAGCGTTTCGTTCGGGGGAATGCTCACGAGCGGACCATAGTTCGACTGGTACGAGAACTGGAAGTTGCTGCGCAGATGTTGCGAGATGTTTTCTTGCTCCTGGAATGCAGCATTGGTCTGCCGGCCGCCGGCCACGCGATTGTTGATCGTGTAGACGTTGATGCTGACGCTGCGGCGGCCTCTCTTGCTCGCGATAGAAGCCGACGTAGCCCAGCCCCAGGCCCTCCTTCGTGTAGTAGTTCACGATGTAGTAGCCGTAATAGTATTGATCTTTTCCGAAGGGAATTTGCATCTTTATCCAGGCGCCCTCGTACGAGTCGTATCCGACCTCCGGAAACAATCGCGCTCGTCCGCGCTGGTTCTCGAAGCTGCGCAGCGGAATGACGAGGAGCGGAAGGTAGAAGACGGCGGCCGCACCGAGCCAGAGCACGGCTTTGTGAATGACGATTTTGTCGCCGGGATAGACGTCCATGTCTTTGCCGGTGATGTGATATCCGCCCCGCGGATTCTCGCAGGTCGTTACGTACGGATCGAGGCCGTGCGCCGTTCCGTCCGGATCGGTGTGCAGGTCGGTGGCCGAAAAGTGGATCAGCCCGCGCTGCACGCCTTCGTCGCTCGCGCCTTTGCCGTTGTCGAGCTTCGCGGTCTGCGCGACCGTATCGAAGATGATGATGTCGGCCGTCAACACCGAGTTGTGCTCGTGGTTGACGAGAAACGGATGTCCGGTGATCGTGATCGTGCGGACGCCGTCGAAGTGCGCTTGCTCTCCGACGATCTCTTCGTCGCCGTAGTAGATGTGGACGTTGCCGATGGCGTCGCTCGGCTCTCCGCGCGCGCGATTACCGCTCCACTTGTCGGAGATCACGGCGACGTATCCGGGCGCAAGCGTCGGTACGCCGGTCGGCTCGGGAGTCGGCGCCGGCGTCGCTTGGCCTGCGGGCGGAATCGGCGGCGGCGTTTCGCCGCCGCGCACGAGGAAAATCGGCTCCATCGAAGCCGATGGAGTCGGCGTCGCACCGGGAATCGGCGGCGGCGTTACGGCCGGCGTCTGACCCGGCGGCGGCGGCGGCGTTCGATTGACCGTGTACGTCCCGTTGCCCACGCCTCCCGGCGGCACCGGCAGGCCCCGGCGTCGTAACCGGCGGCGGGGACGGTGTGCTCGACGGGCCAGCCGTGGCCTGCGCGACGCGTCTGCGAATCGTCGCGGTAATGCTGCGCGCAGCTTTGCGTGTTGAAGAGCTGGAGCGCGAGCTGCTCTCGGTCGTCAGTCGATGCCGGGGTGCAAACCGGAAAGGCCGCGCCGGCGAACGCAGACGAGCGCCGATATCGCGGCTATACCGCAACGTACTCGCTTCCCCGAGGGGCATTGCTTCAGCGCTCTTCCAGCCAAAGAAGAACCGCGCCCGCGGTTCCGATGATGATGTTCGGAAGCCACGCGGCGACGTAAGGATTGATCGCGTCGTTTCGTCCGAACGCCGAAGCCGCCGAAACCATGAGGTAGTACGCAAAGAACGCGACGATCGAGAGCGCGATGCCGAGCATGCGACCGCGCTTGCCGAAACGCAGTGCGAGCGGCACCGCCACGAGGACGCCGATGATGCAGGCGAACGGCCACGCGAGTTTGTCGGCGAGATTGATCTGCAAGTTCCCCATCGCCGTGCCGCCGATCCCTTGAGACTGCAGCGCGTTGACCTGCGTGCGCAGCGACTTGCTGCTCATCGTCCACGGATCGTTGTTGACTTGACTGACGAACTGCGAAGCCGTCTCGCCGAGCGGCAATCCGATCAAGACGCTCTTGACGTGCTGTTGGTTGGTCAAGAAACCGTCGTTGTTGTAGCGCGTGTCGATCACGTCGTGCAGGTCCAGGCTGCTGCCCTGAACCGACGCCGTCTTCGCTTGCAAGCGTCTCGTTCCACGGGCCGTACTTCGCCGGCTTGAAGATCTGGACGTCCATCATCGTGCGGTTGTCGGGTGCGACCTGCCCGACGTAGAACGTGTTCCCGGTATCGGGATCTTTGCGGAAAAACTGCGGCTCGACCGGCAGCGCGTCGGTATGGTAGATGATTTGATAGAACGTCCGAGTCGAGAGCTCGACCGAGGCCGGCGCGACCCATTCGTTCATGCTGTACGCGATCACAAACATCGCGACGCCGAAGACCAACGGCGCCAGGGCGATTCGCAAGACGGGTATGCCAGCGGTTCGCATCGCCGTGACCTCGTTGTCGCCCATCACGCGCCCCATCGCGAGCAAGGCGGCGAAGAGGCAGCCAAACGGAAAGGCCATCGGAATCGCTTGAGGGATTCGGAAGACGACAAAACGCAGCACCAAAAAGAACGGCGCGTGCTGATTGATGATGTAGTCGGCGGCGAGAAAGAAGATATTGAGCGCCCAGAAGAGCAGAAATGCGCCGAACGCAAAGAAGAACGGCACGGCCATCTCGCGCAGCAGATAGCTGTCGAGGATCGGTAGACGCAGAAGAGCCGAGCCAACGCGGGGAAGCGGCTGCCGGTGTGTCAGCGTCGCCATCAGAGGCCCAGCCTCAGTAGCTGTGGTATGCGTTGAGCACGCGTACGACGTACGCGCGCGTCTCCGGATACGGAGGTACGCCGTGGTACCGGTCTACCGCACCGGGGCCGGCGTTGTACGCGGCGACCGCAAGCGTCACGTTGTTGTGATAACGACGGAGCAGCGAGTGAAGGTAGCCCGTGCCGCACTGCACGTTTTCGGTCGGGTCGAAGGGATTGGCTATTCCGCAACCTGCCGATGTGCCCGGCATGAGCTGCATGAGCCCCTGCGCGCCGGCCACACTGATTGCCGAGGGGTTGCCCGCCGATTCGGCCATGACCACCGCGCGGACCAACCCGGCCGGAACGCCATCCGCTTGCGAGGCACCCATCACGAGCGTATCGATCGTCGCCGGGTCGAGGGCGTGAGGGGCATAGGGCAAATAGCCCCCTCCGCTGCACCCGTAGAGCGCGGCGAAAAGGCCGCAGATTCCGAGCAATCGACTCATCGCACCCGCGCCTTTCTTCTCCCCCGGTGGCCAGGCCTGGCAGGCAGGCTGCCACTACTGCGCAACTTTCCGATGGTTTTTCCTCTGGAGCATCGTTAGAGTCATAGTCATGTCGAAAACGAATCTCAACGCCGACCTCATACGCGATGTCTGCCGGTACGTCGAAGATCATAGCGACGAAGCCTTGACGCTCGCTGAGCTTGCCTCCCTCGTCGCGATGAGCCGGTTCCATTTTTCGCGCACGTTCAAGCACGTCGTCGGCGTAACGCCGAAGCAGTATCTGGCGACGGTTCGACTCCGCAAACTCAAAGAAGGCCTCGGCGCAGCCAAGCCGATCGATGCGGCCGCACTCGATGCCGGCTACGGCTCGACGAGTCACATATACGAAGGCCCTACCTCCCATCTCGGCATGACGCCGCGGGAGTATCGTCGTGCCGGCGAGGGGGTTACGATCTCCTATGCGTCGCTCCAGACCCCGATCGGGCTCATGCTAATCGGTGCGACCGATCGAGGCATTTGTTTCGTCGGATTCGGAGATGCGCTCGAGGGGCTGCTGCAGCGGCTGCGTGGCGAATACCGTAAGGCTCGAATCGAACCGATGCGCGAGCCGTACCATCCGGATTTTCGCGCGTGGGTCGACGCGGTCTCGCGTCATATCGCCGTCGGCGGACCGTGCCCCGATTTGCCGCTCGACATTGCGGCCACCGCCTTTCAGATGCGGGTCTGGAAGTATCTTCGTACGATTCCATCGGGCGACGTGGAATCGTATGCTGAAGTGGCATCTGCTCTTGGTGCGCGCACCGCGGCCCGAGCGGTCGCGCAAGCGTGTGCGCGCAATCCAGTCGCCATACTCATTCCGTGCCATCGGGTCATCCGGGGGTCAGGCGAGCTCGGCGGATATCGCTGGGGTCTCACTCGCAAGCGACGATTGATCGACCGCGAACGCGCGTCTAAAGCGAACGCCGCGACGTAGGTCGAACACCCGTTCGATGGAACATCGCGATTTGCGGGGCGCAATTGCGCCCCGCATTTTCCGTCTTTACCTTGCCTTAACGAATGCTCGGGCGTATAGTGGTGGAAAGTAGTGCCTAGTGGTGTTTTTCGGAGGACTTTGTGCACGCGGAACTGCCGCGCTTTGCCGGTTCGGAGCAGCACGCCCTTGACCATAAAGGGCGGCTTATTGTGCCGGCGCGGTTTCGCGAACGATTGGGCCCTCAATTCGTCCTAACGATCGCCCACCCGGACCCCTGTCTCGCACTCTACCCCAGCGCAACGTGGGTAGAGTTCTGCGGCCGGCTCGAAGCCGTGCCGGGAAAAGACGAGCGCTACCGTCGCTACGTCCGCTATCTCTTCGCGCATACCGAAGAAGTGGGATGCGACGCGCAGGGCCGCGTGGTGGTTCCGGCGCTGCTTGCGCGCCTATGCGGGCATCGAGCGACAACGTGGTCTCGATCGGCCTGTTGACGCGGATCGAGATCTGGGCGCAGGATCGCTACGCGTTCCAAGCGCCGCCCGAGGGCGAGGTCCCCGACTTCATGGCCGAGCTTGGTCTGTAGGAGCCGGTAATGTGGCCGTTCTGTGAATCACGTTCCAGTGCTCGTTGGTCCGGCGATAGAGTACTTGGCGATTCGTCCCGATGGGATCTACGTCGATGCGACGTTCGGAGCCGGCGGTCACTCGCGCTCGATTCTGGAGCGGCTGAAGACGGGGCGTGTGATTGCGATCGACGCGGATCCGCAAGCTGCTGCCCGCGCGGCACCGCTCGCCGGTCCACGCTTTACGTTCGTGACGGCGAATTTTCGAGAAATCAACGACGTGCTCGACCGATACGCGATCGCTTCGGTCGACGGCGTTCTCTTCGATCTGGGAGTTTCGTCGATGCAACTTGACGATGCAGAACGCGGCTTCTCGCTCGGAAAGCCCGCGGCGCTCGATATGCGCATGGACCTCGATGCCGGACGCAGCGCTTACGACATTCTCGCGACCGCGAGCGAAGGCGAGTTGGCCGACATTTTCTTTCGTTACGGCGAGGAGCGATCGGCGCGGCGCATCGCTCGGGCAATTGTCGTACGCCGCTCGAACGGCTTGCTGCCAAACACGACGGCAGAGTTCGCACAGCTCGTTGCCGGCGTCGTGCAGCGCCCCGGCAGGCGCGAACGCATCCATCCCGCGACGCGAGTCTTTCAGGCGCTGCGCATCGCCGTCAACGACGAGCTCGATGCGCTGCGCGAAGGCTTGCTCGGCGCCATCGGACGTCTGCGCGATGCGGGGCGCATCGTTGCGATCAGCTTTCACTCGCTCGAAGATCGCATCGTGAAGCAAACTTTCCGCGACGACGAGCGTCTCGACGTGCTGACGCGGCGACCCGTTCGACCGCAGCAAGACGAGATCGTCGAGAACCGCCGCGCGCGCAGCGCCAAACTGCGTGCCGCCGAACGAAAGGCGAGTTGAGATGCTCGCGCCACGCTTTTTCGATCGGTCCGCGCGCATTGCCAATCCTCGCACGATTCGAGCCGCAACCCAACGACGGATCGTGCGTAAGTCGCGAGCCCGCTATACGGGCGTCGCACGCGCCTTGAGCGCGCTGACGTGCATCGTCGCGCTGCTCATGGGCTACGTCGTGCTCACGTCGAGCTTGACGGGCTTGAGTTACGCCGTCGCAAAAGCACGCGCGCAGCGCGAGGCCCTGCAGGAAGAGACGATGCGGCTCGACGATCGGATCGCTGCGCTGCGTTCCGACGACCGCCTTGCAGAACTGGCGGCGCGCATGGGCATGCGCGAGCCGCAGGTTTTCACGGTCGTACGAATCGATCCGCCGAGCGTCGCGCGCGTGCGCCCGCGATTCCCGGTGCTCTCGTCGCTCGCCGGATTCTTCGTGCCGGCGGTAGCCCACCAGCAATAACGGCTACTGCGGGGATGCATCAGCGAACCTTTGCACGCGTCGCTCCGATGCGAGCGAGACTCTTCTTTTATGCGTGCCTGGCCGTCGCGCTCTTTCTCGCCTGGCGGCTCTGCGACGTTCAAGGCTTGAACGGCGCGCTCTACGCGAAACGAGCGCTCGCGCAACGCTCCGACACGGTTGAAGTCTTTGCACGCCGCGGCAGCATCCTCGATCGCAATGGAAACGTGTTGGTGCGCTCGTTGCCTTCGGAGAGCGTCTACGCCGTACCGCGCGAGATCGTCGATCCCGAGGCGGCTACGTCAAAGCTCGAACGGATCTTCGGAAAGCTCGACCCCGCAACGATCGCAGCGTTGCACGACCGTCATCTCTGGTTCGTCTGGATCGCGCGCAAAGTACCCCACGAAACCGCCGCACGCGTGCGCGGCCTCGGCCTCATCGGCATCGATTTAAAGGAAGAAGAGACGGGCCTGCGCGTCGACACCGCCGGTCATCTGGCTTCGACCGTGCTCGGCTTCGTCGGCACCGACGAAAACGGACTCGACGGCGTCGAGTACGCGTACGACGACGTGCTGCGCGGCCAGTCCGGGCGCGTCACGCTCGAAGCCGACGAGTTCGGGCGGCCGATCCCGTTCGGACGCGAGCGCGTCATCACGTCCGCACAACCGGGCTTGGACGTCGAGCTGACGATCGATCCCTACCTTCAATTCGTCGCCGAGCGGGCGCTTGCGAAGCAGGTCAGCGCGTTTCATGCGCTCGACGGAACGGCGATCGTGATGGATCCGTGGAGCGGCGAAATCCTCGCGCTTGCCAACGTGCCGGACTTCGATCCCAACCGCTTTTGGAAGTATAGCGACGCGCAGCGCCGCGATCGTGCGGTCATGGATGCGTACGAGCCCGGATCGACCTATAAACTGGTGACGGCCGCCGCTGCGCTCGAATCCGCACAAAGTGACCCTGAGCGAGCCGTTTTCCGGCGCATGACCGGCTCGAAGTAGGCGGTCAGACGATTCACAACGCGGAAGACGGCTTCATGGCGGGAACGGGCGGCAGCGAAACGCTCGAGCAGATCGTCGAGTACTCGCATAACGTCGGCGCAGCCGAAGTCGGGCTCTCCATCGGCTCGAAGACGCTCTATGCGATGGAGCGCCGAGCCGGTTTTGGCTCGCCGACGGGGGCGGGCTTGCCGGGGGAAAATCCGGGAATCGTGCCGCCGCCCGCGCAGTGGAGCGGCTCTTCGCTTGCGACGATGTCCTTCGGCCAAGGCGTTTCCGTGACGCCGCTCGCGATGGCTCGCTACTACTGCGCGATCGCGAACGGCGGACTTCTGATGCAGCCCCGCATCGTTCGCGCGGTCTACGACCAGCAGGGCACTCTGTTGCGGCAATATTCGCCGGTCGTCGTGCGGCGCGTCTTCTCGCAACGCACCGCCGCCGAACTCGGAACGTTTTTGCGTGCGGTCGTTCTGCACGGCACCGGCGACCCGACCGCGCAGATCCCCGGCTATGCGACCGCCGGAAAGACGGGCACCGCCGAGATGGTCGTGGACGGCCGCTATCGCGCCGGCTATTACGCGGCATCCTTTATCGGAATGGTACCGTATCCGCACGCGCGTTATCTCATCTACGTCAAAGTGGAACGGCCGATCGGCTCGTACTACGGAAGCGTCGTCGCCGCTCCCGCATTCGCGCAAATCGCACGTGCCGCCATGCTGCACGCAGGAGTCTTGCCGAGCGCCGACGTCGCACAACGTGGTCGCTGAGCGCCGCGTCGCCTTGGCGACGTTGGTCAATAGTCTGCCGGCAGCGCGTCTCGACGGAGATGCAGGACTCTGCGTGACGGGAATCGAGATCGATTCGCGTCACGTCACCCCCGGGGCGCTCTTCGTTGCTCTGCCCGGCACGCAAACCGACGGGCATCTCTATGTGGACGATGCCGTCGCGCGCGGAGCTTGCGCCGTCGTCGTCGAGGAAACGGTGCAAAGCCGACCTTCGAACGTGACCGTCGTGCGCGTGCCCGATTCGCGCCGCGCGCTCTCCGCGCTCGCCAGCACCTTTTACGACGATCCATCACGCACGCTCGCGTGATCGGCGTCACGGGGACCAACGGCAAGACGACGACGACCCACATGATCGTAGCGATCCTGCACGCCGCGGGCATACCGTGCGGCGTCATCGGAACGGTCGGCGCCGAGTTTCGCTCGCGTACGTGGCGACTGGAGAACACGACGCCGCAACCGCCCGAGTTGCACGGTCTGCTCGCCCAAATGCGCGACGAGGGCGCAATGGCCGTTGCGATGGAGGTGAGCTCGCACGCGCTCGCACTCGATCGCGTCGACGACGTGCGCTTTGCCGTCGCGGCGCTGACGAACGTCACGCGCGATCACCTCGACTTCCACGAAACGCTCGACGCGTATGCCGCGGCCAAGCGCCGGCTCTTTAGGCTGGCGAACAGTTGCGTAATCAACGTTGACGATCCGCACGGTGCGGCGTGGGCCCTCGAACTCTCCGCGGAGGCGCGCAACGTAATTACGTACGGGGTTCGTGACGGTGCGATGCTCGTACCTCGGGACGTCGTCGTCGAACCAAGCGGAAGCAGCTTCAGCGTCGACGGGCAACGCTACGAGCTATCCCTCTTGGGCAGGTTCAACGTTTGGAATGCGCTCGCCGCAATCGGCATCACTCGCCTGATGGGAGTTGACGACGCGACCGCAGCGCGTGGCCTCGCCGAGCTCGAGCGCGTTCCCGGACGCATGGAGGGGATCGTCGCAAGCGGCATCGTTGTCGTCGTCGATTACGCGCACACGCCCGACGCGCTCGAAAACGCGCTGCGCTCGTTACGTGAGACCACTCGCGGCAAAGTAGCGGTCGTGTTCGGATGCGGCGGAGATCGCGATCGAGGAAAACGACCGCAGATGGGAGCCGTCGCGGCGCGGCTTGCCGATCGGCTCTACGTTACGAGCGACAATCCGCGCAGCGAGGATCCGCAAGCAATCGTCGATGCAATCGTTACCGGAATCGGTAACTGCGCGCACGTGGTCGAACTCGACCGCCGGCGCGCGATCGAGCGCGCAATCGGCGAGGCGCAGCCGGGCGACGTCGTGCTCGTTGCGGGTAAGGGTCACGAAGGCTACCAGATCGTCGGCGACCGGATTCTTCCGTTCGACGACGTAGCGGTCGCGCGCGAAGCGCTTGCGCGCGAGGGGTCCTGCGATGAAGTTGCCGCTCGAGCTTGCGCTTGCGGCGACCGCGGCGACGATCGTCGATCGCGATATGGCGCCGACAACGTTGCGTGCGAACTCCGATACCCGCACGATCGAACCAGGCGACACGTTCGTCGCGCTGCGCGGCGAGCGATTCGATGGACACGACTTCGCCGCCGAAGCGGTGCGCCGCGGCGCTTCGATGCTCGTTCTCCAGAGCTCGGAGGCACGCATTCCCGGGATCGCAACGATGCTGGTCGAGGATACGAAAGCTGCATACATGGCGCTGGCCGGTGCGGCCCGCGAGCTCTTTACCGGCAAGGTCGCGGCGATCACCGGCAGCGCCGGGAAGACGACGACGAAAGCCTTTCTCGCGCAGCTCGCCGCGACGCAGTATGGCGGGCGGGTCCTGGGCGCGCCGGAGAACGAGAACAACGAGATCGGGGTCAGCAGGCTGCTCTTGAACGCTTCAAACGAGGAGCACGACCTTCTCGTCGTCGAGCTCGGCGCGCGCCATTACGGCGACGTTGCAGCGCTCGTCGAGATCGCGCGCCCGCACCTAGGAATCCTCACCAACGTCGGCGATGCGCATCTCGAGATCATGGGTTCGCGCGAGCGTCTCGAGCAGACGAAGTGGGCACTCTTCTCGCGCGGTGCACGCGCGGTTCTCAACGCCGCCGACGCCGTCTCGCGCCGGCGTGCCGCCACGCTCACGCAGTTACCTTGCTGGTTCGCCGCCGCAAGATCGTCGTTCGATTTCCAAGCCGACTTGGATCCGCTGACGGCGATCGTCGGCAATCGCCGGCTCGTTCATCGGCGCGGCGAGAGCACGGCCGAGCTCGAGATCGACGTGCGCGTCCCTGGGCTGCACAATCGCGCGAATCTCGCGGCTGCAATCGCCGGCGCGCTCGAACTGGAAGTTCCTCTCGAGCGCATGGTAACGGAAATTCCGAAGCTGGACTTACCACGCGGACGTTACGATCGCATCGTCGCGCAGGGTGGCGTTCATCTCATCTACGATGCATATAACGCCAATGCGAGCGGTATGATCGCTGCCCTCGATGCGTTTGCGTCGGAGGCGGCGTCGCGCCGAATTGCGGTGCTGGCGAGCATGGCGGAGCTTGGCGAGGAATCGCAAGCGTTGCACGAGCGCGTCGGCGCTCACGCCGCGGGACGAGTCGACGTGCTGCTGGTGCGCGGCGAGTACGCGGCGGAACTCGCGCGCGGCGCGCAGCGCGGCGGACTGGCCGAACGCCAGATCGTGCAAATCGGAACGAACGCGCAGGCCGCGCGCTGGCTGCGCGAGCACGTGCGGCCCGACGACGTCGTCTTGCTCAAGGGCTCGCGCAAATACAAGCTGGAAGAGATCGTCGAGGAGTTGCGCGCGTGAGCCTCGCAACGCGCAGTTTGCTCGTAACCCGGCCGGAAACGCCGCCCGGCTTGATTGCGATTCCCGTGCGCACGCCGCTCGTTCGCCCCGGCGACGACCTCGTCGCGATCGTGACGCGCGCGATACGGGGCATCGCACGGCCCGGCGACGTCGTCGCCGTCTCTGAGAGCGCCGTTGCGATCGCGCAGGGCGAGCTTGTCGCCGCGGAATACGTTCGGCCTTCGAAGCTGGCGTTCGCCATCTCGCGCCGCGCCGATCCCATGGCGACGATCAGCCAGCCGGAATCGATGCAACTCGTCATCGATCGCGTCGGCCGGTGGAAGGTGATCTACGCGACGTTGTTGGCGCTCGTTGCGCGCCCGTTTGGCCGGCGCGGAGCGTTTTACCGAGGTGCATGGGCGAAGCGGTCGCGGCTTTCGACGGGTACACCGGCACGATGCCTCCGTACGAGCGCGCGATCGTTTTCGCGCCCCGCGACCCAGACGGTTTTGCTCGATCCTTATACGACCGAACGGGCGTTGCGTGCGCGGTCGTCGACGCCAACGATCTTGGAAAGGCAAAGGTTCTGGGGTGCTCGAGCGGCGTCTGCCGTGAAAGCGTGGAAGCGGCGCTGCTCGACAATCCGCACGGCAATAGCGACGAGCAGACGCCGATCGTCGTACTGAAGTGGCGCGGCGAAGGAACAAACCCTCTGCTGCGAAGCGGTGACTCGTGAACGTTCCGTCGCTGCCGGCTCTCGGGCTCTGGGTGCTCTTCGGATTTCTCATCGCGGCGCTCGCGGCCGCCGCTGCTTCTGGCGATCTTGGGCCGCCTCGACGTCCGGCAGCGCGCCTACGAAGACGCGCCGCAGACCCACCGCGCAAAGACGGGGACGCCGACGATGGGCGGACTCGTTTTTGTGGTCGTCCTTCTGGTCGCACTTGCGAGCAGCCGCGTTCCGCTGCTGCCGGAATTGGTTCTGCTCGTCGTCCTCTGTGCGGGGATCGGCGCGATCGACGACTTCTTAGCGATTCGCCATGGCGTGAATCGCGGGTTGCGCGCGCGCACGAAGTTCTTGGCGACGGCGCTCGCGGCCGCGATCTTCCTACGCGAGATCGCCGCCTCTCCGAGCCTCTTTCCGCCCGACCTCCTGCTGCGTGTGGGAACGTTCTCGCTCGTCGCGCCGCATTGGCTCTGGCTGCTGCTGGGCATTCTGGCGATTACCGGTACGACGCACGCCGTGAACCTGACCGATGGTCTGGACGGCCTCGCGGCCGGAACGATGATTCCGCCGCTCGCCGCGCTCGCTTTGGTTGCCGCAGCTCTGCAGGCTCCGGCCGCAGCGATTGGCGCGGCCGCCGGCATCGGCGCGTGCGCCGGTTTTCTGCTCTTCAATAGGCATCCCGCGAGGCTCTTCATGGGCGACACCGGCTCGCTCGCGCTCGGCGCCTTGCTTGCAGGCGTTGCGATCCTCAGCGGCGAGATGCTGCTGCTGCTGGTAATCGGCGGCGTCTTCGTCGCCGAAGCGCTCTCGGTGATCGTGCAGGTCTCGTATTTCAAAGCGACGCGCGGCCGGCGCATATTTCGGATGAGCCCACTGCACCATCACTTCGAACTCGGCGGCTGTCCGGAAACGAAAGTGACGATTCGCTTCTGGCTTGCGTCGCTGCTCTGTTCGCTGCTAGGATGGGCCATCGTCCGATGAGCGACACCTTTCAATTCGATGCCGGCGAAACGATACTGATCATTGGGTTGGGTCGCAGCGGACTGGCGAGTATCGAGGTCCTGAGCGACCATCGCGTCACGCTCTACGCTACCGACGAAAAACCGGTGGCGGAACTTACCGAGGCAATCGCTGCAGCCCAGTCGTTCGGCGCACGCTTCGTCGAGCCCGCGGAACTCGGAGAAGTCGCTCGGCGAGCTCACCTGTGCCGTTCTCTCGCCCGGCGTGCCGCCGACCTCGCCGGTGGTGCGCCGCCTGCACGAGGCCAACGTTCCCGTTTTCGGCGAGATCGAGCTCGCATATCGTCTGTGCAAGGCGCCGATCGTCGCGGTTACGGGAACGAAAGGCAAGTCTACGACGACGGCGCTGATCGGGCATTTGCTGCGGCGTTGCGGTCTGCACGTGCGAGTCGGCGGGAACATCGGCAATCCGCTGATCAAGGAAGTGCGCGGTGCGGCCGCCGGAGATTGGGTCGTCGCCGAAGTCTCTTCGTTCCAGCTCGAAACGATTCGTGCGTTCAAACCGCGCGTTGCCGTTCTCCTCAATGTCGAGCCCGATCATCTCGACCGATATCATTCGATGGACGAATATGCCGAAGCGAAGTACCGAATCTGCGCCAACCAGTCGATGATGGATTGGTTCGTCGGTAATCTCGACGATCCGCGAATTCGAACGCTGCACTGGCGTCACGGCGATACGCGCGTACAGGCGAGACAGCTCTGGTTCACGCTGGACGCTCGCGATCAGGCTACGATGTACGTGCGCGACGGCGTGATCACGTACGCACCCGTCGCGGGGGACCCGCGCCCGGTGCCGATCGTGCCGCGCGACGAGATCCCGTTGGCCGGCGAGCATAACGTGCAAAATGCGATGGCGGCGCTGCTCGCGGCGCTTGCGGTCGGTTGTCCCGCCGCATCGCTGCGCGACTCAATCGCGACCTTTGAGCCGATGCCGCACCGGCTAACAACGATCGCCGAAATCGACGGCGTGCAATACGTCGACGACTCGAAATCGACGAATCCGGCCTCCGTGATTGCGGCGCTGCGCACGTACGACCGTCCGATCGTCTTGATCGCCGGCGGCCGCTCGAAGGGAACGCTCTTCGATGCGCTGGGGGTCCAGATACGCGAACGCGTGACGGCGCTCGTCGCGATCGGCGAGGCGGCCGGTGAAATCCGTCGCTGCGCCGAGGGCGTACCCGGTGCGACGGCATCCTCGATGGAAGAGGCGGTGCAGCGCGCGCGCGAGTTTGCGGTTCCCGGCGCCGTCGTCTTGCTCTCTCCCGGATGCGCGTCGTTCGATATGTTTGCCTCAGCTGAGGATCGCGGAGAGCGGTTCGCCGCCGCAGTCGCGGCGCTGCGGGAGCCGGCCGGTGCATAGCGCGGCGACGTTGCGCCCATCGCTGCGTGCGCCGCTCGACACGGTGCTCTTCACGTCGGTTGCGGCGCTGATCGGTATCGGCCTGGTGATGGTCTTCTCGGCGTCGAGTGCGACCGCGTACGCGCAACACGGAGACATCGCCTACTATCTCAAGCGCCAACTTGTCTGGCTTGCCGTCGGCTTGATCGGAGCCTACGCGTGCTATCGAATCGACTACCACCGGTTGCGAAGCGTCGCGCCCTATCTCTTAGTTGCGGCAGTAACCGGACTCGTGCTGGTCTTCTTTCCGCACGTGGGCCTCGGGGTCAATGGAGGACGGCGTTGGATCGGCACGGCGAGCCTGAGCGTCGAGCCCTCGGAGTTCGCCAAGCTCGCGCTCGTGATCTATCTCTCGGCGGTCTTGTCAACGCGCGGCGAACGCATCACGTCGCTCGTCCGGGGTCTCGTTCCGCTCTGCGTGCCAGTGGCAATCATGGCCGTGCTGGTGCTCAAAGAACCCGACATGGGTACTGCGAGCCTTCTGCTCTTTATTGCGCTCGCGCTCTTTTTTGCGGCTGGCGCGCGCCTCGTCCATCTCGCAGCGGTCGTGCTCGCGATGGTACCCTTTGCCGCGCTCACCGTGCTCGCGAGCCCGTATCGCCGCGCGCGAATCTTTGCTTTCGTCGACCCGTGGAAGGATCCGCTCAACACCGGTTTTCACATCGTCCAATCGCTCTTGGCACTCGGCAGCGGCGGACTTTTTGGCGTCGGCTTGGGTGCGTCGCGAGCAAAGTTTTTCTATCTGCCCGAGCAGTACACCGACTTTATCTTCTCGGTGCTCGGCGAGGAACTCGGTTTGATCGGCACGCTCGCCGTCATCGCGCTCTTCTTGACGTTGGCGTATCGCGCCGATCAGAATCGCGCTTGCCGCGCCGGACCGTTTCGGATTCTTCCTCGCGATCGGCTGCGCCGCGATGATTACGATCCAGGCCTTCGTCAATATCGGCGTCGTCTCGTCATCGTGGCCGGTGACGGGCGTGCCGCTGCCCTTCATCTCCTTCGGCGGCAGCTCGCTGGTCGTCAATCTCCTGGCCGTCGCGCTCATCGCTAACGTAGGACGCCATCGCCGAATTACCGGGCGCGCGTGACCGTCGTCTTCGCCGGCGGCGGTACGGGCGGGCATCTTTATCCTGCGATTGCAATCGCCGACGCGCTGAGCCGCCGTTGCGCAAAAGTCGCCTTCATCGGCGCGGCCGACCGTCTCGAAGCAAGGATCGTTCCGAGGGCAGGTTACGATCTGTACGTCATCGCAAGCCATGCGCTGCCGCGGGCTCCATCGCTCGAACTGCTTCGAACCCTCGCGAGCAACGTCGTAGGGACGCTTCAAAGCCTCCGATTGCTTGCAACGAAACGACCCGATATCGTGATCGCAACCGGCGGTTACGTCTGCTTTCCGGTCGCGCTTGCAGCCCGAATCCGCCGGCTGATGCGCCTATCCCGCGCTCCCGTCGTTCTTCTCGAGCCCAATGCCGAGCCCGGCTTGACGAACCGGCTGCTGTCGCCGATCGTCGACGAAATTTGGGGTTCTTTACCGCAGTCCGATCGAAGCGCCGGCGCCAAATATAAAACGACCGGCGTCCCGATTCGCTCGACGCTGCGCGCCCTTCCGCCGCGCGAGGATGCGATCGCGCGTCTTGGACTCGATCCCTCGCTCCGAACGCTCGTCGCAATGGGCGGAAGCCAAGGTGCGCGTTCTATTAACGATGCGCTCGCGAGCACGATCGAAGGCGGCGGTTTGCCGGATGGGTGGCAACTGCTGGCGCTGACCGGCCAAAGCGAATACGAGCGGATGCGTTCCGTGCTGCCGAACGCGCGCCCGTATCTCGACGACATGGCCGATGCGTATGCGGCGGCCGATTTGCTGCTGACCCGTGCCGGCGCCTCGACGCTCGGCGAGCTGGCCGCACTCGGAAAGCCGTCAATTCTCGTTCCATATCCCTATGCGGCTCAAGGGCATCAGGCAGCAAATGCCGCTCGCGCGCAGGCCGCCGGTGCGGCGGTCGTTCTCACGGATAGCGAACTGCAGGCCGGAGGCTTACGCGCGGTTCTCGCGCAAACCGTGGAGCCGCAGCGATTGCAGGCGCTCGCCGATGGCGCCGCACGCTTGGGAGGAGCCGATCCGCTCTGCGCGATTCTTGCTCGGATCGATAGCTTAGTTCCAGACAAGCATAACCCCACGGGCTCCTAGAAAGAGCAAGCGGTGACGGCCTACCACTTCGTCGGCGTCGGCGGGATCGGCATGAGCGCGATCGCGCGCATTTTGCTTGCTCGTGGGGAGATGGTTTGCGGATCCGATGTGAGCGTTTCGCCGCTCGTCGAAGAGTTGCGCAATGAGGGCGTGCGAATCTCGATCGGTCACCACGCGCGCAACGTCCGCGACGCCCATACGGTCGTCGTCAGCTCTGCGATCGATCGGCGCAATCCCGAATGTCTTGCGGCGGCGCGTTTAGGGATTCCGGTGTTGCACCGAGGCGAAATGCTGGCGCGCTTGCTTCGAGGTCGCCGCGGCATCGCCGTCTGCGGGACGCACGGCAAGACCACGACGACCGCCATGATACATGCGGTTCTGCGTCACGGTGAGATCGATGCGGGCCTGGTCCTCGGAGGAATCGACGCGTCTCTGGGAAGCAACGCCTACGACGGAACGTCGCCGTGGTTCGTCACCGAGGCCGACGAATCGGACGGATCCTTTGCATTGCTCGAACCCGCGATGGCGATCGTCACGAACATCGAGAACGACCACCTGACCAGCGACGACGAACTGCCTGGACTCGCGCGCGCCTTCGCAGAGTTCCTAGGGAAGCTGCCCGAAGATGGTTTCGCCGTTATCGGCATCGACAATCCACTCTCCGCTTCGCTGACGTCGCACGAGCTGCGCGCTCGCGTCGCGACGTTTGGCCTCGACCCTGCGGCCTGGCTGCACGCTGCGAACCTGCGCTTCGCGGAGTTCGGCTCCAAGTTCGACGTGGTGCTCGCGGGGAGTACGGCCGGCAGCGTCGAGTTGCGGGTTCCGGGCGCGATGAACGTCGAGAACGCCCTCGCGGCAATTGCGATCGGTCACCAGCTCGACATCCCGTTGCCCACGATCGCTGCGGCCCTGCGGTCGTTCCGGGGAGTCCGCCGCCGATTCGACGTGTTGATTTCGAACGAGCGCGCGACGATCGTCGACGATTACGCGCATCATCCGACCGCGGTGCGCGCGACGATTGCGGCCGCGCGTCAGTCTCACCCGGGCGAGCTCGTCGTCGCTTTCCAGCCGCATCGCTACACGCGGACCGCCTTTCTTGCGCGGGAGTTCGCGGCCGCTTTGCGCGGCGCGGATCGGATCTATCTCACGCCGGTCTACGCCGCTTCAGAGCCCGCGATACCGGGCGTCAGCGAACGCTCGATCGGAGAGTCGCTTGCGGCACTCGGCGCGAACGTGAACTACGTGGCATCCGTTGGGGATCTCGAAGACCGGCTGCTCGAGGACGTCGCGCCCGGCGCGATGGTGCTGATGCTGGGCGCCGGCGACATCACCGAGGTGGCAGGCCGTCTGGCGAACCGTGTCTCCTTGCCGCTTGCGGTTCGCGCAGCGTCGGCGCGCGCGTGAGCCTCACGACGACCGGAGCGCTACGCAGCCTCCTCGAGGAATCGGATCGCGGATCCCTGCGCGAGATCTTCGGCCAGCGCGTCCGGTTCGACGAGCCGTTCGTGCGCTACACATCGTGGAAGATCGGGGGTCCCGCCGACGCATTCACAACCGTGCAGGATGAAGGGGAACTCGCGCAGCTCATGCGTTTCTGCCTGCGGCGGCGGATGGCGTGGTGGATCATCGGCGCCGGAAGCAACGTGTTAATCGGCGACGGCGGCGTACGCGGCGTCGTGATTCGACTGGCCGGCGAGTTTGCTGCCGCGCACGTGCGTGCCGGCGACGGCCGCGTCGTCGTCGACGCGGGGGGATCCGCCGACATGGCGCTGCGTCACGGCCAAAGCAGCCTCGGCGGGCGCGACGGGCATCGGTTCGCTCGCCGGCATTCCCGGCACCATCGGCGGCTCGTTGCGGATGAACGCCGGCACGGATCGCGAGATCGGCGAGTTCGTGCGAGAGGTTTGGGTCCAATCGCCTAACCGACCGGAGCCCCATTCCGCCAGCGTGCGATATCTGTATCGGCATTCGACGCTCGACCGCGACGTCGTCGTATCGCGCGTGGTGCTGGAATTCGCACGCTCGAGCGCGCGCGACGTGCGGACGGAGATGCAAAGGCGCCTCATCAGGCGCAAGAACACGCAGCCGATCGCGCTCCCCAACGCCGGCTCCTGCTTCCGCAATCCTCCGGGCGACAAGGCGGCGCGCCTGATCGAGGTCACCGGCGCTAAGGGATGGCGCGAGGGGCGCGCTGAAGTCTCGGCGCTGCACGCCAACTTCATCAACAATCTGGGCGGAGCCACGGCGAAAGACGTTGCGACGCTGCTCGCACGGGTTCGGCGCGCGGTGCTCGATCGCTGGAATGTCGAACTGCAGCTCGAAGTGCATTTGGTTGGAGTCTTCATCGATGCAACGTAATACCGGGACGAAAGCGAGAGTCGCCGTCATTATGGGCGGTAGCAGCGCCGAGCGAGAGATCTCGATTCGATCGGGATCGGAAGTGATCCGCGCGTTGCATACGCTTGGGTACGATGCCCAATCGCTCGACTACGACGAGCGTTTCCTCGATGCGTTGCGCCAGCTCAAGCCGGACGTCGTCTTCATCGCTCTGCACGGACCGGGGGGAGAGGACGGCCACGTTCAAGCGCTGCTCGAGTATCTTTCGATTCCGTACACCGGCAGCGGCCTCGAAGCGTCGGCCCTCTCGATGGATAAACATCTCACCAAGAAGCTGCTCGCGGCCGAGGGCCTGCCGACGCCGGTTTGGGATCTCTTCGATCTCACCGGAGGAACGCTGCCGTTGCTTCCCGGATCGCTCAACCTTCCGCTCGTCGTCAAGCCGCGCTTCGAAGGATCTTCGGCCGGCGTCACCATCGTGCACACGCACGAAGAGTGGACGAGCGCGATGCTCGAGGCCTCGAAGTC
The DNA here is from genome assembly GCA_963743445.1 of Vulcanimicrobiota bacterium. GTDB lineage: Bacteria > Vulcanimicrobiota > Vulcanimicrobiia > Vulcanimicrobiales > Vulcanimicrobiaceae > Cybelea. Next base: position 2,557,544 of record CAVUPL010000003.1, read on the forward strand.
ATACGCGCAAATTCTCGCCGAAGAATACGTTGAGGGACGTGAGTTCACGTGCGCGGTGCTGGGCGAAGAGGCGTTGCCGATCCTCGAGATCGTCGCGAATCGTGACGGCTTCTATAGTTACGACGCGAAGTACGAGCCCGGCGGCAGCAGCCATATCGTTCCCGCGCCGATCGACGAGGATTTGGCCGCCCGCCTGCAGATGCTCGCGCTTTCCGCACATCGGCTGCTCGGCTTGCGCGACTACTCGCGCAGCGATTTCATCGTCACGACGGACCAGCGCCCATATCTCTTGGAGATCAACTCGCTCCCCGGCTTGACTCCCGTCAGTCTCGTTCCCGACGCGTGCGCCGCCGTCGGTATCAGTTTCGAAGCGCTGATCGATCGTCTCGTCGGCTACGCGCGAGCTCGTGCCGATCTGCGCGATGCCGTCGCCTGATCCCCGCACTCCAAAGGCGACTAGCCCTTCGCAAACATCTCCGCGTCATCGGCGATCAACAGATCGAGCCTCGAGGTTTCCGGCGCAAGCCGCCGCGCGGCCGGGTAGCGCGCAACGAACTCCGGATCGTCCAAGCGCTCGCCGACGGTTCGCGCTTCTAACTTTGCGTTGATCTCGTGGTAGCGTTCCGGCTTGCTGTGCTCGCGAATCCAGGTCGCGATTTGCGCGTCCGTGCCGGCGCGCGCGATGGCGCCGCGCAATGCCGCTTCGGGAATTTCGAGCGCGTTGAGGAGGCTCGAAGTGAAGCCGGTGATTTGATACTCGCCGAGATTACCGCCGGGCAGCGTGGCGCGCAATTTGTCCACCGTCCGGGCGGCCATGAGCAGATTCAGCCCCGGTAGAAGTTCGCGCGGACTGCGGGGCGGCCGCTGTGTAAGGTCGAGTGCGTCCATTGTCGCAGCATTTCAACCAGGCTCCCCACGGAAGCCTTGCGCACAGGCCGACCGCCTGAGGAGTCGAAGCTTTGCGGCCGGGGAAAGAGCCCACCGTTATTAGCTTGCCGTCTATGGAGGGAATAGTTGCCTACCGTTGTCGATCCCGGTCTCGAAGGCGTCGTCGTCGGGTCCACTCAGCTCAGTAACGTCGAAGGGGCGATCGGGCGCCTAACCTATCGCGGCTACGATATCGACGATCTTGCGGAGAACGCGACGTTCGAAGAGATCGTCCATCTCTTGCTTTACGGTCACCTTCCGAACCGCCACCAACTCGAAGTCCTCAAGCGCGAACTCGGCGCGTGCCGCGCGCTTCCCGAACCGCTCGTCAACGCGATGCAGAACGTTCCCAAGACGGCCTGGCCGATGGACGTTCTGCGCACGATCGTCAGCGGTCTCAGCCTTTTTTCGCCGGTCAACGCGCAGGGCGAACATCTCTCGGACGTGCACACGGCAATCGAGCTGATCGCAAAAATGCCGACCATCGTCGCGGCATGGGATCGAATTCGCCGAGGCCTCGATCCGGTCGCTCCGCGTTCCGATCTTTCCCAAGCCGGAAACTTTCTCTACATGCGCACGGGCAAGGTGCCCCACGCGATTGAAGAGGACGCGCTCGACACCTATTTCGTGCTGCTTGCGGATCATTCGTTCAACGCATCGACGTTTGCCGCGCGCGTCGTTACTTCCACGCGCGCCGATATCTACGCGTCGGTAACCGCGGCACTCGCGACGCTGCAAGGCGATCTGCATGGAGGAGCGGCGAGCGCTGCCTTCCGGATGCTGGCCGAAGTAAAGATGCCCGAGAACGCCGAGCAATACGTCCGAGATCTCCTCGAGCGCGGACAGCGGATCATGGGCATGGGCCACCGCGAATACAAAGTGCGCGATCCCCGAGCGCGACACCTCGAGGCAATGGCAAAAGAGCTTTCCGCTCACGTTGGCGGCGATCGTTGGTACGAAACCGCGCGTGCGATCGAAGATGCCAGCCGCAAAGTCCTGCAAGAGAAAAGGCCCGGCAACACGATCTACGCAAACGTCGATTTTTACACGGCGCCCGTTCTTGCCGATCTGGGAATACCCGGGGACGAGTTTACCTGTCTCTTTGCCTGCGGTCGCATCGCGGGATGGACCGGCCACATCTTAGAGCAGCTCGCGCATAACCGCCTCATTCGTCCGCAAGCAGCTTACGAGGGGCCGACACCCGGACCATACGTGCCCATCGAAAAGCGCGCGGCAAACGGCGCGCGAGGCTAATGTTCGTCGTTCCGGCGATCGACTTGCGCGGGGGCAAATGCGTTCGCATGAAGCAAGGCGATCCTACGACTGAGGTCGAGTACGTTGGAGATCCGGTCGAACGGGCGAAAGTTTTCGTCGATTCAGGCGCCCAGCGCTTGCACGTGATCGATCTCGACGGTGCGTTCGGATCGGGCGAAAACCTCGCGGCCGTGGAGCGTATCTGCAAATCGGTCAGCGTGCCCGTCCAAACGGGCGGCGGCGTGCGCACCGTCAAGCACGCTGAAGATGCTTTTGCGGCGGGAGCGTCCGAAATCATTCTTGGGACGATCGTCGTCGAGGACGAGCGTCTCGCACGCAACATCATCAACCGCTTCCAAGGCAGAGTCATCGCCGGAATCGACGCACGCGGGTCCCAAGTCGCCACGCACGGATGGCAGGAGCGCACCCCCGTCGATCGCGATGCCCTCGTGCGCCGCGTCGCGCAGTGGGGCGTTTCGCGCATCATCTTCACCGAGATCCGGCGCGACGGAATGGGCGAGGGCTATGACATCGACGCGCTCAATGCGGTTGCCAACGCAGCGGAAGTGAAAGTCACGGCGAGCGGAGGAGCGCGCAGCATCGACGACCTTCGAGAGCTCAAGCGGTGCGTTCCCGTGACCGTAGACTCATGCATCGTGGGCAGCGCGCTCTACAACGGAACGATCGATCTCAAAGAGGCAATCGCAGCCATCGCTTAGCTCTCCTAGCGTTCCTCGTCGAGGAATTCGCGCCGCACTTCGCTGGGAAGGCGGGTGACGATTTCATAATTGATCGTATCGGCCCATGTTGCCCAATCGTCTGCGGAGATCGTCGTTCCGCCGTCTCGCCCAATGAGCGTTACCGCCGAGCCAGCTCGCGCATTCGGGGCGAGCGTGAGGTCGATTTGCGTCATGTTCATCGCCACGCGTCCGGCGATCGGGCAGAGCGCGCCGTCGACGGCAAAAGCGCCGCGGTTGGAGAGCGCGCGAGGTATGCCGTCGGCGTATCCGGCCGGGACGACACCGATTCGCATGTCGCGCGGCGCGTGAAAGCTGCCGCCGTATCCCACAGAAGCGCCGGCCGCAATCGTCCGGACAACAACGATCTGCGAACGATACGAAAGCGCCGGACGTAAATCGATCGGCGCAGCGCCCATCGCCTCCCGCGTCAGACGCGACGGCATGAGGCCGTAAAGTGCGATTCCAATGCGGGCCATATCGAGGCGAGTCTGCGGCCAGAGCATCGCCGCAGCCGACGCGGCGATATGCCGGAGCGGACGCAGCGAGCGGTTGTCCAGCAACGGCTTCGCCTGTGCCAGCGCGCGTTCGAATGCAGCGAGCTGGTGCATCGTGTAGGGCGAGTCGAGCTCTTCGGCCGAGGCGAGGTGCGAGAAAATACCGGCGAGACTGATTTCCGGCGAACGCAGCAGGTCTTCGAGCGCATCGACGAGTTCGTGGGGCTCGACGCCAAGCCGGTTCAGATCGGTGTTCACTTTAACGTGAACTGCCGCACGTTGCTGCCGCTTACGCGCCGCGGTGCAGACGCGTCGCTTAAACTCCCCCGGACTCCAGAGTGCGAACTCGACGTTGGCGGCCAGGGCGTCGTCGAGTGCGTCGGGAGGAATCGGGCCCATGACGAGAATCGGCGCCGCGACGCCGGCGGCTCGCAGCGCGACGGCCTCATCGATGGAAAACACGCAGAGCCGCGTCGCGAAGGGCTCGATCATCCGTGCAACTGGTACCAATCCGTGGCCGTAGGCGTTGCCCTTCACGACGAAGGCCGCGCGGTTCGCCCCAACGAGATCGCGCAGCGTTTGCGCGTTGTGTCGGATCGCGCTCAAGGAAATCTTCAGGCTGCCGATCACGAGGCGCATCATTCGCGCAGGCAACGAACGAGCCTGGCAGAAGAGCGCCGAATGGATCGGCTTGACGAGCACCTGCGCTGGATCGTTGCCGCGCCGATCTACGGTGCGGCCTATGCCGTCGCTGCCGCCATCTTTTGGCGGATGGCACGGCGGCGCGGGATGGCGACCGACGGGATCGCCCGCGTCATGGCCGCCGGATTGATCGGCGGTCTCGCGGGCGCAAATCTGCTGCAGCTCCTGGCGACGGGTCTTCCGGGAAAAGCGATTGAAGGCGGCATCGTAGGCGGCTGGCTTGCGGTCATCTGGATGAAGCGCCGCTTGGGCATCACGCGCCCGACCGGCGATCTTTTCGCCCTCGCGATTCCCGCGGGCGAAGCGATTGGCCGCATCGCCTGCTTCATCGGGGGCTGCTGCTTCGGTAAAACTGCAACGCTCGCGTGGGCGGTACACGATCACGGCGCGTGGCGCCATCCAGCCCAGCTCTATCTTTCGATCGCCGCCGCCGCAAGCTTCGCGATTCTTCTCGTCATCGAACGCCGCCGAGTCTTGCCGGAGAACGGCCTCTTTTACCTCGGCGGCGTGCTCTTCTGCGCCGAGCGATTTGTCGTCGAGTTCTTTCGCGCGAACGCGGCAATCGCCGGCGCCTTGACCCTCGCGCAAGTAGGCTGTTGCATTGGCTTTGGATTCTTCGCGTGGAAGTTTGTCACGCTCGTACGCCCGAGGTTTGCAACTCGCCGTGCATTGATTGCGTACCGATGAACGAAACGCCACGCTGCCCGCACTGCGGCAGACCGATTCCTGAAGATGCCATTCACTGCCCGATCTGTGGCGCAGGCTATTCGCGGGGCGTTTCGACGGCGCCCGGTGGTATGTCAATTGTATTGATGATCGTACTCGGCATCGTCTGCGCGGTTCCGGTGTGGGTCCTCTTGAGTCTTGTCGGGGCGTCCGTTTTTGCGAAGATCGGCCCGCCGTCCCTTGGGCCGGATAACGAGTTCGGGATCTCCGTTGGAGCGACGATTTTTTTCATCTTCGTGACGCTACTAACGATTGCCGGTTTGACCATGCAGGCGCGGATCCGCATGAACGCCCTGACTCGCGCCTTTGCGGTCGCGTTTCTCTGCACGGCGCTTGGCTTTTTCACTCTTTGCGACATCTTCGGCATCTCGTCCCACGGGTGAGCTGAGTATGGCCCTCTCCGTTTGCGACTACACGGTGCTCAAGAGCGTTCGAGCCGTCTGTCCGCGTTGTTTCGCCGAAAACCCTGCCTTCGATCCGGAGTATCCGACCGATTTTTGCGACGGCCATTTAGTCGAGCGCGGCGGAGCCGTCTTTTTGCGCCGCTGGTGCCGTCGCGGTCACGGCGAGGTCTGGTCGCTCTACGAAGAGGATGCGGGGCTGTGGAGCTACTTACAGCAGTGGCGGGTGCCGACGAAGGTCATTAATCCTGACACGCACGTCATCTACCCGCTGCCGACGGGGTACGAGCACGGCCTCGGACCCGCGCACTTGCAGCATTCATGCATCTATCTGCTCGACCTAACGACGCAGTGCAATCTGACGTGCCCGGCGTGCTACACGAGCTCCAGCCCTGCGCTGGGCCATTTTCTTCCGTTAGACGACGCGGTGCGCGCGGTCGAAATCGCGATCGAGCGCGAAGCCGGCCGTCTCGACGTCGTCATGCTCTCGGGCGGCGAACCAACCGTCCACCCGCAGATTCGGGAGCTGATCGAGCGGCTCTGCGCGTTGCCGATCACGCGAATTCTCCTGAACACCAACGGCGTGCGCCTCGCCAACGAAGACGCGCTACTCGATTTTGTCACAGGCTTGCGCGACCGGGTGGAGATCTATTTACAGTACGACGGCCAACGCCGGGCGACGCATGAGGCGCTGCGCGGTCTCGATCTGCGCGACGTCAAAGCGCGCGTCGTCGCGAGGCTCAGCGCCGCGCGCATTTTTACGACCCTCGTGATGACGGTCGTTCCCGAGAACGCCGACCAGATTGGCGACGTCCTCGATACGGCGTTTTCCACGCCGTATGTCGGCGGCGTCATGTTCCAGCCGGTCTTCGCTTCGGGGCGTGCGCCGGCAGTGGATCCGATGTCGCGCATAACGACGACCGGCGTGCTCGCGCGCATCGCGGCCCAGTCGCGCTACGAGGTCGGCACCCGAGACCTGATCGCCCTGCCGTGCAGCCACCCAGACTGCTGCTCGATCGGGTACTTTCTGCGGGGACGTCACGGGCGGTTCGTCGGTCTGGCGTCGGTCGTCGGCGAGCAAGCATTACGCGAACATTTGAGCATCTTCGCCAATCAAATTTCGTTCACCGAAACGCTCGAAGGGGTTCGCGAGGGGCTCGTCAGCGTGATGTCGGAGACGATGACGCTCTCGCGCCCCGAACTCGCGCGCCACTTGCGCAACTTGTGCGTCGCCTGTGAGTTTGGCGGCATCGGCGATCTCATCCGCTTGGCCTTCGCAAAAGGTGCCACGGCGCGCTTCGTCGGCGAGCGTGTTAAACGCGTTACGATCAAGCACTTCATGGACGCCGACACCCTGATTACCGAACGGCTGGAGCAATGCTGCGTCCACGTGGCCGGCGCGGGCAACGATCCCGTCCGCATGCCGTTTTGCGCGGCTCGGCTCTTTCCGAAGGTGCGTGCGCGCGCCATGAAAGGGATGGTTACTCGTGGAGAACTCAACTAAGCTGCTTCGCGGTAAAGAGATCGAGGGCTATGCCTTCACGTTTTGCAAGGCAGCTTTTCTCGCGCTGCTCTTCGGCAAGTACGCCGTGCTCGTGCTCTCCATCGCCGCCGCCGTGCTCTACGTCGCCGCGTATGCCGACGGCGTGCGCGAGTGGCGCTGCTGGCTAAAACCGCCGTGGGTCGTCTTCTTTTTTGCCGTTGTTGCCGCGTTGCAAGCCTATCTGCTCTTCGTTTCATCGTTGCATTTCGTGCTTTAAACGAAAAAGCGCTTGCTTGGTTAAACTCGCGGCGGCGGCCGAGGCCGAAAGGGTCCTTGCACTCTCGCCGTGAGTCTGCTAGTATGGCAGCTCTAGCGCTCTTGCGCTGAGAGTGCTAAACGCCCCTAGACAAGATTACCAAGTTGTGGAGGTTTACGTGAATCTCAAGCCCCTGTTCGATAACGTCGTAATCGAGCACGTAGAGCAGGACGACAAGACAACCGGCGGCGTCTTTCTTCCGGATACGGCCAAAGAGAAGCCCCAGGAGGGCATCATTCGTGCGGTCGGGTCCGGCCGGGTGACCGACAAGGGCACCGTGGTGGACATGCATGTCAAGGTCGGTTACCGCGTGCTCTATCGCAAATACTCGGGCAGCGAAGTCAAGATCGACGGCACCGAGTACCTCATCATTCCTGAAAAAGACATTCTCGCCATAGTCGACAAAGTGCCGGCCGGCGTCTAAAAGGAGTTCAAGTTTTTACATGGCTGCAAAGCAACTCGTATTCGATGAAAGCGCGCGTCGCGCGCTCGAGCGCGGTGCGAACATCCTCGCCGATGCCGTGAAGGTAACGCTCGGCCCGAAGGGTCGCAACGTCGTGCTCGACAAAAAGTTCGGCTCGCCGACGATCACCAACGACGGCGTGACGATCGCAAAAGAGATCGAGCTCCCCGACGTCTTCGAGAACATGGGGGCACAGCTCGTCAAGGAAGTCGCGTCGAAAACCAACGACATCGCCGGCGACGGCACGACCACCGCGACGGTACTCGCGCAAGCGATTATCCGTGAGGGTCTGCGCAACGTCACCGCCGGCAGCAATCCGCTGCTGATCAAGCACGGCATCGACAAGGCCGTCGAGATCACGGTCAAGGAGATGGAGTCGTTCAAGAAAGACGTCGACACCAAAGAGAAGATCGCCCAAGTCGCGTCGATTTCGGCCAACGATCCGGAGATCGGCGAGTTCATCGCTGAGGCGATGGAGAAGGTCGGCAAGGATGGCGTCATAACGGTTGAGGAATCGAGGACGCTCAAGACGGAAGTCGAGACCAAAGACGGCATGCAGTTCGATAAGGGCTACATCTCACCGTACATGGTCACCGACTCCGAGCGCATGGAAGCCGTGCTCGACAATCCGTACATCCTCGTGACCGAGCGCAAGATCTCGGCGATCGCCGACATCCTGCCGCTGCTCGAGAAGGTCGTTCAAGTTCAGAAGCCGCTGCTCATCATCTCCGAAGACGTCGAAGGCGAAGCGCTCGCGACGCTGGTGGTGAACAAGCTGCGCGGCACCTTCACGTCGGTTGCGGTCAAGGCGCCGGGCTTCGGCGACCGCCGCAAGGAGATGCTCAAGGACATCGCCACGCTCACGGGCGCGACGGTGATTTCCGAAGAGCTCGGTCTCAAGCTCGATAAGGTAACACCCGATCAACTGGGTCAGGCCAAGCGCGTGACGGTCACCAAGGAAGAAACGACCATCGTTGACGGCAACGGTAAAGCCGATGCCATTAAGGGTCGCATCGAGATGATCAAAAAGCAGATCGAGGAGACCGATTCTGACTTCGACCGCGAGAAACTGCAAGAGCGTCTTGCCAAGCTCTCCGGCGGCGTCGCCGTCATTCAAGTCGGTGCCGCGACCGAGACCGAGCTCAAAGAGAAGAAACACCGCATCGAGGATGCGCTCTCGGCGACCCGCGCGGCCGTCCAAGAAGGCATGATCCCCGGCGGTGGAGCCTCGCTCATCCACGCGATCAAAGCGATCGACAAGTACGAGCCGCCCAAGGCCAACGGGCATGCATCGACGTGGGCCGACGAGAAGATCGGCATCAGCATCGTGCGTAAGGCCCTCGAAGAGCCGGCGCGTCAAATCGCCGACAACGCGGGCTTCGAAGGCTCGGTTCAGGTCAATGCCGTTCGCGTCAAGAACGCTCCGTTCGGCTTCGATGCTATGTCGGGCGAAGTCGTCGACATGTTCAAGGCGGGCATCGTCGAGCCGCTGAAAGTAACCCGGGCGGCGCTTCAAAACGCCGCATCGATCGGGTCGATGATCCTGACGACCGAAACACTCGTCGCCGATAAGCCCGAGCCGAAGAAAGAACCCGCGGGCATGCCCGGCGGGGGCGGCATGGGCGGATACGACATGATGTAATCTGCCGGCGACCGGCAAGAAGCATCGGGGGCCCGGCAGTTCTGTCGGGCCTTTTCCATTGTTATCCCGCCGAGGTCTCCCACAGCTTCGGGCAGAGCAGCGTGCCGACCGGATCGGTGGCGAGCGAGTCGACCATCTCTTCGGTAACGTTGAATTGAATGCTGATAGGCCAGCCCATCCACGGCGTGGGAAACGGTATTTGAATTCGAACGTAATGGTACTGATGCGTCGGCGTGCGCAGCCGCAAGGCGAGCTGTTGCGACCCCCGGGCCTGCGAGGCGTCGGGATAGAGCCAGGCATAGTAAGAGTCTTGATCGTTCTCAACGACGATCTGCTCGGGGAGCGGCTGCGGAAGCGGTTTATTGCAAGCGATTTGACTCTTCTCGAATAGAACGAACGTCGGCGCAACGTAGAGAAACGATTGCGGTGCGGTGCCCGAGAGGAGCACCGGTCTTGTCGGCGGCGGTCCGGGTGCGTCGGCGAGCTTCTCGGTAATGCTTCGGTCGTGGCCTGCGATGAAGAAGAGATAATCTGACGCCGAGCAGCGGTATTTAGGTGCTGCGACGTCGATCGCATAGATGCCGAACGCGCTATCGAACTCGACGACCGCTTCCGTCTCGTCCCCGCGCTCGACGCGATAAACGCGGTCAACCTGCGAGCGTCCGATGCGATCGATCGTGCGCACGCGCAGCGCGACGGTCGTATCCGGGCCCGCGCGAGCGATCGCATTACAAAAACCTATGTGGAGGATGACGTGGGCGAGAGGCAACATCCGGCTTGCTTTTCTTGTTGCCGCCTGGGCGTGCCTGGTTTATCAAAGGTGGGATGTGACGAAGAGCGAATACTCTCTGTTCCATGCCGGCGCGCGTCGTCAACGATTTCACCATACGCGTGGCCACGGTCAACGGCTCGGGAAGCCAATCCTCGAACCTGGTTCTGACCAACGCCATCGCGCGTCTGGGAATTCCAGTCGCTCCAAAGAACGTCTTTCCGTCGAATATCGAAGGATTACCGACCTGGTTTGACGTGCGGGTTTCGGCGCTCGGCTATCAATGCCGCGCGCGCGACTTCGACGTGCTCCTCGCGCTCAACGCGGTGACCTGGCAGCAAGACGTGGCCGGCGTCAAATCCGGCGGCGCCGTCGTGCACGAAGAGAGTTTTCCGTGCAAGGGCGATACGTTGCGCGAAGATTTGACTTACTACGCCGTGCCGTTTACGGCGCTGGCAAAGGAGCATTTCGCCGATAAGGGCGACCTTCGCAAGTATTTGATGAACATGATCTACGTCGGAGTGCTCGCTGCGCTTCTCGAAATTCCGGTAACGACTGTGGAAGAGAGCTTGCGCGCGCAATTCCGCAGCAAGGCCTCCGCCGTCGAGCTGAACATGTCGGCCGTCAAGATCGGCCTCGAATACGCGCAGCAGCACCTCGAGAAGCACGATCCGTGGCGCGTGGTGCCGATGACGGGCAAGACCGAAGGGTTGATGTTCATGGAGGGCAATCGCGCTGCGGCGCTCGGGTGCGTCATGGGAGGCTGCACCGTAGCGGCATGGTATCCGATTACGCCCTCGTCGTCTCTCTGCGAGTACTTCATTCAATACTGCGACCGGTACCGAGTGGACGAGGAGTCCGGCGAGCGCAACGTCGCCATCGTGCAAGCCGAAGACGAGCTGGCCGCCGCGGGAATCGTTTTCGGAGCGGGTTGGGCCGGCGCGCGCGCGATGACATCGACGTCCGGGCCCGGTATCTCGCTCATGGCTGAGTACGCCGGTTACGGCTACTTTGCCGAAGTTCCCGGCGTGATCTTCGACGTTCAACGAGCCGGACCATCGACCGGTTTGCCCACGCGGACGATGCAAGGCGACGTTTCGTTTGCCTATACGCTCTCGCACGGCGACACCAAGCATATCGTCCTCTTGCCCGCGACCGTTACCGAGGCGTACGAGTTTGCGATGGAAGCCTTCGATCTTGCCGAGCGCTTTCAAACGCCGGTCTTCGTGCTGAGCGATTTGGATTTGGGCATGAACGCTTGGCTTACGCCGCCGCTGCGTTATCCGGAGAAGCCGTTCGACCGCGGTAAGGTGCTCGGCGCCGACGATCTCGCATCGATGAAATCCTGGGGCAGGTACCGCGACGTCGATAAGGACGGCATCGCGTATCGCACGCTGCCAGGAACGAAGCATCCTGGTGCCGGGTTCTTTACCCGCGGCACCGGCCACGACGAGGAAGCGCGCTACTCGGAGATGCCCGACGTTTGGCAGCGCAATCTCGACCGGCTCACGCGCAAGCACGACACCGCCCGCACCGTGGTTCCCGCGCCGGTCGTCGAGGAGAAGAGAGGACGTAAGATCGCCATCCTCGCGTACGGAACGACGCACCACGCCGTCGTCGAGGCGCGCGACTTTCTCGCCGACGCGGGAATCGAGCTCGACTACATGCGCGTCCGCGCGCTTCCGCTCTCGCCCGAGGTCGCGACGTTCGTGCAGCGACACGACGTCGTCTACGTCATCGAGCAGAATCGCGACGGACAGCTCTACGGAATCTTGCGCACCGAGCTTCCTACGCACTTAATCGGACGCCTGGAATCGATCCGGCATTACAACGGCGTGCCGATCGACGCTCGGGCGATCATCGATCCGCTGATCGAAGAGCAGCGGGCGCCGGCGGTGGTTGCCGAATGACCGCTAACCTCAACATCGTCGGGCTTGCCCGCGAAGTCTACAAGGGGCTGCCCACCACCCTTTGCGCCGGCTGCGGGCACAACTCGATTACCAACCATTTGATCAAAGCGCTCTACGACTACGGCGTCGAGCCGCACAAGCTGGCGAAGATGAGCGGCATCGGCTGCTCGTCAAAGACTCCGGCCTATTTCGTCGAGCAGGCTCACGGCTTCAACGGACTCCACGGACGCATGCCGTCGGCTGCGACCGGTGCGAAACTCGCAAATCGCGAGCTGCTCGTTCTCGGCATCAGCGGTGACGGCGACACCGCGAGCATCGGGCTCGGACAATACTGCCACATGATCCGCCGCAACCTCGACTGCACCTACATCGTCGAGAACAACGGCTGCTACGGCCTGACGAAAGGGCAGTTCTCGGCGACGGCCGACGTTGGATCGACGCAGAAGGGCGGAAAGGTCAACGAGTACGCGACGATCGACATCTGCGGTTTGGCGATCGAGCTCGGCGCGACATTCGTCGCCCGCTCGTTCTCGGGCGACGGCAAACAGCTCGTTCCGCTCCTTCAAGCCGCGTTCTCGCACCGCGGCACCGCCATTCTCGACGTCATCAGCCCATGCGTGACGTTCAACGACCATGAGGGCTCGACGAAGAGTTACGCGTACGTCAAAGACCACGACGTCGTCTTGCATACGGCCGACTACATCGCCGGCGGTCGCGAGATCACGGTCGACTACGAACCGGGCACCGTCCGCGACGTCGAGCTGGAAGACGGCTCGCACGTGCTGCTGCGCAAGCTCGACATCGACTACGATCCCACCGATGGAATTGCCGCATTGCGGACGATCCACGAAACTCGTGCGCGCGGCGAGTTCGTAACCGGCTTGCTCTTCGTCGATACGAAGGAACACGATCTCTGCGAGCGCGAGCGTCTTACGCGTACGCCGTTGGCGCAGCTCGACGAAGAGGTACTGCGCATCGGCCGTGACGAGTGGGAGCGGCTGATGCAGAAATGAGAGGAGCACTGATGACACGCCGGGCCGCGGTTGCGTTGACCGCAGCCCTGCTCTCGCTCCAAGCCCTCCCCGCGCGCGCCGTCGCCGTGCATGGCCGAGTCTGGCAGGCGACGTACGTGGCAGCCTACCAGCCGACGTTCGGTCCCCAAAAAGTTCCCTACTCCGGGATCATGAAGCTGAAATTCGATCACGGCATTATCAGCGGTACGTACGTCTCTGAATCGGTTCGTCCCGATCCGCTCTATGGCCGCACGGTTGCAGTCACCGGCAACGTCAGCGAAGGTCAGGTAACGCTCAACCTTCAAGCGATGGGCGGATTCACCGTGCGCGGCACGCTGTCCGGCGACGGTGAGATTTCCGGAACCGCCACGATCAGAGGCAGTTTCTACAGCTTCCTCGCGAAAGTCAAATCATCGCCCTGACGCGGGACGGCGAACGGCTCGTCGCTGCGATGCGCGAAGCAACGTCCGTTTTCGTGCTCACGGGCTCGGGCATCTCGGCAGAGAGCGGTCTACCGACGTTCCGCGGCGTCGGTGGCCTCTGGCGCACCTATCGGGTCGAAGAGCTGGCTTCGCCGGAAGGCTTCGCGCGCGATCCGGTGCTCGTTTGGACGTGGTATAACGAGCGAAAGGCCGCGCACCAGCGGGCCGAGCCGAATGCAGGACATTACGCGCTCGCGCATCTCGAGAACGCGATCCCGGACTTCACCCTCGCAACGCAAAACGTCGATTCGCTCCATCTTCGGGCCGGCTCTCGCAACGTACTGGAGCTGCATGGGAATTTACGGACGGCTCGCTGCACGCGATGCGACGATCGCCGTCCGCTCGACGCTTGCGGCCTTTCACGCGACGAGATCGAACACGCCTGCGGCGGCCGGTTTCGTCCCGACATCGTCTGGTTCGGCGAGCCGCTGCCGAGCGTCGTTTGGCGCGAAAGCGAAGCGGCAGCCGCGCGGGCCGAGGTTATTCTGGTCGTTGGAACGAGTGCCGTCGTTTATCCGGCCGCCGCTTTAGCTACGCACTATAACCGCCGCGCGTACGTCGCCGAGATCAATCCGGAACGGACCGCGATCAGCGATCGCGTCGAGTGCGTGCTGCACGGCACGGCCGCGGTGCTTCTGCCTCAGATCGTCGCCCGGTTCAACGATCGATACGGCGCTACGGCGAGCGGCGGCCGAGCAACTCGGTAAGTTCCCGCTCGACGCTGCGAAGGGCCGCGTTCTCAGCTTCTACGCTTTCGAGACGCCGCCGTAACTGCGCGGTCGCAATGCGATCGTACGCACGTGCGGCGGCGGACACCAACCGACGCAGGCTTCGCCGTTCGTCGGGATCGAGATCCTCGCCGGTAAGGTGTCCGCCATAGAGCGCGATCGCTTCGAGACGGTTGCCGTCGAGGACCGGAATTGCATAGAGCACCTGGCGTTCGCCGGTCGGCAGATCGCTGCGTTCCCATCGCAGGTCGTTTGGATCGATCGCCGCCAACTCGGCGCGCAGCTCCAAGGCAAGGCGGTCGTCCCGCTCGAGTGCGGTCGCTTCGGCATCGCTCCAGCCGCGCGAGCGAACGCGGCGATACTTCTCGTCGTTGCGACGAAACAGGGCGGCCGATGCCAGATCGAATGCCTCCGCCGGTTCGTCCACCAATGCCACGTCGACGGCATCGGCACCCGTTGCAGCTGGTAGCGCGCGAGCCGTTTGCTCAAGGCGCCGTTCGGCAAGGTGCCGACGCCGGAAGAGCACGCGATCGATGAAGTCGTCGAGCCGGCGATGCACGACGTTCAATGATAGTCCCAGACCGATCGCCGCGACGATCACCAGGAACGTAGCGACACCTCGGTGTTCCAATACCCGTCCAAAGACGTATTCGATAAGGGAGAAGCCGGAAACGGCGCCGGCCGTCAACGTCGTGTAGACGAGCGTGCGGCTGATGATGAAGCTCACGTCCATGACGCGGTGTCGAATGACGCCGTAGGCGACCGCGACGGCTATCAAGGCGGGCGATGCCGAAAACGCGATGCTCAGCGAGAGCAAGACGGTGGGGTTGCTGGTCCGCTGCGACGCAGCTTGCTGGAGAACCCCCGCAACGATGAGGGTGATAAAACTCACGATCACCGGTACGAGCCGAGCGCGCGCACTTCCGGGTGTCGTGACGTACGTCGAAATTAATGCAACGACGGCGGCGAGGGCGGGCAGCACGATCGCATAATCGGCCAAGATAATCCAAGGCGCCGGTGCAGTGAGCGCAAACCGAAGCTGCAAATAAACGTAGAGATAGGTTGCCGCAACGGCAAGGCCCACCGGCAGGCTCAAACGGTCGACGATCCGCGCTATTCCGCTCGGCCGGTCGTTCGGGAACCGGCTGGCGAAGATCATGATCGCCGCGCTCTGAGCCGCGTAGAGCAGCGCGGCGACGACGTCAACGGCGATGCCCGCCACGTTTTGCGTCTCTTGCGACCAGAAGAGCGGGCCCCACGGTATCAACATTGCCGGCGCGATGAGCGCAAACGCCCAGGTCATCCGGCTCGGTCGAAGCAGGACCAGCAGAAGACCAACGAGGCCCATCGCTAAGCCGGCGCAAGCATACGTCAACGTCTCGAGCCGGCCGACGGCAAGCGCCGCTTCTGCGCGCAGCGTAACCGAGCGCTGCCGTCCGTCGTGTACGATTTCGAACGAGATCGGCGCGCCGCCGGGAACTTCTTCTTGGAAGGCGGCGAAGCGCCGGCCGCGCAGCGGCAGCGTAGCATACGCCAATCGATCCCCCGGCGCGATTCCGGCGCGAGCTGCCGGCGAAGCGGGTTCGACGGCCACGATCGTCACGCCGTCCTTTCCTACCAGGAAGCCATAGGTTCCGATTGGGATGTTGTATGAAGCGATCGCGACGACCGCGGCGGCGACCTCCAACAAGCCGAGCACGGCTACGATGGCAACGCGTGGCGCAGGAAGCGCGCTACGGCGCTGCGATAACACGACGTCTCGACGCGAAAAGCCAGTAGACCGGCAGACCCGAGAGCAGAATCCCGACTCCGACGAGCGTATCGTGGGGCGAGTTCAAAATCGTGTCACCCACGATATACCAGGCGGCAGCAAGGAAAACGAGCGTGGTGACGGGATGTCCGGGCATGCGAAAGAACGGACGGGGCGCTTGCGGATCGTGCGCGTCACGGTTGCGGAAGACGATGAGCGCTATTGCCGCCAATCCGAAAAAAATGTAATCGTTGCACGTCACGTAGTTGAGAATTTGATCGTAACGCCCGGATAACGCGATGACGATTGCGATCAGACCTTGCAACACGATTGCGATCACCGGAACGTGCGTTCGCGGGTTCACCCACGCCAGCTGCTTGAAAAACGTGCCGTCAGCCGCCATCTGAAAGTAGACGCGGGGCGACGTGAGGATCTGGTTGCTCAAGAACCCGAGCGTCGACAGCGCGATAACGGTCGCCATGACGCGAAGCCCAACTTGTCCGAATGCGATCTGCGCGATCTGTGAGGCCGGAGTGTTCGTGGCTGCCAAGCCTGCGATGCCGAGGGCGCGAAGACATGCCGCATTGACCGCGACGTAGAGTAGAACGACCGCAAGAACGCCGGCGATCAATCCGCGCGGCAGCATTTTCGCGGGATCTTTGAGCTCGGCCGTCATGAAACTCGATGTCTGCCAGCCGCTGTAGGCAAAGAGTACCGGAACCATCGCGAGGCCGACGGCACCGATCGCACCGCCCGGCGGGGAAAGCGCGAGCCCGGCGCCTGCGGTGTGCCGCGAAAAGAGTCCCACTGCGGCGAAGGCCGCGATCGCGAGTATCTTGAGAACCATGAACGCGTTCTGCGTCGTCGCGCCGCTCCGTACGCCCAACGCATTGATCGCAGTGAAGAACGCAATCGCGAGGATGCCGACGATCGCCGGCGGCTCCCGCCAACCCGTGAGCGGCTCGAAATACGCGGCGAACGTCACCGCCGCCGCCGCCATTCCGCCGCTCTGCGAAACGAGCAAGAGGGTCCATCCAAAGACGAATGCGAGCGCGGGGTGAAAGGCGTCGCGCATATAGGCATAGAGTCCGCCATCCTGCGGACGACGTGCCGCCAGCTCGGCGAAAATGCCCGCACCGAGTAATGCAATAGCGCCACCGGCGATCCAGACGAGCATGACCAGCGGCGCGCTGTGAACGCGGCGCGCGACCACCGAGGGGTTCATGAAGATGCCCGAGCCGATGATGCCGCCCATCACGATGAGGGCTGCATCGCGGGTACCGAGGCGGCGCAGCAGTTTAGGCGAAGATTGCGGGCATGCTTGCATTAGCAACGTTCTTCCTCACCGCTCTCGCGAACACCGTGGCGCAGATGCCGCCGCCGCAAGGACCGCCGCCGCAGTATCCGCAGCCGGCAATGCAGCAGCCGCTCGAGAACGGCTCCTGCCTCGACTCGATACGCGCGGTGCCCAAGGTGCTGCAACCGCCCGTCTCACGCGCAATGCAGGTCGTGCGTATCGATCTCGTGCTTTCGACCGCGACGATGATGCCGGGCGAGATCATCGGTTTTCTCTACACAACTGCGGATGGCTCGACTTGGCTCGGCCAGCGCACGGCCGATTACCAATCCGCCGCTGACGCCACGGCGATCAACCAGGTACTTGCCGCGACTCACGGAGCGGGCTACAGCGTGAACGGTTTTCCGCCGCGGGACGTCTACGGCGTTCCAACCAAGCACCCCCAGCTTTTCAGGGTGCAGATACCGCCGGCCGCCTATGCGCCGTTACGCATTTCGCTTGCCGCGTGCGTCGCCTGGCCGGCCGGACGCCCGCTTCCCGACCCAAGTATGTGATTCGGTTGGCAGCCGCCGCATCCGAGTGCTAAAGTAGGGGGTCTTTAAGGGTGATGGAGTTCGTGGTGCGAGCCCGGCTGGGGACATTCCAACCGAACGCCGACGTGTTCATCGATGAGGAGGGGCGGCGTGTCGTCGTCGTCATCGAAGTCGCCGGCGCCGATCCCGAAACGCTTCGCGTCGGCTTCGATGGGCGCTATCTCATCGCCGCCGGGCGGCGAGTCGAAGCAACCCGATTACGGTGCGGTTCCTTTATCCAGAAAGAGATCGCCCGCGGCGAGTTCATGAGGCGCATACCGTTGCCCGTGGCCATCGAGTATGAAGCCGTTGCGGCGAGTTACGAAGACGGCCTGCTCGTCGTCGTCGCGCCGATCGCGGCAACGGCGTATATGCCGACGGCGCGAACGGAACTCCACGTTATGGTAAAGAGGACACATACCTAAGCACATGGCCCAGAAACCCAGCACGAGCGTCGTTCCCGCGAATCTGATCGGCATTCTGCCGCTCCAGGAAGCGGTGCTTTTCCCGCACACCGTCATTCCGCTCGCCGTCGTCAAGAAGCCGGGAATCCAGCTCGTCGAAGAGGCGCTGCGCGAAGGGAAGCCGATCGGGCTGGTCGTTTTGCGGGACCGCGAGATCGAAGAGCCCGGTCCGGACGACGTGCAGCGCGTCGGCACGATCGGCATCATCCAGAAAATGCTCAAGGTCCCCGACGGGACGCTTCGCTGCATCGTCGCCGGACAGCAAGTATTCAAGATCGAGCAGTTCACGCAGGTCGCTCCCTATATGGTCGCGGCCTACACCGAGCTCCCCGACTCGACCGTCGAAAACGAAGAACTCGTCGCGATGCAGCGCAATCTCGCCGGGCTCTTTCAGAAGCTGCTTTCCTATTTGCCGCAGGCGCCGCGCGAGATGGAGATGGAGGTCGCCAACATCACCGATCCGGTGGTGCTGACCTATTTCGTCGCCTCGACGATGCGCCTCGAGACGGCCGACCGTCAGGCCTTGCTCGAAGAACGCGATACCGCAAAGCGGATGCGCAAGCTGACCCTGCTGCTGACCAAAGAGCTCGAAGTCGTCGAGCTCGGCCACAAGATCCAGAGCGATATTCAGCGCGAGATGGAGAAGAACCAGCGCGAATTCTATCTGCGTCAGCAACTGCGCGCCATCCAGGAAGAGCTTGGCGAGGTAGACCCGCAGCAAGCCGAGACCAACGAGCTGCGGACGAAGATCGATGCCGCGGGTATGCCCGAAGACGTCAAAAAGGCCGCCGACCGCGAGCTCGACCGGCTTTCTAAAGTGCCACAGGCCAGCCCCGAATACAGCGTCATACGTACGTATCTCGATTGGCTCGTGACGCTGCCGTGGAACACGGAAACCGCCGATCACATCGACATGAAGGCCTCGCGGGCAATCCTCGACGAGGATCATTACGACCTCGAAAAAATTAAGGACCGAATCGTCGAGTACTTGGCGGTCGGAAAGCTCAAGAAGAAATTATCGGGACCAATCCTCTGTTTCGTGGGGCCGCCCGGCGTCGGAAAGACCTCGCTGGGTCAGTCGATCGCGCGGGCGATGGGACGCAAATTCGTGCGACTCTCGGTAGGCGGCGTTCACGACGAAGCCGAGATACGCGGACACCGCCGCACGTATATCGGCGCGATGCCGGGCTCGATCGTACGGGCGATTCGCGACGCGGGCACGCGCAATCCCATCATGATGATCGACGAGATCGACAAGGTGGGCGCCGATTTTCGCGGCGACCCGCAGTCGGCGCTTCTCGAGGTGCTCGATCCCGAGCAGAACAATAACTTTCGCGACCACTATCTCGACCTTCCGTTCGACCTTTCGCAAGTGCTCTTCATCTGCACCGCGAACACGCTCGACACGATTTCACCGCCGTTACGCGATCGCATGGAAATCATCACGCTCTCCGGCTATACCGAGCTCGAGAAGCTCCAAATCGCCAAGCGTTATCTTGTAAAGAAGCAACGGCTGACGAACGGCCTACGAGAAACGCAGGTCCAAATCAGCGACGCCGCGATTCGCGCGATCATCAACGATTACACTCGCGAAGCCGGCGTGCGCAACCTGGAACGCGAAATCGGAACGGTCTTCCGTAAAGTCGCTCGCAAGATCGCAGAAAATTCGCGCTACAAGGCGCGCATCAAGCCCGAGAACCTTGCCGAATACCTGAGCAGGCCGCGCTTTTTCAACGAGGTGCGCAAACGCGTCGCATCGGTAGGCGTCGCAACCGGAATGGCGTACACGCCGGTCGGCGGCGACATCCTCTTCATCGAAACGCAGGCGATGCCGGGAACGGGGAAACTCGTGCTCACCGGGCAGCTCGGCGACGTGATGAAGGAAAGCGCGCAGGCTGCCGTGACGTTCTTACGCTCGCGGTCGAGCGAGTTGGGCCTGCCCGACGACTACTTTGCCAAGCACGACATTCACATTCACATTCCCGCCGGAGCGACGCCCAAGGACGGTCCGTCCGCCGGCATCGCGCTGGCAACGTCGATCGCCTCGATGCTCACCGGAATCAAGGTCGATCCAAATCTGGCGATGACCGGCGAGATCACGCTGACCGGTCAGGTCTTGCCGATCGGAGGGCTCAAGGAAAAAGTCCTCGGCGCAAAGCGCGCGGGAATCAGCAAGATCTTGCTGCCCCGCCGCAACGAGATGGACCTCGACGACATTCCGAAAGAAGTTCGCGAGACAATGACCTTCGTGCCCGTCGACGAGCTCTCGGAAGTTCTGCACCACGCGCTCGGCAAGCGATTGATCTCGCCGGTGCCGCTCGGAGAGGACCATGCCAAGATCAGCAACGTCGTACCAATGCGCCGCAACGGGGTCGTTAAGCGCCGGTCCGTCCGCAAGTCGCCGATGAAGCGCTAGTGGCCGTTACGGGCCACGAGTAGCCTCTCAGAGGACCTCGATTCCGGCGCCTTCGCGTACTTCACCGACGATCGCGGCGAGCGCCCCAACCGTGTGAAGGTCGTGCACGAGCGCATCGGCATCCTGGGCTGCGACGGCGATTAACAACCCGCCTGAAGTCTGAGCGTCGGAGAGGCCCAGGCGCACCGCCTCCGGGACGGAGGCGGCAAAACCGGTAAACGCCGCGTGCGTGTCGGCGTTGTGCCGCGTCCCCCCGGGCACGACGCCGGCATCGATCAGTTCGAGCACTCGCGCCATAAACGGCACCGACTCGGCACGAATAATCAGCCGCACCTTCGAGGCGCGCGCCATGTTGTCGGCGTGCCCGAGTAAACCAAATCCGGTGACGTCGGTGGCCGCATGCGCGCCGGCCGCGAGCATCGCGCGTGCGGCGCCGTCGTTGAGCGTCGTCATTGCGCGCACGGCTTCATCGAGCTCTTCGGGGAGAATGACATCGCGTTTGCGTGCCGTCGTGAGAATGCCGGTGCCAAGTGGCTTTGTGAGCACGAGCACGTCGCCGCCGCGAGCACCCGCATTCGTCACGATGCGCTGCGGATTCACGATGCCGGTCACGGCCATGCCGTACTTCGGCTCGGCGTCTTTGATCGTGTGACCGCCGAGAATAGCGACGCCCGCGCTGCGAGCGACGCTCGCGCCGCCTTCCAAAATCGTCGTCAAGATTGCGAGGTCGAGATCCTCCGGGAAGGCAACGATGTTGAGCGCGGTGACCGGCTGCCCTCCCATCGCGTAGACATCCGAGAAGGCATTGGTCGCGGCGATGCGGCCGAAGTCGAACGGGTCGTCGACGATCGGCGTAAAGAAATCGACGGTCGAGACGAGCGCGAGATCGTCGCGCAAAAGGTAGACCCCGGCATCGTCGCTGCTGCCGTAGCCGACGAGCACGCGACCGTCCGTCGCGGGAGTGACGCGTTCCATGACGCTGCGCAACTCGGCTGCACCGAGTTTCGCCGCGCAGCCGGCGCAGCTCGAGAGCTCGGTCAGGCGGATGCTCGCGACGTCCATCGAAACGGTATTCGATGCCGAGGCAACTACTATTCCTTCCGGGGCCGGTGACGGTGGCGCAGCCGGTGCTCGAAGCGGCGTCGCGGCCGTTGATCAATCACCGCGGCGAAGAGTTTGCGCAGCTGCTGCAGCGCGTCACCGATGCCTTGCGTCCCGTCTTCGGTACGAGCGACGACGTTATGTTGCTCGGCAGCTCGGGAACCGGCGCGCTCGAGGCGGTCGTAACGAATCTCTTCTCCCCCGGCGAGCGATTGCTGTCGTGCGCCGTCGGCGCGTTCGGCAAACGCTTCGCGGCGATCGCGCAGGCCTATGGCTGCGTCGTCGATCCGCTCGAAACGCCCCTCGGCGCCGGCCTTGACCCTGACGCGCTCAAAGCACGGCTCGAAGCCGATGCAGATCGGCAGATTGCCGGCGTGCTCTTGACGCACAACGAAACGTCGACCGGCGTCGCGTGCGATATGGCTGCCTTTGTGCCGAGTCTGCGCGCGCACGGCGCCATCTCACTCGTCGATTCGGTAAGCGGACTTGGGGCCTCCGAGTTTCGGATGGATGAGTGGGGCTACGATGCGGTGGTGACTGCTTCGCAGAAGGCGTTAGCGGCACCGCCCGGCGCCGCGATGGTTGCGCTAAGCAAACGGGCGTGGAAGCGCAGTGCGAGCGCGCACATCCCGCGTTTCTATTTCGATCTGCTCCGCGCGCGCGACGCCGCGCGAGATGGAGAGACGCCGTGGACGCCGCCGATCTCGATCCTCTATGCGCTCGACGTCGCGCTGCAGCGTTATCATGCCGAAGGAATGGAAGCGGCGTACGCACGTCACTCGCGGTTCGCGAGTACGGTCCGCACCGGTTTGCAAGCGATGGGCTTCACGCTCGTCTCGCAGCCGGATGCCCACTCCCCGACCGTCGTGGCCGCTTACCCGCCTCCCGGCGTCGAGCCGAAGAACCTTCTGCGAGCCTTACGCGAGAACCACGGCATCGTGCTCGCCGGTGGACAAGGCGAGCTCGCCGGAAAGATCGTCCGCTTTGGGACCATGGGAGACGTAAGCGATGTCGATCTGCTCGGCGCGATCGACGCGATCGGGCTCGAACTGCGCGTTATAAGTGGTGTCGCTTGAAGTACGGCATCACGAAGGGACGCCCAAACCATGGGATCGTCGAAAGGATTGCGTCGTCGATCTGCGCGTCGTAGCTGACGAGGTACGGCGCGAGCCGCGACTGATGGAGCCCTTCGCGGATATCGGGTGATAGCGGGAAGAAGAGCGCGATAAAAAGCACGAGCCATAGGAGGATCGCGCCCTTGGCAAAGCCGACGAGCGCGCCGCCGAGCGCGTTGCCGATCCCGAGCAGTGGGAGCTTCGCGATCGTGCCGAGCACACGCGCGACGATCAAGATCGCGACGTAGGTTGCGAGTCCCGTTGCGAACATTCCGATAACGTGCGCCGACCCGGGACCGAGCTTGAGCAGCCGCTCGATCTGGGGATCGAAGAAGCCGTTGTAAAACCACGGCGTCACCAGAGCCGCCGTCACCGCTACGGCTCCGCCGAGCTCGGAGACGAAACCGCGCGAATATCCTTTCAACGTTGCGATTGCCAGCACGATGACGATGACGACGTCCGGCCATGCGATGCCGCCGATCACGTTCGAATCATCGCTCCGAACCGTTCGCGCACGGCGTCGAGCACGCGCGCGACCGCCGCATCGGCCTCCTCATCGGTGATCGTCGCGTCGAACCGCTGGAGCGTCACGCGAACGGCAAGACTCTTGTGGCCCTCCGCGACCTGCGATCCGCGGTACTCGTCGAAGACCGTTACGCCGGTACAGATCGAACCGAGCGCCTCCGCCACGGCATCCTCGATCTCACGCGCGGGAACGCCGATATCGACGACCAGCGCAATGTCGCGATAGGTCGAGGGAAACCTCGACGGCGGCCGGTAATGCGGCGTTTCGTACGGCGGCAGCGCGCGGACGTCGAGCACGCAAAGGTACGCGTTTCCTTTCACCTCGAACGACTTCGCCAAGCGCGGGTCGATGCAGCCAATGACGCCAATGTCGACCCCGTTAACGGCGACGAGCCCGCTCTTACCGGGATGGAAACCGGGCCGGGTGCCGGCCGAAGTGAGCGCTGCGCGTCCGGTAAGCTCACGCACCAGCGCCTCGCAATCGCCCTTGAGCCGCAGGAAGGACGCATCGCGCCACGGCGGATCGCCGGAGTTCTCCGCGGAGAAGCCAAAGGCCAGCGCCGTCGACTCAACGACTCGTCCCTGTTCGCGGCGGAAAACTTGACCGATCTCGAAGACGCGCACGGGCGCGCCGGCCGTCGCCAAGTACTCGATTAATCCGGGCGCGAGCGAGTCGCGCAGGAAGCGTTGCTCCTCGGAGAGCGGATTGCGAACCTCGACCGCCGAGTCGTCTCCGGCCGCGCGAAGCGACTGCGTGATGACTTCGCGATACCCCAGCGCAGCAAGTGCGCGCGCGATGCGATTCTCCAACTCAAATGCGGCGCTCGAGATATCGTGCGGCGCTACCGATGGGACGACGCCGGCGATGCGCTCGTACCCTTCGATGCGCGCGATCTCCTCGACGAGATCCGCCGCGATCGTGAGGTCGCGGCGCCATGGCGGCGGCGTGACCGAGAACGTGCCGTCGTTTGTCGTCGCGACCTCGCAGCCGAGTGCGCGAAGGTGTGCTGCAATTCGATCTGCCGGAATGGCGAGGCCCAATAAGCGCTCGACTTCGGCGGCGCGCAGAGCAATCGGCGGCGCGGGCACGAGCTCGCTTCCGAAGGCGTGCGGGCAGTACGCGGTCGCGCCGAGATCGCGTAAGAGTTTTGCCGCGCGAGCCGCCCCGATATCGGTCAGCGCCGGTGCCAACGATTTTTCGTGTCGCGCCGAAGCCTCGCTGCGCAGACCGAGCGCGTTGCTCATGCGCCGAACGCGCGTACCGTTGAAGTTCGCAGCTTCCAGAACGATCGAGGTGGTTTTGGAGCTGACTTCACTCTGCGCTCCGCCCATCACGCCGGCTAGGCCGAGCGCGACTCCGTTCGTCCGCGATCACCAGCGCGAGCGGCGAGAGCGTACGCTCGACCCCGTCGAGCGTCACGAGCTTTTCGCCTTCGCGCGCGCTTCGCACGATCAGCTTCGTACCCGCGATCGCGCCGGCGTCGTAGAAGTGCAGCGGCTGCCCGGTCTCGAGCATGACGTAGTTGGAGATGTCCACGAGGTTGTTGATGGGGCGCTGCCCGGCCAGCGCCAGACGAATGCGCATCCAAACCGGTGCCCGTTCAACGCGCACGCCGTCGAAGCGCTGCGCGACGAAGCGATGGCAGTCGGGCGATTCGATCGCAACGCGGGGCTCCTCTCCCGGCGGCTCGCGCGCGTCACCCGGATTGACGAACGACGGCAGCCGCAACGCAACGCCGTAGGACGCCGCCAGCTCGCGGGCTAGTCCCACTACCGACATCGCATCGGGACGGTTCGCCGTGATCTCGACGTCGAGCACGTCGGTGTCGAGGCCGAAGAGCTCGACGACGTTTTCGCCCGCCGCAATCGCGGGCTCCAGCTGCATGATCCCGTCTTCGAACCATTCGGGGGCCAAGCCGAGCTCTTGCGCGGAGATCATCATGCCTTGCGATGCGACGCCGCGCATCGTGCGCGCTTCGATCGTCAACTCCGGAAGCATCGCTCCGATGGTCGCCACGGCAATCGTTTGCCCGGCCGCGACGTTGGTGGCAGCCGTTGCAATCGTCAACGGAGCCTGCGATGCGACGTCAACGCTCGCGACGAGCAACCGGTCGGCATTTGGATGCTTCTCGACCGCCGTGATCTTGCCGGTGACGACTCCCGTGATCTTCGGCCGCTTCTCGATGGCGGCGACGGGAAAACCGAGCATCGCCAATCGATCGGCGATCGCTTGACGGTTTCGTTCGGCAGCGCGACGAACTCGCGAAGCCAGCTTATCGGAACGCGCATCAAGCTCAACTGGGCGAGAAAATCAGGATCGCTCTTGACGAACCTGCGAATGTCGTCGACTCGGTAGCGGGCCAGCCCGAGCCGCTCGACGCCGAAACCAAAAGCCCAACCCGAGTAGCGCTCGGGATCGTAACCGACTTCGCGCAGCACGTTGGGGTGCACCATGCCCGCTCCGCCCAGCTCGATCCACCCCGAGCCCCCGCACATCGCGCACGGGACGTTCTTCCCGCCGCAGCTAGGGCAGGTCGCATCGACTTCGGCGCTCGGTTCGGTGAACGGAAAATACGACGGGCGAAAGCGCACGTTTGCAGCCGAGCCGAAGAGCTCGCGACAGAGTCCGGTGAGCATTCCCTTCAGGTGGCCGAAGTGAATGTCTTGGGCAACGAGCAAGCCTTCAACTTGATGGAACTGAAAAAGGTGGCGCGCATCGACGGCGTCGCGGCGAAAGCACTTTCCCGGGTGCGACGATCGCGATCGGCGGAGGGTGTTGTTGCATCGTGCGAATTTGCATCGGTGAAGTGTGCGGCCGCAGCAGCAGCGTATCGGTGAGCCAGAACGAATCGAAGCCCTCGCGCGCCGGATGGTCGCCTGGGATGTTGAGCGCGTCGAAATTGTAGTAATCGGGTTCGGCTTCGGGGCCGACAACGACGGCAAAACCGTGGCGCGTGAAATAGGCACAGCTCTCCGCGATGATGCGCCGGACGGGATGGATCGAGCCGACTCGCGCAGGGAATCGCCGGAAAGGTTACGTCGATCGATGCGGCCAGCTCCGACTCGAACGCGCGCGCCTGAAGACGGGCATGCAGCTCCTCCAGGCGCCCCTCCATCGCGGCGACGGCATCGTTGATCGCCTTGCCCGCGTCTGGGCGCTGTGGGGGCGGCAGCGTGCCGATGGTGCGCCGGATCTTCGTTACCTCGCCGTTGCGGCCGAGATACGCGATTCGTACGCTCTCGAGCGCCTGCTCGTCGGTCGCGCTCGTTACGTCTTGCTGCAAAACGCTGCTGTAGCTCGCGAAGGCTCTCTGCCAGTTCCGTCATCGCTCTTCCAAAGCAAAGCGCCCGGTTCGTTCTACGTTACCGGGCGCCTCCAAAACCGCTGTTACTTCGCCTCGCGGCCACGCTTCTAGCTGGGAGTTGCCGCGTGCAGCCTTCGATACGCGAGGTAGGCGTCAATCGAACCCGTTTGGGCGAAAAGCCTCCAGAAGAGATTGGACGTTGCCATGCGCTTGCAGTCTCCTTCTGAGCCGTCGGCTCCAGGGCGGCCCACCGTCGCCTGAGTATACCATGCGACTTTTACGACCGGTAGTCTTGACTTTTTGGGCCCGGAGTACTCTCTTGACAAGACCGATTCTGGGTCGCTTCGTAGAGCGCGATCGAGCCCGCGACCGCCGCGCTGAGGCTCTCGGCCGGGCCCACCATGGGAATCGCCAGCAGGCCTTCGCAGAGGCTCTCCCAGCGGCCTAGGCCGCGCCGCTCGTGCCCAACCACGATCGCCACCGGGTGCCTCCAGCCTTCCTTCGCGACGGGCAGGCCGTCCGCGGCGAGGCCCAAGATCCGCGAGCCTGCCGAGGCCGCTGCCGCTCCCGCTGCCGGCGGGTCCGTGACGCTCAGGGCGAGCCGAAAGACCGCGCCCATCGAGCCGCGGACGACCTTCGGGTGGTACGGATCGACGCCCAGGTCCCCAAAGACGACGCCCGCGCAGCCAAAGGCATCGGCCGAGCGCAGGAGGGTTCCGGCATTGGCCGGATCGTTGACGTCGGCCATGACGAGAATCGGGCTCCCGCGCCGGAAGAGCTCCTCGATACCGAGCGAGCGCGCCGGCGCGACCGCGAGGATGCCGCTGGGCGTCATCAGATCGGAGATGCTCGTCGCGGAGGCCTCGTCGATGACGAACGTCGGCGTTCCGCCTTCGTCCAGCTCGCGCACGAGCGCAGTAGAATCGTATGCGAGCTGCGTTACGTAGAGTTCGTCGATTGGAAAGCCGGCGCCCGAGGCCTCGGCGAGCAGGGTCGCGCCTTCGAAGGCAAAGCGCTGCTGCTCGCGTCGCCCCTTGACCGACCGTAACGCGCGAACGGACGTCAGACGTTGCGCGTGATTTCCTAAACGCGTCGCCATCGTCTACTCACCCACGCGCGCGTGCCGATCATGATAAGCCCCGCGAACATCGCTGCGAGCACGATTGCAATCTTGTCGTTAAAGTGATGCGGCACGAGCAATCGCACGAGCAGATAAACCGCAACGACGAAGGTGAGCAGAAAAAACCCAAGCCAGCCGATTTCGGTGACAACGGAGGATGGTGAGCGCTGCACCTATCGAAGCTACGAGGCCCGGCACGATCGTTCCGCCAAGCCCCGGCGAATGGAAGCACTCCCCCAAGTCCTGCGGTCGCGCCGTCTCTACGAGGGGCGGGTTTTCAGCGTTCGCGCCGACGACCTTCGGTATTCCGACGGGACCGAGCATCGCGTGGACGTCGTCGAGCACGGTGCCTCACTCGCGATCGTCGCGACGCCCGCACCAAACGAGCTGGTGCTCGTGCGCCAGTATCGCCATCCGGTGCGTTCGCTCCTTTGGGAGGTTCCAGCCGGAACCGCCGAGCCGGGCGAATCGCCGGTCGAGGGCGCGAAGCGCGAGCTGCGCGAGGAAACCGGTTATCGCGCCGGCAGAATTCGCCCGATTGGTTCGGTCTGGATGACCCCCGGATTTTGTTCGGAGATCATGCACTTTTTTTATGCCGACGAACTGGTCGCGGGCGAAACGGCCTACGACGACGACGAACGCATTGAAGTGGGCCGATTTACGTATCAGGCGGCAAGACGGTTGGTCGCTGAGGGAACAGCCGACGCAAAGACGATGCTGGCTTTATGTTGGCTGCAGGGTGAAGGGGATAAAATTGGAAGTGACTTCGGTCGATAGTTACTGTAGGTAATGCTCGCGGCGTCGCCGTTGCTACCGACGTGGCGGACATCGGTCTTGGAGGTTTACTGGTGGAAATACCAAGCGACATTGATGCCGTTTTGAAACGCTTGCTGGAGCGCGATCACGGGGCGGGCGACCAATCGGTCCTCGCACCCGAGGACGAAACGTATTTAAGCTCGCTCATCGCGTCGGTTCGTTTGGGACGTCGCGCCGTTTTGATCGTCGAAGACGCCGACGAACATCTGCGCTATATGTTCAGCAACGCCACGCGCGCGGAGGCAGTGACGATGTTGGGTAAGGTCGTTGAGGCCACGGGGCGCCGTCTCGCCGACGGCGAGGATTAAGATACCAGCGTAATCCCGTCGATTTTACCGTCGGGCGCGACCTCGAAGTGGTAATGGTATTGCACGTGCGGATAGCGCACTAAAAACTCGTAGAGCGTATCGCCGTTTGATTCGGTCGCGCTGGAAATCGGCACGATGTCTTTCAAGCGTCCCAGGGCGGCCAAATTTTCGTGCGCGATGAGATCGTCGGTGAGGTAAGCGCTAAAGGCAGGCGTCAGCTCCTCGCGATCGATGCGGCCGGATGCGAGCCGCGCGAGCCATTCCTTCGCTCGCGTGATAACCGCGTTGTCGAGCACCGCAGTCGCCGGCGGCACGAGCACTTCGAGGATGCGGTTTGCGACTTCTTCGGGAATCGTGACGCCCCCGTGAAACGAATCGGCGTTTGAGAAAGACGATGACGCCAACGTGGTCGTTGGGCAGCAGTTCGTTTACCG
The DNA here is from genome assembly GCA_963743445.1 of Vulcanimicrobiota bacterium. Lineage (GTDB taxonomy): Bacteria > Vulcanimicrobiota > Vulcanimicrobiia > Vulcanimicrobiales > Vulcanimicrobiaceae > Cybelea. The sequence continues at coordinate 2,586,817 of CAVUPL010000003.1, forward strand.
CACGATACCCCGAAATCTCGCCGTTCGACCAGACGAACTCTTTGCCGCCTCGACGGTCGATCACCCATCCCATGCCGTAGTGCGTCGGACCGAGGTTTGCCACCGGCGTGAAGATCGTTCGAACGGCGTCGACGCGGAGGAGCACCGGCATCTCGATATCCCATTTCGCGAGGTCTTCAATGGTCGAAACTAAACCGTCGTCGCCCGCAGAGCCAGGAGGGATCCCACGCGGGCGCGGTCACGAAGCCTTGCGGAGTACGCGTGTAGCCCGTCGCGTGCGTGGACGATATGCCGCTATCGCCGGCGAGAAACGTATGATCCATGACCAGCGGTATGAAGATGTGCTGTTCGAGGTAATCCGAGAGCGGGACGCCGCTGGCGCGCTCGACGACCAATCCCGCGAGCAGATAGTTGAGCGGGTTATTTGCGTAGACCGATCCCGGGCGGCGCGGCCGGCTTCATCTTATCGACGGCCACGAGGATATCGCTCAGCTTGACCGACCGCGTGAGGTCCGACGAAATTCCCGGAATTTTGGCGTAATCGGGCAGGCCGGAGGTTTGGGTCAGGAGTTGAGCGATCGTGATGCCGGCACCCATACGAAACTCCGGAACGTACTTCGACACGGTATCGTCGAGCTTTACCTTGCCGTCCTGCGCGAGCAGTAAGAGTGCCGCGGCCGTGAACTGCATCGTCAGCCCGCCGACGTAGAACTCCGTGTCGGACGCCATCGGGGCGTGCGGAGCGAGGGTCGCAAAGCCGAATCCCCGCGCGTAGACGAGCCGGCCGTTCTCGACGATCCCGATCGCGATGCCGGGCGTGCGCCCGGCATGGATTTCATCGATCGCTATGCGATCGATACGATCGGAGATCGCCGGAGGCCACGGGGGCGTGGTTTGCCCCAGCACCGTCAAAGCCGGAGCCTGCGCGAAGAAACCGACGGCTAGACGGCCGTCGCAAAGACGGCGGCCGAACGACTCATGACCCGAAGATTATATACCTTCCAGGCCGGCTGATGCTAGGTCGTCGCGCCCAAAACGCTATTTTTGGGCGGCTTGCTTTGCCAAATTCAGGAGCGCGCCGAATGCCTTCTCGTCGGAGACGGCCAGATCGGCGAGCGCCTTGCGGTTGAGCGTTACCCCCGATTTTTTCAAACCGTGCATGAAGACCGAGTAGGAGAGCCCTTCCCGGCGGACGGCCGCGTTGATTCGGCTGATCCAGAGCGAACGAAAGTCGCGCTTGCGCACGCGGCGATCGCGAAACGCATACGCCATCGATTTGAGCAGAGCTTCGTTTGCGACGCGATAGTTGCGGCGCCGCGCCGCGCGAAAGCCCTTCACGAGTTTCATGACCTTGCGCCGGTGCTTGAGGCCCCCGACGCCGCGTTTGATGCGTGCCATTTCCTGCGAGTCCTCCCTTACACCAAGTACGGAATCGTCGGCGCGAGCCGCTTGAGGTCGCCCTTGAACGTGGGTTGATCCTTGCGGAACTTGCGCTTGCGCTTGCGCGACTTCTTACTCAGGATGTGGCCGCAGCCGTCAAACTGATGACGGTGCAGCACCTTCCCGGTCGCGGTCACCTTCACGCGTTTCGCGGTCCCCCGGTGGGTTCGTATCTTTGGCACTGGTTCGCTCCTTCGTTTGAACAGAAAACTTCGGCGGTCCGGTCGGCGTCGCGCGCGGCGCCAGAATCATGAACATGTTCTTCCCCTCGAGCCGCGCTTCGCGTTCGACCATCGCGAGCGGCGCCATGTCTTCCGCCATCCGGTCGAGCAGCCTGCGCCCGAACGATGTATACGTGATCTCTCGACCGCGAAACATGATCGTTACCTTGATCTTGCTTCCGTCGAGCAACAGCCGTTCGGCCATTCGCGCCTTCGTCTCGTAGTCGTGCGTCTCGATCTTCGGGCGCAGCTTCACTTCCTTGAGCTCGAAGTGCCGCTGCTTTTTCCGAGCATCCTTGTCTTTCTTCGACTGCTCGTATTTGAGCCGGCCGTAGTCGGCGATCTTGCAAACCGGCGGCTGAGCGTTCGGCGAGATCTCGATCAAATCGAGCCCGGCGAGTCGTGCGCGCGCCAGCGCGTCTTCGGTTTGCAGAATCCCGAGTTGATGCCCGTTTTCGTCGATCACCCGGACCGCACGAATGCGAATCTGATCGTTGACGCGCAGGAGTTTTGCTATGTGTTCATCTCCAAAATGAAAAAGGCGCTGCCGGAGCAGCCCCACCGTGGAACTAGCCGAGAGTTCCTAAGTGAAGACCGGATCGCCCGCAGGCATCCGGTGAGCGGAACGAGCCGCTGCTTCGGCTCGCCAACCATATCACGCCCGGCCGGGGGAGTGTCAAGTGCGGGCGTCGACCGCCCGGACGGCGTCCTCGAAGCGCTCGAGGAAGTACGCAACGGCGTCGTCATCGATGACGAGCGGCGGCGCGATGCGCAGTACGTCGCGTCGCGTATCCTTGGCTGCGACGCCGCGCTCGAGCAGCGCTTGCGAAAGCTGATATGCGGGCAATCTTAGCGCGACGCCAATCAGCAAGCCGCGGCCGCGAATCTGCGCGATCGACGGCGAGGCGATCGCTTGCAGGCCTCGCACGACTGCCGCGCCGGCGTTGCGCGCGCGTGCGGGAAGATCTTCTGAAACGATGACGTCGAGCGCCGCGTCGGCAACGGCCGACGCGAGCGGGTTGCCACCAAACGTGCTGCCGTGATCGCCGGGCTGGAAGAGGCGCATGAGCTCTTCGTTTGCAAGCGTCGCGGAGACGGGATAGTAACCGCCGCCCAACGCCTTGCCGACGATGAGCACGTCGGGGCGCACGCCTTCGTGATCGCAGCCGAACATGTCGCCGGTCCGGCCGAATCCGGTTTGCACTTCGTCGGCGACGAAGAGGACGTCGCGTTCGCGGCAGAGCGAACGCACGCGCTGCAAATAACCGTCCGGCGGAACGTTGACACCGCCCTCGCCTTGAATCGGCTCGATGAGCACCGCGCAGGTGTTCGGGTTGATCGCGCGTTCCAGAGCATGCGCGTCGCCGAATGGAACGGCGACGAAGCCCGGCAGGAACGGACCGAAGCCCGCGCGGTACTCGGGCGTCGTGCTCGCGCTGACCGCTGCGATCGTGCGTCCGTGGAAGTTATGCTCGAAGACGACGATCTCGGCGCGGTCTTCGGGAATTTGTTTGGTTGAATAGCCCCAGCGCCGCGCGAGCTTGATTGCAGTCTCGACCGCCTCGACGCCGGTATTCATCGGAATGGCTTTCTCGTATCCGCAGACGCGCGTCAGTTTTTCGAGGAAGCCCGGCAAGCGATCGTTGCGCAAGGCGCGCGAGGTTAACGTCACGCGCTGCGCCTGTTCGACGAGCGCCGCATAGACACGCGGATGGCAGTGTCCGACGTTCAGCGCCGAGTATGCGCTGATACAGTCGAGATACCGTTTGCCGGTGACGTCCCAGAGCCAAACGCCCTCCGCTCGCTCGACGACGAGGTCGAGCGGCGCATAGTTCCGGGCGCCGTAGCGATCCTCTTCGGAGATGAGGTCGCGCGCGCGGTCCGAAAGGAGATACACGCCGTGGCTTTTAAGGAATTCGCCTTGTCTACCTGCTTTGGACGTCTCGAGCGGCTTATCGCTCGCGACCATCCCGGCGTCGCCGTCAGGGCGCGCACCATCGCATACGTGCATCCCGCACCACGGGAGCGTTCGGTCGTGCTGCTCCACGGAATGAGCGCGAGCCCCGCGCAGTTCGAACGCATCGCGCGCGAGCTCTTCGAGCGCGGGCATAACGTGCTGGTGCCGCGCCTTCCGCGGCACGGTCACGCCGACCCGCTCTCCACCGCACTCGAACGATTACGTGCCGAAGACCTCTACGCCGCCGTCGCCGAGTACGTGGCGATCGCGCAGGAGCTCGGCGAACGCGTTACGATCGCAGGCTTTTCGCTTGGGGGGTTGCTGACGGCCTGGATTGCGCAGCATTTTCCGATCGAGCGCGCCGTACCGATCGCGCCGTTTTTTGGGGTTTCGTGGATTCCGAACAAGTTGATGGATCCGGTCGCCGAGCGGCTGCTGCGCGCGCCGAATCGCTTCCATTGGTGGAATCCCATTTTGCGCGAGCGTCAGTTCCTTGCAACGAGCGGTTATCCACGCTACGCAACACACGCAATCGCGCACTCCTATCGGATCGCCCGTTCGCTGCTCGAGGAGGCACGCACGAGTCGCCCGGCCGCCGAGCACGTGACCATCGTGGCGAATGCAACCGAAGTCGCCGTCAACAACTACGCGATTCGCAAGCTCTACAAAAACTGGCGACGTCACCGTCCCGATGCCGTCGAGCTTTCCGTGCTGACCGGCTTACCGCTCTCGCACGATATCGTCTCGCCACTGCGCCGCCGGCAGCTTGCCGATCGCGCGCACCCGCATCTGCTGCGCGCCATCGACCCGCTCTCCACCGTCGCCGTCTAACAATAGACCGACGCCGCAGATGCACGATCAGCGTCGCCAGCGCGGCGGCCGCACCAATCGCGTGGAGCCGAAGCGTTGTTCTTGGGCGCGAACTCCGGCCATGATCGAGTACCATGATGAGGAGTGGGGCGTGCCGCTCCACGACGATACTGCCCTCTTCGAGCTTCTCGTGCTTGAGGGTGCGCAAGCGGGCTTGAGCTGGGAGACGGTCCTGCGCAAGCGGTCGCGTTACCGCGAGGTCTTTCGCGGATTCGATCCGGCGTCGGTTGCCCGTATCACGCCGGCGAGGATCGAGAAGATGCTGCAGGACCCGGGCATCATTCGGAACCGCGCCAAGATCGAATCGGCGGTCGGCAACGCGCGGGCATTGCTGCGCGTTAGCAACGAGTTCGGAAGTTTCGACGCATACCTCTGGCGATTCGTCGGCGGGAAACCGATCGTGAACCATCCGCGGCGTCCGGCCGACGTTCCGGCTTCGTCGCCGGAGTCGCACGCCTTGAGTGCCGACCTTTTGCGCCGGGGTTTCCGTTTCGCCGGTCCGACGATCTGCTACGCGTTCATGCAGGCTGCCGGTATAGTCAACGACCATCTCGTCTATTGCGCGTGGCGGAGAGTACCATGAAGAGCGGTGGGTTGGCGTTGTTGCCGCTGCTCGTGGCAATCGCTGCCGCCCAACCGGGTACGCAAATTCTTCCCGAAGGCACGTACCGCTATGGCATCACCATCGGAGGGAACTCCGTCGGCACGAGTACGATCGTGATTCGTCGCGACGGCGGCGTCATCGCCATCGGGGAGAGCGCTTCGGTTGCCGGCACGACGCTCGTTTCTCATCGCAAAATCGACGAAGCCTCTTTCGCAACCCTCGCGTATACGGTCGACTTTGGACGGAAGCACGCCGCGGTCGCGGTCTCGGGCAACGCGGCGACGGTAACCCAGGACGGCGTTTCCACAAGGTTTCCGGCAACGCCCGATGCGCCGTTTGTCGTCGGCGACAATCGCGTGGCGGGCTTCGCTGTGATGCCGGCGATGCTTCACGTTACCGGCGCGAAGAAACTCACGCTTGCCTGCGTTTGCGGCGGGGCTTTCGCGGTGATTCCGGTGACCGTGGTGCGCAACCGCGACGGCGTCGTTACGACGTCGATGGAAGGCACGCCGGTCGTGCTCAACTACGATCCGCGGACCTACGTGCTCGGGCGAGCGGACGTGCCGTCGCAGGAAGCTTCGATGATACTACGATCGTACGATCCGCATCCGACGGCGCTTCCCCAGCCGGTCGTCCCAACGCCGGTTCCCTTGCCGCCCGCGCGGTACGCGTCGCGCGACGTTTCCGTTACGGCCGGCGACGGCGTCAAGCTCGCCGGCACGCTAACGGTTCCTGACGCGGCTGCGCGGCCGTTGCCGGGGTTCGTCTTCGTGCACGGCAGCGGCTGCATCGATCGCGACGAGACGATCGGCCCGAACAAAATCTTCGCCCAGCTCGCCAACCGGCTTTCGAACGACGGTTACGCGGTTTTGCGCTACGACAAACGTTCGTGCGCAAAGAGCGGTGGCGCATTTGCGACGCGCGATCGTTTGATCGCCGATGCGCGCGCCGTCATCGCCTACTTGCGAGCGCAGCCGGGGATCGATCCTAAGCGCATCTTCGTGCTCGGGCACTCCGAAGGTGGTGAGCTCGCACCGAGCATCGCGATCGCCGACGGCCGTTTAGCGGGCATCGTCTTGCTGGCGCCCCCCGCGCTCGCGCTCGATCGGATCATCATGCAACAAACGCTTCGCACGGCGACCGCCGCCAATCGCGCAACGATCGAGCGCGAGGAACGCGCCGAGCTCGACGCGATCGCCTCGGGCAAAAGGACCGGGGTGTACGATGAGTGGCTGCGCAGCTCGTTCGGAATCGATCCCGCTGCGTTAATCGCACGGGTCCCCTGTCCGATCTTGATCGTTCAAGGAGAGAAAGACATTCAGGTGCTGGCCGCCGATACGCCGCGTCTCGTCAACGCTGCGCGCGCGGCAAACCGTCGCGTAACGCTGGCGATGCTTCCAAACGACGACCATCTCTTCATCGAGCTCCCGCCCGGGCAAACTTCGAGCGGCGGCGAGTACTTCACGCCGTCCTATCTCGACCCAGCGCTCTTCACGGCGATCGAAAGTTGGTTAAATATAAACCCGTAACTTCGGCCAGAGCCGGGCGATCGGTTCGGTAATTCCGGTGCAGACCGAGATTGGGATGTTCTGCTCGTACGAGATGACCCAGGGCGGATTGGAGTGCGCGACGGCGCGCGCGTTGCGATAGAGTCCGGGAAAATAGTAACGGCCGCAATCGCCGTTGACGTCGATGACGACGTTTCCACTATAGCCGTGCGTGCCCCAGAGCCAGTAGTTGTTATGTCCCGAGATTGCCGGTGGCAACCCGTACTTCACGCCGAAGAAATCGATCGCGGCCGCTTCGCCGTAGTTGCTCGCGACGATCGCCGCCTGATCGCGCTGTTCAGCAGGTAGGGCGTAGTAGATGCTCGCTACCGTCGCGGCGAGCTCCGGCCAGCCGTGCATGTCGGCCCAATCTTCGGGTAGCGCTGCGGTGCGATGGCGTTCGGTCGCGAGCGCGCTTCGCGGGATGTGCAGTACCCGGGCGACAAACGCGGTGTAATCGAGCATCGCCGGCTCGGAGAGCACCGGCAGCGAGAAAGGCGCGAAGAAGAGCCACGCCGCGACCGTCGCCGCGACGATCAAGCCGCGCGCCACGAAAGCGCGCTTCGTCCAGCCCTCGATTGCGACGCCGCCGGCCGCCATAAGAATCGGATAGACGTCGGCGGGATAGTAGTGCTTGGCGTGCAGCGCGATCATCAGCGCGATCAGCAGAACGTACGCGTATCCAAGAAAGCGCGTCGTCGAGTTGCGCAAACAGCCAAATCAGGCCGACGATCCAAATCGGCGCCGCGAAGAGATTCGTCAGCAGCAGCTGCTGAAAGAGAAAGAGGCCGGGGCTCGCGACGACGTTCTTTCCGCTCGCACCGTTGCGGAGCAGCTCCCACATCGGAAAACCGTGGATTGCTTGCCAGATGAAGTTCGGCAGCGCGATGGCGACGGCGAGAAGCGCACCCGCGAGAAACCACGGCGACGCAAGCGCGCGCCGCTGGGGAGTCAACGCCAATCCGGCGAGCAGCGCAAGCGCAAAGAACAGCACGCTGTACTTACTCTCGAGCGCGATGCCGACGACGGCTCCGGCGGCGAGCCACCAGCGCGGATCGGCGCCTTTGACGAGGCGCAACACGTAGAGCGCGGCGAGCGGCCAGAGCGCAAGGCCGACCATGTCGGGGCCGACCTTCGCGCCGAAGCTCTCGAGCACGCCCGCCGCAAGATACGCAAGCGTCGCGAGCGCCGCAGCAAAGACTCCGCCGCCGAGCTCGAACGCGAGCAGACACGTGACGTACGCGCCGAAGGCTGCGAAGAATGCCGCGACCGCGCGCAACGCAACGAGCGAGTGCCCGAAGAGCTGCGAGCCGGCCGCGAGAAGCGGCACGATCGGCGGCTGATCGACGTAGCCCCATGCCGGGTGAAAACCGCAGATGATAAAGTAGAGCTCGTCGCGGAAGAAGCCGTAGTGCGGATTGGCGATCAGGTGCACGACGAGCGTAACGAGTGCGGCGATTGCCGCAACGCGTACGGCCACTAGGTTGGGTCGAACGCGCCGTTACGGATCATTGCTTCCGAAATTTCGCGTGCCCTGCGATAGCGGCTTACACTCTCCGAGCTCGACTGGGCGCGAAGCTCGGCGAGAATTCGCGCGAGCTCTTCGTCGAACATCGCGCCGATCGACGGCGGCCGTGTACGGTCCGGGATGGCGGAGGCGCTGCGCGATCATCAACCGGTAGATTCGGTCGGTCGCGAGGTCTTCCATGTAGCCGTCGAGCAGGCTTGCGCCGCGGCCTTCCAGCACGCCGTGGCGATAGCGGATGACGGTGCGCACCGCCGCCCGCGTTCCCTCGAGCGTCGTCGCGCCGACGCCCTGCGGCAGCGGGTCGCAGATCGGGGTGGATCGTTTCGAGCGACGGCCGTTTTTCAAGCTGATTGGGATACGGAAACTGCGCGACGGCGATTGCGTTCTGATCGGGATGTCCCGTCCAGGCGCCGTCCATGAGGCAGGCTGCTTCGTTGGCTTTGTCGCGTTCGAGTACCGTCGAGCGCGCGTTCGTTGAGCTGCGGATCTTCGCGGCTGGGATAGAGCGCCGTCATGCCGCCGATCGCGAGCGCTCCGTGCTTGTGCGTAAGCTCGGGCAACAGCGTGCGCACGCGCTGAAAGAACGGAACGTCGAACGGAATCGTGTTGCGGTCCGGAAGCACCCAGTGCGGATCCTCGAGGTTATAGTGAATGAGGCTCGCCATGTAATCCCAGCGGCCCGAGATTTAGCCCAAGGATATACTCGCGCAAGTTGAAGAGAAACTCTTCCATCTCGTACGCAATCGGATGCGACTCGACGAGCGCCATCGCTTTGATCGATTCGCGATCCCAGCCTTTCGCCTCGATCAGCGCGTCGAAGACGTCCTTCCACCACGCAGCCTCTTGCGCCGATTCGGATTTTGGAATGTAGATGCAGAGCGGATGGCGCAGCCGATCGTAATCGAGCGTAAAGACGAGCAGCGCAAGATCGAAGAGCGAAGCGCTCGACGGTACGTGCGCGATTACGCCGGCTTGCGAAAGATGGAGACCGCGCACGCGGGTCCACAGAACGGTCGAGCTCGGCTCGATCGTCGACCGTGCCGCCGCGCTTGGCATCGTCGTAGGTTAGCTCGCCGTAGAGCGCGGCGACGACGTTGCGGTGGCCGAGCATCAGGTGCTCCCAAGTGTTGGCCATCGAATCTTCGAGGTCGAGCATCACGCCCGGCGCGCCGGAGTTGAGCATCTTCACGCAGAGCTCCGCGTCGTCGGCCGGACCCGTCATCTGGTTGCGCTGGTCGGAGCACCACGCCGGCAACTCGATGCGCCACGACGAAATGCGTCGCTTCGGACGGCGCGAGATACGTCGGAAGATCGCCGGCCATCGCTCGCGCGAGCCGATCCTTGCGCGCCTGCGCGAGCGCCTGCTGCAGCGGGGTAAAGCGCCGGTGAAGCGGCAGATAGAAGGCGGCAAATCCAGGCGGCAGATCGCGCTCGATCGTAAAGCCGGCCGGAGCGACGTTCATATATTCCCCCGATTACGGCGTGACGGCAAAGAGTTCGTGGTAAGGGTCGAGCGTCGCGTAGTCGATCGTCCCGGGCAGCAAAACAACGTCGTGCGGATCGACGAGGACGAAGACGCGTCGTGCCCTGGCCCAGCGCGCGTAGAGCGGGACGCGCAGCCTGTCGTCGGATACGATGATGCGCCCGGGAAGCGAGCCGTCCACATAGGCTCCATAGGCGAGCGATGTGGCGTCGAGCCAGCCGGTAACGATGGCGCTTCCGGGCGGCACGTACGGCCGAACGGCATCGATCACCCAGCGGCCGCCTTCGGCGGGAAAGTGACGAAAGAAGACGCGTTGCCGTTCGAAGGCAAGGCCCGTGCCGGCGGCCAGAAAGACGATCAACAGGCCCTGCAGCAGTGCGGAGAGCCGTCCGCTTTGAAGGTCGGTGTCAGCGCGCCGAGCAGTGGAACCGCTAGCCACGACGCGAGCAGCCGATAGCGTCCGACGTCGCTCTCGTTCGGGTAGACGACCGAGAAAAGCTAAGCCCGCGGTGCACGCGATGCAGAGCACGAGCGTCGAGCGCCAATCGCGACGCCACGCCGCGACGAATCCGCCGAGGATCAGCAGCGTCGCGGAGGCGTCGTACTGCTGATGCATGCCGGTGACGAACGCCCAAAGAGCGGCCTCGAGGTGAACCGGATTAAACGATGCGAGAAAGTAGCTGGGCGTCTCCGATTCGCTGCCGGTCAGTTCGAGCGCGAGACCGTGCGGCGTGCGCGGATCGTTGTAGTTCCAAAAGATGCCGCCGCCGGCGCCCGGCAGCGCCGCCGCCGGATCGAGATGATGCGTCGACAACGTACTCCGAGCGTAGCGGCAAATAGCAGTACAGCATGAGGCCCGCGATGACGAGCGCGAGTGATGCTGCGAGCGAGGCGCAATGGCGGCCGCCGCTTTGCGATCGCCGCGCCGACGACGAACGCGGGAAGTATCCAGAGCGCGTTTGGATGTGCGGCCATGCCGAGGCCGCAGAGCGCGAAGGCGGCGGCGAACCACGCGTCGGCTGCCGCCGCGCATCCAGCGCACAAACGCATAGATTGCGAGCGCGCAGCATGCAACGGCGAGATCCTGCGCCTCCGCGCGAATCGCATGCGACCCAAACGTTTTGGGTGAAGGCAAACCAGAAGCGTCGCGAGCAGCGCGACCGGCATGCTCGCGCCGAACTCGAGCGCGACGGCATATGCGGCGGCGGCGGCGACCGCCATCGCAACGGCGCTCATCGCGTTCATTCGCCACGCCACCGATCCAATCGCGACGACGTGCGACCACACGTACCCCAGCAACACGTAGAACGGAAAGCCGGTCGGATGTGAGATCCCGAGAATGTACGGTACGCCTTGCAGTTCGGCGGTATCCCACGATGCCGGTTCCGGCGAGACGCTCGCAACGTAGACGATCGCCGGCAGCGCAAAGGCCGCCAGCAGAAAGAAGCGGCGCGCCGCCGTCACGCCAGCGTCGGTAACGGTAAGGACGGACGGGTCGAGAGATCGGGACGCAGTTCGACGTAACCTTCGAGCGCGCGATCCATGAGTTCGAGTGCGAGCTCGAGCTGCGGATCCTTGCCGTCGCGATATTCGTGCGGCGCGATGTCGACGTCGTAATCGGGCTCCGTACCGTAGTTCTCAACGCCCCAGCCGACGTCGACGAACCAAAAGGAGAACTCCGGCTGCGTCGTCAGCGTGCCGTCGACGAGGTGATGGTATGGATCGATGCCGATGACGCCGCCCCACGTGCGCTTGCCGACGAGCGGGCCGAGCTTCATAGAGCTTGAAGGAGTGGCTGAAGATGTCGCCGTCGGAACCTGCAAATTGATTCGTCAGCGCGACGATCGGGCCGCCGACCGACTCGGGCGGGTACGGGACCGGGGCACCGTAGCGCGGCGCATCGTATCCGATCCGTTTGCGCGCGAGTTTCTCGAGCAGCAGCGGCGAGACGTGACCGCCGCGGTTGTAGCGGACGTCGACGATCAAGCCCTTGCGATCGAACTCGCTCAGATAGCCGCGATGGAACTCGGAAAACCCCCACGGACCCATGTCGGGAATGTGCAGGTAGCCGACGCGACCGCCGGTGCGCTCGTGAACGATGCGGCGCTTTTCTTCGACCCAGGCGCGATAGCGCAACGCTGCTTCGTTGGCAAGCGCCTTGACGAGCACGGTTCGCTCCTCGCCTTTCTTGCCGCGCAGCGTCACCGAAACGTTGCGCCCCGATGCATTCACGAGCAGCCGGTCTGGCGAGACGTCGCGCGATAAACGCTTGCCGCCGATCGCGACGATGCAATCGCCCTCGTGGACGTTCGAGCCCGGGCTCCGCGAGCGGCGAGTCGTGCTCTCGATTCCATGAATCGCCGCGATAGATGCGCTCGATGCAATAGCCGCCGCGCTCGTCGTCCCAGCGGTAGTCCGCGCCGAGAAAGCCGCGCTGGTACTGCGGCGGTTCGCGGTAGTCGCCGCCCCATTCGTACGCGTGCGACGTGCCGAGCTCGCCCTGCATCTCCCAGATGAGATCGGAGAGCTCGCCGCGCGTGCGAACCCGCGGTAAGAGGACCGCGTAGCGATCGTAGACGCGATCCCAATCGATGTCGCTCATATCCTCGACCCAAAAGTGCTCGGCTTGCAGGCGCCACGCTTCGCGATACATCTGCGCCCACTCGTCGCGCGGAACGATCTCGACGCTCGCGCGGTCGAGGTCGATCCAGCCGCTCTTGCGCCCGGGTTCACTCGGCGGCTTCTGCTCGTCGCCCTCTTCGGGCAGCTCGTTGAGCGCGTCGATCGCGCGTAACCGGTCGCCGCAACGGTAGATCAGCGTGCGGCCGTCGCGCCCGAGCCGAATCTCGTCGCATTCGGGCGCGATCGTCGCAAGGCGCTGCTGATCGAAGTCGTAGGCGAGGAGCGTGCCGCGTTCTTCGTTGTCGAGATCCTCGCGACGCGCCGGTTTGATTCCCTTAACGGGAAAACGCGTGAAGAGGACGCGCTCGCGCACGGCGACGATCTGATCGTACTCGCCCTCGTCGACCGGGAAGCCCAAGCACGCGACCGGTGATCCGTCGAAGTCGATCTCGACGTCGTCCGGTTTTTGCGGTTTGCCGTTCGAGCGTTCGCGGTCGTGATGTGATCGTGATGAATCGGCTTGGGCTTCGGAACGAACGGCGACGGCACGTCGTTTCGCAGCGTGACGACGAACGGCCGGCTCGCCTGCGGAAAGCTCAGATCGAACTGCAGCGCGTCGTAGACCGGATTGAAGTCGCGCGTCGAGATGAAGTAGAGGTACTTCCCTTCCGGATCCCACGCCGGCGACTTATCCGTGCGCAAGGGCGAGGTTACGTCGTGGACTTTCCCGGAGCGCACTTTGACGACGCGAATGATCGACGTGCCGTGCGCCGGCCACCAAACGTAGGCGACGAAGCGTCCGTCCGGCGAGAACGCGAGATCTTCGATGCGATGCGACGGACAGGTGTCGAGTACGCGTACTTTGCCGTCGTCGAGATCGAGCACGCAGAGGTCGTGGCGGTGATTCGCGAACGCGACGACGCCGCTCGTCGGCGAGCAGACCAGGTCGGTGACGCGTCCGATGTCGCCGCTCGTCACGAGTTTTGCTTCGTCCGATGCGTCGGCACGACGCATCGCGATCTGCTCGTATCCGTTGACGTCGGTGACCGAAACGAGATGCTCGCCGTCGTGGAGCCATTGCGTCAGCCGCGTGCGCGCGCGACCGCCGGCGCCGTGACGGATCGCCGCGCCCTCGAAGAGCGGCATCGTGAACTCTTGCCCGCGCGAATCGAAGGCGATCTGCGTCCCGTCGGGATTCGGCGCGAAATGCTCGAGCGATTCCGAAGCCTTCTCGAAACGGCGTGCGGTCTGCGGCATCGGCGAGCGCGTTTCGATCTCGATCCGCGCGTGCCGTATCGGTCGCGACGTCGTAGAGCCCGATCTCGGCGCCGGCGGAGTAGACGATGCGCGCGCCGTCGGTCGACGGAAAGCGCACGTAATACTCGCTCTCGTGCGTATGACGAACGATGCCGCTCCCGTCGAGCGCGCACGAGTAGATGTTGCCGATGCCCTCGTGATCGGCCAGGAAGTAGATGCGATCGCCGATCCACATCGGCCAGCACGGATTTCCATCGGGAAGCGTCAGTCGTCGCGAACGTGCCCGTTCCTTGCGCGTCGATCCAAATTTCACCCGACGTACCACCGCGGTAGCGTTTCCAACGCGCCGGATCGGCCGCGTTGCGGCCGATCGCGAGGCGGCCCTGCGGGCCGAACGAGAGCGCGCGCGCGTGGCCGAGGTTGAGCTCGCGCGGCGTGCCGCCGTCGCGTGAAATTGCAAACGGTCGCGTCTCGCCTTCATACCACGTCGTCGGGTTGGCGACGAAGTAGATCTCGCTTCCGTCCGCACTCCATCCGGTCGTCCACACCAGCGGTCGCGCCCAGAAACGTCAATCGCTGCGGTTCGCCGCCGCGTGCCGGCATCACGTAGAGCTCGGGATTACCTTCGTCGGTCGAGACGAACGCGATCCACGCACCGTCGGGCGAAAACCGCGGAAAAGAGCAGGTGCCGAAGCTGACCGTCAGCCGCGACGGCGTCGCCGCCTTGCACCGGCGCGCTCCAAAGATCGTCTTCGCAGACGTAGAGAATGCGGTCGCCTGCTATCGATGGATAGCGATAGTATCCTCGGTCCATATCCGGCAAAGCTTGGCGACGCGGCTCGGAATTCTCATTGGTGGGGCATCGCTCCGCCGCGTCGAGTGCAGCAGCCGCCCGAGCGTGACGACGATTTCTGCGGCATTTTCGACCTGGGTGAAGAGCGGCACGAGCGTCGGCGTCAGCGAGCGCCCTTCGAACGGCAGGATCGGTCCGCCCGCACGCAAACTGCGTCGCCGGTTCGCCCGGCGAGGCTGCGAAAGAACAGCTCGGCGCCGAGTGCGTTCGCCCACCCGAACTCCGGCCGCGTGTAACGCCAGTAGCCGTCGGGATAGAAGCTCTCGTGAATCAATCCGCTCTCGCCGTCGGTCTCGGCGAGCGTCGTGATCGCGGTGGCGACTTCGATCGACGACGTCGCCGTTAAGCGCACGTCCGATGATGCCGAGCGGCCAGACGTAACCGTACGGCGTGTGCGGGCTGCCCAAGCCCCTGCGCGTAGCGGCCCGAGAAGAAGAACGGATTATCCATGCTCAGCGGAAAACGCGCGCGTCGCCAAATAGGTCGAGTCGAAGGCCGAGCACCAATCGATGTACGGCAGCGTCGTGAGGTTCGGAATGTTGGCATCGTCCATCAGGTTGTACTTGCCGAAGCCGTCCGTTTCGTACGCGTACATCCAAAGCGTGCCGCTGCGGGATCGAAGAATCGTCCGTAGAGCTGGATTCCCATTTGGACGCGCGCTCCGAGCGCTTGCGCTCGGTCGGCCAGTTGCGCGATCGCGATAGCCTTCGAGCGCGAGCTGGACGATGTCGCGCAGCGCGACGACGGCGATCGCATTTTGCGGAATGTTGAAGCGATACTCGACCGGATCGTCCGAGGGCCGAAAGGCACCCCAGATCATCCCCGTTGCGTCGTCGTACGCATCGTTGGTATAGACGCGCTCGGGGTAGCGTAGTTGCTGCACGTGCGATGGCGCTCCTCGCAGCGGTAGGTAGCGACGATCGACCGCAAGCGCGCGATGCAGATCCGGCGTGAAGACCGTCGCATCGTGCGTCGAGCGCCAGTAGATCGAAGCGAGGATCACCGGCCACGCCAGCGAGTCGACCTCCCATTTGCGCTCCCAAACCGTGTAGTCGGCCTGTACGGCGTTCGCGTAGGGATCGGTGAGAATGTTGCGCGCGTTGCGCTCGATCACGCCGGCGAACCGAGCCCGTAAGACCGGGTAGGCGTTCTGGAAGCGAATGTACGGAATCGTTTGAGCCGAAGAATCGCGCAGCCACATCGCCGGAATGTCGCCGGTTTGTACGTACGTCGTTGCGTCGTCTTCGAGAAAAAAATCGTGCAAGAGCGTGTGGAAGAGCCGTGCGGTTTGGATGTCGCGCACGCGTTTACCGGTCAGCGGCACGACCAGCGTTTCGCTCGCGGCGGGCGCAGCGCAATGGAACGCGAGGATAACGACGAGCGCGAAGCTCGCGAAGCGCGCAAACGAGCCGCACTATGGGAGTATGGCCTTAGACGTAAGGAAGGTCCGCTCTTGCTGCGGGCTGCAAACATGAGAGGTGGCTCTTGACCGATCAATCGCACGCCGAACTTCTGCGCGAGTTCGAGTTGCGCAATCCCCGCGCGCTCGCGCGGGCGATTTCGCGCGCCGAGGCAGGGCGTGGCGGCGAGCTCGTTCGCGCGCTCTATCCCAAGACGGGCACGCGACGACGGTCGGTCTCACCGGACCGCCGGGCGTCGGCAAGTCGACGCTTGCCTCGGCGCTCGTTGCGCAAGGCGCGCGCGCGCGGCAAGCGCGTCGGCGTGGTTTCGGTCGATCCGAGCTCGCCGTTTTCGCACGGCGCGCTGCTCGGCGATCGCATCCGTCTCGCCGAACACTTCACCGACGAAGCGGTCTTCATTCGATCGATGGCGAGCCGCGGCCATCTCGGCGGACTCGCCGGCGCGACCGCCGACGCGGTGCTGCTGATGGATGCCTTCGGCTTCGATCTCGTGCTGATCGAAACGGTCGGCGTCGGACAGAGCGAGGTTGCGATCGCCGAGCTCGCGCAGACGACGATCGTCGCGCTGCAGCCCGGCAGCGGCGATTCGATTCAAGTGCTCAAGGCCGGCATCATGGAGATCGCCGACGTTTTCGTCGTCAACAAGGCCGATCACCCGATGGCCGATCAGCTCCGCCGCGAGATTCGATCGATGATGGAGATGTTGCACTGGCCCGGTTGGGTGCCCGAGCTCGTGATGACGCAAGCACTGGAAGGCCGCGGCATCGACGAGCTCGTGAGCGCGCGATCGAGCGCCACGCCGCATACCTGAACGAAACCGGCGAGATCGAGCGGCGGCGGCGCGACGCGATTCGCGCACCAAGTGCGGCAGCTCGCGCTCGGACGGCTGGAAGCAGCGGCTCAATCGCGCGCTGCGAAGCGCACGCGCACGACGACCTCGACCCATACGAAGCGGCCGATCGCATTCTCTCGGACCTCGGCCTTTAGGGAAAATCCCGCATCCTGCGTCGAAAAGCTCGGCCGCTATGGCCCTTCGTCAAGCCAGGGCGTTCGACAGGCTCAGGACGACCGAGGCTCACGCTGATCGATCGGCCGAGCGGGGCCTGGGCCCGCAAAGGTCCCGGCTCCGGTGCGGTCGACCGGACGATCTCCGACGTTCCGCTAAAAACGGTCTACGAACCCGACGACATCGCCGGCCTGGACGCGCGCGACCTTCCGCCGCCGGGCGAGTTATCCGTACACGCGCGGCATTCATCGCAATGGTTATCGCGACCGCTTGTGGACGATGCGCCAGTTCGCCGGCTTCGGCAACGCGGCGCAGACGAACGAACGCTACCATTTTCTGCTCGAGCACGGGCAGCACGGGCTTTCGGTTGCCTTCGACATGCCGACGCTGATGGGCTACGATTCCGACGCGCCGCAGGCGCGCGGCGAAGTCGGCAAGTGCGGCGTCGCGATCGACTCGCTCGCCGACATGGAGCTGCTCTTCGACGGCATCGACATGGGCGAGATTACGACCTCGATGACGATCAACGGTCCGGCCTGCATCGCGCTCGCGCAGTACGTCGCGGCCGCCGAGAAGAAGGGCATTCCGCGCGCGCAGCTCGGCGGTACGATTCAGGCCGACATCCTCAAAGAGTACATCGCGCAGAAAGAATGGATCTTTCCGCCGCGCCCGCACATGCGCATCATCGTCGACATGATCGAGTTCTGCACGCGCGAGATGCCGAAGTGGAACACGATCTCGATCTCCGGCTATCACATTCGCGAGGCCGGCTCGACCGCGGCGCAGGAGCTGGCCTTCACGCTCGCCGACGGCTTTGCGTACGTCGAGGCCTGCATGGCTGCCGGCATGGACGTCGACGAGTTTGCGCCGCGTCTTTCGTTCTTCTTCAACTCGCACATCGACTTCTTCGAAGAGATCGCGAAGTTCCGCGCGGCGCGCCGGATCTACGCACGGCACATGCGCGAGAAGTACGGCGCGCGCAATCCGCGCTCGTGGCAGCTTCGCTTCCACACCCAGACGGCCGGCTGCAGCGCGACGGCGCAGCAGCCCGAGAACAACATCGTGCGCGTCGCCTACGAGGCGATGGCCGCGGTGCTTGGCGGCACGCAGTCGCTGCACACGAACTCGATGGACGAAGTGCTGGCGCTGCCGACGGAAAAGTCGGTCGAGATCGCGTTGCGCACGCAGCAGGTCCTGGCCTACGAGACGAACGTGACCAACGTCGTCGATCCGCTCGGCGGCTCGTATTTCGTCGAGGCGCTGACCAACGAGATGGAGCGCCAAGCCGAAGCGTACTTCGCGCAGATCGCCGAGTACGGCGGCGTCATCGAGGCGATCGAGGCCGGCTTCTTCCAGCGCGAGATCGCCGAGGCGAGCTATCGCTATCAGCGCTCGATCGAGACGCAGGATCGCATCATCGTCGGCGTCAACGCGTTCGCGCACGACGAGAACGAAGAAGACATCGATCTGTTGAAGATCACCGAGGAAACGGAACGCGAGCAGGCCGCGCCGTGCAGAGCGTGCGCGCAACGCGCGACGCGGCGGCCGTCGCGCGCACGCTCGAGCGGCTTCAGGCCGCCTGCCGCGATCCAAAGGATAACCTCATGCCGCATCTCATCGATTGCGTCAACGCCTACTGCACCGAGGGCGAGATCGTCGAGGCGATGGCCGCCGTCTACGGGCGATATACCGAACGAGCGGTGCTCTGATGCGCCACAAGCACGGCATACGCTGCCGAACCGATATCGAGCTCTATCGCATGCGCCGCACGCTCGCGCGGGTGGTGCGCAAGCTCGAGGAGGCGCTGCGACTTGAGCCGCCGCCGTGACGGAATGAGAACGATGAACGACCGACCGCTGCGCATCGTCATCGCTAAGGCCGGTCTCGACGGCCACGATCGCGGCGCAAAAGTTATCGCGCGCGCCTTGCGCGACGCCGGCATGGAGGTCATCTATACCGGTCTCTTCCAGACGCCCGAACAGATCGTGCAGACGGCGATCCAAGAAGATGCCGACGGCATCGGTCTCTCGATTCTCTCCGGCGCGCACATGACGCTCTTTCCGCTCGTCGTCGAGCAGCTCGAAGAGCCACGACGCCGGCGACATCGTCTTTTTCGGCGGCGGAACGATCCCGGCCGAAGACGCGAAGCGTCTCAAAGAGCTCGGCGTACGCGAGATCTTCACGCCCGGCGCACCGCTGCAGGAGATCATCGACTTCGTCGAACGCGAATGCGGTAAGCGACGAGCGCTGGTCGGTTGAGCACGTGGCAGCCCGTTCGAACGCGCGTCGCGCCGTCGCCGACCGGCGATCCGCACGTCGGGACGGCGTACGTCGCGCTGGTCAACTATTGTTTCGCCCGCCAACACGGCGGCGAGTTCATTCTTGCGCATCGAGGATACCGATCAAGCGCGCAGCACCGCCGAGAGCGAGCGCGCGATCCTCCAGACGCTGCGCTGGTGCGGTCTCGACTGGGACGAGGGACCCGACGTCGGCGGCCCGCACGGTCCCTATCGCCAGAGCGAACGCTCCGCGATCTATCGCGAGTATGCCGAGAAGCTGCTCGCGAGCGGCCACGCTTTCAAGTGTTTCTGCACGCCGCAGCGTCTCGAGGAGATGCGCGTCGCGCAGCGCGCCGCGGGCCAGCCCTCGCGCTACGACGGACTCTGCCGCAGCTACTCGCCGGAAGAAATCGCACGGCGCGAGGCCGCCGGCGAACCGTACGTCGTGCGCATGGTCGTTCCCGACGAGGGCGTCTGCGTCGTCGAGGATTTGCGCCGCGGGCCGATCGAGTTCGATTATCAGCAGCGTCGACATGCAGGTGCTGGTGAAATCGGACGGCATGCCGACCTATCATCTCGCCAACGTCGTCGACGATCATCTCATGGCGATCACGCACGTCTTTCGCGGCGAAGAATGGGTCTCGAGCGCGCCCAAGCATCTCTTGCTCTACTCGTATTTCGGCTGGGAGCCGCCCAAGCTGATGCATCTGCCGCTGCTGCGCAATCCCGACAAGAGCAAGCTGAGCAAACGCAAGAATCCGACCGGGATTCTCTTCTACCGCGCGATGGGGTATCTGCCCGAGGCGCTGATCAACTTTCTAGCGCTGCTCGCGAACGCGACGCACGAGGGCGAGGACGAGCTGATGGATCTCCCGGCGATCGTGCGGCGTTTCGAGGTCGAACACGTCCCGATCGGCGGCCCGGTCTTCGACGTTGCAAAGCTCGATTGGCTCAACGGGCGCTACATTCGCGAGCGTCTCGACGCCGGCATCGTTCGTCGAGCGCGTGCGCGAGTGGGCGATCGCTCCCGAGCGTTTGACGCGCCTCGCGCAGCTCGCGGCGCCGCGCATCGAACGCTTGAGCGATCTCGGCCCGCTCCTGGCCTTTCTCTTCTCCGGACGCATCCCGCTGCGCGCGCAAGATTTGCAGAGCAAAAAGCTCGACGACCGCGAGACGCGCCAAGCCTTCACGCTCGCGCTAGGCGAGCTCGAGGCGCTGCCGGCCTGGAACGCCTTCGCGATCGAAACGGCGCTCAAGCGAATCGCCGAGACGCTCGAGAAGAAAATGCGCGACGTGGCGCGGCCGTTCTACGTCGCGATCACCGGAAGCCCGACCTCGATTCCGCTCTACGACTCGATGGAGCTGCTCGGCCGCGACATCGTTCGCGAACGGTTGCGCAACGCACTCGAGACTCTTGACGCGCGAAACGGCTGGCGGCATGATCCGCGCGATCGTCCTCGCCGCCGGCAAGGGAACGCGCATGAAGAGCGCGCGGTCGAAGGTGCTCCACGAGATCTGCGGACGGCCGATGCTCTGGTACGTCACTGACGAGCGTTGCGCGACGCCGGCATCGAGGAGATCGTCGTCGTGGTCAACGCGGAGCTCGAAGAGCAGATCCATCGCTTCGACGTCGGCAGCGTGCTGCAAGCGCGAGCAGCTGGGCACCGGCCACGCCGTGCGCGTCGCGCTCGAACGGCTCGAGCCCCGCGCGGGCGGCCGCATCGTCGTCGCTTGCGGCGACATGCCGCTCGTCACCGAAGCGATCTTCCGCGACATCATCGGCTCGCTCGACGCGCCCGAAGCGGACGGCGCCGTGATGTCGCTCGTCACCGTGAAGATGCCGCTGCCGTCGAACTTCGGGCGCATCGTCCGGCGCGGAGCGCGGCCGTCGAGCGCATCGTCGAAGTGCGCGACGCAACGCCCGACGAGCTGGCGATCGACGAGATGAACGCCGGCATCTATGCCTTCGACGAGGCCTCGCTGCGCGATGCTGTAGCGAGCCTGCGCGACGACAACGCGCAGTCGGAGTACTATCTCACCGATACGGTCGAGTATTTCGTCAAGGCCGGGAAACGAGTTCGCCCGCTCCCCGCGGACGACCATCTCGAGGTGCTTGGGCATCAACGACCGCGTCGAGCTCGCGCAGGCGCGCAAGGAGATGAACGCGCGGCTCTGCGCGCAGCACATGCGCGACGGCGTCACGATCGTGGATCCCGAAACGACCTATCTCGAACCCGAGCTCGACATCGGCAGCGATACGGTCATCTACCCAAATACGACGATCGCGCGTCTCTCAAAGCTCGGAAAGGAGTGCGTCATCGGCCCGAATAGCCGCCTGTCGCACGCAATCCTCGGCGAGCGCGTCACGGTTCGCGAGAGCGTCGTCGTCGATGCCACGATCGGCAGCAACGTTTCGATCGGCCCGTTCGCCCATCTGCGCGACGGCACGCGCGTTGCCGATCACGTCCACGTCGGCAACTTCGTCGAGATCAAGAATTCCAAATTGGCTCGCGGCGTGAAGGTGAGCCACCTCTCGTATCTCGGCGACGCGACGATCGGCGAAGGAACGAACGTCGGCGCGGGTACGATCACGTGCAACTTTGACGGAACAAAAAAGAATACGACGATCGTTGGCCGCGACGTTTCGATCGGCTCGAACACGTCGCTCGTCGCGCCGGTGACGGTCGGCGACGGAGCGTTGACCGGCGCGGGCTCCGTCGTCACGAAAGACGTTCCCAGCGGCGAACGCGTCGCCGGAAATCCCGCGCGTCCGCTTCCAAAAAAATGAGACTCATGCTCGCGGTGGCGTTCGGGCTGATGCTCGTTGCCGTTGCCTCGGCGGCGATGCGCCCCAACGCGCTCGATCTGCGCGTCGATGCCCTCACGCGCAGCGCGCTCCTGAGCGAGCCAGCAACGGCGCTCGTCGATCCCGCACGCCAAGCCGGCGCGATTCGGCGCGCCCATTGGACGGTCTTCGGATTTGTGCTGACCCAGCTCTTCGAAGTGGCGGCCCTCATCTATCTGTGGAGCTCGGGAGGCGCGGCGGCGCTGCGCGATCGACTTCGCCGCCGATTTCGCAGCGAGTGGAGCGTGCGATTTCTCTTCGGCGCCGCGCTCGCGCTCGTCGCGCGTCTCGCCGCCTTCATACCGTCGTTTTATCTCTATCGCGTCGACCGGACGCTCGACCTGACATTCGAACTGACGCGTTGGTGGGCGGTCTACTGGATCTTCGACACGATTCTGGCGATGATCGTCGCCGGCCTGATCGCGGCGATCGTTCTCTGGCTGGTCTCGCGGACGCATCAATGGTACGTCTACGCGATCGGCGGCATTCTCGCCGTAAGCGTCGGGTGGTCGTACGCAAGCAGCTACTTCCCTTCGTCCGATTCGCGCGTCATCGCGACGCCTAACGGCATCGCGGCGCGGCTCCCCGACCGGGTGATCGCCGGCCGGACGCCTCAGGAGCTTGAGTACGAAGCTGCCGAAGCCTCATACTTCGAGCATTACGAGAACTTTCGGTCGCTCTGATCGAAGGCGGCATCGTCATCGTCTTTACGGCGCTCGCCGTGGTGATTGCCGACCGCATCCGCTTTCGCCGCGACGACGATCCACTCTCTCGACTGGCAATCGTTGGTGCGCTGCTCGCCCTCGTCTACCTGGCGGCCGTGCCGGTCCGCAACGCCGTGTTGCGTTCGTACGTTCTCGACGCCGATGCATTTGCCGTCGCGCGCACGGGCCATCCGGCCTCGGCGGTTCGCTCGTTAGTGCGCGTTGCCGATCAGAGAATGGAGGAAGTCTGCCCCGAGCGCAGCGCGATGCTTTTTCTCTACACAACGCCCGGCATCGGTGCGCGCGTCGCCGCGATCAACCACATTCCGAGCGGCTGTCCGTAGAGTCTTTCGTCCCCCACGTATTCACGAAGCGCATCGCCGCTTCGATCCCCTCGTCGACCCAGCGCTCGACGCCGTCGGCTGCCGCCGTCACGATGTGCGGCAACGCGCGCCGTTCGTCGTCGCGAAAGGGACTCAAGACGTGATCGACGCTGTCGTATTCGGGGCGGCCTACGCCGATGCGAATGCGTGGAAAATCTTCGCCGATCGTTGCGATGACCGAGCGCAGCCCGTTGTGGCCGCCGTGGCCGCCGCTCGGGCGCATGCGCAGCTTTCCGAACGGCAGATCCATGTCGTCGCTGACGACGAGTACGCCCGACGGCGGCGTGCGGTACCACGCCGAGATCAACCGCACCGGCGTGCCGGAGAGATTCATGAAGGTAACCGGTTTGACGAAGACGACGCCGCGCGCCGGATCCTGCGCTTGCTGCGCGCCATCCTTTTTCTTCCAGGTCGTAATGCCGTAACGCCGCGCGACTTCGTCGATTACCATGAAGCCGACGTTGTGACGCGTTGCGGCGTACTCTGCGCCAGGGTTGCCCAAGCCGACGACGAGCCTGCGGCTCGGTCGTTCTGCCAGCTATTCCGCCTCGGGTGCGGCCGGTTCGGCGGCGCCGATCACTTCGGGCTCGGCGACCGGCTCGGCCGGCGCGGCAGCCTCTTCGAGCTCGCGCGCCGTGCGCGATGCTTCGATCGCGACGACGATCGTGTCGGGCGCCGTGAGCAATCGAAAACCTTCCGGCAAGCGCGATCTCGCCCGCAGTGATGTGATCGTGAATGCCCAGCGCTGTGACGTCGACCTCCAGATGTTCCGGAATCCGGTTTGCCGGACCCGCGACCTCGAGTTCGTGCGTGATGACGTCCATGACGGCGCCGGAGTTCCGAACGCCTTCGGCGACGCCGACGGTGACGATCGCGAGCCGCGCATCGATCGTTTCGTCGGCCGAAACGCGCTGGAGATCGGCGTGGACGACCCGCCGCGAGACGGGATGACGCTGGATCTCGCGCACGAGCACGGTTTGCCGCTTCCGGCCGCCGTCGGTCAGCGTGATGATGGCATTGCGTCCCGCACGATGGACCAGCTCTTCGAAGGCATGCGCGTCGACGGCGATGTGCTCGGCGACTACGCCGTGCCCGTAGAGGACCGCCGGAAGCTTCCCGGCCGCGCGCAGCGCGTGCGCGCCGGTCGTGCCGAGCTTCTCGCGGTGCTCGACCGAAAGGTTGAACTCTTTATTCGCCACGGCTTCCTTTATAGACGAACGGCTAGACGACTGCAACTGGGTCGGCCGCAACCGCGTCGGCCGAAAGGCTAAAAGGGCTCTCCGGCGGCTCCTCACCGGCGAAGAGCTCGGAGACCGAGCGATTGGTCGTGATGCGGTTGATCGCGTCGGCGAAGATCTGCGCGATCGAAAGCTGGATGAACTTCGGATGATTCGCGCCGTTCTGCGAACGGAATCGTGTTCGTGAAGAGCACTTTTTCGATCTCCGATTGCTCGAGCACCTCGACCGCTTCGCCGGCAAAGATCCCGTGCGACGCGACGGTGTAGACGCGCGTCGCGCCGCGCGCTTTGATCGCTTCGGCCGCCTTGGCAAGCGTGCCGCCCGTCGAGATCATGTCGTCCACGACGACCGCGACCCGCCCGCCGAACGTCGCCGACGATGTCGGTGACCTCGGCGACGTCGGGCTCGGGCCGTCGCTTGAAGACGATCGCGAGCGAGCTGTTCAGGCGTTTGGCGAAGAGCTCCGCTCGGTGCACGCCGCCGGCGTCCGGCGAAACGACGACGATCTTGTCGTCGCAGAGCCCTTCCTTCTTGAGGTAGTTGCAGAGCACCGGCATCGCCATCAGATTGTCGACCGGAATGTCGAAGAAGCCTTGAATCTGCGCGGCGTGCAAATCCATCGTGACGATGCGGCGCGCGCCGGCGACTTTGAGGAGGTTCGCGATCACCTTGGCCGAGATCGGCTCGCGACCTTTCGTCTTCTTATCTTGCTTGGCGTATCCGTAGTAGGGAATCACCGCGGTGATGCGCGCGGCGGAGGCTCGGCGCAGCGCGTCGATCATCAGCAGCAGCTCCATCACCGCGTCGTTGACGCCCTTACCGTTGGGCGCTCGACAGATCGACTGGACGACGAAGACTTCGGAGCCGCGGACGTTCTCGCCGATCTCGACCCGCGTCTCTTCGTTCCTGAACTCGGAAACGAGCGCCTTGCCGACGTGGAGCCGCAGGCGCTTGGCGATCTCTTCGGCCAGCTGCGGATTGGAGTTTCCACAGAAGAGAAGCGGTTGTTGGCTCATGGCCGTTGCGTTCGTTCGCCACTGAATCGTTCGGCCCTCGGGGGCTGTTTGAGGAAAGGCAGTGGCTCAAGATTTCACGCTCGTCTCGCCCTTTGCGCTGGCGGGCGATCAACCCAAGGCGACCGAGGCGCTCGCCCGCGGGCGTCCTGCGGGGCGACCGCGCTCAGACGTTGCTCGGCGTCACCGGAAGCGGCAAGACGATGGCGATGGCGCGCACGATCGAGCTCGTGCGGAAGCCGACGCTCGTGCTCTGCCACAACAAGACGCTCGCCGCCCAGCTCTGCGCCGAGTTTCGCGAGTTCTTCCCGAATAACGCGGTCGAGTACTTCGTTTCGTACTTCGACTACTACCAGCCCGAAGCGTACGTGCCGTCGACCGACACGTATATCGAGAAGGACAGCTCGATCAACGACGAGATCGAGCGCTTGCGCCACTCGGCGACGCAGTCGCTGCTGACGCGCCGCGACACGCTGATCGTCGCCTCGGTCTCCTGCATCTTCGGCTTGGGCTCGCCCTCCGACTACATGGAGATGTCGGCGCGCGTTGCACGTCGGCGACGAGATCGACCGCGACGTTTTGCTGCGCAAGCTCGTCGACATGCAGTACCGCCGCAACGATTTGAATCTCGTGCGCGGAACGTTCCGCGTGCGCGGCGACACGCTCGAGTTCGTCGGCGTCGACGAAGAGCTCGTCCATCGCATCGAGTTCTTCGGCGACGAGATCGAGGCGATCAACGTCGTCAACATGCTGACCGGCGAGTACGTCGAGCGCAAGGACGAGCTCATGATCTTCCCGGCCAAGCATTTCATCACGCCCGAAGAGAAGCTGCGCCGCGCGATCGTCTCGATCGAGGCCGAGCTCGAGGAGCGGCTGGCTTACTTTCAAGCGCCACGGCAAGCTGCTCGAGGCGCAGCGTTTGGAGATGCGGACCCGCTACGATCTCGACATGCTCCGCGAGGTCGGCTACTGCAACGGCATCGAGAACTACTCGCGCCATCTCACCGGACGCGAACCCGGTTCGACGCCCTGGTGTCTGATCGACTTTTTCCCGAAAGACTGGCTGCTCTTCGTCGACGAGTCGCACGTGACGCTGCCGCAGGTGCACGGCATGTACGCCGGCGACCGCTCGCGCAAGGAGGTCTTGGTCGAGCACGGCTTTCGGCTTCCGAGCGCGCTCGACAACCGTCCGCTGACCTACGACGAGTTCGACGAGCACATCAATCAGGTGGTCTACGTCTCGGCGACGCCGGGCGACGTACGAAACGGGTCGCAGCGCGCAGGTCGTCGAGATGATCATTCGCCCGACCGGATTGGTCGATCCCGAAGTCGAGGTGCGTCCGACCCGCAACCAGGTCGACGATCTGATGGAGGAGATCGCGCAGCGCGCCGCCCGCAAGGAGCGCGTGCTCGTGACGACGCTCACCAAGAAGATGGCCGAGGATCTCACCGACTTTTTGCTCGAGAACGGACTGCGCGTGCGCTATCTGCACAGCGAGATCGACACGCTCGAGCGCGTCGCGATTCTGCGCGATCTGCGCGCCGGCGTCTTCGACGTTCTGGTCGGGATCAATCTGCTGCGCGAAGGGCTCGATCTGCCCGAGGTCTCGCTTGTCGGCATTCTCGATGCCGATAAGGAAGGGTATCTGCGCAGCGGGACGTCGCTCATTCAGACGATCGGGCGCGCCTCGCGCAACGTCGAGGGCAAAGTCATCATGTACGCCGACGTCGTCACCGAATCGATGGCGCGGGCGATCGGCGAGACGCGCCGCCGCCGCGAGATGCAGATCGAGTACAATCGCGAGCACGGCATCGAGCCGAAGTCGGTCCGCAAAGAGATTCACGACATTCTCAGCATGGTCGGCGCGACCGCAGGAGAATACCGCGAAGCTCAAGCTCGACCGGCTGCCGCGCGACGTCGCGACGAAGATGGCGCGCGATCTCGAGCGCAAGATGCGCGACGCGGCCGCTGGGCTCGAGTTCGAGAAGGCCGCGGCGCTGCGCGACGAGCTGATCGAGCTGCGCAGGCAGATCGGCGGCAACGAGGGCATCCTCTTCGGAGGAAAGGCGCCGAAGATCTTCGACAAGGCTTGGCAGAGCTCGTCGAACACTAACGCTGGTGGGCATCTTGACGGGTCCTGCGGGCATTGTAACGCGTACCATCTTGAGCGTTCCCGACTCGATCGCAGAGATGGCGATCGTTGCCGGTCGTCGTCGGCTGCTTCGTCGTGCTGCATGCGATCTTGCAGCGCCGGCTTCGCAGCGAGCTGCTGCGGCGCCACAACGACGTCGCCGGCTTTCTCTTCTCCGCGGTCGGCGTTCTCTACGCGGTCGTACTCGGCTTCGTCGTCGTCGTCGTTTGGCAGAAGTACGACGCCGCGGTTGCAAACGTCGAAAACGAAGTCGACGCGACCGGCGAACCTCTACCACGTCGTCGACGCCTATCCAGCCGGACCTCGCGCGCAGATTCGCCGCGGTCTCCTGCGACTACGCGCAGACCGTCGTCGCGAGTCGAGTGGCCGGCGATGGAGCGCGACCAAGACGTTCCCGAGCACTGGGGTCTGCGCAGCTCGAGAGCGTCGCCTATGCCGTCGATACGTTTAACTCGCCGCCAACTTCAAAGAGTTCGCCGCGCAGCAGGCGGCGATTGCGAACGAACAGCGGCTCTTCGACGCGCGGCGCGCGCGGCTGATCGAAGCGGTGCCGGCCGGTCCCGTCGGTGCTCTGGTTCGCGCTTGATCGTCGGCGCGCTCTCGATGGTCGCGTTCTGTTACATCTTCGGCGTCGAGAATCGGCCCGCGCAGCTGATGATGACCGCAATTTTGGTCGGACTGATTGGGATACTCTTCGTCGTCATCGACGAGTTTTCGACGCCATTCTCCGGCTCGGTTCGCATCTCGGACGACGGCTGGGTATACCTTCAGCAGCGTTTGCCCGATATTCGATAGAACGAAGTTCACAAAGGAGTTCACATGTTTCGCAGCTTCGACTATGCTTTTTCGCCTTCGTGCTCTTTGGGCGGCGCGATCGCCCTCGGCGCCCGCTCAGCAAGCCGCCGCCGGAGGGTGCGCCGCAAGCGGGTAATCCCTACGGCGCAGCCGGCTCGCCGAACGCAACGGCCACATCGGCCCCGAATCCGGCAATGCTCGCGCGCGCCAAGAGTTGGTTCGCGCAGCTTCAGATCCGGCAAGATCGACCGGTCGCAGCTGGACGACCAGCGCCGAACGGCGAACATGACCGATGCGACGATTGCCAACGCGCGAAGCGAATGATCGGAGGTCTCGGAACGCCGGTGAGCTTCGTCGCAGCAGCAGCTACCGGATCGCAAGGCAGGCGATCTCGCTACGGCATCTATACGGTGACGTTCAAGAACGGCACAGACAGTCGATTTCCTCTTCGCGGTCGATAGTCAAGGGAAGGTCACAGGTCTCGGGCTCGGCACGCCCACATAAGTGCGTCGCACTCGAGATCGTCCTCTTCGATTTGGACGATACGCTGCACGACGACACCTACGCCTACCACAGCGCCGCCGAGGAGGTTGCGCGCGAAGTCGCCGCCGAGCACGGGATCGACGCGCTCGCGCTCAAGGCCGCCTACATCGCCGAAGCCGAGGGCTTCTGGCATCGCCTCTCAGCCGGCGGATTTGAAGGTGAAGCTGGCGAGCATTCGCGCGAGCATGTGGCAGACCGCACTCGAGAGCGTCGGCGTTGACGATCTCGAGCTCGCGCAGCGCAGCGCGGAGCGCTACAACGCGTATCGCGTGAAATACTTCACGCTCTTTCCGGGCGCGATCGATCTGTTGCGCTCGCTGCGCGAGCGCGGCATGAAGCTCGGCATCGTGACGAACGGTCTCTCCGAAACGCATCGCGAGAAGATTGCGCTGCTGCAGATCAGCGAGTACTTCGACGCGATCTTTCTCTCCGACGAAGTCGGCATGGTCAAGCCCGATCCGCTGCTCTTTGCGCACGCCTGCCGTACGCTGGGCGGGGCGCCCGCCCACGCGCGATGGTCGGCGATCGGTACGACCGCGACATCGCCGGCGCGCTCGCAGGCCGGGCTCTACACGATCTGGCTCAACGTGCGCAGGCGAGGAGCTGCCGCCCGGTGCCGTGCCTCCCGACGCGACCTGCAGCTCGATTGCCGAAGCCGGCCGCATACTTCTTGCATGCCGGCCGGTGTTTCGTAGATGACGTGTCGCTAGACTCCATCGTTATCAAGGGCGCGCGCGAGCATAACCTCAAGAACGTCGATCTCGTTCTGCCGCGCAACCGGCTGATCGTCGTGACCGGCCTCTCGGGTTCCGGGAAATCGTCGCTTGCCTTCGATACGATCTACGCCGAAGGACAGCGCCGCTACGTCGAGTCGCTCTCGTCGTACGCGCGGCAGTTTCTCGGGCAGATGGAGAAGCCCGACGTCGATTACATCGAGGGCCTCTCGCCGGCGATCTCGATCGATCAGAAGTCGACCTCGCGCAATCCGCGATCGACGGTCGGCACGGTCACCGAGATCTACGATTATCTCCGCCTGCTCTACGCGCGCGTCGGCACGCCGCACTGCTACCGCTGCGGTCGCGAGATCAGCACGCAATCGCAGCGAGCAGATCGTCGATTCGATCGCGGAGCTGCCCGAGGGTACGCGCATCGTGCTGCTCGCGCCGCTCGTGCGCGGGCGCAAAGGCGAGTACACCAAGCTCTTCGAGGAGATCGCGAAGGAGGGCTTCACGCGCGTTCGCGTCGACGGCGAGACGAAGGAGCTGCGAGAGAAGATCGTTCTCGACAAGAAGCGCAAGCACACGATCGAGGTCGATCGTCGATCGGCTCGTGATGAAGCCCGAGATTCGCAAGCGGCTCGCCGATTCGGTCGAGACGACGCTGCGGCTCTCGAGCGGCATCGTGACCGTGCTCGCGGGCGAGCGAGGAACTGACCTTCAGCGAAGCCTTTGCCTGCGTCTACTGCGGGCTCTCGTTCGAAGAGCTCGCGCCGCGGCTCTTCTCGTTCAACTCGCCGTACGGCGCGTGTCCGGCCTGCAGCGGGCTCGGTGAGAAGATCGAGATCGATCCGTGGAAGGTGATTCCGGATCGCAGCAAGTCGATCGCGGACGGTGCGATCGTGCCGTGGAGCCGCAACCTCGGCAGCGGGCGCTACCCGTCGATGAATCCGTACTACATGCAGCAGCTCGAGCGCGTGCTTCGCCGCTATCGCGTGCAAGACGACGACGCCGATCGAGCAGCTCTCCGACGAAGTGGTCGACCTCATTCTCTACGGAACCGATCGCGAGCAGACGTTCGAATATACGTCGCGCGGCGGCAAGACGTGGGAGTACCGCGCCTCGTTCGAAGGCGTCGTCAACAACCTGCAGCGCCGGTACGGCGAGACGTCGAGCGAGTACGTGAAGGAAGAGATCGAGAAGTTCATGTCGGCTTCGACCTGTCCGGCCTGCAACGGCGCGCGGCTCAAACCCGAAGCGCTCGCGGTCACGGTCGGCGGCGCAAACATCGACGATCTGACGCGCATGTCGATCGAGCAGCTCGAGCTTTTCTTCCGCGGACCTGACGCTGACGCCGCGTCAGGAGCAGATCGCGCATCAAATCGTCAAGGAGATCCGCGCGCGCCTGGGCTTTCTGACGCAACGTCGGCTTGAACTATTTGACGCTTGCGCGCTCGGCGACGACGCTCGCCGGCGGCGAGTCGCAGCGCATTCGGTCTCGCGACGCAGATCGGCAGCGCGCTGGTCGGCGTCTTCTACATCCTCGACGAGCCGTCGATCGGCTTGCATCAGCGCGACAACGACCGGTCTGCTGGCGACGCTGCGGACGCTGCGCGATCTCGGCAACACGCTGATCGTCATCGAGCACGACGAGGACACGATGCGCACGGCCGACGTCGTCGTCGACATCGGGCCGGGTGCCGGCGCCGAAGGCGGCGAGATCCTCACCGCGGGCACGCTCGCCGACGTGATCGCCAATCCCAACTCCGAGACCGGCGCCTATCTCTCCGGCCGGAAGTTCATTCCGATTCCGCGCCGCCGGCGCGAACCGCGCGGCTGGCTCGACGTTCGCAATGCCAAGGCGAACAATTTGCGCGGGATCGACGTGCGCTTTCCGCTCGGCGTCTTCGCCGCGGTAACCGGCGTCAGCGGAAGCGGCAAATCGACGCTCGTCAACGAGGTCTTGGTGCGCGCGCTCAATCAGCATCTGCATCGCCAGCCGCCGGGCGGCACGTACGGCACGGTGAAAGGCGCCGCGCAGCTCGACAAGCTCGTCGTCATCGATCAATCGCCGATCGGCCGAACGCCGCGCAGCAATCCGGCGACCTACACCGGCACGTTCGACTACATTCGCGAGCTCTTCTCGCTCGTCCCCGAAGTCGCGGATGCGCGGCTACACGCCGGGACGCTTTTCGTTCAACGTCAAGGGCGGCCGCTGCGAGGCCTGCCAGGGCGACGGCATCATCAAGATCGAGATGCACTTTCTCCCCGACGTCTACGTGCCGTGCGAAGTCTGCAAAGGCAAACGCTACAACGCGCAGACGCTCGAGGTGAAGTATCACGGCAAGACGATCTCCGACGTGCTCGAGATGCGGGTCGACGAAGCGAACGAGTTCTTCGCCAACATTCCGCGCGTGCACGGCAAGCTGCGCACGATTTGCGACGTCGGGTTGGGATACATCAAGATGGGCCAGCCGGCGACGACGCTCTCGGGCGGCGAAGCGCAGCGCGTGAAGCTCGCGACCGAGCTCTCGCGACGCTCGACCGGGCGCACCTTCTACGTGCTCGACGAGCCGACGACCGGATTGCACTTCGCCGACATCCACAAGCTGCTCGAAGTCTTGGACCGGTTGGTCAAGCTCGGCAACACCGTGCTCGTGATCGAGCACAACCTCGACGTCATCAAGACCGCCGACTATTTGATCGACCTCGGCCCCGAGGGCGGCGATCGCGGCGGAACGGTGATTGCGACCGGCACGCCCGAGGAGGTTGCGCGCAACGAGCGCTCCTACACCGGGGCCTATCTCGTTCCGGTGCTGCGCGATCAGCGCGCCGTCGGCCATCACCGGCCCGACGACGCCGAGCTCGATCGCTTGGAGCGCGAGAATCTCTTCGCACTGCACGACCTAGGCGAGAGTGGTCGAGTGGCCGTCGAGGCGTAGGACCACGTGGCGAAATTCTCGGTCGTCATGCTCGTCTGCTCCGATCTCGCGCGTTCGCGAGATTTCTATCGGGACGTTCTCGGATTGCGCGCGCTGCAGGATCTGCCGAAACGCCCCGTGCGTTTCGAGTTGAGCGGCGGCGCGGTGCTGAGCCTCCATCGTAAGAGCGACCTCTTGGCGGTGCGACCCGGCTCGCTTCAGCTCGGCTTCATCGTCGAGAACGTCGACGAGTTCGTCGCACAATGCGCCGAGCGCGGCGTTCCGGTTTTCCAAGATCCGTACGACGAGCCGTTCGGGCGCATCGCAATCGTCGGCGATCCCGACGGGTATCCGCTGCAGGTCGCGACCCTCGCACGCCGGTGAGCCTCGGCCATCGACAGGCTCAGGCCAGGCTGGTCGAATCGCTTCGCGATCAGAATCGAGGAAGCGAACTATCGCTATTACGTGCTCGACGATCCGCAGATCACCGACGCTGAGTTCGACGCGCTCCTGCGCGAGCTCGTCGAGCTCGAAGAGGCCCATCCCGAGCTGCGCACTCCCGATTCGCCGACGCAACGCGTCGGCGCCGTGGCGTCGGAACGCTTTGCACCGTTCGAGCACGCCAAGCCCATGCTCAGCCTCGCGAATGCCGCTTCGGCCGACGAGCTGCGCGCCTTCGACGAGCGCGCGCGTAAAGTCGCCGGCGGCAACGTCGAATACGTCTGCGAGCTGAAGATCGACGGCCTCGCGATCGCGCTCGACTATCGAAACGGCTCGCTCGTGCGCGGCGGGACGCGCGGCGACGGCCGCATCGGCGAAGACGTCACCGCGAACCTGCGCACGGTCAAGACGATTCCACTGCGCGTTGCGAATCGTCCTTCGACAAGCTCAGGATGGCGCAAGGCGTTCCGAAGTTTCTGGAAGCGCGCGGCGAAGTCTACCTGCGCAAGAGCGATTTCGAGCGGCTCAATCGCGAGCGCGAGCGCGCCGGCCTTCCGCTCTTTGCCAATCCTCGGAATGCCGCGTCGGGCGGCGTTCGTCAGCTCGATCCCGCGCTGACCGCGCAGCGTCGCCTCTCCTTCTTCGCTTATCAGCTCGTTTCCGACGAAAGCTCGCATACCCAGTCGGAGGCGTTGCGCCGTCTCGAAACGCTGGGCTTTCCCGTCAATCCGAATATCGCGCGCGCGGAGAGTCTCGACGATGTGCTCGCGTACTGCCGGCAGTGGGAGGAGCGGCGCGACGAACTCGATTACGAGATCGACGGGGTAGTCGTCAAGGTCGACGATCTCGCGTTGCAAGAAAAACTCGGGGTCGTCGCGCGCGACCCGCGCTGGGCGATCGCGTTTAAGTTCAAGCCGCGCGAAGCGCGCACCAGGTTGCTCGATATCGCGGTGAGCGTCGGACGGACCGGAACGCTCAATCCCAACGCGGTGCTGGAACCGGTGCAGATCGGCGGCGTCACGGTCAAGAGCGCGACGTTACACAACATGGACTACATCGAGCACAACGACATTCGCATCGGCGATATGGTACTGGTGACGCGCGCCGGTGACGTAATTCCGCGTGTCGTCGGGCCGGTGGTTGCCGAGCGTACCGGCAAAGAGCGACGTTTCCAAATGCCCGACCGCTGCCCCATCTGCGGTTGCGACGTCGACCACCCGCCGGACGAAGCAATGTCGCGCTGCACCAACGCAGCCTGTCCGGCGCAAGTCTACGAGCGGGTTCGCCACTTCGCGTCGCGCGGCGCGATGGACATCGAAGGTCTCGGCGACGTCATGGCGCAGCAGCTCACCGAGCTGGGATTGGTCCGCGACATTGCCGACCTCTACAAACTCGATGCGGATACGCTTGCTCAGATACCGCGTACCGGTCCCAAAAGCGTCGAAAACCTTCTGCGCAACATCGGGAGCTCGAAAGAGCGCGGCCTCGCGCGCCTCCTCTATGGGCTGGGCATTCGTTTCGTCGGAACGCAGACCGCGCAGATCCTCGCCGGCGACTTTGGAACGATCGACGCGATCGCACGCGCCACCGAAGACGAGCTGCGGCGCAGCGAGGGAATCGGGCCGGAAGTCGCCGGAAGCGTCGCGCTCTTCTTTAAGCAGCGTGCGAACCGCGAGATGATCGCGCGTCTCAAACGCGCCGGCGTCGATACGACCGCGCCCAAACGCGTTCGCCTCGACGGAAAGCTCGCCGGCAAGACGTTTGTGTTGACCGGCACTCTGCCGAACCTCAGCCGCGACGAGGCGACCGAACTGATCGTTGCGGCCGGCGGCAAAGTGACGGGTTCCGTGAGTAAGAAGACCGATTACGTCGTCGCCGGAGACGAGCCCGGCGGCAAGCTGACCAAAGCCGAGCAGCTCGGCATCAGCGTTCTCGACGAACCCGCGCTGCGCAAACTCCTCTCGTGACCGCTCATGAAACTCGCGGCCGGCAGCCGGTGTAGAGAGAGCATGACGTCGCCGAGCCTGCTTGCCAGGGTCGCCGGTCTCTTCTACTTGCTGGTGTTCTTGACCGGAGCGCCGATACTCTCCGTTCGTAAACTCATTGTCTCGGGTAACGCGGCGTCGACGGCGGCGAACATCTTGGCCCACCAGCCGGTGTTTTGGGCAGGATTCGTTTCGCAGCTGATTCAGGTAGCCTGCTATATCGCAGTGACCGCGCTGTTGTATTTCCTGTTCAAGCCGTCGAGCCGCACGCTCTCGTTAATGGCGGCGTTCTTCAGCCTCATCGGATGTGCGACTCAGGTTCTCGCGAGCGTCTTCTACGTCGCGATTTTGCCGGTTCTCGGAGCGGCAAATAATACGAACGTCATTTGGGGCACCGCTTCGCAAGCGGTGGCGGTGTTGTTTCTGCGACTCTATACTCAGAGTTACGACGCCGGCCTCGTCTTTTTCGGTTTCTATTGCTTCTCGATCGGTTGCCTCGTACTGCGATCCAGCTTTCTTCCGCGAATCCCCGGCATTCTGATGTTGATCGCAGGTCTGGGCTGGCTTACGTTTCTCGTGCCGCCGTTCGCTCAGAGCCTGCAGCCTTGGATTCTCTTACCCGGGCTCGCCGGCGAAGGAACGCTGACGCTGTGGTTGCTGATATTCGGCGTGAACGACGAACGCTGGATCGAACAAGCTGCACATCACCCGTAAAGGGCGAGGAAACCGGCGCGCGAACCAGGCTGGCATGCGACGCATCTTTCTTTGCGCGGGCTTTGCGCTCGCCGTCTTCATCGTTCGACCGTCACACGCTGCGGCCCAGACCGACGCCCAGGTCGCACCACCGGCCGATTACGCAACGTTTACCAAAGGTCTTACTCCGCAACGCGGCCTGTTCACGCTGTGGCGTAAGAATGTCGAAGATCTATATCGAGCTGAGCAAAGACCAGCTCGACGCGGACTTCATCCAGACGGCGGTCCCTGCCAACGGGGTCGGCGGTCTGGTCGTGACTCCCGGCCTGCCGTATGTGGAGTTCCCGACCGCGCGCATCGTTCGATTCACGCGCGCGAACGACAAGATCGTCGTCACGTGGCCGAACACGTCGTTTATCGCGCAAGCCGGCACGCCCGGCGCGCGGGCGATCGCCGCTTCTTTTGCCGCGTCGGTGATCGCGACGGCACCCGTCGTCGCGCAAGACTCCGCGACCGGCCGCCTCGTCTTCGACGCTTCGTATTTGCTGGGCGACGTTCTCGACCTCACCGATCAGTTCCGACAAGCGCTGGGCACCGACGCGAAGCCCGGATCTGCCTATCGTCTCGACGATACCCGCTCGTATTTCGGGCCGACCAAGGCTTTTCCGGAGAACGTGATCGTCGAAGCCGATCAAACCTTCACCTCCGCGATGCCACCCGACGTATTGGACAACGTGATCGATGCGCGCGCGATCCAAATCGACGTTAAATACAACATCGCCAAAGCGCCCGCGCTCGGAAGCTACATGCCGCGCCTCGCCGACGATCGCGTCGGCTATTATCCGAACATTCAGCTCCAGTTCGATCGCGATAACGTTCGCGAGCGCCAAGTGCGCACGATCGTGCGCTGGAACGTCGCGCGCCATCCGATGGTCTATTACATCAGCAACAACGTACCCGCAGAGTATCGCGAGACGATTCGCGAGGCGCTGCTCACGTGGAATAAAGCCTTCGCGGCGATCGGCTATCCAAACGCGGTCGTCGTCAAAGATCAGCCCGACGATCCGGCCTGGGACCCCGACGACATTCGTTACAATACGGTGCATTGGCTGACCAATGCGTACGGCGGCGGCTACGCGCAAGCCGGCTTGGTCTGGGATCCGCGAACGGGCGAGATGATTCACACGTCCATCGTGGTCGACGCGGATCTCATGCGCTTCGGTTACCTCGAAGGCGCCGATTACACTCAACCCGTCCGGGCGCTCGGCGGAGCCGGCGGAACGGCGGCCGGCGAAGCGGCCTACGCGGCCGGCGCTAAAGCCTCCGCCATGTTCGGGTTATCCGCGTTGTGGGCCATGGATGAAATCCCGGCGTGGCAACTGCCTCCCAACTATGCGCAGAATTTCTTGAAGGCGATCGTGCTCCACGAATCGGGTCATAACTGGGGCTTGCAGCATAACTTCATCGCATCGGAGGCGTATACGGCCTCGCAGATTCGCTCGAGGAGCTTTACCGAGCGTTACGGGCTCGCGAATTCGGTGATGGAGTACACGCCCACGAACGTCTGGCCGAAAGGCATGTCGGGCGGCTTGTACTTTCAGACCGTGCTCGGCCCCTACGACTACTATGCGATCAAGTATGGTTACGCTCCAATCGCCGGCGCGACGACGCCCGAGCAAGAGCGGCCAACGCTTTTGCGATGGGCCTCTGCGTGGTCGAATCCTTGGCGCCGGTTTGCGATGGACGAAGACGTTCATTGGGAATCGGGGCATGCCATCGATCCGCGCATCGACCAGTTCGATCTTACGAACGATAATCTCAGTTGGTGTCAAACGCAGCTGCGGATCGTCAATACCATCGTGCAAGAGATACCACGGCGCTATCAACAGAGCGAGCAGAGCCACGATCCGCTCCGCCAGGCGTTCGAAGGCGTGCTCTTTCCGTACTTCGTCTGCACGCAAGTCGCCTGGCACTATATCGGGGGCGAGGAGCTCTCGCGCGCGCACATCGGCGACCCCAACGCGACGCCTCCGCTCGTGCCCGTCCCGCGCAGTGAATCGAAGCGCGCCTTCGCTTTTCTCGACGCGCATCTCTTTTCGCCGGCGGCGTGGAACCTGTCGCCGGGTCTCCTCCGGCAGCTGGTCTACTCCGAGTGGGTTACGGATCTGCCCCAGCCGGCTTGGGCCTACGATCCGCCGGTTCGACACGACGAGCCCGTCGCCCAGATCGTCGAAGCGTTGCAGCAGCAAACGCTAACATCGATGTTTAACCCGGTCTTGCTTCAGCGCCTCGACGATCTATCGTTGAAGTATAGCAGCGGGAGCACGATGAGCTTGAGCGACGCCTTTGCTTGGACGCAAGCCGCCGTCTTTGGGAACCTGCGCGGTACTCACGCAAGGTCGATGGGCGAGGTACACCGGACCCTGCAGCAATGGTACGCGCGGATGTTGGCGCAGATGCTGCTCGCGCCGAAGCCGGGAACGCCATACGACGCGCAATCGCTCGCGAGAGCCGAACTCGTGGCCGTTCGAGACGAATCCCGGGCCGCGCGGGAACGATCGGGTCTCGACGACCTAACCAAAGCGCATCTCGCGGCCCTCGAATCGGTCGCAGATCAAGCCCTCTCCGCGAGAATGGTCATCCCACCGGTGTCAACGCCGGCTCCGATGTCCCCGTAACGCGAGGAAGTGCCTCGCCGAGCGCTTCGGCCACATCGCCCGCCACGACACCGACGCGTCGCCGCTCTTGCGCCCGCTGCCCCGCCAGCCCGTGCCAATACGCGGCGGCGCGCGCCGCGTCGACGGGAGCCAGTCCCTGCGCGAGCAGCGTAGCGATGATACCCGTGAGCACGTCGCCCGTGCCGGCGGTAGCAAGCGCGTTGGTTCCGGTCGGATTGATGTGAACCGACCGAGCCGTCGTAGATCAGCGTGTCGGATCCTTTGAGCAGCGTCGTAATGCCGGTCCGGTCGACGAACTCGCGAATGCGTTCGACGCGCGTGCCGGGTGCGATCGTTCCGCGTCCCGACAGCCGCGCAAACTCTCCGGCGTGCGGGGTGACGACGCACGGCTTGCCGCGCAGCAGCTCGAGCCGCTTGCTCAAATGAAAGAGGCCGCTCGCATCGACGACGATCGGCAGTTGATTCGCTTGCAGAAAGCGCGCGAAGATCTGCCCGGTGCGATCGTCTAAGCCCAGGCCGGGCCCGATCGCCACGGCGCCGTTACGCTTGGATACCTCGACCAGCTCTTGCGCAATCGCTTCGGGACTTGCCGTATCGGATAACTCGACGACGACCTGCTCGACGAGATGCGCGCGCAGCAGATTCGCGGCGGAGCTCGACGTCGCGACCGTCACGTAGCCGGCTCCTGCTCGCGCCGCGCCGCGCGCGCACAGCACTGCGGCGCCCGGAAACTGCGCCGAACCAGCGATGATGAGCGGTGCACCTGCCGAGCGTTTCTCTGTGTCGGCTGCGCGGCGCGGCAGCAGCCGTAAGAACGCCTCGTCGTCGAGCGCTGCGAACTCGCGCGGCTGCGCGGCCAGCGTCGCGTCGTCGATTCCGATTCGTCCGCACCACAGCTCGCCGGCGTTCTCGCGCGCCGGCTCCAGCAGCAAACCGGGCTTGACCGCGGCGAGCGTAACGGTCACGGTGGCGCGAACTGCGTCGTCGGTCACGGCACCGGTCAGCGCATCGACTCCGCTTGGGATATCGATCGCGAGAACGAGACTCCGGCGCGCGTCGAGCGCGCGCGAAAGGTGCCGGTATGCGTCCGGCAGCGGCAGGCGTGCGCCGGTACCGAAGAGTCCATCGACTCCGATCGCATCCTCGAGCAGCGCCAGCGCTTCGCGCTCGTCGGAAGGTAACGGCCGCACGCGCACTCCCGCCGCCGCCGCACGCGCCTCGGCCGCGGCGCGGCCCTCGGACCGGCGTCCTGCCATATCGGCGGCAATCGTGCACTCGTAGACCGGCGAGAGTTCGGCCAGCGCGGCAAAGGCATCGCCGCCGTTGTTCCCAGGCCCCGCAAACGCCACGATCGGCTTTTCCGGCCCCGCCATCGCACGCAAAGCCTCGGCGATGCACCTGCCCGCGTTGCGCATGAGCGCATCCTCGCCAACGCTTGCGATCGCCTGCGCGTCGACCGTGCGCATCGCGTCAGGTGTGAGAACGTAGATCACGATTCCAAGATGACGAGTGCTGCGGCCGTCGTCGCGGTGTGCGTGATGGTGAGGTGAATCGTACGCACGCCCCGCCGACGCATCAGCGGTTCGGCGCGGCCACTCAGCTCGATCGTCGGCTTACCGCTCTCCTCGTGCGCGACACCGACGCAGCGCCACGGTATCGCGTGTCCGAAGGCCTTGCGAGTCGCTTCCTTCGCCGCGAAGAAGCCGGCCAGCCGCTCCTGCCAGTTGCGTTTGCGCATCGCGTAGGCCATCTCTCTTTCGGTGAAGATTTTGCGTGCGAACCACGCCAGCTTCGCAGTATCGAAGCGGTAGCGCGCGACGTCCGCGACGTCCATGCCGACTCCAACGATCACCGCGACGACTTCTACGCATAGCTTGCTTGTCATCTTAAGAATTGTTTATCGAGCCGTTTGGCAAGTATTGCGTCGGCTCGCAGCGAACGCTCCTCTACGAGATGGACTCGCAGATAGGCATCGTGCCGGTCAACACCGTCGACGCTGCGTTCTTAGACCGTCTCGCTCCCTGCCTTGAGGAACGGTTTCTCGCGAGCGCGCGCGTCGAACGCTCGCTCGTCGTGCCGCGCAGCACGCTCAACCCGACGCGCGGCCAGCTTTTCGTATCGACGCTTACGCTCAAAGTGCGGCGCGCGCATCCCGATCCCGGAGCCGTCCTCTTGACGATTACCGATTTCGATCTCTACAAGACCTCGCACCGTTTCGTTTTCGGGGACGCCGACGAAACGCAGGGCCTCGCGATCGTCTCGGTCCACCGGCTGCGCTGCGAGTTCTACGGCGAGCCGGGCGACGCGAATCTGCTCTTTCAGCGAACGCTTAAGGAGTCGATCCACGAGCTGGGGCACGCCTTTGGACTCAAACATTGCTATAATGCGCGCTGCGCGATGTACTATTCCAACTCGATATTCGAAACCGACAACAAGATGCCGCATTTCTGCGAGGTCTGCGATCGCCGGCTCACGCGCGCCCGAAACGAACGCCCCTAACGTGTCATCCTGAGCCTGTCGAAGGATAGCGAACCACGCGCGCATCGGCGAGTGAGACGATCTCGCGCTTGCCGTCCGCACGGATCACGTGAAGGCCGCCCCCGCGTGCGAGTCCCTGCGCCATCGCTTCAAACGGTTCCGCGTCGCCGTCAAGCTGGATGCGATACGGGCGTCCCGGCATGCCCGCGGCCTCGTCCCATTCCGCGCTGACGCGCTGCGGCGAATCGATGGCCGCGAGCGTCCGCCCGTACTCGAGCAAGATTGCGCGCAGCAGCGCGGCACGGTCGACGGTAGCGACATCGTCGCAGAAGGCCGGAGGTGGGTCGATCCCAGGATCTGCGCCAGGCCGCCGTACGTTGATCCCAACGCCGCACGCCACGCGCGCCTCCGGCCCGCTGACCGAGGACTGGCAAAGCACGCCGGCGAGTTTTCGCTCGCCGAGCAGCAGATCGTTGGGCCACTGCAGCGTCGTCGTAACGCCGAATTCAAGCAATGCGTTGCGCACGGCGATGGCCGACCAATATGGAACGATCCAAAGCGCTTCGGTCGCGAGAGTGCGCGGTAAGATCGAGGTGAAGAGCAGGGCGCTTCCGGCCGGTGCCAGCCACGCGCGCCCCTTCCGGCCCGCCCCGCGACGCTGATATTCGGCGACGATCGTGTTGCCGCCGAAACGCGCGTCACCGAGCAGCGCTGCTGCATCGGCGTTCGTGCTCTCCGTTTCTTCGACGTACGCAATCGATGCAAAAGCCGTTCCCGCGAGCTCTCGTGCCACCGCCTCATACGGCCCTGACTCCAGCATGCCGTGTCATGCTGAACTTGTCGAAGCATGACCTCCCGGCCACCCTTCGCTCGGCTCAGGCGACAAGGGCCGCGCAACCCAAGCGCGTAAGCGGCTCCCTATGGTTATCGAACGTACGCTTATTCTTTGCAAACCCGATGCCGTCTCGCGCGGGCTCATCGGTGAAATTACGGCGCGCATCGAGCGGCGCGGCTACATTATTTCGGCGATGAAGCTGATACAACTCGACGGCGACCGCGCTCGCGAACATTACGCCGAACACAAGGGCAAGGCGTTTTTTACCGATCTCGTCGACTTCATCACCAACGGTCCGCTCGTCGCGATGGCGGTCGAGGGAGCAGCGGCGATCGAGGGCTGTCGCCAGCTGATCGGAGCGACCGATCCGCTCGCGGCCGCGCCGGGTTCGATTCGAGGCGATCTCGCCCAGACGATCGGGCGCAATCTCGTTCACGGAAGTGACAGCGCCGCCAGCGCGGAACGCGAACTAAAGATATTCTTCAACGATAACGACTTCGTTTCACGCCGTCACGATCTCGACCGCTGGATCAAGGAGTAAGGTGGCGCTCGAATCGCTGCGGGGCGGCGGAAATCCGCTGATCGAAGGCGTTCACGCGCGCGAAGTCCTCGATTCTCGCGGCAACCCCACCGTCGCCGTAACGGTCGCAACCAGCTTTGGCGCGGTCGAAGAAGCGATGGTTCCGTCCGGCGCGTCGACGGGATCGCATGAAGCCGTCGAGCTTCGCGACGGCGACGAGCGCCGCTATCACGGCAAGGGTGTACGCAAAGCCGTCGCGGCCGTCAACGAAATACTCGGACCGGCGATCGAAGGGCTCGATGCGACGGCACAGCGTGAAATCGACGCGCGACTGATCGAGATCGACGGCACGCCGAACAAATCGAACCTCGGTGCCAACGCGATTCTCGGCGTTTCCCTCGCGGTGGCGCGCGCCGCGGCGGTCAGCCTCTCGTTGCCGCTCTTCCGCTATCTTGGCGGTCCCTCGGCCGCGACGCTTCCGGTTCCTATGATGAACGTCATCAACGGCGGCAAGCATGCCGAAGGCGCGCTCGAGTTTCAAGAATGTATGATCGTTCCGGTCGGCGCGAACAGCGAGGCCGAAGCCGTGCGCTACGGCTCGGAAGTCTTTCATGCTATCGGGCAGATCTTGCACGAACGGGGCCTCCCGACGCTCGTCGGCGACGAAGGCGGCTACGCGCCGCCGCTCGAGACGCCGCACCAGGCCCTCGATCTTATCATCGCTGGGATCGAACGCGCCGGCTACCAAGCGGGCAAGGACGTCGCGATCGCGCTCGATCCCGCTTCGGACGAGTTCTATCGAGACGGCATGTATTATCCGCTCTCGCGCGATGCCGCCGCAACGGCGCAGGATATGATCGCGCTCTACACGCAGCTCTGCGCCCACTATCCAATCGTCTCGATTGAAGACGGCCTGGCCGAAAGCGACTGGGCCGGCTGGCAAAAGTTGACGGAGGCTCTGGGCAAACGCATCCAGCTCGTCGGTGACGATCTCTTTGTGACGAACGTACAGTTCCTCGAGCGCGGGATCGCGGAAGGCGCAGCCAATGGCGTCCTTATCAAAGTCAATCAAATTGGGACGCTTACCGAGACGCTCGATTGCATTGCGATGGCGCAGAAGGCCGGTTACGGGACCGTGATCTCGCATCGTTCCGGTGAAACCGAGGACACGACGATTGCCGATCTCGCCGTCGCCACCGGCGCCGGCCAGATCAAGACCGGCTCGTTGTCGCGCAGCGAACGCACGTCGAAGTACAATCGGCTGATGGCCATTGAAGAGCAACTCGGGCAGGCGGCGCGCTATCCCGGCGCTAAGCTCTACCGCGCGCGGGGCTGAAAGGATTACGGGTCGTGAGAAAAGCGTGGGTTCTCTGCTGCGCGGTCGCAGCAATGGTTATCGCGGGATGCCAGGGCGCCGGCGTGTCGCCCGATACCGCAAGCGCCCCGCGGGCGGCAAAGCAGTCTGCCGGCGCGTGGATTTCGCCGGCAAAAACCGCGAACGTCATTTGGACGATCGACACGAACGTTTACGGGTACTCTTTTAAAGGAAAGCAGGTTGGCAAGCTGCAGGGTTTTACCGAAGCCGTGGCCTTGTGTTCGGATCCGAGCAGCGATCTCTACGTGGTAGACGCCGGCGAAGAGGTAATTTGGGAATACCATCCCGGGCAGAGCCGGCCGTTTCATAAATATTACGACCTATTCTACACGCCGAATGACTGCGCGTTCGATCCGACGACCGGTGACCTTGCCGTTGCGAACAGCACGAACGTCACGATCTTACCGCCGGCGAGTGGGACCCCGGTGATGTACGAGAATCCGAAGATGACGTCGTATTCGTTTCTCGACTACGATACCTCGGGAAATCTGTACGTCGACGGATATGGTGCCGGTTCGAGCTTTCAACTCGCCGAGCTTCCGGCGGGCGGTAGCACTTTAAACAGTATCACGGTCTCGGGCCTCGGCAGCGGCGACCATGGGGCCGGCGGCCTCGTCTGGGATGGGCACGACCTCGCGGTCGCCGACG
The DNA here is from genome assembly GCA_963743445.1 of Vulcanimicrobiota bacterium. Taxonomy (GTDB): domain Bacteria; phylum Vulcanimicrobiota; class Vulcanimicrobiia; order Vulcanimicrobiales; family Vulcanimicrobiaceae; genus Cybelea. Next base: position 2,630,870 of record CAVUPL010000003.1, read on the forward strand.
GCTTGAGCGACGTCATCTACCGCATTGCGATCTCGGGAAGCAGCGGTACGATTCTCAACACCTGGCACGTAGCAGGCTGGAAGGTGCACGACGAGCCCGTCTTTGCGATTGACGGCAAGAAGCTACTCTTCCCCGAAAACGGTAAGGTGGAGTTCTTTAGCTATCCACCCAAGAGCCGGGCGAAGAAGAGTTTCACCGGCAACATCGGCGACGTGATCACGGTTACTCCGGAGTTGATCTATTAGCACGGGCCTGTAGCTCAGCGGTAGAGCGGCCGGCTCATAACTGGTTGCGCGTAGGTTCAAATCCTACCAGGCCCACCACGAAACGCTCGCAGCCTCGCCAATTCGGCGGCCCCTCGTCGCTGTGCCGCTGGCTGCGGCCGGAGCCGCAGGAGTGTTCCATGCCGTGCTCAGTGCCCGGACCTCGTGCATGGCTTCACTTGGGACCAGAACATCGACCGCTTCGTGCAAACCCATCGCACCGAGGCCGATAACTGTCATGTGAGGATTCGACCGGACCCCCTACCCGGCTACCCGATGGAATACCCTGAGCCGAGCGCCGAAGAGTACGAGCGCCTTCATGCGGAGGCGCGCATCCAGCACGTAGCTTGGCGAATCCGCGAGGGCTACTACGGCACGCCGATCTACGAGCCATGTGAGAACAACTGCGCTGCGTGCGACTAGCTTTACCGTCGACGACCGCGATCTATTCGGTGACTGAAGGCCAATGACAAAACTGCTCGCCCCAGAGAAGCTACTGTGGTTTTACAGGGGCTATACGATTAAGGAAGATACCTTATACGGAGAGCCCGTGGCCCTCGTTTCCTGCGGGTGCATCGGGCACCTTATCGCGGGGAACAAATATCAAATGAGTCCGCTCTGCCCTACTCATGAGTTGGATACCCGGACCATTTAACGTCGGCGGATGTCCGTCGACTATTATGCTAGCGATCGTAGCCGTCGGCCTCGTCTTAGAGCGCCGTTAGTGCGCTAATAGGTGACCCCACCTCTGGTTCTCCGCTTGATGCTGCGAGATTGCGCCGCTGTTCTTTTTGGTATGATGGTGTTTTGGTAGTTACGCAAAAGACGGTTCGATCGTTGCAACGAAATCTCAGCGGCGTATCACTGTTTTCAGATGCAAAGGAGAGATTTTAATGCCTGTCGTGGGTATTGGCGGCATCTTCTTCCGGGCAAACGATCCTGAGGCACTCCAGAACTGGTATCGAAAGCATTTGGGCTTGATCACCGATGACGCGTACCAGTGGATGCAACAGTCTGGCCCAACTGTTTTTATGCCCTTCCCTCTAGACACAGACCATTTCCCCACGTCCAAGCAGTGGATGATCAACTTCCGGGTCGCGGATTTGGATCAGCTGATATCGGCGCTCCGCGACGCCGATATAGCGGTCACCACGAATCCTGACTGGGATACACCTGAAACGGGCAGGTTTGCTCGTATCAACGATCCGGAAGGCAACCCCGTGGAGTTGTGGGAGCCCCCGTCTTAAAAAAGAAAAGCGTTTCGCCGTTCCTAAAAAACCTATTCCGTATCGACCGGCTTGCGCGACGGACTCTGCCGCTCGAAAAAGACGCGCGAATATGAGGATGGGATTGGTGTAAATGCGCGCGGCCGTTGTGCAAAATCAAAACAATCCGAAATGCTGGTGGCCCGCTTGTCTGTCGTGCCGAGCGAGCCGAGCTTCCAGTTCTCCTCGATGAACTTTAAGATGCTGCCGAACTCATACTGCGTGTGGGAGATGTAACCCAGCTGACTCGCGGAGGTTTCGCGAGCGTACGGCGAAAGCACGAGCATCGGCACGCGAAAACCGAGGCCGCCCCATTTGTCGAAAAACGGCGGCGGCTCGTGATCGTAGAAGCCGCCCCAATCGTCCCAGACAACGATGATAGCCGTGCTGCTCCAATACGGGCTCTCGCCGATTGCGTTGACGACGCTGGCCACCCACGACGGTCCCGTATCGGAGCCGCTCTTTGGATGATCGGAGTTCTCGAGATCCGGGATCACCCAGGACATCGATGCGAGCGTTCCGGCCGAAACATCGTTGAAGATGTTCGTCTCGGGTGAAGAGACGTTCTGCGACCACTCTTGCCCGTATCGGACGGGTGCGATGACGTCGAACGCGTTCCAGAGATCACCGGACTTAAGCGCGGTGAGCGACGGCACGTAATATTTCCACGAGACCGCATGCGCGTCGAGCAAATCGCGCAGAGTCTCGTAGTAGGCACCAGAGGACGGGAAGTCGATAGTGCACGGAAAGGGCCCATCGTCGTGCTTGTATTTTAAATTGACGAGCAGCGACGTTATCGTATAGGGTGGCGCGTCGCAACCCCACGGCGGATGATCCGGAACGTCGACCAGCGCTTCGATCTGTGCCTTATCGATCGTCGTTCCACCTCGGATCAAATCCTGATGCGCGGTAAAACTGCCGCTGCCTTGCGTCTGAAAGAGGTGGTCGGCGAGAACGTACTCTTTGGCGATGTCCCAATAGGGCGCGATCTCGTTGGGGTTGACGTACTGGTACGGCCCTTTTCCCGCATGACGTGGACAACCAGTGTTGATGTTGCCCTCGAGGTAAAAGCCGTTCATCTTGCCGCCGTCGTAAGCTTTGAGGAAGCCCGAGCGTGAATGGCCGTAGTCGCAGGCCTCGTAGAGATCGCTAACGCGCAGCTTTATCGTCTTTTGCTTGAGCTTGCCGAACGTCGTGCCGTCGGCGCCGGGGAACGTCGCGAAGAGATTATCGAAGCTGCGGTTCTCTTGCACGATGAGCACGATGTGCTGGATCGGGTCCGAACTGGAGTCGCGACCGGTCGACGCGAGGAGCGCTGAGAGACTTTCGGGCGCCCCGCAGCCGGCGAGAAGAATCGCGGCGGCGAACAACGCGCCCCGTCGGGAGTAAGCGATATGCCGCGAGTTAAAGTGAGGCTTCACAGATTGAAATCCTAGCAGCCCCAGCTTTCAATGCGCGCTACGTCTTCGTGCACGTCTCCTTGACCATGACGACGCGGCCGCTCGTTTCAGTGAACGAACTCGTCATGATCTTTTTCGTTTGGCTTACCACCGTATACACTTCAGGCGCGTACGAAGCAACGTCCGGTGCCTTCGTTTGAATGACGTAAGTATAGGTCTTCTTGTTGCCGACCGGCATCGGCGCGGTCGCCACGGAGTAACCGCCGTATTCTCCGATCGTTATGCGCACGAACCGCTTTGCAAAAGTATCGTACGTATACTTCGATTGGCCGTGAACCTCGCGAGGGATCCAGGACGCTTTGTGGGTCGTGGTGTCGCGCACGATCCAGTATCCGCCGGGATCCATCGAGTACACCTCGGTCGTCGTGAAGGGCCCGGGGCGCCGGGAACTCGAGTCGGTGCATTGCCACGTACCGATCAGGAATTTCATGGTGGAAAAGTCAGGCTTGGGGCGCATCGGAACCGGCGTTCCTTCGATTGTTGGAGCGGCAGCGAGCGCAGCGGCGCCGCTCACCATGATCAGCGCGGCCAGCGCGTAAGCGAAACGACGGGAAACGTTCATTACTTAATAAGCCTCCTTAGCTAGCTAACTCTCTTCGTAGGCAAGCAACGGCTTCCTACAGGAATGATGGCCTCGTTGCTGTATGCCTACCACCTGGAGGAGAACCTATTTTGAAGCGGAGTTTATCAATTCTTACTCTCGCCTTGCTCTCGCTTACCGCATGGCAGACCGCTGCGGCCTGCACGGGAATTCGGCTGATCGCCAAGGACGGCAGCGTCGTCGTGGCGCGGACGCTCGAGTTCGGCGCGGACCTCGAATCGAAAGTTGGAGTCTATCCGGCCGGAACGACGTTCGTGGGCACGCTGCCGAATAACGGCACGGGGATCACCTTTAAGAGCAAGTATGGGATGGTCGGTGCGAATGCATTCGGTCTTCCGGTGCTCGTCGATGGGATGAACGATCAAGGCCTCTATGTCGGCGAATTCTTTTTCCCGGGATCGGCGCAATTCGCCGACGTCACTCCGGAGAACTCATCGCGCGCAATGGCCGGATACCAGTACTCGATGTGGATTCTCGCGAACTTTTCCACCATCGCCGAAGTCAAGGCCGCCTACGATCGAGTAGCCCTCGTGTCGACGGTCCTACCGGCATTGGGGATGGCGCCGCCGGTTCATTTTCGCATTATGGATAAGACCGGCGCTGCAGTCGTGGTCGAACCGATCGGCGGAAAGCTCGTCATCTACGACGATCCGCTCGGCGTTCTCACGAACTCTCCGACGTTCGACTGGCACATGACGAACCTAAGCAACTACGTGGGCCTCTCTGCTGAGAACCGCGCGTCGATGACGATACAGGGCGTCACGCTGAACAGCTTCGGCCAAGGGTCGGGCTTCTATGGGATTCCCGGCGATTTCACGCCACCGTCCCGCTTCGTGCGCGCCGTTGCGTACGAAGCCGCGGCCGTACAACCGGCAACCGCAGCCGCAGCAGTGCAGCAAGTTTTCCACATCCTCAACAACTTCGACATTCCCGTCGGCGCCGTTCGCGACGAAGTGCAGGGAAAGACCGTCGACGAGTGGACGCTCTGGACGTCGGCGGAAGACTTAACGAACTTGCAGTTCTACTTCCGAACCTTCAACGATCAGTCGCTGCGCAGCGTCGACGTCCGCAAAGCCTTGGCGAGTGCGGGTTCGTCCGTCCAGTATCTCCCGATGGAGAGCCAGCAGCCGACGCCGATTACCCCCGTATCGCAGTAGCTAGCGATGGGTAGCGGGCGTCTCACGCGCGCTGAATTCGAAGGCGTGGTCGAGGAAGCGCTGGCATCGCTTCCAAAACGGTTCGGCGACCTCGTCGAAAACGTGATCGTTTCGGTCGAAGACGAGCCGACCGGCGAGGACCTCGAAGTCGGCGGCGATGCCGAGGACGATTCGGAGCTTTTAGGCATCTACCGCGGCGTTGCGCTCACCGACCGCACGCACGACGCACCCCTGCTGCCCGACGAGATCGCCATCTTCCGCGGACCGATCGGTCGCGGCGCCCGCACGCGGGACGAGGCCGTCCACGAGGTGCGCGAGACCGTGATTCACGAACTCGGCCATTACTTCGGGCTTGACGACAACGAAATGCCGCATTGACGCTGTTAGGAGAAGATCATGAACGACAACACGCTCAGTTTTGCGAAAGACATTCGGCCGATGTTCACCGACTTGGACGTGGACCACATGAAAGGCGCCGGCATCGACCTCTCGAGCCGGGACGACGTCGAAGGCAACGCGGCAAATATCTATATCACGGTCAGCGACGGGAGCATGCCTCCGCCGGGGACGGGTGAGAAGTGGTCGCCCGAGATGTGCGCGCGCTTCAAGCAATGGTGGGATCAAGGCTGCAAGCCATGACAGGCATTGACACCCCGGGCCGGTCGGGCTAGGGTGTTGAAGCGGCACGGCGCCATCGTCTATCGGTTAGGACATCGCCCTTTCAAGGCGGAAAGACGGGTTCGATTCCCGTTGGCGCTAAGAACAAAATCGCATATCTCACGAGGGAATCCGGCGCTTTTACCGGTCTAGAAAAGCCGACTTGTCACGGAATTGTCACGTCGGCTGTTCGTTTTTGTCACGCGACTAATCGCGCGAACGCTGCGGCGGCCGCCGCGTCACGCTCCCGATAGACGGTCACGTAACGATCGACGGTGACGCCGATGCAGCTATGACCGAGTCGCTGACTGACCACCTCGATCGGCACGCCAGCTTTTGCCAAGAGCGAGGCGTGGGTGTCTCGCAGGTCGTGTAACCGAATCCGCGCGACCTTTGCCCGCTCGACGAGCCGCTTGAATGCCGCCCCGAAGGCCTCGGGGGAAACCGGCATGCCGTTGGGCATCGCGAAGACCAGGTCGTGCCGGTGGTACCTTTCGCCCAGGTGCACCTGCTCTGCCGCCTGCCTCGCTTTGTGCGAGCGCAGGACGGCAACGAGCTCCGAAGTGATCGTAACCGTGCGGACCTGCCCGTTCTTTGGCCGCTTGAACGCGAGCCCCGAGCGCGGCTGGGCGAGCGATTCACGGATCGTAACCGTGCCGCCGTCCAAGTCGAGATCGGGCCAACGCGTAGCCAAGACTTCGCCGCGCCGGGCCCCGGTGTAGGCCGCAAAGACCAACGCCGGATAGAACCAGGGATGCGACGAGACGGTGCCGCGCTTTTTTGCCAGGAAGGTGGGCGATTGCGCCTCTGCCAGCAAGTGGCGTAGCTCGTTCTCGTTGAGCACCGTGCTCTCGGGTTTGAAGGCCTTGGGAAGGTCGTCGGACGTGATCTTGCCGGCGACGTTGGTTTGGAGGTAGTCAAGACTAACGGCCCAGTTGAGCGTCGCCCGCAGCAGATCATGCACGTGCCGGATCGTCCGACCCGAACGCCTCGTCTGCTTCTGCGCTTGCCACTTCTCGTACGCTTCGATGAGATGCGCCTTGCGCAGTGCGGTCAAACGCATCTTTCCAAACGTCGGGCGAAGATAGGTGGCGATGATGCCCTCGTATCGATCGAGCGTCGTCGCTTCGAGGCGCTTTGCCTTGTGCCTCATGAACTTCTCGAAGAGGTCAGACATGGTCATGTCCGCGTCTGCGGTGTACTCGCCCCGCGCGACGCTTTCGATGCGTTTGGCAAGAAACGACTCCGCTTCGTGTTTGGTCACGCCGCGGAGGATCTCTCGCTTTTGCTGACGGCCCTTTCCGTTTTGCGGGGGCACGTCATAGACGATCATGTACTTCTTGACCCCAAGGTGTTTTGGTTTTGCCATGGATTCTTTCCGCGGTCCAGGCGAGGATATTATACGACGTTTCCGCCGAGAAACTCTCGCAGGGCGGCCTTCGTGATGAGGATTTTCTGGCCCACACGGATGCTCTTGAGGGCTTGCCGCTTGATCGCATCGTAGACCGCATTCCGCCCAATCGGGAGAAACGCGATCACGTCGTGTGGGGTTAGGATGTCCGGCAGGTCCGCAAAGCGTGCGCTCTGCGCGCCGGGCGGCATCGACCTGATCGATTGTGTGGTCATGTCTGGTCACCCACCCCTTGGGTTGCTGCCGAGAACGGAACGGCGCGATGGTCGGGCCAAGTTATCGGTCTATCGTCATGGAGTCGCGTGCGCGCTGTTCTTTGCGAATGCTATACTCAACGTCTTGCCGAATCTCGTGTGGCAGAGCTCGATACTGCTGCTCGATCGCCGCAGCAGGGCCGTCGAGCCGTGCGCCGCCCATCGCGGCGTCGCAATCGATGCGCGCGACGCCGGCACCGCCTTCGTAATCACGAGCTCACCTCCGCAAAAGAAAAAGTCCCGCGCGAACTGCTGACGCTACGGGACTCATAGTTTCACCTGCATTATAATGCGGGCGAAAGTCTGCTACACTCTGTCACCAAAATTGTACCACACATGCAAGCCTATCGCTACCAATCGCAGTGCTTTTCCGAGACGACCTCGCGCTTCGAGCCCCCTGCCGGCGCTGCACGAAGTCGGATCGATCGCATGATAGCAGCCGCGTCCAGGGCGAGCTGCGCTCGGCCTTATGGCATACCCTGGACCCGGCTGCTCCGATATTTGCGACCGCGACTCCGTGCACCGCCTGCCCACTCTTGCCGAAGCACACTCTGCGCGCGACGATGAAGATCCCGCTCCTCCGTCCCCGCCTACATCAAACTCGACGCGCAACGTCAGCAGTGCCGCGTGAAAGCATGAGGCGCTCACGGGAGGTTCTATCCCGTTCGAAGCAGTAATCGCGCGCAACACGATCCCAGCATCGAGGTGGTCTGCGATCGCCCATTTTTCAATACGGCAGCCAGGGGCGGCGGCGTTACGCGGACTCCGGTCGCGCTCAGCCAGCCCGGTAAGACTCGCCAAATATGAGTTGCAATGCTGCTCGACAACGGTAACGTCCACTGTATCGTGGCGCACTTCGCGCGCTAGCTCCGTTAGTATGTCGTGCCAGGAAGATGGAAAGGCGAACGAAAACGCTAGCAACGCATTAGTCGCTCGTTCCGCAGATACTCGTTCGCACGTAACCCGCACGGCTACCTGGTCGACTGCCGACACGCTACAAGGAGCAGCACGTCGGGCACATCGCTGGCACGATGATTCGGTCGGCAACGGAGCTCGGGTTCGGTGAATACACGGATCGAGCTGAGCGCTGCTAACGGTCCATCGAAATCGATTCGCGCGAGCGATTGAGGGCGCGCTGTTCTCGGCGGATCGCGAACTCGACATCCCGCCGAAGCTCCTGCGGCAACGCCTGGCATGCGCGATCGACGGCCGCTGCGAGCTTGTCGAGCCCTGCGCGCCACACCACACCCTCGCATTCGAGCTGCGTAACGCCGGTGCGTTCCAATACCGTCAGCTGTTTTTCGATCTTCGGTAGGTCTTCACGCAGCGCAACCCGTGCTTTGCGCATCTGGTCTTCGAGACCGAGCGACGCGCGGACGTAGTCGCGGTAGGTGCGTTCATCGCTGCGAATGCGTTCTTGAACTCGCTGGGCGTCGCCACTTTCAAAGTCGCGCGTGGCTTTGGTGAGCTCCGCTTCAGAGCGAGCCTGTTGCGCGGTATGCAGTTTCAGGGCTGCCTTCTTGGCCGCGTTGCGCACAAACGGGTTCCAGGTCTGCTGCTCCTTCGCCAGCCGCGCAAGCTGTGCGCGTTCGGCCGGCGTGAACTGCGTTGCCTCACTGGCGCGCGCCTGGATCTCTTTTCGCGCCGACGCGAGCGCCTGCTCGATCGTGGGCGGCCGCTCGAGGCGGGTCAAGCCCCGCCGCTCGATGCGAGCGTGCTCGTAGCGGTCCTCTACTTCTGCGCGAATGAAGTGCAAACGCTCGCGCATCTGGTCGACAGTTATGTGCGGCCATGGCGCTTCTGCGGCCCGCTCGTGCCGATTATGCGCTGGAGCCTCGAGTTGGCCCAAAACTCGCTGCGCCGCCAGATCCCCGACGCGAGCCCGCTGCGCCACGAACGAACGATAGTCCATCGGCTTCTCCTCGCGCACCAGCTTGCGTTCTGACGCCAGCACGATCTTTGCCGCCTCCCAGCGCACGCGCCCGGCGTCGTGCTCGTGCGCGCGCCGGCGATTGATGACGGCATCGATCGACCAGTGCGCGAGTTGCCGGGCGACCGCGCCGCGCGCGGCCAGCCGCGCCACTGCGCGCAAGAGCAGGCGCGCTTCGCGGCGGCGCTTGGCCTCGCAGTGGCGCTGTACTCGCTCGCGCTCCCATGCTGCTGCTCTGCGGTCGGCTGTCGCTCGATGATGGTCGGCAAAGAAACGGTCGCGATACTGCGCGTACTCCGATCGAATCCGGGCGTGGTCGACGATGCGTTGCGCGTCACGCAGTGCCCAGCGCGGATCCGTGTTCGCCTCGCGCTCGGCCCGATCGCGAACGCTGCTGCGGCTGCGCTTTGGCGGTTGCTTCCGCGGAAACGGGCACGCCCCGAAGCGTTGCTCGAGTGCTGCTTTCTTGCAGCGCGGATGGATCCGCGACGCACCGCAGCCCGGTGCGCCCGGATCGCGCCCCTGTGCAAATGCGAGTCCTTGCACGCGCGTCCCCCGCGCGATCAACTTGACGACGATCCCGTCGCGGTCGAGCTGCTGCGTTAGATCTTCCCACGAGCGCGCGCTGTCGACTGCGCCGAGAATCGTTGCTCGCGCGTTTTGCACCCATTGCGCCCCATCGCTCGTGTCCTTCGTCAGCTCGCGCGACGGCGTGAACGGCCCAAAGCGCCGCTCAAGCGCCGGCAATGCGCAGCGCGTATCGATGCGTGACGCCGCGCAACCCGGCGCGCCGCGCTCGAACCCTTCGGCGAATGCCAGCCCCCGTATCCGCTCGCAGCGCTTAACCAGCTTCGCGACGACACCGTGCGCGACCAGCCGTTCATGCAGCTCGCTCCAGCTCTTCGCGCGATCGATGGCGTCGAGCACATACGGGCGCGCGCTCTCCTGCCACGGGAGCTCACCGCGCTCGATGAGCTGCCGATACACACCATCGCTCAGGCGTCGCTCCGGGTCCGGCGGCGGCGCATACAGGTGACGCACACGTTGGACGATGTCGCGGTTGTGCCGGCCGACGACGATCTCCCACCCGCGCTCGGCCGCAATCTCCGCGCAGGTGCGCTCGCGTTTGATCCGCTCCTGCCACAGGTCGTTCGCCTTGCCGTTCGGCCCGATGCGATTGGCGATGACGTGGGCGTGGTAGTTGTCGGTATCCTGATGGGCCGCTAACACGTACTGGTTGCGCTCCATGCCGATCGCCTTCAGCAACCGCTCCGCGTCGCTCACGACTTGCTCGCGCGTCGGATGCTCGCCCTGGGCATAGGCGACGATGAGGTGGTAGACAGGATCTTTGCAGCGTCGTGAGAGTGCTGCGACGGCCTCCATTTCGAGTGCAGCCATCTCCACCGAAGTGACGCCGCGTAGCTGCACCCAGGCTGCCTTTTTCGGTGCGCTCGCGTATCCGATGCCATCTCCGAAGGAACGTCCAGCCTGTGCACAAGCGCGCTCGTGGGCGTGCTCCGTGATGTAGTCGATGCCGGTCGCGAAGCGCCGGGTATGGCTGCGCGCCGCCACCGACTTGGAGATCATGACGTCACCTCGCAAAAAGAAAAAAGCCCCGCGCGAACGATCCGCATCGGGACTTGTGATTACACCCGCATTATTATGCGGGCGTAATTCGTGTACGTTGTCTTAGGCCAAGTATATCACGAAGGCGAGCTTAACGCTATCCTTTTTCATGCGCGATTCGATGCGATGCGTTACTCTCGATCGACCCATTTTCAAAACGCAAGCCGGTGGTTGTGCGCTCAACGCCTACGGCGCGTGCGCCCAACCAGAAAGGGGGCGGGTCGCGGTCCTAGCGGCCCGCTCAGCCGCCGGTTCGGTCGCCGAGCACGCTGTTACTTAGGGGGACGGATCGAGTGTCGCGTTGTCGGCACACGCCGTTCCGTTTGCCCCGAGTCCGCCTCAAAGTATCCGACAGTGTTCTCGCTCCTCAATCTGTGGTTCGAGGACCTCATCCCGCGTAGACTTCAGCCGGTCGTCATAGACCCGAAGGAGATGCGGAAACTTCTCGAAGCGATCTGCGAGCAACCCCGAGCGACTTTTCGACAAGTCGCCTTGGCCGCAACTGGCGTTCTTTGCCGAGGTCGAGCCCCACGGCCCGTTTCTTCGGGCGCGCGTGGAAGTTCCCACGCAATGCGCCAAGTCGTCGCGAAACATCGCCTTGCACCCGCGGAGTCTACGCGCCCGCTCTGGCGTTCCGGGCCGGCCCTCGCAGCCGCAGCGATCGCGGGGAGATCGTCGCCCCGCATTCGCAAGGCAATGGAGACTGCGACCGATCGGTACGCAAGATTCCCTTTCGCCCGCAGCTTTCCGCAGCGGGGTGAAGATCGACCCGCGCACCGATGAATTCTTCCGCGTTTTTAATCGAACAGCCGAAACGCCTCAGCGACGGTCCGCGCGATGACGAGCTACGAAATACAGGACCATGGTCGTCGCCAACTCCGGTGCTTATGATGATTTTGCGGAAACGAATCCGGCCGATATTGACCCTGGCGTCGAACCGACGCTATGGCCGGTTCAGATCACTCCTAGCGCTAGATCCCCACGAGGTTGCCAAAGCGGGAGGCGAAGTAGCGCATTGCGATAA
>CAVUPL010000004.1:0-34577 GCA_963743445.1 Vulcanimicrobiota bacterium
TTGCGAGGTCGTACTGCGGTGTGGACGTGCCGGGCAGAATTCCGGTAACGGTTCCTGCCGCCCCGATGAAGAGGGGACCGAGCGCGGCCTGCGCATCGCTCACGGCAAGCGTTCCGCCTGCGAATGCGAGACCCGCGCTGCCGTTCACCTCGAAGTCGCGGTAGCGCGCGCCGGCGACGACGACGGTTCCCGCAATCTTCGGCGCGTGCAGCGTTCCGTCGACGCGCGCGCCGAAGCTCGCCTCGTTGTTAAGCCGTCCGAAAATCCCGCCTTGCAGTGCATTGTCTCGCGACGCAAGCCGTCCTTGCGCCGTCGCCACGCCCAAAGTCGTCGCGATTTGCGCGATCCCCAACACCCCAATGGTTGACTTTGCTTCGCCGCCAAAGAGCGTCGCGTTCAACGAGCCTTCCGCCTGCGGTATCGAAAAGTTCGCAACGCGAGCTAGACCTACGGCAAGATCGCGCGGCCGGTCGAGCGCGATTCGAGCGTAGAGCGTGCCGGCTCCATGCCGGAGGCGCAGCGGCCCGACCGCGCCCTCACCGCTGCTCGCGACGTTGAAGATCCCTTCAAGGCTCTCGTTCGGTCCGGCTCCCGAGACGACGCCGCGCAGGGCGATGAACTTCGGATCGTTCGCCGTCGCGAGCGCGGTGGCGTCGAGCGCGAACCGTGGCAGCAGCGTGCCGGTATACGGGAGGTCGCCGGGCGCGGAGCGCACGCCCAGCAGCATCGCGATTGCATCGGGCTGCTTCTGCGGAATCGCGCGACCGCGCGCGGTGAGGCCGATCCCGCGATAACTCCCGTTGAAAGCCACGATGTCGGCTTCGCGCCCGTCGTACGCAACCAAACCATCGATGCGTTGCAGCGATGTCGACGCGTATGCGATCGCGGGAGCGCGCAAGTCGATCCAGATCAGCGGTTTGCTCGCAATTCCTTCGACGAGAAGCCCGAACGCGAGCCGCCCGCGCATCGGCAGGCGCGCGGCCTGCGCGAAGGCCTCGCGCAACCGCGCGAGATCGCCTGCGCCGCGGATCGCAATGCGCACGTGCGGGTCGCGCACGTCGTAGATTCCGCCGTTGATACGCGCGAGAGCACCACCGACGCTCGCACTCAGCCCCGGCGTCAGCAAACCGTTCTCGTAAACGTCGAGCGGGCCGCGCACGCCCGTGACCCGCTGCGAGAGACCCGCAACCGAAAGGCTCGCTCCCGTCAGCGTTGCACCCGCGGCGAAGTGCGGCGTGAGCGTACCGCCGGGTGCCCCCAGCGCAAAATACCGGGCATCGACGGATTGAAGCATCCCGGAATCGAGCCGAAGCGACGGGGAGTTGATGACGAAGTTTGCTGCGGCGGTAACTGGAAGCTCCGCCGCCTTCCAACGTTGATCGATATAACCGCGTTGCAGATCGATCTCGCCGCGGCCGCGCACCGGATAGAGCCGCTCTAGCCGCTCGCCATATCGCATCGCGATCACATACTGCGAGTGCTCCGACGAGGCGATGCCGGCATCGGCATCGATGTCTCTGACGTACATCCGCCGATCGCTCGGCTTGGCATACGGGCTCTCGTTGACGACCTCGATCGAACCGTTGCGAACGACTGCTCGCAGGATCAGCGGTGTTTGAGCACGTCCGTTGTTCGCCGGAGGCTGCAGCTGCGGAACGTTAAAGCTGCCGTCGGCATGACGCACGATCGTCACATCGGGCGAGTCGACCGTAACGCTCTTCAATCCGTAGAGACGCTTGCCGCCCGGGAGCAGATCGCGCAGATCGTATGTCAGCGAGAGTCGCGCAATCGTCGCAATGGGCTCGTCGCCGAGCGAGGTGACGCGAACGTTTTCGAAGGCGGCCTGCTGCGTCGTCAGGTGCATCGAGCCGAAAGAGACGCGCATCTGCGCGAAGGAAGCCGCGGCGGCCGCGATGGCCAGGCGCGCCAGCGTCTGTCTTTGCCAAGATGCGATCGCCGCGATGCAAAGGAGCCCCATCGCTACCGCGACGTAGACGCGAGCTCTCCCTTGCTTCATGAGTACTGCTTTCCCCAGGAAGGCTGAGCGCAAGCTGTGCCGAGCAAGAGAAGGCGATGGCACCCCGGGCGATGAAGTAGGCGTCCGGCTACTTGGAACCGCCGCTGAAAGGTGCTTTATATATGAAGACTTCGCTTCTATTTGCTTTGATCGCGCCGGCGTTTGCGTTGACCGCGTGCGGGCAAAGCAATCCCAGCGGCGTTGCGCCGCCCGTGCAATCGCAGTCAGCGCAGTCGCGAACGGCACGGCCAGGGGGTTCCGGCCTTCGGATCTTCACCGCAAATCGCAACGGTGCAGACGTCATTGCATTCGACGCTAGCGCAAAGGGCAACGTGGCGCCGGTGGTATCGATCGGCGGTTCAAAAACGAAGCTCAACGAGCCCGACTCGCTCGCGATCGACGCATCGGGCTATATTTACACGGCCGATGACGGCGGAACGAAAGTGCGGGTCTTCCGGCCTAACGCCAACGGCGATGTCAAGCCAAAGCGAAGCATTGGGGGCTCAAAATCGCACCTTGGTGACACCGAAGGTCTGGCGATCGACTCTTCAGGAAACCTTTGGGTGAGCAGCTACAACAACAACGATATCACCGAATACAAGGCCGGTGCAAAGGGCAACGTCAAGCCGATCAACACAATCGCCGGCAGCAACACGGGACTCGACAGCCCGACGGGCATGACGTTTGACAGCAGCGGCGACCTCTACGTGGCGAACACTTCCGGTTCCTCGATTGTCGCGTTTGCGAAGTCGGCCAACGGGAACGCTACGCCGATCGTCACGATTTCGGGCAGCAGCACGAAGCTCGAGCGCCCTTTCGCGCTCGCGTTCGACTCGAATGGCCGTCTGTTAGTTGCCGATGAATATGCCGGCGTGCTCGTTTTCGCCAGCGGTGCCAACGGCAGCGTTTCGCCGGTAGCGCTGATCACCAGCATCAGTTCCGCCGACGGCGTCGTGGCAGACGCGCAGAATGACATTTGGGCGGTTGGCTATAGCGGCCCGCTCAACGAGTACGCAAGCAACGCCAATGGTAACGCAAAGCCGTTGCGCTCGATACACGGCTCGAAGACGACGATCGACGGAGCGAATTTCCTGGTTTTTCATTAGGAGGTAGTTGACATGTGTGTGAGAGCTTCGATCGCAGCAATCTCGATCGCGCTGCTAGCGGGATGCGGCGGCGCGGCCCGTCCCAGCAGTTTCGGCGCCGTGCCCGCGACGTCGTCACAGACGAGCTTCTTTCGCTTCGACTCGAACGGGCCGGTGCTTCAAACGCTCGACGTTCCGCTCAGCCAGTTTCCGAAGGCGGTCGGGACCCTTCTCACCGGCATCCGGGGCAATCTCATCACGGGCTTCATCGACAAAATAAACGGGTCGAATCTGGGCGTCGTCTACGATCGAACAACGGGCCTCTGGACGCCGATCAAGTATCCCGGCTCGGCGAAGACCAGCGTGTACGGCCCAGCCATCACGCAGACGGGCTATCGCGTCGTCGGCAGCTACGAGAAAAGGGGCCACACGAACGCTAACGGCTTCGTCTACGACTCGACGACCAAGAAGTATCTCACGCTCGACGCTCCGCCGAAGCTGTGCGCACCCAAATCGTGCAACTACACGATCGTTCACAGCAACTACGGCAACGCGACCTACAAAGCCGTAGGGAACTACGATGCGGTGAAGTCGGATTGGCTCGTGAGCCATTCGGATACGTATCCGGCTTCGGGACATGCCTTCATCTACGATTCGGCCACCGCGAAGTTCTCGACGCTCGAATTTCCCGGCTCCGTCAGCTCGACGGCTTACGGAATTTGGATGGACGGCAACATCGTCGCCATCGCCGGCGGCTACACCGACAAGAAAGGCACGCACGCGTACGTGCGCAACCTTGCCGGAACAAAGATGCTCGTCTACGATTGGCCGAAGTCGATCCTCACCCACTTCGAAGGGATCACCGGAGCCGGCGGACCCGGCAACTACAACGTGATCGGCGACTACTTCGATATCAAGAACAAAACGCTCGAGTATGGTTTCTTCCTGCCGATTCGCAACTGGACCGCCGGTACTGCCACCGTCATCGGCCCCGTCAGCGCCAATTCGGTCTACCGAACGCACGGTCATCGGCGTCTACGTCGGCGCCGGCCTAACCAACGGCTATATCACGACGATCCCGTAGGAGTCAGTACGTAATCTAGCGCGTGACGTGCTCGAGGAAGCGGCGTGGTGACGCCGCCTCCTCGGCCGCCGTCGTTCGGACCTAGGAACCGGAGAAGATCGAGTTCGAGATGTCCTGCTGCATGACGTAGTAGTCAACGCTACCAAGTCCCGTGGGGATATCCCATCCCGGCGTTGCGGAACTCGGGATGCCGTTTGTGCCGAAGAGTATGTCGTGGAATCCGCCGATCGGAGCGGTCGTGTCCGGTGGGAGAGCGGAGGTGTCGTCGCCAGGCTCTCCCGACGGTAGGCAACCCGTCGATCCCATCGGACAGGGTTCGTAATAGCCGTAGACGCCGTAATAGACGGGAGCCGCGAATCCCAACTTATTGTGGAAGTGGGTTTGCAGGCGCGCCCATACTCCCATCGACATCGGCGAAGAGAGGCTCGTACCTCCGATCCCGGTTTGCGCGCCGCTAACGAAGACGTCCATCGGGCAGCCGTTGTTGTCGGCACACATCGCAATGTCGGCTATTCCCTTGCCGGCCGTGCAAAGCGTGCAGATTCCATTTGTCTGCCAGTATGGCGCGGTCTCCCACTTGCTGACGCCGCCGCCGGTTCCGACCCACACGTGTTCGCCGTAATAGGTGCCGGGCTCGTTGCCATTTGCATTGGTATCGAGCGTCGTGCCGCCGACGGCAACGACGTAGGGCGAGGCTGCGGGATAACAGACTTCGGGCACGCCGCTGTTAGGTACCCCGGTCGCCAGAAGCACCGGGCAGCCCACGCCGTTGTCACCGGTCGAAGCGAACATCGTCATGCCCTGAGCCGCTGCTTGATTGAACTCCTCATCGTCGATCAACATCGCACCGTCGGCGTACGCGAGAGTTTCGGGTTCGCCGAAGGACGAGTTGCCCGCCTGGGTGAGGTCATCGTTCACCCAGTGACTAAATTCGAGCGCGGTATCAGAGTCACTGAGCGACGTCGTGTAATACACGTAGAGCCGAGCAACGCTTTGCGCCATCCCGCTCGAGATCTGCGTGTCTAAGTCCCATTCGTCCAGGCCCGACGTATCGGAGCTGGGCGTGCCAACCTTCACGGTTGAGTACGGAACTTTTGGAAGCCCCCAGAAGCTTTCGGCGGAGCGCAAGTCATTGACGACCTGGCTTATGTCACCTTCGGCCATCACCGCAATCGACGTCTGGCTACCGGTGCTGCACGTTTTGGGGCAATTGGTGGCATCGTACGCGACTTGGTACTGCGGCGGACCGTATTCGCCGCCGATGCAAATTCCGTTAACGACTTCAAGGCACGGTGGAGGCGTGCCGCCATCTCGTGTGACCCGCTGATGCACGTTATGGACGTTCATGTGATAGGCGTTTGTCAGGCCGAGTACTGCCGCCACCACGCCGTGGAGCTTGGCCGGCACGAGTGCCGGTTTGACGTTGCCATAGACGAGATTTCCGCTCGACATCGTTCCGCGAATGGAGGTGTGGAAGGCGGCCTCAACGTTCGAAACGGAGCCCGTCGCGCTCACGATCAAATGGTTCGGCTCGATTCTGACCTTCGTGAAGCCTTGCCGTTTGAGATACTCCGCGACGGCGGCGGCTTGGCTGGACGTTGGGTTGAACTTTTCGGTGAACTCTGCCGGCGTTAACCACTGGTGAAACGCGTGGCCGGCAGTGTATTGGCTGCGCACGAGCCGCTGCGCACCCTCCCTGTCGCGCATATACAGACCGACGACGATGTGCAGTCGCATCGTTTTGGAGAGAGCGTCGACGTTAGATCGCGTCGCAAATTTATCAATGGG
The DNA here is from genome assembly GCA_963743445.1 of Vulcanimicrobiota bacterium. GTDB lineage: Bacteria > Vulcanimicrobiota > Vulcanimicrobiia > Vulcanimicrobiales > Vulcanimicrobiaceae > Cybelea. The sequence continues at coordinate 5,975 of CAVUPL010000004.1, forward strand.
AACGCTTTGGGTAGCTGTAGCTGCCCATCCCTGCGGAATGCTTTCCGGAGGAACCCCATTTGGTGCCATCAATGATGCATTCGGAAGAAACTGCGGCGTCGCGCTGTTGCCGGTGCAGGATGCGGTCAAGATGCCTACGACCAGTCCGGCGTACCATAGAGATTTCTTCATCTTTACTCCTATCGATAGAAGCAACTAGGCCCCGCCTGACCGTGGCTCTTGCAGCAAGCCCCCGTTTCGGAAGGGACTCTGGCGACTTTTCCCTTGTCTGCAAGGCCTTAATCATACCGTCACGCCGCGCGCTTGCTTTTACGCCGCGCTCTATCGCAGATTCCGTGCAAAAATTAGCCGGCCGCAACCTTGGTTGCCAAACCAGGCGTTATCACCGGAAGTGCTGAGAATCCTTAGATGCGGCGTGGTAAGTGCCGCCTTTATCCTCTTCGCAAATTCCATCGCCTTTGCACAGGCTGATTTCGAAGACGATGGAACCCACGCTCAATTTAACGGCACCAGCGTGCACGTGTGTTCTGCGGGTGCTATGCGCGGCGTTGACGCTGGGAACGGCGCCATTCTGTGCGCACCGCTCAACGTATCGAATGCTATCCTCGACGCCGGAAGCAAAATGACGTTTACCTATGACGGCTCGTCTCATAGCGTGCACACCTGCCCCAACAACACGGTCATGACGGGCTGGCGCAAAGCGAACGACTGGCTCATTTGCTCGACGGTCGTAGGAGGTCTTAACGGTTCGAAGTTTACCGATGCCGGCACCCAAGAAGCTGAGCCCAACCACCCGGAACGATCGCTCCATGCATGCCTACCGGGAACGTACATGGTTGGCATTGCGGAATCCGACGACGTGCTCATCTGCCAATCGCCATAAATTTGAAGGTCCAGCCTCGTCTTTCACGATAATTTTCGGCCAGGAGGTCAATGATAATTGAAGACCCCCGGTAGCAGAATACTGATCCTGCTTGTGGTCGCGCTCGTTTACGTCCTTGGCGCGAAGGTCGGGTTCACGCTAGCGTTTACGACGAAGCAAGTGACTGCGGTATGGCCGCCTACCGGCATCGCGCTCGCCGCACTCCTGCTCTGGGGATATCGCGTCTGGCCGGCTATTTGGGTTGGCGCGTTCGCAATTAACTCGGTCAGCTCCGAGCCGCTTTGGACGGCAGCGGCCATCGCGACGGGAAACACGCTCGCGCCGGTCTTCGGCACCTTCCTCCTACGGCGTGTGGGCGGATTCGAGAATACGCTCGATCGCGTCCGCGACGTGTTTCTTCTCGCGCTCTTCGGATCGGCGATTGCGATGACCGTATCGGCGACCAACGGAGTCATCCAACTCGCCTTGGCTCGAATCATTCCATGGAACGCCCTCGGGTCGGTTTGGTGGGTATGGTGGGCGGGCGATGCGATGGGCGTGCTGTTCGTGACCCCGCTCTTGCTCACGTGGATCACAAGCATTCAACGGAAGGAACGTGCGGAGGGAGGCGCGCTCGAACTCACGATTCTCGTGGTGACGCTGTTAGCTTCGGCGTGGGTGTCATTCCTGAGCAACTTCCCGCTGCGCTTCTCGATCTATCCCTTTATCATTTGGACGGCGCTGCGTTTCCGGCAGCGCGAAACGACCGCCGCGGTCGCGGTCATCTGCGGCATCGCGATCTGGGCGACGGCGCACGGGATGGGGCCCTGGATTTCCGGCACTCTCGACTCGCGACTCGTTCAGCTCGATAGCTGGATGTCGGTTCTCGCGGTAACGGGCCTCGTTCTCGGCGCTACCACGGCCGAAAAACGAGCCGCGCGCGAACAGCTTCAGGTATTGTTGGCGCAAACGAAGCATTCGGCCGAAACGCTTCAGACCGCGTTCCTTCCCGAGCCGTTGCCGCAGCATGCAGGCTTGCGCGGCGACGTGCTGTACATCGCTGCCGAGCGCGAAGCGCTCATCGGCGGCGATTGGTACGACGCCTTCGACCTGCCGGGTGGGCGGGTCGCCTTTTCGATCGGTGACGTGACCGGTCACGGACTCGAGGCGGCAGTCAGTGCCTCACGCCTTCGGCGGAGCATTTTCGTGGCGGCACTCGAGGCCGAGGATCCCGCAGAAATCCTGACCAAGGCCGACGGCGCCGTAGCATCACGCCAGGACGCGCCGGCCACGGCAATGATCGCGATCCTGAGCCGAGATCTCCGCTCGGTCACCTACGCCAGTGCGGGGCACCCGCCGCCGATCGTTGCAGGTCCTAACACCCCCGCGCGTATGCTGGAATGCGCCGGCCTGCCGTTTGGCATCGGCATTCCGATCGCGTCGCAAACGCACACGGCAGCATTGGAGCCCGGCGCCGCTATTCTTTTCTACACCGACGGACTCACCGAGTTCAAGCGCGATATCGCGTGGGCCGAACGAACACTTTTGGCGGCGATGACGCGCTTGGTCAACGAGCCCAACATGGAACGACCGGCGGCTTTCATCCAACGCAGTATCATGGGTTCCGAACGACCTGCCGACGATACGGTGCTCGTCGTCGTGCAACTCGGCGTCGCGCTCGAAAAGTCTTGGAGTTACGATTCAAGAAACTCACATGAAGCACACTCGCTGCGGCGCGAGATCGTGAGCTTCATACGCACCTTCGAGCCAAGCGAAGAGGACCTGTTTCGCGCGGAGCTCATTATCGGCGAGGCGCTCGCAAACACGGTCGAACACGCGCCAGGCCCGGCGAGAGTCAGCGTCGACTGGACCGGCATCAATCCGGTCGTAACCATTGCCGACGGCGGTCCGGGACTGTCGCGATTTGTGCCGCGCCTCCCCGCCGACCCATTAAACGAAAACGGACGCGGTCTTTTCCTCATTGCCTCCCTGGCGAGTGACGTGCAAATCGAAACCAACGCGCGAATCGGGACGAAACTGCGGATCGTTCTGCCGACTCTGCGCGGCTAGGGCGGGCGCCTGCCGCCAACGAAAGCCTAACCTAGACGTCTTGTGGAATGAAATTATGAGGATTTTGTTTCGGCGCCGATTCGCGGCGATTTCATTGCTCGCGATTACGCTCGCTTTGCTCGCGGTTACGCGCGCGTCTGCCTTGCCCGCGATCTGGGTCGTCGAAACCCCCACATCGAAGGTCTATCTGTTCGGTACCGTTCACGTCTTGAAACCCGGTATGTCGTGGCACACCGCCGTCATCGATGCCGCGATCGCGGAGAGTCAGGATCTTTGGGTCGAAGTTGCAGACGCCGACGACGTTGGCGCAATACTTCCATCATTGCGGCAACTCGGCTTCGACCCTGCGCATCCGCTCTCTACGAAGATATCGCAAGTTGACGTCGCAGCGCTCGATCAGCGCGCAAAAGAGCTTGGCTTACCGGGCGAGTCGCGCTTTGAGCCGATGCAGCCGTGGCTCGTCCTTGTGGCGCTTGAAACCATTCCCGCGTTGCATGCCGGATACAGCCCCACGAGCGGTGCGGACTTCAACGTAAAAAGCATCTTCGCGGATGCTCACAAGCCCGTCCACGGATTCGAAACGATCGATCAGCAGATGCGTTTCCTAGCGGACGTACCGGAAGACCAGCAGGTAGCCAATTTACATAAGTTCTTGACGAGCATTGGATCGGCATCGACTTCCACGAAGGTCATCGATAATATCATCACAACGTGGTATGACGGCGACGTCGATCGCATCGCATCATACGCGGACGCTTATGCCAAGTTGGACCCGACGTTTGCCGATACTATTCTGATCCAGCGCAATGCCAACTGGGCGAAGCAGATCGCAGATATCCTCAAGCAGCCCGGTGTGTCGTTCATTGCCGTTGGCGCACTTCATCTGGTCGGAACACAGAGCGTGCTAGCCGATTTGGAAAAGCTAGGCTATCACGCACGACGCCTTCAGTGATCGAAAGGTGAGCACATAAGCGCACGGAACTTACGGCGCGAGAAGGAGCCAGAGATGAAATCGAGCGACTCGAGGCTGCCCCGACTGATGACAGCGTCAGCATTCGCGTTACTTTGTTTTTGCGTCGGATATCTGACGCCCCACCGTCCCGCAGCATTAGCACAAACGTCGTATCCATCGCCAAGCGGTAGAGTGGACGACGTTCCCGGTGGGGGCGACGCCTTTGGAAACGCGATCGTCACCGATGCCACGGTCACCACGTCAACCATGCCGACATCTGGAAAAAGCGGGTGGGCTTGTGCGAAAAGCGACCGCTGCGCAGTGCGTATTGCATTTCGAACGACTCTCAAAGGAGGTACTCCACCCAAACCTTTCAATTGCCAACTCTCGGCGAGCTGCTTTACGTTCACGGGCAGCGGCTTCAACTATTACAAAGAGGATCCGCATACCGGATACTCCACGGAAGCAGTCACCAACATACAGATCGCGGGGACGCTCCAGTTGCAGCCTACGAAGTGAGCGCCGCGTCTTCGATCTTCATCGTCGCTCCGGCGCGCCTCGCCTTTGATTTCGTCGGCGAGCTTCGCGGCGAGACCGTAACATTTTGCGGCCCCGTTCAGTGATCGGTAGGCCATGTCGCCGGGGAGGGCTTCGCGCGCCCGATCACGGTGGCATGGAGAACGCCGCCATCGTAGGTTCCCCCGGCGGTGAAAGGCTTGCCTACGACCAAGACGGCACTTCGCTCGTGTCGAACCGCGGCGGAGTCGTCGACGCGAGCTAGTTTTCCGGTGCGCGTGCGTAAGGTGAGCTGCGCGCCGCTGATGGCAACGAGCGTCCCGGTGACTTCGTGCGGAGCGCCGATAGCAGCGCGAGGGGCTTTGAGCAGCGGGCCTTCTGCCGTTCCCGCCTTCGCGTTAGAACCGAGGAGCCCGAGGATGTCAAGCTGCTCGTAGCTCGCGACGTAGACTTTTCCATTTGCCACGACTGGAACGAGATTTGCGTTTCCACCATATGACTGCCAAGTGCCCGCCGTCCCTTGGTAGAGCGTTTCGAGCGAACCGCTGGTCGAAGGTTCGGACGTAAACGCGAAAAGCGTGATGCTCCCGGGCACCGTCTGAGGCCGCGCGAGCGCCCAAATGATTGCACCAGGGGCCTTTCCGTTCGATGAAACAGCCGTGAAGAAGCCCGGGTCTTGCCCGCCGGGTAATCCGGGCGAAGATCCCGCCAGGACCAACTTTACTGGAGATTTTTGAATTTTCCAAACCGTTACGTTGTTGCCGCCGCTGGCAACAATGCGCGGGACGGAGTCGCTCGCGGCGTCGAAGTATGACTGACCACACCAGCATCCGCCGATGCCCTCAGAGTCGACAACGTGGTTTGGACCGCTCGGAGTATATCCACCCAAATGTTTCCGATTTAGCAGGAACAGCGTTCCTTCTTTACCTGCTGCCGCGGCGAGCGGGAGATTCGACGCCGCTTTCGGCAGTAGCAACACGCCACCCGATCCGAAGTCGGTATCACCCTGATCGAGATACCCCACATCGAAAGGCGTAAAGAAGCTGAGGAGTCGCGTTAGGTCCGGACTGACTTTAGCGACGGTCTCTGAAATATTTGTGACGCTGTTATAGGTCGTCCCTGACGGATCGGAATTGCCGGTAACGAAGTAGAGGTTCCCCTCCGGATCGGCCGCGACGCCATATCCTGACATCCAGATTGCCGACAAGAAGAACGTATTCGGCGAGGTATCGAGGGTGTCGTTGAGCCGATTCGCCGCAAGCGGCGTGAGCGATCCGGCCTGCCAACCGAGCAGCCAGCCGCGTGACGTCGATGCGGCAAAGTCACAAAAGCTGCCGAATCCGGCATAGATGTTCCCGTTTGCTTCGATGAGAGCCGGCCGTTGTCGCTGGTACGTCGCGTTGAACGTGAACGTGTACCCGTTGGTCAAGCTGTGCGAAGCAGAGACCACGACGGGCGTCACCATGTCAGTCAGGTTGCTCAAATTGAGCTCGTGGATGAAATAGGTTGGTACGCTGCCCTCCAGCGTATAGGCAATGACGTACATCGCGTTCGCGTGTTTGTCGATGACCGGCGTTCCGTCGATTCCAACGTTTGGCCCGTTGTTGTTGCAACCCAAAGGCGTCGGAATGGGACTGCCCAAATTGTGTTGGAATAGCACCGCCCCGCTTGACGCATCGATCGCATAGACCGTGTTGTGCTCGGTTGCGACATACGCCACGTCGTGTTTACCCGGCGCCACGCCGCGCGTCGTCGTTTCATTCGGGACGATGAGGGGTTGCGTATCTACCTGGTCGTCAAGCGTCACCGCGTGCAGCAGGCCGAACGATCCGCTGTTAACGTTTCCATCGGTCAACACCGACTCTTTATCGTCCCAGCCCGTTCGCAGGTTGTCGTAGTGGTAGGTGGTAACGGCGATTTTGCGATGCCGTGCGGGGCTGACGGTCGCCGCCTGCGGTTCGCGGGCGTCTTCGATGATCTGCCGAGGCTCATCGCCCCCCGGGTAGTCGTAGAGCACAACGACAGCAGCGCCGGAGCCTGACAAGCCTTGATTGAGTACGACGACTTGCGCTCCGTGAATCCAGAACCCGATGGGGCTTCCGGCACCCGCGAGCGCGATCTTGCCCACAAAGGCGGCTTGCCTTCCACTGATGCTGTAACGGAAGATCGTCGTCGGTTCTGCGCTTTGCGGACTCTCTGCTGCTAGGTACTTGCCGTCCCATTGAATCGAACCGGGGCGCGGGCGGCGTGTCCCGCTCCACGTGATATTTCTGACCTGCGTACCGCCGTTCGGTAGCTCGACCAGGTTACTGGTGCCGTGTGAACTGCCGGCTGTAACCTCAACGAAGAGGTTGCCCTTGTCATCGTACGTGCAAGATCCATAGCGAGCGTTGCGGTCGCCTTCCACGTATATCCGAGGGCTGCCCTTAGCATTGGTGTAGATTGCGACACCATATTTGTGGGAGGCGCCTCCCGAAACGGCGAGGTTCCCGGTGGTGGGATCCACCGCGCAGAATTGCGCAGCGCCCCCGAGCGAGTTACGTAAGACCGCGAGCGGTTGCGTATCGCCGTGGGCGTATTCTAGTACCTCGTTGCCTTTTGGGATAAAAACATCGCCGTCTGCGTCGGAACAGAGACCACTGGCGTGTAGGTCGAGCAGCCACCCTTTTAGCTTGCCCTGCGGGTAGGAATAAACGTAGACGCTTCCGTCCTTGGCGTTCGACACGTACAGGAGATCCTGTGTGCCGGCGTCGCGAGCTACCCACGAGGTTCCATGCGCGGCGGTTGCGGCGTTCGGCTCGGCCGGAATAAGGGGATTCGTTCGTGCCGGAGAGCCCGTGCCGTTGCCGGCACACGCGCTGAGCGCCAGCGCTCCGACGAGAAGTGAGAAAAGTCGAGCCGAATGCACAGTCATCTCGCCCTCCGATTCGTAGCAGTTCTACAATACACTATTTCGCGCCGGCGCGGGAATCGCGCGGCCACGACGAGTGACGACGACTAAGACGAAACAGGGACCCGGTGGGTCCCTGTTATGTTCGCTCTGGAGCGGTCAGCGATGCGGGGGCCTGCCGCCGCTCCTGCCTCCGGGTGACGGACCACGCATCGCTGCCTGCGCATGAGACGGCTGGCCGCGCACTACTCCCTGGAAATGGGATGGCTGAGCATGCATTGCTGCTTGCGGATTTGAGCGCTGAACGTGCATCGCGGTTTGTGAATGCCCCTGGATCGTTCCATGCGATGGCTGACCGTGCATCGCGGTTTGCGAATGCCCCTGGACCGTTCCACCGTGGTGCGTTGGCTGATTATGCGCGACCGCAGAAACCTTGCCGCGCGCGGGTCGAACCTCCCGTTCGGCGACGCGCCTGTCCGCGGCGGTAACAGGTGCAGAGTGTGCCGGTTTGTTCGTCGCGCTCAACGGATCGCGGACCGCGGTTACCGGAGGTCTGCCGTGATTGACCGAGGCGGCGAGACTCCGGTCGCGTGCGGCGACGATCGAATGCTCTCGCTGCTGTGCGGTCGGCGGGATGCGATGCCTCGCCGCGGCGATCTGGGCCGCCGTCGGCCGCGCCGATATTCCGCCGTGGCCGCCGTTGAAGCTCACGCGGCTGCGATTGACCATGGTTCTATTGATGACGGCCTTGTCGACGTACGTGTTACGGATCGTTGTCCGATTCACGTTCATGAAGGCAGTGTTGTAGCTAAAGGCGCCGCCGATCCAGGCGCCACCGACAAAGCCCGTGCCGAAGTAGCCGAACCCGTAATTGATGCCACCGTAGAAGCCAACGCTCGGACCCCAATAACCCTGGATGTAGGCATAGCCGGGATTCGCGTAAGCCCAGTAGCCCGGCGTCCAGTAGACGCCCACCGCCGGCGGTGGCACCCAGACTCCGGGAACCCAATAGTATCCCGCCGGTCCCCAGCCCCAATAACCGGGCGTCCATTGATAGTCAGGGTAAGGCGCGGGCGGTTGCACGTAATACGGGATCGCCGGCGGGGGCCCGGCAACGACCAGTGCCGGCGCGCCGACCGTGAAGCCGATGCCAACGCCGACCGAAACCTGCGCGGCAGCAGGCGCGGGAATTGCGAGTATCAGTAGCGTCGCGATGATTGGGGGCAGAAGCCTTGGGAGGTGCACGAGTCCCTCCTTTTTCGGAGAATTTTGCAGCCCCAATATTTACCCCGTATCTCACGCTTCAAAAGCACCGCTCGGATGCTTAACCGGTCTAAAAGCGCTCATGCGAAAGCTAGCCTACAACTAGCGCCGAGCTTACGAGCTCGGGAACTGACGCAGGCCGACGTACGTTCCATCGGGATCCTTGACGGTTGCGACCAAGAGTCCGTTGGCGACATCGGTGACCTCCTGCGCCGTTTCCGCTCCGGCTGCAAGGAGTGTTGCCAGCGCCGCGTTGATATCGCTGACCGTCACGAACGCGATCGCTCCCTGGCCGCGGTGCGCCGCCTTCGGAACGAGCCCGATTTCCATGTCTCCGGCTTTGAAGCCAACGTAGTATGGGGCCTCGGCGTACGGCTCGGTACCGAGCAAGGTAGCGAAGAACTTGGTAGCCTTCGGCACATCCGAAGCGGGGTAGATGATGAGACCAACCGTGTTCATCTTGTCCTCCTATTTAAATGAGAGAGCGCCACGGCGTTATGTGACGCGACGCGGGCTCGTCCTTCGACAGGCTAAGGCAGCGAGTGCGGGGTTTTGAAGGGTAAAGCGACAATCGGGATAGGAATTGCGGCGCGAGCCGTGTACGCGCCGCCGGCAAGCATCTACGTCCCAGGCCTGCTCGTCGATAAGTTAGGTACCATCTTTGCGAAAGCTATGGGGCACAGGACACGGGGTCGAACCACTCCAAAAAAGGCAGCGGCCTCGCGCGCGAACGGTCGAAAAGGTGGTCGACCGCGAAAAGCTGCGTAGTCGCCAATTCATGTAGCTCTCGGCCGTTCGCGATCATTCGCCGGACAATTCCTCAATCGCCTAACGACCCGCAACGCATAAAAGGCCATTAGCTTCTCCCATGAGTTAGTCGAACGGGCGCCGCACATGAGTCTATGCCTCGGGCGTGGAACTTTTCGCGTGTTGACGCTTAAGCAACTATGGCTGTGGATCGCTGGAGCGATGCTGATTCCTTTGGCCGCTGGCGCGTCGACGAACTTCCCGACGACGATCGTTCAAAACGGAGCTCCGATCTCGATCGATCAATGCGCCGTGCTGCAGAATGCTGCCCAGAGTAACGCCAACTACGTTTCGGAATACGTTGATTTCACCAATGTCAGCCAGCGAACGGCGACGGAGGTCCGCTTCGCCTTCGACATCGTCGATTCGAATGGACGTATAGCACAGACCTTAACCTCCGTTAGCGCGGGGAACTTCGCACCTGGGATTGCGATCGATCATTCAAAGGTGCCGCCCGCGAATCCTAACGACATGAAGCAAACGATCAACAGTGTACCTAAAGGAGCCAAGGTTTTTTGCAGCGTGAGGATCGTTCGTTTTGACGACGGCAGCGTCTGGCACGAAGGCGATGGACCCGCGGGAAGCGCGGTCATCTATACGCCGCTGCCGGGTCCCTCCCCGACAGCGCAATGGCAGTGGCCTGAAGATGAGCCCACTCCATAAATTCCCACGGTCGTCGCCGCTTAGGCCGCTTTTACGGTCCGCGTAGCGAGCTTAACACCAAGCCGCTTCCGGAGCGCACCAACGATGATAGCGAGGTTATCCATGCTTGGATTACCCTTGGGCGAGAGCATACGGTGCAAACTCTTTGATGGCTTGCCGCAAAGGCTTGCGATCGTCATCTCATTTTGATGGCGGCGACGGAACCGGATCGTCGAGGTGCGCCGTAGGTTCCATGGTTAACCGGCCGCGCGAAACGTCGAACGTCAAGATGAAGCGCCGCAGAATCTCCATGCCGACTGCCGGAGGACTTCCCGACGGTCCCCACACGTTATGAATGCGATACGGTCCTATTTGGACGGTCGCAAAGAGTCCGGAGTAGTCGACGTAGGCTTTGCCAAGGCCTACGCCTTGTAGGCTCTTCCGTCGAATCGAAGATTGCCTCACGAGATCGTCACTAACGGCGTCGTCCGAGCCGGTATCGATGCGTACTCGATGGGTGGCGGTGAGTCGATTTGGGAGTGTGAGATTCATATGGATGAACAAACGATCGCTCGCCACGATCAGGGGCACCGTTGCGCCGCTCGAGGTGCGCGTAAAAGTCTTCGGATCGCAGAACGACACGGTCTGCGTAACCGGGTCGATCCGAACGACGTACGCTTTGAAGAAATCCTCACCGATCAGCCCATCGATGTGACGGCTCGTGCCGACGTGGCTCAGGTCGATCACCCACGGGTCATTCACGCGCAGCCGTGCATCCCCGACGCTGATGGTCAACGGAGCAGCGTGTAACATCGGTGCCGTGCCATGCCCGGCGCCGCCCATTCTGTTGGCGCTGACGAAACTCAGGTGAAGGCTTCTTGCCGTGGTGAGATCGATCACCGAGTGACGAGCCCCGCTGTCGATATCGAACCTGGAATGCCGGCGTCAAGGGCGCGATGCTCATAAAGGGGACCGCAGACCAAATTGCCGATCAGGTCCGCTCCGAAATAGAATCGGGTCTGCTCTCACCCGGGTCGCCGCTGAGCCAACTGCAGCTTGCAGCGCGATTCGGCCTCAGTCGCATTCCCATACGCGAGGCGCTGCGACAGCTGCAATCCGAAGGCTACCTGATATACCGTCCCAATAAAGGCGCTACCGTTTCGACCTCACCGAGCGGAGACGACTTGGCCGAAATCGTCGAGATCCGAGAGTGCTTGGAACAGTGCATTATGCAGCACGCCGCGCGGCACTTCACGCCGGCAATCGCAGCACGGGCGGATGAATCGCTGAAGGCATTGAATCGCGCTTCGGGCGAGGCAGAGGTTCGCGGAGCGCACGAGCGTTTTCACCAAATACTGTTTGACGCTGCCAATCGCCCGAAGATGGCCGCGATTATCAACGATTGGCGTTTCCACTATCGCCTCGACAAACAGAAGGCGTTCATAAGCGAAGCTCGCGACGTCCATCGACGCTTGCTGGCGAGCTGCGCCGCTGCGGACTTGGATGGCGTTGCATCGTGCCTGCGTGAAGAGTACGCGATCATTCGCCGGACAATTCCCCAGCAATCTTTACCAAAATGAAAGGCTCGGGGCCGACGCGTGGAAACCAACGGCCAACTGACGTTGGCCGGAGGCGAACGCATGACAAGGGCTTCGTACTGGGGGATAACGTTGCGGCAGGCCGCGCTAATTGCCGGCTTTGCCTACCTGTTGGATCCCGTAAGCTACGCCGAGTTTACGCTCTACCCCAAACTCGTTATTCCCGGAAATATCGACCAGACGGTTGCGAACATCACCACTCACGGCGGAACGTTCGTCGCTATGACTCTCTGCTATTTCATCAACTTCATCGAGGACATCGTCATCGCGTGGGCGCTCTACATTCTGCTCGCGCCGGTCAACCGATCGTTGTCGCTCTTAGCCGCCTGGTTCAGGCTGATCTACGCGGCCCTCGCATTGGGCGGCACGCTGAACTTAGTGACCGTCTACCGCTTGATCAACACGCCCGAGTACGCGACGGTCTTCGGAGCGCGCGCCCTGCGAGCCCAGGTCAACCTGCTGCTCCACTCGTTTCGCTACGACTATGCGTTCGTCTTGATAATCTTCGGGATTCATCTTTGCCTGCTGGGCTATTTGCTGTTTCGCTCGGGCTACACCGGTTGGATTTCAAAGGTCGTCGGCGTGCTGCTCGTCGTTCCGGGCATCGGCTGGATCGTCTACGAGTTGAGCCCATACCTTTGTCCCAGCGCGAACCTAGACTGGCTGTTTTATACGTTCTTCGGGGAGCTGATCTTCATGTTGTGGCTCTTGATCGCGGGGTGGCGGATTAAGGAGCCGCCGATTGAGTCTTTCGCGGACCAGACGCGGCAGTAGGATTGACGATCGAGCTCGACGCAGCATGGACGACGGTATAGGTCTGCGGGTGCCAAGACCCCACAAGGCCCATTAGGCACGTGGAAGATAGGGCCCAGGCTGCGAGGACGAGCAGTTTCTTTGTCATGGGATCGGCGCTGCGTTGCCGTTGGCGTGTCATTTAATCAAATGTTCCTTAGTGGAGTAATCGGCCGGAATGGTGACCGCGTGCAGTGGTGGCCGGGTGTCTTCCCCACGCTCGAGGGGGTCCTCCAGCGCTGCGATCGTCGTAGGACCGTGAAAAAGCATCTTGAAGCGTACGAATTGAGCGGTCAGGCTCGTCCAAGACGCCTTGCTATGAAGGAAGTATCGTGCGCTTCAATCGATCGGGTTCACAGCTTTGGGGATTTCTCGTTTCCGCAGTCGCGATCGGCATGTTCGCGGGCTGCGCGAGTCATTCGACGCTCGCGCCGCTGCCGGCGAATCCCGGAAGCACCGATACGCTTGGGCGCCTGGGGGCGGTCGCGCCGGACGTTTCGCCGCCTAAGAAGTGCACGGGTCAAAAGAATACCAAAAATTATGCCGAGGTGGCGAAAGAGGTACTGAAAGCCGAGGGAGGGTCGCTGTGCGTTCCCGTTTTCGACGGTTGGGGCGGCTCGCTGCAGTATCCGCAGCAATATGGCAGCTATACCTACACCGTCAAACTAATTAGCAGCACCACGGCATACAAAGGGGCGCTGCTTCCTCCGGGCGGCTCAAAAAAGCCGATCTTTTATCTCCAGATCGGGTTCAATAGCTTTCCCGGGTTCTATCCGGCGCTTCCCAAAGGAGCGCCGCTCGTGAGTTCACACCTCAAGCCCAAGAGCAGCTACACGGTCGAGCTCTTCGAGTATTTTTACGGCCTCGGCTGGTCTGAAGAAGGTTCGTGTTACCAAGTTGCCGCGAAGTCAAAAAACGGCGGATCGCTCGCGGGCGCCGGCGCTCTTTTCGAAAAATTCACGTTCTTGGAAAAGAACGGCGCGCTCGAGATTTTCGAGGGTGCGCTGGCGTCGAATCAGTGCTAGGCGTGAGCCGCGTTGGCCGACGCGTTCTCGGTGAGGCGTTCGCTCCAGCGGATTCGCCCGGTCGCCTGCATCGTTATGAAGAGCGTGATGATCGCGCCGATCGTGATCGTCAGACCGCTCCAGCCCTCATTGAATAAAGCATACGAAAACAGCACAAGATAGACGAGCTGCGCAAGGCCGCTTTCGACCGCAGCGAACCTCCAGCCGACGACAAGTCGGAGGTACGAGACAGTCAGGAAGAGCGTAACGAGAGAACATATCGCGAACGCAACTTCGACCGGAATGCGGTCGACGAGATACGCAAAAAGCAGGTGGAACGCGAAAAACGCGGCGGCGAGGAAGAAATAGTTTATTGGATGCAGTTCGATCTTCCGCAGCGTCGTGATCACGAGCATCACGAAGAAGTAGAAGAATAACGCGACCGGCGCCCAAAAAGTGATCCGCTGCGCGAGTGGCCCCGGCTGAACCGGAGATGGAAACGCCATGCCGATCCCACTGTCCGTAACGAGCGTCGCATAGCGCCAGCTCAGGCGCCACCCTCGTGGGAGCTTTTCCTCGGTGCTCGGCAGCAAGGTCTGTGGCGGAAAATCGATAGAGTCGAAGTTTGTGGTCATAGTCAGGGCAAAATCGTTGACCTGGTCGATACCGTTGCGGAAGCAATACGCCCATGACCCCATGCCTCGGGAGACATAACTGACATCGATCCAGGTCTCAGCGCCGGGCGCGAGATCGAAATCAACATTGCCTTGATCCAACGCACTTGCATCGGTTAACCGCCGGCCGCCAACGAGGAAGCTGAAATCGGCGTACGTTCCTTCAGTTGAAGGGAATGCGAAGTGAACCTGAAGGTGCCTACTGCTCGTCTCGTTGCGAACGATGTAACGGCCGGCAAAGCGAACGACGTAGAGGTTGTACCAAAGAAGCCCGTCGCGCCGCTGCTCGAGCTTGAGATTCACGTCGATTCGGCTGCTGCGCAGCGGCACGTCGAGGCTCTTCTGGGTCGCCACTCGGGCGACGACTTGAGGCGCAGATTGAGTCTGAGAGCTGCCCCACTGCGCAGTCAGCTTCGCCCGCTGGCTCGTATCCGAATCATCGGTTCGCTGCACGAGCGTCCCTCCCAGAATGATCCATGCCACTGCCGAGCAGCAGAAGATGAAAGTGATGGGAACAAGCGGTTTGAGCACGGCAAATCCCTCGAGGGAACGGCGTTTACTTTGCGACGCAAAGTTACCTACTTTGTACCACAAAGTACCGCAGCGCACAAGAGGCCGGTTTCCAGCCGATCTTTCGATTCCGGGGAAGCGCCGTATGGAGCCTAATCGTTTCGACGGGCAACCCAAGCTGCGACGCAAGTAATTGTCGACCAGGCCTCGTCGCTTAGGTCGAGAATCCCCCGGCTCACCACATTGCTACCAGACGGAGTGCACAAAGTAATGATGAAACGCTTGGCGTTTACGTGTTGCGGACTTTTCGCTGCCATGGTGGTGCTCGCAGCCTGCGGCGGCTCGACTGGGAGCGCTCTAACGCCGCTCTCCGCTGCGCGCACGAGTTCTGGGCAGGACAGATCGTGGATGAGCCCGCTGGCGAGCCGGAAAAAGAAGCTGCTCTACGTTTCGACGTTCAACGGAAATGACGTTACCGTGTACGACTACGCCAGCGGGAAACAGGTGGGAATGCTAACCATCACGTCACCGGCCGGCCAATGTGTCGATGCGAAAGGCGACGTCTATATCGCGAGTGCCGGCGGAACCGTCAACGAGTACGCTCACGGAGGCAAGAAACCCATCAAAACGTTTGAAACAAGTGGAGACGCTTTCGGCTGTTCGGTTGACAAGGCGAACGATCTTGCGGTTACCGATTTTCTCGGGAAAAGTTACACCGCGGGAAGCGTCACGATCTTCCCGAACGGTTCAAGCGAAGGCGTCGTTTACAGCAATCCGACGAATTGTTACGACATATGGAACGCCGGCTACGACGACCAGGGAAACCTCGTAATGATAGCCGAGAACGAAGCCTCCGAAGCCGTCACCTTCTGCGCGGTGCTGAAAGGATCTACATCTCTAACGACGCTGACCGCTAGCGGCTTCACGATCTACTCTCCGGACACCACCATGTGGGACGGCAAATACATCGCTCTTGGCGACCAGCAGATCGGAGGAAACTTTCAGTCCGGTATTATCGAGGCCACTCTATCGGGTTCGACGTTAGCTTCTCACGGCCAAGTGGTTTTGAGCGACTCCTGCCAGGGCGACTACACCCATGTGCTTCAGCCGTTCATCGTCGGCCGAAAGAATACGCCGGTCAACGACAAGCAAGGCACCGTCATCGCCGGTGCAAACGCGTTTTGCAGCGCAGACTTTCGTTTGTGGCACTACCCGGCAGGCGGTACTCCTTTCAGGTCGTTGACATTCCAATCAGGCGGCCAATCCGTCAGCATCCGCAATTAGGGAGTAGGCGCGAATCGGAGGATAAAATTGCTGCGAACTTCCCGTACCCTCATTATCATTTTGCTCGGTGCGATGCTCGCCTCGTGCGGCGGTGCAATCAATCCGGCCGCGCCCCGCGTCTCCCCGCTCGCTGCGCGCGCGAGTTCGGGCATCACGCGCACATCGGCCTCGGGCTACCAGCAGCTCTACGTATTCAAAGGAACGCCTGACGGCGCGAGCCCCTACGGCGGGCTCATCGCCTTCAAAGGCTCGCTTTACGGAACGACGTTGAACGGTTCGAAGAATTATTGTTCGGGCAGTTGCGGCAGCAACGAATGCTATCTCGGCTGCGGCACGATCTTCAAGGTCAGCAAAGCCGGCAAGGAAGCGGTGATCTACAACTTCGACGGCACGTTCAACAGCGGCCACGACGGCTCGTGGCCTTTCGCCGGCCTAACGCTCTTGAACGGCCAGTTCTTCGGGACGACGTCGAGTGCCGGAGAGCACGGCGACGGTACGATCTACACGTCGGGCACGTCGGGTAACGAAGGCGTCATCTACAGCTTCACGGGGAGCACCGGCAACGACGGGCAAGACCCCGAAGCGGCGATGACGCAATACGCCGGCAAGCTCTACGGAACGACCGTCTACGGCGGCGGATCCGGGTGCGGCGGCGCCGGCTGCGGCACGGTTTTCTGGACGACGCCCGAAGGTGGCGAGCACGTTCTCTACCGCTTCCAGGGTGGCAGCGACGGTTATCGCGTCTACGCCGGCGTCACGTTCATCCACGACCACATCTACGGCGCGACGCTCTTCGGCGGCGGCGCGGGATGCGGCAGCACCGGCTGCGGAGCGATCTACGAATTGAATCTGCACGGGAAAGAGCGCGTGCTCTATCGCTTTAGCGGTGGCGACGATGGCGATTATCCAAACGGCCTGACGGCGGTCAACGGTGTGCTCTACGGGACGACCGAGGGCGGCGGCACGCACAACTCCGGAACCTTCTTCTCGATCACGCGCAAAGGCACGTTCAAAACGCTCTACAGCTTCGCCGACATTCCCGACGGCAATTTGCCCGGCGCGAATTTGATATATTCGAACGGCGAGCTCTACGGAACGACCGTGGGCGGCGGAACCAAGGGCGTCGGCACGGTGTTTGAGATCGACACGAGCGGTGCGGAGAGCGTGCTCTACAGCTTCCAGGGCGGCACCGACGGCTCCGATCCGCAGGCTCCGGTCTATTTGCTCAACGGCGAGCTCTATGGCACGACGACGACCGGCGGCAACGGCGGCTGCACCAACGGCGCCGGGTGCGGCACGATCTTCAAAGTAAAAGAATAGTTACGCGCTCCGCCTATTAGATAGCGAGCGCCTCGGCCACGGCTTGATCTTCCGATAGTCGCGCGCCTTCGGCGGCGAGCGCTTCGATCTCGGATTCGCTGAGCTGCGCACTCAGCGCGGTCATGAGAATGTCGTCCACGCGCTGCTCGGTCGTCTCGCGCTCGTAGCCTTCGCTGCGATACCACGCATCAACGTATCCGCGGAGCCGCGCGGCGCGGTGAGGCTGGCCGCTGCGGGCCGCGACGGTCGCAAGATGGTGAATATTAATCATGATATGCTGCGTACCCGCTCCGCGAGCGAGCTGCAGCGCGTCGACGGCTGCGGTGCGCGCGCCGGCGGTATCGCCGAGCGCGAGACGATAGGCCGCGCCGTTCTGCAATGCGACGAATACAAACCTCTTCATGTGCGGCGCACGCGGCTCTGCCTCGATGGCACGTGCAAGCTCGAGGGCCCTGTCGACGTTTCCCATGTCGAACTCGAGCTCGGCCAAGTTCAGGCGGATTCCGATCGCGGCTTCTCGGTCGCCAAGCGACGTGGAAAGCGCGAGCGCCTCTTCGTAGAGTTGCCGCGCTTCGGCAAGGCGGCCGCCATCGTTGGCGATCATCGCCCCGTTGTTCAGGACAGTCGCATGGATTGCAGAACGAGTAAGTCCGCTCTCATTCAATCGTCGCATTGCTCGTTCGATGGCGGCCTGCGCCTCCTGCGCTCGCCCAGCCTGCATCAATCCGAATGCCAGCTCGCTCAAACTCAGCGTCGTGTCGACTCTGTGGTCGCATCGCTCACCAAGATCGATGGCACGCTGCGCCGCTTCGACCCTGCGTAGTCCCCCCGTTGTGCGTGACAGCGCGGCCCACGCCCGCGCCGCAAGCGCAGGCTCCGCGACGGCGTCGAGCCGTCCGATCACCGTCTCAAAGCGGCTCCTCGTTTCGGCCTCTCCGACAAGCCTTCGATAGATGCTTGAAAATCCGACAACGATACGCGCGGCGAGCACGACCTCGTCGTGCGAGAGCGCCCAATCGATCGCCGAGCGCGCGTTCTCGGCTTCGGGTTCGAACTCAGCGCGCCACCGCGCCGTCATTCCAGTCGACCACCTCGCCTCGTAGGAGAGATCGGCAAGATCGGCCGCCCACTGCGCGTGCTTGCGCGCCAGCATTTCGCGCTCCCCGCTCTGCTCGAGCTTCTCGAGCCCAAAGGCCCGCGTGGATTCGAGCAAGCGGTAACGCGTAGAATCCTGTTCGACCTCGGCGACGACGAGAGACTTTTCGACAAGCGACGAGATCGGGTCGATCACGTCGAGCGCATCGAGCGTTTCATCGGTGCAGACCGTCTCGGCGGCTTCGAGGGTCCAGCCGCCGACAAAGATCGAGACGAAGCGGAAGAGCTTCTGCTCCTGCTCCGACAGCAGATCGTAGCTCCAGCCGATGAGTGCGCGCATCGTCTGCTGGCGCGGCAGCGCGGTGCGGTTGCCGCCGGTGAGCACGCGAAAACGCTCGTCGAGCTTCTGCGCCAACTGGCGGGGAGCCATTACCTTTATCCGCGCTGCCGCGAGTTCGATCGCGAGCGCGATGCCGTCCAAACGCCGGCAGATCTCGGAGACGATCGGCGCGCTTTCGTCGCTTAACGCGAATTTTGCATCCGACGCTCTCGCCCGCTCGGCAAAAAATGCGATCGCGCCGTACTGAAGTGCGTCGTCGGCCGTTAGGGCATCGTTTGATGGGACGGCTAGCGACGGCACTTGGTAGACACGCTCGACGGCAATGCGCAGCGGCTCGCGGCTTGTTGCGAGAACTCGCACTTGCGGAGCAGTGCGTAGGATCGCGTCGGCGATGCGTGCCACGTCTTCGATGAGGTGTTCGCAATTATCCAGGATCAACAGCAGCCGGCGAGGCTTGAGGTACTGTACGACCACGTCGAGCATCGGACGATCTCCCTGCTCGCGTAAGCCGAGGATTGATGCGATGGCGTTGACGACCGACGCCGCATCGCTCAACGTTGCCAGCTCTACCAGCCAGACACCGTCGCCTACGTCGTGGAGCAGGTCCGCACCGATTTGCAATGCGAGGCGCGTCTTGCCGATGCCCCCGGTTCCCACCAGCGAGAGTAGCGGGTGCTCGAGAACGAGCGGCTCGACCTCGGCAAGCACGTCATCGCGACCGATGAGCGCTGTGAGTTGACGTGGCAGATTGTTCGGCAGCGACCCTAATGATTGCAGCGGTGGAAACGTCTCCGTCAGGCCGGGAGCGAGGAGCTGCCAAACGCGTTCGGGCTCGACAAGGTCCTTGAGCCGGTGCTCGCCCAGATCGCGCAGCTGCGTCTGCTCCGGCATCATGCCGCGCAAGAGCAGCGCAGTCGTGGCCGAGGCGACCACTTGACCGCCATGTACGACGGCTAGCAGTCGCGCGACGCGATTGACCGCGGGCCCAAAGTAATCGCCATCGCGCTCGTCGGTGGCGCCGCTGTGCAATGCCATGCGTACTGCCAGTCCGCCGACCGCACTCCAATCTTCGGCTGCGAGCGCGCGTTGCGCATCGGTAGCTGCTGCTAGCGCATCCAGGGCGCGCCAGAATGCCGCGCAGAATGCATCGCCTATCGTCTTGAAGACGTGACCGTCATACGCTTCGATCGCCGTTCGAAGGAGCTCATCGTGCCGGCGCAGCGCTTCGGACATCGCGACACGCTGCTGCTCCCAATGCCGCGTGCTGCCCTCGATATCGGTGAAGAGCAGCGTTACCGTCCCGCTTGGAAGCGGGGCTCTTAACGCCATGGGCGGGGATTCAGCGGACCATATCTCACGTCATGGTTTTTGCGCCGGTGTTCCCTTGGCGACTACCGTGGCGTGAAAAGACCCACCTGCGTTGTAGACCCAAAACGTCCACAAACCTCCAGCGTTGATTTGACTAACTCCGTTTCGGCCTTCGGCCGGGGTGGCGAGCTGGACGTCGATGTGGGCGGGCTCATTCGGACGCATTGCACGATCGAGCCACGCGCACTGGCCCGGCTGCAATCCTTGCGCCGCCGGGTGCTGGGTCTTTGCGAACGCGACGACGAGCACGGTGCCGTCCAAGGATGCCATGCCGCGCGCGCCCCAACATCGAATCGGGAAGTCGGGCCGCGGTGTCGGGCCGGCTAAATTTGTCCCCGAGGTCGAAAGCTGCGTTTGCTGCTTGACGAGAGGGTGGGCGGCAAAAGGGTTTTGCGACCGCAAGCGTTGCTCGTAACTGAGATATGCCTTGGGGCATTCATGCACGACGTCATGAAAGAGCGCCAGGGCAACGGGATTGGCGTCGGCCATGTCTTCGTCGAGCATCAGCAAGTATTGAAGGGTGCGCGAGTTGGGTTTGGCTTGGCCGGACATCACGGCGCAGGCCTGGGCCGCCGCAGCAGAAATGTCGGCCGCCGTTATCGCACGCGCAGGCCGGCTAGCGGCGATTGTAAGGCCGGTCCACGCCGCGAGCGCGCACACAAAAAGCAGGCAGCGGAGTGGACTGCGCCCGGCGCTGAGCCAAGCGGAGAAGTACCGTGAACTGATTAGCGATGATCGCATGCGATGTCTCCGATCGTGCCGGCGTGTCTAACTTTGGGCTTCGTGGTCTCGGCACCGGGTCCCTTAGAACCCTAAACAACCTTTGCTCTTGCTGGGGCAAGCTACTGTCACGGAATCGCTTCCGGAAATGCAAACACATGGTTCGGGTCGACGTGCTGTTTGATCGATTCTAGCCGTGGGAGATTAGCACCGTAGTACGCTCGTTTCCAGTCCTTGAGGTCGGGATCGATGAAGTTCTGATAGGCGCCGCCTTTGGCGATCGGTACGATCGCGTCGTAGAACTCGGTTTGCCAGGCGAGATTGCTTGCGACGATATTGGCCGGCGTCGACTCCGCCCACGTCAGTGCGATGGTGCTGACCCAATGACTGCGGCGATGCACGAACGCGGTCGCGGCCGGTGCGACGGCGTTCACCTGTTTTCCCGTCTGGAAAACGCTAAAGCGTCGTGACGGTATTGCCCCGGGCTCTTTGGCCATCCACTCGAAGACCGTCGCGACCGCGCGGTCGTTAAGCGGCTGGTTGAAGAAGCGCGATCGTTCATTGTAGTATGCCGGCGTGCCCGCCTCGCTGAGTAACTGCTGCCCTTGCCAATACTTCGTCTCTTCGATGAACCCTGAAGGCTTAGCGATCGCGTAGACCGGCTGCAATATCTCAAGCAGCTCCGTTTTCGTTCCGACGATTTGACCGAGCAGCTGAATCTGGAAGCTACGCCGGCCACCTTCAAATTTCACTTCCGCGGTGACTTTACAGCCCAGCGTGGACGGTGCGCCCTCCAGCGCCGCGCTCAAGGCTGCAAAGACGTCTTCCTGCCGGTCGTCCCACGCCAGCTCGTAGACCGTCAACGAGCCGACTTGGAAGGTTTGGAATTGAAAAAACGTATTGATGCCGTAGTTGCCGCCGCCGGCGCCGCGGCAGGCCCAGTAGAGCTCCGGATTCTCGCTCGGATTCGCCGTTAGGATGGCGCCGTCGGCAGTAACGATTTCGGTTCCGACCAACTGATCGCACGTCAAGCCATGTGCGCGCATGCTAAACCCGATTCCACCTCCTAGCACCAGGCCGGCGAGGCCGACGCTCGCGCAGCGCCCATGCGTGATCGCCACGCGCAAAGGTGGAAATTTCGCAAATATCTCCGAATTTCGTGCGCCGCCACCAAACGTCGCAATCGCAGTGCGCCGATCGAAGCTGAAGCTGCGCATCGCCGTGACGTCGATCATCAATCCGGTCGTCGTGGAGTATCCGGCGTATGAATGACCGCCCGACCGTGCGACCAGCGGCACGCCGTATTTTCGCGCCCAGAGGATCGATGTGCTAACATCGTGCGCGTCGGCGCAGAGCGCAATGCCCGCGGGAAGCACGGATTTGTAGCGCAGGTTGTTGGGTGAGGCCAAGTAGCGATATCGGCTTTGGCCCGGCCGGATCAGCGAGCCGGTGAGGCTGCGCGCGAGTTCTCCCCACGGCAGGCTCGGTGGCGAGGGTGTAACGTTCGAACTGCTGCAGCCAAACGTCGACAGGAATGAGAGACCCGCGCCGCCGGCCAAGGCCGCGCCCGCGGCCGAACGCAAGAACTCGCGGCGACTCGTATCGGCGATGCTCATAGCGTCTTGGTAGGCTTTACGTCAGCCTACTGCTTAGCACTTGGTCGTGCCGTATTCGCCCGGGACGATCTCGATGACGACGTGGGTCCCCGTTACTTTTAGGGTTCCCGAGAATACGCCCCCGACGTCCGGAAGATCGGGGCCGTACTTTCCGTCGACTGCAGTCGCGTAGCATTCCCCGAAAGCGTCCCAGAGACTGCCTCCCGACAGCACGCTGGCGGTAACCGTGTACGCCTGCTTTGCTTTAAGTTGGTTGCTGGCCAAATCGCCTGGGCCCGGAAGCTTCTTGCCGAATTGCACGTCGTCGTACGTAGTGTTGAATTGAATGTAAAAGATCGGCGTGGCAGGCGGAAACGGCGGCCAGGACAGCCCGCTGTAGGGAGTGGTGCTGCTAATCAGACTCGCGGTTACGCGTGACGTCGTCGGGCCCGGATAGGTAATCGTGCCGCCCCAGCCCTTGAATCGCGGAACGCAAAGCGTACCGCCTTTAGTAGAGAGTTTTTTGGCACGCAGACTAGCGTAGTCTTTCGTCGTCTTCTGTCCCTTACAAGCCGGAATCGGCGCGACATCGGGTACACCCCGTCGCAGTAGTGAGCTAAGAAGCTCCGATCGCACGGTGCTCTGCGTCAATCCTGACGGGTTCATCTGCGTCTGCGATTCGCCGCAGCTTGCAAGCAGCATTGCAGCCGCAAAAAAGCCGAGCGCGTAGCGGCCAAAATCTGAGATATTCATTGTCCTGCCCTTCTCCAAGGTGACGCATCGACGGTCGGCTATGCACCAGTTCCATCGTATCACCCAAGGTGCAAACTCGGAAGCCGCCTCGGCGAGGCGCAGGAACCCGTTAGGTCAAGTCTTTCAGCTCTACGAAGACCACGTGTGTGTCGGTGGTCCCTATGTTTTCGCCCGTATGGATTTCAGCAGGCCGCCAGAGCGCCCGTCCTGTTTCCAGAGCGACTTCCTTAACGTCGTCGCCAACAGTCAGCCGGCGCCGGAAGTCAGACAGAGTTAACAGCACGCTGTTGGGGTGCCAGTGTGGTTTCGTCTTCGCTCCCGGCGCGTCGCGGTAGTCCAGAACTCGGACCCGGTCGTTCTCGAAAATCGTCTTGTACTTGTCCGAATCGGTGTATGTCGGATCTAGATCGTCCATGTCACAGCCTTCTTTCTCTCTAGGGACGTTACTCTCGCGCTAGCATAAGGTTTCTCAGGCGCCGTTCCGTAGGAGTATCACGAAGATCAGCGCGTGCGATACTAACAGCGGCGGTACAATTGCCGTTACGAGGTAGTACCCGGCGCCTAATGCACCGGGGTCGAGGGCAAGGTTGACACGTAGTCCTTTGTAAAACCCGTACAAAAGATCGACCGCACCCCAAACGTTGAAAATCCAGACTGCCTCAATTGCCCAAGATAGATTCCACGCTACCGCGGCCGCCGCAATGATGGCGAGGATCCCAGCGACGAGGTCGCCGTAAGCAGCCGGCGCAGCCCAGCTCCTCGGTAACGACGCGGAAACGACACCGGGCACCAGAAAGCTAAGGCCAATGAAGCGAAGAAACATATGCGGAACCACAAGCCACAGCAGCGCTACATGAGTGTTCTGAGCTTGTAGCCACGGCATTGCAAAAAGCGCCGCGGCTGCAATCGAACTCACGAAGCTCGCCAGTACGTTAATTCCGAAGATCGCGAGCGGCTTCATCGGCTACCGCCTGCCTTTTTGCCAGGTCTAAGCGTCACTGTAGCTCCTTTGCGATTCTGTCACTTAGCTACCGTGATTTTCCACGACTAGCTATAGTGCTATGCTCAAGCGACATGACTGCGCGCCAGGCATTGCTGCGGGTCATGTCGCTCTTCCTCCCGGGTGCGGACGTTCCGCCGAGCCGGCACCCCATTTTGAGGGGCGATCGCGTTGGGACTGTAACATCGCGAAAGGGAGAGTAGCCTGCGGCGTGAGATAACGTTACGGTGGACTCACTTAGGACCGTGGCCACGTGGCCGTTCGTCCACGGTTTTCTCTTCGTGACGCTGGCCCTGTTCCCGATCGTCAATCCGCCGGGCATGGCACCCATCTTCTTGAAGTATACGGAGTCCCTTGACGATGCCGTTGCGGGAAGCCTCGCCCGGCGCGTCGCGATCAACGCCTTCATTCTCACGGCGGCGTCCTTGATCGTCGGTCCGCTGGCGCTGAAGTTCTTCGGTTTAAGCCTCTCAGCGGTGCGTGTCGCCGGAGGCTTGGTCCTCGCCGTTGCGGGTTGGCAGCTGCTCAGCCAGGGACAGGAAGACTCGAAGCATCGCGCACCGGCCGCTTCTGTGGATGAAGTGCTCGGCGGCGCGTTCTACCCGCTGACGCTGCCGTTGACGATCGGCCCGGGATCCATCGCGATCATGGTGACCGTCGGCAGCAGTTTGCTCGCCGCTCCGGGAAACTCGATCCTACTCGATGGCCTCGGCGCCTTGGCGGGCCTGGCGTGCATCTCCATCTTGATCTTTCTCTGCTACAGCCAAGCGGAACACGTCTTACGAAAGCTAGGGCCAACCGGCATCAACGTGTTGCTGCGGCTTTCGGCGTTCATCTTGCTCTGCATCGGCGTGCAAATCGCCCTTGAGGGGTACACCGCGTTTCTTTCGCCACGCCCCTAACGGAAGGCCGTTACGGAGTGCCGCTCCCCGGCAATCCGCGAGAATTATCGAGTCCGCTTACGATCGAAGAAATGGAGCGCGTCGCACAGTGGCTCTGGATACTAAGCCGCAGCCAGGCGCATCTGCGCTAAGAATCGATCGATGACTACGGTTCTCTTTGCAAACCGCCAGCTAGCTAAATGCTTTTTCGATTCAACGTAGCGCAGGGTTGCGAACGATGATCCAAAATATGCCCTGGGAATACCTGCGCTATTGATCGAGGTCTATCATGCCGCTTTCTAGCACTTGTCCCGCACTGATAGTTATCACCGGCGGTCTGGCAATGTCGTCGTGCGGCGGTTCAGTACCATCCACCTCATTGAGTGTGGCTGACTCGGCATTGGCTCCAGCAGCAAAAGTTGCGTCGCCGGCCGACAATACGTCGATCCTCAAGAAGCTAACGAAAGACGTCGTCATCGGGTCGACGGTCGATCTAACAAACGCCGATGAAGGTCCACGCGCAATCTCGGTCGTGAAGTACAGTTATGGAGTGCTCAAAAAAGGGCAGCTACTCGTGTGCAACTTTGAGGACTCGTCTGGAGAGGCGGGCAAGGGCACTACGATCGAGGCGCTCGATCCGGCGCCCGGCTCCAAACCGGCGACCTTTACGCAAGGCGGCAAGATAAACGGCTGTGACGGCGACGCTATCTATTCGGGAAATCAAGTCTACGGCGCGGGTCTGACCAGCCATCTGGTGTCGCAGTTCACGCAAACCGGCAAGTTTAAGACGAGTTACGGTCCTCCCATCGAGGTCCCGTTCGGCGACGCCGATGCATACTGCGGCGAGAACTACGCGCCTGAAGACATTTACGTTGCGGATTCCAAGACCGGCTCAATTATTAAGTTGGCGTTTCCCGTCAGTAGCTCTGGTCACCCCCAAGTGATCCAAGTGATAACCGGCTTCGGCGTCAATAAGAACTCGGGTTGGGCTGTCTTGGGCCCATCGGGAATGCAGTACAATGGCAAGAGACGCCGTGGCCGTTGCAACGACACGCTTTATATTGTGGACGGGGTCGATGACACGGTCGTCGCCGTTTCGAACGCGAGCGAACTGCTTGTGAAGGACGAGATCATCGTGCAGCCGGGTGGAAAGACGTTTAAGTGCAAGTTCTCGACAACGACGTGTGGGGCGTTGGTCTACAGTGGAAAGCCGCTCGACGCTCCGGTGGCGATGACGCTGCTGCCTAACGGCAACCTCATCGTTGCAAATACCCAAGGAGGAAACAAGCTCGTCGAGCTGACGCCGGCCGGGCAAGTGTTAGATACTAAGGTCGTTGACAAGAGCAAAACAGCCAGCGTTTTTGGGCTTGCGGCAATTGGCACCAACGATACCAATACTGCGCTCTATTACACCGACACAAACGACAACAGCCTTCATGAACTGGAGCAGTAATCTAGCCCGCCAGCGGCGGATCCAACGACCCGTTGGTTGGGCCGCTACGTGCTAGGCGTCTTTGTTGCTGCGGCTACGCTCACGGGCTGCGGCGGATCGCAGCCGCCGATCAGCGCGCCGGGCGCAATGCCCCAAAGCCGCGCGATCGCTGCGCGCGGCGAGCTTTCCGGGTCGTGGATGCTGTCTGAAGCTCACACCGAGGATCTCTTGTATGTGTTGCCCTCAGGTCACAGGGAACAGTTCTCGTCGGTGGCAACCGCCCGTGCAAGAATCGATTCGATTTCTGGAAGTATCCATCCGGCGGAGATCCTACATCCGAGTTAAAATCAGCACCAACGACTATAACCGGTCAATCAGTCAGCCTCGCCGTCCTCTGACCGTTATTGCTTGGCGCAGCGTAGCGGCCCGCGAACTGATGCGCTGTCGTCTCGATGGAACCGGATCATCGAGCGCCGAAGGATCTTAGCCGCTGATTCGTTGCGCACATATTCGGCACGGGTGACTTCAAAGTTCGTTCCCATTGGAGACCTTATAACTGCCAATCGGCACAGCTGAGGATCGGCCACTAATGCTTCCCTAGTAAGCGGTGATTTTACGATCTCAATGTCGGGAATCCCGACCCTGCAGCGAACGGCGATGGGCGTCAGTTGCCGCGTCGGCGCGAGCGGAACTAGTACGGGCTGACGCGCGACTACACGTCACCAACGCTACGGATTATAGTTGTGACCGTCCACCGCAGCAAAGGGAGTCTCGAGGCCGTTCGACGACCCCAGCGTGGCTTCGGTCGAGCCGCCCGGATAGCTGAGAACGAGGACGTCGCCTCCGCCGTAGAAGAATAGATTGTCAACATACGCCTGATCGTTCTTCTTGTTGACCGTGACGTGGAACGGAATGCTATAGCCCGATCCGAGCGTTGTCGTTATGCTGTCGTACGGCGGCGCGATGATGTCGACGCTATCGGCAAGCTCGTCAACGACGACGAGATCACCTTTCTTATCGAGCACCATGCTGACGGGATCTACCAGGCTCACACCGAGCGTGGTCGCGTTGCAGCCGCTAAGGCCGCCCGTATACTCCTCGATGTGGCCTGCGTTCGTGTCGGTGTTGAAATAAGCGACGAACACGTCGCCGCTCTCGTCGATTGCAACGCCAGAGACCCAGCCGGTAAGGCTGCATTGCGCGATCTGCGCGTTTTGCCCTTGAGCGTATTCGCCGACATAGCCGCCCAGATAGTCGCCCTCGTAAACGTTGCCCTTCGAATCGGTCGTTACGTTGGTGGGGTCATACATATTATCACTGTACGTGTACTTCGGCGTTGACCGGCCCGGCGCGTACTCCTTGATGTTCACCCCGTTGTAGTTGGCAACGTAGAAGTTGCCTTTAGTGTCGACCCAGGCGCCGGCGGGGCCGTCGACTCCGGAACCGATGCTGCCCACATTCGTCCAAGTCTTATTTTTGAGAATTTCGACCGCGCCCGTCCCGATGTCGCTGACGAAAAGATCTCCCTTCTTCTTCGACTTACGGTTCGGGGGAACGGCCGCAGCACGACCTAGGTCGAGACGCAGCACGCTATAGAACTTCGGGGCGATGCCCGAGCGCGCGACCTCGTCGATCAGGCCGCTCCGAGTCGCGTTCGATGGAATGGCTTCGCCGGTTCCCTGCGAGCCGTTCGAACAAGCCGAAAGCAGAGCAATGGCCGCCGCGGCGGCTGCAGCAGTAACGGTATCCACAGTCTTTCGCACGGATCGAATTCCTCAGACGAAAACTCAAAAGCCGCCGCTGGGAGACGGCACATAGTAAGCATTCGCCCTGTTGGCAAGTCGCTCCCTCGCGGGAGCCGCCTCAGACGGCAAATGACGCGCAGAGTCCGTGCACGCGATTGCCGGCGCTCTAGACGCGCCGCTCCCTTGAGTTCGGTAGCTATCGCGACGGCGGGTGGCGATCCACAACGATGAGCCGTCCTCCTGCTCGTACTTATTCGAGCAGTTAATCGTCGGGAGTGCCTTTGGAAGGGTCCACTCGCCCTCAACGATGTGGAAACGGTGTGCTGGAATCTGGAGCGGCTTCTCGCCGGGAGCGAAAAGAAAGGGGGCCGGCCCAATCGGGCTGATAAATACGGCGAATGGAGCGCGGCAGTTCGGGAACGAACGAGACGTCTAGCGCTAGAACGCACCTTATGTTAATAGACGCGTTGTCCGGCGATGCTTACAATCT